>NZ_CP151406.1:0-3423569 GCF_038368255.1 Azonexus hydrophilus
ACGCTCGAATTTTTCCTTAGCCATTCCAGTTCCTCAATAATTAAATTAGCAAACAATCCAGAATCAAAGCTAATCGGTGGTGCCCATGGGCAGGATCGAACTGCCGACCTCTCCCTTACCAAGGGAGTGCTCTACCACTGAGCCACATGGGCCTACCTTAAAACTCCAGCCGTACCGCGTCGTGGAGCGGGTGAAGGGAATCGAACCCTCGTCTTAAGCTTGGAAGGCTTCAGCTCTACCATTGAGCTACACCCGCTTAACCCCTACCCGCAGCACAAACCGCTACAGCACAATCTTCTGGTGGAGGGGGAAGGATTCGAACCTTCGAAGGCAGAGCCGACAGATTTACAGTCTGTTCCCGTTGACCGCTTGGGTACCCCTCCGGGAGAAGCCGGGATTATCCGGACCCTCGGGAAGCCTGTCAACAGGCTGAACAACAATTTCACAATAAAAAAGCCGGGCTGACCCGGCTTTTCATGAACGACCCAAGAATTACTTGGTGGTCAGGACCCAGGCGGCCAGCTTGGCAGCCTCTTCGTCGGTGACCTTGTTCGGCGGCATCGGAATGGCGCCCCAGGTGCCCTTGCCACCGGTCTTGATCTTGCCGGCCAGCATGGCAGCAGCACCCTTGTCGCCCTTGTACTTGGCGGCGACGTCATGGTACGACGGGCCAACCAGCTTCTTGTCCAGCGCGTGGCAGGTCATGCAGTTCTTGGCCTTGGCCAGGGCTTCGTCGGCCTGGGCCTGACCGGTCATGACGATGCCGGCGGCAGCCATGATGGCAATGTAAGCAGCTTTCATTTTGTCGCTCCGTTTTTTAGTAAGTTAAACGATGTCTAGTGCCTTGATGGTTCAATGGCAGTAAATCATGAACGGATGATATAGCCCTTCATTACCCACTGCAAACAATCAAATGCAACAATTGGTTTCAGCCAGCCCGAAGGCCACAACCGCTCCCGGACCCGAAGTTTAACGTCAGAATCCGGGAAAAGTTGACACTTCCTTTCAGTTTCGCCGCTGAATCTGCGACAAATCGCGGACCGCGCCCTTGTCGGCCGACGTGGTCATCAGCGCATAGGCTTGCAACGCAGCCGAGACCACCCGCTGACGATCAACCGGCTTCCAGGCAGCCGCACCACGTGCTTCCATCGCCGCCCGGCGCGCGGCCAGCACTTCATCACTGACCATCAACTGGATGCGCCGCGTCGGAATGTCGATCTCGATCCGGTCACCCTCCTCGACCAGTGCAATGGCACCGCCATCAGCCGCTTCCGGCGAGACGTGGCCGATCGACAGGCCGGAAGTACCGCCGGAGAAACGGCCATCGGTCAGCAGCGCGCACGCCTTGCCCAGCCCCATCGACTTCAGATAGGAGGTGGGATAGAGCATTTCCTGCATGCCCGGCCCGCCCTTTGGGCCTTCGTAGCGAATGACCACGACGTCGCCGGCGACGATCTTGCCATCGAGGATGCCCGCCACCGCGTCGTCCTGGCTTTCGAAAACGCGCGCCCGGCCGGAAAACTTCCAGATCGACTCATCGACGCCGGCGGTCTTGACGATGCAACCATCAACCGCGATGTTGCCGGAAAGCACGGCGAGACCGCCGTCCTGGGAATAGGCATTGGCCTTGTTGCGGATGCAGCCCTTGGTGCGATCAAGATCGAGCTCGTTGAAACGACGATCCTGCGAAAACGCCACCTGGGTCGGCACGCCACCCGGCGCCGCCTTGAAGAATTCGTGCACGGCGACATCGTGTTCGCGCACGACGTCCCAGCGATCGATGGCTTCACCCAGCGTCCGGGCATGCACGGTCGGCTGCTCGCGATTGAGCAGGCCGGCCCGATCCAGTTCGCCGAGGATGCCGAAGATACCGCCGGCACGATGCACGTCCTCGATGTGATACTTGTCGGTCATCGGCGCCACCTTGCACAGGCAGGGCACGGAGCGCGAGATGCGATCGATGTCGGCCATGGTGAAATCCACACCGGCTTCCTGGGCGGCTGCCAGGATGTGCAGCACGGTATTGGTCGAACCGCCCATGGCGACATCCAGGGTCATGGCGTTCTCGAAAGCCGCCTTGGTGGCGATCGAACGCGGCAGGACCGAGACATCTTCCTGCTCGTAGTAGCGCTTGCACAATTCCACGACCTGACGACCGGCGCGCAGGAACAATTGCTTGCGATCGGCGTGCGTGGCAACAACGGTGCCGTTGCCGGGCAGACTGAGGCCGAGCGCCTCGGTCAGGCAATTCATCGAATTGGCGGTGAACATGCCGGAACACGAGCCACAGGTCGGACAGGCGGAACGCTCGATTTCATCGACATCGGCCTGCGACACCGAAGCATCGGCAGCTTTGACCATGGCGTCGACCAGATCAAGGTGAACCACCTGGCCCTGAATCTTGACCTTGCCGGCCTCCATCGGACCGCCGGAAACGAAGATCACGGGGATGTTCAGGCGCATGGCGGCCATCAGCATGCCCGGGGTGATCTTGTCGCAATTGGAAATGCAGACCATGGCGTCGGCACAGTGGGCATTGACCATGTACTCGACCGAATCGGCGATCAGGTCACGCGACGGCAGCGAGTACAGCATGCCGCTGTGGCCCATGGCGATGCCGTCGTCGATGGCAATGGTGTTGAATTCCTTGGCAATGCCGCCGGCCGCCTCGATTTCGCGGGCGACCAGCTGGCCCAGATCCTTCAGGTGCACATGCCCCGGAACGAACTGGGTAAAGGAATTGACGACGGCGATGATTGGCTTGCCGAAATCGCCATCCTTCATGCCGGTGGCGCGCCACAGGGCGCGCGCGCCGGCCATGTTGCGGCCGTGGGTGGAGGTACGGGAACGATACTGGGGCATGAGACTCTCCGTGTCGAATTTGGCGCCGGAATCCTGTTGTCACGGTCGCGAACTATAATCGGCCAATTCTAGCCGAATCACTCTGACAATGCTGACCCACCCGCAGTTCGACCCCGTTGCCCTGGCCATTGGCCCGGTTGCCATCCACTGGTACGGCCTGATGTACCTGCTCGCCTTCTTCCAGTTCATTGCTCTTGGCCGCTGGCGCATCCGCCAGGGGCAGGCGCCGATGAATGCCGAACAACTCGATGATCTGCTCTTCTACGGCGTCCTCGGCGTGATCGTCGGCGGCCGCCTCGGCCAGGTCTTCTTCTACGAGCCAGCCCACTACCTTGCCAACCCACTGGAAATCCTCGCCGTGTGGAAGGGTGGCATGAGTTTTCACGGCGGCTTTCTCGGCGTTCTTGTTGCCATGAGCCTGTGGGCCAGGAAAACCCGACTGCCGTGGCTGGCCGTCACCGACTTCATCGCCCCGCTGGTGCCGCTCGGGCTGGCGGCCGGCCGGGTCGGGAATTTCATCAACGGCGAACTGTGGGGCCGGATCACCGACGCCAGCCTGCCCTGGGCGATGATCTTTCCCCAGTCCGGCAGTTTCGAACCACGCCATCCCTCGCAGCTCTATCACGTGGCTCTCGAAGGCCTGGCGCTGTTCGCCCTGCTCTGGCTGCTGACCACCAAACCACGCCCGACCGGTTTCGCTTCCGGCGTCTTCCTGATCGGCTACGGCGCCTTCCGCTTCATCACCGAATTCTTCCGCGAACCGGACCACGGCATTTTCGGCCAGTCCTACCTGGTCAGCATGGGCCAGTGGCTGTCGCTGCCGATGATCGTCGCCGGCATCGCGCTGATCGTCTTTGCCTGCCGGAAGAAATCCCTATAATTATGGATTACCCAACCCATAACCCGTCAGGGAGACACGCATGACTCGTCCATTCAAGGTGCTCGGCATCCAGCAAATCGCCATCGGCGGCCCGTCCAAGGAAAAACTCAAGACCCTGTGGGTCGACAAGCTCGGCCTCGAAGTCACCGGCACATTCCAGTCCGAGCGCGAGAATGTCGACGAGGACATCTGCGCCATGGGCAAAGGCCCGTTCAAGGTCGAAGTCGACCTGATGCAGCCGATCGACCCGGAGAAGAAGCCGGCCGTCCACACCACCCCGCTGAACCACGTCGGCTTGTGGATCGACGATCTGCCCAAGGCTGTCGAATGGCTCTCCGCCAACGGCGTGCGCTTCGCGCCGGGCGGCATCCGTAAAGGCGCCGCCGGTTTCGACATCTGCTTCCTGCACCCGAAGGGCAACGAGGAATTTCCGATTGGCGGCGAAGGCGTTCTCGTCGAACTGGTACAGGCACCGCCCGAAGTGGTCGACGCTTTCGCTAAACTAGCGGGGTAATTCACCAGACAGGAGCGAGGACGATGACCGACATTCCCGACGACGATCTCGAGAAAACCCGCACCGCCCTCGCCCCGGCCATGGATGCCATGGCCGCCATCCTGCCCTGGGTCGGCAAGTCGCAACCGGTCCGCTATCCGCCGGAACTCAACAAACGCTGGCAAGCCGCCTGCAAGGAACTGGCCGATGACTGGGTCAAGCATGGCCGGACCGACCCGCAGACCATCCGGCCCCGGGTCTTCGCGCTGCTGTCTATCGCCATCGAAACCGGCGAAGCCGATTGCCTGCGCTTTGGCGAAACCCTGGCCAGCGTGGCCGACCATCTCGAACACCAGCCGCCCGGCAACCGCCTCAGTGCCGCACTGACGGCGACGACCGAAGCGCTGCTCGACGAAGGTGGGCTGGAAAATCCGCACTTCGGTGAACGCCTGCGCCACTTCACCGGCCGCCTGGAAACCGCCCTGCGCCCCTCGACCAAGCCCGGGGAACGCTCGGACGTGCTCGACCGATTGTTCGTCCAGGACAGCGATGAACGCCTGCAACGCATGCACGAGGCGCTCGAAGTCCTGCCGATCGATGTTTACGCGCTCGAACTCGAAGCCGGCGAACTGATCCAGCACGCCGAACAGATCGAGATGTGGGGCATCTACCATCTGGCCCGCCAGCTACAGAACTTCGCCCTGCAGCTCAGTGACGCCAGCGAAACCATCCAGGATCAGGCAGCGCATGACATCGCCCAGCAACTGGCGCTGATCGAATCTGCCCTGCGCGCCATCGAATACTGACCCCATGAAAAAGGGAGGCCGCAGCCTCCCTTCTTGCCGTTGCCGCCGTCGCTCAGCGACCGGCCAGCGCCGCGATACGGTCTTCCAGCGGCGGATGCGTGGCGAACAGCGCGCCGAAACCGCCCTTGCCACCGGCAATACCCGAAGCTGCCATGTTCTGCGGCAGACCTTCGGTGTGCAGGTTACCCAGGCGACGCAAGGCGTTCTGCATCGGCACCGGCGTCCCCATCAGCGCAGCGGCCGACGCGTCGGCGCGGAACTCGCGCTGGCGCGAGAACCAGGCAACGATGATGCTGGCCAGGATGCCGAAGACGATTTCGCAGACGATGCTGGTCACCATGTAGCCGATGCCCGGACCGCTGTTTTCGGAATCGTTGCGGCGCAGGAAGGAATCGACCAGGTAGCCGATGACCCGCGAGATGAAGATGACGAAGGTGTTGACCACCCCCTGGATCAGCGTCAGCGTGACCATGTCGCCATTGGCGACGTGGGCCACCTCGTGCGCCAGGACCGCCTCGACTTCCTCCTTGGTCATGCTTTGCAGCAGGCCGGTGGATACCGCGACCAGCGAACTGTTCTTGCTGGCCCCGGTGGCAAAGGCGTTGGGTTCGCCGTCGTAGATGGCGACTTCCGGCATCGGCAGGTTGGCGCGCTTGGCCAGGCGGGCGACCGTATCCATCAGCCAGACTTCGGTCGACGACGACGGGTTGGTGATGACCCGGGCGCCGGTACTCCACTTGGCCATCGGCTTGGACATCAGCAGCGAGATGAAGGAACCGCCGAAACCGATCACTGCGGCGAACGCCAGCAGCATGCCGAGATCGAGGCCGTTCTGGGTCAGGAAACGATTGACGCCAAGCAGGCTGGTCACCACGCTGAGCACGAGCATGACCGCCAGGTTGGTCATCAGGAAAAGCACGACGCGTTTCATGTTGAACTCCGTAGGTGATGAAAACTGTGCGATGGTACACCAATTGGATTCCTGAAAAAAACGGAGCAAAATTGAGCCAACCTCCGATTTTTCCTACAGACCATGATCAATTACAAACATCTCCACTATTTCTGGGTCGTCGCCAAGGAAGGCAGCATCACGCGTGCCGCCGAGCGCCTCGGCGTTGCCATCCAGACGATCAGCGGCCAGCTCGGCCTGCTTGAACGGCAACTGGGCAAGACTCTGTTCAACAGCCAGGGACGCGGCCTGGTCCTGAGCGACGCCGGCCGCAAGGCGCTCAGCTACGCCGACCAGATTTTCCAGCTTGGCGAACAGCTCGAAGAAGCCATGCAGAACGCCAGCGAGGAAAACACCCTGCGCCTGCGCGTCGGCATTTCCGACGGCATTCCCAAGCTGCTCGCCTACCGGCTGCTCAGCCGGGTCACGGCGATGCCGGGCGATGTCCGGCTGATCTGCGACGAAGGCGAATTCGAGAACCTGCTGGCCGAACTCGCCCTGCACCGCCTCGACGTCGTCCTGACCGACCGCGCCGCACCGCAGGGCGGCAACCTCAAGGTTTTCAGCACGCGCCTGGGCGAGTTTCCCACCGGCATCTACGCCTCGGCAGCCGTGGCCGCACAGTATCGCGACAATTTCCCGGCCTGCCTGGAGCAGGCGCCGATGCTCCTGCCCACACGGCACAATGCCTTGCGCGGACGGATCGACCGCTGGCTGGAGGAATACAGGGTCCATCCAAAAGTTGTCGGCGAATTCGAGGACAGCGCCCTGCTGACCACTTTCGGCCGCGGCGGACTGGGCCTGTTCCCGGCCCCGCTGATTCTGGCCGAGCAGCTGTCCGGCGAATACGATGCACACGCCATCGGCGAGATGGAAGGCGTGAACGAGCACATCTACGCCATCTCCAACGAACGCCGCATCCGCCACCCGGCAATCGAGGTGCTTTGTAACATTCCGGCACAGGCCGGCACAGCGACGACTTTATAATAGCCAGTCCCCCAGCTTTCCCAGAATCCCCAGCCCATGTCCGTTCGCCAGTCGTCCCTCTTCCTGTTTGCCCTGTTCCTGTCGTTTTCCGCCCTCGCCCAGCAACGCCCCGTACCGCCCGTGCTGGCCGCCAAATCCTGGCTGCTGATCGAGATCTCCTCCGGCCAGGTGCTGGCCGCCGAACAGCCCGAACAGCGCCTTGAACCGGCATCGCTGACCAAGCTGATGACGGCCTATCTGACTTTCTCTGCCCTCCGCCAGCGGACCCTGACGCTCGACCAGCCGCTGCCGGTCTCTGAACGCGCCTGGCGCATGGGCGGTTCGAAAATGTTCGTCAAGGTCGACACCCGGGTCAGCGTCGAAGACCTGATCAAGGGCATGATCGTCCAGTCTGGTAACGACGCCTGCATCGTCCTCGCCGAAGCGATTGCCGGCAGCGAGGAAAACTTCGCCCAGATGATGAACCGCGAGGCCCGCCGCCTGGGCATGACGCAGACCAATTTCCGCAACTCGACCGGCATGCCCGACCCGGAGCACTACACCACCGCCCGCGACCTGGCGATCCTGGCCACTGCGCTGATCAAGGAATTCCCCGAGGAATACCGCAAGTACTACTCGATGAAGGAATTCCGCTACGCCGACATCACCCAGCCGAACCGCAACCGCCTGCTGTGGAACGATCCCTCGGTCGATGGCATGAAGACCGGCCATACCGAAGCCGCCGGCTACTGCCTGGTGTCCTCGGCGATCCGCGACCAGCGCCGCCTGCTCGCCGTCGTTCTTGGCACCACCTCGGACGCCGCCCGCAGCAGCGAATCGCTGAAGCTGCTCAACTGGGGCTTCCTGTCGCACGACGCCGCCGTCCTCTACCGCAAGGACCAGGGGATTTCCGCGCTGCGCGTCTGGAAGGGCAGCCAGAACAAGGTCCAGGCCGGCTTCCCGAACGACTTCATCCTGGCTGTTCCCAAGGGCACGGCAAAGGCGCTGCAGGTCGAACTGGTATCGCAACAGCCGTTGATGGCGCCGATCCAGCGCGGCCAGACGGTTGGCACGCTGAAAGTCAGCCTGGAAGGCAAGCCTTACGGCGAATATCCGATCCAGGCCCTTGAAAATGTCCCGGTCGCCGGCATATTCGGCAGAGCCATCGACGCCGTCAAACTCTGGTTCAACTGATCCCATGACCCCATACGTTGCCGACCCCGTCTATCTCAACGGAGATTTCCTGCCCCTGGCCGACGCCGGCATCTCGCCGCTCGACCGGGGTTTCCTGTACGGCGACGGCGTATACGAGGTGATCCCGGTCTATTCGCGCCGGGCTTTCCGCATCGACGAACACCTGGCGCGCCTGCAGGCCACGCTGGCCGGCATCCAGCTGAGCAACCCGCTGGCAACCGACGACTGGAAAGCGGTGATCGCCAAACTGATTGAGGCTGCCCCCTGGGACGATCAGTCGATCTACCTGCAGGTCACCCGCGGCGCCGACAACAAGCGTGACCACGCCTTCCCGCCGGCCAGCGTGCCGCCGACTGCCTTCGCCTTTGCCTCGCCGCTGGTGACGACACCGGCCGATGTGCGCGCCCGCGGCGTTGCCGCGATCACCGTGCCCGACCTGCGCTGGCGCCGTTGCGACCTCAAGGTCATCTCGCTGCTGGCCAACGTACTCGCCCGCCAGCAGGCAGTCGACCAGGGCTGTGCCGAAGCCCTGCTGATCCGCGACGGCTTCATGAAGGAAGGGGCGGCATCGAACATCTTCATCGTCAAGGACGGCCTGCTGATCGCGCCGCCGAAGACGCAACTGATGCTACCCGGCATCACCTACGACGTGATCCTCGAACTGGCGCAGCAACACCAGCAGCCTCTGGAAGTGCGCGAAATCAGCGAAACGGAACTTCGCGCCGCCGACGAGGTCTGGATGACCTCGTCGACCAAGGAAGTGCTGGCGATCACCACGCTCGACGGCGAAGCTGTCGGCAATGGCAAACCCGGCCCGGTCGGCGAACGGATGTGGCAGTGGTATCAGGATTTCAAGAACACGGTAATGCGCAAAGGCTGAGATGGCTTCGTACAAGGACACCCTCCTCGAATTTCCCTGCGACTTTCCCCTGAAGATCATGGGTAAAGCGCACGATGAGCTCGCCCAGGCGGTGCTGACCATCGTCACCAGACACGCCCCCGATTTCGACGGCGCGACGATGGAAATGCGCGCCAGCTCCGGCGGCAACTACCTGAGCCTGACCTGCACCGTGGTCGCCACCTCGAAACCGCAACTCGACGCGCTGTACATGGACCTGACCGCGCATCCGCTGGTGAAGGTCGTCCTCTAAGGTGAATCCGCTCGTCAAACGCCTGGGCCGCGTCGACTACGCGCCGACCTACCAGGCCATGCTCGACTTCACCGCCAACCGCACGGCCGAAACGCCGGACGAGTTGTGGATCGTCGAGCATCCGCCGGTCTATACCCTCGGCCAGGCCGGCAAACCCGAACACATCCTGCGCGACGTCGGCATCCCAACCGTCAAGATCGACCGCGGCGGCCAGGTCACCTACCACGGCCCCGGCCAGGTGGTGATCTACCTGCTGCTTGACCTGTCGCGGCTGAAGATCAAGGTGCGCGAACTGGTTACCGCCATTGAGCAGGCGGTCATCGACCTGCTCGCCGCTCACGGCGTCACCGCCGAACGCCGCGACGGCGCCCCCGGCGTCTATGTCGGCCCGGCCAAAGTGGCGGCACTCGGCCTGCGCATCCGCAACGGCTGCTCGTATCATGGCGTCTCGCTGAACGTGGACATGGACCTGTCGCCGTTCGCCGCGATCAATCCCTGCGGCTATCCCGGCCTGCAGGTCATCCAGACCAAAGACCTGGGCATTCCGCTCACCGCTCACGAGGCCGGCGAGCAACTCTCGCAGCACCTGCTGCAGCAACTGGACAAACAACATGGCTGAAACCAAGCAAAAAGGCGTCAAGCAAAAGGGCGAACTGAAGACCGCGCGCATCCCGATCAAGATCGTCCCGGTCGCCGAGCCGCTCCGGAAGCCCGATTGGATCCGCGTCAAGGCCGGCAACAGCGCCGGCCGCTTCGGCGAGATCAAGACCATGCTGCGCGAGAAGAAGCTGCACACCGTCTGCGAGGAAGCCACCTGCCCAAACATCGGCGAATGCTTCGGCCGCGGCACCGCAACCTTCATGATCCTTGGCGACATCTGCACCCGCCGCTGCCCGTTCTGCGACGTCGGCCACGGCCAGCCTTTACCGCCCAACCCGGACGAACCGCGCGAACTCGCCGAATCGGTCGCCGCGCTGAAGCTGCGTTATGTCGTGATCACCAGCGTCGACCGCGACGACCTGCGCGACGGCGGCGCCCAGCACTTCGTCGACGTGATCAGCAACGTCCGCGAGCTGTCACCGACGACCACCGTCGAAACCCTGGTCCCTGACTTCCGCGGCCGCATGGACGTGGCCCTCGACGTCCTCGGCGGCGCCCTGCCCGACGTGCTGAACCACAACATGGAAACCGTGCCGCGCCTCTACAAGCAGGCCCGCCCCGGCGCCGACTACCAGCATTCGCTGGAATTCCTCAAGCAGTTCAAGGCGCGCTACCCGAACGTGTCGACCAAGTCCGGCCTGATGGTCGGCCTGGGCGAAACCGACGACGAAATCCTGAAAGTCATGCGCGATCTGCGCGCCCACGACGTCGAGATGCTGACCATCGGCCAGTACCTGGCGCCGTCCGGACACCACCTGCCGGTGACGCGCTATGTCCATCCGGACGTGTTCAAGATGTACGAGGAAGAAGCCAAGAAAATGGGCTTCACCGGCGCCGCCTGCGCACCGATGGTCCGCTCCAGCTATTGGGCCGACCAGCAGGCGCACAGCGCCGGCGTCGCCTGAATCAACGCACGCCCGGCGGCGGTGCGGGTGGTTTTCCCGGCGGCGGCGGCGGAATGCCGGCGTCGACGGCGCGAACCGGCTGGGAATAGGTGACCTTGCCCGAGACCGGGACACGGTGTCCCTTGGCGTACATGCACTGGATGTAAGCGTTGTCGTATTGCTGCTGGGTACCGACGCCAGAACTGCGCCCGGATTCACCACCGGCAGCCGTGCCGGCCAGTAGACCGAAGCCAGCGCCGACGGCTGCACCCCGGCTGTCGCCACCGATTGCAGCACCGGCGACGGCGCCGACTGCCGTACCGACGGCCGCGCTGGTCACCGCCGATTCGCGACGGGCGTCGCTGGCGGTTTTTCCACCGATCTGGCGCAGGGCGTCGTCCTTGCACCAGGCTTCGTCGGCGCGGAAACGCTCTATGCTTTGTCCGGTGCCGGGCAGGACCATCACCGTCGGCCCGGTCGGGATGACGGTGCAGGCGCCAAGTAGCAACGCCAGGGGAAGCAAGGGAAGCAGGCGGGGGGCGTTCATGATCGACCTTTCACTTGGCAGCTTCGGGCAGGACAGGTAGCCAGTCTTCGGCACAGGTCCCGACCGCCGGGTAGTAGGCACCGGCACTACGGCAGAAATACCAGACAGCTTCGGCCTGATTCACCGCAGGTGCCTGCTCGATATAGACCGGCGGCGGGGGCGGTGCGACGACCACCGGCGGCGGATAGGGTGGCCAGGGCTGGGGATACCAGAACGGCCCCCACATCGGGCCAAAGACGATGCCGACACTGGTTCGCGGCGGATGCGCCCAGGCGTCCTGGCCGACCAGTACGGACAAGCAGAGAAAAAGCAGCAGGAAGCGGGAAGTTCGCATGCCGGGAATCACCTTGTTGAGTGATCAGCTTAGACGACAAGCGCCCCGGCCGACAGCACCGGATTGCTACAATTTGTAAGCGACTACATTCCCTCGTCGCGTTCGATCATCTCCGTCCGCTTGCGCCGCAAGCCTTCCGGCATTTTCAGCGTGGTCCGGTCCCAGCCCTCGATCTCCAGGACGCGCTCCATGCACTCTTCCATCAGTGCATGGGCGCGCAGGGTCGCTTCGGCAATGGTTCGATGCACCCTGAGATCGTTACCAGGCTCGATCTCACAGCGACTCTGGTAGCGAAACAGTTCGCGCAGACTGCGCAACTGCACCGCCACCTGCCCCGGGCAAGCGCACATGTAGATCGTCGCTTCTTCGACGATCTGCTCCAGTTCCTGGTCGGAAAAGCGCTTTTGCAGGTGCATCAGCGCCTCACAGCAGGTTCATCTTCTTCGCCGCTTCACGCAATTCCGCACGGAAATTCGGGTGCGCGATGGCAATCAGCGCTTCGCAGCGCTGCTTGGCCGATTTGCCACGCAACTGGGCGACGCCGTGTTCGGTGACGACGTAGTTGATGTCGTTCTTGCTGGTCGACACATGCGTGCCCGGCGTCAGCGTCGGGACGATGCGCGAGATGGTGTCATCCTTGGCCGTCGACGGCAGCACGATGAAGGCCTTGCCACCGTTCGAGCGGTTGGCGGCGCGGACGAAGTCGGCCTGACCGCCGGTACCCGAGTAGGGCTTGGCGCCGAGGCTTTCGGAACCGCACTGGCCCATGAAGTCGATCTGCATGGTGGCGTTGATGCAGTGCAGGTTGTCGTTCTTGCCGGCCAGATAGGGGTCGTTGGTGAAATCGACCGGGTGCATTTCCAGCGCCGGGTTGCGGTGCATGAAGTCGTACAGCTTCTTCGAGCCGAGCGCGAAGGTCGCCAGCATCTTGCCGCGGTGGTAGTTCTTCTTCAGGTTGTTCACAACGCCGGCTTCGACCAGCGTCATGATGCCGTCACCGACCATTTCGGTATGGATGCCAAGGTCGTGCTTGTTGGTCAACTGCATGACCACGGCGTCGGGAATGCCGCCGTAGCCGATCTGCAGCGTTGCGCCGTCGGGAATCATCTCGGCGACGTAGCTACCGATAGCTTCCTGGACCGGGCCGATCTTGGGCAGGCCGACTTCAAGCAGCGGGTCGCTGCTTTCGGTCAGGGCGGCGACCTGGGAAATGTGGATGTGGCAATCGCCATTGGCGAACGGCACATTGGGATTGACTTCAAGCACGACGGCGCGCGCCTTTTCGATGGCGGCCATGGTGTAGTCCGGCGCCAGCGACAGCGAGAAGAAACCGTGCTCATCCATCGGCGAGGCCATCGAGAACACCACTTCCGACGGCGTCAGGCCACGCTTGATCAGCATCGGCAGTTCCGAGAAGTAAGCCGGAACGAAGTCGACCCAACCTTCCTGGCCGCCCGGACGGGTCGCGCCACCGAAGAAGTAGGCGCTATGGCGGACATGAGCCGTGGTTTCCGGGTCGATGTAGCCATACTTACGCAGCGGCAGAATCTGCGACACCTTGATGTCACGATAGTTGCGGCGCGCATCCGAGAGCGCGGTCAGCAGGCTGGGCGGTTCACCAACACCGGTGGGGACGACGATGGTATCGCCATCCTTGAGCACCTGGATGGCGTCTGCTGCGGACATGCGTTTGGACTGATAGAGGGACTGGACGGACATGCTGTTCTCCTGAGTTTTGTTTTTTGATCTCGACCGAAGTCGATCCGCATTGTCTGCGGAAACCCCGGGAGAATCAAACACCTTCCATGCCGCAGCGCAGCATTCAAACCTTGCGATTGCTCCCTGCCACCATGCGGATCTCGAACAAGCGGCACTCGAGCGGTCCATTGAACAGCGGTGTCTTGCGGCTCGGCTTCAAGCCGACCAGCTTGGGCAGACGCAGGTCGGCAGTGAAGAAGAAACAATTCCAGCCGGCCCAGTTGCGTTTCAGCGCCGTCCCCAGTTGCGGGTAGAAGGCCGCCAGTTCGTCCTGTTCGCCGATGCGTTCGCCGTAGGGCGGATTGGTCACGAGGATGCCGGTCTCGTTGAGCGGGGCGATTTCCAGGATATCGCCCTGGTCAACCGTAACGATGTTGCCGAACCCGGCTTCCTGCAGGTTGCGCCGGGTGGCGCGCACGGCGCGATCGTCGTTGTCCCAGCCGCGGATGTCCATACGCTCGGCGGGCTTGACCCGGGCTTCGGCGGCGGCGCGGATGCCGGCCCAAGCCAGGGCATCGAATTTCTTCAGCAGTTCGAAGGCAAAGCCGCGATCCAGACCCGGCGCGCGGTCGAGCGCGACCTGCACGGCTTCGAGCAGGAAGGTGCCGCTGCCGCACATCGGGTCGATCAGCGGCATGCCCGGCTGCCAGCCGCTCAGCTTGAGGATGCCGGCGGCGAGGTTTTCCTTCAGCGGCGCATCGACGCTGGCCTTGCGGAAACCGCGCTGCCACAGCGGCTGCCCCGAAGTATCGAGGTACAGCGTGCAGGTGTTCTCGGTCAGGAAGACGTGAATGCTGACGTCGGGGTTGCGCGTCTCGATGTTCGGACGCTCGCCGAGATCTTCGCGGAAGCGGTCGCAGACGGCATCCTTGACGCGCAGTGTGACGAAATCGAGCGACTTGAGCGGGCACTTGATCGCTGTCGTCACCACGCGCATCGTCCGCGACACGGCGAAATGATTGGGCCACAACTGGCGCACGGCCAGGCGGTAGATGTCGTCTTCCTTGACGTACGGCCCGGTGACGATATGCCAGAGGATGCGCGTGGCCAGCCGCGATTCGAGATTGGCGCGGTAGCAAACCGACCAGTCACCGGAAAAATGCACGCCGCCGTGCGTCGTCTGCAGGTCGTCGGCGCCGACGCCGCGCAGTTCTTCAAGCAGCAGTTCTTCAAGGCCGCGCGGGCAGATGGCGAAATATTTATTCATGTCAGAAGGGCTTGAGAACGACGAGGAAGAGGACCACCAGCAGGATCACCACCGGCACTTCATTGAAAAAACGGAACCAGACGTGCGAGCGCGTGTTGCGGCCATGGGCGAATTCCTTGAGCAGCCGGCCGCAATACAGGTGATAAGCCAGCAGCACGAAAACCAGTGTGGTCTTGGCGTGCAGCCAGGCGCCGGTGAAGCCGTAGGCGAACCACAGCCACAGCCCGGTCGCCACGGCAAGGGCGCCGAGCGGCGTCATGAACTTGTACAGCTTGCCCGCCATCAGCAGCAGACGGTCGCGCTCAGCGACGCTGTCGGCCGGCACCATCGCCAGGTTCACATAGATGCGCGGCAAGTAGAACAGGCCGGCGAACCAGGAAATGACCATCCAGATGTGCAGGGTCTTCAGAACAAGCATGCGTTTCTCCTTGAGACGGCCTCGGCAATCCCGACCTCGACGGTTGGGTAGGCAAGGCTCGGTTTTAATTCTGTTTTCAGGCGACGATTGCCGATGCGCCGCGATTCGCGCATGAACGACAACTGCACCGCCGACACCGCAGCGGCCAGTTCCGACCGGGGCAGGCGCGGCGGACGCGGCAAGGCGAAGGCATCGGCAACCCGGTCGAAGTAGTCGGCCATTTTCAGGCAGGAATCATCGACCACATTGTAGGCCCGATTGGCGCCGCCGCGCCGCATTGCCGCGCGGCAGGCAGCAGCCAGATCGTCGGCGTGGATGTGATTGGTGTACACGTCGTCGGCCTCGACCAGCGCCGGCAGGCGCTTTTCCAGGCGTTCCAGCGGCAGGCGATCGGCAGCGTAGATCCCGGGCGCGCGCAGGATGCTGACGGCGACGCCACGGCGCCGCCCCCAGGCACGCAACTGCCGTTCGGCATCGACGCGGCGTCGGGCGCGCGGATTGTCGGCGGCGAGGCGCCGCGTCTCGTCGATCAGGGCGCCGGCACAGTCGCCGTAAACCCCTGTCGTGCTTACGTAAATCAGGCGCCGTGGTAGACTTTGTGCCTTGTCCAGCGCGGCCAGCAGATGGCGGGTGCGGGTGTCGTTTTCGCCAGTCGTTGGCGGCGGCGCCAGATGCAGGACGATGTCGGCCAGGCCGCCCAGGCGATCCAGGCTGTGGCGTGCGTCGAGATCACCGGACACCGGCACGGCGCCGCCACGGCGCCACTCGGCGGCGCGTCCGGCATTGCGCACCAGGGCGAATACCCGGTATTGCGGGGCGAGTTGGGCAAGGATGCGGCGGGCGACGTCCCCGCTGCCGACGATCAGGATTTTTTGCACGCCGGCATTGTAGCCGACGACCAAGGGGAACCGATGCGCTACCAAGTCACAGTCCAGCCGAGCGGCCGCCAGTTTGAGGCCGAAGCCGATGAATCCCTGCTCGATGCCGCATTACGGCAAGGGCTGACCATGCCCTACGGGTGCAAGGACGGGGCCTGCGGCGCCTGCAAGGGGCAGGTGCTCGAAGGCAGCGTCGATCATGGCAAATCCCAGCTTTCCGACGAAGACAAGGCTGCTGGCCTGGCGCTCTACTGCTGCACCCGGGCAACCACCGACCTGGTCATCGAATGCAAGCAGTTGCGCTCGGCGCACGACATCCCGGTCAAGACGCTGCCGGCGCGGATCGAGAAGATGAACAAGCTGGCGCCGGACGTAATCGAGATGTTCCTGCGCCTGCCGGCCAACGAGAACCTGCAGTTCCTCGCCGGCCAGTACATCGACATCCTGCTCAAGGACGGCCGCAAACGCAGCTTCTCGCTGGCCAATGCGCCCGGCGACGGCAAGCTGCTCGAACTGCACATTCGCCACGTACCCGGCGGCTTCTTCACCGAGCAGGTATTCACCACCATGAAGGAACGCGACATCATGCGGTTCAGTGGCCCGCACGGCGGCTTCTACCTGCACAACGAAGCCGCCAAGCCGGTCATCCTGCTGGCAGGCGGCACCGGCTTCGCGCCGATCAAGGCCATCGTCGAGCAGGCCATCGCCGACGGCTACCCGCATCCGCTGTACATCTACTGGGGCGCCAAGGCGCGCGTCGACCTCTACCAGGAGGCCCTGCCCGCCACCTGGGCCAACGCCCACGCCAACATCCACTATGTGCCGGTGCTCTCGGAACCGGCTGCCGGTGATGACTGGCAGGGCCGCACCGGCTTCGTCCACCGCGCCGTGGTCGCCGATTTCCCCGATCTGTCGGGCTTCCAGGTCTATGCCTGCGGCTCGCCGGTGATGATCGATGTCGCCCGCAAGGATTTCGTCGGCGAATGCGGCCTGCCGGAGGAAGAGTTCTTCTCCGACGCCTTCACCTTCTCGGCGACCTGAGCATGTTCGGCGTCGCCGACTATGGCGCCTTCGTGGTTGCCGTGCTGATTTTCCTGGCCATTCCCGGCCCGGGCAATCTGGCGCTGCTGACCTCGACCGCCAAGGGCGGCGTGCGTGGCGGGCTGGCGGCAACCCTCGGCGTCATCCTTGGCGACCAGGTGCTGATGTGGCTGGCCGTCGCCGGCGTCGCTGCGGCGCTGGCCGCGCACCCGGCGATCTTCACCGCCATCCAGTGGGGCGGCGCCGCCTACCTGGCCTGGCTCGGCGGCCGGATGCTGATGGCCAGACCGGGTGCGGCACCGATCCTCGACATCAAGCCGCGCCACTACCTGCGCCAGGCGATGATGATCACGCTGTTGAACCCGAAGGCCATCGTCTTCTACATGGCCTTCTTTCCGCTTTTCGTCGATCCGGCACGCCACCTCGGCCTGCTCACCTTTGCCTTCATGGCCGCGAGCATCGCCGTGCTGACTTTGCTCTACTGCATCACGGCGATCGCCATCGCCCGCTGGTTCGGCGCTCGCCTGCAGGGCGGCACACCGGCCGCACGGGTGCTGGAGAAACTCGCCGGCGCCGCGCTGATCGCTTTCGGCGTCAAGTTGCTGAGCGGCCGATAACTTCTGATTCAGCGCTCCCGCGCATGGCCGGCAGCACCAGTTCGGCCAGCGCTTCCGCAAGCACTTCAGGCGGCAGGTCATCGTCGGGCGAATACCAATGCACGCTCCAATTCAGCGCACCGAAGAGCAGGCGATGCAACAGCGAATCGCTGACCGCACCGCGCAGCCGGCCGTTCGAAACAGGCACCAGCCCCTGCAGGCAGGCCTTCCAGATGTCTTCGTAAAGCGCCATCAGGCGCATCACTTCCTTTTTGGCCCCGGCCGACAGTGCCCGCGTTTCATAGAGCAGCACCGTCACGAAATCCCGTGACGGCGGATCGTGCAGGAAGCCGATGTGCTGGCGGATCAACACTTTCAGACAATTTTCCGGTGTCAGGTCTTGATTGGCCACCGTCTCGGCGCCGGCCAGCACGTGGCGCATGCCCTCGATGGCGACGGCGTCGAGAATCTCGCGCTTGCTACGAAAATGGCAAAAGGTCGAACCCGAGCCGATGCCGACCGCCGTGGTGATATCGCGGATGGTGCTTGCCTCGTAACCCTTGGCCCGGAACAGCGCGGCTGCGGCAACAAGAATCTCGCCACGTCGGCTGCTTTCCAGATACTGGCCATTGCTTTTCTTTTTCATCGGTCCATCTCCCTTGACTGGGGTGTCCCGGCGCTTAGTGAAACGCGTCGCATCCAGCTCCACACTAAATGAGAATGCGTTGCATGGCTAACTATTTCATTAATAGGGTTATTGTGCACCCGGCATGAATCCAGCCACCAACCCTGCCGGCATCGGTCTGGCATACAGGAACCCTTGCGCTTTCAGGCAGCCATTGCCGGCCAGAAAGGCCCTTTGCTGAAGGGTTTCCACGCCTTCGGCGACGACTTCCAGGCCCAGCGCCTTGGCCAGGGCGACAACAGCCAGAATGATGGCCGCATTGTTCGGTTTGTTTTCGATATCGCGCATGAACGACCGGTCGATTTTCAGCCGGTCCACGGTGAAGGTGCTCAGATAGGCCAGCGAGGAATAGCCGGTACCGAAATCGTCGAGGGTCAAATGCACGCCCAGCGCCTTGAGATCGCGCAGGGTTTGCTGCACCTTCGGCGTGTTGCTCATCAACGCGCTTTCGGTCAACTCCAGTTCCAGACGTTCCGCTGCCAGCCCGCTTTCGCGCAACACCCTGGCCACCACTTCGGCCAGATCGCCCTGCTCCAGCTGACGCGCTGAAACATTGACCGCCAGACGCTCATTGCCCCGCCGCTGCCCACCCCAGTTGACGGCTTCCCGGCAGGCCGCCGCCAGCACCCATTCCCCGAGCGGGATGATCAGACCGATATCCTCGGCAACCGGGATGAAATCGCACGGCTCGATCCAGCCGTGCACGGGATGCTGCCAGCGCAACAAGGCTTCCCAGGCATGCACTTCGCCCCCGCCGACATCGAACTGCGGCTGGTAATGCAGCTGGAACTCGCCGCGCTCAAGCGCCGTACGCAGATCGCTCTCCAGACGGTGACGGATGCTCACCTCCTCGTTCATCTGGGCCTCGAAGAACATCCAGGCGTTCCTGCCGGCAGCCTTGACCTGATACATGGCGATATCGGCGGCCTGCAGCAGGCTGTCGAGATCTTCCCCATCCCAGGGATACAGGCTGACGCCGATACTCGGCGAGGTATGCAGCAGGTGCAATGGGGTCTGTACCGGCTGCGTCAGTGCGGCCTGTATCTTTTCCGCAACCGGGATCACATCGCGATGCGTCTTGATGCCGGCGAGCAGGACCACGAACTCGTCGCCGCCAAGACGGGCGACCGTGTCCCCGGCACGTATGCTGACGTTGAGGCGACGCGCCACCTCGACCAGCAACTGGTCGCCGACCTGATGACCGAGGCTGTCATTGACCTGCTTGAAGCGGTCCAGATCGATCAGCAGCAAGGCCACGCCCTCATCGCTACGGCGCGCCGCAGCCGCCAGCTTGGCAAAGCGATCGTCAAGCAGGCGGCGGTTGGCCAGGCCGGTCAGCGCATCGTGGCGGGCCAGGTAATCGATCCGGTCCTCGTGCGCCTTGCGTTCGGAAATATCCGCAAACAAGGCGACATAACGGGTATTGCCCTGCGCCATTCGCACCGCGTTGATGCACAACCATTTCGGATAGACCTGCCCGTTCTTGCGCCGATCCCAGATTTCACCGTGCCAGTGATCCTCGTCGGCCAGGCTGCGCCACATCTCGCGATAAAAGGCCTCGTCGTGGCGATCCGAACGGAGAATGCGCGGATTGCGGCCGATGGCGTCTTCCGGCGGATAGCCGGTGATCAAGGTGAAGGCCGGATTGACGCGCAGGATGGTGCCGTCGCCATCGGTCACCAGAATGGCTTCCGGGCTGTACTCGAAAACCTGCTCGGCCAGACGCAGTTGCTCTGCGGCCTCCCAACGGCTGCTGACATCCTGCACCGTCAGGACAACCAGACCGCTGTCGTCGAGCGTGTGCGAGGAGACGAATTGCGCCGGAAACGGCATCTCCCGGCCCGGTGCGGAAATCATGCACTCGAAGGTCTGCCCGTGCACCAGGCGGCTGAGCAGACACTCCGTTTGCCCCGGCGCATCGGGAAAGCGACGAATGACATCGGTCAAGGGCTGGCCGATGACCTCGCCCTCTTCAACACCAAGCAATTCCTGCGCAGCCGGATTGAGAAAGCGGATACGGTGCGGCACGGCGTCATCGACACCAACTACGCCCTCGCCGATGGCGTGCACAATGCTCTGGCTGATTTCGCTGGCTCGGGCCAGTGCTGCCTGGATTTCCAGCGTCTTCTGCGATTCCTTGAGGCGGTCGGCGTTGCTGACGTGCATTTCCCGTTCGAGTTCATGACCGATCCACTGCGCCATCAGCTTGATGAAGAGAAAATCCTCGCGCGGATGCTGACGATCGACACGCTCCCGGCTCGAAAAACTCAGCGTTCCCCAGGGCTTTTCTTCGACCAGGATACGCGCGCCGAGGTAGGCCTCAAGACGGAATTTCTGGAAACAGGGGTGCTTCTCCCAATCCGACCCGGTAGCACGGTCAAAGCCGATCGGTTCGGGGGAAACGATGGTGCGGCTGCAATAGGTTCGCAACAGCGGCAGGCAGTCACCCGACGCGAGCAACCCCGGGGCCGGCGAAGTGGCAATCGCCTCATAGGTGTCATCGGCAATGCGTGCGACACAGGAATAATCCAGTTCGAATGTCTGCCGCCCGAGATCGAGAAGCGCACTGAGCTTTTCGCTCAAGGCGGTCTGGTGATCAGCAGTGATCGCATAGAGCGCGGTAATGCGCTCGTAGGCAAGGGCGTACATATGGGAAATCAGGCCGGACGACAGGGTTCTTGCGTCTGATGAAAAGGGATTTTGTAACTCGCGACGCATTTTGTCGCGTCACACTGTTACCAACAACCGCTCAATCCCTTTTTCCCAGCCTTCAGACATGTATTGTTGCCCGAAGGTAACAAGCACCTGCTTGCCTCGGCACCCCCGCGCGGACCGTCAGTGAAATACTGTCAGCACATTGCACGCCGCCGGGCGGGCGGCGCTGACTCATTCGCCGAGATAGGCGGCCTTGACCTTGGGATCGTGCAGCAGCTCGGCCGAGTCGCCGTTCAGGGTGATTTCGCCGCTTTCCAGCACATAGGCCCGCTGGCTCGATTCCAGCGCCAGCTTGGCATTCTGCTCGATCAGCAGGATGGTCATGCCGGCGGCAGCAACGTTGCGAACGACCTCGAAGATCTTCTGCACCATGATCGGCGCCAGACCCATCGACGGTTCGTCGAGCAGCAGCATCTTCGGCCGGCTCATCAGCGCCCGACCGATGGCCAGCATCTGCTGTTCGCCGCCCGAAAGCGTGCCGGCCAACTGGTCGGCACGTTCCTTCAGGCGGGGGAAATAGGCATACATGCGCTCGATGTCGTCGGCGATGGCCGCCTTGTCGTCACGGACAAAGGCGCCCATGCGCAGGTTTTCCAGCACCGACAGGCGCGGGAAAACGCCGCGGCCCTCGGGCACCAGCGCGATGCCCTTGCGGATGATTTCGTGCGGCGAGATGCCGAGTATCTTCTCGCCGCAGAAATGGACGTCGCCAGTTGCCCCGACCATCCGCGAGATGGCTTTCAGCGTGGTCGTCTTGCCGGCACCGTTGGCCCCGATCAGGGCGACGGTTTCGCCTTCGTTCACGTGAAAGGTGATGCTGCGCACCGCCTGAATGCCGCCATAGGCGACGTGGAGTCCCGTTACTTCAAGCATTCACGCCCCCAGGTAAGCTTCGATGACACGCGGATCCTTCTGCACCACGGCGGGCACATCCTCGATCACCAGCGCGCCGTAGTCGAGCACGGCGACACGGTCGCACAGGCCCATGACCAGTTTCACATCGTGTTCGATCAACAACACCGTCGTCCCGTCCTTGCGGATGCCTTCGATCAGCACGCGCAGTTCCTCGGTCTCGGTGGCATTCATGCCGGCCGCCGGCTCGTCGAGGCACAGGAGCTTGGGCTCGGTGGCCAGCGCGCGGGCGATTTCCAGCCGGCGCTGATCACCGTAGGAAAGATTCTTGGCCAGGTCGTCGGCACGGTCGGCAATATCGACGTAGTGCAGCAGCTCGACAGCTCGCTGGCGGATCGCCGCTTCCTCGTCGCGCGTTGCCCGGTTGAGGAACATCGCGCCGAAGACGCCGGCCTTGGTCCGGACGTGGCGGCCGACCATGACGTTTTCCAGCGCCGTCATGTTGCCGAACAGGCGGATGTTCTGGAAGGTCCGCGCAATGCCGAGTTCGGCCGCGCGATGCGGCGCGTCAGCCTGCAGCGCCACGCCGTCGAAGGTGAAACCGCCGCCATCCGGAATGTAGAGTCCGGTCATGCAGTTGAAGAAGGTCGTCTTGCCGGCACCGTTCGGGCCGATCAGGCCATAGACTTCACCGCGCCGGATCGACAGGCTGACGTCACGCAGGGCCTTGACCCCACCGAAATGCTTGGCCACGGCATTGGCCTGCAGGAGGATGTCGCTCATTTGACGACCTCCACCGGCTTTTCGCTCAATTCCCGGCTACGCTCTGGTGACGGCCACAGGCCGGCCGGCTTGAAGCGCATCACCAGCACCAGCGCCAGCCCGAAGACCAGCATGCGCAGACTTTCCGGATCGACCAGAATCTTGCCGAACAGCGCCATCTGCACCGGCGTCACCGCGTAACGCAGCACTTCGGGCAGGAAGGTCAGCAGCACGGCGCCGAGGATGACCCCGGGAATATGCCCCATGCCGCCGAGCACGACCATCGCCAGGACCATGATCGACTCGATCAGCGAGAAGCTCTCCGGCGAAACGAAGCCCTGCATGGCCGAGAAGATGCCACCGGCGATGCCGCCGAACGAGGCGCCCATGGCAAACGCCAGCAGCTTGATGTTGCGGGTGTTGATGCCGACCGCCTTGGCCGCGATCTCGTCTTCGCGGATCGCCTGCCAGGCGCGGCCGATACGCGAGTGCTGCAGGCGGACGTTGATGATGATGACCAGCAGCGCCAGCGCGACCAGCAGGTAGTAATACTTCTGCGGCCCGGTCATGGTCATGCCGAATATCTGCGAGGTTCCGGCAAAACTGAAATCGCCGACCTTGACCGGATCGATCAGGGTGATGCCCTGCGGCCCGTTGGTGATATTGACCGGCGAATTCAGGTTGTTGAGGAAGATGCGGATGATTTCGCCGAAACCCAGTGTGACGATGGCCAGATAATCGCCGCGCAACTTGAGCGTCGGTGAACCAAGCAGGACGCCGAAAACACAGGCCATCAGGGCCCCGATCGGCAGGATCGCCCAGACCGGGAAATGCAGGCCGAAATGCGGACTGGCAAGCAACGCCCAGGTATAGGCGCCGACCGCGTAGAAAGCGATGTAGCCGAGATCGAGCAGACCGGCAAAGCCGACGACGATGTTCAGGCCGAGCGCCAGGAAGACATAGAGGATGGCGAAATTGAGGATGCGTACCCACGCCTGCCCGCCCATGCCAACCACGTGCGGGAGGACGATCAGGGCGATGGCAATCAGCGCGATGCCGGTCATCGATTTGGGGGAAAGCCAGTTCTTCATGCGCGGTCTCCCGTCTTTTCACCGAACAGCCCGGAAGGCTTGAACATCAGCACGACGATCAGCACGATGAAGGCAAAGATGTCCTGGTAATGGCTGCCGAGGAAACCGCCGGTGAAGTCGCCGATATAGCCGGCACCCAGCGCCTCGATGATGCCGAGCAGGATACCGCCGGCCATCGCCCCGGCAAGGTTGCCGATACCGCCAAGGACGGCCGCGGTGAAGGCCTTGAGGCCAAGCATGAAGCCCATCTGGTAGTGGGCGATTTCGTAGTAGCTGCCGACCATGACGCCGGCGACGGCAGCCAGCGCCGAGCCGATGACGAAGGCCGAGGCGATGACGCGGTTGATATTGACCCCCATCAGGCTGGCCACGGCCGGGTTCTGGGCGGTGGCGCGCATGGCCATGCCGAGCTTGGTGCGATAGACGAGGAAGACCAGACCGGCCATCAGCGCCGCCGACAACAGCACGATGACGACCTGGACCAGCGTGAAATGGGTGCCGGCAAATTCGAAATTGACCTTGGGCAGCAGCGGCGGGAAGGTCATGTAATTGCGCCCCCAGAAGATCATCGCCAGGTTCTGCAGGACGATCGACATACCGATCGCCGTGATCAGGGGCGTTAACCGGGGCGAACCGCGCAGCGGGCGGTAGGCGATACGTTCAAGGCTCCAGCCGAGCGCCATGCAGGTCAGCATGGCGGCGACCAGCCCGAACAGGCCGGCGAGTCCGAGCGGCATGCCGGCGGCGGCCAGGGTACTGGTCACGGTGATGCTGATCAGCGCACCGATCATGACGACTTCGCCGTGGGCGAAATTGATCAGCCCCATGATGCCGTAGACCATGGTGTAGCCCAGCGCGACCAGCGCGTAGATGCTGCCCTGGACCAGGCCGTTGATGATCTGTTGAAGGAAAATATCCATTTTGAATCCGTTGAGACCGGGATATGGAAACGGCACCTTGCGGTGCCGTTTCCTGGTGCAGACTGGCTGCTTACTTCTTCTCTTCGACCGGTGCTGCCGGTGCTGTCGGTGCGGCGGGAGCCTCGGCGGCCGGGGCAACCGGGGCGCCACCCAGGGTCTCGACGTAGTTCAGTGCGCCGCCCTGGTACTGGTACAGGGTAATTGCGCCGCTGGTCAGGTCGCCGAACTGGTCGAATTCGATATTGCCGCTGACCCCTTCCATCTTGGTCTTGGCGATCTCCGGCAGATAAGCGGCCGGCTCGACGGAACCTGCGCGCTTCATCGAATCGGCAATGACCATCACCGCATCGTAGGCGTTCGGTGCGTAGAGCTGGATCTGGTAACCGAACTTGGCTTCGAACTTGCTCTTGAACTCCGGACCCTTGGCCAGTTGCTCCAGCGGCACGCCCGGCAGCGAGCAGTATTCGCCATCGGCAGCCGGACCGCCCAGTTTCATGAATTCCGGCGTACACACGCCGTCGCCGCCGAGGAACTTGGCCTTGATGCCGAGATCCTTCATCTGCTTGACCAGCGGACCGCCCTGGGCGTCCATGCCGCCGTAGAAGACCAGTTCGGCCTTGGTCGACTTGATCTTGGTCAGGATGGCCTTGAAGTCGGTCGCCTTGTCGTTGGTGTATTCATTGGCGACGACCTTCAGGCCGGCGGCCTCGGCAGCCTTGCGGAATTCGTCGGCGAGACCCTGACCGTAGGCGGTACGGTCATCGATGATGGCGACGGTCTTGACGCCCTGCTTGGCGGCGAACTCGCCGAGCACCTTGCCTTGCTGGATGTCGTTGGCCATCACACGGAAAGCCGTGGCGAAGCCCTGCTGCGTGTACTTCGGATTGGTTGCCGACGGCGAAACCTGCGGCAGGCCGGCATCGAAGTACAACTTGGAAGCCGGGATGGTGGTACCGGAATTGAGGTGGCCGACCACGCCATTGACCTTGGCGTCGATCAGCTTCTGGGCAACGATGGTGCCCTGCTTCGGATCGGCCTGGTCGTCTTCCGAGACCAGCTGGAACTTGACCTTGGCACCGCCGATTTCCAGACCCTGTGCGTTGAGTTCTTCGACGGCGAGCAAGGCGCCGCTTTCGTTGTCCTTGCCCAGGTGAGCTTGCGGGCCGGTCATCGGCGCGACGTGGCCGAGCTTGACGACGATTTCAGGCTTGGTTTCCGGGGCGGCCGGCGCGGCGACGGGGGCGGGCGCTTCCTTCTGACCACAGGCGGAAAGAGCGAAGGCTGCTGCTACGGAAAGGGCTGCTACGGAAAGCTTGGCTTGCATCGGTAGGTCTCCTGAATGGGGGAAGGGTGTTGGAAACAACAGGTAACGATTCTGCGCATACACATAGTCCAACGTCAAGACGAAATTTCGCCCGCCGCGGCGCTTGCACGAACCATCCTCGCGCACCGATACTCCAATCTCCAGATTCCGAAAACCACCATCCCCGGTGTTCGGGAATACAGCAATCGGCCCACAAGGCCGCATAAATGGAGACAAACATGGGCAAGCCCGATTTGCCGGCGTCGCTATCCGCGACCCTGGACGACAAATACACCCGCCACAGCGGCCGCGTCTTCCTGACCGGCACCCAGGCACTGATCCGCCTGCCGATGCTGCAGCGCGAACGCGACCTCGCCGCCGGCCTCAACACCGCCGGTTTCATCTCGGGCTACCGCGGCAGCCCGCTCGGCAACCTTGATCTCGGCCTGTGGAAGGCCAAGGCGCACCTGGCCGAGCATCACATCACCTTCCAACCCGGCGTCAATGAAGACCTCGCTGCCACCGCCGTCTGGGGCAGCCAGCAGGTCGGCCTGTTCCCGGGCGCCAAGTACGACGGCGTGTTCGGCATGTGGTACGGCAAGGGGCCGGGCGTGGACCGCTGCGGCGACGTCTTCCGCCACGCCAACGCTGCCGGCACGGCCAGACACGGCGGCGTGCTGGTGATTGCCGGCGACGATCACGCGGCCAAATCCTCGACCCTGCCGCATCAGACCGAGCACGTCTTCAAGGCGGTGATGATGCCGGTGCTCTATCCGGCCAACGTGCAGGAATACCTCGACTTCGGCCTGCACGGCTGGGCAATGAGCCGCTATTCCGGTTGCTGGGTGGCGTTCAAGGCGCTGGCCGACACGGTCGAGACCTCGGCCTCGGTGAGTATCGACCCGAGCGCGGTCGACATCAAAATCCCGACCGATTTCAGCCTGCCGCCCGACGGCCTCAACATCCGCTGGCCGGATCCACCGCTGGTCCAGGAAGCCCGCCTGCTCAACCACAAGCTTTATGCGGCGCTGGCCTACTGCCGGGCGAACCGGCTTGACCGGGTGATCATCGATTCGCCGGCGCCCCGGCTCGGCATCCTCACCGCCGGCAAGAGCTACCTTGACGTGCGCCAGGCCCTCGACGAACTCGGCATCGACGAGGCGCTCGCCGCGCAGATCGGCATCCGTCTGTACAAGGTCGGCATGGTCTGGCCGCTGGAACCGGAAGGCGTGCGCCACTTCGCCGAAGGGCTGGAAGAGATCCTGGTCGTCGAGGAAAAGCGCCAGCTGCTCGAATACCAGCTGAAGGAAGAGCTATACAACTGGCGCGACGACGTGCGCCCGCGCATCGTCGGCAAATTCGACGAGAAAGGCGAATGGACCGTCGAAGGCGACGGCGGCTACCTGGCGCACAGCGACTGGCTGCTGCCGGCCGCCGGCGAACTGCCGGTGGCCAGCATCGCCCGCGTCATCGCCCGGCGCATCGGCCGCTTCTTCACCTCACCGACCATCGCAGCGCGGCTGAAGCTGATCGAAGACAAGCAGCAAGCCGCTAGAACCCCGATCGTGCTGGCCGAGCGCAAGCCGCATTTCTGCTCGGGCTGCCCGCACAACACGTCCACCAAGCTGCCGGAAGGTTCGCGCGCCGTCGCCGGCATCGGCTGCCACTACATGGTGACCTGGATGGACCGGTCGACCTCGACCTTCACCCACATGGGCGGCGAAGGCGTGCCCTGGGTCGGCCAGGCGCCATTCACCGAGGAAAAGCACATCTTCGCCAACCTCGGCGACGGCACCTACTTCCACTCCGGCTTGCTGGCCATCCGGCAATCGATCGCGGCGAAAGTGCCGATCACCTACAAGATCCTCTACAACGACGCCGTCGCCATGACCGGCGGCCAGCCGGTGGACGGCGTCTTGAGCGTCGCCCGGATCACCCGGCAACTGGAGGCCGAGGGCGTCGGCAAGATGGTCATCGTCGCCGCCGAGCCGGAGAAATACGCCGACATCACCGACCTTGCCCCGAACGTTCCGGTCCGCCACCGTGACGAACTCGACGCAGTTCAACGCGAGCTGCGCGATTTTCCCGGCGTCTCCATCCTGATATACGATCAGGTCTGCGCCACCGAGGCCCGGCGCCGGCGCAAGCGCGGCAAGATGCCGGCCGCCAGCCAGCGTGTCGTGATCAACGAGGATGTCTGCGAAGGCTGCGGCGACTGTTCGGTGCAATCCAACTGCCTGTCGGTGGTCCCGGTCGAAACCGATTTCGGCACCAAACGCCAGATCGACCAGTCGGCCTGCAATCAGGACCTGTCCTGCCTCAAGGGCTTCTGTCCGAGTTTCGTGACTGTCGCTGGCGCTCGCCCCAAGAAGGCCGCTGCGACCCAGCATGACGGCTGGGCCAGCCTGCCGCTACCCACCCTGCCGTCGACCACGCAACCGTACAACCTGCTGATCACCGGTGTCGGCGGCATGGGTGTGATCACCCTCGGCGCCCTGCTCGGCATGGCCGCCCACCTCGACGGCAAGGGCGTGTCGACGCTGGACATGACCGGACTGGCGCAGAAATACGGCGCCGTCTTCTCGCACCTGCGCATTGCCGACCGCCCCGCCGACATCCACGCCGCCCGCATCGCCACCGGCGAAGCCGACGCCATCCTGGGCGGCGACCTGGTCGTCAGCGCCAGTCCCGAAGCCTGCGCGAAAATGCTCGAAGGCCACACCCGCGCCATCGTCAACTGCACCGCCACACCGACCGCCGAATTCACCCGCAACCGCGACTGGCGCTTCCCGCAGGCCGGCCTGCAACGGCAACTCGAGGAAACGCTGGGCACCGACCGCGTCAGTTTCATCGACGCGCAGCGCCTGGCCAGCGTACTGATGGGCGACGCGCTCTACGCCAACATGCTGCTGCTCGGTTGCGCCTGGCAACAGGGGCTGGTCCCGGTGTCGGCCGGCGCCATCGAGCAGGCCATCGTCCTCAACGGTGCCGCCGTCGACGCTAACCGCCAGGCCTTCCTCTGGGGCCGCCGCCTTGCCGCCCACCCGGAAGCGGTCGCTGCCGTGGTCGGCGAGCGCCCGGTGCGCCCCGGCATCGACCAGCAATCGCTGGACGAACTGATTGCCCGCCGCGTCGAACACCTGAGCGCTTACCAGGGCGAAGCGCTGGCCGCCCGCTACCAGGCTGGACTGGCGCCCATACTGGCGCTGGGCAACGACGCCCTGAGCCGGGTGGTCGCCGTCCAGTACGCGCGCCTGCTGGCGCCGAAAGACCCCTGGGAGGTGGCCCGTCTGCTCAGCGCCCAGGCCTTCCTGGCGCAGTTCGCTGCCCGCTTCGACGGCGATCTCAAGCTCGGCTTCCATCTGGCGCCGCCGGGGCTCTCCCGCCAAGGCAGCGACGGCCGGCCCCGCAAAATCCACTTCGGCCCCTGGCTGCTGCCGCTACTCCGCCTGCTCGCCCGTGCCCGCCGCTGGCGTGGCAGCTGGCTCGATCCCTGGCGCAATGGCGAGGAGGCCCGCCTGGATCGGCAATTGCTGGCGGATTACGAAGCCGACCTGAAACGTATCGCCACCATGCCGCCCGGCCCTGGACGTCTGGCACTGGCCGCCTGGCCGGAATCGGTACGCGGCTTCGGCCCGGTACGCCAGCAGGCGGCCGCACGAGCGGCAAAAACCCGGGAGGGCTTGCTGCAGGCATGACGACAAGCAGCGGTCATGGCATCGCCCGGCAAACCTGGCCGGGCGATTTCCCTTAGAATCCTGCCATGATTTCCACCCCGACCCGCCAACTCGCCCTGCAAGGGGCCGCCGTCATCGTCGTTCTCTCGCTCGCCTGGCCGTATTACGGCTGGCAGGCCGAAGCCATGCCCTGGCAGCAAACCAGCCTGGCCATCGGCGGTGTTGCCCTGATTTTCGCCACCCTGAGCCGCCAACCCTGGTGGTGGCGGGTGATGCACGCGCTGTTCATGCCCCTGGTCTGGGTCACCTATCACCTGGCCATCGACCCGGGCTGGTTCCTGCTCGCCTTCATCCTGCTGCTGCTCGTCTATCGCGGCGCCCTGAGCGGCCAGGTGCCGCTCTACCTGTCCAATCCGCAAACCGTCGCTGCGCTCGATGAACTGCTCGGCAAGGAAGAGGCCGAAAGCTTCCTCGATCTCGGCGCCGGCCTGGGCAGCACCGTCATCCCGCTGGCCGACCGCTGGCCCGACCGCCAATTCACCGGCATCGAGAATGCACCAGCCACCTGGCTGGCCGGCTGCCTGCTCGGTGTCGGCCGGCCCAACCTGTCGTGGCGGTGGGGCGACATGTGGCAGATGCCGCTGCACGAGCAGGCCGTGGTCTATACTTTCCTGTCGCCAGCACCGATGCCGCGACTGTGGGAGAAGGCCAAGGCGGAGATGAAACCGGGCAGCCTGCTGGTCAGCAACAGCTTCCCCATCCCCGGCGTGACGCCGGAATTCGTCATCGACGTCGCCTGCTCACCGCCGCGACCGCTGTACTGCTACCGGATCTGAGGCATGTTCAAGCGCCAGCCGGAACAGCTCGCCCTGAGCCTGGCCCTGGCCGGGACGCTGGCCGTCCTGATCGCCTTTGTGGTCGACCTGACGCTGTCCTACAAGCGCGACATCGACAGCGGAGAAAAACGTCTGCAACAGTTCTCGGTGATGATGGCCGAACACACCGCCCGTGCCTTCGAGGCGGTCGACGTGCTGGTCAAGGAAGTCGCCACCGACCTCTCCCACAGTCGCAACGACTGGCCCGAGTGGGAGCCGGTACGCGGCTGGGAGTACATCGCCCAGCGCCATTCCCGGGCCATGCCGCAACTGCGCGACCTGATCGTCTTTGACCATCTCGGCAACCAGCGCTTCATCTCGACCTATTTCCCGCCGCCGCCGATCAACGTACGCGACCGCCCCTACTTCGTCGCGCTGGAAAACGGTGCCCCCTGGTCAACATTCGGTCCCTATGTCGGACGCAATTCCGGGCGCTACACCTACGCCATGGCGCATCGCCTGAACGATGCAAAAAACCGCTTTGCCGGCGCTGCGTTCGCGGCCATCGAGCCAGGCTACATGCAGGATTTCTGCTGGGCCAACCGCCTGTCAGACGATTTCGATGCCGTACTGACCAACGCCAGGGGTGACATCGTCGCCTCCTGCCGCCCGGCCGACCTGAGCACCTACTCCGGCATCCTCGGCCGGCCAGCCGGTACCACCCTGTTCGAAGGGCGCCCGGCAGGACTGATTCCGGAAACCGGCCTGGCCCGCGGCAACGGCCTGCTGATTTCAACCTCGCCGGTACCCGGTTTCCCTGATCTGCGCATGGTTGCCATCATTCCCACTGACTCCGTTCTTGCTGGCTGGCGCAACCGGCGCTTCGAAATCGCCATGCTCGGGGCCATGCTGATCGCACTACTGCTCAGCGGCGCAATGTTCTTGCGCCGCCAGGTCGGCGAACTTCGGGAAATGACCGAAGCGCTCTCCGACAGTCGCGATCAGCTGGAAACCCGGATCGAGCAGGCGACTTCAGCACTGGCTGCGGAAAAGGATGCGGCCGAGCGCGCCAACGCGGCCAAAAGCCGCTTCCTGGCCGCCGCCAGTCATGATCTGCGGCAACCCCTGCACGCCCTCTCGCTGTTCACCACCGACCTGCAGCGCCAGGCTGCTGCCGGCCGCCTGCGCGAGGTGCCGCGCATTGCCGAACAGATCGGCGCATCGACGCAAACGCTGGGCGACATGCTCAATGCCCTGCTCGACATCTCACGCCTGGACATCGACGGCGTCCGCCCCGATATCCAGGTATTCGCGCTGAACGACGTCTTCCGCCAACTGCACGACGCCTTCCACCGCCAGGCCGAGGCCCATGGCCTGCGCCTGCGCTTTCACCCAAATCGCTATTTCCTGCGCAGCGACCCGCGCCTGCTCGAGCGGATGATCGGCAACCTGATCGCCAATGCCCTGCGCTACACCCCGGCTGGCGGCAGCGTGCTGGTCGGCGCCCGCATCCGTGAGGACGCCATCCGCATCGAGATTCGCGATAGCGGCATCGGTATTGCCCGCGAGTACCGGGCGGCGATCTTCGCCGAGTTCTTCCAGGTCGCCAATGTCGCCCGCGAGCAGGACGGCGGCCTCGGCCTCGGCCTGTCCATCGTCGAGCGTCTGGCCAAAGGCCTGGAGATCGAGGTATCGCTGGATTCTGAGATCGGCAACGGCACCACTTTCGGGCTGCTCGTCGAACGCGCCAAGGCGCCTTCCCGGGAGACGGTGGCACAACAGAGCGGCACGGCCGGACTGGTGCATTTTGTCGGCAAATCACCGGAGCTGCTTGAATCGCGCGCACTGGTCGCCAGCTGGAACTACCGGATCAGCGAAGGCGACTGCGCCTCGGTGGCCCAACTGCGCAGCGACACCATCGTCATCTGCGATGCGGAGAACATTCCCGGCATCGATCCGGAGATGCCCTTGATCGTTCTCGGCAGCACCGCCGAAACGATGCTCCCCAAGGGCAGCCACCGGCTGGGCCTGCCGCTGCGCCCGGCCCGCCTGCGTGCCCTGTTGCGCGCCAGCGCGCTGCGCCGGCCACAGGCAGGCTAGAAGACGTCGCCGAAATCGATGCCGTAACGTGCGGCTGTCACCAGTGCCTGCGTCCGGCTGTTGACGCCCAGCGCCTTGAACACGGCAGTTGCGTGGATCTTGACGGTACCTTCGGAGAGGTCAAGCTGCTCGGCAATATCGCGATTCGACAAGCCGCGCACCATCAGGCACAAGACCTGGGCCTGGCGCTCGGTCAGGCCGATTTCCTCGGGTCGCACGCTGACGCTCGACGGCGGCACGGGAATGGCATCGTCCATGCGCGCCGGTTGTTGCCCGCTGGGACGGAAAATGTTCCCGGCCAGCACTTCGCGCACCGCGTTCAACAGGCACTCGCCGTTCAAGGCCTTGGGTATGAAACCCGACGCCCCGAGATTGAGTACCCGCGTCACCGTCGGCGTGTCGTCGAAGGCCGATACCACCGCAACCGGCATGGCCGGATAACGACGACGCAGAATGTCCAGACCGGCAAACCCGTCGATGCCCGGCAAAGCCAGATCGAGCAGGACCAGATCGAAATCGCCCTCATTGTCGAGCATGCCGATCGCACTCTCGAAATCGGCGCTTTCGTATACCTCGACGCCTTCTTCCATCTGGGACAACAGCCCGACCAGACCTTCGCGGACCAGGGCATGATCTTCGACTACCAGCAACTTGAGCATCTATTCCCCTTTCATAACGGTGGCTAATTTATCATTTTGCGGCAGAAAGTGGTTTAAGATCGTCACATGGATCAACTCAGGGAGACGATCATGGCTGACGAACAGGCACACGACCCACTCAATTTCATGCGCAACCTGTGGGGCAACATGGGGTTTTCCCTGCCTGGCATGGTCGCTCCGACCTTTGACCTGGAAGAACTCGACAAGCGGATCAAGGACATGAAGGCCGTCGAAGGCTGGCTGCGCATGAACCTGTCGATGCTGCAGATGACCATCCAGGGACTGGAAATGCAGCGGACCACGGTCAGCACGGTCCAGGCCATGGGCCAGATGGCTTCCGATGCCGCCCGCAAGATGAACGAGGAAGCCGCACCGGAGGCACCGGCAGAAGCGCCGGGCGCACTTTCGGAAGCCGCCCTCTGGCCCTGGCAGATGATGCAGCAGATGCGCGAACACATGCAGCAGAATGCCGAAGCTGCCACCCAGGCCGCGCAACCGGTACCGGAAAAGCCCAAATCACGGCGCAGCACGGCCAAGAAATAAGCCACGAGGGAAAACCTGATGCAGCCCGAATGGTGGCACTGGATTGTCGGCGGCGTAATGCTGACGCTGGCCGAACTGGCCATTCCCGCCTTCTACATCATCTGGTTCGGTCTCGGTGCGCTGCTGGTCGGCGTCATCGTCCTGCTCGCCCCCGGCTTGTCGGGCACCGCCCAGATCAGCCTGTGGATCATCGCTTCGCTGGCCATGACCGTGCTCTGGTTCCGTGTCTTCCGCCAGGGATTCGAGCGTACCCGTAGCGGCACGGCGGCCGGCGAGGTGATCGGCGAAACCGGTTTACTGGTTGCCGCCATCGAACCTTTCGCCAAGGGGCGGGTACGTTTCCAGCGACCGCTGCTGGGTTCCGACGAATGGGTGTGCCTGGCCGACGAGAGCATCACCGCCGGCGAGCGGGTGCGTGTCGTTGCCGTTGAAGGCAGTTTCCTCAAAGTCACCAGAACCGGAGTGTAACCATGGAAGAAGGCCTGATCGTCAGTCTGGTCATACTTGTTTTTGTCGTCGTCACCATCGCCAAGGGGGTACGTATCGTGCCGCAGGGCGAGGAATGGATCGTCGAACGTCTGGGCAAATACCATGGCACGCTGAAGCCCGGTCTCAACGTGGTCATTCCCTATATCGACCGCATTGCCTACCAGTTGATCACCAAGGACATCATCCTCGACGTTCAGGAACAGGAAGTGATCACCCGCGACAATGCAGTGATCCTGACCAATGCCATCGCCTTCATCAAGGTCACCGACCCGGTCAAGGCGGTCTATGGCGTCACCGACTTCTCGGAAGCCATCCGCAACCTGATCATGACCACGCTGCGCTCCATCGTCGGCGAAATGGAACTCGACGAAGCCCTGTCGTCGCGTGACAAGATCAAGGCCCGGCTACGCGAAAGCATTGCCGACGAAGCCGTGGACTGGGGGCTGACAGTCAAGTCGGTGGAAATCCAGGACATCAAACCCTCACCGTCGATGCAGAAGGCCATGGAAATGCAGGCCGCCGCCGAGCGCGAGCGCAAGGCCGTGGTCACCCGCGCCGAAGGCGCCAAGCAATCGGCCATTCTCGAAGCGGAAGCCCGCCTCGAATCGGCCAAGCGCGACGCCAATGCCCAGGTGATGCTGGCCGAAGCCTCGGCCGAGGCGATCCGCCGCATTACCGCCGCCATCGGCGATCAAACCGGCCCGATGTCCTACATGCTCGGCGAGAAATACATTGCCGCCATGGAGCGGCTGGGCGAGAAGGACAACGCGAAGCTGGTCGTTCTCCCCGCCGACCTCCAGGAAGCGGTGCGCGGCCTGTTCGGACGCAAGGCCTAGTCGTCACGCCGGCTTGCCGGCGCCTTGGCTTCCTCGACGTCGTCGTACTGACGGCGCAGGCGGCTCAACCCCTGCTGGAAGGCCTCCGCATCTCCGTAGTCAAAGAACTTGGGATAGCGGTCATGCGCCGCACGGATGCGTCGCGCGTGCTTGATCGGACACCAGTACTGTTCGGTCCGCGCCGCCACTTCCCGGACATAGGCGGCGACACCGTTGCCGTAGGAACAGTAGAAACAGTTGAATTTCTCCACGAGGTTCAGGTAAGGCAGGTCCTCGCGGTCGAAGACGATGTAGTCGGCCCGACGGACCTTGGGAATGCGATAGACGGGAAAGCAGATGCCCTGATAGATCGTGACGAACAAATCGATCAGCAGAAAGGGAATCCAGCCGGCGTAGATCACCGGCGCCGTCAGCAGGACCAGGATGCGCGAGCGGGCGATGAAGCGGAACAATCCGGTTTTGTAACGTCGCTGCTGGCGTGCCAGTTCATCGGCCAATTCTGCCTTCTTGCGTGCCCAGTCCTCGCGTGCCCGGCGATATTCGTTATCCAGCTCATCCTGCAGCGCCGTGATGCGTGCCAGCAGCTCGTCTATCCTGTCCTTCATCGCTTGCTCCCTTCGTGATCTCGCGATCATGCCCGAAGCCGCCGGTGCATGCGATACTTGGCCGACATCAACAACGAGAAAATCCACATGGAGACATCAGCAAGAAAAGCCACCGGACCACTGGCCGGCATCAAGGTCGTCGAATTCGCCGGCATCGGGCCCGGCCCTTTTTGCGGCATGCTGCTCGCCGATATGGGCGCCGAAGTCACACTGCTCGAACGCGCCGGTGGCACCTTCGCCTCGCAGCTGTTCGGCGGCGGTCGCAAGGCCGTGGCCAACCGCGGCAAAAAATCGCTGTGCATCGACCTGAAAAATCCGGCGGTGCGACCGCTGGTCATGCAGTTGATCGCCGACGCCGATGTCCTGATCGAAGGCTTCCGGCCCGGCGTCATGGAGCGTCTGGGCTTCGGCCCCGAAGTCTGCCTTGCCGCCAATCCGCGCCTGATCTACGGACGCATGACCGGCTGGGGCCAGGACGGCCCATTGGCCCCGCGCGCCGGCCATGACGCCAACTATGCAGCCATCGCCGGCGTTCTCGATACCGGTCGCCGTCACGGCGGCGCCCCGTGGGCGCCACCGACCCTGGTCGGCGACATGGGTGGCGGCGGCCTGCTGCTGGCCTGGGGCATCGCCTGCGCGCTGATCGAAGCCAGGAACAGCGGCCAAGGCCAGGTCATCGACGCCGCCATGTGCGAGGGTGCCGCCCTGCTCGCCCACGGCCTGTTCAACCTCGACGCGCTGGGTGAATGGCACGGCCAATGCGCCATCGATTCGAGCGCCCCGTTCTACGATGTCTATTGCTGCGCCGACGGTCACTGGCTCAGCGTCTGCCCGCTCGAACCGCAGTTCTACGCGACCTTCGTCGCCCGCCTCGGCCTCAACGACGATCCGGATTTCAGCGGCCCGCAGTACGACACGCAAACCTGGCCGCGCATGAAACAGCGGCTGAGCGAAATCTTCAGCCGGCAGCCGCTGGCCCACTGGGAAGCACTGTTCGCCGACAGCGACGACTGCGTGTGGCCGGTACTGAGCATGCGGGAAGCGACCGAGCACCCGCACAACCAGGCGCGCCAGGCATTTGTGGACATCGCCGGGGTGCGTCAGCCATCGCCGGCACCACGACTCTCAAGAACGCCGGCGACAGTACAGGCTGCCCCGCCGCTGCTCGGCGAGCACAGCCGCGAACGCTTGCAGGCACTGGGGTTGAGTGAGGCGGAGATCGAGCGTCTGGTCAGCCTCGGCGCGGTAACGCTGGGCGGCTGAGGCGAATCAGGAACAGGGGCCGAGCAGGTCGGCCTCGAGTTCGACTTCCATGCCCTTTTTCAGGGGCTGGTCGAGGAACATGCCGCGGTACAAACGCCCGGCATTTTCGGCCTTGCGCATGTGTGGCGTTTCCCAGGACTCGACCCGCAGCCGGACCAGGCCGACCTGTTCCTCACGTTCCGCCTCGCCGGCCGCCAAGCAGGGGGTGGCTCGAACCAGGCGGACATACTCGTCGCGGCTGTATTGTTCGCGGGTCTTGCCCGCGACCGCCGGACACTGCACCAGGCGGCGCGTCGTCACCTCGGAAGAACTGACGGTGCCGCGCAGGTAGTACAGCGGTTCGACCAGGATCCAGCCGGCCCCGCCTTCGCGATAGGCAACGCAACTGCCCGGCCGGACCAGCTCGGGATGTTTGAACAACAAGCCCGCCGATGGCCTCAGGGCGGGCTCTTCAGCCTGCAAGGGCAAGGCCAGCACGGCCAGGACAAGCGCCAGAAAACGCATTGGAAAATTCCGGATCAATAGACCCGCTTATCTTCGATCACCTTTCCATCGTTCGGCAAGCCCCCGGGCGCAAAAAATTCCACGCTGCCGCGCAATTTGGTTTGTTCGCGCAACGCGTTGACCAGACTTTCCGCCAGCGCGGCGTCGCTGGCGCCGGCTTCGCAGCAAAGCACCATCCGGTCCTGAGCGTCGGGATTGTCGACGACCAGGCGCATCCGGGAAATCTGCGGATAGCGCTTGGCCACTTCGGCAATCTGCTCGGGGTGGACAAACATCCCCTTGACCTTGGTCGTCTGGTCGGCCCGTCCCATCCAGCCCTTGAGCCGCATGTTGGTCCGCCCGCAGGGCGAGACGCCGGGCATGACCGCCGACAGGTCGCCGGTGGCAAAGCGGATCAGCGGGTAATCGGCATTGAAGGTGGTGACCACGACTTCGCCGACCTCGCCCTCGGCGACCGGATCACCGGTTCCGGGGCGGACGATCTCGACCAGCGCACCTTCGTCGACCACCAGGCCGGCATCGGGCTCGCTCTCGTAGGCAATCACTCCGATCTCGGCCGTCGCATAACACTGGCGGACGGTGATCCCGCGCTCACCCAGCCACTGGCGGACGACGCCGGGCAAGGCCTCGCCGGAAACACAGGCTTTCTGCAGGCTGCGGATGTCAGCGCCGCTCTCCTCAGCCTTCTCGATCAGGATGCGCAGGAAGGACGGCGTGCCGACGTAAGCATCGGGACGCAGATCGACCATGGCCTGAATCTGTTGCTCGGTCTGCCCGGTACCGCCGGGAAAAACCGAACAGCCGAGCTGGCGGGCGCCGCCCTCGAAGATGAAGGCACCCGGCGTGAAATGATAGGAGAAGCAGTTATGCACCAGGTCACCCTGGCGGAAGCCGGCTGCGTAAAGGGCGCGTGCCATCCGCCAGTGATCGGTTTCCTGGCTCTGGACTTCGTAAATCGGCCCCGGCGACGAAAACACCCGACGCGCCCGCGAACGCGGCCCGGCATTCAGTCCGCCGAAGGGCGGACAGGATTTCTGCAGTTCGATGAGGTCGCGCTTGCGGGTCAGCGGCAAACGGCTCAAGGCCTGGCGGCTGACGCAAGCCGCCGGATCGACGTCGGCCAGCAGACGCGCGTAATGCGGCGCATGCGCCTTGGCGTGCGCCACCTGACGCGCCAACTGGGCGAACAGTTGCGCCTCGCGCTCGGCCGGCGCGCGGGTTTCCAGGGTATCGTAGTAGCTCACGACAGCCACCGCTTGCGCCGACGGTAATGCTTGACCTCGCGGAAGGACTTGCGGCCCGACGACGACAGCCCGAGGTAAAACTCCTTGACGTCCTCGTTGTCGCGCAGCTCGCTCGCTGCCCCTTCCATGACCACCCGGCCGTTTTCCAGGATGTAGCCGAAGTCGGCATAGCGCAGGGCGATATTGGTGTTCTGTTCGGCCAGCAGGAAGGTCGTGCCCTCCTTCTCGTTCAATTCCTTGACGATGGTGAATACTTCCTCGACGATCTGCGGCGCCAGGCCCATCGACGGCTCATCGAGCAGGACCAGCTTGGGCTTGGCCATCAGGGCGCGACCGATCGCGCACATCTGCTGCTCTCCGCCCGAGGTGTAGGCGGCCTGGCTGGTGCGCCGGGTCTTCAGCCGGGGAAAGAAGTTGTAGACCTTTTCCAGGGTTTCCTGGACGGCGGCCTTGCCGTCAGTACGCGTATACGCCCCGGTCAGCAGGTTTTCCTCGATGGTCAGGTGGCCGAAGCAATGCCGCCCCTCCATGACCTGGACAACCCCGCGCCGGACCAGATCGCCCGGTGTCATGGCCTGTACCTGCTCACCCTTGAGCTCGACCGAACCCTTGGTCACTTCGCCACGCTCGCCGTGCAGCAGATTGCTGACCGCGCGCAGCGTCGTCGTCTTGCCTGCCCCGTTCCCCCCAAGCAGGGCAACAATCTTGCCCTCGGGAACGCTGAAGGAAACGCCCTTGAGGACCAGGATGACGTGGTTATAGATGACCTCAATGTTGTTCACATTGAGAAATGTCGCGTTGGCAGCATTCATCGTCGACTCTCTGTTCAGTACGTCCGCACTCTGAAGGGTGCGGACGTTTGTTTCAGCTTATTGCTTGCACTGTTCCGGCGTACGCGGCGTGATCTTCTTCTCCTCGGCGTAGCGCGTCGAAGCAGACATCACCATCGGACGCAGCACCTTCTGGTCGGCTTGGTACCAATCCGAAGAGAAGTTCCACTTGGCACCGTCCCAGGTGTGGATACGCGCCCACGGCGAGCCCATGTGGTCGGTACAGGAGGTCTGAATCGGGCGCAGCACGCCGGCAAAACCCAGGTCAGCCAGTGCCTTGTCGTCAAGGTTCAGGTTTTCCAGGCCCCAGCGCGTCTGCTCGCCGGTCATCACCTTGCCCTTGCCGTAGCGCTCCTGCGCCTTGCGCACGCCTTCGATGGCGACCATGGCCGAGATCAGGCCGCGCATGTAGAGCACGGAACCGACTTCATCCTTGGGACCGGTCCCCTGGCCCTTGGCGTGAACCATCGCCAGCATGTCCTTGACCACCTTGGAATTCGGCTCGGCACCGTGTTGTAGCGTGATCGCGCTGTAGCCCTTGGCGCCCATGCCGACGTCCTTGACATCGGGTTCGGCACCGGCCCACCAGATACCCAGCATCTTCTCGCGCGGATAGCCGGTCGCCTGGGCTTCCTTCAGCGAGGTCGAGTTCATCACGCCCCAACCCCAGAGCAGGACGTTATCCGGACGCTCGCGGCGGATCTGCAGCCAGGTCGCCTTCTGCTCGACGCCCGGGTGGGCCACCGGCAGCAACTGGAGCGTGAAGCCGTGCATCTTGGCGCGTTCCTGCAGCAGGGGGATCGGTTCCTTGCCGTACGGGCTGTCGTGGTAAACCAGCGCGATCTTCTTGCCCTTCAGCTTGTCCAGGCCCCCGTACTGCTTGCCCAGATGCTGGATGGCGACGTCGGCACCAACCCAATAGGTACCGAGCAAGGGGAAATTCCAGTCGAACACGGCACCGTTCTGCGACTCGCTACGGCCATAGCCGGCGGTCACCAGCGGAATCTTGTCGACCGGCGCCTTTTCCGTCAGCGCGAAGGTCACGCCAGTGGACAGCGGCTGGAAGACGGTGGCGCCCTTACCCTTCAGACGCTCGTAGCACTCGACGCCACGGTCGGTGGCGTAGGCGAATTCGCATTCTTCGAAGCTGACCTTGACGCCGTTGATGCCGCCCTTGGCGTTGACCAGCTTCAGGTAATCGACATAGCCGTTGGCCCACGGCGTACCGTTGGGACCGTAGGCCCCCGTGCGATAGACGAGCACCGGGAAGAACTGCTCCTTAGCCTGGGCATGAGCACTGGGGCTGACGACAGCGGCACTCAGGCCAACCGAGGCAATGGCGGCCGCAAGGGCCAGGGAACGAAATTTCATGGGTTGTCTCCTCCTGTTATTAGTGAAGCGTAGGTACTGCGCATGCCGCGTCAGTGGGGGAATGGCCACAGACGCAGTTTCTCCTTGGCGATTGCCCACAAGCGGGCAAGACCATGCGGTTCAACGATCAGGAAGAACACGATCAGCGAACCGAAGATGATGAATTCGGCGTGGGCAACGCCCGCCGTCGAGATGGCGATACCGAACAGGCTGCCGACTGCCGGCAGGGCCTGGTTCAGGAAGATCGGCATGATGACGATGAAGGCGGCGCCGAAGAAACTGCCCATGATCGAACCGAGACCACCGATGATGACCATGAACAACAACTGGAAGGAGCGATCGACCGAGAAGGCGGCCGGCTCCCAGGAACCCAGATGCACGAAGCCCCACAAGGCACCGGCGACGCCGATGAAGAAGGAACTTACGGCGAACGCCGACAGCTTGGCCCACATCGGCCGGATGCCGATGACCTCGGCGGCCACGTCCATGTCGCGGATGGCCATCCACTGCCGACCGATGCTGGCACGGGTCAGGTTCTTGGCAAAGAAGGCGAAGGCGACCAGGAAGAGCAGGCAGAACAGGTATTTCTCGACCGGACTGTCAATCGCCCAGCCAAACGCACTGAGGTTGGAAATCGACACCGAGCCCGACGGCGAATAGTTGGTGAACCAGCCCAGACGCAGGAAGGCCCAGTCGCAGAAGAACTGCGCCGCCAGCGTCGCCACTGCCAGATAGAGGCCGCGCACCCGCAAGCTGGGAATCCCGAAGACGATACCCAGCGCTGCAGTCGTCGCGCCACCGAGCAACAAGGCAGCCACCAGCGGCACACCGTCAATGCGGATCATGAAGTTGTATGCCGCATAGGCGCCGATAGCCATGAAGGCCCCCGCCCCGAGCGTGATCTGACCGCAGTAACCGACCAGGAGGTTAACCCCCAGCGCCGCCAGCGACAGGATCAGGAAGGGAATCAGGATGGCCCGGAACATGTATTCGTCGGCCAGCATCGGCACGCCAATGAAAGCGAAGGCGATCAGGCCGAGGACGAACCACTTGTCCTGGGCGATGGTGAAAATTTGTTGGTCGGCCGCGTAAGTCGTCTTGAACTGGCCATTTTCGCGATAAATCACTTTGTATTCTCCCGTTTAGCCGTGGTCAGACGCGGTTGATGATCTTCTCGCCGAACAGCCCTTGCGGACGGAACAGCAGGAAAACAAGGGCCAGCGCATAGGCGAACCAGATTTCGATACCGCCGCCGACGTAAGGGCCGAGATAGACTTCGGAGAGCTTTTCGCCGACACCGATGATCAGGCCACCGATGATCGCGCCCGGCACCGAAGTCAGGCCGCCGAGGATGACCACCGGCAGCGCGCGCAACGCCACGGTCGCCAGCGAGAACTGGACGCCGAGCTTGGACCCCCAGATGATGCCGGCCACCAGGGCGACGATACCGGCGACACACCAGACGATGACCCAGGTCCGGTTCAGCGGAATACCGATCGACTGTGCCGCCTGGTGGTCATCGGCCACCGCGCGCAGGGCACGACCGGTCGGCGTCTTCTGGAAGAACAGCGTCAGCACACCGACCAGCACGGCGGCGATCAGCGCGGCGATGAAGTCTTCCTTGTTGATCATGATGCCGCCCTCGAACAGCGACTCGAACATGATCACCGGGTCCTTCGGCATACCGACGTCGATGGTGTAGATCTGCCCGCCGAAGAGGGTCTGGCCGACGCCTTCGAGCACGTAAGCGATACCGAGGGTGGCCATCAGCAGCGTCGCGCCTTCCTGGTTGACCAGGTTGCGCAGCACCAGCCGCTCGATGATCCAGGCGACAATGAACATCACCACACCGGCGCCGAGGAAGGCGATCAGGTTGGCCAGGAACAGGCTGTCGCCGCCCAGCGCGATGTTGGCCCATTCAGAGAAGCGCGCCATGGCCAGCGCGGCGAACAGCACCATCGCCCCCTGCGCGAAATTGAACACCCCCGAGGCCTTGAAGATGAGCACGAAGCCCAGTGCCACCAGGGAATACAGCATGCCGGCCATGAGGCCGCCAATCAATGTTTCGAAGAAAAATCCCATGATCTGCTCCGCTTAGTGTCCGGCACCCAGGTAGGCCTTGATGACCTCCGGATTGCTGCGTACTTCATCGGGTACGCCATCGCCGATCTTCTTGCCGTAGTCGAGGACGACCACCCGGTCCGAAATGTCCATGACCACGCCCATGTCGTGCTCGATGAGGACGATGGTGGTGCCGAACTGGTCATTGACGTCGAGGATGAAGCGGCACATGTCCTGTTTTTCCTCGACGTTCATGCCGGCCATCGGCTCGTCGAGCAGCAGGATCTGCGGCTCCATGGCCAGCGCCCGACCGAGGTCGACCCGCTTCTGCAGGCCATAGGGCAGCCGACCGACCGGGGTCTTGCGGATATGCTGGATTTCGAGGAAGTCGATGATTTCCTCGACCTTGCGCCGGTGTTCGATTTCCTCTTTCTGCGCCGGGCCCAGCCACAGCGCCTGAAGCAGGATGTTGGTCTTCATCTTCAGGTTGCGCCCGGTCATGATGTTGTCGAGCACGCTCATGCCCTTGAACAGCGCAATGTTCTGGAAGGTACGGGCGATACCGGTGCTGGCCGCCATGTGCGGCTCCATCTTGCGACGCTCTTCGCCGCGATAGAAGATCTTGCCTTCCTGCGGGTGGTAGACGCCATTGATGACGTTGAGCATCGAGCTCTTGCCGGCCCCGTTCGGGCCGATGATGGCGCGCACTTCGTGCTCGCGGATATCGAAGGAAATGTCGGTCAGCGCCTTGACCCCGCCGAAGCGCAGCGAGATGTTCTGCAGGTCAAGGATGACGTCGCCGATTTTTCTGCTCACGTTCTGTTCTCCTTACGCCGTCTTGCCGGCGACCGGGAAGGTCTTGGCGTCGACGATCTTCAAGTCGGCTGATACCTTGCCGCGGCGTCCGTCCTCGAACTTGACCTCGGTTTCGATGAACTGCGAGGCCTTGCCCTCGTACAGCGCATCGATCAGCACCTTGTATTTTTCCGAGACGAAATTGCGCCGCACCTTGCGCGTGCGCGTCAGCTCGTCGTCATCCGGGTCGAGTTCCTTGTGCAGCACCAGGAAACGATGCACCTGCGAATCGGCAACCATGGCATCGCCGGCCAGCGCTGCGTTCACCTCCTCGACGCATTCGCGGATCAGTTCCAGCACCTGCGGTTTGCCGGCCAGGTCGGTGTAGCCGGCATAGGCGATGCCGCGCCGCTCGGCCCAGTTGCCGACGGCACCGACGTCGATGTTGACGAAGGCGCAGACCATGTCGCGCTCGTTGCCGAAGCACACCACTTCCTTGATGAACTGGAAGAACTTCAGCTTGTTCTCGATGTAGTTCGGGGCGAACATGCCGCCGTTGGTCAGCTTGCCAACGTCCTTGGCCCGGTCGATGATCTTCAGCTGGCCGTCTGCATCAAGGAAACCGGCGTCGCCGGTGAGGAAGTAGCCGTCGGCGTTGATCGATTCGGCGGTAGCGTCCGGACGCTGGTAATAGCCCTTGAGCAGGATCGGCCCCTTGACCAGCACCTCGCCGTTGTCGGCAATCTTGATCTCGACACCCGGCGCCGGCGCGCCGACGGTGTCGGACTTGACGTGACCGTCGGGCTGCAGACAGACGTAGGCGCAGGTTTCGGTCTGCCCGTAGAGCTGCTTGAGGTTGATGCCTATCGAACGGTAAAAGCTGAACAGTTCCGGCCCGATCGCCGCCCCGGCGGTATAGGCAACGCGGATGCGGTTCATGCCGAGCACGTTGCGCAGCGGCCCGTAGATCAACAGGTTGCCGACTGCGTATTGCAGGCGGTCACCGGCGGAGACCGCCTTGCCGTCGAGGATGTCGGCACCGCAGCGCTTGGCCACATCCATGAAGTGATGGAAAAGCTTCTGCTTGATCTTGCCGGCGTCCTCCATGCGGATCATCACCGAAGTCAGCAGGCCCTCGAAAACGCGCGGCGGAGCGAAGTAATAGGTCGGCCCGATCTCGCGCAGGTCGGTCATCACCGTCTCGCCCGACTCCGGACAATTGATCGTGAAGCCGGCGACCATCGCCTGGGCAAACGAGAACAGGTGGTCGCCGACCCAGGCCATGGGCAGGTAGGAGAGGATGTCCTCGTCGGCGGTCAGCCGGTCGACTTCAATACCGCCACGGGCAGCGGCGATGAACGAGGCGTGCGTCTGGCAGACGCCCTTGGGCTTGCCGGTCGTGCCGGAGGTATACAACATCACCGAGACATCGTCGAAATGCCCCTGCTCGATCTCGGCGTTGAGGAAATCGGGATGATTGCGGTCGTGGATGCGGCCCATTTCCATCAGTTCATGCACGTCGTGCAGGAAGGTCTGGTTGTAATGGCGCATGCCGCGCGGATCATCGTAGATGATGTGTTCGAGGGCCGGCAGCTGGTCCTTGATCTCGAGCAGCTTGTCGACCTGTTCCTGGTCCTCGACGATGGCGAAGCGGACGCCCGCATCCTGCAGGACGAACAGCATCTCCGCGGCCACGGCATCCTGGTAGAGCGGCACCGGCACGCCACCGAGGCATTGAGCGGCGGCCATCATCATGTACAGGTGGGGACGGTTGTCGCCGATGATCGCCAGGTTGTCGCCGCGCTTGAAGCCCAGTTCAGCCAGGCCGCAGGCCAGCGCACGGACGCGCTCGGCGACGTCGAACCAGGTCCAGGTCTGCCAGATCCCCAGCGATTTCTCGCGGATGGCCGGCGCACCGGGACGAGTGGATGCGTGATGCAATAGCAGGCGCGGGAAGGTGTGCAAACCATCCAGCGCGGCGATTTTCGCCTGCGTGGGCATAAATTGTCTCCTCCGCCGCGACTCGTTGTTCGCGGTCATCTGTCATTTGGTTCATTGTGGCGCCGGCATTCTTACACCAGACTTGCAGGCGCCGGCTTTTCCTGACCTGAGGCCCAGTGTAAGCACAGGCGCAGCGTATAATTGTCGTTCGGCAGACAATCCGGAAAAAAAATGAAAAACGCTGAGGAACTGCTACGCGCATCCCAGTGGGGACAGGCACTGAGCGAAGAGGAGATGCAGCGCGCCCTGGCCGGCACGGTCGAGCGCAGCTTTGCGCCGGGCGCCTTCATCTGCATGAAGGGCGAACCGGTCACGCACTGGATGGGCATCGTCAGCGGTCTGGGCAAGATGGCCAGCCACTGGACCACCGGCAAGACCACCTCGCTGACCGGCATCACTACCGGCGGCTGGTTCGGCGAGGGCTCGCTGCTCAAGGAGGAGCCGCGCCGCTACGATGTCATGGCCATCCGCGAGACACGCGTGGCCTTCATGAACCGCGCCACCTTCCTGTGGCTGCTCGACCACAGCATTCCGTTCAACCGCTACATGATCGCCCAGTTGAACGAACGCCTGGGCCAGTTCATCGGCATGATGGAAAACGAGCGCATGCTCGACATCGACACGCGGATCGCCCGGGTACTGGCCGCCCTGTTCAACCCGGTGCTCTACCCCGGCACCAACCGCCTGCTGCAGATTTCGCAGGAAGAGCTGGGCTACCTGGCGGGCGTTTCCCGCCAGCGCGCCAACCAGGGCCTCAAGGTGCTGGAAGAAGCCGGTCTGGTGCGCAGCGAGTACGGCGGCATCAACGTCATCGACCTCGACGGCCTGCGCCGCTTCGGCGACTGAGGACTACTTCACGTAGCCCCAGCCCTGCAGGCGACTGTAGGCATATTGCGCGGCGTCGCCCTGCTGCTGGCGACGCAGGAACGCCGCGTAGTGATTCGCCGCTTCCTGACGCTTGCCCATGCCTTCCAGCGACACGCCCTTGAGGAAGGTGATGCCGGCATCGCCGGGCAGCATGCGGTCGTAGCGATCAAGGTTGGCGAAAGCCGTAGCCGGATCCTTCAAGCCCAGCGCCAGCACGCCGGACAATTTGTGCGCCTGTGCTTCCTGCGGATAGATTTCCTTGGCCGTCTCGGCGTAACGCAAGGCGTCCTTGGGCTTGTTCTGGGCCTGCAGGCACTGGGCCATCAGCACGTTGCCAGCGTAGTCGCGCGGTGTCTTCTGCAGTGCCGAGCGGAACTCGCCCTCAGCCTTGGCGTACTGCTTGCCGGCCATCGCCACTTCACCGTTCTGGCAGGCGGCGATGGTCGGCTTGATCCGGCGCAGGCTGGCCGTACTGTCCATGAAGCGCTCGCGCCCGGCATCGCGCTTGAGGCTGGCCGCATATTTTTCCTGGGCCAACCGCTGCGCCGTGTCGCGCCGTTCGACGTTCATCGGGTGGGTCGAGAACATGGTCTGCAGCAGGCCTGGCGATTCCTTCTGCTGATCGACCAGCAACTGGTGCAGAGCGACCATGCCGCTGGCCGGGTAACCGGCGCGGACCATGTATTCCTGCCCAAGGGCATCGGCCTCGCGTTCGTTGTCGCGCGAATAGCTCGACAACATGGCGCTGGCGCCCAACTGGCTGCCGATCGAGACCAGGCCACCCCACTGGCTGTTCGACGCGGCAATGCTGGCGCCGGCCACCGCCACCTGGGCAACCATCGCCTGGCCCTGGCGTTGGGCGGCGTGACGCGCATTGACGTGACCCATTTCATGACCGAGCAGGGCCGCCAGTTCGGCTTCGTTCTGCAGATCGACCATGATGCCGCGCGTGATCCCCATCGCCCCGCCGGGGAAAGTGTAGGCATTCACATAATTGGCGTTGAGCACGCGATACGAGTACGGCATCTGCGGCCGGTGCGTCAGCTTGTCGAGGCGCTGGCCGACCGAGCTGACGTAGCTATTGACCTGCGTATCCTGCACCGGCCCGAGATCCTGCGAGAACTGCTGCGGCGAGACCTGCTGGTCGATGCTCTTCTCCTGCGCCTCGCTCATGCCGACCAGGATGGACTTGCCGCCGACCGGCGACTGCGCGCAACCGGAAACCGCCGCCGCACCGAACAACCAGAGCACCTGACGGCGGGTGACACCGTTTCGTTGCAGACTTTGTGAAAGTTCATCATGCATGGACATGGCTAGCTCCTGATCGCAATATTCAGGCGGGGAATTTTCCGGCAGATAGCGCTGCAAATAAAGTAAGAAATTGTTGCAGGCGTTGAGCACCCGCAACAATTATGATCCGCCTGAGCGATACCGGATCACACCCGGAAGCGACGTACGCTTTCCTTCAAGGCGTGCGAGAGACTGACCAGAACACCCGAGCGTCGACTCGATTCGGACGATGCAGCATGGGTATGATCAATACCCTGAGCGATCATTTCAACACGCTGGGCAATATCGGTGCTGGCTGCCGTCTGTTCGCGCAGTGATTCGGCAATCGATTCTATCGCCTTGCCAACGCGAACCGAGGATTGATCCATGTTATCGACCGCATTGCGCACTTCCTCAGTCCGGCTGGCACCGGCCAGGGCACGTTCCTTGGCCGAAGTCATGGTGGAAAATGCGGCATCGGTCGTCTGCCGGACCCCGCTCACGATCTGCGAAATCTCTTCGGTCGATTTCGTCGTCAGTTCCGCCAACTTGCGTACCTCGTCAGCGACCACGGCAAAACCCCGCCCCTGTTCGCCCGCTCTTGCTGCCTCAATCGCAGCATTCAAGGCCAGCAGGTTAGTCTGGTCGGCAATATCGCGAATGGTCTTGACGATCCCGGTGATGTCGGCAACCCGCTTCGACAACTCATCCATCGTCGAAGCGGCGTCGGACATGCCAGCCGCCACCTGATGAATGATCTCGGTAGCATTGGCAACAACGTGGAGACTGTCATGCGCCTGACGCTCCGATTCTTCAGACAAACGCCCGGCGTCATTGGCGTTTTCCGACATGACCCCGATGCTCACGGTGAATTCCTCTACTGCCGCTGCAATGGCTGCAGTCGCCGTGCTTTGTTCCTCGGCCGTTTTGGCCAAGCGCGAAGCATCCGCCAGCATTGATTCACTTTCCTGCACGACGGAGTCAGCGCTTCTGACAGTATCTGCAATCAACTGGCGCATCTGGCTTTGCATCGCCTGCATTGCGGCAACGATACTGACAGTATCCCCGGGCATTACCGCCAGTTTTTCGGTCAGGTCGCCCTGAGCAATCCGGTTGAGCGCGGCCGCCGTGGCCACCGGTTCGCCGCCGACCTGACGATAGATTCCGCGTCCGACCAGAATGATGATGGTGGCCACCACAAGCAAACTGACAACCCCGAGCACAATCGCGAGCGTCCCTGAACGCTCAAGCCCCGAAACCAGCTCTACCCTATCCTTTTCGGCTTCGCTTTCAGCAAGTTTCCCGATTTCCAGGAGATCGTCACGTACCTTCCGCCAAGCCGGCGTTTCCTGGGTCACCAGCAGCGCCTGCGATTCTTCCCGGTTGCCAGCCTTGACCAATTCGATGACTTTACTCTGCAAAGGCTGCCACGCTGCGATATTGGCTCTCAGACGTGTCGCGATGTCTTGCGTTTCAGCATTTGCAGCAAGCAGGGGAAGCAGTTTTTCGATTTCCTGAGTAAAAACCTCGTGCGCCTTGTCGAAATTGTCGTAGGCGGTCTTCCTGCCTGGATCGAGAAGGATGTTGCGGATTGCCTGGCCTTTCTGCAAACCGTTGGCGTAGGCCAATGTGGCTGCATGACGGGTAGCGATCCGCTGATCAACGAAGCTGACAAAAATGCTTTCGCTGCTGACGGTGAAGATGATCGAAGAAATCGCCAGTACGCCCATGCCGAGCGCTACGGTAACGCCGAGCAGCCACAGACGCCCCTTGAGTGACAGATTCGCCAACATGATCCTCTCCTGTTTTTTTATCAGGCCTTGCCTGACATTGGGTAAGCCAATCTTAGCCCAAGTATCAGAATTCATGCATATATATGGGGCACCCCAATCACGCAGGCGGCCGGACCCGGTACCAGGCGGCGTAGAGTGCCGGCAGGAAGAGCATGGTCAGCAGGGTGGCAACAGTGAGCCCACCCATGATCGCCACCGCCATCGGCCCGAAGAAGGCCGAGCGTGACAGCGGGATCATCGCCAGGATGGCGGCCGCGGCGGTCAACACGATGGGCCGGAAGCGGCGCACGGTGGACTCGACGATGGCTTCCCAGGCGTGACGGCCGGCGGCCATGTCCTGGCGGATCTGGTCGACCAGGATCACCGAATTGCGCATGATCATGCCCGACAGCGCGATTGTCCCGAGCATGGCGACGAAACCGAACGGCCGGTTGAAGGCGAGCAGGAAGAGGGTCACGCCGATCATGCCGAGCGGCGCGGTGAGCACGACCATGACGGTGCGCGAGAAACTCTGTAGTTGCAGCATGAGCACGGTCAGCACGACCAGGATGAACAACGGCACCCCGGCGCCGACCGAACTGCCCCCCTTGGCGCTTTCCTCGACGGCGCCGCCGACCTCGACCCGGTAGCCGAGCGGCAGGGCGCGGCGCACCTGATCGATGGCCGGGGCCAGCTGGCCGACCACCACCGCCGGTTGCACCTTGCCGTACAGCGTGGCGCGGACGGTCACCGTCGGCAGGCGGTTGCGACGCCAGATCACGCCTTCCTCGAAACCGTATTCGGCGGTCGCGATCTGGGCCAGCGGCACGCTGCGCCCGCCGGCGACAGGCACCGCGAGGTTGGGCAACTGGCCCAGATGGACGCGTTCGGAACGGGCGCCGCGCAGCACCACGGCCAGGGTTTCGTTGCCCTCGCGGTACTGCGTCACCGTCGTCCCCTGCAGCGAGGTGGACAGCAGGCGGGCGATGTCGCTGCTCGACACGCCGAGCAGGCGGGCCTTGTCCTGGTCGACCTTCAGGCGCACGACCTTGGACGGCTCTTCCCAGTCGAGATGAACATTCGACAGTTCGGGATGCTCGCGTAACAACGCCGCCACCTGGTGTGCGATACGCCGCAATTCGCCGGTATCGCTGCCGCTCACCCGGAACTGCACGGGGAAGCCGACCGGCGGCCCGTTTTCCAGGCGGTTGATCATGGCTCGCAACGGCCAGGGTTCGTCCTCGAACAGGCGGATCAGTTTGCCGCGCAGGGCTTCGCGCTTTTCGACCCCGGCCGTGAGAATGACGAACTGGGCGAAATTGGTCTGCGCCAGTTGCTGGTCGAGCGGCAGGTAAAAACGCGGGCTGCCGCCGCCCAGCCAGGCAACGTAGTTGTCGATACCTTCCTGCTCGGCCAGGAACTGTTCGAGACGATGAACCGCCGCTTCGGTGGCCTGGTGCGAAGCGCCTTCGGCCAGGCGCAGATCAACCAGCAGTTCCGGACGCGTCGAATCGGGGAAGAACTGCTGCGGCACCAGGCGCACGAAGGCGACCATGGACAGCACGAAGGCCAGCACGGTCAGCCCTATCACCGGCCAGCGGTGGCGCACGCAGCCATCGACCAGGCGGCGGAAGCGCTCGTAGAAAGGCGTGTGATAGATCGCAAACTCGTCATGCACCTGCTCGTGCGCCGCCTCGCGCTCAGCCAGGCGGCGGCCGAGCGACGGGGAAAGGCGGGCCAACAGGCTGACCAGTCGCGATGGCTGGCGGTGCTTTTTACGGAAATCGGGCAGCAGGTGAAAGCCCAGATAAGGCACGAACAACACCGCCGCCACCCAGGACACGAGCAGCGCGATCACCGTCACCTGGAAGATCGAACGTGTGTACTCACCAACCCCGGAAGCCGCGGTAGCAATCGGCAGGAAGCCGGCAGCGGTGACCAGGGTGCCGGACAGCATCGGCATCGCCGTCGAGGTGTAGGCGTAGCTCGCCGCCCGGGCGCGTTCCCAGCCCTGCTCCATTTTGGTCGCCATCATCTCGACGGCGATGATCGCATCGTCGACCAGCAGGCCGAGGGCGATGATCAAGGCGCCGAGCGAAATCTTGTGCAGGCCGACGCCGAGCATGTGCATGAACATGAAGGTGATCGCCAGTACCACCGGAATGATGATCAGGACAACGACCCCAGTACGCAGGCCGAGCGACAGCAGGCTGACCGCCATGACGATGGCCACCGCCTCGACCAGCACCTTGACGAACTCGCTGACCGAATTGCGCACCGCCCGCGGCTGGTCGGCGACCCGCTCGAAACGGATGCCGACCGGCAGTTGCGCCTCGATGCGCTGCACTGCCGTGTCCAGATTGCGCCCCAGAGCGACGATGTCGCCACCGGCGCGCATCGACACGCCGATGCCGAAAGCGTCCTCGCCCATGAAGCGCATGCGTTCGCTCGGCGGATCCTCGACCCCGCGCCGGACCTCGGCGACGTCGCCGAGACGGAAGCTGCGTCCGCCGATGCGGATCAGCGTGTCGGCAATCGCCTCGACCTCGTCGAAAGCGCCGGACGGGCGCAGCCAGATACGCTCCTCGTCGGTCTCGAAAAAGCCGGCGCCGGTGACCGCGTTCTGCGCCGACAGGGCATTGGCGATCTCGGCGATGCCGACGCCCAGGGTGGCCAGCTTGGTATTCGACAGTTCGATGTAGATGCGTTGCGACTGTTCGCCGAAAAAGCTGACCTTGGCCACATCGGGCACCCGCAGCAATTCGCTGCGGATCGCATCGGCGTGGCGCTTCAGGTCGGCTGGCGACACCCCTTCGCCGACCAGGGCAAACAGGTTGCCGTAGGTGTCGCCGAACTCATCGTTGAAGTACGGCCCGCGCACACCGCTGGGCAGCGAACCCTGGATGTCGCCGATCTTCTTGCGCACCTGGTACCACACCGCCGGCATGCGCTGCGAATGGACCGAATCGCGGGCAAGGAAGAAGACCATGCTCTCGCCGGGCTTCGAATAGCTGCGGGCAACATCGATCTCGGGAATTTCCTGCAGCTTCTTCTCGATCTTGTCGGTGACCTGCTCGGCCATTTCGCGCGCGCTGGCGCCCGGCCATTCGGCCCGCACCACCATGACCTTGAAGGTAAACGGCGGGTCTTCGGACTGGCCCAGGCGGGTATAGGAATAGAGCCCGATCACCGTCAGGGCGATCAGGAAATACAGCACCAGCGATTGATGCTGCAAACCCCATTCGGAAATATTGAAGCGCTCCCGCCGGGCTTTCATCGCCGTACATCCAGGGCCGGCGCACTACCCGCTTCCAGCGGACGCACGCTTTCGCCTTCGATCAACCGGTGCACGCCGGCCACCACCACCCGCGAACCGGCCGGCAGGGCTGTCTTCAGGATCGCAGCATCCTCGCGCAAGGCTGCGATCTCGACCGTCTGCGGCACCACCTTCTGCTGCGCGTCGACCAGCCACACCGTGGCCTTGCCCTCGCGCTGGGTCACCGCCGCCAGCGGCAGGGCAAGTTGCGCCGGCCCGCCATCGGCCAGCGCCACGGTCGCCGTCGCGCCCAGCGGCAGATCGTCGGCATCGGCAATCGCCACCCGCACCGCGTAGGTCCGGGTCGCCCGGTCAGCCGACGGCGACACTTCGCGCACCCGGCCCGACAGACTGCGCTCCGGCGCCATCCACAAACGCACTGTGGCCGGCGCGTCGACGACCAGACCGGCCAGGCGGCTTTCCGGCACATGCACCAGCACCTCGCGCTCGCCCGGCCTGGCCAGGCGCAGCACGCGCTGACCCGCTGCCACCACTTGGCCGGCATCGACGCTGACATCGGTGATCACCCCGGCGCTATCGGCCAGCAACTCGGTGTACGCCTGCTGATTGGCGGTGCTGGCGGCCTGTGCCTGCGCCTGCCGCAAGCGCGCCTCGGCGGCGTCAAGCGCGCTGCGCCGCAGGTCGAGCGCCGAAGCGCTGATGAAATTACGCTGCAGCAAAGCTTCGCTGCGCTTGAATTCGGCCCGCGCCAGACCGGCCTCGGCTTCGGCAGCGGCCACCTGGGCAGCCGCCGCACTGGACGACAAACGCGCGTCCTGCGGATCGAGCCGGGCCAGCAATTGCCCGGCCTGCACCTGGGCACCGGCATCGACCTTGCGTTCGAGCACCTTGCCACCAACCCGGAAAGACAGCTCGCTCTCATGGCGAGCCCGCACTTCGCCGGAATAAACCTGCGCCTGCGCCGCATCGGCGGCTCCCAGCGTGCGCACCAGCACCGCCCGAGGCACTGGCGGCGCGGCCGGTGGGGGCGAGCAAGCGCTCACCAACAAGGAGAGGATCAAGGCGGAGTAACTGACTGACAGTTTCATGAATTTGCTCCCAAGGGCGTTGCCGCCAAGCCATTCAGGACCATGTCGATATGCGCCTGAACATAAGCGTCGGGGTCGATGTTGCTACCGCAGCAGGGCGCCAATGAACTGCGCCAGCCGGCCAGATGGATCAGCGGCGAAATCAACAGGACGTCAATCACCGTCGTATCGACCGCCCGGAAGACGCCCTGATCGATGCCGCGCTGCACGGCACCGCGCAGCAGCGCCAGCCCGCGCTGGATGACGGCATCGTTGTAGTAACGCGCAACCTCGGGAAAATTCGCGGCCTCGGCCATGATCAGCCGGGGAATGCCCCCCAGTTCGGTACTGCCGATGCGCGCCCACCAAGCTTCGAGAAAAGCGCGCAGCAAGGCGCGGGGATCGCTGCCCGGCTCGGCGAACATCGCTTCGCCGGCCTCGATCGCCGGCACCACGCCCTCGCGGATGACAGCCTGGAACAAAGCTTCCTTGCTGTCGAAATACAGGTAGAGCGTTCCCTTCGATACACCGGCCCGCGCCGCAACCTCATCCAGGCGCGTGGCCGCATAGCCCTTTTCGACGAACAGGGTCAGGGCGGCGGCGGTCAGTTCCTGCGGCCGGGCTTCCTTGCGCCGGCGGCGCTGCGCGGGAATGGCGGAATCAGACACACGCAGCCCCTTCCATGGAGCGTGCATCAATGCGCGCGAAGCACCGGGAAACAGGAAAAAACATCTGGCACATCCGTTAATGACTGACTGGTCAGTTATTAAATCCCAGCACGTGCATCTTGGCAAGCATCGCAACAGCAACCGGCACTGCAATGAAAAACGGCGAGGTACATCGCCTCGCCGTCTTATTTTCTCCTCCGCCCTGTTCGGGTCCGGAATGCCGTTCCCCTTTCGGGGCCCTGCTTACATGCTTCTGCGGTACTGACCGCCGACTTCATACAGCGCCGAGCTGATCTGGCCGAGCGAGCAGCACTTGACCGCATCGACCAGCACGGCGAAAACGTTGCCGTCTTCGATCACCGTCTGCTTGAGCTTTTCCAGCATGGCCGGTGCTTTATCGGCGTTGCGGGCATGGAAGTCGCGCAGGCGCTGGATCTGCGACTGCTTTTCCTCGTCGGTCGAACGGGCCAGCTCGATTTCCTGCTGGGCCATGCCCTTCGGATTGAGGAAGGTATTGACGCCGATGATCGGGTAAGAGCCGTCGTGCTTCTTGTGCTCGTAGACCATCGACTCTTCCTGGATCTTGCCGCGCTGGTAGCCGGTTTCCATGGCGCCGAGGACGCCGCCGCGCGAGGCGATGGCTTCGAATTCCTTGAGCACGGCCTCTTCGACCAGATCGGTCAACTCGTCGATGACGAAAGCGCCCTGGTTCGGGTTTTCGTTCTTGGCGACGCCCCACTCGCGGTTGATGATCAGCTGGATCGCCATCGCGCGGCGCACCGACTCCTCGGTCGGCGTCGTGATCGCCTCGTCGTAGGCGTTGGTGTGCAGCGAGTTGCAGTTGTCGTAGATGGCGATCAGCGCCTGCAGCGTGGTACGGATGTCGTTGAAGTCCATCTCCTGCGCGTGCAGTGAGCGCCCACTCGTCTGGATGTGGTACTTCAGCTTCTGGCTGCGCTCGTTGGCGCCGTACTTGTTCTTCATCGCCACCGCCCAGATGCGGCGGGCGACGCGGCCGATGACCGAGTATTCCGGGTCCATGCCGTTGGAGAAGAAGAAGCTCAGGTTGGGCGCGAAATCGTCAATATGCATGCCGCGCGCCAGGTAGCTTTCGACGTAGGTGAAGCCGTTGGACAGCGTGAAGGCGAGCTGGCTGATCGGGTTGGCGCCGGCTTCGGCGATGTGATAGCCGGAGATCGACACCGAGTAGAAGTTCTGCACCTGGTTGTGCACAAAGAATTCCTGGATGTCGCCCATCATCTTCAGCGCGAATTCGGTCGAGAAGATGCAGGTGTTCTGGCCCTGGTCTTCCTTGAGAATGTCGGCCTGGACGGTGCCGCGCACGGTCTTCAACACCCACTCGCGGATTTTTTCGGCTTCGTCCTCGGTCGGCTGGCGGCCATTCTCTTTTTCAAACTTGGCCAGCTGCTGGTCGATGGCGGTATTGAAGAAGCAGGCCAGGATGATCGGCGCCGGGCCGTTGATGGTCATCGACACCGAAGTGGTCGGGCAGACCAGGTCGAAGCCGTCGTAGAGCACCTTCATGTCGTCGAGGGTGGCGATGGAAACGCCGGAGTTGCCGATCTTGCCGTAGATGTCCGGACGCTCGTCCGGGTCGCAGCCATACAGCGTCACCGAGTCGAAGGCGGTCGACAGGCGATGCGCCGGCATGCCTTCGGAGACTTTCTTGAAGCGGCGGTTGGTGCGGAAGGCGTCACCTTCGCCGGCGAACATCCGGGTCGGGTCCTCGCCCTCGCGCTTGAAGGCAAAAACGCCGGCGGTGTAGGGGAAGGAACCGGGAACGTTTTCCTTCATCAGGAAGCGCAGAATCTCACCGTCGTCGGTGTACTTGGGCAGGATCACCTTGCGGATCTTGGTACCGGACAGCGATTCCGAGGTCAGCTTGGTGCGGATTTCCTTGTCGCGGATCTTCACGACGTATTCGTCACCGGAATAAGCATCGACGGTCTGCGGCCACATATCGAGCAGCTTCTTCGCCTTCGGATCCTGCTGGCTGTCCTTGAACGCCTGCAGTTCGTCAAAGTCGGCGACATTCTTGTCGCAGCCGGCGAACACGTTCCTGGCGATGCGCAGCGACTGACGCTCGCGGGCAACCGTCACCTGTTCGTCGACATGCTTGTGATAGCCGCGCACCGCGTCGGCGATCTCGGCCAGGTAGCGGACGCGGGCGGTCGGCACGATGGCGCGACTGGCCGACGACTGGCGGACGGTGACCAGCGGCAGCGTGCCCGGCTTGAGCTTCAGGCCCTTGTCGGTGAGTGCCGGCACCAGCGCCTGGTAGAGCGCGGTGACGCCGTCGTCGTTGAAGCGAGCGGCCATGGTGCCGAAGACCGGCATTTCCTCGGTCGGCGTCGTCCACAACTCGCGGTTGCGCTGGTACTGCTTGCGCACGTCGCGCAGCGCATCCTCGGCACCCTTGCGGTCGAACTTGTTGATGGCGACGAAATCGGCGAAGTCGAGCATGTCGATCTTCTCGAGCTGAGAAGCGGCGCCGAACTCCGGTGTCATCACGTACAGCGACAGGTCGACGAAGGGCACGATGGCGGCGTTGCCCTGACCGATGCCGGAGGTCTCGACGACGACCAGGTCGAAGCCGGCCAGCTTGCAGGCGGCGATGACCTCGGGCAGCGCCACCGAGATTTCGCTGCCGGTATCGCGGGTGGCCAGCGAGCGCATGAAGATGGCCGGATGCTCGATCGCGTTCATCCGGATGCGGTCACCGAGCAGCGCACCGCCGGTGCGCTTGCGCGACGGATCGATGGAGACGATGCCGATGTTCACGCTGTCGCCCTGGTCGAGGCGGAAGCGGCGGACCAGCTCGTCGGTCAGCGAGGACTTGCCGGCGCCGCCAGTGCCGGTGATGCCGAGCACCGGCGTGCTCAGTTCGGCGGCGGCCTTGAGCAGCGGCTCCTTGAGCTGCGGCGCCGAGCCGTTCTCGAGCAGCGTGATCACCCGCGCCAGCAGGCGGCGGTCGCCAGCGCGCAGCCCGGCCAGCACCTGTTCGGCGCCCGGCACGCCCTGCTCGGCGACATCGTAGTCGGATTGTTCGACAACTTCGTTGATCATCCCCTGCAGGCCCATCTGCACACCGTCTTCCGGCGCGTAGATGCGGGTCACGCCGTAGGCGTGCAGTTCCTTGATCTCGGACGGCACGATGACGCCGCCGCCACCGCCGAAGACCTTGATGTGCTCGCCACCGTTGGCCTTGAGCAGGTCGATCATGTACTTGAAGAACTCGACGTGGCCACCCTGGTAAGAGGTGATGCAGATGCCCTGCGCGTCTTCCTGCAGCGCCGCATTGACGATCTCCTGCACCGAGCGGTTGTGGCCGAGGTGGATGACTTCGGAGCCGGTCGACTGCAGGATGCGGCGCATGATGTTGATCGACGCGTCGTGACCGTCGAACAGCGAGGCGGCGGTGACGAAACGGACCTTGTTCTTCGGCTTGTAGGGGACGAGCTTCTTGGCGACGGATAGATCGGTCATGACATCAACCTCGACAGTGCAGATGGAAAGGCGTCCATCTTAGGCCGCTTTGGCCATCGCACCATTGTGGGGATTGACGTCTATCGTGCAAATTCCGCCAAGATGTTAGTCTATGTTTCAGACCACTCGAAATCGGCCACGATGCTGCATCGCAACAATCCCACCCCCACCAATCGCAGACAAGCCTCTGTTGCAATGGGCTTTGTTACCGGCATGCTGGCTGGCCTGGCGCGACGCGGCATCGACCCTACTCCGCTCCTGCTCGCCACAGACATCGATATTGCAGACACCGCCAGCCGCATTCCGGTCGAGCGCTACGCCGCCCTGTACAACCGGATCAATCACGAATTCGACGACGAAGGCTTCGGCCTCTTTTCCCAGCCAATGCGTTGCGGCAGTTTTGAATTCCTCTGCCGCGCCTGCCTGACTGCACCAACGCTGGCCGACGCGCTGCAACGGGCCAGCCGCTTCCTGCACATCGTCCTGCCCGATCTCGCCGTGTCCGTACGACGCACGCACGGCCAGGCCGAACTGGTCATCGCCGAGACGCGACGGCTGGCCGAGGCCGGCGACGACCCCGGCCGGGTCTTCGCCTTCGAGTGGCTGCTGCGCCTGCTGCACGGCCTGGCATGCTGGCTGGCCGGGCGCGGCCTGGCGCTCGACCACGTGATCTTCCCTTATCGCCGGCCGACGCACGCCGCCGACTACGCGCTGATCTTCACCGAGGACTCGCGCTTTGCACCGACCCTGCCGGGCGGCAAGGGTAGCCTGATCGCCAGCTTCAACGCCAATCTGCTGGAGCTGCCATTACGTCGCGACGAGGCGGCGCTCAACGCCTTCCTCGACGGCGCGCCGGGCAAGATCACCACGCTCTACCGGCGCGACCGGGAAATGGTCATCCGCGTGCGCGACCTGCTGCGTGCCGCCATGCCGACGCCGCTGGCACTCGATGATGTCGCCGCCCGGCTGCACCTGTCGCCGCGAACGGTGCACCGCCGCCTGGAGGAAGAAGGTTCAAGTTTCCGCAGCATCAAGGACGCGCTGCGGCGCGACATGGCGCTGGCCCGGCTGGTCAAGACCCGCGACCCGGTCGCCCGCATCGCTGCTGATCTCGGCTATAACGACACATCGGCTTTCTATCGCGCCTGTGTTGAATGGACCGGCATGGCACCGGCACATTACCGGCGACGCTGGGCAAGCCGCCAGGACTAAGCAGCAACACTGTCTCGGGAAGTTGCCGCCACCGGCCTTCTGGGCGACAATTCAAGCGCTGCATTCCCGCAGCCGCTTCAGGGATATTCCATGACCCTCCCGTCTCGACTTGCCGGCCTCCTGCGCATTGCCGTTCTGTCTTGCCTGGGTATGATCAACGCCGTCAACGCTGGCGAATTGCCCCCGCTGAAACTGGGCATCATGCCCTTCAACAGCCCGCTGGCCCTGATCAAGACGCACCAGCCGCTGACCGCTCACCTCGAACGCAGCCTTGGCCGCAAGGTCGTCGTATTCACCTCAACGGACTATTTCACGCACATCAACCAATTGCTGGCTGGCGACTTCGATCTGGCGATCACCGGCCCGCACTTCGGCGCCATGGCGGCCAATCGTGACATGCAGTTGCTGTTCCGCTACGCGATCGAGCTGCAACCGGTTTTCGTGGTTCGCGGCGATGGCCCGATCATCAGTGCAGAAGCGCTGCGCGGCAAGACCATCGCCTTGTCGAGCCGGCTGTCGATCTCTTCAATCGGCGGCATCAAGTGGCTGCAGGACAAGGGTTTCGTCCTCAACCGCGACTTCCGGATTGTCGAGTTCAGTTCTCACGGCGCCGCCGTCGCCGCCGTCATCGCCGGCACGGCCGACGCGGCAATCACCACGCACACCCCGCTGCGCCAGATTCCGGAGGACCTCCGGGCGCGTACCCGGCTGCTGGATACCGACATCCACGTCCCGCACGTCATGACCCTGGCGCACCGACGCCTGGGCAGCGCCAACCTTGAGCGCGTCCGGCGCGCCTTCGCTACTTTTCCCGAAACGCCCGAAGGCAAGGCCTTCTTCATCGAAACCGGCTACAAGGCATACATCCCGGTCTCGCAAAGCGATCTCGACAGTTTGCAGGAATTCATCGAACCGACCCGGCAGATGATGAGGTAACCCGCTTGCAGCTTCCAGCCTTCACCCGCAGTTTGCGTTTCCGCTTGCTCCTGGCCGCGCTCGCCATCGAGTTGCTGGTACTCGGCGTCTTGATCGCCAACGGCCTGCGCCTGATCGACGAGCGCCTCAATACGCAGACGCTTCGCCATCAGGAAGCCATTCAGCAGGCCTACCGCGTCGCGGTGGTCGTCCCGCTGGCCAGCCGCGATTACGCGACGCTGCGCGACATTCTCGACGGCTGGCAGCAGAACGAAGACATCGACTATCTGGTGTTGACCGACCCTGAAGGACACCGCCTGGCCAGCAGCCGCTGGCCGGAAAGCGAAGCCTTGCCAACGCCTGGGCGACAGGGCAGCGACCTGATTCACGCCCGCTTCCCCATCGAAATCTATGGCCAGCATTACGGCGACCTGCAATACGGGCTGTCATTGAAATTCCTCAACGAGGCCCGTCGCGAACTCGTCTGGCAAGGCACGCTGATCGCCATCGTCGGCATCCTGCTGACGACGATGGTGCTGGCCGCGGCCGGCTACTGGCTGACCCGTCACCTGTCCATGCTGGCTGCCGCCAGCAGCCGCATCGCCGCCGGTGACTACCGGGCGCCACTGCCGACCACGGTCACCGACGAAATCGGCGAACTGAGTCAGAACTTCGCAGTCATGGCCAGTGCCGTCGAAACCCGGATCGAGGAACTGGCCGCCCATCTGACCCGCCAGCAATCGATACTCGAAGCTCTGGGCGAAGGCGTTTTCGGGCTCGACGAGGCGCATCGCTGCATCTTCGTCAATCCGGCGGCCTGCGAACTGCTCGGCTACAGCGCCGAGGAAATCCTCAACGCCGACACCCACGCGCTGTTCCACCATCACCACGCCGACGGCAGCGTCTATCCGGCCCACGACTGCCCGGTGCACAAGACCGTCACCGACGGCTTGCTGCGCAGCGGCAACGACTGGTTCTGGCGCAAGGATGGCAGCGGTTTTCCGGTCATCCTGACGGTCAACCCCTTGTGGCGCGACGGCCGCCATTGCGGCTCGGTGGTTGCCTTCCGCGACATCACCGACATCGACAACGCCCACGCCGCGCTGCGTGACAGCAACGCCCGCCTGGCCAGCTTCATCGATGCCCTGCCCGATGTCGTCGTGATCAAGGACGGCAACAACCGCTGGCAGCAGATCAACCATGCCGCCGAGGATCTCCTGGCCCTGCACGGCTTCCCCTGGCTGGGCAAAACCAACCGCGAACTGGCGCACGAACGTCCGGCCTTCCGCAAATTCCATGAGCAGGCGGCGAATACCGACGAGGAAGCCTGGGGCGCCGGCGACATTTCCTGCAGCATCGAATACCTGAATGCGGACAATCAACCGCAGCGCATCTGCGAAGTCCGCAAGTTCCCGCTCATGGCCAGGGATGGCAGCCGCCTGGCGCTGATGGTCATCGCCCGCGACATTACCGAAAGCCGGCGCACCGAAGCCGAACTGGCGCACTACCGGCAGCACCTGGAAGAACTGGTGGCGCGCCGTACCGAAGAACTGGAAATCGCCAAGGAAGCCGCGGAGAGTGCGAATGTCGCGAAAAGCGTGTTCCTGGCCAACATGAGCCACGAAATCCGCACTCCGCTCAACGCCATCACCGGCATGGCCCATCTCATCCGTCGCGCCGGCCTGACCGACGAGCAACGGGAACGTCTCGACAAACTGGAGTCGGCCAGCACCCACCTGCTCAACATCATCAACGCCGTACTCGACCTGTCCAAGATCGAGGCCGGAAAATTCACCCTGGAGAGTACCTCGGTGAATGTCGCCGCCCTGTTCGGCAACATTGTCTCGATGCTGCAACCGAAGGCAGAAGGCAAGGACATCCGCCTGATCGTCAATGTGCCGGCACTGCCTGATACCTTGATCGGCGACCCGATCCGTCTGCAGCAGGCGCTGCTCAACTACGGTGCCAACGCCCTGAAATTTACCGAGCATGGCCGCATCAAGCTGTCGGCTGAGGTCCTCGAGGACACCGGTGATTCCCTCTTGTTGCGCTTCACCGTGGAAGACAGTGGCATCGGCATCGAGCCCGAAGCCCTGGCGCGCCTGTTCTCGGCCTTCGAACAAGCCGACAATTCGACCACCCGCAAATACGGCGGCACCGGCCTCGGTCTGGCGATCACCCGCAAACTGGCCGAGCTGATGGGCGGCCAGGTTGGCGCCGACAGCATCCCCGGCCAGGGCAGCACTTTCTGGTTCACTGCCCGCCTGAAACGCGGCCAGGCCGCCGGTGAAGAGCGCTTGCACGAACTCACGGCAATACCCCCGCAATATCTACGCAACCGGAACATCCGCCTGTTGCTGGCCGAGGACGAACCGATCAACCGGGAAATCACGCAGATGCTGCTCGACGAAATCGGCCTGCAGGTCGACTGCGCCGAAGACGGCCAGAAGGCACTGCAAATGGCGTCAGCAACCGCCTACGACCTGATCCTGATGGACATGCAGATGCCGCACATGGACGGCCTGGAAGCCACCCGCCGCATTCGCGAACTCCCGGACTACGCCGACACCCCCATCCTGGCCATGACCGCCAATGCCTTCGTCGAGGACAAAGCCCGCTGCTTCGAGGCCGGCATGAACGACTTCATCGCCAAGCCGGTCAAGCCGGAAGTGCTGTTCGCCATGCTCGACAAGTGGTTAGCCCGGGAATAACCAGCACCGGGAGAAATCCAAGGCAATCAACCGCCCCCGTTTCCGGATAATCGGATTACCTGAGAGCCGCTCTCAGTGCATCTATCAGTCGAGTCAGACGCTCGGCCAGTAGCGCCAGATCAATTTCGGCCCGTGCCCGATCACCTTGCTTGAGACTGGTATCCAGCAGGGTCGCCAACAGGAAAATCGGTACGGCCCCGACATTCCCTGCCGCGCCCTTGAGCCGGTGGGCCACTCTTTCGGCAGCATCGAGCTGCTTCTGGCCGATCAAGCGCGTCAGTTCTTGCGCATCGTTGCAATGCGCCTCGACAAAGACCTCCAGCAGACGCCGATAGAAAGCCACCTTGCCGCGAGCCAGCCTGAGACCCGCAGCCAGTTCGAGATCGGGTATCTCTGCCAGACGGGTCGTCAGTGCTTCCTCCTCGCCGGATACCTGAACCTCGCCCCGGCCATCCCCTGTTTCGCTTTTCTGAACGACCGGCAACCACTTGCACAGCTTGGCGTATAGCTGCTCCGGATCGACCGGCTTCGCAATGTGATCGTTCATGCCCGCCAGGACAGTTGCCTGCCGATCCTCTTCAAAGGCATTGGCCGTCATGGCAACGATCGGAATATCCTGCCACCCCGGCAAAGCGCGAATGGCACGGCAGGCATCCAGGCCATCCATATTGGGCATCTGGATATCCATCAAGACCAGGTGATAGTGCTGCCGACGCGCGAATTCAAGCGCTTCGGCACCGTCGCCGACGACATCAACCGACAGCTTGACCGCACGCAGCAATTCAAAGGCGATTTCCTGATTCACCGGATGATCTTCTGCCAGCAGCACCCGGGCCTGTTCGCCACGGGCTCGCAATTGATGCGCCGCATCGTCCGCGCCATCGATCTGCGCCAGGATCGCTTGTCCGCGCTTCAGGCGGGCGGTAAACCAGAAGGTGCTGCCCTGGCCGGGGATGCTGTCGGCGCCGGCCTCGCCCCCCATCATCTCGGCCAGCCGTCGGGTAATCGCCAAGCCCAGGCCGGTACCGCCGTACTGCCTGGTGGTCGAGTTGTCAGCCTGGGAAAACGGCTGGAACAATCCGGCGAGCTTCTCTGCGGCAATACCGGGTCCGCTATCGGTGACCGAGAAGCGAACCAGCAGATCATCCTCGCGCTCTTCAAGCAGTTTGGCGGCCAGGGTGATATGACCTCGTTCGGTAAACTTCAGAGCGTTGCCGGCGAAGTTGAGCAAGCACTGGCGAAGACGCATGACGTCCCCACACAACCAGAGCGGTACGGCATCCGGATCGACATGAAACGCCAGTCCTTTCGCGCGAGCCGCATCCGAGAGCATGGAATGGACGTGGTCGAGCACTGCGGAAAGCGGAAAATTTCCTTGCTCGAGTTGCAATTTTCCGGCCTCGATTTTCGAGATGTCCAGAATGCTGTTGATGATCGACAGGAGGTGCTTGCCGGCAATGCTGACCTTGTCGAGCCGCTCGATCTGCACTGGCGACGCCTCTCCACGCAGCAGGTGAACGAGCCCCAGGATGACGTTCAGCGGCGTCCGGATTTCATGTGACATGTTGGCCAGAAAAGCCCCCTTTGAGCGACTCGCGGCCTCTGCCGTGGCCCTGGCTTCGACAAGTTCGGCAGTTCGGCTTTCAACGACCGCTTCGAGTTGATCGCGGTGGCTTGCGATCTCGGTGTTGGACTGGCGCAGTTGCGCCCTGGCCTCCTCAACCTGGCTGATCAGGCTGTTGAAGGTGGCGGTCAATTTCTGGACTTCATAGCTGCTGCCTGCTTCCGGGAAATCGATGTAGGTCAGCTGGCTGGGCTCCAGCGTGGCAATTCGCTCGGTCAGCCGGGTCAGGCCGTTGGTAATGCTTCGCCCCAGCCACCAGATGCCGCCGATGCCAAGCAGCAACGCCAACCCCATCCCCAGCAGATAGAAAAGCCTGAACCGGCTCACCGGTTCGTAAGCCTCGGCTGCCGGCAGGTTGGCACCGACGATCCAGTCATTGACTGTCAAGCGCTGGAACGACGAGATGGCGTGCAGGCCCCTGCTGGTGACGGTCTCACCGCTTCCTTCCCAACCCTCCAGGGCTTGGTCGTACAAGCGGTTGGCGCCGGGCGGTACATCCTGCTTCATGATCCTGGACGAGTCAGGATGAAGAATCATGGTCCTGTCCTGGGCATACAGGAAGAAGTAGCCGGTATGCCCATACCTGGCTCGAACCAGGTCCATGAAGAGGCTCCCATCGGCCAGCAGGTCGATCGCGCCCCCCAGGATCGCCACCAAGCGTTGACGTTCGTCGAATATCGGCGCCGTCAGCATGACCGTCGGGTGACCATGCTTGCTCGAGGCGTACGGCTTGGAAATATAGGGTTTGCCGGTTTCCAGCGTCCGCAGGTAATACTCACGGAAAGATGCATCGAAACCGCGACGCCCCGGCAAATGCGGATTTTCCACCAGCAAGCGGCCGTCGGGCCTGAAGATGAACAAGCCGTTATTGAAGAAACTGCTCACGCCGGCACGGTTGTCCAGCCATACCTGGGCGGCATCCGGATCACGCAGCACCTTATGGGGCAAGACCTGAGCCACGCTAATCAGGGCGCGGTGGGCAGAGAGCAGTTTGTCATCCAGCGCGCGGGCCACGTGGGTCAGGCTGGTAAACTGCTGAGCCATGGCCTGTTCACGAATCTGCTGCTTGAAGTAGATATAGGTGACCGTGGCGGTGATGGCCAGAACCAGCAGCAGAAACAGGGCAACGCCCACAATCAGGCGTTGCTTGATCGAGTTCGGATTGTGCCTAAGCATGCGCCAGCCTTGGTCTCGACGTAGCGACGCTATTTTCCGCAAAAGCTCAACGGGCGCAAAGCATGGCTTTGAATTGACCTTCCAACGAGATCGCTCGCCCGGAAAGCACCCGTTGGCGCTCTCGATAGCGGCTCATGATCTCCTGCCGGGTAAGCAAAGGCGGTTTCACGGCGTTTGCGCCCGGCCCCGCGCTGTAAAGCGGAGTCTGCCCGCCCTTGCGATTGCGCCGCCAGGCCGAAATATGAACGCGCCCCTGCTTCATCAGCACATCCATGTAGCCACCGTTCTTGATGGTATTGGTCGACAGGCCGGCCAGCTCGGCAATATCCCGGTAACCAAGGTTGGCCGAGCCTTCAAGTGCGGCAACGATTCTTGCCATCCCCACCGAATCGCGATCCCTGGTTTGAAATTTTGGCCGCGGACAATCCGGACCAGCCCCCAGTGCGTAGATCGGCGTGGTGAATCCATTGTGGTTCTTTGCCCACCCCTCTACCCGAATCAAGCCCATGGCCTTCATTTTTTTCAGATACCCCCCACCCTCCAGGGTTTTCGCCGCGACAAAGGCATGCTGCGAGATTTCCTTTGCCGACAACGGGCTTCTGGATTGCAGGAGCGCCAGGATCCTGCGCATCGCCGGAGAGAGCGAATGCTCGGCAACGGGAACAAGCTGCGGACGCGCTGTTTGCGCGAGAGCGGTCAATGAAGGCATGGCGCCAAGACTCAGACGCGGAACCGGGAAACAGCCGACTGCAACTGTCGGGCGGTGGTATCCAGTGTTTCCGCCGCCTTCGACGTCTCATGGGCAATGGCGCTGGCTTCCTCGGCCTGGGTGGCGATCTGCTCAATCCTGACGGCAACGTCATTGGAAGCGGTTGACTGCTCGCGCAGCCCGCTATCGACATCGCGGATGACTTCAGCCACCTGTTGCGCCAGGTCGCGCAACTGCGCAATCGAATCCCCCGCCTGTCCGGCAAGCTTGACGCTGCTGTCGGCCAGTTCCACCCCGTGACTGACACCGCCGACAACCTGCCCGGTCGATTGCTGGATTGCCTTGACCATGGCGCTGATCTCGCCGGTTGACACGGAGGTCCGCTCAGCCAGCTTGCGCACTTCGTCAGCAACAACCGCAAACCCACGTCCGCTTTCACCGGCCCGCGCCGCCTCGATCGCGGCATTGAGCGCCAGCAGATTGGTCTGGTCGGCAATGTCGCGAATGACCAGAACAATGCTCGATATCTTCTCCGACTCGCTCTTGAGCTCCTCGATCTGGGTCGCTGCATCGCGCACCACCGAGGAAACCTGGTTGATGCTGGAAACCAGCCGGTGAATGGCATCGTGCCCCTGTCCGGCCTGATTGTCGGAAGCCGCGGCAAGACGCGCCGCTTCCCCGGTACTGTCGGACACATGGTTGATCGATACGGTCAGCTCCTCGACATTGGCGGCAATCGCCGATGCTGCGGAACTCTGGATCGACGACGACTCATCGATCATTTCAACCGAGTGCTTGAGCGAACCGGAAGCTTCGAGCACCTTGGCGGCGCCCTGCAGCGATTCGCTGATGGTCTGGCGCAGGGATTCCTGCATGTGGCTGACCGCCTGCAGCAATTTGCCGATCTCGTCGGCACCGCCCACCGGCACCCGCTCGGTCAGATTGCCCCCGGCAATACGCTCGGTAGCCTCGACCGCCACATTGAGCTGGGTCGTCATGCGCTGTGCGATAAGATAAGCGACCAGCAAGGCCATCAGGGAGCCGAAGATCAGCCCGGCAAATGCTGCATTTCGCCCCGTATCAAGCTCATTGCGCGCCTGATCGATATAGCCCTTGGTGTCCTCGCGCCGGAGTTCGGCAAGCTCGCCAACCCGGTCACGCAACTGGTTGGCGGTGCTGACCCACTCGGTCCGGCGCAGTTCCTGGGCGCCGGCTTCGTCGCCACCGGCAGCCAGCGCAATGGCCTTCTCCACACTGGCCTTGTAGGCATCGGCCGCCTTGAGTGCGGCCTGGAAGACCTGGCGCTCGCGCTCGCTGGACAGCAACTTCTCGTAATCGGCGAAAGCCGTCCGCATCGTACCGTCGAGTTTCTCCAGGTCCTTCGCCATCCTGGCTTTTGCCTCAGCCGATCCCGGCAACATGTACTCCAGACTGCGCACACGGTAACGCAGACGCAGCTCACTGATATCGGCCGCGAGTTTCAATGCCGGAACTTCCTTTTCGGCAATCACATCGACATCGTCATGGACCAGATGCAATTCATACACGGCGAAAATGATCGCGGCAATGAGGACACCGCCACTGAGGGCAAAATTGACCATCAGTTTCATGCGGATTGACAGATTATCGAACCAATTCATGGATCCTCCCGGCTTGGCGAATGACAAACATGGCCCGACTCTATAAGTAATCGGGAAAAGGGACTATCCCCATTTCCGGGTAGAAGCCCCTGCCGGGAAGGGGTTTTCAGCCCTTGAGCAGACCCTCGCGCAGCGCGTATTGGGTCAGTTCGGCAATTGAACCAAGCCCCAGCTTGGCCTTGATGTTCTTGCGGTGGGTCTCGACTGTCCCGGTCGATATGCCCAGAAACCCGGCAATCTCAGCGGCCCGCATGCCGCTGGCGACACAACGCAGGACGGATATTTCGCGCGCCGTCAGCGGCGAGCTCCCGCAAGCGGCATTCGGCTTCAGCGCCCGGCAGGCATCGGCACATAGATAAGTACTACCGGCCATGACGGCCCGGATGGCGGCCAGCAGATCTTCCCCGCCTGCCGATTTGACGACGTAAGCACCGGCGCCTGCCTGCAGCATTGCCTCGATGAAAAATCGTTCCGCATAACCTGACAAGGCAACGATCTTCAGGCTGGGCATCAACTGCAGCAACTGGCCGGCAAGATCGACCCCGCCGAGGTCAGGCAAACCGACATCGAGCACCGCAACATCCGGTCGCTGGGTGTCGACCAGCACCAGCGCCTCTGCCGCATTGGCCGCCCCCCCGACAATCACGATGTCGGAAACACGCTGCAATTCAAGCTGCAGGGCTTCACGAAATATCCGGTGATCGTCGATCAAACCGATCCGTATAGGCATCACCCCTCCCCACTCAAGGGCATGCGTAGCGTGATCCGGCTTCCCTGGCCAGGCTGACTCTCAATCTCGAAACTTCCGCCCATATAGACCATGCGCTCCCGGATGCTGGCCAGCCCGAAGCCCGCGCTGGATGAGTCATTCTGAAAACCACGCCCGCTGTCCTCGATGACGAACACAACTTCCGATACGCTTTCGACAACCCCGACATGAGCCTGCCCGGTGACGGCGTGACGCGCCACATTGATCAGCAATTCGCGAATGCAGCGAAACAGCATCGATGCCTGCACCGGCTCAAGCCGAGTGCATGTTGCATTCCCAGACGAGACCTGAACCTCCAGTCCATACGCATCCCCCATTTCCGTGGCCAGCCAGTACAGTGCCGGCAGCAGCCCGAGCTGATCGAGCACCGGAGGAGATAGCTGGCTGGTCAGCGATCGGACCCGGGAACTGGCATCATCCAGAAAGATATCCAGCTGCCGGCATAAGGTCAGTGCCTCGCCTTCCTGGCAATGGCTGGTCAGCGCATCGAATTTCAATCTCACGACATGCAGCAACTGCCCGAGATCATCGTGCAGGTCGCGAGCAATTTCCCGTCGCTCCCTTTCTTCCGCAAGCGCCATTTCGACCGCCAGGCGTCGCAAGGCCTGAGTCCGCTCGACAACACGCTGCTCAAGCTGCTCATTGGCCTCCAGCAAGGCCAGCTTGGCTTGTCTGCGTGCGGTGACGTCACGCCCGACTGACTGCACTTCCAGCAATTTCCCGTCGGTATCGAAAAATCCGCGATTGATGAACTGCATCCAATGCAGCGTCCCGTCCCCCGCATACACCCGGTTTTCGATCGTCACCACGGGATTGTCAGGCGACAACTCTGCGAGCTTCGCATTGATCAGCGGCAGATCGTCCGGATGGGCAACCGGATGCCAGCACTGGCCAAGCAGTTCGCTCAATTCCTTGCCAAAAAACCGGCAGTACACATCGTTGGCGTAAAGAAAAACGCCATCGGCCCGCAGACGCGAAATAGCGTCGGTCTGCGCTTCGAGCACCGCCCGGTAGCGCTCTTCACTCTCGCGCAGTTTCTGCTCGACCTCCTTGACGTCCGACATGTCTGTCACCAGGACAAAAAAACCACGCACCTCGCTGCCCAGGCAATCCGGCACGTAGTGTGTCAGCGCATGACGTGGCGGACCACCGTGCGGTCTTGGGATGAGCCGCTCGAAAACCTGTGCTTCCCCGCGAAGGACCGCTTCGATACGCGGCCGGTTGCTCTGGTAAAGCGCCTCGCCGATCACTTCGCTGATGTGCTTTCCTGGCAAGGTTTGCGGATCAATGTCGAACCATTCCCGATAAGCGTGGTTGCCGAAACGGTTGCGCAGTTCCTTATCCCAACAGCCGATCAGGGCCGGCATGTTGTCGATAATGATCTGCAATTCATGCTCGCGTTCATGCAGGGTCCGAGCCAGTAAGGTATCCACGAGAACGTCCGCGATCGGCTAAATCGTGACCAACAAGCTCTCGTCCCAGGCCGGATGCCGGTCGTAGCCAAGCAAGGCGGCGACCGTCGCCGCAATGTTCGACAGGCCGGCAGTTTCCGTCTGACGCAGGGCCAGCCGGCCACCGCTGGCGGCGTCGAACAGGATCAGCGGCACTGGATTGAGCGTATGCGCGGTCTTGGCCTTGAACGAGCCATCCGGGTTTTGCGCCGGCTGCCTGGTTTTCTTGTCGAGTTCGAACATTTCGTCGGCGTTGCCGTGATCGGCGGTGATCAGCGCCACGCCGCCGGCTGCCTCGACCGCTTTCAGCAAACGCCCGAGCGCCAGGTCGACGGCTTCCACGGCCATCGTCGCCGCGCGGAAATTACCGGTATGGCCGACCATGTCGCCGTTAGCGAAATTGCAGCGGAGCACCCGGTACTGGCCGGACTGGATCGCCGCGATCATGGCGTCGGCGATTTCGGCCGCCTTCATCCACGGCCGCTGCTCGAAGGGCACGACATCGCTCGGAACTTCCTGCCAGGTTTCGCCGGCGAACTTGCCGGAACGGTTGCCGTTCCAGAAATAGGTGACATGGCCGAACTTCTGCGTTTCGGAACAGGCGAACTGCGCCAGGCCCAGCTTGCTGAACCACTCACCAGAGGTGTCCTTGATCGCCGGCGGCGCTACTAGAAAACGCTTGGGCAACTGCAGGTCACCGTCGTACTGGAGCATGCCGGCGTAAGTCACCTGCGGGTAGCGGATGCGGTCGAACTTGTCGAAATCCGCCTCGACGAAGGCGCGGGTGATCTCAATCGCGCGGTCGCCACGGAAGTTGAAGAAGACGACGGAGTCGCCGTCCTCGATGGTGCCGATCGGCTGCCCGTCGTCGGCGATGACGAATTCGGGCAAGTCTTGATCGATGGTGCCGGGATGGCTTGCCCGCAGGCCGTTCACCGCCGCCGTTGCATTCGGGAACTGCCGCCCTTCGCCCAGAACATGCGTCTTCCAACCTTTCTCGACCATCGCCCAGTTGGCGTCGTAGCGGTCCATCGTGATGTACTGGCGCCCGCCACCGGAGGCGATGCGGGCGTCGAACCCTCCGGTCGATTGCTCGGCCAGGAAGGCTTCGAAGGGTACAACGTAGTCGAGCGCGCTGGTTTCCGGCACGTCACGGCCATCGAGCAGGGCGTGGATGCGCACGCTGGCAACGCCTTCCGCCTTGGCGCGCAGAACCATGGCCTTCAGATGATCGATGTGGCTATGCACATTGCCGTCGGAAAATAGCCCGATGAAGTGGATCACCCCACGCCCGGCCTTGGCGCCGGCAACGATCTGCTGCCAGGCCTCGCCGGCCCAGATGCCGCCGTCGGCAATCGCATTGGCGACCAACGCCGCCCCCTGGGCATAGACCTGACCGGCACCGATGGCATTGTGGCCGACTTCGGAATTGCCCATGTCGTCGTCGGACGGCATGCCGACTGCCGTCCCATGAGCCCGCAAGCGGATATTCGGACAGGTCGCGAAGAGCCGCTCCAGGTTTGGTTTTCGGGCAGCGGCAATGGCACTGCCCGCATCATTGGCCGGCAAACCGTAGCCATCCATGACGATCACGACGACGGGACCGGCAACGCCGGGAAAAGCAGCGAGTTTTTGCAGCATGAAAGTTTCCTGCGGAAAATTGATCCGACGAACTGGCAAGGCCGTCAGACGCTTGCTCATGACACGTAAAAGTTGCACATTTTAACCTTGACAGCTTGCCTTGACCGAGACAGATGAAATAAGTAACAATAATAACAAAATCACAAGGATGCACCAATGGCAGAACGAGATTCCCTGACAAGCAGGACAGCCCGCCCGGTGGTTTTGGCAGTCGATGATCTACCATCGAATCTCGCGGTGGCCTCGGCCATGCTGGAAGAACTGGATGTGGACATCCGCCTCGCCGAGAACGGCCGAACTGCGCTGCAGTACGCGGAACTCGCTCCGCAACCCGACCTCATCCTGCTCGACGTGATGATGCCCGGCATGGATGGTCACGAGGTTCTGGCGCGCCTGCGTAGCAATCCGGCCACCCGGCACATCCCGGTGATCTTTGTCACCGCCCTCGACAGCCCCGGCGACGAACATTCCGGATTGCTCGAAGGTGCCGTCGACTACATCGCCAAGCCACTGCTGGCCCCGGTATTCCGGGGCCGCGTGCGCAACCATCTGGAACTCAAGCTGGCCAGGGATCAACTGGCGCGCCAGAACATCTCGCTGGAGCAGGAAATTTCCCGGCGCCTGCTGGAGAACCAGCAACTGGCCACCCGCCTGCAACTGACCTTGTCAGCCACCGGCCTGGGCATCTGGGAGTTTCATCGCGACAGCGAACGCATGGTGTGGAATCCCGACCTTTGCCGAATGCTCGGCCTGACCGAATCGCCGGGGACGCTGAACGCCAGCCTGGCTTATTTGCATCCGGAAGATCGCCCCCGCATCGAACACGCCATCCGGAATCCGCCACCGCCCGGCAGCGAAATATCCGTCGAGGAATTCCGTTTGCGCCATGCCGACGGGCACTGGCTGTGGGTCGAGGGACGCGGTCAGTCCCTGCGCCTCGACGAAGGCGGCGACTCGCTGCTCAGCGCTGGCACGATCACCGACATCAGCCGGCGCAAGCAGATCGAGAGCGAACGCCAGCTCACCTCTGTCGTATTCACGGGAATCAGCGACGGGATCTGCATCACTGACCCGGAGGCCCGCATTCTCACCGTCAACAAAGCTTTCGTTCAGGTCACCGGCTACAGCGCCGAGGAGGCCATCGGCCAGACGCCGGCACTGCTCAAGTCAGGCGTACATGGCCAGGCTTTTTACCAGGGTTTGTGGGACAACCTCCATCACGAAGATAGCTGGCAGGGTGAAATCACCAACCGACGCAAGAATGGCGAACTGGTCACCGAGTGGCTGCACATCTCCGCCGTCCGTGACAGCAATGGCAAGCTGACGCATTACGTTGGCCTGTTCAGCGACTTGTCCGAACGGCGCGAAGCCGCCGAACGCATCCAGTACCTGTCGAGCTACGACCCCTTGACCGATCTGCCCAACCGCAATCTGCTGAGCGACCGCCTGGCCCAGGCGCTGATCAACGCTGACCGGTTTGAGCGCCAGACGGCAGCGATCCTGCTCGACCTCGACCATTTCCGCCTGGTCAACGAAAGCTACGGCCCCCCGATCGGCGACGCCCTGCTGCAGGAAGTCGCTCGCCGTCTGCAAGGCCTGCTGCGTGAAGGCGACACCCTGGGCCGCCGCTCCGGTGCCGAATTCGGTTTCGTCATGGCCAACCTCAGCCACGAGCGTGACGCCATCGACTTGGCTCAACGCCTGCTCGACGCCATCGCCGAACCTTTCACCGTAGATGATCAGACGCTGTTGCTCACGGCCAGCATCGGCATCAGCCTGGCGCCGCGGGATGGCAACGCTGCCGACGACCTGTTCAAAACAGCCGATATCGCCCTGTCCCGCGCGAAGCAGGCTGGACGCAACACCTTCCGCTTCTATGCGCCGGAAATGGATGCCGACGCAGCCCGCCGACTCGGCCTGGAAAGCGCCCTGCGCGGCGCGCTCAAGAACAATGAACTGGCGGTTCACTACCAGCCCCAGGTCAGCCTGGAAAGCGGCCGGGTGATCGGCATGGAGGCTCTGCTGCGCTGGCAGAACCCGGCTTTCGGCAAGGTCTCCCCGGGCGAGTTCATCCCCCTTGCCGAAGATAACGGGATGATCATTCCAATCGGCGAGTGGGTACTGTCAACGGCCTGTGCACAAGCGCGCCGCTGGCTCGACCTGGGCCTGACCATGCCCCTGCGCCTGGCAGTGAACCTGTCGGCACGTCAGTTCCGCCAATCCGACCTGGACCGGACTGTCGCCCGGGCACTGGCCGAAAGCGGTCTGCCCGCCGACTTGCTCGAACTGGAAATTACCGAAAGCGCCTTCATCGACGACGCAGAAGATGCCATTTCCATGTGCCGCAAGCTCAAGCAGCTTGGGGTCAAACTCTCGCTCGACGACTTCGGCACGGGCTATTCCTCGCTCTCCTACGTTTCGCGTTTTCCCTTCGACAAGATCAAGATTGACCAGAGCTTTGTTGAAGACATCATCGAGAACCCGGTAAACGCTGCCATCGCCACGGCCGCCATCGTCATGGCCCGCAGCCTGAATCTGGCGATACTTGCCGAGGGCGTCGAGACCGAAGCCCAGGCGCGTTTCCTGCGCGGCCGGCGCTGCGACGCGATCCAGGGCTTCCTGTTCAGCCCGGCCCTGCCGGCTGCCGAATTCGAACAACTGCTCGCCGGACGGACCAGCCTGCCGATCGCCGACATCCCGTCGAGCGGCAAGCAGACACTGCTCATCGTCGATGACGAACCGAACATCCTCAACGCCCTGTCGCGTCTGTTGCGCCGAGAAGGTTTCCATATCCTGACCGCAACCTCGCCGCTCGACGCCTTCGAACATCTGGCCAAACAACCGGTCCAGGTGATCCTGTCCGACCAGCGCATGCCCGACATGTCCGGCACCGAGTTCCTGGCTCGGGTTCGCCAGCTTTATCCGGAAACCATCCGCATCGTCCTTACCGGCTACACCGATGTCGACTCGATCACCGGTGCCATCAACCGGGGCGCCATCTACAAGTTCCTGACCAAACCCTGGGACGACGACCAGCTACGTGAGGAGATCCGGGAGGCCTTCCGGCTGGCCAAGGACAAGCAGCGTGACAGCCATGATGGAGAAACCCCTTGACCCTGACCGAGCCCGGTACTGAGTCCCCCCTGATCTGGCTGCTGCTTGCCCTGATCGGCCTGCTCGCCCTGATCTTGCCTGGCTTGTTGCAGAACCGCCTGCAACGCGAAAAGCGTCAATTCCGTGCTTTCTTCGAGCAAGCCATGGTCGGCATGGCGCGCTCGACCATCGACCGTCGCTGGATCGAGGTCAATCCAGCGCTCTGCAGGATACTCGGCTACTCTCAGGACTTCCTGACCCAGTGCGACTGGATAACGCTGACCCATCCCGAGGATCGCGAACACAACCTGCAGTTGTTGAACGCCGCACTGGCTGGCGAACGGGACGAAATATTGCTGGAAAAACGCTTCCTCCGCCCTGATGGCAGCATCGTCTTCGTCAACCTGGCAGCCCGGGCCGTCCGTCTGAACAACGGCCAGGTCGATTATTTTACCGTGGTCATCGAAGACATCACCCAGCGCCAGCTTGCCGAAAGGCAGTTTGCCAACCAGGTCAATCGTTCGCTGGCATTGATCGAGCTCCCGCAGCAAGCAGAAACGCTGAACGAAGAGGAGTTCATGCTGCAAGCGCTGGAACGCGCGGAATCGCTTACCGCCAGTCAGATCGCCCTGTTGCATGTTGTCAACGACGGCGGAAACCAGATCCTTTTGAAAGCGTGCTCCCGCAAGACACCGGAAAGCTATCGCAGCAATCCTGCCGGCCCCTGGAACGACGTTGCGAGCACTGCAAGTCCGCTGCTGATCAATGCATTTGCTGATGAGGAGTTACCCACACTCCATCGCCTGGTCAGCGTACCCGTAATCGAGAACCAGCATGTCCGGATGATCTTCAGCGTCGCCAACCGCCGCGAGGATTACGACCACTATGATGTCGAGACAGTCCAGCTACTGGCCAACGAAACCTGGCGCATCGTCCGCCGCCAGCGTGCTGACCGCGACCTGCGGCTGGCCATGCAGGTCGTCAACGCCAGCCCGGTGGTCTGTTTCCGCTGGGCGGCCAGCAACGGCTGGCCGGTGGTTTTCGTTTCGGAGAATGTCAGCCAGTGGGGCTACACGCCGCAACAACTACAATCCAACCAGCCCGCCTTTGCCAGCATCGTGCACCCCGACGACCTGACCCGGGTCGGCGACGAGGTCATGCGCCATACAGCAGCCGGGGCCAGCGGTTACGAACAGGAATACCGCCTGATCACCGCCGACAACCGGGTGATCTGGGTGGTCGACCGGACCAAGGTGACCCGCGACGCGCACGGACTGCCGGTTTTCTACGACGGGGTGCTGACCGACATCACCGAGCGCAAGGAACAGCAGCTCCTGATCGCCGATAACCTGGCCCGCCAGCAGCAACTGAACAAGCGTCTGGAAGAAGCCAACAACCAGTTGCTGCAATCGGAAAAAATGGCTTCGATCGGCCAGCTGGCCGCGGGCATTGCCCACGAGCTGAACAATCCGATCGGCTTCGTTCATTCCAACCTGGGCACACTGAGCGGCTATGTCGACGACCTGATGACCATCCTCGACGCCTACGCCGACGCGGCGGCGCGCCAGGGAGAAAACTGTCCCAACCTGAAAGCCATCGAGCAATTGCGCGAGGAGCGCGACTTCGACTTCCTCCGCGATGACATCTTCAAGTTGCTCGCCGAGTCTAAGGACGGCCTGGGCCGGGTGCGCAAGATCGTGCAGGACCTGAAGACATTTGCCCGCGTCGGCGAGCAGGAGTGGCAGGAGGCCGACCTGCACCAGGGACTCGATTCGACGCTGAACATCGTCTGGAACGAACTCAAGTACAAATGCCAGGTAGTCAAGGAATACAGCGAGCTTCCGCCGGTGTTCTGCCTGATCTCGCAACTCAACCAGGTGTTCATGAACCTGCTGGTCAATGCCGGGCACGCCATCGAGCAGAAGGGAACGATCACCATCCGTACCCGCCGAGTGGACGCGGACAAGGTATGCATCGAGATCGCCGACACCGGCAAGGGCATTCCGCCGGAGAACCTGCGCCGCATCTTCGAACCCTTCTTCACCACCAAGCCGGTCGGCCAGGGTACCGGCCTCGGCCTGTCGGTGTCCTATAACATCGTCCAGCGCCATCAGGGCCAGCTCACCGTAGACAGCGAACCCGGCCGCGGCACGACCTTCCGCATCACCCTGCCCATCCACCCCGACACCAGCGCCGCCCAGGAGAAAACATCATGAGCGAGACCAGCGACGCGCCCACCCTGCTGCTCGTCGACGACGAAGCCAGCATCCTGTCCGCCCTGCGCCGGCTGTTCCGTCCGCAGGGCTATCGCATCCTGACAGCCGAAAGCGGTGCCGCCGGCCTGGAAATTCTCGAACGCGAAACGGTCGATCTGATCATTTCCGACATGCGCATGCCGGAAATGGACGGCGCCACCTTCCTCAAGCAGGTCAGGCAGCGCTGGCCGCAGATCATGCGCATCCTGCTTACCGGTTACGCCGACATCAGTTCGACCGTGGCCGCGATCAACGAAGGCGAAATCTACCGCTACATCGCCAAGCCCTGGGACGACAGCGAGATCCAGACCGTCGTCCGCGAAGCCCTGGCGCGCCAGCGCCTGGAGTCCGAGAACCGCCGGCTGACCGCGCTGACGCAGGCGCAAAACGAGGAACTGAAAACCCTTAATGCCAGCCTGGAACAGAAGGTCGCCGACCGCACGGCGGAATTGCGCCAGGCTCTGACCTTCGTCGAACAGGCACACGGCGAACTGAAGAAATCCTTCATGACCAGCGTCCAGGTCTTTGCCGGCCTGATCGAACTACGCAGCGGCCCGGCCGGCAAGCAACTGGCCGGGCACGGTCGACGCGTCGCCGAAAATGCCCGCAAGCTGGCCAAGCGCCTCGACCTGGGCGAAGCCGAGGTTCAGAACATCATGCTCGCCGGCCTGCTGCACGATATCGGCAAGCTCGGCCTGCCCGACGACCTGCTCGGCAAGCCCTACAACCTGCTCGGCGCCGAACAGCGCACGCTGGTGATGAAGCACCCGATCATCGGCCAGAACATCCTGCTCGGCATCGAGCGTTTCCGCGATGCCGCACTGATCGTCCGTCATCATCACGAATGCTACGACGGCAGCGGCTACCCGGACCGCCTGGCTGGCATCGCCATCCCCCAGGGGGCGCGGCTGCTGGCGGTGGCCAACGATTACGATTCGCTGCAGGTCGGCACGCTGGTGCAACGCCCGCTGAAACCCACCGAAGCGCTCGATTTTCTGGTCGAGAACCGGGGCAAGCGCTACGACCCGGCGGCCGTCGATGCCTTTGTGCCAATGATTGCCGAAACGCTGAAGACCGGGCCGGTCGAAATCCCTTTACGCACCATGCACCTGAAACCCGGCATGGTCGTCAGCCGCGACCTGATGCATCGCGATGGCTACCTGCTGCTGGCCACCGGCAGCGTCCTCAAGGCCGAAATCATCGCCCAGCTGGAACGCATGGAACAGGTCGAACAACACCACCTCACGGTTTACATTCGCCAGGAAGAAAAATGAGCCGCATCCTGATCGTCGACGACGAAATCTCCATCCTGAAAGCCCTGCAGCGCCTGCTCCGGGTCGCCCCCTGCGTTTATGGCAACAAGCAGTTCTCGCTCGAAGTCGTGGCCTGCGAATTTCCCAGCGAAGCGCTGAAGCACGCGCGGCAGGGCGAGTTCGACCTGTTCATCAGCGACTACCGGATGCCGGAAATGGACGGCATCGAGTTCCTCAAGCAGGCGCGTGCCCTCCAGCCCGACGCCGCCCGCCTGATCCTGTCCGGCTACGCCGACCTGAATGCCCTGGTTCGCGCGGTCAACGAAGTCGGCATCGAGCGTTTCATCGGCAAACCGTGGAACGATTACGAGCTGATGTCGGCGATCGCCCAGGCCCTGGCCCATCGCGAACTGCTGCTGGAGAACCGCCAGCTGGCCGACCTGGTGCGCGTGGAAATGGGCGACAAGACCGCCGAACAGATCGAAGCCGAACGCCTGGAAAGGCTGGAACCGGGGATCACGCGCGTCAATTGGGGACCGGACGGATCGGTCGTCCTTGACGACGACAACTGAAGCACGCAGCGCCACGAGGAAAACCATGGACGCCTTTGTCTGGGACCAACGCTACATGACCGGTGAAGCACAGGTCGACGGCGAGCATCAGGAACTGGTGCGCATCATCAATGCGCTGATCGACCTGCAGTCGAAATATGCTTCGCCTGACGCAGTCGCCCAGGTCCTCGACCAACTGGTGAATTACGCCGTCGTGCACTTTGCCCACGAAGAAGCCCTGATGGCCGAAAGCCACTGCGATCCGCGCTTCGTCGAACGTCACGTCGCCGTCCATCGCAGTTTTGCCGAACAGGTCGTACGCCTGCGCGATTCTTCCGCCGATGGCAGCGATCTTGAGTACCTGCTGAATTTCCTGACCAGCTGGCTGGCCCAGCACATCCTCGGCATGGACAAGGCCATGGTCCGCCAGATCGAGTTGATCCGTGGCGGCAACAGCCCGCAGGCGGCCTACGACGCGGCGGCGAAAATCACCACCGACCCGGCGACGTCGAGCATGCTCGATGCGATGGCCTCGCTCTACCGCATCATCAGCGCCCGCAACGACGCTTTGAGCGAACTCAACCGCGGCCTCGAAGCCAAAGTCGCCGAACGCACCGAAGCCCTCAAGGAGAGCAACCGGCGCCTGCTCGAATCCGAACACCGGCGCTCGACCGAAACCCGGCGCAATCTGGAACTGTTCCTGTCGCAGATCATCGACGGCGATCCGGTACCGACCCTGGTGATCGACGCCTCGCACCGCATCACCCACTGGAACAAGGCCTGCGCCAACATCAGCGGCCTGCCGGCGGAACGCATGGTCGGCACCTGGGATCAATGGATGGCGTTCTATCCTGCGGCACGACCGATCATGGCCGACCTGATCGTCGATGGTAGCCTCGAGGAACGGTTCAACACTTATTATCACAACCTCTTCCGGCGCTCGAAAACCATTGAGGATGCCTTCGAGGCAGAAAGCTTCTTCCCCAACCTCGGCGAGAACGGGCGCTGGCTGTTCTTCACCGCCGCCCCGATCCGTGACGGCGAAGGCCGCATCATCGGTGCCATCGAGACCCTGCAGGATGTCACTGACCGCCATCTGGCTGAGGATGAACTGCTGAAATACCAGGAACAGCTGGAAGCCCAGGTCGAAGCCCGGACCCACGAACTGGCCAACGCCAACCGCCAGCTTGAGCACGAACACGCGGAACTGACCGCCCTGCTCGGCAAGATCGACGAAGCCCAGCAACAACTGCTGCAATCGGAAAAAATGGCGGCCATCGGCCAGTTGGCGGCAGGGGTCGCCCACGAAATCAACAATCCGATCGGCTTCGTCAATTCCAACCTCGGCTCGCTGAAAAGTTATACCGGCAACCTGCTGCGCCTGGTCGACGCCTACGAGAACGGCGAGGCGCAGGCCATCGCTGTCGCCCGTCAGGCGGCCGATCTGGAGTTCCTGCGCGAGGATCTGCCATCACTGCTGGCCGAATCGCAGGAAGGCCTCGACCGGGTCACCCGCATCGTTCAGGATCTCAAGGACTTCTCCCGCGTCGACCAGGCCGAACACCAGCGGGCCGACCTCAATGCAGCGATGAACAGCACGCTGAACGTGGTCCGCAACGAACTCAAGTACAAGGCCGACGTCATCGTCGAACTCGGCGACATCCCGGAAATCGACTGCGTGCCGGCGCAACTGAACCAGGTCTTCATGAACCTGCTGGTCAATGCCGCCCAGGCCATCCCCGAGCGCGGCAAGATTTTCGTGCGTTCAGGCGTCGAGCGCGATCACGTCTGGTTCGAGATCGAGGACACGGGTTGCGGCATGTCGGCGGAAACCCGGCAACGCATCTTCGAGCCCTTCTTCACGACCAAACCAGTCGGTAAAGGCACCGGCCTCGGCCTGTCGATTTCCTACGACATCATCGTCAAGCGCCACCATGGACGCCTGGATGTGCATAGCGAACCGGGCAATGGCACGACCTTCCGTATCTGGCTGCCAATCGTCCAGTCGGCAGAAACCTAGAACAGTTCGGTCTCGCCGTAGCTGGGGCTGGCGAAGGTACCGCGTTCGACCAGTTCGTGGAAGTCGTAGATGCGGTTGCGGCCGTCCTGCTTGGCCTGGTAGAGGCTGCGGTCAGCCCGGCTGAGCACTTCCACCGGCAGGACTTCGGGATCGACTTCGGCATAGCCGATGCTGACCGTCATCGATTCGATACGCGGGAAGACATGGGCTTCGATCGCCAGGCGGACGCGTTCGAAGACATTGCGGGCAATGGCCTCGTTCTCGGCCGAGATGATGGCGACGAATTCCTCGCCCCCGTAACGGTAAAGCAGGTCCGAGGAACGGAAAGTGGCCTGCATCAGCCGCGTAGCCAGCAACAGGATTTCGTCGCCGACCATGTGGCCGAACGTATCGTTGATGCGTTTGAAGTGATCGACGTCGATGACCGCCAGCCAGAACTTGCCGGACAACTGGCTGCGCCTTCCGTCAGCACGTTCATGGAAGCTGTCCGGTCGTGCCATCGCCGACCAGATGCGCTCGAAATTGTTTTCCAGCGCCTGGCGATTGAGCAGACCGGTCAGGCGGTCACGCTGGCTGACGTCGAGCAGTGCGTAATAATTCGAGAACACTTCGAGAACGCCTCGTATGGTCGCATCCTCATTGGGCGAAGCTTCATGATCGCGCTTGAAAACGAAGTAACCCAGCACTTCATCACCACCAAGCAGAGGATAGGCGGTCAGCATGTCACCGGCGAAGGATCTCGTGCAGGGTTTACCAAGCAGGCGAACATTCTCCATCAAGGCAAGGATCTCGGGCTGCACATCGGAAACCTGGGCGATTTCCTCGATACGCTCCACCATACGGGCCACGCCGTCGGCCTCGACGACCTTGGAACGATGATAGTGGATCACCCGCGCCAGCAACTGCCCATCGTCCAGGCGGTAGAGCGAGGTATCAAGCACGCCAAGCAAAGGACCGAGCGTGCGCAGCAGGCTTTGCTCGAGCAACTCGGTATCGCGGATCGAGGTCATCATGCCCAGCTTGCCGAGCAAACCCGGCACCCGGAACTGATTGGCGTTGGTCAACATACGCATGAGCTTGCTTTTTTTTGGCGAACGGCCTGACATCATACAAAAAAAACGGGGCCTATGGCCCCGTGAAAGGAAAGAGACTCAAGTCGATTGCTGTTCTCCCTGGTCTCTTGCGCAGAGTTCCTATTTCTGGGCGACGCCGTGGCTGTCGCCGGCTTCGATATCAGAGGTATTGTCGCCAAGGATGGACAAGTCCTCCTTGGCCCGCTGCGCCGCGTTCGGGCGCTCGATCAGCCAGTACAGGACGAGGCCGATCACCACGGCGTAGACCGTCGCCTTCGGATCGGGCATCGCCAGCGTTACCGCGACAATGCCGGCAACGCCGCGTTCGGTGGAGTTCTTCAGTTCCTCCATGCCGACCATGATGCAAATGTAGGCGGTCAGCACCAGGGTCAGCGACAAGGCAATCGGTAGCACTGGTTTGAAGATGCTGACCAGCGGCAGGATGAAGATGGCGATCAGGCCGGTGATCCAGAAAGTCCCGCCACCGCTGTAGATTGAATCCATCGCCTTGCGCCCCAGCGCATAGCGCTCGGCCACCGTGGCATGCGCCGCCGTCCACAACGGGCCGGCCAGGCCGGGCCAGGGCGCGAGCAAGGCGTGCAGGCCGTTGCGCAGGGCGGTCACCAGGTGAACACGGGTAACGTCGAGTTCGATCTTCTCGTCCTCGCGCAGGTGATCGACGCGCTTGCACAGCGTGAAACCGACCAGGATGTCGCCGAAGGCAATGACGTAGGCGATGATCGCGGTTGGAATTGCCAGCAGGAACATGTCAATGCTCGGCATGCCGACATTGAAGACGAGGAAGTTCATCATCAGCCCGAAGTCCGGCTGGGTGATTCCCCACTGAACTTCCGGCAGCGGGTACTCACTCACCGCCCAGCCAACCAGCATGGCGAGAATCATCCCGGGAATCATGCCGAAGTTGGAAATCGCCTTGGCCAGCTTGCTGCTTTCGACCACATGCTTGAACGACAGCGAGAACAGGATGTAAGCGGAGACGATGCAACCGATCAGCAGCGAGATCGGCGTGCTGTCGATACGCCCGCCGGCCTTCAGCTCACCCATCATGGCGGCGATACCGGCGCCGATGATGATGCCCGACTTGAGCGAATTGGGAATCACCTTGACCAGTTTGTTGCCCAGCCCGGTCAGCCCCAGGAAGAGGAAGATGACGAAGACTTCGACCTGCAGCGCAAACATCGCCTTGACCGCTTCCGGCCCCGGCTCGAAGCCCTGCAGATAGAGCAGCACGACGGGAATCGCCGGCGTGATCCAGCCCGGCACCAGCGGCACCCCCATCAGCGCCGGCAGCAGGTAGCCGATGCCGGCGATGACGCAGAAGGCCAGCGCTGCCTCGTAAGGCATGCCGAGATACTTCATCAGTAGCGGAATCATTGCCAGGCTGACCACGAACATGATCAGGCCCTGGATCATTTCCGGGAATTCCCAGCGGTAATGGATGAACGGTAGCCGGATCTTGAACGGACCCAGCGGCCAATAGGGGTGTTCTGCCCCGTGCTCGCGTTGCATTGCCATGCTGTTCTCCTGAGTGTTTTATGTTTTTTTTGCTGCGGGTGCTGCACTTACATGTTCGGATAATTCGGCCCGCCGCCGCCTTCCGGCACCGTCCATACGATGTTCTGAGTCGGATCCTTGATGTCGCAGGTCTTGCAGTGCAGACAGTTCTGCGCGTTGATCTGCAGTCGCGGCGCGCCTTCGTCTTCACCAAGGATTTCGTAGACGCCGGCCGGGCAGTAACGCGTTTCCGGCGCACCGTACTTGGCGTAATTGACCGACAGCGCCACGGCGTCATCCTTCAGGCGCAGATGGCTCTGCTGGTTTTCCTCGTGATTGGTCGCCGACAGGAAGACCGACGACAGACGGTCGAAAGTCAGCTTGCCGTCCGGCTTCGGATAATCGATCCTGGCGTAATCCGTCTTGCTGCCCAGCTGGCTGTGATCGTCGTGATGGGCGAAGGTCCACGGCGCCTTGCCACGGAACAGGAAGGTATCGAGCGCACCATAGGCCAGGCCGCCCCACAGGCCCCACTTGAACGCCGGGCGGATGTTGCGCACGCGATGGAGTTCGTCCGACAACCAGCTCTGCCTGACCTGCGTGCTGTAGCCGGTCGCTTCCATGCCCCAGTCTTCGCGCGCCAGCAGCTCCAGCACGCTGTCGGCAGCCAGGATCGCCGACTGCATGGCCATGTGCGTCCCCTTGATCTTGGGCACATTGAGGAAGCCGGCGGTGTCGCCGACCAGCAGGCCACCGGGGAAAGTCAGCTTGGGCAGCGACTGGAAACCACCTTCGGACAGCGCCCGGGCGCCGTAGGAAATGCGCCGGCCGCCTTCGAAGAAACCGCGGATCGAGGGATGCGTCTTGTAACGCTGGAATTCCTCGTACGGCGACAACCAGGGGTTCTGGTAGTCGAGACCAACGACGAAACCGACGGCGACCAGATTGTCTTCCAGATGATAGAGGAAGGAGCCGCCGTAGGTGTCGTTGGTCAGCGGCCAGCCGACCGAATGCACGATCAGCCCCGGCTGGTGCTTGGCCGGGTCGATTTCCCACAGTTCCTTGATGCCGATGCCGTAGGTCTGCGGGTCGGCGCCGTCGCGCAGATTGAAGCGCTCGAACAGCTCGCGGGTCAGCGAGCCACGGCAGCCTTCGGCAAAAATGGTCTGGCGGGCGATCAGCTCCATGCCCGGCTGGAAGTTGTGGCCAGGCTGGCCGTCCTTGCCGATGCCGAGGTCGCCGGTGGCGACGCCCTTGACCGAACCGTCTTCGTGATAGAGCACTTCGGCGGCGGCGAAGCCGGGATAGATTTCGACACCAAGCGCTTCCGCCTGCTCGCCCAGCCAGCGGCAGAAATTGCCCAGGCTGACGATGTAGTTACCGTGGTTGGCCATCTGCGGCGGCGTCGGCAGCTTGAACGAACCGCCTTCGGTGAGGAACAGGAAACGATCCTCGCCGGCCGGCGTGTTCAGCGGCGCACCGCGTTCCTGCCAGTCCGGGAACAGTTCGGCCAGCGCCCGGGTCTCGATGACGGCACCGGACAGGATATGGGCGCCGATTTCCGAGCCCTTCTCGAGCAGGCACACCGATACCTCGCGACCGGCGGCGGCCGCCTGCTGTTTGAGGCGGATCGCCGCCGACAGCCCCGAAGGGCCGCCGCCAACGATCACGACATCGTATTCCATCGTATCGCGATCGCTACGCATGATGGCCCTCAGAACAGGTCTTCGGCCAGGCCGAGTGCGGAGGCCGCACCGCCCATGACTTCGGCGGCGTAGGCGGCAGCAAACGGCAGCTGGTGGGCGGCGAAGTAATCGGCCGTCGCCAGCTTGGCGCGATAGAAGGGATCGGCGTCGCCGGCCGCGATACGGGCCGCGGCGACCCCGGCCGACTTGGCCATCAGCCAGCCGCCGGTAACGATGCCGGTCAGCTTGAGGAAGGGCACCGAACCGGCATGCACGGCCTGCGGCTGCTCGGCATAGGTGGCGAGAATCCAGTCGGTGGCGCTGTTCAGCGCGGCGGCAGCGGCCTTGAGATTGGCGCCGATGCCGGCCAGTTCGCCGTTCGCAGCCAGTTCGTCGGCAGTCGCGTTGATTTCGGCGAGCATGGCCTTCATGCCGGCACCCGGCACTTTTTCACGGGCCAGCTTGCGGCCGACCAGGTCGTTGGCCTGAATTGCCGTCGTGCCTTCGTAGATGGTGGTGATGCGCGAATCGCGGTAGTACTGCGCAGCCCCCGTTTCCTCGACGAAGCCGACACCGCCGAAGACCTGCAGTGCGGTCGACGACAGCTCGACGCCCTGCTCGGTGCTCCAGCCCTTGACCACCGGCGTCAGCAGGTCGATGCGCGCCTGCGCAGCGGCATCGCCGGCGTGCGCCTTGTCGATCTGGGCGGCGGCGTAATAGGCCAGCGTGCGCATGGCTTCGGTACGGGCCTTGCATTCCATGAGCAGACGACGAACGTCCGGATGGTGCAGGATGGGCTTTTTCTCGCCCGACTTGTCGCCGATGATGGCGCCCTGGATGCGCTCCTTGGCGTACCACAGCGCGTGCTGGTAGGCGCGCTCGGCGATGCCGACGCCTTCCAGACCGACGTTGACGCGGGCGTGGTTCATCATCGTGAACATGTAGCCGACGCCCTTGTTCTCTTCGCCGATCAGGTAGCCGACGGCGCCTTCCGTGTCGCCGTAGGACATCACTGCCGTCGGGCTGCCGTGGATGCCGAGCTTGTGTTCGAGCGAAGCGCAGATCAGGTCATTGCGGGCGCCGAGCGAACCGTCGTCATTGACCAGGAACTTCGGCACCAGGAACAGCGAGATACCCTTCAGTCCCGGCGGCGCGTCCGGCAGACGGGCGAGCACCAGGTGAATGATGTTTTCGGCGACATCGTGTTCGCCCCAGGTGATGAATATCTTGGTGCCGGTCACCAGATAGGTGCCGTCGTCGAGCTTCCTGGCCTTGGTGCTGATCGCCGCGAGGTCGGAGCCGGCGTTCGGCTCGGTCAGGTTCATGGTGCCGGTCCAGGTGCCTTCGACCATCTTCGGCAGATACTTCTGCTTGAGTTCGTCGGACGCGTGGTGGGCAATCGCCTCGATGGCGCCGCCGGTCAGCATCGGACACAGGGCGAAGGCCATGTTGGCCGACTTCCACATTTCGTTGACCGCCAGGGTCACCGCTGCCGGCAAGCCCTGGCCGCCGAATTCGGGGGCGAACGGCATGGCGTTCCAGCCGGTTTCGCAGAACAGTTGATAGGCGTCCTTGAAGCCCGGCGAGGTGGTGACCACTCCGTCCTTGACCACGGCGCCCTGATTGTCGCCATTGCGATTGATCGGGTCGAGCACACCGGAAGCGAACTTGGCGGCTTCATCGAGAATCGATTCGACCAGGTCGACCGAGCATTCCTCGTTGCCGGGCAGGGCGCAGATCTCCTCCAGACCGGCGATATCCTTGAGCACGAACTGCATGTCACGCAGCGGGGCAATGTAATTACTCATTCACAGCTTCCTTTCAGGGTAGACGGCACCCGTGGCGAACAGGCGCCCGGCAGCCCGCAAACGCGGACCTGGCTACGACATCGGCTGAAAAGGATGGCCGGACCTGACGGCCCGGCCCATCTCCTCTCGTTACTTGCTTGGAGTGCTGTTCTCCTTTTACGCAAGTCTTATTTTTTGGTGGCAGAAGCATCGCAGAACACTCTTGCGCAAGTATTGGCGCAATGTAACGAATCATTGCAGACTCCGCCAATGATTGCGCCATGTTCTAGAATCTCCGCGATGCCATCGACCGACCCGCCCGCCGAACTCTCCCGCTGCCAGGACATGCTGCAGGCCGGTCTCGACCTGCTCGACCAGGGCATCAGCGTCTTCGACGCCCAGTTGCGGCTGGTCGCGTGGAACCGTCCCTTCCTCGACCTGCTCGAATTTCCCACCGACCTGGCCCGGGTCGGCACGCCCTTCGCCGACTTCATCCGCTACAACATCGAGCGTGGCGAATACGATCCCGGCGATGCCGAAGCGCTGCTGGGCGAGCGCCTGGCCGCTGCCGGCGCCTTCGCCGCCCATGTCAGCGAACGCCGGCGCCCCAACGGCCGGCTGCTGTTACTGCGCGGCGAACCGCTGCCGCACGGCGGTTTCGTCACGCTCTACAGCGACGTCACCGAGCAGCGCTACCTCGAACACCTGAGCGAACACCAGAACCTGCAGCTCGACGAGAAGGTTCGCCGACGCACCGCCCAACTCGAAAACGCCAACGCCAACCTGCGCCGTGCCAATGCCGAGAAAGAGCAGATCGCTGCCGCCCTCGGGCGCAGCGAGGCGCGCCTGCGCCTGATCAACGACACCATCCCGATCCTGATCGGCTACGTCGACCACAACGAGATCTACCAGTACGCCAACAAAGGCTATTCGGACTGGTACGGTCTGCCGGAAGGCCAGGTCACCGGGCGCTCGGTGATCGAGGTGACCGGCCCGGAAGTCTATGCCCAGGTCGGCGATTACGTGCGCCGGGCGCTGGCCGGCCAGCAGGTCAGTTACGAGTACCACATGCAGCGCCAGGGACAGCAGGTCTTCGCCCACAGCACCCTGGTCCCGGAGCGCAGCGCGCAGGGCGAAACCCTGGGCTTCTTCGTTTTCTCGCACGAGATCACCGAACAGAAACGCATGCAGGCGGCGCTGCTGCAGGCGCAGAAGATGGAAGCCATCGGCCAGCTCACCGGCGGCCTGGCCCACGACTTCAACAACCTGCTGACGGTCATCATCGGCAACCTCGCCGCCCTCAGCGACCAGCGCCCGAACGACCCGGCTGTGGCCGACTTTGTCGATCCGGCGCTGCAATCGGCACGCCGCGGCGCCCAATTGATCAAGCGCCTGCTCAGTTTCTCCCGGCAGCAACCGCCGGAACCGCAGGCGGTGGCGATCAGCCGCCTGGTCGACGACCTCGGCCGGCTGATCCGTCGTTCCTTGCCGGAAAACATCGACATCGCCATCCGCTGCGACGATCCCGGACTTCATGCGCGGGTCGATCCGGCGCAACTGGAAAGCGCCCTGCTCAATTTCGCCGTCAATGCCCGCGACGCGATGCCCGACGGCGGCCGGCTGGAAATTGCCGCTCGCGCCGTCAGGCTGGCAACCGACGCCGCCGGCTACGACTGCCCGCCCGGCGACTACGTGCTGATCGAAGTCAGCGATAGCGGCTGCGGCATGGACAGCGACACGCTGGCGCACGCCTGCGAACCCTTCTTCACCACCAAGCGCCTCGGCCTCGGCAGCGGCCTCGGCCTGTCGATGGCCGCCGGCTTCATCCGCCAGTCGGGCGGTGGCATGCGCCTGTCGAGCACGCCCGGCCATGGCACGCAGGTCAGCGTCGTCCTGCCGGCTACCGCGGCGCCGCTTGCCACTCCTTTACCGGACGACCCCGGTCTGCCGGAAGCCAGCGGCGAGTTGGTCCTGCTCGTCGAGGACGATCCGAACGTCCGTCAGGTCGTTCGTCAGCAGTTGATCGACCTTGGCCACCCGGTCATCGAGGCCGAGAATGCCGACCAGGCGCTGGCCATGGTCGGACAGATTCCCGACATCGGCATTGTCGTCAGCGACATCCTGATGCCCGGCAGTTGCAACGGTCGGCAAATGGCCGAACAGATAAAAAGAGATCACCCGCAGATGCGCATCGTGCTGATGAGCGGCTATGCCGACGAGGAAGGGCCGCGCCAGGAGCAGCAGCCCATCCTGGCCAAGCCCTTCGTCCGCCAGGAACTGGCGGAAGCCCTGCGCCACAGCGGCAACAAGGAGAGACAATGAAGGACAGTGTGAAGGACAACGACGGCGGCAAACTGATAGCCATCGTCGAGGACGACCCGGATGTCGCCCGCATCATCGAACAGGTGCTCGCCGATTTCGGCTTCCGCACCGCCTGGTGCCGCAGCGGCGGCGATCTGCTGCGGCGCCTGCGCAACCTGTCGCCGGTGTTGTGCATCATCGACCTCGGCCTGCCCGACATGGATGGCATCGAGGCCATGCAGCGCGTCCGCGCGCAGACCACTTGCGGGATCATGATCCTGACCGGCCGGGCCCACGTCAGCGACCGGGTGATGGGGCTGGAACTGGGTGCCGACGACTACATGCTCAAGCCCTTCGAACCGCGCGAACTGGTGGCCCGGGTGCGCAGCATCCTGCGCCGCCGGGAAACGGTCAGCGACACCCCGCCCAGCCAGATCGCCTGCTTCGGCAACTGGCGCTTCAATCTCGGCAACAACACGCTGAGCGGCCAGGATGGCGAGGAGCACGTACTGAGCAACGCCGAAGCCGAGTTGCTCCGGGTGTTCGTCAATCACCCCAACCGCATCCTGCAGCGGGAGAAGCTGATGGGTACGCGCGACGTCAGTCCGAGCGACCGCGCCATCGACGTGCGCATCTCGCGACTGCGGCGCAAGCTAGAACCGCACACCGACAGCCCGTCGTTCATCAAGACCGTCTACGGCGCCGGCTATCTGTTCCTGGCCGCCGTCAGCTGGGCCGATAGCGGCCCAGCTGACGCCTGAGGACTTACTCGTCCTCGTCGTGCAACTGGAAGCGGCTGGCCAGTTGCTGCTGCAACTGCGGCGGCACCGGCGCGTAACGCAGGAAGTCGATGCTGTAGCTCCCCTGGCCGCCGGTCAGCGACTTCAGCCGTGACTGGTAATCGTTGAGTTCGGCCAGCGGCACTTCGCCGGTGATCAGCGCCAGTCCGCGCCCCCGGCTTTCGGTACCGGTGACGTGGCCACGGCGGCCGGAAAGATCGCCCGAGAGATCGCCGATATTGGCCTCCGGGACGACGATCTCGATACTGACGATGGGCTCCATGACAATAGGCCGGGCGTTGCGGATGGCCTCGATCACCGCCTTACGGCCGGCGATGGTGAAGGCGACTTCCTTGCCGTCAACGGCGTGGGTCTTGCCATCGAACACGGTGACTTTGAGGTCCTCGACCGGGTAACCGGCGACGACGCCGCCGGCCAGCGCCTGACGCACGCCCTTCTCGACCGCCGGCATGAAGACGCCGGGAATCACCCCGCCCTTGACCGCGTCGACGAACTCGAAGCCCTCGCCGCGCCCCTTGGGCTCGATGCGCAGATGCACTTCGCCAAACTGCCCGGCGCCGCCGGACTGCTTCTTGTGCCGGTGCATCGCCTCGCCCGGCGCGGTGATCGTCTCCCGGTAGGGAATGCTTGGCGGCCGGGTGTCGACTTCCAGCTTGTACTGCCCGGCCATGCGCGCCAGCTTGGCCTTGAGGTGAATCTCGCCGAGGCCGCGAATCACCGTCTCGTTGTTGGTCGGATGCCGCTCGACGACGAAGGTTGGATCCTCCATCGCCAGCTTGCCGAGGATTTCGAACAATCGCTGCTCGTCGCCCTTCTTCCGGGTCTCGACGGCCAGACCGGCCATCGGCCGGGGAAAGGCCAGCGGCGTCAGGTGAATGTGATCCTCGTCGTGCGAATCGTGCAGCACGCAATCGAAGACGATGTCGTCGACCTTGGCCAGCGCACCGATGTCGCCGGGCTGCAGGCTATCGACCTCGACGCAGTCCTTGCCCTGCAAACGATAGAGATGGGCCACCCGGAAGGCCCGTTTGCCGTCGCCGGCAAACAACTGCATATCCTTGCGCAGCGTGCCCTGATGCACGCGAAAAACGCCGATCTTGCCCATGTAGGGATCGGCAATGACCTTGAACACATGGGCCAGCACATGCTTTTCCGGGTCCGGCACGGCGGCGAAGGCCTCGACTTCACCGCCGGGTTCGCCGCGATGGAACAGCGGCGGATTGCCTTCGGCCGGGCTCGGCGCCAGGCTGGCCAGTACGTGCAGCAGTTCCTTGACACCGGCACCGGTTTTCGCCGAGGTGAACAGCACCGGAATCAGATGCCCCTCGCGCAGGGCCTTCTCGAACGGCGCGTGCAGTTCGGCACCGGCCGGGTCGGCGCCATCTTCGAGATAACGCGCCAGCAAATCTTCGTCTTCCTCGACGATCTGGTCGATCAACTCGCGGTGGGCAGCAGCGACCGAAGCAAAATCGGCATCGCCGGCGTCGTGTTCGAGCACTTCGACGACATCGGCACCGCCATGGGCGGGCAGATCGAGCAGCATGCACTCACGGCCAAAACGTTCGCGGATATCAGCAAGCAGGGCCGGCAGATCGACGTTATCGGCGTCGATCTTGTTGATGACGATCATCCGGCACAGCTTGCGCTCTGCAGCGAGCTGCATCATCCGCTCGCTCATGACTTCGATGCCGGCCTGGGCGTTGATCACCAGCACCACGGTATCGACCGCCGCCAGGGCGGCGATGGCCTGACCGGAGAAGTCCGGGTAGCCCGGCGTATCGATGGCATGGATGCGACAGCCTTCATGCTCGAACGAAAAGACTGCGCTGTTCAGGGAATGCCCGGCTTCCTTCTCCTGGGCGTCGTGATCGCAGACAGTATTGCCCTTGTCGACGCTGCCACGCGCCGGAATGGCGCCGGCGGCATGCAACAGGGCTTCGGCCAGGCTGGTCTTGCCGGCCGAACCGTGCCCGACCAGGGCAATGCTGCGTAGGGAATCGGGTGTGTAGCTGGACATCTTCTTCTCCCTGAACAAATTGTCAAACGAAGGCTCAGTAGCGCATCTTGGCTGCCTCAGCCATCTCCGCCACCAGTCGTTCCGCAAAATAAGGGCCGTAGCCAAGAATCAGGAGCGCCGCCAGCGCCAGCAGGACAAGCGCACCGATCAACTGGTAACGCGCCCGGCGGAATTCCTCACCCCGGGTCCACGCGAACCACAAGGGCCCGGCCACCGGCAGCAGGATCACCGGCACTGCAAAGCGCCAGCCGAAATTCAGCGCCGCCGGCAGGGTATTGATGTAGCCGACCAGCAGCAACGCCGCACCGCAGGCCAGCAGCAGCGACGAGACCATGGCAAAGGTCATGAACCAGACATCCATTACTTCTTCTCCTTGACCGGGCGTTGCCAGCCACTCAGGGTGATCTGCTTGGCCCGCGATACGGTCAGCGCATCGGCCGGTGCATCCTTGGTCAACGTCGTTCCGGCGCCCAGCGTTGCCCCGCGACCCACCGTCACCGGCGCCACCAGCTGGGTGTCCGAACCGATGAAGACATCGTCTTCAATGATGGTCTTGAACTTGTTGGCGCCGTCGTAGTTGCAGGTGATCGTGCCGGCACCGACATTGACCCGCTGACCGATCTCGGCGTCGCCGATGTAGGCCAGGTGATTGGCCTTGGACTGGGCGCCGATGCGGCTCTTTTTCACTTCGACGAAATTGCCGATATGGACTTCCGGCCCCAGTTCGGTTCCCGGGCGCAAGCGGGCGTAAGGCCCGAGGATGCCGTCCGGACCAATCACCGCGTCTTCGAAGTGGCAGAAGGCGGCGATCCGCGTTCCGGCACCGACACGCACATTCTTGAGCACACAGTAGGGACCGACCTCGACCGCATCGCCCAACTCAACCGCCCCCTCGAAAACGCAACCGACGTCGATGGCCACGTCGCGACCGTGGGTCAGCGTGCCGCGCACATCGATGCGTGCCGGATCGGCCAGACGGACCCCGGCGACCAGCAGGCGGTCGGCGATGTTGCGCTGATGCTGGCGCTCCAGTTCGGCCAGCTGGACCTTGCTGTTGACCCCGAGCACCTCCCATTCCCCCGCCGGCTGCGCGGTACTGACCGGCAAGCCCTCGGCAACGGCCAGGGCAACGATGTCGGTCAGGTAGTACTCGCCCTGGGCGTTGTCGTTCTTCAGGGCACCCAGCCAGTCGGCCAGCCGCGCCGTCGGCATCGCCATGATGCCGGTATTGACCTCGGCAATGGCCTTCTGCGCGAGCGTCGCATCCTTTTCTTCGACGATGCTGCACACCCGGCCAGCCGCATCGCGGACGATGCGACCGTAACCGGTCGGATTGGCCAGGTTGACCGTCAGGATAGCCAGGCCGTCACCGGCGGCATGCAGCAGATGCTTCAGGGTTTCCGGCGTGGTCAGTGGCACATCGCCATAGAGCACCAGTGTCTGTCCGGCACCGCCGAGTTGCGGCAGCGCCTGAGCCAGCGCGTGGCCGGTCCCCAGTTGCTGCGCCTGTTCGGCCCAGCCAATGTCCGGTGCCGCCACACTGGCCTGCACCACATCGCCGCCATGGCCACGTACGACGACCAGTTTTTCCGGAGACAACGTACGCGCCGTGTCGATGACGTGGGCGAGCAAGGGCTTGCCGGCGACGGGATGCAGGACCTTGGGCAGGTTCGAGTGCATGCGCTTGCCCTGGCCGGCAGCGAGAATGACGATATTCATGAAACCGCTCTGCTATTCGAGATTGTTTTCAGGCGCTCTTGCGCTCACCCTGAGTACCCAACAGTTCATCCAGTACGGCCTTGCCGCGCTGCGAGACAAACCAGTGCAGGACGTTCTTGTCGTTGATCCGGGTCTCGATCACGCCGAGCGATTTCATCACGGTCAGACGCTGGCTGACGAATTCGCGCGGCAAGCCGGTACGATCGCAGACGCCGGCCAGATTGCCATAAACGAAACTTTCTTCAGCCAGTGCGCGGAGGATTTCGACATCGTTGTACGACAAGACTTCGCGCGGATCGACCTCCTTGGCCTTGGGCACTTCCGGCTCGGGCTTGGCAGCCGGCACGAGCAGGGCCTCATCGCGTTTCTGGCGCAACTGGCCGACATCGCGGCGGACCTGCTCCATCTGGCCGAGCAGGCGATGCGCCAGATTCTCGAACAGGCGTCGAGAAGCGACCACATAAATCAGACAGAAGCCGGCGAAGACATAGAAATCGACCGGCTTGGTCCGCGCCCCTTCGAGCAGGGTGCTGGAAATCATGTTCAGGAAAAGTGGAACGGTGAGCGCCGCCACCATGCCGAACACCGGATACTTGATCCAGTCCTTGCCGCCCGACTCCGCTTGACGCTCGGCCAGGAAATAATTCGCCGCACCGCCCAGAATACCGGCCAGGATCATGATCCCCAGAATCAGCAGCATGTGACCGTCAAGGCCACCCGCCGGCATGGTCATCTGGAATGCAGTTTGTAGATTATTGTTCATGTTGCCCCCTTTGGAACGATTCCACATTTTCACATAAACAAAAACCCCGCGGGTCGAAACCGGCGGGGTTTTGCCATAGTGTCACGGAAATAATCAGCGCGGCAGCGCGGACGTTCCCATCAGGAAGGCATCGACTTCGCGAGCGGCCTGACGACCTTCGCGGATTGCCCAGACCACCAGCGATTGACCGCGACGCACATCGCCGGCAGCGTAAACGCCGTCGACATTGGTGCGGTAGCAGCCCTCGCCATCGGTCGTTGCCTTGGCGTTGCCACGGCCATCCTTGTCCACGCCGAAAGCTTCCAGCAGGCTGCCAACCGGATTGACGAAACCCATGGCGAGGAAGGCGGCGTCGCACGGCAGTTCGAACTCCGAACCGGCGACTTCGCTCATCTTGCCGTCCTTCCATTCGACGCGCACGGCCTTGAGGGCCTTGACGTTGCCCTGGCCGTCTTCGACGAAGGCCTTGGTGGCAACGGCGAATTCGCGGATGGTTTCGCCTTCCTTGTGCGACGACGAGGTACGCATCTTCAGCGGCCAGTACGGCCAGACCAGCGGCTTGTCTTCCTGCTCCGGCGGGGCCGGCATCAGTTCAAACTGGGTCACCGAGGCGGCGCCGTGACGATAGCTGGTGCCGACACAGTCGGAGCCGGTATCGCCGCCGCCGATGACGACGACGTGCTTGCCCTTGACGTTGATCGGATTCTTGATGCCCTGCTGGACTTCCTTGTTCTGCGGAATCAGGAATTCCAGCGCAGCGTAAACGCCCTTGAACTCACGGCCCGGCACCGGCAGATCGCGCGGCACTTCGGAACCGGCGGCCAGGATCACCGCGTCGAAATCCTTCTTCAGCTGGGCGGCGGAAACCGTCTCGGTGGCATCGTTGTTGATGCCAGCCGGGATGGCCTTGTCGCCGACAATGACCTTGGTCCGGAAGACCACGCCTTCGGCTTCCATCTGCGCGACGCGACGGTCGATCACCGACTTGTTCAACTTGAAGTCGGGGATGCCGAAGCCGAGCAGACCACCGATCCGGCTCGATTTCTCGAACACGGTCACGTCGTGGCCGACGCGCGCCAGTTGCTGGGCCGCGGCCATGCCGGCCGGGCCGGAGCCGACGATGGCGACCTTCTTGCCGGTCTTGGCCTTGGGCGGTTGCGGCACAACCCAGCCCATTTCCCAGCCCTTGTCGATGATGAAGTGCTCGATCGACTTGATGCCCACCGGCGCCGCGTTGATGCCCAGCGTACAGGCAGCTTCGCAGGGGGCCGGACAGATGCGGCCGGTGAAGTCGGGGAAGTTGTTGGTCGAATGCAGCACGTCCAGCGCCTGCTTCCAGTTGCCGCGATAAACCAGATCATTCCAGTCCGGAATGATGTTGTTCACCGGGCAGCCGTTGTTGCAGAACGGAATGCCGCAATCCATGCAGCGCGCACCCTGGGTCTTGGCGTTATCGTCAGACAGGGTCTGGACGAACTCCTTGTAGTGGGTCAGGCGCTTTTCAACCGGTTCGTAGCCCTCTTCCAGGCGCTCGAACTCCATGAAACCCGTCGGCTTGCCCATTATGCGGCCTCCTTGCGTGCTGCGGCGGCCATCTCGGTGAGGGCGCGCTTGTATTCATGCGGATAGACTTTGACGAACTTCTCGCGGCTGGCTTCCCAGTCGGCGAGCAGGCGCTTGGCGGTAGCACTGCCGGTGTACTCGGCGTGACGGGTGATCAGCTCCTTGAGCTGGACTTCGTCGGCCTGGTCGCGGTGCAGCGGTTCGCCGGCAACATGACGGGCTGCCGGAACCACCTTCTCCAGCGCCACCTGAGCCAGGTTGCAACGGTGCTTGAAGCTGCCGTCCTCATCGAGCACGTAGGCAATGCCGCCCGACATGCCGGCAGCGAAGTTGCGCCCGGTCATGCCGAGCACGACGACGGTACCGCCGGTCATGTATTCGCAACCGTGATCGCCAACCCCTTCAACAACCGCCGTGCCGCCGGAATTGCGCACGCAGAAGCGTTCGCCACCGACACCAGCAAAGAAGGACTCACCTTCGGTCGCGCCGTACATGACGGTGTTGCCGACAATGATGTTGTGCTGCGTGTCGCCGCGGAAATCCGGGCTCGGCTTGATGATGATGCGACCGCCCGACAGGCCCTTACCAACGTAGTCGTTGCCTTCGCCGGTCAGTTCCAGCGTCACGCCACGCGCCAGGAAGGCGCCGAAAGCCTGGCCGGCGGTGCCGGTCAGCTTGACGTGGATGGTGTCGTCCGGCAGGCCGGCGTTGCCGTAGCGCTTGGCGACCTCGCCCGAGAGCATGGTGCCGCAGGTACGGTTGACGTTGATGATGCTCGTCTCGATCTGGACCTTCTGGCCTTTTTCGAGCGCCTTCTTGGCTTGTTCGATCAGCTTGTGGTCGAGCGCCTTGTCGAGGCCGTGATCCTGGCCTTCGGTATGGCGGCGCGGCACGTCGGCCGGCACCTTGGGCTGATGGAAGACCTTGGTGAAATCCAGGCCCTTGGCCTTCCAGTGCTCGATCCCGGCGCGCATGTCGAGCAGGTCGACCCGGCCGACCAGGTCATCGAACTTGCGGATGCCGAGCATGGCCATGATCTCGCGCACTTCCTCGGCAACGAAGAAGAAGTAGTTCACGACGTGTTCCGGCTGACCGGAGAAGCGCTTGCGCAGTTCCGGATCCTGGGTGGCGACGCCGACCGGGCAGGTGTTCAGATGGCACTTGCGCATCATGATGCAGCCTTCGACGACCAGCGGCGCGGTGGCGAAGCCGAATTCGTCGGCACCGAGCAGCGCGCCGATGGCGACGTCGCGGCCGGTCTTCATCTGACCGTCGACCTGCAGGCGGATACGCGAACGCAGGCGGTTCAGCACCAGCGTCTGCTGGGTTTCGGACAGACCGAGTTCCCACGGCGTACCGGCGTGCTTGATCGACGACACCGGCGAAGCACCCGTACCACCGTCGAAGCCGGCGATCACGATGTGGTCGGCCTTGGCCTTGGCGACACCGGCGGCAACCGTGCCGACGCCGACTTCGGAGACCAGCTTGACCGAGATCGAGGCCTGCGAATTGGCATTCTTCAGGTCATGGATCAGCTGAGCCAGGTCTTCGATCGAGTAGATGTCGTGGTGCGGCGGCGGCGAGATCAGGGTCACGCCCGGCACCGAGTGACGCAGCTTGCCGATGTACTCGGACACCTTGGTGCCCGGCAACTGACCACCTTCACCGGGCTTGGCGCCCTGGGCCATCTTGATCTGGATCTGGTCGGCATTGACCAGGTATTCGGTGGTGACACCGAAACGGCCGGAAGCCACCTGCTTGATCGCCGAGCGCAGCGAATCGCCTTCCTTGAACACGTAATCGCGTTCGATGCGCGAGGCACCGACGATTTCCGACAGGGTCTGACCGGCCTTCAGCGGCAGGAAGCGCTTAGCGTCCTCACCACCTTCACCGGTGTTCGACTTGCCGCCGATGCGGTTCATGGCAATCGCCAGCGTGGTGTGCGCTTCGGTCGAGATCGAGCCGAGCGACATGGCGCCGGTGGCGAAACGCTTGACGATTTCCTTGGCCGATTCGACTTCCTCGAGCGGAATGGCTTCGCCCTGCGGCTTGAACTCGAACAGGCCGCGCAGCGTCAGGTGACGCTTGGTCTGGTCGTTGATCAGCTTGGCGTATTCCTTGTACGTTTCGTACTTGCCGGAACGGGTCGAATGTTGCAGCTTGGCGATCGAATCCGGCGTCCACATGTGCTCTTCGCCACGAATGCGGAAGGCGTACTCGCCGCCGGCGTCGAGCATGTTGGCCAGCACCGGGTCGGCGGAGAAGGCTTCGTCGTGCAGGCGGATGGCTTCCTCGGCCACTTCGAACAGGCCGATACCCTCGATGTTCGACGGGGTGCCGGTGAAGTACTTGTCGACCAGGTCCTTCTTCAGGCCGATGGCCTCGAAGATCTGGGCGCCGGTGTAGGACATGTAGGTCGAGATGCCCATCTTGGACATGACCTTGCACAGGCCCTTGCCGACTGCCTTGATGAAGTTCTTGACGTACTTGTCGGCCTTCTCGGCATCGCCCTTGGCCATGCCGCTGATGGTTTCCAGCGCCAGGTAGGGGTGCACGGCTTCGGCACCGAAACCGCCGAGCAGGGCGAAGTGGTGCACTTCGCGTGCCGAACCGGTTTCGACGACCAGGCCGGTGCTGGTGCGCAGGCCCTGCTTGACCAAGTGCTGGTGGATGGCCGAGGTGGCCAGCAGCGCCGGGATGGCGACGTGTTCGGCATCGACCTTGCGGTCGGAGACGATCAGGATGTTGGCACCGGAACGGACGGCATCTTCAGCATCCGCTGCCAGCGAGGCGAGACGGGCTTCGATGCCTTCCTTGCCCCAGGCCACCGGGTAGCAGATGTCGAGTTCGAACGAGCGGAACTTGTTCGAGGTGTATTTTTCGATGTTGCGCAGCTTTTCGATGTCGGTGCAGGTCAGCACCGGCTGCGAGACCTCGAGGCGGATCGGCGGATTGACGTCGACGGTATTGAGCAGGTTCGGCTTCGGCCCGATGAAGGACACCAGCGACATGACCAGTTCCTCGCGGATCGGGTCGATCGGCGGGTTGGTCACCTGGGCGAACAACTGCTTGAAGTAGGCGTACAGCGTCTTGTTCTTCTTCGACAGCACCGGCAGCGCCGAGTCGGTACCCATCGAGCCGGTCGGCTCTTCGCCGTTGGTCGCCATCGGCTCAAGGATGACCTTGGTGTCTTCCTGGGTGTAGCCGAAGGCCTGCTGGCGATCGAGCAGCGACGCCGGCGGCGTGGCGCAGGTTTCGTCGGCGGCCGGCACTTCGTCGAGCTTGATGCGAATTTTCTCGATCCACTCGCGATACGGACGGGCGTTGGCCAGCGAATCCTTGAGTTCCTTGTCGTCGATGATGCGGCCCTGCTCCATGTCGATCAGGAACATCTTGCCCGGCTGCAGGCGCCACTTCTTGACGATCTTCTTCTCGGGAATCGGCAGCACGCCGGATTCCGAGGCCATGACCACGAAGTCGTCGTCGGTGACCAAGTAACGCGCCGGACGCAGGCCGTTACGGTCGAGCGTCGCGCCGATCTGGCGACCGTCGGTGAAGGCCACGGCAGCGGGACCGTCCCACGGCTCCATCATGGCGGCATGGTATTCGTAGAAGGCACGACGGCTCTCGTCCATCAGCGCGTGCTTTTCCCAGGCTTCCGGGATCATCAGCATGACCGCCTGGGCCAGCGAATAGCCGCCACCCATGACCAGCAGTTCGAGCGCGTTGTCGAATGCAGCCGAGTCGGACTGACCGGGGTAATGCAGCGGCCACACCTTCTTCAGGTCGTCGCCGAGGATGGGCGAGGAAATCGCCTGCTCACGCGCCTTGAACCAGTTGACGTTGCCGCGCACGGTGTTGATTTCGCCGTTGTGGGCGATGTAGCGGAACGGATGCGCCAGATCCCAGGTCGGGAAGGTATTGGTCGAGAAGCGCTGGTGCACCAGGGCCAGCGCCGAAACAGTGCGCTTGTCCTGGAGGTCGAGGTAATACTCACCGACTTGATCGGCCAGCAGCAACCCCTTGTAGTTGACGGTGCGCGCCGAGAACGACGGCACGTAGAATTCCTGGCCGTGCTTGAGGTGCAGCGACTTGATCGCGTTGGCGGCGCGACGGCGGATGATGTACAGCTTGCGCTCGAAGGCATCGGTGACGAAGACGTCCGGACCGCGACCGACGAAGACCTGGCGGATCACCGGCTCGGTGGCCTTGACCGTCGGCGACATCGGCATTTCGGCATTGACCGGCACGTCGCGCCAGCCCAGCAGACGCTGGCCTTCGGCAGCGATCGAACGCTCGATCTCTTCCATGCAGGCGTGGCGCGATGCGGCCTCCTGCGGCAGGAAGACCATACCGACACCGTACTCGCCGGCCGGCGGCAGATCCACGCCCTGAGCCGCCATTTCTTCGCGGTAGAACAGGTCCGGAATCTGGATCAACAGACCGGCGCCGTCACCCTGCAGGGGATCGGCACCGACAGCACCGCGATGATCGATATTTTTCAGGATCAGCAGACCCTGCTCGATGATCGCATGGCTCTTCTGGCCCTTGACATGGGCAACGAAGCCCACGCCACAGGCGTCGTGCTCGTTGGCGGGGTCGTAGAGACCCTGCCGCTCAGGTACAGCCGATTCCATCACACGCATTCCTTCAACTAAGCTGGCCGTGACCTTGGCCAATCATGAAAAAGCCGGACGACGCCATACCGTCCGAAGATGCACAAAAATACAGGCAACCGTCGATTGTAGCGGATCAAGGCCTTCTAATTCAAGCAACTGGCCCGCACCAATGCCGTGCCCGCACGGCCGGGCAAACACCAATCAGGTGCCGGCCTTCCGGATGGCCTCGGCAATCTGTTCGTCGCTCGCCACATCGGACAAAACCGCCCGTCCGATCTCCTGCAACAGAACCAGACGCAAGCGTCCGTCCTGCACCTTCTTGTCGTGCCGCATCAACTCGAGATAACGCGCCACCCCCAGGGGCGGCGCGACAACCGGCAAGCCAGCCCGGGAGAATAGTTCCCTGACCCGGCGCACATCCGCCGGCACCAGCCACCCGAGTATTTGCGACAATTCACATGCAACCATCGTGCCCGCAGCCACCGCCTCGCCGTGCAACCAGGTGCCGTAACCGAGCCCGGTCTCGATTGCGTGACCAAAGGTATGCCCCAGATTCAACAACGCCCGCTCGCCACTCTCGCGCTCATCGCACGCCACCACTTCTGCCTTGTTGGCACAGGAACGCTCGACCGCATGAATCAAGGCCGCCTGATCACGCGCCAGCACGCGCTCGATATTGGCCTCCAGCCAGACCAGGAATTCCGGATCGCGGATCAGACCGTACTTGATGACCTCGGCCAGACCCGCCTTCAATTCCCGGTCCGGGAGGGTATCGAGCGTTGCAATGTCAGCCAGCACGAGGCGAGGCTGATAGAAGGCGCCGATCATGTTTTTTCCGAGCGGATGATTGATTGCCGTTTTCCCACCGACCGATGAATCCACCTGCGACAACAAGGTCGTCGGCACCTGGATGAACGGCATGCCGCGTTGATAGCAGGCGGCAGCAAAGCCCCCCATGTCGCCGATGACACCGCCACCCAGCGCAATCAACGGGGTACTTCTTTCGCAATGCGTACCCAGCAAGGCATCGAATATCAGATTCAGGGTTTCCCAGTTCTTGAACGACTCACCATCCGGCAGAATCACCGTCTGAACGACCACACCGCCCTGACGCAAAGTCTTGCTCAGGCGCTCAAGATAGAGCGGCGCCACGGTTTCATTGGTAACAACCACAGCCTTCTTTGCCTTGATCGCAGGCAGCAGCAGATCAGCACGATCAAGCAAGCCTGGGCCAATGTGAATCGGATAGCTGCGCTCAGCCAGCGACACCTCAAGCGTGCGCATCAGGTTTTCGAACATAGGCGACCAAACTCCCTCAATAAATGCTGCACCACCCCGGCGGCCACCAGTTGTCCGCCCTCGACCACCAGACTCGCCGTTTCACGGTACAACGGGTCCCTTTCCGCGTGCAGTGCCTCCAGGCGCGCCAGCGGATCCTCAACCTGCAACAAGGGCCGATTGCGGTCATTTCGCGTGCGTTGATACAGCATCAAGGGCGGCACGTTCAGGTACACCACCCAGCCACTTTCGCGCAGGCAACGGCGATTCTCCGCCGACAATACCGCCCCGCCCCCCGTCGCCATCACGATGTTCGACATCGTCGACAGTTCCGCGATGGTTTGCTGCTCCCGCTTGCGAAAACCATCCTCCCCCTCGATCTCGAAGATGGTGGGGATGGGCACACCGGTACGCGCCACGATTTCGTGGTCGGAATCGTAGAAATTTCTCTCCAGGCGCTTTGCCAACTGGCGCCCGATCGTCGTTTTGCCGGCCCCCATCAGGCCGACCAGATAGATGTTGGTTTGCGTGTTCACGCCGCGATTCTAGCCGACTCGGGCCAATGAACAAAAAAGGCCGGCAAAGCCGGCCTTTTCCCTCTACGCCTGCCAGAAATCAATCCAGACGAAGCTTCTCAGAAATGATGCGCGGCGTGATAAAAATCAGCAGTTCGCGACGATTCCCGAAATCGTTCTTGAACTTGAACAACCAGCCAAAGAAGGGAACATCACCGAGCAGCGGCACTTTTTCAACCTTGGACTGGTTATTGGTGATGAACACACCACCGACAACCACCGTACCGCCGTTCTCGACAACCACATTAGTCTCGACAATGGAGCTTTTAATCGGCGGATTACCCAGCACAGCACGCGTCCAGTCGGCCTCTTCCTTCTTGATTAACAGCGCCATCTTGACGGTCCCCTCAGGCGTAATCTGCGGCGTTGCCTCAAGCGAGAGCTTGGCCGGCTTGAAACTGACCGTCTGTGTAACCACCCCCCCGCTGTTGGAGGTGGTCACGTAGGGAATCTCGGTACCGTCTTCAATCTTGGCGCGCACGTTGTTAGCTGTAATCACACGCGGACTGGAGATCAGCTTGCCCAAGCCGTCAGCCTGAAGTGCAGCAATCTCCATGTTGAGAATTCTCGTTGCACCGGAATTGAACAAAGAGAAAGCCATTGTGCCACCAGTCGATTTGAATGACGGCAGATTGACCCCCCCCATTGGAGTCTGAGTTATCGTTGGCTCTGTCGAGGTGATCTTTGTGACACCATCGGTTGTCGTCGAGCTATAGGTTCCAGGCCTGACACTCCCGCCCACAAAATTAATTCCTGTATTTGTGATGCTGCTCGTCTTCGAATTGATCAAATTCAACTTCGCACCAATCGACTTGTTGAAATCATCGCTGGCCTCAACGATACGCGCTTCAATGAGCACCTGACGTGCGCCGACATCAATCGTCCTGATGAATGTCCGAATTTCATCCAGCTTGGTGGCAATGTCGTTGACGAACAGGATATTCGATTGCGGATCCGCGACCGCATTACCCCGCTTGCTGAGGATACGCTGCGTTGAGGTCGCCCCACCCTGATCCGAGGAAGTATCTCCTGCCAACAATTTGGCCACATCGACAGCGCGCTGGTAATTCAATACAAACTGTTCCATCTGCAAGGGCTCGAGTTCACTGATTTGCTGGCGCGATTCGAACTCGAGCTTCTCGCGTGTGGCAATCTCATCACGCGGCGCAATCATGACGATGTTGCCGTTTTTGCGCATGTCCAGCCCTTTTTGCTGGAAGATGATATCGATAACCTGATCCGCCGGAACATCCTTGAGAACCAGGGTCGTCGTCCCGGTGACGGTCTCGCTGATCACTGCATTCAGACCCAACTCCTCGGCCATCAGACGCAGCAGAGCCCGAACGTCACCGTTCTGATAATTGATGCTGACGCGTGGTCCCTGATAACCGATCTTGCTTCCCTGAACCAGCTTGTTCGGATCTTCGACGATCTTCTTGACCTCGATCACGAACTGGTTATCGGTTTGATAGGCATTGTGTTCCCACAAACCCTTTGGCGAAATGGTCATGCGCACGTTCTCGCCGATGCTGCGCGTTTCGACACCGACAACAGGTGTCGCAAAATCGGTGACGTCGAGCTTGCGACGCAAGTGATCTGGCAAGCTCGTCTTCATGAAATCAACAATCAGGTTAGGTCCCTGTTTGCGAATATCAATTCCGGTGCCGGCATCACTCAGGTCGACCAGCACCCGCCCTTCACCATCGCGTCCGCGGCGGAACATGACATCACGAACGGCATGACGGGCGCCAACGACACTTTCCTCGGCAAACCGGACCGTTCGCTCGGCAACCGTATCACTGAGACGCTCAATCGGCGAAAGGGTCACATAAAGGGATTTGCCGTCGATACGCGTACGGTAATTCATGTTGCGCACAAGGTTGAGCACCAAGCGCGTACGGTCCGCCACCTGAACGACATTGACGCTGCGTAAATCGCCCTCATTCAGCACCTGCGTGGTTTTTCCCAAGGCGTTTGCCGTAGACGGAAAGTCGAAAGCAATACGTGCCGGATTGGCCACAGCAAACCCGGCCGGAGGCGTCGCCAGTGCTTCGCGCAGATCGATTTTCACCGCCGTCTCATTGCCTTGTTGGGCAACATTGACCGCCTCGATCGCATTTGCTGCCGGCTTTTCCGCCCGGACCGGAGAGGCCGCCACAAGGCAGGTCGCCGCAATCGCCACTGCGTAGTTGAACAATTTCATTTACCGCTCCCCTCCGTGGTCTGCAGGTACAGCGAACTCTGGCGTTCGCTCCACTCCCCGGCAGAATCCTGAATCAATTCCCGCAATTTCAGTTCGTTCTCGGCAATTTCGGTCACCATGCCGAAATCCAGCCCCAAATAGTCGCCGACCTTCACCTGCCTGACGCTATCCTCATACTTGATCACCGCGATCGGACGGTTGTTGATGATCATGTGACCGATCATCGTCAGCGATTCCAGAGGGTACTTTTCCAGTACGCTATTGCGCTGTTCCCTGGCCTCGAAATCCGGCTGATACTGCCCTCCCTTGCCAGCCCCCTGGCGGAATTTCGAATCTGGCTCGATCTTGCTGGCCGTAAATGGCGCCACCAGGTCATTCACTTCGTAAGGTACGGGCTCGTAGGGTGTCACTTCCGGGATCGGAGTCACCCGACCACGCAGGTCACGGGTATTTTCGTCCATCCACTGCCGCAAATCCTCGTGATCGCCGCCAGAGCAGGCTACAAGCATTACACATACTGATACCAGAAGCGGAAGTCTCACTTTCCACCTCCCTTTTCCGGACGTTTCTGCTGGGCAACTTCACTCTCATCAAGGTAGCGGAACGTCTTCACCGTCGCGTCCAGCGTCAAATCGCCACCCTTCAGCGGCATGACCGATATGCCGTTCAGCGTCACGATACGCGGCAACTTGGCAATGTCTGCAGCAAACGCGCCAATATCGTGATACGAACCATTGATTTTCACCGTCACCGGCAATTCGGCGTAGAAATCCTTGGCCACCTCGCTCCCCGGCCGGAATAGTTCAAATTGCAGCCCACGCCCGAGACCTGCCTGGTTGACTTCAATCAACAAAGCCTCGACTTCGGATTTGTTCGGCAGCTGTTTCAGCAAGGCACCGAAGGAGCGATCAATTTCTGCGAGTTGCTGGGTGTAAAGATCCAGATTGATTGCCTGTCGCTTTTTCAGCAGAAACTGATCCTTGAGCGCAAGCTCCTCGCTCTCCCGGCTTTCCAGAGTAGTCAGCTGATCGTTCCAGACGAACCACCAACCCGCCAACAACAATGCAAAAAACAAGCCGACCAGTATCGTGACCTTGGGAACCAAAGGCCAAGCACCCGGATCGTTGGGATTCAGATGGCGAAAATCATCCAGGACCGCCTGGAAATCAACCTGGCGCAGTTTTTCGGGCAAGGCAAGCGACTTGGATTTCATTGCTGTTTCTCCTCGACCGCCGCACGGCTCAAGGTGAAGTCCATGCCAAATTCGTTAACCCGGCGCCCATTGAGTACCACCGCTTTGGTTTCGATCAAACGCGGGTTCTCCATCCAAGAGGAGCCTTCGATGTTGCGCATCAACGCGGAAACCCGGGCATTCGACTGGGCATAACCAGTGACATTGACATTGACCCCTTCCTGCTTCAGGGACTTCAGATAGACCCCCTCGGGCACCTGGCGCACCAATTCGCTGAGCAAATGCACGGTTTCCCCGCGATCACGCTGCAGATCCTCAATGACCTGCTTACGCGCCAGCAAGGCCTGGGTTTGTTCGCGAAGCCGCTTGATCTGCTCCAGCTGCTTGTCCAGCAGAGCGATTTCCTGCTTCAGGAAGTCATTCTTTCTGCCCTGCGCTTCGATTTGGGCATCGATCAAGGAATAGATGGCAAAAATCGCGACGATTGCCAGGACGCTGATCAGACCGGCAAGGACATAGAACTGTTCGCGCCTTGCCTTACGCGCCTCTTCCCGATGCGGTAACAGGTTGATGCGTATCATGCTGGATCAAACCTCCGCAACGCCAGGCCACACGCAACCATCAACGAAGACGAATCGGCGAGCAGACTGCGCGCCCTGACCCGATCCGACAGAAGCATGTTGGCAAAAGGATTGGCAATCAGCGTATTGAATTGCGTACGCGTGGCCACGACCTCGTCAATACCCGGAATGACGGCACAACCACCGGCCAGGACGACATGATCCACCTGATTGAACTGGGTCGAAGTGAAGAAGAACTGCAGCGCCCGCGACACTTCCAGCGCCAGGTTTTCCATGAAGGGATTCAACAATTCTGCTTCATAGCCTTCAGGCAGATTTCCCGAACGCTTTGCCGCTTCGGCATCTTCGAGGGACATGCCGTAATGGCGCGAAATATCCAGCGTCAGCTGACTTCCGCCGAAGGCCTGCTCGCGGGCATAGACCTGCACCCCGTTACGCATGACCGTCAGATTCATCAGGTTTGCGCCGGCATCGATCAGGGCCACGACCTGATTCCGCCCACCTTCCGGCAACTGCCGCTCGATCAACTCAAAAGCAGCCAAAGTTGCGTAAGACTCGACATCGACCACTACCGCCTTCAGGCCGGCCGCTTCCGCAACCGCCACCCGGTCCTCGACACGTTCCTTCTTGGAAGCCGCGATCAGGACCTCGACCTCGTCCGGCACAGCCGGCGCCGGACCAAGCACCTGATAGTCGAGATTGACGTCATCGATGGAAAAAGGAATGTATTGATTCGCCTCGGTCTCGACCTGCACCTCGAGGTCCTCTTCCCGCAAACCGGCCGGAACAATGATTTTCTTGGTGATGACCGCAGAGGCAGGCAGCGCCAGGGCCACATTGCGCGTCGAGGTTCCCAGACGTTTCCAGGCTCGCTTGACGACATCGACCACAGCCTCAAGATTGGCAATATTGCCATCCGATACCGCGTCTTTGGGCAACACCTCAATGGCGTAGCGCTCAACGCGATACCCTTCCTTTCCGTTGGCGGTCAGTTCAACCAGCTTGACAGCCGACGAACTGATATCGAGCCCGAGCAAAGGGCGCGCCTTCGGATTCAGCAAAGCGGAGATATCGAAGCCCACCACACCCCCAGAAAAGTCCTTACAGATTACGATCTTAGAAGAAGAACCAATAATTCACTTCAGATGCTAGCAACAAGCCCTCACAGTGTAAAGCACTTTTATACCCGGTGAATTGCCACAGCGTATAATGCCAACACCGTCGCCACACCGCCTGTGCCAATGCCTCCCCTGCTTCGACTGCTCACTTATCCTCTCCTTGCCATCACCGGACTCATCGCCATCGCAGTGGCAGTTGCCGCCATCATTATCGCGCTGGCCTACCCGAACCTGCCCTCTCTTGAGGTACTGACAGACTATCGGCCGAAAGTCCCCTTGCGGGTTTACACAGCAGACGGCCATCTGATCGGCGAGTTCGGTGAAGAACGTCGCGCCGTCGTGACCATCGGCGATGTGCCGGAGATAATGAAACAAGCCATTCTGGCTGCTGAAGACGATAGATTCTATCAGCACATCGGCATCGATTATACCGGCATCATTCGTGCAGCAAGCTCAAATCTGCTGAGCGGAGGAAAAAAGCAGGGGGCATCGACGATCACGCAACAGGTTGCCAGGAATTTTTTCCTGACCACCGAAAAGACCTACACCCGGAAACTCTATGAAGCCCTGCTGTCCTTGAAAATTGAGAGCAATCTCAGCAAGGATCAGATTCTCGAGTTGTACATCAATCAGATTTTCCTGGGCCAACGCGCCTATGGATTCGGCGCAGCAGCGCAAATTTATTTCGGCAAACCACTCCAGAGCATCTCGATCGCCGAAGCGGCCATGCTGGCCGGTTTGCCCAAGGCGCCCTCGGCATACAACCCGATCGTCAATCCCAGACGCGCCAGAATCCGCCAGGAATATGTCCTGCGGCGGATGCTCGAACTCTCCTACATCACCGAGGCGCAACATGCGCTCGCCCTCAAGGAACCCCTGATCATCAAGCGCGAGCTCTCCGAATACGCCGTCAATGCCGAATTCGTCGCCGAAATGGCTCGCCAGATCGCTGCCGAGCGTTTTCCAGAAGATGTATACACCCGTGGCATGAAGGTCTACACGACATTGATCCGGGACGAACAGGAGGCCGCTTACCGTGCGCTGCGCGAAGGTGTGCTCGCCTACGACAGGCGCAACGGCTACCGGGGTGCCGAAGCCCATGTGGACATGACCAACATCACCTCCGAGCACGACGAAGGCATCGACGTCCTGCTGCAGGACATCAACGACGCCGGCGATCTCCGTCCAGCACTGGTTCTGAAAGCCGACGCTGGCAGCATCCGCGCCTACGTCAAAGGCGGCGAAACGATCACACTGAACGGTGAGTCGATCAAGTTTGCGGCACGCATGCTCGACGACAAGGCGCCCCCCAAAAAGCGCATCATGCGCGGCGCCATCGTCCGGGTAATCAAGGACGCCAAGGGGCACTGGCAGATCAGCCAGTTGCCGGAAGTCGAGTCCGCGTTTGTCGCGATCGAGCCGGGCGACGGTGCCATCCGCGCCCTGGTCGGCGGCTTCGACTTCAACCGCAACAAGTTCAACCACGTCACCCAGGCTTGGCGCCAACCCGGCTCCAGCTTCAAGCCCTTCATCTACTCTGCCGCACTGGAAAAAGGCTTTCACCCGGGCAGCATGATCGAGGACGAACCGATCATGATCTCGGCGGGAGAAACCGGCTCGCAGGCCTGGGCGCCGAAAAACTACGATGGCAAGTACGAAGGACCGATGACCATGCGCGCCGCCCTGGCCAAATCGAAGAACATGGTCTCGATACGCCTGCTGCAGGCGATCAGCCCTCAATACGCGCAGGATTACGTCACCCGTTTTGGCTTCGACGCTGACAAGCACCCGCCTTATCTCACCATGGCCCTCGGCGCCGGATCGGTTACCCCCTGGCAGATGGTTTCCGGCTATGCAGTATTCGCCAACGGCGGCTATCGCGTGACGCCTTACGTCGTGCGCGAAATCCGTGACGAGAAGGATCAGGTCGTTGCCATGGCCAGCCCACTGCAGGCTGGCGACGAATCGATTCGCGCCATCGACGCGCGCAATGCCTACCTGACCGACTCGATGATGCGCGATGTCACCATCTACGGCACCGCTGCCCGCGCGTCGACCCAACTGAAACGACGCGATCTCGCCGGCAAGACCGGCACCACCAACGAGTACGTCGATGCCTGGTTCTGCGGTTACCAGATGACCGTTGCCGGCTGCGCCTGGGTCGGCTTCGACCAGCCGAAAAAGCTCGGCAACCGTGAAACCGGCGGCGTCGCCGCGCTGCCGATCTGGATCGGCTACATGAACACCGCCCTGCGCAAGGTTCCGGAGCAACTCCCCATGATGCCTGGCGGACTGAGTGCACTGACCAATGAGGCTGGCGCAGCCACGAGCCACGTCTACACCGAAAATCTGCCGGGAGAAAATGCGACCCAGCCGCAAAGCCCTGCGGGAGCCCCACCAGCCGCACCAGCCCCCGACGGCCGACCGGCCGAATTGCGTCAACTCATGGGCAACAACTGACTACCCAAGCACGACTGACTCGCCAGCCTGCTGGCTGGCGAGCACAGACAAGCGCGCCATCAACTCGACGCCATCACGGGTATCGCACCAGGCCTGCCCGTTCCAGCGAAAATGAAAACCACCACTGCGCGCGGCAACCCAGATTTCCCGGGCCACCGCATGTCGATTGACGATGATCTTGCTGCCGTCGGCAAACTCGATCTCCAGCACCCCGCCGCTCGCCAGCTCAAAATCGATATCGGCCGAACTTACTTCCAGCGCAGCCTCGATTCTGCTCATGGCCTGCTCGGCCCGGACATTGAATTCGCTGTCATCCATGGTGTGCTAACATCCTCAACTTCGCCGACCGCGCCCCAAACATGTCCAGAATCGCTGCCGTACTGATCATCCTGAGCCTTGCCGCCTGCGGCATGAAGGGCCCGCTCGAATTACCGCCCAAGGGCGGCGCGGCAGATGGTAGCACGGCTCAACGCAGCCCCGCCCGATGACCCACTTTGCCCTCAAGAACGGCGTCCTGCACGCCGAATCCGTCGCTCTGCCGACCATCGCCGAACAATTCGGCACGCCGGCCTACGTTTACTCCCGTGCCGCCCTGAGCGAATCGCTGAAGGAGTTTCACGACGTCCTCGGCGCCCATCCGGCCGGTGCCGACGCGCTCGTCTGCTACGCCGTCAAGGCCAACTCCAACCTCGCCATCCTCAACCTGTTCGCCCGTCTCGGCGCTGGTTTCGACATCGTTTCCGGCGGTGAGTTGCAGCGCGTGCTGGCGGCCGGCGCCGATCCGCAGAAGGTCGTCTTCTCCGGCGTCGGCAAGACGGCGGCGGAAATGAAGCTGGCGCTTGAAGCCGGCATCTTCTGCTTCAACATCGAATCGATCCCGGAAATCGAGCGCCTCAACGAGGTCGCCGGCCAGCTCGGCAAGACGGCGCCGGTCAGCCTGCGCGTCAATCCGAACGTCGATCCGAAGACCCATCCCTACATTTCGACCGGCCTCAAGGAAGCCAAGTTCGGCGTCGCCTACGACGACGCGCTGGCGCTCTACCGCCGTGCCGCCGCGCTACCGAACATCGCGGTGGCCGGCATCGACTGCCACATCGGCTCGCAACTCCTCGATCCATCGCCATTCGCCGAAGCGCTCGATCGCATCCTGGCGCTGATCGACCAGCTCGCGGCCGAAGGCATTCAGGTCCATCACATCGACCTCGGCGGCGGCCTCGGCATCAAGTACCGCGCCGACCAGGTGCAGCCTACCGTCGCTTCCTACTTGAATCCTCTGCTCGACAAGCTGCAGAACCGCGGCCTCAAGGTCGTGCTCGAACCGGGCCGCCGCCTGGTCGGCAACGCCGGCCTGCTGCTCACCCGCGTCGAATTCCTCAAGGAAGGCGAGGCCAAGAACTTCGCCATCATCGATGCGGCAATGAACGACCTTATGCGCCCGGCACTGTACGAAGCCTGGCACGACATCGACCCGGTCGTGCCGCGCGCCGGTGCCACGCGCGACTACGACGTCGTCGGCCCGGTCTGCGAAACCGGCGATTTCCTCGGCCAGGCACGGCCGCTGAATATCGAGCCGGGCGACCTGCTCGCCGTGATGTCGGCCGGCGCCTACGGCATGGCCATGGCCTCGAACTACAACACGCGGCCACGCGCCGTTGAAGTCATGGTCGATGGCGACCAGGTCCACGTCATCCGCCAGCGCGAGACCGTCGAACAGCTCTACGCCGGCGAATCCGTCCTGCCGTAGTGGCCTGCTTCGTGACTGGCGAAACACAATGAACGCGATGAATTTGTGTTCCTGGCTAGGCGCGAACCGCAGCGATAGCCATCGCTATCGCGAGGATGAGCAACAACGCCAGGGACGCAAAGGCGAGCTTTCATCTTTCGCCAGTTGCGAAGCAGGCCACTGATGAGCTGCGTCCGTATCGACAAGTGGCTGTGGGCCGCGCGTTTCTTCAAGACGCGCAGCCTGGCCACCGATGCGGTCGGCGGCGGCAAGATCAAGCTGAACGGTGCGCCGACCAAACCGGCGCGCGAGGTCAAGGTCGGTGACCGGCTCGACATCAGCAACAGCGAAACCCGCTGGCAGGTCACCATTCTCGGCCTGTCCGAAAAGCGCGGCCCGGCAGCGGAAGCGCGCCTGCTCTACGAGGAAACGCCGGAGAGTATCGCCGCGCGCGAAGCCGAGCAGATGCGGCGCAAATTCACCCACGAACCCGCCGCCGAGATCCACGGCCGGCCAACCAAACGCGACCGGCGGCAGATGGATCGTCTGGGCTAAAGCACCAGCGCCAGGGCCAGCGGCAGGAAGATCAGCGCAGCCAGGTTACCGACCAGCACGATCGACGCCACCCGCTGTGGCTCCTGCTGGTAACGCTCGGCGAACAGGAAATTGAGCACGGCCGGCGGCAAGGCACCGAACACCAGCAGCATCGCTGCATCACGCCCTTCCAGGCCAAGCAACTGAATCACCCCGTAGGCGATGACCATGCCGGCCAGCGGCCGCAGCAGCGCGCTGCCGACCGACAGTTTCCACTCACCAAAGGAAACATCGGTCATCCGGACACCGAGCGAGAACAGCAACAGCGGCACCGAGACGTCGCCGAGCATCTTGATGGCGATGACCAGTGGCTGCCAGACGGGAATCTTCAGAATTGCCACGGCCAAGCCGGCAATGGCGGCAAAAACCACCGGGATGCGCCAGAGCATCAGGATGCGCGTCTTCGGGTCGAGCAACTTGGCGCCGAAGGAGAAATGCAGGGTATTCTCGACCATGAACAGGATCACCGCCGCCGGCAGTGCCGCTTCGCCCCAGGCGAGGACAGCCAGCGGCAGGCCGATGTTGCCGGAGTTGTTGAACATCATCGGCGGCGCCAGCGTCTTCGCCTGGACACCGCACAAGCGGGCAATCGGCCAGGCAAGCAGGCCGCAGACGGCAAGCACGATGAAGCCGCCAAGTGCCAGCGGCGCATAAGCGGCGAGATCGAAGGACTTGCCGGCCATCGCCGCGAACACCAGCGCCGGCACGAAAACGTCCATGTTCAGCCGGTTGGCCACGGCCATTTCCGGCTTGTGCTTGCGGCCGTAGAAATAGCCGGCGGCGACGATGCCGAAAATCGGAAAGAGGATCGCCAGCAGGCGGAAGGTCAGGCTGCTTTCGTCCACGATTCGGTCTCGGCAAGGAATGGGAAGCCGATTGTGCGGGCAAGGCAGCCGCCCGCCAATCGGGGATAGTCCTTAGAGGACGTAACGCGACAGATCCTCGTCAGCCGCCACTTCGCCAAGTTTTTCATTGACGTAGGCGGCATCGACCGAGATCCTGTCGAGGCCGATCCTGCCGGCCTCGAAAGACACCTCTTCCAGCAGTTTTTCCATCACCGTATGCAGGCGACGGGCGCCGATGTTCTCGGTTTTCTCGTTCACCTGGAATGCGATTTCGGCCATGCGCCGGATCCCGTCCGCGCCAAATTCGACACTGACGCCTTCGGTTGCCAGCAACGCCTGGTACTGCTTGGTCAGACAGGCATCGGTCTGGGTCAGGATGCACTCGAAATCGGCAACCGACAGCGAATCGAGCTCGACGCGGATCGGGAAACGGCCCTGCAGCTCAGGAATCAGGTCGGACGGCTTGGACAGGTGGAAGGCACCGGAGGCGATGAACAGGATATGGTCGGTCTTGATCATGCCGTACTTGGTCGACACCGTCGTCCCCTCGACCAGTGGCAGCAAGTCGCGCTGCACACCCTGACGCGATACGTCGGCCCCCTGCGTGTCTGAGCGGCTGGCCACCTTGTCGATCTCGTCGATGAAGACGATGCCGTTCTGCTCGACCGCCTTGACCGCCGCCAGCTTGATTTCCTCGTCGTTGACCAGCTTTGCGGCTTCCTCTTCGGTCAGCAGCTTGAACGCCTCGCTGATCTTCAGCTTGCGCGATTTCTTCTTGCCGCCGCCCATGTTCTGGAACATGCCCTGAATCTGCTGGGTCAGTTCCTCCATGCCCGGCGGTGCGAAAATCTCAGCCTGCATCGCCGGCGCGGCGAGCTCGATGTCGATCTCCTTGTCGTCGAGTTCGCCCTCGCGCAACTTCTTGCGGAATTTCTGACGCGTCGCATTATCGCTGTTCGCCGCCGAGTCCTCGGCATAGAAGCCGGGGCTGCGGGCCGGCGGCAGCAAGGCGTCGAGGATGCGCTCCTCGGCGGCATCCTCGGCTCGACCGCGGTTGGCTTTCATGGCCCGTTCGCGGTGCCCCTTGATCGCCATGTCGACCAGATCGCGGATGATCGTCTCGACATCCCGGCCGACGTAGCCGACCTCGGTAAATTTGGTCGCCTCGACCTTGATGAAAGGCGCATCGGCCAGGCGTGCCAGGCGACGAGCGATCTCGGTCTTGCCGACACCGGTCGGGCCGATCATCAGGATGTTCTTCGGCGTGATTTCCTGGCGCAGCGGCTCGGCCACCTGGGCGCGCCGCCAGCGGTTGCGCAAGGCGATGGCCACCGCCTTCTTGGCCGCATTCTGGCCGACGATGTGCTTGTCGAGTTCGGAGACGATCTCCTTCGGGGTCATCGTGGCGCCACTCATTCCAGCGTCTCCAGCGTGAAGTTGCGATTGGTGTAGATACACAGGTCGCCGGCAATTTCCAGCGACTTGGTGACGATCTCCAGCGGGCTCAGTTCGGTGTTTTCCAGCAGCGCCCGCGCCGCGCTCTGCGCGTAGGCGCCACCGGAACCGATGGCGACGATGCCGTATTCGGGCTCGAGCACGTCCCCGTTGCCGGTGATGACCAGCGACGATTCGCGGTCGGCCACCGACAACATCGCTTCCAGGCGACGCAGTGCACGGTCGGTGCGCCAGTCCTTGGCCAGCTCGACCGCCGAACGCACCAGATGCCCCTGATGCTTTTCCAGCTTGGCCTCGAAACGCTCGAACAGCGTGAAGGCATCGGCGGTGCCGCCGGCAAAACCGGCGAGGATCTTGCCCTGATACAAGCGGCGAACCTTTTTCGCCGTACCCTTGATGACGATATTGCCCAGCGTCACCTGACCGTCGCCGCCCATCGTGACGACATTGCCCCGGCGCACCGACAGGATCGTCGTGCCGTGATATTGCTCCATGGAAAACCCTTTTAAGACTTGGGAACGATGATGCGCGCCTGCTTGTTCAGGCCGACCACGGCCATCAACTCGGCAACCAGATGGTTCGGGCTGCGGATGATGATTTCCTTGCCCGCCGCCTTGAACGGCGCCAGGCGGTTGACCAGTTGCCCGGCGGAAAAGAAATCGACGCGGCGCACACAGGAAAAATCGATGACCGGCTGATCGCTGCTTTCCAGCAGCGGGAGCATGTCCTCGAACCGCTCGCTTTTCAGGTCACCACTCAGGTAATGAATCTCGGCGCCGCGGGCGGCTTCCGCCGCCACCGGTTTGCTCTTGCCGGCAACCCGCTGCGGCTCCCAGGAGGGCGGCGACAACTCGAAAGTCACCGCATAATCGACCGCGCGCTCTTCAAAATGCTCCTGCGTCCCGTGGCGTTGCAGCAATTCGAGCAACAGGCGCCAGGACGGCTCATGTGCCGCGTCGCCAACCTTCAGCCGTTCGTCCAGTCGCTTGATCAAGGCATCAGCGCCAGTCAGGGCCAAGGCCTTGCCGCGTCGCCGCGCGTCGATCAGCGCCTCGGCCAGCATGCCGGCCACCAGATCGTCACAGCCAGCCAGCCGGCTGAAATCCAGGCGTAATTCCCCGGCCTGCGCGAGCAACTGGGTCAGTTGCTGGACCTGGCGACAATCGTCGGCGGTCAGCACCCCCTGCAGCGCAAAGGCCTGCCCATTTTCAGTTGGGACTGACTGCAGGCATTGCTCCGCCCGCCAAGCCGGCGGCGACAATTCAAAACGTTCGGCAAACTCCAGCCCGTAACGATCGAAAGCCGCGCGATCGCCAAGAATCTGCAGCAGATCGAAGAGCAAACGCCACAGGCGGATTCCCTCGTCGCCGGGATAGGTGCGCAAGAGACTTTCGAGGATGCTGCGCGCGGCGCTGTCCTGACCATTGGCGAACAACACGGCAACCTGCTCGACATCGGACTGCAGCGGATCGACGTCGTGTTCGACATCGATTGCCATGACGCTGGACTCGGTGAAATCGCTGTCGAAATCATCGATTGCCATGGCGACATCGATCTTGCGTTGCGGTACGGCAGCAGCAACCGGCTTGGCCGGTGCGGCCTTGGCCGCAGCCGGCGCCGGCTTATCAACGCTGAATTCCAGATCTGGCAAGGGTGCCAGCGAGACAGGGGCTTCTTCAACCGGCGGTTTCAGCTTCATTTCCGGCAAAGACGCGCGCGGGCGTGCCGCCGTCCGTTCCGGCATTTTTTGCGGCTGCTTCTTGAAGAAGGAAAAAACCATGACCACTCCACACGCTGAGTGTCTGTTTTAGCACGCACCGCCCATTTATGGCAACGGCAGCGGCTAGGAAAATGTCATCACACTTTCAATCGACCTGGACCAGCAAGCCCTTTAGATACTCACCCTCGGGAAAGTTCAACGCCACCGGATGATCGGCCGCGCCGGCCAGCCGGCGGACGATGCGCGCATCACGGCCGGCGTCGTGGGCAGCGCCGGCGACGATCTTCTGGAATAGTTCTAGGCCGATGCCGCCGGAACAGGAGTAAGTCATCAGCATGCCACCCGGGCGCAACAGGCGACAGCCGAGGACGTTGATGTCCTTGTAGGCGCGGGCGGCACGTTCGGCATGGGCCGCCGACGGGGCGAACTTGGGCGGATCGAGGACGATCAGGTCGAACTTGCGGCCGGCCTGACGGAAATCGCGCAAGGCCTGGAAGACATCCGCCTCCTGCCATTCGGCACGCTCGGCCGGCAATTGCGGATTGAGCGCCAGGTTGGCGCGGGCCTGCGCCAGCGCCGGGCCGGACGAATCGATCGACAGCACGCTCGCGGCGCCGCCGGCCAGCGCCTGCAGCGAGAAGCCGCCGGTGTAGCAGAAGCAGTTGAGGATGTCCTTGCCGGCCGCCAGCTCACCGAGCAGGCGGCGGTTCTCGCGCTGATCGAGGTAGAAGCCGGTCTTGTGCCCAGCGGCGATATCGACCGCCAGGCGCACGCCGTTCTCCATGATCGCCAGCGGCGCCGTCGGCGCCTCGCCGTGCAGCCAGCCGGTGGTCGGTTCCAGCCCTTCAAGGGCGCGCACTTCGGAATCCGAGCGTTCGTAGACGCGGGCGCAGCCGGTGGACTTGACCAGGCCGGCGACGATGGCCTTGCGCCATTTGTCGGCGCCGGCCGAGGTGAGCTGGACGACGACGGTATCGCCGTAGCGATCGGCGATGACGCCGGGCAGACCGTCCGATTCGGCATGAATCAGACGCACACCATCCTGGCCGCGCAACTCCGGCAGCGCATCGCGGCGGGCGACGGCGGCGGCAATGCGGCGCTTGAAGAAGGCGTCGTCGACCGGCTCGTCGGCATCGAAGGTCCAGAAACGGGCGCGGATCTGCGACTGCGGACTGTAGGCGGCGCGCCCGAGCGGCCGCAGGTTGTCGGCCAGCACCTCAACGGTGTCGCCGGGACGGGCACGCCCTTCAAGGCGGCCGACCGAACCGGCAAACAACCATGGGTGGCGCTGCTTCATCGCCGACCGTTCCTTGCCGGGCATCAGGATCAACTGGGCCATATCACTTTCTCGACCGGTAAATGCAAGAAGCCCCGGTTACCTTGCGATAACCGGGGCCGGAAATGCTTGATGCGGCTTAGTTGCCCAGCGGCTTGCGGTTGCGCTGATGGCACTCGACGGCGTACATGGTCTTGAACGTCGTCTTGCCGTCGCCCTTGAACAGGCGCTTGACGGACTTGGAAACACAGCGGCGTTCCAGGATGTTGCGGCGGGTACGGTTGATGGCCATGGATGACTCCGGATTTCGGCGAAATTTTGAAAGACGCGCATTATGCCGGGTTGACGCGCCGATGGTCAATTACCACTTGATTTTTTGGCCGTTTTCGCCGCCGGCCATCACGCTTCAACGTTTCGCGCGCGGGTGCGCCTTGTCGTAAACGCTGGCCAGGTGCTGGAAGTCGAGATGGGTATAGACCTGGGTCGAGGCGATGCTGGCATGGCCGAGCATTTCCTGGACCGCGCGCAGGTCGCCCGAGGACTGCAGCACGTGCGAGGCGAATGAATGCCGCAGCATGTGCGGATGGACGTGCTGCGGCAAACCCAGCCGGAGTGCGCGTTGCGCCAGACGCAGTTCGACCGAGCGCGGACTGATGCGCCGGCCGCGCCGATTGATGAACAAGGCCGGCTCATCGTCCACCGCCAGTTCGTCACGGACCGCCGCCCAAGCCACCAGGGCTCGCCGCGCCTGGGCGCCGACGGGAATCAGACGCGGCTTGCTGCGCTTGCCGAGAACGCGGACTTCACCTTCATGCAGAATGCCGTCGAGCGCGTCGCGGTCGAGACCGACCAGCTCGGCCAGACGCAGGCCAGACGAATAGAGCAACTCGAACATCGCCGCGTCGCGGGCTTCCAGCCGGCTGTCGCCGTCGTCGGCAGGTTCGAGCAGGCGCGCCGCCTCGTCGACCGACAGCGCCTTGGGCAAGCGGCGCGGCGACTTCGGCGCACGCATGCCGTCGCAGGGATTGACCTTGACCAGTCCGCGCTCGCCGAGCCAGGCGAAGAAGCCGCGCCAGGCCGACAGCAGCCGCGCCAGCGAACGCCCGGACAAGCCTTTGGCATGCAGGCTGGCGACAAAACGGCGGATGTGATGGACGAGCAACCGGTCAAGCGGCAGCCCTTCGGCGGCGGTCAGCAGTTGCGCCAGGTCACGCCGGTAATTGGCAACGGTGTGCGGCGACAACCGACGCTGCTCGGCGAGTTCGTCGAGATACGCAGCGACGGCCTCGGCCGGGGTCACAGCGTGCTCTTGGTCACCCGCGCCAGCGCCGCCGAAACCATCTCGCCGATGCGCTCGAGGTAGAGCGTGCCCATGTCGGCGTAGAAGCGCTGGTTTTCCTCGCTGCCGAGGGCGACCATGCCGATGGTGCCGCCGCCATTACGCAGTGCGATCAGCGCCTGCGAGCGGATATGCGAGGCGGCCTCGCCAAACCACGAGGCGGTGCCGAATCCAGCGGTCGATCCACAGTAGGGACGCGCCAACGTCTCGGCGAACACCTGGAGTTCCTCGCTGACCGCAGCAAATTCCGGCAGATCCTCGATGCCGGCCGGTTTGTCCCACAGACGCAGGGCCACGTGTGGCACCGAAAAATCGTCACGCAGGTGGAAATTGAGCAGATGGATCACCGCCTGGAAGGTTTCGGCCGCGATCAGGCCGACCGCCAGACGATGGACCTTTTCGGAAATCCTGTCATTTTCCTCGCCGAAGGCGATCAGTTCGGCCAGCTTGCTCTCGCTGGCCCGGTTCTTCTCGCGCAGGGTCAGCATCTGCCGCTCGGCCAGCGAAACCGCCCGGCCACCGTGCGGATGCGGCACGAAGATCTGCGCCATCAAGTCGGCGTACTGTTCGAAGAAGCCGGGGTTGTTCTTCAGGTAGTCGGCAATTTCGTCGGGAAACATGGCGCTCATAATTCGATTTCTCCGGAGAAGACAGTCACGGCCGGGCCGGTCATCATGACCGGACGGCCTTCGCCGCCCCAGGCAATATTCAGGTCGCCACCGCGCGTCGTCACACGCACCGGGGACTCCAGCAGGCCGCGCCGGATGCCGGCCACCACAGCCGCACAGGCACCGGTGCCGCAAGCCAGGGTTTCGCCGGCACCGCGCTCATAGACCCGCAAGCGGATCGCATGTGGGTCGACGATCTGCATGAAACCGGCGTTGACCCGCTGCGGAAAACGTTCGTGCGACTCGATCAGCGGCCCATGCTCGCCGACCGGCGCCTGATCGACGCAATCGACGACCTGCACGGCATGCGGATTGCCCATCGAGACGACGCTGATTTCCAGCGTCTCGTCGGCCACGTCGAGATTGTAGATAACGACATCGTCGTCGTGCAGGAAGGGAATTTCCTGCGGCGAGAAACGCGGCACGCCCATGTCCACGGTGACGTTGCCGTCGCCTTCGAGACGCGGCGAGATGACGCCGCGCATGGTCTCGACACGAATCTCGCGCTTGTCGGTCAGCCCTTGCTCATGCACGAAACGGACGAAACAGCGGGCGCCGTTGCCGCACTGCTCGACCTCGCCACCGTCGGCGTTAAAGATGCGGTAACGGAAATCGACACCCGCCTGAGTCGGCTGTTCAACCACCAGAATCTGGTCGCAACCGACCCCGAAATGCCGGTCGCCGAGGTAGCGCAACTGCTCCAGGGTCAGGGAAAACTGTTGACGCACGCCGTCGAGAACAACGAAGTCGTTGCCCAGACCGTGCATCTTGGAAAATTTGAGCTTCACGAATCGCTCCGCCGTTGAGTTGAAAAAAGAATAGCAGAGACAGTAAGTTATCTCAAATTCCTAAAGTTTTTTCTCCATCACGAAGTCATCCATGACGTAACCATGGCCGATATCGTCAACGGTCGAGGTACGCACGACGAAACCGTACTTCATGTAGGAGTTGATCGCCTTCTCGTTGCGCTTGTTGACCTGCAGGATCACGCAGGGATGCCCCTGCTTGCGGGCCAGTTCGGCGACATGCTCGATCAATTGCCCCCCGACACCGCGACGCTGGACATCGGGATGGATATAGAGCTTGTCGAGCTTGAACTCGCCCTTGCTCAGTTCGCTGAAGGCAAAGCCGACGCGCCGGCCATCGTGAAAGGCCTGGAACAGCCATTTGTGCAGGTCTTCCAGATCATCATAAAGACGTTCGTGCCCGTAACGCTGCTCGAGCATGAAGTCGATCTGCTCCTGGGTGATGATCCCCGGATAGGTTGCCTGCCAGATTTCGCGGGCCAGTGCGGCAATCGCCGGAACATCCGGCGGGGTGACGGGGCGTATTTCGATATTGAGGCTGCTCATGGTGATAAACCCTTGTTCTCCGTTTGGTCCGGAATTTTTCAAACCCCTGCCGCCCGGCCCTGGCTGACAGACGTCATATCATAGCTCAAGCCGGCGGCGGCTCAGCCCCGCGCGGCTGCTTGTAGCGGTTGTAACCCCACAGGTACTGGGCCGGGCACTGGCGAATCAGCGTCTCGATCTCGTGATTGATCTGCTGCGCCCGCGCAACGGTATCGCCGGTCAGTGGCTGCGTCGGCAACTGGAAATGGATGCGGTAACCGCGCCCGCCCGGCAAGCGCTCGCCCCAGGTCATCAGGGCCGCGGCGCCGGTCTCGGTCAGGCGGGCAGCCAAGGTCATGGTGTAGGCCGGACGACCGAAGAAATCGAGCCACACGCCCTCGCCGGTCTTCGGCGCCTGATCGGGCAGCATGCCGACCATCTGTCCTTTCTTCAGCGCCTTGATCAGCGCCCGGACGCCGGACAGGTCGGCCGGCGCCAGATGCAGTTGAGCCCGCTTGCGCCCCATCAGGATCAGCTCCTGGGCGGCGGCGGATTTCGGCGGCCGGTAAAGCACGGTGATGTCGCCGAACGAAGACAGGTATTGCGCGGTGATTTCGAAGCAACCGAGATGCGGCGTCAGGAAAACGACACCTTTACCGGCCGCCAGGGCGGCTTCAAGATGCCCCCGACCGACCACGTTCACCACCTGCGCATTGGCTTCGTCGAGCGTGCGCATCCAGATGCGCGACAACTCCAGCATCTGCTTGCCGGCCTCGGCCGCCGCCGGCAGGTTCAGCGCCGGGTCGATGCCGGCCTGCGCCATGTTGCCGCGCAGGTTGCGCCGATAGGTCGGCGACAACAGATAGGTCAGGCGCCCGAGCCAGCCACCCAGCCGGTGAATCGCGGACAGCGGCAGATGCGACAGCAGACGGAACAGGAAAACCATGAGACCCCGGGGGTTGAAAGAAATCAGCAAAGGCCTATCATTATGGGATCGCCGAGTTAAACAGACAACTTGCGGGGCGATTCACAAATACTGCTAAAGCGTCGCCAGCTCGTGGTCCGAAGCAGGTAACGCCGGATCAAAGGACCACTGGAGCTTTCCATGAGCGATTACCTGTTCACCTCGGAGTCCGTTGGCGAAGGCCATCCGGACAAGGTCGCCGACCAGATTTCCGACGCCATCCTCGACGCCATCCTGGCGCAGGACAAGCATTCCCGCGTTGCCGCCGAAACCCTGTGCAACACCGGCCTGGTTGTGCTGGCCGGTGAAATCACCACCAACGCCAACGTCGATTACATCCAGATCGCCCGCGACACGATCAAGCGCATCGGCTACGACAACACCGACTACGGCATCGACTACAAGGGTTGTGCCGTGCTCGTCGCCTACGACAAGCAGAGCCCGGACATCGCCCAGGGCGTCAATGCTGCCTACGACGACAACCTCGGCCAGGGTGCCGGCGACCAGGGCCTGATGTTCGGCTACGCCTGCGACGAAACGCCGTCGCTGATGCCGCTGCCGATCTACCTGTCGCACCGCCTGGTCGAGCGCCAGGCCATGCTGCGCAAGGACGGCCGCCTGCCGTGGGCACGCCCGGACGCCAAGTCCCAGGTCACCATCCGCTACGTCGATGGCAAGCCGCACTCGATCGACACCGTCGTGCTGTCCACCCAGCATTCGCCGGACATCAGCCTGGAAGACCTGCGCGAAGCGACCATCGAGCAGATCATCAAGCCGGTGCTGCCGAAGGAGCTGATCAAGGGCGACATCAAGTTCCTGGTCAATCCGACTGGCCGCTTCGTCGTCGGCGGCCCGCAGGGCGACTGCGGCCTGACCGGCCGCAAGATCATCGTCGACACCTACGGCGGGGCCGCACCGCACGGCGGCGGCGCCTTCTCCGGCAAGGACCCGTCCAAGGTCGACCGCTCGGCCGCCTACGCCACCCGCTACGTCGCCAAGAACATCGTCGCCGCCGGCCTGGCCAGCAAGTGCCTGGTGCAGGTTTCGTACGCCATCGGCGTCGCCGAGCCGACCTCGATCATGGTCGAGACCTACGGCACCGGCAAGGTCAGCAACGAAACGCTGACCGCCCTGGTCCGCAAGCACTTCGACCTGCGCCCGAAGGGCATCGTCAACATGCTCGACCTGCTGCGCCCGATCTACCAGAAGACCGCCGCCTACGGCCACTTCGGCCGCGACGAGCCGGAATTCTCGTGGGAAGCCACCGACCGCGCCAATTTGCTGAAAAGCGACGCCGGCCTGTAATCGGCAACAACAGCAAGACAAAAGGGGCTTCGGCCCCTTTTATTTTTGCTAGTATTGCCACATATGCTGAAAAAAATCCCGGTCGAGCATCTACGTCTCGGCATGCACCTTCAGGCCTTCTGTGGCGACTGGCTGGAACACCCGTTCTGGCGGACCCGCTTCGTCCTCAAGGATGCGCAGGACCTGGTCCTGATCAGGGAAAGCAGCATCCGCGAAGTGTGGATCGACATCAACAAGGGCATCGATGTCGAAGCGGACCGCACCCGCAGCGAGGATGAATTCGAGACCATCGAGGAAATTCCCCCGCCGCCCCCCGTCGTTCAGCCCAAGGCCGCCTTTGCCGACGAAGTAAAACGTGCCTCGCGCATCGTCGCCAAAGGCCGTGAAGCCGTGGTCTCGATGTTCCAGGAAGCGCGCATGGGCAAGGCCATCGAAGCCGAAGCCGCAGCGCCGCTGGTCGAGGAAATTTCCAATTCGATGCTGCGCAACCCTGGTGCGCTGGTCAGCATCGCCCGCCTGAAGACGGCGGACGACTACACCTACCTGCATTCCGTCGCCGTCTGCGCCTTGATGATCGCGCTGGCCCGCCAGCTCGGACTCGACGAGCAACAAACGCGCGAAGCCGGCATGGCCGGTCTGCTGCACGATCTGGGCAAGGCGATGATGCCGAGCGCCGTGCTCAACAAACCCGGCAAGCTGACCGACGCCGAATTCGCCGTGGTCAAGACCCACCCGGAAGAAGGCCACAAACTTCTGCTGGCCGGCAACGGCGCCAGCGAAATCGCCCGCGACGTCTGCCTGCACCACCATGAAAAATTCGACGGCAGCGGCTATCCGGCCGGCCTGTCCGGCGAGGCGATCAGTCTTTACGCGCGCATGGGCGCGGTCTGCGACGTGTACGACGCAATCACCTCCAACCGCCCGTACAAGGCCGGCTGGGACCCTGCCGAATCGATCCGGCGGATGGCCGAATGGAAGGGGCATTTCGATCCGGCCATCTTCCAGGCCTTCGTCAAGAGCCTGGGCATCTACCCGGTCGGTTCGCTGGTCCGGCTCGAATCCGGCAAGCTCGGCGTGGTCGTCGAACAGAATGGGCAATCGCTGCTCAAACCGCGGCTCAAGGTATTTTTCTCGACCCGCTCGCAAAGCTACCTGAAGCCGGAAACCATCGATCTGGCGCGCAGCGCCGAAAAGATCGCCGGCCGGGAAGATGCCGAAAAATGGGGAATCAAGGATGTGGACCGCTACTGGGCTGCCGAAACAGTCTGAAAACGGTTTATAATCCGCCACCTACCGAGGAGCGCTGCAAGAGACCCTATCTCTCAGGCTCGGTTCAAAACTGCGCTCACTGTCCAACCCTGCCGGGCGCAGGGGGTTCGGTGAGTTGAACACCGCCCCTCCCCGTCACAGTTATTCAGGAGCTTACTGTGGCCAATACCCAAGACTACGTCATTGCCGACATCAACCTTGCCGACTGGGGTCGCAAGGAAATCCGCATCGCCGAAGGCGAAATGCCGGGCCTGATGGCCATTCGCGAAGAATTCGCCAAGACCCAGCCGCTCAAGGGCGCACGCATCACCGGTTCGCTGCACATGACCATCCAGACCGCCGTGCTGATCGAGACGCTGACCGCGCTCGGCGCCGAAGTCCGCTGGGCCTCGTGCAACATCTTCTCGACCCAGGATCACGCCGCCGCCGCCATCGCTGCCGCCGGCATCCCGGTCTTCGCCGTCAAGGGCGAAACCCTGGTCGATTACTGGGACTACACCCACCGCATCTTCGAATGGGCCGACGGCGGTTACTCGAACATGATCCTCGACGACGGCGGCGATGCCACCCTGCTGCTGCACCTGGGCGCTAAGGCCGAGAAGGACATTTCCGTCCTGGCCAAGCCGGGCTCCGAAGAAGAGACCATCCTCTTCGCCGCCATCAAGGCCAAGCTGGCCACCGACCCCACCTGGTATTCCGTGCGCCTAGCCCAGATCAAGGGCGTGACCGAAGAAACCACCACCGGCGTCCATCGCCTGTACCAGATGCACCAACGTGGCGACCTCAAGTTCCCGGCCATCAACGTCAACGACTCGGTCACCAAGTCCAAGTTCGACAACCTCTACGGCTGCCGCGAATCGCTGGTCGATGGCATCAAGCGCGCCACCGACGTCATGGTCGCCGGCAAAATCGCCGTGATCTGCGGCTACGGCGACGTGGGCAAGGGTTCGGCGCAAGCCATGCGCGCCCTGTCGGCACAAGTCTGGGTCACCGAAATCGACCCGATCTGCGCGCTGCAGGCCGCCATGGAAGGCTACCGCGTGGTGACCATGGAATACGCCGCCGACAAGGCCGACATCTTCGTCACCACGACCGGCAACTTCCACGTCATCACCCATGACCACATGGCCGCGATGAAGAACAACGCCATCGTCTGCAACATCGGCCACTTCGACAACGAAATCGACGTCGCCTCGCTGGAAAAGTACCAGTGGGAAGAGATCAAGCCGCAAGTCGACCACGTGATCTTCCCGGACGGCAAGCGCATCATCCTGCTCGCCAAGGGTCGCCTGGTGAACCTCGGTTGCGGTACCGGCCATCCGTCCTACGTGATGTCCTCGTCGTTCGCCAACCAGACCATCGCCCAGATCGAGCTGTTCACCAAGACCGCCGACTACCCGGTCGGTGTCTATACGCTGCCCAAGCACCTCGACGAAAAGGTCGCCCGCCTGCAGCTGAAGACGCTCAACGTGCAGCTGTCGACGCTGACGCAGCAACAGGCCGACTACATCGGCGTGCCGGTGGAAGGCCCGTACAAGGCCGACCACTACCGCTACTGATCGTCCGCAGCTGCCACCGAGACCGCCCCGATGAGCATGAACTCCTTCCATGCCCGCCAGGGCGGTCGGCAACGTGACGAGAAACCGGTCAAGACGCCGGTCGACCGTCACGGCCTGCTGCGCGCCGACGCCCTGCTGGTCCAGCGCGGACTGGCAGCGTCGCGCACGCAGGCGCAGCGGCTGATCGGCGAAGGCCGGGTACTCGCCGACGGCAAGGCGATCGCCAAGCCATCGCTGGAACTGCCGGCCGACGCCGTCCTCACCGTTGTCGAAGACGAAAGCGACCGCTACGTCTCGCGCGGCGGCCTCAAGCTGGCCGGCGCCCTGGCGCACACCGGTATCGCTGTCGCCGGCAGGACCTGCCTCGATGTCGGGCAATCCACCGGCGGCTTCACCGACTGCCTGCTGCAGGCCGGCGCCACGCAAGTGGTCGGCGTCGATGTCGGTCACGGACAACTGCACGGCAAGCTGAAAAACGACGGGCGCGTCAGCGCACTCGAAGGCATCAACTGCCGCGCCCTGAGCGCCGCCGATCTCGGCGACGCCATGCCGACCGGCGGTTTCGACCTGATCGTCGGCGACGTCTCGTTCATCTCGATGACCCTGGTGCTGCCGCAACTACCGGCGCTGCTCGCCGCCGACGGCGACCTGCTGCTGCTCATCAAGCCGCAGTTCGAAGTCGGCCCGCACAACATCGGCAAGGGCGGCATCGTGCGCGACCCGACGCTGTACCGCGAAGTCGAAGGACGCTTTCTTGATCTGGCCCGGCAACTCGACCTGACCGCAAAAGCCTGGCTCGACAGCCCCATCACCGGCGGCGACGGCAACCGCGAATTCTTTATCTGGCTGAAAAAATGAACACCAATATCTCGATCGAATTCTTCCCGCCGCAGACGCCCGAAGGCGTGGAAAAACTGCGCGCCACCCGGGCCGAACTGGCCAAGCTGAAACCCGAGTTCTTCTCGGTCACCTACGGCGCCGGTGGCTCGACCCGCGAGCGCACCTTCGCCATCGTCCGCGAAATCGCCAGCGAAGGCTTCGACGCTGCGCCGCACCTGTCGTGCATCGGCTCGACGCGCGAATCGATCCGCGAAATCCTGGCCGAATTCAAGGCGACCGGCGTCCACCGCATCGTCGCCCTGCGCGGCGACCTGCCGTCGGGCATGGCCGAGACCGGCGAATTCCGCTACGCCAACGAACTGGTCGAATTCATCCGCGCCGAAACCGGCAGCCACTTCAGCATCGAAGTCGCCGCCTACCCGGAATGGCACCCGCAGGCGCGCAGCCCGAAGGACGACCTCGAGGCCTTCGCGCGCAAGGTCAAGGCCGGCGCCAACTCGGCGATCACCCAGTATTTCTACAACGCCGACGCCTACTTTCATTTCGTCGACGAAGCGCGCGCACTCGGCGTCGACATCCCGATCGTGCCCGGCATCATGCCCATCGTCGGCTTCACCAAACTGGCCCGCTTCTCGGACGCCTGCGGCGCCGACTTGCCGCGCTGGATGCGCAAGAAATTCGAGAGCTTCGGCGACGACAGTGACTCGATCCGTGCTTTCGGCCTCGATCTGGTCACCGAGCTGTGCGAACGCCTGCTCAAGGGCGGCGCCCCGGGTCTGCACTTCTACAGCATGAACCAGTCGGCGCTGACCAGCGAAATCTGCCGTCGCCTGAGCTGAGCAGCACACAGAACGCGGGGCGCAGGGTAAGATTTGCCGATGGATCGCAAACTCGCCCTGCAGGAACTCGCCGACCAAGCCGGTAACGGCGAACTCGTCTTCCCCACCGGGGTCGACGTCTCGCTCAAGTTGCTGCAGCAACTGGACGACCCCGATTGCCACGTCGACCAGGCGGTGCAACTGGTCAAAGGCTCCCCGCTGCTGGCGGCCCGCATCGTCGCGGTCGCCAACAGTGCCGCCTACAGCCGTTCCGGGCAGGCGGTCACCGATCTGCGCACGGCCATTTCGCGGATCGGACTGCGCACCACCCGCACCCTGACCATGGCCATCACCACCCAGCAGATGGCCGGCCAGTCGGCATCGCCGGAAATCGCCAAGCTGACCCGGCAACTGTGGGAGCACACCGCCCACGTCGCCGCCCTGGCGCAGACCATCGCCCGCCGGATCACGCACCAGGACCCGGAAACCGCGTTCTTCGCCGGCATCGTTCATGAAATCGCCGGTTTCTACCTGATCTCCCGGGCCGCCGGGAATCCGGGCCTACTGTCGGGCGACCCGGCCGACTGGACCGAGGAAAGCGAGCCACGCATCGCCCGCGCCATCCTCACCCGCATCGGCACCCCTCAAGCCGTCACCGATTCGCTGGATAACCTCTGGGAAGGCCTGCTCTCGCTGCCGCCGGTGACCCTCGGCGACACCCTGCTGCTGGCCAACGAACTGGCCCCGGTCGCCTCCCCTCTGTACCAGGACCAGCCCCCCCGCGCCCCCGACATGGCGCCGGTCATCGACGCCCTGGTCGACGACGCGATGCTCAGCAGCATCCTCGAAGAATCGGCCAGCGAAGTCGCCTCGCTGGTCGACGCCCTGCGCTTCTAATGCGTTAATTTTCCATCCTGCGTTGACGCCGGCCGGCTGCTTGCCTATAATGCGCGCTTCCCGTGTGGGCCGGGTCGGTAGCTCAGTCGGTAGAGCAGCGGACTTTTAATCCGTTGGTCGCGAGTTCGAATCTCGCCCGACCCACCAAAGTGGAAAAATTCTGGGTCGTTAGCTCAGTTGGTAGAGCAGCGGACTCTTAATCCGTAGGTCGAGTGTTCGAATCACTCACGACCCACCAGAATTCGAAGGCCTGTACTCCAGTACAGGCCTTTTTCATTTGCCCAAAATAAAGCCAGTCCACAGACTGGCTTTTTGTTTTCCGCGGCCGGTCTTACTTGCGACCGAACTTCTCCGTCAGCTGCTGCAGCTTCTGCTGTTTGAGCGCCTCGGCCTTGTTGGCGGCTTCGACGGCCTTGCGCTGTTCGGCCTGCTTCTTGAAGCGTTCCTTGAGCAGTTCGGCGGCGTGCTGGCGGTTTTCGTCGGTGACTTCACCGGCCTGGCTGCCGTCGAGATTCAGGCGGTGGCTGGCCTTTTCCATTTCGCGCAGGTAGCGCGTTGCCATGGTGTGGCTGCGCATCGCCAGGCGGATGGATTTCTTGCTCAGTTCCGGCAGCGCGGCGAACAACTGCTTGTCGATACCGATGGCCAGCGGGCTGTAATTGCGGAAGACATCGAAGCGGGTTTGCAGGTCCTTGAGCAGGACGCGGATGTCGGTCGACTTCTCGGTAGCGGCGGGGGTGGCGGATTCGGCAGAGGTCATGATGTTGGCGGACTGAATCGAGGCGCGAAGGTTAGCACGGAATGCCCCTTCGCGCCCGCAGAAATGGCGTTCAGACGCCGTTCTGACGGAACCAGGCGAGCATCCGGCGCCAGCCGTCCTCGGCTTCTTCCTTGCGGTAGCTCGGTCGGTAATCGGCGTGGAAGGCATGCGGTGCGTTGTCGTAGAGAACGATCTCCGAGGCCTTGGCGGCCGGGCTGCCGTTTTTCAGGGCCGCTTCCATGGCGTCGACGGTTTCGATCGGGATGCCGGTGTCGACACCGCCGTAGAGGCCGAGCACCGGGGCCTTGAGTTCGCCGACCAGATCGGTCGGATGACGCGGGGTGAATTCGTTGACCGTGCCGACCAAGCGGCCGTACCACGCCACCCCGGCCTTGACGCCGGGATTATGGGCGCTGTACAGCCAGGTGATGCGGCCACCCCAGCAGAAACCGGTGATCGCCAGGCGAGCGGTATCGGCGCCCTGCTTTGCCGCCCAGGCGACGCTGGCGTCGAGATCCTTCATGACCAGTGCGTCCGGCGTGCGGCCGCTGATCTTCTCGATGATTTCGGCGACGCTCTCGATCTTGCGCGGGTCGCCCTGGCGGGCAAACAGTTCCGGAGCAATGACGAAATAGCCGAGTTTGGCCAGGCGACGGGCGGTGTCGCGGATGTATTCATGGACGCCGAAGATTTCCGAGATCAGCAGCACCACCGGCGGCTTGGCCAGACCGGCCGGTGCGGCGCGGTAGGCGACCATCTCGCCGTCGTGCACCGGCACCTTGACCTCGCCTTCGATGAGGCCGGCGGCGTCGGTGTGGATCGCCGTCTGCGCGGCGACCGGCAGCGTCGCCAGGGCGAAACCGGCGCCCAGGCTGGTGACCAGGAAGCTGCGGCGGTTGAAATGTTGCGGGGGTACCAGGCTGTCGAATTCTGCCTTGTTGTCCATGTTTGTCTCCTCGGTGGGTGTTTACATCAGAACGATGTCGTACTGCTCCGGTGAATAACTGGGTTCGGACTGCAGGGAAACCGATTTGCCGATGAAGTCGGAGAGCATCGCCAGCGCCTGCGACTCTTCGTCGAGGAACAGGTCGACCACCGCCGGGCCGGCCAGGATGCGGTACTCGCGGGCGTTGAACTGGCGCGCCTCGCGCAGCAGTTCGCGGAGGATTTCGTAGGCCACGGTACGCGCCGTCTTGACCTCGCCGCGACCGTCGCAGGTCGGGCAGGGTTCGCACAGCACGTGCGCCAGCGATTCGCGGGTGCGCTTGCGGGTCATCTCGACCAGCCCCAACTGGGTAAAGCCATTGACCGTCAGCCGCGTATGGTCGCGCGACAGCGCCTTGTTGAACTCTTCCAGCACCGCCTTCTTGTGCTCCTCGTTCTCCATGTCGATGAAATCGACAATGATGATGCCGCCAAGGTTCCGCAGACGCAGCTGGCGGGCGATGGTGACCGCCGCCTCGAGGTTGGTCTTGAAGATGGTGTCGTCGAAATTGCGCACGCCGACGAAACCGCCGGTGTTGACGTCGATGGTGGTCATCGCTTCGGTCTGGTCGATGATCAGGTAACCGCCAGACTTCAGGTCGACGCGACGGGCCAGCGCCTTCTGGATTTCGTCCTCGACGCCGTGCAGGTCGAACAGCGGCCGCAGGCCGGTGTAATGCTCGAGCATGGACTCGACCGCCGGCGTGTATTCCTGGGCGAAAGCGCTGAGTTTCTGAAAATTTTCCCGCGAGTCGATGACGATGCGTGAGGTTTCCGGATTGACGAAATCGCGCAGCACGCGCTGACCGAGCGACAACTCCTGGTAGAGCAGGCTGGGCGGGGCGCTGGTCCGCGCCTTGTCGCGGATGTCGGCCCAGGTCTTGCGCAAATAGGCGATGTCGGTGGCGAACTCGGCGTCGCTGGCGTTTTCGGCCATGGTCCGGACGATGAAGCCACCCGGCTCGTCGGCCGGCACCAGACGGGTGATCTTCTCGCGCAGCATCTCGCGCTCGGCTTCGGCCTCGATGCGCTGCGAGATGCCGATATGCTTCTCCTGCGGCAGGTGCACCAGCATGCGACCGGCGATGGAAATCTGCGTGGACAGGCGGGCGCCCTTGGTCCCGATCGGGTCCTTGACGACCTGGACGACGATGCTCTGGCCTTCCGCGAGGATTTTCTCGATCGGCCGTTCCTGCGCCGTTTCGCGCGGCTGCCAGATGTCGGCGACGTGGAGGAAGGCGGTACGTTCCAGCCCGACATCGACGAAGGCCGACTGCATGCCGGGCAGGATGCGGACGATGCGTCCGAGATAGACGTTGCCGACCAGACCGCGGCTGGCGGTGCGCTCGATGTGCAACTCCTGGACAACCCCTTGTTGCATGACGGCAACGCGAGTCTCCTGCGGCGTGAAATTGATCAGGATTTCTTCGGACATAGTCTCTACAATTCTCGGTTTTTGCTGGATTCTACTATGCGCAAGGCGCCCGAACTCCTCGCCCCTGCCGGTTCGCTCGACATGATGCGAACCGCCTTCGCCTTCGGCGCCGACGCCATCTACGCCGGCCAGCCGCGCTACAGCCTGCGCGTGCGCAACAACGAGTTCGGCGACCTGGAAAAACTCGGCGGCGCGATTGCCGAGGCACACGCCGCCGGCAAGCATTTTTTCGTCGTCAGCAACATCTTCCCGCACAACGCCAAGCTCAAGACCTACCTCGACGACATGGCGCCGGTCGTCGCACTCAAGCCGGACGCGCTGATCATGTCCGACCCCGGCCTGATCGACATGGTGCGCACGCAATGGCCGGAACAGGTGATCCACCTGTCGGTGCAGTCGAACACCGTGAACTGGGCAGCGGTGCGCTTCTGGCAGAAGGTGGGCGTCAGCCGCGTCATCCTGTCGCGCGAACTGTCGCTCGACGAAGTCGCCGAAATCCGCCAGCAATGCCCGGACATCGAGCTTGAAGTCTTCGTCCATGGTGCGCTGTGCATCGCCTACTCCGGCCGTTGCCTGCTGTCCGGCTACTTCAACCACCGCGACCCGAACCAGGGTACCTGCACCAATTCCTGCCGCTGGGACTACAAGGTGTCGACGTCCGACGGCGCCCCCCTGCCCCCCGGCCAGCCGGTCAACTTCTACAGCAGCCCGGAGCAGGAAATCCTGCTCGAAGAACGCCAGCGCCCCGGCGAACTGATGCCGATCGAGGAAGACGAGCACGGCACCTACATCATGAACTCGAAGGACCTGCGCGCCATCGAGCACGTGCACCGACTGACCGAAATCGGCGTCGATTCGCTGAAGATCGAGGGCCGCACCAAGAGCCCCTACTACGTCGCCCGCACCTGCCAGGCCTACCGCCAGGCCATCGACGACGCCGTCGCCGGCCGCCCGTTCGACCCGCGCCTGCTCGGCGAGCTGGAAAACCTGGCCAGCCGCGGCTACACCGACGGCTTCTACCAGCGCCACCACGACGCCGACTACCAGAACTACCTGCGCGGCCATTCCGAATCGGACAAGAGCCAGTACGTCGGCGACGCCGTCGCCTTCGACGCGGCGCGCGGCCTGATGCAGATCGAGGTCAAGAATCGCTTCGCGCTCGGCGACCGCATCGAATGCGTGCATCCGCAGGGCAACCTGAACGCCACCATCGGCCGCATGGAAAACGCCGACGGTCAGCCGGTCAGCGTCGCACCGGGCAGCGGCCACCGGGTATGGATTGATTTGCCCGAGCGGTACACCGATTCCTTCGTCGCGCGTTACTTCTGAATCGCCAGTAATCCGCGCGCCTATCGGGCGCGTATGCCGCCATGGCCAACGCCGCCCGCATGCCGCTGATCGACGCCCTCAAGGGCGTCGCTTCGCAGATCATCCTGCTTCACCACCTCGCGCTCTACGGGCCGCTGTCGCTGGCCGTCGCCGCCGCGTTTCCGGATCTCGCCGAGTGGCTGGTCGACTACGGGCGGATGGCCGTGCAGGTTTTCCTCGTCATCGGCGGTTTTCTGGCCGCCCGCAGCCTGTCGCCGACCGGCGGCGCGCTGGCCGACAATCCGCTACCGCTGATCGGGCGACGCTACCTGCGCCTGGTGTTGCCCTTCGTCGCGGCGATCAGCCTCGCCGTTGCCACCTCGGTACTGGCCGACCTGTGGCTCGACGACCCGGCGATTCCCGAACTCGCCACCCCGGGCCAGTGGCTGGCGCATGCGCTGCTGCTGCATGGTGTGCTCGGCAGCGAATCCCTGTCGGCCGGCGTCTGGTACGTCGCCATCGACTTCCAGTTGTTCGCCCTGCTGGCCTTGCTGCTCTGGCTGGGCCGCACGGCGACCCTTGCCTGGCTGGCGGCATTCGGCCTGGCCACCGTCTCGCTGTTCTGGTTCAACCGCGACAGCAGCCTCGACAACTGGGCGATCTACTTCTTCGGTGCCTACGGGCTGGGCGCCGCTGCCTGGTGGGCGTCGACGCGCCGTGGCACGCTAGGCTGGCTGCTGCTCGCAGCCGCCGTCGCCGCGACTGCGCTGCTCGTCGATTTCCGCCCGCGCATCGCGATTGCCCTGGCTACCGCCATGCTGCTCGGCTTTGTCCGGTTGTCGGGCTGGCGCGAGCAGTGGCCGGGTAGCCGGATCACCGACTTCCTCGGGCGCATTTCCTACTCGGTCTTCCTGATCCATTTCCCGGTACTGCTGCTGATCAACGCCCTGTTCGCCGCCCACCCGGCCGATGACCCGGCGGCGGTTGCCTGGTGGATGCTGTTCACCTGGGTCAGCTGCCTTTACGCCGGCCTCGTCTTCCATCGCTGGATCGAGCTACCGGCGGGAAAATGGCGCCTGCCGGCTAGTCGGCGAGTTCGGGGCGGGCGCGGAAGCAATCCAGCGCTTCCGGATTAGCCAGCGCCTCGACGTTCTTCACCGGCCGCTCGTGCACCACGTTGCGCACGGCCAGTTCGACGATCTTGCCCGACTTGGTACGCGGAATGTCGGCCACCTGGACGACCTTGGCCGGTACGTGCCGCGGCGTCGTGTTGGCGCGGATCTGCTGCTTGATGCGCGCCACCAGCGCCGTATCAAGCACCGCTCCCTCGGCCAGTTTGACGAAGAGCACGACGCGCACGTCGTCGTTGCGCCCCGGCGGCCAGTCCTGGCCGATCACCAGCGATTCCAGCACTTCCGGCAACTGCTCGACCTGGCGGTAGATCTCGGCCGTGCCGATGCGCACCCCGCCCGGATTGAGCGTCGCGTCCGAACGGCCGTAGATGATCATGCCGTCGTGCGCGGTCAGCTCGGAAAAGTCGCCGTGGCACCAGACATTGTCGAAGCGTTCGAAATAGGCCGCGCGATATTTGCTGCCGTCGGCATCGTTCCAGAAACCGACCGGCATCACCGGGAACGGACGGACGCAGACCAGTTCGCCCTTCTCGCCGCGCACCGGCCGGCCTTCCTCGTCGAACACCTCGACCGCCATGCCCAGCCCGCGACACTGGATTTCGCCGCGATAGACCGGCAACACCGGGTTGCCGAGGACGAAGCAGGAAATGATGTCGGTGCCGCCGGAAATCGACGCCAGCAGCAGGTCGGCCTTGACCTCGCGGTAGACCCAGTCGAAACCTTCCGGAGACAACGGGCTGCCGGTCGAGAACATGGCGCGCAAGGCGGCCAGGTCATGTGTCTTGCCCGGCGTCAGCCCGGCCTTGGCGGCAGCGTCGATGAACTTGGCCGAAGTGCCGAAGTGGGTCATGCGCTCGGCCTCGGCGTAGTCGAACAGCACCGTGCTACCGGCGGCAAACGGCGAGCCGTCATAGAGCAGCAGCGTGGCGCCGGCAGCAAGGCCGGAAACCAGCCAGTTCCACATCATCCAGCCGCAGGTGGTGAAGTAGAACAGGCGGTCACCCGAACGCACGTCGCTGTGCAGCACATGCTCCTTGAGGTGCTGCAGCAGCACGCCGCCGTGGCAATGGACGATGCACTTGGGCACACCGGTGGTGCCGCTGGAGAACATGATGAACAGCGGATGATCGAAAGCAACGCGGCGGAAGGCCGGCGCCGCGTCGGCATCGGTCACCGCTAGCGCCGACCAGTTCACGGCATTGGCAATGCCGCCGATTTCCGGTGCCTCGGCCAGGTAGGGCACGACCACGGTTTTCAGCAGCGACGGCATCTGCGCCACCACATCGGCATTCTTGGCCAGGCAGTCGACCGGCTTGCCGTTGTACCAGTAGCCATCGACACAGACCAGCACCTTGGGTTCGATCTGGCCGAAACGGTCGAGCACGCCCTGGACGCCGAAATCCGGCGAGGCCGAGGACCAGATCGCGCCCAGTGCCGTCGTCGCCAGCATGGCGACCAGCGTCTCCGGCAGGTTGGGCAGGTAACCGGCGACGCGGTCGCCTTCGCCGACCCCGGCATCGACCAGGAAGCGCTGGAAGCGCGCGACTTCGCGCCGCAGTTCGCGCCGACTCATGCGCCGCTTGACCTTGTCCTCGCCCCAGAACACCAGCGCCTCACCGTCATCGTCGTGGCGCAACAGGTTCTCGGCGTAGTTCAGGCGGGCCTGCGGGAACCAGCGCGCACCGGGCATCCTGCCGCCGTCTTCGAGCACGGTCTCGCCGCGCTCGCCGATGGCGCCACAGAAGCGCCAGACCTGCGGCCAGAATTCCTCGGGCCGGTCGACCGACCATTGCCACAGATCGGCGTAGCGCCCGTAACCGGTCGCCTGCATGAATTGCGCCATGCGCGTATCGCCAACGGTGGCGGGATTCGGGGACCACAGCGGGGTGGTATCGATGGCGTAGCTCATCTTGTCTCCTGTTTTTTTCGTTGATGCGAAAGATAACAGGAGTCGGCGGCAACAGATTGTCGCCGACCGGACATTGGTCAGGCCGGCACGTACATTAGCGAATCAGCGTATGCCGAAAGTCATAGAAATTGCTTCTATCCCCCTAGGGTTTTGCCTAGAATGGCGAGTGGAAAATTTTCCGCAAATGAGAACCATCATCAAACCGATAAAGGGGATCGGGAATGAAGATCAACTCGCCGGTGACGAACGTTGAACAAGCCTTCCCGGATGGGAAGTACATCGTTTCGCGCACCGACCTGAAAGGCATCATCACTTACGCCGACGACACCTTCGTCAAGCTCAGCGGCTTCGCGCGCGAGGAGCTGATCGGCACCAGCCACAACATCGTGCGCCATCCCAGCATGCCGCCGGCGGCATTCGCCTGGGCCTGGGAAACGATCAAGGCCGACCGGCCGTGGCGCGGCATGGTCAAGAACCGCTGCAAGAACGGCGACTACTACTGGGTCGATGCGCTGATCGTGCCGGTGCTCAAGGACAACCGCAAGATCGGCTACATGTCGGTACGGACCAAACCCACCCGGCAGCAAATCAGCGATGCCGAAGCGCTGTACGGCAAGCTTGCCGCCGGTCAGGCAAAGACACCGAAAGCGTCGGCCTGGGCGCACATCCCGCTGAAAACCAAACTGAGCGCCCTGGTCATCGGCATGATCGTCGTCCAGGTGCTCGGCGCGGGCCTGCAGGCTTTCACCGGCGAACTCGGGCTGAGCGCCGGCATGACCAATTGGCTGGCCAGCCTGTTCAGCCTGCTTGGCATCGGCGCCGGTGTTGCGCTGATGCTGCTCCAGGGCAGCCTGATGACCATCATTGGCCGGATCACTGGTCGCCTGAGGAACATCGCGCAGGGCGACCTGACCGACGAGATTCCCTTGCACCGGGTCGATGAACTCGGTCGCCTGAACGACGCCCTGGTGACAATGCAGACCCACCTGAAATCGATGATGGCGGAAATTGCCGAGGCCAGCACGGCAGTGACCGGCGACGCCGAATCGCTGACCCGGGAAATCGACGAGACACGCCGCTCGACCGCCGCCCAGTCGGCCGCCGCCAGCAGCATTGCCGCAGCCGTAGAGCAACTGGTGACCTCGGTCAACGAGATCGCCGACAACGCCCAGCAGGCTTCGGGCGCTGTCCTCACCTCGCACGAACTACTGGCCGCTGCCTCGCAACGCATGGAACAGAGCCAGCAGGCGTCGGACAACGTGGTCACCACCGTCCGTTCGGCCGGCAGCACGATGGACGAACTGTTCCAATCGATCTCGGCCATCGAACGGGTCAGCCAGGTCATCCGCGAGATTGCCGACCAGACCAACCTGCTGGCGCTCAATGCCGCCATCGAGGCCGCCCGAGCCGGCGAAGCCGGCCGTGGTTTCGCCGTGGTTGCCGACGAGGTCCGCAAACTGGCCGAGAATTCGAGCAAGCAGACCGGTGAAATCGCCGCCAGCATCCGCCGCATCCAGAGCAGCACGCAGTCCGCCATCGCGACCATGAGCGACGCCGCCGACCATGTCGGCAACGCCAATGCCGCCGCCGGCTCGGCCCGTGAAGGACTCGACGCGGTTGCCACCCAGGGCGGCAAGGTGCAGGAACTGGCCGGCCACATTGCCCAAGGCACCCGGCAGCAATCCGCCGCCGGCAACGAGATCGCCATCCGGATGGAGGACATCGTCAGCGGCGTCAACCAGACCTCGCGCACCATTCAGGAAGTCGGCGCGCGCAGCGAGGACATGAAGCAAACCGCCAGCCGCCTGCGCGAACTGATCGGCTACTTCCGCTTCATCCGCTGAACGACGCAATCCAGGCAGGGAACGCCGGCCGCCACTAGGCCGGCGCGACCGCTATCGCTAATATGTCGGCTCCGCCGTGCGACTGCCGTACGTGCGGACACAACGATAACGAACCTGGAGAACAGCATGAGCAACGTCGTCCTCAACGAAGTCCACGGCAAGGTGGGCCTGATCCGCATCAACCGCCCGGAAGCGATGAATGCGCTGAACAACGAAGTCGTCGACGGCATCGCCGCCGCCATCGACGCCTTCGAAGCCGACGAGAACATCGGCTGCATCGTCCTCACCGGCAACGAAAAGGCCTTCGCCGCCGGCGCCGACATCGGCTTCATGAAGGACTTCGACTACATGCACGCCTATAAAACGGACTTCATCACCCGCAACTGGGAGCGTATCAAGACGACCCGGAAACCGGTGATCGCCGCCGTTTCGGGCTTCGCGCTGGGCGGTGGCTGCGAGATGGCGATGATGTGCGACATGATCTTCGCCGCCGATACGGCCAAGTTCGGCCAGCCGGAAATCCGCCTTGGCACGCTGCCCGGCGCTGGCGGCACGCAGCGCCTGCCGCGCGCCGTCGGCAAGGCCAAGGCGATGGACCTGTGCCTGACTGCGCGCATGATGGACGCCGCCGAAGCCGAAAAGGCCGGCCTGGTCGCCCGCGTGATTCCGGCCGAGCAACTGCTGGACGAAACGCTGAAGGCCGCCACGACCATCGCCGGCTATTCGCTGCCGGTGATCATGATGATCAAGGAATCGGTCAACCGCGCCTTCGAGTCCTCGCTCAACGAAGGCCTGCTGTTCGAACGCCGCGTCTTCCACTCGGCTTTCGCGCTCGAAGACCAGAAGGAAGGCATGGCCGCCTTCGTCGAGAAGCGCAAGCCGGCGTTCAAGAACCGCTGAGTTCCGCGCTCAGAAACGCCAGCCGAACGCTTTGAGCAGCTCGCCGGTCTCGCACACCGGCAAGCCCATGATGCCGGTGTAACTGCCGGCAATATGGGCGACAAACAAGCCGGCCCGGCCCTGGATGCCGTAGGCGCCGGCCTTGTCCATCGGTTCGCCGGAAAGCACGTAATGCCGGATTTCTTCGTCATCGATGGCACGGAAGCGGACTTCGCTGATCGACTGCACGTAGGCACAGCGCTGCTCGTCGCACACCGCCACCCCGGTGATGACGCGATGGACCTGGCCGGACAGGCGTTGCAGGATGGCCTGCGCGTCGGCGGCATCGACCGGCTTGCCGATGATCTCGCCGTTGAATTCAAGGGTGGTGTCGGCTGACAGCACCGGATGCGCGATCAGCCGGCGCTCGTGGATGATCTGCAGGCCCTGCGCCGCCTTGGCTCGGGTCACCCGTTCGACGTAGGCAGCCGGCGCTTCGCCGGCCAGCGGCGTTTCGTCGACTTCGACTTCGCCGATCAGGGTTTCGAAATCGACGCCGATCTGATGCAGCAATTCGCGGCGGCGCGGGCTGCGTGAGGCGAGGTAGATGCGCATCATCCTTCCCGGTGATAAGGGTGGTTCTTCAAGACGCTGACTGCCCGGTACAACTGTTCGCACAACAGCAGGCGCGCCATGCCGTGCGGCAGGGTCAGGCTGGACAGGCGGATCTTCTCGGCGGCGCGCTGCTTGAGCGCCTCGTCGATGCCGTCGGCTCCGCCGATCAGCAGCACGACGTCGCGCCCGTCCTGCATCCAGGCCTCAAGGCGTCGGGACAGCTTGAGCGTGGTCAGGTCGTCGCCCTTCTCGTCGAGCACGACCAACCGGCACGACGACGGCAAGGCCTCGTCAATGCGCGACTTCTCGGCCGCCAGCAACTGTTCGCGGGTTTTCGAGCCGCGCGGCTCGGGCTTGATCTCGATCACGCTGGCCGCGGCTTCGCGCGGCATGCGCTTGAGGTACTCGGCGCAGCCGTCGTCGACCCAGGCCGGCTGACGATGGCCGACGGCGACGACGAGCAGCTTCATTCGCCGGTGGCCTGCTCCGCCAGCTTGCGGCGCTGGGCCGGGGTGGCCTGCCAGAGTTCTTCGAGGTTGTAGTAAGCGCGGACGGTCGGTTGCATGACGTGCACGACCAGGTCACCGATATCGACCAGCACCCATTCGCCCCCATCTTCCCCTTCGGTCGAGATGATTTCCCCGCCGGCTTCCTTGACCTTCTCGACCACATTGTTGGCCAGTGCCTTGACCTGCCGGTTGGAATCGCCGGTGGCGATCACGACCCGGTCGAACATCGAGGTCAGCTTGGTGGTGTTGATGACTTCGATATCCTTGCCCTTGATATCTTCAAGGGCGGAAACGACGATTTTTTGCAGCTTGCGTATGTCCATCAGGGGTTTCTGTAAAGGGAATGGGACGAAATATAGTCGAGAACGCTATCCGGCAGCAAATAACGCGCCGACAGATCGTTGGCCAGCAGCTTGCGGATCTGGGTTGCCGAAATCGCCAGCTGGGTCATGGCAAACGTGACGATTGCCCCACCCGGTGAGGCTTTGAGCGCGCCGACGTCGAGCATGCGCCGGCGGGAAAATTGCGCCGATAATGCTTTTGGCAAGCTCGCCGCTTCGACCGGAAAACCCGGGCGATGCGATACCGCGACATGCGCCAGGTCGAAAATTTCGGTCCACCGGTGCCAGCTCGCCAGCCCGGCGAAGGCATCGGCACCGACCAGCAGGACCAGCGACTGCTGCGCGCCCAGTTCCCCACGCAGGCGTTCCAGTGTCTGCACGGTATAGCTCGGCGCCTGACTCTCAACCTCGGCCGGGTCGACCGAGAAACGCGGATTGTCTTGCGTCGCCGTCCGCACCATGGCCAGGCGCTGGGCGGCGGTCACCTGCGGCGTATCGCGATGCGGTGGATTGCCGGCCGGAATCCACCGCACGCCACCCAACCCGAGATGGGCCATCGACTCTTCGGCCAGCCGCAGATGCCCGTAATGGACCGGGTCGAACGTGCCGCCGAAAATCCCGAGCGGGTCAGACAATTTCGGAAATGCCGAAGATGTCGCGATAGCCGACATAGAAACTGGCAAATACGGTCGGCGCCACGACCAGGCCCATGGTCACCATCACCACCAGCGTGGCAAAGCCCTGCAGCGCCGGCAGGGCGATCAGCAACAGGCCGAGGATGAGGCCGGGCAGGACCACGGCAACCAGCATCAAACCAACGGCGTAAACCAGGAAGGGCCGCCAGTTCATCACGCAGGCGACAAAACTGAAGAACAACGCCTTGCCCAGCGGCTGCCGATGCCAGGCCGCCAGCACCGGCGCAAACCACCAGGCCATCAGCACCGGCACCATGAAAATCGCCACCAGCATCGCCGACAGCGTGAAATCCGCTTCTTCGAGCAAAGCCCGTTCGGCCCGGCTGCTGGCCAGCATGTAGCGCAGCAGGTCGCCGCCGTCGGCAATCGTCGACAACCCCAGCACCGCCAACGTCGCCACCAGGTAAAGGACGCCGAGGGCGATCAGCGTGCGCACGTTGTCGCGAAAACCGCTGAACAAGGTCTGGATGTTGGCCGACTGGCCGCGTTCGATGTTACGCGCCGCCTGCATCAACCCCACCGACAGGCCGGGAATGACCGCCGAAGCTGCCAGCGCGCCGATGAAGGGAAACAGGTTGAGAAAGACGACGACGAACCAGTAGCTGATGACCAGGATCGACAGCACGGGCGGATTACGCCGGTAGATGGCGAAACCGCCGCTAACCCATTGCCAGCCGGCACGTGCCGGCAGATTCACTGCGCGCATCGCTCAGGCTCCCGTGAAGATATCGCGATACGACGCGTAGACGGCCGCCGAGAAGATCGGCAGCAACAACAGGAGGCCCAGGCCGACCGGCAGCATGGCGAAGAACCCGGCAACCATCAGGAAGATGCCGAAAATGATCATCGGCAGCCAGTTCCTGGCGCCGGCCGCAAAACTGGCCTTCATCGCCGCCAGCGGTTGCATGCCGTGGAAGTACACCAGGGCCGGCGCGAACCAGGTGGCCATGATGACCGGCACCGACAACAGCAGCACCAGCAGGACGGCCAACAGGAAGCCGCCGAAGGCAATGCCGATGCCGCCGACCCGCCCGGTGATGGCACCGCCGAGCATGCCGCCGCCGATCAGCAGGAAAGCCAGCAGGGCAATGCCGAACACACCGATGGCGAAGAACACGCCGACCATCACCAGTTGCCCTGCGTGCTGGCGGAAACCGGCAAACAACTCGCCGATCTGCGGTTCGCCTTCGTTGGCGACGGTCCGGCAGATCTGCAGCATGCCGGCACCGAACAGCGGTACCAGCAGGTGGGCGGCGACCTGTCCAAAGATGGGAACGATGGAAATGGCCATCAGGATGACCAGCAACAACACGCTGCTGCCCAGCCAGATGCCGGGATGGGCGATGAACATGGCCCAGCCCTGGGCCAGCCAGTCGAAGCAGGCGCCGGCATCGACCTCGCGGCTTTCGCCGTCGAAGGCTGCGGGGGCCATCGGGAATTGTGGAGTTTCACTCATGCGCGGATGCTAGCCGGGGAGCGCCTCAGGGGCAAGGCGGAATTTTTCCAGCAGACGGCGGAAATCACCGGGATCCTTGACCGTGACCACTTCGCCGGCCCGCGGCATGTGCCGCGCTTCCAGGCGCAGCAACCAGAAACGCAGGGCCGCCGCCCGCCGCACCGCCGGCCAGGCGGCGCGCTCGTCGGCGGTCAATGGGCGGACGCCGGTGTACCCGTCAACCAAAGCCGCCAGCCGTCCGTCATCCGGGCACCAGTCGTTGGCAACGACAGCCAGATCGAACAGCCAGGCGTCGATCCCGGCAAAGTAGAAATCGAGCAGGCCGCCAAGACGCGCGTCGTCCTGCCACAGCACGTTATCGCGAAACAGGTCGGCGTGGATCACGCCCTGCGGCAACGACGACCCGTCCTGACCGGCCTGGAAGGCCAGTTCGTCGGCCAGCAAGGCGGCCTCATCGGCCGGCAGCAGCGGCAGCAGGCGCTCACCGACCGTCTGCCGCCAGGCGGCGCCGCAAGGATTGGCCGGCGCCTCGCTCAGACCGGCCGCGGCCAGGTGCAGGCGGGCCAGCGTCGTACCAACCACCCGGCAATGTTCGGCGCCGGGGTCGTCGACCGATTCTCCGGGCAGGCAGCTGAGCAGGGCCGACGGCTTGCCGCACAGCGGGCGCCACAAGCGACCGGCGGCATCGACGGCCGGACGTGGACAGGGCAGACCGGCATCGGCCAGGTGCGCCTGCAGGCGCAGGTAGAAATCGAGCGCAGCCGGGTCCGTGGCCTCGAACAGGGTCAGCACGAAACGGCCGCCGTCGGTGGTCACGAAGTAGTTGGAGTTCTGCATGCCGGCGGCGATGCCGGCGTGATCAAGCAGTGCGCCCAGCTCCAGCGGCGCCAGCCAGGCGGCGAGTTCGGCGCGCCCGACCGTGGTGTAGACGGACAAGGCTTACCAGCTGTGAATGACCCACATCGGCGGGCGTACCGGATTGGGATTGACGTCGCTTTCCAGCATCACCCCGTCGCCCTGACGGTCGACCAGGTAATAGGGTTTGCCGACGGCCGGCGTGACCCGGACCATGTACAGCTTGCCGTTGATGCGGAATTCCTCGCGGGTTTCCTTGGCATTGCGGACGATGGTCACCTGCGGTTCAAGCGCCGCATCGAACGGCTCCATTTCCGGCGGAGGCGGCGGCACGGCGGGCAGGGGCTGCAGATCGCCCTGCTGGCCCCAGGCGGGCAGCGCGGCAAGCAGCAAGATCGGTAAGAGACGGCGCATGATGTTTCCTTTCGGGTTCGCTGCCATTTTATTACAGGTTGAGCATCATCTCCCGCTCGTTCGGTAGCGGGCTGAATGGCCGCGCTTCGTAATGCTTGAAGATGGCCTCGACCACCTTCTCCGGCTCGTCGATGATCTGGATCAGGTGCATGTCTTCGGGATCGATCATCTTCTCGCGCACCAGGGTGTCCTTGAACCAGTCGACCAGGCCCTTCCAGAAATCGGAACAGACCAGGATGATCGGCATCTTGCGCGCCTTGCCGGTCTGGATGAGGGTCAACGCTTCCATCAATTCATCGAGCGTGCCGAAGCCCCCGGGCATCACGACATAGGCGCTGGCGAAGCGGACGAACATGTACTTTCGCGCGAAGAAGTGGCGGAAGGTCTGCGAGATGTCCTGATAGGGATTGCTCGACTGCTCATGCGGCAGTTGGATATTCAGACCGACCGACGGCGACTTGCCGAAGTAGGCACCCTTGTTGGCCGCTTCCATGATGCCGGGGCCGCCGCCGGAAATCACCGAGAAGCCGGAATCGGACAGCAAACGCGCAACCCGCTCGGTCAATTCGTAATAGGGGGCGCCTTCCTTGACCCGGGCCGAACCGAAGATCGTCACCGCCGGCCTGATCGCCGCCAGGCGGTCGGTGGCTTCGACGAACTCTGACATAATGCCGAAAATCCGCCAGGATTCGCGGGCTGTCGCGCTTTTCAACAGTGCCTCGGTCTCGATGCCCATCACCAGTTTTTCGTTTTCGGTCATTGCCATGCCTCTCTTGTTGTTGGTGGACGGTTCGTCCTATCTGTACCGCGCCTATCACGCCCTGCCCGACCTGCGGAATCCGGCCGGCGAGCCGACTGGCGCGCTGTACGGGGTTTTGAACATGCTACGTCGTCTGGAAAGCGACCACAAGGCGGACTACAAGGCCGTGGTCTTCGACGCCAAGGGCAAGACCTTCCGCGACGACTGGTATCCCGAGTACAAGGCGCACCGCCCACCGATGCCCGACGACCTGCGCGCCCAGATCGAGCCGATCCACGCCGCCATCGCCGCCGCCGGCTGGCCGGTGCTGTGCGTCGACGGCGTCGAGGCCGACGACGTGATCGGCACGCTGGCGACGAAAGCTGCCGCCGACAGCATCGACACGCTGATTTCCACCGGCGACAAGGACCTGACCCAGCTCGTCGGCCCGCATGTCCGCTGGTACAACACGATGAGCGAGGAAATGCTCGACGCGGCCGGGGTCGAAGCCAAGTTCGGCGTGCCGCCGGAAAAGATCGTCGATTACCTGGCGCTGGTCGGCGATACCGTCGACGGCGTTCCCGGCGTTGCCAAATGCGGGCCGAAAACCGCCGTCAAATGGCTGACGCAATATGGCTCGCTCGACGAAATCGTCGCCAACGCCGACAAGATTTTCGGCGTGGTCGGCCAGAACCTGCGCGACCACCTCGATTTCCTGCCGCTCGGCAAGAAGCTCGTCACCGTCGTCTGCGACCTGCCCGATTTGCCGGCACCGACGGCCTTGACCGCCACGGCCCGCGACCGCGACACCTTGCGCGAGCTGTACACGCGCTACAACTTCCGCACCTGGTCGCGTGAACTCGACAGCGACGCGCCGCCGGCCAGCGAAGAAGCTGCCGCGCCGCCCGCTGCGCCGAGCGAAGTCCGCTACGAAACCGTGTTCACCTGGGCGGCTTTCGACAGTTGGCTGCAAAAGATCGAAACCGCGCCGTTGACCGCGCTCGACACCGAAACCACCAGCCTCGACAGCTTCGCCGCACGCATCGTCGGCATCTCGCTGTCGGTCACGCCCGGCGAGGCCTGCTACCTCCCGCTTGCCCACAACGGCCCCGGCGTCGCCGAACAGTTGCCGCGCGACGAAGTGCTGGCGAAACTGAAACCCTGGCTGGAAAACGCCGGCCGCCGGAAAGTGCTGCAGAACGCCAAGTACGACCAGCACGTCTTCGCCAACCATGGCATCGCGCTGGCCGGCATCGCCCACGACACGATGCTGCAGAGCTACGTGATCGAATCCGACAAAGGCCACGACCTCGGCCAGCTGTGCAGCCGCCACCTCGGCCTCGAGACGATCGCCTACGAGGACCTTTGCGGCAAGGGCGCCAAGCAGATCGGCTTCGACCAGGTCGACATCGAGCGCGCCGCCACCTACGCCGCCGAGGACGCCGACGTGACGCTGCGCGTCCATGACGTGCTACACCCGCAATTCGCCAACGAACCCGGTCTATCGCGCATCTATCACGAGATCGAACTGCCGGCCCGCCAGGTGATCTGGCAGATGGAGCGCACCGGCATCCTGATCGACGGCGACACGCTGGCCCGTCAGAGCCACGAAATCGGCCAGAAGATCATGGCGCTGGAAAGCCAGGCTTACGAACTCGCCGGCCAGCCGTTCAACCTGGCATCGCCGAAGCAGCTGGGCGAAATCCTGTTCGGCAAGCTGGGCCTGCCGGTGAAGAAGAAGACCGCGTCCGGCGGCCCGTCGACCGACGAGGAAGTGCTGTCCGAACTGGCACTCGACTATCCGTTGCCCAAACTCTTGCTCGAACACCGCTCGCTGTCGAAACTGAAAGGCACCTACACCGACAAGCTGCCGCGCATGATCAACCCGGACACCGGCCGCGTGCATACGCATTTCTCGCAGGCCTCGGTGGTCACCGGCCGGCTCGCGTCCAGCGAACCCAATCTGCAGAATATCCCGGTGCGCACCGACGAAGGCCGCAAGATCCGCACCGCCTTCATTGCGCCGCAAGGCAGCAGCATCGTCTCGGCCGACTATTCGCAGATCGAACTGCGCATCATGGCGCATCTTTCAGGCGACGCCCGCCTGCTCGACGCCTTCGCCCACGGCGAGGACGTGCACCGCGCCACTGCCGCCGAGATCTTCGGCGTCACGCCGCTGGAAGTCGGCCCCGATCAACGCCGCGTCGCCAAGAGCATCAACTTCGGCCTGATCTACGGCATGAGCGCCTTCGGCCTCGCCCGCCAGTTGGGCCTCGAACGCAGCGCCGCGCAGACCTACATCGACCGCTACTTCGCCCGTTACCCCGGCGTCGCCCGCTACATGGAAGAAGCGCGGGCAACGGTGCGCGAGCACGGCTACGTCGAAACCGTCTTCGGCCGCCGCCTGTGGCTGCCAGAAATCCGCTCAAGCAACGGCAACCGCCGTCAGGCAGCGGAGCGCGCGGCGATCAACGCGCCGATGCAGGGCACCGCCGCCGACCTGATCAAGCTCGCCATGATCGCCGTCCAGGGCTGGCTGGAACAGACCGCCCGCCAGTCGAAACTGGTCCTGCAGGTGCACGACGAACTGGTGCTCGAAGTGCCGGACGCCGAGCTGATGGAAATCCGCTCGCAGCTACCGCGCCTGATGACTCAGGTCGCGCAACTAAAGGTGCCGCTGGTGGTTGAGGTCGGGGTCGGGCCGAACTGGGAAGCAGCGCATTGATTTCAAGCACTAACTTTTAGAAACCTTTGTCATTTGCATGAGACAACTTGGCGCTGACAGAGCCGTTTTCCTGGTCGTCGATAAGTATTCGATTCAAAAAACGAGACCAATCACCAATTTGTAGCAGCACAGAGCGATATGCTCAAGTTGTCCCACCTGCGAACGCACCCGTGTATGCCAACATACGGCATTTTATGCAAAATGTAGCGTAGTATTTCATAGTTAATTTTCAAATTATTTAACATAGTAAAATTGCACGAACAGTCCAATTATCGGAAAGACATTGATGGCCTGCGCGCCGTAGCTGTCATTTCTGTCGTTATTTTTCACGCTTTCCCTAGTGCTATACAGGGAGGGTTTATTGGCGTTGATATTTTCTTTGTCATATCCGGATTCCTTATAACCGGCATCCTGTTAGACAGTCTGAACAATGCAAAGTTTGATTTATTAGATTTTTACAGAAGGCGCATTAGACGAATTTTCCCAGCACTCACTTTGGTGTTTGCTATAACATTGCTTGTCGGCGCCCTAGTCCTCTTACCTAGCGAATTCGCGTTACTTGGAAAACATGTAGCCAGAGGATCAATATTCACTTCGAATTTTGTATTGCTAAATGAAAGCGGATACTTTGACACGCTGGCTGAATCAAAACCTTTGCTCCATCTTTGGTCACTGGCAATAGAAGAACAGTTTTATATTGCTTGGCCGATTCTTCTCTATTTGGCACACAAAGCCAGATTGCGCATTATCTATGTGACATTAGCACTCCTAGTTCTTTCGTTCGCCTTTGGTTTGTGGCAGATCAATGACAATGCTGCAAAGGCGTATTTCTTGCCGCACTCCAGGTTCTGGGAGCTTTTAGTAGGAGCTTCTCTTGCGGCGGCAGCAAGAGAAAACCTGAACTCGGGCTTCATGCCCAGCAGCAAAATACAGGACTGTTTGAGCCTTGCTGGCCTGTGTTTTATTGTTACGGGGTTGTTTTTCATTTCTTCCTCCAGCAAATTTCCCGGCTGGATTGCCCTGCTGCCGACGCTGGGGACCGCATTCCTTATAGCTAGTGGCCAACACGCGATTGTTAATCGAAGTATTCTGTCCAATAAATTTGCAGTCCACATCGGACTCATCAGCTTTCCGTTGTATCTCTGGCACTGGCCATTGCTGTCCTTCTTACGGATTGGCTTTGGAGAGACACCTAGTACCGCCTACCGCATGGGAGCTGTCGTATTGGCAGTACTTTTGTCTTTTCTCACCTATAATTTTGTAGAAAAGAAAATCCGCCCATTAAGAGGCAGTATCTCAGCAACAGTTTTGTTGATCACCATCTTAACATTTGGTTTTTTAGGCAAATGGATTAGCCATGAAAAGGGTTTTCCATCACGACAAGTCGATGGACAAATCGCCCTTTCCGGCGAATTGAATCACGATGCTTTTTTTGAGTATTTTGCGAAGAACTATCACCCAATACCCAATGAAAAACTATGTGCTGATGCGCTAAAAGGAAACGACCATTTGCGCTGCTACAGATCAAAATCCGATGAAAAGATTTCCATGGCCATCATTGGCGACAGCCATGGCGAGCACATTTTCCCTGCCATTGCAAAGAAGTTTAACGAGGAAAATGTTGCCTATTTTGTTAGGGATGGCACACCGCTCTATGACAGCCCAAGTTTTGAACCGATCTTTGAAGCGGCCGCATCAAACGAGGCAATAGAAACTATTGTCTTGGCCACGTATTGGAATTTCAGAATCAAGCAGCTTGGAAGCGTCGACACTTTCTTTGAAAAATTACTCATAACCGTCAAGCGCCTTCAAAACAGCGGCAAAAAAGTTATTGTTATTTACGGCCTGCCAGATTTCGAATTCGACCCGACAATCTGCAAGCATTCTCGCCCTTTCTTCAACACATCCACCTGCTCTGAATCAGCCAATCGGAATTTGCAAAACACAAATAATATTCAAGACGCACTTAGTGATTTACAAAAAAAACTTCAGCAGCCTGTTGTTTTGTTCAATTTGCACAACTATTTCTGCGACGACCATCTCTGCAAGATGGAATCTTCCGGACAACTATTGTTCCGAGACAGAAACCATCTAACCATAGAAGGATCATTGTTTATCGGAGAACAACTATCCGCAGGTCAATAACGAGCTATTTGATCGCTTCGATATTCAAACTGATCGGATACGCGCGATCCCCCACCTTGAACAGCCGCCTCGACCAGTCATTTACATCGTGTCCGACACCTCCATCGTCGGGCTGCCAAATCCTGACGCTGGTAAAACCCGCCGCCAGCAGCAAATCAGTCAGATAGTCCTGATTGAATATCACTCGGTGAAAGTTGTACGCGTATTCCTGCCCACCCATCAACGCATTGATGATGACATCCACACGCTTTCCTGTCTCTTCGTAAATATGCAATATCTTGTCGAAGTCAGGAACCGAGAGGCATAGCCTACCGTCCTTCTTGATCACTCTCCCCCACTCCTTAAGCACATCGGGAACATCCAGGTGACTGAAGTGCTCCAGAACATGACAGGCATAAACCAGATCAACACTGGCATCTGCGAAGGCATTCAAGCGATCGACTTCTTGAATTTTGTGGACGTGGCGACGCAGTATCGCATCAACATTTATGAAACCCGGATGATCGATTTTGCCGCAACCTAAATGTAACCTCTTCTCCCCATTGGGTAGCGCCGGAATTTTTGGCCCCCAAAATATCCGCAAAATACGTCCCAACAATAACCGCACTGATTGCTCCTTTGATATTAACGACTAGCCACAAAGCACGTTAGATTGCTTCGGTCAAACATACAAACCCAAAAAAATGGAGCACCATGGATCAGTCGCCAGTTTTATAAAGAAAGATCCCTTTTCCCTCTTGATTCTGGATGATGAACAACTCGCCAGCCCGGGTAAATTCGGTAATCAATTCTGTCCGGTCCAGCTTTCCTTGCCAGTACGTTGAGGAGTACTGATCTTCAAGGCAGATCGGATGCGTTCTGAAACTATCGACGAAAACCTTGTAACCGCGAAACTCGTCGCACAGCCTGCTGGACAAACAAACCTGCTCTAAAGGATTCAGGTCATAGCGACCGATCAGATCACCGTACTTAAGCCCCTTGCAAGACAAGCCTTCGCCCGACGCAGCCCAGGTCACCACGGCTCGCCCCTCCTTCAAGATATCCTTGGTCAAGTGGTAGCTGAACAACGCGACGAAGAATATCGACAGAAACCTGACCAGAAGACCAGCTTTCCTCACCTGCTCCCGATCCAGTCTATATGGCACCGGGCGCAGGAATTCAAAATAACAGAACGCCACGATCAGGAGGACCGTCGGCTGGGCAACATAGCGGAAAGGCATTTTTTCCATAGAAAGCGAAAAAATGAAATACGCCCCCGTCACTGCCAGGTAAAGCAGCAAGGGCCGCAGCATCTCCCGCCCATGACGGACTGCGATCAGCATGCCGACAAAAATGAACAGGTACACCACCAGGACATTTTTTCCGAACAGCAACCTGATCCGGTTTTTCAGTGCGATAGCCTCTCGTGTATCCCCCTGCAGGAAAGTGTTCAGACCGTCCGCCGGAAATCCCGCCAGCCCATAAACCAGCAACAGCACAAGACACATGCTGAGCAGTGAGATAAACAACACCTTCAGGAAGCCAGCACGACCGGCAAAGAGAATGAACAAACCGATCACCGCCGAAAACACGACGTAGCGCGGCGACACGAAAGGCAAGAGAAACAACAGGAAAATGCAGAGAAAAAGCAGCCAGTCGCCGCTCTCCAGCACCCGCTTGTCAAAACATGCAAGCAGGTACAGAACCAGCAGTGAAATCAGCGTGGCCAGCATCTCCGGCCGGATGTCCAGCAACCGGTTGTACAACAGCAGATAAAAAACCACGAGGCCGATAAGCGGATAAAAGAAGCCACCCCGGTCAAATATTTTGAAAATCAGGAATACGCTGATCACGCAAGCCAGAATCTTCAGCGCCAAGGCGCCGTAAAGACCCGCACCACCAACCACCATGCCGAAGATCGCCGGAGCGACCGGAAACGGATAGGCGGCATAAGGCGTGGCGCCAAAATGCAACATGCTCCAAGCATTATGCAGAAAGAAGGCATCGTCGGCATTCAGGGGCTTGGCCACATAGAGAATGCCGACAAGCAGAGCCAGCAAGCTAAAGGCAGTGACAACCAATCTATCAAAGTGCAAAATCACTAATTCCTCTCAAGTCCTCCGAAGAATACCGGACGAATGCTTCACGATGAATCACTGCGGCTTTCGTAGAGGCTCCGTAGCTTAGGTGCAGGAGTGTTCAACCTGCGCGATGAGCTGCAAATGATAGCGTTCCTCAGCCTTAGCAGATGCCTTTATTCGCCCGCGGAGATCACCCTCCGCGCAGACAAGCTTCCTCATCTGCAAAGTTGATTCCGTCAAGTAGCCCCAAAAAAGAAAAGCACAGAGGCTTGCAAAGGTAGCTACCGACCGAATTTGCGAGATTCCTGGGCTCAGCAAGATCAGGCGAGAACATTTCGCAACACATCAACGACACGCCCCTGTTGCTCAACCGACAAACCAACCCAAAGAGGCAGGCGCACCAGTCGCTCAGACTGCTTGACAGTTACCTCAAGGTCGCCATCTGCCCGGCCATAGCGCTGCCCACCCGGGGATAAGTGCAGGGGTACGTAGTGGAACACTGAGTAGATGTCATTTTTCTTTAACTCGGAGAGTACCTTCTGTCGATCAATCCCTGAGGCTAGCAATACGTAGTACATGTGGGCATTGTGTTGGCAGTCCGTCGGCACGATAGGGCGGCGTAGCTTTCCCTCCTGCTCAAACGGCGCCAGCAATTCATGGTAACGCTGCCAAATTGCCAAGCGCTGGCTCGTGATACGTTCAGCCTCCTCAAGCTGAGCCCAGAGGAATGCTGCGATCAGTTCCCCTGGCAGGAAAGAAGACCCCGCCTCCTGCCAAGTGTATTTGTCCACTTCACCCCGGAAAAAGCGGCTGCGGTCGGTGCCTTTTTCGCGGATGATCTCGGCGCGTCTCGCCAGAGCAGGATCATTGACCAGCAGCGCCCCGCCTTCACCCGAGATAACATTTTTGGTTTCGTGAAAACTATAAGCACCCAAATCACCAATACTGCCCAGCATCCGCCCTTTGTAAGAAGCCATCACACCCTGCGCGGCATCCTCAACAACCTTCAAACCGTGTCGATTCGCAAGCGTCATGATCGCGTCCATCTCACATGCAACGCCCGCATAGTGAACCGGAACAATGGCCCGCGTGCGAGGTGTGATAGCCGCCTCAATCAAGCGCTCATCCAGATTTAAAGTGTCTTCCCGGATATCCACAAACACGGGTATCCCGCCCCGTAGCACAAAAGCATTGGCTGTGGAAACAAAGGTGTAGGAAGGCATGATGACCTCATCACCTGACTTGATGTCGAGCAGTAATGCGGCCATCTCGAGCGCGGCCGTACATGAATGCGTCAATAAAGCCTTGTCGCAGCCACTTTTACGCTCCAGCCATTCATGGCACTGTTTGGTAAAAGGGCCGTCTCCAGCCAGCATGTTGCCGAACTTGGCTTCTGCAATGTAATAGAGCTCTTTGCCAGTCATGAACGGGCGATTGAATGGAACTCGTTCTGTCATTACTTTTCACCTTTCAGCCGGTGCCACTCATCGGCAACACTGCACAAATATTCGCTGTACTCACATGTCGGCATCTTTTGGATAAGGTCTTCAAACTGTTCAATTCCCAGGAAACCTCTGACCAAAGCTGCTTCTTCCGGGCAGCCAATCTTCACGCCTTGTCGGCACTCGATGGCTTCAATGTAAGCCGATGCCTCGTGCAAGGCGTTGATAGTACCCACATCGAGCCAGGCAAAGCCCCGGCTCAAACGTCGGACCTGCAGCTTGTCGCGTCTGAGATATTCCAGATTAACATCCGTAATTTCCAACTCGGCCCACGCAGAAGGTTTCACTGCTCTTGCAATCTCCACCACATCATTGTCGTAGATGTAGACACCAGGGACGGCGTAGCTACTTTTCGGCTCGCGAGGCTTTTCTTCAATGGATACTGCATTGCCATTCCGATCAAACTCCACCACGCCATAGCACTGGGGATCCTTAACGCGGCAGGCAAAAATCGTGGCCCCACCATCAAAACTGGAAACCACTCGGGGAAAGTCATCGCCGCCGAAAAAAATGTTGTCGCCGAGCATCAGCGTCACATTATCCGAACCGATAAAATCAGCCGCAATCAAAAAAGCCTGAGCAATACCATCCGGCAGAGGTTGCGCACGATACTCAATTGAAATACCCCATTGCAGCCCATCACCAAGCAGCCTCTGGTACCGGGGCAAATCGTCAGGCGTCGAAATAAGGCAATACTCCCTCACCCCTGAGGCCATCAGCACAGTCAAGGGATAGTAGATCATTGGCTTGTCAAAAACAGCCAGTAACTGCTTACTGGATACTTGGGTAAGTGGGCAGAGACGTGAACCGGCACCGCAAGCGAGGATTATTGCTTTCATAGTCACTACATGGACTGTTTTTTGGCCACGACCAGTCTCGACCCCCCCAAAGAAAAATTGACCCCCCATTTGATGAGACGATGCTCAATTAGCATGACGGCTTCGAGCATCCTGTTAACGCTAGGATTGAGTGTTAGCTCATCACCACCACACTTTGCATCGGGACGCCGAGTAGCCAGGCGGGAAGCAATCATCAAAGGTAGTAACAAAGAGACAAAGGACGTGCTTCGGATAATGCTAAAACCAGCAGCCTCAATTTTTCTATGCAGTTCTTTCGCGCTGTAACGCCGCTTGTGACAAGCTGCTTCATCAACATAGCTCCAGAGCCACTGATGCTGCGGCACGGTGATCAAGCAGCAACCCCCAGGTTTTATAGCACGGTGGAAGTTCTGCAGCGCAGATTCATCTTCCAGTATGTGCTCGATGACATCAAAAGCTGCTACCACGTCGAATTCTGCTTCGTAGGGAAGTTTGCGTGCGTCCATCTGGAACAGTTCTACACCTGGCAGGCGCTTCGCAGCAAAGGCCAGTCCAGCGGTATAGATCTCGCTGCCAGCCATACGCGCATTTGGGAAGGCCTGGACAATACCTGAAAGCACGAAACCGGTGCCACAACCAACTTCTAGCAGCGAATGGAAGCCGGGAAAGTACTTGCGCAGCGCCCACAGAATAATCGTGTTGCGGGCGCGGAACCAGAAGTTGCCCGCTTCCACACGCGCCAGACCTTCGAAACTCTCCTGAGGAAATCCATCGTTATTATTTGCCAGTTCGGGGGACCAAGCTAAGAAGCCGTCAATACTCGCCGGCGTGAATCCGCACATGGGGCAGCCGTTCATGGCTTGAATGTTTTTTGTAGCGCAGGAAGGACAAACGATCATAAATGCTCAGAACGACTGATGACGTTGAGGAAAAACGAAATAGCGGAATAGGATATAGAGAATCCCAGCCACCGCGACGATGGCCACTGCCTGCACTATTTGGTGCGGATACCCCAGCCGGTCCGAAAATAAATAAAGAAAGCTAATGTTGGCACCATAGCCGATTAGATGTGCGATGGTATAGCGTGCAATGCCATGCGAGGTGCGCCCGATGTAGGCAAACGAATACTTGGCATGCCCGAAATAGGCAGTCACCGCGCCGATGGGGTACATCAGCGTCACCGCCATCTTGGGATCAAGCCAGAGCCAGGTAACTAGGAGGTAGATCAGGTAGCCCAGCAGGTTGTTGAGAACACCGACCACCCCATAGCGGACCACCTGGGCCAGCGTCGCGGTCAACGTGCTATAGGCCATCGCCTCACTGATCCAGCAGGGCGCGCAAATACTGCCGGTCGACCTTGCCGTTGGCGTTCTTTGGCAGTTTAGGCATCAGGATTAGCCGGGCGGGCAGCATATAGTCGGGCACCAGTTTCGCAAGTGCCTGCAGTAGGGTCTTGTCGTCCACCTCAGAAGTGCAGGCGACATAGGCCACCAGCTTCCCATAGGCGGCCTGGGTGCGCTGGTAGACCACGGCGGCCTGGTCTACTTGGGGTAGCCTTACCAGGGCGTTCTCGATTTCCTCGAGTTCGATGCGGTAGCCCATGTGTTTAATCTGGTTGTCCTTGCGGCCGACGAAGTGGAGCCTGCCGCCCACCTCTTTTACCAGATCGCCGGTGCGGTACATTCGCTTCATGAAACGGTTGGGATCAGTGATGGTGTGGAAGGCTGCGTCCGAACGTTCCAGGTCGTTGAAATAACCGGCCGCCACATTGGGTCCGATCAGGCAAAGCTCGCCCTCCGTCGCATCGTGATTGTTTTCGTCGAGGATGCGGTGGTCAAAGTTGGGGTTGAGATAACCCAGCGGGGGCAGCCCATCGATATCCTGAAAATCGTCCGAGCCCAGCGTGTAGGCGCTGCAGATGCAGGTGCATTCGGTGGGGCCGTAAACGTTCACGAGCTTGGCTTGGCAAGAGAAGCGGTCGTAAAGCTTCTTCAATTCCACCTTGGGGTAACCCTCGCCGCCGAAAACAATCGCGCGCAGATGCTTCAGAACACCTGGCGCAAAGGCCTTCATGGCCATGAGGTACATGAGCGCCGAGGGCACCGAGAACCAGATGGTACTGGCCCGATCACTCACGTACGCTACCAGCTCGTAGGGTTTCGCAAGCAGGCTGCGGTGAATTGGGCTCAGGGAGGCGCCGCAGAAAAGACCGACGTAGAAATCGAACACCGAGTTATCGAAATACATCGGACTCAGGTTGGCGAAGTTGTCCTGATCGGTGATGCCGAAGCGCTCACGCCCCCAGGCAATGAGGTGCAACACGTTCTGGTGCGTCACCGCCACCCCTTTGGGCACGCCAGTGGAACCCGATGTGAACATTATGTAGGCGATGGTCGCGCCATCCACCAGGCGCGAGCACTGGCGCTGAAGTTCCCGGTCAACCTCGCTGACCCTGGGCAGTGAGGAAAAATCAAGCAGCAGCAGTTCACAACCTTGGGCTTTTGCCAGTTCCGTCATGTCGGCCTGATAGGCGGAGTCGTCGTAGAACAGCAGTGAGGGGGCGCTGACCTGCAGGATGCGGCTGGTGCGCGCGATCGGCGAAGCCACGTCGATGTTGACGTAGGCTACGCCCAAGCGGATCGCGGCCAGCATAAGGGCGTAGGAGAGTGCTTGCTTGTCATGACCGATGGCGATTACGTCGCCGCGTCTCAGGCCCTTTGCCATCAGCAGCACAGCCAGAGAATCGATCCAGCCACCGAGTTGACCGTAGGTGTAGTCACTGCTTGCATATCGAAGTGCTGGTCTTGCGGCATGGGCCGCCAGCACCTCGTCGAACAGGTGTGCCAAATTGTAGTGGTGCAAGGTTAGGGACATGCTTGCTCGATCCTTTATCGGCTGATGGTGAAGAAGGGATAGGGATCGCCCAGAGGTATAAAGCCGATCGATCGGCACAAAGCCACGGAAGGGGTGTTGTTAGTAAAACAGTCCCATAGCGGTAACACATTCTGCGCGAGACAACGCTGATTAAATGAGTGGACGACAGCCTTAGCCAGGCCGAGCTGCCGGTAGGCGGGGAGCGTCAACACGTCAATCTCGGCCCTACCGCCCGCCACTGCAGCGGCGTAGCACAGGGCGGCCGGCTGCCCCGCCACAAAGGCCAATACCGCGTTCGAATACCGCGCAAAATCGTTGGACGTGCGCCAGAACCGGCCCACCACACCGAAGTTGTCCTCGATCAGGTTTACATGGGTCGCGTCAGCGTACACCAAGGCCAAACCCTTCACTGGTGGCTCCTTTGCAAGGGCGGTGGTTCCCGTGTGGATGGTATCCAACTCGAAGTGCTGGCGCCACGAACGCAAGCCATCGTATTCGCTGGCCTGCAGGAAGCTAGGGCAGTGGGGGGTATAGAGCCGTACCTTGGTAGAAGAGAACGTCCTGTCAATCAACAGGTAATGCTGCAAGGCACGCTCGAACTCGGGCACTGGCCTTCCGAAAACCTGCGCAAAACCAAAGGCGTGCTCGACGTAGACCTGGCTCGGATTTTTCTCGCGATCCGCTAGGATCACTCCGTCCTGCTCACCGCCCAGCACCGCCGCAATCAGCGGGAAGTATGTATCGTGATCAAGGTAGAGCGCATGCGCAGCGGGATGTTGTGAGGGTGGGAGACGCACCATGTCAGATCGTCAGGCCACCATTAACGTCAAGCACCGTGCCGTTGATGAAGTCGTTTTCGACCAGCGCGATCACAGCCTGTGCCACCTCGTCGGCCTGGCCCAGTCGGCGCAGCGGCGTGTTGGTCTGAATGTGCTTGAGCACCGTCTCGTTCAATGCGTGGTGTGTAGAGTCGGTGCCAATGAAGCCCGGTGCCACTGCGTTGGTGCGGATGCCCCAGCGACCCAGTTCTTTTGACCAGGTCACGGTCATTGCATTGACCCCCGCCTTGGCTGCCGAATAGGCCGTCTGGCCTTCGTTGCCACAGGCGCTGATGGAACTGATATTGACGATAGCGCCCTTGATGCGGCGCTTGACCATGTGCTCCACCACGGCGGCAGTGACGATGAACACCGAGTCTAGGTTGACCGTGAGCGAGGCACGAAAGCGATCGTAATCGTGCATGATGCCCGATGGGTTCATGATGTTGACAAAAGGTTCGCTGAAAATCACACCCGCGTTGTTGACTAGGATATCCAAGCGACCATGGCGATCCACGATGCCGGCAACTTCCGTCTTGACCTGCTCCTGATCGGTGACGTCCATGAACACCCCTTCCAGGCCCTGCTGCAGAGTGGCGAGTGCCTCGGCGTTGCGGTCTGCCACCAACACGGTGGCACCTTCGTCAGCCAGCCGACAGGCAATCGCTAGCCCGAGACCTTGCGCCCCACCAGTCACGAGCGCGACGGCACTCTTAATTTCCAAGATCGACTCCCTTTTCCTTGAGAACGGCCATGATCTCGGCAACCGAAGTCATGCGCAGGATGTCGGGAATGTCCAGTGCGATGCCGTACTCCCTCTCCAGTGACATCACTAGGTCCATCTGCTTGAGGGAATCCCAGGTACCCACCTCGGACTTCTGCAGGTCGGGTTGAATGTCGGTGACGCGCAGTCCAAAGACCTCCGCGAGAAGTTCTGCGAGTTTTTTATTCATTTCAAATTCCAAAGTGCTTTACGTAATCTTCCGACGAGTAGCGGAAGGGTTCGGCCGAGCGCGCCAGATGAACCGATTCGGGTTTGGTGTCGCGCGAAATCAGGGCGCTAGCACCAACGATGTTGAATTCCCCCACCGTCACGGCATTGACCACAGTACTATTTACTCCCAGAAAGGTGTTACGCAACACCTTGGCTTGTCCGGAAACCACAGTTCCCGCGGCCACCCAGCAATGGTCGTCGACGCTGCTGTGGTGCGCCAGCGTTACATTGCTCCAAATCATGGTGTTGACACCCACCCGCGCGTGCGGCTCGATGACTGCGCCTGGCAGTACAACGCTGCCTTCACCCACGGGCTGATCGGTGTAGACCCGGGCATCGGGGTGTATGTATGTCTCGATACCGTAGCCCATTGCCCTAAGGCGGCCGAACATGGTTTCCCGGCTGCGGTTCAGGTCACTGTAGCCCATGGCCATAATGACACGATGGGTGTCGGGTGAGAAAGCGCTAATAGCCTCAGATAAGCCCACCGTTCGGTAGCCGCCCACGCCGCCCTGCGCCACAAACTCGTCGTCGACGGTAATGCCGGCAACCTCATACCGAGCATCCCGCCGCAGGTAGGCGGACAGGATCTCGGCGGTGATGGCGTTGCCCGCCAGCAGAATCTTTTTCATAACGTTTCCTCCATCACGGCCAGACCAAAACCGGTCTTACCATAACCATTGCCGTTGTAGAGCATGTATATCCGGCCCCGGTGTTCGAACACGCATGGGTAGCAGATCATCTCGCTGTCCCAGCCGGTGGATGAGACGTCGATGCCTGCGAGAGGGTCGTTTCGCTCCCATTGCCGACCATCTGCCGATGAGGCAAAACCGATGCGGTAGGTGTCGATGGTCTGGGTTGCGCGGTGCGCGTACCACATGAAATACGTGTCTTCCCGATAGATTACGCTGGGCCGGCCGAAGGCGTACTCGTATTCGTCTGCAAACGGCAGACACATTCCAGGGTGGCAAATCCAGTCAACGCCATTATGCGAATGAGCGTAGTGGATGCCGTAGTGATGTTTCCAGCCTTGCGCGGTCTTTTCCCAGCGGATACCGGAGTTGTACCAAGTCTGCCAGAGGTCGCCCGAGACGTGAAACGCAGTAGCCGCCGCGAATAGCGGGTTGTTCTTGTCGCGGCCGAGCACAGGACCCGGGAACTCGCGTGTGAGCGTGAACTCGCCTTCGTCCAACTTTGCGCGTCCTGTGTCGCAAATCCACAGGCCTTCTGGGAGGTTCTGCCAGCCCACATAATAAAGATAAATGGTGCCACTGTGCTTGACGAAGCACACACTGATAACGCCGTCGCAGTCGAAGTGGCAGGGATCACCCGGCCACAGGGCCAGCTTCGGCGTGCCCAACAGTTCCACGCGGCCATCGGACACGATGGCGTTGGAAAGGAAGATGTGAGAGCGCTGGCGCTCGTCACGGCGTGTGAATGCGACCACGTAGAGATCGCCTTCGATTTGGATCGCGCAAGGATGCGATCCGTGCGAGAACCCATCGCTACCAGGCTCGAAAAGCAGACCCTTCTTACGCCAGGGAAACGGCTGCTTGCGGGTGATAAAGAAATTGAGCGGAGTCATGTAGAAATCAGTCCTTGTCCAGCGACGCGCGAAGTGCTGATTCGAGAAAGGCCACACGGCTCATCCCTCGTCGTTCCGCTTCTTCATAGATGCGATCGCGTAAGGCAGGGTCTACACCTTCCAAGCGGCCAAAGTAGCGGCTTCGGATCGTGCCACCGCGCTTGCCCAAATGAGGTACGTCGATGTTGACAGGCAGTGGCTCGGTACTGGCCTGGAACTCGATAACGTAGAAGCAGTTGCATAGTTCCCAACTCAGCTTCACGTCCCGTGCTGTAGCCGGCAAGGCCGCCAGCGGCGCGCTACAGGCATATAGGGAGTTGTTATTGATCAGCATACGCCCCAATTCGGTATTCACCAGCCAGGGCGCCAAGCCCTCGTCACCAATGACGACTTTCCCACCCTCTTTGACTACGCGGTTCATCTCAGAAATACCCATGGCAATATCAGGGAACAGGTTGATGCCACCAAAGTGGTAGGCCGCGTCGAAGAAACCATCGGCGAAAGGCAGGTTTGTTGCGTCGCTTATCGAGAAGTGAAGTCCTACGCCCGAGGCAGCCAGTTCCGTCCTGTAGCGGGACACACCGGCCAGCAGCATTTCCTTGGCGATGTCCTGTGCATAGATGTCACCCCTGCCCGAAAGCGCACGCACTAGGTAAGGCAGGTCGTTGCCCGCACCCGCACCGGTGATCAGCACGCGCTGGCCCTTCTTCAGGCCCATGCGGGCGATGAGGCGCTCGCGCAGGCCTTCTTCGTCGGTCTGGAAGGTATTGAATACCCATCGCAACGCGTTGTCATGAACCTCGGCGGCATTCTCCTGCGAATACTCGTTAGCACCCTCTGGCTCGCAAGCGAACACAGGCACATCCGTGCCGGGGGCGTACGGAATAAAGTGACCGTTGGGGCACGTCAGGCCATCGGAACCCTGTGTCAGAGGGGCACGAGTACACGTGGGTTCGGTGCAACAGTAGTAGGAATGATTGGTCATGAACCCTCTCGTTTCTGACAAACAACCCAAAACAGGCGTTCGGAGACCCCGAAGAAATCGTTGTCTGCAAAGCCGAAGGAAAAATGTTCAAACCAAGGTGAGAGATAGGCTTCGATCTCGTCCTTGCTAGTGAATGCGTGAAGGCGATAGCCATCACGGTTGCCATAGGGATCGGCTTGAATGCGTAGCGAGCCGTCTTCCAAGGTAATAGCGTCTTTGAAGATATAGGATTCCCGGCTGGCCACCGACGCCACCAACCATGCCCCGGGCTTCATCACCCGGGCATACTCCTTCATGTTATCGGCGAAAGTTTCTCCTTCGTCGCAGTAGTAGCAGCAGTGGCATGCGAGCAGGTAGTCAAAATAGTCATTCTCGTACGGCATTTTGCTGTTACGGCCCACGCGCAGGTCGGCCTGGTGGCCCAATTTTTCCAGCCGCTCTCCAGTCTGAGACACGATGCCCTCAGTAATTTCAATTCCGCTCACCGCGTAACCCTGGTCGCAGAGGAACACCGTGTTGCGGCCATCACCAAAAGCAATGTCGAGCACACGATCGTCAGCCACTGGCTTGCGAAAGTTCAATTTCGGATACTTCGCCAGGAATGTACGTACGACAAATTCGGTGGGATAGACCCTGAGACCGTTGCGCTGTGCGTAAAACCGCTCGTAGCTGTGGTCAATGGGGGGAGGTGAATTGGCCATGGATTGCCCTCACGATAAAAGTTGGTCGCTGCTTGGTCTCGGAAAAGACCTTGGAAAGATAGATGCCGATAACACCAATGAACGATATGACCATACCCCCGAGCAGCCAGATAGAAACCATCACCGAAGTCCATCCATCCATGGGGGTACCCAACACCAGCTTATGAAAAACAAGGTAACCCGCATAGAGTAGGGCAAGCGCGAAGATGATCATTCCGATGTGGAATATCAGTCTAAGTGGCGCTTCGCTGAACGAGGTGATGGCGTTGGTGGCCTGCCCAATCTTCTTTGTCAGGTTGTAGGTCGTGGAACTGTGCGCAAGTTTTTTCACTGGTAGCGCGCATTGTTTGAAGCCTGCGATAACCCATAGGCACGAAATCACCATTTCGCGCTCGCGGAACTGCAGCAGCGCGTCCACATACCGCCGCGACATCAACCGAGCAGTGACGATATTTCTCGGATGGTCGATATTGGCCAAGTAGTTAAACACGGAGTAGTAGATTTCGCCGCTCCAGCGTTCGAACCAATTGCCTTTACGGACTTCCTGCACACCGTAAACCACGTCCGCAGTCTCGGCTGTCATTGCCGAGGAGAAGTCCAACAGCCATTCAGGGCTCTCTTCCAGATCACTATCGATAAGGAAGATTCGTTCGCCCCGCGCTTGGGTGAGACCTGCAAGCATCGCCTTGTGATGCCCGAAGTTACGGGACAAATCAACTACAACAACGTGTGAATCCTGTTCGGTGAGTCTGATAGCCAGATCCAGGCTGTTGTCTGGTGATCCATCATTCACAAGCACAATTTCATAATCGTCTCCAACCATCCGCCTTGCGCTAGCACTCGCACGCTCATGAAACTCGTTGATATAAGGAGCAGACTGGTAGAGGGTTGCGACTATTGAAAGCTTCATGTCACATACCTCATGTAGCGAGGCGTGTCTTTGCCACAGTTAAATAAAAGATCGAGGATTGTAACACCGTGGGTGAACTCGCCCCAAAGCTGCGGGTACGGGGGGTATCCGGCGTAGTCGAACCATGTCAGCTTAATACCCAGTTCCGAAAATACCTTCTTGTCAACATAGTTCTTGGCTGCCGGCCCTGAGATGTACTCAGTGCCGCCAGCTTGCACACACAGATCAGCAAGTCGCTCCGTCTTACCATCAAGCAACGTGTAGTCCCATGAGCTGGTGATGACCGTTTTTATTGCCAAATAATTGCAGATGGCTTCAATAAAACGACGATTCAGTTGCGAAATATGAGAGAAATTTTGTTCAAGGTAGAGTGGCTCCAACCATGAAGAGATTTCTGGAAAATGGGGAGCACGACGATAGTTCTGTACCAAAGCTTTCCAATGTGCAGCAGCCCAGTCGCTGCCGTCAATCTCGGTCTCTCTGATCTTTTGGTAGTACTTACCTTTGACCAACACGGGAACCGTGAGCCACTGAACCCCTTGGGACGTTTTGATTTGGTTTCGATTTCGCCAGTCGCGGCGCGTGTACTGCATATCGTCATAAAGAATGAATTCATCGACAGCTGCAATCATGTCGAAGTAGCCCTTCCAAGGGATATAATTGGATTGGACGATTGCGACTTTTTTCATTGCTCTGCCTCTCTAAGTAGCTTTTGGCAATTCATTAGCGTCTTGTGTTGCTCAAGGCGGTTTGTAAAGGTATCGAGAATGACGATCCGGTCAGCCTCCCGCGCCATCTGTCGCTTGCCATTTCCACAACTTGCGTAAACTGCTGGAAAAATCAACACCAAACTTAGCATTAGCTCTGTTGGAATACTGCGCGGGTCATTACAATCAAATAAAAACCAAGCTGCCAAAATTTCCTCAAACGATGCACAGGCTAGAACCACTTCAGCGAATTCTAGACTTCCTGGATAAGCGCAAATAGTCCAAGCTTGCCCTTTGTCTTCAGCACCGAGGGCACACAGTACCCTAGGAGACTGACCAGACAAATCAAAAAGCAGCCTACTTGGTTCTACTCCAGCCTTCTCCACAACGGACATAGCAGGGACAATATATGCAAAATTACCCTCCGAGAACATCAGCGCTGACTTTTGAAGGCCATTTTCGCGGTTGGATACGTTGAGTCTCAAGGCTTGCGACTGGCGGTAAGGTTGTTCAAAGCCTGTTCGTATCAACGTGGCAGTACCAACCTTCTCACCAATAGAGTCCGTAGCGACCATGTGATACTCATGTATTCATGCGTATTCGAAGCGTAGATTACCTGACACCTCTCTTTTACAAATTTTAGTACCTGCAGGGAAGCTGGATTTCCGGCAATAGGCGGTATCGAGCGCCACCATGGCGCTTACCTGCAATTCGCTCCCTGAACCTCTTCCCAGCGCTGGAGGATGCTTTCAACCGTTAGATCCTCGACATCTCTGCTTTCCGCCTGGGCAATCCGATGCGGGTTGCCCCAGGGACCCCACCTTGCCGGATCGGAGTCGCCGAACAGGCAGACCATGGGCTTGCCCAGCGCAGCGGCGAGGTGCATCGCGCCGCCATCGGCGCATAGTACGCCATCGCACAGACTCAAGCCGGCAATGAGTTGTCTGAGATGCCCGGTCGGCAGCGGGACTACCGGGGCCCCATGGGTTGCGGCGATGATCTCGGCGGCTTTGTAGTCATCACCCGGATGTTTCGGATCGTCGCTGGTGCCGGGCGCCCAGAACAGCAGACAAACAGTTCCTTCCGGCTCCGTCACCGCGCGAATGAAGGCTGCGAAGCGATCGGCGGGCCAACGCTGGGAGGGCTTGCGAGCACTTACGTGGACCCCGATCAGGCGGGTCGGGGCGAAGCCGAGCCGGGCGCTGCACTGTTCGCGGAAAGCCTGCTGCAAAGCGGGATCGGGAACGACCAGCGGCGCTGGCGTCTCGTACCGCAAGCCCATGCGCGGCAGCAGGTGGCAGCATTGCTCGACCTCGTGAGCACCGCCTTGCCGGTCCTGATCGTCCCGGATCAACACCCGCTTGGCGGCGATCATGCGGGCAAAGCGCAACGAACTTGCCGCAGCGCCTCCTGGCAGCAAAACCCAGTCAAAACGTTCCCGGCGCAGGGCCAGAATGGTTTTCAGGCGTTGCCAGTAGATTCCCAACGTGCCTTCGCCGGGGCCGCGATGCTTGGCTTTCTGATAGGAGTAAACCCGGTCCAGATCGGGATTTCCAGCCAGCACTTCGGCATTGTAATGGGTCACCAGCGCCTGCAAGCTGGCGTTGGGCAACTGCCGGCGCAGGGCGCGGATCAGGGGCGTGGTACAGACCAGATCGCCAATGTTGTCGCGGCGAATGACAAGAATCTTCATGGCTTGGTGCGACCTTCAGCTTGTTTGCCTGGCGGCACGGCAGGCATGAGCAGCATTGATCAGGTTTTGCGCCCGGTGCTCGTAAGTGTGGCAGGCCATGACCTTCTCGTGTGCCGCTTCGGCAATGGCCCGTGTCTGAGCGAAATTGGCCAGCCAGTGCTGGATCTGCCGGATGCAGTCGTCCATCCCTTCGTAGTCCGCCCACTCCCGCGCCAGATCGAAATCGTTGGCGGCATGGCGGCGCCGGTCAGTCAGCAGGAATCCTCCGCGTGCCGGCACGCCATAACAGCGCTCCGGCAGTCCCCAACTCATTTCGCCGCCGTGATCGCAGGACGAGCGGAAACTCAGGTTGATGCGCGAGCGCTGGATGACCCGGATCTGTTCCTCCTCGCTGATACCCGACGAATGCTTGATGTAGTGCCGAATGCCGAGCGCATCAAGGCGCTCGCGCAGGGCGGCAAAAAAATGCTGCCGCTCGGCATGCTCCTTGTAGCGCACGCCGTCCATGTTGCCGAGAAAGGAAACATCGTATTCGTAGAACCCCGGATCCCGCATTTCGGCCAGGGTGTGGCCGTGCAGGTTGAAATTTCGCACCCAGACGGCATTCGGACTGTAGATTTTGGTGGGTGCGAAGTTCCAGGTTGGCTGCATCGTATGGCTGGCATAGATGTCGAGCAAGTTCAGGCAACGGAACAGCAGGATGCGCCGCTTGCGGATACCCATATGCCATGGCGCATCGCGATCCAGGCCGATCAGCGGAATCCCTGCCCGGCGTAACTGGCGTTTGAACGACAGCGCCCGCCAAGGCTGGCGGATCGCTTCATAAAGGTTGACCACCGCCAGTTCGATATCGTCGGCACCCGCCGGCAGATGCCAGGCATTCTTGATCACTTCGTAGCCAAGATTGGCGAATGCCTCCTCAAGCGGCTCAAAACCCTTGCGGTAGTTGATGATGACTTTTTTTCCGCTCACCCTGGGACTCCTTTGTTATTGACCGCCGTACACAGCCGACCGACCCGTTGCGCGAAGGCTTCCGCCGAAAACCTGGCCAGGTGATCCCGGGCGGCTTCCGGATCGATCCGGAAAGCTTGCCGTTCCAGGCGGGTAATCAGTGCGTCGAAACTGGCCCCGCCATCGTGGCGAGGATCCTCGAAAAACAGTCCGCTCACCCCGGCGCACACGGTCTCTGTGAACGGGCTGGCATCGACGGCCAGCACCGGCGTACCGCAGGCCTGAGCTTCGATCACATTCAAGCCCAGCGCTTCCTTCTCCGGCAAACCGGTCAGCAAATAATCGATCTGTCGGTAAACGGCAGCCACATCCGGCTGTTGCCCCCAGAAACGGACCTGCCGTCGGCAAGGACGCAGGGCAGCATCCAGATCGCGCACCGAGGCGTAGCCGCCGGCCCCGAAGATTTCCAGATGGACGTCCGGATGCCTTGCCAACACAGGCGCCAACAGACTGAACAACAGGGGGAACTGCTTGATCGGGGTCAGTCGCGAAACGATGCCCAGCGTGATGCCCGGCTTTTTCCGATAAGCCTCGGCCCGGGCAAAACTGGCTGCAAGCGGCGCCAGCCAGCTCAGCAGACGGTCCCTGCCCTTGCGCATATCCCAGTCGTAGCGCGAGCGGCGGACAACCCCCGATGCCGCATCGCCGGCTGGCCGTGGCGCCAGATCGGCAATACCGAGCAGCGGCTCGGGATGGACCTGCGATATCCCGGCTGCCTGCAGACTGGCAATGACGTGGGCCGACACGGCAATCACGTAGTCGTGACCGGCAATGCGGCGCGGGTCACGACCATAGAGGGGCATGTGGGCGATGCACGACAACAGGCGCCGGGGATGACGCAAGACCTCCAGCGCAGGCAGATCCAGCGGCGTCTGGCAGACGACCCAGGGCGCCTCGCATGCCTGCAGTGAGGTCAGCATTTCCGCAGCCCCGGCCACCGGAACGATGTCGACGCCGGGCGGCAGTTCGCTCGTCCAGCGCGTATTGTCGCGCAGCACGTACAAGGTCGTCGGCACCCCCTGAGCCAGCAACGCCCGGGTAAAAAAGACGGTATAGATCTCCCCGCCGCCCCAGCCGGGCTGCAGATTGATCTGGATGCAGCGCCGGATCATCTCCGGAATAATCCCTGCAGCCAGTTCCGGGCAATCCGCCGACGCTGCGAAAACAGGGTGGCGCTGCGCCACAGTGTCGAATACAAGCCCAGTTCACGGCACTGGCGGTGAACCTGGCGGCGAATTTCCGGATCGGCAATTTTCCGCAGTTTGTGAAACACCGACAGACCGCCGTCGACCAGCTGCCAGCGGATCAGACCGGCAAGTTCGGCATCCTCGCCAAGCCCGTCGGCCATTTCGGCCAGGCCGAGGGCGTTGCGGATCGAACTGTCGATGATGGTCGCAAACCGCGCATCGGATGCAGCCTGGGAATACCGGCGAATACGCTGGCGATAGAAATAGCCCTGGGCCGGATCATAGGCGACCCGCCGAGCAAGCAGGAAAGCCTGCGTCGTCCACAAAACGTCCTCATGAATGCGCCCCGGGATGAAACGCATCCCGTGCATTTCGATGAACTCGCGGCGGTAGAGATGCATCCACACCATGTGCAGGAAGGTGCGCTCGGCCAGACGCTTGCGCAGCACCTCGCGTCCGTGCATCACCTCGGTAGACAATGCATCCTGATAGATCGGCTGATCCTCGCGCCGGCCTTCGAAGTGGAAAATGGCGTTGCCATGCGCCATGTCCAGATCCTGGCTGATCGCCAGTTCGAGCAAGCGGCGATAGTACGACGGTTCGATCCAGTCGTCCGAATCGACAAACGCCACATACTGGCCGCTCGCCTTGTCGAGCCCCGTGTTCCGTGCCGCGGACAGGCCGGCATTCGGCTGCCGGATGACGGTCAGCGCCCCGGGATGCGCTTCCTGGTAGCTTGCCAGTATCGCTGGGCATTCGTCGGTTGCCCCGTCGTCGACGACAATGATCTCGACACCGTCCAGATCCTGCGCAAGCAGGGAGTCGAGACACTGCGCCAGGTATGGTGCGACGTTATAGACCGGAACGATCAAACTCAGCGTGACAGCCACTTAGATGACTCCCGTGCCGGTCCGGTACAAGTAGAAGACGAATTTGCGCATGTTGCCGACTTCCAGACTGAACCCCCGGGCGAACAACCAGGCCAGTATTTCGCAAACCTTGTCGTTACCCAGGACATGCGGATGGACCTCGATGCAGATTTTAGTGATCGAGGAGAGATCGATGTCCTTGAAGAACTCGTACTCCCCGCCCTCGATATCGACGATCAGAAAGCTGGGGCGAATGCGGGCGAGTTCAGCATTCAGGTCAATCTGCGGAATCTGTATGGGCTGCGCATCGGCTGAGCCCTTGATCAGCGAAGATGCCCAGTAGTCGGTCTCCAGCCAGAACGTACGTTCGCTTTCGCCGCTACCGAGCAGGACGTTGTATACGTGCGGCGACACGCCGTTCCGCTCATGCACGCTGCGAATGATGGGGATCAGCTGGGGATTCGCCTCATACGCATGCACATTGCCGTTGCCGACGACTTTGGCGCACATCGCCGACAGAAAACCGATCCCCGCGCCGACCTCGAAGACGACATCCGACGGCGAAAGATATTTCTGTACGAGTCCGGCTTCCTTGGCTTCATAGCCACCAAAAAATATGTCCTTGCGGATCGGCGGCGTGATCACCGGCAAGTTCAGCGGCAAATCGACGCCGAAATTCGATGCCCAGTCAGGGCGCAGAAATCGCCATTGAATTTTCCGCCACCGTCGCTCCGTCCGTCCACCTGCTTTGAAAAGCATATCCACCCCCCAGTTAATTGATCGATATATCCTTGTTCTCGAGCCACACCAGCAACACGAGCAAGGTATACACCAGTCGCGACGATACATGTCTATCGTCAACCTGCTGCCAGAGCGCGGCCAGGGCCTTCCCGGAGAGGAAGGGGTAAGCCTGTGCCCCGGCAAAGCAGGCATCACCCACTTCACGCCAGCTTCCCTTGAACAATTGCCTGAGCGGCACGGAAAAGCCGTGTTTCGGGCGGTCCCACACACAACTCGGCAAGCGCTGCCGGGCAAGCCCGGTGAGCAGCGACTTCAGACCGCCGCGCAAATGCACGCTGGCCGGCACGGCCAGCGCAAAATCCAGCACTGGCTGGCCCAACAAAGGTACGCGCACTTCAAGCCCGTGCGCCATGCTCGCCCGGTCGGTCTTGGCCAGACAGTTTTCCGACAGATAGGTCCACAGATCGGCGCGCATCAATGCCGTACTATCCATCACCCCTCCCTGAGCATCGATCAGGCGCAACCAGGCGTCCAGCGTATTTTCTATCCGCGCGGCGGGCAGGATGGCAGGATCAAGATAGTGCGCCATCCGCTTGCGACCGACCCAGGGCCCCAGTTCGACACGACGGTAGTGCAGCAGCTCCCGTCCGCTCAGGCTGCGTCGCAGCAGGGCGGATGGCAGCAGACCGGCATCGACTGCGGCACGTAGCGGTCGCTGCCAGAAACGCGCTGGGTGCCGGCTTTCCGTATCCGTGAACCGCGGGTAACCACCGAACAGCTCGTCGCCGCCATCGCCGCTGATGGCAACTGTCACATGTTGACGGGTCAAACCAGCCAGCGCATGCGTCATGACATAGGCGGGGTCGGCCAGCGGCTGGTCGAGATCGCGAATGGCTGCAACGAACCGGTCAGCATCGATCGACGGGGCTTCAAGGACGTGATGCCGACAGCCGAAGCGCTCGGCAACCTGCGCCGCATGCATGCTTTCGTCAAAACCCTGATCGGCGAATTTCAGGCTGAAGGTCTCCACCGGCTGCCGACTTGATTCCGCCAGATAGGAGACCAGCAGACTGGAATCGATCCCGCCGGAAAGAAAGGCGCCGATCGGTACGTCGGCGACTTGCTGACGCGCCATGCTGGTTCGCAGCACCCGCTCCAACTCTGGCAACAGCGCTTCCTCGGGCATGATCAGCGCCGATTCCCGCGGGATCGTCCACCACTGTCGGCAGACTGCCGTTGCCTCGCCAGCCCGGTAACGCATGCAGGCACCTGGCGGCAATTGCCTGACATCGCGCAGGAAGGTCTGCGGCGCCAGCGGTGTCTGGAATGCCAGGTAATCGCGCAACGCTTCGGGATCAAGCCGGCGCGGGAAACCGGTCAAGGTGAAGAACGGCGCCAGCGTCGAGGCAAAGACCAGTTCTCCCTGGTCGATGCCGTACATGAAAGGTTTGATGCCGAGCGCGTCGCGGGCCGCGAACAATTCGCCCGTCCGGGCATCCCAGATGGCGAAGGCAAACATGCCGTCGAGCTTTTCGAGCAATGCTTCGCCCCAGGCGCGGAATCCGAGAAGCAGTACTTCGGTATCGGAATGGTCGGTCCGGAATGATTCGCCATTCGACTGCAATTCGCGGCGCAAATCGGGGGCATTGTAGATTTCCCCGTTGAAGACGATGGTGTAGCGCCCATCCGCCGTCTGCATCGGCTGCTGGCCGCCGGCCAGATCGATCACCGCCAGCCGCGTATGGGCGAACAGCGCTTCGCCCATGGCGAGCACGGTCTGGGCATCCGGCCCTCGGCTGGCAATGCTGGACAGGGCCTGTCCGGCCTGCGCATGCCAACGTTTCCCGACCATGCCGAGAATGCCGCACATCAGCCTGTGCTCCCATTTGCCCGGGCTATCGCCTCGTATGCCTCGGCCGTACGCTCGACGCTGTAGGCCGACAGGTCCAACGCCGCCAGCGACGGCGGAGAGGCAAGAAATGCCTGCATGCGCTGGGCCAGCGACACTGCGTCGCCGCACGGAACCAAGGCCGACGGCAAGGCCGTGCCGAGGATTTCCCGGGGGCCGGAAGGACAATCCGTGGCAACGACAGGCGTACCGCAGATCAGCGACTCGATCAGGACATTGGGCAAACCCTCGTGGTCGGAACACAGCACCAGCAAGCGCGCGCCCGCCATCCACGGGTAGGGATTGGCTTGGAATCCGGCGACCCGGACCCGCGCCGACAAGCCGCGGGCCTCGATCATCGCCTGCAGTGCTGGCTCCGCTGCCGTGAGCAGGACCAGATCCAGGTCCTGCGGCATGGCGAGCCAGGCATCAAGCAGGAGATCGTGGCGCTTCTGCGGCGAAAAACGGCCAACGTGCAGGACGTAATCCCGCGTCGGCAAGTTTGGCAAAGGCTCGGCAGCCTGACGACGGATCGCGGCAAGATCGAAAGGATTCGGAATCGTCACCACCTGCGAAGGCAAACCGAGGTTTTCCCGTAGATCGTCTGCCACTCCGCCGGATACGGCAATCAAGGGACGCCCACCGTAAAGCGAGCGATAGCGCTGCAAGCGCCGCGCCGCCTTGCCTGGCGAAGCGGCCCGCAACTTCCCGACCTCCGCCGACAGGGTATTGGCAACCCGGCACCAGTGATTCGGCCCACCGCTCAGCGCGGCGACTTCATCGGCAAACGGCAAGGTGGACACCAGCAGGTCGGGCATCTGCCGACACAGCGCACGGCGCAGACGCCAGGCTGACCAGCGCTTGCCCAACCAGCCTCGATGTAGTTTTTCGGCAAGTACATGGACGGTGACCCGGGGATCCGGGGCATAGCTTGTCCGACGCTCCAGCAGGAAGAGCGTCACCTGATGGCCACGTTCGACCAGCGCCGCCGCCGTTTTCAGGATGGCCTTCTCGGCCCCGCCGCCGGCCAGATTGGGCAGGATGAAGGCAAAATACATGTCAGCGCGCCCGCAGCCCGGCCAAGGCCGGTTCAAGCTTCGTCCACACACTGTCCACGGTCAATCCGGCCATCGGCGCCTCCGGGCCGACCTGGCCGGCCAGCGGGTGATCGACGGCAGCCAGGGCCGGGTGCTGCAGTGGCTGCAACAGATGGGCCGGCGAGGAAGGATGGTAGAACGACATCATCGGTCGGCCGAGAGCGCCCATGATGTGCGTGGGACCGGTATCGACGCCAATGTAGTAGTCGAGGCGGCTCATCAGCGCCGCCGTCTGGCGCAGGCTCAGCGTACCGGCCAGATGCGTCGCCGCCGTGCCCAGCTGCGCAGCCAGGGACATGGTCCGCTCGCGCTCCAGCGGGCCGCCGAATATCAGGAAATGCGCTTGCGGGTAGGCCGCCTGTATCCGCCTGGCCAGGTCCAGGAAATTCTCGACCGGCCAATCGCGATAGCCCTTGGTCGGAAAACTGGCGATCTGCAGGCCGATCAGGGGGAAGGCAGCCAACAAGCCACGTTCGCTCAGGGTAGCGTGCGCCCATTCGGCTTCCGCTTCGGTGACCACGTAGGCCAGGCGCTCGTCGTGGATCGGGAGACCCAGATCGGCGACCAGGGCATGCTGCATATACACCGCATGCCGGGATTTCGGTGCCGGTTCACTGGCGGCATGGAGCAAGCGGCCATTCAGACCGGCATCCTGCTGGCGCATGGCCACCACCCTGCGGGCTACGCGCAGCGCGTAGCGAACCAGTGCCTGGTCATAGCCAAAAACAAAGGCAAGATCGTAGGGCTTGCCAGGCAACCAGCCCTGCCAGAGTGCGGTTTTCTTGGTGATCGAACCGACCGCGTGAACAAAGGGAAGGTTTTTGAACACTTCGGCGCGGTTTGGATGCCCGAGCACGGTCAGGCGCGCCCCGGGAAAGCGCTCGGCGATGGCTCGCAAGGTCGGGGTCGACAGCAAGGTATCGCCGATGCGCGAGACCTGGATCGCCAGAATGGAATGTACCGAAGCCGGCGCGGGCAAGAGGTCCGACATTCCGCCTAAACTCCGGTACGGCCGGCAACGGCAGACTGGAAAATTGACTCCATCCGGTCCAGCATGCTCGCCAGTGAAAAGCGCGCGGCCGCTTCCTGGCGGGCGCGAGTGCCGAGCAGCTGGCGGCGCTCCGGCGCGCCCAGCAGATCCTGCAATGCCTGGTAAAGGGCATCGGCGTCACGGGCTGGCACGATCAGACCGGTTTCGCCATGCGTGATGGCTTCGGTGATGGCACCAACCGGCGTCGAAATGATCGGCAAGCCGCTGAGCATGGCCTGCAGGATGGCTTGCGGCACGCCTTCGTTGGCATACGATGGCAGGCAGAAGACATCAATGGCCTGCATCCAGTGCTCCGGCTGGTCCTGCTGGCCGACCAGCGAAACGCGGTCGGCCAGGCCAAGTTCGGCAATCCTCGCCTCGATGTTCGGGCGCATCGGCCCCTCGCCGACGATCAGCAGGCGACACATCGGCAGTTCCAGGCGAGCAAAAGCTTCCAGAAGATACAAATGTCCTTTCCAGCTTCTTAGCGTCGCCACGATGCCGACATGAAGGCAAGCCGGATCGAGACCAAGACGCACGCATGCGGCCTGACGATCACCTGGCGCGAACCGCTGCGGATCAATACCGGTCGGCACCGAGGTGATGTGCGCGGCAGGAAATCCATTGCCATCGATCAGTTCGCGCCGCAACGCCTCACCCGTGGTGACCACGTGTTGACAGCCCCGGGTGTACAACCAGCGGGTTGCCGGATTGCTCGAGACCGCAGCAGAAATGTGACGTGTACGCACCACTGCCGGCGCATTCGCGCGCAGGCTGCAAGCCAGGGCGACCAGCCAGCTGTCGGTGGAACTGTGGGTATTGATCAGATCAACCGGATGTTCGTTCAGCCAGCGATGCATTGCCAACAAACCGGCCAGCCGCTTCTTGCCAATCGGCAGCGGCTGTACCGGTATGCCGCAACGCTGGGCTTCCTGATGAATGCGTGCTTCCGGCGGACACAGCAGCAACAACTCGTGGCCGCGCGCCATCATGCCGCGCGATTCCTCGAGAATCCGGATTTCCTGCCCCCCCCAGCCCAGGGAAGCCTCGGTATGGACAATTTTCATGTAGCTTCCGCAAACTGAAGTCGATGGAGTTGGGCATAAGCGCCATTGCTGGCCAGCAGTTCCTGGTGATTTCCGCTTTCGACCAGACGCCCGCCCGCCAGAACAGCAATGCAATCGGCACTTTCTATGGTCGACAGGCGATGTGCGATGACCAGGGTCGTGCGGCCCGTCATCAGGCGCTCCAGCGCTTCCTGGACCAGGCGCTCGGACTCGTTGTCGAGCGCCGACGTGGCTTCATCGAGGATCAGGATGGGTGCGTTCTTCAGGATGGCGCGGGCTATCGCCAGGCGCTGGCGCTGCCCGCCGGAAAGACGATTGCCGTTTTCCCCGATGACCGTGTCGAAGCCCTGCGGCAAGGCCCGGATGAATTCCAGCGCATTGGCCGCCTTGGCCGCTGCTTCAATCTCTTCCATGGTCCGCGTTCTGGCGTCGCCATAGGCAATGTTGGCGGCAACACTGTCGTTGAACAACAGGATATCCTGGCTGACATAGGCGATATGCCCGCGCAGGGAAGCCAGGGTCAGATCCTGAAGATCGTGGCCGTCGAGCAGGATACGGCCGGAATCCGGCGCATAGAAACGTGGCACCAGAGCCGCCAGCGTCGACTTGCCTCCCCCCGACTGCCCGACCAGCGCGAGCGTCTGGCCGGCCGGCAAAGTCAGGCTGACACCATCGAGTGCCGAACGCTCGGCCCCGGGATAACGAAAAGAAACCTTCTCGAAACGCAACTCGCCACGCACTTCGGACAACTGCAACCGCCCCAGGTCCGTCTCTTCCCGCTCGTCGAGCAACTTGAAAACACTCTCGGCAGCGGCCAGTCCACGTTGCAACGGCGCGTTGACGTCGGCCAGACGGCGCAAGGGTGCCAGCAGCATCAGCAAGGCAGTGATGAAGGAAACGAAACCACCGACCGTAACCTGACCTTCGCCGGACTGGACGATCGCCACATAGACCACGATGGCCACGGCAAACGACGCCAGCAGATGCACGATCGGCCCGATCGCCGCCGCCGCGACAGCCTGCCGCATGTTCTGGTTGCGGACCTGGTTGTTGGTCCCGGAAAAACGGGTTGTTTCCTGGGCCTCGCCACCGAAAACCTTGATCACCCGATTGCTGTGCGCGGTCTCCTGCAGTACCTGCACCATGCTCGAAATGGCCTGTTGGGCATTCAGGCTGGCTTTGCGCAAACGTCCGGAAAAGGTCCGCATGACAATCGCAATGGCCGGAATCAGGGCCAAACAGACCAGGGTCAGTTGCCAGTTCAACCAGAGCAGCCAGCCCAGCAGACCCAGCACCGACAAGCCATCGCGAATGACGATGACCACCACCGAGGTCGCCGCCGACGCAACTCCGTTCACGTCATAGGCGATCCTGGTCAGGGGTACGTTCGAGGAATTGGCCTGGAAGTAGCCGATCGGCAAACGTACCATCTTGGCATACATGGCTTCGCGGACATCGGTCACCACCCGGTTGGAAACCCAGGAAAAGCCGTAACTGGAGAAGAAGTTGAAGATCCCGCGCAGGAAAAACACCCCGACAATGCCCAGCGCGATCGCCAGCGGCGACCAACCGTCCTCGCCGGTTTTGAAACCATTGTCGAACATTGGCTTGAGCAAAGCCGGGAACAAGGGATCGGTCGCAGCCAGCACCATGGTCGCCAGCAGCGACAGGACGATGGCCAGCCAGTAAGGGCGGACATACCCGAGAAGACGGAGGTAAAGCTGGCGGCTGTTCGTTGTTTTGTTCATGTATCGCGACCGGGAACGACCCGCGATTATACAACCCGGTCAGGCGAGACCTGCAGGCCGTTGCCGACAATAAGCCGACGATAAAGCGCGATCAGTCGGTCGGCCATGGCTGGCAGGCCAAGCTCGGCAACAGCGGCGCGGGCCAGCAGGCGACTGGCCGGCAATTCAGCCAGCGCGCACAGCCTGAGCAGGCCATCGGACAAGGCGTCGACATCCAGCGCATCGACAAGATAGCCATTCTTGCCAGGGATGACCCAGTCGCGCGCACCACAACTGGTCGAGGTCAGCACCGGCAATCCGCAGGCCATCGCCTCCAGTACCGCATTCGGCCCGGGATCGTACAGCGTCGGCAGGACGAATCCGTCGGCCGCACCGTACCACGGCCGGACATCCGGCAGGGGCCCGGTGAAATGTACCCGCCGGCCGATCCCCAGGCGTTCCGCCGTCGCGCGCAGCGCATTCAGCTTGCGGTCCGCGCCGACAATCGCCAGATGAAATTCGCCCCCGGCACAACGCGCCATGGCCTGCAACAACTGCGGCACCCCTTTGCGCGCAAAGCCGCTGCCGACATGAAGCAGCAGCGGCACCGACTCCGGAATGCCTGACGCGCGCCGGATTCCGGCACGATGGATCGAGACCTGCTCCGGATTGAATACATCGAGATCGACGCCGTTTTCGATCAGTACCAGGCGCTCCCGGTCGACACCGTAGAAGCGGTGGATTTCATCGGCGACCATGCGGGAATTGCAGATCACGGCCCGCAAGGCCGGATGGGCAAACATATTCGCCTCGGCGTCCAGGACATAGCGATGGTAAGGCGAGAGTCTCTGACTCCAACGACCGACGGCACCAAGCACCCGGGCACGCTGCGCCAGCCACGCGGCATGAACACCGTCGCCGGCACGAAAAATCGAACACCCCGGGATACGCTCATGCGACTGGACCAGGTCAAACTGACCCGCCGCCATGAGTTTTGCTGCAGCCAGGGCAAAACCCCGGTCGCGCGCCAGACGGCCGCCGAACACTCCACCCGACGGCGGATCGCAATTGATCCGCTGAAAACCGTTAGCGGCGGCCTGCGTCCATTGCCGGGCGATCAGGAAAACATCGATCCCTTCCGCCGCCAGCGCCGCCAGCGCCCGTTCGACAAAGCGCTCAGCCCCGCCGTAGGGGTTGTAGCGCTGACGGACAATCGCAATTTTCATTTATCGAGAACTTCATCCAGGGCCGCCATCACCTGCTCGACCGGAAGGCTCTCCAGGCAGTCGCTGACCTTGCCGCCACCGCAACCATCGTTGCCGCAGGGCCGACACGGATGATGCATGCTGCTGACCACGCGCGCCTGCGCCGACCAGGGCCCCCATTGTTTCTCACCGGAAGGCCCGAACAAGGCGACGGTCGGCGTGCCCATGGCCGCGGCAATATGCATGGGAGCCGAATCAACCCCGATGAAGGCATCCGCCATCCGGGTCAACGCCGCCAATTCCTTAAGCGACAACTTGCCGCCCAGGGTCGCCACGGGATGCCCCAGTTGCGACTGGATGGCCGCCAGCATCGCCAGTTCGTCCTGGCTGGGCGCAGCCGTCAGCAGCACGCAGTGCCCGGCCTGCTCGAGGCGCGAAATCAGCTCGGCCATGCGCGACACCGGCCAGCACTTGAAGAACCAGCGGGAGGCCGGGTGGATGTGAATGAACCGGCCTTGCACGCCAACTTCCGCCAGATGTTGCCGTACCGAAGACTCTGCGGCCTCTCCCGGCACCAGGACCAGACGCCGCTGCGCCGGCGCCGGCCACACTCCGATACGGCGCAAGGCATCCAGATTCCGCTCGACGGTATGACGGGGCAGACCACCCGAAACCTTGTAAAGATGCGAAAAACTCCGCCGCCAGAGCGCTCCCGCATCGCTCCGGGTGCACCCCACCGCCCAACGCGGCCGCAGGATTCTCGACAACCAGGCACCCCGCCAATGCTCGGTCAGGTGCAGGATCAGGTCATAGGAGCGGGCACGCAAGCCAGCCAGCAAATCCAGTTCCGATTTCAACTGGTGCATGGCCCCCTTCTGCTTCGCCTTCCTGTCGACCTCGAACACGCGGGAAATCGCCGGGTGCAAGCTCAGCATTTCCGCCGTGTCGGCATAGACCAGCGCATCGATCTCGACCTGCGGCGCCGCCAGCTTGAGCGCGGAAAACACCGGCGAAGACAACAACACATCGCCGTGATGGCGCAGCTTGATGACCAGTACACGCTTCACCTCCCGCAAGGGGATAGCATCGCGCAGGGGATTAAATTCATTCATGGCCGGCATTCTACTGGTTCCATTCGATGACCGTACATGAAGCGTAGGGAAGGTCCCGGGTCAGCCAAGATGCAAGCTCACCGCCATCCTGCGCCGCCAGCAGCAAGCGTATCACCCCCGCATGGGTGACCAGCACGGCTGCCGGCAGCGTCAATGTCGAAAGAAATTCCAGCACGCGTGCCCGCACCATCAGCGGCGACTCTCCACCAGGCGGAGCATAGTTCTCTACATCGGCGGCCCAGGCATCGAGTTCGGCACGCGATACCTCATCCCATGGCACGCCCTCCCAGCGACCGAAGTCCATCTCCTGCAAGCGTGCATCGAATAACGGCGCCGGATGCAAGGCTTCAGCCAAGGCCCGGCAACGCTGCAAGGGGCTGCTCCACACCGGCAGCCCGGCAGGCAATTCGCTACGCAGACGGGCAGCGGCAACATCGACCTGCCTGGCCGGAATATCAAGCCGACCGTAGCAAATGCCCGGCGCAATCTCGGGCTCGGGATGGCGCACCAGGTACAGCGTCAGCGCGGCCATTGCGCGAGCAGCCCGAGGTAGAAGGCGATTTCGGCAAGCTGCTGGGTGGCACCCAGGCAGTCGCCGGTATAACCGCCCAGCCAGCGGCGGAACTTGGCCGCCAGCCAGGCCGTCGCCAGCAACGCGAACAGCAGCCCGACCACTGCCTGTTGCCAGGGCAGCCAGAGTAGCGGCGCCAGCGCGAATGCCAGGGCGAACAGCAATGCCCCCGGCGCCAGCCGCTGGGCCAGCGGCCTGGCTTTGGACTGCGCGTCGTCGCGCGCGTAGTCCATGCTCGCCAGCAGCAGCGTCGCACAGCCGCGCGACCCGGCATGACCGGCGAGCAGCGCCGCCGGCACCAGTGCCGGATCGAGCGCCGCGAGCAGCACGAACTTGCCGGTCAGCCCCAGCCACAGCGCAACCACGCCGTAACTGCCGACCCGCGAATCCTTCATGATCGCCAGGATGCGCGACTTGTCCCAGCCGCCGCCAAGACCGTCGGCGGTGTCGGACAGGCCGTCCTCGTGGAAGGCGCCGGTGGCGTACAGCGTTGCCGCCATCGCCAGCAGCACGGCGACCGGCTGCGGCCAGAACTGCAGCGCGGCCAGGTAGACCAGCGCGGCAATGCCGCCGACAACCAGGCCGACCGCCGGAAACCAGCGCGCCGAGTGGTTCAGCGCTTCAGCCGAATGGCCGACCCAGACAGGCACCGGCAGCCGCGTGAAGAAACGGACGGCGCCGAGGAAGTAGTCGAGCTCGCGGCGCAACATGGCTAGCCGGCGACGCCGGCCGACTCGAAGCTGGCCATCTCGTTGAGGAAGGCGACTGCCGCCTGGGCCAGCGGGAAAGCCAGCGCGGCGCCGGTCCCCTCACCCAGGCGCAGGCCCAGGTCGAGCAGCGGTTCGGCGCGCAGCGCCTGCAACTGCGCACGGTGGCCGGGCTCGGCCGAACGGTGGCAGAAGACGCAGTAGTCAAGCAAGGCCGGTTCCAGGCGCGCGGCGACCAACGCCGCAGAACCGACGATGAAGCCGTCGATGAGCAGCACCATCTTCGCTTCCGCCGCCGCCAGCATAGCGCCGACCATGGTCGCGATCTCGAACCCGCCGAACTCCGCGAGCACGGCAAAGGCGTCGTCGCCGCCGCCAGCGACGCGATAACGGGTCAGCGCCTGCTCCAGCAGCGCCTGCTTGCGCGCCAGCCCGGCGTCGTCGAGACCGGTGCCGCGCCCGACGCAATCAGCCAGCGGCACGCCGGTCAGGCAGTGGGTGATCAAGGACGCCGAGGCGGTGTTGCCGATGCCCATTTCGCCGAAACCGACCACCTTGCAGCCGGCTGCCGCCAGGCCGAAGACCACGCCGGCGCCCTGCTCGATGGCCTGCGCGCACTGCGCCGCCGTCATCGCCGGGGATTCCAGGTAATTGGCCGTGCCCGGCGCCACCTTGAGATCGATCAGGCCTTCACGCGGACCGCCGAAATCATGGGCGACCCCGGCATCGACCACCGACAGGCCGAGACCGTTCTGCCGGCAGAAAACATTGATTGCCGCGCCGCCGGCGAGGAAGTTCTCGACCATCTGCCAGGTCACGTCCTGCGGATAGGCCGAGACGCCGGCCTTGGCCGCGCCGTGATCGCCGGCGAAGACCAGCATCTGCGGCCGGTCGAGCGACGGCGTCAGCGTCTGCTGGATCAGGCCGATGCGCACCGCCAGCGCCTCCAGCTGGCCGAGCGAGCCGGGCGGCTTGGTCTTGCGGTCGACCTTGTGCTTGAGCGAATTTTCCATGCCCCGGTCCGGGGCGGTGATTGCGAACGAATGCATCCGATTCTCCAAAAGCGAAAGGGCCTCGCGACGACGTTTGGCCAACGCAGTCGCGAAGCCCTTGTCCACAGGCTTCAAAATGAAGATGTCCGACAGGTCTTCTGGCTTCCGGATCGTCCGATCCGCTGCGCCTTCCCGGCAGGTCTGTTTCCCTGCGTAGTGGCATCGTGCAGCGGCCGTCCCCGGTTACAGCGGCGGGCCCGCCCCGGAATAGAGTTGTCTCGCACCGGGTTCCGTTTTGTCGAACGCGCTGATTATACAATGGTGGCCATGAATGAACTGATCCTCGGCGGCGCCCGTTCGGGCAAGAGCCGCCATGCCGAGCAACGCGCTCTCGAATCCGGCCTCCGGGTCGTCTATGTCGCCACCGCCGAATCGCGCGACGGCGAGATGGCGCGCCGCATCGCCCACCACCGTGAACGCCGCCCGGCCGACTGGGGCTGCGTCGAGGAGCCGTTGCACCTGTCCGCCCGCCTGCGCGAACTGGCGGCGCCCGACACCTGCCTCCTGGTCGACTGCCTGACGCTGTGGCTCTCCAATCTGCTTTTCGCCGGCCGCGCTGCCGCCCAGGCCGAAGCCGGCGAGGCCGTCGACTGCCCGTTGTTCGCCGGTGAAACGGCGGCGCTGATCGAGACGCTGCCGCAACTACCCGGCCGCATCATCCTGGTCTCCAACGAGGTCGGCTGGGGCATCGTGCCGATGCACCCGGTTTCGCGGCTGTTCGCCGATGAACAGGGGCGGCTCAACCAGCGCGTCGCGGCAGTCTGCGATCAGGTGACGCTGGTCGCCGCCGGCCTGCCGCTGACGCTCAAGGCAGCGCCAGCCAGGGCCTGAGCTTTTCCCAGGCGAGCGCCGCCTCGACCGAATCGGCCAGGCGGTCGAGATCGGCTTCGCGGCGGGCGGCAAAGTCGACGTGATCGACCTCGCCGGCACCGGCCCAGCGCAACAATGCAGCCAAGGCCTCGGGATGGTCGAAAACGCCGTGGCAGTAAGTACCGAGAACTTGATCGTCGGCCGAGATAGCACCATCGGCACGGCCGTCGGCCAGCTGTACGGCAGCCCACGTCAAGCCATCGCCCTGGGTGACGCCGAGGTGGATTTCGTAGCCGGTCATCACCGGCCGGCCTTCGAGATGCAAGTGGCCGCTCACATTGCGCAGCTGCTTCTCCGTTTCCAGCGTCGTGTCCACCGCCAGGAAGCCAAGGCCGGGCGTCGTTCCCGGCTTGCCTTCGAGACCGAGCGGATCGGCGATGCTGCGGCCGAGCATCTGGTAGCCACCGCACAGGCCGATCACCTTGCCGCCGTAGCGCAGGTGGCGGGCGATGGCGCGGTCGTGGCCATGGACGCGCAGCCAGTCGAGGTCGGCGCGCACCGCCTTGGAACCGGGCAGGACGATCAGATCGGCCGGCGGCAAAGCTTCGCCCGGCGCGATCCAGCGGAAATCGACCTGCGGGTGCAGGCGCAGTGGATCGAGGTCGTTATGGTTGGAAGTACGCGGGTAGGCCGGCGCGACGACGCGGATTTTTGCTGTTTTCTTGCCGTCGACCGTGGATGTCGCGATTGCGTCCTCGGCGTCGAGCATCAAGCCGTGCAGGTAGGGCAGCACGCCGAGCACCGGCTTGCCGGTGCGCTGCTCCAGCCAGGCCAGACCGGGTTCGAGCAACGCGATGTCACCACGGAAACGGTTGATGACGAAGCCGACGACGCGCGCCTGCTCGGACGCCGACAGCAGCTCCAGCGTGCCGACCAGATGGGCGAAGACGCCGCCGCGGTCGATGTCGGCGACGATGATCACCGGGCAATCGACCGCTTCGGCGAAGCCCATGTTGGCGATGTCGCGGTCACGCAGGTTGATCTCGGCCGGCGAACCGGCGCCCTCGACCAGCACGCAATCGTATTGCGCGGTCAGCCGGCCCCAGGATTCGAGCACCGCGCCCATCGCCCGCGGCTTGTAGTCGTGGTAGGCCTTGGCGTCGAGGTCGGTGGCGACCTTGCCGTGGATGATCACCTGCGCCTTGCGGTCGGTGGTCGGCTTCAACAGCACCGGGTTGAAATCGGTATGCGCTTCGAGACCGCAGGCCAGCGCCTGCAACGCCTGCGCCCGGCCGATCTCGCCACCGTCGACGGTAACCGCCGAATTGAGCGCCATGTTCTGCGGTTTGAACGGCGCCACGCGTACCCCACGCCGCTTCAGAATCCGGCACAGCGCCGCGACCAGCGTCGATTTGCCGGCGTCGGACGTCGTTCCCTGGACCATCAGCGCGTTGCCTATCATGCGTGCAAACCCGTGAAAAAAGGCCGTAATTATGGCACCATCGCTGCCTTCCGATGCGAATCGGAAACTTGTCTCCCGGTGCCTTCCGGCTTTGCCGGCAGGAGAATCGGGAAGGCGGTGCGATTCCGCCACGTGCCCAACGCTGTGAGGATGACGGGCGATGCACAGGCCACTGCTGCGGCGGGAAGGCGCATCGTCCGGGTGAATCCGAGTCAGAAGACCGGCCGGGAGACGTAATTCGGCACCGTGGACGGGTGCCTTCGCGTTTCCAGAAGGGGAATCCATGGAAAACCAGCACGCTTTTTCCGACGCCGAACGGGCCGCCGTCTATCACGCCATTTTCAGCCGCCGCGACGTGCGCGGCCAGTTCCTGCCCAACCCGGTCGCCGACGACCAGCTCGCGCGCATCCTGATGGCGGCGCATCACGCGCCGTCGGTCGGTTTCATGCAGCCGTGGAATTTCCTCGTCGTCCGCTCGGCGGACGTGAAACAGCGGGTGCACGACATCTTCGCGCAGGCCAATGCCGAAGCGGCGACGATGTTTCCGGACGAAAAGCGCGAAATCTACGGCAAGCTGAAACTGCAGGGCATCCTCGACGCGCCGGTGAACCTGTGCATCACCTGCGACCGCTCGCGCAGCGGCCCGGTCGTGCTCGGCCGCACGCACATGCCGACCATGGACCTCTATTCCAGCGTGTGCGCCGTCCAGAACTTGTGGCTGGCTGCCCGCGCCGAGGGCCTCGGCGTCGGCTGGGTCAGCATCTTCCACGAGAAGGCGCTGCAGGACGCGCTCGGCATTCCGCATCACATCGTGCCGATTGCCTATCTGTGCATCGGCCACGTCAGCCATTTCAAGGATCGCCCGGAACTGGAAAGCGCCGGCTGGCTGCCGCGCCTGCCGGTCGAGGAACTGGTCTTCCACGAACAGTGGGGGACGCGCGATTTACCGGAAAATGCCGGGCTGACCGCCGCCCTGTCGGCGCTCGCCGCGGCGGAGCGCGGCGCATGAATGGCACTTTCCCGGCCGACCAGCGCGCCGCGCTGCTCGCCCTGCCCGGCGTCGGGCCGACGGTGATCCGCCGCCTCGAAGAGGCCGGCTACGCGCCGTTGGCCCGGCTGGCCGGCGAGGAAAGCGCCGTCGTCACGCTGCACATCGCCCGCATGATCGGCTCGACCTGCTGGCACAACAATCCACAGGCGCGCGCGGCAATCGACGCCGCCATCGCCCTGGCCCGCCAATGGCCGAATTGAACCTGCTCGCCGGCCCCTACGCCATGCCGCTGGCGGCGCTCGCCGCGGTGCTGCTCGACCGCCTGTTCGGCGAAGTGCGGCGTTTTCACCCGCTGGTCGGCTTCGGCGCGCTGGCGGCGGCGATCGAAAAGCGGCTGAACCGGCGCACGATTGCCGGCGGCGTCCTCGGCTGGGCGCTGGCGGTGCTGCCCTGGGTGGCGCTGGCGCTGGCCTTGCGACCATTGGCGCCGTTCGCGGTCGACGTACTGCTGCTCTATTTTTCGCTCGGCGCGCGCAGCCTGTGCGAACACGCCGAAGCGGTCGCCCGGCCGCTGAGCGAGGGACGCCTTGATGAGGCGCGGCAGCGCGTCGGCTGGATTGTTTCCCGCGATACCGCAGCACTCGACGAGGCCGGCGTCGCCAAGGCCGGCGTCGAATCGGTGCTGGAAAACGGCAACGACGCGATCTTCGGCGCGCTGTTCTGGTTCGCCCTGCTCGGCGGCCCCGGCGCCCTGCTGTTCCGGCTGGCCAACACGCTCGATGCGATGTGGGGCTACCGCACCGAACGCTACAACCTCTACGGCCGCTGGGCCGCCCGCGTTGACGATGCGCTCAACTGGCTACCGGCCCGGCTGACCGCACTGAGCTACGCCCTGCTCGGCCGCTGGCGCGACGCACTGGCCTGCTGGCGCACCCAGGCGCCCGGCTGGGAAAGCCCGAACGCCGGCCCGGTGATGGCGGCGGGCGCTGGCAGCCTCGGCGTGCAATGCGGCGGCGCCGCCATCTACCACGGCCGCGAGGAAATTCGCCCGCCGCTCGGCTGCGGCCCGGCGCCGGTCGCCGCCGACCTCGGCCGGGCGATCACGCTGATCCGGCGCAGCCTGTGGCTGTGGCTAGCCGTCCTTTTCCTGATCGGAGCCCTGCATGCTTGACCATGGCGGCCGCCTGCGCGAAGCCGCGGCCCACTACGACATCCCGCTCGCCGACTGGCTCGATCTGTCCACCGGCATCAACCCGCAGGGCTGGCCGGTGCCGCCGCTGCCGGCCGCAGTCTGGCAACGCCTGCCGGAAGACAACGACGGCCTGGAGGCCGCCGCTGCCGCCTACTACGGCAACGCCAACCTGCTGCCAGTGGCCGGCTCGCAGGCCGCCATCCAGTGGTTGCCGGCGCTGCTGCCGCGCGCCGCCGTGGCCTGCATCGCGCCGCTCTACAACGAACACCCGCAGGCCTGGCAGCGCGCCGGCCACAAGCTGCGCTTCCTGCAGAACGCGACCCTGCCGCGCGCGCTGGCGGCGGCGACGCCCTACGTGCTGCTGTGCAACCCGAACAATCCGACCGCCGACCGCCACCCGCGCGAACTGGCGGTCGACGCCGCAGCGCAACTGAAAAAGCGCGGCGGCTGGCTGATCGTCGACGAAGCCTTCATCGACGCCACGCCCGAGCACAGCCTGACGCCGCTGGCCGGCACGGCGGACGCCCCTAACCTGATCGTCTTCCGTTCGCTGGGCAAGTTCTTCGGCCTGGCCGGGCTGCGCGTCGGTTTCCTGTTCGCCGCCCCCGAACTGCTGGCGAAGATGGCCGAGGCCATCGGCCCGTGGAGCGTCGCCGGCCCGTCGCGCGCCGCAGCAACGCTGGCACTGGCCGACAACGCCTGGCAAGCAAGCACGCGCCAGCGCCTGTTGGCCGACGGTGAACGCCTGCGCCAGTTGCTGGCACCACTCGGCGAGGTCAAGGCGACGCCACTGTTCGCGACACTGAACGCACCGACCACCGCCGAACTGCACGAACACCTGGCGCGCCGCGCCATCCTCACCCGCCGCTACGAATCGAATCCGCTGCTGCGCGTCGGCCTGCCACCCGACGAGGCCGGCTGGCAGTGTCTGAAGGCAGCCCTTGCCGACTGGAAGCCCGCATGAAAATCCACCTGCCTGCTGTACTGGCAGCCTTCGCCCTGAGCCCGATGGTCCACGCCGAACTGCTGATCAAGGACGATACCGGCCGCGAAGTCAGGCTGGCCAGACCCGCGCAGCGCATCGTCGCCCTCGCCCCGCACATTGCCGAAACGCTGTTTGCTGCCGGTGCCGGCGACAAGCTGGTCGGCACCGTCGACTACAGCGACTATCCGCCCGCCGCCAAACAGGTCAGGCGGGTCGGCGGCTATTCGCGCATCGATCTGGAAGCGGTCGTCGCCCTCAAGCCTGACCTGGTGCTGGCCTGGGAAAGCGGCAACAACATGGCGCAGGCTGACAAGCTGCGGGCGCTCGGCCTGACTGTTTTCGTTTCCCAGCCCAACCACATGGAAGACATCGCCGGCCAGGTCGAACGTTACGGCCGACTGGCCGGGACGGAAGCGGTCGCCAACGCCGAGGCTAGACGTTTCCGCGAGCGCATGGCGGCCTTGCGCACGGCCAACGCCGGCAAACCCAAGGTACGCACCTTCTACCAGATCTGGAAGGCACCGCTGGTCACCGTCGGCGGCCCGCAAATCATCAGCGACGCGATGCGTATCTGCGGCGGTGAGAACATTTTCGGCCACCTGACGCAGATGGCGCCGCGCGTCGGCATCGAATCGGTGATCGAGGCTGACCCGGAAGCCATCGTCGCCACCGGCATGGGCGACGCCAAGCCCGAATGGCTGGACGACTGGCAGCAGTGGAAGCGCATGACCGCCGTCCAGCGCGGCAACCTTTTCCACATCAATCCCGACATCATGCAGCGGCACACGCCGCGCATCCTCGACGGTACGGCGAAACTTTGCGACCACCTCGATGTCGCACGCAGCCGTCGCCCCAAGTGAGAACGCCATGCCCCGCCTGCCCCAGCGCATCGTCTGCCTGACCACCGAAACCGTCGAAGTCCTCTACGCCCTGGGCGAGCAGGACCGCATCGTCGGCATCAGCGGCTACACTGTCCGGCCACCACAGGCGCGCAAGGAAAAACCCAAGGTTTTCGCCTTCACCACCGGCGACATCGAGAAGATCCTCGCCGTCGAACCCGACCTAGTGCTGACTTTCTCCGACCTCCAGGCCGACATCGCCCGTGACCTGATCAAGGCTGGCATTGCGGTCTACGCGCTGAACATGCGCAGCGTCGACGACATCCTGGCGATGATCGAAACCGTCGGCCGCCTGGTCGGCGCCGAGGATCGCGCACAGGCGCTGGTCGCCGGGCTGGAAGCGCAGATCGCCCAGGCCCGGGCACTGGCCGAGAAACACATCGCCCAACATGGCCGCCGGCCGCGCGTTTATTTCGAGGAATGGGACGATCCGCTGATCAGCGGCCTGCGCTGGGCATCCGAGTTGATTGAAATCGCCGGCGGCGAAGATGTTTTCGCCGAACGCGCACGCTCGCCGTTGTCCCGCGACCGCCGGCCAACACCCGAGGAAGTGATCGCGGCGGCGCCGGAGATCATCATCGGCTCCTGGTGCGGCAAACACTTCCGCCCCGAACGTGTCGCTGCCCGGCCGGGTTGGGAGGCCATTCCGGCGGTCAATCAGGCGCGCATGCACGAGATCAAGTCGGCGATCATCCTGACGCCGGGACCGGTTGCCATCAGCGAAGGCCTGCCTTTGCTGCTCGATATTCTCTGGCCGAGTACAACGTAGGGCAAACGTGTATTGCCCTGGCATGTCGCCAGCCCCTATAGTGACGGCATGTCGCGGCCAGCACTGCTCCTCCTGCTGTTTTTCCTATTCCATGCAAAAGCCTGGGCAGGCGAAATTGCGCTCATCCTGGCCGATGACAGCGCGCCGTACCGAGAATTCGCCAGCAGCCTGCAAAAAAACCTGCAGGCCGGCTGGAAAATTGCCTACACCGATAACAATCTCCGACCAGCCGACCGGCAACCGGTGGACCTCATCGTCACCGCCGGCAGCGGTGCCCTGCGTACCGCCCTCGCAGCCAATCCGAAAACACCGATCCTGGCCACCCTGTTGCCCGAATACAGTTACCAGGCGGCGCTTGTCGAAGCGCGTGCACCGCCCCTGGTTTCGGCTATCTACCTGGATCAGCCGGCCAAACGACAGGCACGGTTGCTACGCTTGCTATTCCCGGAAGTGCGCCGCGTCGGCTTGCTGGTCAGCGATCAATCGGCACCGCAGATCGCATCGTTCCGCTCGGCACTGACCCTTCAGCGCATGCAGTTGCACAGCGAGCAGGCAAGCAACGAACAACAAATACTGCCCACGCTCGAAAACCTGCTCGCCCGCAGCGAAGTCCTGCTGGCCGTCCCCGATGCACTGATCTACTCACGCAGTAGTATCCGCCCCTTGTTGATCACTGCCTACCGCTTCCAGCGGCCGGTCATCGGCTTCTCCGCCTCCCTGGCCAAGGCAGGAGCGCTCGCTGCACTGTATTCGACGCCAGCCCAGATCGGCCGACAGGCCGGTGCACTGATTTCGGTTCATGGCAACCGCCTGCCGCCGCCGCGACCACCTTCCGAATATTCGCTGACCATCAACCAGAGCGTCGCCGATGCCTTTGGCCTGCGCCTGCCGGACGAAACCGATCTCTTGCAGAAACTGCTCACCAGCGGGACTGAAGAATGAACAACCTGACATTACGCCAGCGACTACTGATCCTCACGCTGCTACCCAGCGCCCTGATCACCACGCTGCTCGTGCTCTATTTCTCGATGACCGGCATCAACGCCATCGAAGACCAGTTGCGCGGCAAAGGCCTGGCCACCGTCCGTTACCTCGCGCCGGTCAGCGAGTACGGCATCATTGCCGGGCAGATGGACGGCATTTACGGCCTGGTCCAGGCTGCCATGCAGGAACCTGGCGTCAAGGCCGCCATCATCGTCAACCCGAAGGGGCGCACACTGGCAGTCAGCGGTCGCGTCTCGCTGCCCGCCGAAATCATCCGCCAGCACCTCGACAAGCCGGCCCTGGTCGCCGAAACCGAAACCTGGATCGCCTTTGGTGCCCCTGTCATCCGCACGCAAAGCGACAGCGATCCGCTGTTCGATATTGCCGGGCTCGACGAAAACCCGCAGGAAACCATCGGTCATGTCTTCATCGAACTCGACAAGCTGGACCTGATCGAGCGTCAGCGCGACCTGATCCTGCAAGGCCTGATCGCCGTCCTGACCGGTCTGGGCCTGATGGGTGCGCTAGCCATTGCCATGGCCGACCAATTGGCCAAACCCCTGCAGCGTCTGACTGCCGCCGTCAGGCAGATGTCGGCAGGCCATTTCGGCACCCGTATTCCGGCCTCATCGAGCGGCGAACTGCGCATCCTTGAGGACGGTTTCAACGACATGGCCAGCCACATCGAGGGCGCTCACCAGTCGATGCAATCGCGGATCGAGGAAGCCACGGCACAGTTGGTCTTCCAGGCCCGTCACGACGCCTTGACCGGACTGGTCAACCGCCGCGAATTCGAACTCCGGCTCGACAAGGCACTGGCCAACGTCCATGCCGGCGGCGACGAATTCAGCGTCCTGTTCATCGACCTCGACCGTTTCAAGGCGGTCAACGACGCCTGCGGCCACCTGGCTGGCGACGAACTCCTGCGCCAGATCGCCCTGCTCCTTCAGGGGCGACTGCGCGAAGAAGACACCCTGGCGCGCCTGGGCGGTGACGAATTCGGCATCATGCTGGCCAATTGCGGCCTGATCAAGGCCCGCCAGGTTGCGCAGGATATCTGTGCCCTGTCGGCGGAGTACCGTTTCGTCTGGCAGGACCGGATTTTCGCCATCGGCGCCAGTATCGGTCTGACCCCGGTAAGTCGAGATGTGCGCGAGATCCAGGAAATATTCGCACTCAGCGATGCAGCCTGTCTGCGCGCCAAGGAACTCGGACGCAATCAGGTTTGCGAAATGGCACCGGCTACCCAGACCGAACGCCGGCGCGATCGCGGCAACTGGGCGGGACGCCTGGCCAATGCCCTCTCGGAAGGCCGCCTGATGATCGAAGCCATTCCGCTCCGCGCCCTGCAGCCAGGTGTTCCCGGCGGGCCAATGGCCGAATTGAGCGCCCGCCTCAACGAACCCGGTCAGGCACCGGTCGCCCTCAGTGCTCTGATCGACGCCGCTGAACGTTACGACATGTCGAGCAGCTTCGACCAGCATTTCCTGGACACCGCGATCCGTGCCCTGGCACGTGCCAACAAGCAACACATGCCGATGACCTGCATGGTTCCACTTTCCCGTGCGTCCATCAGCACCCCAGAAACCGGCGACTACATTGCGGCACGCCTTGCCGAACACGCCATTCAGGGAGAAGGGCTGTGTCTGATGTTCTCCGAGGATGTCAGCACCCACCAGACCAGTCAGCTGATCGAGTTTTCCCGTCGCATGCGCGAACTGGGTTGCCAGATCGTCCTGACTGAATTTGGCGGCGCGATTTCCTCATTCACCCAACTGCGGACCGTAGCGCCCAGCCATGTCCGCCTGAGCCAGAGCCTGACCCGCGATATCGGCGACGGCATGACCTCGACTGCGCTGCTGCGGGCCATCCTCGAAATCACCGGCGAGCAGCAGATTTTCCCGATTGCCGAAGCGGTCGACGACACCCCCTTGCTGGAGCATCTGCACAGATTGGGGATCGCCTATGCGCGCGGCAAGGCTGTAGCCCCCCGCGAGCCCTTTGACGCCTGGTTTGAAGGCGTGGTCATGCGCGGCAGTCGCGGCTGAGGCCGACCTTAGAAATCCACGCTCAAGGAGACCCAGTGGCGCCGATCGACGGTTCGCTGATTTGGCTGCGACCCAGCCTTTCTCTGTTCGACGTGCGCCCCATCCAGCGACTGGACCGTATAGGCAATCTCACCCCGTTTTCCCCCAAGCTTGAAGGTATGGGCCAGGCGGGCATCAGTCCGCGCATATTTGTCGACTGAGGTATTACGCGTCCAGCGCATGCCGCCCACCCAGTAACGCGCCAGCGACAGGTCGAAACCAAGCGGCAATTTCTGCATCAGAAGCACGGACGAACTACGACGGGGCGCCGACTCATCTGCCAAACGAACGTATCTATCAGGGCTAGCACCTATATTGCTGCCAGGCGTCTCCAAAATCCGCTGGCCATTCTCGGAAAACCGACTATCAATCCTAATACTGTAGTGATTGAGCAATACACGAGTCATTTCCAGTGGTTGCCACTTGAATTGAACCTCGTAACCACGCATGGTGATGTCCTGAATCGACTGCTCGGAATCCGGTATCGGGGAAGCGCCTGTGCGAACGATCATCAAACGATCACTGACCCTCTCCCGAAAATGGCGCACATCCAGACTCATCCGCCAGTCGCGCCAGTCACCGAGGTAGGCTAGCTCCCAGCTGTCCAGCCTTTCGGCCGGCAATTGCGGATTGCCGATCCGGATGACCTGATTGGCAGCTGGCCCGCTCAGGTAATTGGCCCGATAGGCAAAAATACTGGAAGTCCGCCAAGCCTGAGCATAGCCGACCCGGACCGTGTTCTCCGTATTGAAATGAAACGCTAGGCTGGCACGCGGCGACAGGTGGTTACCCGCCAGGGTATCGTACTCACTGGATGCCCCAAGATTGGCAGTCACCCAGGACGAAGGCTTCCACTCGCTGTTGGCAAAGGCCCGCCATACCTGACGCGTCTCCGTTCCGCGATCGTGAAGCATGGTTTTTGAACTGACGGCATCGTGGCGCCAGCTAGCCCCCCAAACCAGGCGAACTTTGTCGATCGGCGAAAAGTTGTGCATTGCCTCGATTTCGTGGCGCCGCCCCCAATCGCCGGATTCATTGACTTCGTTGTAACCCGGCGGGCGGCTCGGATGAGTGTAGCTGTCATCGCCCCGGTCTTCGCTGAAGGTGTAACGCAACGAAAAGTCCGCACCATCTTCGAGCGTCCGTAACCAGCGCGTCTGTATCCAGAGCGACGACTCATCGAGCGCACGGAACGGGTTTCTTGTATCGACCACCGGCGGGGTCACGGTATCCAGTCGCCCGCGGGTGAATTCGCCGTCAACCCGGCCAAGATGCAGTTCAAGGCTGTCGCTGATGCTCGCAGCGTAGTTGACGCGTAGATCAAGGCGACGATTCCGGTAACTGTCACGCCAGTCGTAATCGTCATCGAGGCCCTCGTCCTTGGTCTCCTGGTAGGTCAGGCGATAACTGCCGTTATCGCCAATGCGCCCGCCGGTACGCAAGGTGTAGTCGCGTACGCCCTGGCTGCCGCTGCTCGCCGAGAGCGAGCTTCCCTGTACCAGCGAGGGATCGATGGTGATGATATTGACCACGCCGAGAAAGGCGTTGGTGCCGTAAGACACTGAATTGGAGCCACGAACCACCTCGATTCGTTCGATATCCTCCAGTGCCACCGGCACCAATGCCCAATTCATGCCATTGCGGAACAAGGGTGAATGCAGCGAACGACCATCGATCAGCACCTGAACCCGTGGCGAAAAATCGTTGTCGTCCGTAATCCCGTGATAATTGACCCTGGCCGCCGTATCGCTGTGAGCGAAGGTCTGGAAGCCCGGCACCAGACGGAAGATGTCGTTCAATGAACGAACACCCGAGGCTCGAATCATTTCACGATCAATCACCGTCACCGATGCGGGAGCATCGGCCAGGCGTTGAGGCAGGCGGCTGACCGAAGCGACAACGGGCAAGTCGGCAAAGAAAAGTTCATCGCTGGCTGAGGCGCCAGTTACCAGAAGCGACAGAATTAGCGGCGCAATGCGTGATGACAAGGCAATGCTCTTGTCAGACAGCTGGATGACCCGGCAGCGTCAAGGCAAACTTCCAGGCCTCGGCAAAACACACCGACTGCTCACCGAGTACCGCGCCATGACGCTCTGTCGCCACCACGCACAAGGCCAGGCCGGCCTGTTCGACCTGGGTGACGCCGGCCAGGTCGATTTCGTCGACTCCGACACGGGTCAACGCGTGCATGAAATCATTGCGCAAAGAGCCGTTGAGACCGCCGGCAATGCGCATGATCTTGCGCCCACCCACTTCGTGCACCGACAGGATGGAAGCCTTTCCCGATGCCAGCGCACCACGGATCGCATCCTCGATCACCACCTGATTGATCAGGCCGGCCTGGAAGCGGGCGCCGTAGAGATCACCGAGGCGACTGACCACGGTCACCGAGACATCCATCACCGGCGAGCCGAACAGCGAGAACTCACAACCAGCGGATTGTCCGATTTCGAGCGGGATGTCGCAGTGCATCATCAGGCCGGACATCGACAGGTTTTCGATGCAAGCTTCTCCGATCTTGCCACCAAAGCCCACCTTCGCCCGAGGCGGGACCCCGAAGCGGATGCGTTGATGTCGTCGCTGTTCGAGCATGCCTGCCCCTTGATATTGTTCGTTTGACTAGCCCGAATAGTACCAAAGTCCCATTTACATTCGCAGGCTGATGTCACGAATTGACTTTTCAACGACCGCTGGGTATCTTCAAGGCCGTCGGAAACCTCCGGCGGCGCCGATTTATCTCAGATTGCGGGCGCCTTAGAAATGCCGCTAAAGCGGGGCCCCCAGTTCGCGTTTTGGCCAACTGGGTTTTTTGTTTCTGGAATCATCATGCCGGGTATTGGCGTCGTCGAATCACAACGCATCCACTTCAGCGAACCGCTCCATCTGCGTAGCGGCGGCATCCTGCCGGCCTACGACCTGGCCGTCGAAACCTACGGTACGCTCAACGCCGCCCGCTCCAACGCCATTCTGGTCTGCCATGCACTGTCCGGCCACCATCACCTGGCCGGACATTACGCCGATGCACCGGACAATGTCGGCTGGTGGGACAACATCATCGGCCCGGGGCGGCCGCTCGACACCGACAAGTTCTTCATCGTCGGCCTGAACAATCCCGGCGGCTGCCACGGTTCGACCGGCCCGTCGTCGATCAACCCGACCACCGGCAAACCCTGGGGCGCCGATTTCCCGATCATCGCCGTCAGCGACTGGGTCAATGCCCAGGCCCGCCTGGCCGACAAGTTCGGCATCGATAGTTGGGCCGCGGTCATGGGCGGCAGCCTGGGCGGCATGCAGGCGCTGCGCTGGAGCATTTCCTACCCGGAGCGGGTGCGTAACGCGCTGATCATCGCTTCCGCACCCAAGCTCACGGCGCAGAACATCGCCTTCAACGACGTCGCCCGCCAGGCCATCTTGACCGATCCGGATTTCCACGGCGGTCATTACTACGAACACGGCACGCGCCCCGTCCGCGGCCTGCGCCTGGCCCGCATGCTCGGCCACATCACCTACCTGTCCGACGATCAGATGGGCGAGAAATTCGGTCGCGAGCTGCGCAACAGCTCGTTCGCCTTCGATTACGACGTCGAGTTCGAGGTCGAATCCTACCTGCGCTATCAGGGCGACAAGTTCGCCGGCTATTTCGACGCCAACACCTACCTGCTGATGACCAAGGCCCTCGATTACTTCGACCCGGCACGCCTCGACGACGGCGATCTGGTCAGGACCATGGCCCGCACGCATCCCGACACCAATTTCTTCGTCGCCTCGTTCACCACCGACTGGCGCTTCTCGCCGGCGCGCTCGCGGGAAATCGTCGCCGCGCTGCTGGCCAACGGACGCAAGGTCTCCTACGCCGAAATCGACCTCAACTTCGGCCACGACTCCTTCCTGATGGAAGACCCGCAATACCACGGCCTGGTTGCCGCCTTCCTGGGGAACATCGCCTTATGACCAATACGCTCGGACGCCCCGATTTCGACGTCATCGCCGGCTGGGTCGAGCCGGGACATCGCGTGCTCGACCTCGGTTGCGGCGACGGCGCGCTGCTCAAGCACCTGATCGAAACCCGCAATGTCCAGGGCTGGGGTGTCGATATCGAGGACGCCAACGTGCTGGCCGCCCTGCGCAACGGCATCAACGTGATCCAGAGCAACCTGGAAAACGGCCTCAAGGACTTCGCTGACGACGCCTTCGACCACGTGGTGCTGTCGCGCACCCTGCAGACGGTGCGCCACACTGAAGGCATCCTGCGCGAGATGCTGCGCGTCGGTCGCGAAGCGGTCGTTTCCTTCCCCAATTTCGCCTACTGGCAGAACCTGCGCTCGGTCCTCGACGGCCGCATGCCGGTGTCGGAAGACCTGCCCTACCAGTGGTACGACTCGCCCAACGTCCGCTTCTTCACGCTGCTCGATTTCGAAGCCCTGTGCGCGCAGATGGGACTGACCATCGTCGAACGCCGCGTGCTCGACGAAGCCGGTGAAATCATCCAGGCCGAGTCGCCGCGCGACCTGAATTTCCTCGGCAGCCTGGCCGTTTACCGCCTGACCCGTCCGCGCTGATGCCCGCCTGGCTGAACGCGATGTGGAACCGGCGGATGCTGATCTGCATCTTCACCGGTTTCGCCTCGGGATTACCGCTCTACCTGCTGCTCAATCTGGTGCCGGCCTGGCTCAAGACCGAAGGCCTGTCGCTGCGCGCCATCGGCGCCTTCGCGCTGATCCAGTTCCCCTACACCTGGAAATTCCTGTGGGCGCCGCTGCTCGACCGCTACGGCATCCTGCCCTGGCTCGGTCGCCGACGTAGCTGGATGTTCGTCTCGCAGATCGGCCTGGTCGCCGCCATCGGCTGGCTCGGCCAGTTGTCGCCGATCGATCACCTGTCGCTGGTTGTCGGCCTGACCGCCCTGCTCGCCTTCCTGTCGGCCACCCAGGACATCGCCCTCGACGCCTTCCGCCGTGAAATCCTGCCCGACCACGAGCTCGGTCTGGGCAACGCCATCCACGTCAATGCCTACCGCATCGCCGGCCTGGTCCCCGGCTCGCTGTCGCTGATCCTGGCCGACCACCTGCCGTGGAACCAGGTTTTCGTCATCACCGCTGCCTTCATGATTCCCGGCCTGGCGATGACGCTGCTGGTCAAGGAACCGCTGGCCGCAACGGGCAGCCCGCGCACGCTGCGCGATGCCGTGGTCGAACCCTTCCGCGAATTCTTCGGCCGCCACGGCGTGCAATCGGCGCTGCTGGTTCTGGCCTTCCTGTTCTTCTACAAGCTCGGCGATTCGCTGTGCACCGCGCTGGCCACCCCGTTCTACCTGGACATGGGCTACAGCAAGACCGAGATCGGCATCATCGCCAAGAATGCCGGCCTGTGGCCGATGGTCATCGGCGGCATCCTCGGCGGCATCTGGATGCTCAAGCTCGGCATCAACCGGGCCTTATGGCTCTTTGGCGTCGCCCAGATTGTGACCATCCTCGGCTTCGTCTGGATGGCCTGGATCGGTCCCGGCGAATCGACACCACTCCGTCTGGCGACGCTGGCCATCGTCATCGCCGGCGAAGCCGTCGGCGCCGGCCTGGGCACCACGGCCTTCGTCGCCTTCATGGCGCGGACCACACACCCGGCCTACACGGCCACGCAGCTGGCACTATTCACCAGCCTGATGGCGGTGCCACGCACCTTCATCAACGCCACCGCCGGCTGGCTGGTCGAGGCCATGGGCTGGACGCAGTTCTTCTGGCTGTGCTTTTTCCTCGCCGTACCGGGCATGCTGCTGCTGTTCAAGGTCGCGCCGTGGCGCGAGAATGGCGAACGGACTAGTCCAGTCGCCTGAGGCGGCGGCGATCCAGCCACCAGGCGTAGGCCGGCAGGATCAGTATCGAACCGGGTAGCAGCAGGACGATCAGGTAGGGAGAAAGATGGGCGATCCGACGTAGATGGATCAGCAGCTCGCGCCGCTCTTCGATGGTCCACTGCCCGCCGTTACGGGCTTTCATCAGCAGCGGCATCATGCCGCGCGTGGCCATCACCTCGCCGATCACCCGCTGCACTTCGCGCCGCTGCGACGACAGCAACTGCCGCCACCAGCCGGGCAGGGGCAAGACCAGGCGATCCATGCTAGAGGCGCGACAGGGTGTTGCGCATCGCCCGCCAGCCACGCCAGACGAAGAAACCGCGCTGGGCCCAACGCAAGGCCCGCCGGGGACGCACAACGACAGCGCCGGCAACGGCGGCGCCAACCGCCAGCGGATGCTGCTTGAGCCAGTCGACGCCGCGCAAGACGGCGTCACCGGCGGAGAAAACGCCGCCCAAGGCCTCGGCCTCGCGCGCCAGCGTCTGCCGCTGGCCAGCGATGCGAACGCCTAGTGCACCGCGCCGGGCGGCAAGTTCGAGCAGTTTTTCGTTCATTCGCGCGCACTGCCGCGCAATTGCGCGATGTCGGCGTCCAGTTCGGCCAGACTGCTACGGAACAGTCGGCTCGGTGCCTTGGCCTGCTGCCGTAGCGACAGCACCAGCACGGCGGCGCCGACGAAGAACAGCGCAGCGAACAGGCCGAAAACCACTACCCGCTGTTCCCAGAAGGCCAGCGCCAGGCTGAACACGGCCATGATAACCCCGAGCGCGATCAGGAATGCCGCGCCGATGGCCTTGGCCCACATCGCGATCAGGCGATATTTCTCTTCCTCGATCTCGACGGCGAGCAATTCCGCCCGCGTCCTGCCGATCGACAGGAGCGTCGCGAAAATGTTCTTCAGCGCGGCGAAGAGTCCCGGGCGCCCGGCGTCTTCGGGCGGCAACTGGGCCGACATCCGCTTAGCGGCGGCCGATCAGCACACCCAGGGCGACACCGACGATGGCGGCAACGCCGACGGCCTTCCACGGCTCGTCATGGACGAAATCGTCGGTGGCACGGGCGGCAGCCTTGGTCTTGTCGATAACGACATGTTCGAGATCGACGATGCGTTCCTTGGCATCGCGCAAGCGTACCGTCAGGCGTTCGCGCAGTTCGCCGACCTTTTCGCCGGCCACACCGGTGGTGGCACGCAGCAGTTCTTCGGTATCGGCAATCACGACCTTCAGGTCGGAAACCAGCTTGTCCTTGTTGGCGGCGGTCATTTGTTCTGACATTTTGTAACCTCGTCTGCGAGCGGTTGTTCAGGGATTACAGGTTAGCCCTTCCGGCAGCGTAAATCAATTCGCATTGGTCGCCAGAAGATAGTCGTAGTCGATGATCAGCGGGGCATGGTCGGAAAAGCGGCTGTCCTTGTAGATCGACGCCTGCCTGGCCGTCGCCGCCACCCCGGGGGTGGCGATCTGGTAATCGATGCGCCAACCGACGTTGTTCGCCCAGGCCTGCCCGCGATTGCTCCACCAGGTGTAGGCCTCGGCGGTCGCTTCGGGATGAAGCTGGCGATAGACGTCGACCCAGCCCAGCTCGTCGAACACCCGGGTCAGCCAGGCGCGCTCTTCCGGCAGGAAACCCGAGTTTTTCTGATTCGACTTCCAGTTTTTCAGATCGATTTCCTTGTGCGCGATATTCCAGTCGCCACACAGCACGATTTCCCGGCCTTCGGCGCGCAACGCCTGCATCTTGGGCAGGAAGACATCGAGAAAGCGAAACTTGGCTTCCTGGCGCTCCGGCGAGGAAGAACCGGACGGCAGATAAAGCGAGATCACCGACAGATTGCCGAAATCGGCGCGCAGATAACGGCCTTCGGCGTCGAATTCGCCGCCATCGAACCCCTCGATCACACTCACCGGCGCCGACCGACTCCAGACGCCAACACCGCTGTAGCCTTTTTTCTCGGCATGGTGATACGCAGCGTGCATGCCATCAGGCGCCCGCATCTCGGCAATCAGATCAGCCGCCTGGGCTTTCAGTTCCTGCAGACAGACGATGTCGGCCTGCTGCTGTTGCAGCCAGGGCAGCAGGTTTTTGCTCCAGGCCGAGCGGATGCCATTGAGGTTCAGGGAGATGATGCGTAACATTGCATTAATACCGGTCGTTTTCCAGACTGGAACTGGAGATTTATGGATTTTCGTCAGGATTTCATCGAGTTCGCCCTGAAATGCGAGGTGCTGCGTTTCGGCGAATTCAAGACCAAGGCCGGGCGGCTGTCGCCCTACTTCTTCAATGCCGGCCTGTTCAACGATGGCGCGTCCCTCGGGCGTCTCGCCGGATTCTACGCGAAAGCCGCCAAGGCTGGCAGCGTCGACTTCGACATGCTGTTTGGCCCGGCCTACAAGGGCATTCCGCTGGTCGCCGCAATCGCCATCGCCTTGGCCACCGAAGGCAGCAACTATCCTTTCGCCTTCAATCGCAAGGAAGCCAAGGATCATGGAGAGGGCGGCACCATCGTTGGCGCCCCGCTGAGCGGCCGCGTGCTGATTGTCGACGACGTGATTTCGGCCGGCACTTCGGTGCGCGAATCGGTCGAACTGATCCGTGCCGCCGGCGCCACGCCGGCCGGCGTCCTGATTGCCCTAGACCGCCAGGAGCGCGGCCAGGGCGAGTTGTCTGCGGTTCAGGAAGTCCAGCGCGACTACGGCATCCCGGTAGTTGCCGTCGCCGGCCTGCGCGACCTGATGACCTACCTCGAACACCATGCCGAGTTCGCCGGACACCGGGCTGCCGTCGCCGCCTACCGCGAACGCTACGGGGTCGATGTCTAGGGCCGTCGTCGCCCTCCTGTTGAGCTTGCTGGCCGCTCCGGTGTGGGCGGCGGCAGGCGAATTGTTCTGCTGTACCGAACCCGCCAGCGGTCGCCGCATCTGCGCCGACATGTTGCCGCAACAATGTCGCGGCCTGGCCTACCGGGTTTTCGACCGGGCCGGCAACCCGATCCGCGACGTCGCCGCACCGCTGACCCCGGAACAGAAAGCGGCCGCTGCCGCCGAAGCGCAACGCAAGAAAGAAGAAGAGGAAAAACGCCTCGAACAGCGGCGCATCGACCAGGCGCTGCTGACCACCTATGCCACGGCCGAAGACATCGACATGGCCCAGCGCAAAGCGGAAGGCGATGTCCAGCTGACCATCCAGACGGCCACGGCCAAGATCACCGACTTGCAGAAATCGCAACGCAAGCTGGCCGAAGAAGCCGAGTTCTACAAACGCAAGGCGATGCCGCCCGAACTCGACACCAAGCTGCGCACCGTCGGCCACGAAATCCGCCTGCAGCAGGAGCTGATCCAGGTCAAGCGCAAGGAACTGGAAGCCATCCGCAGCAAATACGACAGCGACCGCCAGCGTTACTTCCAGCTGACCGGGCGCTCAAGCGCCCAGCCCGCCGAACGTTAAGCCCCCAGCTTCTTCTTCAGCAGTTCGTTGACCTGCTGCGGGTTGGCTTTGCCCTTGGCCGCCTTCATCACCTGACCGACCAGCGCGTTGAACGCCTTTTCCTTGCCGGCGCGATACTCGGCCACATTGGCCGCATTGGCAGCCAGCACCTCGTCGACCAGCGACTCGATGGCACCGCTGTCGGTGATCTGCTTCAGGCCCTGCTGGTCGATGATCTCGTCAGCACTCGCGCCTTCGCCATTCCACAGCGCCTCGAAAACCTTCTTGGCGATGTTGTTGGAGATGGTGTTGTCGGCGATGCGCGCCACCAGGCCGCCCAGTTGCTGCGATGACACCGGCGACTGGGCGATCTCCAGGCCGTCCTTGTTCAGGCGGGCAGCAAGATCGACCATGACCCAGTTGGCACACGGCTTGGCCGAGGCCTGACCGGCAACACCAACGGTGGCCTCGTAGAAATCGGCGATTTCCTGGCTGGCGGTCAGCGTCGTCGCGTCATAGGCGGACAAGCCGAGTTGCTCCATGAAACGCTGGCGCTTCTGTACCGGCAGTTCGGGCAATTCGCCCTTGACCCGCGCGACCCAGTCATCGGAGATGACCAGCGGCAGCAAGTCCGGATCGGGGAAGTAACGGTAGTCGTGTGCGTCTTCCTTGCTGCGCATCATCCGCGTTTCACCACTGTCCGGATCGAACAACACGGTCGCCTGCTGGATGGCGCGGCCTTCCTCGATCTCGTTGATTTGCCACTGCACCTCGAAATCAATGGCCTCCTTGAGGAAACGGAAGGAATTCAGGTTCTTGATCTCGCGGCGCGTACCAAAGGGGGCACCGGGGCGACGCACGGACACGTTGGCGTCGCAGCGGAACGAGCCCTCCTGCATGTTGCCGTCGCAAATGCCGATCCAGCGTACCAGCGCATGCAATGCGCGGGCGTAGGCGACGGCCTCGTCGGACGAGCGCATGTCGGGCTCGGTGACGATTTCGAGCAGCGGCGTGCCGGCACGATTGAGGTCGATGCCCGACTTGCCGTGGAAATCCTCGTGCAGCGACTTGCCTGCATCCTCCTCGAGGTGGGCGCGGGTCAGGTTGACCGTTTTTTCGTAAGCCTTGTCGCCGCTGCCCACCTGGACGGTGATCGCGCCGCCCTGCACCACCGGCAGTTCGAATTGGCTGATCTGGTAGCCCTTGGGCAGGTCGGGGTAGAAGTAGTTCTTGCGCGCAAACACCGACTTCGGGGCAACGTGGGCGCCGATGGCCAAGCCGAAGCGGATCGCGCATTCGACGGCCTGGCGGTTGAGCACCGGCAGCACGCCGGGCAGCGCCAGATCAACGGCACAGGCCTGAGTGTTCGGTGCGGCACCAAAGGCGGTCGAGGCACCCGAGAAAATTTTCGAAACGGTCGCCAGTTGTGCGTGCGTCTCGATACCGATGACAACTTCCCATTGACTCATGCTTAGTTCCGTTCAGTGACAGCGACCGTTGCGTGCATCGACGACGACCGGCCAGAGGTATTCGAAAGCCTTGCCTTCGCAGGATTTGGGGCAACTGTTGAAGGCGATGGTCACCTTGTGCTCCTGCTCCCACATGCGCACGGTGCAGTTGCTCTCCTGCTTGTGCCGCAACAGCACCTGCGGCAGCTTCGCGTCCTGGGCAAAATCCTTCATGTTGAAGTTGCAACTACCGCGCCCCTTCATGCTGACCTGGGCATCGAAGGATTTCACTTCGGCTTCCTTGACCAGCAGATTGAGCCGGGTCACGGTACCGATCGCATCGCTGTGCGAGCAACGCGAGCGGACGTTGAGCGGCCGGGTCGGCTGCGGCTTCAGGTTACGGTTGGCCAGGTACTTCAAGGTCGAATTCTTGAATTTCGGCGTTTCCTCAGCCACCGGCGGTGCCGGCTCCGGCACCGGCTCGGGCGCTGGCGGCGGCGAGGCACAGGCCGCCAGCAGGGCGGCACCGACCAGCGCGAAGACAGTGCCGCGCATCTTATTCGATACCCTGAGGACGCCGCTGATGCCAGTCGGTCGCTTGCTGGTAGCGATGCGCGACGTTGAGCAGACGAGCCTCGTCGAAGTAGTTGCCGATCAGCTGCAGGCCAACCGGCAGGCCACCGGAGAATCCGCAAGGCAGCGCCATGCCGGGCAGGCCGGCGAGGTTGACGGCGATGGTGTAGATATCGGACAGGTACATCTGCACCGGGTCGGCGGATTTCTCGCCGAGCTTGAACGCGGTCGTCGGCGAGGTCGGCCCGAGGATCACATCGCAGGACTTGAAGGCGTCGACGAAATCGTTGGCGATCAAGCGGCGGATACGCTGCGCCTGCAGGTAGTAGGCATCATAGTAGCCGTGCGACAGGACGTAGGCGCCGATCAGGATGCGGCGCTTGACCTCTTCGCCAAACCCCTGCGCCCGCGTCTTCATGTACATGTCGTCGAGGTTGCCGTAATCCGGCGCACGGTAACCGTAGCGGACGCCGTCGAAGCGGCTCAGGTTCGAGCTCGCCTCAGCCGGCGCAATGACGTAGTAGGCCGGCACCGAGAGGTGCGAGTTGGGCAGCGAGACGTCGACGATGGTCGCGCCGAGCCGGCGGTATTCGTTGATCGCTTCCTGCACCGCGTCCATCACCCCGGCGTCGCAGCCGGCGGCGAAAAATTCCTTGGGCAGGCCGATGCGCAGACCGGCCAGCGGCTGCTCGAGGCTGCGCGTGTAATCCTCGGCCGGGCGTTCGAGCGAGGTCGAATCGCGCGCGTCGAAACCGGCCATGGTGTTGAGCAGCAGCGCGCAATCCTCGGCGGTGGCGCCCATCGGGCCGCCCTGGTCGAGCGACGAGGCATAAGCGATCATGCCGTAGCGCGAGACCACGCCGTAGGTCGGCTTGAGGCCGGTCAGGTTGCACAAGGCGGCCGGCTGGCGGATCGAACCGCCGGTGTCGGTGCCGGTCGCCGCCGGTGCCAGACGGGCGGCAATCGCCGCGGCCGAACCGCCGGACGAACCGCCGGGGACGCGCTGGCGATCCCAGGGGTTCTTCACCGGGCCGAAGAACGAAGTCTCGTTCGACGACCCCATGGCGAATTCGTCCATGTTGGTCTTGCCCAGCGACACCAGGCCGGCATCGCGATGCATCTTTTCGATCACCGTCGCGTCATAGGGCGCAACGAAGTCGGCAAGCATCTTCGAGCCGCAGGTGGTGCGCCAGCCTTCGGCGCAGAAGATGTCCTTCTGGGCGATGGGGATGCCGGTCAGCGGACCGGCCGTGCCGGCAGCAATGCGGGCATCGGCCGCAGCGGCCATGGCCAGCGTTTTTTCGTGGTCGACGGTGACGAAGGCGTTGATGTCGGGGTTCAGACGCTCGATCCGGTCGAGAAACAGCGTGCTCAGTTCGACGCTGGAGACTTCCTTGGCTGCCAGGGCCTGCGACAGTTGCTTGAGTGTCTTGTCGATCATTCGATCACCTTCGGCACGAGATAGAGACCGGCCTCGGTTTCCGGTGCGACGGCCTGGTAGGCGGCGCGCCGGTCGGCCTCGCTGACGGCGTCGGGACGCAGGCGTTGCGAGACGTCCTGGGCGTGCGCCATCGGCTCGACGCCGGTGGTGTCGACGGCCTGCATCTGCTCGATCAGTTCGAAGATGCCGTTGAGATGGCCCTGGGTGGTCAGAGCCTCGGATTCGCTGACCTCGATGCGGGCGAGATGGGCGATCCGTTTAACCTGTTCTGAAGTAAGCGACATGGCTTGAAAAAGACTTTTTGCAGCGCACAAAGTCTTAAAAACGAAAGCGTTGTAAGGTATCATAAAAGCTTTATCTACCGCATCCCCCGCGCGGAGCTCAACAGATGTTCGGATTCCTCTCCAAGTATTTTTCCAACGACCTCGCCATCGACCTCGGCACGGCCAATACGCTGATTTACGTGCGTGGCCGCTCGATCGTCCTCGATGAGCCGTCGGTCGTTGCGATCCGCCTCGAAGGCGGCCCCAACGCCAAGAAAACCATCCAGGCCGTCGGCAAGGAGGCCAAGGAAATGCTTGGCAAGGCCCCCGGCAGCATCACCGTCATCCGGCCGATGAAGGATGGCGTGATCGCCGACTTCACCGTCACCGAGCAGATGCTCAAGCAGTTCATCAAGAAGGCGCACGACTCGAAGCTGTTTTCGCCGAGCCCGCGGATCATCATCTGCGTGCCGTCCGGCTCGACCCAGGTCGAACGCCGCGCGATCCGCGAATCGGCCCTCGGCGCCGGCGCCAGCCAGGTGTACCTGATCGAGGAACCGATGGCCGCGGCGATCGGCGCCGGCCTGCCGGTTTCCGACGCGACCGGCTCAATGGTCGTCGACATCGGCGGCGGCACTACCGAAGTCGGTGTCATCTCGCTCGGCGGCATGGTCTATGCCGGTTCGGTGCGCGTCGGCGGCGACAAGCTCGACGAAGCGATCATCAACTACATCAGCCGCAACTACGGCATGATGATCGGCGAAAACACCGCCGAAAACATCAAGAAGACCATCGGCTCGGCCTTCCCCGGCGCCGAAGTCAAGGAAATGGAAGTCTCCGGCATCAACAAGGCCGAAGGTATCCCGCGCAAGTTCACGATCTCGTCGAACGAAATCCTCGAAGCGCTGACCGACCCGCTCAACCAGATCATTTCCGCCGTCAAGTCGGCGCTGGAAAAGACGCCGCCGGAACTCGGCGCCGACATCGCCGAAAAGGGCATGGTCCTGACCGGCGGTGGTGCCCTGTTGCGCGATCTCGACCGCCTGCTGATGGAAGAGACCGGCCTGCCGGTAATCGTTGCCGACGAACCGCTGACCTGCGTCGCCCGCGGCTGCGGCATGGCGCTGGAAAAGATGGACAAGCTGGGCAGCATCTTTGCCTCGGATTAACGCGTCGACCGCAAGCCTGCAGGATTGATCGCGATGGCTGGCACCGACCACGCTCCACCGCCTTTCTTCAAGCGAGGGCCAGCACCGCTGGCCCTTCTGACTTTCTATGTCGCGATCTCGCTGGCGCTGTTCGTCGTCGACCTGCGACTGAAAAGCCTCGACCTGCTGCGCCAGAGCATTGCCCTGGTCACCGATCCGATCCAGCGCATCGCCCAGACGCCGGGCAGCCTGGTCGACAACGCACTCGGCTACCTGCGCGGGCTGGACGACTTGCTTGAGGAAAACACCGGCCTCAAGCAAACGCAGCTGCAAACCGCACCGAACTTGCAGCGCCTGGAACACCTGGAGAAGGAAAACGAGCGCCTGCGCAAACTGCTGGCGGTCAAGGAGCGGGAAAAAGCCAAGGGCGAAGTGGCCCAGATCATGTACACGGCCCGCGACCCCTTCTCGCACAAGATCATCGTGGACAAGGGGCAGCAATCCGGCATCGTTGCCGGCCAACCGGCCATCGACGAATCCGGGGTGGTCGGCCAGGTCACCCGGACCTTCCCGTTCTCGTCGGAAATCACCCTGATCACCGACAAGGACCAGACGGTACCTGTCCAAGTGGTTCGTACCGGCCAGCGCTCTGTGGTTTTCGGCCTGGGCAAAGGACGACTCGAATTGCGCTACATCCCGGCCAACGCCGACATCCAGGAAGGCGACCTGCTGGTCACCTCAGGGCTCGACGGCATCTACCTACCCGGCTTTCCGGTTGCCCGTGTGGTCAGCATCGAGCGCGAACACTCCTACGCCTTCGCCCGCATCCTGTGCGCACCTGTAGCCGCCGTCGAGAATTTCGGCGAAGTCCTGGTCCTCTCGCCACGCCAGCCGCAAGCCCCCCGCCCACCCGACGCAACCGGGCGTAGCGGCAACACGGGCACCCCCGTCAAGGCGGGAGCAAACTGATGCAGCCAACCTTCTCCTCATCGCGCATCCTGCTACCGGTCCGGCCCTGGTTCATCGCCTTCAGCCTGCTCACCGCCCTGCTGCTGAATTTCCTGCCAACCGCTCAATGGCCCGGCATCCCTGATTGGGTTGCACTGGTGCTGTGCTTCTGGAGCATCCGCGAACCGCGTCGCGTCGGCATGGGTTGGGCCTTCGTCCTCGGCCTGATGATGGATGTCGCCGACGGCGCCGCGCTCGGCCAGCATTGCCTGGCTTACGTCCTGCTGGCCTACATCGCCGCCAGCCAGTCCCGGCGTATCCTGTGGTTCCCGCTGGCCCAGCAGGCTTTGCAGGTGCTGCCCATGCTGCTGGCCAGCCAGTTCATCCAGCTCGCCATGCGCATGCTGGCCGGCGCCGATTTCCCGGGGTGGGGGTTCCTGATCGGTCCGCTGATCGCCACCTTCCTGTGGATTCCCGCCACCTTCCTGCTACTGCTGCCGCAATATCAGCCGGTCGAGCGGGACGAAAACCGTCCGCTCTGACCGCCGTCGGCAATGAACGACTTCCATCACAGCGAACAGGACTCGGATCGCTTCCGCAACCGCCTGGTCATCGCCGGCAGCTTCGTGCTGCTGTGTTTTGCCCTGCTCTTCGGCCGCTTTTTCTATCTGCAGGTGCTGCAGCACGAGTACTACGCGACGCGCGCCGAAAGCAATCGCATCTCGCTGGTCCCGGTGATGCCCAACCGTGGCAATATCGAAGACCGTAACGGGGTCATCCTGGCGCGCAACTACTCGGCGTTCACGCTTGAAATCACCCCATCGAAAACCCTGGGCCTCGAAGAAACCATCGACCAGCTGGGCGAGATCGTCGAAATCCAGCTCAAGGACAGGCGACGCTTCAAACGCCTGCTCGAGGAGTCGAAAAACTTCGAATCCATTCCCATCCGTACCCGCCTGACCGACGAGGAAGTCGCCCGCTTTGCCGCCCATCGCTATCGCTTCCCTGGCGTCGAGGTCAAGGCCAGGCTGTTCCGCCAGTATCCGGAAAACTCGCTGGCCGCGCATGCGATCGGCTACATCAGCCGGATCAACACCAAGGACAAGGAGATGATCGAGGCCAGCGGGCATGGCGCGAACTACAAGGGCACCGAGCATATCGGCAAGATCGGCCTGGAAGCGCATTACGAATTCGAACTGCACGGCACCGCCGGTTACGAACAGGTCGAAGTCGATGCCGGCGGCCGTGCCGTGCGCGTCCTCTCGCAAACGCCGCCGACCCCCGGCAACAATCTGAAGCTGACGCTGGATGCCGAGTTGCAGCGGGTTGCCGAGCAGGCCTTTGGTGGTCGCCGCGGCTCGCTGGCCGCCATCGACCCCAGCAACGGCGCCGTGCTTGCCCTGGTTTCCTCGCCCGCCTTCGACCCCAACCTGTTTGTCGACGGCATCCGCTTCGACGACTGGGATGAGCTGAACAATCATCCGGACAAACCCCTGCTCAACCGTGCCATCTACAGTACCTATCCGCCGGGTTCGACCTTCAAGCCGCTGATGGCACTGGGCGCACTGACCACGGGCAAACGCACCCCCGGCCAGGCCATCGCCGACCCCGGCTTCTTCAATTTCGGCAACCGTCGTTTCATGGACGACAAGGTCGGCGGTCACGGCATGGTCGACATGCACAAGTCCATCGTCGTCTCGTGCAACACTTACTACTACGTCCTGGCCAACGACATGGGCATCGACAACATCGCCCGCTTCATGGGCGACCTCGGCCTCGGCCGACGGACGGAAATCGACATTCCCGGCGAGGCGACCGGCATCCTGCCGTCACCCGAATGGAAGCAGCGCCGCTTCAAGAAACGCGAACAGCAGAAATGGTATCCCGGGGAGACCATCTCGATCGGCATCGGCCAGGGATACAACGCCTATTCGACCCTGCACATGGCGCATGCTCTGGCCAACGTACTCAATTATGGCCAGGTTTTCCGGCCGCACCTGGTCCATTCGATCACCAACCCGACCACCGGCGAGGTGCGCATGGTCGAACCGCAGCCGATCCGCCAGATTGCACTCAAGCGCGAACATGTCGACGTAATCAAGCGCGGCATGGCCGGGGTCGTCAAGGAAGGTACCGGTGCCCGCGTCTTCGCCGGCGCCGCCTATGATTCCGGCGGCAAGACCGGAACCGCCCAGGTCTTCAGCCTGAAAAGCGGCCAGAAATATGTTGCCGGCCAGGTTCGCGAACGCCTGCGCGACCACTCCTGGTACGTCGCCTTTGCCCCGGTGGACAACCCGAAGATCGTCGTCGCCGTGATGGTCGAAAACGGCGGTTTCGGTGCCCAATCGGCGGCACCAATCACCCGCCAGTTGTTCGACTACCACCTGACCGGCAAGCGCCCGGGCGGCCCGGCACCGGAAGTCGACAGCCCGGATGAAGAGGAAGCCATCGACCTGATTCAGGAGAGCACCGATGAAGCTCATTAAGCGCATCATCCAGAACATCCTGGCCCACCTCGACATGCCGCTCTTCCTGATCGTCATGGCGCTGATGGGCATCGGCCTGATGACCATCTATTCGGCAACCGCCAGCGACGGCTTCTGGAAACTGGACAAGCAGTTGATCAACATCGCTGCATCGACCGTCGTCATGCTGGTCGTCGCCCGGACGCCACCCCAGACCTTGATGCGCTTTGCCGTCCCGCTCTATGTACTCGGCGTCGTCCTGCTGATCGGTGTCGCGCTGTTCGGCATCGTGGTCAATGGCTCGCGCCGCTGGATTTCGCTCGGCGTGGCGCGCATCCAGCCGTCCGAAATCATGAAGATCGCCATGCCGCTGATGCTGGCCTGGTATTTCCACAAGCATGAGTCGATGCTGCGTGCCCGGCATTTCGCCGTTGCCACGGCGATTCTACTGATCCCTATCGCCCTGGTGCTCAAGCAGCCTGACCTCGGCACCTCGCTGCTGATCGGCGCCGCCGGCTTCTTCGTCATCTTCTTCGCTGGCCTGCCGTGGAAGATCATGCTCGGCCTGGGGGCTGCCGCCGGCGCCGCCATGCCTTTTGCCTGGAACATGCTGCACGACTACCAGCGACGGCGCGTACTGACCTTGCTCGACCCGACCTCGGACCCGCTTGGCGCCGGCTATCACATCATCCAGTCGACCATCGCCATCGGCTCGGGCGGCGGCGTCGGCAAGGGTTACCTGAACGGCACCCAGACCCACCTGGAATTCATCCCGGAAAAACACACGGACTTCATCTTCGCCGTCTTTTCCGAGGAATGGGGCCTGCTCGGCAACGGTATCCTGCTGATCCTGTTCACGCTGCTGATCGGCCGCGGGCTGATGATCGCCGCCGCTGCGCCGACCATGTTCTCGCGCCTGCTGGCTGCGGCCCTGACCCTGGTCTTCTTCATCTACGCCTTCGTCAACATGGGCATGGTCTCGGGTATCCTGCCGGTGGTCGGCGTCCCGCTGCCCTTCATCAGCTACGGCGGCACCGCGCTGCTGACCCTGATGCTCGGCGTCGGCATCCTGATGAGCATCCATACCCACCGCATGCTGGTAAAGAAATGACCGCTTCCCTTCGCCTGCTGGCCCCCCTGACTTTCACCCTATTGCTCGCCGCCTGCGGCAGTCAGCCGGAGCGGCCGGCCAGCAGCGCGCCGGCGACCCCGAGCGCTGGTACCAGCCGCCCGGCACCCCCGCCGCCGGTTGCCACCCCGCGCGGCGGCGGTTATTACAAGGATGACGGCCCGGCCAGCGAGATTCCGGACAACCTGGACCAGATCCCCGACGCGGTACCGCGCTGGGAGCCGCTGCACCGGCCGGCACTGCGGCCGTACGAAGTATTCGGCAAACGCTACGAGCCAAACACCTCGGTCCGCCCGTACAAGGCCCGTGGCCTGGCCAGCTGGTACGGCAAGAAATTCCACGGTCAGAAAACCTCGATCGGCGAACCCTACGACATGTTCGCCATGACCGCCGCTCACCCGACGCTGGCCCTGCCGTCGTATGCCCGCGTCACCAATCTGCAGAACGGGCGCTCGGTCGTCGTTCGCGTCATCGATCGCGGCCCCTTCCACGCCGGACGCATCATCGACCTCTCCTATACCGCCGCGCACAAACTGGACATCATCCGCAACGGCAGCGCCCAGGTCGAAGTCGAGGCCATCGTCCCGACCGGCAGCAGCACCAGCTACGCCCAGGTGGCACCGCCGCCGCAGCCGGCAGTCAGCCCGCCGGTAGTGGAAAACGCTCTGCCGGCAGGGGTTTACCTGCAGCTCGGCGCCTTCGCCAATGCCGACAACGCCGACAACCTGAAGCGCCATCTGGTCGGCGAACTCGACTGGGTCAGGGAAGAAATGCACATCGTCCGGGCCAACGGCCTGCACCGTCTGCAGCTCGGCCCCTATGCCTCACGCCCGGCAGCCGAAAATATCGCCGAACGCATCCGCAGCGCACTCGGCTACAAGCCAACCATCGTCCTGCGCTAAGAACCTCAGGGACGTGGTGACAGAATGACGCGGGCGGTCACGATGTTGCCGCGGCCTTCGTATTCAAGACTGGAAAAACTGGTCAGCCGCGCCATCGCGATACCGCGCCCGTTGGGATCAAAAGCCCGCTCGGGGTCGAAATCGAGGAATTTCTGCCAGTCGAAGCCCTCACCTTCATCGGTGATGCGGAAACTGATCGCCTCGGTACTGCATGTCACCTGGATCGTCGCCCGCCGACCACTGAACGGTGCAATGTTGAGCCGGCGGCGGATTTCTGCCTCCCAGTCGCCATCCCACTTGAGCAGCGATTTTTCACGATAGGTGATACCCAGGTTACCGTGCTCGACGGCGTTGAGCATCAGGTCCGACAGGCCCGGCGCGACGCGGTCCGGATCCGGGCACAGGGCGGCCAGGACCGGCACCAGACAGGAGACTTCCTCCAGCGTGGCAAAACCGTACTCGGCGCCGACCAGCAGCTTCTGCGCTTCCTCGAGGCGGGCCGCCCGGGTGCGCAACGAAGCCCGGGCCCGCCGGTCGTCAAGGGCAGCACGGACAATCGAAATCAGCGCTTCCGGTGCATACGGCTTGGTCAGGTAGTAGTAAGCCCCGGCCTCCAGCCCCTCGCGCACCTGCTCCGGTGCCGAGGCGGCCGTCTGCATGATCACCGGCACGTCTTCGAAACGGTGGTCGGCCTTGATCCGGCGCAACAGTTCGATACCGTCCATGCCGGGCATCATCCGGTCGAGCACGACCAGCGAGAAATCGCTGCCCGGCTCGGCCAGTCGCTGCCAGGCCTGCAGCGGATCGCTGAACAACTCTAGAGCCAGCTTTTCCTGCTCGAGAAAATCCTCGATCAGCATCAGGTTGATGGCTTCGTCGTCGACAACGAGAACGTGATTCTGGGACATGGATGCTGAATGCCGATGCAGGAATGTTGCCGGAATCCTAGCACGAGCCAGGGCTTTGATGAGGATCAATGGCTGGCCCGGCGCACTGGCTATACTTTCCCCCTTCTCCGGAATGAATGTTTCTCATGCCCACCTTGCCCGATCTCGTTTGCCCCGCTGGTAGCCTGCCGGCGCTCAAGGCAGCCGTGGATAATGGCGCCGACGCCGTCTATCTCGGATTCAAGAACGATACCAATGCGCGTAATTTCGCCGGTCTGAACTTCGACCAGAAAGGCATGAGCGACGGTATCCGCTACGCCCACGGCAAAGGCCGCGAAATCCTGCTGGCGATCAACACCTTCCCGCAGGCCGGGCGTACCGCCGACTGGCACAAGGCGGTCGATGCCGCCGTCGACCTCGGCGTCGATGCGATCATCCTGGCCGACGTCGGCCTGCTCGATTACGCCACCCGCCGTCATCCGCAACAACGGCTGCACCTGTCGGTCCAAGGGTCGGCGACCAGCTACGAGGCGATCAATTTCTGCCAGCGCGAATTCAACATCCGGCGCGCCGTCCTGCCGCGCGTGCTGACGCTGGCCCAGGTCGAGCATGTGATCCGGAATACCTCGGTGGAAATCGAAGTCTTCGGTTTCGGTAGCCTGTGCGTGATGAACGAGGGTCGCTGCTGGCTGTCGTCGTACGCCTGCGGCGAGTCGCCGAATACCGTCGGCGCCTGCTCGCCGGCCAAGTACGTCAAGTGGGACAAGCAGCCCGGCGCCATGGAAACCCGGCTCAACGGCATCCTCATCGACCGCTTCGGCGACGACGAACCGGCCGGCTACCCGACGCTGTGCAAGGGCCGCTTCGACGTGCAGGGCGAAACCTATTACGCGCTTGAGGAACCGACCAGCCTCAACGTCCTGTCCATCCTGCCCGATATCCTCAAGATCGGCGTGCGCGCGATCAAGGTCGAAGGCCGGCAGCGCAGCCCGACCTACGTCACCCAGGTGACCCGAACCCTGCGCGCCGCACTCGATGCGCTGCGCGAAGGCGACGCGCGCTACCACGTCAAGCCGGCCTGGCAAAGCGAACTGGCCAAGGTTTCCGAAGGCAGCCAGGCGACGCTCGGCGCCTACAACCGGCCGTGGAGATAAGCATGAAACTGTCGCTCGGCCCCCTGCTCTACTTCTGGCCCAAGGCCGAAGTCATGGCCTTTTACGCGGAAATGGCCCAAAACCCGGCCCTCGACGTCATCCATGTCGGTGAAGTGGTCTGTTCCCGGCGCCAGCAGTTGCGCACCAGCGACTGGATCGGCCTGGCCCGCGACCTGACCGACGCCGGCAAGGAAGTCATCGTTTCGGCGCAGGCCCTGCTCGAATCGGAGAGTGACCTGAAGGCCCTCCGCCGCCTGGTCGACGACGCAGGCTGCAAGGTCGAAGCCAACGACCTCGGCGCGGTCAATCTGGTTTGTGGCAAACCCTTTGTCGCCGGGCCGCACCTGAACATCTACAACGAGGAAACGCTGGCCACCTTCGCCCGCTACGGCATGTGCCGCTGGGTACCGCCGCTGGAAGCCTCGCGCCAGATGATCGAGCACCTGCATCGTTACCGGCCGGCCGGCGTCGAGACTGAGGTCTTCGCCTTCGGCAAACTGCCGCTGGCCTTTTCGGCACGCTGCTTCACCGCCCGTCATTACGACCTGAACAAGGACGATTGCCAGTTCAAGTGCCTCGACCATGAGGAAGGACTGACCCTGCGCACTCGCGAAGGCCAGGAATTCCTGACCATCAACGGGATCCAGACGATGTCGGCGCAGACCTACAGCCTGCTCGGCGACATGCCGGCGCTGCGCGAGATCGGCATCGACATTATCCGCCTCAGCCCACAGAAGAAGCACATGGCCGAAATCATCGCTGCCTTTGCCGCCGCCGGAAGCGGACAAGTCACCGCGCCCGACACCTCGACCTGGAGCGAAAGCGGCCTGGTCAACGGCTACTGGCACGGCGACGCCGGTATTGCGGTACATTCCGCCAACGAACTTCCCGGAGTCACCGCATGAGCCCGAACTTCGTCATTCCCCGTTTCCGCCTGCCGGCCTTCATCGCCCGCTTCGGCCACAAGCTGCCGCAATGGCCGCATACGCTGGCCCTGGTCGGCGCACTGAACGCCGCCCTCAAACTCAAACTGCTGCCCGAAAGCGAACTGGCGGCACTGGAAGACAAGCTGTTCCGCGTCCGCGTCCTCGATACCGGCGGCGAAGCCAACTATACCTTCCGCAACGGCATGTTCCGCCCGGTTTTCCAGGCCCAGCGCGAACCCGACCTGGCGTTCGCCGCCAACCTGTCGGCCTTCCTGCAGTTGCTCGCCCGCCAGGAAGACCCGGACACGCTGTTTTTCAACCGCGAACTGGAAATCACCGGCGACACCGAGCTCGGGCTGATCGTCAAGAACATGCTCGACGCCATCGAATTGCCGGCCTTGCCGCAACTCCCCCTGCCCGGACGTTGACAAGCCCGCACTCGGCGGGCTTGGCTGGGGGTAGACGCGGAATCAGTTAGCGCTGGTTTCGGCGATGAAAATCTCGACCCGGCGGTTCATCGCCCGTCCCTGGGCGGTGGCATTGTCGGCAATCGGTTCACGCGAACCACGACCATCGATGGCGATCCGCGACGAGGCGACACCGCGCGGTGCCAAGTAATCGCGCACGGCCGCCGCCCGATTCACCGACAGCGGGTTATTGACCGCATCGGAGCCAACACTGTCGGTATGGCCGATGATGGTCACCCGGGTCACCGGATGCTGGGTCAGCCCCTGCGCCAGCTTGTCGAGGACCGGACGCAAGGACGGCTTGATGTCGTAACGACCGGAATCGAAGGAAACATCGCTGGGAATCTCCAGCTTCAGGCGATTATCGGCCGTCTGCGTGACGTCGATGCCGGTGCCGGCAGTCGCCTGCTCCATCGCTGCTTTCTGTTCCTGCATCCGCTTCGACCACAGGTAACCACCACCGGCGCCGATAGCCGCACCGGCAGCAGCACCGATCAGCGCTCCTTCACCACGATCCGAGCGGTTCGAAGTTGCCGCGCCGAGAACCGCCCCGGCGACGGCTCCTATCGCCGCACCGGTACCGGTGTGGCGCTGGGTTTCATCCATGTTGGCGCAACCCGTGAGGACCAGGCTGGCTGCACTGAGCATCAGTATCGTATTTTTCATTGTTCTCTCCTTGCTTGTTCGACGAGTGACCAGTTCAGATTAGCACGCACCGCAGACAGGCATAACGGAGATATGTAACAAATGGCAAACGCCTTTTCACAATGAAAAAAGGGAGGGCCGCAGCCCTCCCCATGATCTCGGCAGAAATGCCGGTCAGTCCTTCTTCTGGGTGTCCAGACGGAACTTGACGTAGCTGCCCGGGGCCGGTTCGATGACCTTGAGCGCACCGGCTTCCGGCTGACGGGCCGGCACCTTGGCCGAGCCGCCCGGCAGGCTGGTCACCCACTCATGCCAGTGCGTCCACCACGAACCGGCATTCTGGGTGGCACCGGCCAGGAACTCTTCCGGGCTTTCCGGCAGGTTGCCGTCGGTCGCGTCATTGGTCCAGTAGCCGTATTTGTTGGCCGCCGGCGGATTGACGATGCCGGCGATGTGGCCGGAGCCGCCGAGCACGAACTTGGTCTTGCCGGAAGGCAGGCGGGCGCCCATGTAGGTGCTCTTCCAGGGGGCGATGTGGTCTTCGATCGTGGAGATGAAGTAGCACGGGGTCTTGACCTTGGAGAGGTCGATCTTGACGCCGCCCAGGGTGATGCCACCGGGCTCCTTGAGCAGGTTGGCCAGGTACATGTTGCGCAGGTAGAAGCTGTGCATCGCTGCCGGCATGCGCGTCGAATCCGAGTTCCAGTACAGCAGGTCAAACGGGAACGGATCCTTGCCCATCAGGTAGTTATTGACCACGAAGGACCAGATCAGGTCGTTGGCGCGCAGCATGTTGAAGGTGCCGGCCATTTCCGAACCTTCGAGGAAGCCGCGTTCGGCCATCTTCTTTTCCAGTCCGGCAACCGCGCCTTCATCGAGGAAGACACCGAGTTCGCCCGGCTCGGAGAAGTCGAGCATGGTCGTGAAGAAGGTTGCCGAGTTGGCGCGCTTGTCCTTCTTGGCGGTCATGTAGGCCAGCGTGGTCATGGTCAGCGTACCGCCCAGGCAGTAGCCGGCCAGGTTGACGCTGTCTTCGCCGGTGTGGGCGCAGACCTGGTTGATCGCTTCCAGCGAACCTTCGAGCAGGTAGTTCTCGAAGGACTTCTGCGCCAGCTTCTCGTCCGGGTTGACCCAGGACATGATGAAGGTGGTGTGGCCCTGGCTGGTCGCCCAGTTGACCATGGAGTTCTTCTCGCGCAGGTCGAGGATGTAGTACTTATTGATCCACGGCGGCACGATCAGGAAGGGCTTCTTGTACTGGTCCGGGGTCTTCGGATCGTACTGGATCAACTGGAACAGTTCGTTCTGGAAGACCACCTTGCCCGGCGTCGTGGCAACGTTCTTGCCCATTTCGAAGGCCGAGGTGTCGGTCATCCGGATGCGCAGCTGGCCATCGCCGGCCTCGACGTCGTGCAGCAGGTTGTTCAGGCCCTTGATCAGGTTCTGACCGTGGCTCTTGACCGTTTCGCGGAAGACTTCCGGATTGGTCATGGCGAAGTTCGACGGCGACAGCGCGTCGATGTACTGACGGGTGAAGAAATTCACCTTCTGCTGGGTCGCGTCATCCAGGCCATCGGTATCGGCCACCGTGTCATGAATGTGACGAGCGGCGATGAGGTAGGACTGCTTCATGAAGTCGAACAGGAAATGCTGTTCCCATTCCTCGTCCTTGAAGCGATTGTCGCCCTTCTTCGGCGCGGCCACCGGGGCGGCGCCCGGCATGCCCATCATCTTCATCATGGAACCCTGCCACAGCGAGAAGTAGTCCCACATCATGTTCATCTGGGTCTGCGCCAGCTTGTACGGGTTGGCCATCAGCCGCGCCGACAGGTCCATGAAGGCCTTGGCCACGCCGAGTTCGTCGGCCGGCGCCTCGACCCCGTCCTTGGCCTTCTTTTCCATGTACTGGGTGATGATGCGCGAGGCGCGCTGTGCCACCTCGGCATAGGTCTTGGCCATTTCGGCCGGATTGGGCAGGTTCAGGCCCTGGTCTTCGGTTTGCTGCGACATCTTGAAACTCCCTCTGTCAGTGCGCGGCGGGTTGGTGCTGCAACCGCGAATAGCGAATCACCCCGTCGGCGTCGATGCTGCGTGACAGCCGACCGGCTTGTTCCAGATAGTTCAGGTGGGCAATTGCTTCGCCCATCGCGAACATCGTTTGGTGTGTATCGAGCACCCGACCAAACAACACGTCGAGCAACCCGGCTGCGCTCTGCGGCGCGTGTTCACAGCTGTTCTCAAGCGCATGCAATCGTTCTTCGTGGTGCGCATGCAATGCACCCACCCGTGCCTGCACCCCGGTGAAGGGCAGACCGTGTGATGGTAAAACCAGGGTTTGCGGCAGAACTTCCTCAGCCATCCGGTCCAGCGACGCCAGATACCAACGCAGGGCGTCGGCGTCCGGCGTTGCCGCAAAAACGCTGATGTTGGTGGAAATTCTTGGCAACAACATGTCTCCGGAAATTAACACGCCAAGTTCAGCACAGTAAAGCGCCAGATGCTCCGGCGCATGACCATAACCGATGATTGTTTGCCAGGTGTGACAGCCAATCCGGATCGCATCGCCGGCCTTGATCCGCCGATAGTGTTCCGGCAAGCCGGGCACCGCCTTGCGATAGCCCGATCCACGCTTCTCGAAACGGGCCAGATGCTCGCCATCGAGGCCGTGCTGACGGAACTGTTCGACCATGAAACGCGCGCCGTGGCCAGCAACTTCATTCCACACGACATGGGCGGTCAGAAACTCGCCGGAGGTCATCCACAGCTCGGCACCGGTCTCGGCCAGCAGCCAGGTCGCCAGCCCGAGGTGATCGGGATGGAAGTGGGTGACGATCAGGCGTGTCACCGGCCCGTCGAGTCGGTCGAGGATGGCGCGCCAGGTTTCGCGCACGGCATCGTCGGGGAAACCGGTATCGACGATGGTCCAGCCGGCGCCGTCGCGCATCAGCCACAGGTTGATGTGATCGAGCTGAAACGGGAGCGGCATGCGCAGCCAGAAAATGCCGGGCGCGACTTCGCGCACTTCCCCGGCGGCGGGAATCTCTGTGAAGGGATAATCGAGGGACATGCTGTTCCGTTTCGTTTTTTGTACAAGTTACCATACGGTAGCGGATTGAAAAAAGCCCCGTCATCTGCTTAACTTCGCGGCAATCTTGGAGACATCATGAGCCAGCCGGCCACTTTCAGCATTTCCGACCTTGCCCGGGAATTCGCCATCACCCCGCGCACCATCCGCTTCTGGGAAGACCAGGGCATCCTCGCCCCGCAGCGCGAGGGCCAGAAACGCATTTTCACCCGCCGCGACCGCGCCCGCCTGAAAATGGCCCTGCGCGGCAAGCGCCTGGGCCTAAGCCTGGCCGAGATCAAGGACCTGATCGGCATGTACAACTCGACCGAGGACGAGACGCCGCAACTGATGGAATGCCTGCGCGTCATGTCCAAGCGGCGGGAAGCCCTGGAACAGCAGCGCGAGGACATCGAAGCGATGCTCGCCGAAATCGGCCAGTTCGAGCAGCAGTGTGAAAAGGAACTGACGCGCAGGAAAAACGCGTGATTTTTTTTGCCGATTGGTTTACGTTAACGTCAACGTAAGATAAATCGACTGCCATGCACAAGCCCACCGATCCCGATTTCGCTGCCCGCGTCCTCGCCAGTTTCCAGCGCCAGAGCGCGATGGCGCTGATCCGCGCGGCGCTGCCGCGGATCGAATACGGCATCACGGAAATCCACGTGCCGCACTGGGACGGGATCGAACAGCAGCACGGCTACGTGCACGGCGGTGTCGTCGGCATGATTGCCGATTCGGCCGCCGGCTACGCGGCGATGACCACGGTACCGGCCAGCGCCTCGGTGCTGACCGTCGAATACAAGATGAACCTGCTCGCCCCGGCCGACGGTGAAAAACTGATCGCCCGCGGCCAGGTCGTCCGTGCCGGCCGCACGCTGATCGTTACCCAGGCCGAAGTCTTCGCCGTCAAGGACGGTAAAGAAACCCTGTGTGCGCTGATGCAGCAGACGATCATGGCGATGCACGGAAAAGCGGACAGCAAGACAACCAACAACAAACCGGAGACAAACCCATGAACATTCCCAGCCTCGACTTCGCCCTCGGCGAAGACATCAACCTGCTGCGCGACGCCGTCAAGGCGTTTGCCGACGCCGAGATCGCGCCGCGCGCCGCCGAGATCGACCGGGTCAACGAATTCCCCGCCGACCTGTGGCGGAAATTCGGCGACATGGGCCTGCTCGGCATGACTGCCGGCGAGGAGTACGGCGGCACCAACATGGGCTACCTGGCGCACATCGTCGCGCTCGAGGAAATCTCGCGCGCCTCGGCCTCGGTCGGCCTGTCCTACGGCGCCCACTCGAACCTCTGCGTCAACCAGATCCGCCGCAACGGCAGCGAAGCGCAGAAGCAGAAATACCTGCCCAAGCTGATTTCCGGCGAACACGTCGGCGCGCTGGCGATGTCCGAGCCGAATGCCGGTTCCGACGTCGTCTCGATGAAACTGCGCGCCGAGAAGAAGGGCGACCGCTACGTGCTCAACGGCGCCAAGATGTGGATCACCAACGGCGGCGACGCCGATACCCTGGTGGTCTACGCGAAGACCGATCCGGCGGCCGGCGCCAAGGGCATGACCGCCTTCATCGTCGAGAAGGGCATGAAGGGCTTCAGCCACGGCACCCACCTCGACAAGCTGGGCATGCGCGGTTCCAACACCTTCCCGCTGTTCTTCGATGACTGCGAAGTGCCGGAAGAAAACGTGCTCGGCGGCGTCGGCAACGGCACCAAGGTATTGATGTCCGGCCTCGACTACGAGCGCGCCGTGCTTTGCGGCGGCCCGCTCGGCATCATGGCCGCCTGCATGGACGTGGTCGTGCCCTACCTGCACGAACGCAAGCAGTTCGGCCAGCCGATCGGCGACTTCCAGCTGATGCAGGGCAAGGTTGCCGACCTGTACTCGACCTGGCAGGCCACCCGCGCCTACGTCTATGCCGTCGGCCGCGCCTGCGACAGCAGCGATCACTCGCGCACGCTGCGCAAGGACGCCGCTGGCGCCATCCTCTACTCCGCCGAAAAGGCGACCTGGATGGCCGGCGAGGCAATCCAGACCCTGGGCGGTGTCGGCTACACCAACGAGTACCCGACCGGCCGCCTGTGGCGCGACGCTAAACTCTACGAGATCGGTGCCGGCACCTCGGAAATCCGCCGCATGCTGATCGGTCGCGAACTGATGGCGGAGACACGCTGAATTCATAATTACCGGCACAGGTAGAATGCGCGATTGTCCCCGGCCACCCCGGGGACAACGTAAAAAATGCGAAGCGGTATCCCGCCTTCGCCTACCAGGAGCCACACAGCATGAAGATCACCCTGCGCACGCTTTCCGCCGCCGACACCGAGGCCATCGAACAGGTCCGCCAGTATTTCCGCAATTACGCGGCCTGGCTGGGCGTCGACCTCTGTTTCCAGAACTTCGACCAGGAAATGGCCTCGCTGCCCGGCGCCTACGCGGCGCCGGCAGGCCGGCTGTTCTTCGCCGAAGTCGACGGCCGACCGGCCGGCTGCGTCGGGGTGCGTCCGTTCTCCGAAGGCGTCTGCGAAATGAAGCGCCTTTACGTCGATCCCGAGCGACGCGGCCTCGGCGTCGGCCGGGCGCTGGCGCTGGCAGCAATCAAGGCGGCCAAGGAAATCGGCTACAAGCGCCTGCTGCTCGACACCCTGCCGAACATGCGCATGGCGGTGAAGCTCTACCGCGAACTCGGCTTCAACGAAGTGCCGGCCTATTACCCGACGCCGGTCGAGAACACCATCTTTCTCGCCCTCGACCTCGACAACTGGTCGGAAGAGGAAAACTGCAACGAGAACCTCTGCCACCTGTTCGACTACAACCGCGCCTGGGCGCGCCAGATGCGCGAGATCGACCCGACCTACTTCGACAAGCTGGCGCAGTTGCAGAACCCGGAATTCCTCTGGATCGGCTGTTCCGACTCGCGCGTGCCGGCCAACCAGATCGTCGGCCTGCTGCCGGGCGAGGTCTTCGTCCATCGCAACGTTGCCAACGTCGTCGTGCACACCGACCTCAACTGCCTGTCGGTGATCCAGTACGCGGTCGACGTGCTCAAGGTCAAACACATCATGGTCGTCGGCCACTACGGCTGCGGCGGCGTGCTTGCCGCCTTGAACCGCGCCCGCGTCGGCGTCGTCGACCTGTGGCTGCGCCATGTGCACGATGTGCACAACAAGCACCTCGCCGCCGTCGATTCGCTGCCGCCGGAAAAGCGCCACGACCGTCTGTGCGAACTCAACGTCCTCGAACAGGTGGTCAACGTCTGCCACAACCCGGTCGTCCAGGACGCCTGGCAGCGCGGCCAGAAACTGACCGTGCACGGCTGGATCTACGGCCTCAAGGACGGTCACATGCACGACCTCGGCATCACCATCGACACCCCGACCGACCTGCCGACCCGCTACGAGGCGGCGTTGCTGGCACTCGACGCCTGAGCCCCCTTAACCCCATTCCCATAACAAACCGCAAGGAGAAAACAGCATGCAAGACCCGATCGTCATCGTTTCCGCCGCCCGTACCGCCATGGGCAGCTTCCAGGGCGGCTTCGCCGGCCTGACCGCCGCCAATCTCGGCGCCGAAGCCATCAAGGCCGCCGTCGCCCGCGCCGGCATCGACGCCAACCTGATCGAAGAAGTCCTGATGGGCTGCGTCCTCCAGGCCGGCCAGGGCCAGGCGCCGGCCCGTCAAGCCGCACTGCAGGCCGGCCTGCCGCTGTCGGCCGGCTGCGCCACCATCCACAAGGTCTGCGGTTCGGCAATGAAGGCCACCATGCTGGGTCACGACGGCATCCTCGCCGGCTCCTACGGCGCCGCCGTGGTCGGCGGCATGGAGTCGATGACCAACGCCCCCTACCTGCTGCCCAAGGCACGCGGCGGCTACCGCCTCGGCCACGGCCAGTTGCTGGACCACATGTTCCTCGACGGCCTTGAGGATGCCTACGGCAAGGAGACCCGCGGCCGCCTGATGGGGACGTTTGCCGAAGAGTGTGCGGCCACTTATGGCTTCACCCGCGAAGCGCAGGATGCCTACGCCGTGCAATCGACGACCCGCGCCATCGAAGCCAGCAACAACGGTTCCTTCGACTGGGAAATCACCCCGGTCACCGTCGCCGGCCGTAAAGGCGATGTCGTCATCGACAAGGACGAAGGCCCGTTCGCGGTCAACGTGGACAAGATCCCGACCCTGAAGCCGGCGTTCAAGAAGGACGGCACGGTCACCGCCGCCAACTCTTCGTCGATTTCCGACGGCGCCGCCGCCATGGTGCTGATGCGCGAATCGCAGGCCGCCAAGCTGGGTCTGGCGCCGGTTGCCCGCATCGTCGCCCACACCACCCATGCCGGGGTGCCGGCACTGTTCCCGTCGGCCCCGGTCGGCGCCATGCAGAAACTGTTCGCCAAGACCGGGTGGACCGCAGAATCGGTCGATCTGTTCGAAGTCAACGAAGCCTTCGCCGTCGTCGCCATGGCCGCGCTGCACGACCTCAAGCTCGATCCGGCCAAGGTCAACGTGCATGGCGGCGCCTGCGCGCTCGGCCACCCGATCGGCGCTTCCGGCGCCCGCATCGTCGTCACCCTGCTCGGCGCGCTGAAGAAGACCGGCAAGAAGCGCGGCGTCGCCTCGCTGTGCATCGGCGGTGGCGAAGCCACGGCCCTCGCGGTGGAAATGCTCTAAGTGCCGCAACAGGCCCGGACCCTGACCTACGCCAAGCTGGTGGCAGCAATGGCGATGTGGGGCGGCACCTGGATTGCCGGGCGGGTCATCGCCCAGGAACTCAGTGCCCCGCTCGCCGTCGCCTCGCTGCGCTTCGTCATTGCCGGCCTGGTGGTCGGCAGCGTCATGCTGATTTCCGGTGGCGGCATCCCGCTGCCCCAGGGTCGGCAGGAATGGGCGCTGGTCTGGGCGCTGGGCTTTTTCGGCATCTTCCTTTACGGCCTGTGCTTCTTTTTCGGGCTGCAGCACATCCCGGCCGGGCGCGGCGCGCTGGTCGTCGCACTCAATCCGGTGGTCATCGTGCTGCTCGCCTGGCTGACCGGCAAGGAAGGCATGAACCCCCGCAAAGCGGTCGGCAGCATCATCGCGCTGGCCGGCTGCCTGACGGTGATCGGCAACGGCGATCCGCTGGCCCTGCTGCAGGGCGAGGTCGGCATCGGCGAATGGCTGATCATCGGCTGCGTGTTGAGCTGGACCGCCTACACCTTCATCGGCTGGCGCGCCACCGGCCGCTTCTCGGCGCTGGCGACCACGCTCTACGCCTGCCTGACCGGCGCCATCCTGCTCGGGCTGGCAGCGCTGGTGCAGGGCGACATCGATCCGGCCGCCTGGTCGTGGCGGGTGTGGACCGGCATGTTCTTCCTCGCCGTCTTCGGCACCGCCATCGCCTACACCTGGTTCACCGCCGCCGTGCAGCAACTCGGCGCCGGCCACGCCTCGGTCTTCATTAACCTGGTACCGGTCTTTGCCGTGCTGCAGGCCGCCGTCCTGCTCGACGAGCGCCTCGGCCTGCCGGTGCTTTTCGGCGGCCTGCTGGTGATTGCCGGCGTCTGGCTGACCACCCTACAAAAAACAACTCTGGAGAAAACAGCATGATTCTGACGCAAGAACAGGAAATGATCCGCGACACCATGCGCGCCTTCGCGCAGGAGCGCCTCGCCCCCTTCGCCGCCGAATGGGACCGCAACCACACCTTCCCGGCCGACGCCCTGAAGGAACTCGGCGAGCTCGGCGCCATGGGCATGTGCGTGCCCGAGGAATGGGACGGCGCCGGCATGGACTACATGAGCCTGGTGCTGACGCTGGAAGAAATCGCCGCCGGCGACGGTGCCACTTCGACCATCGTTTCGGTGCAGAACTCGCTGGCCTGCGGCATCACTCAGAAGTACGGCACCGACGCGCAGAAGGAAGAATGGCTGAAGCCGCTCGCCCGCGGCGAAAAACTCGGCTGCTTCTGCCTGACCGAACCGCACACCGGATCGGACGCCGCCGCCATCACCACGCGCGCCGACAAGGATGGCGACCATTTCGTGTTGAACGGCGTCAAGCAGTTCATCACCACCGGCAAGCACGCCCACATGGCCATCGTCTTCGCGGTGACCGACAAGGCCGCCGGCAAGAAGGGCATTTCCTGCTTCCTGATCCCATGCAATACCCCGGGTTTCATCGTTGGCCGCACCGAAGACAAGATGGGCCAGCACGCGTCCGACACCGTGCAGATCATCCTGGAAAACTGCCGCGTGCCGGCTTCCGCATTGCTCGGCAAGGAAGGCGAAGGCTACAAGATCGCCCTCTCCAACCTCGAAGCCGGCCGCATCGGCATCGCCGCCCAGAGCATCGGCATGGCCCGCGCCGCGTTTGAAGCAGCCGTCCGTTACGCCAAGGAACGCGTCACCTTCGGCCAGCCGATCATCGAGCACCAGGCGGTCAACTTCAAGCTGGCCGACATGAACACCCTGCTCGACGCCGCCCGCCTGATGGTCTGGCGTGCCGCCCAGTTGAAGGACGCCGGCAAGCCCTGCCTGAAGGAAGCGTCGATGGCCAAGATGTTCGCTTCCGAAGCCGCCGAGAAGATCGCCTCCGACGCCATCCAGATCCACGGCGGCGTCGGCTACACCAGCGACTTCCCGGTCGAACGCATCTACCGCGACGTGCGCATCTGCCAGATCTACGAAGGCGCCAACGATATCCAGCGGCTGGTGATCGGCCGTTCGATCGCTGCCGAGTAAGCGCAAACCTGCGGTCGACCGGACCCAGAATTCCGGCGACCGCCCCAACCCCGAGGAGACAAACATGAATGAAACTGCAGACAAGGCCCCGATCGATTTCTGGTTCGATTTCTCCAGCCCCTACGGCTACCTGATGGCCGAGAAGATCGACGAAGTCGCCGCCCGCTTCGGTCGCAAGGTGCGCTGGCACCCGATCCTGCTCGGCGTCATTTTCCAGGCCACCGGCTCGCGGCCGCCTGCCGACGGCAGCAGCGCCAGGGCCAGATACGTCTATCGCGATTTCCATCGCTCCGCCCGCCACATGGGCATTCCCTACAATCCGCCGAGCCGCTTCCCGCTACCGACGCAGAACGCCGCCCGCGCCTACTACTGGCTGCACGGCCAGGATTGCGCACTGGCCCGCCAGTTCGCCCATGCCGTCTATCGCGGCTTTTTCGTCGACGACCTCGACATCTCGTCGCCCGACACCGTGCTCGATATTGCCGGAAAACTGGGCGTCGACCGTGAAACCCTTGCTGCCGCGCTGCAAAGCCCGGAAATCAAGGCCCGGCTCAAGGACGAATGCGAGCAGGCGCTGGCCACCGGCGTCTTCGGTTCGCCGCACGTGATCATCGACGGCGAACACTTCTTCGGCGCCGACCGCCTGCCGCAGATCGAACACTGGCTGGAAAGCGGCGGTTTTTAAAGTAGTTCACACGAGAATCATGAAAAGAATCTGCGTCTTCTGCGGCTCGAACGCCGGCAGCCAAGCTATCTACCGCGCCGAAGCCGAAAAGCTCGGGCGGCTGCTCGCCGCGCGTGGCATCGAACTGGTCTATGGCGCTGGCAACATCGGCCTCATGGGCGCCGTCGCCGATGCCTGCCTGGAAGCCGGCGGCACGGTCATCGGCATCATTCCGGAAGCGCTGGTGGGCAAGGAAGTCGCCGGTCGTGCCGTCGATCACCGGGCGCTGACCCGGCTCGAAGTCGTCGATTCCATGCACACCCGTAAAGCGCGCATGGCCGAGCTGTCCGACGGTTTCATCGCCCTGCCCGGCGGCTTCGGCACCTTCGAGGAATTTTGCGAAATCCTCACCTGGGGGCAGCTCGGGTTCCACGTGAAACCGATGGGCCTGCTCAACGTGAATGGTTTTTACGACCCGCTGCTGGCGATGTTCGACCGCGCCGTCAGCGACGGCTTCCTGCGCCCGCAGAACCGGGCGATGGCGCTGGCCGACACCGATATCGAAAGACTGCTGGCGACGATGGCCGATTACCGGCCTGAACCGGTCAGCAAATGGCTCAAGGAGGAAAGGCAGTTGTAGGGCCTTCCATTTTTCCGTTTTCAGGTAACGCACAGACAAAAGAAGCGAGGAGACATGACCATCCTGAAATCCCAATTGAACCCGCGTTCGGCCGATTTCCAGGCCAACGCGGCGGCCATGCAGGCGGTCGTTGACGACCTGCATGAAAAGGTCGAGAAGATCGCTCTCGGCGGCCCGGAAGCGGCCCGCCAGAAGCACCTGGCACGCGGCAAGCTGCTGCCGCGCGAGCGGGTCAGCGCCCTGCTCGATCCCGGCACGCCCTTCCTCGAGATCGGCCAGTTTGCGGCCTACGGCATGTACGGCGGCGACGTGCCGGCGGCCTCGGTGATCGCCGGCATCGGCCGCGTCGAGGGCGTCGAATGCATGATCGTCGCCAACGACGCGACCGTGAAGGGCGGCACCTATTACCCGCTGACCGTCAAGAAGCACCTGCGCGCCCAGGAAATCGCGCTGGAAAACCGCCTGCCGTGCATCTATCTCGTGGACTCCGGCGGCGCCTTCCTGCCCATGCAGGACGAGGTCTTCCCGGACAAGGAACACTTCGGGCGCATCTTCTTCAACCAGGCCAACCTGTCGGCGGCCGGCATCCCGCAGATCGCCGCGGTCATGGGTTCATGCACCGCCGGCGGCGCCTACGTGCCGGCGATGTGCGACGAGTCGATCATCGTCCGTGATCAGGGCACCATCTTTCTCGGCGGTCCGCCGTTGGTCAAGGCAGCGACCGGCGAGGTCGTCACCGCCGAAGACCTTGGCGGGGCCGACGTGCATACGCGCATCTCCGGCGTCGCCGACCACCTGGCCGAGAACGACGCGCACGCGCTGGCCATCGCCCGGCGCATCGTCCGCGACCTGAACTGGAAAAAGACGCCGCCGGTCACCCTGACCACCCCGAGCTCCCCGCTGTTCAGCCCGGAAGAGCTCTACGGCGTCATTCCGACCGACACCAAAAAGCCTTTCGACGTGCGCGAGATCATCGCCCGCATCGTCGATGGCTCCGACTTCGACGAGTTCAAGGCGCGCTACGGCACGACGCTGGTCTGCGGCTTCGCCCGCATCTTCGGCTATCCGGTCGGCATCGTCGCCAACAACGGCATCCTGTTCAGCGAATCGGCGCTCAAGGGCGCGCATTTCATCGAACTCTGCGCCCAGCGCGGCATCCCGCTCGTCTTCCTGCAGAACATCACCGGCTTCATGGTCGGCCGCAAATACGAGAACGGCGGCATCGCCCGCGACGGCGCCAAGATGGTGACCGCCGTCGCCACCGCCAAGGTGCCGAAATTCACCGTCGTCATCGGCGGCTCGTTCGGCGCCGGCAACTACGGCATGTGCGGTCGCGCCTACAGCCCGCGTTTCCTGTGGATGTGGCCGAACGCGCGCATCTCGGTGATGGGCGGCGAACAGGCCGCCGGCGTGCTGGCCACGGTCAAGCGCGACGGCATCGAAGCCAAGGGCGGCAACTGGTCGCCAGCAGAGGAAGAAGCCTTCAAGGCGCCGATCCGCGAGCAGTACGAGACGCAGGGACACCCCTACTACGCGTCGGCGCGGCTGTGGGACGACGGCATCATCGATCCGGCCGATACACGGCGCGTGCTCGGCCTGGGACTGTCGGCGGCGATGAATGCGCCGGCGCAGGAAACGAAGTTCGGCATTTTCCGGATGTAAGGAGCCACCATGTTTACTTCCCTGGAAATCGAACTCGCCGGCCCGGTCGCCACGATCTGGATGAACCGGCCCGACCTGCATAACGCCTTCGACGAAACCCTGATCGCCGAACTGACCGCCGCCTGCATCGCCCTCGACGGGGATGCCGATGTGCGCGTCGTCGTCCTCGGCGGGCGCGGCAAGAGTTTCTCGGCCGGTGCCGACCTCAACTGGATGCGCCGTGCCGCCAACAACGGCATCGATGAGAACCTCAACGACGCCCGCGCCTTGGCCGGCATGCTGCGCACCCTGGCCGAGATGAAGAAGCCGACCATCGCCCGCGTGCAAGGCGCCGCGCTCGGCGGCGGCATGGGCCTGGCCTCGGCCTGCGACATCGCCGTCGCCTCGACCAAGGCTGTGTTCGCCACCTCCGAGGTCAAGTTCGGCATCATTCCCTCGGCGATTTCGCCCTACTTGCTGCGTGCCATCGGCGCCCGCCAGGCGACGCGCTACTTCCAGACCGCCGAGCGCATCGACGCCGCCCGCGCCCGCGAGATCGGGCTGGTGCATGAAGTCGCCGAGCCGGAAACGCTCGACGCCAAGGTCGCCGAGATCGTCGCCGCACTGCTCGCCGGCGGCCCCAACGCGCAGGCCGCCGCCAAGGACCTGATCCGCGCCGTCGATCACCAACCGGTCAACCACACCCTGGTCGAGGAAACCGCCCACCGCATCGCCCATCTGCGGGCGACGCCGGAGGCGCGCGAGGGTATTTCCGCCTTTTTGGATAAACGTCAGCCCAACTGGATGGGGGAATAAGCGATGTTCACCAAGATTTTGATCGCCAACCGCGGTGACCAGCCGCGCAGCGGCGCAGCGACGAAGTCAAACTGCCTGCGTGCGCAGCACGCTCAGGCGATTTCTCCGCGGGAGACCACGCATGTTTAACAAGATACTCATCGCCAACCGCGGAGAAATCGCCTGCCGCGTCATCAAAACCGCCCGCCGCATGGGCATCCGTACCGTCGCCGTCTATTCCGAGGCTGACGCCAACGCCCGCCACGTGCGCCTGGCCGACGAGGCCGTGCTGCTCGGGCCGGCGGCGGCGCGCGAGTCCTATCTGGTCGCCGACAAGATCATCGAGGCCTGCCAGCGCACCGGCGCCCAGGCGGTGCATCCGGGCTACGGCTTCCTGTCCGAGAATGAGGACTTCGCCGAGGCGCTGACCGCCGCCGGCCTGGTCTTCATCGGCCCGCCGGCGTCGGCGATCCGCGCCATGGGCTCGAAATCGGAAGCCAAGAAGCTGATGGGCACGGCCAAGGTGCCGCTGACGCCGGGCTACCACGGCGACGACCAGCGGCCGACGCTACTGCACGCCGAGGCCGAGAAGATCGGCTACCCGGTGCTGATCAAGGCGGCGGCCGGCGGCGGCGGCAAGGGCATGCGCCTGGTCGAGAAATCCGAGGACTTCCCCGACGCGCTGGCGTCGTGCAAGCGCGAGGCGCTGTCGAGCTTCGGCGACGACCATGTGCTGATCGAGAAATACATCACCAAGCCGCGCCACGTCGAAATCCAGGTCTTCGCCGACACGCTGGGCAACTGCGTCTATCTGTTCGAACGCGACTGCTCGGTGCAGCGCCGCCACCAGAAGGTGCTCGAAGAAGCCCCGGCGCCAGGCATGACCGAGGCGCGCCGCCGCGAGATGGGCGAGGCGGCGGTCGCCGCGGCCAAGGCCGTCGGCTACGTCGGCGCCGGCACGGTTGAATTCATCGCCAACCAGGACGGCAGCTTCTTCTTCATGGAGATGAACACCCGTCTGCAGGTCGAGCACCCGGTCACCGAAATGATCACCGGCCAGGACCTGGTCGAATGGCAATTGCGCGTCGCCGCCGGCCAGCCGCTGCCGCTCCGTCAGGAACAGCTGGAAATCCGCGGCCACGCGCTGGAAGCGCGCATCTATGCCGAGGACGCGAACAAGGGCTTCCTGCCTGCCACCGGCAAGCTGGTGCGCCTGGTGCCGCCGGCCGAGTCGATCAATGTACGCGTCGATACCGGCGTCGAGGAAGGCGACGAAATCACGCCCTTCTACGATCCGATGATCGCCAAGCTGATCGTCTGGGACGAAACCCGCGACGGCGCCCTGGCGCGCATGCGGAAGGCGCTGGCCGACTACCGCGTCGCCGGCCTGACCACCAACATCGACTTCCTCTCCCGCCTGGTCGCCTGCCCGGCCTTCGCCAAGGCCGATCTGGACACCGGCCTGATCGAACGGCAGAAGGACTTCCTCTTCCCCGCCGTCCAACCGGTGCCGCGCGACGCGCTGCTGGTCGCCACGGTCGGCGAACTGCTCTGGGAACAGCACGCCGCCAAGCAGGCCGCGCAGCACAGCGGCGACCCGTTCTCGCCCTGGCACGCGCGCGACGGCTGGCGCATGAACCTGTCGGCCGCACGCACGATCAGCTTCATGGACGGCGAGACGCTGGTCGAAGCCCGCGTCCGTTACCTCGGCGAGCGGTGGGAAATCTCGCTCGGCGGCGAAACGACCGTGGCCAGCGGCAGGAAGCTGGAAGGCGACCGCTTTGCCGTCGAACTCGACGACCGCCGGCTGATCGCCAGCGTCGTCGCCGTCGACGACAAGCGCACGGTGTTTTTGCAAGGGAGCACGTACTCACTCCTGCGCGACGACCCGCTGCACCGCGTCGATGCCGGCGACAGCCACGGCGGCGGCCTGACCGCGCCGATGCCCGGCAAGGTCGTCGCCCTGCTCGCCCAGCCCGGCCAGAAAGTGGAAAAGGGCACGCCGCTGCTGATCCTCGAAGCGATGAAGATGGAACACACCATCACCGCCCCCGCCGCCGGCACCCTCAAGGCCTTCTGCTACGCCGCCGGCGAACAGGTGGCCGACGGCGCGGCGCTGGTCGAGTTCGAAGGAGACGCCTGATGCTGCCTGGCAAGGTCAAGATCGTCGAAGTCGGCCCGCGCGACGGACTGCAGAACGAAAAACAGCTTGTCCCGAGCGAGATCAAGATCGAACTGATCGAACGCCTGGCCGAGGCCGGGCTACCGGTGATCGAGGCCACCTCGTTCGTGTCGCCCAAATGGGTACCGCAGATGGGCGACAACGCCGTCGTGCTGGCCGGCATCAAGCGCCGGCCGGGTGTGACCTACGCCGCGCTGACGCCGAACCTGCAGGGTTTCGACGGCGCCGTCGCGGCGCGCGCCGATGAAGTGGCGATTTTCGGCGCCGCCTCGGAAGCCTTCTCGCAGAAGAACATCAACTGTTCGATTGCGGAGAGCCTGAAGCGCTTCGAGCCAGTGGTTTCCGCCGCCTCGGCGCTGGAAATCCCGGTGCGCGGCTATGTGTCGTGCGTCGTCGGCTGCCCGTATTCAGGCGAGGTGGCGCCAGAGAAGGCGGCCGAGATTGCCGGCATCCTCTACGGCATGGGCTGCTACGAGGTCTCGCTCGGCGACACGATCGGCGTCGGCAATCCCCGCTCGATTGCCCGGATGATCGAAGCCTGCGCCCGCGTCGTCCCGATCGAAAAGCTCGCCGGGCATTATCACGACACCTACGGCATGGCGATTGCCAACATTTACGCGTCCCTGATGCAGGGCATGGCGGTTTTCGACGCCTCGGTCGCCGGCCTCGGCGGCTGTCCCTACGCGAAAGGCGCCTCCGGCAACGTCGCCACCGAGGATGTGGTCTACCTCCTCAATGGATTAGGCATTGAAACCGGCATCGATCTGGCTAAACTGGCGGCTACCGGCGACTGGATTTCCCGCGCCCTCAACCGACCGAACGGCGCCCGCGCCGGCCGGGCCTTGTGTACTGCCGACGAGTGAGCTTTCTCAGCGCCATCACCGATCTCCTGAAACCGGCCGCACCACCCGACCCCGCGGTGGCGGCCGCGCTCGACCGGGTGATCGGGATGGTGGACCCGCTGGTCCGCGCAGCGCCCCGGTTGGACAAACATCTGCTGGGCGCCGTCGAACACGCGCTGGGCTACTGCCAGGGACTGGTCGCCGCACTGCCCGGTCCGATCCAGATCAACCGCCAGGCTTTCGGCAGCGATGCGCTGGTCCATGCGCTGTTCGCCACCGCCAACGACATCGACGACATGCTCGGGCGCAGCCAGGCGGTCCGCGATTTTCTCGAAAAGCCGGAATGCTGGCGCAGCGACTGCTTCTGCGCGATGCTGGCGGCCCGGCGCCAGCAGAAGAAGCATTTCGGCATGGCCCAGCAGGGCAACATCATCCGCGCCGACGTGCCACAGGAAGTCCTCTTCTTCTCTGGCCAGACCCTGATCGAACCCTGCTGCGACCTGGACATGACGCGTTCACGGTTGCAGGCGCGGGCACTGGAAAGCCTGCTGCAAACCTTCAACGCCCACGTCGAAACCCTGCGCCGCGAGCGCCAGGGCCTGCGCGCCGATCTGTCGGCAGAACACGCCCAACTGGCGGCCTGGCAGCACAGCCATCCGATGGCCGAACACGAGCAGCACACCCGGCACCTGGTCGAACTGGACATGCAGTTGCGCCGGGACGACGAGGCACTGATGCCGGAAAACCTGGTCGAATTGCTCGCCGATTTCCTGCGCCACCCGGAAAGCGCGCTCAGCCTGACCCCGGTCAGCATCCGCATTGACCGCCTGGGCGTCGTGCACGACGCCAACGCCGACGACGATGCGCAAACCATCAGTTTCCCGGAACTTTCCAGCCGCGACCGGCGTCAGCATCTGGCGACCCTGGTCCGCGTCTCGCGCGACGAAGCCAGGGCAGCCGTCGAGAAATCCCGCAATAACCAGCAGCGCTACATCATCATCTAATGAGCACGCCCCCCGCCTCCCCCTGCATCAACGTCTGCCGAATGGATCCGCTCAGCGGACAGTGCATCGGCTGCCAGCGCACGCTGGAGGAAATCGCCGGCTGGTCCGCTTTCGACAACACGACCCGTCTGACGGTCCTCGAACGGGTCGCCGAACGCCGGCAGGCGTCCGCCGCTGCGGGAAAGCCATGAACGAGGCAAACGAAACCCGTTACCAGTGCGTCGGCATCTGCATGACCGACCCGGATTCCGGCTACTGCCTCGGCTGTGGCCGTCCGCCCGAAAGTGTTCCGGACGTCGTGGTCGAACTCCAGCCGCTCGTTATCGATACCCAGCCGAGCAGCTCGACCGATCCGGATACACCAGCGTGACGGTCCGGCTTCCCGATAGCCTGCGCGTTCTCGAACGCGGCTGGCTGTCGGCCAACAACGTCCTGTGCATCGATCACGACCAGGCCACGCTGATCGACAGCGGCTACGTCACCCATGCCGAACAAACCCTGGCCCTGGTCCGGCAGGCGCTGGACGGACGGCAACTGACGCGGCTGGTGAACACCCACTCGCATTCCGACCATATCGGCGGCAACGCCGCGCTGAAAACGGCATTCGATTGCGAAATCGTGGTTCCGGCCGGCATGCAGGCGACCATCGCCGAATGGGACGAAGCCGCCCTGCTGCTGTCGCCGCTCGGCCAGCAGGCTGCTGTCTTTCGCCACGACGCGCTGATCCATGCCGGCGACGAACTCGAACTCGGCGGCCTCAACTGGCGGGCCATCGCCGTTCCCGGGCACGACATGGATGCGCTGGCCTATTACAACCCCGAACGGCGCATCCTGATTTCCGGCGATGCGCTCTGGGAAAACGGCTTCGGCGTGGTCTTCCCGGAATTGCTCGGCACCGCCGACGGACTGGCGGCCACGCGGGCAACCCTGGAAGAACTGTCGCGGCTGGCGGTCGACATCGTCATCCCCGGCCACGGCGCCCCGTTTGCCGATGCAGCCGGCGCCCTGCAACGCGCTTTCGGCCGACTCGACCATTTCAGCGCCAATATCGACAAGCTCGCCTGGCATGCCATCAAGGTGATCACCACCTTCGCCCTGATGGAACGGCAGCCCATGCCGGCCAGGGACTTTGCCGCCTTCGTCGCCAGCCTGCCCATCGTCATCGATCTGAACCAGCGTTACCTGGCCATTGCCGATGACGAACTGTCGGCGAGGCTGCAGCATGAACTGCTGCACGCCGGCGCCATCCGCCGCGTCGACAACATGCTGGCCAGCCGCTGACAAAAAGCAACGGCAGCCGATTACAATGAAACCCTTATAGAACAGGGGGGATTTCAATGAGCTTTCGTAACCGATTGATGCTGGGCATGGCCCTGATCATCGCCGCCTTCGTCGCTGCCATCGTCGTCGCCTACAGTGGCCTGCGTGCCACCTCGAGCAGCTTTGGCGAGTTTCTCGACGGCACCGGGGCACTGCGCCAGGACTACAGTGAAATGTACGCCCAGGGGCTGCAGATGGGGCAGGCGCTGCGCAACATAACGCTCGACCCGGAAAACCCTCGGGCCTACAAGAACCTCGAAAAGGCACGCGAGGATTTCGCCGCTGCCCGCCAATCGGCGCTGGCCAGCGCCAAAGCGGTAGACGGCTTCAGCGCCTCGCTGGCCACGCTGGAAACCCTGGCCGCCGAACAGTCAGAAGCCCAGAAGCTGGTCATGGCCGCGCTCAAGGCCGGCAATGTCGAGGAAGCCAAGAAATTGATCAACGCCAAGGAGACCCCGGCCTGGCGCAAGCTCAAGCAGGCATTGCTCGACGATCTTGAAGTGCTCAAGCAGAAAACCCAGGAAGAACGCAGCCGGGTCACCGCCGCCGCCGACAATCGCCAGCTCATCACTCTGGTACTGACTGGCCTCGCCATCCTGATCGGCGGCATCAGCGTTTTTTCCACGCTCGCCTACGTCCGTCGCGAGCTCGGCGGCGAGCCGGCCTATGCCCGCGAAGTCGCCAGCACTGTGGCCACCGGCGACCTCAGCCAGACCATCCATGTCGATGCCGCGCAGCAGAACAGCCTGCTCGCCGCGCTGGCCCGCATGCAATCGCAACTGCGGCAACTGGTCGGCACCCTGGCCGACCATGCGCGCGACGTCGAACGCAGTGCCGACCAGGTCGGCAAGGCCACCCAGCAGGTTGCCGACGGCAGCCGGCAGCAACTGAACTACGCGCAGGACATGGTCGACAACGTGCACCAGCTCGCCGCCGGGCTGGGCAGCGTCATGCAGGCCGTCGGCGAAGCCGAGCGCATCGTCGGCGAGTCCAGCGAGACTTCCGGCAGCGGTGCCGAGCTGGCCAGCCGTGCGGCGGCCGAAACCGAGGCCATGGCCGGCTCGGTCAAGGCGACGGCGGCCCATATCCAGGATCTGGGTGCGCAGTCGGCGAAGATCAGTTCCATCCTCGGCGTCATTTCCGACATTGCCAGCCAGACCAACCTGCTCGCCCTCAACGCCGCCATCGAAGCGGCTCGCGCTGGCGAACAGGGCCGCGGTTTTGCCGTGGTTGCCGACGAAGTGCGCAAGCTGGCGGAACGGACCGCGCAATCGACGGCCGAGATCTCGGCCATGGTCGAGAGCATTCAGTCCGGTACCCAGCGCGCAGTCCAGGGCATGGAATCCGGCCTGCTGCAGGTCGGCGAGAGCGTCGAGCTGTCGAACCAGTCACGCCAAGCCTTCGACCGGATGAATGCCAGCTCGCAGGAAGTCAATGCGGTGGTTCGCCGGATCGCCCAGGCAGTCACTATTGAGGACGAAAACGAAAGACTGATCGAATCGCACGTCGAGCAGGTACGCAACCTGATCGCACAAAACGATCAGGCACTGAACGATGTCGTCGACAACGCCGCCCGCCTGAACGCCGTATCGCGGGCACTCAACCAATCGATATCCCGCTTCCGACTGTAAGCTTCAGCTTTTCGGCAGGGCGCGCCGGACCAGGTGCGCCCAGTAGGCGACGCCCAGTTTCAACAGTTCATCGTTGAAGTCGTAGTGCGGGTTGTGCAGGGTGCAACCGCCCGTCCCCGGGCCGTTGCCCAGCCACACGTAGCAGCCCGGTTTTTCCTTGAGCATGTAGGCGAAGTCCTCGGCGCCCATCGACGGCAGGGTGTCGCGCAAGACCTTGTCCTCGCCGAACACCTCGGCCGCCACCTGCTGACAGAAGCGGGCCTCGGCCGGACTGTTGACCGTCGGCGGATAGCGATGGTCGAAACGTACACTGATCTGCGCCCCGTTGGCCGAGGCGATGCCGCTGCACAGGCGTTCGATGGCGCGCTCGACAGCCTCCTGGACGTCGGGCTTGAAGGTGCGGATGGTGCCGCGCATCACGACTTCTTCCGGGATGATGTTCCAGGCCTCACCGGCATGGAACTGGGTGACGCTGACCACGGCGGCGTCGCAGGGATGCAGCGTGCGGCTGACCACGGTCTGAAGCGCCTGCACCAGTTGCGAACCGGTGACGATGGCGTCGATGCCCTGGTGCGGCATCGCCGCGTGGCAGCCGTGACCGCGCACATGAATCTCGAATCCGCAGGTTCCGGCCATCACCGGCCCCGGCATCGCCATCATCTCGCCGACCGGGATTCCCGGCCAGTTGTGCAGGCCGAACACCGCCTCGACCGGAAACTGCTCGAACAGACCGTCCTCGATCATGACCGCCGCGCCGCCCTCGGATTCCTCGGCCGGCTGGAAGATGAAAACGACCGTGCCGTCGAAATCGGGATGGCTCGCCAGGTAACGGGCCGCCCCGAGCAGCATCGCGGTATGGCCGTCGTGGCCGCAGGCGTGCATCTTTCCCGGGTGCTTCGAGTGATGCGGGAATTCGTTCATCTCGGCCAGCGGCAAGGCGTCCATGTCGGCGCGCAGGCCGATCATCCGCGACGAATTGCCGGCCTTGAGCACGCCGACCACGCCGGTACGGGCCAGGCCACGATGCACCGCCAGGCCGTAGCGTTCGAGTTCGCGGGCGACGATGTCGGCGGTGCGGTATTCGTCGAAAGCCAGTTCCGGGTGCGCGTGGATGTCGCGGCGCAGGGCCGTCAGTTCGGCGAGAAAGGGCAAATTGGGAAGGGGGATGGTGGGGGTCATGCCGGTCTCCTTTTTTTCCTATTATGCCGCGGCTTGCCGGCTGCCGCCCCGTTGATTATGCTCTGCCTCCATGGAACTCATTCTCATCAGCGGCCTGTCCGGTTCAGGCAAGTCCGTCGCCCTGCACCTGCTTGAGGACGCCGGTTATTACTGCGTGGACAACCTGCCGGTGGTGATGCTCACGGTACTCGTCGGCATGTTGCGCGAGGAGAAGGTCCGCAAGCTCGCGGTGGCCATCGATGCCCGTTCCGGCGGCGGCATTGGCTTGCTCCCGGAGAAGCTGAAGAAACTCACCGAGGACGGCGTTCGCCACAATTTCCTGTTCCTTCACGCCAGCGAGGAAACGCTGCTCAAGCGCTATTCGGAGACCCGCCGCCGCCACCCGCTGGGCGGCGACAACCGTACGCTGGCCGAATCGATCCACCTGGAAAGCGAGATGCTGGCCCCGATTTCTGACCTCGGCCACCGTATTGACACCAGCAACCTCAAGGCCAATGCGCTGCGCGAGTGGGTGCGCCAGTTCATCGAGACCGAACCTGGCCAGGGCCTGACGCTGATGTTCCAGTCCTTCGGCTTCAAGCACGGACTGCCGCTCGACGCCGACCTGGTCTATGACGTGCGCTGCCTGCCCAACCCGCACTACGATCCCGAGTTGCGCCCGCTGACCGGGCGCGACCGTCCGGTCATCGAATTCCTCGAGGCCCAGCCCGAAGTGGCCCGCATGCGCGACGACATCGCCCGCTTCGTCGGCGACTGGCTGCCCAGCTACGTGCGCGACAACCGCAATTACCTGACCGTCGCCATCGGCTGCACCGGCGGTCAGCACCGCTCGGTCTACCTGGCCGAGACCCTGGCCCGGCAATTCGCCAGTCAGGCCCGCGTCCTGGTCCGCCACCGCACTCTGGCCGGCTGATGCGCTGGCTGGCGCTGCTGCTGCCCGGCGACTGGCTGATCATCGGACTGGCCGCCGCGCTGGTCGGACTGAGCATCCCGATGTTCTGGCAAGGCGGCATGGCTGACCGGGCGATCATCCGCCAGGAAGGCCAGGTCTTCGCCGACATCGACCTCAAAGCCAGGAAGCAGATCGAAGTTCCCGGTCCGCTCGGCACCACCTTGATCGCCGTCGAGCCCGGCCGCGCCCGTGTCGTTTCCGACCCCGGCCCGCGCCAGTACTGCGTCAGGCAAGGCTGGCTGATGCGCCCCGGCGAAATCGCCATCTGCGCCCCCAATCGCGTCAGCCTGCAGATCACCGGCCGGACCCGTGTCTATGACTCGATCAGCTATTGAACTGACCGTCACTGCCGAGGACCGGCGCGTCGCCTGGCTGGCCACCGCCGCCGTCGGCCTGTCGCTGGTCGATGCGGCCATTCCCTCGCCGCTGCCCGGCGTCAAGCCGGGGCTGGCCAATATCGTCACCCTGGTCGTGCTGTTGCGCTACGGCTGGGGCACGGCGGTCTGGGTCAGCGTCCTGCGCGTGCTGGCCGGCAGCCTGCTGCTCGGTTACTTCCTCGCCCCCGGCTTCTTCCTGTCGCTGACCGGAACCACGCTCAGCCTGCTCACGCTCGGTCTGGCCCGCCATTTACCGGCCCGCTGGTTCGGCCCGGTCAGCCTGTCGATCCTCGCCGCCTTTGCCCACATCGGTGGCCAGCTACTGCTCGCCCGCGCCTGGCTGATCCCGCACGACGGCGTCTTCCTGCTCACCCCGGTGTTTGCCGGGGCGGCGCTGGTATTCGGCACCATCAACGGCCTGATCGCGGCTAAACTGCTGGCTGATACGCCTGCCATGGATTCCCCACGATGAGCCAAACCGTCTGCCTCGCCCTGACCGGCGCCTCGGGCATGCCCTACGGCCTGCGCCTGCTCGAATGCCTGCTCGCCGCCGGCTGTCGCGTGCAGTTGCTGTATTCGCAGGCGGCGCAGATCGTGGCCCGTCAGGAAATGGATTTCGAGCTGCCGTCGCGGCCGGCCGAGGCGCGCACCGCCCTGCTCGCCCGCTTCAACGTTGCCCACCCGGAAAACCTGCAGGTTTACGGCCGCGAGGAATGGTTTGCGCCGGTCGCCTCCGGATCCAACCCGCCCGACGCGATGATCGTCTGTCCGTGCACCATGGGCACGCTAGCCTCGATTGCCCAGGGCCTTTCCGACAACCTGATCGAACGCGCCGCCGACGTCGTCCTCAAGGAAGGCCGCAAGCTGGTGCTGGTTCCACGTGAAACCCCGTTCTCGGCGATCCATCTGGAAAACATGCTGCGCCTGTCGCGCGCCGGTGCCGTCATCCTGCCGCCCAGCCCCGGCTTCTACCAGCACCCGCAGAGCGTGCAGGACATCGTCGATTTCGTCGTCGCCCGCGTCCTCGACCAGATAGGCGTCGGTCACACGCTGATGCGGCGCTGGGGCGAGGCCGACTGAGATGGGCTGGTTCGATTTCATGCGTTCGCCCGACGGCGCCGCCATCGAAACCCTGCGCATCCCGCTGTTCCCGCTCAACACCGTGCTCTTCCCCGGCGGCGTGCAGCCGCTGAAGATCTTCGAGCAACGCTATCTGGACATGGCCGCCGCCTGCCTCAAGGAAAACACGCCCTTCGGCATCTGCCTGATCGACGCCGGCGCCGAAGTCGGCGAAGCTGCCGTGCCGCACACCGTCGGTACCCTGGCCCGCATTGCCAACTGGGAAATGGAGCAGCTCGGCATCCTGATGATCGATGCCCTCGGCGGCCGGCGTTTCCGCATCCTCGACCACGAGGTCGGCGCCGACAAGCTGCTGATCGCCAGCGTCGAATTGATCGCCGAGCCGGAAGTGCCGCTGCCACAGCATCGCGAGCGCCTGCTGCCTTTACTCCAGCGCGTGATCGGCGACCTCGGCCCGGCGCGCATGCCGGAACCGCACCGTTACGACGACGCGGCCTGGGTCGGCTACCGTCTGACCGAAGTCCTGCCGGTGCAGAACCTGGCCAAGCAGAAGCTGCTGGAACTCGAAGACCCGCTGAGCCGGCTGGAAATCCTCGAAAAATTCCTCGATCAGCGCAAGCTGCTAGGCTAAACCTGCTGGGTTAAAACTTCTCCGCCCGCAACACCTGTACGTCCGACAGGAAGACGACCAGCTGGTAGCTGGTGAAATACTGCGCTTCCAGGTGGCGGATGACGGTTTCCGCCACCGCCTCGTCGCACAGCACCTCGACCCGGATGTTGGCGCTGGCCGGCCAGGCCGCGTCGCGCCGACCGTGGGCGCCGCTGCCGCGGGCGTCGGAAATCGTGTAGCCGTGCGCGCCGAACTGCGGCAGCTCCTTTTCCAGGCGCTTTTCCAGGGCGGCCTCGCAGACGATGGTCAGCAGCTTGCGGGTTTGCAACGGGCGGTTCATGCGAAAACTCCATGCAGGGTGGTGGCCAGCCAATGATAGGCCGGAATGCCCACCAGCAGGTTGAACGGGAAGGTGATGCCGAGCGCGGCGCCAATCGACAGGCCGGGATTGGCTTCCGGCACGGCAATGCGCATCGCTGCCGGCGCCGCGATGTAGGAGGCGCTGGCGTAAAGCGTCGCCAGCAAGGTCGTGCCACCGACCGACAGGCCGAGCAGCAGGCCGGTGGCAATGCCGATGCCGGCCGACACCAGCGGCATGACGATGGCGAAGCCGGCCAGGAACCAGCCGGCCCGGCGCAGATCGCCGATCCGGCTGGCAGCCACCAGGCCCATTTCGAGCAGGAAGATCGCCAGCATGCCCTTGAACAGGTCGAAGAACAGCTTGTCGAGCGGCTTCAAGCCCTCGCTACCGGCAACCCAGCCGATCACCAGGCCACCCAGCAGGAGGACGATGCTCTTGCCGGCAAAGACCTCGTGCAGCACCTTGCCCCAATCACCGCCACCCTCGCCCCGGCGGGCCAGCCAGATACCGATCATCAGCGCCGGGAATTCGAGCAGGACCAGGAAAACCGTCAGGTAGCCCTCGGCCTCGACGCCCTGCCCGGCCAGGAAGGTACTGCCGACGGCGAAGGTGACGACGCTCACCGAACCGTAGTGGGCAGCAATCGACGCCGCGTCGGCACGCGCCATCTTGCCGGCACGCAGCAGCACCGGAAAGGCGATCAGCGGAATCAGCGCCCCGGCCAGCACCACGCAGGCGGCGGCGAAAACCAGGTCGCCCAGCGGATAGCGCGCCAGTTCGACGCCCCCTTTCAGGCCGATCGCCAGCAGCAGGAAGATGCTCAGCGATTCGTAGAGGACGGCGGGAATGCGCAGGTCTGAGCGGATCAGGCCGGCCAGTGCACCGAGCAGGAAGAAAAGGATGACGGGTTCGAAGGGCATGGAAACATTCCGGCAGGCGGCTGGGCCGCGACGGCGCGACTATCCCTTTTTCGATCGATTAAATCCAATTAAACTTTATCGTCAAATCATTTGCTTTTACTTATATGAACCGCCGCCACATTACCCAGCGTCAGCTCGAAACCTTTGCCAGCGTCGCCCGTCTCGGCAGCTTTTCGCGAGCGGCCGAGACGCTACACCTGACCCAGCCGGCGGTCTCGATCCAGATCAAGCAATTGAGCGAGACGATCGGCCTGCCGCTGTTCGAGCAGATCGGCCGCGACATCCGCCTGACCGCTGCCGGCGAGGAACTGCAGGCGACGGTGCGAGCGCTCGACGACGAATGGGCGCGCTTCGATTCGGCCATCGGTGCCCTGCAGGGCATGCACAGCGGTCGTCTGCGCGTCGCCCTGGTGACCACCGCCAAGTACTTCCTGCCGCGCATGCTCGGCGCCTTCTGCCGCCGCTACCCGGAAATCGACGTCCAGCTGGAAATCACCAACCGCGCCGGCGTCGTCGCCCGCATGCGCGGCAACGAGGACGACCTCTACATCATGTCCCTGCCGCCGGCTGACATGGACATCGTCGTCCGCCCCTTCCTCGACAATCCGCTGGTCGTCATCGCCCCGCTCGACCACCCCGCCGCCGGCCGGCGCTGCACGGCGGCCGAACTGGCCGGCGCATCCTTCCTGCTGCGCGAACCCGGCTCCGGCTCGCGCGCCGCCGTCGACCGTCACCTGCAGCAACTCGGCCTGACACCGACCGTCCGCCTCACCGTCGCCAGCAACGAAGCCATCCGCGACCTCGTCGCCAGCGGCCTCGGCCTGGCCATCCTGTCGCGGCATTCGCTGGCCGCCGACCCCGCCGAACAAGGGCTGGCCATCCTCGACGTCGAACATTTCCCGATCCGCCAGCCGTGGTCCATCGTCCATCTGAAAGGAAAAGTGCTGTCACTGCCTGCACAGGCCTTCATCCGGGAATTGCTGGAAGCCGCCGGCGAATCCCGCGCCCCCGGGCTTCCGGACACAAAAAAGCCCTCCGCAAGACAGGAGGGCTGATTGGACCGGCGACTGGAGCGGGCGAAGGGAATCGAACCCTCCTCATGAGCTTGGGAAGCTCAGGTAATGCCACTATACGACGCCCGCTCGGGCGGTGAAGGCGAGATTCTAGTCCTGGATCACCGGCAATTCAATGCGGGTCCGAGGATTTCCGTCTGTCGCTCGCGCTGCACCAGCCGATTCGGTTTTGTTCTAAATGGTTGCGATATGTAACGATCTGATCACGAATGGTAGCCGATCGTGCCGGGTAAGACATTTTCCCCGGCAGGCACCGCATAATCAGCCGGACCGGAACCCCCGGCAGGATCCAACCATTCCCAGGAGACAAAAATGCGCCACTACCCACACAACAGCCCCAAGGCCATTGCCCGCATCCTCGCCCTCGGCATGCTGATCGACGGCGTGGCCGAACCGGAAGAGTACAAGCTGATCGAACAGGACGACATCCTACGCGCGCTGGGTATCGACAGCCCGCTGCTCGACACGGTGATCCGCGAGTTCTACGAAGACCTCGAACTCGGTCAGTCGATGACCCGCACGCTCGACCAGCGCCTGACGGCCGGCGACCTGTCCCGGGTGCTGGAAGAGGTCAGCCATCCCTTCCTGCAACAGACCCTGCTGCGCGGAATGATGCGGATCGCCCTGGCCAACGACGAATTGAGCGCCGGCGAGGCACGGCTGATCAGGGAAGCACTGATCCAATGGACCAGCGACAAAGGGGTGGGCGGCCTGCCCATCTCCGGCAATCACCCCCGCCGACGCCAGTCGGACCGGGCAGGACTGCCTAACTGAACTGCCGGATCAGGCCTCGGCCAGTTTGCGGTACCGGCCGGCGTGGAACAACAATGGCGCCAGTTGCGGGGCTTCGCTGAATTTCTCGACGCGGCCGACGAAGATCGTGTGATCGCCGCCCGGCAGCGCGCTCTCGTTGGCGACTTCGAAACTGGCGCAGCAACCGGGAAACACCGGTGCGCCACCGACGCCGGCGTGCCAGGGCAGTCCGACAAAGCGGTCGGCCGGCCAGGTGGCAAAGCGGTTGGAGAGATCCTGCTGTTCGGCTGAGAGGATGTTGATTGCGTGGTGGCTGGCCTTGCGGAAGGCTTCCAGATTGTGCGAGCCGTTGTCGAGACACCACAGCACCAGCGCCGGCTGCAGGGAAACCGCCGAGAAGGAATTGACCGTCAGCCCGATCGGATGGCCGTCCGGATCGATCGCCGTGACAATGGCGATGCCGGTGGCAAAGCGGCCAAGGGCATTGCGCAGGGCGCGGGTATCGGTTTGCGGCTGGGTCATGGCATTCACTACGGAAAAAACGCCGTATTATCCCGGCTCCCGCTTCCCGCGTCGAGACGAAATTTGCCGAAAGAACAAAGCTTTGCCCAACGACTGATCGCCTGGCAACAGGCTGCCGGCCGCCACGACCTGCCCTGGCAGGGTAGCCGCGACCCCTACCGGGTCTGGCTGTCGGAAATCATGCTGCAGCAGACCCAGGTCGCCACGGTGATCCCCTATTACCAGCGTTTCCTGAGCAGCTTTCCCGATGTCGTGGCGCTGGCGGCGGCGCCGATCGAGCGCGTCGTCGAACACTGGGCCGGACTCGGTTACTACGCCCGGGCGCGCAACCTGCACCGTTGCGCCCAGCAGATCGTCGCGCAGCATGGCGGGGCTTTCCCGAGAACTGCGGCCGAACTCGCCGAGCTTCCCGGCATCGGCCGGTCGACCGCTGCCGCCATCGCCGCCTTCAGTTTCGGCGAGCGGGCGGCAATCCTCGACGGCAACGTCAAGCGGGTGCTGTGCCGGGTCTTCGGCATTGCCGGATTTCCGGGCTCGGCTCCGGTTGAACGCAAACTCTGGCAACTCGCCGAAAGCCTGCTCCCGGAAACCGGCATCGAGGCCTACACGCAGGGCCTGATGGACCTCGGCGCGACCTTGTGCACGCGCGGCACACCGCACTGTCCGGCCTGTCCCTTTGCCGATGCCTGCGTCGCCCGCCGCGAAGGGCGCCAGAAAACCTTGCCGGAAGCCCGGCCGCGAGCGCCGATGCCGGAACGCAACGCGACCTTCGTGCTGATCACCGACGGCCAGCGCCTGCTACTCGAACGGCGACCGCCGAGCGGCCTGTGGGGTGGCCTGCTGGTGCCACCGGAAGGCGAACCGGAGCAGGTGCTGGCGGCGCGCGGTCTGTGCGCCCTGGCGCAGCGGAAGCTGCCTGACCTGAAACACGCGTTCACGCATTTCCGGCTGACCCTGCAACCGGTGCTCTGCCGTGTCCAGGCGCCTCCGGCAACCGGCGAGACCGGCAGCGCATGGTTGCCGCTGAGCAAAGCCGCTGCGGCTGGCGTACCGACGCCGATTGCCCGCTTGATCAGGCTGGTTGCCAGCGCTCCGGACTGAGCCCCCAACGCTGGAAGCTTTCGGCGCGGACGATCTGCCCGTAGTGGTTACCGACTTTCCTGGCCAGGTCGACCTGCACCGGCGCGCAATACTGGCGCCGCCCGGCGTGGTAGATGACATTGACCACCGGGTTCAACGGTTGCTCGGCATGCACCTGCTCGACCACCGCCAGATGCCCGCTTTCGAGCAGCACCAGGGTACCGACCGGGTAAATGCCAAGGGTGCGGACCAGGCCGGCGACCAGCGCCGGATCGAACTGGCTGCCGCCCTGCTCGTAAAGCTGGCGCAATGCCACCGTCGGCGATAGCGCGGCACGATACGGGCGGTCGGAGGTCATCGCGTCATAGCTATCGACAATCGCCGCCAGCCGGCCGGCCAGTGAAATCCCTTCGCCGGCCATGCGGTAGGGATAGCCGCTGCCGTTGAAACGCTCGTGGTGCTCAAGAACCACCGCCACCGTCGTTTCCGGCAGGCTGGCGGTCGCTTCGAGCACCGCCAGGCCCTCCTCGACATGGCGTTGTACCTGCACATACTCGGCATGCGATAGCTGCCCCGACTTGTCGACCAAACGCGTATCAATGGCCGCCAGCCCGATGTCCTTGAGCAAGGCCCCGAGCGCCATTTTCTCGATTTCGGGCGCGGCCAGCCCCTGCTGACGACCAAGCGCAATGATCAGCGCCGCCGTTGCCACGGCATGGGCACTGTCGTACTCGCCCATCTGCTTGAGCCGGGACAGGGGAACCAGCGCATCGGGATTGCGCGCCACCGATTCGATCATTCGGGCCACCAGCGGCTCCAGACGCAATGCGTCGACCCGCTGCCCGGCCCGGGCCGCATCGGTCAGCTCGTCGAGCAGAACTGCCCCCTCGTTCAACAGGCGGGCCGAACGCCGTCTTTCCTCGCCCAGGGACACCCGTGGCGCAGGCCTGGGCGGCAACATCGGCACCGGCCGACGGGCTTCCTTCGGCGCAGGAACCGGGACATCCTTGCCGCGCCGGGTATCGATGCTGACTTCGACGATACCGTCCTCGCGCAGGCGGTCGATCTGCGCCTGGTCGCGGATCATCAGGCGGTTGCGCCAGAGGCGGTGTTCCAGCCAGGATTTGTGCAGATCAACGACATACATGCCGGGCTGCAAATCGCCGATGGCTATCTTGCGGATCACCGTGAACCGCGCCTGCTCAATCGCCGGCCATCCAGGCCGGAATCAGCCCGGCAACCAGAGCTGAGGATCGATGTTCCATTTTTCGTAGCTTTCGAAACTGGCGACCCGGTCTACCTGGAACTTGGACAGGTCGATGATTTCCGGCGGAATGTAGTGCTTCTGCCCGGTGTGATAGAAGACCCTGATCACGGGTTCAAGCAGATTGCCTTCGTTCTGCTCCAGAACCACGCCGAGGCGCTTGCTTTCGAGCATGACCAGCGAGCCGCTGGGATAGATGCCGATCGAGCGGATGAAGGCCTGGACCAGCTTGGGATCAAAATGATGGCTGCTCCATTCGAGAAGCTTCTTCAGCGCCTGGGTCGGCGCCATACCCTTGTGGTAGACGCGCTCGGAAGTGATCGCATCATAGACATCGACAATTGACGCCATCTGCCCGTACAGCGACACGCCGGCGCCGACCAGGCCACCGGGATAACCCGACCCGTCGAAGCGCTCGTGGTGCTGGGCGGTCACCTGCAAAGCGATGTCGCTGACGCCGCCCGACTCGCGCAACAGGGCAACACCCTCGTCGACATGGTGTTGCATGTGGTCGAATTCGTCGTCGCTCAGCTTGCCCGGCTTGTTCAGGATGCGATCAGGAATACGCGCCTTGCCAACATCGTGCAGCAAGCCACCGAGCGCCAGTTCGCGGATCACCGCCTTGTCGAGTTTCATGCCCCGGCCGAAGGCGACCAGCAGGGCACAGACGCTGACCGAATGCTGGAAGGTATAGTCGTCGTGATTCTTCAGACGATTCAGCGGCAGCAGCGCATCCTGGTTGCGGAAGATCGAATCGACAATGCCCTCGACCAGCGGCTCGACGCGCTCGACCTGAATCTGCTGGCCAAGGCGCACATCGTCCATCATGTTGCGCACGATCTTGTTGGCTTCGCCCTGCAGACGGCGCGCCCGCGCCGCTTCGTCCTTGACGTCGACCTCGATCGGCCGGTCGGATTTCTTCTCGGCAATTTCCTGCAGCCGCCGGTCGAGTTCGGCACTGACCTCGCTGGCACTGCGCGCCTGCCAGACATCGGCACCCTTGACGGTGTCGATGTACACCTCCCTGATACCGAGCTTGACGATCTTGTCCACGGTCGCCATGTCGCGCACGTGGAAAGCGTTGGTCAGGAAGGGATGATCGAGCCAGCCGCAATTGAGGTCATGGATATGCATGCCCGGCTTGAGCTGGTCGGTGGTAATCAGCTTGATCATGCGAGGATTCTAGCAGCCCGCCGCTATAATTCGCCCCCTGATGATCGCCCTCCGTCAACTCACCTTCGCCCGTGCCGCCCGCCCCCTGGTGGTCGACGCCAACCTGCAGATCCACCCCGGCTGGAAAGTCGGCGTGGTTGGCGCCAATGGCTGCGGCAAATCCAGCCTGTTCGCGCTGCTCGCCGGCGAACTGCACGCCGAAGCTGGCGACTGCGAGATCCCGGCCAGTTGGCAGATCGCCCGCGTCACCCAGGAAACCCCGGCCCTGCCCGACGCCGCGCTCGATTTCGTGCTCGACGGCGACCTCGAACTGCGCCGCGTCGAACGCGAACTGGCCGACGCCGAGGCTCGCGGCGACGGCGAGGCGATCGGCCACCTGCACACCCGCTACGCCGACATCGACGGCTATTCGGCCAAGGCGCGCGCCGCCGAGGTGCTGCACGGACTCGGTTTCACCGACGCCGACTTCGCCCGGCCGGTCGCCGACTTCTCCGGCGGCTGGCGAGTCCGCCTCAATCTCGCCCGCGCCCTGTCCTGCCGCGCCGACCTCCTGCTGCTCGACGAGCCGACCAACCATCTCGACCTCGACGCCGTGCTCTGGCTGGAACAATGGCTGAAGACGACGCCGGCGACGCTGCTGCTGATCTCGCACGACCGCGACTTCCTCGACGCCGTGGTCGGCCAGATCATCGCCATCGACCAGCAGAAGCTGACGCTGACCACGGGCGGCTACTCCGACTACGAACGTGCCAAGGCCGCCCGCCTGGCCGCCCAGCAATCGGCTTTCGCCGCGCAGCAGCGCGAGATCGCCAAGCTGACCCGCTTCGTCGAGCGCTTCAAGGCCAAGGCGACCAAGGCACGCCAGGCGCAGAGCCGGGTCAAGATGCTCGAACGCATGGAAATCGTCGCCGCCGCGCACGTCGACTCGCCCTTCCATTTCAGCTTCCGCGCGCCGGAAAGCCTGCCCGATCCGCTGCTGGTCATCGAGAATGCCAGTGCCGGTTACGTCGACCGCAAGATTCTCGACAACATCACGCTGACGCTGCGCCCGGGCTGCCGCATCGGCCTGCTCGGCCGCAACGGCGCCGGCAAGTCGACGCTGATCAAGCTGCTCGCCGGCGCCTTCGCCCAGCAGGGCGGCGAGGAAAAAGGAAACCGCAGGGAAGCCAAGGCGCTCAACATCGGCTACTTCGCCCAGCACCAGCTCGAACAACTGCGCCCCGACGAATCGCCGCTGCAGCACCTGCAACGCCTTGAACCGCTGACGCCGGAACAGGAACTTCGCGATTACCTGGGCGGTTTCGACTTCCGCGGCGACATGGCGACACGCGCCGTCGAACCCTTCTCCGGCGGCGAGAAATCGCGCCTGGCGCTGGCCCTGCTGATCCGCACCAAGCCCAACCTGCTGCTGCTCGACGAACCGACCAACCACCTCGACCTGGAAATGCGCGAGGCGCTGACCTTCGCCATGCAGGAATTCGAGGGCGGCATGGTCGTCGTCTCGCACGACCGCCACCTGCTGCGCACCTGCGCCGACGAACTGCTGCTCGTCGACAACGGCCGGGCAACGCCTTTCGACGGCGACCTCGACGACTACGCCGCCTGGCTGGCAGCGCAGCGCAACGCCGAGAAGGCAGCGGCACCCGACGTCGCTGCCGAGAAAAGCGAACGCCTGCAGCAACGCGCCGACGCCAAGGCCAACCGGCAGGCCCTGCTCGCCCAGCGGCGCACGCTGAGCAAGGAAATCGAGCAGATCGACCGCAAGCTGGCCAAGTGGCAGGCAGAGAAGGCGGCGCTCGACGCGCAATTCGCCGAGCCCGATTTTTACACCAAGGTAGACCGCGCCAGAAGCGAAGAAATGCATCGCCAGGCCAATACCCTTGGCGAGCAGATCGACGAAGCCGAGCTGCGCTGGCTGGAATTGCACGAAGCACTCGAAGCACTGCCGTCCGCCGATTCCGCATAAACCCTGACGGCCTTACGGTCTATAATCCTGTGCTTATGTGTCTCCGGATTGTCGTATGCGCCACCTGAGCTTGTTCGTCTGCGCCCTGTCGCTGGCCCTTGGCCTTATCCTGCCGCATCCGGCCACAGCCGCCGAAAAGCCGGCCGGCACCCCGCTGACCCTCGGCATCGTTCCCTACATGAGCACCGGCATGCTGCTGCGCACTCATGCGGCGCTGGCCCAGAGCCTGGAAAGCAGCCTGCAGCGCCCGGTCAATCTGCGTACCGCTCCAGATTACAAAAGCTTTTTCCAGCGCCTGCGCGCTGGCGACTACGATATTGCGATCACCCCGCCGCATTACGGCTGGCTGGCGATTCGCGACCATGGTTTCCAGCCGCTGCTGGTTCACCGCGACCCGATTCGCGGCATTCTGGTCAGTGCCGCCGACCAACCAGTCAAGAACATCGCCGACTTGCGCGGCGCCAGCATTGCCGTCACCGACCGCAGCGCACTGATGGCCATCCTGGGCGCGCAGACCCTGGCCGACGAGGGGTTGGTCGAGAACCAGGACTACCAGTTCGTCAGCGCCGTCTCGCACTCCAGCGCAATCCACAATGCGATTACCGGCAAGACCCGCGCCGCCCTGGTCAATGCCACCAGCCTGGTCCTGTCGCCGCCGGAAATTCGCCAACGCACCCAGGTCTGGCGCGACCTGGCCGTTTTCCCGGGTCAGTTCTACATCGCCCACGCCCGCCTGGGCGAGGACTACAAAGCGGTAATCGCCGCGCTGCAAGCTTTCGAACGCTCGCCGGCGGGCCAGGAATTCTTCACCAATACGGCTCAGGGCGGTTTCCGCGCGCTCACCGCCGACGACCGCAAGACGCTGGAACGCGCACTGCCCGAAACCCGCCGGCAGCTGCGCGAAGCGGATCAAAAATGACGCTGCTGCCCCGCTCGTTGCGCGGGCGCCTGATCGTCCTGACGGTGATCGTCGAGGTCGTGATGATTTCGGCCATACTGTGGAACAGCCAGCGCCTTGCCGAAACCCACCTGCTCCAGCAATTCGAGCTGCGCCGGGCTGAAACCAGCCGCCTGATGCGGGCCGCGCTGGCGCCGGCCATGGCCCAGCACGACTACGCCGCCATCAGCGAAATCCTGAACGACGCACGCCAGTTGCAGGGGATGAGCTATCTGGTCATGTTCGACGACGAAGACCGGCGCATCGCCTCGGCGTCGGCCAGCGAACTGCCCGGGCAAAGCGCCGTGGAATTCCTCTCGGGACTACCCGAGGACAGCAGCCGCATGGACTTCCACATCGCCATGGAAATCGAAGGCCGGCACTACGGCGAACTGCTGATCGGACTCGACCTGCACTTCCTGAATACCGCCCGGCGCGACATCCTGACCCAGAACATCCTGCTCGCCCTATTCGGCATCCTGCTGACCACCGGCGTGCTGACCGCCATCGCACTGTGGCTGACCCGCCACCTGAGCGCGCTGTCGAACGCCAGCCGCGCCCTGGCGCAAGGCGAGCGCTTTTCGCCGCTGCCCAGTGGTGACAACGACGATATCGGCCGCGTCGTCACCGCCTTCAACGCCATGGCCACCGCCCTGAATGCCCGCATGGTGGAACTCGAGGCAGCCGAGCTGACCCAGCGCGAACTGGCTGAACGCCTGCTCTACATGGCCGAAAGCGACCCGCTGACCGGGCTGGCCAACCGGGCCCGCTTCTCGGCCGAACTCGAACGTGCACTGGAACACGTGCATCGCGGACCGGAATACCATGGCGCGCTGCTTTACTTCGACATCGACGAATTCAAGACGATCAACGACACCTTTGGCCATCGCGCTGGCGACAACGTCCTGCTGCGCGCCGCCAACACCATCGGCAAGATCGTCCGCGCCGACGAAATGCTCGCCCGCCTGGGTGGCGACGAGTTCGTCATCCTCGCCCCCGGGGCCGACCGGGCCGGCGCCCAGGCGCTGGCCGAACGCATCGTCAATGCCGTACGCAGCATCGCCTTCGATTTCTCCGGCCATCAGCTCGGCCTGACCATCAGCCTCGGCATCGCGCTTTTCCCGGAACACGGTGACAGCAGCGAGAACATCGTTTCCCACGCCGACGCCGCGATGTACCAGGCCAAGTCCAGCGGCAAGAACTGCTGGCGCATCTACCGGCCCGATCTCGACGACTCCGAGCAGATGCTCCACCAACTGGGCTGGAACGACCGCATCCAGCGCGCGCTCGACGAGCGGCGCCTGGTCCTGCATTTCCAGGGCATCCACTCGGTGCGCACCGGCACCGTCGCCCATTACGAAGCCCTGGTCCGGATGATCGATCCAGACAGCCCCGATTCGCTGCTGATGCCGTGCAAGTTCATCCCCGCCGCCGAAAAGAGCGGGCGCATTCTCGACATCGACCGCTGGGTGATCAGCGACGCCATCCGCGTGCTCGCCGAAGAACCCGATCTGCCGGCCCTGGCCATCAACATTTCCGCCCGCTCCTTCGGCGAACCGGGACTGGCCGAATTGATCCGCAGCAAGCTGGCGGCGTTCGAGGTCGAGCCGCAGCGACTCATCGTCGAATTGACCGAGACCGCTGCCCTGGCCAACATCCATGACGCCGAGACCTTCATGGACGACCTGCACCGTCTCGGCTGCACCGTCTGCCTCGACGATTTCGGCGTCGGCTTCTCGTCCTTCGCCTATCTGAAGCAGTTGCCCGCCGATGTGCTCAAGATCGACGGCATGTTCATCCGCAACCTGGCCGACGATCCCAGCGACCAGGTCTTCGTCCGCGCCATCGTCGAAGTCGCGCGCGGTCTGGGCAAGAAAACGGTGGCCGAGTTCGTCGGCAGCGCGCGGACGCTGGAAATCCTGCGCGGCCTCGGTGTCGATTACGCACAGGGCTACTACCTTTCCCACCCGGAAGCCGTAATCCAGACGGGTTAATCGGGTAAAATCGCGTTTTTTCGCCGTCTCAGGGAGTTTCGCCGTGCAAATCGTCTGTCTTGACCTCGAAGGGGTACTCGTCCCCGAAATCTGGATCGAATTCGCCGAGCGCACCGGCATTCCCGAACTCAAGCGCACGACGCGCGACGAACCCGATTACGACAAGCTGATGACCTATCGCCTGAACATCCTGCGCGAGAAGAAGCTCGGTCTGCCGGACATCCAGAAGGTGATCGCCGAAATGGGCCCGATGCAGGGCGCCCGCGCCTTCCTCGACCAACTGCGCGAAGATTACCAGGTCATCATCCTGTCCGACACCTTCTACGAATTCGCCCACCCGCTGATGCGCCAGCTCGGCTGGCCGACGCTGTTCTGCCATTCGCTCGAAGCCGACGCCGACGGCATGCTGGTCAATTACCACCTGCGCATGCCGAACCAGAAGCAGGAGGCGGTCAAGCGTTTCAAGGAACTGAACTTCACCATCGTCGCCGCCGGCGATTCGTACAACGACACGGCGATGCTCGGCGAAGCCCACGGCGGCATCCTCTTCCACCCGCCGGAAAACGTCATCCGCGAATTCCCGCAGTTCCCGGTGGTACGCGACTACGACGCGCTGCGCGCCGAAATCGACAAAGCATTCGCCAAGGCCGCCTGACCATCATGCATCGCGACCGGTTCTACACCCTCTCCGCCTCCTGCCCCGACCGGGTCGGGATCATCGCCCGCGTTTCCGGCTTCATCGCCGAGCACGGCGGCTGGATTCTCGAATCGAGTTTCCACGCGGACGATGTCACCGGTCGCTATTTCATGCGCATCGAGATCAAGGCCGATTCGCTGCCCTTCCTGCTCGCCGAATTCCGCGACCGCTTCCGCCGCGAAATCGGCGAACCGCTGGCGATGGACTGGCGGATCAGCGACAGCGCAGTCAAGAAGCGCGTCGTGGTCATGGTCTCCAAGCAGGAACATTGCTTGTACGACCTGCTGGCGCGCTGGCAGTCGAAAGAGCTGGACATCGAGATTCCCTGCGTCATCTCCAACCACGACACATTCAAGGGTTTCGTCGAGTGGCACGGCATTCCCTTCATCCAGGTGCCGGTGAATCCGGACAACAAGGCCGCCGCCTACGCCGAAATCCAGCGCATCTTCGACGATGTGCGCGGCGACACCATGGTCCTGGCGCGCTACATGCAGATCCTGTCGCCGGAACTGTGCGACGCGCTGACCGGCAAGATCATCAACATCCACCACAGCTTCCTGCCCAGCTTCGTCGGCGCCAAGCCCTACCACCAGGCCTTCCAGCGCGGCGTCAAGCTGATCGGGGCGACCTGCCATTACGTGACCAGCGAGCTCGACGCCGGTCCGATCATCGAGCAGGACGTGATCCGCATCGACCATTCGGACGCGCCGGAAGACATGGTCCGCTACGGAAAAGACATCGAGAAGACAGTTCTCGCCCGCGGCCTGCGCTACCATCTTGAGGACCGTGTACTGGTACACGGCAACAAGACGGTGGTGTTCCGCTAATGCTGATTTCCCGCAAAGACTCGCTCCTCCTCGTCGTCGACATCCAGGAAAAGCTCGCCCCGGCGATCTTCGAAGCCGACGAAATCACCCGCAACAGCGTCAAGCTGCTTGAAGGCGCCCGCCACCTCGGCATCCCGGCCTTCGTTTCCGAGCACTACGTCAAGGGACTCGGCCACAGCGTCGCCGCCATTCGCGACGCAACCAGCGCCGCTACCATTTTCGAGAAAATCCATTTCTCCTGCGCCAGCGAGCCCGGCGTACTCGACATGCTGCGCGCAACCGGCTGCCGCCAAGTCATCCTGACCGGCGCCGAAACCCACGTTTGCGTCCTGCAGACTGCCCTCGGCCTGCTCGCCGCAGGCTTCCAGGTGTTCATGGTTGCCGACGCCGCCTCTTCGCGCACGCCAGCCAACCGCCAGCTCGCTCTGGAACGTCTGCGCGATGCCGGCGGCCATGTGGTCAGCACCGAAATGGTCCTGTTCGAGTGGCTGGAGAAGGGCGGCACCGACGATTTCCGAGCCTTGCTGCCGCTGATCAAGTAAGCCTGATCAATCGCCCAAATAAAAAACCGCCGGTTCGGCGGTTTTTTATTTCCCGTAAAAAATGGGCACCCGAAGGTGCCCAAAGGGAGAGAGACTACGAAACTGCTTAGTGGTGGTAGGCGCTTTCGCCGTGAGCGGTGAGGTCGAGACCTTCGCGCTCTTCTTCTTCCGGCACCCGCAGACCGACCACGATATCGGCGATCTTGTAGGCGATGAAGGCAACCACGGCAGACCAGACGATGGTGATGATCACGCTGTAGGTCTGGATCCAGACCTGGCTGGCGATGCTGAACTCGGCGTCGCCCGTGCCACCCAGCGAGGGGGCGGTGAACACACCGGTCAGGATGGCACCGATGATGCCGCCGACGCCATGCACGCCGAACACGTCGAGCGAATCATCAGCACCAAGCATGCGCTTCAGGCCACTGACACCCCACAGACAGACGAAGCCGGACAGACCACCGATGATGATGGCGCCCATCGGGCCGACCGAACCGCAAGCCGGGGTGATGGCAACCAGACCGGCAACCGCACCGGAAGCAGCACCCAGCATCGAGGCCTTGCCCTTGAACATGGCTTCACCGGCACTCCAGGCCAGCACGGCGGCCGCCGTGGCGATCAGGGTGTTGATGAAGGCCAGCGTCGCACCCGAAGTGGCTTCCAGGTTGGAACCGGCGTTGAAGCCGAACCAGCCCACCCACAGCATCGAGGCACCGACCATGGTCAGCGTCAGCGAGTGCGGAGCCATCGATTCACGACCGTAGCCGATACGCTTGCCAACCATGTAGGCACCGACCAGACCGGCAACACCGGCGTTGATGTGCACCACGGTACCGCCAGCGAAGTCCAGCGCGCCGTCGCCCAGCAGCAGACCACCCGGACCCCAGACCATGTGAGCGATCGGCAGATAGCACAGCGTGAACCAGATGACCGAGAAGATCAGCACGGCGGAGAAGCGCATGCGCTCGGCGAAGGAACCGACGATCAGCGCGCAGGTGATACCGGCGAAGGTGCACTGGAAGGCGATGAAGGCATATTCCGGCAGCTTGACGTTGTCAGTGAAGGTATCGGCCAGCGTATCCGGCGTCACCCCCGACAGGAAGAGCTTGGACAGCGAGCCGATGTACGGCGAGCCTTCAGTGAAAGCCAGGCTGTAACCGTAGAAAACCCACAGGATGGAAATCAGCGAGAAGACGACCATGACCTGCATCAGCACCGACAGCATGTTCTTCGAGCGGACCAGACCGCCGTAGAACAGTGCCAGGCCGGGCAGGGCCATGAACAGGACGAGCAGCGTGGCGGTCATGATCCAGGCAACGTCACCCTTTTCAACAACCGGCGCCGGTGCGGCAGCTTCGGCAACCGCAGCAGCGGCTTCGGCAGCCACTTCAACAACTGCCTCGACGGCAGCCGCAGCAGCGGCCGGCTCTTCGGCCCAGGCCGGTGCCCCGAAGGTCACCGCGCCCAGCAGGGCCAGCATGGAGAGTACGTGTTTCATGTCAGGACTCCTTACAGGGCATCGTCACCGGTTTCACCGGTGCGGATACGGACGACTTGTTCGAGATCGAAGACGAAGATCTTGCCGTCACCGATCTTGCCGGTGCTGGCAGACTTCTCGATGGCTTCGATAACCTGATCGATCTGCTCGGCCTTGACGGCAGCTTCGAGCTTGACCTTGGGCAGGAAATCGACCACATACTCGGCGCCGCGATACAGCTCGGTATGGCCTTTCTGACGACCGAAACCCTTGACCTCGGTCACCGTGATGCCCTGAACGCCAATGGCGGACAGCGCCTCACGCACTTCGTCAAGCTTGAACGGCTTGATGATGGCAGTAACGAATTTCATGAGTGTTCCCCTAAGTGGTAGCGACTTGCGTCTTCCCGGTGTCCGCAGACACCGGGCGAACATCTGAAGTGATTAGAAGGACTTGCTGAAGGACAGGACGACACGAGACTCGCTGACGTCCTTGTCACGAGGCGCGGTACCCCAGCAGTAAGGCTGCGTGTTGACGAACGGGCAACTTCCCTTGGCATTAGAATCGGTGTAGGTCAGGCCGGCAACGCCAAAGCCGAGATCCTTGGTAACGCCGATCTTCCAGTCGGTATAGGAAGCATCACTGTAGTTCTTGATCGTCTGGCGACCCACGTGCGCCACGCCACCCCAGCCATTGCCAAAATCGTGCGTTGCCGTCAGGTCAAGATAGTTGCTACCCCGGCTCTTCTCATTGCTCGTCGGGTTGACCCAGCCGAACAGGTGCGAGGACACTGCGTGCGAATACTTCAGGCTCAGGAACTTCCAGCTGACACCGACATAGACCTCGGTCGAATCCGGGTTCGGGAAGTTGTTAGTGGTGTTGGTATCGCCCGGGTAGTAGTAGTGCAAGGCACCAACGTCATAGCCGAAATCACCGATCGCACCACGATAGCCGCCGTAGACATCCACTTCCAGGCTGCTGTTGTCCTTGAAGCCACCTTCCTTGACCCAGGCAACATTGGATGACCAGATGCCGGCGTAGAAACCGCTGGCATGGCTGTAGTCGAAACCACCCTGGATGGCCGGCTTGTGCTGGGTCTGGCTGATGCCACGGAAGACGTAATCCGAGGCAATGGTGACATTACCGGTAAAGGTATGCGGGCTTGCGGCTTCCTGAGCGATGGCCGGAACGGAAATGGCACCGGCGACAGCCAGGGCGATCAGGGACTTCTTCATGGTTTCTCTCCTGTAAGGAAAAGTTGAAAAGCAAAAACAGTATTTTGTGCAGCACAGCAATGCAGGAGCTGTGCCAGCGAGCTTTTATCCATTAAATTCATATAGATAAACAAATAACCCAAGACTACGCACCGATACAGGGCACCAATCCGGTGCAGTTACACTTCGTCACGCACCAGCGACGAGCGAGACGGCAAATCGCGACAAATTCCACTGTGCTAAACTCGCCGGCCTACGGAGGAAAATCATGCTCGACCCCAAGATCCTGGAAGAATTCGGCAACAAGATGAGTGCGCTGCTGGCCAATTCGCCGGCAAAAGACATCGAAAAGAACGCCAAGGCCGTCATGAGCGGCGTGTTCGGCAAGCTCGACCTGGTCACCCGCGAGGAATTCGACATCCAGGCGCAACTACTGGCCCGCACCCGCGAAAAATTGCAGGCACTGGAAGCACGCGTCGAGGCGCTGGAAAAAGCCCGCGACGGGAAACAGTAAGCAGCGATGGCACTGGCCGTTGCGCTGAGCCGGGGACTGGACGGACTCAACGCGCCGCCGGTCACCGTCGAGGTGCACCTGGCCAACGGCCTGCCCGGACTGACCCTGGTCGGTCTGCCCGATACCGAAGTGCGCGAGGCGCGCGACCGGGTACGCGCCGCCATCGTCAATTCCGGCTTCGAATACCCGGCCCGGCGGATTACCGTGAATCTCGCACCGGCCGACCTGCCCAAGGAGTCCGGACGTTTCGACCTGCCGATCGCACTCGGAATCCTCGCTGCCAGCGGCCAGATTCCGGGTAAAAAACTGGCTGCCCATGAATTTGCCGGCGAGTTGTCACTGTCCGGCGAACTGCGCCCGGTACGCGGCGCCCTGGCCATGGCACTGAACGCTGCCGGCGACGGCAAGACCTTCATCCTGCCCCACGATAGCGCCTGCGAAGCGGTGCTCACCGGCCAGGACAACATTCTGGCCGCCGGCTCGCTGCTCGCCGTCTGCGCCCATCTGGCCGGCGAAAGCCCATTGCAGCCCCCGCCGCTGCCGGAACGCAGCAACCCCATCCACTATCCCGATCTGGCCGAGGTGCGGGGTCAGGTACAGGCGCGGCGGGCGCTGGAAATCGCCGCCGCCGGCAAGCATTCACTGCTGATGCTGGGACCGCCAGGGGCCGGCAAGTCGATGCTCGCCGCCCGCTTGCCGGGCCTGATGCCGCCGCTCGACGACGCCGCCGCGCGCGCTTCGGCGGCCGTCCTGTCGCTGGTCGGCCAGTTCGATCCGACCCGCTACGGCCAGCGCGTCTTCCGCAGCCCGCACCACACCGCCTCGGCGGCAGCGCTGGTCGGCGGCGGCAATCCGCCGCGCCCGGGCGAGATCAGCCTGGCCCACGAGGGCATCCTGTTTCTCGACGAATTGCCCGAATTCGACCGCAAGGTGCTGGAAACCCTGCGCGAACCGCTGGAAACCGGGCGCGTGCACATTTCCCGCGCCGCCCGCCATGCCGATTACCCGGCCGAGTTTCAGTTGATCGCGGCGATGAACCCTTGTCCCTGTGGCTACCACGGCGAAAAACGCTGCTTGTGTACAGCGGAGCAAGTTGCCCGCTACCGCGGCAAACTCTCCGGCCCCTTCGTCGACCGCATCGACCTGGTCATCGAAGTCCCGGCTTTGCCGCCCGAATCGCTGGCCGGACGCCCGGACGGCGAATCCTCGGCCAGTGTGCGTGAGCGCGTCGCACTGGCCTGGGCGCGCCAGCGCGAGCGCCAGGGTAAGGCCAACGCCCGTCTCAACACCCGCGAAATCGATGCCCTGTGCCAGGCCGACACCGCCGGCAGCGCCCTGCTGCAACAGGCCGCCCAGCGCCTCGGCCTGTCGGCGCGCGCCTGGCACCGCGTACTCAAGGTCGCACGCACCATCGCCGACCTCGGCGATTGCGCTATCATCGGCGCACCCCACATTGCCGAAGCCATCCAGTACCGCCGCTTCGCCCGCGACTGATCCCATGCCCCACACCGCCCGCAGCACCCGCGGCATCGCCCTGCTGCTTGCCTGCCTTTCCGCCCTCGGTCCGTTCTCGATCGATACCTATCTGCCGTCGTTCCCGGACATCGCCGCGCAACTCGGGGCAACGCCGCTCGAGGTCCAGCAGACGCTGTCCGCCTACCTGCTCTCCTTCGCCGCGATGACCCTGTGGCATGGCGCAATCGCCGACCGTTTCGGCCGCCGCCGGGTGATCCTCGGCGCGCTGGCGCTGTTCGGCGTTGCCTCGCTCGGCTGCATGCTCGCCACCAGCATCGGGCAATTGTGGTTCTGGCGGGCGATGCAGGGGATCACCGCCGGCGCCGGCATCGTCATCAGCCGGGCCATCGTCCGCGATCTCTACGACGGTGCCGCCGCCCAGCGGCTGATGGCGCAGATCACCATGATGTTTGCGCTCGCCCCGGCGATTGCTCCGGTGATCGGCGGCTGGCTGCAGATTGCCTTCGGCTGGCGGGCGATCTTTGCCTTCCTGGTGCTGGCAACGGCCGCGCTGTGGCTGGCCTGCCTGAAACTGCTGCCGGAAACCCTGCCACCGGAGAAACGCCAGTCGCTGCGTCCGACCTACCTGGCCGGCGCCTATCGCGAAGTCATGAGTTCGCCGCGCTTCCTGTTCGCCTGTTCGGCGCTGGCGCTGAATTTTGGCGGCTTCTTCGTCTATGTGCTGTCGGCGCCGGCCTTCCTGATGCGGCACCTGGGCCTGCCGGAAACCGCTTTCCTCTGGCTGTTCGGCCCGGCGATGGCTGGCCTGATGTGCGGTTCGTGGATTTCCGGGCGCCTGGCCGGCAAGCTGCCGCCGGGCAAGACCATCGCCGTCGCCTACGCGATCATGGCCACCGCCGCGCTGCTCAATCTCGGCCTCAACCTCAGCCTGCCGCCCGGCCTGCCGTGGAGCGTCGCCCCCCTGTTCGTGTACACCATCGGCATGTCGCTGGCGATGCCCAACCTGACGTTGTTCGCACTCGATCCTTTCCCCGACAAACGCGGGCTGGCGGCGTCCTGCCAGACGTTCTTCCAGTCCGGCTTCAATGGTTTGTCGGCAGCACTGATCGCGCCGCTATTGTGGGGATCGACCCTGCACCTGGCGCTGGGCATGGCCGGCCTGCTCATCGCCGGCGGCCTGGCCGCGCTGGCGCACCGTCGCCTACGACTGCTGCCAGGGTAGGCCGCGCAGGCGCCAGCCGCCGAGCGTGCCGCGATGGAAATTGTCGTCGAGCGGCCCTTCGAAACCTTCGGTGACGTTGATCACCTGCTGGAAACCCGCTGCTTCCAGCGCCTCGCCGGCAAAGATCGAGCGCGTGCCGCTGCGGCAGATGAGCAGCACCGGCCGGCTCAGGTCGCCCTTGATCAGGCGGCCGACCTTGCGCGCGAACTCGGGATCGATTTCCCAGTCCGGCGCCTCCTGCCAGGCCACGTGCTCGGCACCGACCGGATGGCCGACATACATGTGCTCGATTTCCGTCCGGCAATCGACGAGTACGGCCTCCGGCGTCTGCTGGAGGAAATCATGGGCGGCTTGGGGGTCGAGATGCTGCATGGCATGAGAAATAGCTGGATGAGCCGCTATTATGCGAGCAAGGCAGCAAAACGCCCAAACCCATCCCCGCCACAGGAGCCCCCATGAAACTGCCCGCCTGGATCGCCGCACTGCTGACGGCCTTGCTGCCCGCCTGCGACATGGTCAATCTGCCGGAAATCAAGCCGGGCATCACCACCCAGGCCGAAGTGCGCAGCCGCATGGGCGAACCCGGCTTCATCCACCGCAACGACGACGGCACGGTGACTTGGGAATACAGCCGGCAACCGGCCGGGGTGCATTGCTACATGATCCGCTTCGACCGCCAGGAAATCGTTGCCGCGCTCGACCAGGTGCTGACGCCGGCGACCTACGCCCGCGTCACGCCGGGTCTGACGCAGGACGAAGTCCGGCGCCTGCTCGGCCAGCCGGCCAGTCGCCAGACTTTCTCCAATCTGGGCGAATCGGTTTGGGAATGGCGAATCGAAGGCGATTTCCCCACCGAGGAAAGCTACTTTTCGGTGCACTTCGACCTCGCCGACGGCACCGTCAGGAAAGCCGGCCAGCGCATCCAGCCCAGGCCTTAAGCCGGCCGGGAAAAACTCGCCAGTTCGGCCACCGTGTTGATGTTCTCGAAAGCCGCCGGCTGATCGTCGAAAGCCACTTCCACCGTCGCCAGCGAAGCGTACCAGCCGGTGAACTTGCGCTCGCCACGCGCCAGGTAATCGCCGAGATGATCACGCAACTCGCGCCGGCACAGGCAGAACACCGGATGCACCTGGTCGCCGGTGCGCGCCACCGCCACCCCGGCCGATGCCTGCTCCGCCGCCCCGGCCAGGCGCGACACCAGATCCGCCGGCAGGAAGGGCGAATCGCAGGGCACGGTCACCACCCACGGGGTCGATGCGGCTGCCAGCGCCGCATGCAGGCCGGCCAGCGGCCCGGCAAAATCGGGCACGGCATCGGCGACCACCGGACAGCCGAAACGGGCATAGACCTCGGCATTGCGGTTGGCGTTGATCAGCAAGGGGCCGACCTGCGGCTGCAGGCGCTCGATGATGTGCGCCACCAGCGGCCGCCCGTCGAGTTCCTGCAGGCCTTTGTCGACGCCGCCCATGCGCCGGCCGAGACCGCCGGCCAGGACGACGCCGGTGATCTCCCCGCGCTCCATCAGTACACCAGCGTCCGCCACGCCGGATCGAGCGTGCGGGCGACAAAGGCAGTGGCGCCGGCGGCGCCGGCATCGGCGCGCAGCGTTTCTTCGGCGCCGACCCAGGCAGCGCGGGCCATGCCGCAGGCGTAGAAGCGGACGCCGGCGACGGCGGCTTCGTCGAGGAAGGCGGCGATGGACTTTTCCCGCGCCGGCGTCGGCCAGGCCGCCTCGGCGACCCCGGCGACCAGCCAGCGCACCGCCGGCCCGGCGAAGTGGATTTCGACCTCGGCATCCAGCGCGCGCGCGGCCAGCGCATGGACCAGCGGCGTCACCGCCTGTTCCGGCTGCGCCGAGCCGATCAGCAGGGCCAGGCGCTCAGTCAAGGCGGGCCTCCGGATCGAGCTTCAGCACCTGCGCCCGGTAGGCGGCGGCATCGACCAGCAGCCCGCGTTCGCCGGCCCAGTCGGTCGGCCGCACCCGGGCCATCCAGCCGTCGCCGTAGGGATCGCGGTTGATCCGCCCAGGCCGCTCCTCGGCCGCCTCGTTGCCTTCAAGCAGGACGAAGGAAAGCGGCGCATGCAGCGCAAGCAGCGTCTTGCGGCACTCGACCGTCCCCATCCCCCGCCCGCGCGCCACCTCGGCACCGTTCGGCTTGCTGGTGAAGGCGATGATCTCGCCGGCCAGGTGAATGCCGAAAGCGGTCGCGCCGACCAACAACTCGCCGCCCGGCAGCTCGCGCACCCACATGTCGTGCTCGGGGTCGTAGAGGAGATCGTCGGGAATGGTGCCGGTGAAAGGAGAGTGAGCCATTTAGCGGATTTCGCGTGAAACTTATAGCGGCGTATTCGGCGCGCGTGGTGCATTCAGGACGCGAAGACAAGCCGAAGACAGTGCTGCTGCACGGCGAGGCGCAGTCGACAAAGTCATGGATGCGCCACGCGCGATCGATGGCGGAAGGAAGCAGGAGTCGAACCTACCCAAGCCTGTCTGACAGGCCCTGCCGGTTTTGAAGACCGGCCGCCCCACCGGGGAACGATTCCTTCCGTTGTTCATGATCCGAATTGCTCCGGTACACCGCGTAGTACGTGCGTATCGCGCACCCGGCGAGTGTATCCGATGCGGTCGAAGAATTCGAGGATGTGGATGGCCACCTTGCGGCCACCACCGATCACGTCGCGCAGCGGCGCGGCGCGGGCGCAGCCGTCGCGCTCGTTGAGCATGGCGACGTGGTGGGCCAGGTCGGCCACCGCGGCGGCGGTGAAATAATGGTCGTGCGCCACCGGCCAGGCTTCGCCGTGCCGGGCGATGCGCTTGAACAGCGCACGCACGGTGTCCTCGGCGATACCGGTGGCTTTGGCGACATCGCGCACGCGCGGCGGGTTGTACGGCTCGGCGGCGAGCAGCGGCAGCAAGGTCTGCCACAGGTCGCGGTCGGCGGCAGCAAGTTCGACGCGATGGCCGGGCAGGTGCAGCCAGGCATTGCTCTGGGCGACCTCGCCGCTGGCCAGCCGTTCGCCGAGCAGCGCGTCGAAGGCGGGCCGGGCCAGCGTCGGCAGCGTCAGCCGGCGCAGGCGGTCGCGCTCGACGCCGGTGAGGTCGGGCGCCCGCTCGTGTTCCGCGGCAAGCGCCGCGAGCAAGCGCTCACCCAGGCCCTGCCAGCCGGCGGCGGCGAAGGCGATGTCGCCGACCGTGCGCAGGCCAAGCCGCTGGCAGATTTCAGCCAGCGTCGGTGCGTCGAGGTTGCGGTTGAGCGCGTACGCCGCCAGGTCGACACCAGCCGGCTGCTGTTGGGCGGCCAGCGCCAGCGCCACCGCCGGATCGGGATCGGCCAGCGCTGCCAGCATCGCCAGGCGCTCCGGGCTGGATTTGCGCCGTGTCGGCGGCGCGCTGTCGAGCACGCAGCCGCCGGCAATGGTGTGGCGGGCAGCGGCGTCGCGCAGGATGAAGCGGTCGCCAGCGAGCGTGCCGATGTCGCGGTCGACGTGGAGTTGCGCCCAGTGTTCGCCACCGGGCGGGATTTCCTCGGCGCCGAGCAGGGCCACCCGCGCCGGCACGTCGATGGCGCCGAGGTGCAGGTGCACCTGCGTCCAGTGCTTCAAGGCCGGCTGCCCGGCGAGCACCCGCAGCTTCGCGTCGAAACGGCGCAACGGCCGGTGCAGCGGCGGCGCCAGCAGCCACTGGCCGCGCTCGACTTCGCCCTTTTCGACGCCGGCCAGCGCCAGCGCGATGCGCTGTCCGGCCTGGCCGGATTCTGCCGGCGCATCCTGAGCGCGCAGGCTGCGCACGCGCACCGGCTTGCCGCTCGGCGACAGCAGTAGCTGATCGCCAACCCGGACGCAGCCGGCAAAGGCCGTACCGGTGACGACAGTACCGGCACCAGTGAGCGTGAAGCAGCGATCGACCGCCAGCCGGAATCCCCCGCCCGCCTCGCGCCGGGCATGCCCGGCGGCGACGGCCTCAAGATGCTCGCGCAATTCGCCAATGCCGGCACCGCTGACGGCGGCAACCGGAAACACCAGCGCCCCGGCAAACGCGGTATCCGCGAGCAGCGCTTCGATTTCACTTTTTGCCGCTTCGACGCGGTCGGCGGCAACCGTATCGATCTTGGTCAGCGCCACCGCCCCCCGGCGGATGCCGAGCAGTTCGACAATTTCCAGGTGCTCGCGGGTCTGCGGCATCGGCCCGTCGTCGGCGGCGATCACCAGCAGCGCGAAGTCGATGCCGGTGGCACCGGCGAGCATGTTGTGCACCAGCTTCTCGTGCCCCGGCACGTCGATGAAGCCGAGCGTGGGCGTGTAGGCGTAGCCGAGATCGACGGTGATGCCTCGTGCCTTCTCTTCCTTCAGGCGGTCGCAGTCGACGCCGGTCAGCGCCTTGACCAGCGTCGTCTTGCCGTGGTCGATGTGACCGGCGGTGCCAACGATCATGCCAGGCCTCCGGACGTGTCGACGATCTCCAGCTTATCGCCGGCGCGGATTGCACCATCGCTCAAGACATCGGCACGCAAGCCGCCACGACCCGTCCAGTAATGAATGACGGCTGGCACATCAAAGGTTTCGTCAGCCAGGCGCTGACCAAGGTTACGGCAGGGCTCACAGCGTTCGATACCGTACAGCAAGCAATCGCCAATGCGAAAACGACGACCCACCAGGGAATTGAGACGAACGCCACGAGTGACGATGTTACGGCGTGTCAGCGCCAGATCAATCGGTCGACTGCGGCTCAAACAGTAATTTTCGATCTCTTCGGCCTCGACCAGGGTCAAATTCTGCCCCGGCCAATCTCGCCGACCGGCATGTCGGTCGCCAACAATCCCCTGCCCCGCACACAAGGAAAGACGCAGCCGCGCCTGCAGGGGTGCGCCCATCGCATCAGCAAGATACAAGCGCTCAACGACGGCAAGAGAAGGCTTGGTACTCATCTTTCCAATCTAGCAGACAAAGCTGGTTCCACGTGGAACCAGCTGATAGCCATCAACCAAACATGTCCTCGACCTTGCCGGCGAACCACTGGAAGTCCTCGGTCACCAGTTCGGGGCGGCGCAGGTTGTCGTCGTCCTGGTCCTGGACAATCAGGCCCTTGTCGTTGACCCAGTACTTGAAGCGCACGGCAATCGCTTCCTGCGGCTGGGTCTTGACCATCATGAAGCAGAGGTTGTCGGGCAGCGCCGGCTTCAGTTCGCGGCCCTTGACGCGGTCGGTAATGTATTTGGCGACGATCTTGGCGTGGGCGTTGGCGACGTGGCCGGCCTTCGGGTAGTACTTGAACAGCGGCGAGACGACGCCGACGGCGTCGCCGATCACGTAGGTGTCCGGGTCGTCCTTGAGGTTGAGGAAGAAGGGATCGACGCCGGCCCAGCCGGTCAGCTTGCCATCCGCGTCGCGGCCGATGACGCCGGCCTTCCAGGCCATGTCGCCGGCCTGGTGCGGGGCCATCAGGATGGAATGGTCGAACTTGAAGTCGCCGGCCGTGGTCTTGATCCGCTTGTTGAACGGATCGACTTCCTGAATCTGCGCCTTGGGCACGTAGACGATCTGGTCCTTGTACAACTCCTCGAAGGCGTCCTTGTAGCCGCCGCCGATCGGCATGATGCTCGGCTTGGGATCGAGGATGATGATCTTGCCCTTGGTCTTGCGCTGCTTGAACAGGTCGGCGATCAGGCAGGCGCGCTCGTAGGGCGACGGCGGGCAGCGATGCGGCGGCGGCGGCAGCGTCATCACCAGGTCGCCGCCCTTGAAGTTCTGGATGTTCTGCTTCAGCTTGAAGTGCTCGGCGGTCGGGATGTAGGCAGCAGGAAACATCGCCTTGGTGTATTCGGCGGCCTTGCGGTCGTTGCCGAACCAGGCTTCATAGTTGTAGCGGATGCCGGCGCCGACGATCAGGTAGTCGTAATCGATCCAGCCCTGGGCGGTGACGACACGCTTCCGGTCGCGCTCGAAGGCGGTGACTTCGGTCTGGATGAAGTGGTAGCCGTACTTCTGGGCAACGTCGAGGTAGCTGAAGGTGAGGAACTGCGCATCGACGACATCGACCAGCCATTTGTTGCTCATCGGGCAGGCGAAGAAGATGGGGTTACGTTCGAGCAGCACGACATCGAGTGTCGGATCGAGCACTTTCAGGTGCTTGGCCGCGGACACCCCGCCCCAGCCGCCACCGCAGATGACCACGCGTTTGCCGGTGGCCTTGGGCAGCAGCGGGTCGGACTGCATCTGGATCAGGAAAGGTAGCGGGCTGGTCGGCGCGGCGATGGCACCGGTCGTCCCGAGCGCCGCCCCAGCGGCGAGGAATTGTCTTCGATTGAAGCTCATGTTGTCGTCTCCATTGCGTTGAACCACCCGGACACGGAGATGCCCGGATTTACAGGGTGGCGCCGCCAGGCGCCGGGGGTCGGGAATGGCGGGCGGTACGCGGACCGCCGCTCGTGGCCATTTCCGGAAAAACTACAGTTTCACTGCCGCCAACTGCGCGACGAAGCGCGCTTCATCCTTGGCTTCCAGGCAGCGCAGGTCGAGCCGGAAGGCATCGTCGCGGATGTAGCCGATCACCGGTTGCGGCAGCCCGCGGAAAGCGGCTTCGACCGCGGCCAGCGCCTTGCCCGGCTTCTTCGCGGTCGAGCGCAGGACCAACGAGGTCGACGCCAGTCGCTCGACCGGCAAGGCACCGCTACCGATCTGGCTGGCACAGTCCTCAAGCGCAACCACGAAGCCGGCACCGACGGCAGCCTGCACCGACGGCAGCAAGCGCTCGCCAAGGGCGGCGATCTCGCTCGTCGGCCGGGTCAGCAGGCGCAGCGTCGGCAAACGCTGGCACAGACGATCCGGGTCGCGGTACAGGCGCAACGTCGCCTCCAGCGCCGCCAGCGTTGTCTTGCCGACGCGCAGCGCACGCTTCAACGGGTTCTTCTTGATCTTCGCGATCAGGTCCTTCCTGCCGACGATCAGCCCGGCCTGCGGCCCGCCGAGCAGCTTGTCGCCGGAGAAGGTGACAATGTCGGCGCCGGCGGCCAGCGCCTGCTGCGGCGTCGGCTCGGCCGGTAGACCCAGCGCCGCGAAATCGGTCAGCGTACCGCTACCCAGGTCGACGACGAAAGGCAGGCCGGCGGCGTGGGCGATATCGGCCACCGCCTGCTCGTCGACCGTCTTGGTGAAGCCGGTGACCACGTAGTTGCTGGTATGCACCTTCATCAGCAGCGCCGTCTTCGGGCCGATGGCATCAAAGTAATCCTTCTCGTGCGTGCGGTTGGTGGTGCCGATCTCGACCAGCTTCACCTGCGCCCGGCGCATCACGTCGGGAACACGGAAGGCACCGCCGATCTCGACCAGCTCGCCGCGCGAGACCACCGCCTCCTTGCCCTGGGCCAGCGCATTCAGCGTCAGTAGCACGGCAGCGGCGTTGTTGTTGACGATGGTTGCGGCGATGTCGGGCGAGCCACCGGCGACCAGTTCGGCGAGCAGGCCGGACACCAGATCGTCGCGGTCGCCACGGCCGCCTGAAGCGAGGTCGTATTCCAGCGCACAGGGCGAACGCGCGGCTTCGACCATCAGCGCGATGGCTTCTTCGGACAATAGCGCGCGGCCGAGGTTGGTATGCAGCACGGTGCCGGTCAGGTTGAACACCGGCCGCAGATTGGCGCGGGCGGCATCGGCGGCACGACGGCGAATAGCGGCAAGCAGCGTCGCCTCGTCGGGCAACGGCAGGCCGTGCTTCGCGCCCTCGCGGGCGGCGGCCAGCTCGGCACGGACGCAGGCGGTCACCGGCTGGCGGCCGTGCGTTTCGATCAGCTCGGGAAGTTGTTTGAGGACGCGGTCAACCGCGGGCAGACGTGGATTTTCGTTCATGGCTTTCACCCGGACCGGGCAGAAAGGTTGAGGGAAAGGCTGGATCAGCCGCTATAGGCACCAATCAACAGCAGATTCGGGCCGCTGCGCTCGTAGCCGGCTTCGTCGACCAGCATGTCGAGGGCGAGCGTGGCCAGGTCGTCGGCGACCGGGTCCACATTCGGGTCTTTATCCTGATAGACGATCTTCAGGTAGCTCTTGCAAGCGTCGCAGGTTTCGGCACGAACGGCCCCCTTGCTGCCTTCGAGTTCCTGCAGGGCGATTTCCTTGTCGTCCTCGCAGGTGGTGCAGGTGGCGCGCGGCACGTTCCATTCGGTATTGCACAGGCTGCAGTGCAGGTAGCGCAGGTTGTTGATGGCGGCGCCGAGACGGACCACGCTGGCCACCGCCGGGCTGCCGCAGCACGGGCAGACGGCCGGGGCGTCGAGTTTCTGCAGGCTGGCCGGATCGAGGCGCAGGGCCATGCCGGTGTAGGTCACCTGCAGGGCGGCGGCGATGAAGGGCAGTTCGCCGGCCAGGTCGGCGGAAATTTCGCCTTCGAGCAGGGTCGCCGCGAGTTTTTCCAGGCGGCTGTCGTCGGCCGACTGCAGACCGGTCAAGGTAGCGCGAGCCCCCTCGGGCAGGGTCTCGTCGTCGAGGGCAGCGAGCATCTGGCGCAAGGCATCGCGCCAGACCGCCGGACGTTCGCTCAGGTTGAGCGGGGGCATGCCGTGGTTGCGGGCCAGTTCGCGGGCCTGCGCATCCGGCAGCGGAAATTCGGGGATGGCCTTGAGCGCATCGTGCTGGGCCTGGCTCAGGCGGGCCAGGAAGCGCAGCCACTCAGCCAGGCTGTGATCGCAGGCCAGGTGTTCGAAACGACGGGCGCGGCCGGCAAACACATCGGCCGCCGGCAACAGGTAGGGCGCCGCCTCTTCGCTGGGCGGATGAAAATCTATCGGTTGGCTCTGCATGGGGTCCATCTTGAAAAAAGCGGGGATGCAGGAATATTCCTGCAGAGCCCCGATAACGCAAGGTAAATCGTTTTAGAAACAGGGAACCGGGATTATTTCCCCGTTACCTGACGGTACCAACCACGGTGATGCTGCTTGGCCCAGGCGCGGGTGACCGTGCCGTACCACATGGCGCGGATGGTGCCCTTGACCCAGATGGCGGCATAGACGTGCACCATGATCAGGCCGATCATCACGGCACCGGCGGCGGCATGGACGACGGCGCCGAGGCGGACGATGTCCACCGGCAGGTCGAACCAGGCCCGCCAGATGACGATGCCGGACAGGGTCATCAGCAGCATGCTGATGGCCAGTGCCCAAAACATCACCTTCTGGCCGCCGTTGTACTTGCCCTGCTCCGGCATGTTGTGGTCGTCGCCGTCAACCATCTGGTCGACCTTGCTCAGCCACTCCTTGTCCGCCGGTGTCATCTTGTTCAAGTGCTTGAAGCGGAAGAACATGACGACAAAGGCCAGCGCCATGATCACCCCCAGGTAGGGGTGCAGGATGCGCGTCCACACCGGCCCGCCGAACAACTGTGTCAGCGGGAAGAACGCCGGGTGGAAGAAGGCCAGTCCGGAAAGACCGAGGAGGATGAAGCTGATGCCCACCACCCAGTGGTTGGCCCGTTCCGACGCCGTGTAGCGCTTGAGGTCCTTGGGATCGCGGATCATTTTGCTTCCTCCTTGTTAGCCAACGCATCTTCGCGCTCGATCTCGTCCTCGATCTCCTTGGAGACCTCGTTCGGACCCTTGGTCACGTAGTGGAACAGGCTGCCCAGGGCGACACCGGCCAGGGCCAGCGTTGCCAGCGGCTTGGCGAAGCCCTTCCACAGCGAGACCAGCGGGCTGATCGACGGATTGGCCGGCAGGCCGGCGTACAGGTCGGGCTTGTCGGCATGGTGCAGCACGTACATGACGTGCGTACCGCCGACGCCCTGCGGGTCGTACAGCCCCGCCTGGTCGTAGCCGCGTTCCTTGAGGTCGGCGACGCGCTTGGCGGCGTAGTCCTTCATGTCCTCCTTGCTGCCGAACTGGATCGCACCTGTCGGACAGGATTTGACACAGGCCGGTGCCTGGTTGACGGCAACCCGGTCGGAACACAGCGAGCACTTGTAGGCCTTGCTGTCTTCCTTGGAGATGCGCGGGACGTTGAACGGACAGCCGGTCACGCAGTAGCCGCAGCCGATGCAGTTTTCCTGGTGGAAATCGACGATGCCGTTGCTGTACTGGATGATCGCGCCGGGCGCCGGGCAGGCCTTGAGGCAGCCCGGATCGGCACAATGCATGCAGCCGTCCTTGCGGATCAGCCACTCGAGCTTGTTGTTCTGCTCGACCTCGGTATACCGCATCACCGTCCACGACTTGGCCGACAGATCCATCGGGTTGTCGTAGACGCCGTGGCAGTTGCCGACTTCGTCGCGGATGTCGTTCCACTCCGAGCAGGCCACCTGGCACGCCTTGCAGCCGATGCAGGCGGAAACGTCGATGAGTTTGGCGATCTCCACCGTCTGCCGCACTTGCGTGGACGGCGTCGTGGTGGCGGAGCGCTGTTTGATGTCTAGCGATTGCAATGCCATGTCAGCGCTCCTTTACGCCTTCTCGATGTTGACCAGGAACGCCTTGTATTCCGGCGTCTGCGTGTTGGCGTCACCGACGAACGGGGTCAGGGTGTTGGTGATGAAGCCAGGCCTCGTCGCCCCCTTGAACCCGTAGTGGATCGGGATACCCACCGTGTGGACCTTCTTGCCGTCCACATCGAGCGTCTTGATCCGCTTGGTCACCACCGCCACCGCCTTGATGAAGCCGCGGTTGGAGCGGATCTTGACCTTGTCGCCGGCCTTGATGCCCTTCTCCCTGGCCAGTTCCTCACCCAGTTCGACGAACTGCTCGGGCTGCATGATCGCGTTGATCTGCGAGAACTTGGTCCAGTAGTGGAAGTGCTCGACCAGACGATAGGTCGTCGCCACGTACGGGAAGTCCTTGGCCGTGCCGAACGCTTCCATGTCGCCCTTGTACACCCGCGCGGCCGGATTGGACTTGGCCTTGGGGTTGTTCGGGTGCATCGGATTGTTGTCCAGCGGGCTTTCGAACGGCTCGTAGTGCTCCGGCAGCGGGCCTTCCGCCATCAGCTCGCGGCTGAACAGGCGGCCGACACCTTCCGGCGTCATGATGAAGGGCATGACGTTCTCTTCCGGCGCGGCATTCGGACGCATGTCCGGAATGTCGTTGCCGCCCCAGGCCGTGCCCGTCCACTTGAGCACGGTACGCTGGGCATCCCACGGCTTGCCGGCCACGTCGGCGGAAGCGCGGTTGTAGAGGATGCGCCGGTTCACCGGCCAGGCGAAGCCCCAGTTCAGCGTCTGGCCGAGGCCGGACGGATCGCTGTTGTCGCGCCGCGCGGTGTTGTTGCCGGCCTGCGACCAGGAGCCGCAGTAGATCCAGTTGCCGCAGGCGGTCGAACCATCGTCGCGCAGCATGGCAAAGCTCGGCAACTGCTCGCCGGCCTTGACCAGGACCTTGGTCGGGTCCTTGGGATCGACCACGTCGGCCAGCGCCTTGCCGTTGATCTCGCGCAGGAGTTCTTCGGGCGACGGCTTGGCCGGCTGGGTGTAGGCCCAGGTCAGGTTGAGGATGGGATCCGGGAAAGCACCGCCGTCCTTGGCGTACATGGCCTTCAGACGCAGGAACAAGGCCGCGATGATCTCGGTGTCGTCCTTGGCGTCGCCCGGACCGTCCGCCGCCTTCCAGCGCCACTGGATGACGCGGCCGGAGTTGGTGAAGGTGCCCGAGTTTTCGGCGAACAGCGTGGCCGGCAGACGGAACACTTCGGTCGGGATGTCGGCCGGCTTGACGTCGTTGAACTCGCCGTGCGGCTTCCAGAACTCCGAGGTGTCGGTGGCCAGCGGATCGATGACGACCATCCACTTCAGCCTGGCCAGCGCATCGCCGACCTTCTTCTTGTTCGGCACCGACGATAGCGGGTTGAAGCCCTGGCAGATGAAGCCGTTGATCTTGCCCTCGAACATTGCGTGGAAGATGGCCAGCGTGTCGCCCGGCCCGCCCAGTTTGGGCAGCCAGTCGAAGGCGAAGCCGTTTTCCGGGGTGGCGGCGTTGCCGTACCAGGCCTTGCACAGGCTGGTGAACCACTTCGGGAAATTCTGCGGGAAGTTCATCTGGTTCGGCCGCAGCGCCTTCGGCGTGCGCTTCTCCAGATAGCTGGCGCGATCCTTGTCGGCCTCGGTCGGCGCCGACAGGTAGCCCGGCAGGTTCTGCGAGTAGGCGCACATGTCGGTGATGCCCTGGACGTTGGCATGGCCGCGCAAGGCGCCGATGCCACCGCCGGCCATGCCCATGTTGCCGAGCAGCAACTGGATCATCGCCATGCAGCGGATGTTCTGCGAACCCACCGAGTGCTCGGTCCAGCCCAGCGCGTACAGGCTGGTCATGACCTTGTCCTTGACGGCGGTCGAGGCAATGTACTCGCACACCTTGAGGAAAGCGTCCTTCGGCGTACCGCAGACCTGCTGCACCACTTCCGGCGTATAGCGGGCGTAGTGGGCCTTCATCAGCTGGAAGACGCAGCGCGGGTCCTGCAGGGTTTCGTCGACCTTGGCAAAGCCGTCCTCGCCCATCTGGTACTTCCAGGTGGACTTGTCGTAGTTGCGCTTCTCCTCGTTGTAGCCGGAGAAGATGCCGTCTTCGAAGCCGTAGCCTTCGTCGATCAGGAAAGCGGCATTGGTGTAGGCCTTGACGTACTCGTGCTGGAGCTTGTCATGGCTGACCAGGTAATTGATGACGCCGCCGAGGAAGGCGATGTCGGAACCCGGCCGGATCGGCGCGTAGTAGTCGGCCACCGATGCCGTGCGGTTGAAGCGCGGATCGACGACGACAAGCTTTGCCTTACGATTCTTCTTGGCCTCGATCGCCCATTTGAAGCCGCAAGGGTGCGCTTCGGCGGGATTGCCGCCCATGACGAAAATGAGGTCTGCGTTCTTGATGTCCACCCAATGGTTGGTCATCGCACCACGCCCAAAACTCGGAGCCAGACTGGCCACCGTAGGGGAGTGTCAAATGCGTGCCTGGGTATCGAGCGCAGTGACGCCGAGACCGCGCAGGGTCTTGACGGTCAGGTAACCGGCTTCGTTCGAAGAGGCGGAAGAGACCAGCGCACCCATCGTCGGCCAGCGGTTGACGGTCAGGCCGTCGGCGTTCTGGGCGATGAAGTTGGCGTCGCGGTCGGCCTTCATGTGGGCGGCAATGCGATCAAGCGCTTCGTTCCAGGAAATCCGCTTCCATTCGCTGGCACCGGCTTCGCGGACTTCCGGCCACTTCAGGCGGTCCTTGCTCTGGATCATGTCGCGCAGGCCGGCACCCTTCGGGCACAGCGTACCGCGGTTGACCGGATTATCCGGATCGCCTTCGATGTGGATGATCTCGGACTGGGAATTCTTGGACTTGTCCCCGGTCGAGTAGATGAGCACCCCGCAGGACACCGAGCAATACGGGCAGATATTGCGCGTTTCGGTGGCGCGGGCGAGCTTGAAGGTGCGTACTTCCGCCAGGGCTGCGGTCGGGGAGAAGCCCATCACTGCGATGGACGAACCCGTGAGCCCGGCGGAGCAGACCTTGAAGAACTGCCGCCTGTTCATGTTCATTGTGTTTTTTCCTCCTGAATGCGACTCCCTGTCGCAAGGAAAAACCACTGCAACGACCATGCCATTCGGCGCAAGTCACTGAGGCGAAAGACTTCGGGTTTGAGCCCCGGCGCGAAAACCGGGACATTTTGTCCACTCCGCCAGAACGAATGGACAAAATGTCCCAATCCACGAATCAGGGCGCCGAGGCCAGGACCTGCTGCGCCACCCGGGCAATTTCCTCTGTCGTCAGCGCGCCGGCCTCGATCTGTCGGCGCGGGCCGCGCAGATGGCCCAGGGCGCGCCCGTACAGCGGATCGTAGTGGAGTTCGAGCAGGGAAGCGGTCAGACGGGGAAAATCGCCCTGCCCGGCCAGTGCCAGCCAGTCGTCGATACGCTCGTTGCCGAGCAGTGCACGCAGACCGTTCAGACGCACAGCCAGTTCCCCGATATCGTGCAGAAAATGCGGGTAATCCTGCAGCAGGAAAGCGACGCGGTCGTCGCGGGCAACCCGGATTTCGCTGCACGGCGCCTGCTGCATGGCGAGGAACAGGGCTTCCGGCAGGCGCAGGCGACCGATCTTGCGCGACTCCGACTCGACGAACACCGGCCGCGCCGGATCGAAGGCGGCCAGCGCATGCCACAGGCAGGTCTCGAACCATTTCTGCCCCGGCTGTTCCTGACCGGGCTGCCCGCCGAGCACCGAGCCCTTGTGGCAGGCCAGGCCCTCCAGGTCGAGCACCTGGGCGCCCTGCCCGACCATGGCCTGGAGGATGCGCGTCTTGCCCGAGCCGGTCGGCCCGGCGATGACGTGAAAGCGATAAAGACCAGGCAGGCGCTCCAGTTCGGCCAGCACATGATTGCGGAAAGCCTTGTAACCGCCTTCGAGCTGGCAGGCATCCCAGCCGACCGAGCGGAACACCGTGGTCATCGCGCCGGAACGCATGCCGCCACGCCAGCAGACGATCAGCGGTCGCCAGGACTTGTCCCGCTCAAGGAAGCGTTCCTGCAAATGACGGGCGATGTTGGCCGAGATGTAGGCGGCGCCGAGTTTCTTGGCGACGAAGGGCGAGACCTGCTTGTACAGCGTGCCAACCTCGGCCCGCTGTGCGTCGTCGAGAACCGGGCAGGAAATCGCGCCGGGAATGTGGTCGTCGGCGAATTCGGCCGGCGAACGGACGTCGATGATCTCGTCGAAACCGGCCAGCGCGTCGAGGCTGGCGATCCCCTTGCGCGAGGGCGGTCGTTGATTTGCCGGCGGCCTGTCGTCGCGCATTTTCCTTTATCCTTCGCCCTTTCAAGCCAAAGACGGCATTTTAACGAAGTTCAGGATCAGCTCATGGACAAACCTTCCGAAAACCCGCCCCCCCTGCGCCTGACCCAGTTCGCCCATGGCGGCGGCTGCGGCTGCAAGATCTCGCCGGCCGTTCTGAGCAACATCCTCAAGCACGTCGACCGCGGCCTGATTCCGCCCGAACTGATGGTCGGCATCGAATCCTCGGACGACGCCGCCGTCTACCGCCTCAACGACACGCAGGCGCTGGTCGCCACTACCGACTTCTTCACCCCGGTGGTCGACGACCCGCGCGATTTCGGCCGCATCGCCGCCGCCAATGCCCTGTCCGACGTCTATGCCATGGGCGGTAAGCCGATCCTGGCGCTGGCCCTGGTCGGTATGCCGATCGACAAGCTGCCGCCGGAAATCATCGGCCAGATCATCGAAGGCGGCAGCAGCATCTGCCGGGAAGCCGGCATCCCGGTCGCCGGCGGGCACTCGATCGACGTCGTCGAACCGATCTACGGCCTGGTCGCCCTCGGCCTGGTCCATCCCGACAAGCTCAAGAAGAATCGCGACGCACAGGCCGGCGATTGCCTGGTGCTGGGCAAGCCGCTCGGCATCGGCGTGCTGTCGGCGGCGCTCAAGCAAGGCAAGCTGTCGGCCGCCGGCTACGCCGAGATGCTGCGCTGGACGACCAAGCTCAACACCCCCGGCCCCAAGCTCGCGGAACTGGCAGGCGTGCACGCGCTGACCGACGTCACCGGCTTCGGCCTGGCCGGCCATCTGCTGGAAATCTGCCGGGGTGCCGGCCTCGGCGCCGACGTCAATTTCGCCGACCTGCCGGTGATCGCCGAAGCGCTGGACTGGCTCGGCCAGGGCGTCGCCACCGGCGCCTCGACCCGAAACTGGGCCAGTTACGGCGACGAAGTCGAACTGCCGGCCGACTTCGCCCCGTGGCAGCAGAAGCTGGTGACCGACCCGCAAACCTCGGGCGGCCTGCTGGTCAGTTGCGCCCCGAACTGCGTGGACGCGGTGCTCGACATCTTCCGCGCCGACGGTTTCAGCGAAGCCCGGGTGATCGGCCAGATGCGCGCGGGCAGCGGCGTCAGTGTTCGCTGACGCCGGCCATCAACGACCGCGTGCCTTGGCCGGTGGCCTTTTGCCGGCCAGCGGCGGGGTCCGGGCCAGCGGCTGGCCGGTACCGCGGCGTACCGGCTTGTCGCCGACCGTATAGTCGTCGTAACCCACCCAGTTGCCCGGGGTGCCGCCGGAGCGACCGAGCTTGGGTTTTTTCGGCCGTTTCGGCGCGGCAACCACGCCGTTGGTTGCCGGCACCCGGTGATCCGGCTCAAAGCCCGGCTCTTCCTCGCGGCTCAGCACCTGCTTGATCAGCACCTCGATGGCCGCCAGCAACGGTGCCTCGTCGGCACAGACCAGCGAGATCGCCTCGCCGGTGGCGCCGGCCCGGCCGGTGCGGCCGATCCGGTGCACATAATCCTCGGCGACGATGGGCAGGTCGATATTGACCACCTGCGGCAGGTCGTCGATGTCCAGCCCGCGCGCCGCCACGTCGGTGGCGACGAGGATCTGCACCTCACCCGCCTTGAAGCTTTCCAGCGCGCGCAGGCGCGAGGCCTGCGGCCGGTCACCGTGAATCGCATCAGCGGCGATCTTTTTCGCCTGCAGGCGGGCAACCAGATCGTCGGCACTCTTCTTGGTCTTGACGAAGGCCAGCACCTGCCCCCACTTGCGGTCCTTGAGCATGAACAGGAACAGCTCGGTCTTGCGCTTCTTGTCGACCGGCACCACCCACTGCTTGACCGCCTTGACCGTGACGCTGCGCGGACCGGCCTCGACCGTCTGCGGATCGCGCAGGCGGGCGCGCGCCATGTTGCGGATCTGTTCGGAGAAGGTCGCCGAGAACAGCAACGTCTGCCGCTTCTTCGGCAACGCCATGAACAGCGTGTCCAGTTCGGCGGAAAAACCGAGGTCGAGCATGCGGTCGGCTTCGTCGAGCACGAGCACCTGCACATCGCGGAACTTCACGGCATTCTGCCGGAACAGGTCGAGCAGGCGGCCGGGCGTCGCCACCAGCACATCGACGCCGCGGCGCAGGCGCATCATCTGCGGGTTGATGCTGACGCCGCCGTAGGCCGCGTAGGAACTGACCGACAAGCCCTGACCGTATTCGCGGAAACTGGCGTTGACCTGCTCGGCGAGTTCACGCGTCGGCACCAGCACCAGCGCCCGGATCGCGTTGCTGCCGACCTTCTTGCCGTCGGCGGCCAGCTTGTGCAGCAGCGGCAAGGCGAAGGCGGCGGTCTTGCCGGTGCCGGTCTGCGCCGCCGCCATCAGGTCGCGGCCGGCCAGCACCGGCGGAATGGCCTGCTGCTGAACCGGCGTCGGCGTCTGGTAACCGAGGGTTTCAAGCGCCTGTAACAGCGGGGCGGCTAGGCCCAGTTCGGCAAAGGTCATGGCATCGCAATCTGTTGAAAAACCGCGATTTTACTCCCATGCATCCCGATCACCGGCAATTGACCGCATCGCGTAGCAATTGCTAGCCAAGGCCCAGGTTTGCGATGATGCCGGAAAAGCGGAGTCAATCATGGATCAAACAAAACCGGGAAACGTTCAGTCAAGCCCGGATCAGGCAGGTGCGGGGCAGCCGCCCTTTTCCATCCTCGTCGTCGATGACGAGCCGGGCATGCTCAGTTTCCTGCAGCGGGCGCTGGCCCAGCGTTACGGCCAGGTGGATACGGCCGGCAGCGTCGAACAGGCGGTGCCGCAACTGCACCGGCGGCTGTACGACCTGATCATCCTCGACATCTCGCTGCCCGGCCGTTCCGGCATCGAATGGCTGCACGACCTGCGCGACGACGGCTTTGCCGGCGACGTCATCCTGATCACCGCCTACGCCGACCTCGATACGGCCATCGACGCGCTGCGCGCCGGCGCCTCCGACTTCCTGCTCAAGCCTTTTTCGGTGGCCCAGATGCTCAACGGCGTCGCCCGCTGTTTCGAACGCTCGCGGCTGCGCCGGGAAAATTTCGTGCTGCGCCGCGAGATCGAGGAAAGATCGACGGCGGTCGATGGCGTCATCTGCCAGTCCGATGCCATGCAGGGCATCTGCGAGCGGCTCAAGCGAATCGCGCCGACCAACGCCACCGTGCTGATCACCGGCGAATCCGGGACCGGCAAGGAAGTCGCCGCCCGCGCCCTGCACCGCATGAGCGGCCGCCACGCCGGCCCCTTCGTGCCGATCAACTGCGCGGCGATTGCCGCCGAACTGATCGAATCGGAACTGTTCGGCCACGTCAAGGGCGCCTTCACCGGCGCCCAGAGCGCCCGCGAAGGCCTGTTCTACTACGCCCAGGGCGGCACGCTGTTCCTCGACGAAATCGCCGAAATGCCCGCCGCCGCCCAGGCCAAGCTGTTGCGCGTGCTCGAGGAGCGGCGCATCCGGCCGGTCGGCTCGGAACAGGAAATCCCGGTCGACGTGCGCGTCATCGCCGCCACCAACCGCAATCTCAAGGAAGAAGTCGCCCAGCAGCGCTTCCGCCAGGACCTCTACTACCGCCTGCAGGTCGTCGAACTCAATCTGCCCGCCCTGCGCGAGCGCCCCGACGACATCGCCCTGCTCGCCCGCCATTTCATCGCCAGCATGGCGCAGGCGCTGAACGTGCCGCCGCTCGACCTGACGCCGCGTGCCCTCGCCCGCATGGCCGCCTATGACTGGCCGGGCAATGTACGCGAACTGCGCAACTTCATCGAGCGCTCCCTGATCCTCGGCTGGTTCGACCTGGGCACCGACGACGACACTGGTGACGACGGTGACGGCGCCAGCGGCGAGCGCCTGGAAGCCGTCGAGAAACGGCACATCCTGGCCACGCTGCAGGCCTGCCACGGCAACAAGTCGGAAGCCGCGCGCCGCCTGGGCATCTCGCGCAAGACGCTGGACCGCAAGTGCACCGCCTGGGGCTGCGAGTGAGCGACAAACCCCGGCGGCAGTCGATCCGCCAACGGCTGCTGGTGCTGGCCCTTCTGCCGCTGGGCGTCGTGCTGCCGCTGCTGCTGATCATCCTCACCCAATGGGGTAGCGCCTATCTCGACCGCTTGCTGGTGGCCAAGGTCGGCGCCGATCTGGGTATCGCCAACGGCTACTACGAACGCGTCAGTGCCGGCATCGGCACCGCTGTCGAAGGTCTGGCCGGGTCAACTCGCCTAGCCGGCCAGGTGCACGCTGCGACTTCCGATCCGGCCGCCCTGCACCACTGGCTGGACACCGAAAGACGGCGCCTGAAGCTGGATTTCCTGCACCTGCTCGACGCCGACGACTGCGCTCCCGCTTATGCCGGCAAGCCCTGCTTCGCCGGCTGGCCGGTCATCAACCGCGCCCGTTCGGGGCAGGCGCAGACCGATAACGACATCTTTACCCCCGGCTTGCTGGCCGCCATCGAGCCTGCCCTGGCCCGCCGCGCGCATACGCCGCTGCTGCCGACCCAGAACGCCGCGCCCGATCCGCGCGTGGCCGAAGACCGGGGTCTGGTCGTGCATAGTGCCGCCCCGGTCTACGCGCACGATGGCCAGCTGCTCGGCGTGCTGGCCGGCGGCGTGCTGCTCAACGGCAATCTCGAATTCGTCGACCGACTGAACGAAATCGTCTATCCCGATGGCGAACTGATGCTCGGCAGCGTCGGCACGGCAACGCTTTTCCTCGGCGACGTGCGCATTGCCACCAATGTCCGCCTGTTCGAAGGCGGCCGCGCCATCGGTACCCGCGTCTCACAGGCGGTACGTGACGCCGTGCTCGGCGCAGGCGAAACCTGGCTCGACCGCGCCTTCGTCGTCCAGGACTGGTACTACTCCGGCTACCGCCCGCTGATCGACAGTCGCGGCGAGCGCATCGGCATGCTTTACGTCGGTTTCCTCGAAACGCCGTTTGCCGAAGCCCGCAATTCGGCGCTGTCCGGCATCGTCGCGCTGTTCGCGCTGACCATGCTGCTGGTTGCGGTATTCGGCGTGCTCTGGGCGCGCCAGGTCTTTCATCCGATCGAGCGCATGCACGCGACCATGAACGCCATCCAGAACGGCGACGGCACCGCCCGCGTCGGCCCGGTGCCCAATGTCGACGAGGTCGGCGACCTGGCCCGGCACTTCGACCGCCTGCTCGAAAGCCAGCAGGCACAGGCGCTCGCCCTGCAACGCTGGGGCGAAGCCCTGGACGGCAAGGTGGCCCAGCGCACTGCCGAATTGCAGGAAGCGCTGGCAACCCTGCGGTCGACGCAGGGCAAGCTGATCACTCAGGAAAAAATGGCCGCCATCGGCCAGTTGACCGCCGGCGTCGCCCACGAAATCAATAATCCGATTGCCGTCATCCAGGGGAATCTGGAAATGGCCCGCGAAGTGCTCGGCGAGCAAGCCAAACCGGTCGAACCGGAATTCCGGCTGATCCTCGACCAGGTGCACCGCATCCGCCTGATCGTCACCAAGCTGCTGCAATTCGCCCGGCCGCAGGAATACGTCGGCTACCTCGAACCGGTCGGCGCCCAGCAACTGATCCATGATTGCCTGCTGCTGGTCGGCCACCTGTTGCGCAAGGGCAATATCGCCATCGAGCAACAGATCGATTCGGCGCGACTGGTCACCTGCAACAAGAACGAGTTGCAGCAGGTCGTCATCAATTTGTTGGCCAACGCGATCCAGGCCATGCCCGACGGCGGCACGCTGCGCCTTGCGGTCGAGGACTGGGACGAGGCCGACATGCCGATCGGCCTGCGCCTGAGCGTCACCGATTCCGGCCCGGGCATCCCGGAAGCCGACCGCGAACATCTGTTCGAGCCCTTCTACACCGCCCACAAACCCGGCGGCCACGGCCTCGGCCTGTGGGTCAGCAAATCGCTGGTCGAACGCTACGACGGCCGCATCACCGTCGACTCGCCAGACGGCAGCGGCGCCGTGTTCACCGTCTGGCTACGCTGCGAGCCGCTGGGCTGAGCGACTGTTTTTGCAGGGAAAACTTGGCTTTCGTGCCGTCGACGGCTACACTTCACCCCCTGCCGAGGAGCGCTGCGACCCTTTGACCACATCGGGGCCAGGCTCGGCAACGATCAACGGCGCTCGCAAACCCTGTTCCACTCGCCGGTTTGCAGCGCCGTTCGCTTTTGCGGCGTCACCGGTGCTTTGCCGAGGTAAGCCATGATCCAGCCCGACCGTACTGCCGAACTCCACGCCCTGCTCGAACAACGCCTGCTCGTCCTCGACGGCGCCATGGGCACGATGATCCAGCGCCACGGCTTGCAGGAAAAGGATTACCGGGGCGAGCGCTTCGCCGATCATCCGCACGACCTCAAAGGCAACAACGACCTGCTGGTGCTGACTCGCCCCGACATCATCGGCGGCATCCACCGCGAGTACCTGGCCGCCGGCGCCGACCTGATCGAGACCTGCACCTTCAACTCGACCGCCGTCTCGCAGGCCGACTACAACCTGACCGAGATCGTCTACGAACTGAACTTCGAAGGCGCGGCGCTCGCCCGCAAGCTGTGCGACGAATTCACCGCGCAGAATCCGGCCAAGCCGCGCTTCGTCGCCGGCGTCCTCGGCCCGACCTCGCGCACCGCGTCGATCTCGCCCGACGTCAACGACCCCGGCTACCGCAACGTCACTTTCGACGAACTGGTCGCCAACTACGTCGAAGCCACCACCGGCCTGATCGAGGGCGGTGCCGACATCCTGCTCGTCGAAACCGTCTTCGACACGCTCAACGCCAAGGCCGCGCTGTTCGCCATCGAGAAATACTTCGACATCGCCGGCCGCCGCTGGCCGGTGATGATCTCGGGCACGATCACCGACGCCTCCGGGCGCACGCTGTCCGGCCAGACCGCCGAAGCCTTCTGGAACTCGCTGCGCCACGTGCAGCCGCTTTCCTTCGGCCTCAACTGCGCGCTCGGCGCCAGCGAACTGCGCCAGTACGTCGAGGAACTGTCGCGCGTCTGCGACTGCTACGTCTCGGCCCACCCGAACGCCGGCCTGCCGAATGCCTTCGGCGGCTACGACGAAACCCCGGAACAACTGGCCGACGAGATCGCCGGCTGGGCCGAGCGCGGCATCGTGAACATCGTCGGCGGCTGCTGCGGCACCTCGCCTGAGCACATCCGCGCCATCGCCGAACGGGTGTCCACGGTCAACCCACGCAAAACGCCAAAAATCGAACCGGCGCTGCGCCTGTCCGGGCTGGAAGCCTTCAACGTCACCGCCGACTCGCTCTACGTCAACGTCGGCGAGCGCACCAACGTCACCGGCTCGCGCGCCTTCGCCCGGATGATCCTCGAAGGCCGCTTCGACGACGCCCTGGCCGTCGCCCGCCAGCAGGTCGAAAACGGCGCCCAGGTCATCGACATCAACATGGACGAGGCGATGCTCGATTCGCTCGCCGCGATGGACAAGTTCCTCAAGCTGATCGCCTCGGAGCCGGACATTTCGCGCGTGCCGATCATGATCGACTCCTCCAAATGGGAAGTGATCGAGGCCGGCCTCAAGTGCATCCAGGGTAAAGGCATCGTCAATTCGATCTCGATGAAGGAAGGCGAAGCCAAGTTCCTGGAACAGGCGAAACTCGCCCGTCGCTATGGCGCCGCCGTCATCGTCATGGCCTTCGACGAAAAGGGCCAGGCCGACACCTACGCGCGCAAGATCGAGATCTGCGGCAAGGCCTACGAACTGCTCACCGGCATGGGTTTCCCGGCCGAAGACATCATTTTCGACCCGAACATCTTCGCCATCGCCACCGGCATCCCGGAACACGACAACTACGCCGTCGATTTCATCGAGTCGGTGCGCTGGATCAAGGAAAACCTGCCGCACGCCCACATTTCCGGCGGCGTTTCCAACGTCTCCTTCAGCTTCCGCGGCAACGACCCGGTACGCGAGGCCATCCACACCGTCTTCCTCTACCACGCCATTAAAAACGGCATGACCATGGGCATCGTCAATGCCGGCATGCTCGGCGTGTACGACGACCTGGAAGCCGAACTGCGCGCCAAGGTCGAGGACGTGGTTTTGAACAAGAACCCCGGCGCCGGCGAGGCGCTGGTTGATTTCGCGCAGACGGTCAAGGAAGGCAAGGCCAAGGACGCCGGCCCCGATCTGTCGTGGCGCGAGCAGTCGGTCGAGAAGCGCCTGGAACACGCGCTGATCAAGGGCATCACCGATTTCGTCGTGGCCGACACCGAGGAAGTGCGCGCCAAGCTCGAAGGCGAAGGCAAGCCGCCGCTGGCGGTCATCGAGGGCCCGCTGATGAGCGGCATGAACGTCGTCGGCGACCTGTTTGGCGCCGGCAAGATGTTCCTGCCACAGGTGGTCAAATCGGCGCGCGTGATGAAACAGGCGGTCGCCCACCTGCTGCCCTTCATCGAAGCCGAAAAGGCCCGTACCGGCCTCGGCTCCAAGGGCAAGATCCTGATGGCCACCGTAAAAGGCGACGTGCACGACATCGGCAAGAACATCGTCGGCGTGGTGCTGGGCTGCAACGGCTACGACGTCATCGACCTCGGCGTCATGGTGCCTTGCGACAACATCCTCAAGGCGGCGCTCGAACACAAGGTGGACATCATCGGCCTCTCGGGCCTGATCACCCCGTCGCTGGAAGAAATGGCGCACGTCGCCGCTGAGATGAAACGCCTCGGCATGAACCAGCCGCTGCTGATCGGCGGTGCGACGACCAGCCGTGCCCACACCGCGATCAAGATCGCCACCAACACCGACAGCCCGGTGGTTTACGTGCCGGACGCCTCGCGCGCCGTCGGCGTCGCCACCAAGCTGCTGTCGACCGACCAGAAGGCCGGCTACGTCGCCGAAATCGCCGCCGAATACGAAGCCGTGCGCACCGAACACGCCGGCCGCAAGGGCGCCACGCTGGTCAGCCTGGCCGACGCCCGCGCCAATCGTTTCACGTGGAACGAAGCGTACACACCGGTCAAACCGGCGCAACTCGGCCGCCAGACGCTGGACATTCCGCTCGTCGACCTCGTCCCCTACATCGACTGGTCGCCCTTCTTCCAGAGCTGGGACCTGGCCGGCCGCTACCCGGCCATCCTGACCAACGACGTCGTCGGCGAAACCGCCCGCCAACTCTTCCACGACGCGCAGGCAATGCTGGCGAAAATCGTCGCCGAGAAATGGCTGACCGCCAGAGCCGTGTTCGGCCTCTACCCGGCCCGCGGCGAGAACGAGGACATCGTGCTGTACACCGACGAGTCGCGCAGCGTCGAGGCAACTCGCTGGGTCGGCCTGCGCCAGCAGATCAAGCAGCCGGCCGGGCGTTTCAACACCGCACTCGCCGATTTCGTCGGTGAAAACGACTACGCCGGCGCCTTCGCCGTCACCGCCGGCCTCGGCATCGACGACCGCGTCGCCGCCTTCGAAGCGGCCCACGACGACTACTCGGCGATCATGCTCAAGGCCCTGGCCGACCGCTTCGCCGAAGCCGCCGCCGAATGGCTGCACAAGCAAGTGCGCACTGACTACTGGGGCTACGCCAAGGATGAGACGCTCGACAACGACGCGCTGATCGCCGAAGCCTACACCGGCATCCGCCCCGCCCCCGGCTACCCGGCCTGCCCCGACCACACCGCCAAGCGCGAGCTGTTCGCCCTGCTCGACGCGCCGGCAATCGACATGGCGCTGACCGAATCCTGCGCGATGACCCCGGCGGCCGCCGTCTCCGGCTTCTACATCGGCCATCCCGGCGCCAAGTACTTCGCCATCCCCAAGATCGGCCGCGATCAGCTCGAAGACTGGGCCGCGCGCAAGGGCATGGCGGTCGGCGAAGCCGAACGCTGGCTGGCGCCGCTGCTGTAAGCAAGGTGGAGCGATGGCCAAACGCTTCCCGCTCCACCCCAAACACCCCGAGCGCATCTGCTGGGGCTGCGACAAATACTGCCCGGCCAAGGACCTGCAATGCGGCAACGGCTCGGGCCGCACCATGCACCCCGCCGAAATGCTCGGCGACGACTGGTACACCTGGGGCGACTGGGGCATCGAACCGGACGAAAACGATCCGTCGGCGGCGGCAGCGCCACTGGGCTAAACGCGCTATCCTTCGCCACCCATCCGAATGCCCGCCACCATGCCCCGCTATCCGCACATCCTGTTCGACCTCGACGGCACGCTGATCGACTCCGCGCCGGCCATCCTCGCCAGTTTTCGCGCGGCTTTTTCGCAGACCGGCATCGCGCCGGCTGTCGCCATCGATGAAAGCGTGATCGGACCGCCGCTGACCGAGACCCTGCAACTGCTGTCGGGTAGCGACGATCCCGCGTTGATCGGGCGGCTGGGCGAGGCCTTCAAGGCCAGTTACGACGGCGCCGGCTACCGGGAAACCGCCGCCTATGCCGGGGTTGGCGAACTGCTCGCCGAACTCGCCGGGGCCGGGCTGACGCTGTCGATTGCCACCAACAAGCGCATCCACCCGACCCGCTTGATCCTCGACCACCTCGGCTGGCGTGGGCATTTCACCCATGTCTATGCGCTCGACCTGATTTCGCCGCGCCTACCGAACAAAGCGGCGATGATCGCTCGGCTGCTCGCCGACCAGGACATCGCCAAGGAACAGGCAATCTACATCGGCGACCGCAGCGAGGACGGCGAGTCGGCCGACGCCAACGGCCTGCCCTTCATCGCCGTGACCTGGGGTTACGGCAGCCTGAACACCGACGAGATGCGCGCCGGCTGGCGGGCGGCGGCGCGGCCGGCGGCACTCGGGGCGATGCTGCTGGCCGATTAAGCTTGTGCGGATTTCCGCACCAGCGCCTTGCCCGATTCCGGAATTCCGCACTGATCGACCGTCGCCAGTTGCAACCAACAGGACAACAAATACAATAAATCAATAACTTGCCAACCAGTGATGCGGCTGGCACAGCTCCTGCGATGTCTTCCTCCGCTGCCGCCTTGCGGCGCGTCCCAATTCCACGGAGGAGATAATATGAAACTGCGTTCCCTGATCGTCGCCGCTTCGCTGGCCGTTGGCGCCACTGCCGCCAACGCATCCGGCTTTATCAACGTCCTGACCGGCGGTACCAGCGGCGTCTATTACCCGCTCGGCGTCTCGCTGACCCAGATCTACGGCAAGGTGCTGCCCGACGCCAAGATGTCGGTGCAGGCGACCAAGGCCTCGGCCGAAAACCTCAACCTGCTGCAGGCCGGCAAGGGCGAAATCGCCTTCACGCTCGGCGACACGCTCTCCGAAGCCTGGAAGGGCAACGCCGAAGTCGGCTTCAAGGCGCCGCTGAACAAGCTGCGCACGGTCGCCGCGATCTACCCGAACTACATCCACTTCCTGGCTTCCGCCGATTCCGGCATCAAGTCGCTGGCCGACCTCAAGGGCAAGCGGGTTTCGGTCGGCGCCCCGAAGAGCGGCACCGAACTGAACAGCCGCGACATCCTCAAGGCCGTCGGCATAGGCTACCAGGATTTCGCCAAGGTCGAGTACCTCGGCTACTCGGAATCGGTCGAACTGATGAAGAACCGCCAGCTCGACGCCACGCTGCTGTCGTCCGGCCTCGGTGTCGCCGCCGTACGTGACCTGGCGACCGCGCTGAAGATCGTTGTCATCCCGATCCCGGCCGATGTGGTCGCCAAGATCGGCGACGCCGCCTACCAGTCCGGCACCATCCCGGCCAACACCTACAACGGCCAGACCACCGACGTGAACACCGTGCTCGTGCCCAATTACCTGATCACCCACGAAGGCGTGCCGGCCGACACCGTCTACAAGATGACCAAGTCGATGGCCGAGAACCTGGATGCCATGGCCACCGCCCACGCGGCCGCCAAGGCGATCAAGAAGGAGAAAATGGCCACCGGCTCGCCGGTACCGCTGCACCCGGGCGCCGAGAAGTACTACCGCGAAGCCGGTCTGCTCAAGTAAGCGATCATGACGGCTCACGTCTCCCCGCCGAACATCGAGCAGGAGACGTTCTCCGAGCACGGCGCCCAGCGCCGTCTCGGGGGCGTCGCGCTCCTCGTGCTGACCGGCATCGCGCTCGGCTTTTCCATCTACCAGCTGGCCATTGCGGCCTTCCATCCGCTCTCCAGCCTGGTCATGCGCGCACTGCACGTCGGCTTCCTGCTGACCCTGACCTTCATACTCTTCCCGATCCGCAAGAACGGTCGCCTTGACCGCGTTCCCTTCGGCGACTGGCTGCTGGCCGGTCTCGCTTTCGCCCTCGCCGCCTATCAATGGGTTTTCGAAGTCGACCTGATCATGCGCGCCGGCGACCCGAGCACCACCGACCTGATCGTCGGCACGGCGATGATCGTCCTCGTTTTCGAGGCTGCCCGCCGCATTCTCGGCCTGGCGCTGCCGACCATCTGTGCCCTGTTTCTGCTTTACGGCCTGTTCGGCCAGCACCTGCCGGGCGACCTCGCCCACCGCGGCTACGATTTCGCCCAGATCGTCGACCAGCTGGCGTTCGGCACCGAAGGCATCTTCGGCATCCCGACCATGGTTTCGGCGATGTACATCTTCCTCTTCGTGCTGTTCGGCGCCTTCCTCGAACACGCCGGGATGATCAACCTGTTCAACTCGGTGGCGCTGGGTTTCGTCGGCCACGCCAAGGGCGGCGCGGCCAAGGTATCCGTCGTCTCCTCGGGGCTGATGGGCTCGATTTCCGGCTCCGGCGTTGCCAACGTGCTGACCACCGGCCAGTTCACCATCCCGCTGATGAAGCGCTTCGGCTATTCCGGCACCTTCGCCGGCGCGGTCGAGGCGACCTCGTCGATGGGCGGCCAGATCATGCCGCCGGTAATGGGCGCAGTCGCCTTCATCATGGCCGAGAACCTCAACGTTCCCTACATCGAGATTGTCAAGGCGGCGCTGGTCCCGGCCCTGCTCTACTACGCGACAGTGTTCTGGATGGTGCACCTGGAAGCCGGCCGCAAGAATCTCGGCGGGCTGGCCAAGGAAGACTGCCCGAATCCGTGGCAGGCGATCCGCAGCCAGTGGTACCTGGTGCTGCCGCTGGTCGGCCTGGTCGGCATGCTGTTCAACGGCTTCACGCCGATGTACTCGGGCATGGTGGGCCTCGCCCTGTGCGCCATCCTGATCCTCGGCGCCGCCGTCGCCGCCCGCCTGTCGGCAACCGCTTTCCGCTTCGTCTTCTGGATCGCGGTCGGTCTGGGCACCTCGGCGCTGATCAAGTGGGGCGTTTATCCGGTGCTGATCGTCATCGCCCTGCTGATCGTCGCCTGCCTGTTCGTCCAGGGCGGCCGCGACACGCTGCGGGTGATGCGCAACAGCCTGGTCGATGGTGCCAAGCAGGCGCTGCCGGTCGGTGTCGCCTGTGCCATCGTCGGCATCATCATCGGCGTGCTGACGCTGACCGGCGCGGCCACGAACTTCGCCGGTTTCATCCTCAAGGTCGGCGAAGACAGCCTGTTCGTCTCGCTGCTGCTGACCATGTTGATCTGCCTGGTGCTGGGCATGGGCATCCCGACCATCCCCAACTACATCATCACCAGCTCGATCGCCGCGCCGGCGCTGCTCGAACTCGGCGTACCGCTGATCGTCAGCCACATGTTCGTCTTCTACTTCGGCATCATGGCCGACCTGACGCCGCCAGTGGCACTCGCCGCCTTCGCCGCCAGCTCGGTAGCCAAGGAGCCGGCGATGAAGATCGGCATCAAGGCGGTGCAGATCGCCATTGCCGGCTTCGTCGTGCCGTTCATGGCGGTGTACGACAATGCGCTGATGCTGCAGGGCGATCCATCGGTCCTGGCAGTCGCCTACATCGTCGGTAAAGCGCTGCTGGCGATCACGCTGTGGGGCGCCGCCAGCATTGGCTACCTGCGCGCACCGCTGGCCGCCTGGGAACGCGTCTGGGCTGCTGCCGCCGCCTTCATGCTGGTTGCTGCCATGCCGCTCACCGACGAGCTCGGCTTCGCCGCCTGTGCCGCCTTCATCGGCTGGCACCTGCTGCGCACCCGTCGCCTGCAGCCGGCATGAACGTGATCTGCCTCGTCGCCGGCCTGCTGGTGGCGCCGCTCGGCGAGGCAGTCACGCTGCAATGGACGCACTCGATCCAGAAAACCCTGTGGGCGGAAGACTACCGCCTGCAGGGCGATCGACTCCACCTGACCTCGGCCCGCGTGCGGGGCACCGGCGCCGGCATGGAACCGCCGGCAGACGCCGTCTACCGCGACGGTGCCTGGCACTACACCCCCGCCCTGCCGTTGCTGCCAGCGGTGAGCTTGCGCCATTCACCGCATGTCGCGCCCTATGTGGTGTGTTCGGCCGCTGACTGCCGACCGCTGCCGGACTGGCTGCCGACGCTGCCTGCCGACACCGTGGTCGACCTGAAAGCCTGCCCGGCCCCTGCACCGCAACAGGCAAAACTGGTTACGATGCGGCCATGAGCCGTCCTGTCATTCCTACCAAACCGCCCTCCCGCACCTGGCTGCTGACCGTACTGGCAACGCTGGCCTGCCTGTTGATCGGCCTGCTCGGCTATCGCCTGCTGCTCGACCACAACCTGGCCCATGAGCGCCGGCTGGCGACGCAGCGTCTCGACGCCTTCGCCCTGTCGCTCGACGCCACGCTGAACCGGCACGAATCGCTGCCCGGCTTGCTCGCGCTCGAACCTTCGCTGGCCGCGCTGCTGCGCGACCCCGACAACAAACAGCGGATCGACGCGGCCAACGCCTATCTCGAAGCCGCGCAACAGGGGGCGGCGGTGGCCGCCACCTACCTGATCGACGCCAACGGCCTGACGCTGGCTGCCAGCAACTGGCGCCAGCCGCGCAGTTTCATCGGCCACAACTACGCCTTCCGGCCCTACTTCGCCGATGCCGTCGCGCAAGGCCTGGGGCGCTTCTACGGCGTCGGCGTGACCACCGGCGAACCCGGTTACTTCATCGCCGCACCAGTCCGCGACGGACAGCAGATCCTCGGTGTCGTCGTCCTCAAGATCGGCCTGGAAGCCATGGAACAGGCCATGGCCGGCGCCGGCGACATCCTGCTGCTGGCCGACGCCGACGGCATCGTCTTCCTGTCGTCGGAACGCCGCCTGCGCTATCGCACGCTGGCGCCGCTGCCGGCGGCAACCACGGCACGCCTGGCGGAGACCCGTCAGTACGGCAACCAGGCCATCGTCGCCCTGGCTGACCGGCCCGTGCCGCTCGAAGCCAGCGCCCCCCTGCGTCTGGCACTGCCCGACGAAACGCCGCGCGAGCACCTGCTGGTGACCCGTCCGGTCGGCAATTTCGGCTGGCAGGTGGTGCAGCTCGGCCGCCTCGACGAAGCTCGGGCGGCGGCGTTTTCCGGCGCCATGGCATTGGCCTTTGCCGCCGCCTTCGCCATTGGCGTCGCCGCCCACCTGCGCCATCGCCGCCGCCGGCGCGAGGAATTGCAGCGCATTCACGGCGAACTGGAACAGCGCATCGCCGAACGCACCGCCGACCTGACCGCCAAGATCGCCGAACTGCAACGCACCGAAGCAATTCTCCACGAAACCCGCGACGCTGCGGTGCAGGCCGGCAAGCTGGCCGTCCTCGGGCAGCTGTCGGCCGGCATCAGCCACGAACTGAACCAGCCGCTGGCGGCGCTGCAGACCTTCGCCGACAACGCCAGCGCCCTGCTTGCCCGCGGCCGCCACGAGGAAGTCGCGGAAAACCTGCAGATGATCGGCGAACTGGTCGGCCGTACCGGACGCATCGTTCGCCAGTTGAAAACCTTCGCCCGTAAAGAAGCGGCGACGCCGCAGCCGGTCAGCGTCGCCAGCGCGATCGAACATGCGCTGTTGCTGGTCGAACCGCGCCGCCGCGACACTGCGGCCAGCATCGAGGTCAGCCAGAACGATGGCGAGCTGCAGGTCGTCGCCGAAGCCGGTCGCCTCGAACAGGTGCTGGTCAACCTGATGCTCAACGGCCTCGACGCCATGCACGGCCAGCCCGCACCCCGCCTGGAAATCACCGTCGCCCGCAGCGCCGGCCAGGTCCGCCTGAGCGTGCGCGACCACGGCCCGGGGATTGCCGACGAAGTACGCAGCCACCTGTTCGAACCCTTCTACACCACCAAGCCCGCCGGCGAAGGCCTCGGCCTCGGCCTGGCGATCTCGCTGGCCATCGTCGAAAGCTACGGTGGCACACTACGCACCGACAACGCGGCCGACGGCGGCGCCGTGTTCGTGCTGACGCTGCCCGCCGCCGGAGACGACCATGCCGCACCTGACGCTTGAATACACCGCCAACCTCGCCATTGACCCAGCCGCCGCGCTGACGGCGATCAACGCCGCCGCCTTCGACTCGGGCCTGTTTGGCGAAGCCGATATCAAGAGCCGCGCGCTCTGCCTCGGCGATTTCCGCACCGGCGTCCAAACAGGCGCCCGTGCCTTCGCCCATCTGCGTATCGCGCTGCTCAGCGGACGCAGCGCTGACGAACGCAAACAACTGGCCAACGCCGCACTCGCCGCCCTGATGGCGACGCTGGTTCCACCTGCGGGACACGAACTGCAGCTCAGCGTCGAAACCGTTGAACTCGACCGTGCCAGCTACGCCAAGGCCGTCGTCCATGGCTGAACTCACGGTCTTTCTGGTTGAAGACGACAGCGCCGTGCGCAAGGGTTGCGCGCAGGCGCTGACCATCGCCGACATCCCGGTGCGCGCCTTCGCCGACGCCGAAAGCATGCTTGCCGCGCTGGCGACGACACGGCCCGCGCTGGTCGTCAGCGACATCCGCCTGCCCGGCCGCGACGGCCTGACGCTGTTGCGCGAACTACGCCAGTTCGACCGCGAGCTACCGGTACTGTTGATGACCGGCCACGGCGACGTGGCCATGGCCGTCGAGGCGATGCGCGACGGCGCCTACGACTTCATCGAGAAGCCCTTTCCTTCCGAACGGCTGATCGCGGCGGTCAGGAGCGCCCTCGACAAACGCGCCCTGCTGGTCGAGAACCGCCAGCTCAAGGAACAACTGCACGCTGCCGGGCTGAGCGCGGTGATCGGCCAGACCCCGGCGATGCAGGACATCCGCCGGCTGATCGGCGCCCTCGCGCCGACCGGCGTGGACATCCTGATCAACGGCGAAACCGGTTGCGGCAAGGAGGTCGTCGCCCGCGCCATCCACGACGCCAGCGGCCGGCGCGGCCCCTTCGTCGCGGTCAATTGCTCGGCGCTGCCGGAAACGGTCTTCGAAAGCGAACTTTTCGGCCACGAGGCGGGTGCCTTCACCGGCGCCGGCAAGCGGCGCATCGGCCGCATCGAACACGCCAGCGGCGGCACGCTGTTCCTCGACGAAATCGAGTCGATGCCGCTCAACCTGCAGGTCAAGCTGCTGCGCGTGCTCCAGGAGCGCTGCATCGAACGCCTGGGCAGCAACCACAGCATCGCCGTCGATTGCCGCGTCGTCGCCGCCAGCAAGGCCGACCTCAAGGCGCTGGCCGACGCCGGCCAGTTCCGCGCCGACATCTACTACCGACTCAACGTCGTCAGCATCGACCTGCCGCCGCTGCGCGAACGCCGCGACGACATTCCGCTGTTGATGGCCGCCTTCCTCCAGGAAGCCGCCCAGCGCTACCAGCGCCCGCCAGCCACCTGGACGCCGGCCGACCTCGCCCGCTGGCAGGCACACGACTGGCCGGGTAACGTGCGTGAGTTGAAGAACGTCGCCAACCGCTGGGCGCTCGGCCTGTCCGACGCCCTCAGCGGCACCCCCGAAGCCCCGCCCGCCTCGCTCGGCACGCAGGTCGACGCCGCCGAACGCCGCGCCATCGAAACCGCCCTCCAGCACTGCGCCGGCAACGTCGCCCAGGCGGCCGAACTGCTGCAGGTGCCGAAAAAGACGCTGTACGACAAACTGTCCCGGCACGGCATCAGTGCCGACAACTTCCGGACGCACTGAGGAGCGGTTCCCAGCCACCGGGTGATCGGCGACAATGGCGCCATGACCGTACAGACCGCCATCGACCTCACCCCCTTCAACACCCTCGCGCTGCCCGGCAAGGCCGCACGTTATCAGCGAATCACCGATCCTGGGCAACTGGCGGCAGTCGCTCCCGGCGAGCGCCGTTTCGTTTTGGGCTGCGGCAGCAACCTGGTGCTGACTGGCGATTTTGACGGTCTGCTGCTGCACATGGCGATTGCCGGCAAGCGCGTTCTGCGCGAGGACGACGAGGCCGTCTACATCGAGGCCGGCGCCGGCGAGAACTGGCATGAATTCGTCCAATGGACGCTGGCGCAAGGCTGTCCCGGATTGGAAAACCTGTCGCTGATCCCGGGTACCGTCGGTGCCGCGCCGGTGCAGAACATCGGTGCCTACGGGCTGGAAGTCGGCGAGCGCCTGCATTCGGTGACGGCCTGGGATTTCGCCAGGCAAACCTTGTTTACCCTCGACCGCGCCGCCTGCCGTTTCGCTTACCGCGACAGCCTGTTCAAACAGGAAGGCTGGCACCTCGACGGCCGTGTCGCCATCGTCTCGGTCGTTTTCCGTTTACCCAGGAACTACCGACCGAACATCGGCTACGCCGATCTGCGCCAGGAACTGGCCGAGCGCGGCATTGCCGAACCCGGCGCACGCGATGTCGCCGACGCGGTCATCGCCGTACGCCAGCGCAAGTTACCGGACCCGGCGGTGACGCCGAATGCCGGCAGTTTCTTCCACAACCCGGTGGTCGAGCGGACACAGGCCGACGCCCTGCTCGCCGCCTACCCCAAGTTGCCGCACTATCCGCAGGCCGACGGGCGCGTCAAACTGGCCGCCGGCTGGCTGATCGAACAAGCCGGCTGGAAGGGCAAGGATCTCGGCCCGGTCGGCATGTACGAGAAGCAAGCGCTGGTGCTGGTCAATCGCGGTGGCGCCAGCGGCGCCGATGTGCGCAACACGATGGCTGCCGTCCAGGCAGCTGTGCGCGAGAAGTTCGCCGTCGACCTCAGTCCGGAACCGGTTTTCCTGTGACCTGCAGGCAGGCGGCCAGCCCGGTCGCCAGCGCATCGGCCATGCGCGCCTGACGCGCCGGGTCGAGCAGTTCGAGTTCCTCGTCCTTGTGCTTGATCACGCCGGCCTCGAATAGCACGGCCGGCAGCGTCGTGCGGTAGAGGACGACCAGGTTGTCGAAGTACCAGACGCCGTTTTCCGCATCGGCCGGCGCGTGCTTGCGCCCGTGCCAGTCGCTCGGCACGAAGCCCGCGCGGCGCAGCATGGCGCCCATCGCCGACGCACAGAGCAGGCTGGTCGCGGGGTCGGGATTATTGGCCGAAACGAAGATGCCGTAGCCGCGCTTGACCTCGGTATGCGTGCGCTCGACGCCTTCCCAGAGCCACGGCAGCAACCAGGCCTCACCCACCGAATCGTGATGGATGGAAATGAAGAAGTCGCTACCGACCGCGGCTTCGGGCCGCGCGGCCAGGCTGCCGATATTGCCGTCGAAATTGACTGAACGTACGCGCCGGCCCCGCTCGTCCAGGGTCTGCGCCAGTTGCGCCGCGAGATCCCGGTTGAACTCGAATTCGCTGCGCCCGCGTGCCGAAATGGCGCCGGTATCACGGCCGCCGTGGCCGACATCGATGGCGATTTCGGGGGCGGCCTGCAGCGGCCTGACCAGCAGCAGCGCCAGCGACAGTAAGGCAATCGGGAAAGGAAGTGCGAACATTTGCGGATTATCCGGCACAACTACAACATCGGCAGCATCGCCATCCGCAAGCACTACGTGGTGCTGGAACGGGCAGCCGGAAGTGGGTTATAGTCGCCGACCAGAACAGGACACCACCATGACCGACAAGATCGTTCCGCCGCGCGGCTCCACCGCGCACGCCCCGGACCTCAACTGGAGCCAGGTCCGCGAAACCGTATTGATGCTCGAGCTCGCCGCCGTGCAGATCGAGCACGCGATGAAGGACAGCAATGCCTCCGTCGATGTGCTGACGCAATCCTTCACCACGATGGCTGGTTGCATGCAGGAAATCGTCGGCAAGGTCGAAGCGCTACCCGACGACGGCGCCGCCGGTACGGCCCGGGCCGAACTGCTCGGCGCTGCCGGCAACGTCTCCGGCATGGTGCACCAGGCGATCATTGCCTTCCAGTTCTACGACAAGCTGGTGCAGCGCCTTGCCCACGTCGGCCTGAGTCTGGGCGAACTCAGCGATCTGGTCGCCGAACCCGGCCGCATCTACAACCCGGGCGAATGGGTTGGACTGCAAACGCGGATCAAGGGCAAATACACGACGCGCGAGGAAATCGCGATGTTCGACGCGGTCATGCAGGGCATCCCGGTCCAGGAAGCGGTCGAACGCTTCATGGCCGAGATGAAGGAAAAAAGCGACGATATCGAACTGTTCTGAGCCGGGCGCTCAGAAGTCGGCCGCCGCTTCCCAGACGATGTGCGCTTCCGGGCCGCTGTTCGCGGTCCGCTCGAGCATGTCGATCATCGGCCAGGCGCGTTGCGGCAGGCCTACCGGCGGCGGTTTCTGCCGCTCTTCCTCATCATCCGGTTCCGGCGCACCCGCCATCTGACGACGCGCCTCATCGACGGCACGCTGCAGCTTGGCAGCCGCCGGCAACATTTCGGGCTGGGTGAATACACCGCGCGCACCGGTTTCCTTGCCGACAATTTCCAGCAGGGTTTTCGCCGTTTCGGCGTACATCAGCAATTCACCGGTTTCGCTGGATTGGAAGGTAACGATCATCGCATCTGTCCGTTCGCGTCATCTCTCTCAAGGGAGAGGCACTATAGCAGACCGTATTTCTTCAATTTGTCGTGCAGGGTCGTGCGGGCTGTCCTCAAGACATCGGCGGTACGCTGGATATTGCCTTCCTGACGCGAAAACTCGTCGGCAATCAGCAGCCGCTCGTAATTCTCGACCGCCTCGGCCAGCGACGGTTTGACGGTCGGATCGATCCCGCTGCAGGCCTTGCCGATGCCGAGAACGTGGCAATCGGCGGCATTCTTCAGTTCGCGGATATTGCCCGGCCAGTCCTGGACCATCAGCCGCTGCAGAACCTCCGGCGTCAATGCCGGCAGTGGCCGGTTGTAGCGTTTGGCCGCCTGCAGCAGGAATGCGTCGTAAAGCGCCGGGATGTCCTCGCGCCGCTCGCGTAACGGCGGCAGTTCGATACGTACGACATTGAGGCGGTAATAGAGGTCGGCGCGGAATTTTCCCTGTTCCGACCAGATTTTAAGATCTTCCTTGCTCGCCGCGACGACACGGCAATTGACCGGCACCTGATGGTTCGAGCCCAGCCGCTCGATGACGCGCTCCTGCAACACGCGCAGCAACTTGATCTGCATGCTCATCGGCATGCTCTCGACCTCGTCGAGGAAGAGCGTACCGCCGCTGGCGTATTCGATCTTGCCGATGCGCCGTTTCTGCGCCCCGGTAAAGGCCCCGGCCTCGTGGCCGAACAATTCGCTGTCGAGGATGTTGTCGGCCATGCCGCCGCAATTGAGGGCGACATAGTTTTCCTGGCCGGCGCGCGACAGGTCGTGCAGGCAGCGGGCAACCATTTCCTTGCCGGTACCGGTTTCGCCGTAGATCAGCACATCGACGCCGGCATCGGCGATGTCGAGGATCAGCCGGCGCACCTGCTGCATCTGCGGCGAACGCCCGATCAAGCGGGATTCAAGGTCGTCGCGCTGATCCAGGCGCCGGCGCAGCGCCTCGACTTCCAGCACCAGCGCCCGCTTCTCCAGCGCCCGGCGGACGACATCGACCAGATCGTCGGTCGAGAACGGCTTCTGCATGAAATCGTAGGCACCGTTGCGCATCGCCTCGACCGCCAGCGTGACGTCGCCGTGGCCGGTGATGATGATCACCGGCAGATCGGGATCGCGGTCCCTGACCAGGCGCAGCAGATCCATACCGCTAGCGCCCGGCAGCCGCATGTCGGTGACGACGATGCCGGCAAAATCGGGCTTCAGGTACTTTTCCGCAGCTTCCGCGGAAGCCACCGAGAGCACGGGAATTCCCGCCAGTTGCATGGCCTGTTCGCACCCCAGACGGACATTGGGGTCGTCTTCGACGAGCAGGACCTGCAAGGATGTTTTCATCAAGCGCTTCCCGACGACAGCGGCGGCAGCAGGACGACGAAGCGGGCACCACCACCGGGTGCCGGGCCGGCCATCAGATCACCGCCGAAATCGCGGAGTATATCCCGCGAGATGGTCAGGCCAAGCCCCAGGCCTTCACCGGGCTGCTTGGTGGTGAAGAAGGGTTCGAACAGATGCGCCACCGCCTCCTCGGAAAAACCGTGACCGCTGTCTACGACGGACAAGGCAATCTTGCCGGTACTGCTTGCTTCGCTGCTGAAACTCAAACGGCGGACAGGCTCGTCATGCATCGCGTCGAGGGCGTTGCCGACCAGGTTGACCAGGACCTGCTGCAAGCGGTTGCGGTCACACCAGGCGGTCGTGGCGCCGGGGGTAAAATGGCGCTCGACAATCACCGCATCCTTCTTCAGTCGCGACTCGAACAGGAACAGTGCGCTATCGACCGCCTGCCCGATATCGACCGCGCTTGAAACCGCCGGCGATTTACGCGCAAAGGTCTTCAAGGGGCCGATGATGTTGCCCATCTGCTCGGTCAATTGCTCGACGATGGCGAGATTGCGTTCGGCGGTCGCCGCCTCGCCACGACGCATGAATTCGGCGGCGTTGGCCGACAGGGTACGAATGGCGCCGAGCGGCTGGCTCAGTTCGTGGGTAATCCCCGTCGCCATCTGGCCGAGCACGGCCAGCTTGGCCGCCTGGACCAGTTCATTCTGGGCGGCACGCAAGGTCTGTTCGGCGCGCTGGCGCTCCTGGACCTCGCGCTGCAGACCGGAGACCGCCTCGGACAAGTCGACGGTGCGCGCCTCGACCTTGCGCTCCAGTTCCTGGTTCGCCAGTTCGAGCATCGCCCGCGCCTCTTCACGCCCACGCGCCAGACGCCGTCGCTGGCGGGCGTACAAGACGCCAAGCAGCAGGCAGCCAAGGGCCGCCACGCTGAGCGCGGCATGCGTCGCCGCCTGGACACCGACCGCGCGCAAATCCGAGAAGACGACTATGCGCCACGCCGTACCGGGCAGATTCCTGGCCATCGCCAGGTAGGGACGCGCGCCCTGCGCCGGGGCCACATCGTCGCGCAGGTGCTTGGGCAGGCGCACCACGCGCCCTTCATCCGCCCCTGCCAAGTCGATGTCGAGGCTGATCGCCCCCAGCGCCTGACCGGCAAACTGCTGCCGGCCAAGGCGTTCGAGCACCGCTGTCGGCTGCCGGCCGAGCGTGGCGTAGCGCCATTCCGGCGGCGAGGCGAGCAATACCACGTCGTTGCGGTCGACGATCAGGGCCGGCGCTTCCTGCGCCAGCCAGCGCCGCTCGACTTCACGGATGCCCGATTTGACGACGGCAACACCGATGATTGCCCACTCACGACTCTCGTCGCGAATCGGCAGGGCGAAGTAATACCCCGGTTCATGCCGGATATGATCGACCGCGTAATGCCGGGCTGGCGTACCGCGCACCGCATCGCGAAAGAAGGGCATGTAGGAGAGATCGGAACCAAGCAGGTTGTCCGAGAATATCCAGTCGCTCGACGCCACCACGCGGCCGCTCAGATCCAGGACAAAAATCGCCGGGCCGCCCAGATGATCGTTCAGTTTCTGCAGGAAACGGTTGGCCTCGGCCTGGCGGATGTCCGCCTCTTCGCTCGGCGCGCGCAGCAAGGTCACGACATCGGGGTTCAGCTCGACCGCGCTGGGCACCGAGGCATGGCGGGTCACCTCGCTGTCGATCGCCGCCCCGAGGATGTCGAGTTGATGCGACGCTGCCTGGCGCATGTTTTCGACCCCATAGTTTTCGGAGACCCGGTAGGACGCCAGACCGAGCAGCAGGAACACCACAAACAAGCCAGCCACGCCAAGCACGCGATGCGGATTGGGCAAGGAGTAGGGAGAAATGATGTCGGATTCCGGCATGACGGGCGGGCTCAAGGATGAGTCATTGTAGGGTCAAACCCCTGCCGCCCGGGAACACCATGGCCCGCCATCGCCGCTCAACCCGGCCGACGCGGTGCGGTCAGCACTTCCGGCGCCAGCACGGCAGCCAGTTGAGCCTTGTCCATCAATCCCATTTCCTCGACCAGCTCGGCAACACCGCGACCGCTGCGCAAAGCCTCCTGGGCAACCCGCGTGGCGTTCTCGTAGCCGATATGCGGGTTCAGCGCCGTTGCCAGCCCGGCCGACGTGCGCACGCGCTCGGCCAGCAGCTCGCGGTTGGCGGTGATGCCGCGCACGCAATGGGCGGTCAGCGTGCGGCAGCCGGCGGTCAGATGCTCGATGCTCTTGAACAGGCTGTGGGCGATGATCGGTTCGAAGGCGTTCAACTGCAACTGGCCGCCCTCGGCCGCCATGGTGATGGTGACGTCGTTGCCGATGACCTCGAAGGCGATCTGGTTGACCACTTCCGGAATCACCGGATTGACCTTGCCCGGCATGATCGACGAACCGGCAGCGCGCGGCGGCAGGTTGATTTCATTGAGCCCGGCCTGCGGACCGGACGACAACAGGCGCAGGTCGTTGCAGGTTTTCGACAGTTTGGTGGCAACGCGCTTGAGCACGCCCGATAGCTGCACGAAGGCGCCGCAATCCTGGGTCGCCTCGATCAGATTCGGCGCCGCTTCCAGGCTGAAGCCGGAGAGCCGCGACAAGTGGTCGATGGCCAGCTTGGAATAGCGCATGTCGGTGTTGATGCCGGTGCCGATGGCGGTGGCGCCGAGGTTGATCTCGCGGATCAGGGCAATCGCCTCGCCCAGGCGCAGCTCATCCTCCTGCAGCATCACCGCGTAGGTCGAGAACTCCTGACCGAGCGTCATCGGCACGGCATCCTGCAACTGGGTGCGGCCGATCTTGAGCACGTCCTTGAATTCCTCGGCCTTGGCAGCAAAAGCCTCGCGCAGCCCGGCCATTGCCGACAGCAGGCCGCGGATGGCAAAACAGGCAGCGACGCGCAGCGCCGTCGGATAGACGTCGTTGGTGCTCTGCGACATGTTGACGTGGTTGAGCGGATGCAGATGGGCATAGTCGCCCTTCTTGTGGCCGAGGATTTCCAGCGCCCGGTTGGCGATGACTTCGTTGGCGTTCATGTTGGTCGAGGTGCCGGCACCGCCCTGGATGACGTCGACGACGAACTGCTCGTGCAACTTGCCGCCGGCAATTTCCTGGCAGGCGGCGACGATGGCATCGGCGCGTGTACGGTCGAGCTGACCGAGTTCGGCATTGGCCAATGCCGCCGCCTGCTTGGTCAGCGCCAGGGCGCGCACCAGTTCGCTGTAGCTGCCGATGGTCTTGCCGGTAATCGGGTAGTTCTCGATGGCGCGCAGCGTATGCACGCCCCAGTAGGCGCCGGCGGGTACCTCGGCGTCGCCGAGCAGATCGTGTTCGAGTCGTGTGGTCATGTTGTCTCCATTGATAGTTGTGGTCTTCATTGATTGGCTAGATAACAATAAACTGACCAGAAGTTTGGCCAGGTTGGCTTCACTGCCCATCCTCAAGCTGTCCTGAAACGGGTAATTCCGGATTCGAGACTGCTCGCCAGATTGTCCAGTTGTCGCGCCGTGGTCGCCATGCTGGCGGTGGCACGGTTGTTTTCGTGGATCATCTGGACGATGTGTTCGACCCGGGCAGCGATCTCCTCGCCGCCGGACGACTGCTGGCGCAGGCTGGCCGAGACGTCGTCGATGACCCGGGCGACGTGGCGGTTGCTGCTTTCGATGGCGCTCATCGATTCGCCGGCCGCACAGGCCATGCGCAGGCCCTCGTCGACGCGGCTGACCGAGCGCTGCATGTGTTCGGCCATCGAGCGCGCGCCGTTCTGGATGGCGCTGACCATGGCGGCGATCTGGCTGGCCGAAGCGGTCGTCTTTTCGGCCAGCTTGCGCACCTCGTCGGCGACCACGGCAAAGCCCCGGCCGCTGTCGCCGGCCCGCGCCGCCTCGATCGCGGCATTCAGCGCCAGCAGGTTGGTCTGGTCGGCCAGATCGTGGATCACCGAGGTAATCGCCGAGATGCGCTCCGACTCCTGCCCCAGCGTCGTTGCCGTCGCCGCCGAATCGGTGACCAGCCCGGCAATCTGACGAATCTCGTCGACCATGGTCTGGATCGTCTGGCAACCACCGGCCGCCTGCTGCCCGGCCTTGCCGGACAGCTCCTGGGCCTCCTGGCCAAGGTTGGCGATATGCGTGATGCAGACCGACATGGTCTGCAGCGTTTCGGCCATGGCGGCACTGGCCGCTGCCTGCGCTTCCGAGCCGCCGCGCATTTCGTCGGCAGAACCGGACAGCGCGGTGACGGCATGCTTGAGTTGCCCGGCTTCAAGGCGGATGGCGCCCAGAATGTCGGCCAGCGACTGGGTGGTCTTCATCGCCGCCGCCTGAACGCGGCGGATCTCGGCAAAGCCGTTCGGCTCAATGCGCTGCGTCAGGTCGCCAGCGGCGATGCTTTCCATCAGGCGAGCCGTCGTTTCCAGCGGACGACGCACGCCCCCGGTCAGCAGATACCCGAGGAAGGCGGCGATCAGGACGGCAACGACCACCAGGATCAGCGTCAGCCGACGGGTGTTCGCCGACTCGGCCACGATGTCGCCGGCCCGTTCGCGGCTTTGCGCCTGCACCAGCTGGCGCGCTTCGGCGATGCTGGCTTCGAGCACCTGCATGCGCGGCTCGGCTTCCTGCTGCAGGATGCCCATGGCCACCGTCGACAGGAACTGCATGGCCTCGGCCATCGCCTTGTCCTGGATATCGATGGCCGCCGTCGCCTGTTGCCTGACCCGTTGCAGCAACGCGCCTTCACCGGTGACGGCATGGTCGACCGCAATATTCTCCAGCGCCCCGAGGGCGGCGAAGAAGCGCGCCTTCTCACGCTCGTAGCGTGCGGCTTCCGCCTTCATCACCTCGGCATCGGTGAAGATGATGTTATTGCGCACGCTTTCGCGCATGCCGGCGTAGGCGTAGCCCAATTCGGCAATCTGGCTGTCCTTGGTCAACGACACCGTGGCGATGCGCTCGGCTGCGGCATCGACGCGCCCCAGGCTGAACGTCGTCCAGCCAGCCACGACGACAAACAGGCCGACGATGACGGTAAACGCCATCGCCAGTTGCGGACCAATTCCCAGACGGAACAAGGCTTTCATGACATGCTTTCCTTAGCGCCCAGGCTGGCCATCAGTGGTGCAGGATCTTGGCCAGGAACTGCTGCGCCCGTTCCGAACGCGGATTGGCGAAGAAGGCTTCCTTGCTGTCGTCCTCGACGATGCGGCCGTGGTCCATGAAGATGACGCGGTTGGCAACCCGCTTGGCGAAGCCCATTTCGTGCGTGACGCACATCATGGTCATGCCTTCCTGGGCCAGCTCGGTCATCACGTCGAGCACTTCGTTGACCATTTCCGGATCAAGCGCCGAGGTCGGCTCGTCGAACAGCATGCAGATCGGGTCCATCGCCAGCGCCCGGGCGATCGCCACGCGCTGCTGCTGGCCGCCGGACAACTGGCCGGGGAACTTGTGCGCATGCGCCTTGAGGCCAACCCGGTCGAGCAGCTTGAGGCCCTTGTCGATGGCTTCGTCCTGCTGGCGGCCGAGCACCTTGACCTGGGCGATGGCCAGGTTCTGGGTGATGCTCATGTGCGGGAACAGCTCGAAGTTCTGGAAAACCATGCCGACGTGGGCGCGCAGCTTGGACAGATTGGTTTTCGGATCGCCGACCGAGGTGCCGTTGACGATGATTTCGCCCGACTGGAAGGGTTCGAGGCCATTGACGCACTTGATCAGCGTCGACTTGCCGGAACCCGAAGGGCCGCAAACGACGATCACCTCGCCCTTGCTGACCGTGGTGCTGCAATCCTTGAGCACGTCGAAACTGCCGTAGTTCTTGCTGACATGGGAAATCTGGATCATGACTATCTCCTGGAAACGCGGCCTCAGGCCGGTTGGTATTTTTTCTGCAAATGCTTGACCAGCATCGACGCGGCAAAGCAGAGGACGAAATAGACGAGGCCGGCAAACAGCAGCAACTCGACCAGGCGGCCGTCACGGTCGCCGACCTTGTAGGCGGAACCGAAGAAGTCGGCCAGCGCGGAGACATAGACCAGCGAGGTATCCTGGAACAGGATGATGGCCTGGGTCAGCAGCAGCGGAACCATGTTGCGGAAGGCCTGCGGCAGGATCACCAGGCGCATCGCCTGACCATAGGTCATGCCCAGCGCCTGGCAGGCGGCCATCTGGCCCTTGGGCACCGACTGAATGCCGGCACGGATGATTTCCGAGTAGTAGGCCGACTCGAACAAAGCGAAACCGATCATCGCCGAAGCGAGGCGCAGGTCGGTATTGGGCGGCAGGCCGAAGAGGTCGGCGATGAAGCGCGGCACGATCAGGAAGAACCAGAGCAGTACCATGACCAGCGGCACGGCGCGGAACAGGTTCACATAGCCGGCGGCAAACAGTGACAGCGGCTTGATCGACGACAGCCGCATCATCGCCAGCAGGGTGCCCCAGACGATGCCGACAACGATGGCGATCAGGGTGATTTCCAGCGATACCGCCATGCCGTCCCAGAGTATCGGCAAGGCGCCGGGGATCGAAGACCAGTCAAATTCGTAAACCATTTACTTGCCCCCCATGTAGCCCGGCACGCGGACCTTGTCTTCCAGCTTCTTCATCAGCGTCATGACGACGACGTTGATCGCCACATAGGCAATGGTGACGGCGATGAAGGATTCGTAAGGCTGCGCCGTGTAGTCCACCAATTGGCGCCCCTGGGCAGCCAGTTCGAGCAGGCCGATGGTCGAGCAGACGGCGGAGTTCTTGAAGATGTTGAGAAACTCCGAGGTCAGCGGCGGCATGATCAGGCGGAAAGCCATCGGCAACAGCACGTGGCGATACACCTGCGGTAACGTGAAGCCGAGCGCCAGACCGGCGTTCTTCTGGCCCTTGGGCAGCGAGTTGATGCCCGAACGCACCTGCTCGGCCACGCGGGCACTGGTGAACAGCGCCAGGCACAGCATCGCCGCCAGGAACTGCTGCTGCACCGGATGCGATTGCTTGTAGGCGTCGCCCAGACTCTGCGGCACCAGTTCCGGCATCACGAAATACCAGATGAACAGTTGAACCAGCAGGGGGATGTTACGGAACAGCTCGACGTAGGCAGTCGCCAGCCCGCTCAGTAGTTTGTTCGGGACGGTGCGCAAGACACCGACGACGGCGCCGAGCAGCAGCGCGAGCACCCAGGCGCAAAGCGACAGCATCAGCGTCATCTGCAGGCCGGCGAACATCCAGCCGAGATAGGTCGTATCGCCAACAGCTGTCGGCTGCAGAAAAATGGACCAGTTCCATTGGTAATTCATGCGGAACTCCTGAAAGGGAAAAAAGGGGCGGCGTGCTTGCGCCGCCCACGGGCCGGGATCAGTATTCCCAGAAGATGCGCTGCAATTCCTTGCTGTCACCGGTCTTGGTCAGGGCGACGGTGGCCAGGATGCGGGCCTTCTGCGGATTCAGATCGTGGGCGACGACCCAGTCATACTGGTCATCCGGCTGCTCGGCGTTGCGCAGGACGAAGCCACCGGCATTGACGTGCGAGGAACGGATGATCTGGACACCCTGGCCACGCAGTTCTCGCAGGCCGGCGACAACATTCCTGGCCACCGAGCCGTTGCCGGTACCGGCGTGGATGATCGCCTTGGCGCCGCTGGCCGCCAGTGCCTTGTAGGCGGTGTCGGCGACGTTGCCGTGACCGTAGGCGATGCCGACCACCGGCAGGCTGTCGATCTTGTCGATGTCAAACTCGGAATTGACGGTGTGGCGCTTGGCCGGCAGGCGGAACCAGTAGTTCTTGCCCTCGACGATCATGCCGAGCGGGCCCCAGGGGCTCTTGAAGGCGCCGGTCTGGATGTTGATCATCTTGGACACGTCACGGCCGCTGTTCAGTTCGTCGTTCATCGCCACCAGGACGCCCTTGCCGCGAGCATCCTTGGCGGCGGCGGCGGCAACAGCGTTGTACAGGTTGAGCATGCCGTCGGCCGACATCGCGGTACCCGGACGCATCGAACCGACCAGGACGATGGGCTTGTCGCTCTTGATCACCAGATTCAGGAAGTAGGCGGTTTCTTCCAGCGTATCGGTGCCATGGGTGATGACGATGCCGTCCACATCGGCCTGCTTGACCAGCGCCGAGACACGCTTGCCGAGCGTCAGCAGGTGCTCGTTGGTGAAGCTCTCGGAAGCGATCTGGAAGACCTGCTCGCCGCGCACAGCGGCGACCTTGGCCAGTTCCGGCACACCGGCGATCAGCTTGTCGACCGGCACCTTGGCAGCCTGGTAGGTGGCGCTGTTGGTGGCTTCGGCGCCAGCGCCAGCGATGGTGCCGCCGGTCGCCAGGATGACGACATTGGGCTGGGCGGCCATGACCGCCAGCGAGGCGGCGCAACCGGCGGCGAAGACCGCACAACGGGTGAAAATTCGCTTGAACATGATGAACTCCTCTGTTTTTTGGGATGAGCCGGGCCTGGCACCTCACTCGGGAGGCGCCGGCATCACAGCAAATGATTTGGGGGATTACTCGAACGCTTTGTCGTTCGGCGCCTTGTACAAGGCCTTCATTTCAGCCGACAGCGGCATGTTCAGGTTCAGGCTCTTGGGCGGGATCGGGTTCATGAACCACTTGTTGTAGATCTTCTCGGCATCGCCGGAAGTCATCGCCTTGGTCAGCGCGGCATCGACGACTTTCTTGAACTCGGCGTCATCCTTGCGCAGCATGCAGCCATAGGCTTCCTTGGACTGGGCAGTACCGACCACGGTCCAGTCAGCCGGCTTCTTGGCCTTGGCCATTTCGCCGTAAAGCAACGCGTCATCCATCATGAAGGCGACGGCACGGCCGGTTTCCAGGGTCAGGAAGGCTTCGCCGTGATCCTTGGCCGAGATGATGTTCATCTTCATCTGCTTTTCTTCGTTCATCCGGCGGATCAGGCGCTCGGAAGTGGTCCCGGCGGTGGTGACCACGTTCTTGCCGGCGAGATCGGCGAAATCGTTGATGCCCGAGCCCTTCCTGGTCATCAGGCGGGTGCCGATGACGAAAATGGTGGTCGAGAAGCCGACCTGCTTCTGGCGTTCCAGGTTATTCGTCGTCGAGCCGCATTCGATATCGACCGTGCCGTTCTGCAGCAGGGTGATGCGGTTGGCCGAGGTCACCGGCATCAGGCGGGTGTCCAGTTTGGCCAGCTTGAGTTCGTTCTTGATCGCATCGACCACCTTGAGCATCAGCTCATGCGAGTAGCCGATGACCTGCTGCTTGTCGTCGTAATAAGAGAAGGGAATCGAGGATTCACGGTGACCGAGGGTAATGCTGCCGGTGTCCTTGATCTTCTTCAGCGTCGAAGCTTCCTGGGCAAAAGCCGGCGTCATGGCGGCACTGGAAAACACGGCGGCGAGGGCGGCGGCGAGGGCGATACGTTTCATGTCTTCTCCTGAAGGTAAGGAAGCCGCGAGCGGGCTTCGGCAGCCTATACATCGCAAGCCATGTGCCAGCGTTTCCAAGCGCCGACAAAAATAACAAGCCATTGATTTTCTGGCAATTTGACTCTAGAAAGAATAGGCCGACTCACGGAAAACCGACGTCCCTCGCCGCCCCGCCCTCGGAATTCCGACGGCAACGGCGATTCTGCCCTGTGCTGCAGCGAGGTCAATCGCGGTTTTCCCGGAGCGGCCGTGTTGCCAGGAGCATCGACGCTCATGCACAATGTCCGCAAGGGGGAGACGCCAGTGCACAAAAATACCAATGCCAATCCTTGGTCCGAGGACAACGACGCCATCCAGCAACTGGCGCTGGAGGAATGCGCCAAGCGCCAGCGTATCGATCACAGTGTTTCCGTGCTCGTGCTGCCAGCTGGCCAGTGCAAGCTGGCCGTGCGTTTTGCCCAGCTCGACGCCCAGGTGACGGTCGCCGACCTGGCCGACCGGCAACGTGAAATCGAAGGACGCATCCTGGCCTCCGGTCTGACCGGCAGCATCCATTTCACGCCGACCGAACTGCCGGCACCGCCCGCAACCGACAGCGGCGCCCCCTTCGACATCATCGTGTTGCGCCGCGGCCTGTGCAGCCTGCCCTACGCGCAAGGCAAGCAGTTGATCCGCCAGTTGATGCAAAAGCTGAAGATCGGCGGCAAGCTCTACATTTCCATCCTCGGCCTGCATTCTGAGCTGGGCGACGGCTATCCGGGACGCGAGCAGTCGATCTACGAGCGCTACAGCAAGCTGTCCCCGGCCATGGCCCGCAAGTACGATATCCGCAACGAAGTCTGCCTCTATTCCGAGCGCGACCTCTTCCTCCTGCTGCTCGAATCCGGCGCCAGCGTCCTGCGCACGATGACCACCACCTGGGGCAACGTCAAGGCGGTCGCTGTCCGCGTCTGATGCGGCTGGGCATTGACCTTGGCGGCACCAAGATCGAGATTGCCGCCCTCGCCGACGACGGCCGCGAACTGTTGCGACGACGCGTCGCCACGCCGCAGGGCGACTACCCCGCCACCCTGCAGGCCATCGCCGGTCTGGTCACCGATGCCGAGATAGAACTGGGCCGGCGCGGCAGCGTCGGCATCGGCATTCCCGGGGCCGAATCGCTGGTCGACGGGCGGATCAAGAACGCCAACTCGACCTGCCTGATCGGCCAGCCGCTGCGCGCCGACCTGCAGCACCTGCTGCAGCGGGAAATCCGCCTGGCCAACGACGCCAACTGTTTTGCGCTGTCGGAAGCCATCGACGGTGCCGGACGCGGTGCCGCCTGCGTGTTCGGGGTCATACTCGGTACCGGCGTCGGTGGCGGCATCGTCATCGATGGCCGGGTACTGGTCGGCGCCAATGCCATTGCCGGTGAGTGGGGGCACAATCCCTTGCCCGCCGACCCGGCCGATCCGCTGCCACCCCAGCGCTGCTATTGCGGCCGCGACGGCTGCAACGAAACCTGGCTGTCGGGTCCTGGCCTGGCGGCCGACCATCAGCGCCATACCGGAATCGCCCTCACTGCCGCCGACATCGCCCACCAGGCGGCCGCCGGCGATACCGCCAGTGCGGCCACCGTTGACCGCCACGTGCGCCGTCTCGGGCGGGCGCTGGCCAGCGTCATCAATCTGCTCGACCCCGACGTCGTCGTCCTCGGCGGCGGACTGTCGCAGATGGCGCAACTCTACGAAAAGCTCCCGGGCTATTGCCGCCCCCACGTCTTCTCCGACGATCTACGCACCCGCATCCTGCCGCCCGCCCACGGGGATTCCTCGGGGGTGCGCGGCGCTGCATGGCTGTGGAATTGATGGCACAATCGCCGTCCCATGGCACAGATCTCCCTTTTTGTCGGCGGCATCCGCCTGCTTCCCGAATCCGGGCGACCGACCGGCATCTACAAACAACCGGCGACCGGCCCACTGGCGCTCGGCCCGGAAGGCTTTCTCGCCGACAGCCAGGCTGACCGGCGCGTTCACGGCGGCCCGGAAAAGGCCGTCCATCTCTACCCGGCCGCACATTACGCCCGACTCGCCGCCCGTTTTCCCGAAATTGCCGGGCAACTGGTACCGGGAAGTCTGGGCGAAAACCTGTCGACCGCAGAACTCGACGAAAGCAGCGTGCGCATCGGCGACATCTGGCAACTCGGCGACGCCCGCCTGCAGGTCTGCCAGCCGCGCAATCCCTGCTGGAAGATCGACGAGCGCTTCGCCACCGAGGGCATGGCGCAGTTCATCGCCGAACAGCGCCTGACCGGCTGGTACTGGCGCGTCCTGACGCCGGGCACGGTCGCCCCCGGCAACGCCTTGCTGCTGGAACAACCCGGTACCGGTCCGACCCTGGCAGCCGCCATGCAGCTCTGGCAAGATCATCGCCCGGCCATCGACGAACTCGAGCGGCTGACCGCCACCCCGGGCATCGCCGAGCACTGGCGGCAGAAAATCGAACAACGGCTCGCCTGGCTGAAGCGCAGTCCCGACACCCCGGCCGCAGCGCCGGCAACGTTCCACGTGAAACCGGAGCAGGCATGAGCCACCCCGATCCGCGCAGCCTGATGCTGCGCCTGTTCCTGCCTTTTGCCGCAGGCTACTTCCTGTCCTACCTCTACCGCACGGTCAACGCCGTGCTCGGCCCGGTCATCGCCGGCGAGCTGGCCTTGCCGGACAACGCGCTCGGTCTGCTGACCAGCACCTATTTCCTCGCCTTCGGCGCCGCCCAGTTGCCGCTCGGCATGCTGCTCGACCGCTTCGGTCCGCGCCGCGTCGAGGCGGCGTTGTTGTGCATTGCCGCCGCCGGTGCCGCCGTCTTCGCGCTGGCTGACGGCCTGAGCGGGCTGACGCTGGGCCGGGCACTGATCGGGCTCGGCGTCTCGGCCTGCCTGATGGCCTCGTTCAAGGCCTTTACCCAGTGGTTTCCGCCCGAGCGCCAGGCCTCGCTGACCGGCTGGATCATGGCTTCCGGCGGGCTCGGTGCGCTGGCCGCCGCCAAACCGCTGGAAATCGCCCTCGGTTTCACCGGCTGGCGGGAAATCGTCCTGGCGCTGGCCGTCGTCACCCTGCTCGTCGCCACCCTGCTGTGGCGGCTGGTTCCGGACAAACCGAGCACAGGCAGCAGCGCCAGCTTCGCCGAACAGATGGCCGGCGTCCGCCAGATTTTCGCCAGCGCCCATTTCTGGCGCTACGCGCCGATGGGTTTCTGCTTCACCGGCGGGTTCATGGCCGTCCAGGGGCTATGGGCCTCGCGCTGGATGAACGTGCTCGAACAACTCGACGCCACCGCCGTCGCCGCCCGCCTGACCTGGATGGGCGTGGCCATGCTCGGCGGCTTCCTGTTCATGGGCTTTTTCGCCACCGCGCTGGTGCATCGCGGCGTGCCGCTGGACAAGCTGTTCCGCTGGGCGATGCTCACCGCTTTTGCCGCCTTCGCTGCGATCTGCCTGCAACCCGGCTGGGCCGGCGACTGGCTGTGGCCCCTGCTCGGCGCCTGCTTCTCGCTGTCCAACATCGCCTATTCGCTGGTCGCCCAGGCCTTTCCGCCGACCATGTCGGGGCGCGCCAATACCGCGCTGAACCTGCTCGTCTTCTTCGGCGCCTTCGGCCTGCAATGGGGCATTGGCGGTTTTGTCGATGCCCTGCAGGCCGCCGGTCAGGATACGGCTGCGGCTTACCGGACGGCCTTCTACTGCCTGCTCGGTCTACAGGCGCTGTCGCTGATCTGGTTCCTGCGTCCCCGGCGAGCGCTCTGAAGTCGCCAGGTCGACCTGCTGCATCAGCCCGGCGCTGCCGCTCTCCATCAGGTACACGCCGGCCGCCCGGATCTGCCCGAGCAGTTCGTTGTCGGCGTTCTTGAGCGAGAACGGCGCAACAACCGCCCCGGTATAAAGCGCCCCAACCCCGGCTTCGGCCAGCGAGCGGAAGCTCTCGCCTGACCACAGGGCCAGTCTGGCGAAGGCGCTGTCGCCCTCATCGATCCAGCCATTGCCATCTTCGTCGAGCGTGGCCAGATCGGCGAAGCCGTTACCGCTACGGGTGCCGAACAATTCGCTGCCATCGTCGGCCCGGCCGTTGCCGTTGCGGTCGAAGACCAGGAAGCAACTGCCGTCGGCCAATTCAGGCAGCCATTCAGGTGTGCCGTCGGCATCCAGATCGAACGAGAAGCGGCTGTCCACCAACTGGCAGTAAGTGCCATCAAAATTGAGCACCAGCGGATCGCGCAACTCGACACTGCCCGATTCCTCGGCGTAGCTTTCCCGGCTGTAGGCGCGCGCCATGTCCACCTTGAAATTGAAGGCGATTTCCCGGCCGTCACAGGTTTTGACCAGTCCGCTGCCACACACCTGGGTCGTTTCGGATTCGCTGACCCGCTCATACACCGTGCGCCGCCAGTGCATCTGCCTGGCCGGACTGCGCGCCGGAGTGCCGCCTTCGGCATCGGCTGGCAGGTCGGCGGCAATTTCCTTCCGGTATTGCCGGCCATCCATTGCCGCCAGGATGGACTCGAGCAACGATTCGAGCATCTTCTGCACCCGCTCGCGCAGCTTGTCACCCTTGTCGGCTTCGTCGCTGGCCAGACGCTGGAAAAGCTGGTCAAAGCGCAGTTCGCTGTCGATCACCTCAGCGCGGCTGCTGGTCGCGGTATGGCTGGCCGTCATGTCGACGGCCGATTCCTGGATTCTCATGATGCACTCCTTGCAGTCATTGGGCTCAAGCCATTGCAAGGGACATGCCCGTCACAGTTCGAGCGGATCGACTTCCAGGTGCCAGCGCAATTTGTTCGCGGTTTTCAGGCCTTCGATGGCTTCCCGCCAACGCGGCAGGAAGGCCTGCAAGGCCGGTCGGGAAAAGGCCTCGGCCAGCAGCTGCCCGCGTTCGAGGTTGGCCAGCCGGGCCATCTTCATCGGCACCGGGTCGTAGAGCATGACCTGATCGTGCGCTTTTACCACCGGCAGCGCCGCCGCCAGTTCGAGGAAGGCCACGGCGTCGGCCATCGCCGGCGCTTCGGCACGCAGGACGGCCTGGAAGGCGTAAGGCGGAAAGCCGGCCTGCTCGCGTTCCTGCAACTGGGTCGCGGCAAAACCCGGGTAATCGTGGCTGGCCACCGCCGCAAACAGCGGATGATCGGGATACTGCGTCTGGACCAGGACTTCGCCGCGCAATTCGGCCCGCCCGGCGCGACCTGCGACCTGCATCAGTTGCGCGAACAGACGCTCCGGGGCGCGCCAGTCGGCGGCGTACAGCGCAGCGTCGGCGCCGAGCACGCCGACCAGCGTCAGCTTGGGGAAATCGTGCCCCTTGGCCAGCATCTGCGTACCGACCAGGATGTCGGCCTCGCCGCCGTGGATGCGTTCGAGCATGGTCTCCCACTGCGTCCGGCTCTTCACCGAATCGCGGTCGACACGCAGGATGCGCGCGTCGGGAAATTCGCCCTGCAACCATTCCTCGACCCGTTGCGTGCCGCGACCGTAGGGATGGATGTCCTGGTTGCCGCAAGTCGGGCAGGCGCGCGGAATGCCGTTCTCGAAGCCGCAGTGGTGGCAGCGCAGGCGGCGGTCGGCCAGGTGCAACACCAGGTTGGCGGCGCAGCGCTGGCAGCGCGACACCCAGCCGCAAGCCGGGCACGCCAGCACCGGCGCGTAACCGCGACGATTCAGGAAGACCAGGCTCTGCTCGCCGCGCGCCAGACGTTCGCGGATCGCCGCCAGCAAGGGTTCGCTGATGCCTTCCTTGAGCGTCAGCCGGCGGGTATCGAGCACATGCACGGCCGGCAGGCGAGCCGCCGGGTTGGCCCGTTCCTTCAAGGTCAGCAGCTTGTAGCGCCCGCCCTGGGCGTTGGCCCAGCTTTCCAGCGACGGTGTCGCCGAACCGAGCAGCACCGGGACGGCCAACTGGCGGGCGCGGACCACGGCGACGTCGCGTGCCGAATAGCGCATGCCGTCCTGCTGCTTGAATGACGGGTCGTGTTCCTCATCGACGATGATCAGCCCCAGGCGCGGCAGCGGCGTGAACACCGACAGACGCGTGCCGAGCACGAGGTCGGCCTCGCCGGCAAAGGCACTACGCCAGTTGCGCTCGCGCGCGGCTTCTGCCAGTTCGCTGTGCAGCGAGACCACGCAACGGTCCGGGAAACGCCCGCGGACGCGGTCTTCCAGTTGCGGCGTCAGGTTGATTTCCGGGACCAGCAGCAGCACCTGGCGACCAAGTTGCAGCGCCTGGTCGATCAGGCGCAGATAAACCTCGGTCTTGCCGCTGCCGGTGACGCCGAACAGCAAGTGGGCAGAATAGCCACCGTCGATGTCGACCTGCCCGATGGCTGCAGCCTGCTCTTCGGTCAGCGCTGGCTCCGGCAAAGCCGGCGGCGGCTTACGCGGGCGCCCGGCGCGGCGTTCCGGCGGCGACAGGCGCTTGAGACCGGCGGGTAGTGCCTGCAGGAGGACTTCGCCGAGCGGCGCTTGATAGTAAGTACTCGCAAATTCGCACAAGGCGAAGAAATCGTCGGGCAAGGGCCCGGGATCGCGCAGGATTTCTCTGGCCGTTTTCAACTGGCCGGCCGGCCATTCACTCTGTTCGACCACGGCGACGATGACGCCGATCCGCTCGCCCCGCCCGAACGGCACCCGCACGCGCAGGCCGACATCGGCAGGCGTGGCATCGTCGGCCCGGTAGTCGAACAGGCGATGCAGGGGCAGATCGAGGGCGACGCGCAGAACAGGCATGATCGGTCCGGAAAAACGCTTGGCGGTCGGCGCGTTTCAGTTGTCCACAAAAGCTGTGGATAACTTTGTGGATTGCCAAGGGGGAAAAAAGCTAAGTGGGCGTTTCGTAAGGATTTTGTTACCTTGCCGAAATATTGTGCAAATTACAAAATGCTTTTATAACAACAACTTACACAATAACCCGCTTGTCAAGCAGGTTTCAGGACTTTTTTATTCCGGGGCAGGAAATTCTGTGAATAAGTCAAGCCCTGCCCCGGAAAATGAGTCCTCACTTACGCAGCGAACGGCTGTGGCTGTGGACCGTATCGACCAGCACCGAAACATTTTCCGGCGGGGTGTATTGGGAAATGCCGTGGCCCAGGTTGAAGACGTGGCCGGTATTGCCCGGACCGTAGCTGTCGAGCACCTTGCGGGTTTCGGCAGCGATGGTTTCCGGGGTGCCGAACAGCACGTTCGGGTCGATGTTGCCCTGCAGCGCGACCTGGTCGCCAACGCGGCGACGAGCTTCGCCGATATCGATGGTCCAGTCCAGGCCGACGCCGTCGCAGCCGATGGCCGCGATCTTTTCCAGCCACAGGCCGCCGTTCTTGGTGAACACGATGCTCGGAATGCGCTGCCCGTCCTTTTCCTTCTTCAGGCCGGCGACGATGCGCTGCATGTAGGCCAGCGAGAATTCCTGGTAAGCCGCCGCCGACAGCGAACCGCCCCAGGTATCGAAAATCATCACCGCCTGAGCGCCAGAATCGATCTGCGCGTTCAGGTAGCTGGTCACCGCATCGGCAGTCACCGACAGGATCTTGTGCAGCAGATCCGGGCGGCTGTACATCATGCCCTTGATGTGGCGGAAGTCGGACGAGCCCTGGCCTTCGATCATGTAGCAGGCGAGCGTATAGGGGCTGCCGGAGAAGCCGATCAGCGGCACCGAGTTGTCGAGTGCGCGACGGATTTCCGCGACCGCGTCCATGACGTAACCGAGGTGGTCGTAGGGATCGGGCGCGGTCAGGTTGTTGATCGCCCATTCCTCGCGCAGCGGACGCTCGAACTTCGGGCCCTCGCCTTCGGCGAAATACAGGCCCAGGCCCATCGCGTCGGGCACGGTGAGGATGTCGGAGAACAGAATGGCGGCGTCGAGGTCGTAACGGGCCAGCGGCTGCAGCGTCACTTCGCAGGCCAGCGACGGGGTCTTGCACAGGTTCAGGAAGTTACCGGCCCGCTTGCGGGTGGCGCAGTACTCCGGCAGGTAGCGACCGGCCTGGCGCATCAGCCACAGCGGGGTGTAGTCGGTCGGCTCCTTCAACAGGGCACGCAGGAAGGTATCGTTCTTGGGTCGGCTCACGCTTTACTCCGCCAGAAAATCAGGAAACAGCGATTATCCGCCTTTACGCCCGGCTGGTCACGCGGCGCCGCATCGTCATCCAGTACAGCAGCGGAATGACGAACACCGTCAGCAGGCTGGAGAAGGCCAGTCCCCAGACGATGGATTGCGCCACCGGCCCCCACAGCAGCGACTCGCCGGCCAGTCCGAAGGCCAGCGAAAACAGGCCGCCGATGGTCGTCACCGAGGTGATCAGGATGGGCACGATACGTCGCCGGGCGGCATAGACCGCTGCATGCAGCACGCCCATGCCCTCCTGCAGGCGCTGGTTGGCGGCGTCGATCAGGACGATGGCCGAATTGACGGCGATCCCGGTCAGCGCGATCACCCCGTAGAGCGTGTACAGGGATAAAGGATTGCCGGACACCAGCAGGCCGAGGACGACGCCGGTAAAGGCCAGCGGCACGGTGACCAGGATCAGCAGCGGCTGGAAATAGCTGCGGAACTGGGTGGCCAGGATCAGGTAGATCAGGCCGACACCGAGCGCGAACAGCGCCAGCATGGCATCCAGGCTTTCGTTGATGTCGTCGAGTTCGCCGGAGAAATCGAGATTGACGCCCGGGTACTGGGCGGCGATCTTCTGCCATTCCACGCGCAGGATGCGGTTGGCCGCGACGGTATCGGTGATTTCCTTGTCCAGGTCGGCTTCGACGGTGATCGCGCGCATCAGGTTGTAGCGCTTGATGACGCCCTTGCCGGTACGCGTCTCGGCCTGCACCAGCGCGCCCAGCGAGGTGGTCTGACGACGACCGTCGAGCAAGGCCAGGGCAATCGGCGTCGCCAGCAGGTCGCCGATGTCCTGGCCGACCAGACCGCCGTGATTGGCGCGCACGCGCAACTCGATCTTCTCGCCCTGGTCGCGGGTCTGGGCGATGATTTCGCCGTCGACATGCAGACGCATCAGGCGCGCCACCCGGCCAGCGTCGAGACCGGCGGCGGCCAGGGCCTCGCGGTCCAGCGTCAACACCAGTTGCGGGCGGCCGGGGATGTCGTCATCGACCACGTCCTTGCTGCCGGGAATGGCCCGCGCGACCGCCAGCACGGCATCGGCTGCAGCGCGCAATTCGAGCGGATCGTCGCCGCGCACGCGGACCTTGACCGGTTTCTCCAGCGGCGGCCCGCCCGAGATCATGGTGAAGCTGATCTTGCCCGGCCCCGGCAGGGCCTCGACGGTCGGCCGCATGGCGGCGACGATGTCCTGGACGTCGCGGGCATCGCTGCCCAGCTGGTCGCGCGGGTTCAGGGAAACGATCACCTGCCCGTAGATGTCGCCGTAGAGCGGCTCTGTATCGGTGAATTTGACCCCGGCGTAGGCAGCAACGTTACGTGCTTCACCGTCGCGCAGGTGCTTGCGCACCTCGGCCTCGACCCGGCTGGCCTGGGCCATGGTTTCCTCGATCGGCGCCCCGGCCGGCATATCGACGTTGACGTAGAACAGGCGCAGCGGATCGAAGGCGAAGAACTGCATGCGCACCGCGCCGCCGGCGACGGCGCCGACCGCCAGCACGAAGACCAGCGCGGCCGCGCCCAGCGACAGGCGCGGCCGGCGCAACAGCGCCAGCAGCAGGCGCGAATACCTGAGCCGCAAACGATGATTGAAACGCGCCCGCCAGTCGTCGAGCGGCGGCCGTCGACCGACGGTCGCCACGTGTACGGGCAGGATCCAGTAGGCCTCAAGCAGGCTGATCGCCAGCGCCAGCGTGATGATGAAGGGGATCACGAACATGAACTTGCCGACGATACCGGGCAGCAGCATCAGCGGCAGGAAAGCCGCCATCGTCGTCAGTACCGAGGCCGTGACCGGCGCCACTACTTCGCGCATCGCCTCGACCGACGCATCGATGGCCGCCAGTCCGCGCTGCATCTTGTAGTAAATGGTTTCGACCACGACCACCGCGTCGTCGACGACCATGCCGAGCACGATCACGACACCGAGCAGCACCGAAATGTTGACCGTGTAGCCGAGCGCCGCCAGCACGGCGAAGGTACCGGCCAGCGAAAACGGCAGACCGATGCCGACCAGCAAGGCGATGCGGGCGCCGAGGAACAGCCAGCAGATGATCAACACCACCGCCAGGCCGACGACGGCGTTGGCTTCCATGATGCCGATCGATTCGCGGGTCGGGATGGTCTGGTCGTCAAGCAGTTCGAGGCGGATGCCGTCGGCGGCCAGCAGCGGATTCTTTTCGGCGATGAAGCCGTTGATGCGCTCTATCATGTCCAGCGTATTGACCCGACTCTTCTTGGTGATCGACAGCATCACCGCCGGTTTGCCCTCGTGCGTCGCCAGGCTGCCAGCCTTGGCCCGGCCGCGCGACACCTCGGCCACCGAAGCGAGCGGCACCTGGGCGCTGCCCACCGGAATATCGGCCAGCTTTGCCGGATCGACATGCTCGCCGAGGATGCGCACCAGCCAGGCATTGCGCTCGTCGCCGGATTGCGTCTCGACCTTGCCGGCAAAAACGTCACGGAACCAGGCCTGCGTTGCGTCGGCCACCTGGGTCGCCGACAGGCCGCGATTGGCCAGCGCCACGGGATCGAACTCGACCAGCAGTTCCGGGTCCTGCAGGCCGGTGGCGAACACCTGGTCCACCCCGTTCATGCGCTCGAATTCGTTCTTCAGCAGGCGTGCGCGCTGGCGCAGAACCTCGTCGGCCGCCTGCCCGGTGACCAGCACCAGCGCCGTCGGAAAACCGTTCGAGGTGGTGATTTCCATGACCCGCGGATCCTTGGCCACGGCGGGCAACTCGCTGCTGGCCTTGTTCTGGATGTCGCGCCGCAAGTCGTTGATGCGCTTGTCGAAGACGCTGGTCGAAATGTCGCGGAAACGGACCAGGATGTTGGACACGTTCTCGCGCGACGAAGACAGCACGAAACGGATGTCGGCGACGCCCTTGATCGCGTCCTCGAGCGGCTCGGTGACGCGTTTTTCCACGTCTTCGGCGGAAGCACCGGGTAGCACCGTGGTGATCACCACCCAGTTGAAATTGATCTCGGGATCCTGCTCGCGCGGCATGGTCAGGTAGGCAAGCACCCCGAGCATCAGCACCACCGCGAAGGCGATGTTCGCCAGCGGATGGTTTTCCAGCAGCTTGCGGTACAGGCTCACGGCAGCGCCGCCCCGTCCTGCAGGGCATGACGGCCCAGGACGACGATCCGGGTGGCGTCGGGCAGGTCGACCAGCGCCGGCCGGCCTTCGCTGGCACCGGGCAGCACATGGAAGCGCGCCTTGCCATCAACCGCCGTGAATACGCCGTAGCGGCCATCGCGACGGACCAGCAGGTCAGCCGGCAACCAGGGCCGGGTCTCGCGCCAGAGCAGACGACCGGACTGGCCGATGGCCGGCGCCGCCGCCGCAAAGGCAAAACGCGCCTCGACGCTGCGCGACTCGGGATTCATTGCCGGCGACACGCGGATCAGGCGTAAAGGATGGCGGACACCCGCCGCTTCGAACTGCCACTCGCCGGCCTGGGCGACCACCTCGACATCCTGCGGCTGCAGTTGTGCCGCCACTTCCGGATCACCCGCAGCAACCAGCGTCAGCAGCACGCTGCCCGGCGCGGCCAGTTCGCCGAGCTGGGCCGGGCGTTCGCGCACGACACCGGCAAACGGCGCGCGCAGGCTGTGCTTGTCGAGCGCCCGCCGGGCCGTATCGCGGCTGGCCCGGGCCGCCCGCGCATCGGCCACGGCAGCGGCCCGCTCGGTCTCGCGCAGCGTCAATGCTTCCGGGGAATAGAAATTACGCTCGCGCAAGGTCTGCGCCCGCTGCAACTGGGCATCGGCTTGCGCCAGCCGGGCCTCGGCCTGGGCCAGCGCGGCCTCGGCGCGCTCCAGCGCAAGTGCCGCGTCACGCGGATCAAGACGGACGATCAGCGCACCGGCCGCAACCGATTGCCCGACCTCGACCGGCAGGGCCTGGATGGTGGCGGCGACCTCGGCCGAAATCCGGGCTTCGTGGCGTCCGATCACGGCGGCCGGCGCGTTGCGCTCGGGGCGTAAAGCCAGTTCGCCGAGCGGAGACAGCGTCAGCGCCGGCTGAGCCGGCGCCACGGCCGCCGGTTCGGCCGCCTGCTCACCGCAGCCCGCGAGCAACGTCGAGACCAGAAGGAGACCGGAAATAACGGGAATTCTCATCGCAACTCCGCAAAAGCAGACGGCGGCGCCTTCACTTGCGCCAGAAAGCCGGCGTCAACACGACCAGCAAGGTGAATATCTCAAGCCGACCGAGGAGCATTGCAAAAATGCAGACCCAGGTCTGGAAGTCCTCGAGCACGGCAAAAGTCGTCGCCGGACCGACCGCGCCAAGGCCGGGACCGGTGTTGTTCACGCTGGCCACGACGGCACTGAAGGCGGTGACGATGTCGAGCCCGGTAAACGCCAGCAACAGCGTCATCGAGACGATGCTGACCATATACACGAAGGCGAAGGCGAGCACGGCGAACAGTACCGACTGCGGCGCCGTCGCCCCGCCCAGACGGACGTTGTACACGGCCGCCGGGTGCATGGCGCGGACCAGTTCGCGGTAAACCTGCTTGTACAGCAGCAGCGCCCGCATCATCTTGATGCCGCCACCGGTAGACCCGGCGCTGGTCGAGAAACTGCACAGGAACAGCATCCACAGGCCAACGAACATCGGCCACTGGCCGTAATCCATGGTCGAATAGCCGGTCGTCGTCGCCACCGAGATGACGTTGAACATGGCGTAGCGGAAGGCCGTGTCCATGTCGTCGAAGGTGCCCTCCTTCCACAGGTAATTGGCGAGCACGAAGACGCTGACCAGCAACACGCCGACAAACCAGCCGGCTTCGGGATCACGGCCGTAGATGAACACCGACCGCCCGGTCAGGGCGAGGAAGTGGGTGGCGTAGTTGATCCCGGAAAAGAGCATGAAGGCGATGCAGATCCACTCGATGGCCGGCGAATTGAAATAGCCCAGGCTGGCGTCGTGGGTTGAAAAACCACCGAGCGAAACGGTCGAGAAACTGTGGCAGATGGCGTCGAACCAGCTCATGCCGGCCCAACGGTAGGCCAGCGCGCAGGCGACAGTGATGAACACGTAGATCATCCACAGGCCCTTGGCCGTCTCGGTCACCCGCGGCGTCATCCGGTTGTCCTTCATCGGACCGGGAATCTCGGCGGCGAGCATCTGCCGGCCGCCGATGCCGAGCATCGGCAGAATGGCAACCACCAGAACGATCAGGCCCATGCCGCCCAGCCATTGCATCAGGTGACGCCACAGGTTGATCGACGCCGGCAGCCGGTCGAGGCCGGACATCACCGTCGCCCCGGTCGCCGTCAGCGCCGATACGGCTTCGAAATAGGCGTCGGTATGCGACATGCCGAGGTGGATCATGAACGGCAAGGCCGAGAACGCCGGCAGCACCGTCCACACCAGCACGACCAGCAGGAAGCCGTCGCGTACGTTGAGATCGCGCGGCGTATTGCGGTAGCGGTACCAGAGGAAGCTGCCGCACAGCATGGTCAGCAGGAATACCTCGTCGTAGACGCGCTGCGCGCCGTCATCCATGACGTGGGAGACGGTCAGCGGCACCAGCATGGCCAGACCGAACAGCATCAGGATCATGCCGAGCGCGCGATGGACGGGAGCGAAACGGGTCACGAAGCCATCCTCAGACGAAGTGGAAGCCGACCTGGAACAGCTTTTCCACCTTTTTCACCAGCTTCTTTCGGGTACAGAAGATGATCACGTGGTCGCCCGGCTCGATCACCGTGTCGTGGTGCGCGATGACCACCTCGCCGTAGCGGGTGATTGCCGTCCAGTCGTCGGTCTGGCCGACAACGATGGGTTGCTCGAAATTGCGCACCAGGGCGGCGACGGTGACGCCCTTGGGCCACTGCACTTCGTCGATGCGCCGGCCAACCACCTTGGACGTGTTGCGATCACCGTGGGCGACGATTTCCAGGGCTTCGGCAGCCCCCCGGCGCAGCGAATGCACCTCGGCGACATCGCCCTGGCGGACATAGGCGAGCAAGGTGCCGATCGACACCTGGGCCGGCGAGATACCGATGTCGATCGGTCCGCCCTCGATCATTTCGGCGTAGGCGCGACGATTGACCAGAGCGACGACGCGCTTGCAGCCCAGACGCTTGGCCAAGCTGCCGGCCATGATGTTGTCTTCGTCGTCGTTGGTCATCGCCAGGAACAGGTCCATCTCGGCGATGTTTTCCTGTTCCAGCAGGTCTTCGTCGGTGGCGTCGCCGTACAACACCAGGGTGTCGTTCAGTTCGTTGGCCAGCAGCTCGGCGCGCGGCCGGCGACCTTCGATCAGCTTGACCTCGTAGCGCTCTTCGAGCGACTTGGCCAGGCGCAGGCCGATGTTGCCGCCGCCGGCGATCATGATGCGCTCGACCCGCGCCGTCTGCCGGCGCAACTGGTTGAGCACCGGGTGGATGTTCTCGGCAGCAGCCAGCAGGAAGACCTCGTCGCCGGCCTTGACCACGGTATCGCCCTCGGGGAAAACCGGCTGGTTATCGCGGAAGATGGCGGCGATGCGGGCATCGATTTCCGGCGGCAGATGCTCGCGCATGGCCTTGATCGGCTTGCCGACCAGCAGGCCGCCTTCATAGGCGCGCACGGCGACCAGACAGACGCGACCACGGGCGAAGTTGAGCACCTGCAGCGCGCGTGGAAACTCGATCAGGCGGCGGATGTAGTCGGTAATGACCTGTTCCGGGCAGAGCGCGAAATCGACGGCGAAATTGTCGCTGGCCAGCAGCGACTCGTCTTCGAGGAAGTCGCGCGAGCGCAGGCGGGCGATGCGGGTCGGAATGTTGAACACCGACTGTCCGAGCTTGCAGGCCACCAGATTGGCCTGGTCGCTCTGGGTCACCGCGATGACCATGTCGGCATCCTCGGCACCGGCGCTGCGCAGCACCGTCGGCGTTGCCGCATCGCCGACCACAGTGCGCAGGTCAAGGCGGTCCTGCAACTGCGCCAGCCGCGCCGGATCCTGGTCGACGACGGTGATGTCGTTTTCCTCGGAAACCAGGCCCTCGGCCACGCTGGCGCCAACCTGACCGGCACCGAGAATGATGATTTTCATGCTTAGTCCTCGCCGCGCTTGCCCAGCCGGATGTCGAGCTGCTTGAGCTTGCGGTACAGGTGGGTCCGCTCCAGCCCGGAACGCTCGGCCAGGCGCGTCATGTTGCCGCCTTCCTGGCGCAGGTGGTGTTCGAAATACAACTTCTCGAAGGCATCACGGGCTTCGCGCAGAGGCTGCTCGAACAGCGGCAGGAAGGATTGCGCCGGCGCGTCCTCCTCGATTTCCTGCGGCATCACCCGAGCCACGTCGTCGGCGCCGATTTCCTCGTCCAGCGCTGTCAGCGCGAGGTTGCGCACCAGCCCGTAAAGCACGTTCCAGCTGGCTTCCGGGTGCTTCTTCCAGGGCAGCGTGCGCAAGGCATTGAGCGCCGCAGTCGAAAAACGCCGCGGCGGCACTTCTCCGCGCTCGACGAAATTGGTCAGCAGCAGTGCGGCAATTTCCGGCAGGTCGTCGGCATGCGCCGCCAGCGCCGGCAGCGCCACCCAGATTTCGCCCAGCCGGGCCAGCAACTTGGCATCCCAGCCGGATAACGCCGACAGCGGTGTGGTACTGGCCACCACCAACTGCAGATGCAGTTTTTCGGCACGATCCAGCGCAAACGCCAGGTTCATCTGCTGCATCTTGCCCAGGGCCGCCAGATCGGGGACGAACAGGATGCCGCCACCAACTTTCTCCAGTGTCTCCTGACTGAGCGCGCTGCTCACCGTAGACAGGTCGAGCCAGGGCGCGCGCGGCGCCAGCAGAGTGCGCGCAGCGATTTCGCCCATGCCGCCGGTGGCGCCCTTGATCAACACCACCGAAGCCTTGGCCGCAGCCTGTTCCAGGCGCCGGCGGAATTCCTTGACGAAGGGCAGGCGAGCGAAGGCTTCCAGGGTCAGCGGTGGACGCTGCGGCGGTGCGTCGTGCTTGAGCGCCTTCTGCACGGTGGCCAGCAGCTTTTGCAGGCCGATCGGCTTTTCCAGGAAATCGAAGGCGCCGAAACGCGTCGCCTCGACGGCCGTGTCGATGGTGCCGTGACCGGACATCATGACCACCGGCATGTTCAGGTGACCGCCGGCATGCCATTCCTTGAGCAGCGAAATGCCGTCGGTGTCGGGCATCCAGATGTCGAGCAGGACCAGGTCCGGGCGCAACTCCTGACGCACGCGGCGGGCGGCGCCAGCGTTCTCGGCGAGGCGGACATCGTAGCCCTCGTCGATGAGGATTTCGGAAAGCAGTTCGCGGATGCCGACTTCGTCATCAACGACCAGAATGATTGCCATGCTTGGCCTCCTTGTCCCGGACCAGCGGCAGGCGGATATCGATCCGCGCCCCGCCATCCGGTGCATTGCTGATTTCTATACTACCTTGATGTTCATCGACAATCTTCTTGACGATGGGCAATCCGAGCCCGGTTCCCCGGGCCTTGGTGGTGACATACGGTTCGAAGATGCGCGGCAGCAACTCGACCGGGAACCCCGGGCCGTTGTCGGTGATGCGCAGGCGGGCGCAACGGCCGGCCAGTTCGGTAACGATCTCGACCCGGCCGTCGTCGCGGCCTTCAAGCGCATCTTCGGCGTTGCGCAGCAGGTTGTGGATGATCTGGCGCAGCTGGGTGGCGTCGCCAAGCACCGGCGGTAGCCCCTCACCGAGCGCGACCGAGAACTGCACTACCGAACTCTCGTAGAGGCCCATGACCTCGCCAAGCAGGCCGTTGAGATCGAGCGGTGCGACTTCCGGCGCTGGCATCCGCGCGTAATCGCGGAAATCGTCGACCATGCGCTTCATCGCCTGGACCTGGCCGATGATGGTCTGCGTGCCGCGCGCCAGCATTTCGGCGTCGCCGTTGCTCAACTTGCTGGCCAGCTTGTGCTGCAGGCGTTCGGCCGACAACTGTATCGGCGTCAGCGGATTCTTGATCTCGTGCGCCAGGCGCCGGGCCACCTCGCCCCAGGCGGCGCTACGCTGGGCGGCGATCAGCCGGGTGACGTCGTCGAACACGACCACGTCACCGCCGCCGCTGGCCTCAGGCAGGCGCGAAGCCCGCAGCAGCAACACCTGCGGCATCCCGTTCGGCCGCTCCAGCTCCAGCTGGGCCTGCCATTCCGGTTCGCCAGTCGCGGCGAAGTTCTGGCGGATGAAGCCACCCAGCATTTCCTGGCGCGGCCAGCTTTCCGGTGCCAGACCGATCAGGCCGGAAAAATCATCGTCGAGGATGGTCAACGCCCCTTCATTGACCGTGCGCAGGCGGAAATCGCGGTCGAACACCAGCACGCCGGCCGACAGGTTGGCCAGGATCGACTCCAGGTAGCCGCGCGCCGATTCGAGTTCGCCGCGATGGCGGTCGGTTTCGCGGCGCGCATCGTCAAGCTGCCGGGTCATGCGGTTGAACGACTGGGTCAGCACCCCGAGTTCGTCGCCGCTATACACCGCCTGACGCTGCGAGAAGTCACCCTGGGCAACGGCTTGCGTGCCTTCGGCCAGGATGTACAGCGGCGCCACCAGCCGCCGAGCCATCCAGTAAGCCAGGGCAAAGGCGCTGAACAGCGCGACCAGCACGGTCAGGGTCAGGGTCAGGGCATAGATCCGGGTCAGCCCGGCGCGCGCCAGTTGCAGCTCCTGATAGTCGCGATAAACCGCCTGTACGGCCTCGGCATCGAGTGCCAGATTGGCCGGTACGGCCTGCGTCAGTTGCAGGATGCGCGGTTCCTCGAACATCTCGCGCGGCGAGACCGGCAGCAGCACGCGCAGGAACATCGATTCTTCCTCCCCCTCGATGCCGCTCAATCCCTGCTGGGTCCGTGCCTCCCTGAGCTGGGACTGACCGGGCAGCGCCGGCAGCAACACGAGATCGCCGGTGGCACTGGCGAGCAATTTGCCGCTGACCGAAAACAGCGCTGCCGTCTGCACCCCCTTGTCCTCGCGCAGCCGGAACAGGGCCGAACGCCGCGACGGCTCGGGAATCACCGACAGTTCGTCGGCCATGTCGCGCGCCTTGACGTTGAGTTCGGCGAGTAATGAATCGAGTGCCGAACGTCCGAGGTGCAGGCCCGATTCCAATGCCTTCTCGACGCGCACGTCGAACCAGCTTTCGATCGAACGGGTCATGAACTGCACCGACACGCCGTAGACCAGCGCCCCGGGCAACACCGCGATGACGCCGAACATCAGCATCAGGCGCAGCTTGAGGCGGGCGCCAAAGACCTGGGCCTTGTAATCGCGCCACAGGCTGCGCAACTGCCAGCCGACCAGCGTCACCATGCCGAGCGCCAGGACGACGTTAAGCGCGATCAGCAGCGGATAGTTGCGCGAGAAGACGACGGTGTCAGCCGCCGTCGCCATCAGCAACAGGAACCACAGGATCCCGCCGATGGCGGCAGCCAGGGCACCGGCAGCAGCGACAAATCGCTTCACTTGTCCTCCACGACAGGCGGCAGCGGCAACTTGGTCGCCCAGGTCTTCCAGTCACTGGCGAGCGTCCAGTCCTTGTTGCCGAGCGCGCTGATCTGGAAGGGGCGCGGCAACTGGCGGACGTCGAGTTGCAGGCGTACGGCAGCCTGATAATTTCCACCGGCAACGATGCGCGCATCGTCGCGGGGAATGACCAGCCAGTTACGCAGGCGGCGCAACACGGCCAGTGCCTCGCCCAGCGTCTCGAAGGATTGATGCAGGCCGCCGGTACTCAGGCGGTACTGACGGGTCAGCGCGTGATACGAGAGGCGATAGGTCAGACTGCGGCTGAGCAGTTTCTCGTCAAGCCAGTACCAGCGCTCGCGGGTCAGTTCGAAATCGGCGACGAAATACAGCACGACGCCGCGATTAACCGCCTCTTCCAGGCTGGGACTCAGTTCGAAGCGGAAATCCGCGGACAGTAAATGGCCTTCCTCGGTCACCGTCAGCCCGGGATTGTGGACTTCGATTTCCGCCGCCCAGGCCAGCGCCGGCAGGAAAGCCAGCAGCAGCAACAGGCCGCGCAGGCGCTCAAGCACGCTTTTCGAGCAGGCAGTAGTAGAAGCCATCGCGTTCCGCATCGGGAAGAAGCTGTTCCTCGTGAACGATCCCCGCCGCCGTCTGGCGTCCGAGGAAATTCCTGACCTGCACCGAGTTTTCCTCCGGGAAGACCGAACAGGTTGCATAAAGCAGTCTACCGCCCGGCCGCAACACCTGCCACAGGGCATCGAGGATGCGCGCCTGGGTGCCGGCAAAGCTGGCGACATCCTCGGGCCGGCGCAGCCATTTGGCGTCGGGATTGCGGCGCACGACGCCGCTGGCGGTACAGGGCACGTCGGCCAGCACCGCATCGAAGGGACGACCGTCCCACCAGACATCGAGTTTGGCACAATCGGCAGCTTCGACCCGGGCCGACAGGTGCAAACGTCCCAGCCCCTCCTCGACCCGCCGGCAGCGGGCCGGTTTGAGATCGAGCGCAAGCAGGTCGAGGTCGGCACGCTCAAGCAGGTGCGCGGTCTTGCCGCCCGGCGCCGCGCAGGCATCGAGGACGCGACTGCCGGCAGCCGGTGCGAGGATTTCCGCAGCGCGCTGGGCACCCGGGTCCTGGACCGAAACCAGGCCGTCGAAGAAACCGGGCAGACGATCGACCGGCTGCGGTTTGAGCAGCGCCAGTCCATCCTCGCCAACCGGGTGAGCGCCAATATCGACCGCCGTCAGTTGCCGCAGATAGTCATCACGGCTGATCCGGCGCCGATTCACGCGCAAACCCATCGGCGGCGCCTGGTTGCCGGCATCGACGATGCGCTGCCAGTCGTCCGGCCAGGCGGCCTGCAGCTGCGCCAGCCACCAGCCGGGATGCTGGGCCAGGGCGACCGGATCGGCGGCGACATCGGCGGTCAAGCTCGCCTGCTGGCGCAAGAAGCTGCGCAATACGGCATTGACCAGGCCACGGAATTTTCCGTGCAGGATTTCGCCAGCCGCCGACACCGCCTGGTCGACCACGGTATGCGCTGCATCCGGGCGGGTTTCCAGGCGATACAGGGCAACCAGCAGCAGCGCCCGGACTTCATCGACGGCCAGCGGCTTTTCCAGCAGTCGCGACAGGAAGAAATCGCCCCGACCGAAGGCACGCAGACTGCCGTAAACAAGATCCTGGACGGCCGGCCGGGCAACGACATCGACGCGACCGAGCAGGTTGTCGGCCAGGCTCTGACCGGCGAATACCGCCGCATCGATGCGGGCGGCCTCGCGCAAGGCATAGGCAAGTGAGGTGAAGGGCAATCGCGACATAGGTGGCGATTATCGCACGGGGCATAATTCCGGCATGCGCCCTTTGCTCATCCTGCTCATTTTCCTGCTCACCAGCCCCACTGCTCTTGCCTGGAACGGTGCCGGGCACCGGCTCGGCATCCTGATCGCCTGGCAGCAGATGGCGCCGGATACCCGCGAATTCGTCAGCCAGGCACTGGCCCGACACCCGGATCACGGCCGCTGGCGGGAGAAAGCCGGCGCCGACGATGCCGCGCTGATTTTCGCCGAGGCCAGCACCTGGCCGGATGCCATCCGTCACGATCCGCGCTTTGCCGACCAGCCGTCAGACAACCCGCCCCTGCCCGGCTTTCCCGACATGGGCCGGCATGGCGACTGGCATTACGTCGATTTCGACCGCCACGGCAAACGCGGCCGGGGGCAGATCGACCGCAAGATCGTCGAATTGAGCGAGCTGCTCGCCACCAGCACGCAGCCGGCCGAGCTTGCCTGGGCCTTACCCTGGCTCGCCCACCTGGTCGCCGACCTGCACCAGCCCTTCCATGCCGGATACAGCGAAGACCGTGGCGGCAACACGGTACTGATCGAAGACCCGTCGGCCCGCCAGCCTTTCGTCAAGCTGCACGCCTGGTGGGACGATCTACCCGGCCCGAGCGGCCTGCGCGGCAAGCGCCTGCGCTTGCGGGCCGAGGCACTGCAGGCCAACTGGCCAGCCCCCAGGCAGGGCGACGTGCGGCAATGGCTGAATGAAAGCCGGCAGCTCCTGAAGCGGGCTTATCCGAAAACCATGGGCAGCGTCAGTCTGCTGATAGACGACGATTATCGGCAATGGGCACAAGCGACGGGCGAACGCAGGGTCGCCGAAGCCGGTTACCGACTCGGCCGCCTGCTGGAAGAGATTCACCGTCAGCGCGTTTCACGTGAAACGCCAGCGGCAATCAATCCCGGCCGCTGAAACGATCGCCCGGCTGCAGCGGATGACCGGCCAGGAACTGCTGGACCGGCAGGCGCTTGCCGCCGGCCTTCTGCAGTTCACTCACAGCCAACGCGCCTTCGCCGCAGGCGATGACCACCGAATGACGGTCGACCGTCAGCACACAACCGGGCTCGCCCTGACCAGCAACCGGCCGCGCCGCCCACAGTTTGACGGACTGCCCGGCAAACTGCGCCTGCGCACCGGGGAAGGGATTGAAGGCACGAATATGGCGATCGAGTTCGGCGGCGCTGCGCGTCCAGTCGATCGCGGCTTCCGCCTTCTCGATCTTGTGGGCGTAGGTCACACCCTCGCCCGACTGGACTTCGGCCGGTAACGGCAGGCCCGCCAGGGCATCGACAATCAGCTTCGCGCCGCAAGCGGCGAGCTTGTCGTGCAGGGTCGCCGTAGTGTCGTCGCCGGCAATCGGGAAAGCCTCGCGCATGAGCACCGGACCAGTATCGAGGCCGGCTTCCATCTGCATGATGCAGACGCCGGTCTCACTATCGCCGGCAAGCAGCGCCCGCTGGATCGGCGCGGCGCCGCGCCAGCGCGGCAACAGCGAAGCGTGGATGTTCAGACAGCCGAAACGCGGCAGGTCGAGCACCGCCTGCGGCAGGATCAGCCCATACGCGGCAACGACCATGACCTCGGCGCCAACGGCAGCCACTTTTGCCTGCGCCTCGGCATCCTTCAAGGTCAGCGGCTGGAAAACCTCGATCCTGTGCGCCAGCGCCACCTGCTTGACCGCCGACGGTTGCAGGCTCATGCCGCGCCCCGCCGGCCGATCCGGCTGGGTCAGCACCAGCGCCACCTGGTGACCGGCGGCAACGATGGCCGACAGCGCCTGCGCCGCGAACTCCGGCGTACCCGCGAAAATCACCCTCATGCGGTGACCCGAGCCTGCTTGGCCAGCTTGTTGCGGATACGTGTCTGTTTCAGTTGCGACAGGTGATCGACGAAGACCTTGCCGTTCAGGTGATCGATCTCGTGCTGTATACATACCGCCAGCAGGCCGTCGGCTTCGAGCACCCGGGCCTTGCCGTCGAGATCGAGATAACGGACGGTGACGCGCTCGGCACGCTCGACCTTGTCGTAAATGCCGGGCACCGACAGACAACCCTCCTCGCCGACAGCCAGACCGAGGCAGTTGTCGAGCTCCGGATTGACGAAGACCCGCAGTTCGCTCTTGTCTTCGGAGACATCGATCACCACCACCCGCTTGTGTACATCGACCTGGGTCGCGGCCAGCCCGATCCCGGGCGCCTCGTACATGGTCTCGGCCATATCGGCCGCCAACCGGCGAATGCTATCGTCAATTTTTGTCACGGGCGCCGCGACTTTCGTCAACCGGGGATCGGGAAAACGCAAAATGGGTAATAAGGCCATGGCAAATAGGGAATAAATGCTTGCTTGCTTAGAGGATTACATGCAGAATCTAAAGCAATTCTCGAGATAAGAACGCGAATTGCAGACGCCGGTAAGACCACACAAGCTGCTGCGCGTTCCACCGGTATGTGAGGGGTTACCCATGGTTCGCATTATATCCGCGCTCATCCTGGCTGCGACAGCCGCCTGCGCTTCTGCGGCCGAGCCGCTTGAACTGGTCAGCAATCCACCGGACCGGCACGTCGTCGTCAAGGGCGACACGCTGTGGGACATCTCCGGAAAATTCCTGAAAAAGCCGTGGCGCTGGCCGGAAATCTGGCGCCTGAACAAGGAACAGATCAAGAATCCCCACCTGATCTATCCTGGCGACATCGTCTGGCTTGACCTGTCCGATGGCAATCCCCGCCTGCGCCTGGGCAAGCCGGTACAAGGCCGACTGCAGCCGCAGGCCTATGCCACGGCCATCGATCAGGTGATCCCGAGCATCCCGCCGAATGTCATCGAACCCTTCATTTCGCAGCCCTTGATTGTCGAGGCCGGCATCGAGAAAACGTCGGCCCGCATCGTCGCCACCCAGGAAGAACGCATCCTGCTCGGTAGCGGCGACACGGCCTACGCCAGCGGAATTCCCGACGCCAGCGTCGAAAAATGGCATGTCTTCCGCCCCGGCAAGCCGCTGAAGGATCCCGAAACCGGCGAGGTGCTCGCCCACGAAGCCTTCTTCCTCGGCAACGCCCGACTGACCCGCCCCGGCGAGCCGGCCACCCTGCGCATCACCCTGGCCAAGGAAGAAATTTCCCGCGGCGACTGGCTGAAGCCGGCACCGCAACCGACCATCATGGCCTATGTCCCGCGCTCGCCCGAGCAGAAGATCGACGCCCGCATCATGTCGATCTACGGCGGCGTCAGCGAGGGCGGCGCCAGCTCGGTGGTGACCCTGAACAAGGGGGCCGACGACGGTATTGAGGTCGGCCATGTCGTGGCCTTCTACCGCAAGCGCGTCGCCCTGCACCTTGACGACGACGTGAAGCGCGAATCGACCACCATCCCGGATGAGCGCTATGCACTGGCCTTCGTCTTCCGCACCTTTAACCGCGTTTCCTACGCACTGGTAATCGATGCTTCCAAATCGGTGCTGATCGGGGACGCCGTCGGCAATCCGTGAGCCCGCCCCGGGGTCTGGCAGCCTGGCTGCACCTGACCCTGGCTCCGGGCATCGGCGGCGAGACGCAGCGCAAGCTGCTCGCCGCCTTCGGACTGCCCGACCACATCTTCTCCGCCGGCCTGTCGGCCGTGCGCAGCGTAATCGGCAACAAGGCCGACCTGCTGCTCGATTTCGACCCCGCTGAAAATATCGCCCAGGCACTGAACTGGGCCGAGCAGCCGGACCAGCACATCCTGACCCTGGCCGATACGGCTTATCCGGCCAGCCTGCTGGAAATCCCCGATCCACCGAGCGTCATCTACGTGCGCGGCAATCCTGCGCTGCTGCAGGGACCAGCGATTGGCGTCGTCGGCAGCCGCAACGCCACGCCACAAGGGCTGCGCAACGCCGAACAATTCTCACGCACCCTGGCCGGCCAGGGCTGGTGCATCGTCAGCGGCCTGGCCCTGGGCATCGACGCGGCGGCGCATCGCGGTGCGCTGGCCGCCGATGGGGCCACCGTCGCGGTCATCGGTACCGGCGCCAACCGCATCTACCCGGCCCGCAACCGTGAACTGGCGCTGACAATTGCCGAACGCGGCGCCATCGTTTCCGAATTTCCGCTTGGCACACCGGCCAATGCCGCCAATTTCCCCCGCCGCAACCGCCTCATTGCCGGCTTGTCTCGCGGTGTGCTGGTGGTGGAAGCGGCCACCGAAAGCGGCTCGCTGATCACCGCCCGGCTGGCCGGTGAACAGGGGCGCGAAGTTTTCGCCATCCCCGGTTCAATCCACTCGCCACAGGCCCGAGGCTGTCACAGGCTGATCCGCCAGGGCGCGAAACTGGTCGAGACCGCCGACGACATCCTCGAAGAACTGAATGGCCAGGCGCGCACCGGATACGCGCCCGTTGCGGATGACGCAAACGGTCATCCCTTACTCGACGCACTCGGCCACGATCCCTGCGGACTCGACGAGCTGGTCGAGCGCTGCGGCCTGGGCGCCGACAGCCTGCTGAGCGAATTGCTCGGTCTGGAGCTCGCCGGCAAAATCGCCGTCCTGCCCGGCAATCGCTACCAGCGCATCGATTGATCGAGAAATCAATTGTGTCCGCCCTTGCCAATCCGTCCGGCGCCCACTTATCATGCCCGGCACCTGACAGGCAGACCCCATGAGCAAAAAACTGATCATCGCCGAGAAACCCTCCGTCGCCAGCGACATCGCCAAGGCGCTCGGTGGTTTCACCAAGCACGACGAATACTTCGAGTCCGACGAATACGTCGTCTCGTCGGCCGTCGGCCATTTGCTCGAACTGGCCTGTCCGGAAGAATTCGAGGTCAAGCGCGGCAAGTGGTCCTTCGCGCACCTGCCAGTGATCCCGCCGCATTTCGCGCTGAATCCGATCGAAAAGAGCGCGCCGCGCCTGCGTGTGCTCAACAAGCTGATCAAGCGCAAGGATGTGACCGGCCTGGTCAACGCCTGTGACGCGGGGCGCGAAGGTGAGCTGATCTTCAATTACATCGCCCAGCACGCCAAAGCCGGCAAACCGGTGCAGCGGCTGTGGCTGCAGTCGATGACGCCGCAAGCCATCCGCGACGGCTTCGCCCGCCTGCGCCCAGGCAGCGAAATGCAGGGTCTGGCCGACGCCGCCGTCTGCCGTTCCGAATCCGACTGGCTGGTCGGCATCAACGGCACCCGGGCGATGACCGCCTTCAACTCGAAGACTGGCGGCTTCCACCTGACCACGGTCGGTCGCGTGCAGACGCCGACGCTGGCCATCGTGGTCGAGCGCGAACGCAAGATCCGCGACTTCAAGCCGCGCGATTACTGGGAAGTCGAAGCCGAATTCGCCGCCAAGGCCGGCAATTACACCGGCAAATGGTTTGACGAAGGCTTCAAGGGCAAGCAGGAAGACGAGCACGCCCGTGCCGACCGCCTCTGGGAAGTGGCCCGCGCCGAAGCGATCCAGGCCGCCACCTCGGGCAAGCCCGGCATCGTCAGCGAGGAAGCCAAGCCGGAAACCCGCCTGTCGCCGCTGCTGTTCGACCTGACCAGCCTGCAGCGCGAGGCCAACAGCCGTTTCGGTTTCTCGGCCAAAACGACGCTCGGCCTGGCTCAGGCACTCTACGAAAAACACAAGGTCCTGACCTACCCGCGAACCGACTCGCGCTGCCTGCCCGAGGACTACATCGCCACGGTCAAGGAAACGATGCGCGTACTTACCGGCGAAGGCGCCGGCAAGGGGCACGACGAAGTCCTGCTCGCCCGTTACTCGCCGTTTGCGCACCAGGTCCTGGCGCGCAACTGGGTGCTGCCGAACAAGCGCATCTTCAATAACGCGAAGGTGAGCGATCACTTCGCCATCATCCCCACACCGCAGGCGCCGAAGAACCTCAACGAAGCCGAGCAGAAGCTGTACGACTTCGTCGTCCGCCGCTTCCTGTCGGTGTTCTTCCCGGCCGCCGAGTATATGGTGACCACCCGCATCACCCGGGTCGAGGGTCATCCGTTCAAGACCGAAGGCAAGGTCCTGGTCAATCCGGGCTGGCTTGCCGTTCATGGCAAGGAAGGCCAGACCGGCGACGAAGGCAACCTGGTCGCGGTAGACAAGGACGAAAAGGTCAAGACCGAGGAAGTCACGGTCAAGGCCAACGCCACCAAGCCGCCGCCGCGCTATTCGGAAGCCACCCTGCTGTCGGCCATGGAAGGCGCCGGCAAGATGGTCGATGACGAGGAACTGAAGGCGGCAATGGCCGGCCGCGGCCTCGGCACCCCGGCGACGCGCGCCCAGATCATCGAAAACCTGATCGGCGAGCAGTACATGCTGCGCGAAGGCCGCGAACTGATCCCGACGGCCAAGGCCTTCAACCTGATGACGTTGTTGAACGGCCTCGGCATCAAGGAACTGACCCAGCCGGAACTGACCGGCGATTGGGAATGGAAGCTGGGCCGCATCGAGAAGGGCGATTTCACGCGCGACGAATTCATGCGCGAGATCGCCGAGATGACGCGGCACATCGTCGAGCGCGCCAAGACCTACGACAGCGACACGATTCCCGGCGATTTCGGCATCCTCAGCGCCCCCTGTCCCAAGTGCGGCGGCCTGATCCGCGAGACCTACAAGAAATTCCAGTGCAGCGACTGCGATTATTCGCTGTGGAAGATCGTCGCCGGCCGCCAGTACGAACCGGCCGAAATCGAGACGCTGCTGACCGAACGCCACGTCGGCCCGCTGACCGGCTTCCGCAACAAGATGGGCCGCAGTTTTGCTGCGGCGATCAAGCTCAACGACGAGCATCTGCCGGAATTCGACTTCGGCCAGGACAAAGCCGACGAAGCCAACGCCGAGCCGGTCGATTTCTCCGGCCAGGAAAGCCTGGGCAAATGTCCGAAGTGCGCGGCCAATGTCTACGACCATGGCAGCTCCTATGTCTGCGAGAAATCGGTCGGCCCGGACAAGACCTGCGATTTCCGTTCCGGCAAGATCATCCTGCAGCAGCCGGTCGACACCGCCCAGATGAAGAAGATGCTGGAAACCGGCAAGACCGACCTGCTCAGGGAGTTCGTCTCCAACCGGACCAAGCGCAAGTTCTCGGCTTATCTGGTCGTCGCCGAAGGCAAGGTCGGTTTCGAGTTCGAGAAGAAGGCTCCGGCAGCCAAGAAGCCTGCGGCAAAGAAGAAGGCGGAAGCCTGATACACCGCGCCGGCTGCTTGCAGCCGGCATGCCGCTCGGCTAAGCTGGGCCGATGCGCAACTTCCTTCGCCATCTCGGCGCCCTGTTCCTGATCCTGTACTGCGCTTCGACTGCAGCAGAAGTCACGCTAGACCCAGCCGCGCAAATCTGGCTTTCAGGAAAGCCCGTCGTCCGCATCGGCATAATTGCCGACAACGCCCCCTATTCCACGGTTCATGCCGGCCGACTCGAAGGCTTCTCGATCGACGTTCTCGAAGAAATTTCGGGGCGGACCGGGCTGCGCTTCGACTACAAGGCCGGTAGCTGGCCGGAAATCTACGCCGCCTTCGTCCGTGGCGAAATCGACGCCATCGACGAGATTTCGCTGCGCGAGGACCGCAAACCCTTCACGCTGTTCACCGAGCCCTACCATCACCGGCAAACGGTCGTCATGCAGGACATGAACCGCCGCCTGCCACCGATCACCAGCCTTGAGGACCTGAAACCCCATCGCGTCGGCATCGTCAAGAACATCTTCTACAAGAGCACGCTTGAGCGCCACGGCCTGCAACTGAGCGAATACGACGCGCTACCCAACCTGATCCGCGCCCTGGCCTTCGGCTGGGTGGACGCCATTGTCGGGCCGGAAGTCACCCTGGCCTACCTGGCACGCGGCGAAGGCTTCAACCAGATCGGCGTGGCCGGGCGCGTGGCCATGGACGGCTTCGAGCTGGAAGACTTCCGTATCGGTGTGCGCCGCGAAAAGCCCGAGGCCCATCAGGTCATCGCCGCCGGCCTGGCAGCCATTCCGCCGGCCCGCATGCAGGAAATGCTGGCCGTCTGGCAGGAATTCGGCGGGCGTCGCAACCGCGAAACCCAGCATTTCCAGCTCAGCCGCGAACAGACCGATTACCTCCGCCGTCTCGGCCCGGTGCGAGTCGGCATCATGCGCGACTACGCCCCGTTCAGCTTCGCCGACGGCGGCAAGACGCAGGGACTGGCGATCGACATCCTCGAGCGCATCCAGGATCTGACCGGACTGACGGTCACCCCTGTCGTCGACCGCTGGCCAGTCCTGATCGAATTGCTTCGCCGCGGCGAAATCGATGTCCTGACCAACATCTCCCGGCAGCCGGACCGGCTGGCCTTCACCCGTTTCACCGATCCTTACCACGTCATCCCCAACGTCGCCTTCACCCGCGACCACAGCTTCCGGCTGACCGACCCACCGGATTTCGGCCAGCGGAAAATCGGCATCGGCGAAGGCATTTTTTACGAAAAGGCCCTGCGCGAGCGCTTCGGCAAGCAAGTCGTCACCTACGGTGCGCAGGATGCGATGTTCCGGGCACTGGCCGATGGCAGCGTCGATGTCGTGATCGCCTCGCTGCACAACGGCAATCACTGGGTGCGCGAACTGGGCCTGGCCAACGTCACGATTGCCGGCGAACTGATCCTGCCCGATTTCTCCGGCGAAGACCTGCGCTTCGGCATGCGCCCGGGGCTGGCTCCGCTGGTCGGGATTTTCGACAGCGCACTGGCGGCGATCACGCCAACTGAACGACGCAGCATCGAGAATCGCTGGCTGGGCGCCAGCTATCGCGATAATTCGGGGGCCCCGCAAGCGCTCAGCGAAGGCGAAAAATTGTGGTTACGCCAGCATGGCCCGTTGAAAGTATGTACCGACCCCGACTGGATGCCGATCGAAGCACTCGATGGCGGCCGCCACGCCGGCATTGCCGCGGACTATCTCGAGCGGATGAGCCAGCAGTTCGACCTCGCCTACGAGATTGTCCCGACCAACACCTGGCTTGCCTCGCTGCAGGCCGTCCAGGCACGTCGCTGCGACCTACTGACGATGGCCGTGCAGACCCCGCAACAGAGCATTCACCTCAATTTCACCGCGCCCTACTACACAACACCGAACGTCCTTCTGGCGCGGATCGAAACGCCGTTTGTCGAAGGCCTTGATGCCTTTGCCGGACGCCAGGTCGGCATCGTGCGCGGCCATGCGATTGCCGACCAGCTACGCAGTCGCTACCCGCAACTGGAACTGGTCGAGGTCGACAACGAGAAGGAGGGCTTGCGCGAACTCCAACGGGGCAGGCTGGAGGGGTATATCGGCACGCTGAGCACGGTGAATTACCACCTGCGCGAACTGGGTTTTGCCGATATCAAGGTGGTCAGCCGTATTCCCGTCGACAGCAAGCTGTCGCTGGCCACGCGCAACGATCTCCCCGAACTGTTTTCGATTGCCGAAAAAATGGTGGCCAGCCTGAGTGATGCCGATCGCCAACGCATCGAAAGCCGCTGGCAAACCATACGCATCGAACCGGGGATCGATACCGCCCTGCTGTGGCGCTGGGGCAGCATTATCTTCGTCGCACTGGCCCTGTTGATACTGTGGAACCGCAAGCTTGGCAGCCTCAACCGTCAACTTGCCGAAGCCAACCAGAAGCTGGCACAACTCAACATCACCGACCCGCTGACCGGGATCGGCAACCGGCAGTTCTTCGAGCAGGAGTTTGCCCGCGAGTTTTCGCGTTGCCAGCGCAACGCCCAGACCTTTACCACGGCGATGATCGACATCGATCACTTCAAGAAGATCAACGACAGCCTCGGCCACGCTGCTGGCGATCACTGCCTGGTCGAACTGGCCCGCTGCCTGCAGCAGCACCTGCGCCGCCAGACCGACAACATCGCCCGGATCGGCGGCGAGGAATTCGTCGCCTTCATGAGCGGTGACACCCGGGAGGAAGTCCTGGCCCATTTCGAAGCCTTGCGCAGCGATATTTCGGCCCTGCAGATCACCTGGGAAGGACAGCTGATCACCTTCACCATCAGCATCGGCCTGGTGCATGGCATCCCCGAGCAGCCGGACAATCCGGCAGCCTGGCTGAGGCAGGCCGATCAGGCCCTGTACCGGGCCAAGGCAGCGGGACGGAACCGGCTGGATGCCGAACCGCCGGCAAACGCGTGAGCCTTCAGCCGCTCGCCCGCCCCCGGCGTAACCACTCGAGAATGGTTTCGTAGAGCAGCACCGGATCGACCGGCTTGGCGATGAAATCAACCATGCCGGCGTCCCGGCAGCGTTCCTGGTCTTCGGTGAAGGCATTGGCCGTCATCGCCACCACCGGTGTCGAGAATCCCGGCATCTGCTGCAGGCGCGCCAGCGTTTCCAGGCCGCCCAGACGCGGCATCTGCAGATCCATCAGGATCAGGGCAAACGGCCGGCGGGCCTGGCTCACCTTGTCCAAAGCCAGCAAGCCGTCGTCGGCCACGTCGACCTCGAGACCCACCATCTGCAGCAGTTCGACGGCAACTTCCTGATTGATCGGGTCGTCTTCCACCACCAGAACGCGACTACCGAGGAATTCGGCCCGCAGCACCTGATCGGCCCGTAAGGCACCGCCGGCCGGCTTGGGCAGCGGCGGTGCCGCCTCGCCCACAGCCAGACGGGCAGTAAACCAGAAACGGCTGCCCCGTCCAATCTCGCTCTCTACCCCGGCATCACCGCCCATCAGGCGGGCCAGACGGCGAGTGATCGCCAGGCCCAGGCCGGTACCGCCAAAACGCCGGGCAGTCGAATTGTCAGCCTGATGGAAGGATTGGAACAACTCGGGCAGAACTTCCGGGACGATCCCGATCCCCGTGTCAGCCACCGTGAACCGCAGGACGGCGCTACCGTCTTCAACGCGCTCGCAATCGATCGACAGTTCGACGCTGCCGTGATCGGTGAATTTGACGGCATTACTGGCCAGGTTCAGGAAGGCCTGGATCAGGCGTCCGCCGTCACCCTGCAAGCCGGCCGGCATGTCACCGACCCGGTACCGCAACTCGATGCCCTTGGCGTTCGCCTGCACCGCCAGCATGGACACGATATTGTCCATGATGCCGGCCGGCTCGACTGGCCGCTGCTCCAGTTGCAGCTTGTCGGCGTCGATCTTGGAAAGGTCGAGCAGGTCGTTGATGATTGCCAGCAGGTGCCGCGCCGCCTCGTCGATCTTGTCCAGCCGGTCGATCAGCTCGGGATCGGCAAGCTTGCGGTGCAGCACATGCGACATGCCGATAATCGCATTCATCGGCGTGCGGATTTCGTGACTCATGTTGGCCAGAAATGCGCTCTTGGCCCGATTGGCGCTCTCGGCGGCGTCCCGGGCCTGCGCCAGTTGCCGGGTGCGTTCGTCGACCAGATCCTCGAGCTGTTCGCGGTAGCGACGCAGTTTTTCCTCGCTGGCCCTCAGTTCGTTTTCCGTTTCACGGTGATGCGTGATATCACGAGCGATACCAAGCACTCCGATCAGTTTCCCTTGGCGATCAAGCATCGGCGTTTTTATCGTCTCGAACAACAGACGCTCCCCGCCCTCGGCAAAAGTCAGCCACTCTTCATTGAGCGACGGATAACCAGCAGCCATTGCCTTGCGATCGTTTTCGCGGAAGAAATCGGCCAGTTCCTGGCCAACGAAATCGTAATCGGTTCGCCCCACAATCTCGGCTTCGGTCGCCCCGAACAACTGCTCGAAGCGACGATTGCAGGCCAGATAGGTCCCCTCGACATCCTTCAGCCAGACCAGGTCGGGAATCGTGCTGACGACGGTATTCAGTTGCGCCCGCCGCATCTCCAGTTCCGCCGTGCGCTGGTTGACCACGCGGCGCAACAGGAAAACCCACAACGCCAGAACAGCGCCGAGCAAGAGCAGGATGGACAGGCCGAAACCGATGAAACGGGCATACGGCGCCAGCAACAACGGCTTGCCCATCCATTTCTCATGGAGCGCCGCCAGCTCCTCCTTGCTGATCGAGGCCATGCCGGCTTCGACGATGGCCAGCAGTTCGCCATTGCCCTTGCGCACGGCACGGCGCATTTCCCCGCGATACAACTCGAAAGCCTGGCGGAACTGATCCTGGACCTTGAACCGGTACAGGTAATAGGCGGCGGGCGCTTCATCGAGGCAGAACAACTTGATTTCCTGGTCGATCGCCGCCTGGATCATCTGCGAGTAATCGCGGTAGTACTGCAAGGTCGTGATGCCCCGGGCAGCCAGCACCTCGCCACAGGCATCGCCCTCCTCGACCCCGATCAGGAAACCCTTGAGCGTCGCCGGGCTACCCACGCCGCTGATGCTCTCGTGCTTGTAAATGAAGCTACGCTGGGTCGAATAGGGTAGGGAAAACTCATACAGCGGTTCGCGCCCCGGCGTCCGGTAGATGTTCTCGATCACGTCGGCGTCGCCCCCCAGGAGGCTGGCCTGGGCATCGGCCCAGTCGATCGCCTTGAGCTCGACGGGAATGCCGGTCTTGCGTTCCCACAGGCGCCACAGATCGACGATATAGCCTTCCGGGTGACCGTCGGCACTGAGAAATAGATAGGGCGGGAAATTCTTGTCGCCAACCACGCGAATGCGCTCCGGCGCCGCCTGCGCCATACCCGACAAGACCATCCCCAGCAGAAAGCTCAGCAGGAGGACGGTCGGGCGTTTCACGTGAAACCTCAGCGGTGCGGCGTGGCGCCGGGTAGCTGACAGGACAAGACGGCGGCCCGCAGCACATCGATGGCCTGCGGTCGCGGATAGGTCACCCGCCAGACCAGGCCGACCGTGCGTTCGGGCGGCGACCCGGCAAACGGCAACACGCGCACCATCGGTTCCTTGTCGATCAGCGGGTCGGCGGCGCTACTCGGCATGACCGCGACGCCAGCGCCGCTGGCGACCATGTAGCGGATGGTTTCCAGCGAACTGCCTTCCAGCGAGTGATCCAGCGCATCCTGACCGCTCAGGCGCGGGCAGGATTCCAGCACCTGGTCGCGGAAGCAGTTGCCCTGGCCGAGCAGCAAGAGGTTCTGACCGTCGAGTTCGTCGGCCGGAATGTCTTCGCGTCCGACCCAGTCGTGTCCGGCCGGGACGACGACGCGGAAGGGCTCGTCATAGACTGGCTGCGCGACCAGCCCCGGTTCGGCAAAGGGCAACGCGATGACGATCACGTCAAGTTCGCCGGACTTCAGCGCCGGGATCAGGTTGGCCGTGAAATCTTCCTTGAGGAACAGCGGCATCTTCGGTGCCAGCCGGCTCAACGCCGGAATCAGTTGCGGCAGCAGGTAAGGCGCGATGGTATAGATGATGCCGACACGCAACTGGCCGCTCATCGGATCGCCGGTGGCTTCGGCAATTTCCTCGAGCTTGACCGCTTCGTCGAGGACACGCTTGGCCTGCTCGACGATACGTTCGCCGAGCGCGGTGATGCGCACATCGCTGGCGGTGCGCTCGAATAACGCGGTACCGATCTGTCCTTCGACCTTCTTCAGTGCCACCGACAACGTCGGCTGGCTGACATGGCAGGCTTCCGCCGCCCGCCCGAAATGGCGCTCGCGCGCCAGGGCGACGATGTAACGCATTTCGGTCAGGGTCATGGCGACACCCCCAGTTGTTTCATGTCTTCGGCGTCCAGCCAGCGCCATTCGCCCGGCTTGAGGTCGGCGGGCAGGCGCAGATCGGCCAGTGCCTCGCGATGCAGCGCCTCGACCCGGTTACCGACAGCGGCGACCATGCGCTTGACCTGATGGTATTTGCCTTCGGTCACGGTCAGGCGCAGCTGATGATCGTCGACGATCTCGGCGGCGGCGGCGGCAATCGGCGCCGGCTCGTCGTGGAGCAGCACGCCGGCGAGCAATTGTTGGATCTGGGCGGCGTCGAGCGCGTGCTTGACCGTCGCCAGATAAACCTTGGGCACCTTGCGCTTGCCCGAGGACAGTTGGTGATTGAGCTGCCCGTCGTCGGTGATCAGCAGCAGCCCGGTGGTGTCTTCATCGAGCCGGCCGATCGGCTGAACACCGCGTTCGCGCAGCGGCAGGGGCAGCAGTTCGAGGACCGAGGGATGATGCTGCGGCTTGCGCGAGCATTCGTAACCGGCCGGTTTGTAGAGCAGCAGGCTGGCCTGCTCGCGGAACGGCCAGTCGGTCCCGTCGACGGAAAAAACCAGCCCGTCGGTGGCGAGATCGGCAAAGGGGTCGTCGACAATCTGCCCGGCGACGCTCACCCGTTCGCGCCGGATCATGGCGCGGCAGGCCTTGCGTGTGCCGAAGCCGTGGCTTTGGAGGATACGTTCAAGTTGCATGTGAGGATGCTACCATCGGCGCATGAACTTCGAACATCTGATTGCCATAAACGACCCCGGCAACCCGCTGGTCATGCAACTGACGCGCCGCCAGCTGTGGCTCGGCCTGCTCCATCGCGTCGACAATCCGCTGCTGTTCCTGCCCGGCCTGGCCGATTTCACCATGCTTGAGCGGCAAGCCGACAGCGCCTTGCGCGAACTCGATTTCGGCGCCGCCCGCATCCGCGACCGCGTCACCCTGACCGAGGAACAGGCGATCCGTTTCGACATCGAACCGAGCGCCGAGCAACCCGGCGGCAGCCTGACCATCCGCATCGAGGAACCCAACGACGGCCACCTCTTCCTGCGCTTCAGCTACGTCACCGGACTGGCGATCGAGGCCGGCAGCGAGGAGGCAGCCTACATCGAGTACGTCAAATCCGCCTACCACCAGTCCGATCTCGACTGCGTTCGCATCATCCGCACCCTTGCCGCCGAGGGTACCTGCCAATAAGCATTTCCGGAGACCTCGTGAATCAGCCACGCCGTACCCCGCCCCATGCCCAGCGCAGCGATCAGGTTCTTGAAGCACTTCAGGCCGACAGCCACGGCCTGACGACGCAGGAAGCCGCCCGCCGGCTCGCCGAAACCGGTCCCAACCGCCTTCCCGCGCCGCCGCGAGACAGCCTGCTCAAGCGCTTCTTCAAGCACTTCCACGACATCCTCATCTACATCCTGCTGATCGCTGCCGGCATCACCGCGCTGCTCGGTCACTGGATCGACACCGGCGTCATTGTCGGCGTCGTCGTCATCAACGCAATCATCGGCTTCATCCAGGAAGGCAAGGCCGAGGAAGCCCTGGCCGGCATCCGCAAGATGCTGTCAGCCAGCGCCCAGGTCCGGCGCCAGGGCGAATGGACGCAGATCGACGCCGACGGACTGGTGCCCGGCGACATCGTCCGCCTGAAATCGGGCGACCGCGTGCCGGCCGACCTGCGCCTGCTCGAAGCGACCAATCTGCGCATCGAGGAATCGGCGCTGACCGGCGAATCGGTGCCCAGCGACAAGAGCGCCGACCCGGTCGCGGCCGACGCCGGCATCGGCGACCGCTTCTGCATGGCCTATTCCGGCACCCTGGTCGCCGCCGGCCGGGGCCTGGGCGTGATCACCGCCACCGGCCCGAACACCGAGATCGGCCGCATCAACCGCCTGATCGCCGAAGTCGAAACCCTGCAGACGCCGCTGACCCGGCAGATGGCGCAGTTCAGCAAGCAGTTGTCGGTGGTCATCGTCGGCCTCGCTGCACTGATGGTCGCCGTTGGCATCGGGCTGCATGCCTTCCCGCTCGGCGAAGTCTTCCTCGCCGCCATCGGCTTCGCCGTCGCCGCCATTCCCGAAGGCCTGCCGGCCATCCTGACCATCACGCTGGCCCTTGGCGTGCAGCGCATGGCCCGCTGCAACGCCATCACCCGCAAGCTGACCGCTGTCGAGACGCTGGGTTCGGTGACCGTCGTCTGCTCCGACAAGACCGGCACGCTGACCAAGAACGAAATGACCGCCCGCCACGTCATCACCCGCGCCGGTAGCTACCTGGTCAGCGGCACCGGCTACGCGCCGCAGGGCCAGATCACGCTCGACGGGCAACTGATCGAACTGGCCGAACACGCGCACCTGCACGCGCTGATCGAAGTCGTCGCCGTTGCCAACGACACCCACGTCGCTGAAGACGCTGGCCAGTGGCGGGTCACCGGCGAACCGACCGAAGGCGCGCTGCGCACGCTGGCGCACAAAGCCGGATTCTCGGCCGAGCGGCACACCCGGCATGCAACCATCCCCTTCGAATCGGTCAACAAGTTCATGGCGACGCTGGCCGACACCCCGGCCGGCCTGCGCCGCATCCTGCTGAAGGGCGCGCCCGACCGCCTGCTCGACCGCTGCGCCGAAGAACTGGGCGCCGACGGCACGCCGCAGACGCTCGACCGTGCCTACTGGGAGCGCGAGATCGACCGCCTCAGCCAGGAAGGCCTGCGCGTGCTCGCCGCCGCCGCCCGTCCGATCGACGACGGCCGCCAGCATCTGGGCATCGACGACCTCGACAGCGGCATGATCTTCATCGGCCTGGTCGGCATCATCGACCCGCCACGACCGGAGGCCATCCAGGCCATCGCCTCGTGTCACGGCGCCGGCATCCGGGTCAAGATGATCACCGGCGACCACGCCGGCACCGCCCGCGCCATCGGCATCGAGATGGGCATCGGCACGGCGGATACGCTCAAGGTCGTCACCGGTACCGAACTGGAAGCCGCCGACGACGAAGCACTGCGCCACATCGTCCGCGACTGCGACATCTTTGCCCGCACCAGCCCCGAGCACAAGCTGCGCATCGTCACCGCGCTGCAGGCCAACGGCGAGGTCGTCGCCATGACCGGCGACGGCGTCAACGACGCGCCGGCGCTGAAGCGTGCCGACGTCGGCGTGGCGATGGGCATCAAGGGCACCGAGGCAACCAAGGAAGCCGCCGAAATCGTCCTCGCCGACGACAATTTCTCGTCGATCGAACGCGCCGTCGAAGAAGGCCGCACCATCTACGACAACCTGAAGAAAGCCATCCTGTTCATCCTGCCGACCAACGGCGGCCAGGGTTTCGTGATGCTGGCAGCGGTCCTGTTCGGGCTGACCCTGCCGCTGACCCCAGTGCAGATCCTGTGGGTGAACATGGTCGTCGCCATCACCCTGGCCATGGCCCTGGCCTTCGAACCGGCCGAACCGGGCATCATGCGGCGCCCGCCGCGCAAGCCGGGAACGCCTATCCTCGACCGCACTTTCATCATCCGTCTGGCCATCGTCTCGCTACTCATCGGCGGCGCCACCATCGCCATGTTCGAAGTCGAGCTGGCACTCGGCATGCCGATCGACCTGGCCCGCACCATGGCTGTCAACACGCTGGTCGTCGCCCAGGCGTTCTACCTCTTCAACGCCCGCTTCCTGAACACGTCCAGCCTGCGTCTCGACCTCTTGTTCACCAACCGGGCGGTGTGGCTGGCCGTCGGCGTACTGTTCCTGCTACAACTGGCCTTTGTTTACCTGCCGCTGATGAACAGCGCCTTCGGCACGACGCCGCTGGCGCTGCGCCACTGGCTGGTACCGCTGGCGATCGGTGGCGCCATCTTCCTGATCATGGAAATGGAAAAGCGCTGGCTGGTGGGAACGGGCTGAGCCACCGCTTGTCTGTTCAGAAAACCCCGGAACCCGACAGTCACCCGCTCATGACTCGCCGCCGCCAGACAAGCTCAGCCAGCACAATCCGCAGCGCCCTGCGCCGGGCCGGCATCTTCGCGTTGTTCTGGCTGGTCGCGGCCGAAGGCAAGCTGAGCGCCTGGCCGCTGGCGCTGGCCGGCATTGCCGCCGCCACCGCCGCCAGTCTGTGGTTGTTGCCGGCGAAGACCCTGCCGCCGATCTCGGCCGGCGGACTACTCCGTTTCCTCGTCTGGTTCGTCCGCCAGTCGCTGGCCGGCGGCTGGCAGGTCGCCCTGCTGGCATTGCAACCACGGCTGGCCCTGCGCCCGGCGCTGATCGAATTACCGCTGACCCTGTCCCCGGGCCTGCCGCGCCTGCTGTTCACCGCCGCCCTGAGCCTGATGCCGGGCACGCTGGGCGTGCGCCTTCAGGGCGACACGCTGCTCGTCCATGTCCTTGACCGGGAGCAGCCGCTGGCCGACGCTGCCGCCCGCCTGGCCGATCGTGTCGCCGCCGTCTTCGCGGAGACACGATGAACCTCGACATCGGAGCGCTCAGCCTGGCCCTGGCCGTCTTCCTGCTGCTCAATCTGGGCGCCGCGTTGTGGCGCGCAGCGCGCGGCCCAACCCCGGCCGACCGCATGCTGGCAGCGCTGCTGTTCGGCAGCACCGGGGTCGGCGTTCTCGTCCTGCTGGCCTTTGCCGGCGGTCATCCGGCACTGGTCGACGTCGCCCTGACCCTGGCCCTGCTCGCCGCCATCAGCGGCATCGCCTTCGCCCAACGCGCCTGGCAGAAACCGGGAGAGGAAGACGATGCTCCTTGACCTGCTCTCCGCCCTGCTCCTCCTCGCCGGCGCCGCGTTCTTCTTCGCCGGCACCGTCGGCCTGCTGCGTTTTCCCGACATCTACACCCGCCTGCACGCGCTGGCCAAGGCCGACAACCTCGGGCTCGGCTGCGTCCTCGCCGGGCTGGCCTTGCAAGCCGACAGCCTGGCCGTGGCGCTCAAGCTGCTGGCGATCTGGCCGCTGGCACTGATCGCCAGTGCCGCCGTCGGCTACAGCATCGCCCGCCGCGCCGAACGCCTGGGCGTTTCGCCCTGGCAGGAGCGACAGCCATGAGCGCCGCCTTCGACCTGTTGCTCGCCGCCGCGCTGCTGTGGAGCGCCTGGCGCACGCTGGCGACGCCGCAGATCGGCCGGGCAGTGATCCTGTTCATCGTCTTCGGCCTCTTGCTGACGCTGGCCTGGGCGCGTCTCGACGCCCCCGACATCGCGCTTGCCGAAGCCGCCATCGGCGCCGGCCTGACGACGAGGACGGCCAATCATGAAAGCCCTGTGGCGCGGCCTGACCGTTGTCGCCCTGCTCGGCCTCGCCGCCACGCTGCTGGTCGCCGTGCTCGGCCTGCCGCCGGCACCGGTCAAGCTGGCCGGCGAAGTCGCCGCCAAGCTCGGCGCCAGCGGCGTCAGCCACCCGGTCACCGCCGTGCTGCTCAACTTCCGCGGCTACGACACCTTCCTCGAAGTCGCCGTCCTGATCATCGCTTTACTCGGCATGCTCGCCGCCGGCCTGCCGCCGCCGCCACCGACCGGCAGCCGCAACGACATGCTGCCGACGCTGGCCCGCCTGGCCGTGCCGCTGATGGTGCTGGCCGCCGTCTATCTGCTGTGGGCCGGTGCCTTCCGCCCCGGCGGTGCCTTCCAGGCCGCCGCCGTGCTCGCCGCCGCCGCCGTGCTGCTGCACCTGGCCGAAATCCTCGCCCCCTGGCCGCGCGAGCGGCGCGGCCCCTGGCTGGCGATCGCCGGCGGCTTCCTGCTCTTTCTCGCCATCGCCGCCGCGCTGCTGGCCAACGGCGGCTTGCTGCGTTATCCGCCGGAACACGCCGGCCTGCTGATCGTGCTGATCGAGAGCGGGCTGACCGTCTCGCTGGCGGTCAACCTGGCCGCCTTCTTCCTGCTCCGGGCGGACAAGGCATGAGCGCCGGCCTGATCTACGCCGCCACCGGCTGCCTGCTGTTCGTCCTCGGACTCGGCGGCGTGCTGCTGCTCAAGGCCTTGTTGCGCCGCATCCTCGCCTTCAACCTGATGGGCAGCGGCGCCTTCCTGGTCCTGGTCGGGCTGGCCCAGCGCGACGGCACGCCGGACCCGGTGCCGCAGGCCATGGTGCTGACCGGCATCGTCGTCGCCGTCGCCGCCACTGCGCTGGCGCTGACCCTGGCCCGGCGCTGGCACGCGCTGACCGGGCGCGAGGACATCGCCCGGGTCCGCGACATCGGCCGGCGGATCCGGCGCAAGGCCAACGACAGACGGAAAACCGCCCGATGACCCCGCTGCTTGATCCGCTCGCCTGGCTGATCCTGCTGCCACTGCTGTGGGCGACGCTGGCCTTCGTCGCCGCCGACCGCCATGGACCGATGCTGGCGCTGGCCGGCATCGGCGGCCAGCTGCTGTGCGTCGTCGCGCTCGCTGGCGACGTTGCCAGTCACGGCAGCAGCGGCCACCTGGCCGGCGGCTGGGCCGAGCCGCTGGGCATCCGCCTGGTTGCCGACGGCCTGTCGCTGGTCATGCTGCTGCTCACCCAGGGCGTCGCGCTGGCGCTGGCGCTCTACGCCCGCAGCTATTTCAGCCAGGCCACGCCGCCGGCCTTCTGGCCGCTGACCGGCTTCCTGCTGGCCGGCATGAACGCGCTCTTCCTCTCCGGCGACCTGTTCAACCTCTACGTGACGCTGGAACTGGTCGGCCTGGCTGCCGTTGGCCTGGTCGCCGCCGGCGGCGGCGCAGCGCAGATCGCCGCCGCCTTGCGCTACCTGCTGGCGACGCTGGTCGGCTCGGGCGCCTACCTGTTCGGCGTGGCGCTGATCTACGGCAGTTTCGGCACCGTCTCGGCCAGCCTGCTCGGCAGCCTGATCACCAGTGAGGCGCCGCTCGCCGTGTGGCTGGCCGGCGGCCTGATGCTGACCGGGCTGCTGGTGAAGACCGCCCTGCTGCCCTTCCACTTCTGGCTGCCGCCGGCCCACGGCGGCGCCCCGGCGCCGGTGTCGGCACTGCTCTCGGCGCTGGTGGTCAAGGCCTCGTTCTACCTCTTCCTGCGTCTCTGGCTCGGCCCCTTCGCCGCGCTGACCGAGGCCCTGCCGGCGCTCGCCCAGCTGCCGGCCGCGCTCGGCGCCGCCGCCATCCTCTGGGGGTCGTGGCAGGCCATCCGCGCCGACCGGCTGAAGATGCTGGTCGCCTATTCGACGGTCGCCCAGCTCGGCTACCTGTTCCTCATCTTCCCGCTGCTCGGCACCGGCGCCCTGGCGCTGCAGGCCGGCATCCTGCAGGCGACGGCGCATGGCCTGGCGAAGGCGGCGATGTTCGTCGCCGCCGGCACGCTGATCAAGGTCGGCGGCAGCGACCGGGTGCTCGGCGTCGCCGGTGCCGCCGCGCATCTGCCGGTGAGCTTGTTCGCTTTCGCGCTGGCCGGGGTGACGCTGATGGGTCTGCCACCGTCGGGCGGTTTCCTGGCCAAGTGGCTGCTGATCGACGCGGCGCTCGCCGCCGGTCAACCGTGGATTGTCGTCGTCGCGCTCAGCGGCGGGCTGCTTGCCGGCATCTACGTCTTCCGCGTGCTGCGCCTGGCTTTCCGCCGCCCGACCACGCACGATGACGTGCCGCTGCCGCAGCGGCCGGCAGCGCTGCTCGAATGGACGGCGTTCGCGCTGGCCGCCGGCAGCGTGCTGATCGGCCTGGGCGCGGCGCCGCTGCTCGCCCTGATCGCCGGAGTCCAGCCATGACCAGCAACCAGTGGCTGCCGCTGGCGGTGATCGCCTCGTCGCTGTTACCGGGGCTGATCATCTTCGCCCTGCCGGAAAAGCGCGTCGCCCTGCGCACCGCGCTCAACCTCGCCGGCGCGCTGGCCAAGGCCGGGCTGGTCGGGCTGCTCATTGCCGGCGTCGCCGCCGGAGAGGAATACGGCCTGCGCCATGCCATCGCCCCCGGCATCGAAATCGTCTTCAAGGCCGACGCCCTGGCCCTGCTCTTCGTCACGCTGTCGGCGGTGCTGTGGCTGTTCACCACGCTGTACGCCATCGGCTACCTCGAACACGCGCCGCATCGCAGCCGTTTCTTCGGTTTCTTCAGCCTGTGCGTCACCGCAACCATGGGCATCGCCATGGCCGGCAACCTGTTCACCTTCTTCGTCTTCTACGAGTTGCTGACGCTGGCCACCTTCCCGCTGGTCGTCCATCGCGGCACGCCGCAGGCCATGCGCGGCGGCAGCATCTACCTTGCCTACACCCTGGCCGGCGGCGCCGCACTGCTCGCCGGCATCGTCTGGCTCGACCACCTGGCCGGCCCCGGCGAATTCACCCAGGGCGGCCTGCTCGCCGCCATCCCGGGGCTGGACCCGCTGACCCTTCAGCTGATTTTCGCGCTGCTGATCGCCGGGGTCGGCGTCAAGGCCGCCATCGTCCCGCTGCACGGCTGGTTGCCGCAGGCGATGGTCGCGCCGGCGCCGGTCTCGGCGTTGTTGCATGCGGTCGCCGTGGTCAAGGCCGGCGCCTTCGGTATCGTCCGCATCGTCTATGAAATCTACGGCATCGAGTTCGCCCAGTCGCTTGGCCTGCTCCTGCCGCTGGCCGTTATCGCTGCCGTCACCATCCTCTGGGGCAGTAGCCGGGCGCTGTTCCAGAACGACCTCAAGAAGCGGCTGGCCTTCTCGACCGTCAGCCAGGTTTCCTACATCGTCCTCGGCGTCGCGCTGTTCGGGCCACTCGGCACCATCGGCGGCCTGGTCCACCTGGTCCATCAAGGCATCATGAAGATCACCCTGTTCTTCTGCGCCGGCAATTACGCCGAGACCCTGGGCATCCACAAGGTCAGCGAAATGGACGGGGTCGGCCGGCGCATGCCGCTGACCACGCTGGCCTTCAGCATCGGCGCCCTGGGCATGATGGGTGCGCCGCTGACCGCTGGCGCGGTGAGCAAGGCCTGGCTGTCCGACGGCGCCAGCGCCGCCGGCATGGACTGGGCGATCTGGGTGCTGTGGGGGTCTAGCCTGCTCAACGCCGCCTATTTCCTGCCCATCCTCCACCGGGCCTGGCTCAAGCTGCCGCCGCCCGACTGGCCGCACGAGGAAATCCACCCGGTCGGCCGGCGCGAAACCGCCTGGCTGCTGCTTCTGCCGCCGCTGTTCACGGCCGTGTTGACGGTCGCCGTCGCCCTGTTCGCCGATAGCAGTTTCAGCCCGCTGGCCTGGGTACGCTTGATTGCCGAGCGGGAATACCCGAACATCTCGCCATGAACCTGAATTCCCTCTTCGCCGCACGCCCCAAACCGCTGGCCCAGATCGGTATCTGGGCAGCCGCCATCGTCGTCACCGGCCTGGTCGGTTACCTGCGCATGAACAGCCCGGCCAGCCATGAATTCCACCTCTTTTTCCTGCTGCCGATCGCCGCCGTCGCCTGGTTCATCAGCCTGCCGCGAGCTGCCATGCTGGCCGTGCTGGCTGCCGTGCTGTGGTACCTCGCCGAACGGCAACTGAGCGCCGGCGGACTAGAACGCGGTCCGCTGCTGTTCAACACGCTGCAGCGCCTCGTCCTGCTGGTCGGCTTTGCTTGGCTGCTCGACCGCCTGCGCAAAGGGCTGGGCCAATAAGCGTGAATCCCTTCCGCAACCTTGCCGCCGGCACCTGGTTGCAACTGCTGGCCATCGCCATCGGCGGCTGGTTACTGGCCATTGTCCTGACCCATGTTGATCGGCAACAAGTCGAAGCACTTGACCTGCAACAGACCGAGACGCAGTTGCGCTCCGCTGCCCTGCGGCTTGAGCGCGACCTGCAGAACCACAAGCAGATTCACTACGATTTCGCCGCGACCCTGCCGCCCGACCTCAACTTCGACGAAGCCCGCCTGCGCGAACTCTCCGACAAGCTGATCAACGAACACCGCAACATCATCAACCTGACGCTGTCGCGCCATTACGAAGTGGTTTTCGTCCATCCCTTCGCCGGTAACGAAGCTGTCCAGGGGATGAATTACGCCAACCGGCCCTACATCATGACCGGCATCGAGCGCATGCTGGCCGTCCGCGACACGGTGCTGACCGGGCCTATCGACCTGGTACAGAGCGGCCGCCCCGGCCTGGTCAGCCGCACACCGATCTATTTTTCCGTCGGCGAGGGGCAGGCAGAGGAATTCCGGGGCGTCGTCTCCTCGGCCATCGATCTCGACGGGGTGCTCGCCGATGCCGGCCTGATCGGCCGCGACAGCAGCTTCACCCTGGCCATCCGCGGTCGCGACGGCGCCGGTGCGAGCGGGGAAGTATTTTATGGAGACCCGGCGCTGTTCAAGCAGGCGCATGTTGCCATCGACGTCCATCTGCCCGGCGGCGAATGGCGCCTGGCCGCCAAGCCACTGGCCGGCGACCCCTACAACACGCTGCGCCAGTGGCTGACCCGCGGCGTGATTGCCTTGCTGACCCTGGCCCTGATGCTGCGTCAGTTGTTCCGCCACCACAACGACAACCCGGTGACTCGAGTCGGCCGCATCGGCCTGCGCACCTTCCTGATCGGTTCCCTGCTGCTCGTCCTGTTGCCCATTGTCGTCGTCAGCGGCTGGATTTCCTACGTCAATGCCCGCCAGGCCGCCGACCGCTTCGCCCAGAACATGGCCGACGCACTCGGCGAACGCATCCATGACCGGGTTGCGGCCTTTTTCGAAGTACCCAGACGGGTTGTCGCCTTCAATGTCGAGCAAGCCCGCGCCGGCTTGTTCGATCCCGATCAGCGCGAGCGGATGATGCAGGACTTCCTCCTGCAGATCCGCCAGCAACCCCTGCTGACCTTCATCTCCGCCGGCATGACCGACGGCGAATACTATGCCGGCAGCCGGCCACCACTCGGTGCCGACCGCGGCCTGCGCCTGCTGCATGCCCGCATTGCCGACAACCGGAGCATGCACATTTACCGGGTGGACGATGCAGCCCGGCCAACCACACTGGTAACCCAGACCAACAACGCCTTCGATGCGCGCACCCGTCCATGGTTCATTGCCGCCCGCGAAAGCGGCCGCATCGCCTGGTACCCCGCCTACCGCTACGCCATCAACGACGCCCAGGGCGCTTACGACACCATGGGCATCGGCATGTCGTCGCCGCTCCACGATCCGGCCGGTCGCTTCATCGGCGTCACTACCGCCGACGTCGCCCTGTCCCAGCTATCAACCCTGCTTGCCGAAATGAGCGAGGACTCCGGGGGAATCGCCTTCCTCGCCGAAAGCGACGGCAAGCTGCTGGCCAGTTCCAGCAGGCACCCGATCTACCGGACCAACGGAGAAACGATCCGGATCACCCTGGCCGGCAGCGACGATCCCCTGCTGCGCGCCGCCGGAGAGACCATGCGCGACGACGGCAAGCCCGAGGGCAGCGCCTTCGTGCTGGTCGACGAAAAGCGCTATCTGGTCGACTGGCGCCGACACCAGCTGGAACAGGGACAAGTCCTGAACATCGGCCTGATCCTGCCGCAATCGCATTTCGACACGCTGGCCAGCAGCATGCTGCAGAACGTCATCTACCTCGGCCTGCTGGTCACCGGTTTCGGCATATTCATCGGCCTGCTCGCCAGCGACTGGATCTCGCGCCCGCTGATCCGCCTGTCCGGCGCCGCTGCCGGCATCGCCGCCGGCAACTGGCGCCCGACCGGCGGTGACAGCACGCCCTTGCGCGAAGTCTCCAGCCTCTACGAAGCCATCGACGACATGGCCCGGCAACTGCGCGACCACACCGACAGCCTCGAACGCCAGGCCGCCGAACTGCGCAGCGGCAACGAGCGCATGGAAATCGAAATCGCCGAGCGGATGCGCTCGGAAGCACGCATCCAGGCACTCAACGTCGACCTGGAAATTGCCAACCAGACCCTGCAGCAAGCCAAGGAGGCTGCCGAGTCGGCGAACAAGGCGAAATCCGCCTTCCTCGCCAACATGAGCCACGAGCTGCGCACCCCGATGCACGGCATCATGGGCATGGTTTCGCTGGTCCGCGCCCGGGTGGCCGACCAGAAGATGCAGCACCAGCTGGACCGGGCCATGGAGGCAGCCAATCGCCTGCTGCTGATCCTCAACGACATCCTCGACCTGTCGAAGATCGAAGCCGAGCACCTTGGCCTGGAAAATGCGGAATTCCGTCTCGAGCAGGTACTCGACAACCTGGCCGACCTTCTAGGTCACAAGGCTGCCGAAAAACGCCTCGAATTCCGCATCGACCCGCTGCCATCCGACGCTACCGGCAACTTCAGCGGCGATGCCCTGCGGCTCGGCCAGGTACTCACCAACCTGGCCGGCAATGCCGTCAAATTCACCGAGCGCGGCGAAGTCGTCATCACCGTTTCAGTCCTCGAATCAACCGCCGACGACAGCCTGCTGCGTTTCACCATCCGCGACACCGGCATCGGCATCGATGCCGAACAGCTACGCCGGCTGTTCAATGCCTTCGAACAAGCCGACAGCTCGACCACCCGCAAGTACGGCGGCACCGGTCTCGGGCTGGCGATCAGCAAGAAGCTGGTACACCTGATGGACGGCCAGATCGGCGTGGATAGCACGCCCGGTCAAGGCAGCTGCTTCTGGTTCACCGTCCGCCTGCGCAAGGCGGCCGCCCATGCGCCGCAGCCCGCCACCATCGTGCCCGAGGAATCGGCCGAAGCCCAACTCAGCCGGCGCCACCGTGGCTGCCGCATCCTGCTCGCCGAAGACGAGCCGATCAACCAGGAAGTCACGCTCGGTTTGCTGGAAGAAAGCGGCCTCTCCATCGACCTCGCCAACAACGGCCAGGAAGCTGTCGATCTCGCCCGCCTGACGCCGTACGCACTGATCCTGATGGACATGCAGATGCCGGAAATGAATGGCATCGAAGCCAGCCGCGCCATCCGCGCCGACAGCCTGAACCGCGACACCCCGATCCTGGCCATGACCGCCAACGCCTTCGCCGAAGACAGGCAACGCTGCCTCGACGCCGGCATGAACGACCACATCGGCAAGCCGGTCATCCCGGAACAACTGTTCGCCAGCCTGCTGCACTGGCTGGATGCCCGTAAAAAAGCCGAAGACTGAGCTTCGGCTTGTCGGCAGCGCTGGCCGGGCTTACTCGACGCCCTGCGACGCCAGGTAGTCCTCGTAGCCGCCCAGGTAATCGACGATGCGGCCGTCGCCCTTGACTTCGAGCACGCGAGTGGCGAGCGAGGAGACGAATTCGCGGTCGTGCGAGACGAAGATCAAGGTCCCCGGGAATTTCTCCAGGCCGCTGTTGAGCGCTTCGATCGATTCCATGTCGAGGTGGTTGGTCGGTTCGTCAAGCACCAGTACGTTCGGCTTCTGCAGCATCAGCTTGCCGAACAGCATGCGACCCTGTTCGCCGCCGGAGATGACGTTGACAGCCTTCTTCTGCTCGTCGCCGGAAAACAGCAGGCGACCGAGGGTGCCGCGCACCAGAGTTTCCAGATCGCCACCTTCCTCGACCGAGGCGCGGGCGTAGCCGACGATCCATTCGGTCAGGCTCTGGGTGCCGGCGAATTCGGCGCTGTGGTCCTGAGCGTAGTAGCCGGTCTTCGCCTTTTCCGCCCACTTCAGCGTGCCGTATTGCGGCTGCAGTTCGCCCATCAGCAGCTTCAGGAAGGTCGTCTTGCCGACGCCGTTCTCGCCGATGACGGCGATCTTCTCGCCGCCGTTGATGGTCAGCGTCAGGTTGTCGAAGATCTTGCGCTCGCCGCCTTCGTAGGCGAAGGTCAGGTTCTCGATCTCGACCGCCTGGCGATGCAGCTTCAGCTTCTCGTCGTATTCGAAGCGGATCCACGGATACTGGCGCGACGACGGCTTGACGTCTTCCGGCTTGAGCTTGTCGATCAGCTTCAGACGGCTGGTTGCCTGCTTCGCCTTGGAGGCGTTGGCCGAGAAGCGGCGGACGAAGGTCTGCAGTTCGGCGATCCGTTCCTTGGCCTTGGCGTTCGCCTGCGACTGGCGCTCGCGGGCCTGCTGTGCAGCTTCCATGAAGTCGTCGTAGTTGCCGGCATAGGTAGTGATCTTGCCGTAGTCGAGGTCGGCCATGTGGGTGCAGACCTGATTCAGGAAGTGGCGATCGTGGGAGATGATGATCATCGTCGAATCGCGGTTGTTGAGCACGTCTTCCAACCAGCGGATGGTGTTGATGTCGAGGTTGTTGGTCGGTTCGTCGAGCAGCAGGATGTCCGGGTTGGCGAACAGCGCCTGACAGAGCAGTACGCGCAGCTTCCAGCCCGGGGCGACTTCGCTCATCGGGCCGTTGTGCTGGCTGGTCGGGATGCCGACGCCGAGCAGCAGCTCGCCGGCGCGCGATTCGGCGGTGTAGCCGTCGTATTCACCGACCTTGCCTTCGAGTTCGGCGGCGCGCATGTAGTCGTCTTCGGTCGCTTCCGGGTTGGCGTAGATGGCATCGCGTTCCTGGATTGCGGTCCACAATTCCTCGTGGCCCATCATAACCACGTCGAGGACACGCATGTCCTCGTAGGCAAACTGGTCCTGGCGCAGGTAGGCCATGCGTTCGTGAACGTCCTTGGAGACATTGCCGGCCGACGGCTCAAGCGCCCCGCACAGGATCTTCATGAAGGTCGACTTGCCGGCGCCGTTGGCGCCGATCAGGCCGTAACGATAGCCCTCGCCAAACTTGACATTGACGTTTTCAAAGAGGGGCTTGGCCCCGAATTGCATGGTAATGTTGGCAGCAACGAGCACGACGATTCCGATCCGGCAAGTATTTCAAAAGAGACGGGATTTTACCCTTTTTGCGCGCCGGACCGCGGCCGCCGGCCCCATTTTTGTGCACCGCGGTGTAACATCGCGGCCGACAATAACGCGCAAAAAACCTGGAGACAGCACCATGGTCCCCCATCTCACCACGGCCCTGACCGGCCCGCTACTCGAACTCGAACGGCGCTTCCTCGAAGCCAGTCCGCAGATCGAACACTGGCTGCGCGGACAGTGGCTGGAACACACCCCGCCCTTCTATTCCTCGGTCGACCTGCGCAATTCCGGCTTCAAGCTGGCGCCGGTCGATACCAACCTGTTCCCCGGCGGCTTCAACAACCTCAACCCGGCCTTCCTGCCCCTGTGCGTCCAGGCCGCGATGAGCGCGATCGAGAAGTTCTGCCCGGAAGCCCGGCGTCTGCTGCTCATTCCCGAGAACCACACGCGCAACCAGTTCTACCTGCAGAACGTCGCCCAGATCGCCGCCGTGCTCAAGCAGACCGGGCTGGAAGTCCGTATCGGTTCGCTGATTCCCGACCTCGCCGGACCGACCCCGGTGGACCTGCCGAACGGCCAGCAACTGCTGCTCGAACCGCTGGTGCGCAACGGCAACCGCGTCGGCGTCGCCGGCTTCGAGCCCTGCGCCATCCTGCTCAACAACGACCTGTCGGCCGGCATCCCGGAAATCCTCGGCAATCTCGACGAACAGTACGTGCTGCCGCCGCTGCACGCCGGCTGGGCGGTGCGCCGCAAATCCAATCACTTCGCCGCCTACGACCAGGTCGCCAACGACTTCGCCCGCGAAATCGGCATCGACCCGTGGCGCATCAACCCGGCTTTTTCGGTCTGCCGCTCGATCAACTTCCACGAACGTCAGGGCGAGGAATGCCTGGCCGCCAATGTCCAGGCCGTGCTCGACCTCGTCGCCGAGAAATATCGCGAATACGGCATCGCCGAGACCCCCTACGTGGTCGTCAAGGCTGACGCCGGCACTTACGGCATGGGCGTGATGACGGTGCGCAACGTCGATGAAGTGATCGCGCTCAACCGCAAGCAGCGCAACAAGATGAGCGTGGTCAAGGAAGGCCTGGAAGTCTCCGAAGTGCTGATCCAGGAAGGCGTGCATTCCTTCGAGACGGTCAACGACGCGGTCGCCGAGCCGGTCATCTACATGATCGACCGCTACGTCGTCGGCGGCTTCTACCGCGTCCATACCGGCCGCGGCAAGGACGAGAACCTCAACGCGCCGGGCATGCACTTCGAGCCGCTGGCCTTCGAGACCGGCTGCAACCTGCCCGACTACCGCTGCGGCAACCCCGATTCGCCACCCAACCGTTTCTACGCCTACGGCGTCGTCGCCCGCCTGGCCTGCCTGGCGGCGGCGGTCGAGCTGGAAAACACGGGCTAGGGCGAATGCAGCTCAGCTTCGCCAAGGAAATCTCGGGCAAGGGGGCCAGCCTGTCGCTGGCCTTTGTCGTCGATCCGCTGAGCACCCGAAAAGCTTTCAACGACCCCGGCGTGGCCTTGATGCGCGCGGCGCAGAGCCACGGTCACGAGGTCTTCGCCATCGAAGCCGCCTCGCTTGGCTGGCGCAAGCCGGAAGCCGGCCATCCGGGCGGCGTCTTCGGCGAGTTGATCCACCTCCACCTGCGGCCGGACGACCACGACTGGTACCGCGAAACCGGCCGCGAATGGCGGCCGCTGAAAGGCCTGGACGCGGTCATCGTCCGTCTTGACCCGCCGCTCGACCGCGAATTCCTCGCCGCCACCTGGCTGCTGGAGCGGGCCGAAGCCGACGGCGTGCGCGTCATCAACCGGCCGCGTGCGCTGCGCGAGCATGCGGAAAAGGTGGCCATCACCGAGTTTCCGCAATTCGCGCCGAGCAGCCTGATCAGCCGCGACATGGGGCAGATCCAGCATTTCATCGACGAACAGCGCGATGTCGTCCTCAAACCGCTGGACGGCTGCGGCAAGGTGCCGGTTTTCCGCGTGCATCGCAACGACCCCAACCGCAACGTCATCGTCGAGACGCTGACCGACCACGGCAGCCGCACGATCATGGCGCAGATCCACCTGCCCGAGATCGGCCAGGGCGACAAACGCATCCTGCTGATCGCCGGCAAGGTCGTGCCCTGGTGCCTGGCGCGCATTCCCAAGGCCGGCGAGACGCGCGGCAGCCTGGCCGCCGGCGGCACCGGCGTCGCCCAGGAAGTCAGCGCCCACGACCGCCACCTTGGCGAAACCCTCGGCCCACTGCTGCTCAAGCGCGGTCTGCTGATCGTCGGTCTCGACGTCATCGGCAACGCGCTGACCGGCATCAACGTCACCCACCCGGCCGGCATGGTCGAAATCCGCCAGCAAAGCGGTTTCGATTCCGCCGGCGCCTGCATCACTGCCATCGAACACGCATGCGGACTCTCCTGATCGCCCTCCTTTCGCTGACCCTCGCCGCCTGCGGCAAGGCGCCCCTGCAGGAACAGCAGGCCTTCGTCTTCGGTACCCGGGTCGAGGTCATCGTCGTCGACGCCGACCCCGAGCAGGGCCGCAAGGCCATCGCCACGGTACTGCGCGAATTCGACCGCATGCACCGCGCCTATCACGCCTGGCAACCGTCCGAACTCACCGAGGTCAATGCCGCTTTCGCCGCCGGTCGTTCGCATCAGGTCAGCCCGGAGATGGCCGAATTCATGGCCGAGGCGCAGGCGCTCGCGGCGCAGGGCGATTACCTGTTCGACCCGGGCATCGGCGCACTGATCAAACTGTGGGGCTTTCACGCCGACGAATTCGAGGCGCGCCTGCCCGATCCCACCGCCATCGAGGCCTGGCGCGGCCAGCGCCCGTCGCTGGCCGACCTGATCATTACCGGAACCACGGTATCCACCCGCAACCCGGCGCTGGCCCTCGATTTCGGCGGCTACCTCAAGGGCGTCGCCCTCGACCGCGCCGCCGCCATCCTGCGCGAACAGGGTATCCGCAATGCACTGATCAACATCGGCGGCAATGTCCTCGCCCTGGGCAGCAAGGAAGGCCGCAAATGGCGCATCGGCATCCAGCACCCGCGCCAGCCCGGCCCGCTGGCCACGGTCATGCTCGACGACGGCGAGGCCATCGGCACTTCCGGCGACTACCAGCGCTACTTCGAACTCGACGGTAAGCGCTACGCCCACCTGATCGACCCGCGCACCGGCTGGCCGGTCGATCACACCCAGGCGCTAACCGTGCTCATCCCGGCCAGCGCCAAGGCCGGCACCCTGTCCGATGCGGCGTCCAAGCCCATTTTCGTCGCCGGCCCCGATGGCTGGCGGGCGATGGCCGACAAGATGCAGACGCCGCTGGTCATGCGCGTCGACCGTGACAACCGCATCTTCGTCACCGAGGCCCTGAACAAGCGCCTGGAATACATCGGCAAGCCGCCGGAAATCACCGTGGTGCCCTGATCTTTCCTTGAAAGGCCAATGCCGCTCCGTTATGCTGGCGTAGCAACGAAAAACAATAAAACTCACTGGCAGGCGGGATAAGGCAGCACGGAGGAAGCGCCTTGCGCGGCATTTCATTCAGAAAACCGGGGTTCGCCTATAGCCTGGTGCTGCGCATCGGGCTGCTGACGCTGCTCGCCCTCGCCGCTTTCGCCGTCGGCATCATCAAGCTGATCGGCCAACCGACCGTCGAGCGCCTGGCCGAATCGCAGATGCGCCTGGCGACCGAACAGCTCGAATCGCGCTACGAGCGCCTGCTGCATTCGGTCGAGATCACCCTGCGCACCAGCCACGGCTGGGGCCGCGCCGGCAGTGTCGACCACGCCGACCTGCTGCGCTTCAACGAATTCTTCTTCCCGGTCCTGGCCAACCACGACGAGATCAACTCGATCATCCTGGCCCATGAATCGGGCCGCGAATTCTTCCTGCTGCTGACCCCGGAAGGCGGCTGGATCAACCGCATCAGCAACCCGGCCGAATGGGGCCGGCTGAGTTTCTGGATCACCTGGAACAGCCAACGTCAGATCGAGCGCATCGAGATCCGCGAGAGCGATTACGACCCGCGCCAGCGTCCCTGGTTCAAGGGCGCCATGGCGCTCGACAGCGATACCGGCGTGCACTGGACCCAGCCCTACATTTTCTTCACCACGCAGGAACCCGGGCTGACCGCCGGCATGCGCTGGCAGGATGCCGGCGGCGAACGCTACGTCATCGCCCACGACGTGCGCCTCGGCGACATCGCCGAATTCACCACCAGTCTGGCCCTCGGCAGCGCCGGCCAGGCGGCACTGCTGCTCGGTGACGGCCGCCTGATCGCGCCGCCGCGCGACGAGCGTTTCACCGACAGCGAAGCGATCAATCAGGCCCTGCTGAAAACCCCCGAAGAAGCCGGCTTCGGCGAGCTCGCCCAGGCTTACCGGCTGTGGCAGCAGGAATCCCCGCCAGCCGGCAGCGTACGCGCCTTCGAACGGCCGGACGGACGCTGGCTAGGGCTGTTCACGCGGCTCGACGCGAACCGGACCGGCGTCTGGCTCGGTGTCGTCGCCCCGCAACGCGATTTCGTGCCGATCACCGGCAGCGATCTGGCCGTCCTCGGCCTCATTCTGCTCTGCGCTCTCGGCCTGGGCATCGCCGTCGCCATCCGCATCGCCGGCCGCTTCGGCGAACCGCTCAGCGAACTGACCGCGGAAAGCGAGCGCATCGGCCGCCAGGAACTGGACCAACCGGTCACCACCACCGCCCCCTGGCAGGAAGTGGCGCAGCTTGCCGACGCGCTGGAGAACATGCGCCAGCAACTGCAATCCGGCCGCCAGGCGCTGCAAAGCATCAATGCCGACCTCGAAATGACGGTCGCCCTGCGTACCAGCGCCCTGCGCCAGAGCCAGGAACACCTGCAACAGCGCGAAGCCTTCTTCCGCGCCATCTTCGACAACGCCGCCGTTGGCATCGTCAGCCTCGATCCCGAATTACGGGCCACCGAAAGCAACCGGGCCTTTGCCGATTTCGTCGCCCGGACCCAGGACAGCCTGCGTGAATTGCACGATCTGTCGCTGACACCGGCCGAAACCGAACGCCTGCAGAACGCACTGCAGGCCATCCTGACCGGTGAGGAAAATGGCCTGCGCAGCGAATTCGAGTTCATCGACGCCCACGGCGCGACGCGCTGGGGCGATATCCAGGTGGCCGCGGTCCGCGACGAGGCCGGCACGATATCGTCGCTGCTGGTCAGCGTGCTCGACATCTCCGACCGCCACGAAATGCAGGTCGAACTGATCCGCCAATTCGCCTTCCAGCGTGCTCTGCTCGACACCATTCCCAATCCCATCTTCTACAAGGGCGAGCACAGCCGCTTCCTTGGCTGCAACCGCGCCTACGAGGAATTCTTCGGCATCGACCGCGGCCAGTTCATCGGCAAGCGCGTGCTCGATCTGGAATTCCTGCCCGCCGACGCACGTGCTGCCTTCCAGGCCGAGGATGAAAAACTGATCGCCGAATGCGGCCGGGTCAGCCGGGTGGTCAGCATGCAGCGCGCCGATGGCGAGATCCGCGACACCCTGTACGCAGTCAGCGGCTTCCGTTCGCCGGACGGGGCGCCGGGCGGGCTGATCGGCGTCATCGTCGACATCACCGCCCAGAAGGAAGCCGAGCGCGAAGCCGAGAAGGCCCGCGCCGCTGCCGAATCTGCGGCCGCCGCCAAGGCCGACTTCCTGGCCAACATGAGCCACGAGATCCGCACTCCGATGAACGCCATCATCGGCATGACCCACCTGGCGCTGCAGACCGAACTCAACCCGCGCCAGAAAAACTATCTGAACAAGGTCGATGCCGCCGCCAAGGGCCTGCTCGGCATCATCAACGACATCCTCGACCTGTCCAAGATCGAGGCCGGCATGATGCGCTTCGAACGCACCGTCTTCAGCATCGACGCGGCCCTGCAGCATCTCGGCGACCTGTGCGCGATCAAGGCCCGCGAACGCGGGATCGAACTGCTGTTCGACCTGTCGGCCAACGTCCCCGACCGGCTGATCGGCGATCCGCTGCGCCTCGGCCAGGTCCTGCTCAATCTGGTCGGCAACGCCGTCAAATTCACCGAACAGGGCGAGGTGACGGTCACCGTGACGCTCGCCGAACAACGCGATCACGACGTCCTGCTGCGCTTCGCCGTACGCGACACCGGCATCGGCATGAGCCAGGAACAACAGGAGCGGCTGTTCAGCGCCTTCTCCCAGGCCGACAGTTCGACCACCCGCAAATACGGCGGCACCGGCCTCGGCCTGTCGATCTGCAAACGCATCGTGGACCTGCTCGGCGGACAGATTTCGGTCACCAGCCAGCCCGGCGAAGGCAGTTGCTTCACCTTCGAACTGCCTTTCGAACCGGCCGGCAGCGAGCCCGACGAGCCGCGCCGGCTGGGCATCCCGTCTGACCTGCGGACCCTGGTCATCGACGACAGCCCAGGCGCCCGCGAAGTATTCGCCCACATGTTCGCGGCGCTCGGCATCGATTGCCGGGTGGCGGCCAGCGGCGCCGAAGCCCTGGTCGAAATGGCCGCCGCCCGTCAGGCCGGCCGCCCCTACCAGTTGCTGCTGCTCGACTGGAAGATGCCGGGCATGGACGGCGTCGAACTGGTCGCCTCGATCCGCCAGGACGCGCCCGGCGACGATGCGCCGGCGGTGATCATGACCACCGCACACGACCACGACGAATTGCGCGACGCGCTGCATCCGCACAAGGTCAGCGCCATCCTCGGCAAGCCGGCGACGCCGTCCGGCCTGTTCGACAGCATCATGCTGGCCCTGCACCGGGCGCCGGGCGTGCCCGAAGCCCCGCGTGACGCCCAGGACAACAGCAAGCTGGCCGGGCACCGCGTGCTGCTGGTCGAGGACAACGAAGTCAATCGCGAACTGGCCGAAGAAATGCTGGCCGGCTTCGGCCTGCGCGTCGCCACCGCAGCCAACGGCGCACTCGCCGTCGACGCCGTCCGCACCGGCCGCTTCGACCTGGTGCTGATGGATTGCCAGATGCCGGTGATGGACGGCTACGAAGCCACCCGGCGCATCCGCGCGGATCTCGGCCGGGATGAACTGCCGATCATCGCCATGACCGCCAATGCCCTGGCCGCCGACCGCGAACACTGTCTGGCCTGCGGCATGAACGACCACATCGCCAAACCGATCGACATCGCCAACCTGCGCAGCACGCTCGACCACTGGCTAGGCCAGTTGCCACCGGTCGCCGACGTCGAGACCACCGATCCAACCCCATTCACCGACGACGAACCTATCGACAGCGCCACCGCCATCGCCCGCCTGGGCGGTAATCGGGGGCTGCATACCCGCCTGTTGGGACGCTTCGTCGAGGACCAGGGCAACTTCATCGTCCGCCTGCAATCCGCCCGGGCGCGCGGCGCGGTCGACGAAATGATCCTGCTCAGCCACACCATGCGCGGGCTGGCCGGCAATATTGGCGCCGACAAGCTCGGCCGCCTGGCCGGCGAACTGGAACAGACACTGAAGCAGCAGCCCGGCAATGGCGAACGCATCGAGCAACTCTGCCAGGCCCTGAGCGTCTCCCTCGACGGCGTCCTCGCCACCATTGCCCGGCACACCGGCACGGCAATCCCGAAACCCGCTGCCGGAACCGAACTCGACCCCGCCGAACTGGCCCGCCTGCGCGAACTGCTCGGGGACGACGACGCCAGCGCCGTTCAGGTCTTCGAAGACCTGGCCGACGCCCTGCGCAGCCGCCTCGACCCACAGGCCATCGACGATCTGACGCGCGCCATTGGCAGTTACGATTTCGAAACCGCCATCACCCTCCTCGACACGCTTGTCGCAACACTCCCGACCCGAGCGCAACAAACATGACTCCACTGCTGCCCAAGCAAAGCATCCTGGTCGTCGACGACAGTCCGGAAAACATCACCATCCTCAGCGACGTGCTGTCCCACGACTACCGCATCCGCGTCGCCACCTCCGGCGAGAAGGCGCTGAAGATCGTCTATTCCGACGAACCGCCCGACCTGATCCTGCTCGACATCATGATGCCCGGCCTGTCCGGCCTGGAAATCTGCCGCCGGCTCAAGGCCAACCCCGACCGTCGGCGCATCCCGATCATCTTCGTCACCGCCATGAGCAGCACCGAGGACGAGCAGCGCGGCCTCGAACTGGGCGCCGTCGACTACATCACCAAGCCGATCAGCCCGCCCATCGTCAAAGCCCGCGTGCGCACCCACCTGGCGCTCTACGACCAGTCGCGCGAACTCGAACGCATGGTCCGCCAGCGCACCGCCGAACTGATGACCACCCGCCAGCAGATCATCCGCCGGCTGGGCCGCGCCGCCGAGTTCAAGGACAACGAAACCGGCAACCATGTGCTGCGCATGAGCCACTACGCCCGCCTGATCGCCGAAGCCCACGGCCTGGGCGACGAAGCCGCCAGCATCATCTTCAACACGGCGCCGATGCACGACATCGGCAAGATCGGCATTCCCGACGCGATCCTGCTCAAACCCGGCAAACTCAACGCCGAGGAATGGAAGATCATGCACCAGCACCCGATCATGGGTGCCGAAATCATCGGCAAGCACGACAACGAACTGCTCGAAACCGCCCGTATCATCGCCCTCTCCCACCACGAGAAATGGGACGGCAGCGGCTATCCGCGCCAGCTCAAGGGCGAGGAAATCCCGCTGGAAGGCCGCATCGTCGCCATCGCCGACGTTTTCGACGCCCTGGTCTCGGTCCGTCCGTACAAGCCGGCATTCGCGCTCGACGACGCGCTGCACTTGATGGACGAGCAGACCGGCAAGCACTTCGATCCAGCGTTGATGGAAGCCTTCCGCAAAACGCTGCCCGAAGTCCTGCGCATCCGGGAAATTTACGCCGACGAAAACGGTGCCCTCACCGATCTCGAATTCCAGATCCGCGAGATTTACGACCACCGGAACGATCCGGCCGGTTATCCGGGCGTCCTGACCAGCCAGAAGGAAGGCGACTGATCAGCTATTCCGGCTGGCGCGAATCGATGCTCAGCGTCACCGGTCCATCATTGACCAGCGCAACCTGCATGTCGGCGCCGAACACGCCAGTCGGTACCGGCTTGCCCAGCGCTGCCGCCAGTTTGTCGACAAAGGCGGCGAACAGCGGCCCGGACACATCGCCGCGCGCAGCGCGGCCCCACGACGGCCGGTTGCCCTTCTTCACCGACGCATAGAGCGTGAATTGCGACACCGCCAGGATGTCGCCGCCAGCCTCGACGACGCTGCGGTTCATCACCCCTTCTTCATCGGCGAACAGGCGCAGGCGTACCAGCTTGCCGGCCATCCAGTCGAGGTCGGCCGCGCCGTCGCCCTCCTCGAAGCCGGCCAGCACCAGCAGACCCGGCCCGATGCGCCCGGTGACGGCGCCATCGACAGCCACTTCGGCCGACTTCACCCGTTGAACGACAACCCGCATGGCCTCACTCCGCGGCGATGGCGGCGCGCAACTGCGCCGCGTACTGTTCCAGAACGTCGCGCGCCGGGTCCTTGCGCGGCCACGACAGGCCGATGCCGTCGTCGCCCCAGCGCGGCAGCACGTGCATGTGGAAATGGAACACCGTCTGGTCGCCCTCCTTGCCGTTGCACTGCAGCAGCGTCAGCCCGGGCGGGTTGTACGCCTTGCGGATCGCGTGCGCCACCCGGTGCGCCGTGCGCATCGCCGCAGCGGCCTCGTCCGGCGTCAGTTCGAGCAGGTTGTCGGCGTGGCGCTTGACGGCGACCAGCGTGTGCCCGGGGTTCAACTGGCCGAGATCGAGGAAGGCAATCGTCTGCTCGTCCTCGTACACCTTCGACGAGGGAATCTCGCCAGCCACCAGTTTGCAGAAAATGCACTGTCCCGGCGGGGAGGTATCGACGAACATGGGCATGGCGGTCTCCTGAAGCAAAAGGACCGATTGTATGCGAGCCACTGGCGTCCGCCGCCCATTCGGACTACCTTCGTCACCTGTCGAGAATTCAACCCCCGTAAATGAAGACGCTCATCCTGCACACCGGCGGCACCATCGGCATGGTCGCCGCCGCCGACGGCTACCGACCGACGCCCGGTTTCCCCGCCCGCCTGCGCGCCGCACTCGCCGCCCGCGACGGCAAGCGCCTGCCTGACGTCGACATCGTCGAACTCCCGCCGATCGACAGCGCCGACCTGCGCCCCGGCCACTGGCCGACCATCGCCCGCGCCCTGCTCGACCGCTGGGACGACTACACCGGCTTCGTCATCCTGCACGGCACCGACACCATGGCCTGGAGCGCCTCGGCGCTGTCCTTCATGCTGCGCGGCACCGACAAGCCGGTGATCCTGACCGGCGCCCAGATACCACTGGGCGAGGCCGGCAGTGACGCGCTGGCCAACGTCGACGGCGCGTTGCACTTTACCGCCGTCGACCCGGTGCCCGAGGTCGCCATCCACTTCGGCGGCCGACTGCTGCGCGGCAACCGCAGCCGCAAGCTCGCCGCCACCGAATTCGCCGCCTTCGACTCGCCCAACGACCTGCCCCTGGCCGAAGCCGGCGGCCCCGCCCAGCGCGACCGCATCCTCAGCCCCGGCGAAAAGTGCTTCGTCGTGCCCGAATTCGACGACCAGGCCGTCGCCGTCCTCACGCTCCACCCCGGCATCGCCGCCAGGACGGTCGATGCCGTCACCGCCAATCCCCGCGTCCGCGGCCTGATCCTGCAAACCTACGGCGTCGGCAACGCGCCGCAAGGCGACCGCGAGCTGATGGCCGCGCTCGAACGCGCCGCCGCCCGCGGCATCGTCCTGGTCAATACCTCCCAATGCCTGATCGGCGGCGTCAGCCAGGAAACCTACGCCACCGGCGCCGCCCTCGCCCGCATCGGCGTCGTTGCCGCCGGCGACATGACGCTGGAAGCCGCTTTCGCCAAGCTGCATTGCCTGCTCGCCAGCGAAAACGACGCCGCCAAGGTGCGCCAGGGGCTGAGTCAGTGCTGGTGCGGCGAGAAAAGCTGAGGTTTCACGTGGAACCTGAGGTCTGGCCTCAATCGCCCCGCCAGGCAATCAGGCGCTCCCTGAATGCCTGGTCGGCCCCCTGGTAGTAGGTAATCGCCGTCGCGCAGCATGTCGCGGCCGTAGAAGGTCGAGGTGTAGTCGAAGCCGAGCCGGCCAAGCTTCTGATTGTCGTCGGGCATGAAGAAATGGCGCAGATGCGGGCGAATCCCGCGAACGGGCGCCATTCTTCAGCTTCCGGGTTAACCGGAGATTAACGGTCTCACCAGCCTATCGACGCTTGCCTGGCAAATACCTCGTCAGGCGGATTTCTTCAGCGTCCCAAGCAGCCAGTGACCCAGCGCTGCGGCGATCAGCAGCACCAGCACACCCAGGCCCCAGATGCCCCAGATCAACGGGCTGAGCCAACTGATCGCGGAAGCCAGGAAAGGCGCGCTCTGCGAAACAACCTCGATGAAATTGCCGAACCCGGCCTGGAAAATTTGCGCCCAGGCAGGATCAACCCAGACCGCCAACCAGGCCGGCAAAGGAATGGCTTCGGCGACTGCGCCAAGTTCCTGGGCGGTCGGCAAGGTGTTGCCGAAAGTCTGGACCGTCCAATCGACAAAGTGCACCGCAATCAGTGCCGTACCTGTCCAGAGAAGCATGGCTAGGGCAAACAGGGACCAGATGATCATTCTCATTTTTGGGTTTCCTTTTCTAGACGACGGGAAAATGTGGATCGTTTTTTTCCGTGCAGGATAGAGGGAAAGCCGCGCGCCTCCTTCCGGAAAAACCGGATACATGGCCCCTGAAATCAAGAAGGCCACTCTTTCGAGCGGCCTTCTTGTTCTGAGCACTGAGCAGGAATCAGGACATCGTCAGCGGGAAAATTCCCTTAAATGTCGATCCTGGCATTCAGCGCATTGGTCTCGATGAATGCCCGTCTCGGCTCGACCAGCTCACCCATCAGCGTGGTGAAGATCTCGTCAGCGGCAATCGCGTCGTCGATCTGCACGCGCAGCAGGCGGCGAACCTTCGGGTCCATGGTGGTTTCCCAGAGTTGTTCCGGGTTCATTTCACCAAGGCCTTTGTAGCGCTGTTTGGCGATGCCGCGTTCGACTTCGTTGAGCAGCCACTTCATGGCTTCGCCGAAGTTGGCGGCGACCTGTTTCTTTTCGCCGCGGGCCATGATACCGCCGTTGCCGAACAGGTCGGCGAGGGTTTCGGCGGTGCGCTTGAGTTGCAGGAAGTCGCCGGAGAGCAGCAGGTCTTCGTCGATCAGGCCAACCTTGAGGTTGCCGTGGTGCATGCGTTCGACGCGCAGCGTCCAGCGTTCCTGGATGTCGTCGAACTTGGGCACCATGCGGGTGCCGGCCGGGATGTGGCGGGCGATCAAGTCGGCGCTGGTGCGGGCCTGGTCTTCGCTGGAGAGATCGACGGCCAGGTTGTGGCGGACGATGGCCTGCAAGACTTCCGGGTTGATCAGGTGCGACAGGCGCTCGATGATCGCTTCAGTGGCCAGCCAGGAACGGGCGAGGCCTTCCAGGGCCGGGCCGGTGATCGGCGTGCCGCCGGTCGGGGACAGAACGGCTTCGTCGAGGGCCATGTTGAGCAGGAACTGGTGGAATTCCTGGTCGTCCTTGAGGTAACGCTCGGTCTTGCCGTGCTTGACCTTGTACAGCGGCGGTTGGGCGATGTAGACGTAGCCACGGTCAATCAGCTCGGGCATCTGGCGGTAGAGCAAGGTCAGCAGCAGGGTGCGGATGTGAGCGCCGTCGACGTCCGCGTCGGTCATGATGATGACGCGGTGGTAGCGCAGCTTCTCGACGTTGAAATCGTCCTTGCCGATGCCGGTGCCGAGTGCGGTGATCAGGGTAACGATCTGCTCGGAGGAAATCAGCTTGTCGAAGCGCGCCTTCTCGACGTTGAGTACCTTGCCGCGCAGCGGCAGGATCGCCTGGAACTTGCGGTCGCGGCCCTGCTTGGCGGAGCCGCCGGCGGAGTCACCCTCGACGATGTAGATTTCGCACTGGGCCGGGTCTTTTTCCTGACAATCGGCGAGCTTGCCGGGCAGGCCGACGCCGTCGAGCACGCCTTTACGGCGCGTCATTTCGCGGGCTTTGCGGGCCGCTTCGCGGGCGCGGGAAGCTTCAACGATCTTGCCGCAGATGGTCTTGGCGTCGATCGGGTTCTCGAGCAGGAAGTCAGCCAGTTTCTGGGCAACAACTTCCTCGACCGCCGGGCGGGCTTCGCTGGAGACCAGCTTCATCTTGGTCTGCGACGCGAACTTGGGATCGGGCATCTTCACCGACAGCACGCAGGCCAGGCCTTCGCGCATGTCGTCACCAGAAATCTCGACCTTGGCCTTCTTGGCGATCTCGTTTTCGTCGATGTACTTGTTGATGACCCGGGTCATCGCCGCGCGCAGGCCGGTCAGGTGGGTGCCACCGTCGGACTGCGGGATGTTGTTGGTGAAGCAGAGCACCTGTTCCTGGTAGGAATCGTTCCACTGCATCGCCACTTCGACGCCGATGGTGACGCCGTCACCGCCGACCTTGGCTTCACCGGTCGAATAGAAAATCTTCGGGTGCAGGACGCTCTTGGTGCGATTGACGTACTCGACGAAGCTCTGCACACCGCCGGCGAAAGCGAACAGTTCTTCCTTGCCGGAACGCTGGTCGACCAGCTTGATGCTGACGCCGTTGTTCAGGAAAGACAGTTCGCGCAGGCGCTTGGCCAGGATTTCGTAGTGGAATTCGACGTGGCCGAAGATTTCCTCGTCGGCGAGAAAATGGACTTCGGTACCGCGCTTTTCGGTGTCGCCGAGGATTTTCAGCGGCGAGATTTCAAAACCATCGCGGGTTTCGATGCAGCGATCGACCGGCACGCCACGGCAGAATTCCATGAAGTGCTTCTTGCCGTCGCGGCGGATGGTCAGACGCAGGAACTTCGACAGCGCATTGACGCAGGAGACGCCGACGCCGTGCAGACCGCCCGAGACCTTGTACGAGTTCTGGTTGAACTTGCCGCCGGCGTGCAGTTCGGTCAGCGCGATTTCGGCAGCCGAGCGCTTGGGCTCGTGCTTGTCGTCCATCTTGACGCCGGTCGGGATGCCGCGGCCGTTGTCGATGACCGAAATCGAGTTGTCGGTGTGAATGGTGACGATGATGTCGTCGCAGTGACCGGCCAGCGCTTCGTCGATGGAGTTGTCGACGACTTCGAAAACCAGGTGGTGCAGGCCGGTGCCGTCGGAGGTATCGCCGATGTACATGCCCGGCCGCTTGCGCACGGCCTCCAGGCCTTCAAGGATCTGGATGCTGGATTCGCCATAGGCTGGCGCCGCACTTTGCGGGACGTTCTCTTCACTCATTGTTCTTGGTTCCACGTGAAACTTGGCCCGTCCGCGTGGACGGGCCTGAAGCGGTGCTTAAACTACGATTCAGATGCGCATCGGCATGACGACATATTTGAAGCGGTCGTTGCCGGGTACGGTAATCAATGCGCTCGAATTGGCGTCGTTGAAGCTCCACTGGATTTCGTCCGAGTGCACGTTGTTGAGCACGTCGAGCAGATATCCGACATTGAAGCCGACATCGATGGGTTCGCCCGTGTACTGTACCTCGATTTCTTCCTGGGCTTCTTCCTGTTCGGCATTGGCGGCAATCAGCTTGAGGCTCATTTCGCCAAGCACGACGCGGACGCCGCGAAATTTTTCGTTGGTCAGGATGGCGGCGCGCTGCATGGCCTGCATCAGCATCTGACGGCCGACGGTCATGTGATTTCGCAGGCTGGGCGGGATGACGCGCTCGTAATCCGGGAACTTGCCGTCGATCAGCTTGGACACCAGGACGATGTTGCCGAAGGCGAAACGCACCTGGTTGGACGACAGGGTGATGTTCAGCGCGTCGTCGCTATCGACCAGCAGACGGTTCAGTTCGAGCACGGTCTTGCGCGGCAGGATCATTTCCTGACGCGGCAGCTCGGTTTCGATCTCGACGCTGGCGTAGGCCAGACGGTGACCGTCGGTGGCCACGGCGCGCAGTTCCTTGCCTTCGACCAGCAGCAGCAGACCGTTCAGGTAGTAGCGCACGTCCTGGGCAGCCATACCGTACTGGGTCTTGGCGATCAGCTGGCGGAAAGCCTTTTGCGTGATCGTGAACTGCTTGGTGTCGCCTTCGCTCAGCGTCATCCGCGGGAAGTCGTCGGCCGGCAAGGTTTGCAGGTTGAAACGGCTCTTGCCGCCCTTGACCTGCAGACGCTTGTCTTCGAGGTTGACGGTGATTTCGGTGCTGTCCGGCAGCGAGCGCAGGATTTCCTGCAGCTTGCGCGCGCCGACGGTCACCGCGCCGTTGCCTTCACCGCCGGTACAGGTGGTGCTGGTGGTGATCTGGATTTCGATGTCGGTGGCCAGCAGGGTCAGTTGATCGCCCTTCTTTTCCAGCAGCACGTTCGACAGGATGGGCAGGGTATGGCGACGCTCGACGATTCCCGACACTGACTGCAACGGGGCCAGAAGCGTGTCTCTTTGGCTTTTAATAAGAACCATAAATTAAATTCCTTAATAGACTATATCGGGAACAGTTCTGTGGATAAAAGAATATTTATTTTTTATTTCAACAACTTGAAGCAGATTTTTGCATCCTCGAAAGTCTCTGAATTGCCTGTGGATGAAAACTGGACAATTTTCCCACAAAGCGGAAAAGCACAGCATGTCCACATTCGACCGACAATTTATACACAGACTTGTCTACAGCATCATCCTTTCAGCACCTGAAGCAGGACGTGCAGATCGTGATTGAGCTCACTTTCCTTGGCCCGCAGCGAATCGATGGTCTTGACCGCATGGATCACCGTGGTGTGATCGCGGCCGCCGAAAGCATCGCCGATTTCCGGGAAGCTGTGCGAGGTGACTTCGCGGCATAGCCACATCGCCACCTGGCGCGGCCGGGCGATGGCCCGCGTGCGCTTCTTGGAGAAGAATTCGGCAACCTTGATCTTGTAATAGTCGGCAACGGTCTTCTGGATATTGTCGATGCCGACGTTGCGCACCGAACCGATCAGGTCCTTGAGCGCTTCCTTGGCCAGGTCAAGCGCGATGGCGCGACCGTGGAAGGACGAATAGGCGAGCACCTTCTTCAACGCGCCTTCGAGTTCGCGGACGTTGGAGCGCAGATGCTTGGCAATGAAGAAAGCGACTTCGTCGTCGAGGCGGATGCCTTCGGCTTCGGCCTTCTTCTGCAGGATGGCGACGCGCATTTCCAGTTCGGGCGGTTCGATCTGTACCGTCAGACCCCAGTCGAAACGGGTCACCAAGCGGTCGTCGAGGCCGTTGATGTCCTTCGGATAGGTATCGCAGGTGATGATGATCTGCTTGCGCGCTTCGATCAGCGCGTTGAACAGGAAGAAGAACTCTTCCTGCGAGCGGTTCTTGCCGTTGAAGAACTGGACGTCGTCGAGCAGCAGCACGTCGAGCGAGCGATAGGTGCGCTTGAAGGTGTCGAAGGATTTTTGCTGGTAGGCGCGGACCACGTCGGAGTAGTAATCCTCGGCATGGACGTAGCGGACGATCTTGTCCGGGTTGTCCTTGACGATGTGATTGCCGATGGCGTGGATCAGGTGAGTCTTGCCCAGGCCGGCGCCGCCGTAGATGAACAGCGGGTTGTAGGCACCGCCGGGATTGCTGCCGACCTGCAGCGCGGCCGCACGGGCCAGGTCGTTGGCCTTGCCGACGACGAGATTATCGAAGGTGAAGTTCGAAAACAGGCGCGACTTTTCATAGACCGAGGCAGTTTTGGCCCGCGGTTTTTCCTGGGCGGGCGTCGGTGCCGGCTTGTTGTCCGGGCTGGCTTCACTGGCGACGGGTTTGGCGGCTTCGCTGCGCGGACTGCTGGCCTTGCCGCTGCCGATGACCAGGGCGATGCTGACCGGAGCGGCAAAGAAGGTGTTGCCGTAGTCCTCGATGCGGGACAGGTAGCGGTCGCGTACCCATTTCAGGATGAAGCCGTTCGGCGCGACCAGACGCAGGCCCTCTTCCAGTGCCTTGCTTTCACCTTCCAGGCGCAGCGGCTTGATCCAGGTGTTGAACTGCTGCGCGGGCAGCTCCTGTTCGAATCTTTGCAAACAGGATTCCCAAAAACCGGTCATTGAAACTTTGGCTCCATACCGCACCATCGCCAACAGCGATGGTGGATTTATTATTTCTCTGATTTGAAAACGAATTTTCAATGAAATCGGCGGCTTCGCGGCCGCCGACCAAAGCGCAATTCTACCCTGCGACACACAAGTTATCCACAGCTTGTAGAAATAATTCAGGTTGACAGCAGGGGGGCAAACAAGGTGTAATCACGCGTTTTTCTCCGCTCACTCAAGGAATTACGACATGAAACGCACGTATCAACCGTCGGTCGTGCGCCGCAAGCGCACCCATGGCTTCCTGGTCCGTTCGCGCACCAAGGGCGGCCGTGCCGTCCTCGCTGCTCGCCGCGCCAAGGGTCGCAAGCGTCTGGCCGTTTAAGCCGGACGCCTGGCGAAGTGGAAGCAAGCTTCGCCCGACGCTATCGCCTGACCAAAACGGATGAATTTTCATCCGTTTTTGGTTTCCGGAAGGCCATTCGCGGTACCTGGCTGATGTTGCATTATCAGCCGCGTGCCGAAGGTCATACCGATGCCAGGCTGGGCTTGGTCGTCGGGAAGAAACTGCTCAAGCGCGCCGTTGATCGCAACCGGCTCAAGCGCATTGTGCGCGAACGATTCCGGCTTCGGCGCTCGGGTCTGCCGGCTTACGATCTGATCGTCAGGCTGGCAGTCAAGCAAAAGCCCTTTGATGGCAGGGTGATCGGCGAGGATTTCGGCAATTTGCTGGATCGCCTGTCACGTCCTCGTCTAAAAAAGGAAGCACAATGAAGCATCTGCTGATTGCCCTGGTACGTTTCTACCAGTACGCCATCAGTCCGATGCTCGGGAGGCGTTGCCGCTATTTTCCGACCTGTTCGGAGTATACGGTCGACGCCATTCACAAGTACGGCGCCCTCAAGGGCGGCTGGCTGGGGGCAAAACGCATTTGCCGCTGTCACCCATGGCACCCGGGCGGGTATGATCCCGTTCCCTGAACACCATTAACTACGTAGGCAGCTCATGGATACTCGTCGCCTGATTCTGGTCATGATTTTCGCTTTCTCCAGCTTCATGCTGTGGGAAAACTGGCAGGAGTACAACCGGCCCAAGCCCGTCGCCGAAGTGGCGACCAACACGCCGCAGGCAGTCGCCGACGGCAGCACACCGACGCCTTCGGTCAGCCTGCAGGCTGCAGGTTCCGCGATTGCCGCGGTCACCGAAACGCCGGTTGCCACGGCCGAAACCTTCAGCGTCGAAACCGACCTGATGAAGGTCACGATTTCCACCCAGGGTGGCGATCTGGTCGGTCTGGAACTGCTGAATTACAAGGAAAGCGACGACAAGGATCACAACTTCGTCCTGTTCGACGCCAAGCACCAGTATTTCGCCCAGAGCGGCCTGATCGGCGACGGTCTGCCGACGCACCGTTCGCTGTTCCGCCGTGTCGATGGCCCGCTGCAATTGCAGGACGGTAGCGACGAACTGAAGGTCCGCCTGGAAGCCAATGGTCCGGAAGGTGTGCGCATTGCCCGCATCCTGACTTTCAAGCGTTCTTCGTATGTGGTCGACGTGGCCTGGGAAATCGTCAACGGTTCCGACAAGCCGCTGGCGCCGCATGCCTACTTCCAGGTTCAGCGCGACGATGGCGAACCGGCTGGTGGCAACTTCATGATGCACACCTTCACCGGCCCGGCGGTCTATACCGAGGCCGAGAAGTATCAGAAGATCAGCTTCAAGGATGTTGCCGACAAGAGCGCCAAGTTCGTCAAGACGGCCGACAACGGCTGGCTGGCCATGGTCCAGCACTACTTCGTCGCTGCCTGGGTGCCGGAACAAGGTGTTCAGCGCGAGTACTACATGCGCAAGCTGGACAACAGCAAGCTCTACCAGATGGGCGTGATCGTTCCGGTGGCCGAAGTCGGCCCGGGCACCAGCGCGGTGAGCTCGGTTTCGCTGTTTGCCGGTCCGCAGGAACAGGCTGCACTGAAGGCGCTGGCACCGGGGCTGGATCTGGTTGTCGACTACGGCTGGCTGACCGTCATTGCCGCCCCGATCTTCTGGGCGCTGCAGTTCATTCACGGCCTGGTGGGTAACTGGGGCTGGGCCATCGTCGTCCTGACCATCGCCATCAAGCTCGCCTTCTTCCCGCTGTCGGCTGCTTCGTACAAGTCGATGGCCAAGATGCGCCTGGTCACGCCGCGCCTGGTGCAGTTGAAGGAGCGCTACGGTGACGACAAGGCCCGTCTGAACCAGGAAATGATGAAGCTGTACCAGACCGAGAAGATCAACCCGCTCGGTGGCTGCCTGCCCATCCTGATCCAGATTCCGGTCTTCATCGCCCTCTACTGGGTGCTGCTCGGCGCCGTCGAAATGCGCGACGCACCGTGGATCCTGTGGATCACCGACCTGGCCGCACCCGATCCCTGGTACATCCTGCCGGTGATCATGGTTGTCTCGATGTTCATCCAGATCAAGCTCAACCCGACGCCGCCGGACCCGATCCAGGCCAAGGTGATGATGGCCATGCCTTTCGTCTTCGGCATCATGTTCTTCTTCTTCCCGGCCGGTCTGGTGCTCTACTGGGTGGTGAACAACATCCTGTCGATCGCCCAGCAATGGCAGATCACCCGCATGATGGAAGCTGGCGGCAAGGCTGCCAACGATGCGAAAGCCTAAGGTGTGAAGAACGACACCATCGCCGCCATCGCCACGGCTCCCGGCCGTGGCGGGGTCGGCGTGATCCGGGTCTCGGGCAGCAATTTGCTGCCCTTTGCTTTTGCACTGACCGGCAAGACGCCGAAACCGCGCTACGCCACGCTCGCCGATTTCCATGCCGCCGACGGCACGACCATCGATACCGGCCTGCTGCTGTATTTTCCCGGCCCCAATTCCTTTACCGGCGAGGACGTACTCGAACTGCAGGGCCATGGCGGCCCAGTGGTCATGCAGATGCTGCTGGCCCGCTGTCTCGATCTCGGCGCGCGCCTGGCCGAACCGGGTGAGTTTTCCCGCCGCGCCTTCCTCAACGGCAAGATGGACCTGGCCCAGGCCGAGGCCGTGGCCGACCTGATCGATGCCGCTACCGCCAGCGCCGCCCGTTCGGCGGTGCGTTCGCTGCAGGGCGAATTCTCGCGCGCCATCGGCGAACTCAACGAAGAACTGATCAACCTGCGCATGCTGGTCGAGGCGACGCTGGATTTTCCCGAGGAAGACATCGATTTCCTGCAGGCGGCCAATGCCTTCGGCCGCCTGGAACGCCTGCAACTGAAGCTGGCCGAGATCTTCGACCGCGCCGGCCAGGGAAAACTGCTGCAATCCGGCCTGCACGTGGTTCTTGCCGGCCAGCCTAACGTCGGCAAATCATCCCTGCTCAACCGTCTGGCCGGCGACGATCTGGCCATCGTCACGCCGATTGCCGGCACCACCCGCGATGCCTTGCGCTCGACCATACAGATCGAGGGCATTCCCCTGCACATCATCGATACCGCCGGCCTGCGCGATACCGAGGATGTGGTCGAGAAGATCGGCATAGCACGCAGCTGGCAGGAAATCGAGCGCGCCGACGTGGTCGTCCTGCTGGTCGATGCGAATACCGGCGTGTCGGCGCTGGACCGCGACATTCTCGAACGCATGCCCGAGCGTCTGCAGCGCATCACCGTTTACAACAAGATCGACCTCGCCGGCCGCGAGCCCGAGCGTCACGACGAAGCCAATGGCGTCGCCATCTCGCTGTCGGCCAAGGCCAATCGCGGGATCGAACTGCTGCGTCAGGAATTGCTGCAGATCGCCGGCTGGCATCAGGCGGAAGATGTATTCATCGCCCGCGAACGGCATCTGCGGGCGCTGGCGGCGGCCCAGGAACACATTGCGGCGGCCCGCAATGTCGTCGAAGGGGTAATGCCGGCGCTTGAACTGTTTGCCGAAGAACTGCGTCTGGCCCAGCAGTCACTGGGTCAGATCACCGGCGAATTCACTGCCGACGACCTGCTTGGCGTCATTTTCAGCCGCTTCTGCATCGGCAAGTAAGGCCTGTGCATAACACCCCCGAAGACCTGTTCGCAGTTTGTGGATGAATCTGCGTTTACGTGATCGTGGAAAAACTGTCCCCATTCGATCAACAGGCACTTCAGGCACTTGCCAAGACGGCTAACGGGCTTTTATATCGCTGATTTTGTTGTTTTTTTATTAGTTATCCACAGAACTGTTGTTCAGGTAGTTAACATAGTTCTTTTATTTAAGGTTCTATATAAAACCGTAAACAAATTCAGCGGCCGGCGCCAAGTACCCGCTCGATGCGGCGCCTGATCGCTTCGCTACCGCTCGGGTCACCTGCCCGTTCCAGTCTTTCCCGCTCCAGACTCAACCAGGCCAGCAGCGGCCGGCGCCAGCCCTGGCCGGCAGCAGTATCGATGGCCAGGGTGATGCCCTCGGGTGGCAAACGGCCGGCTTCGAGCAAGGCTGCCGCGGCCACCAGGCGAGCCAGCGGATCGTTGATGTTGTTCAAGGCTTGTGGGTTCTGCCAGGCCAGGCGCTGGCTTTCCGGCAACAGCTGGCGGTCGGCGGCGGGCAACGTACCGGACAGATAGGCGGCGTAGGCGTTCTCGGCCCGACCGGCATCGCTGGCCAGGGTATCGAAAGCCGGACATTGACCACCCTGCAGGCTGGCCAGGCGCACCGCGCAGGCATGTAGTTCGACACGCGCCTGCTGGTCGGCGTCGCCGGTACGGGAAACCGCTTCGCGCGCCGCATTGAGTTGGATTTCGGCCAGTTTGTCGCGTCCTTCCAGCCACAGACGGGCATGGTTGCCGGTGGCGCTCTCGGCAGTCAGCAGCCAGTCGGGCGGCGGTGGATGATTGGCACAGCCAACCAGGACCAGGGCAATCAGCGGGATAACGTAGTTCATGGCAGTTTCAACTCGCGTTCGCGGGCAAACGGCCATTTGCGATTGAGGTCATCGACCAGGCCGGAAACCTTGCGCAGGTTGAGATCGATTTCAGCGCGCAGGGCATCGAGATCTTCGGTTGCCGCGCGCGTATTGCCGGTGATGGCCTTGACGTCGACCAGCGCGGCATCGACCTTGGCCAGGCTGGCCCGGGCTTCGGTCAGCAGCAACCGGGTCTGCTCGAGTGAATCGATCACCTTGGCCACATCCGCGTCGTTGCCAAGCAAGGCGCCGAGCGCGCCGTGGCGACCGTTGAGGGTGGCGGTGAATTGGCGCATGTTGTTCAGGCTGCCGGCCAGCGCCGACTGTTCGGCGGTCATGCGCTGCAGGTTGTCCATGCTGGCCACCAGGGCCGATTGTTCGTTGGTCAGGCGTTCCAGATTGCCGACCAGACGGGTGACCGTCGATACCAGTTCCGGCACGCCGGAGGTCGCGTCGCCCATCAGCACTTCGCGGCGGGCACCGTCTTCAAGGGGCTCGTCATCGAGCATGCCGGTGAAGGCCCGCAACCGGCTGCCGCCGACCACGCCCTTTTCCAGCGTGAATACCGACGACGCCCGCAGCCAGCGCGCGTCCTTGAGCGGTACCGAGACATGGAGATGGGCCTTGCCGTCGTCGCCGAGTTCAATGCGGCTGACCCGGCCGATGGGGAAACCAGAGAAGGTCATGTCCATGCCGACCGCGACACCTTCCGAATTTTCCGCGACCAGCAGCAATTGCTGGTTTTCCTCGAAGACGCCGCGGGCAGTCATGACGAAGATCACGAAGGCGACGATCAGCGCCAGCGTGACCAGCAGCAACGCGGCGGCCTTGCTTTCCGGGTGCTTGATGTTCGGCAGGTGGTTCGGGGATTCGTTCATGGTTCTCAGAAGCGTCGCAACATCAGGAAACTACCTTCGATCAGTACCAGGATCAACAGCAGGCGGACCATCACGCGCATTTCGCGCTGGCCGGTATCGTATTTGCGCGGGTCGAGTACGACGGTGGCCGGCGCAATGCCGACGGCAATGCCGAAGAACAGGATCTTGGCCGAGAAGGCAATGGCCAGGATGGGATCGAAGACCTGGCCGATCAGCCGGGTGTACGCTGGCAAGCCCCACTGGTTGAAGCCATGGACCACGGGATAGGCGACCAGTAGCGAGACGATGCCGCCGACAATGGCCAGGATGACCACGGCCGCCGCGTTGCCGACCGCGTACGGCAAGGCATCGCGCAGGCCGGCACCGGGCTGGCCGGGCAGCGCCGCCAGATGCAGCATGGCCATGGGCACGGCGCGCATGGCGACGAACAGCGTCGAGGCCAGCGGCAACAGTTCGACGACAAAGACCCGCAGGATGGCTTCCAGCGCCAGATGCGATAGACCATAGCTGTCGGCACTGACGGCGACGATGCGGGTGAGGATGGCGCTGAGCAGTACGCAGGCCAGCAGGTAGCCGGGCAAGGTCTGCCAGGCGGCGCAACAGAGGATGCTGGCCGAGCGCCGGCGGGTCGCCTGGTCGTGGATGCTTGGCGAGACACTGGCGATCAGCAGCAAGGCGGCAAAACTGAGGTAACGGTATTGTCCGGCCAGCCAGCCAGTCAGTCCGCTGCGCCGGATCAGCGGGAAAAGCTGTTGCAGTGGCTGGGCCATGCGCCGGGCCGCTTAGCTGCGTTCCGCCTCCAGCCGGTTGCGGCGCAGGATGGCGTCGGCAATTTCACGGCTGATGGTGTCGGCGTCGGGCAGCTTGTTCGGCCGGAAGACGATCATCGGAATCCCCAGACTCTGCAGGGCGACGCGTTTGACATCCTCGGCGTTGTCGATTTCCTGGCCGGTCGTCGGCCAGGCCAGTTCGATCGCGGCGACAATCGAAAAATCGGCGTCGCAGACGACGAAATCGACACCTCGGCCGGCCATCCGGCTCAGCCGCATGGCTTCCTGGCGACCGCGAGCCAAGGCCAGCTGGGAGACGCCGACCTGGGTAAACACCCGCATGTTGGGCATGGCCTCGCACAGACGGTGGTAAAGTTCCTGCTCGCTGCTGTTGAGCAGCCGGTATTGCTTGGGTTTGCTGGTTTCGACGAAACGTGTCTGGGGGTCGGCATCGGCCGCCGGTCGGGCCTGTTCCCGATGGGCCCCGGCATAGCGCCGGTGGCTGACGGTTTCGACGGCAGTCTGCCGCGCCGGGCGCCGATTGATGAAAAACAGGATGCCGGCGACGGCCACTGCGGCGAGCGCGATAACCAGGGTCAGATTGTCCATTTCACTACCTCGCTCAGCACCTCGTCTTGAATCCACATTATAGCGACATGAATTACCGCCTTATTCCCCTTCGTCCGACCAGCGGTCAGTCCTGAGGCATCGATGGAAATCATTGCCCCTTTCGGCTGGTTGATCCTGGCTGCCTTCATCGCCGGTCTGGTCGATGCCGTGGTCGGCGGTGGCGGCCTGGTCCAGATTCCCGCACTGTTCGCTGCCCAGCCCGGTGCTGCGCCGGCCACCCTGTTCGGCACCAACAAGTTCGCCAGTGTCTTTGGTACCGCCAATGCTGCCTGGCGTTATGCGCGCCGGGTCGAGATGCCGTGGCGCACCATCCTGCCGGCTGCCGTCGCTGCTTTTGCCCTCTCCTACGCTGGTGCGGCGGCAGTGGCCTGGTTGCCCAAGGACGCGGTACGCCCGCTGATCCTGTTCCTGCTCATCTTCGCCGCCGGTTACACCTTGTTGAAGAAGGATTTCGGCCAATTGCACCGGCCTGCCCACAGCGGTCGGCGCGAACTGGCCTACGCCGTCCTGCTCGGCGGCGTGATCGGCTTCTACGACGGCTTCTTCGGCCCGGGCACCGGCAGCTTCCTGATCTTCCTGTTCATCCGCTTCTTCGGTTTCGATTTTCTGCATGCCTCGGCCGGGTCCAAGGTCGTCAATGTCGCCACCAACCTGGCGGCGCTGGCCTTCTTCCTGCCCGCCGGTCACATCATCGCCGCGCTCGCTGGCGCCATGGCCGTTGCCAATATCGCCGGCTCGGTGGCCGGGACCTGGCTGGCCTTGAGGCACGGCAGCGGCTTCATCCGCATCGTTTTCCTGGTGGTGGTCGGCGTACTGATCGTCAAATTCGCCTGGGATACCTTTGCCGGCGTCTGAAGCCGGTTTTTCGCCTAAAATCGGGCGACTTCCCCGAGGTTTCCGATGCGTGTCACGCTAGTCCATCCCGCCGGTTTCAATTTCGTCCCCGGCCAGCCCGACTTTTCGGTGCTGGCCAACCGCATGCCGCCGATCGGCATCATGCAGCTGGCGTCGTGGCTGGAAAAGTTCGGTCATAGCGTTGCCCTGCACGATTGCCTCGGACCCCATGCGCCACCGGGAATCGCCGCCAATGCCGAAATCGTCCTGGCCAGCGAACCGGAAATGGTCGGTTTTTCGGCGACCACCTCGGGTTTCATGGACGCCGTGGACATGGCGCTGTACATCCGCGAGAAGCGGCCGGACATCCGCATCGTCTTCGGCAATGTCCATGTCTCCTCGCTCGGTGCGCCGATTCTCGAACACTTCCCGGAAATCGATTACCTGGTCATCGGCGAGGGCGAAGGCGCCCTGCTTGACCTGGCCGACGGCAAGCCGCTGGCCGACATCGGCAACCTGATCTGGCGCGACCCGGCCGGGCGCATCGTCGTCAATCCGCGCCGCGACCGCATCCTCGACCTCGACGAATTGCCCTTCCCGGCTTACGAGAAGCTGGCCGGTTTTCCACACGCCTACCACCTGCCGCTGTTCGCCTACGAAAAGCGTTACGGGGCGACCATGATCACCTCGCGCGGTTGTCCCTACACCTGCTCGTTCTGTGACCGCACGGTGTTCGAGCGCCTGTACAAGACCAATTCGGCGCAATACACCTATGACCACATGAAGTACCTGCGGGACAACTTCGGGGTTTATCACATCAACATGTACGACGACTTGTTCACCGCCAAGAAGCAGCGCGTGATGGACCTGTGCGAGCTGTTGATCGAGAAGCCGCTGGGCGTGCAGTGGAATTGCGCGATCCGCACCGGCCATACCTCGGACGAAATGCTGGCCAAGCTCAAGCAGGCCGGCGCGCTGATGGTGTCGATGGGTGTCGAATCGGCCGATCCGGGGATGATGGAACGGCACAAGGCCGGGGTCACGCTCGATGCGGTGCGCGATACGGTGCGCCAGATCCACGCCGCCGGCCTGCGCGCCAAGGGCCTGTTCATTTTCGGCATGCCCGGCGAGACGCCGGAAACGGTGAAGGTGACCAGCGACTTCATCCTGTCGCTCGACCTCGACGAGATGAACATGACCAAGTTCAGCCCGCTGCATGGCGCGCCGATCTGGGAGGAATGCGTCAGCGGCGAGTCCGGCGACTTCATCGAGGACTGGCGGCTGATGAACTGCCTGAACTTCGTCTTCCTGCCCGATGGCTTTTCCTCGCGCGACGAGATGGACGCGCTGTACAACTGGCATGTCAAGCGCTTCTACGACAGCAAGGCTTACCGCCGCCGTTTCGCCGGCCGCCTGTGGCAGCACCGCTGGAGCCTGTGGCATGTGTTGAAGCACTTGCCGGAAACCATCGCCGCGGCGCGTTACTTCAGCGCCAACAAGGCGCAGATCGAGCAGGCGCGGCGCGACTTCGCCCTGCACCCGCGCCAGCCGCTCGGGCTCAAGCCGATGTTGTCCACCGACCTGCAGGTGGACAACATCGTTGCCATGTCGCCGGTGAAACTGTCGCGGCGCGAGGCGATGAAACAGATCATTCCATTGGTTTACGAAGCCCAGGCGACCTGTTCATCCCCGGCGCCGGCGGCAGCGCTATAATCTCCCCCCTGCCCGCGGGGGCTTGCGTACGCCGGCCCGGCACAAAAAGATAATTTCTGCCGCCACAGAGAACAGGGGAAAGTCCGATGGAACAGCAAACACAGCAGCCTGAACGCAGCCAGTGCGACGTGCTGGTGATCGGTGGCGGCCCGGCCGGAACGACGGTAGCGCCGCTACTGGCGGAAAAGGGTTACAAGGTGGTGATCCTGGAGAAGGCGCACCATCCGCGCTTTCATATCGGCGAGTCGCTGCTGCCGGCCAACCTGCCGTTGTTCGAGCAACTCGGCGTAGCCGACGAAATCCGTGCCATCGGCATGGAAAAGCGTGGTGCCGAGTTTGTTTCGCCTTGCCACGATACGCCGCAGGTCTTCAATTTCGCCGAGGCCTGGGACAAATCCATGCCCTACGCCTATCAAGTTCGGCGCGCCGAGTTCGACACCATCTTGATCCGCAACGCGGCAAACAAGGGCGTCGAGGTCCATGAGGGCTGTCGCGCCCGCACGGTCGACTTCCAGGACGACGACAGCGTGGTGGTCAGCGCGGTCCACGACGACGGTCGCGAACAGGTGTGGCAGGCGCGCTTCGTGGTCGATGCTTCCGGCCGCGACACCTTCCTTGCCAACCGCTTCCAGATCAAGCACCGCAACCCCAAGCACAACAGCTCGGCAGTCTATGGGCACTTCTCGCAGGCGCGTCGGCATCCCGGCAGCGAGGCCGGCAATATCACCATCTACTGGTTCGAGCACGGCTGGTTCTGGTTCATTCCGATGGTCAACGACGTCACCAGCGTCGGCATGGTCACCTGGCCCTACTACATGAAGACGCGCGGCGAGCGCAGCCTGGAACAGTTCCTGCGCGACGGCATCGCCATGTGTCCGCCGCTGGCCGAGCGCTTGAAGGATTCGACCCTGGTGCACGAGGTCGAGGCGACCGGCAATTTTTCCTACGTGTCCGAGCGTAACCACGGGCGCAATTACCTGCTGCTCGGCGATGCCTATGCCTTCATCGACCCGGTGTTTTCCTCCGGGGTCTGGCTGGCGATGAACAGCGGCGTGATCGGTGCCGAGGCCATCGATGCCTGCCTGAAGAACCCGGCAGCGGCACCGGCGGCGCTGAAGCGTTTCGATCGCCTGATGAAGCACGGGCCAAAGGAATTCTCGTGGTTCATCTACCGGGTGACCAATCCGATCATGCGTGATTTTTTCATGCATCCGAAGAACGTTTTCCGCGTCAAGGAAGCCCTGTTGTCGGTGCTGGCCGGCGATGTCTTCGGCAAGACGCCGATCTGGCGTTCGATCTGGATTTTCAAGGCGATCTACTACGGCGCCAATTTGTTCCAACCGAAGCGTGCTTTCCTGGGCTGGAAGCGGCGACGTTTCAATATCCGGCGGGTGGAAGACCCGGCGATGAATACGCTCTGACGTGGCGGGCCTGGTATTCCTGACGACCGCCGACGATGCTGGCGTTCCACGTGAAACCGCGCGCATCCTCGGTGGCGCCCGCCTGGGGGCCGGTCTGCCGGCGGCCGACTGGCCGGAACAGGGTATTGCAGCCGCCCTGCCCGGCGTTGCACCGACGGCGCTGCGCGAACGCTGGCTGAGTCCGGTGGACTGCCAGCAGGGCGTTGACGAAGGCATCGCCTGGCGCCGCACCGGTGATGTCCTGTACGGCGTCATCGAACTGGACGAGGCCGATTTTGCCGGCGATGCGCGGACGCCCCTGCAGGCAGCCAGCGAGACCGCCTACCGGCGCATCTTCCGCCTGCTCGATGCGCAGGGCTTGCCCGAGTTGTGGCGGGTCTGGAACTACCTCGCCGCGATCAACGAGGAAAGCCACGGGCTGGAGCGTTACCGTCAGTTCAACCTGGGGCGCCAGGACGCCTTCCTCGCCTGCCACCGCGGGGCCACCGGCAACGTGCCGGCGGCCTGTGCCCTCGGCCTGCGCGATGGTCCGCTGTCGATCGCCTTCCTGGCCGGCAAGCTGCCGGCGGTGGCGGTGGAAAACCCGCGCCAGGTCAGTGCCTACCATTACCCCACCGATTACGGCCCGCGCAGCCCGACCTTCTCGCGGGCGGCGCTGGCTTATCCGCCGGGCCAGGAAATCCTGTTCATTTCCGGCACGGCCAGCATCGTCGGCCATCGCAGCATGCATGTCGGCGATGTGGCCGCGCAGACGCGGGAAACGCTGACCAACATCCTGGCGGTGCTCGGCGAAGCCAATCGTCTGTCGCAGCAGGCCGGTTTCCGGCCCGATCAACTGCTGTGCCGCGCCTACCTGCGCCATGCCGACGACTGGCCGGCGGTGGCCGCAGTGATCGAGGAAATGCTCGGGCCGGTCGAGGTCTGTCCGGTCGTCGCCGATGTCTGCCGCGCCGATCTGCTGATCGAGATCGAGGCCATGGCGATGGCGGCCCGATGAGCGGCACGCGTCCGGGCCTGCTCTGGCGGAGCTATGAATTCCTGGCCATGTTGCTGGGGCTGGGTGCCCTGGCCCTGATCTGCCTGCTCTGGCTGCCTTTTGCCCTGTTGCTGCTGCCGCTGTTGCCGCGCCGTTTTGGGCAGCGCCTGGGGCGCTTTGCCATCCGCAACGGTTTTCGCGTCTATCTCGCTTTCCTTGAATCGGTGTGCGCCTGTCGGTTCGACCTGCGCGAACTCGATCAACTGCGCGATGCCGGTCCGCTGATCGTGGTTGCCAACCACCCTTCCCTGCTCGATGCGGTGATGATCCTGTCGCGCCTGCCGAACGCCGTCTGCGTGATGAAGGCGGCCTTGCTCGACAACATCCTGTTCGGTGCCGCTGCGCGGCTGGCGCGCTACATCCGCAACGATGCGCCGCTCAAGATGATCATCGATGCCCGCGAGGAACTGCAGGCCGGCGCCCAGCTGGTGATCTTTCCCGAAGGCAGCCGCACCTTGGCTTTTCCGCTCGATTCCTGCATGCCGACCGCCGGATTGATCGCCCAGCGTGCCGGGGTGCCGGTGCAGGCGCTGCTGATCGAATTTTCCACGCCCTATCTCGGCAAAGCCTGGCCGTTGTTCCGCCGGCCGCAGTTACCGCTGCATTGCCGTATCCGCCTTGGCCAGCGCTTTGCGCCGCCGGGCAGCGTCACCGCCTTCACCGGCGAACTCGAAGCCTCGTTGCGCCAGGCGCTGGCCGCATCGCCGTCTCCGCAACCCAGTGCCTGAATGCCCATGCCCAGCCCCTCGACCAGCCACCTCGTCCTGATCCCGAGTTACAACCCCGGCCCCACCGTGGTCGATACGGTGCGTGCCGCGCGCGCCCAATGGACGCCGGTTTGGGTCGTGGTGGATGGCAGTACCGACGGTTCGGCCGAACGTCTGCAGGCGCTGGCGGCGGACGACCCCGGCCTGCGCGTGATCGTCCTGCCGGAAAACCGCGGCAAGGGCGCGGCGGTGCTCGAAGGCATCACGCTGGCCGCGGCCGAGGGCTACACCCACGCCTTGACCATGGATTCCGACGGCCAGCATCCGGCGGGCCTCATCCCCGATTTCATGGCCGCATCGCAGGCCGAGCCGGCGGCGATGGTGCTCGGCCGGCCGGTGTTCGACGCCGACGCGCCAGCACTGCGGGTCAACGGGCGCAAGGTGTCGAACGGGTGGGCCAATCTGGAAACCTTGTGGATGGGCATCGGTGACTCGCTCTACGGTTTCCGCGTCTATCCGGTGCAGCCGCTGATCCGTGTCATGCGCGCCAACCGCTGGATGCGCCGTTTCGATTTCGATCCCGAGGCGGTGGTCCGCCTGTGCTGGGCCGGTGTCGTTCCGCGCAACCTGGATGCGCCGGTCCGTTACTTCCGTGCCGACGAAGGCGGTGTCTCGCATTTCCGTTACCTGCGCGACAACGTGCTGCTGACCTGGATGCACAGCCGTCTCTTCCTCGGTTTTTTGTGGCGCCTGCCGGCTCTGGCCTGGCGTCGTTTGAATACTCGCTGAATACAAGACCATGCCCAAGAACTCCGCCCTCAAGGATGACCGCCGCCTCGACACCTACTTTGCCGGGGAGGAAGAACGTCGTGCAGTGACCCGCGACATGTTCAACGAGGCGGCACCAGGTTACGACAACGCCGAGCGCATCACCGCGCTGGGCAGCGGCAGCTGGTACCGGCGCGAGGTCCTGCGCCGCTGCGGTGTAAAGACCGGCATGGAAGTGCTCGACGTCGCCGCCGGCACCGGCCTGGTCACGGCCGAGGCACAGGCGCTGGTCGGGCCCGGCGGCCGGGTGGTGGCGCTCGATCCGTCGCCGGGCATGCTCGCCGAACTGCAGAAGAAGCTGGCTGTGGAAACCCTGGTTGCCTATGCCGAGTCGATTCCCTTGCCTGAAGCCTGTGTCGATTTCGTCTCGATGGGTTATGCCCTGCGCCACGTCGGCGACATGGATGCGGCCTTTGCCGAATACTTCCGTGTGCTGCGTCCGGGCGGCCGCGCCTGCATCATGGAAATCAGCCGCCCGGCCGGACGTTTCGGCCGCCTCGCGCTGCGCGCCTACATCGGCGGCGTGGTGCCGCTGCTCGCCCGGCTGTCCGGTCGTCATGCCGATGTCCGCCGCCTGTGGGCCTACTACGGTGACACCATCGAGGCGGCCATCGATCCGGCAACCATCCTCGCCGCCATGCGCCGCGCCGGTTTCGTCGATGTCGATTGTGCCGTGACCTTTGGCGTCTTCCGCGAGTACGTCGGTCGCAAACCGTGAATACCACCGAGCTTTTCCTGATCGCGATGATGCTGATCTTCGCGCTGCCCTGGCTGATCTGGCGTCTTGGCCGTACCGAGTATTACGCGCCGCTGGTGGTCGTCCAGATACTGACCGGCATCCTGCTCGGCCCCGGGGTGCTCGGCCAGGCTTTCCCCGACTACTACAGTTTCGTGTTCACGCCCGGTGTCATCCAGTCGCTCAATGGCATCGCCTGGTGGGCAGTGATGATCTTCGTGATGATCGCCGGGGTCGAACTCGACCTCAAGCAGGCCTGGCAGCATCGCCGGGAAAGCGGCATCACCGCCGGGTTGGCGCTGGGTACGCCGCTGTTGTTCGGCGCTGCCGCCGCCGGTGTGATGTTGCTCAGCGACGGCTGGTTGGGTAGCCAGGGCCAGTCCTGGCAATTCGTCCTCGGCGTCGGCATGGCCTGCGCGGTAACGGCCCTGCCGATTCTGATCCTGTTCATGGAAAAGCTGGCCGTGCTGCGCCAGCCCATCGGCCAGCGCATCCTGCGTTACGCCAGCCTCGACGACATCGCCATCTGGGGCGTGCTGGCGCTGATCCTGATGGACTGGACCCGGGTCGGCCGGCAGTTGTTCTTCCTGCTGGCGTTCGCCTTGATCGCCTGGCTGTTCCGCAAGCTGATGGCCCGCCTGAGCGAAGGCGACCGCTGGTACGTGGCGCTGATCTGGCTGGCGGCCTGCGGTTTCGGCGCCGACTGGGCCGGCCTGCACTTCATGGTCGGTGCTTTCCTGGCCGGCGCGGTGATGGAAGCCGAGTGGTTCGACCAGGAGAAGATGGACCAGTTGCGCCATCATGTCCTGCTCGTGGTGATGCCCGTTTTCTTCCTGTCCACCGGCTTGCGCACGACCTGGACGATGGGCGGCGAAGCGGTGTTCTTCGCGGCCGGCCTGCTGCTCGTCGCGTCGGTTGCCGGCAAGCTGATCGGTGTGCGCATTGCTGGTCGCGTGCTCGGCTGGGCGCCCGGCGAAGCCAGCATCATCGGCTGGTTGCTGCAGACCAAGGCGTTGATCATGATCATCTTCGCCAACATCCTGCTCGACCGCGAGATCATCACCAGCGGTGCTTTCACCGCCCTGCTGCTGATGGCGGTGGCCAGCACCATGCTGACGGTGCCGATGGTGGCGCCCAAGCTGGCGCGCCTGCGTGAACTGATCGGGCGCTCGGCCTAGCGGATCACCAGCCTGCCGTTCTCGCGTTGCACCGGCATGGCGAAGTCGAAAAGATCGGCTTGCGCGCACAGGTCGAGATCGGCCGCTGGCAGGTTGGGCCAGGTGCCGGCGCTGAAGCGGCGACCGAAATCGGAATCGCGGACCCGCTGTGCGTAGTGTTCGGCGGCGGTTTGCTCGCCGCATAACAGCGCTTCCAGGTAATCGGCGCAGGCGATGTCCTCGTCGCCGTCACGATCCACCCATTCGCCGGTGATCACGAAGCAGACTTCGTCCGGCTTGTCGGCGCGGATTGCCGCCGCCGTGGCGCGGGCACAGACCAGCGCGCAGGCGTACAAGCGGCGGGCATGGTGAAAGCGCTGCAGGCCGCGCACGCCGGCGGCGGTGCTCATGACCAGATTGCGGCCGCTCAGGTCGAGGCCGGCCAGTTGCGCCGGCGAATTGCCGAAATCGAAACCGGGTACCGGATCACCGCCGCCGACGGCGCCGACCGACAGGGCATTTTCCATCTGTCCGGCCAGGCCGGCAGCGCTGCTGACGTTCTCGACCGGGTAGATGGCGCTGGCCCCGCGCGCCAGCGCGACGGCGGCAGTGGTGAAGGAGCGCAACACGTCGATGACGACGACCGTGTCGGCATCGGTCGGGCGAGCCTGGACGCGGTTCAGGAAGACCCGGGAAAAGCGCATCGCCGACTCAGAGCATGGCGCCGTTGATCGAGATGATCTGGCCCGAAATGTAGGCCGCCTTGTCGGAAGCGAGGAAGGCGACCAGTTCGGCGACCTCGTCCGGCCGGCCGGCGCGCTGCATGGGCACCAGCTTGCGCACGGCCTCGGCGTCGAAGGCGCCGGCACTCATGTCGGTATCGATGATCCCCGGCGCCACGGCATTGACCGTGATGCCGCGGCTGGCGACTTCCAGGGCCAGCGACTTGGTCGCTGCGTGCAGCGCGCCCTTGGCCGCCGAGTAATTGACCTGGCCGCGATTGCCGGCCAGCCCGGCGACCGAGGTGATGTTGATGATGCGGCCCCAGCGGGTGCGGATCATCGGCAGGCTGAGCGGCTGGGTGACGTTGAAGAAGCCGTTGAGCGAGACGTCGAGCACGCTTTGCCACTGCTCGCCGCTCATCCCGGGAAAGACTGCATCGGCGTGGATGCCGGCGTTGTTGACCAGGATCTGGATGCTGCCGGCTTCGAGCAGGCGCTCGATGGCGGCGGCGCTGGCGGCGCGTTCGCTGACGTCGAAGGCGATCGCTTCGGCGCTGCCGCCAGCAGCGACGATCTCGGCAACCAGGGTTTCGGCGCGGTCGACGTGGCGGTTGGCGTGGACGATGACGTGGTGGCCGTCGGCGGCCAGGCGACGGCAGATGGCGGCGCCGATGCCGCCGCTGCCGCCAGTGACGAGGGCGCGTTTCATGGGGCTGACTCCGTGGGCAGACGGCCGGCGTCGAGGATCACCGCGGCGCGCCCGGCGAGCAGGGCTTGCCCGCGATGGGCGACGGCGAACTGGTAGAGGATGGTGTTGCCGTCGCCGGACAGGCGCTCGGCGTGGATGTCGAGATCGTCCGGCAGGTCGTCGAGCCGGGCGACATGCAGGTGCACGCCGCGCACGCTGGTCAGATAACCCTGGCGCGGCGTCTCGTCGGCGCCAGCCAGCAGGGCGCCATGGACGGCCATCGCCTGGGCGGCGTACTCGATGCCGGCGGCAGAACCGAGCCGCTCGCCGTCGCGCAGGGGATTATCGGCGGCACGGTGGCTGCTGGCCCGGCAGCGGATTTCGCCGGGCGACCAGTCGGTCACCGCGTCGAGCAGGCACATGCTGCCCTGATGCGGAATGTGCGCGGCGATCCAGGCGCGGTCTAGCATGGCTGGACTTCGACCGCGAGCTGCATCGGCGCCAGGTAGTCGAGGCAGACGCGGCCGCCTTCGCCGCGCGCCAGCGCCTGCAGCATGGGCAGTGAACGCAGGGCGGGAATGCTGGTGCGCAGGCTTTCCAGCGCAGCGTCGGTGAGGCGGTCGGCGGGTTCGTCGGTCGGGCTCAAGGCGATCCTGCACAGCGAGCGCTCACTCTTTTGTGGGCTGAGCAACAGCGCCACCCCGCCGCAATCCGGCGTATCGCGCTTGGCGTGCAGCGGTGCCGGGTACTCACTGTCGTAGGCGATCAGCAGCACCGGCTGGCCGTCGACCAGCAACTGGCCAAGGGCGTCGAGCAGGCCGGCGCCGAAACTGGCGTCGTAGGCGCAGATGACTTGGCACGGCGCCATCGCGTGGGTGGCGATGCCCCAGTAGCCGGCGGCGGCGTTGTGTACCGAGTTGTGGAAACGGGTCGGCGAGATCTGCCGGTCGTCGGTCGCCAGTTGCTCGCACAGCGCGTGGCAGTTGTGGCCGTCGGCGCCGGAAGCGGCAAAAACCGTGGTCAGCGTGGCTACGTCGGCGGCGGCATGGGCGGCGGCTTCGAGGCCGATGGCCAGGGTCAGCTTGACCACCCGGCTGGCCCGGCGGCGCTCGGCCGGCGGCAGGATGGCCGGCGCCGGCAACAGCGACGGGGCGGCGACCAGCGCCTGTTCGCCACGCAGCACGGCGCGGGCAGTTGGCCAGTCGGGCAGGCCGGGGGCGAGGAAGCCGATGCCGTCGATCCAGGCGTTCAGGGTCGGGTTCATGCGGCGGCTCCGAAAATCAGGCTGCAGTTGCTGCCGCCGAAACCGAAGGAATTGGACAGCGCGTGCCGGACTTTGCCCGGGCGGGCCTGCAGCAGGTAGTCGATGGCAATTGCCGGATCGAGGTTTTCCGTTCCCGGACTGCCCGGCAACAGGTTGTCGCCGATGGCCAGCGCGCAGATCACCGCTTCGACCGCGCCGGCGGCGCCGAGCGTGTGGCCGGTGGCGCCCTTGGTCGAACTGCCGGGAACGCGCCGGCCGAACAGGGCGGCCACGGCCTTGCCCTCGGCGGCGTCGTTGGCCGGCGTCGCCGTACCATGCAGGTTGATGTAGTCGATCTCGTCGACGCCCAGGCCGGCCGAGCGCAGCGCTGCTTCCATTGCCAGGCGGGCGCCGAGGCCTTCCGGATGCGGCGACGACATGTGGTAGGCGTCGCTCGATTCACCGGTGCCGAGCAGCAGGATGTCGCCGCGCTGTGCCCGCTCGGCGCGTTCGAGCAGGGCGAAGGCGGCGCCCTCGCCGATCGAGATGCCATCGCGGCCGGCATCGTAGGGGCGGCAGGCCTGGGTCGAGGTCAGTTGCAACGAGGCGAAGCCGTACAGGGTGGTCAGGCAGAGGCTGTCCACGCCGCCGACGATGGCCGCGTCGATGCTGCCCAGCGCCAGTTGGCGGGCGGCGGCGGCAAAGACCTTGGCGCTCGACGAGCAGGCGGTGGAAATGGCCATCGCCATGCCGCTGAGGCCGAAGTAGTCGCGGGTGAATTCGGCCAGCGAAAACGAATTGTGCGTGGTTCGGTAGATGAAATCGTCGGGCAGCGCGCCGCTGTCGGGGTCGCGCCGGCGATAGGCAAGTTCGGTCTGCAGGATGCCGGCGGTGCTGGTGCCCAGGAAAACGCCGACCCTTGCCGGGCCGTAGCGGGCGACGGCGGCACGGACCTGATCGGCGAAGCCATCGGCTTCCAGGCCCATCTGCGTCAGACGGTTGTTGCGGCAGTCGTAAGCGGCCAGGGCCGGCGGCAGGACTTGTGCGTCGACGCCGGGCACTTCGCCGATCCAGGTCGGCAGGTCCACGCTTTCGAAACGGCAGGGCTGCAGGCCGCTGCTGCCGTTGGCCAGTGCTGCCCGGGTGGCGGCAAGGCCGCAGCCGAGGGCGGTGGTGGCAGTGAAGGAGGAAAGCAGCAGTGGCGTCACGTCAGCATCCGGTACGGGGTGGCGGGAATTCTAGCAGAGCCCTATTCCGCTGCTGCGGATTGCTCCAGTTCGGCGATCACCTGGGCGCCGAGCAGGAGCAGCACGGCGGCTAGTTCCATGAAGAACAGCAGGACCACGGCGGTGGCCAGCGAACCATAGACGACACCGATCTTTGAAATGGTGGCGAAATACCAGATCAGGCCGTGGCGCAGCACTTCCCATAGCAGGGCGCCGGCCAGCCCGCCGAGCAGGGCGTGGCGCAGACGGGTGCGGCCGACCGGCACGATCAGGTAGATGGCGGCCAGCACCAGGCTGATCAGGGCGACGCCGAGAAAGGGGAAGAGAAAGCCGGCAACACCACTGAGCGACCAGCGCTGACCGAGCAGCACCAGGTTTTCGCCGGCCAGGGTCTGCAGTGCGAGCGTGCCCAGGGTGAGCAGCAGCAAGGCGATACCCAGCACGATGACCAGGCAATAAGGCAGGATCGCCGAAACCAGCGCATGTCGTTCCTGGTCCTTGCCGCGATGGGCGAAGATCACCGCCATCGCTTTTTCCAGCACCGAGAAAGCCAGCGAACTGAAGAACAGCAGCGTGCCGAGCATGACCAGGCTGATCGTCGTCCGCCGGTCGAGAAAGCCGGCGATGTCGGCGACCAGGCCGTCGGCGAGACTGGGTAGCAGCCAGTCCAGATAGAAGGCAATGGTGTCGAGCAGGACGCTGCGCTCGACCAGATGCGACAGCCCGACCACCGACAGGATCAGCAGTGGCAACAGCGACAGCAGCGCGTAATAAGCGATGGCACCGGCCAGCAACAGCCCCTGGTTACGGTGAAAACCGCGCCCGGTACGCAGGGCGAAGGCCAGCAGCGGGAGGGGTGTCAGCCGGCTGTCGATCATTCGGCTTGGCTGGCTGGCGGCACGCGGCAGACCAGCATGACGTTGGCGAAAGGCTTGCCCTCGTTCATTTCCATGGTGCTGACCGAAAAGCCGAGGTTTTCGAGCAGCGCTACCCATTCGCCGAGCGGCCGGCAATACAGCCGTGGCAGGCGGTGCCCGCGGACGAAGGTGACCGCATGATCCACCCAGTTGCACAGATGGTAAGGCAGACCGGCCGAGGCGTCGCCGATGCGGGTCAGGAACAGACCGCCCGGCGGCAGTGCGGCGCGGATGCGGGTGAGTACGTCCTGCTGGCCGGCGTGGTCGAAGTAATGCAGGGCGTCGAGGATGGTGACGACGTCGGCGTGGCCGAAATCGACCCGGCACATGTCGCCCTGGCGGATATCGACCAGCGGGTGGTCGCGGCCGAAAGCCCGGGCGGCGCGGTCGACGTCCTTCTGCATCAGTTCGTAGCCGCGCAGGCTCAGCGCCTTCGGTGCTGGCGCCCAGTCGGCCGGCCAGTTGCCCTGTTCGTGGAGCTTGCGGGCGGCGAGCAGCCAGCCGAACAGGCTGCCCTGGCCGCAGCCGAGGTCGAGGTAATGACCTTCGGCCGGGAAAATCCCCTGGCGCAGCAGTTCGCGGAAGATGCAATCGGACGACAGCTTGCCGCGGGCGTAGTGGTAGGCGAATTTGCCGCCGCCGCGGAAGGGCAAGGTGGCTTCGTCGAGCAGGGTGTTGAGGAAAGTTGCGTGGTTCATCGGCAGGCTTCGTCGAGGGTGACGGGGATGAGTTTGCGTTCGCCAAGCGTCGCCAGCAAGCGCGGCAGCACCGCCAGGATGACCGGCTGGCCGTCGGCCGTGCGGGCGGCGTTGCCGTCGTGCAGCAGCAGGATGTCGCCCGCGGCGAGTTGGCGGCTCAGTCGGCGCAGCACGGTGTCTGGGTCGCTGCAGCGGGTGTCGTAGGGGCGCCGGGTCCATGCCGCCAGTTGCAGGTCGAGGCTGGCCAGCACCGGGTCGAGGAAGGGATTGCGCAGGCCGGCGGTGGCGCGGAAGTAGCGCGGGCGCCGGCCGCAGACTTCGCCCAGCGTGACCTGGGCGGCACGGATGTCGGCGCGCATGCGGCCCGGGCCGAAGGTGGCGAAGGCTTTGGCGTGGGCATCGCCATGATTCTCGACCTGATGACCGCGGGCGACGATTTCCCGACACAGCGCCGGGTTCTCGCGCACGCGCCAGCCGATGCAGAAGAAGGTGGCGCGAGCCCCGGCGGCGTCGAGCAGGTCGAGCACCTGCGGCGTCACCTCGGGGTCGGGCCCGTCGTCGATGGTCAGGGCAACTTCCCGGCGGGCGGCGGCTGCAGCCGGCAGCCGGGTCAGATTGGGACCGAGCAGGGTCGAGCGCGGCAACAGGCCGGCGACGGTGAGCACGGCATGGTTGGCGACCAGCAGCGCCAGCGCCCACGGCCAGCTTGCTGGCGCCACGACGACCGCGAGCAGCCCCCCGGCGTGCAGGACGAAGCTGGCTTTCAGCGCGGGGGATGGTTTCCAGGGACGGGGCATGGTTCAGGCGGGGAAATGGCCGGCGGCCAGGAAATCTTCCCACAGATGTTGCCAGGCCGGCCAATCGTGGCCGCCTGGGGCGGTATGGCGGCAAGCCGGGGGAAAGCGTTCGGCAAGCTGCTGCATGCCGGCGGCGAAACGGTCGTCGCGCCCGTGGCCGATGAAGGCCGGCAGCGACGGCGGTGTCTTCAGCCAGTGCCAGACGCGGAATTCCGGGTCAGTCAGTTGTTCCGGCGTGGCTTGCCAGGCGTCGATGCCACCGGCTGCCTGAATCGCATTGGTGGTCAGGCGGCTGCCCGGATAGGGGGCGAGCAGGCACAGGCCGTCGATGCTGTCGGGGTGATCGGCAGCCTGGCACAGGGCCAGCAGGCCGCCGAGCGAGATACCGCCGAGCCAGACCCGGCGGTAATCGCGGCGGGCTGGCCTGAGTATCTCCCGGTGCACCGCCGGTAGCGCTTCACCGCCGGAAATGCGTTCCAGGTCGAGATCGACGGCGCACAGGTCGAGCCCGGGCTGGCGAGTTTCGGCACGGCTGAAGAAGCCGGCGGCGACGAAATCCTCGGGCCGCATGTAGGCACCGGGCAGCAGCACCAGCAGGTCGCTGCCACCCTGTTCGAGTTTCAGGGTACGCAGTGTGTCGGTCATCTGTTCGTTCCACGTGGAACGAACATCGCCGCCAGGAGCAGCGCCAGGATGGCGCCGGGGCCGACGGTCAGGCCGATGGCCTTGAGCACCGGGACGGAGGACAGCGACAGGGTGCCGAAGCCGATGGCGGTGGTCAGGTTGGCGACGCCCATCGAGCTGAGCGTTTCCGGGTCGGGCTTGCCCTGCCTGGCGCTGCGGTCGAAGAACAAGGCGTAATTGGAGCCGACGGCGACGATCAGCAGCAGGCCGACCAGATGCAACAGGTGCAGCCGCTGACCCAGCAGGTGCAGGCCGGCGACGACGAAGACGACGGCGATCAGCAGCGGCAGCAGGACGCCGGTCAGGCGTTGGGGCGAACGCAGGCTGACGGCGAGCAGCAAGATGACCGCACCGACCCCGGCCAGCGACAGGCGGATCGCTTCGCTCAGGTAGTCGCTGTAGAGGGCGTCGAATTCAGCCTTCATGTCGATGAACAGGCCGTCGCTGCCAGCCAGTGCGGCACGGACCTGGTCGGCCGGAATCGACAGTTCGTCGCCGTTGATGCGGGGATGCAGTGGCAACAGCACGCTCCAGCCGTCGGCGCGTTGCAGCATCAGGCTGTCGACGGCCAGTGCCAGGCTGCTGCCGGCCAGATCGTCGCGGCTGAGCGGCGGGGCTTTGCGGGCCGCTTCGACATCGGCGACGAAAGCGTCCAGCCGCTGGGCGGAAAGCGGCAGGTCGACCAGAGCGACGGCTAGGCGTTGGCGCAGGACGGCGGATTCGGGCAAGGCGGCGCGGCGCTGATCCTGGCTGGTTCGGCTGGGCAGGAAGCGGGCCGGACTGTCGTAGCCGCCGATGACGCCGGCGTCGACCAGGCGGTCGAGATGGCGGCCGGTGCGCTCGGCGGCCTGTAGCGCGGCCTCCTGGTCGGCGCCGTTGACGACGACCAGGTAGCGCGAATCCGGGGCACCGAGGTCGGCGCGCAACTCGCCGTCGATCTGCGCATCGGCTTCGCTGACCGTACTCAGGGCCGACAGGTCGGGATGCCAGAGCTGGTCGCGCTGGTTGATCAGCCAGCCGGCGGCGACGACGGCCAGCAACAATACCGGCAGGCGCAGCCGGGACAGGCCGTCGAGGCCGCTTTCCATGAAATTCAGCAGCGGCCGCGGGGTGTTCGTGACGGCGACCGGGCCGGCCAGATGGGGCAGGACGAAGCGGGTCACCAGGGCGGCGGTGAGGACGCCGGCCAGCGAATACAGGCCGAGTTGGGCCAGGCCGGGGAAACCGGAGAACAGCAGGGCGCCGAAACCGCAGAGCGAAGTGGCGACACCGAGGCGGATCGTCGGCCAGAAGCGTTGGCGCCAGCCGTTCAGGCCGAGACGCCCGGATTGCATGAAATAGTAGGTCGAGTAATCGACGGCCTCGCCAATCAAGGCAGCACCGAAGCCGACCGTGATGCCGAAGACCGTGTCGTAGGTCAGGCTGACGGCGACGATGCCGGCCAGCGCGCCGCTGAGCACCGGCAACATACCCAGGCCGATCAGTCGCGGCGAGCGGTAGATGAAGAACAGGACGGCGATGATCGCCAGGCTGCTGATCGAAGTCAGCAGCAGGACTTCCTGTTTGATCTGGGCGCGGGCTGCGACGGCGAAGTGACCGGGACCGGAGAGTTGCAGGCTCAGCCCCTCGGCGCCCAGCGCTTGCCGGGTTTCGGCGAAAGCGCTGCGAATGATGCGGATGGCGGCTTCCTGGCCGTCGGTGTCGGCGCCGTGAGCGCGGGTCTGCACCAGCAGCATGGCGCGTTCGCCGTCACGCGATGCCCACACCCCGTCGCGGCTGGCCGGCTGGCTGGCACTGCCGAGTCCGGCCAGCATGGTGGCCAGTTCGCCGGTGGGATCGCGGGTCAGGAAGGGTTTGAACAACATGCCGGCCGGCGAGGCCAGCAGGTCGATGCTGTCGCCGATGGCCGCGTGCAGTCCGGCGACCGTGAAGCGTTCCGGGGTGACCGCCGGGCTGAGCAGGTAGCGATGGGCCAACAACAGGTCGCGGTCCTGGTCGAGGTGGCTGGCTTCGCCGTTCTGGATCGAGACGAATGCCTCCTGGGCCGCCAGGCGCTGGCGCAGATCGCGCGATGCGGCAGCGCGCTTCTCAGCGTCGCCGCCGCCGATGGCCAGCATCAGCAGGCGCGAGACCGCGCCCTCCTTGATCTGTTCGATCAATACCTGCTGCTCGGCGCTGGGCTCGGCCGGCAGGAAGAAACTCATGTCGGCGGAAAAGCGACTGTTCCAGGCAATCAGGCCGCCGACCAGCATGGCCAGCAGCCACAGCAACAGGACGCGCAGCGGGCTGGATTTCATCGTCCGTCAACCGGCTCGATGGTCAGCAGCGAACGGTCGCCGTCGGCCTGCAGGTATTCGATGCTGCGCATCTGGCTGCCACTGCCGCTGACCACGATGCGCAGCACGAAACTGGCCATCTGCTGGTCACGCGGCAGCATGGTGAGCACCCACTTGTCCGGGGTTCCCGCCAGGTGCAGCAGGTAATTGCGCTCCAGCGCGGCCCGGTTGCCGGCCAGCGTGCCGCGGATGCTGTCCACGAAAGCCAGCGCTTGCGGCTGGCTGGCCAGGTTGATCGACAATTTCTGCTTGTCGCGTTCCAGCGTCAGCAGATCCTTGTCGAGGATCATCAGTTCGGGTTTTGGCGTCAGCGTGCGTTTTTCCAGGCGATCGGGGGCGATGTAGGTCATCTCGCCGGTGGCCTTGAGCGGCTTGTCGAGCACGGCCAGAAAGCGGGTTTCGACGAATTTCGCCTTGCCGCCGGGGTGCCGGGCCAGGTCGGCCATCAGGCTGCCGACGTCGAAGGCGGCCCAGGCGCTTTGGCCCAGCAGGGCGAGAAAGAGGCCGGCAGTGAGGAGTTTTTTCATTTTTTCTGCCAGAAATCGAAGAAGTTGAACCAGTTGTAAGGGGTGTTGCGACAGTGGGCTTCCAGTCGTCCGGCGTAGGCGCGGATCGCATCGTCGATGGCCTGGGCGCGATCGGCGCGGGTGACGTGTGAAAAATCGGCCAGCGGTTCGAAGTGTATGCGATAGCGGTTGCCGCCGAGATACAGACCGGCCATGAAGAAGACCGGCCGTTGCAACATCGCTGCCATGCGCCAGGGGCCGAGCGGAAAGGCAGCGGGCTGGCCGAGAAAATCACAGTCCAGGGTCGGATCGTTACCCAACCCGCGGTCGGCCAGCATGCCGACCAGGTAGCCCTGGGCCAGCCGGTCGCGAGCGGCGAGCATCGAGTCGACCCGGCCGAGTGGCAGGATGTCGTCGGCCGCGCGCGGGTTGATCGCCTGCAGGGTGGCGTTGATCTTGCGGGCGTTTTCCTCGTACATCAGCATTGCCACCTGCAGTCCCGCCCTGCCCCGGCCGACCGCCCGCAACACCTCGAAACTGCCGAGGTGGGCGCCGATCAACAGGGCGCCCGGTTGCCGTGCCAGCGCTTCGTTGAGGGCCTCGGCGCCGATCACCTCGATATCGAACAGGTCGAAGCGGTCGTTGAGCAGGTAGATGCGGTCGTGGATGGTGCTGGCAAAGCTGAAGACATGGCGGTAGCCGTCGGTCCATTGCGCCCAGCGTCCGAGTGCCCGGTGCAGGTAAGCGCGGCTGGCGCGGCGGGCGGTCGGCGCGAACAGCACGTAATAGGCGGCGATGCCGTAGAGCACCAGCCGGCCGACGGCGCGGCCGAAGGTCAGCGAAATCCAGACCATCAGCTTGAGGATCGCCAGGTTGCTGCGCTCCTGCTGCTGGCGCCAGTCGTTTTCCGGTTTCATGGGCTGGGTGTCAGGTTGCCGCTGGCGACCAGGCGTTCGCCCGCGTGCACGCTGAAGCTGACGCCCGCGCCGGTGGTGCTGCCGAGGGTGAAGACCAGGGTTTCCCCGGGACCGACCGGACTCAGGAACTTGGCGTTGCCGACTTGCCAGCCACCGACACGCCGGCCCAGCCAGGTTTCGGCGCAGACCATGGCGCGGTCGAGCAGGACGACGCCGGGAACGATCGGCCGGCCGGGAAAATGACCGGCAAAGGCCGGGTGGTCGACGGGCACTTGCCAGGTGAATGCTTGGTGCTCAGTCATGGGGCTTGCGCGCCTCGTGGAGTGCCAGCAGGGCCTGCCGGGGCAGTTTGCCGGTACTGTTGCGCGGCAGCGAGTCGACGAAGCTCAGCGGTCGCGGCAGAAAAACCGGGTCGATGCGCTGGCGCAGGGCCTGCAGCAACTGCGCGCGGTCCAGTGAAGGCGCGACGACAAAGGCAGTCAGGCGGGTCACGCCGTCGATACTGTCGTCGTCAGGCAGGAAAAAGGCGGCATCGACGACGCCGGCGATGCTGGTGATCTGGTGATCGAGCCAGGCCAGCGAGGTGCGTTTGCCGGCGATGTTGATCAGGTCGCTGTGCCGGCCGAGCAAGCTGAAACTGCCGTCGTCGTGGCAGTCGATGCGGTCGCCGAGTGGCACCCTGCCCTCGACATGACCGCCTTCGGCACAGGTCTGGTCGCCGTCGCTGCTCAGCCTGACCCCTGGCAGCAGTTGCCAGCGCGGGCCGGCCAGGGTGCGCCGGCTGGCCAGCTGGCCGCTTTCGGTCGACCCGTAGATTTCCCGGACCGGTGCGCCGCAACGGGCTTCGGCCCGGCCGGCGAGATCGGCCGATAGCGGCGCGGTGGCCGACAGCAGCAGGTCGAGCGGCGGCAGCGGAATGTCGGCGGCGAGCAGCGTGGACAGGTGAAAGGGCGTGGTCACCAGCAGGCGGGGTGGCGGCACCACGGCCAGCGCGGCGGCGATGTCCTGCGGGTAGAAGGGCTTGCCGGCCCAGAAACGGCAGCCGCCATGCAGCGCCAGCAGGAAGGTCGATTCGAAGCCGAAACTGTGCTGTGCCGGCACCGTGCCGACGATGTTCATCGGTGTTTCCACCAAGCCGAGCGCGCGGGCGCCGGCCTCGGCGTTGTCGACCAGCTTGCCCCAGGTCTTGCGGTGCGCCTGCGGCAGGCCGGTGGAGCCGGAGGTGAACAGGATGGCGACGACGCGTTCGGCGGCGATGCCCGGGATCTCGCGGATCTCTTCGGGAGTAACCGCCGACAGGTCGGGGAAATCGACGCAGGGCAGCGTGCCGGCGGCGAATGGGGCATCGCGCAGGCAAATGGTGCCGGGATGCGCGACTTCGATCTGCGCCAGGGTCTCGGCCGATTGCGAGGCCGGTTGCAGGCTGGTCTTGCCGGCCAGCAGGCCGGCGACGAAGCCGACGGCGAAACGGTAGCGGTCGGTACAGACATTGAGCAGGCAGTCGCCGGCCGGCAGTTGGCAGGCCAGGGCGCTGGCCTCGGCCAGGAAGCGGCGGACGCTGACCGGCCCGTCGGCCCGCCAGGCCAGCGTGTCGTCGAGCCCGTGGCGCGAGATCAGGGGGCGCAGGCTCATGGCGTGCGCTCCGTCGGGCGGGTGCCGGCCCGGTAGGCCTGGATCACCGTGAGAAAGCTCGGGCGCTCCTCCGGCGGCAGGATGCGCAGCCGGACCAGGTGTTCGGCCAGGAACATCAGGCCGATCAGCGGGCCGGTCAGCAGATTGGCGTGGATCGACCAGATCTCGGCCGGTGCAAACAGGAACAGCAGGGTCGATACGCCGGCGTTGCCGAAGAAGAAGGCGGTCCAGGCGACGGTCACTTGGCGCGTGTAACGCGCCTTGCGTTCGGAAATGCCGTCCCGGAAAACGGTCCGGGCAATGCGCGTGATCAGGGCTTCGCCGGGACCGAACAGCGTGCGGCCGAACAGGATGCCGAGCGCAACGTGGGTGCCGAGATGCTGCAGGTAGTACAACAGGGCGACATTCTGCCGCAGTTGCGGCCACAGCCAGGCAAGCAGCAGGACGCCGGCCAACACACCGGCGATACGCAGCCAGAGGGCGCTCTGGCGCCACAGCACCAGCCCGGCGACGAAGACCAGGGGCAGGACGCCGAGCGTGGTATTGATGTCGGGATGGCCGCCACCGGCACTGCCGAAGTGGGCAGCCACGGCCCAGGCTGCAAACAGCAGGAGCACGGCCAGGCCGCGCAGCAGCGGGACCGGGCCGGTCGGCATTACTGGCTACGCTGGCTGGCGATATGCGCGGTCAGGGCGCGCAGCGAGGAGAAGATGCGGACGTTGTCCTCGTTGTCCGAACGCAACTGGAAGCCATAGCGCTTGGAGACGACCAGCGAAATTTCCAGGACATCGATCGAATCCAGGCCCAGGCCTTCGCCGAACAGCGGCGCGTCGGCGTCGATTTCGGCCGGCGTCATTTCGAGATTGAGGGCGGAGACGATCAGTTCGGCGATTTCCGGCAGCAGCGCGGCGACGGTTTCCGGGGTGGGCGTGGTGGTCATGAGGTGTTCCTGGCTTCAGGAGCCGACGGCGCGGAACGCGAGCACGGCGTTGCTGCCGCCAAAGGCAAAGGAGTTGGAAAGGGCGGCCCGCAGCGGCTGCTGGCGGGCGACGGTGACATGGTCGACTCCGGCGCAGGCCGGATCAAGCTCGGTCAGGTGGGCGGTCGGCGGCAGGCGCTGTTCGCGCAGGGCGAGGACGGTGGCAATTGCCTCGATTGCACCGGCGGCACCGAGCAGGTGACCGTGCATCGACTTGGTGGCGCTGACTGCCAGGCGACCGGCAGCGTCGCCGAAAACCGCCTTCAGGGCGGCGATTTCGACCGGGTCGCCTTCGGCGGTGGCGGTGCCGTGAGCATTGACGTAATCGATGTCGCTGCTGTCGAGGCCGGCGTCGTCCAGCGTGTCGCGCAGGGCGCGGACCTGTCCGGCGGCGTCCGGCTTGACCAGATGGCTGTGGTCGCAACTGCTGCCGTAGCCGACGATTTCACCGTGAATGCGGGCGCCGCGGGCAAGGGCGTGGTCCCAGTCCTCGAGGATCAGCGCGGCGCCACCCTCGCCCAGTACCAGGCCGCGGCGGTCGGCGGAAAACGGCCGGCAGGCGCGCGGGGCGCTGTCGGCATCGCCGGGGGCAAGTACGCGCAGGGCTTCCCAGGCACGGGCAACGCCGTATGCCTGCGGCACATCGGAGCCGCCGGTGACCATGATCGTCGCCTCGCCCGAGCGGACGCGGCGGAAAGCTTCGCCGATGGCGATCGACGACGAGGCACAGGCAACGGTATGGCTCATGCTGACGCCGCCCAGTCCGAGCTGGATGGAAATGTGGGCGTTGGCCGCGTTGTTCATGCCGAGCACCACGGCCAGCGGCGACAGGCGTTCGCGACCCTTCTGCCAGAGTTCGCGGTAGCCCTTCTCGTAGGCCAGCGTGCCGCCGAGTGCGGTGCCCCAGGCGCAGCCCCAGCGGTCACGCTTGTTGCCTTCCTCGTGCCGGGCCAGGCCGGCATCGTCCCAGGCGGCAAAGGCTGCAGCCATGCCGAGCTGGGCGAAGCGGTCCATCATCGAGGCCAGCGGCTTGCCGAGGGCGGCGTCGGGGTCAAAGTCGGGGCAACTGACGAAGGGCATCGACAAGGGGCGCGGCACGTCGTCGGTCAGCAGATGACGAACTGCGGATTCCCCCGCACAGAGCCGCTGGAAGAAATCCGCCGGATCGCCACCGTAGGGACTGACCAGCCCCAGGCCAGTAATTGCCACCCGCCGCCGGTTCATCGCTCAGGACTTCTGTTGGGCGATCAAGCGGTCCATCAGCTCGACCAGCTCGCCAACGGTGCCCGGGGTCTTGAGGTCGGACGCCAGCTTGATGCCGAAGTGATCTTCGAACTCGAACATCAGTTCGAGCATCATCAGCGAATCGACACCGAGATCGGCCAGCAGGGCACCCGGCACCACTGCCTCCGGGTCAGCGCCCAGGCGGTCCTTGAGAAATTCGCGTATCAGTCCAATGCAATCCATAGGCGCGGATTCTAGCCGAAAGCCCCTGTTTTCCAAAGATTTGTCCCCGGTTTGATGTCATGACGGGCGGCTGTCCGGGATTTGATACCATGTGCCCGCCATTAATTCCTTTTTCCGCATGCGCCTAGACCTTTCCGATTGCTCCTGCAGTTTGCCCTGGCACCGGCAGGTGATCAGTCGCATTGCCTTGCTTTGGCCGCTCAAGGCGGTGGGGACCATGACTTTCATGGCCCTGTTTTTCTGGGGGTATTTCGCCGTCCTGCAGTATCCCCTGCGGCCGGCGGTGACCATGCCCGAGATATTCATTGATCGCTGGATTCCGTTTACCCCGCTGGCCTACCCTTTTTATGTCTCGCTCTGGGTCTATGTGTCGCTAGCGCCGGCACTGCTCGGCAGCCTGCGTTCGTTGCTTGGCTTCGGTGCCTGGATTGCTGCCCTCTGCCTGTTCTGCCTCGGCCTTTTCTGGTTTTGGCCGACTGCCGTTCCGCTGGCCGACATCGACTGGCGGCAGTATCCGCAGATGGCGTTGATCAAGGGTATGGATGCCGGCGGCAATGCCTGTCCCTCATTGCATGTAGGCTCGGCCGTTTTCGCAGCTTGCTGGCTGGCTCGGGTGTTACGGAATATTGCCGCGCCCGCTCTGCTGATCTGGGTCAATTGGGCCTGTTGCCTGCTGATCATCTGGTCTACGGTGGCTACGCGTCAGCATGTCGTACTCGATGTATTGGCCGGGGGCGTGGTCGGTCTGGCATTCGCGCTGATCTCGCTACGCCATGTCGGCCACCGCTGTGGAATATCCCGCTTATGAACGACGGAACTGCTTAGCCAGTCGCTTGTTGCAGGCTGGCCAGGAATTTCTCGGCATTCTGGAAACCGACCACGCGCACGCCCTGGACTTCCTCGCCCTTGGGCGTGAAGAAGATGATGCCGGGTGGGCCGTAGAGACCGAAGCGGGCGAGCAGCGCCTTGTCGTCGGCGGTGTTGCCGGTGACGTCGGCCTTGAGCAGGATGAAGCCGGACATTTTGGCGCGCACGGCCGGGTCGGTGAAGGTGAATTTCTCCATTTCCTTGCACGATACGCACCAGTCGGCGTAGAAGTCGAGCATCACCGGCCGGTCGGCGGCGGCCAGGCGGGCGTCGAGTTCGTCCACCGAGCGTACCGGCTCGAACGGCAACTTCTGTGCTTCGGCGGCAATCGCGCCACCGCGCAGGCCGGCCAGCGGCTGCAGCGGGTCGCGGCTGCCGGCCAGGGCGCCGACCAGCAGCGCGGCGCCGGTCAGCAGCAAGACGATGCCGATGCCCTTCCAGAATTTCTGCCAGTTCTTCGCGTGCGGCGGTAGCGGGTCGAGCGCGTGCAGGTAGATCGCCGGGACGATGAACAGCAGCGCCCAGCCGATCATCTCGACGACTGCCGGAATCACCGGCGACAGCAGCCACAGCGCAGTGGCCAGCAGCAGCACGCCGAAAGTCTTCTTGACGCCTTCCATCCACGGGCCGGTTTTCGGCAGCAGCGAGCCGCCGGCCACGCCGACGGCGATCAGCGGCGCGCCCATGCCCAGGGCCATGACGAACAGCGCCGTGCCGCCGAGCAGCGCGTCGCCGGTCTGGCCGATGTAGAGCAGCGCGCCGGCCAACGGCGCGGCGACGCAGGGGCCGACGATCAGCGCCGACAGCGCGCCCATCAGGAACACCGAAATGCCGCGCCCGCCCTGCAGGTGACCGCTTTCTTCCGATAGCTTGCTCTGCAGCGCGGTCGGCAACTGCAGTTCGTAGAAGCCGAACATCGACAGCGACAGAACGACGAAGACCAGCGCAAAGGCGCCCAGTACCCAGGCGTTCTGCAGCGCCGCCGTGAGCAGCGTGCCGGTCAGGCCGGCGGCGACGCCTACGGCGGCGTAGGTGACGGCCATGCCGAGGACGTAGGCAAGGCTGAGCGCCAGCGCCCTGCCCCGCGTTGCCCGATGCCCCTGGCCGGCGATGATGCCGGAGAGGATGGGAATCATCGGGAAGACACAGGGCGTCAGCGACAGGCCGAGGCCGGCCAGGAAGAAGATGCCGAGGATGGTCCAGAAACCGGCGTCCCTCAGCGCCTGGGCAATCAGGCCGCTTTCGTCGCCAGATGATGCGGTGCTGGCCATCGGCGCGGCCTTGGGTGTACTCGCCGGGTCGGGCAGGACGACGGCGACAGTCTGGGTCTGCGGCGGGTAGCAGACGCCGGCTTCGGCGCAGCCCTGCGAGATGACGTCTAGGCGTAGCGGCAATTCGCCGGAACTATTGCGTTCGACCGGCACGCGGAACACCGCCTCCTTGTAGAAGACCTCGACCCGACCGAAATTCTCGTCGTTCTTTTCTTTCCCCTTGGGCACCTGCAGCGGCCCGAGGACGATGCTGTCGTCGACCGGATGGACGCGGAACTTGTCGCCATAGAGGTAGTAATCCTTGGCGATCTCGTAGCGAATCTCGACCGTTTCCCCGTCGAGCGCCCGGGCGCTCGGCTTGAAGGCAACCAGCGGATCGAGGAATTCCTGGGCGTGGACCAGCGAGGCCAGGAAGGCGAAGAGGAGGAAGAGCGTGCGCATGATCATTGGCGTGTCTCGGCGGCCAGCCAGTTCAGGTAGGCCGGCAGGCCGTGGCGAATCGGCAGGGCGATGATTTCCGGCACCGCGTAGGGGTGCAGTTCGGCAATCCGCTGTTCCAAGGCCGGATAAGCGGCAGCCGTGGTCTTGATCAGCAGCGGGATTTCCGACGCCGATTCGACCGTGCCCTGCCAGCGATAGACCGACTGCACACGCGGCAGGATATTGACGCAGGCGGCCAGTTTTTCCTCGACGACCGCCAGCGCGATGGCATTGGCGACTTCTTCGTCGGGGCAGTTGGTGAGGACGAGCAGGTTTTCCATCGGTTGATTTTACTTGAGCAGGCGGCGCCGGGTCAGGCGCAAGGCGATGGTGAAGGCGATGGCCGTGGTCGCCAGCAGCACGCCGACGTGCAGCGCGATGTCGGTCGGCACCTCGCCGGCGAGCAGCGGCCGTACCAGCGCAACGCCCTGGGCCAGCGGTAGCCAGGCGCCGATCAGCGCAAGCCAGCCGGGCAGTTGGTCAGTCGGGAAGAACACGCCGGAAATCAGCGTCATCGGCGTGATGAACAGCGTGAAGTAATACATGAAGAAATCGTAGGACGGCGCCAGCGCGTTCCAGATCAGCCCGAGCGCAGCAAAGGCCAGGCCGGTGAGGACGATGGCCGGCAGGATGAATAGCGCCAGCGGCCCGTTGGTCAGGCCCATGGCGGTGACGACGACGAGGATGGCGCAGCCGGAGAAGAAGGACTTGGTCGCCGCCCAGAACAGCTCGCCGGCGACGACATCGGTCAGCCCGAGCGGCGTGTTGAGGATGGCGTCCCAGGTTTTCTGCACGTGCATGCGCGAGAACGACGAGTACAAGGCCTCGAAGGTCGCCGCGTTCATCGTCGAGGCGCAGATGGTGCCGGCTGCCAGGAAGGCGATGTAGGGCTGGCCGCCGATCTCCGGCAGCATGGCGCCGAGGCCGTAGCCGAGGCCGAGCATGTAGATCAGCGGGTCGGCCAGGTTGCCGAGGATGGACGGCAGCGCAAGTTTCTTCCAGACGAGGAAGTTGCGCTGCCAGACGGGGAAGAAGCCGGGGCGGTTCATCAGTCTCTCAACTCCCGCCCGGTCAGCTTGATGAACACGTCTTCCAGGTTGGAAGCGCGATGCACGTAGCGCAGGCCGTCGGCGCCGGCCAGCGCGGCCAGCAGCGGTTGCGGGTCGCGGCAGTAGAAGAAGGCGGTTTCGCCGCTCTGCTCGACCCGTTCGGCCAGTTGGCGGTGCGCATCGACAAAGGCGGGCAGCGTGCCGGCGGCTTCGTCGAAGACTTCGACGACCTGCGGTTCGATGTGTGTGGCGATCAGTTCGCGCGGGCTGCCTTCGGCGATCTTGCGGCCGTGGTCGATGACGATCAGGCGGTCACAGAGGCGCTCGGCCTCGTCCATGAAATGCGTGGTCAGGATCAGGGTCTTGCCGGCCGATTTCAGTTTCTTCAGGCGTTCCCAGATCAGGTGACGGGCCTGCGGGTCGAGGCCGGTGGTCGGCTCGTCGAGGAAGACGATGTCCGGGTCGGCCACCAGCGCGCGGGCCAGGGTCAGGCGCCGCTTCATGCCGCCCGACAGCGTGGCGATGCGGGCGTCGGCCTTGCTGGTCAGGCTGGCGAATTCCAGCAGCGCGGGGATGCGTTGGCGGACGTCGGCATCCTTGAGCCCGAAATAGCGGCCGAAGACGAGCAGGTTCTCGGCGCAGGTGAAATCCGGGTCGAGATTGTCGAACTGCGGCACGACGCCGACCTTGGCCCGGGCGACTTGCGCGTCGGCCGGGATGGCTCGGCCGGCCAGGGTGATGTCGCCAGCGTCTGGCGCAGTCAGGCCGAGGCACAGGCGCAGCGTCGTCGTCTTGCCGGCACCGTTGGGGCCGAGCAGGCCGAAACAGGTACCGGGTTCGACGGCGAACGACAGCCCAGCGACGACGTCGCTGTCGCCGTAGCGCTTCTTCAGGCCGGAAACGTTTAATGCCGCCATGCGCGGGTGACGATGTCGCGGATCAGGTGCAGGCGGCGGTGGAAGAAGTGATCGGCGCCGGGAACGACGACGACCGGCAGGTCGTTCGGCTGTGCCCAGGCGAGGACGTTGTCCAGCGGCACGGTTTCGTCGCTTGATCCGTGGATGACGATGGTGTCGTGCGGCACCTTCTCGGTGTCGTACTGGCGCGTGCCTTCGACAAAACCGGCGGCGGTGCCGACCAGCACCAGGCGCTGGGCCGGATGACCGGCTTCTTCCAGGCGTTTGCCGACGCGCGTCTGGCAGTAGGCGCCGAAGGAAAAACCGGCCAGCGCTACCGGGATGTCCCCGCAACGCAGTTTGGCATCGTGCAATACGGCGAGCAGGTCGTCGGTTTCGCCGATGCCTTCGTCGTGCACGCCTTCAGTACCGCCGACGCCGCGGAAATTCGGGCGGAAGGCGGCGTAGCCCAGGCTGACGAAGGTCTTGGCCAGCGTGTAGGCAACCTTGTTGGTGTTGGCACCGCCACCGATCGGGTGCGGATGGGCGATCAGCGCGATGCCGCGCGGCGCATCCGGGCGCTCCATGATGACGTCGATGTTGCCGACCGGGCCGGCGACGGTGATCTTTTCTTCGAGAACTTTCATAGTTTCAGGCGTTCGACGACGCGGCCGTTGATCAGGTGTTCCTGGACGATTTCCTCGACATCCTCGTTATCGACGAAGCTGTACCAGGTTTCTTCGGGGTAGACGACCATCACCGGGCCGTTGTCGCAGCGGCCGAGGCAGCCGGCCTTGTTGATGCGCACGGCGCCGGCGCCATTGCGCTTGAGGGCGCCGATGCGGTCCTTGGCGTAGGCGAAGGCATCGCTGCCGCCGACGTTGTTGCAGCAGGCTTCACCGCCCTCGCGCTGGTTGGTGCAGATGAATACGTGGTGCTGGAAATAGCTCATTGTTGATCTCCGTTAGAGCCAGCCATTATAGGCGGCGCCGTTTCACGTGGAACGCCGGCGCATGCCCCTGACGGTCAGCCACAGGAAAGGCAGCGCCAGGAAGGGCCAGAGGCTGGCGACCAGCCGGGTTAGACCGTTGAAATTGAGAAAGTGCCCTTGTCGCCAGGCGGCCAGCGCGGCGGCGGAGTACGGATTGGCCGGCGCCAGGTTGACCAGCAGGGTGCCGGCGATCAGCGCCAGGGCGGCCAGCAGCAGGCTGGCGCGGGCCGGTAACCACAGGCTCAGCAGCAGCACGGCGGCGGCGGCGAGCAGGCCCTGGCGGGCGCCCGGGGTCAGCCAGGCCATGGCCTCGGCCGGGCTGACCAGGATGGCGGCACCGAGCATGCGTACCGCCAGCCCGCAGAGCAGGAACATCGGCACGATCAGGTAGGCGAAGCGCCGCCTGGCCAGCAGGCCGCGCAGGATCAGGCCGACGGCGACGGCATTGCAGGCGGTGATGCCGGCTTCGATCAGCGCATAGCTGTCGGCCGAAAACGGAATCGGCGGCGTGTAGGACAGCAACTGGCGCAGGTCGCCGGCGCCGAACAGCAGGGTTTCCGGCGACAGCGGCACCATCATCCACAGGCCCAGCAAGGTCAGGCCGAGCTCGCCGTGCGGCAGCGGCGCCAGCAGGCGGTGGGCCGTCGATTCGAGACGGGAAAATACCCGTGGTCCGAGATGCTGCGCCCAGATGGCGCCGATCAGTCCGCCCAGGGTATTGCAGGCCAGGTCGAGGTTCGACGGAATGCGGGTCGGCAGCCAGTTCTGCAGGACTTCCATGCCCAGGCTCAGCCCACCGGCCAGCAGCGTGGCCAGGCACAAGGCGGTGAAACGCCCGGGCAGCCGGCTCAGCGCAAGGACCAGGAAGAAGCCGAGCGGCACATAGACGGCGACATTGGCGGCCAGGTCGAAGGCGGTCCAGTATTTGGGCCAGCCGGCCTCAAGGAAGGCCAGCAGCGGGACGCCCAGATCCTGCCAGCCGCTGAACGGGTGCAGGCTGCCGTAGACGATCAGCCCGCACCAGGCCAGTGCCAGGTAACGGGCGAGAACGAGGGGGCGCCGACCATGTTGGGACATGGTGGAATTCTAGGCCCTGCGCACGTTCGCGTCAGCTTGCCGTGGCGATGTCGCGGGCTGGGCGCAGGTAGGCGCCGATCAGCATGCCGATGGCGCTGGCGATCAGGCCGTAGAGTTGCGGCTCGATGTCGCCCTCGGGAACGAAGAGTTCGCAGAACAGCCAGGTGCCGATGCCGAAGGTGATTGCCAGCGCGGCGCCGAGGTTGTTGGCGCGGCGCCAGAACAGGCCGGCGACCAGCGGCACGAAGGCGCCGGACAGGGTGATCCGGTAGGCACTCTCGACCATGTGATGGATGGTGGCATTGGTCGACACCGCGTAGGCGGCAACCAGGCAGGTAAAGACGACGACTGCGCCGCGCGTGGCGAGCAGCAGCTGGCGGTCGCTCATGTCGCGGATGTAGCCGCGCAGGATGTTTTCCGAGAAGGTCACCGCCGGGGCCAGCAAGGTGCCCGAGGCGGTACTCATGATCACCGACAGCAAGGCGCCGAAGAAGATGATCTGCGCCGCCATCGGCATGTAATTGACGATCAGTTGCGGCAGGATCAGTTGCGAATCCTCGGCCATGAAACGCTCGACCATGGCCGGGTCGATGATCGTTGCCGAATAGGCCAGGAACAGCGGCACGGCGGCGAAGAAGAAGTAGGACAGGCCGCCGATGGTGGTGCCCCAGACGGCAACCCACTCGTTCTTCGAGGCGTTGACGCGCTGGAACACGTCCTGTTGCGGGATCGAGCCCAGTGCCATGGTCAGCAGCGCGGCAATCCACGACAGGATGTCGATCAGGTCGGCGGTCGGCAGGAAGTTGAGTTTGCCCTCGCTGCTGGCCTTGTCGAGCACCACCGTGAAACCGCCGGCCATGTCACCGGCCAGCCAGGTGACGTAGATCAGGCCGAGGACGATGACGATCATCTGGACGAAGGTGGTCATCGCCACCGACCACATGCCGCCGAACAGGGTGTAGACGAGGACGATGCCGGCACCGATGAGGATGCCGTGGTTGACGGCGATGGCGCCGTCGGAGAGGACGTTGAAGACCAGGCCGAGCGCGGCCATCTGGGCGCCGACCCAGCCCAGATAGGAAATGATGATGGCGGTGGATAGTGCGACTTCGGTGTGGCGGTTGTAGCGGACCCGGAAGAAGTCGCCCAGTGTCAGCAGGTTGAGGCGATACAGCGGGCGGGCGAAGACCAGACCGAATAGCACCAGGCAGACCGAGGCGCCGAGCGGGTCGGAGATCAGCCCGCGAAAGCCCTCGTCAATGAAGGTGGCGGAAATGCCGAGTACCGTTTCGGCGCCGAACCAGGTGGCGAAAACCATGGCCAGGACGATGGGAAACGGCAGATTGCGGCCGGCGACGATGTAGTCACGGGCGCTATGAACCCGGGTCGCGGCGTACAGGCCGATGCCGATGGAAATGACGAGATAGATGACGACGAACCAGATCAGCATGGCGTGGGGTCGACGATGGCAAGGGGTTGAAAACGCGAGGGATTATAAGGTTATTGCGGCGTCGGCGAAGGGAAAAAACGGTGCCGGACTGACAAATTTCACCGGCTTGCCGCTTTGCGGATGGACGAAGGCAATTTCTGCCGCATGCAACAACAGGCGCGGCGCCCGTTCGGCGGCAGCGCCGGCGTAGAGTTCGTCGCCCAGGATGGGGTGGCCGAGCGCGGCAAGATGGACGCGCAACTGGTGCGAACGGCCGGTCACCGGTTCAAGTTCGACCCGCGTCAGCTGTTCGGCCGGGCAGCGTTCGATGACGCGGAAGCGGGTCAGCGAAGGCTTGCCCAGTTCATGGCTGACCATCTGCCGGGGGCGGTTCGGCCAGTCGCAGATCAGCGGCAGGTCGATCTCGCCGGCATCCGCTTCGACCAAGCCAGCGACCGTGGCCAGGTAACGCTTGTCCACGGCGCGGTCGCGGAACAGTTTGTACATCGCCTTCTGCATCGCCTCGCCACGCGCCACGACGAGCAGTCCCGAGGTCGACATGTCGAGCCGGTGGGCGATCATCGCTTCCGGGAAGTCGCGCTGCAGGCGGCTGATCACGCAATCCTGCTTGTCCTCGCCGCGGCCGGGGACTGAGAGCAGCCCGGACGGCTTGTCCACGACCACCAGCCCGTCATCGACGTGGATGATCGTCAGCGGCTCGGCAGGCGGCAGATAGCGGCGCATTCAGCGACGGGCCGGCAGTGTGCACCGGGCATCGCGGTAAGGGCCGCGACTGTAGGCCCAGCCCTCGCCCGGCGGGGTCTGCATGCAGATGCGCGCACCGTCCGCCTTGCTCACCCACCAGTGCCAGGGCGCGGGTGCGGCCTGGGTCGCGGTGGTCAGCAGCAAGGCGCTGAAGACAAATAAGCGAAGTGATGGTTTTTTCATCGAATACTGTATAGTTGTACAGTGTTTGGTGAACCGGAATTCCGGCGGCTTGCGCAAGGGGCGAAGAATATACCGCGCCTGTCGTCATCTTCCCTAAAATCCGTTATTGCCATTGTCATTTCGGCAAAACGGCTTTCGATGTATCCATTGAGCAATTTTTGTTCCATCCATGGCCCTGTGCCATAATCCACACAACGTTTCGAGGTATGAACATGGACGACAACAAGGCAAAGGCGCTCGCCGCAGCGCTGCAACAGATCGAAAAGCAGTTCGGCAAGGGCTCCATCATGAAGATGGGCGATGCCGAAATCGACGAGGGCATCCAGGTCGTGTCGACCGGTTCGCTCGGCCTCGACATCGCACTCGGCGTCGGCGGCCTGCCGCGCGGCCGGGTGGTCGAAATCTACGGCCCGGAATCGTCGGGCAAGACCACGCTCTGTCTGCAGGTCGTTGCCGAAATGCAGAAGCTTGGCGGTACCGCTGCCTTCATCGATGCCGAACATGCGCTCGATCCGCAATACGCCCAGAAACTCGGTGTCAATGTCGGCGAACTGCTGATCTCGCAGCCCGATACCGGCGAACAGGCGCTGGAAATCGCCGACATGCTGGTCCGTTCCGGCTCGGTCGACATCATCGTCGTCGACTCCGTGGCCGCGCTCACCCCGCGTGCCGAAATCGAGGGCGAGATGGGCGATCAGATGGTCGGCCTGCACGCCCGTCTGATGTCGCAGGCGCTGCGCAAGCTGACCGCCAACATCAAGAAAACCAACACGCTGGTCATCTTCATCAACCAGATCCGGATGAAGATCGGCGTCATGTTCGGCTCGCCGGAAACCACCACCGGCGGCAACGCGCTCAAGTTCTACGCTTCGGTCCGTCTCGACATCCGCCGCATCGGCGGGATCAAGAAGGGCGACGAGGTGGTCGGTAGCGAAACCCGTGTCAAGGTGGTCAAGAACAAGGTTTCCCCGCCCTTCCGCGAAGCCATCTTCGACATCCTCTACGGCGAAGGGATTTCCCGCGAGGGCGAGATCGTCGAAATGGGCGTCGCCCACAAGCTGGTCGACAAATCCGGCGCCTGGTATTCGTACAAGGGCGAGAAGATCGGCCAGGGCAAAGACAATTCCCGCGAATTCCTCAAGTCGCACCCGGAAATCGCCCAGGAAATTGAAGCCGGCATCCGCGAAGCGGCGAGCACCACCGTGATCAAGCCGAGCAAGGCCGCCAATGGCTGATCTGCGGGTGCGTGCCTTGCAGTGTCTGACCCGGCGAGATCACAGCCGGGCCGAGCTGCATGCCAAACTCGCGGCGCATGCTGACAGTGAAGAAGCCCTGACGGCGGTGCTCGATGCCTTGCAGGCCGAGCACCTGCTGTCGGATACCCGTTATGCCAGCCAGCGCGTTTCGGCGCGTGCCAATCGCTACGGCAATGGCCGCCTGCGCCAGGAATTGCGGCACAAGGGCGTCAGCGATGGCGACATCGAAGCCGCCCTGCCCGAGGCCGGCGACGAGGGTGAACGTTGCCGGGCGATCTGGGCGAAAAAATTCGGGCAGCCCCCCCAATCTGCAGAAGAACGTGCCAAACAGATGCGTTTCCTGCAATATCGCGGCTTTTCTGCAGAAGCGATCCGCCAGACCCTGCGCGGAGCTAGAGAAGAATGAGCCAGCCAACCGCCACTCTGTCCGCGCACAACCTGAAAAAGCGTTACAAGGCGCGCACCGTCGTCGAGGACGTGTCCTTCTCGGTGCGCTCCGGCGAAGTGGTCGGTCTGCTCGGGCCGAACGGTGCCGGCAAGACCACCTGTTTCTACATGATCGTCGGCCTGGTGGCCGCCGATGGCGGCGAAGTCTATATCGACGACGAGCGCCTCACCCACCAGCCGATGCATACACGCGCCCGCACCGGTCTGTCCTACCTGCCGCAGGAAGCCTCGGTGTTCCGCAAGCTCAACGTCGAAGAAAACATCCTCGCCGTGCTCGAACTGCAGAAGTTGCCGGCCGAAGAGTGCAGCCAGCGGCTGGAAAGCCTGCTCAACGAACTGCACATCACCCATGTCCGCCACGTGAATGCAGCGGCACTGTCCGGTGGCGAGCGGCGGCGCGTTGAAATTGCCCGGGCGCTGGCGACCAATCCGCGCTTCATCCTGCTCGACGAGCCGTTTGCCGGGGTCGATCCGATCGCCGTGCTGGAAATCCAGAAAATCATCCGCTTCCTCAAGGAACGCGGCATCGGTGTCCTGATCACCGATCACAACGTGCGCGAGACGCTTGGCATCTGCGATCACGCGGTGATCATCAACGCCGGTCATGTACTTTCCTCTGGACGTCCGGAGGAAATTGTCGACAATGAGAGTGTACGCAAGGTTTACCTCGGCGAGCATTTCCGCCTCTGATCTCGCCAAACCAAGATTGCATCAATGAAACCGGCACTTCAGCTCAAGCTTTCGCAGCATCTGGCCCTGACGCCGCAATTACAGCAGTCGATCAAGCTGCTGCAGTTGTCGACCGTCGAGATGCAGCAGGAAATAGAACGCTACCTGCTGGAAAACCCGATGCTCGAGCGCGACGACGACGGACCGGGCGAGTCCTTCGCCGGTGCCCAGCAGTTCGATTCGCCCGACAAGCCGGTCAGCGAACCCGCACCGGCGAGCGAGTCGCGTGAGGATGCCCAGGGTGAGCCGCCGATGACGCCCGGTGACGTCGACGACGATCGCTGGTCCAGCGATGCCGGCACCTTCACCGGCGCCGGCCGCGACGAGGAAGACGACAACGATCCGCAGGACGCCCACGCTTCCAGCGTCAGCCTGCGCGAGCACCTCGGCTGGCAACTGGGGATGACCCAGTTGAGCGATCGCGATCGCAGTCTGGTCCGTTTCCTGATCGAAGCACTCAGCGACGACGGCTATCTCGCCACGCCGCTGGCAGAACTGCTGGAAACCCTGCCGCCCGAGTACGAGGTCGAGCTCGAGGAGCTCGAAATCGCCCTGCGCCATATCCAGAATTTCGATCCGACCGGGATCGGTGCCCGCGACCTGCGCGAATGTCTGCTGCTGCAACTGCAGGTCGAAGAGGATTGCGCCGAGCGCACGCTGGCCCTGACCATTGCCGACAAGCACCTGGAATTGCTGGCTGCCCGCGATTTCGTCAAGATCCGCCGCCTGACCGGCTGCGATGACGAAATCCTGCGCGGCGCGCACGAGCTGATCACCAGCCTCAATCCGCGGCCGGCCGCCGGTTACGCACAGGACGAAGCGCGCTACATCACGCCCGACGTGATCGTGAAGAAGCTCAAGGGTAAATGGACCGCCTACATCAACCCGGATGCTTACCCGCGCCTGCGCGTCAATCGCCTGTACGCCGACATCCTTGCCCGCCAGCGTCGCGGCAATGGCAACCTGAGCGGCCAGTTGCAGGAAGCCCGCTGGCTGATCAAGAACATCCAGCAGCGTTTCGATACCATCCACCGCGTCACCCAGGCCATCGTGGACCGCCAGCGCCAGTTCTTCGAACATGGCGAAGTGGCGATGCGGCCACTGGTGCTGCGCGAGATCGCCGACTTGCTCGGCCTGCACGAATCGACGATTTCCCGCGTTACCAGCCAGAAATACATGGCCACGCCGCGCGGCATCTTCGAACTGAAATACTTCTTCGGCAGCCATGTGTCCACCGATACTGGTGGTGCCTGTTCTGCCACGGCCATTCGTGCCCTGATCAAGCAATTGATTTCGGCGGAAGATGGCAAGAAGCCCTTGTCGGATAGTCAATTATCCGAAATACTAGGCCAGCAGGGAATTGTCGTTGCCCGACGCACGGTTGCCAAATACCGTGAATCGCTCAACATCCCACCGGTCAATTTACGCAAGACCCTGTAGAGAGAGGAGAAAAAATGAATCTGCAAATCAGCGGTCACCATATCGAAGTCACCCCGGCACTGCGCGAATACGTCGAGAACAAGCTCGATCCCGTGCTCCGTCATTTCGACAAGGTTACCGGCGCCAGCGTCGTGCTTTCCGTTGAAAAGCTGAAGCAGAAGGCCGAAGTCACCGTTCACGTTCCGGGCAAGGACATGCATGTCGAGGAAGCCGGGGACGATCTCTACGCCGCCATCGACGCCATGTTCGACAAGCTCGATCGCCAGGTCCAGAAGTACAAGCAGAAGCTGCAGGACCACCATCGTGGCGAAAAGCCGTCGATGCACATCGACGACTAAGCCTGACCGACCGCACCCCTCGGGGTGCGGTTTCTTTGCTGCAAAGTTCCCATGAACCCTCTAGACAACATTCTGACTGCCGACCAGGTCCTGCTTGACCTGGATGCGAGCAGCAAGAAACGTGTTTTCGAACAGGCCGGCATGCTGTTCGAAAGCCGGCTCGACATGTCGCGTTCGTTGATTTTCGACAGCCTGTTCGCACGCGAAAAACTCGGCTCCACGGGCCTTGGCCAGGGTGTAGCCATTCCCCACGGCCGGATCAAGGGCCTCCAGCAGGCCGCCGGCGCGCTGATCCGTCTGGCGACGCCGATCCCCTTCGATTCCCCGGACGGCCGTCCGGTCACCCTGCTGTTCGTGTTGCTGGTACCGGAACAGGCGACCGAAGAGCATCTGCAGATCCTGTCCGAACTGGCCCAGCGCTTTTCCGACCGCGCCTTCCGCGAAGCCTTGCAGGCCGCCCCGGACGCCGAAGCGGTGCTGGCACTGTTCAAGAAGTCCTGACCGGCGCCGTGCGGCACATCAGCCTGGAGCAGTTGTACCAGGACAACCGCGAAAAGCTGTTGTTCAACTGGCTGGCCGGTCAGCGCAACGACCGGCGCATCGAGCTCAAGGCCGCCAGCAATTACGGCGCCGACGTCGTCGGCCACATCAACATCATCCACCCGGAACGCCTGCAGGTCATGGGGCAGGCCGAGTACGACTGGGCCATGCGCATCGGCGAGCGGCGTTTCGGCCAGATGTTCATCGACTTGTTGTCGGCCCGCACGCCGGCGATGATCGTCGCCGACGGCCTGAAGCCCCCCGAATTCATCGTCGATGCCTGCAAGGCCGCCGACGTGCCGCTGATCCTGTCGCCCAAGCACTGTTCGGCGGTCATCGATCACCTGCGCATCTACCTGTCGGCGCGCCTGGCCGACACCATCAGCCTGCACGGCGTGTTCATGGACGTGCTCGGCATGGGCGTGCTGATTACCGGCGATTCCGGGGTTGGCAAATCCGAACTGGCGCTGGAGCTGATCTCGCGCGGCCATGGCCTGGTCGCCGATGATGTGGTCGAGATGGCCCGGATCGCGCCGACCACCATCGAAGGCCGCTGCCCAGGCATGTTGCGCGATTTCCTCGAAGTCCGCGGCCTCGGCCTGCTCAATATCCGCACCATCTTCGGCGAGACCGCCTCGCGCCGAAAGATGAAATTGAAGCTGATCGTGCACCTGCAGCGCACGATTGCCATGGAAGACGCGCCGCGTCTGCCGCTCGACGCACAAAGCCAGGATGTGCTCGGCGTGCCGATCCGCAAGGTGGTGATTCCGGTGGCTGCCGGGCGCAACCTGGCGGTGTTGATGGAAGCCGCGGTACGCAACACCATCCTGCAATATCGTGGCATCGACAGCATGCAGGACTTCGTCGAGCGGCAGAGCCGCATGATGAACGACGACGACGTCTGAGCCGCGTTAGCGGCGAGTCGCTCAGAGGTGTTCGAATTCGACCCGGTCAGCTGCCGGATCGTTGAGCGAACTGCCAAAACACACGACACCGCTGCCTTCGAGCAGGATTTCATGTTTGCGCAGCGTGATCTCCTGGCGCCCCTGCATGCTCAGGAAACTGCCGTTGGTGCTGGTGTCGATCAGGTAATAACCATCGCGGCGCCGTTCGATGCGAGCGTGCATGCGTGACACCTTGCGGTTCTGGATCAACATGGCACAGGATGGATCGCGTCCCAGACTGAGGACCGGGGTGCTGTCGTCGATCAGGTAGGCCTTGCCCCGGTAGCGCAGGCACAGGCGCTCGGCCAGCTTGTGGCTGAGTGGGCCGAACATCGAGTGCTGCGGCGCCGGCGCGCCATTCTGTGCGGGCCAGTGAATCTGGAACACCGGAACGACGGCATCCTGTTCGAACAGATTGTCGATGTCCGGGCGCGGGTTGGCCTGAACGACGGCGCTGGCCGGCAGGGTCTGAACGACCGGCCCGCTGCACAGGATCTGGTCGGTGGTGGCCAGCGCCGCCATGCGCATGATGCTGGTCAGCTTGCCGGCCGATGGCGCCTCGGCGCCGTCGCTATCGTTCAGGGCGATGCGGATGCCCAGCTTGTGACCAGAGATTGGCGGCAGGTCGGCGACCCGTTGGTGCATGTCGATGGCCGACTGACAGGCCGATTCGGCACTCGGGAAAATGGCCAGGATTTCGTCGCCGGCGGTTTGCAGGAGTTTGCCCTGATAGCCCTCGACCGAGCGGCTCATGCGCTTGATGCAGCGGTCAATGGCCCGATCCGCCTCTTGCGCGTTCAAACGCTGGTGAAGCGAAGCACTGCCGGAAATGTCGGCAACCATGATGACAGGAATCGGGTGCTGCGCGTTCATGGGCAAGATCGGATGTTGGACGGCTGATTATATGACGAAGTCCGCCGGTTGACAGCGGGCCGTCATGCAGCAGGATTGATCGGTATGCTGCCGCTGATGGGCATTTCCTCGCTGTCGAACGCGATATCGCCCTGTTCGACCGGGGTGTCCAGCGTCAGATTGCGGAAATCGAACAGATTGTTGTCGCCCAGGTGGGACGGTACGACGTTCTGGATCGCGGTGAACACGGCCTCGGTACGCCCGGGGTAGCGCTTGTCCCAGTCGTGCATCATTTCCTTGATCTTCTGCCGCTGCAGGTTCTCCTGCGAACCGCACAGATTGCAGGGAATGATCGGGAATTCCATGCCGCGGGCGAACTTGGCGATATCGGCCTCCGAGCAGTAGGCCAGCGGCCGGATCACCACATGCGCCTTGTCGTCGGTGACCAGCTTGGGCGGCATGGCCTTCATCTTGCCGCCGAACAGCATGTTCAGGAACAGCGTATGCACCATGTCGTCGCGGTGGTGGCCAAGGGCGATCTTGTTGGCGCCAAGTTCCTTGGCGGTACGGTAGATGATCCCCCGGCGCAGGCGCGAGCACAGCGAACAGGTGGTCTTGCCCTCGGGAATCTTGTCCTTGACGATCGAATAGGTGTCGGCTTCGACGATGCGGTGTTCGATACCCAGCGATTCGAAATAGCGCGGCAGGACATCTTCCGGGAAACCCGGCTGCTTCTGGTCGAGGTTCATGGCGATCAGGCGGAACTTGACCGGCGCCCGCTGCTGCAGCGCCATCAGCATCGCCAGCAGGGTGTAGGAATCCTTGCCGCCGGAACAGCAGACCAGAATGGTGTCGCCGTCCTCGATCATGTTGTAGTCCATGATGGCCTTGCCGGTGCGGCCTTCAAGGAATTTGCGGAGTTTTTGCAGATTGGCGGATACGGGCGTGTTCATGGTCGGGAAGTCTTCGCGATGGGCCTGGCTGAATTGCAGCAACCCGCAAGTTTACACGCTTCCTTCGGCAAACCGGCCCGGCGAATTAGAATGGAGCCTTTGCCCGCCGATGAGCCAACTGCCCGCGCCCTCTCCTGATGCCCTTGCCCACAGCAGGCAGGTGCATGAAGCGATTGCCAATACCGTGGTCGCCGAAGGCGGCTTCCTGTCCTTTGCCCGCTATATGGAAATGGCGCTTTACGCGCCGGGGCTGGGTTACTACGCGGCCGGGGCACGCAAATTCGGGGCGGCCGGGGATTTCGTCACTGCGCCGGAAATGACGCCGCTGTTCGGTCAGGCCCTGGCGGCCCAGATCGCCCAGGTCATGGCCGTTTCTGCCCAGGCCGTGATCGAGGTCGGCGCGGGTTCCGGGCGGCTTGCCACCGACTTGCTGCTGGCGTTCGAGCAGCTTGGCTGTCTGCCCGACAGCTATGCCATCCTCGATCTGTCGCCCGACCTGCGCGAACGCCAGCGCGAGACGATCGCCGCCGCTGCGCCGCATCTGCTGTCGCGGGTGGTCTGGCTGGACCGGCTGCCGGAAACATTCTCCGGCGTGGTGGTGGCCAATGAACTGCTCGACGCCCTGCCCGCCCATCTGGTGGTCTGGGACGAGGATGTCATCCGCGAACGCGGTGTGGCCCTCGATGCTGACGGCCGTTTCACGTGGAACGAGCGCCCGGCCACGGGCGCGCTGCTGGCCGCGGCTCGCGAAATCGCCGATGAAACCGGTACCGGCGGCGCCTATCTGTCCGAGATTTCACTGGCAGCGCGGGCCTGGTCGGCGGAATGGGGGAAGATACTGCAGCAGGGCATGCTGCTGCTGATCGATTACGGCTTTCCGCGCCACGAGTTCTACCACCCGCAGCGCCGCCAGGGCACCCTGATGTGCCACTACCGCCACCACGCCCATCCCGACCCCTTCTATCTGCCGGGTTTGCAGGATCTGACCGTGCACGTCGACTTCACGGCAATCATCGCCGCCGCTCACGGCGCCGGCCTGGATTTGCTGGGCTATACCAACCAGGGCCAGTTCCTGCTGAATTGCGGCGTGCTCGACCACCTGGCCAGGATTCCGGCCGATACCGCAGACTATTTCCGGGCGTCGGCAGCCACGGCGAAACTGACCATGCCGCACGAGATGGGCGAACTGTTCAAGGTCATCGCCATTGGTCGGGGCATCGACGAAGCCTTGATCGGTTTTTCCCGGGGCGACCAGAGTCGCCGTTTATAGAAATTGCGACTACACTGAAACCATCAGCCGTTAACCGGGAGTTCTGCTATGGATGTATCCGCAATCGTTGGTGCCAGTGGCGCACTGACCCAGCAGCAGACTGCCATGCAGGCGAGCATGCTGGTGCTCAAGAAAGCCATCGATATCGAAGCCGCCAACGCCCTGCAGCTATTACAGACCTTGCCGCAGGTGGCCAGCAACCCGGCCAACCTCGGCAACAGCATCGATATCAGGGCCTGAGACCGTCCAGCCAGGTCTGAATGATGGCCGCCGCGCGCGGCCATTCCTTTTCATGGGTAATGGCGTGACCCATGTTGTGTAGGATGTGCGAAGGCTGGCCGTAGGTGTGGGCGGTGGTCTGGACCAGGAAGGCTGGCACCAGCGCATCCTGGTCGGCGCCGACGATCAGCATCGGTGGCCGGTGCATGTGGTAGAGGTTGGGCAGGTTGAACATCGACATGTCCCAGATGGCCCGTTGCGACTCGTTCTGCATCTTGCCCAGCCAGATGGCGAGCATGGCCGGGTCGGCCTCACCGGCGAACAGCGCATCGCGCAAGGTGTCGGTATCGGTGTAGTTGCCGGCGAGGATACGGTTGATTTCCAGGAACAGTTCCGGCTTCTGCAGCATCAGGTGAAACTGGGCGGCAATCAGGCCTTGTGGCGGCACCGAGCAAAGCAGTGCTGCGGCCGGGGCCGGGTAGCGTTCGAGGTATTTCTGCACGACGAAGCCGCCCATCGAGTGGCCGAGCAGTACCGGGTCGATGGCCAGCGCATCGATCACGCTGCGGACATCGTCGACGTAATCGGCAATCGATAGCCAGTTGATCTGCTCGTGCCCCTGGCTACCGCCATGGCCCCGGAGCGACAGGGCATAACAGGGATGGCCGGCCGCCGCGAAATGCGGCATGAAGGTTTCGGTCCACATCCAGCCGCCGGCAAAGGCGCCGTGGATGAAGAGAAGCGCTGGTTTGTCGGTGTTGCCGTTGGGCAGGCAGGAAAATACTTCCAGTCCGCCAATGTCTTGGGTTGCTATCATGGGGTTTCAGGCTGTCGCCGTGGTTAAATGCGGGCTTTCGCACGCTGGGTGAATACATGTTGAAGTGGATACTGACGCTGGTGGTGGCGATCTTCCTGCTCGGACTGGTCACGCCTCACCTCGCCCGCTTCATCCGCTTCGGCCAACTGCCGGGCGATGTCGCCTTCCGCTGGCGCGGACGCGTTTACCATTTCCCCTTTGTCAGCATCATCATCCTGTCACTGCTGCTCGGGCTCATCTCCCGCCTCATTTAGCAGGGCGCGGACGGCTTTGATGCGGGCCAGGCGGATGCGTTCCGGAATCTTGCCGCGATCCTTGGTATCGGCGGCAATGCGCCCGGCGTCGACGGTATTGACCGCCGCCAAAACCTTGTACAGCAGGTCCGGGCTGTCGTAGCTGCGGTTTTCCCAGCCGGCACGGCCGGTGTAGTCGCAGCGGCAGGTGTCGAGCAGTTCGCCGAAGCGCGCCGGTCGGCGCAGGGCATCGCATTTTTCCAGCAAATCGACCAGAGTTGCCGCACGCATCTCGCCGGCGCGATGGATGGTGCCATGGTGTCGCGCCATCAGCAGCGCCAGGTCGCGGCATTCGTTGGGAACGCGCAGGCGCTCGCTCATTGTCTGGCAGCGTTCCACGCTGCGCATCTCGTGGCCGATATGCCGGGGCAGGATGTCGGCCGGCGTCGTCGCCTTGCCGAGGTCGTGGCACAGCGCGGCGTAGCGCACGGTGAGCGGGAAGCCGTAGCGGGCGGCCTGGTCGATGACCATCAGCGTGTGGATGCCGGCGTCGATCTCGGGATGGTAATCGGCCCGCTGCGGTACGCCGAACAGGGCGTCGACCTCGGGCAGCAAGCGGACCAGCGCACCGCACTCGCGCAGTACCTCGAACATCCGTGACGGCTTCGCTTCCATCAGTCCCTTGGCCAGCTCTTGCCAGACGCGTTCGGCGACCAGGTGATCGACCTCGCCGTCGGTGACCATGGCACGCATCAGCGTCAGGGTTTCCGGGGCGATGCTGAAGTCGTGGAAGCGTGCGGCGAAGCGGGCGATGCGCAAGATGCGCACCGGGTCTTCGGCAAAGGCCGGACCGACGTGGCGCAGGATTTTTGCCTGCAGGTCGCCCTGGCCGTTGAAGGGGTCGATCACCCTGCCCTCGTTGTCGCGCGCCATGGCGTTGATGGTCAGGTCGCGGCGGGCCAGGTCCTGTTCCAGCGTGACGTCGACAGCGGCGTGAAAGGTGAAGCCGTGGTAGCCGCGCCCGCTTTTGCGTTCGGTGCGAGCGAGCGCATACTCTTCGTGGCTGTCGGGGTGCAGGAAGACCGGGAAGTCCTTGCCGACCGGGCGGAAGCCGGCGGCCAGCATGGCTTCCGGGGTGGCACCGACGACCACATAGTCGCGGTCGTCGCAGGGCCGGCCGAGCAGTTCGTCCCGGACGGCGCCGCCGACGATGTAAACCTGCACGGCGGGCGTTACGCGCTCAGCGGCCGGCGCGGAAGCGGAAGCTGTCGAGCTTGCCCTTCGGCGTCCGGTGCGCGATGTAGGTCGGCGCCACGGCTTCGACGGCGGTCGGCTGCCAGCCGGCCGGTGCATTGCAGTTGCCGTCGCCGACACTGTCGACCTGCATCGAACGCAGGTTGTCGGGCGACATCAGCGGATTCGGTGCCAGCCACATCAGGCCGGCCTGCAGGTAGGCCCAGCCTTCGGACAGGGCGATGACGCGGGCCTTGCTGCCGGTCAGCGCGGCGGTGTAATCGACCAGCTGGCGCAGCGTGTACACCTGCGGGCCGACCAGGTCGTAGGCCTGGCCGAAAGTGGCGGCATCGCTCAGCGAATCGACGAAGGCATCGGCGACATCGGCAACCCACACCGGCTGGAAGCGGGCATGGCCGAAACCGAGCGGGAAGATCGGCGCCGACTTGAGCACCTTGGCGAACATCGACAGGAAGGAATCGCCGAGGCCGAAGATCACCGACGGGCGGAACACGGTCACGTCGAGTTCGCCGGCGGCAGCCATCACCACGGCTTCGCCGTCGCCCTTGGAGGCGAGGTATTCCGACGGACCCTTGGGGTCGGCCTTGAGCGCGCTCATGTGCACCAGACGGCGGACGCCGGCGGCCTTGCAGGCGGCGACGATCTTCTTCGGCAATTCGACGTGGGCGCGGGCGAAATCGTCGCTGTACGGGAACTTGACGTCGCGGCTGTGCAGGATGCCGACGAGGTTGATCACCGCATCGTGGCCGCGGACCAGTTCGGTCAGCGTTTCCGGGCAGTGGATGTTGGCTTCCGGCATGTCGACGCCGGGCTGCATGATTAGCGCCTTGGTCCGCTCGCGGCGACGCGTCGGTACGGTGACCTCGATGCCACGCTGGGCCAGGCGATTGACGATGTAGGTACCGACAAAACCGCTACCCCCCAGCAGCAAGACCTTTTTGATACTCATCCGTAACCCCGCGAAAACGTTTTCGTGAAACCGCGATTTTACGGTAAATACGGGCGCGGCGTCAGGGTCTGACCGTCAGCCAGCCGCTGCCAGTGCCCGCGCCAGCAGGCGGGCAAACAGCGGCGGCTCGCCGAACTGGCGAATGCTGCCATCGCGTAGCCGCAGGTCCAGCAGTTGTGGGTGGATAGCAAGCGCCAGACGGGGGGCGGGGCTGAACAGCAGGCTACGGCCGCTGGCCGGGCTGCGATGGCACAGGCAGAGGATGTGGTCTACGCCTTCCAGATTGACGCTCAGCCAGGTGCCCTGGCCGGGAAGCGATCCGGGCGGTTCGCCGCTGGCCGGGTCGGGCAGATCCAGCGTATGCAGGATCAGGTCGCCGGCTTCGACCCGGCCCTGGGTCATCTGCCGGTTGCGGCCCGGCCGAGGCAAAGACATGGCGGGTTCGAGTCCGTCTTCTGCCGGGCCAGCGCTTGCCCGCATGGCTCGCGTCTGCAATTCGAAACAGGCGTCGAGAATGCCGGCCTGAGTTTCGGCCGGCAGTTGCAACTGCTCCATACCGGCCTTGAGCGATTTCAGGACGACAGGGAGTTCGCGCGCCAGGGCCTGGCGTTCTTCGCCAACAGCCTTTGGCCGGAAAGACCAGAGCAGCGTCGACAGCGTCCGGGCATTGGCCTGCCAGCTGGGGCCGCTGATGCCTTCCTCGAACCAGGCCTTTTCCAGCAGGCGTTTCCAGTGCTGGCGGAAGAAGTCCTGCAAAATCGGCGGCAGGCCGTCGATTTCCCGTGTTTCGAGCAGGCGACGAATGTCGCCGGCGGCCTGGTCGCGGCGGTCGAGCTGGTGCAGCAAGGGCAGATAGGCCGCAGCCTGGCCGTAAATTTCGTGCAGTTGCTCGGTGAGTAACTCGTCGACCGCATCGGCCGCGATGGCAATGCCTTCGCTATGGCCGCCGAATCCGCCTTTCAACTGGGCGATCACCTCGGCGATTTTTTTGAACGTGGGATGCTGACGGTCGGCGTTGGCTGGCAGGGGAATGCAGAGGGCGCCGATGCGGTCGATCAGTCGGCGCAGCGGGTGATCGGCACGCGAGAAGAGGGTCTTGTCCTTGAGTGCCAGCCTGACCGTGATGACCTGAAGCTCGGCGAGCTGGAGTTTCAGTGTGTCGGGGAGCCCGGGATCGGCGAAGGCCGCCGAATAGAACTGGCCGACGGCGTCGATGGCCTGGCCTTCGGCGGTTGCTGCCGGAACGCCCAGTTCCTGGGCGCGCACGGCTTCCATGGCCGGTGCGGGGTGCTCCGTGGTTTCGGCGAACAGGCCCGGAATCAGTGTTTCCAGCTTGGGTGAGGTCGCGGTCAGGAAGTCCGTGCTGTTGCGCTGGTTACGTTCGAGCTGTTCCAGGCGGAACATCAGGTTGTCCAGCGCCGCCTGGCTGAGCAGGCGCTGGCTGGCGACAGGTGTGCCGGTCTTGCTGGCCCGGCCGGCCAGTTGCGCGATTACGCCTTGCGTTGCCGGCTCGCTGGCGACCGGTGGCGGTACTGGCTGGCTGGGGGCGCTGACAGTCGGGCGGGGTGTTTCGCCGGAGCCGATGATGGCGGGTTGGGCGGCTTCGGCGCCAACCCGGTCGAGCAAGCTGTCGATGTTGGTGTAAATGACCGGCAAACCCTCGCGCAGCAAGGCTTCGATGCGGTCGAGCAGATCGAACTTCTCGTCGAGCGAGCTGGCGCCGGCGGCCGCAAACAGCGAATGCAGGCCGGCAACGATGGCTTGCGGCCCGACCGGGTTGTGCGTCTTGGGCAGATCCGGGCGGCCGAGCAGGGTGACGAAGCGCAGATGCGTCTTCCACAGCTGGACGCTGGTCGATTCGCTCAGGCGTTTGCACAGGTTGTCGAGCCGGATGTCGAGTTCGAGGTCGTCATCACCGACCAGCGAGATTTTCGATGAGGTCAGCCCTTTTGCTTCTTCCTCGAAGCTGCCCGTGCGCTGGCTGGTCTGCATGGCGTCGAAGTGGCGACCGGTACCGCCCAGCATTGCCGAAATGGCGGCTTCGGACACCAGTCGGCTGTCGCGCAGCAGCGTCGACAACTGGTCAAGGAAAGCGCTTCGACAGGCCTTGAGTACCTGAAAGCGATCAAAGCGGCCGGCTGAGCTGGGCAGGGTCACGGTTGGACTTTGGCGTGGTCATGAGGGCCGTTGATGGCCAAGGCGCCATTGTGACATCAACGACAAATTATGGCAGCACTGTCAGGGCAGATCGCGTTCCTTGGGTGGTGCATCCGAGGCCGGGGTGACGACGCCGAGGCGGGTTTTCAGCGAATCCGGGCGACCGTTGAACAGGGCAGAGTAATAGACGGCGTTACTCATCACCTTTTTCACGTAATCGCGGGTTTCGGTGAAGGGAATGGTCTCGGCGTAGATGGCGCCTTCGATGGTCTGCTCGGCCCGCCAGCGGCGGGCCCGTCCGGGGCCGGCGTTGTAGGCGGCGGAAGCCAGGACCGGATGATTGTCGAGGTTTTCCATGACCATGCGCATGTAGGAGGTGCCCAGCAGGATGTTCACATCGGTGTCGTTGACCCGGCTCGGGTGGAAGTCCTCGAGGCCGATCTTCTTGGCCACCCAGCGGGCGGTTGCCGGCATCAACTGCATCAGGCCGGAGGCGCCGACGCTGGAGCGGGCATTGGTGATGAAGCGGCTTTCCTGGCGCATCAGCCCGTATACCCAGGCGTCGTCGACGGATTGCTGGCGGGCGACCGGACGGATCTGCTCGGCAAACGGCGACAGGAAACGCAGGGTGTAGTCATGTTCGTTGCGGGTCCGTTCGGCGGTGTTGATGGCGCGGTCCCAGATCTGTTGCTGGCGGGCAAGCTCGGCGGCGGCCAGCAGCTCGCGGTCGCTCATGCCGCGCAGGGCCCAGTTCCATTCGCGTACGGCCTCTGTGCGCATGTCCAGCCGGAACAGGGTCAGTGCCCGTTGCAGGTCGGCGTGGCGCCGTGCAGCCTGCATCTCGTCGTTGCTCGGCGGCGTGGTCCGCGGCGGCGGCAGAACCACGCGACCCAGTTCCTCGTCGGCCAGGTTGCCGTAGAAATGCGCTTCACCGGCAATCCGGGCAAACAGGGCGTCGGCTTCGCTCAGGCGGCCGCCGGCCTTGTAGGCGCGACCCAGCCAGTAAACCCACTCGGGCCGGTTGGCCAGGGTCGGTGGCATGGCCTCGATGGCGGTGCGGACGGCACCCCAGTCGGTGGCGCGCAAGGCGCTGCGCACCTTCCATTGGTGATTTTCTTCGCTCAGCGTGCTGCGCCCTGCCCGGCCGTACCATTTCAGGGTTTCCGGATGGTGCTTGCGGGCTGCCTGGAGGGCGATCTGGCTCCAGGCCCAATGGGCCTCGCCAGCCTGCAACTGGCTCTCCCGGCGCTCGAGTTCGCGGGCGGCGGCCGAGGGATCGTTGGCTGCGACGTAGCGAATGGCGATCGCCGTCAGCTCCCGACCGTTACGCGTGCCATGCCAGTCGCCGGTCTGCCGGGCCAGGTAGGACATGGCGTTGTTCACCGCGTTGTCGTACTGCTTGGCATCCGGTGCCCGACCGGCCGGTAGCAGGTCAAGGGTACGCCGGGCCCATTGCGGGCGGTTGGCTTCGATCTGCAGGCGGGCACGGTTCCAGGCGTCGTCGGTACTGATCCGGCCGCTGTTGACCAGGCTGACGAGCAGCGGCTGGCAGCCTTCCGGCGGTTCGAGCATGGTCAGCCACAAGGGGCTGGCTTCATCCAGCGCGCTGCGCTCGCCGCGCGCCCAGCGGGCTTGCTGGAAGAGGCAGGTGACTTCCGCTTCCGGGGCGAGCAGCCGGGGGTATTCGCTCTCGATCAGGTTCCACGTGGAACGCCGGGCCAGCCAGCGCAGCCAGTCGGCACGCAGCCGCTCGGCAGCGTGGGTGCCGTCGTGCGTGATCAGGAAAGCAGGGATGCCGCTGTCGTCGTTGCGGGCGAGAAGATTGCGCAAGCGGTAGTTTTCCGCATAGATCGCCAGCGGGTGGTCACCGATACGGGCGACTGCCGACTGCAGGCGATTGGCGTCGCCTTGCCGGAAGGCTTCGCGCGCGGCGATGAAAACGCTGTCGTCGATGGTCTGGGCGGATGCGGTGCTGGCGATAGCCAGGGCGGCGAGTAATGCGCGAAACTTCATGCTAGATTGGCCGGATGAACGATGATTTCGAGGATAGCACGGCCTGGCGTAAGGCCTTGCGACGAGAGATGGTGACCCGGCGCAGCCTGCTTTCCGGGGCGGAGCATGGTTGTTTGTCGGCGCGCATTGGCGAGCACCTGCGGTCGACGTTCGCGGTGCCGGAAAGTTTCGCTTTTTGCTGGCCGATCAAGCACGAACCGGATCTGCGCGAGCTTGCCGAATCCTGGCGTCAGGCCGGTGCTCGGGCCGCTTTGCCGGTGGTGGTCGAGACAGACGCGCCGTTGCGCTTTCGCGCGTGGACGGCAACGAGTCGTCTGCTGGAAGACCGCTACGGCATTCCGACCCCGGTCGACGGCGAGTGGCTGGTCCCGGCGCTGATCCTGCTGCCGCTCAACGGTTTCGATCCGGCCGGCTACCGGCTGGGCTACGGCGGCGGCTATTTCGACCGTACGCTGGCCGCCCTGGCACCTCGCCCGCTGACCGTCGGGGTCGGTTTCGAGATCAACCGCGTCGACAGCATCCGTCCGGAATCGCATGATCAACGGCTCGACTGGATCGTGACCGAAGCCGGTGCCTTCAGGCCCGGCGACTGAGTCCGACCAGCGCGACGGCGCAGCAGATGCCGGCCAGCGTAGCCAGCAGCGCCTGACGTAGGTCAAACAGGCCGGTTTTCATCGCCAGTTCCAGCGTGTACCCGTGATGCAGGCCGAGCAGCAGGCTGCCACAGCCGAGGACGAACCACAGGCCACGGCTGCCGGACGGCAGGCGACGCAGCAGCGCGCATTCGAAAGCGACGCCGCCGGCGACGGCCTGGGCGAGGATGCCGGTTACCAGTAGCAGCAGGGTGATCTGGTAGGCCGTCATGCTGCCGAACAGGCGGTCGCCAGGCGACGCAGGGCTTCGTCCAGGGTCGCCGGCGGGCAGCCGAAATTCAGGCGCAACCAGCCGGGGGCGCCAAAATCGCGACCGTCCGATAGGCCAAGACCGTGCGCCTCGAAATGGGCATGCGGGTTTTCGAGTCCCAGTCCGCGCACGTCGATCCAGGCCAGATAGGTGGCTTCGACGTGTTGCATGCGCAGGCCGGCTTGACTGCGCACGGCAGCTTCGACGCGGTCGCGGTTGGTCCGCAGCACGGCGAGCAGTTCGCGGTGCCAGTCGGCGCAGTCGCGGTAGGCTGCTTCGCAGGCCACCAGGCCGAGCACGTTCACATGTGGCACGATGCCGTCCATCGCCCGCAGGAAGCGGCGGCGCAGCGCGGCGTCGGGAATGACCGCGAAGGCGCAGCCGAGTCCGGGAATGTTGAAGGTCTTGGACGGCGCCATCAGCGTGATGCTGCGCCTCGCCGCTGCGGGCGACAGGCTGGCGAACGGGATGTGCTTCTTGTCGGTGTCGAGGATCAGGCCGCAATGGATTTCGTCGGAACAGACGATCAGGTCGTTGCGTTCGGCGTAGTCGGCCAGGTCGAGCAATTCCGCGTGGGTCCAGCAACGGCCGACCGGGTTGTGTGGGTGGCAGAGCAGGAACAGGCGGCTGGTTTCGGTGGTCGCCGCCTGCAGGGTATCCTGGTCCCAGCGCCAGCCGTCAACGATTTCGGCCAGGTCGACGCAGTGCAGATTGCGTCCGGACAAGCGCGGTGCCGACAGGAAAGGCGGGTAGATTGGGGTCGCCGTCAGGACGTCGCCGTCGACGGCATGGCAGGCGATGTTCAGGCCGCTGACCAGCCCCGGCAACCAGACGATCGACTCGGCGTCGATGCACCAGTTGTATTCGCTTTCAAGGTGAGCAAGCACTGACTCCGTCAGCGACGGCCAAGGGTGGGCGTAACCGAAAACCGGGTGGGCGATGCGTTGCTGCAAGGCGCTGACGACGGCCGGTGGCGCCGCGAAATCCATGTCGGCGACCCACAGCGGCAGGATGTCACGGCTGGCGTAGCGGCGCCACTTGATCGAGTCGGAGCCGCGCCGGTCGATGACGGTGCTGAAATCGTTCAAACGTCGAGGTGTTCGTAAAGGGCCGTGGACAGGTAGCGTTCGCCGCAAGACGGAATGAGGACGACGATCAGCTTGCCGGCGTTTTCCGGCCGGCGGGCCAGTTCGAGTGCGGCCCAGGTGGCGGCGCCGGACGAGATGCCGACCAGCAGCCCCTCCTCGGTTGCCATCTGGCGTGCGGTGGCAAAGGCGTCGTCGTTACGGACCCGGATGACTTCGTCGTAGACGCCGGTGTTGAGCACGCCCGGGACGAAACCGGCGCCGATGCCCTGGATCGGGTGCGGGCCCTTCTGGCCGCCGGACAGCACCGGCGAAGCATCGGGTTCGACGGCGACGACGCGGACGCCGGGTTTCTTTGCCTTGAGCACCTCGCCGACCCCGGTGACGGTGCCGCCGGTGCCGACGCCGGCAACGAAGATGTCGACCTGGCCGTCGGTGTCGCGCCAGATTTCCTCGGCGGTCGTCTGACGGTGGACTTCGGGGTTGGCCGGATTTTCGAACTGCTGCGGAATGAAATACTTCGCATCGGCTTCAGCCAGCGCACTGGCCTTGGCGATGGCACCGCCCATGCCTTCCGGTCCCGGGGTCAGGATCAGTTCGGCACCGTAGGCCTTGAGCAGCAGCTTGCGTTCGCGGCTCATCGTCTCGGGCATGGTGAACGCGCACTTGATGCCGCGCGCCGCGCAGACCATCGCCAGGCCGATGCCGGTATTGCCCGAAGTTGGTTCGAGCACGACGCTGTCCGGGCCGATCTTGCCGGCGGCAATGGCGGCGTCGAGCATGGCGACGGCGATGCGATCCTTGACGCTGTGGCCGGGGTTGAAGAACTCCAGCTTGGCGACGACGGTCGCGCCGCTGCCGCCGTCCAGTCGATTGATCTGGACCAGCGGCGTGTTGCCGACCAGTGCGCTGATGTCCTTGGCGATGTTCATCGATGTTCTCCGGGAAGTATTTGCGGCAGTCTAGCGGGGGCGACGATCATGGCAAAGACGGAAATCGCAATTTCTTATGCGCTTTCTTGCTTAGCCGAGGAAGAGCTTGTACGCCGGGTTCTCGCTTTCGTCCCAGTGCGCGTAGCCGAGGTTCTTCAGGAACTCGCGGAACTGCTTCATTTCCGCTGGCGGCACCTGCATGCCGACCAGCACGCGCCCGTAGTCGGCGCCGTGGTTGCGGTAATGGAACAGGCTGATGTTCCAGCCGGCGCTCATCTGGCTCAGGAAATTCATCAAGGCACCCGGCCGTTCGGGAAACTCGAAGCGGTACAGCAGTTCGCGCATGCCCTGCTCGCAAACCGCCGGGGCGTGCCCGCCGACCAAGTGCCGGACATGATTCTTGGCCATTTCGTCGTCGCTCAAATCGAGCGTCGGATAGCCGTGCTTCTGCAGGCTGTCGACCAGTTTCAGCGATTCCTTGCGGTCAGTGACCTGCACGCCGACGAAAACATGCGCTTCGCTTGCCGTGTGGTAGCGGTAGTTGAACTCGGTGATGCTGCGCTTGCCGATCAGTGACAGGAATTTCTTGTAGGCGCCCGGTTTCTCCGGCAGCGTCACGGCAAACACTGCTTCGCGCTGCTCGCCGAATTCGGCACGCTCGGCGACGAAGCGCAGGCGGTCGAAGTTCATGTTGGCGCCGGAAGTCACGGCGACCAGGTTCTTGTCCTTGAGCTTGTTCTGGCGGGCGTATTCCTTGGCCCCGGCGACAGCCAGCGCGCCAGAGGGTTCGAGAATCGAGCGCGTATCCTCGAAGACATCCTTGATCGCCGCACAGATGGCGTCGGTGTCGACCAGGATGACCTCGTCAAGGTATTCCTTGCACAGGCGGAACGTTTCCTCGCCGACGAACTTGACCGCGGTACCGTCGGCGAACAGCCCAACCTGGGGCAGGCGCACGCGATGGCCCTTCTCGATCGACTGCTTCATCGCGTCAGCGTCGAAGGTCTCGACGCCGATGACCTTGATTTCCGGGCGCAAGCGCTTGATGTAGGCGGCCACGCCTGCGGCCAGCCCGCCACCGCCGATGGCGCAGAAAACGGCGTGGATCGGGCCGTTGTGCCGTGAATGCTGGCGCAGGATTTCCATCGCCGTGGTGCCCTGGCCGGCGATGACTTCCGGGTCGTCGAAGGGATGGACGAAGGTCAGCTTTTCCGATTTTTCCAGTTCCAGCGCGTGGGCGTAGGCTTCGTCGTAGGAATCGCCGTGCAGCACGACCTCGCCGCCGCGCCGCTTGACCGCCTCGATCTTGATCCCCGGCGTCGACACCGGCATGACGATGACCGCCCGGCAGCCGACCTTGGCTGCCGACAGCGCTACGCCCTGGGCGTGGTTGCCGGCCGACGCGCAGATCACGCCGCGCTTGAGTTTTTCCGCCGACAGGCTGGCGATCTTGTTATAGGCGCCGCGCAGCTTGAACGAAAATACCGGTTGCATGTCCTCGCGCTTGAGCCAGATTCGGTTGTGTACCCGGGTCGACAGGTTGCCGGCCAGGTCCAGCGGTGTTTCCACTGCGACATCGTAAACCTGGGCGTTGAGGACTTTTTCGAGATAATCCGGGTGCATGATCTGATTCGGGCTGGGCAAAAGGGAGATTCTACGGGTGGAGTGGATAAACGTCACGGCGGAACAAGGGCTTGCCGGCCTTTTCTTGAGCAGTTTTCTCGCCGCAACGCTCTTGCCCGGCGGTTCGGAAGCCGTGTTGTGGGGCTTCCTGCAACTGCATCCGGAACAGAAATCGACCGCGCTGGCCCTGGCCACACTCGGCAACACGCTCGGCGGCATGACCTCGTGGGCCTGCGGCCGCTTCCTGCCGCGCTGGCAGCAGCTCGACCGTCTGCCGCAGATGCATCACCTGCAACGCTGGGGCAGCCCCGCCCTGTTCTTCTCCTGGCTGCCGCTGGTCGGCGATGCGCTGTGCGTCGCCGCCGGCTGGCTGCGCCTGCACTGGCTACCCTGCTGCCTGTTCATGGCGCTCGGCAAGTTCGCGCGTTACTGGCTGGTGGCGCAGGCGGCGTAAAGGCCAAGCACCGCGGAGGATAAGGGTTCAAGCTTCATGAAGATCATTCAGGCTTACCGCCAGCGCTTCTGCAATTGCTCGCAAGGTCTTGAGCGCACCAACCCGCTTTCGGGTTTCTATCTGGCAAAGATAGGGCTTGCTGATCCCGGCCCTGGCAGCCAGCGCGTCTTGGGTCAGGCCGCGCTGCTCGCGCCAGACCTTCACCGGCTGTTCTCCATCCAGAATTGCATTCGCGACTGCGGCGGGAATGCGAAAACCGTCGTCGGCTGCGCGCACCGCGTCAAACAGCGCGGCATCCTGGGCGTCTTCCATGGCTGCCGAAAGCCTTTCGAACAGTTCAATAGGAATGACTGCAAACTCGCGTTTGCCATCCCGCTCGATAAATTGAATGCCGGTCATTGATAAGCACCTCCTCGCGGCGCCACCGTCAGTACATGAATGATCAGTTGCCCGCCTTCGATTTCATAAATCACTCGCCAGTCGCCGACACGCAAACGATAGGCCTCGCGGCCAACCAGCTTGCGGACGTTGTTGTTTGCCACGAAAGGATCTGCTGCCAGCAACTCGATCTTGTTGCGTATCTGCAGCGATGCGTTGCGCGGCATCGCCTTCAAGGACTTCAGCGCATCACGGGTGTAGACAATCTGGTACATGGGATTTTATTAGCAAATTGCTAACTATTGTTTAACTTTTCTGCGATGAATTTTTGGCCTAGCCCATTACATATGGCTGTCAGTGTATTCCATTGTCGTAAATCAAGGTGCTGTCAGCGAGCAATCGTGCTGTTGTCGGCAAAATCAATGAACCCGAGCTTCCCACTCGGGTCTACCGGCCCCGCGTGTTGCGCCGCAATACGCTAAAATCCTTCTTTTGACAGATCACGGCTGCTTCCATGACCGCCCGCCTGCGCGAAATCCCCTATAACTACACCTCGTTCTCTGACCGCGAAATCGTCATCCGCCTGCTCGGTGCCGACAACTGGGCGATCCTCGACGAACTGCGCGGCGAGCGCGTCACCGGCCGTTCGGCGCGGATGCTCTACGAGGTGCTGGGCGACATCTGGGTGGTCCAGCGCAACCCTTACCTGGAAGACGACCTGCTCGACAACCGCGAGCGTCGCGACGCGCTGGTCAGCGCCCTGCGCCATCGCCTGAAGGAAGTCGAGAAACGCCGTGCCGAGAGCGAGGCCGAGGATCCCGAGCGTTCGGAAAAGGTCCGCCGCCTGGTCGTCGCCGCGCAGCAGGCCGTGGACCGTTTCGAGGCGCGTTTCGGCGAGGCCATCGACCTGCGCCGCAAGGTGCTCAAGGTGCTGGGCAAGCATACCCGCCGCGACAACATCGCTTTCGACGGCCTGGCCCGCGTCTCGCACGTCACCGACGCCACCGACTGGCGCGTCGAGTATCCCTTCGTTGTCCTCTACCCGGATACCGAAGAAGAAATTGCCCATCTCGTCCGTGGCTGTTTCGAAGCCGGCCTGACCATCATCCCGCGTGGCGGTGGTACCGGCTACACCGGTGGCGCCGTGCCGCTGACGCCCCATTCGGCGGTGATCAATACCGAGAAATTGATCGACCTCGGTCCGGTCGAGGAACTGGTGCTGGCCGGCCATGAAACGCCCTATGCGACCATCCGCACCGGCGCTGGCGTGGTCACCGACCGCGTATCCGAAGCCGCCAGCGCGGCCGGTCGCGTCTTTGCCGTCGACCCGACTTCGGCTTCCGCTTCGTGCATCGGCGGCAACATCGCCATGAACGCCGGCGGCAAGAAAGCCGTGCTGTGGGGCACCGCGCTCGACAACCTGGCCTGGTGGAAGATGGTCGATCCGGACGGCAACTGGCTGGAAGTCGAACGCGTCAATCACAATTACGGCAAGATCCACGAGCAGGAAAACGTCGAATTCCGCGTCAAGCGCTTCGATCCTTCCGGCAAGAAGCCGCTCGGCGAGGAAGTGCTGGTCATGCCCGGTGCCGCCTGCCGCAAGACCGGCCTGGGCAAGGACGTCACCGACAAGTTCCTCGGCGGCATTCCCGGCGTGCAGAAGGAAGGCACCGACGGCATCATCGTCGCCGCCCGCTGGGTACTGCACAAGATGCCGCCGGTGACGCGCACCGTCTGTCTGGAGTTCTTCGGCCAGGTCCGCGAAGCGGTGCCGGCCATCGTCGAGATCACCGACTACTTCAAGCCGGGCGGCGCCGGCCATGCGGCTGGCGTGCAGCTGGCCGGCCTCGAACACCTCGACGAGCGCTATGTGAAGGCCGTCGGCTACGCGACCAAGGCCAAGCGCCACGGTCGGCCAAAGATGGTGCTGATCGGCGACATCGTCGGCCACGACGAGAGGGCAGTGATGGCCGCCGCCTCGGAGGTCGTTCGCATGTGCAATCTGCGCGCCGCTGAAGGCTTCATTGCGGTCGACGCCGAGACGCGCAAGAAATTCTGGCTCGACCGTTCGCGCACTGCCGCCATCTCGCGCCACACCAACGCCTTCAAGGTCAACGAGGATGTGGTCATCCCGCTGCCGCGCATGGGTGAATACTGCGACGGCATCGAGCGCATCAACATCGAGCTGTCGACGCAGAACAAGCTGGCGCTGTGCGATGCGCTGGCCGATTTCCTCAAGGGCGACCTGCCGCTGCACTCGGGCGACGCCAACCTCGACAAGGATGTGCTCATCGGCGACCGCCGGCAGGCTGCCCTGGACTATGTCGAGGCCGTCCGCCTGCGCTGGGAATGGCTGCTGGAGAACCTCGACCTGCCGCTGGCCGAAGCCGAGTCGCGCTTCGCCTCGTATGGCGTGGTCGCCGGCGAACTGAGCAACAAGGCCGCCAACCCCACCCTCTTCCACCGGCTGCAGGATTATTCCGTGCGCACCTCGTGGAAGCAGGAGCTGAAGGCGCGCCTGGCCAAGATCTTCGATGGTGCGCTGTACCGGCCGATCCTCGAACGGATCGAGGCGATTCACAAGGAAGTCCTGCGCGGCCGCGTTTTCGTCGCGCTGCACATGCACGCCGGTGACGGCAACGTGCACACCAACATTCCGGTCAATTCCGACAACTACGCGATGCTGCAGACGGCCAACAAGGCGGTCGAGCGCATCATGCACCTGGCGCGTGGGCTCGACGGTGTCATTTCCGGCGAGCACGGGATCGGCATCACCAAACTGGAGTTCCTGACCGAGGAAGAAATCGGCCCCTTCCGTGCCTACAAGCAGAAGGTCGATCCGGAAGGGCGTTTCAACAAGGGCAAGCTGATGCACGGCGGCGACCTGACCAACGCCTACACGCCGTCGTTCAGCCTGCTCGGCACCGAATCGCTGATCATGGAGCAATCCGAGATCGGCAAGATATCCGACATGGTCAAGGACTGCCTGCGCTGCGGCAAGTGCAAACCGGTCTGTTCGACCCATGTGCCGCGCGCCAACCTTCTGTATTCACCGCGCAACAAGATTCTCGCCACCTCGCTGCTGGTTGAAGCCTTCCTTTATGAAGAGCAGACCCGGCGCGGCATCTCGTTGAAGCACTTCGATGAGTTCAACGACGTCGCCGACCATTGCACGGTCTGCCACCGCTGCGAGAAGCCCTGCCCGGTCGACATCGATTTCGGCGATGTTTCGGTGGCCATGCGCAACTTCCTGCGCAAGCAGGACAAGAAGCGTTTCAGCCCCGGCACCGCGGCGGCGATGACCTACCTGAACCTGAAAGACCCGGCGACGATCAAGCTGATGCGCGGCGTCATGATGGACTTCGGCTTCAAGGCCCAGCGCCTGGCGCACAAGGCGGCCAAGGCGCTCGGCCTGGTTCAGGAGACGCGCAAGCATCCGCCGGCCTCGCTCGGCGCGCCAACGGTCAAGACCCAGGTCATCCACTTCCTCAACCGGCCGATGCCGGGCAACCTGCCCAAGCGTACTTCGCGCGCCCTGCTCGACATCGAGGACGACAAGGTCATCCCGGTGATCCGCAACCCGAAGAAGACGACCGAGGATTCGGACGCCGTCTTCTACTTCCCGGGCTGCGGTTCCGAGCGCCTGTTCTCGCAGGTCGGCCTGGCGACCCAGGCCATGCTCTACGAAGTCGGCGCGACCACCGTGCTGCCGCCCGGTTACCTGTGCTGCGGCTATCCGCAGACCTCGTCCGGCGATGACGACAAGGGCCAGAAGATCACCACCGACAACCGCGTGCTCTTCCACCGTGTCGCCAATACGCTGAACTATCTCGACATCAAGACGGTGATCGTCTCCTGCGGCACCTGCATGGATCAGTTGCAGAAATACCAGTTCGAGAAGATCTTCCCGGGTTGCCGCCTGCTCGACATCCACGAGTACCTGATGGAAAAGGGCCTGAAGCTGGACGGTGTCGAAGGGACGCGCTACATGTACCACGATCCCTGCCACACGCCGATGAAAGCCTACAACCCACTGGCCGTGACCAAGACGCTGATGGGCCAGGATGTGCCGCTGACCGACCGCTGTTGCGGCGATTCCGGCTCCTTTGCCTACTCGCGTCCGGATATCGCCACCCAGGTGAAGTTCCGCAAGCAGCAGGAGATTGAAAAGGGCGCCGAGAAGTTGCGTGCCGACGGTTTCCAGGGCGAGGTCAAGATCCTGACTTCCTGCCCGGCCTGCCTGCAGGGTCTGAGTCGTTACGACGACGATGCCGGCACGAAGGCCGACTACATCGTCGTCGAGATGGCCAAGCACCTGCTCGGCGACAACTGGATGGCGGAATACGTCGGCAAGGCCAATTCCGGTGGCATCGAACGCGTTTTGCTCTGAGTCGGCAGCCGCCCACCTTCAGTAGAATCCCGGGACATCTTGCACCAGCCACTTGCAGTTCGCATTGGCTGGTGCAATGCTATGCAAAACAACGGGAATTTATCGTGACTGACAGCACTTGCGAACTGTGTTCCGGACCAGGCGGAGATGTCCTATGGACATCCGATGACTGCCGCGTGATCCGTGTCGATGACCCGGTCCTGCCCGGGTTTTGCCGGGTGATCTGGAACGAACATGTGCGCGAGATGAGCGATTTGCCGGTAGCCGCGCGCAATCGGCTGATGCAGGTCGTATTCGCCGTCGAGGCAGCGCTGCGCGAGTGCTGGAATCCGGACAAGATCAATCTGGCCAGTTTCGGCAACGTCGTTCCCCATGTGCACTGGCATGTCATTCCCCGCTGGCGTGACGACCGTTTCTTCCCCGAGCCGGTCTGGGGCAAGGCTCAGCGTGAAGGGACGACGCAACGTTGCGGACCTGACGACGCCCGGCTGATCGCCGCCATCGTTCGTCACTTGGGGCAGGGAGAACAATAATGAGCAACAGGCAGCAAACTGATCTGGGCCAGGTTGTCGATCTGGTGACCGGCATGGATTACCTGTCGAGCCTGATGCTGGCCAATCCAGCGGTGGCCGAACGGCAGTTGATCGATTTCCTCGATGCCTTGCTGGCCTCGCCACCCGACCCCGGTGTGTTCTTCCAGTTGCTGGAACAGGCTCGGGCACCGCTGTGCTTTGTCGAAGAGGAAATGGCCCGCAGTTATCACAACAAGGCTGTGCCACTGTCGCTCGACGAGGAACAGGCTTTCCTGATGGTCGTCCAGGCGTGGCGCAAGATGGGGCGTGCCTACGCCTTGTGCGCCAGTCTGGAGGAACCGGCCACCGAAGAGCCCAACTACCAGGCCTTGATGGCGACCATCCTGCACCGTTGCATCTACTACAACGGAATGGTGATTCTCGAGCACTACCGCGCCCGCCGCGAATTGCCGCCGGGTGTCTGGCTCGATCTTCATGGGTTTTTCGAAACGGCCGAGGAATGGGGCATCGCTTTCATGCCGGTCAGCGACCCCCTGGAAAACAGTGTCCAGGCGACGCATTGTGCGGCGGCCTATGTCACCCTGCTGCTGATCGACGTTGCCAGTCCGTACAGCAACAGCGTGCGCAATCTCAACCTGATCCGCCGCTGGGCGTCGATGTGGGCGCCCCTGGTCGGCATTGGCGCGCTGGAAAACGATCTCGAACTGCCGCCCTACGTCGTCGAACTGATGAAGGATTTGCCCCTGCATCCCAGCGCTGCCATCGAAGGCTCGGCGCAGGACGTGCGCCGACTGGATACCGGCCGCCTGGGTCTGCAAATCGATCATGCCCTGGGCCAGTTGCGCATGCGCTTCACGCCCTCGCAACTCGGCCTGGGCGAAGAGAGCAGCAGCCATGTCGCCAGATTGCTCGAACATCTGGTCAAGCCCTGGTCACAATCGACCTCGGCAAGGCGTTTCCGGCGTTTCGCCAGCGAGGGTATCGCCCGTGTGGTGACCGGGTTCGAGGCCATTTACTTCCATGTCACAGGCGAGCCGTTCGAGCAACCCGATTCCGCCCTTGCCTATTCCCGCGGGGATTTCGAGCAACTATTCACTTTCCGGGATCGTGCCGATCCGGGTCAGGCACTGCTGATCCGGCCGCGTGCGGATTTCCCCGTCGAGCGATGGTCGGTGATCAATCATTCGGCCAATGGTTTCCGTCTGGGACGCAGCGAAAGTGGACAGCGTGTCCTGCATGGACAACTGATGGCTGTTTGTCCGCACGATGGTGAACGTTTCCTGCTGGCTTACGCCACCTGGCTGATGCAGGAGTCCGCTGGCGGCCTGATTGTCGGTCTGGCCACGCTACCCGGGATCCCCCGGGGAATTGGTTTCCGGCCGCTGGATCAGGTCGGGGTTCCGACCATCGAGCGTTTTGCCCCGGCGTTCATCCTGCCACCGATGCCCGCGATTGGCGAAGAGGTGTCGCTGGTTTTGCCGCCCGGTTTCTACCACGCCGGCCGCGAGCTGGAGGTGATGGATGGGAATGGCCACCGACGTATCCGGATGAATCACGTGCTCAATCGCCAGGCCGATTTCGAACGGATCAGCATCGTCGAACTGTGAAGCACCGCAGTCCGCTTGCTTCAGGGTAAACTAGCCGGTCTGGCATGGAGGAAATTATGGCCGGCATGGAAAAGGACACCCCGATCCCGGATGTCATCCGTTTGCACAAGCTTAGCCGTGTGCTCGAACTGGGCTACGGCGAGCAGTCGTATCGTCTCGATTTCGAATACCTGCGGGTGTTCACCCCGTCTGCCGAAGCGCGGGGGCATGGGCCGGGCCAGGAAACCCTGCAGGTCGGCAAGCGCAACGTCGACTTGCTGGCCATTGAACCCAGCGGCACCTATGCCTTGAAGCTGGTTTTCTCCGACGGTCACGACAGTGGCCTCTACACCTGGGACCTGCTCTATAACCTCGCCGTCCATCACGACGAGCTGTGGGCAGAGTACCTGCGCTTGCTCGAAGTCCAGGGGGCGTCCCGCGATATCGACACCACGCCGAAGTCCGGCGGTTCATCCTGTAGCCATCACCACTGATCGTCATGAACAAAGAAACAACGCATTTCGGCTACGAATCGGTCGCCGAACAGGAAAAAGCCCGCCGCGTCCGTGGCGTTTTCGATTCGGTCGCCAGCCGTTACGACCTGATGAACGACCTGATGTCGGGGGGCATGCACCGTCTGTGGAAAGCCTTTGCCATCCAGCGCAGCGGTGTCCGCGAAGGCTCGCGCGTACTTGACGTGGCCGGTGGCACCGGCGACCTGTCGCTGGCCTTCGCCAAGCGGGTTGGTAAAACCGGTCAGGTCTGGCTCACCGACATCAACAACGCGATGCTGGCACGCGGTCGCGACCGCCTGGCCGACAAGGGCTACATGTTGCCGGTGGCGCAATGCGATGCCGAGAAGCTGCCCTTCCCCGACGACTGGTTCGATTGCGTCACCGTGGCCTTTGGCTTGCGCAACATGACCCACAAGGACCAGGCGCTGGCGGAAATGCGCCGTGTGTTGCGTCCCGGTGGCCGTCTGCTGGTGCTGGAATTTTCACAAGTCTGGAAGCCGCTGGCCCCGGCTTACGATTTCTACTCCTTCCAGGTGATCCCGCGCATAGGCCAGATGGTTACCAAGGACGCCGACAGCTATCGCTATCTCTCCGAGTCGATCCGCATGCACCCCGACCAGGAGACCCTGAAGGGCATGATGGAAGGCGTCGGTTTCGAGAAGGTCGAGTATTTCAACATGGCGCTGGGCGTCGTTGCCCTGCATCGGGGTTTCAAGTTCTGATCCGGGTCAGCAATGAGTCAGCTTGAAGCCTTGATCGTCAAGCCGCTGAACCATGTGCTGGAGGCTTCGCCCTGGGCGGTGGAACGGCTGCGGCGTCACGCCGGTGCGCATGTCTGCCTGCGTGCCGGGCCGCTGGCGCTGACGCTGTGCATCGACGGCCGGGGCCTGTTGCAGGCGGCCGAGCAGAGCGGCGATCCCGATGTGACCATAGAATTGAACGAAGACTTTCCGGCCAAACTGCTGCTGGAACGGGAAAGCGTGATGTCATCGGCGCGCCTTAGCGGTTCGGCCGACGTTGCCGAGACCCTGGCTTTCGTGTTCCGCAATCTTCGCTGGGATATCGAAGGCGATCTGGCGGCGCTGGTCGGCGATATTCCGGCCCGTCGGCTGTCGCTGGCCGGCAGCCGGCTGATGCATGAAATGCGTAGCGGCGCCGGACGCCTGTCCGGCAATCTGGTCGAATATGCGACCGAAGAAGCGGGGCTGCTCGTCTCGCCGGCCGCCGCCGGTGAATTCATCCGCGATGTTGATGGCCTGCGCGATGAAATGGCCCGCCTGGAAAAGCGTATCGCCCGACTTGGGGGCTGATCAAAGCACACAGGAAAAGAAAAAAGGCAGCCGAGGCTGCCTTTTTTTGACTGGGAAGGGAATTCTCAGTGGGTATGCTTGCGCAGACGCTGGATTGCCTGCAACTGGGCGATTGCCTGGGCCAGTTCGGCTTCGGCGGCCGCGTAGTCCATTTCGGCCTGGCGGTTGGCCAGCGCTTCTTCGGCGTGACGCTTGGCCTCGAGGGCCTTGGCTTCGTCCAGGTCGTGGGCGCGAATCGCGGTGTCCGCCAACACAGTAATCGTGTCGGGCTGGACTTCCAGCATGCCACCGGAGACATACACCAGCTCAAACTCGCTTTGGTCCGGCACCTTGAGACGGATGGTGCCGGGCTTGATGCGGGTCAGCAACGGGGTATGTTGCGGCAGGATGCCGAGTTCCCCGGCTTCGCCGGGGAACACTGCGATTTCCACCAGGCCGGAGAAAATCGATTCTTCGGCACTGACGACATCACAATGAACGGTCATAACCATTACTGGCTCCTATGCTGAAGCTGCATTACTGCAGCGTCTTCGCCTTTTCGACAGCTTCTTCGATGCCGCCGACCATGTAGAAGGCCTGTTCCGGCAGGTGATCGTACTCGCCGCTGACGATGCCCTTGAAGCCCTTGATGGTTTCCTTGAGCGGAACGAACTTGCCCGGGGAACCGGTGAACACTTCGGCAACGTGGAAGGGCTGCGACAGGAAGCGCTGGATCTTACGGGCGCGGCTGACGGCCAGCTTGTCTTCCGGCGACAGTTCGTCCATACCCAGAATCGCGATGATGTCGCGCAGTTCCTTGTAGCGCTGCAGGTTCATCTGCACGGCACGAGCCACTGCGTAGTGCTCTTCACCGACGACCTGCGGGTCGAGCTGGCGGGAGGTGGAGTCGAGCGGATCGACGGCCGGGTAGATACCCAGCGAGGCGATGTCACGCGACAGCACGACCGTGGAGTCCAAGTGCAGGAAGGTGGTGGCCGGGGACGGGTCGGTCAAGTCATCGGCAGGCACGTAAACGGCCTGGATGGAGGTGATCGAGCCAACCTTGGTCGAGGTGATACGCTCTTGCAGACGACCCATTTCTTCAGCCAGCGTCGGCTGGTAGCCCACGGCGGAAGGCATACGGCCGAGCAGTGCGGACACTTCGGTACCGGCCAGGGTGTAGCGGTAGATGTTGTCGACGAAGAACAGGATGTCACGACCGTCGTCACGGAAACGCTCGGCCATGGTCAGACCGGTCAGCGCAACGCGCAGACGGTTGCCCGGGGGTTCGTTCATCTGACCGAACACCATCGCGACCTTGTCGAGAACGTTGGAGTCCTTCATTTCATGATAGAAGTCGTTACCTTCGCGGGTACGCTCACCAACACCGGCAAACACGGACAGACCCGAGTGTTGCTTGGCGATGTTGTTGATCAGCTCCATCATGTTGACGGTCTTGCCGACCCCGGCGCCGCCGAACAGGCCGACCTTGCCGCCCTTGGCGAACGGGCAGATCAGGTCGATAACCTTGATGCCGGTTTCGAGCAGATCGACGGAGGACGACAGTTCGTCGAACTTCGGCGCGGCGGCGTGGATTTCACGCAGTTCGTCGCTTTCGATCGGACCGGCTTCGTCGATCGGACGGCCGAGCACGTCCATGATGCGACCCAGCGTGCCCATACCGACCGGCACGGAAATGCCGGCACCGGTGTTGTTGATTTTCATGCCGCGGCGCAGGCCGTCGGATGAACCCATGGCGATGGTACGGACGACGCCGTCACCCAGTTGCTGCTGCACTTCGAAGGTCAGGCCGGCTTCAACCATGCCATTTTCTTCGGAGGCGTCGAGCTTGAGTGCGTCGTAGACCTTCGGCATCGCGTCGCGCGGGAAGTGGATGTCCACAACTGCGCCGATACACTGAACGATGGAACCTTGACTCATATTCAAATCCCCAATAATTAAAAGCTTCGCGCTTGCGTCAGACTGCGGCGGCGCCGCTGACGATTTCCGAGAGTTCCTTGGTAATCGCGGCCTGACGGGCCTTGTTATAGACCAGCTTCAATTCACCGATGACGTTCTTGGCGTTATCGGAAGCAGACTTCATGGCGACCATCCGGGCAGATTGCTCGGAGGCCATGTTTTCAGCCACGGCCTGATAAATCAAAGCTTCGACATAGCGGATCAACAGATCGTCGATAACTGGCTGGGCTTCCGGCTCGTAGACATAGTCCCAACCCGGCTGATGATCGGTCTTGACGACGTCGTCAGCCAGCGGGAGCAGCTTTTCGAAAACCGGTTCCTGCTTCATCGTGTTGATGAAGCGGGTGTAGCCGATGTACAGCGCGTCGATTTCGCCCTTCATGTAGGCGTCGAGCTGGATCTTGAGCGGGCCGATCAGCTTTTCCAGGTGCGGGGTGTCACCCAGCGCGATGACGTGCGAGACAACCTTCGCACCGGCGCGCTGCATGAAACCCAGACCCTTGTTACCAATACAGGTCGCCTGGAAATTGATCTTCTGGCTGTCGAGTTCCTTCATCTTGCCCAGAACCAGGCGCAGGACGTTGGAGTTCAGACCACCGCAGAGGCCCTTGTCGGAAGTGACGAGGACGATACCAATGGCCTTCTGCTCGCGCTTTTCGAGGAACGGATGCTTGTACTCGGTCAGCGCGTGCGACAGGTTGCTGGCCACACGCCGGATCTTCTCGCCATAGGGGCGGGCAGCCCGCATCCGGTCCTGCGCCTTGCGCATTTTGGATGCGGCCACCATCTCCATGGCCTTGGTGATCTTGCGCGTGTTTTCTACGCTCTTGATCTTGTTGCGAATTTCCTTGCCGCTAGGCATGGCGTTCTCCTAAGATCAGGCCCAGGTGCTCTTGAAAGCCTGGATGCCGGCAGCCAGTGCCTTTTCGGTATCACCGCTCAGGTCGGCCGACGATTCCATGGTGTTCATGACTTCGGCGTGGTTCGACTTGAGGTAGCTGATCATGGCCTTTTCGCATTCGAGTGCGCGCTTGACTTCGACATCATCGAAGTAGCCCTTGTCAGCTGCGTACAGCGTGACGGCCATTTCGGAGATGCTCATCGGAGCGTACTGCGGCTGCTTCATCAGTTCGGTCACCAGACGGCCGCGCTCGAGCTGCTTGCGGGTGGCTTCGTCCAGATCGGAAGCAAACTGCGCGAAGGCAGCCAGTTCGCGGTACTGGGCCAGGGCCAGACGGACACCGCCGCCGAGCTTCTTGATCAGCTTGGTCTGGGCAGCGCCACCGACGCGGGACACCGAGATACCGGCGTTGATCGCGGGACGGATACCGGCGTTGAAGAGGTCGGTTTCCAGGAAGATCTGACCGTCGGTGATGGAGATCACGTTGGTCGGAACGAAAGCGGAAACGTCACCAGCCTGGGTTTCGATCACCGGCAGGGCGGTCAGCGAACCGCTCTTGCCCTTGACTTCGCCGTTGGTGAACTTCTCGACCCATTCTTCGGAGACGCGGGCAGCGCGTTCCAGCAGGCGGGAGTGGAGATAGAAGACGTCGCCCGGATAGGCTTCGCGGCCCGGCGGACGGCGCAGCAGCAGGGAAACCTGACGGTAGCCCCAGGCCTGCTTGGTCAGATCGTCATAAACGATCAGTGCGTCTTGACCACGGTCACGGAAGTATTCGCCCATCGTGCAGCCGGCGTACGGTGCCAGGTACTGCAGTGCGGCCGATTCCGAAGCGGAAGCAGCAACGACGATTGTGTATTCCATGGCGCCGTGCTCTTCGAGCTTGCGAACGACGTTGGCGATGGTGGAAGCCTTCTGGCCGACGGCGACATAAACGCAGAACAGGTTCTTGCCCTTCTGGTTGATGATCGCATCGACAGCAACGGCGGTCTTGCCGGTCTGGCGGTCGCCGATGATCAGTTCGCGCTGGCCACGGCCAACCGGAACCATCGAGTCGACGCACTTCAGACCGGTCTGCACCGGCTGCGAAACGGACTTACGCCAGATGACGCCCGGGGCGACCTTTTCCAGCTTGTCGGTTTCCTTGGCGTTGATCGGGCCCTTGCCGTCGATCGGCTGACCGAGGGTGTTGACCACGCGGCCAAGCAGTTCCGGACCAACCGGCACTTCCAGAATGCGACCGGTCGTCTTGACGACGTCGCCTTCGGAGATGTGCTCGTATTCGCCCAGGATAACGGCGCCGACGGAGTCGCGCTCGAGGTTGAGTGCCATGCCGATGGTGTTGCCGGGGAACTCCAGCATTTCACCTTGCATGACGTCCTGCAAGCCATGCACGCGGCAGATACCGTCAGTGACGGAAACCACGGTGCCCTGCGTACGCACTTCCGATGCGCCTTGCAGGTTCTGGATCTTGCTCTTGATCAGTTCAGAAATTTCGGAAGGATTCAACTGCATGAAAATCTCCTAGTTGTTCAGTGCCACGGCCATCGCGTCGAGTTTGCCGCGGACTGAAGCATCCAGCATCTGGTCACCGACGGTGACCCGCACACCACCGATCAGACTCGCGTCGATTTCGACGCGGGCGGTCAGGCGGGTTCCGAAACGGGGTTCCAGTTGCTGCCGCAGAGCAGCGACCTGAGCATCGTCAATCGGGAATGCGGAGTACACCACCGCCTCCTGGACCCCTTCTTCCTGGCTGCGGGCCAGATCGAAAAGCCGGGAAATCTCCGGCAGGAGTGCGAGACGCCGGTTTTCTGCGAGGGTACGAACGAAATTGGCGAGAATCGGGTCGTTGTCGTCGGACAACGAAATGAACAATTCTGCTATCTGTTCAGCGGAGAGCCGGGGATTGCCCATGACCTGAGCCATGTCCCCGTCCTGGGCGATCAGCGCCAGCCTTTGCAGGCGCTGCGACCAGATGCCCTGGGCCCCGCTTTCCTTGGCCAGCTTGAAAGCGGCGTCGGCGTAGGGGCGAGCGATGGTGACGGATTCAGCCATAAGCTTTACAGATCCTGTTTGATCGTGGCCAGAATGTCGGAATGAGCCTGTGCATTGATCTCGCGGCGCAGAATTTGCTCGGCGCCGGTGACCACCAGGGCAGCGACCTGTTCGCGAAGCTGTTCCTTGGCACGGACGGCCTCCTGTTCGATTTCAGCCTTGGCACCGGCGACGATGCGGTCGGCTTCGGCCTTGGCGTTAGCCTTGGCTTCCTCGATCAGTTGGGCGCCGCGCTTTTCAGCGTTGGCGATCAGTTCAGCAGCCTTTTCCTTGCCTTCACGGAGGGCATCCGTGGAGCGCTTGGTGGCCAGTTCGAGATCTTGCTTGCCGCGTTCAGCAGCAGCCAGACCATCCGCGATCTTCTTCGCACGCTCGTCGAGCGCCTTCACAATGGGCGGCCACACGAATTGCATCGTGAACCACGCCAGAATGAAGAACACAACGAGCTGTGCAAACAACGTTGCGTTCAGATTCACGGTTCTAGTCCTCTTCTAAAGGGTTGATCGAAGAGGATCAATTAAACCAGTTGGAACGGGTTGGCGAAGGCAAACATCATGGCGATACCGACGCCGATCAGGAAGGCGGCATCGATCAGACCGGCCAGCAGGAACATCTTGGTCTGCAGGGCGTTCATCAGCTCCGGCTGGCGAGCCGATGCTTCAATGTATTTGCCGCCCATGAGGCCGATACCGATACAGGCACCGATAGCACCCAGACCAATGATCAGGCCGGCAGCCAGAGCAACAAAACCGAGAACGTGTTCCATGACAACTCCTTGCTAAGTTTAAGTAATGAAAAGGTAAAGCGAAAACAGGGTTACTACGTTAAATCTGTTGGGTACTGCAAAAACGGTACTGCTTAGTGCGCTTCGTGGGCCTGACCGACATAGACCAGCGTCAGCATCATGAAGATGAAGGCTTGCAGCGTGATGATCATGATGTGGAAGATGGCCCAGATCGAACCGGCAATGACGTGACCGACGAAACCGAAGACGGTGGCGGTGCCGCCGAGCAGCGCGATCAGCATGAATACCAGTTCGCCGGCGTACATGTTGCCGAACAGTCGCATGCCGTGGGAAACGGTCTTGGCGACGAATTCGATCATCTGCATGACGAAATTGACCGGATAGAGCAGCGGATGGCTACCGAACGGGGCGGTGAAGAGCTCGTGAATCCAGCCGCCGATGCCCTTGATCTTGATGTTGTAGTAGATGCAGATCAGCAGCACGCCGATCGACATGCCCAGTGCGGCGTTCAGGTCGGCGGTGGCGACCACGCGCTGGTAATGGATGCCGAACATTTCACCGATACGCGGCAGCAGATCGACCGGCACCAGGTCCATGGCGTTCATGAAGAAGATCCAGACGAAGACCGTCAGCGCCAGCGGCGAGACGAACTTACGCGATTCGGCGCTGTGCACGATGCCCTTGGCCTGCTCGGAAACCATGTCGACCAGGATTTCAATCGCAGCCTGGAAGCGGCCAGGCACACCGGAAGTGGCCTTGCGGGCAGCCAGCCAGAGGATGAAGATGGTGGCCAGACCGAGCACGACAGAGTAAAACAGCGTGTCGATGTTGAGCACGGACCAGTCTACGACGGCTTTTTGCGCGTGACCAGTGGTGTTGAGGTGGGTCAAGTGGTGGACGATGTACTCGCCAGATGTCGGTGCTGCGCTACCTGCGGCCATGTTATCTCTTCCAAAAAGCTAAAAAACCTGCATGCAGGACAATCGCCAGGCCGATCAGCAAGCTCGGCCAGTGCATCTCGGGATATCCCTTGATGGCGATTGCCAGAATTCCGATGGTGGCCGCAATCTTGAGGAACTCACCGATGAAGAAATTCGCCGCGTAGGATGCCCCGGGGCGATTTTTCAACATCGTCAGCCGGACGGCAAAGAACAGATTGGGCAGTATCGCGGCCACTGCCGCAAACCCAACTGAAACAAGCCCCCGCGTACCCACGATCACACCGGCCAGAACTGCTGTTATCAATGCTGCACCAAGTTGCAGATATATCGCTCTCAACATGGTGTCATGCAATCCTTAGCCGGCTGTGCCACACAGACCTAAATGATACAAGACTTCAAAAATTACCGTCAATGAAAATTAAGGGTTTACCGCAATGCAGCATGCCCCCAAATCCGCTTAACGAAGCCGTCCGAGGATGCCTTCGAGTTGCTCAAGGTCGCCAAATTCGATGGTGATCTTGCCGGCCCCCTTCTTGTTGCTGCGAATCGCAACGGCGGCACCGACGGCATCGGAAATTTCTTCCTGCAGACGCAGCAGGTCACGGTCGACCGGCGGCGCGGCAGTTTGCTTCGGCGGATTGACGATCTGCTGGACGAGGCGTTCGGCTTCGCGCACCGACAGACCCTTCTGGACGATGCGCTGGGCCACCGCGACCTGCTGGGCGCCGGGCAGCGGCAGCAGCGCGCGGGCGTGGCCCATGTCAAGCTTGCCGGTCATCAGCAGTTCCTGCACCGGTGCGGCCAGTTGCAGCAGGCGCAGCAGGTTGGACGCGGCCGGGCGCGAACGGCCGACGGCGTCGGCGGCTTGCTGGTGGGTCAGGCCGAATTCGTCGATCAGGCGCTGCAGGCCCTGGGCTTCTTCGAGCGGGTTGAGATTCTCGCGCTGGATGTTCTCGATCAGCGCCATCGCCAGCGCCTGCTCGTCGGGAATGCTGCGCACCAGCACCGGCACTTCGCTCAGGCCGGCCTGCTGGGCGGCGCGCCAGCGGCGTTCACCGGCGATGATCTCGTAGCGCTCGGCGCCCGGCGTCTTGTCGACGGCGCGCACCAGGATCGGCTGCATCACGCCCTGGGCCTTGATCGAGCTGGCCAGCTCGGCCAGCGACGCCGGGTCCATCTGCGTGCGCGGCTGGTATTTGCCGGGCTTGAGGCGGTCCACCGGCAGATTGCGCAGTTCGTCTTCGGGTTTGGCATCGCTGCCGGCGAGCAGCGCGTCGAGGCCGCGGCCGAGTCCCTTCATCTTGATCATTTGGCGACCCTTTCAAGAATTTCCTGGGCGAGTGCGCTGTAGGCCAGCGCACCCTTCGAATTTTTGTCAAAGGCGATGACCGGCTTGCCGTACGACGGCGCTTCGGCCAGGCGGACGTTACGCGGCACGATGGTCTTGTAGACCTTGTCGCCGAAGTGGCTCTCGAGCTCGTTCGAGACCTGCTGGGTAAGCGTGCTCTGGCCGTTGTACATGGTCCGCAGCAGGCCTTCGACCTCGAGCCGCGAATTCAGGTGGTGACGCACCTTGCGCAGCGTCTCGACGAGGTCGGACAGGCCTTCGAGCGCGTAGTACTCGCACTGCATCGGGATCAGCACCGAATCGGCGGCGACCAGGGCATTGACGGTCAGCATGTTGAGTGCCGGCGGGCAGTCGATGAGGACGAAATCGTACTCGTCGTGATTCTGCGCCAGCGCTTCCTTGAGCCGGTATTCGCGGCGGTCGAGCTCGATCAGTTCGACTTCGGCGCCGGCCAGTTCGCGGTTGGCCGGCAGCACATCGAATCCGAACTCGGTCTTGATGCAGACTTCGACCAGGGAGGCGGCGCCGATCAGCAGCTGATAGACCGTCGGCAGCGCTTCCTTCTTGGTGATGCCGGCGCCGGTGGTCGCGTTGCCCTGCGGATCCATGTCGATCAGCAGCACGCGTTGACCTTCGGCCCCGAGCGAGGCGGCGAGGTTGACGGCGGTGGTCGTCTTGCCGACGCCGCCCTTCTGGTTGGTGATGGCGAGTACTTTCATGAGCCCGCTTTCAGGAGGATGAGATGTCTTTCGGCGTCGAGGCCGGGTACGTGCAGGCGGATCACCTGGTCAACGACGATGTCCGCCGGCAGCGCAGCGATTTCGTCGTCCGGGCGGACGCCCTTCATGGCCAGCCAGCGGCCGCCGGGGGCCAGCAGATGACGCGTCAGTTCGACGAAAAGCTTGAGTTCGGCGAAGGCGCGCGAACTGATCTGGGCATACTGGCCGGTCAATTCCTCGACCCGGGCGTGGTCGACGGCGACGTTCTTCAGCCCGAGCTGGATCGCTGCCTGCTGCAGGAAGGTCGCCTTCTTCTGCACGGTATCGACCATGCGCACCGACAGTTGCGGCCGGGCGATGGCCAGCGGGATGCCCGGCAGGCCGCCGCCGGAACCGACGTCGAGCAGCGCCCCGTCGCCGACGTGCGGCAGGATGGCCAGCGAATCGAGCAGATGATGCGAGATCGCTTGTTCCGGATCGCGTAGCGCGGTCAGGTTGTAGGTCTTGTTCCACTTGAGCAGCAGGTCGCGGAAGGCGAGCAGTTGCTGCTGGGTGGTGTCGGGCAGGTCGAGGCCGAGTTCAGCCAGGCCGCTGGCGAGGGTGATCGTGCTCATGCGGCTTGCGACAGCTTGAAACGTTTCAGGTGGATCAGCAGCAGCGAGATCGCCGCCGGCGTCACGCCCTGGATGCGCGAGGCCTGGCCGATGGTCTGCGGCTGATGCAGCTTGAGCTTCTGCTTTACTTCGTTCGACAGGCCGGCCACCGTCGAGTAGTCGAGATCGGCCGGCAGCGGCGTGTTCTCATAGCTGGCCGATTTGGCCACTTCCTCGGCCTGGCGGTCGATGTAGCCCTGGTACTTGGCAGAAATCTCGAGTTGCTCGACGACCTGCGGGTCGCTCTGGCCTTCGCCTGCGCCGGGTAAGGTCAGCAGGCTGGCGTAAGTGACTTCCGGACGGCGCAGCAGGTCGAACAGATTGTATTCATGCTCGATGGCCTTGCCGAGCACGCGGATGCTGTCCTCGGCCGGAACGATCTTGGGATTGACCCAGGTCGCCTTCAAGCGCTCCTGTTCGGCGGCGATGGCGTCACGTTTGCGGCAGAAGGCGTCCCAGCGCGCATCGTCGACCAGGCCGAGCGTCCGGCCCTGTTCGGTCAGGCGCAGGTCGGCGTTGTCCTCGCGCAGGCTCAGTCGGAATTCGGCACGGCTGGTGAACATCCGGTAAGGGTCGGAGACGCCGCGCGTGATCAGGTCGTCGACCAGCACGCCGAGGTAGGCTTCGTTGCGCTTCGGACACCAGCCGTCGCGGCCACGGACGTAATTCACCGCGTTGATGCCGGCCAACAGGCCCTGCGCTGCCGCTTCCTCGTAACCGGTGGTGCCGTTGATCTGGCCGGCGAAGAAGAGGCCGTTGATGGCCTTGGTTTCCAGCGTGTCCTTGAGGCCGCGCGGGTCGTAGAAGTCGTATTCGATGGCGTAGCCGGGACGCAGGATGTGCACGTTCTCCATGCCCCGAATCGAGCGCACCAGCGCCAGCTGGATGTCGAAAGGCAGGCTGGTGGACACGCCGTTCGGGTAAATCTCGTGCGTGGTCAGGCCTTCCGGTTCGAGGAAGACGTTGTGCTGGGTCTTGTCGGCGAAGCGGTGGATCTTGTCCTCGATCGACGGGCAATAACGCGGGCCGACGCCCTCGATGACGCCGGTGTACATCGGCGAGCGGTCCAGCCCGCTGCGGATGATGTCGTGCGTCTTCTCGTTGGTCTCGGTGATCCAGCACGGCAACTGCTGCGGGTGCTGCGCCGCGTTGCCGAGGAAGGAAAACACCGGCAGCGGATCGTCCGAGTGCTGCTCTTCCATCACTGTGAAGTCGATGGTCTTGCCGTCCAGGCGCGGCGGCGTGCCGGTCTTCAGGCGGCCTTGCGGCAGGTTCAATTCTTTCAGACGCGCGGCCAGCGACACCGATGGCGGATCGCCCATGCGCCCGCCGGTGTAGTTTTCCAGGCCGACGTGGATCTTGCCGTTGAGGAAGGTGCCGGCGGTGAGCACGACGGCCTCGGCCAGGAAGCGGATGCCCAGTTGGGTGACGGCGCCGCAGACCTTGTCGCCTTCGACGATGAGGTCATCGCAGGCCTGGGCGAAGATGGTCAGGTTCGGCTGGTTTTCCAGGCGCGTGCGGATCGCCTGCTTGTACAGCACGCGGTCGGCCTGGGCGCGGGTGGCGCGGACGGCCGGACCCTTCGAGGCATTGAGGATGCGGAACTGGATGCCGGACTCGTCGGTCGCTGCCGCCATCGCGCCGCCCAGGGCATCGACTTCGCGTACCAGATGGCCCTTGCCGATGCCGCCGATCGACGGGTTGCAGCTCATCGCCCCGAGCGTGTCGAGGTTATGCGTCAGCAGCAGCGTGTTCGCCCCCGACCGGGCTGCGGCGAGCGCAGCTTCGGTGCCGGCATGGCCGCCGCCGACAACGATGACATCGAAACGGGTGGGGTAGAGCATCGGAATGGGAATGTTGCGGCGCAGTATGGGACCGGCGATTTTACGTCAGCTTGCTGAAAAATCACAGGCTTAGCCCGGCAACAGGCGGAAGGCCTCGGGCGCGTCTTGCCCTGCATGATGAACTCAAGTAATTTGCCGAAATGAACACACCAGCAGGCAACAGCCTTGGCGCGCTTGACGATGAGGAGATGCTCCTTGTCCTGCAGCAGTCGCTGACCAAAAAGCGCGTCCTGATCGTCGACCGGCACTCGCCGGCACGCGATTCGCTGCGCCTGATGCTCGGTGCGCTCGGCGTTACGGCGGTGCACGGTGCGGGCAGTTCGGCCGAGGTGATCCGCCAGGTCAAGGGCAACCGCTTCGACATCATCCTGTCCGATTTCGTGCTCGATGACGGCCGTGACGGCCAGCAGTTGCTCGAGGAACTGCGCCATGCCCACCTGATTCCGCTGGCAACGGTGTACATGATCATTACCAGCGAGCGCAGCTACACCAACGTGGTGGCGCTGGCCGAATTGTCGCCGGACGACTACCTGATCAAGCCGTTTACCTCGGAGCAGTTGCAGGCGCGGCTGGTGCGGTCGATCTACAAGAAACATGTATTGCGCAAGATCTACGAGCAGATCGAGCGCGGCGAATTGCACGAGGCCATCGCCGCCTGCGACCGGGTCATCCAGCAACAACCGATGTATCAGTACGACGCCCTGCGCTTCAAGGGGGAGTTGCTGCATCAACTGGGCCAGACTGGCGAGGCCGAAGCCGTTTACCGGCGTGTGCTCGAAGGACGCATCGCGCCCTGGGCAAAGATGGGCCTGGCCACCGCGCTGCGCGACCGCAACGCGCTCGACGAAGCCGAGCAACTGGCCGAGCAGGTCTTGCAGGAAGCGCCGGATTTTCTCTCGACTTACGACTTCCTGGCCTCGGTGCACGAAGCCCAGGGCAAGCTGAAGGAAGCCCAGACTGTACTGCAGCGTGCCGCCGATGTGTCGCCGCACAATACCGTGCGGCAACGCTTGGTCGGCGATGTGGCCGCCCGCAACAAGGATCTGCTGGCGGCGGAGAAGGCCTACAGCAAGGTCATTGCCCGCAGCAAGGGCTCCAGTCTGCGCACCGTGGACGATTTCGCCAACCTGTCGCGGGTTCTGGTCGAACGCGGCGATGTCGAGGCATCGCGCAAGGTGACGGCCGAGATGAAGCGCGAACTGCGCGGCGACAAGCAGGCCGAACTGGCTGCCCTGGTCAGCGAAAGCCTCTGCCTGGAAGCCGAGGGTGCCCCGGAGAAGGCCAAGCAACTGGTCGATCACGCCTTGTCGCTGCAGGGCGAGGTCGAAGCCGAAAGCCACAGCAAGGGTCGCGGCGTTTCGCAGCGCCTGGCCATCGATCTGGCGCACGCCTGCTATGCGACCGGCAAGCCGGCGGACGCGGAAAAAATCATGCGCCAGGTCGCTGCCGAAAATCACGAAGACACCCACCTGATCGGTCACATCACCGATGTCTTCGCCAAGACCGGCCGTCCGGATGCCGGCAAGGCGCTGCTCGAACAGGTCGGTCGCGAGATCGTCGAGCTCAACAACAAGGGCGTCATGGCGGCGCGCGCCGGCGATTTCGAAGGCTCGGTACACCTCCTGATGCAGGCCGCCGACCAGGTGCCCAATCTGCAATTCCTGGTCAATGCGGCCAAGGCCATCTATACCCTGATGGACCAGAAGGGCTGGAGTCCCACGCTCGCCGAACGGGCTTTCGACTACCTGCAGCGGGCGCAGCGCAAGGACCGCAAAAGTCCGAAGGTGGTCTCGGCACGCCAGCTCTACGTCACCGTGGCGAAAAAATACGGTATCGAAACCACACTCTAGGCAGGGAATTGGCCTGGCTGGCGTGATAAAGTCGCCATTTTTCCCACCCCGGATCCTGCCATGTTCTCTGGAATTGTCGCGGCGGTTGGCCGCATCACCAAACTCACGCCGCGCGAAGTCGGTTACCGCCTGACGGTCGAAGCCGGCCGCCTCAACATCGACGATGTCGCCCTCGGCGACTCGATTGCCCACAACGGCGTCTGTCTGACCGTGGTCGGAAGGGAAGGCAGTGCCTTCCAGGTCGACGTGTCGCCCGAGACCCTGTCCTGCACCGTCGGCCTCGACGCACCGGGTCCGGTCAATCTGGAAAAGGCCCTGCGCCTCAACGACGTGATCGGCGGCCACCTGGTTTCCGGCCATGTCGACGGCGTCGGCGAAGTCCTGCGTTTCGACCCGGTCGGCGACAACCGCCTGCTGGAAATTCGCGCGCCGAAGGAAATTGCCAAGTTCATCGCGCGCAAGGGTTCTATCGTCGTCGACGGTACCAGCCTGACGACCAACGAGGTCAAGGGCACCGACTTCACCATCAACCTGATCCCGCACACGCTGGAAAACACCACGCTGAACCGTCTGCAGCCGGGCAGCAAGGTCAATCTCGAAGTCGACCTGATCGCTCGCTACTGCGAGCGTCTGCTGGCTGCCGAGCGCGAGGCCTGAGCGCCAGCCGACGAACGGCGGTTGAAAAACCGCCCCCCTGCCCCCATAATGGTTTCCATGGTTGTAATTCCAGCAATCTGGAGGCGTTCTGGACAGGGGTTCGATTCCCCTCACCTCCACCCAAGGGCATTGGCTGCAGTGCGTTTGGTTGGGGGTGTACTGGTTTCGACAGGGCGGGCAAAGGTGCGCAGGCAACTCGTCAGGCGATCGACGTTAATGAAGCAAATCCATAATTGCCAACGATGAGCAATTCGCTATTGCCGCCTAAAAACGGATAGCCGGGGCCGCTAGCGCCTTGTTACCAAAGATAGCCGGCGGGGACTTCGGTCCCCGTCGTCAATTCCGGATTCCCTTTTTCAGTGATCGGCCATGTAGCGGAAGCTGCGCGTCGCGTGGACGCCGGCAATCCGTTCCGGCACCAGGATGCCGCTGCGCTCGAGTTGCTTGACGATGCGCGAGATGGTCTCGAAGCGCAGGTCGGTGATGTCGGCGATGGCTTGTCGCGTCGGCAGCACCACGCCGCCATCTTGGCCGGCCAGCAGGCGGACCAGGCCGAGCACCCGGTCGACCGCCTGACCGCCGCGCAGGGCGACGATCTCGGCGGCCCGCTGCTGGGCGCGGGCGAGCGAGGCGAGCAGCGACTCACCGGCCAGTGCCTGTTCGCCTTCGGGCCAGGGACTGAGTTCGCAATCGGTCAGGGCGCTGGCCGAAAAGGTATACACCCCGAACAACAGCGTTTCGCAGCCGACGATGTCGCCGCCAATCGCCAGGCTGGCAAAGCGTTCACCGCCAGGCTGCTGGCTGTCCAGGCGCAGCACGCCGCGTTGCAGTCGCCAGGCCAGGCCTTCCTCGCCGGCCTGATGCAGGCGTTCGCCGCAGGCCAGCTGCCGCCGCCGGACCGGCTGCTCAGTCGCTTTGCGATCGATCGTGAAAAAAGCCATTTTCCCCTCCTCTGCAAACGCAAAAAGCCCCGGTCACCGACGACCGGGGCTGCCTTCAGGCGGCAGGATCAGAACTTGACGTTGATGCCGGCATACAGCGAACGGCCCATGCCCGGAACCGGGGTGCCCCACAGCGGGACGACGCCGGTGGTCGTGGTGGCCGTCGTCATCGTCGTCCCCTGGCCCAGGTAGGCGCCGCCCAGCGGCATTTCGTAATAGCGGTCGAACAGGTTCTCGACGCCGAAATCGAAGCGGACCTGCTTCCAGGCATGGCTGAAGCGCAGGTTGACCAGGCTGTAGCCCGACGTCTTCATTTCGTTGCGGACTTCCGAGACCTTGTTCTTGCTCGCCACACCAATGACTTCCAGGGCGTTGTCCCAGGCGCCGGTCTTCTGCGTCAGCGTCAGCTTGGCGTTGAGCGGCATGATGTTGTACAGGTCGTCGCCGGTCTTCCGGTTCTTGCCGCGGGTGTAGCTGAGCATCCCGTTCAGGCCGAGTTCGCCGATGCTGGATTGGGCCAGCGGCATCTTGCCGGAAAGATCGAAGCCATACAGGCGGGCCGAGTGGTTGGCGTAGCGCAGCACCGTGAATTGATCGCGCAATGGGACCGCCCGGGGGGCATTGGCAGTGGCATCCCATTGCACGGCGTCGATGTAGTCGGTGACATGGGTGTAGTAAGGCGTCAGCTTGAGTTCGTGATTGCGTTCGACGTCGTGCCAGTCGAAGGTGGCCGAGAGTTTGTGCGCTTTCTCCGGCTTCAGGTCGGGGTTGCCGACGTAGCCATTGCCGTCGCCGACGAAATTGTTCATCAGGGCAGCCATCTGCCAGGTCGACCAGGGGTAGGCTTCGTACAGGCTGGGCGAACGCGTCTTGCGGGCGAAGCCGAATTCGATGTCCAGACCGGCGTGTGCGGTGTAGCGGGCGAGTGCGGTCAGGTCCCAGTTGTTGTCGCTGCGCGAGCGGTCGCGGGCGTTGAACAGGTTGGCATCGCGGCCCTGGTTGCCGCCGCCGGCCGGGTTGTAGCCGGCGACATCGCCAGCGTCCATGGTCACGCGTTCATAGCGCAGGCCGAGCAGTGTCATCCAGTTGGCGCTGGCCCGGCTTTCCCATTCGCCGAACAGGGCCTGGCGGTCGCGCTCGCCGTCGTTGATGTTCACGAAGGTGCCCGGCCACATGCCGCTGCCGGAGGCCGGCCACCAGTCGTCGAGGCGATAGCGCTGGAATTCGGTCCCGACACGCAGCAGATCCTGGTCGCTCAGTTTGACATCGGCTTTCAGACTCGCGCCGGTGGTCCGGCTTGCGGTGTACATTGGCATGCCCTGGGCGCAGGTGGCGCTCATTGCCCCGCAGGTCACCGGGTCAATCGCCGCCGCACCGCCAGATGCTGCGCCGTACCAGTAACGCTTGTCCCGGCCGAAATCCATGAAATGGTCGACGGTCTCGTGATAGGCCCGGGCTTCCAGCTTGCCCCAGTCGTATTCACCCAGCCAGCGCAGGTTGATGCGCTTCTGTTCGTTGTCGAGCAGGTCCATGCGCTGGTTCGGGTAAAGCTGTTCCGGCATGTCCTGATAGCCGAGCTTGACCTCGAACAGGTGGTTGGCGTTCTTCACCGCCAGACCGAGGGTATGGTTGCCGGCCTTGTAGGAAGTCGAGCCGACTTCGTCGCGGGCGAGCTGGTGGCCGGCGCGGCCGGTGGCGGTGTAATTCTTGAAGTCGCGACCAGCGGTGTAGTTGTCGGCTTCGCTGTAGGCGCCGGTATAGCTCAGGCTGATGTTTTCGGTGGCTGCGGTGGCACTGGCGTTGCCGCCGCGCGCCTGGTTGTTGCTGCGGTAGAAGGCGCCGACTTCACCCTTGAACAGGCGTTCGCCGGGGGCGGCGAATTCCGGCGCGCGGGTTTCGGCGACGATGCTGCCACCGATGCTGTCACCCCCCTGGCTGACCGGGCTGATCCCGGCATAGACGGTGAGCGTGCCGACCTGGCTGGGATCGAGGTAGGACAGTGCCGGGTTCATGTGGTTGGGGCAGCTGGCGATCAGGTCCATGCCGTCGATCTTGATCCGCAGCCGGTCGTCGGCCAGGCCGTGGATGGCCGGCAGGCTGGAGACGGCACCGGCGCCGTAGAAACTGACCCCGGGGACATCCTGCAGCAGGCCGGCAACGTCGCTGCTGCGCGCACCCTGGCGGCGCAGGGCTTCGCCTTCAAGCTGGGTGGTGCTGCCGGCGGTCCGGTCGCGCTCGGCGCTGACGACGATTTCCGCCATGGCTGCACTATCCTGGGCCTGGGCGGGAATGGCAAAGGCGAACGCCATGGCGAGCGCCAGCGGCCGGATGCGGTGATCCATGAATACCCCTTCGTTTTTTATTGATTACGAAAGGGCGGATTGTCGGCAATGGTGCCTGTTCCGGGAATGTGACAAATCGTCGCACCCCGGTGCCGGCGGGGTCAGGAAGCGTTGAGCTTTTCCAGCGCTTCGCGCAGCTTGGCCGGTTCGTCCAGGCGCAGCATCTTGCGCACGTTGGGGGCAATTTCCGAAACGTCGCTCTTGAGGATGCGGTTCTTGACCTTGAGGATCTGCGACGGATGCATCGAGAAGATGCGCAGTCCCATGCCGAGCAGCAGGCGGGTCAGCTTCGGGTCGCCGGCGGTTTCGCCGCAAACCGAGACCGGGATGCCGGCCTTTTCGGCATTCGAGATGGTGTGCGCGAGCAGCATCAGCACCGCCGGATGCAGCGGGTCGTAGAGGCTGGCGACCTGCTCGTCGGCGCGGTCGATGGCCAGCGTGTACTGGATCAGGTCGTTGGTGCCGATCGACAGGAAATCGAGCCGGCGCAGGAAGATGCCGACCGCCAGCGCCGCCGCCGGAATCTCGATCATGCCGCCGACCTGGGTGTTCTCGTCGAAGGGAATCTTCTCGCCGCGCAGGCTGGACTTGGCCTGTTCGATGGCGGCCAGGGTCTGGTCGATCTCGTGCGCGTGGGCGAGCATCGGGATCAGCAGCTTGATCGGCCCGTAGCGCGAGGCGCGCAGGATGGCGCGCAACTGCGTCTGGAACATCTTCGGCTCGGACAAGGACAGGCGGATCGCCCGGCGGCCGAGCGCCGGATTGGTCTTGACCCGGTCGCCGGCCGTGCCTTCCGGGTGCAGGTCCTTGTCGGCGCCGAGGTCGAAGGTGCGGATGGTCACCGGTCGCCCGGCCATGCCCTTGACCACCTTCTTGTAGGCCTCGAACTGTTCCTGCTCGTCGGGCATGTCGCCGCGGTTGAGGAAGAGGAATTCGGTGCGGAACAGGCCGATGCCTTCGGCGCCGCCTTCGAGCGCGTCGGGAACGTCGCCCGGCAGTTCGATGTTGGCGTGGAGGGCGATGTCGATGCCGTCGAGCGAGACCGTGCGCGAGGTCTTCAGGCGCTTGAGCTGGTTCTTCTCCAGCTCGATCTGCTCCATGCGCAGCCGGTATTCCTCGAGCACGCGCGGGTCGGGATTGACGATGACGACGCCGCGCATGCCGTCGACGATCAACTGTTCGCCGTCGCGGATCAGCGCGCGCCCGTTCTCCAGGCCGAGCACGGCTGGAATCGCCATGCTGCGGGCAAGGATCGCCGTGTGCGAGGTGGCGCCGCCGACATCGGTGATGAAGGACGCGAAGCGGTGATCCTTGAAGGCGATGGTGTCGGCCGGCGAGAGGTCGTGGGCGACGACGATCAGCGATTCTTCCTTGGTGTGCTTGGCCGCCTTCAGCGAAGCCTTGCCCGGATGGCCGAGCAATTCCTTGATCACCCGCTCGACGACCTGGATGACGTCGTACTTGCGCTCGCGCAGGTAGGGATCGTCGAACTGCTCGAACTGCCCGACCAGGTGTTCCATCTGCTGGACCAGCGCCCATTCGGCGTTGCAGCGGCGTTCGCGGATGATCTCGCGCGGTTTTTCGACCAGTTCGGTGTCTTCGAGGAACATCGTGTGAATGTCGATGAAGGCCGAGAGCTCCGCCGGGGCGTGCTCGGTATTTTCCTTCATCGTCAGCAGTTCGCTCTTGACTGCGGCGATGGCTGCATCGAAACGGGCGATTTCCTTGTCCACCAGCCGCGGGGCCAGCGTCAGGTGCGACACTTCCAGCGTCGCATGCGACATCAGCATGGCCCTGCCGATGGCGATGCCGGCGGAAACGCCCAGTCCGTGCAGGGTAAAGCTCATGGGCCTTATTCTCCTTCGCCGAAATAGTCGGCGATCAATGCCAGCAGGGCGTCCATGGCTTCGTTTTCGTCCTTGCCGTCGGTCTCGATGGTCACCGTCGAACCCTTGCCGGCCGCCAGCATCATCACGCCCATGATGCTCTTGGCGTTGATCCGCCGGCTGCCCTTGCTCATCCACACCTCGCACGTGAACTTGCCGGCGAGCTGGGTGAGTTTGGCGGAGGCGCGGGCGTGGAGGCCGAGCTTGTTGATGATCTGGGTTTCCCGGGTGAGCATGGGTCAGTGGTCCTGCAGGTTGAGCACGCCGCCCCGGCCGCCGTCGCGGGCATGGGTCAGCAGGGTTTTGAGGTCCTTGTCACGGTGCGTCAGCGCCGACAGCAACATCGGCAGATTGACCCCGGCCAGCCCGGCAATACGGCCGCGCTCGCGCAGTTTCATTGCCAGATTGGCCGGCGTCGCCCCGTACAGGTCGGTCAGCAACAGCACCCCGTTACCGTCGTCCACCGAGGCGCACAGCGCCCGGGCCACCGGCAACAGGTCGAGCGGATCGTCCTGCGGCGCAACGCCAAGCTGCACCAACCCGGCCGGACGCCGGTTGAGTACGTGGCAGGCATTCTGGACGAGGGTCTCGCCGTAGCAGCCGTGGGTAATCAGGAAGATGCCGATCATGCGCAGGATTCTAACCTGCGAGCGCTACTTTCGGCTGACCACGAGAATGCCGGCGACGACCAGCACGGCGCCGCCCAGTTGCGCCAGCGACACCGGTTCGTCGAGCAGCCACCAGCCGAAACCGATGGTCAACATCGGCCCGACCATGCCGTACAGCGAGGTCCGTTCCGGCCCCAGGCGGCGGATCGCCGCGCCGAGCGCGAATACCGGGATGACCGTCGAAAACACTGCCATTGCCAGGCTCCAGCCATAGACCGGCAGCGGCTGGACGATGGCGGCGAACGGCTCGCTCAGGCCGAAATGCAGCAAGGTGACGGCCGTCGACACCAGCATCGCCAGCGCCGAAAAACGCATCGCGCCGAGCCGGGCGATCATCGGCCCGCTGCCCGACAGGTAGATCGCATAAGCGACGCTGGAAGCGAACACCAGCGCGCCGCCGACCAGCACATCGCGCGCATCGCCCAGGCCCAGGTCGTGGATGAAGGCGGCGCCGATGCCGGTGTAGCACAGCACCAGCGCCAGCAACTCGCGCCGGGTGAAGGCCTTGCCCTGGAACAGCACGCCGATGAGCAGGGTCAGCGTCGGGTAGGTGAACAGGATCAGCCGTTCCAGACCGGCCGAAATGTACTGCAAACCCCAGAAATCGAGGATGCTGGCGCCGTAGTAGCCAAGGCAGCCGAGGGCGATCACGCGCAGCCAGTCGCCGCCGCTCAGCGCCGCGCCGTCCCGCTGCCGGCGCAGACCGACCCACAGGAAGACCGGCAGCGCGAAAGCCATGCGCAGCATCAGCAGGGTGATCGCGTCGACGCCGTAGGGATAGGCGAGCTTGATGAAAATCGCCTTCAGCGAGAAGCCGAGCGCCGCGATCAGGGCGAGGCCGAGCCCGCCGGAAAGGGTGTTCATGTCGGCGCCTTCAGTCGGCCGGCAGGCGCCGCAGGATCAGCGCCAGGCCGCAGACGGCCAGCGCGCAGCCGAGCATGGCGGCGATCACGCCGGGCCAGCCGGCATGGCTCCAGGCCCAGCCGGTCGCCGTGCCGATGACGCTGCCGCCGAGGTAATAGCTCGACAGGTAGAGCGCCGAGACGAAGCCGCGCCGCGCCCCGGCGCGATGGCCGACCCAGGCGCTGGCGACCGTATGTACGGCAAAGAAGCCGAAGGTGTACAGCGCCAGGCCGGCGATGATCAGCCACAGCGGCGGCGCCAGCGTGATGGCGATGCCGGCGGTCATCAGCACGGCCATTGCCAGCATGATGCGCGGCCGGCCGTGGCGCGCCACCTGCCGCCCGGCCCAGGCCGACGAATAGCTGCCCACCGCGTAGAGCAGGAAAACGCTGCCGATCAGGCTGGGCGACAGGTCGTACGGCGCCTGGCTGAGCAGGAAGGGCAGGAAGTTGTAGAGACCGACCAGCGTTCCCATGCCGACGAAAGCCGTGCAGAACAGCCAGGGCAGGCCGGGGTCGGCGTAAATGCGGCGAATGTCGGTGAATAGCGGGCCAATTTGTAGCGAACGCGGTTCGAAATTGCGCGCCGGCAGCAGCAGGCGCCAGCACACCAGCGCCCCCAGCAGGCCGATCAGGCTGACCGCGCTCAGGCCGACATGCCAGGAGCCGCACCAGTCGCTGACGGTCGCGGCGACCAGTCGGCCGGCCATGCCGCCGAGCGCATTGGCGCCGATGTACAGGCCCATGGCCCGCGCCCGCTCGCCGACCGGCAGTTCCTCACCGAGGTAGGCCATCGCCGCCGCCGGCACGCCGGCAACGCAAATGCCCAGCCCGGCGCGGGCCAGCACTAGCAGCCAGAAATCCGGCGCCCAGGCCGACGCCAGCGAGAACAGCCCGGCGCCGAGCAGGCCGACGCGGATCAGTCGTTCGCGCCCGTAGCGGTCGGCGATCAGGCTGAGTGGAATCAGCAGCAAGGCCACCAGGCCGGTGCCGGCCGTCACGCTCAGGCTGGCCTGTCCCGGCGTCACGGCAAAGGCGGCGGTCAGCTGCGGCAGCAGCGGTTGCGTGCCGTAAAGCAGCATGAAACAAGCGAAGCCGGCCAGCGACAGGGCCAGGGTGATGCGGGCGTCGTGCGTGAGGGAGAAGCGGCGAGCGAACAAGGCGGTTTCCGTAACCAGGGGCGTGGCAGTGATTGAACGCCCTGGCGCTGCCGCTGGCAATTGGTATTATCGCAAGCAAGCATTCGATCAGGACGAAACCTTGCACTACGACCTTCCCGACTTGCGGCTCGTCGCCGCGATTGCCGACAGCGGCGCCCTGACCCGTGCCGCCGAGCGTGTGCACCTTGCGCCGTCATCGGCCAGCCATCGCCTGAGCCAGCTCGAAGCCAGCCTCGGCGTGGCCCTGTTCGAACGCCATGCGCGCGGCCTGACGCCGACCGTCGCCGGCGAATCGCTGCTGCGCCACGCCCGCCAGGTGTTCGCCCAGCTCGAACAGATGCACGCCGACCTCGCCCCCTACGCCAGCGGGCTGAACGCCCAGGTCACTGTGTTCGCCAACACCAACGCGATCAACTGCTTCCTGCCCGAAGACCTCGGCGACTTCCTGCGCGAGCATCCGCAGATCCGCGTCAGCCTGGAAGAACAGCCGAGCCCGGCCATCGTCGGTGCAGTTGCCGCCGGCCAGGTCGACATCGGCGTCGTTGCCGCCGAGGGCGATTTCGGCGGGCTGGCTGTCACGCCCTACCGCCGCGACCGCCTGGTGCTGATCGTCGCCGCCGAGCATCCGCTGGCCGGCCAGCGGGAAATCGCCTTCGCCGACGTGCTCAACGAAGCCTTCGTCTGCCTGCACGCCGGCAGCGCCATCCACACCTTCATGATGAACCACGCGGCACGCCTCGGCGGCCGGCTCGACGTGCGCATCCAGGTGCGCAGCTTCGCCGCCGTCTGCCGCATGGTTGCCGCCGGGGTCGGCATCGGCATGGTGCCGCGTTCGTCGGTCGCCGCCGCCGAACGCCTGAAGACGGTGGAGATCGCCGACGCCTGGGCGCCGCGCGACCTCCACCTGTGCGTCCGCGAACGCGCCGCGCTCAGTCCGGCAGCGCGCGCGCTGTTCGACCATCTGGCGACGATGGGCGGCGGCTGAGGCCTCAGGCCGGCGTCAGCCAGTCGGCGTGGCGTAGGCGCGCCGACCCTCGAAGCAACCGTAGCCGTAATGCAGGGTGTGTGCCCCTTGGTGTCGCGCCGGGGTGGCTCGTTTTCTGCTGCCGACACGGTTATCCTGTCACCATGATTTTCAACACTCCGACGATCTTCGCTTCGGTGGCGCTGGTGGCGCTGATCATGGCCGTCTGCCTGATCCTCGTCGGCCAGGAGCACAAACGCGACGGCATGCGCACAGGCGGCGCCGGCCTGTTCGCGCACGCCCTCGCCTACTGCTGCTTCACGCTCTACGGTCAGGCGCCGTTGTGGCTGACCTACGGCGTCGGCAACACGCTGCTGGCGCTGGCGCTGGCCTTCTACGCCGCCAGCCTGTTACGCATCCACGGACAGCCGGTGCCGTGGAGCCGCATTTTCGTGTTGCCGGTATTGATGGCCGTGGCCCTGGCCGCGTTGATCGACACCCGCGAACCGCGCATGTTCGCCGCCTGCCTGGTGCTGATCCTGCAATGCCTGCTGATCATGGCCTGGGCCTGGCGTTACGCCCGCCACGCCGGCCGTGCCCACCTGTTGCTGCTGCTCGGCGGCGGCATCACCCTGATCGGCCTGCTCCTGCGCGTCGCCGCCATTGCCTCCGGTGCTGCTGCCGAACTGCCCTACGATGTCAGCAATCTGCGGCAGACGGTGTCGGTCAGCATCGGCACCGTCACTGTGATGATGTTCTCGCTCGGCCTGGTGCTGATGGCCAAGGAGAAGACCGAAACGGCATTGCGCGAGATGGCGCTGCGCGATGCGCTGACCGGCATCGCCAACCGCCGCGCGATCATCGAGGCCTGCGAGCGCGAAATCGAACGCGCCCGCCGGGTCGGCACGCAGCTATCGATCGCGCTGCTCGACATCGATCATTTCAAGCGCATCAACGACAGCCACGGCCATCTGGCCGGCGATGCCGTGCTCCGGCAGGCAGCCGGCTTGTTGCGTCAGCGTCTGCGCCAGTCCGACGAAGTCGGCCGTTACGGCGGCGAAGAATTCCTGGTGCTGCTCCCCGATACCGGCCGCGACGGCGCCCTGACCGTGATCGACGGCCTGCGCGGAGCGGTGGCCGCGCAGCCGGCGGTCTTCGGCGATCTGGTCCTGCCCTACCGCTTCAGTGCCGGTCTGTGGTGTGGCGTGCCCGCTCCCGGCGATAGCTCCGACAGCCTGATCGCGCACGCCGACGCGGCGCTGTACGAGGTCAAGGCCGCCGGGCGCGACGGCGTCAGTGTGGCCCAGCCGCGTCTGGCCTGAAATGCCGGCCGCCGCGCTTTTTGTCAGCAGCAACGAGTGTCTTGCCGCCGGTGATTTCAATGCTGCCGCCACGCTGTTACGCGAGGCCTTGCGTCTGGCGCCCGAATTTCCGGAGGCCCACGCCAACCTGGCGCTGGTCCTCGAACGGCTCGGCCAGCTGGATGATGCCGAGGCCAGTTATCGCCAGGCACTGGCACTGGCGCCCCGGGCTCCCGAGATTCTGATCAACTACGCCGGCCTGCTCGCCGCCCGCCGCCGTCATGCCGATGCCGAGGTGCTCTACCTCGCCGCCTTGCAGGCCGATCCCGGTTCGCTGCGGGCGTGGACACATTTCGGCGTATTACTTGCCACCGGCAAGCGGGAAATCGAGGCCGAGCAATGCTATCGGACCGCCCTCAGCCTTGATCCCGACGCCGCCGAAGCGCGTTTCAATCTCGCCTATCTGCTGCTGCGTCAGGGGCGCTACGCCGAAGGCTGGCCCTGCCTGGAGGCGCGCGACTGGTACGCGCCAATCGAGCGCAGCCTGGGTCTGCCGCGCTGGCAGGGCGAATCGCTGGTCGGCAAGGCGCTGCTCATCGGGCTGGAGGCCGGTCACGGCGACATGATCCAGTTCTGCCGCTACGTGCCCTTGCTCAAGGCCGCCGGCGCGCGGCGCGTGTCGGTGCTCTGCCATCCGCCGCTGGCACGGCTGTTACGCACCCTGCCCGGCGTCGACGAAGTCCTCGCTGTCGGCGATCCGGCCCCGGCCGAATCCTGGGATTACTGGTCGCCACCGCTCAGCCTGCCCTACCATCTGCAAACCCGAGTGGAGACGATACCTGCCGATCTGCCCTACCTCGCCGCCGAATCGGCGCTGATCGCCGACTGGGCGGCATGCATGGCAGACGGCAGCGGAAAACGGGTCGGCCTGGTGTGGAAGGGCAATCCCCGTTTCGCGAACGACAGCGAGCGTTCGCTACCGTCCTTGCACACGCTGGCACCGCTGGCCGGCATCCCTGGCGTGCGTTTCTACAGTCTGCAGAAAGGCGCTGGCGAAGCCGAGGCGGGCGACCCCGGCCGACCGTTTCCAATCGTTGACCTGGGCAGCCGGATCACCGATTTCACCGATACCGCAGCGATCATCGCCAATCTCGACCTGCTTATCAGCGTCGACACCGCCGCCGCCCACCTGGCTGGCGCGCTCGGCAAACCCTGCTGGGTCTTGCTGCCCGATTACCAGACCGACTGGCGCTGGCTGGCTGGGCGCGACGACTCGCCGTGGTACCCAGGGGCCGTCCGCCTGTTCCGTCAGCCGGCCGGCGGCGGCTGGTCGCCGGTGATCGCAGCGGTGGCAGCGGCGCTAGCCTAGTCCAGGCGCCGCCGCCCAGCGCAGACGACGAGCAGGTAATGGCGCCCGGCCACCGCTGCGAACGCGGGCATCACATGCAGCAGTGGCAGGTCGTTCATTGCCGGATCATTCGCCGGCGGCCTTCAACTCGGCCATGAATTCACGCTGGACCTGCTGCATTTTCGGCATTGCCGAGGCCATCAGGCCCTGAATTTCCGGCGTGATCTTCTGCATCATCACCGGCATCTTGCGGATCAGCGCCTGACCGGCCGGTGTGCGGTAGAAATCGAGCATGCCGGCGACTTCGTCCTCGCTCAGCGAGTCGCGGTAGATGCGGATGTACAGCGGCTCCATCCGCTCCCAGGTGAGTTCGTCGCGCATCACCACGAGCATCTTCTTTTTCATGTTGTCGATTGCCTGCTGCTGCTTCGGCGTCGGCTTGCGCTCGCCGAGCGCCATGCGGACGCCGGCGTTCATCGATTCCTCGAACTGGCCGTTCATGCTGTCGACCAGCTGGCGCGCCTGGGTGACCGAGAGCAGCGCCCGGATCGAGGCTTCGCTGGCCGGTTCGGCAGCGCCGGCAGCAGTGGCGGAAAGAAGCAGGACGGCGATCAGCAGGCGGAGTCGGGTCATCGGATTCTCACAGACTATGACGAAGGATTGGTTCGCCATTGTATTGCGGCCGATTGCCCACGGGGGCGAAAAATGGCTGCAGGTACGATTCAGCGCCGCCCGCCCAGCATCGAACCGAGCACACCGCGCAGGATCTGCCGCCCGATTTCCCGGCCGACCGTTCCCGCCACGCTGCGCGCCGCGCTCTTGGCTGCGGCTTCGACCACGCCCTCGCGGCGTCCGCCGCGCGGTCCGGTGGTACCGCCAAGAATGCTGCCCAGGCTGCCGAACAGGCCGCCGCCTTCGGCCGCCGCCGGTTCAGGGGCGGCAGCAGGTTGCGGGCGGGGTGCGCTGCCCGGCCGGGCCGGTGCGCCGGGGGCGGCCGGTGCCGGAATGGCGCCCGGGCCGGTCTTCTTGGCGGCGGCCGGCTGGCCGCGCAGGATTTCGTAGGCCGATTGGCGATCGACCGTCTCGCCGTAGGTGGCGAGCAGCGGCGAGGCTTCGATGTTGCCGCGCCGTTCGGCTTCGGTCAGCGGGCCGAGGCGCGACGCCGGCGGGAAGATGAAGGCACGTTCGACGATGTTCGGCCGGCCTTTCTCGTCGAGGAAGGAGACCAGCGCCTCGCCGACGCCGAGTTCGGTGATGACTTCGGCGGCATTGAATTTCGGATTGGCGCGCATGGTCTGCGCGGCCGATTGCACCGCCTTCTGGTCGCGCGGCGTGAACGCGCGCAGCGCATGCTGGACGCGGTTGCCGAGCTGGCCGAGGATTTTTTCCGGGACATCGAGCGGGTTCTGGGTCACGAAAAACACGCCGACGCCCTTCGAGCGGATCAGCCGCACCACCTGCTCGACCTTGTCCACCAGCGCCGCCGGCGCGCCGTCGAACAGCAGGTGCGCCTCGTCGAAAAAGAACACCAGTTTGGGCTTGTCCAGGTCACCGGCTTCCGGCAACTGCTCGAACAGTTCGGCCAGCAGCCAGAGGAGGAAGGTCGAATACAGCGCCGGGGCGTGGATCAGCTTCTCGGCGGCGAGCACGTTGATGACGCCGCGGCCGTTGCTGTCGACCTGCATCAGGTCGTTGATGTCGAGCATCGGCTCGCCGAAGAAGACATCGCCGCCCTGCTCTTCCAGCGTCAGCAGGCCGCGCTGGATGGCGCCGATCGACGCCGTCGACACGTTGCCGTACTCGGTCTTGAACTGCGCCGCGTTGTCGCCCACGTACTGGACCATCGCCCGCAGATCCTTGAGGTCGAGCAGCAGCAGGCCCTGGTCGTCGGCGATCTTGAACACCATCTGCAGCACGCCGGCCTGGGTGTCGTTGAGGTTGAGCAGGCGCGCCAGCAGCAGCGGCCCCATGTCGGAAATGGTCGCCCGCACCGGAATGCCGTTCTCGCCGAACACATCCCAGAAGGCCACGGTGTTGGCGTAATTGGCATAGCCCTCCAGGCCCAGCTCGTCGATGCGCTTCTGCAGCTTCGGCGACACCGTACCGGCCGCGCCCATGCCCGACAGGTCGCCCTTCACGTCAGCCATGAACACCGGCACGCCGATGTAAGACAGGCGCTCGGCCAGCGTCTGCAGCGTCACCGTCTTGCCGGTCCCGGTCGCCCCGGTGATCAGGCCGTGGCGATTGGTCATCTGCGGCAGCAGCGCGGGAAAATCATCGGCAGACTTGGCCAGGTAGAGCGGTTCGGACATGGTACGGTGACTCCGGAAAGGATCAGATGCCGGCATTCTAGCGCTGCGGCGGCAGGCTGGTGTTAAGGAGGGTAAAGCGGGGCTGGACAATAGGCGGTGCGATATGTACATTAAAGCGTACATGTACGGAGGCTTGAAATGGATGCAATGACCTACACCACGCTACGCGCGAACCTCGCCAGCACCATGGATCGCGTTTGTGACGACCACGAAGCCCTGATCATCACCCGAAACGGCGACCAAGCCGTGGTGATGCTGTCGCTCGAAGACTACAAGGCGCTCGAAGAAACCGCGTACCTCCTGCGCACCCCGGCCAACGCCAAACGACTGCTCTCGGCTGCCGCGCAACTGAATGCCGACCAAGGCACGGAACGGGAACTCGCCGCGTGAAGCTGATCTTCGCCGACGAGGCATGGGAAGACTACCTCTACTGGCAGAAGCAAGACAGGCGCATGGTCGAGCGGATCAACAAACTGATCCGCGAAACACAGCGCGATCCCTTTGCCGGGGTGGGAAAACCGGAAGCGCTGAAACATGCACTGTCGGGGTTCTGGTCACGGCGGATAACCGATGAGCATCGGATGGTTTATCGGGTGGAAGGGGATGCGCTGTTGATTGCGCAGTTGCGGTTTCACTATTGAGGCGATAGAGGCTTGAGTTAAGCCGGTGTTGGCTTCTCTTGCCTCATGATGTACGAACCAAGCCACTCATTACTGCCGCAGCTAAGCCAACGATGACGAATGGGGCCAAAAGGCTAACGAACCAGAGGATTCTGGCTGCACCACCAACGCGCCAGTATGCGAATGATGTAGCAAAGGCACTACCGAGAAATAGGCCCAAAGCTCCGTCACCCTCTAACTCTCGAGCCGTGGAATGAAATAGAGCCGCAATTCCAATGGCTGCACCAACATAATTTGTCATTGCATTCAGTGCAACCGATCGGGCTTCCGCACTCGGTAATGCAAACTTAGCTACCCGCAGGTTGGCCCCCAGATAGATAGCCGTCAGTATGAGCAAGTGTGAAAGGCCGTCTGGAACATGAACGAACAACCGCTCCAACAACCATTGAAGCTGGCCGGCGATGTACGTCTGATAGAAGGAAACAGCGTCGCTAACAAAGCCTTTCCAGCGAAATGTAGTTTCCGACAAACTGGCGATTGAGCCAGAAGCTAGGAAAGCCGAGAGTGCCAAGTATGTCTTTATCTGCCAAGATGACTGCCGCCAGACTCTGGCAACCTCATGGAAATCGCCCTTCAACCCCATTCTTCGGTTCCCCTATGTTGCCGATTTGTGGCTACGAAAATCATTGGTTGAATATGAGAAAAGGGTTCTGGCGTGCCCTAAGGCACTGTGCCACATGTTTTAGTCGAACGAGAGCTGCTCTGGTTTCGAGCGGGATTGGCCCGCATTTCTCCGGGGATGGATGGCGCATAAATACGGCACTTTTCTAGGGTAGGCGGCGTATCTGCCTGATATTCCGGTCGTTTGCCGTATACGCTGCTCATCATCGCGCCTCGTCCCTTGTTGAGCCTGTTGCAAATCATTTGTCACAGGCACTCAGCATAACGAGCGGGCGATTTCATGTCGAGTGGATGTTGCTGGTGCTGCGTTCAGCCCCAGCCTGCCGGCAGTGTCGGTGGCATCAGGCGCGGTGCGCAGCCATCGCCGACTGGCCCGAAGCGCGGGTTGCCGTTTTCCCACTGTCGCTGTGCTTCGGCGATGCTGGCGCGGTCGCCGGCGACGAAGTTCCACCACATCTGGAGCGGTGCCGTGAATGGTTCGCCGCCGAGCAGCAGGACTTTGCTGCCGGCGGGCAGCTTGAGTTGCAGGTGGTTACGGCCGGGTTCGAGGTAGAGGAATTCGTCGCTGCCCAGGGTTTCGCTGGCGGCGATGATGTGGCCGAGCAGGGGGAGCAGGCCGTATTCGAATTCGGTTTGCAGCGGCAGGTCGAGCGTCGCCTCAGCGGTGGCGGCGATGTCCAGGCCGAGCAGCGGGGTGTGGATGCGGGTGGGCGCGCGGTTGTTCTGGTAGTGGCCGGCGAGCAGCGTGAACTGGGCGCCGTCGGTGGTCCAGGTTGGCAGGTCGGGGTAGTGGGCGAAGTCGGGCGGGCAGTCGCGTTGCTCGGGCGGCAGGGCGATCCACAGTTGGGCGGCGTGCAGGTGCTGGCCGGGTTGCGGGGAGTCTTCGGTGTGCGCGATGCCGTGGCCGGCGGTCATCAGGTTGACCTGGCCGGGGCGGATCAGTTGTTCGTTGCCCAGGCTGTCGCGGTGCAGGATTTCACCAGTCACCGGCCAGGTGAAGGTCTGCAGGCCGATGTGCGGGTGGGCGCCGACGTGCAGGCCGGCGTCCGGGGCGAAGTCGATTGGGCCGATGTGGTCGAGGAAGCACCAGGCGCCGACCATGCGCCGGTGGCGGGTGGGCAGGGCACGGCGGATGCTCAGGCCGGCGCCGAGTTCGGTTTCGCGGGTGGCGATGCGCTGGATGGCGGACATGGTTTCCCTTTCTGGCGGATGCTGGCGTCAGCCTGCCACAGGTGGTGGCGAAAGGGGAATCGGCGATTGCCGGGGGCGCCGGCTTGTCTGCTTTGCGACAAGGCGGCGCGTTTCAGTCCGCCTTGTTGTGGGCGGCGCTCAGCACTTCGGAGACGTATTCGCCGCGCGCCGTCGAGTTGTTTTCCTGCTGGTTGGCGGCGCACCAGGCGGCGAAGGCGGCGGGGTCGATCTGGCATTCCAGGGCCATCACGCCGGAGCGCTGGAAATTGCGGCGGGCCGCCACGGCCATGGTTTTCCATTTGTCGAAGCTGTCTTCGAAGCATTCCGGATCGGTGGCTGTCGCCTTGACTGCGGCCCAGCTTTCCGGGGTGTACCAGGTGACGCCGATGACCAGTTGCTGGCTGCGCCGTTTGGCTTTCAGGCTTTGGTAGAGGGTGGGTTTTCGCATCGGGCTTGTCGTTTCGGGCGGGAAAAAAGGGTTTCGAAGCAACAAGCAGACCCGGAAGGCGGTAAATGCACGCCGGCCTGACGGGAAAACGCCGGACGGGTAAAATCTCGCCTTCTTCGTTATTCGCATTCAGGAAAAGAGCATGGCAGGTCATTCCAAGTGGGCCAACATCCAGCACCGTAAAGGTCGTCAGGACGAAAAGCGTGGTGCGGCTTTCTCCAAGATCGCCAAGGAAATCACCGTGGCGGCCAAGATGGGCGGGGGTGATCCCGGCTTCAATCCGCGTCTGCGCGTTGCGGTCGACAAGGCCAAGGGCGTGAACATGCCCAAGGACAAGATCGATACCGCCATCAAGAAGGGTACCGGCGAGCTCGAAGGCGTCGATTACGTCGAGGTCCGCTACGAGGGCTACGGCATCGGCGGCGCGGCGATCATGGTCGACTGCCTGACCGACAACAAGACCCGCACCGTGGCCGAAGTGCGCCATGCCTTCAACAAGTACGGCGGCAACATGGGCACCGACGGTTGCGTGGCCTTCCAGTTCAAGCACTGCGGCCAGATGCTGTTCGCCCCGGGCACCGACGAAGCGGCGCTGATGGATGCCGCCATCGAGGCCGGCGCCGAGGACGTGGCGACCAACGACGACGGTTCGATCGAGGTCATCACCGCGGCTGCCGACTACGTTGCCGTCAAGGACGCGCTCGAAGCCGCCGGGTTCACGCCGGAGTTCGGCGAAGTGACGATGAAGCCGGAAGGCGAGAATGTGTTCACGGGCGACGACGCGGTGAAGATGCAGAAGCTGCTCGACGCGCTCGAAGGCCTGGACGACGTCCAGGAAATCTACACCACGGCGGTCATCGAGGAGTGACCGCCAGCCGGCCACCGGAGCTGCCCGCGATCATCGACATCGAAGCCTCGGGTTTCGGTGCGGGCAGCTACCCGATCGAGGTCGGCTATTACCTGCCGGGCGGCGAGATGTATTGCTCGCTGATCCGGCCGGAACCCGGCTGGACCCATTGGGACAGCGGCGCCGAGAAGGTGCACGGCGTCAGCCGGGAGATCCTGCAGCAGCATGGCAAGCCGGCCGCCGAGGTGGCCGGGCACCTGAACCAGAAATTTCGCGGCCAGACGCTCTACAGCGACGCCTGGGGTGCCGACTACGCCTGGCTCGGCCGGCTCTACGACGCGGTCGATCTGGTGCCCAGCTTCCGCCTCAAGGATCTGCGCGAAATCCTCGGCGACTGCGAAATGACCAATTGGCACGCCACCCGCGCGGCCGTCGAACTGCGCCTGCAACTGCGCCGCCACCGCGCCAGCGGTGATGCGCGGACCCTGTTCGAAACCTTCGCTGAAACGCGCAAGCGCTGCCGGCCGGACTGGAACATCTGAGCCGCGATGCAGCGCGCCTACCCCCTGCTCTTCGTCTTCCTGTGGAGTACCGGTTTCATCGGTGCCAAGTTCGGCCTGCCCTACGCCGAACCGCTGTCCTTCCTGCTCACCCGCTACGGGCTGGTGATCGGCCTGATGCTGGCGATTGCGCTGATCATGCGCGCGCCGTGGCCGAAAGACCCGGCGCAGTGGCTGCACATCGGCGTTTCCGGCGTGCTCGTGCATGCCTTCTATCTCGGCGGCGTCTTCGTCGCCATCGCCCACGGCCTGCCAGCCGGGATCACCGCGCTGGTCGTCGGCATGCAGCCCTTGCTGACGGCGTGCAGCGCCGGCTGGCTGCTTGGTGAGAAAGTGAGCGCTCGCCAGTGGGGCGGGCTGGCGCTCGGTTTCGTCGGCGTCGGCTTGGTCGTTTCCGGCAAGTTCGGCGACGCCGCGCTCGGGCCGATGCTGTGGCCGGCCGTCGTCGCGCTGCTGGCGATCACCGCCGGTACGCTCTACCAGAAACGTTTCTGCGCCCGCTTCGACCTGCGTACCGGTTCGGTCATCCAGTTCGTGCCGACGGCCATCGTGACGGCCATCGCCGTTGCGCTGTTCGAGGATTACCGCATCGAGTGGACCGGCGAATTCCTGTTCGCGCTCGGCTGGCTGGTGCTTGTTCTGTCGCTCGGCGCGATCAGCCTGCTCAACCTGCTGATCCGCAGCGGCAGCGCGGTCAATGTCGCCAGCCTGTTCTACCTGACGCCGCCGACGACGGCGCTGATCGCCTGGGTGGTGTTCGGCGAGACGCTGGCGCCGGTCGCGGTGGTCGGCATGGCCGTCGCGGTGGCCGGTGTCTGGCTGGTGGCGAGGCCGGCGAAATGAGCGGCGTGCGCATCCTCGGCATCGACCCCGGCCTGCGCGTGACCGGCTTTGGCGTCATCGAGAAGCACGGCAACCAGCTGGTCTATGTCGCCAGCGGCTGCATCAAGTCGAACGACAAGCAGTCGTTGCCGGAGCGCATCGGCACCTTGTTCGCCGGCATCGGCGAGGTGATCGCGACCTACCGGCCGGATCAGTCGGCGATCGAGAAGGTGTTCGTGAACGTCAATCCGCAGTCCACGCTGCTGCTCGGCCAGGCGCGCGGGGCGGCGATGTCGGCGCTGGTGCATGGTGGCCTGCCGGTCGCCGAATACACCGCGCTGCAGGTCAAGCAGGCGGTGGTCGGGCACGGCAAGGCGGCCAAGGAGCAGGTGCAGGAGATGGTCGTCCGCCTGCTCAATCTGCCCGGTGCGCCGACGGCGGATGCCGCCGACGCGCTCGCCTGCGCGATTGCCCACGCGCACGGCGGACAGGGTTTGGGGGCGCTGGCGACGGCGGGGTATCGCGTTCGCGGCGGGCGGCTGATAGGATGAGAACCTGTTTGAACATACAGTATCGGATTGCCCCATGATCGGAAGACTCACCGGCCTCGTCGTCGAAAAGAACCCGCCGCAGATCGTGCTTGACGTAAACGGCGTCGGCTACGAGCTGGACGTGCCGATGAGCACTTTCTACAACCTGCCCTCGGTCGGCGAAAAGGTGACGCTGCTGACCCATTTCGCGGTCCGCGAGGACGGGCATTTCCTCTACGGTTTCCTCGGCGAGGCCGAGCGCTTCGCCTTCCGCCAGTTGCTCAAGGTCTCGGGGATCGGCGCCCGCACCGCGCTGTCGGTGCTGTCCGGGCTGTCGGTCAATGACCTGGCGGCGGCCGTGGCACAGCAGGAGCTGGGGCGCCTGATCAAGGTGCCCGGGATCGGCAAGAAGACCGCCGAGCGCCTGTTGCTTGAACTCAAGGGCAAGCTGGCCGATGCCACCGGGGTGGCGCTGAACATCGCCGTCGACGACGCCCGCGCCGACATTTCCAACGCGCTGCTGGCGCTCGGCTACAACGAGAAGGAAGCCGCCGCCGCAATGAAGCAGTTGCCGGCCGACGTCGGTACGTCCGACGGCATCCGCCAGGCACTCAAGCTGTTGTCCAAGGCCTGATGCTCAACGACTGCGATACCCGGCGACTGGCGCAGATTGCGCTGGTGGTGCTGCTGATTGTCGGCTGCATCGCCGTGCTGCTGCCGTTCGTCGGCGCGCTGCTGTTCGCGCTGATCATCTGGGTGTGCAGTTGGGAGAGTTACCGCGATCACCTGCTGCCGCGCCTGGGTGGGCGCGATTCGCTGGGCGCTTCGCTGATGGTCGTGCTGCTGATCGTCGTCCTGCTGGTGCCGACGATCTTCCTGGCCGGTGCGCTGGTCAGCGGTGCCGATCATGTGATCGAGCTGGTCCGGCCCTACTTCGAGGAAGGCCTGCCGGCCGAGCCGCCGGCCTGGTTTGCCAGCATTCCGCTGTTCGCCGACGAGATCATCGATTTCTGGCACGAGGTGGCGAGCAGCCGCGAGGCGCTCAACGCCCTGCTCGTCCAGGGCATCGCGCCGGCGCGTCAGTTCCTGCTGGCGGCCGGGGCGGTTGCTGCCAACGGCATGCTGCAACTGGCGCTGGTGCTGTTTGTGGTGTTCTTCCTCTACCGTGACGGCGAGGTCGTTGCCACGGCGCTGTACGGTGGTGCCCGCAAGCTCGGCGGCGAACTCGGCGAAGGCCTGGTCGACAAGGCGCGCGGCACGGTTTTCGGGGTCATGCTCGGCATCGTCGGCACGGCGGCGGCTCAAGGTTCGGTGGCGATGATCGGTTTCTTCATCGCCGGCGCGCCGGCGCCGGTTTTGCTCGGCTTTGCCACTTTCTTCCTGTCGATGATTCCGGTCGGCCCGCCGCTGGTCTGGGGCGGCGCGGCGCTGTGGCTGTACGGCGACGGCCAGACCGGCTGGGCCATTTTCATGGCGCTTTATGGCCTGCTCATCATCAGCAGCATCGACAACGTCGTCAAACCGCTGCTGATGGCGCGCGGCGCCGGGCTGTCGGTGCTCATCGTCGCCCTCGGCGTGTTCGGCGGCGTGCTGGTGTTCGGCTTCATCGGCATCTTCCTGGGGCCGGTGCTGCTGGCGCTCGGCCAACTGCTCCTGACGCGCTGGTTGCGCGAGGAATCTCCATCATGATCGAAACCGACAAGCTGGCGCCGCTGGAGCGCATCATTGCGCCGCAGAGCAAATCGGCGCAGGAAGAGGCGCTGGAACGGGCGCTGCGCCCGAAGCGGCTGGCCGATTACACCGGTCAGCAGAAAATCCGCGAGCAACTGGAAATCTTCATCCAGGCCGCCCGCAACCGCAGCGAATCGCTCGACCACGTGCTGCTGTTCGGCCCGCCTGGCCTGGGCAAGACGACGCTGGCGCACATCGTTGCCGCCGAAATGGGCGTCAACCTGCGCCAGACTTCCGGCCCGGTGCTCGAACGCGCCGGCGACTTGGCAGCGATCCTGACCAATCTTGAACCGCACGACGTGCTGTTCATCGACGAAATCCACCGCCTGTCACCCGTCGTCGAGGAAATCCTCTACCCGGCGCTGGAGGATTTCCAGATCGACATCATGATCGGCGAAGGCCCGGCGGCGCGTTCGGTCAAGCTCGACCTGCCGCCGTTCACGCTGGTCGGCGCGACCACCCGCGCCGGCATGCTGACCAATCCGCTACGCGACCGCTTCGGCATCGTCGCCCGCCTGGAGTTCTACAACGCCGAGGAATTGCAGAGCATCGTCACCCGTTCGGCGACGCTTTTGAACGCGCCGATCGATCCGGCCGGTGCGCTGGAAATCGCCAAACGTTCGCGCGGCACGCCGCGTATCGCCAACCGCCTGCTGCGCCGGGTGCGCGACTACGCCGAAGTGAAGGGCGACGGCAGCATCGGCCGCGATATCGCCGACCGGGCGCTGCACATGCTCGATGTCGATCCGGCCGGTCTCGACCTGATGGACCGCAAGCTGCTGCATGCGGTCATCGACAAGTTCGGTGGTGGTCCGGTCGGCGTGGACAATCTGGCGGCAGCCATCGGCGAAGCGCGCGACACGATCGAGGATGTGCTCGAACCCTACCTGATCCAGCAGGGCTACCTGCAGCGGACCTTGCGCGGGCGGATTGCCACGCCGGCCATCTACCGCCATCTCGGCCTCGCCGAACCGCCCGGCGCCGCGGCGCGCGACTTGCTCTCCGACGTCTGATCAGCCCAGCGGCGGGGCTGCCGAGACCTGATTGCGGCCGGCCCGTTTGGCGGCGTACAGCGCATCGTCGGCCCGGCTGATGGCGTGGTCGGCGGTTTCGTTGTCGTCGAGTTCGCTGGCGCCCAGGCTCAGGGTGATGCGGATGGTCGGTTCGCCTGGCGCCAGCTGGGCGCTGGCAATGGCGTGACGCAGCTTCTCGGCGACGACGAGCGCTTCGTTGAGCGGGCAGCCCGGCAGGACCATCAGGAACTCTTCCCCACCCCAGCGGACGGCGAAATCGGCCTCGCGCAGCGTTGCGCTGAGGCGTTGGGCGATGTTGCTCAACACCTCGTCGCCGATGCGGTGGCCGTGGCGGTCGTTGATGTCCTTGAAATGATCGATGTCGGCGAGCAGGAAGCTGATCGGACGCGGCGCCCGGCGATTGTTGGCGAGCAGCTTGTCGATCAGGATGCCGAAGGCGTGGCGGTTGAGCAGGCCGGTCAGCTTGTCGGTCGAGGCCATCTTCTCGATCCGCGACTGGTAGCTGCCCAGCGTCAGGTAGGCGAGGAAGGTGACGATCAGCGTCACCACCAGACTGATGATCAGATTGACGTAGAGGGTCTGGCGGATGCCGGCCAGCGCGACATCTTCGTTCTGCTCGACGAACAGGTACCACTTCAGCTCGGGCAGGTAATTGACGTTGAGGATGTGGTTGTCACCGGCGTCCTCGAACTGGTAGAAGCCGGTGCGTTCGTGCAGGATGCGGTCGAGTTGCTGGGCCAGCCCAGGGCGCTGGCGCAAGTCCGGCGCGGTTTCTCCGCCGTGGACGACGACCTTGCCGGTGGCATCGGTGAAATAGATGGTGCGCTGGAACCGCGCCTGGTAGTCGCGGATCAGCCGGCGTACCGAGTCTACCGTCAGGCCGATGCCGGTGGCGCCGATGTAGCGTTGGTCGAAATCGAACACCCGGTAATTGATGAAGATGGTCAGGGCGTCGCGGTTGGCCAGATCGGGGTCGACGTTGATCTCGTATTCGTCGCGCATGTCGCGCACCCGGAAATACCAGGCGTCGCGCGGCTCGTCCTCGCGCACCTGTTTGAGCACGCCTTCGCCGGTGTAGTAATTGCTGCTGTGGTCGGAAACGAAGAAGCTGCTGAAGGCGCCGTGGCGCTGCTTGATTTCGGCCAGGTAGCGCGACATCTCGCTGACTTCGTTCTCGCCGCGCAGGATCCAGTCGCGCAGGAAGGTATCGTGGGCCATGGTCGAGGAAATCAGTACCGGGCGGACCAGGTCTTTCTGGATTTCCGAGTAGATGTTGCTTGAGGTCAGCGGCAGGTCCTGGCCGATGATGGCGCTGCGGATCGCTTCCTTGGAGACGAAATAGCCGAACAGCGTGGTCGCGAAGAAACCGCCGCTGAGCAGCAGGCCGAGCAGCAGGATCAGGCTGCGGCGATCGAAGATGCGGATGGACCGTGACATGGCGGGATTATGCGTTAGCCCGGCGGCGAACGCCAGTTACCCAATTTGGCAAAAGGAAACAGGCCGTTACACATGCTTGTTGCGGCGCAAGGTAAAATCCCGGGATGACTGATCTCGCCCGTGCCAACGCCTTTTCCATTCCAGTCCGCGTCTATTACGAGGATACGGATGCCGGTGGCGTCGTTTACTACGCCAATTACCTGCGTTTCTTCGAGCGCTGCCGCACCGAATGGATGCGTCACGCCGGTTACGGCCAGGCGCAACTGGCTGCCGAAGCCGGCATCGGCTTCGTCGCCCGCAAGGCGGCTTGCGAATATCTGAAGCCGGCCCGTCTCGACGACGCGCTGAGCATCGGGCTCGAAGTCGAGAAACTGACCCGGGTGCGGGTGATCTTCCGCCAGTGGGCGCGTCGCGGTGACGATCTCCTGGTCACCGGCAACGTCGAGATTGCCTGCGTGAACCTGGCGACGATGAGCCCCGCACCGATTCCCGATTACCTCCATGCCAAGCTGGAAGCACTGAAATGAACGTCACCCAGGACATGTCCATCCTCCACCTCATTCTCGAGGCCAGCGCCGTCGTGCAACTGGTCATGGCGCTGCTCGCCGGCGTCTCGCTGATGTCGTGGTACTACATCGCGATGAAGTGGTTCGCGGTCAAGCAGTCGCAGCGCAAGACCGAGGAATTCGAGCGTGATTTCTGGTCCGGCGGCGATCTCAACAACCTCTACCAGAGCGCGATCAACGACCGTCACAACGCCGGTTCGATGGAACGCATCTTCGAATCCGGTTTCCGCGAATTCACCAAGCTGCGCGGCCAGAAGAACCTCGATTCCAAGGACATCGTCGACGGTTCGCGCCGCGCCATGCGCGCCACCTACCAGCGCGAGATGGATGCGCTGGAAGCCCACCTCGCCTTCCTCGCCTCGGTCGGTTCGGTGTCGCCTTACATCGGTCTGTTCGGTACCGTCTGGGGCATCATGCATGCCTTCCGGGCGCTCGGTAACGTCGGCCAGGCGACGCTCGCCTCGGTTGCCCCAGGTATCGCCGAAGCCCTGGTCGCCACCGCCATCGGCCTGTTTGCGGCGATTCCGGCAGTGCTCGCCTACAACCGCTTCTCGCACGACATCGACCGCATTGCCGTGCGCTACGAGTCGTTCATGGAGGAGTTCTCGAACATCCTCCAGCGCCAGATGAGGTAAGGCCATGCGCCAGCGCCGCCTGAAAAACGAGATCAACGTCGTTCCCTACATCGACGTGATGCTGGTGCTGCTCGTCATCTTCATGGTGGCGACGCCGATGATGAGTACCGGAGAGGTCAAATTGCCATCAAGCGGTACAGCGCCGCAGAAGCCAGACAAATTTTTGCGGGTGGAGGTTGCCAAGGATGGCGGGTTATCCCTGTTTGATGTCGAGAACAAGGAGCAGAAACTTGATGGCTTGCCCTCGTTGAGTGGTGCGCTGGCTGGCCAACGTCAACGAAATCCTGATATCGCTGTGCTGGTCTCAGCCGATGAGGAAGTACCCTATCGTAGCGTGATGCAGGCGCTCGAAGAGGTCAGGAAGCAGGGGTTCTCGTCGGTTGGCCTGGAAACCTCGGTGAAATGATCCGATGATCCCCGACCGCCCAACCGAACCCGGCAAGAAGAAGGCCATGCTGTTCACGCTGGCCGTGCACCTGCTGTTGATCGGCGGCCTGTTCCTGGGCGTGCAGTGGAAGCGCAGCGAGCCCGAGGCGATGCAGGTCGAGTTGTGGTCGCCGACGCCGGTCAAGGCGACCCGGGTGGCGCCGCCGGTCGAGCCGCCGAAGCCGGTCGAAGCGCCGCCGAAACCGCCGGAGCCGGTACCCGTGCCGGTGAAGGTCGAGGCGCCGAAGAAACCGGATATCGTCGTCAAGGAAGAAAAAAAGGCGCCGGAGCCGAAGAAACCCGAACCGCCGAAGCCCGAGCCGAAAAAGCCGGAGCCGGTGAAGCCGGAACCGAAGCCGGCACCCAAGGTCGATCCGTTCAAGGAAATGCTTGAACGCGAAACCCGTGAGCGCCAGGCGGTGGCCGAACAGAACCTGCAGGCGGCGCTGGCCGAGAAGGAACAGCGGGCCGCCGCCAACCGGCGCGGGCTGGAGAGCTATGCGAGCAAGATCCGCATCGCCATCCGCAACAAGATCGTTCTGCCGCCAAGCATTCAGGGCAATCCCGAGGCCATTTTCGAGGTCAACCAATTGCCCGGTGGCGACGTTCTATCCATACGCATGAAACGCTCAAGCGGTGTGCCGGCGCTGGATGCGGCGATCGAGCGGGCGATCCGCAGCGCATCGCCCTTGCCGAAACCGGATGATCCGGCCTTGTTCCAGCGGGTCCTCGAAATCAAATACAAGCCGTTTGAAGAGTAAAATCGCGCCAATTTCACCGAAGATGAACGCCATGTCCAGAATTTCCCGCCGTATTTTCCTGCTCTGCGGCCTGCTGACCGCAGGTCTGGCCCAGGCGCAGCTGTCGATCGAGATCACCGGCGCCGGCGCCAGCCGCATTCCGGTGGCGATTGCCGATTTTGCCGGCGATCCGACGTTGTCGCGCATCGTGGTTGGGACCGTGCGCGCCGACCTGGAGCGCAGCGGCCTGTTCCGGCTGGTCGATCCGGCCGGTGCCGCGCTTGACGAGAACACGCCGGTCGATCTGCCCGCCTGGAAGGCGCGTGGCGCCGACGCGCTGGCGGCCGGCAGCATTACCCGTGCCGCCGACGGCCGCATCGAGGCGCGTTTCCGCCTGTACGACGCGCAGAAATCCGAAACCCTGGGCGGCGCGGCTTTCGTGACCCAGAGTGCCCAGTTGCGCATGGCCGGCCACCGCATTGCCGATTACATCTATGAGAAGCTGACCGGCGAACCGGGCGTTTTCTCGACCCGCATCGCCTACGTGGTCAAGTCGCGCGGCCAGTTCCTGCTGCAGATTGCCGATGCCGACGGCCAGGGCGCGGCGACGGCGCTGACCTCGACCGAGCCGATCATTTCGCCGGTGTGGTCGCCGGACGGTTCGCGCCTGGCCTATGTGTCTTTCGAGAAGAAGAAGCCGGTGATCTATGTGCATTCGCTGGCTTCTGGGCAGCGCCACATCGTCGCCAACTTCAAGGGGTCCAATTCGGCGCCGGCGTGGTCGCCGGACGGCCGCAAACTGGCCGTGGTCCTGTCCAAGGACGGCAATTCCCAACTCTACACGGTCAATGCCGACGGCAGCGGCCTGCAGCGCCTCGCCTCGTCGCCCGGCATCGATACCGAGCCGCGTTATTCCGCCGACGGTGCGCATATCTACTTCACTTCGGATCGGGGCGGCAGCCCGCAGATCTACCGCGTCGATGCCAGCGGCGGCGCCGCCCAGCGCGTGACCTTCGACGGCAGCTACAACGTGTCCCCGCGACCGTCGCCGGATGGTCGCAGCCTGGCTTTCATCACCCGCCGCGAAGGCCGTTTCCAGTTGGCAGTCATGGACCTGGGCAGTCGCCAGGTTCAGGTGCTGACTGATTCGCACCGCGATGAGTCGCCCAGTTTTGCACCCAACAGCCGAATGATCCTGTTTGCCACCGAAATTGGCGGACGCGGCGTGCTTTCAGCCGTGTCAGTTGACGGCCGGATCAAACAACGTCTATCCATTGCCGCGGGCGATGTTCGCGAACCGGCATGGGGCCCCTTCCTCAAGTAAATTCCCCTCGGAGAAAAAACCATCATGAAAAAAATCCTGTCCCTCAGCCTGTTCATCGCCGTGCTCGCCGGTTGCAGCACCACCCCGATGCCTGACGAAAATGCCGGTGCGCCGGTCGAAAGCCGCAGCGGTGGCGCCGACGTCAAGCCGGTGGTTGCTGGCGGTCTCGACGCCAGCGGTCTGCCGCGCGAGCTGACCGATCCGAAGAGCCAGCTGGCACAACGCAGCATCTTCTTCGACGTCGACAAGTACGAAATCAAGGGTGAATATCAGCCGCTGGTTTCTGCCCACGCCAAGTTCCTGGTCGCCAACCGCGGCTTCAAGGTCCTGATCCAGGGCAATACCGACGAAACCGGCTCGCGCGAATACAACCTGTCGCTCGGCCAGAAGCGTGCCGATGCAGTCAAGCGCGCGCTGATCCTGCTCGGTGCCCAGGAAGATCAGGTCGAATCGGTCAGCCTCGGCGAAGAAAAGCCGCGCAATCCGGGTCGTGACGAAGCGGCCTTTGCCGAAAACCGTCGCGCCGACGTCCTCTACCGCGCTGCTGACGGCCGCGGCGAGTTCTGAGCATGCGTCGCCTGCCGCTGGTTTTCCTGATCGCCTGCCTGGGCAGCGGCTCTGCCTGGGCATTCTTCGACGACAAGGAAGCGCGTCGCCAGATCGCGGATCAGAAGATCCAGACCGACGCGCGCTTCGATCAGCAGGCGCGCGCCCAGCTCGAACTGTCGGCATTGATCCAGCGCCAGGCGGAAGAGATTGCACGTTTGCGCGGTCAGATCGAGACGTTGAACTGGGAGCTGGAGCAGGCGAAAAAGCGCCAGCAGGACTTCTACCTCGATCTCGACAGCCGGCTCCGGCGGTTTGAGCCGCAAGTCGCCGAACAGCCTGCGGCGGCTGCCGATCCAGCAGCCGGCCCGGCAGCGGCGATTGGCGGCACCGCCAATCCGGCCCAGGAGACGGCGGCCTACGATGCCGCGCTCGAATTGTTCAAGGCGACCAAGTACAAGGAAGCTGCGGCGGCCTTTGCCGGTTTCGTCGAGAAATACCCGAACGGTTCGCTGGCCGCCAATGCCCAGTACTGGCTGGGCAATGCCTGGTATGCCCAGCGCAACTGCACCAAGGCGATCGAAGCCCAGAGCCAGGTGGTCAGCCGTTATCCGGCCAGCGACAAGGTGCCGGACGCCATGTTGTCGATTGCCACCTGCCAGCAGGAACTGGGGAATCGCAACGGGGCCAACCGGACCATGGAAGGCCTGATCGAGAAGTACCCCAGCTCGCCGGCTGCCGACAAGGCCCGCGAACGCCTCAAGAAGAAGTAGCAATTGGACCTTCGCATCACCGAAATTTTTCACTCGCTGCAGGGTGAAGCATCGCGCGTCGGCTTGCCGACGGTTTTCGTCCGTCTGACCGGCTGCCCCTTACGCTGTACCTGGTGCGATACCACCTACAGTTTCACCGGCGGCGAGATGCGCACGCAGGCCGAGGTGCTGGCCGAAGTCGCCAGGTATCCGGTCCGTCAGGTGTGCGTCACCGGCGGTGAGCCGCTGGCCCAGAAAGCCTGCCTGCCGCTGCTGACGGCGCTGTGCGACGCCGGTTACGACGTCTCGCTGGAAACCTCGGGGGCGTTCGACATCGCCCCGGTCGATCCGCGCGTTGCCTGCATCATGGACCTGAAGGCGCCGGATTCCGGCGAGTCGGGCAAGAACCTGTGGGCCAATCTGGCGCATCTCAAGCCCAAGGACGAGATCAAGATTGTCATCGCCTCGCGCGAGGACTACGAATGGGCGCGCGAGGTACTCCAGGCGCATCAGCTGGACAGCCGTTGTGCGGTGCTGTTTTCGCCAGCCCAGGGCAGTATCGAACCGGCCGCGCTGGCCGGCTGGATACTCGAAGACGGCCTGCCGGTGCGCTTTCAGTTGCAGTTGCACAAGCTGCTTTGGGGTAACATGCAAGGTAAATGAGTCCGAGGAGACGACCATGAGCGAAAATCGCCGGCAATTCACCCGCATCAGCTTCCAGAGCCCGGGCCGACTGTTCCTTGCCGATGGCGAGCACCCGGTCGAAATTCTCGATATTTCGCTCAAGGGCGCATTGATCCGCCCGCTTCAGCCGATGTTTACCAAGGTCGGCAGCAACGGCGTGCTCCATCTGACGCTGGATAACGGTGGTACGGACATTCGTACCGGCATCACCGTGGTTCACCACCAGGGCGACAGCTATGGGCTGGCCAACCACGAAATCGATCTCGACAGCGCTACCCATCTGCGCCGCCTGGTCGAACTGAATCTCGGCGACGAAAGCCTGCTCGAACGCGAAATCAGCCTGCTGTCCGGCAGCTGAAGTGCGACAGTGTTGAAATTGGCATATGCCTTCGGGCATACTGCCGATAGCCATGCGCAAGACATGGTACTGGCGTAACGATAGCTGGCATGAGGGAGTGTCATGTCAAATCACTTGAATCCGGCGGCCGGCCACCGGGGCGTTGATGACGACGGTTGGAATCAGGAATTCGTGCTTGATCATGTTGGCGCAGCGGTACTGCTGACCGACGCGCAGCAGTGCATCCGTCGGGTTAACGCGGCCTTTTGCCGGTTGACGGGTTATCGCCCGGAAGAGATTCTCGGCAAGACGCCAAGAATTCTTGCTTCTGGTCGGCAAGGCCCGGGTTTCTATACCCTGATGTGGGATGCCCTGCGCGAGCAAGATACCTGGGAGGGCGAGATCTGGAATCGCCGGAAGTCCGGCGAAATCTACCCGGAATGGTTGATCATCAATGTGCTGCGCGATGACGCCAGCGAGATCAGCGGCTATGTGGCGACCTTTGCCGATATCAGCAAGCTCAAGCATGCCGAGTCGGAGGTTCAGCACCTGGCCTTCTACGATCCCCTGACTGCACTTCCCAATCGCCGTCTGCTGCTTGATCGCCTGGAACAGGCCAGGATGTCGGGCAAGCGCAAGGCCGAGCACGGGGCCTTGCTGATCATCGACATCGATAATTTCAAGATTCTCAACGACACACTTGGGCACGATATCGGCGACCATCTGCTGATCGAGGTCGCCTGCCGTTTGAAGCAGTGCATCCGTGATTGCGACACGGCGGCGCGCCAAGGGGGCGACGAGTTTGCAGTATTGATCGGTGCACTGGATCCTCATCCTCAGATGGCTGCGATCAGTGCCGAGGGCATCGCCGAGAAATTGCGTCTGGAACTGGCGCGCCCGGTGATCCTCGCGCAGGGCCAAGAGTACTACTGTACTGCCAGCATCGGCGTCACGCTCTTTCACGGGCAGGACAAGACCGTGGATACCTTGCTCAAGCAGGCGGATATTGCGCTGTACAAGGCCAAGGAGGCCGGGCGAAATGCAATCCGCTTCTTCGACCAGGCAATGCAGACCACGCTCGATCGACGGGCGCGACTGGAAGCGGGGTTGCGCCATGCCCTGGTGCGCGATGAGTTTGTCCTGCATGCCCAGCCGCTGGTCGACCGGGACAGCGGCCTGGTCGGTGCCGAACTGCTGCTGCGCTGGCTGCCGGACGGGCTGCAACTGGTGCCGCCCGACGATTTCATTCCCCTGGCCGAGGAGAGTGGCCTGATCGTTCCGATCGGCTTGTGGGTGCTCGACCAGGCGTGCGCCACCCTGCGTCGCTGGGACGACGATCCACGATTGCGCGAACTGTACCTGGCGGTCAATGTCAGCGCACGCCAGTTCCGTCAGCCGGATTTCGTCGACCAGGTTTGCGCCGCGCTGGCCCGGCACGGAGCCGATCCCCGCCGGCTCAAGCTGGAGCTGACGGAAAGCCTGCTGCTCGACAAGGTGGACGAAGTCGTGTTCAAGATGCGGGCGCTGCGCCTGCTCGGCGTGCGCTTTTCACTGGATGATTTCGGGACTGGTTACGCTTCGCTGTCCTACCTGAAGAAATTTCCGTTCGACCAGCTCAAGGTTGATCGCTCCTTCGTCCGCGACATCATGAGCGATCCCGATGATGCGGCGATCATCCGGGCGATCATCGCCATGGGGCGTTCGCTGCGCCTGAGCGTGGTCGCCGAGGGGGTCGAGACCGAGGGACAGTACGCTTACCTGATCGAGCACGGCTGTACTCTGTTCCAGGGGTACATGTTCGGCCGCCCGCAAGCTCTGTCGCAGTTCGAGGCGATGCTCGACGGATGTTCAGATGCCCAGATAGCGATGCCAGATGCCGTGATCGGCATCGAGTTCGGCTGAACTGCCACGCCACACGACCTGGCCGCGTTCGATCACGGTATGCCGGTCGGCCAGGGCGATCAGTTTTTCCACGTATTTGTCGACCACCAGCACGCTCTGCCCGGCCGCCCGTAAAGCTGACAGGCAGGCCCAGATTTCGTCGCGGATCAGCGGCGCCAGGCCTTCGGTCGCTTCGTCGAGCACCAGCAGGCGCGGATTGGTGACCAGCGCCCGGCCGATCGCCAGCATCTGCTGTTCGCCGCCGGAGAGCTGGTTGCCGAGATTGCGCCGGCGTTCGGCCAGGCGCGGAAACAGCGCGTAGACGCGGGCCGGCGTCCACGGCTCGGCGACCTGGCGGCGGTTGGCGAAGAAGGCGACCAGATGTTCGTCGACCGTCAGGTTGGGGAAGCACTGCCGCCCTTCCGGCACCAGCGCAATGCCGGCACGGCCGATGCGGTCGGGACGCCAGCCGGTGATGTCCTCGCCCATGAAGCGGATGCTGCCGGCACGCACCGGCTCCAGCCCGCACAGCGCGCGCAGCGTGGTGGTCTTGCCCATGCCGTTGCGGCCGAGCAGGGTGGCGGCTTCGCCCTCGGCCATCGCCAGATCGATGCCGAACAGCACCTGGCTGGCGCCGTAGGCGACTTCCAGGCCGCGGATTTCGAGCAGGCTGCTCACAGGTGGTCTCCCAGGTAGGCGCGGCGCACTTCGGCATCCTGGCGAACCTCGTCGGGCAGGCCGGTGCAGATCAGGCGACCGTTGACCAGCACCGAAATGCGGTCGGCCAGGCGGAACACCGCGTCCATGTCGTGCTCGACCAGCAGGATGGTGACGTGGCGGGCCAGGTGTTCGATCAGCTCGACCATGCGCGCCGATTCCTCCGGGCCGGTGCCGGCCATCGGCTCGTCGAGCAGCAGCAATTGCGGTTGCGTGGCCAGCGCCATCGCCAGTTCCAGTGCCCGCTGTTCGCCGTGCGACAGGTGGCCGGCCAGTTGCCCCGCCTTTTCGCCCAGTCCGACCTGTTCGAGGAAAGCGCTTGCCTCGTCGAACAGGCGCCGTTCGGCGGCTACCGGGCGCCAGAAGCCAAAGCTGCTGCCAGCATCGGGGCGGCCCTGGACGGCCAGCGCGACGTTGTCGAGCGCGGTCTGGCCGGCGAAGACATTGGTGATCTGGTAGGAGCGCGCCATGCCGGCGCGTACCCGCTCGTGCATCGACAGGCGCGTCACGTCGCGGCCGGCGAAGTGGATGTTGCCGCTGTCCGGGCGTAGCGCACCCGAGACATGGTGGATGAAGGTGGTCTTGCCGGCGCCGTTGGGGCCGATCAGCGCGTGCACTTCGCCGGGCGTCACCGAAAAATTGACGTCCTGCAGCGCATCGACGGCGGCGAAACGGCGCGATAGTGCGCGGACTTCGAGCAGTGCGTCAGCCATGGTGTTTCCCGAACAGCGCGGCGACACCTCGCGGGGCGAAGAGGACGATGCCGATCAGCAACAGGCCGAGCGCGATGTGCCAGTGCTCGAACCAGGCGAGCAGGAATTCTTCGAGCAGGAGCAGGACGACGGCGCCGACCAGGCCGCCCCACAGATAGCCGACGCCGCCGATGATGACCATCACCAGCAGGGTGCCCGATTGCGTCCATTGCAGCAGGTTGGGGCTGGCCATCCCGGTCAGGTTGGCGAGCAGGGCGCCGGCCAGTCCGGCGACGGCGCCGCCGAGCGCGAAGCAGACCAGGCGGTAGCGGAATACCGGGTAGCCGAGTGCCTCCATGCGCGTCTCGTTTTCCCGGATGGCCTGCACGGTGCGCCCGAAGCGGGCCTGGGCGAGGCGGGCGAAAAGCAGCATGCACAGCGCGAGCACGCCGAGCGCCAGGTAATACAAGGCCTCGTCGCCGAGCAGGCTGAGGCCGGCGAACTTCATGCGCTCATAGATCGGCATGCCGTCGTCGCCGCCCCAGGCGCGGGCGGAGATGAACAGGTAATAGGTCATCTGGGCGAAGGCCAGCGTGATCATGATGAAATAGACGCCGCGCGTACGCAGGCTGATGGCGCCGACCAGCAGCGCGAACAGGCCGGCGACGAGTGCTGCCAGCGGCAGCACCAGCAGGCCTTCGTGGATTCCGGCGTCGTAGCAGATCGCCGCGACATAGGCGCCGACGCCGAAGAAAGCGGCATGACCGAGCGAAACCATGCCGCCGAAGCCGAGTACCAGATTGAGGCTGCTCGCCGCCAGCGCGAAGATCAGCACGCGCGTGGCGAAGCCGGTGTAATAGCTCTGGTCGAGCGCGGTCAGCAGTTCTGGCAGGGCGATCAACATTGCCAGGCTGACGATGACGGCAGCGTTCTGCCAGCGGGCGGGTCGGTAGAACGCCATCACGCCCTCGCCGGGAACAGGCCTTGCGGCTTGAAGAAGAGAATCGCCGCCATCAGCAGGTAGATGAGGATGGACGCCAGCGCCGGGCCGAGCGTGGCGGCGGCGTCTGCCGGCAGCGTGGCGCGCAGCAGGGTCGGCAGCAGCGCCCGGCCGAGCGTATCGACCGTGCCGACGATCAGCGCGCCGACCAGGGCGCCGCGGATCGAGCCGATGCCGCCGATGATGATGACGACGAAGGCCAGGATCAGCACGCTTTCACCCATCCCGACCTGAACCGCCAGCAAGGGCCCAAGCAGGCCGCCGGCCAGCGCGCACAAGGCGGCACCGAAGACGAAGACGGCGGTGAACAGCCCGCGCACGTTGATGCCCAGCGCTTCGGTCATCTCACGATTGGCGGCGCCGGCGCGCACCCACATGCCGATCCGGCTTTTCGCCACAAGCAGGTAGAGCAATGCGGCGACGACCAGACCGACGCCGATGATCACCAAGCGGTAGGCCGGGTAGAAGAAGCCGGCAATCTCGACCGGGCCGGACAGGGCGGCCGGCGGGTTGAGCAGCAGCGGTGCCGGCCCCCAGATCAGGCGCACGCTTTCGTTGGCGATCAGGATCAGGGCGAAGGTCGCCAGCACCTGCGACAGGTGGTCGCGCCGGTACAGCTGGCGGAACAGCGACAGTTCGAGCAGCAGGCCGAGCACGGCGGTGCCGGCGATGCCGGCGCCGAGGCCGAGCCAGAACGAATCGGCAGCCTGCGCGGCGGCGGCGACGAAATAGGCGCCGACCATGTACAGCGAACCGTGGGCCAGGTTGATGCAGTCCATGATGCCGAAGACGAGCGTCAACCCGGCGGCCAGCAGGAACAGCATGAGGCCGAACTGCAGGCCGTTGAGGGCCTGCTCGAGAACCAGCTGGGTCACTTCATCTTGCACTGAGCCGCGTAGGCGTCAGCATGATTGGTGAAGATGGTGCCCATGGTCTTGTTGGTGACGCGGCCCTGGGCGTCCTTGCCGATGGCGCGCAGGTAGTAGTTCTGCACCGGGTAGTGGTTGCTGTTGAACTTGAATTCGCCGCGTACCGACTTGAAGCGCTTGGCTTCGAGTGCCTTTTGCAGCGCCTTCTTGTCGGCGACGTTGCCCTTCACGTCACGCACCGCAGCGTCCATCATCAGCGCCGCGTCGTAGCCTTGCGAGGCGTACAGCGAGGGCAGGCGGCCGTAGGTCTTCTGGAAGTCGGCGACGAAACGCTTGTTCTCGGCGTTGTCCATGTCGTGCGCCCAGTGCGACGAGTTGAACATGCCCATCATCGGCTCGCCGACGGCCTTGATCACGTCCTCGTCGGCCGAGAAGCCGGGGGCGAACAACTGGGTGTCGCGCGACAGGCCGGCGGCGACGAACTGCTTGACGAAGTTGATACCCATGCCGCCCGGCAGGAAGAAGAACAGCGCATCCGGCTTGGCGGCGCGGATCTGCGCCAGTTCGGCGGCGTAGTCGAGTTGGCCGAGCTTGGTGTACATCTCCTCGGTCTTGCCCTTGTAGAAGCGCTTGAAGCCCGACACCGCGTCCTTGCCACCGGGGTAGTTGGGGGTGACGATCATCACGTTCTTGAAACCCTTGTCCTGCACCACCTTGCCGACGGCTTCGTGCAGGTTGTCGTTCTGCCAGGCGACGTTGAAGAAGAAGGGGTTGCACTGTTCGCCGGCGTATTGCGACGGGCCGGCGTTGGCCGAGATGTAGAAGGTCTGGTTCTGGAACACTGCCGGGCCGACGGCCAGCATGATGTTGGAGAAGACGATGCCGGTCATGAAATCGACCTTGTCGCGCTTGAGGAAGCGGTCGGTTGCCTGCTTGGCGACGTCCGGATTCTGCTGGTCATCGGCGATCAGGACTTCGGCCGGGAGTCCGCCGAGTTTGCCGCCCAGGTGCTGCATGCCGAGGTTGAAGCCGTCGCGGATGTCGACGCCGAGGCCGGCGCCGGGGCCGGACAGGGTGGAGACGAAGCCGACCTTGATCGGGCCGGCAGCGTGAACGGAACCGGCGAGCATCAAGGCAGCGGCGAGGGCAGTCAGGCGGATCGACATCTTGTTCTCCGTGAATATGGGGTCAAGCGGCAAATTGTAGCGCAGGAACAAGCAGATACCGTCGCGGAGATGGGGCAAATTCGGGTATATTCGCGCCCCATGAATGAAAAAGCCGTGGTTCTTCTCTCCGGCGGGCTCGATTCCGCGACCTGCCTGGCCATTGCCCGCAATCGGGGGTTCGATTGCTATTGCCTGTCCTTCGATTACGGTCAGCGGCACAGCGCCGAACTCCAGGCTGCCGACCGCGTCGTCAAGGCGCTGGGGGCGGTCGAACATCGGGTGATCAACTTCGGTCTGGCGCAGTTCGGCGGTTCGGCGCTCACCGATACCTCGATTGCCGTGCCGGTCGACGGCGTGCAGGCCGGCATCCCGGTTACCTATGTGCCGGCGCGCAACACCATCATGCTGTCGCTGGCCCTGGCCTGGGCGGAAGTGCTCGGCAGCCGCGACATCTTCGTCGGCGTCAATGCCGTCGATTACTCCGGCTACCCGGATTGCCGCCCGGAATACATCACCGCCTTCGAAACCATGGCCAACCTCGCCACCAAGGCCGGGGTCGAGGGGCAGAAACTGCACATCCACGCACCGCTGATCGACCTGTCCAAGGCCGAAATCATCCGCACCGGCCATGCACTCGGCGTCGATTACGGCCTGACCGTTTCCTGTTATCAGGCCGATGAACTTGGGCGCGCTTGCGCTGTCTGTGACTCCTGCCGTTTGCGCGCCGAGGGTTTCGCCGCCGCCGGCATCCCCGATCCCACGCCTTACCGGACCTGACATGGAAGCTGACGTCTCCCCCAACCTCGTGCTCTGGCTGACCTTCGCGCTGGCCTTCGTCTTTGGCGCCATCGGCCAGAAGACCCATTTCTGCACCATGGGTGCGGTGTCCGACATCCTCAACATGGGCGACTGGAGCCGCATGCGCATGTGGCTGCTGGCCATGGGCGTCGCCATCCTCGGCGCTGGCGCACTGCACGGTGCCGGGCTGATCGACCTCGACAAGTCGATCTACCGGACCACCAGCCTGACTTGGCTGTCCTACATCCTCGGCGGTTTCAGCTTTGGCGTCGGCATGGTGCTGGCTTCCGGCTGCGGCTCGAAGACGCTGATCCGCATCGGCGCCGGCAACCTCAAGTCGCTGGTCGTCTTCCTCGTCCTCGGCCTGTTCGCCTACATGACCATGCGCGGTGTCTTCGGCGTCTTCCGGGTCAGTTCTCTCGATCCGGTCGCCATTGCCATGCCGGAAGGGCAGGACATTCCCTCGCTGCTCGCCGGATTCGGCATCGACGAGGCAACGGCATCGACCCTGGCCGTCATCGCCATCGGCGGTGGCCTGACCGCCTTCTGCCTGCTGCGCCGTGACTTCTGGACCCTGGACAATCTGCTCGGCGGCATCGGTACCGGCCTGCTGGTCGTGCTGGCCTGGTATGTGAGCGGTCACCTCGGTTACCTCGCCGAACATCCGGATACGCTGGAAGAAGCTTTCCTCAGAACGAACAGCGGGCGCATGGAATCGCTGACCTTCGTCGCGCCGGTTGCCTACACGCTGGAGTTGTTCATGCTCTGGTCGGACAGCAGCCGTGTCGTCACTGTTGCCATTGCCGCCGTGTTCGGTGTCATCGCCGGTTCGGCAGCCTGGTCGCTGGCGACCCGTTCGTTCCGCTGGGAAGGTTTTGCCAATGTCGAAGACACGGCGACCCACCTGATCGGCGCTGCGCTGATGGGTTTCGGCGGCGTGCTCGCCTTCGGCTGTACGGTCGGTCAGGGCATTACCGGCATCTCGACGCTGGCGCTTGGTTCCTTCATCACCCTGGCGGCCATCCTGGTCGGCTCGGTCGTGGCCATGAAGGTCCAGTACTGGCGGATGATGCGCGAGGCCTAACCGCCCTCACCGGCCTTCAGCCTGGCAATCACCAGCGGGAAGGCGCCGGAACCGATCAGCGCCACTGCCGAGACAATGAAGGCCAGCCCGGCCATCGGATCGTCGAGTACCGGGTGGATCAGTGCGCCGAAGCCAAACAGGCTGACCAGTCCGGGAATGGCACAGAGGATGCCGAGGGCGGTAAGAATCAGGAAGGAAAGCGGATAGCGGTGCATGGCGGGAGTGTAGACGAACGGCCGGTTCGGCGCGAAGATAGGCACCTATTTTAATAAACAAGGAGACACTGATGAACCGCCGCCACTTCCTTCGTTCGCTGGCTGCCGCCGGAGTCGTCGGTGCTGCCGAATTCGCACCCTGGCATGCGGTCAGCGCCTTCGCCAACGACCTCGACAATTTCGTCCGTGGCCCGGCGGTCAAGGATCACCCGCTGCGCCAGTTGTCGAAGCATGTGTGGATGATCTTCTCGCCCGATGGTTTCCCGACCCCGGAAAACCAGGGGATGATGTGCAACCTGACCTTCATCGACACGCCCAAGGGGCTGGTTGCCGTGGACACCGGCGCTTCGGTGCAGATCGGCGAAATGGCCATCCGCCAATTGAAGCAGAAGTTCAACAAGCCGGTCGTGGCGATCATTAACACCCACTATCACGGCGACCATTTCCTCGGTAACCAGGCCTTCGTTGAAGCTTACGGCGACATGCCGATCTACGCCCATGCCGGCACCATCGAGCAGATCAAGGGGATGGAAGGCAACACCTGGCGGCGCCTGATGGAGCAATGGACCAATCAGGCGACGATGGGAACCAAGGTTGTGGCGCCGACTGTTACGGTCGATCACGGCCAGGAACTGAAATTTGGCGACGTCGTGCTCCGCCTGCACCACTACGGCAAGGCGCACACGCCGTCCGACATCTGCGTCGAGGTCGTCGGCGACGGTCTGACCTGCATCGGTGACGTCGCCATGAACGGTCGCATCGCCAACATGGACGACGGTTCCTACGCCGGTACGCTGAAAACCTACGTGGCGCTCGAAAAGAACGCGCCGTCGAAAATCTGGCTGCCCGGCCACGGCGAACCCGGGGCGGGTGTCCTGGCCTGGAACCGCAGCCTGTTCGAGGGCATCTACGAAAGCTGCGTCAAGGCGGTAGAGGCCGGTCAGCCGATGGAGGAAGCCAAGGAACTGGTCCTGCGCGACCCGCGCGTCGCCAGCCAGGCACGCACGACCAAGGGTTTCGACAGCAACATCGGCAAGTACGTCAGCCTCGCCTACCTGGAAGCCGAAGCCGCTGCCTTCTGAAACGGAAAACGCATGAAAAAGCTCGATCATCAACGCCTCGACCAGGTCGTCGCCGCCGCCCGCAAGGCCGCCGACGAACGCGAGAAGGGCTACCGCGAACGGGCGCTGAAGCTTTACCCGTGGATCTGTGGTCGCTGCGCCCGCGAGTTCACGCACGCCAACCTGCGCGAACTGACCGTGCATCACCGCGACCACAACCACGACAACAACCCGGCCGACGGCAGCAACTGGGAGTTGTTGTGCCTGTACTGCCACGACAACGAACACCAGAAGCAGATCGAGGCCGACCGGGGCTACACCGACAGCCGCAACAACGAATCGATGGCCACGCACTCGCCCTTCGCCGCGCTGAAATCACTGCTCAAAAAAGACCAATAGCCGATGCAGCGCCCGAAAAGCCCGGTATCGGCAGGCACCGACCGGGGAACCCGCATCGCCCTGCTGTTCGCGCTGGTCGCCCAGCGTCTCGACAGCTACTACGAACACGGCCAGGAACTCACCCCGGCCCAGGGCGCCACCCTCGCCGCCGACTGGCTCGCCCGCAGCAGGCGCAGTCTGGCGCAGGAGGACCGCCTCCATCTCTCCCGCCTGAGCGACGACATGGCGCGCGCCATGCGCAGCACGCTCTCCCGCGAGGCCGGTCTGTTCACCGCCCACGAAATGATGCAGGCACTCGACCCCAACTACCATTCGGAACTGGCCCAGCAGCTGATGATCGAATGCGAGCGGCTGCTCGACAGCGACTGAAGCACGGTAAGCTGCCAAGGAGCGTCGAAGAACGGCACCAATTCACGGACAGGCTGGTCTGAGCTTTCGTTGCCGAATGGAGAAACGCATGAACAACGAAAACCCCCTGCTCATCGAAGTCGTCTCGGATGTCGTCTGTCCCTGGTGCTTCATCGGCCAGCGCCGGCTGGCGCGCGCCATCGACCTCGTCCGCGCCGAGGTGCCCGACTTCCGGCATGAAATCCGCTGGCGCCCCTTCTTCCTCAACCCGGATACGCCGCCGGCAGGCGAACCCTACCTGCCCTTCCTCGTGCAGAAATTCGGCAGCCGGGCACAAGTCGAAGGCATCTGGCAGCGGGTCCGCGAAATTGGCGCCCCGCTCGGCATCGACTACCGCTTCGAGAAAATCGAGGTGCGCGCCAACACGCTAGCGGCACACCGCCTGATCCACTGGGCGCAACAACAAGGCGATGCCGCTGGGCTGGTCGAAGGCTTGTTCAAGGCCCAGTTCGAACAGGGCGAAAACGTCGGCGACCCAGAAGTCCTCGCCCGGGTCGCCGCCGCCTGCGGCCACGACCCGGCCACCGTGCTCGCCTACCTCGAATCCGACGAGGACGCCGCCACCGTCCAGCAAATGGAACGCGAATCCCGAAGCTGGGGCGTCAGCTCCGTACCGACCTTCGTCTTCGCCCGCCAGTCCGGTATCCAGGGGGCGGAGGAAGCGCGGGTGCTGGCGGACGGGATTCGGCAGGCGTGGGCAGCGATGGCGGGGTGAAGCGCTTCGAAGACCGGCCGACGGGCAACAAAAAGGCCGGCGGGGTTGCCCCGGCCGGCCTTGGCGTGAAGTTTTCCGCTTACTGAACTTGCTGGATACCGGCGATCACCCAGCCACGGCTGCCGTCGGTCGGCTTCATCATGTGCCAGATTTCCGAGAAGTTCTCGACCGGGCCGTTGCGTTCTTCGCGGATCTGGCCGCTGAAATGCACGCTGACGACGTAACGGCTGGCTTCCTCGGCGACGTCGATGACCTGGGCGTCGAGCTCGACGACATCGGTTTCCTGCGTCGCGCCGTTGCGCTCGGCGATGGCCATCTTGATCTCGGCGAACATTTCCGGCGAGGTGAATTCGCGGATGTCGTCGAGGTTGCCGGCGTCGTTGGCGGCCTGCAGGCGGATGAAGTTGACCTTGGCGTTGCGCACGAAGCCCTCGGCGTCGAAATCGGCCGGGATGTTGCCGCTACCCGTCGACTCAAGCGCTTCGGCTGCCGGCGTGAAGCCAGAAGAACCGCCGGCCGGAGTGAAGTCCGGACGGGTGACATTGCCCGGCTGGCTGCCGTAGTTGGCGCCGGCAGCGGCGTACTGCATGCCGCCTTGTGCCTGGGCGCCGGCCTTCTTGCGCATGAAGAAGGCGATGGCGCCAATGACGACCATGGCGAGCAGGGCGATCATCATGAAATTGGCCAGCTCTTCGCCGAAACCGAGGTGCGAGGCCAGCGCGGCCAGGCCAAGACCGGCAGCCAGACCGGCGACCGGGCCCATCCAGGAACGCTTCGGCTGGGCTTGCGGGGCTGCGGCCGGTTGCTGGCGCTGGGCCTGGTTGAAATTGTTGCTCGGCGGCGTGGCCTGGCGTTGCATGCCGGTCGAGCCACCGCCCCCGAGGCGCTTGGCTTCCGCATCGTTGATGTTCAGCGTGAAGCCGAGAACGACGGCTGCCGCCATTGCAATGAACTTGTTCATGTTTGTCTCCTTCGGACAGTGATGTTCCGCGATTGTACGCAGCCGAAGCATCTAGTAAAAACAGCGTGTCGCTGCAGTATGTTTCGAAAAAAATTGACGGTCAGGCTTGCAGCAGGGCCGCTGCCACCGCCGGATCGGCGGGGAAATAGAAATGCACGTAGGAGGCGGTCAGCCGTTGCCGGCGGTAGATGGCCTCGCCCTCACGGCCGTCGGCAGTGACGGCGCGGCACAGTGGCGGCAGCGGTGTTTCGCTCTTCGAGTAATGGAAGGTATGGCCGGCCAGCCGGCCTTCGGGCAGTTCGGCGAATTGCGTGCCGAGCGCTGCCAGCCGCTGCTGCATGACCGCCCGCCCGGGCAGCAGGCCGGCGAAGCGGTGGGCTTGGCCGGTTTTGTCGACGACTTCCTCGAACAGGCTCATCATGCCGCCGCATTCGGCGAGTAGCGGTTTGCCGGCGTCGACGTGGGCGTGCAATGCCTGCCACAGGCCGGCGTTGGCGCTCAGTGCGGCGGCGTGCAGTTCCGGGTAGCCGCCGGGCAGCCAGACAGCGTCGCACTCAGGCAGCGCATCGCCGGCGACTGGCGAAAAGAAGCGCAGCTCGGCGCCAAGCGCCTGCAGGGTTTCCAGGTTGGCCGGGTAGATGAAGCCGTAGGCGGCGTCGCGGGCGATGGCGATGCGCCGGCCGGCAAGTAGCGGCGGCACGGTCGGCGGTGGTGCGTCGCCGAAAGATACCGGTTCAGGCAGGTCGACGGTGGCACTTTCAGCCAGCGCGTCGGCCAGCCGGTCGAGGCGGGCTTCGAGATCGTCGATCTCGGCTGCCTGGAGCAGGCCGAGGTGGCGTTCGGGCAGGCTGTCGCCGCTTTTCGGCAAGGCGCCGAACCAGCCCACGCCGGGCGCCAGGCATTCCTTGAGCATCTCGGCGTGGCGGGCGCCGGCAACGCGGTTGGCCAGCACCCCGGCAAACGGCAGGCCGGGCCGGTAGGTGGCCAGCCCGTGAGCCACCGCGCCGAAGGTCTGGGCCATGGAGCCGGCGTCGATCAGCGCCAGCACGGGGATGCCGAAGCGTTCAGCGATATCGGCCGCCGACGGTTTGCCATCGAACAAACCCATCACGCCTTCAATCAGGATCAGGTCCGACTCGGCCGCCGCCCGCGCCAGCCGCCAGCGCGCATCAGCCTCGCCGCACATGCCGAGGTCGAGGTTCTGGCACGGCCGGCCGCTGGCGAAGGCATGAATCTGCGGATCGAGGAAATCCGGACCGCATTTGAAAACGGTGACGCGCCGTCCCTGGCGCGCATGCAGCCGCGCCAGCGCGGCGGTAACGGTAGTCTTGCCCTGGCCGGAGGCAGGGGCGGCGATGAGCAGGGCGGGGCAGGCGGGCATCAGTGATTAGCAGACAGTTGTGTTGATAGCCGGCGGGATTCTCGCACGCGAGACCAGATTCAGGCTGCCCTTCGGCGGTGTGCCTGATCGCGGTTGCTCAATCGAGCAGTTCGATTTCGCCGTAGTGCAGGCGGACTAGGTCTTTTGCCGCCAGTTGCTTGAGCGCCTGGTTGACGCTTTGGCGGCTGATGCCCAGCATCCGCCCCAGAACTTCCTGACCGATACGAATGCGCTGGCGGGCGATATCACGACTGCCATAGCCCTGCGCCAGCAGGCGCAACCGCCGCAGTACGCGCTCCTCAAGGGGGAGTTGCGCCAGCTCCTCGAGCACGGCAAAGCTCACCCGCAGTTTGCGACAGGTCAGGCGGGCGATGTCGCGCCAGTATTGCGGACGGGTTTCCAGCCATCGTTCCAGTCCGGCCCCGGGTATCACCAGGACTTCGCCGGGGAGATCGGCGATGGCGTCGTGGGTGCGTGGCTGGCCATCGATCACCGAGATTTCCCCAAACCACTGGTAGGGCTCCAGGTGAGCAAGGACTGCGGCCCGACCATCGGCATCATGGGCGCCAATGTGCACGGCGCCGGCGATCACGCAGTACATGCCGCTGGCCGGGCTGCCCCGGGTGAACAGTGCTTCGCCCACCTCCAAGCGGCGCACAACGGCCATGCTCAGCAAGGCCTGCTGCAACGGCGGCGGGCAGCTCGCAAACCAGTCGTCGCTCAGGAGAGCGGCCTGCAAAGTCATCGGGGCGGGGGGCAGCGGGTTGATCGTCGGCATTGTCAAAATTCTGACAGACTCTGGCCGGCCCGTGGTGCATCCTGCGTACAAACAACACGGAGACCATGATGACCCCTTCGACCACCCTGCTGGTGAGCTACGCCCGTTATCACCGCGACCCCCGCAATATCGCCACCCACTACGCGGGCATCCCCCTGATCATCTTTGCCATTGGCGTTCTGCTCGGGCGCCTTCAGTTTTCCCCGCTCGGATTGCCCCTGAACGGCGCCGTGATGCTCTGGGCATTGGCTGCCGCCTGGTACCTTTATCAAGGCGTGAGCGTGGTGACCATGGCGACCATCGCCGTGACCGGCCTGCTGGTGATGTTTGCCCAGCCCTTCGCTCAGGCCGCGCTGCTTACCTGGCTGGCCGCAGGCCTGGGCAGCTTCGTCGTCGGCTGGGCATTCCAGCTCGTCGGGCATGTCTGGGAGGGGCGCAAGCCTGCTTTTGTCGATGACATCCGCGGTCTGCTCGTCGGCCCCATGTTTGTGACGGCCGAAGTCTGGTTTGCCCTGGGGGGCGGCAAGTCGTTGCGCGATCAGATCGACGCCGAAGCCGGCCCGGTGGCGCGCCAGACCCCTCGTCCGACCGGGCAGGCATGAAACCAGCGCCACGCTTCCTGGTCATGGGCGCCGGCAGCGTTGGCTGCTACCTGGGGGGCTGCCTGCAGCATGCGGGCGCGCAGGTCGATTTCGTCGGTCGGCCCCTTGTGCTGCAGACCTTGCGCACGCACGGCCTGCGCCTGAGCGACCGCGATGGTCGGAACCAGTTCCTGGCGCCGGCGCAATTGCGGCTTCACGAGCAGGTTCCCACTGCTTGTCATCCCGATCTGGTGTTGCTGTGTGTCAAAAGCCGTGCCACTGAAGCGGCTGCGCAGGAGCTTGAACGCCATCTGGCAGCAGGCACCCCGGTGCTGTCGCTGCAGAATGGCCTGCACAACGTGACGCTGGCGCAAGCCGTGGCGCCAGGTCTGAATTGGCTGGCTGGCATGGTGCCGTTCAATATTGCCGAAATCGGCCCGGGTTGTTTTCACCGTGGCAGCGATGGCCAGTTGGCAGCCGAGGAGCATGCCCCGCTAGCTCGCAGTGCCGATTGGTTTGCCCAAGCCGGTGTGCCGCTGGCCCTGCACGCCGACCTGAAACCGATACAACGGGGCAAGCTGCTGCTCAACCTCAACAATCCGGTCAATGCGCTTTCGGGTCTGCCGTTGCGTGCCCAATTGCTGGACGCGGGTTACCGCCAGCAGTTTGCCGGCTTGATGCGCGAGGCGCTGGCGCTGATGCGGCTGGACGGGGCAGAGCCGGCCGCGCTGACGCCCCTGCCCTGGAATCTGTTGATCCGTATCTTGTGCTTGCCGACGCCGCTGTTTCGCCTGATTGCCGCTCGCTTGCTGCGTATTGATCCGCAGGCCCGTTCCAGCATGGCGGATGATCTGGCTGCCGGGCGGCCGACCGAGATCGACGTGCTCTGCGGCGAGATCGTGCGTCTGGCCGAGCGGCTAGGTCGCCGCGCCCCACTGAACGAGGCCATGGTCGCCCGTATCCAGACCCTGAGCACCCGCCCGACGACTACACCATGATGACGACGACCCAACGCGATGCGGGCTTGAGCCTGCTGCTGGCTTGCCTTTTTCTCGCCCTGTGTTTTGGTGCTGCCGAATGGACGGCGGGAACGCCTTTGTTCTCCCTCTCGCCGCCGGGCGGCGGTCCCGCCGATATGGCCGAGTCCTTGCGCCAGGACCTGCACCTGACCTTTTTCACCATCTGGGCCGCGTTGCTGCTGGCCGCGCCAGCGCTGGCGCTGTTGCCCAGCATCAACCGCTCACGCCAGGCCTGGCATTGGTGGCGCATCAGCTGGAGTGCTTCCCTGGTGGTGTTCGCCGTGCACTTCTACTGGGCCGTGGTCATCATTTTCGACAACGACTGGTCGCGCATCCTGAACACTCCCCGGGTCACCGTGCCGCGTCTGGACACCGTATTCGCCGTCTGGTGGGTGATTGACGTCTGCCTGGCCTGGACCTGGCAGACCAGGGCGTACTGGATGCTCTGCCAACGCTGGGCGTTGCATCTGCTGGCCTTTGTTCTCTTCTTCGTGGGGGCGGCGCGCGAGGGTGAGTTGCCGATTTCCCGTGTGCTCGGCTGGACCATGGCGGTACTTGTGTTCATCGGTTTGCTGAGCCGACTGTTCCGCCGGAATTCGGGCGCGTTCCGGCCGTAGTCGAAACGCCTCGCTTAGTCCCGGGGAATCACCACTCCAGCCCCGGCATCGCCTTGACCCCGGCCTGGAAGGCGTGTTTTTCCATGCCGATGTCGCTGACCGTATCGGCCGCGTCGCGCAGTGCCTGCGGTGCGGCGCGACCGGTGACGATGACGTGCTGCATGGCCGGGCGCGAGAGCAGCTTGGCGATGACGGCATCGAGGTCGAGCCAGCCGTACTTGAAGGCGTAGGTCATTTCGTCGAGGACGACCAGGCTGATCTCGGGGTTGGCCAGGTGCTGGCAGGCAACGTCCCAGGCAGCCTGGGCGGCCTTGGCATCGCGTTCCTTGTCCTGGGTCTCCCAGGTGAAGCCTTCGCCGCCAACATGCCAGGCGACGTTCGGCTGCTGGCGGAAAAAGGCTTCCTCGCCGGTATCCGAGCGGCCCTTGACGAACTGGACGACGCCCACCTTGAGGCCGTGGCCGAGCGCCCGGGCGACGACGCCAAAAGCGGCCGACGACTTGCCTTTGCCGTTGCCGGTGTTGATCACCAGCACGCCGCGTTCCTGCTGGGCGGCGTCGATCTTGCCGTCGATCACGGCCTTCTTTTTCTGCATGCGTTGTTCGTGGCTGATCGTCATGAGGTTTTACTCCGGGATGAAACAGCGGTGGCCGCGATCTTCGATCTGCCGCAGGCCGTGGCCGTAGAGTTCGGACAGCGTTGCCGCGGTCAGGATGTCGTCGACTGTGCCCTGTGCGCAACGACCGTCGCCGTAGACCAGCAATGCCCGGTCGCAGAAGCGGTGGGCCAGTGCCGGATCGTGCAGGACCATGACGACGGCGGCGCCGCAGTCGCGGGCGGTGCCGGCGAACAGTTCGAGGACGGCCATCTGGTGGTTGAGGTCGAGGTGCGACAAGGGTTCGTCGAGCAGGTAGAGCGTTGCCGCCTGCGTCAGCAAGGTAGCGATGGCCAGGCGCTGACGTTCGCCGCCGGACAGTGTGTGTACCTGGCGGGCTTCCATGCCGGCCAGACCGAGGGCTTTCAGGGCGCTCCTCGCCAGTTCGGCATCGTGCTTCGATTCCCAGTCCCAGCGACCGAGATGGGGATGGCGACCGGTGAGTGCGGTTTCGAGGACGGTCGAGCCGAACGGATCGTTCTGGAACTGACCGAGCCAGGCCCGGCGCAGTGCCGCCTGGCGCGGCGGCAGCAAGGCGCAGTCCTCGCCGTCGAGCAGCACGGCCCCGGCCTGCGGCGGACGCAGGCCGGCCAGTGTTGACAGCAGCGTCGACTTGCCGGCGCCGTTACGGCCGAGGATGGCCAGCCGTTCGCCCGGCTGCAGGCTGAGGTTGAGGCAGTCGACGACGGTTTTGCCGCCGATGTCGACGCTGAGCTGGCGGGCTTCGAGCAAGGGGGCGCTCATTTCGGTTGCCTCGACAGCAGGAACAGGAAAACCGGCACGCCGATCAGCGCGGTGAGTACGCCGACCGGCAGTTGCAGGGGCGCGATCACCGTGCGGGCGGCGGTATCGGCCAGCACCAGCAGCGAACCGCCGGCGAGTACGGTGGCCGGCAGCAACAGGCGTTGATCGTTGCCGGTGGCGAGTCGGACCAGGTGCGGGACGACCAGACCGACGAAACCGATTGAGCCGGCCGTGGTCACCGAGGCGGCGGTGGCCACCGAAGCCAGCAGATAAACCGTGTAGCGTAGCCGCCCCACCGCCACGCCCAGCGCCTGGGCCTGCATCAGGCCGCGCGACAGCAGGTTGAGTTCGCGGGCGAACGGCATCGCGCAGGCCAGTGCGACCACCAGCGCCAGTGCCGCCGGCCACCAGGTGAAGGTCTGCCCAAGGTCGCCCATCAGCCAGAACAGCATGCCGTGCAGCTTGCCTTCGTCGGCAATCGACAGCATCAGGGCAATCAGCGCGCCGCAGCCGGCGGCGACGATGACGCCGGTGAGCAGCAGGCGGGTCTGCGTCCAGCTACCGTCGCCATGCGCCAGCCCGAAGACCAGGAACATGGCACCGAGCGCGCCGGCAAAGGCGAGTCCGTCGACGGCCAGCAGCGGCAGCCCGATCAGGATGCCGAACATGGCGCCGACGCCGGCCCCGCCCGAGATACCGAGCACGTAAGGATCGGCCAGCGGATTGCGCAGCAGCACCTGCATCAGCGCCCCGGCCAGCGCCAGCAAGCCGCCGCAGGCGAAGCCGGCGAGTGCCCGTGGCAGGCGCAATTGCACGACCATGTCAGCCGCCCCGTCGCCGTGCCCGAACAACGCGGCGACGATGTCGGGCAGCGGCACCTTGAGGCTGCCCGCCGACAGGGCCAAGGCGAAACTCGCCAGCGCCAGCAGGCTGAGCGCGGAGAGAATCAGGAAGGCACGGCGGCGGGTGGGCATGGATTATTTCGGACTGTAGCGGATGCCGATGAAGGCGTTGCGCCCCGGGGTGGCGTAGGTGTTGACGAGTATATAGTCCCGGTCAAAGAGGTTGTTGACGCGGGCAAATACGCTCCAGGCCGGGGCAAAGCGGTAGGCGGCGTAGAGGTTGACCAGTGTATAGCTGCCCATATCCACTTTCGGGCCGGTGGACGGATACTCATGACGTTTGCCAGTGAACTGGAATTCGGTTCGCCAGTTCCATGGACCAATCTCCTGCCCAGCTGAAGCGTTGGCCGAATGCCGGGCGCGCCTGGGCAATTGCCTGCTGTTCTTCTGGTCTTTTGCGTCTAGCCAGTCGTAATTGAAGGCCAGATCGAAGCCGCGCAGTCTGCCTTGCCAGTTCAAAGTGGCGCCTTCAATTCTGGCGGTGTCGATATTGGTCGGGGTGGTGACTGCGCCGACCTGGGTCCAGGAGATCATGTCCTTGATGTGGTTGAGATACCAGGTCAGTGACAGAGCGTGATTTCCGGCTTCATGGTGAATCGTTATTTCGCGGTTTACTGCTGATTCTGGACGTACGTCCGGGTTCCCGATGTAGCCGCTTTTCAGGGGGTAATAGAGATCGTTGAACGTAGGCGCTTTGAACGCCGTGCCAATACTGGCACTGGCTCGCCAATTGGGCGTTAGACGATAGCCATAAGCAAGGGAGCCGGTGGTCTTGTCACCGAAAAGCGAGTCGTCATCATGGCGAATGCTTCCCTGCAGGCGATGTTGGCCAAAGCCGCGGTTCCAGCCCAGTTGAACGGAATCGTTTTGGCGTGTTTTTTCCGCGTAGTTGTCCGACGTCGTGATGGATTGTCGCGTGCTTTCCAGTCCGACCAGAAGATTGCCCCAGCGAGTATTCAGGTCGTGTTGCCACGAATACAGATTCTGATCGGTGTTGAACCGGCTATCGAACAAACCGTTACGCAGGTTGTCGGAATAATCGTTGCTGCGCCCGAATGTGAGTGTGCTGTTCCAGTTCGGGTTGATCTTGTTTTTCAATACCAAGGAGCCGTTGCCGTTCCGGGTCTTGCTCACCCAGTCGTTGGTAGCGCCACTGCCGTCATAACGGCTCATTCCGTCCGCATGAAGTGCCGACAGCAGCACTTCATGGCCCGGAGCGAAGGTATAACCCAGACGCGCCGATGCCGCGAGGTTGTGAAAACCATCCTTGTCCGGGTTGGCTGTAGTTGTCCAGGGGCGACTGTTGAAGCCCTTGGTGCTCTCGTGAGACACGGTTGCGCCATAGTTCCAGCCATTCTGTTTGCCAGACATGCTCACACTGCCATTTTGCGTACCGTAGTTACCGGCACCGGCTTCGGCGGAGAAATGAAAGGTTTCTTCGCTGCGTCGGGTGAAGATCTGGACCACGCCGCCGATGGCGTCACTGCCGTACATTGCGGAGGCTGGACCGCGGATGATCTCGATGCGTTCAATCTGCGCAACGGGAATGCGAGACCAGGAAACGTTCCCGTTAGTTGCCGAGCCCATTCGCATGCCATCGACAAGAAGCAGGGCGTGTTTGCCGTTAGTGCCTCGGATGAGCAGCGATGATTCGGCGCCCCAGCTGCCGTTGGCAACGATCTGTATGCCCGGCTGGGCAGCCAGGATCTGTTCGAGATTGGTGTGGCCGGCGGCTTCAATCTCGTTGCGCTCGATCACGCTGACATCGGTCAACACTTCGCTGACCCGCATCGGCTGGCGTGTCGCGGTGACCACCATGGTGTCGAGGCTGGCAAGCTGCTCCGTGGCCTGCAGTGGTTGGCAAAAAGCGAGCGGTAACAATACCGCCAGCGGCTTCAAACGTGAGTTCATGGATTTCCCCTTTCCGGCAGGCGTCCCCGCATGCCGGAATGCATTGACAAGGAAGTGCGCAGGGGAGAGGGCTGGTCAGGAACCGGCACCACCACCCCGTGGTACTTCCGCTAGGTGTGCAAGGCCGGTATCCGGGCTCACAAGTCTTGACGTATCGCCTTCCCAGGTTTCCCCAGTGGCTTCGTGATACGCCCGCACTTGCTTACCGTTGCGGGGGCAGCAGCGGCTTGGTCTCGTTGGAGACGCACCGCTTTCCCGTTTAACTGCGCTTGGTGAAAACCGCGCGCAGCACCTGACACGGCGCGCATTCTAGCGCGCCTGGCCGGGAGATGCGAATGCCAATGGCGTCGACAGCCGATAAAACACTTTGAAAATAGCTGCTTAGTCCTTGACCGGGCAGCATTTGTCCCTCTATAGTGCGCGCCATGAATAGCGAATTCGAAGCGCTCGAAGCCAAGATCGATCAGGTCGTCGCCCTGGTGCACCAGTTGCGTGCCGAGAACGAAGTCCTGAAGAACCAGATAGCCACGGCCGAGGCCGAGCGTCTGCACTTGCGCTCGACGATGACGGCTGCCCGCGAGCGGCTGGAAGGCCTGATGGACAAGCTGCCCGAGGATGCCTGAGATGAGTGCCGAGCAGAATTTCCTCGACGTCAAGATCATGGGCCGCGAATACCGCGTTGCCTGCCGGCCGGAGGAGCGCGATGCGCTGCTGGCAGCGGTTGATCTGGTCGACAACAAGATGCGCGAAATCGCCCAGAAGACCAAGAGCACCATCGCCGAACGCGTGGCGGTGATGGCCGCGCTGAACATCGCCCACGAACGCCTGGCGGCGCCGGCTGGCGAGGCTGCCGAAGAAGCGCTTGCGTCGACCGACACGAAGCGTAGAATCGAAGACATGGGAGCACGGCTCGATGCCGTGCTGGCACCCCAGCAGCAACTGGATCTCTGAGTCGCTGCGGGATTGCCCGCCGAGTGTTCCCTGCGGTGTTTGTTAAGGCCATATATTCCTTGAACCAATGCTGATTGGCATCGGTTGCGGACCAAGACTCCGCTGTTGTGCGCGTTCTTCGTCGAATGTGCCTGATGCGGAAGGAAAGCAGCCACTCTGAACCCAGGTTCAGGATGCCGGCCTGACGGCACTCGCGGGGACTTTTACCAAACAGGTGGCAGCTTCTGCCACCTGTTTTCATTTTTGGTTGTCAGCTTCAACGAATATCTCCGATCATGACGATTTGGTGGCTAACGTATCCCTTGCTGGGCATTTTTGGTGGTTTTGTCGCCGGTTTGTTTGGTGTCGGTGGCGGTCTGACGCTGGTGCCCTTCATGTACATGTTGTTTGTTGCCCAGAGCTTTCCAACCGACCATGTCATGCACTTGGCCCTGGGTACTTCGATGGCGACGATCGTGTTTACATCGATTTCCAGCATGCGCGCCCACCATGCGCACGGAGCAGTGCGTTGGGATATTGTCCGGACCATGGCGCCGGGTTTGGTGCTTGGTACCTTTGGCGGTTCGCTGGTTGCAGGCCAGGTACCGACCGGGCCAATGACTGCGATTTTTGTCGTCATCGTCTATTACGCGTCGTTGCAGATGATGCTCGATTTCAAACCGCACGCCCATCGTCAGATGCCAGGCAACCTGGGGCGTTTCGTCGCTGGCGGTGTGATCGGCGTAATTTCCAGCCTGGTCGCGGCCGGTGGCGGTTTTCTGTCGGTACCGTTCATGCTGTTCTGCAATGTGGCGATCCACAATGCCGTCGGTACATCGTCGGCGCTCGGCTTCCCGATCGCTGTTGCCGGTGCTGTTGGTTATATCGTCGCTGGCTGGAGCGATAGCGGACTGCCGGCCTATTCCTTCGGCTATGTCTACCTGCCGGCCTTCATCGGCATCGTTGCGATGAGCATCCTGATGGCGCCGGTCGGCGCCAAGCTGGCGCACAAGCTGCCGGTCAAGCAATTGAAGCGGGCCTTTGGCGGTTTCCTGGCGCTGCTTGCCACCAAGATGCTGCACAGCCTGATCGGCTGAAGTCGATCAGGCGCCGGCCTTGAAGTCGCGCAAGGTGGCAACGAGGTCGGCGAAGCGCTCGCCCTGAACCGTCACGTGGGCGCGCAGTTGTGCCGAGGCGAGATCGCTGTCGCCCTTGATGATGGCGTCGACGATGGCCTGGTGTTCGTTGAACGAGGTCGCCATCCGGTTGCGTACCCGCAACTGCAGACGCCGGTAGGGACGTAGCCGGCGGTGCAGGGCTGTTGCCTGCTCGACCAGAAAGCCGTTGTGGCTGGCTTCGTAGATGCGCTGGTGAAATACTTCATTCAACTGGTAATAGATATCCGGCGTGTTGGCATCGCGTGCCGCTTCGCAGGCGCGGTGCGCCTCCTGTAGCGCTGTCTGTTCGTCAGGCGTGATCCGCCGTGCGGCCAGGCGACCGCACATGGCTTCCAGTTCGGCCATCACCTCGAACATTTCACAGACCCGGTCTGCACCCACTTCGGGCACCGTTGCTCCCCGCCGCGGTCTGATTTCGATCAGGCCGACCGATGAAAGCTGGATCAACGCTTCCCGCACCGGCGTTCGCGAGACGCCGAAGGTATCGGCCAGTTCCTGTTCATCCAGCCGTGTACCGGGGGGGTAAACGCCGGTGACGATGCGTTCCTCTATCAACTCACCCAGGCGTTCTGATTGGCGGGTGGTGGCGGGAATTTCGGTTGTGCTGTTCACGATGGTGCTCCGGAAAGTAGCAATGATTACATTATACGAAATTAGTTGACTAGTATTTAATATTTGATATCTTGTATACACAACGGTGGTTTTTGAACACAAACAAGAGTGCGGTATTCCTTCCAAAGGATAAGCCAGCCGGTCAGCGAGGTATCACCGTCCATGCGTAATCAACCCAGGAGGAGACATCCATGATTAGCAAAACCAAGCGCCACTTTACGCTGGCCATTGCTGCAGCAGCTCTGACTTTTGCGTTGCCGGCGGCTCACGCCCAGGCGCCGCGTGTCATCAAGATTTCGCACCAGTTCCCGGCGGCGACCAGTGAAGACGGTGATTTTCGCGACCGTCTGGTTCGCCGATTCGCCGCCGAAGTCGAGAAGCAGAGCAAAGGCAGCTTGAAATTCGAGATCTACCCGGGCAGTTCTCTGATGAAGACGAACAGCCAGATCGGTGCCCTGCGCAAGAGTGCATTGGACATGAGCCTGGTGCCGCTGGCTTATGGCGGTGGCGAGATTCCGGCGGTCAACCTGACCCTGATGCCGACTCTGGTCACCAGTTACGAGCAGGGCATGCGCTGGAAAAATGCACCGATCGGCAAGGAGCTGGATCGAATTCTCGCGGAAAAAAATATCAAGATACTCACTTGGGTCTGGCAAGCGGGTGGTATCGCTTCGGGCAAGAAGTCGGTGGTTGTGCCGGACGACGCCAAGGGGCTGAAGTTCCGTGGTGGTAGCAAAGAAATGGACCAGATGTTGAAGGGGGCCGGCGCCGCCGTGACCGGCATGCCGTCGTCGGAAATCTACAGTGCCATGCAATCGGGCGTACTCGATGCGGCCTTGACTTCCAGTACCTCGCTGATCAGTTTCCGCCTCTACGAATTCGCCAAATACGTGACGACGGCGCGCAAGAACAGCTTCTGGTTCATGTTCGAGCCGCTGCTCATTTCCAAGAGCCTTTACGACTCGCTGACGCCCGAGCAGCAGAAGATCGTCAGCGAAGTCGGCGCCAGCCTTGAGCAGTTCGGTGTCGAGGAGTCGAAGAAGGACGACGCGCGGATGGCCGATATCTATGCCAAGGCAGGGGCTCAGGTCGCCGACATGGATGACAAGGCCTTCGCCGCCTGGCGTGCTGTCGCCGAACAGACCGCGTTCAAGGATTTCGCCGAGAACATCAAGGGTGGCCGCGAACTGCTCGACATGGCGTTGTCGGTCAAGTGATCCCAGGGCCGGGCAAGGCCCGGCCCCTCATTTTTTCTCGAGGTGAATCATGAGCCCCGGATATTTCATCAGCCGTGCAGTCAAGGTCTTCAATATCGCGACAGGTTACCTGTCGGCTTTCCTGATCGTTATCTCCAGCGGTGTCCTCGTCTTCGAGGTCGCTGTCCGTTATTTCTTTGCCTGGCCGACCGACTGGGAAATCGAGTTCTGTGTGATGCTGTTGATCGCTTCCAGCTTCCTGGCGGCTGCGCATACCCAACTCAATCGTGGGCATGTGCCCATCGAAATTCTCGATGAAGTCATGCCGCGCAGTTGGACGCAATGGCGCATGGCTTTGTCGGACCTTGCGTCTTTCATGTTCTGTGCCTTCATCACCTGGCATTGCTGGCATCTATTTTATGAGGCCTGGGACGAAGGACGGATGAGCGACACTTCATGGGCGCCAAAGATGTGGCCGGTGTTCGCCACTATGGCCGTCGGCATGACCTCGCTGACCCTGCAGATCTTTGTCCAATTTATCGAGGACTCGCTGCCGGAAGCCATGCGCTCGCACCAACCGCCGAAGGAGCACAACGCCGCCATTCAGGTGGCTATCGAACGCATCCAGCATGACGACGAAGGAGCGCAAAAATGAGCGTCGGACAAATGGGCCTGATGTATGGGTTGGCCACCTTCGTTTTTCTTTTCTCCGGCATGCCGATTGCCTTCGCCCTGGGTTCGGTCGCGGTGATTTTTATGTATTTCTTCATGCCGGCGGCGCAGTTGAGCATCATTGCCGAGACCATCTTCTCGGAGCTGAACAGCTTCACGCTGCTGACCATTCCCTTGTTCATCCTGATGGGCGCGGCAATCGGCAAGTCCCGAGCCGGTGCTGACTTGTACAACTCCTTGAACCGCTGGCTGTACAAGGTACCGGGTGGCCTCGGGCTAGCCAATACGCTGGCCTGTTCGGTGTTCTCGGCAATGTGTGGTTCGTCGCCCGCGACCTGCGCGGCGATCGGTTCGGCCGGTATTCCTGAAATGCGCAAGCGGGGTTATTCCGAGCGCCTGGCCACCGGCCTGATCGCTGCTGGTGGCACCTTGGGTATCCTGATTCCGCCATCGCTGACACTGATCCTCTACGGTCTGGCCACCGAGCAATCGATTGGCAAGCTGTTCATGGCTGGTGTTGGGCCGGGATTGCTGCTGACTACCCTGTTCGCTATCTGGGTAATGTACAAGTCCTGGGCAGAGAAGAGCGAGCGCTTGCTCAACCTCAAGGCGACCGGCATGGCTGCCGAGCCCGTGGAGTTCTATAGCTGGAAGGAAAAGCTGGAAATCCTGCCGCGGCTGCTGCCTTTCCTCGGGCTGATCCTGGTCGTCATGGTCGCCCTCTATGACGGTTGGGCGACGCCTTCCGAAGTTGCCGGCATTGGTGCTTTCGGCGCCATGCTGATGGTCATGGCCATCTACGGCTGCTGGCGCTGGTCCGACATGAAGGTGATCCTCTCAGGTACTGCCCGCGAGTCGTCGATGATCATGATGATCATCGCCATGTCCTTCCTCTACACCTACGTGATGAGCTACCTGCACATCACCCAGTCGGCGGCCGCCTGGATCGTATCGCTGGGTATGAGCAAATGGGAGTTTCTGCTCTGGGTTAATGTGATGCTGCTGGTCCTCGGCTTCTTCCTGCCGCCGGTCGCCATCATCCTGATGGTCACCCCGGTGCTGCTGCCGGCGCTGGTCGCCCTCGATATCGACCTGATCTGGTTCGGCGTGATCATGACCATCAATATGGAAATGGGCTTGGTGACACCACCGGTCGGGCTCAATCTATTTGTCATCAGCGGCATCGCGCCCGACGTCAAGCTCAAGCAAATCATGTGGGGCACCCTGCCTTTCCTCGGGCTGATGGCACTCGGCATCGTGCTGCTGTGCATCTTCCCGGAAATCGCCACCTGGCTGCCGTCGCAGTACGCCGGCTCCTGAGTGACGGAAAGATCATCATGAACGCACCTCTCCCCCGCAACTGGGACAGCTTGCGCCAGAGCCGCCGCCGCCGCCTCGAAAGGGCGGCAGGTCTCGGGCTCGGCAAAGCGATCCCGGCCGAACGCATCATCGATCTGCTGGAAGCGGTCATTCAGCCCGGCGACCGTGTCTGTCTGGAAGGCAACAACCAGAAGCAGGCAGATTTTCTCGCCGAGTCGCTGGCCGATTGCGATCCGGCGCGTATCAATCAACTCCAGATGGTCCAGTCTGTCCTGGCGCTACCGAGCCATGTGGACCTTTTCGAGCGCGGCCTGGCAAACCGCCTCGACTTTTCTTTCAGCGGCCCGCAGGGCGCCCGCCTGGCCAAGCTGGTCCAGGAACAGCGCATCGAGATCGGGGCGATTCACACCTATCTCGAACTGTTCGGCCGCTACTTCATGGACCTGACACCGAACGTCGCGTTGATCGCGGCGCAGGCGGCAGATGCCGAGGGTAATCTCTACCTCGGGCCGAACACCGAAGATACGCCGGCCATCGTCGAGGCGACCGCGTTCAAGGGTGGCATCGTCATCGCCCAGGTCAATGAGCGCCTAGACAAGCTGCCGCGTGTCGACGTGCCGGCCGACTGGGTCGATTTCACGGTGTTGGCGCCGAAGCCGAACTACATCGAGCCGCTGTTCACCCGCGACCCGGCGCAGATCACCGAAGTGCAGGTGCTGATGGCGATGATGGCGATCAAGGGCATCTACGCCGAATACGGCGTGACGCGCCTGAATCACGGCATCGGTTTCGACACGGCGGCGATTGAGCTGCTGTTGCCGACCTACGCCGCCGAGCTCGGCCTGAAGGGCAAGATCTGCACGCACTGGGCGCTCAATCCGCACCCGACGCTGATCCCGGCCATCGAATCCGGTTTTGTCGAATCGGTGCACTGCTTCGGTTCGGAAGTCGGCATGGACGCCTATATCTCAGCCCGTTCCGACGTCTTCTTCACCGGTGCCGACGGTAGCATGCGCTCGAACCGGGCGTTTTCCCAGACGGCCGGCCTCTACGCCTGCGACATGTTCATCGGTTCGACCTTGCAGATGGACCTGGCCGGCAACAGTTCGACGGCGACGCTGGGGCGGATCACCGGCTTCGGCGGCGCGCCGAACATGGGTTCCGATCCGCACGGCCGGCGTCACGCCAGCCCGGCCTGGCTGAAAGCCGGGCGCGAGGCGGCCGGGCCGAACGCCATTCGCGGCCGCAAGCTGGTGGTGCAGATGGTCGAAACCTTCCGCGAGCACATGGCGCCGGTCTTCGTCGAGGAGCTCGACGCGTGGAAGCTGCAGAAAATGATGGGCGCCGAACTGCCGCCAATCATGATCTACGGCGACGACGTCAGCCACATCGTCACCGAGGAAGGCATCGCCAACCTGCTGCTCTGCCGCTCGCCGGAAGAGCGTGAGCAGGCGATCCGCGGCGTCGCCGGCTTCACGCCGGTGGGCATGGCGCGCGACCAGGCGATGGTCGAGAACCTGCGCGACCGCGGCATCATCCGCCGCGCTGAAGATCTCGGCATCGACCCGCGTCAGGCGACGCGCGACCTGCTCGCCGCCCGTTCCGTCAAGGATCTGGTGCGCTGGTCGGGCGGCCTGTACGCCCCCCCTTCACACTTCCGCAACTGGTGACCACCATGGAAACACTCGACTTTCGTTTCGCTTCCAAACCGGTATCCCGCGTTGCCGATCCCGCGCTGTGTGGCGTGGTCGGTTCCGGTAACCTGGAAATCCTGATCAAGACCGGCGGTGAGCCGGCTGCTTGCCGGGTCAGCATCAAGACCTCGGCGCGTGGTTTTGGCGACACCTGGCAGGCGGTGCTCGGCAGCTTTGCTGCCGGCCACGCGGCGGGGGGTACCGAGATCGCGATCAACGACATGGGGGCGACGCCCGCTGTCGTCACCTTGCGTCTGGCTCAGGCGCTGGCCGAATATCAGGGAGGTGGCCAATGATCCCGTCACTTGCTTCACGCCACAGCTGGTTCGAGGCGACCGCCCGGGCCCGCCTGGCCGGCCTGCTCGATCCGGGCAGCTTTGCCGAAATCCTGCCACCCGCCGAATCGCAGCCCAGCCCGCATCTGGCGATGCTTGACCTGCCCGGTGCCTTTGATGACGGGGTGGTCGTTTGCTACGGTCAACTGGAAAAAAAACCGATTTTTGCCATCGCCCAGGAAGGCCAGTTCATGGGCGGGGCGGTCGGAGAAATCCACGGTGCCAAGATCGTCGGCCTGCTCCGTCGCGCGGTGCAGGAAAAGCCGGCCGCCGTGCTCTTCCTCATCGATTCCGGCGGCGTTCGTCTGCACGAAGCCAATGCCGGGCTGATCGCCATTTCCGAAATCATGCGCGCCGTGCTCGATGCCCGTGCTGCCGGTGTTCCGGTCATTGCGCTGGTCGGTGGCAGTTGCGGCGCCTTTGGCGGCATGGGCATCGTCGCCAAGCTGTGTTCGGCCATCATCATCTCCGAAGAGGGCCGGCTGGCGCTGTCCGGGCCGGAGGTCATCGAAACGGTGGCCGGGGTCGAGGAATTCGACGCCAAGGACCGGGCGCTGGTCTGGCGCGTCACCGGCGGCAAGCATCGCTACCTGATGGGCGATTGCGCCGAGCTGGTGGAAGATGACATCCCGGCCTTTCGTACCGGCGTCGCCAAACTTCTTGCCGGCTGGCAGGAAGCCGCGCCGGGTCTCGCCCAACTGCGGGCCAGCCAGCAGGCACTGGAAAATCGCCTCGCCGCCTACGCCACGTACCGCGATGGCCTTCAGGTCTGGGCGGCGCTCGGCATCGCTCGGCCGGACAGTGTGCCGCTGCTCGACCGCGACAGCCTGGTCGCCTTGAAGGAAGGATTGCCGACATGAGTCTCAACGACATTCTCGACGCGCTGTTCCCGGCCGGTCACACGGTCGCCGTTGCCAACCAGGTGATCACCGGTGAAGCAACGACTGCCCAGGGTACGGTCGCCGTGCTCGGCACCACCGACGCGGCGGCGATTGACCACGCCATGGCGCTGGCCCTGTCAGGTTTCGTCCTCGACACCGTCGAGCGCCACCCCGGCCGGCCGCTGATCTTTCTCGTCGATACCAGCGGCCAGGCGCTGTCGCGCAGCCAGGAATTGCTGTGTCTGAACGGCTCGCTGGCGCATTTGGCCAGTTGCGTCGATTTCGCCCGGCGTCAGGGGCATCCATCGCTCAGTCTGGTTACCGCCAATGCCGTCAGTGGCGGTTTCCTTTCCTTCGGGTTGATGGCCGATCAGGCTTATGCGCTGGCCGATGCCCAGGTGCGGGTAATGGATCTGCGGGCGATGTCGCGGGTGACCAAGATCGCCCACGAACGCCTGGTCGAACTGGCGGGAACGTCGCCGATTTTCGCGCCCGGTGCCGAGAGCTATGTGCGTATGGGTGGCATCGCGGCCATCTGGCCGGCACCGTCGGCGGACTTGCTTGGTGATGCCCTGAGCGCGGCCCGGAAAGCGGTGAGTGCCGGTGACCAGCGTCAGGGCACAGGCCTGAGTCGCGGCGGCCGCCTGCTGGCGTCGGACATTGCCACGACTGTGCAGAACGCGACCGCCGGCGCCTGAATCATGCTCCGCCACGATCTCGTCTATCTCCATCCGGAGGCAGCCTGGGATTCTCCCTGCGCTGCCGCTGGCTCCCCGCTGTGGCAGGCTGCAGAGCGCTGGATTGCTGGCGGGCGGCCGCTGGTGGTGGCTCGCCAGCCGGATGACCAGGTACTGCTGCTCGGTCTGGCCCTGCCACTGGCTTTCAATCGGCAGCGCTTGTCCATCCTGGTCGCACCATCGGCCGTTGCCCGCTGCCGGCCAGCGCTGACCGTTGCCGACTGCCTGCCTCACCTGCCGGCTGATCAGGCCGCACCACTGCGGGAGTTGGCCGGGCGAGCCGAGGCCTGCTCGGCGATGCTTGGCGTCTACGGTTCGCTGGCTTGGGAGGCCTTGAGTGGCGAGGCCTACCGTCATGCCGGCTCCGATATCGATCTGATCTGCGATGTGGCTACGCCAGCGCAATTCGACACCATGCTGGCGGCCCTGCAGCGTGCAGCGGAAGGCTTGAGCTGCCAGCTCGATGGCGAAATCCGCTTTCCCGATGGTCGGGCCGTCGCCTGGCGCGAGATTGTTGCCAAGCTGAAAACCCCGGCCGCCCCGGTGCTTGTCAAAGGGGCGCGGGAAGTTGGCCTGCAACCGCTCGAAAACCTCGTCGCCACCTTGCTGCCGGAGCCCTGCCATGTCTGAATCCGCCCTGCTGGCGACAGCGTCCCATCAGCTCGAGCCGGGTGACATGGCCGATTTGCCGGCACGGATCGGCCGGCTGGCCATTCGCAGCCTGTACCGTGAGGCAGCACTGTCGCCCAAGCCCGGGCTGGTCTGTCCGGACAGCCCGGGCAGTCATGACGACATGGATTTCGTCACCTTCGTCCGCAGCCTGCAGGCGTTACGCGACTACTTCCCGGCCATCGCGGAATGTGGCCAGCAGGCGCCTGCGCTGGCGCCTTTGCAGGCACTCGGCATCGCTGCCGAACAGCGCATGTTGACGGCTACCGGGGGCGTCAATACGCATCGCGGCGCCATTTTCAATCTCGGCCTGCTCTGTGCGGCGGGCGGCCTGCTTGCAGCTGCCGGTGAAAGACTGGAAGCGGCGGCCGTGTGCCGTACGGTCAGTGAGCGCTGGGGCGAGGAAATCCTGGACGGTTTGGCGGCTCCGAGCGCTGCCGATGCCGCCAGCAACGGTCTGGTTGTTGCCCGTCGATACGGCTGCGGCGGCGCCCGTCAGGAAGCGGCGGCCGGTTTTCCGGCGGCTTTGGAACTTGGCCTCCCGGCCTATCGCCGGATTCTGACCGAAACCGGCGATAGCGAACGGGCTGCGATACAGGCCTTGTTCTCGCTGATGGCCGGGCTGGATGACAGCAATCTGCTGTGGCGTGGTGGTCGCCAGGGACTGAGTTTCGGCCGTCAGCTGGCCGCCGGTTTTCTCGCCGTCGGCGGGGTCCTGGCCACTGACTGGCGCGCTCATGCAGTCGCCATCGACCGCGCTTTCGTCGCCCGTCGGCTGAGTCCCGGTGGCAGCGCCGATCTGCTCGGCGTCACCTTGTTCCTGGCCGAAGTGGACGGCCTGTACTGAGATGCGTCTTGCCCTCCTCTTCAGCGGCCAGGGTGGGCAGACGCCGGAACACTGGCGGCAGGTTGACCATGGTGTTGCCGGGGAACTGCGCGCCGCTTTGCTTCGGGCTTTGCCGACCATCGGCGAAGGCCGGCTAGCAAGCCCGGAAATGCTTGCCCGTAACCGGATCGCCCAGCCGTTGATCTTTGTCCAGCAGATGATGTCCTGGCACCGTCTGCGCGACCGTTTGCCACGACCAATCTGTGCCGCTGGCTATTCGCTGGGCGAGATGGCGGCCTGCTGCGCGGCCGGGGCATTTTCCGCCAGCGACGGCCTCGCCCTGTGTGCTGAGCGGGCGGCCTTGATGGATGCTGCTGCTGCCGGCGAGCACGGCATGCTGGCGGTGCTCGGGCTCGATGAAGCGCTGGTTGCAAGCCTGGCCGCCGAGGCCGGACTGGCGGTGGCGATCCGCAATGCGCCGCGCCACCTGGTGCTGGCCGGGCCACGGTCCGGTATTGTCAGCATCAGCGACCGCCTGCTGGCGGCCGGCGCCAGCCGATTGGTCCCGCTGGCGGTGCAGACGCCATCGCACACCCCCTTGCTGGCTGGTGCTGCGGTGGCTTTTGCCGAGCGTCTGGCGCACATGCCCGATGCTCGCTTGGCCTTTCCGGTCCTTGGCGCTGTCGACGGGACGGCGGCGCGCACGGTACGCCCGGCGCTCGCCGCACTGGGGCGCCAGATTGCCACACCACTGGACTGGGCAGCCTGCCTGCAGTCAGTGCGCGAACTACAGCCGGATGCTGTGCTCGAAATCGGCCCCGGCAATGCCCTGACCCGTCTGTTTGTCGAACTGGCGCCGGAAATTCCGGCACGGGCCTGCGACGATTTCCGTAGTGATGACGGCATCGTTCACTGGATCGAATCATGTGCCGGTTGAGCGAGGCATGATGTCCTTTGCGGTGATTGCAGCCTATCTGCTGACCGGGGGCGTTGCCGGGTTTTTCGCCGGCCTGCTCGGTGTTGGTGGTGGCGTGGTGGTGGTGCCAATGCTGGCCATCCTGTTTGCCGAACAGGGTTTTCCGGCCCGTGAAGTGCTGCACCTGGCGCTCGGGACCTCAATGGCCACCATCCTGTTCACTGCCTTGTCCAGCCTGCGTGCCCATCATGCCCACCAGGCAGTGCTGTGGCCGGTGATGCGCCGGCTGACGCCGGGTATCCTGCTCGGGACGCTGCTCGGCGCCCAGTTGGCTGCCTTCGTCTCGTCGCGGACGCTGTCGATCCTGTTTGTCGGCTTCATGCTCTTCGTCGCCGGGCAGATGATCGCCGAGCGGCGCCCGCAGCCGGGACGCCGCCTGCCCGGTTGGCCCGGCCTCAGTCTGGCGGGTGGTGTGATCGGTGCCTTCTCCAGCCTGGTTGCCATCGGTGGCGGTGCGCTGACCGTGCCTTTCCTGATCTGGTGCAATGTGCGGCCGCATCAGGCGATCGGCACCTCGGCGGCGGTCGGTCTGCCGATTGCTGTTGGCGGTACCCTGGGTTACATCTGGAACGGTTGGGGGCATGCGGGTCTGCCCCCGGGCAGTCTTGGCTTCGTCTATTTGCCAGGGCTGGGCATCATCCTGCTCGCCAGTGTCCTGACTGCCCAATCCGGTGCCCGGTTAGCCCATCGTCTGCCGATACGCGTATTGCGCCGTATTTTCGCCGGTTTACTGCTGCTGCTCTCGGTGAAGATGCTGTGGCGCTTGTACGGCAACTGAACGGCAGTTGATCAGCGCGCCTTGAACACCGGTTTGCGCTTTTCCAGGAAAGCCGCCAGCCCTTCCCGGTAGTCCTCGGTGTCGAGGAAGGCGAAGGACGCGGCTTTTTCTTCGTCGCTCAGCGGGCGGCCGTCGAGCAGGCGGTGGATCCATTGCTTGTGCCAGGCCGCGACCAGCGGGGCGCCGTGGCCGATGCGGCGGGCCGTGGCATAGGCTTCGTCGATGACCTGCGGGTCGGCAACGACGCGCGTCAGCAGGCCTTTTTCATAGGCTTCGCGGGCGTTCAGGATGCGGCCCTCGAGCAGGATTTCCTTGACCACCGCCGGCCCGGCAAGACGCAGCAGGCCTTCCATTTCGCCCGGGTACATCGAGAAGCCGAGCTTGTTGATCGGTGCGCCGAAGCGCGCGCTTTCGCCGGCGATGCGCAGGTCGCAGGCGCCGGCGATTTCCAGGCCGCCGCCGATGCAGGCGCCCTGGATCAGGGCCACGGTCGGATGCGGGCAGTCGGCAATGGCATTCAGGGCGGCGGCAACCTCGCCGTGGTAGTGGAGCGCCTGTGCCAGCGTTGCCCGGGCGGTGACGAACTCTTCCAGGTCGCCGCCGGCGGCGAAGGCCTCGTTGCCGGCACCGCGGATGACCACGCAGCGGATGCCCGGATCGGCGGCCAGCTCGCGCATGTACTGGCTCAGCGTCTGCCACATCGACAAGTCGATGGCGTTGAGTTTCCCCGGATTGTCCAGGGTCAGGGTGGCGATTTCCCCTTCGTTTGTCCGATTGATCTTGCCCATCATGGTTCTCCGTTTTTGCGGCATTTAGTGCAAAAGTCTTACATGCCGTCAGGTTGTTAAGTCTTATATAAGATACAATGCTGCGGCCGATTTACATCGGTAATTATTAATTAATAAGGAGAACAGAATGAGCAGCGTTATGTATGAGCGGATGCGGGAAAATCCCAAATTCCGTGAGCTGGTCGCCAAGAGGGGACGTTTCGCCTGGACCTTGGCAGCCATCGTCCTGACCATGTTCTACGGCTTCGTGATGGTCGTGGCCTTCGCGCCCGAATCGCTGGGCCAGCCGATTGCCGAAGGGTCCCGCTGGACCGTCGGCCTGGTCGCCGAACTTTTCATGTTTATCTTCTTCTGGGTGCTGACGGCCGTTTATGTCCGCAAGGCCAACACCGAGTTCGACGCGCTCTCGCAAGAGATCGTTCGTGAAGCCTGGAAGGAGAACAAGTAATGCGCAAGATCGTTTCCGCACTCGGGCTGCTGAGCCTGTGCACCCTCGCCATCGCCGCCGACGCGGTTGGTGCGACCGAAAAGCAGGCGACCAACTGGCACGCCATCATCATGTTCTGCATCTTCGTGACGCTGACCATGGGCATCACCTACTGGGCGGCCAGCCGCACCAAGTCGACGTCGGACTTCTACACGGCCGGCGGCGGTATCACCGGTTTCCAGAACGGTCTGGCGATTGCCGGTGACTACATGTCGGCCGCCACGCTGCTCGGTCTGACCGCCATGGTCTACATGCAGGGTTACGACGGCTACATCTACATGCTGTGCTTCTTCGCCGGCTGGCCGATCATCCTGTTCCTGATGGCTGAACGCCTGCGCAACCTGGGCAAGTTCACCTTCTCCGACATCACTGCCTATCGCCTCGACCAGGGCAAGGTGCGCACGATGGCCGCGATCTCCTCGCTGACCGTCGTCTGCTTCTACCTGATCGCCCAGATGGTCGGTGCCGGTCAGCTGATCAAGCTGCTCTTCGGTCTGGACTACAACGTCGCCATCTTCGCCGTCGGCATCCTGATGATGGTTTACGTCACGTTCGGTGGCATGGTCGCGACGACCTGGGTGCAGATCATCAAGGCCGTCATGCTGCTGTCCGGCGGTACGCTGGTCATGTTCCTGGCGATGTCCTACTTCAACTTCTCCTTTACCAATGTGATGGACCAGGCGATGTCGGTGCACAAGCTGGGTGAGAAGCTGATGCATCCGGGCAGCCTGCTCGCCGATCCGATTACCGCCATCTCGCTGGGTCTCGGCCTGATGTTCGGTACTGCCGGCCTGCCGCACATCCTGATGCGTTTCTTCACCGTGACCGACGCCAAGGAAGCCCGCAAGTCGGTGCTCTACGCTTCCGGTTTCGTGGCTTACTTCTTCAACGTCATCTTCCTGATGGGTCTGACCGCGATCATCATCGTCGGCCAGAACCCGGATTTCTTCGAAGGCGGCGAAATCGGCAAGAAGCTGATCGGTGGCGGCAACATGGTTGCCATGCACCTGGCCAAGGCGGTCGGCGGCGACATGCTGCTCGGCTTCCTGGCTGCCGTGGCCTTCGCCACCATCCTGGCCGTCGTTTCGGGTCTGGCGCTGGCTGGTGCTTCGGCGATCTCGCACGACATCTACGCCCGCGTGATCAAGAAGGGTACGGCTTCGGAAGCGGCTGAAATCCGCGTTTCCAAGATCGCCACGATCTGCCTCGGCTTCGTTGCCATCGTTCTCGGCATCGCCTTTGAAAAGCAGAACATCGCCTTCATGGTCGGCCTGGCCTTCGGTGTTGCCGCAGCTGCCAACTTCCCGGTGCTGATCCTGTCGATGTACTGGAAGGGCCTGACCACCCGCGGCGCGCTGTGGGGCGGTTACGGCGGTCTGGTTTCCGCCGTGCTGTTCGTGCTCTTCTCGAAGTCGGTGTGGGTCGACGTGCTGGGCAATGCCGCCCCGCTGTTCCCCTACACCCAGCCGGCCCTGTTCGCCATGCCGATCGCCTTCCTGCTGGCCTGGATCGGTTCGACGAGCGACGCCAGCGTTCGCGCGCAGGCCGAGAAGGAAGCCTTCGGCGACCAGTATGTGCGTGCCCAGACCGGTTTCGGTGCAGCCTCTGCATCCAACCACTAAGCGGTACTGAAAGTAGAAACCCCCTGACGAGTTGCCTCGTCAGGGGGTTTTGTTTTTGTATCAGGTGTTTTTCAGGTCAAGCGCTTTTCAGGTTCTGCGCATCCATGCGCGCCAGCGCTTCGCGGCCGGACAGCAGGTGATCGTGCATTTCGCGCTCGGCCTTGGCGGCGTCGCCGGAGAGCATGCTGGCCAGGATGGCCCGGTGCTCGTCGAGCGACTGCTGCAGGCGACCTTCCAGCGACAGCGAGTGCAGGCGCGACAGTTTCAGCACCTTGCGCAGGTCCTGGATGACCGAGAGCAGCCAGCGGTTGCCGGACAATTCCTGGATTTTCTTGTGAAATTCCTGGTTGGCTTCGAAAAAGGCGTCGATGCGACCGTCGCGAGCAGCCGACTCCAGCTTTTCGTGAATCGCCTTGAGTGCCGCCAGATCGGCGGTCTTGGCCCGCTTCACGGCCTCGAAGGCACAGCGGCCTTCGAGCATGGCCATCAGCGGGAAGATGTCGTCGAGGTCGCGGCGGGAAATTTCCGTGACGTAGCAGCCGCGGCGCGGCTTGAGCTCGACCAGCCCTTCCGAGGCCAGGACTTTCAGTGCCTCGCGTAGCGGGGTGCGTGAAATGCCATATTGTTCGGCGAGCTTTTGCTCATCGATCCACATGCCGGGTGTCAGTTCGTGCGCGAAGATGCGTTGCCGCAGTCGTTCGGCGACTTCCTGGTAAAGCGCGGTGGGTGCAATGCGATTCATGGTGATGGTGTGGTCTCGGTGGGCAAGCTCGGTGCGTTGCCGACTTGCTTCCATAATTATGGATACAGTATTATGTAGGGCTGACCATGTCAAGCCGGGTGCGAAAGCGTAGAATTTTGAATTCTGCATCATCGGCCCGAAAAAATCGAATCGGCGAGAGGTGTTTCATGTCTGAAAAGTTCTTTGATTCCAATAACCTGGATGTCTGGGAAAAGGCTGCGGCCAAGCAGTCCCCGGGTGGCGACGTCAACAACCTGGTGTGGAATACCCCCGAAGGCCTTGCGGTCAAGGCTTTGTACACGAAGAAGGATGTCGAGAGCCTCGAGTTCGCCGATACCCTGCCGGGCGTCGCCCCTTTCCTGCGCGGCCCGCAACCGACGATGTACGCGGTCAAGCCGTGGACCATCCGTCAGTACGCCGGTTTCTCCACTGCCGAAGCCTCCAACGCCTTCTACCGCAAGGCGCTGGCCGCCGGCGGCCAGGGCGTGTCGGTGGCTTTCGACCTGGCCACGCACCGCGGCTACGACTCGGACAACGCCCGCGTCACCGGTGACGTCGGCAAGGCCGGCGTGGCGATCGACTCGGTCGAGGACATGAAGATCCTGTTCGACGGCATTCCGCTCGACAAGGTCTCGGTGTCGATGACGATGAACGGCGCCGTGCTGCCCATCCTCGCCGGCTACATCGTTGCCGCCGAAGAGCAGGGTGTCAGCCAGGACAAGCTGTCCGGCACGATCCAGAACGACATCCTCAAAGAATTCATGGTGCGGAACACCTACATCTATCCGCCCAAGCCGTCGATGAAGATCATCGCCGACATCTTCGGCTACACCGCGCAGCACATGCCGAAGTTCAACTCGATCTCGATTTCCGGGTATCACATCCAGGAAGCCGGCGCCAACCAGGCCATCGAGCTGGCCTTCACGCTGGCTGACGGCATGGAATACGTGCGCACCGGCATCGCCTCGGGCATGGATGTCGACACCTTCGCCGGCCGCCTGTCCTTCTTCTGGGCCGTCGGCATGAATTTCTACCTGGAAATCGCCAAGATGCGCGCCGCCCGTCTGCTGTGGCACCGCATCATGACCAAGTTCGAGGCCAAGAGCCCGAAGTCGATGATGCTGCGCACGCACAGCCAGACTTCCGGCTGGTCGCTGACCGAGCAGGACCCGTACAACAACGTCGTCCGCACCACCATCGAAGCGATGGCGGCGGTCTTCGGCGGCACCCAGTCGCTGCACACCAACGCGCTCGACGAAGCGATCGCGCTGCCGACCGAGTTCTCGGCGCGCATCGCCCGCAACACGCAGTTGATCATCCAGGAAGAGACGCACATCACCAACGTCATCGATCCGTGGGCCGGTTCCTACATGATGGAAAAGCTGACCCAGGACATGGCTGACAAGGCCTGGGGCATCATCCAGGAAATCGAGGCGATGGGCGGCATGACCAAAGCCGTCGAATCCGGCTGGGCCAAGATGCAGGTCGAGACCTGCGCCGCCGACAAGCAGGCGCGCATCGACTCGGGCAAGGACGTGATCGTCGGCGTCAACAAGTACAAGCTGGCCAAGGAAGACGCGATCGACATCCTCGATATCGACAACCACGCCGTCCGCGAAGCCCAGATTGCCCGCCTCAAGAGCATTCGCGCCAGCCGCGACAGCGCCGCCGTCAATGCCGCGCTCGACGCGCTGACGAAGGCAGCTGAAAGCGGTGAAGGCAACCTGCTCGACCTGACCGTCAAGGCGATCCGCCTGCGCGCCACGGTCGGCGAAGTGTCGGATGCGCTGGAAAAGGTTTTCGGCCGTTTCCGCGCCAATAACCAGACCATTTCCGGAGTTTACGGAGGCGTCGTCGAAGGTATGGAAAGCTGGGAAGAAATCAAGGCCGATGTCGCCAAGTTCGCCGAAGAAGAAGGCCGTCGCCCGCGCATCATGATCGCCAAGCTCGGCCAGGACGGCCACGACCGTGGCGCCAAGGTCGTCGCCACGGCCTACGCCGACCTCGGTTTCGACATCGACATGGGCCCGCTCTTCCAGACGCCGGAAGAAGCTGCCCGCCAGGCCATCGAGAACGACGTCCATGCCATCGGCTGCTCCTCGCTGGCCGCAGGCCACAAGACGCTGGTGCCGCAGATCATCCAGTCGCTTAAAGCTCAGGGCGCCGACGACATCATCGTCTTCGCCGGCGGCGTGATTCCGGCGCAGGACTACGATGCGCTGTACGCGGCCGGTGCCAAGGCGATCTTCGGCCCGGGCACCCGGATCGAGGATTCGGCCAAGCGCGTGCTCGAAGAAATCCGCAAGGCGCGCGGCTAAGGCCGGGATGAAACTGGACGAGGCGCCGGTGAAGGCGAATCTCCTCTCGGATGCCGACCGGCAGCTGGTCGATGGCGTGAGCCAGGGTCAGCGCCGGGCGCTGGCCAAGGCGATCACGCTGATCGAATCGACCCGTGCCGATCACCAGCAGCGCGCGCAGCAGGTGCTGACCGCGTTGCTGCCGAAGACCGGCAACGCGATCCGGGTCGGCATCTCGGGCGTGCCCGGCGCCGGCAAGTCGACCTTCATCGAGGCGCTCGGTGTCTGGTTGATCGAGCAGGGCAAGAAACTCGCTGTGCTCGCCGTCGATCCGTCGTCGTCAGTCTCTGGCGGTTCCATCCTCGGCGACAAGACGCGCATGGAGTTGCTCAGCCAGCGCGAGGAAGCCTTCATCCGCCCCAGTCCGTCGGCCGGTTCGCTCGGCGGCGTCGCCGAGAAGACGCGCGAAGCCATGCTGCTCTGCGAAGCGGCCGGCTACGACGTGATCATCATCGAGACGGTCGGCGTCGGCCAGTCGGAAACGACGGTGGCCGGCATGGTCGACATGTTCTGCCTGCTGCAGTTGCCAAACGCCGGCGACGACCTGCAGGCGATCAAGAAGGGCATTGTCGAGATCGCCGACATGGTGGTCATCAACAAGGCCGACATCGACAAGCAGGCGACTGCGGTCGTCCGCGCCCAGTGGCGTAATGCGCTGCACATGCTGCGCCCGGCCTCGCCCAACTGGGCCCCGCCGGTGATCGCGCTGTCGGCGCTGCACAAGCAGGGCATCGCCGAGTTCTGGGCCGAAGTCGAGAAATTCCAGGCCGCGCTCAAGCCGACCGGCGAGTTCGACGCCAAGCGCCAGCACCAGTCACTGGCGTGGATGTGGCAACTGATCGACGCCGGCCTGCGCCAACATTTCCGCAATCATCCGCGCGTGCAGGAGAACCTGCCCGCGCTGACCCGTTCCGTCGAGTCGGGGCATACGACGCCGGCTGCCGCCGCGTATGCGCTGCTCGACTATCTGAAACACTGATCACCCGTTCCATTTTGGGAGTTTTCTATGCATGACATCATCCGCCAGCTGGAAAAAAAGCGTGAAATGGCCCGCCTCGGCGGTGGCCAGAAGCGCATCGACAGCCAGCACAAGAAGGGCAAGCTGACTGCCCGCGAACGCCTCGAGCTGCTGCTCGATCCGGGTTCCTTCGAAGAATGGGACATGTTCAAGGAACACCGCTGCGTCGATTTCGGCATGGATCAGGCCGAAAAGACCCCGGGTGACGGTGTCGTCATCGGCTACGGCACGATCAACGGCCGTCTGGTCTTCGTCTTCTCGCAAGACTTCACCGTTTTCGGCGGCTCGCTGTCGGAAACCCACGCCGAGAAGATCTGCAAGGTCATGGACCAGGCGATGAAGGTCGGCGCCCCGGTGATCGGCCTCAACGATTCGGGCGGCGCCCGCATCCAGGAAGGCGTCGCCTCGCTCGGCGGCTACGCCGACGTCTTCCAGCGCAATGTGATGGCCTCCGGCGTCGTGCCGCAGATCTCGATGATCATGGGCCCCTGCGCCGGCGGCGCGGTGTACTCGCCGTCGATGACCGACTTCATCTTCATGGTCAAGGACTCGTCCTACATGTTCGTGACCGGTCCGGAAGTGGTCAAGACCGTGACCCACGAAGACGTGACCGCCGAAGAACTGGGTGGTGCCGTGACCCATACCAGCAAGTCCGGTGTTGCCGACCTGGCCTTCGAGAACGACGTCGAAGCGCTGTCGATGCTGCGTCGTTTCATGAATTTCGTGCCGTCGAACAACAAGGAAAAGCCGCCGGTCACGCCGACCAACGATCCGGTCGACCGCTTCGACTATTCGCTCGACACCCTGGTGCCGGACAACGCCAACAAGCCGTACGACATGAAGGAGCTGATCATCAAGGTCGTCGATGACAACGACTTCTTCGAGATCCAGCCCGACTACGCGAAGAACATCATCATCGGTTTCGGGCGTATGGATGGCCATCCGGTCGGCATCGTCGCCAACCAGCCGCTGGTCCTGGCCGGCTGCCTGGACATCAAGTCGTCGATCAAGGCTGCCCGCTTCGTCCGCTTCTGCGACGCCTTCAACATTCCGGTCGTCACCTTCGTCGACGTCCCGGGCTTCATGCCGGGCACCACGCAGGAATACGGCGGCATCATCAAGCACGGCGCCAAGCTGCTCTACGCCTACGCCGAATGCACCGTGCCCAAGGTCACCATCATCACCCGCAAGGCCTACGGCGGCGCCTACGACGTGATGTCGTCCAAGCACCTGCGCGGCGACGTCAACCTCGCCTGGCCGTCGGCTGAAATCGCCGTCATGGGCCCGAAGGGCGCGGTCGAGATCATCTTCCGCGAGGAAAAGAACGATCCGGCCAAGCTCGCCCAGCGCGAAGCCGAGTACAAGGAAAAGTTCGCCAATCCGTTCGTCGCCGGCGCCCGTGGCTTCATCGACGACGTGATCATGCCGCACGCCACCCGCAAGCGGATCGCCCGCTCGCTGGCCATGCTGCGCGACAAGAAACTCGAAAATCCCTGGCGCAAGCACGGCAACATCCCCCTCTGAGCAATTTGGCATCGCGCATGGCTTCGTTGGCTTCCTCGTCTGCTCCTCGCCGTACTGGCGTACTGTCTCGTCGCAGCCAGCGTCGCCGCCTCGCCCTGCGCGCCCCAAATTACTCAGTAACTCCGAATTGAGGGTCTCTCATGTTTAAAAAGATTCTGATTGCCAACCGCGGTGAAATCGCCTGCCGCGTCATCAAGACCGCCCGCAAGATGGGCATCGCCACCGTCGCCGTCTATTCCGAGGCCGACAAGGACGCCCTGTTCGTCGACCTGGCTGACGAAGCCGTCTGCATCGGTCCGGCGGCCTCGAAAGAGTCCTATCTGGTCGCCGACAAGATCATCGCCGCCTGCAAGCAGACCGGCGCTGAAGCGGTGCACCCGGGTTACGGCTTCCTGTCGGAAAACGCCGAGTTCTCGCGCCGCCTGGAAGAAGAAGGCATCAAGTTCATCGGGCCGAAGCACTACTCGATCGCCAAGATGGGCGACAAGATCGAATCGAAGAAGCTGGCCATCGAAGCCAAGGTCAACACCATCCCCGGCCACAACGATGCCATCGACGGCCCTGACGCCGCCGTGGAAATCGCCAAGAAGATCGGTTATCCGGTGATGATCAAGGCCTCCGCCGGCGGCGGCGGTAAAGGTCTGCGCGTGGCCTACAACGACGCCGAAGCCCATGAAGGCTTCTCGTCCTGCGTCAACGAAGCCCGCAACTCCTTCGGTGACGACCGCGTCTTCATCGAGAAGTATGTGCTTGAACCGCGTCACATCGAAATCCAGGTGCTTGGCGACAGCCACGGCAACTACGTGTACCTGAACGAGCGTGACTGCTCGATCCAGCGTCGTCACCAGAAAGTCATCGAAGAAGCGCCGTCCCCGTTCGTCGATCCGGAAATGCGCAAGGCGATGGGCGAACAGGCCGTGGCCCTGGCCCGTGCGGTGAACTACGAATCGGCCGGTACGGTCGAATTCGTCGTCTCCGGCGCGACCAAGGAGTTCTACTTCCTGGAAATGAACACCCGCCTGCAGGTCGAGCACCCGGTCACCGAACTGATCACTGGCCTCGATCTGGTCGAGCAGATGATCCGCGTCGCCTACGGCGAGAAGCTGCCGCTGACCCAGGCCGACGTCAAGATCAACGGCTGGTCGATGGAATGCCGGATCAACGCCGAAGACCCGTTCCGCGGCTTCCTGCCGTCCACCGGTCGTCTGGTCAAATTCCTGCCGCCGGCCGAGACGACCGACGCTCAGGGCACGACCCGCGTCGACACCGGCGTCTACGACGGCGGCGAAATCTCGATGTTCTACGACTCGATGATCGCCAAGCTGATCGTGCACGGCAAGGACCGCAATGCGGCGATTGCCCGCATGCGCGACGCGCTGAACGCCTTCGTGATCCGCGGCATTTCCTCGAACATTCCGTTCCAGGCCGCGCTGATGCAGCACCCGGTGTTCCACTCCGGCATCTTCGACACCGGCTTCATCCCCAAGCACTACCCGACCGGCTTCGACGCCTCGATGGTGCCGCACGACGATCCGGCGCTGCTGGTCTCGGTGGCTGCCTACGTCTATCGCGCCTTCACCGACCGTTCCGCTTCGATCAGCGGCCAGCTGCAAGGCCATGAGCGCATCGTCGGCGATCAGTGGATGGTGGTGCGCCTGAACGGCGACCAGAAGGAAAACCACCCGGTGACGGCGCGTCCGATCCCCGGTGGCTACCACGTCGAGTACAACGGCCAGCCCTACGAAATCCTGTCCGACTGGAAGCTGGGCGAGTCGCTGTTCGTCGGTACCTGCAACGGTCAGGAATTCACGCTGCAGGTCGAGCGCCACAAGACCAAGTACTCGCTGTTCCACTGGGGCACGCGCGCCGACTTCATGGTCATGAGCGCCCGTGCTGCCGAACTGCTGGCACTGATGCCGGAGAAGCCGGCGCCCGACCTGTCGAAGTTCCTGCTGTCGCCGATGCCCGGCCTGCTGCGCGACATCGCGGTCAAGGTCGGTCAGGAAGTGAAGGCCGGCGAGAAGCTGGCAGTCATCGAAGCGATGAAGATGGAGAACATCCTCAAGGCCGAGCAGGATTGCAAGGTCAAGAAGATCTCCGCCGCCGTTGGCGAAAGCCTGTCGGTTGACCAGATCATCATCGAGTTCGAATAAACTTCTGCTCACGACAAACAGCAAAAAAGGCCTGTTCCCGGACAGGCCTTTTTTTACGAGAGCGCATCATGAGCGGTTTTGAGCACTATCAGCAGGAAATTGCCGATCTTGATCACGAAATTCACAAATACGCGATGATTTGTGGCGTCGACTTGGCCAATCGCCACGAAATCGATGCCTGTCTGCGCGATCATCATGCCAGTTGGGCCGATGACAAGGCCCGGGAGTCACTTCAGGGGCTGTTGGTGCTGCGCATCAAGGTGGAGACGGAAATGATCGAGCAGGGGATGAAGCCACCCCCGCTCGTTCCGACTATGGGCTGATTTTCAGCCGTCGGCGTTGATCCGGGCGATCAGGGCCTGCAAGGTCGTTTCTGCCTGGTCGTTGGCGACCTGACAGGTGCCGGCCGCCTGATGCCCGCCGCCGCCGTACTGCAGCATCAGTTCGCCGACATTGGTCTTGCTGCTGCGGTCGAGGATGGATTTGCCGGTGGCGAATACCGTGTTCTGCTTCTGCATGCCCCACATCACGTGGATCGAGATGTTGGTCTGCGGGAACATGGCGTAGATGGTGAAACGGTTGGTGGCGTAGATCGTTTCCTCGTCGCGCAAGTCGAGCACGACCAGGTTGCCGTACACCTTGGCGCAGCGCTGGATCTGTTCCTTGGCCTGGGCAGCATGCTCGAAATACAGATCAACCCGCTCACGCACGTCGGGCAGCGCCAGGATATCGGCGATGTCGTGGTCGCGGCAGTACTTGATCAGATCCATCATCAGCGCGTAGTTGCTGATGCGGAATTCGCGGAAACGGCCGAGGCCGGTGCGTGCATCCATCAGGTAGTTGAGCAGCACCCAGTCGGTCGGTTCAAGGATTTCCTCGCGCGAGAACTGGGCGGCGTCGGCCTTGTCGACGGCTTCCATCATCGCGTCGCTGATCCGCGGGAAGGCTTGCTTGCCGCCGTAGTAGTCGTAGACAACGCGGGCTGCCGACGGCGCTTCCGGATGGATGATGTGGTTCTTGCGCTCGCCGGTGTTGCGGATGGTTTCCGACAGGTGATGGTCGAAAGCCAGATGCGCGGCGGCGACGTAGGGCAGGTTGGTGGTGATGTCGCGGCCGGTGATGTCCACCTTGCCGTCCTGCATGTCCTTCGGGTGGACGAACTTGATGTCGTCGATCAGATCGAGTTCATTCAGCAGGACGGCGCAGACGAGGCCGTCAAAGTCGCTGCGGGTGACGAGGCGGAATTTTTCCTGGGTCATGCGTGAGTCTCCGGTGGTTTGGGCGGTAAGCTTTTCCTGCAAGCATACCGCCTTCCCGGCACGGAGACATCACTTCGCCTGTTTCATCTGCTCGATACCGGCACGCAGCATCTGGTCCAGCTCGGAGCCCGGCTCAACCTGGGGCAGCAGCGCTTCCCAGTAGGCGATGGCGTTTTTCGCATCGCCCGCTTCCATGGCGGCGGCGCCGGCCAGGAACAGGGTGTGAGCATGCTTGGGATCGAGCTTGAGGGCCTTGTCGATCTGTTCCTTGGCCTTGCCGGTCAGGCCTTGACCGCTGGCCATGGCCAGGGTTTCCGCATAGCTGGCGAGCAGTTCCGGATCCTTGTCGATCAGGGTTTCGGCCTTGCCGTAGGCAGCGACGGCGTCGTCGTAACGGCCCAGCATCTTGTAGGAGCGACCGAGCATGACCCAGCCGTTCAGATCGTCTGGGTTGGTTTCCATGCGGGCAGCCAGTCTGGCCACCATGGCATTGATGTCGTCCGCAGTCATCTGCTTCTGTGGCGCGGTATTGGCCGGATCCAGCGCCTTCGGATTACCCAGGAACAGGTAGCCGAGCAGCGCCGCCAAGGGCAGCAGCAGTATCAGCGCGATGGCGGTCGGGCGGCTGGTCGGACGGGCGGTGCCAGCTTGATCGTCGTTGTCCGATTCGACCTCCTCGAGCAGGCGGCGCTTGAGTTCGGTGTGCGCCTGTTCGAATTCCTCGCGGGTGATGATTTCTTCCTGGTGCTCGCGTTCGAGATCGGCGAGCTGGTCGCGGAAGATGGCCAGGTTGGCCTCCTTGCGATCGGCGGCGGTGGTTTTGTTGCGCTTGCCGAACCAGAGCACGGGCAGCAGCAGCGCGAGGCCCGCTAGGACGACCAGGGCAGCGTAGATGGCAAACTGGGTCATTTGTCGTTCATTTCCTTGAGCAGTGCTTCGGCACGCCGGGCTTCATCGGCGGAAAGTGGGCGGCTGGCGCTGGCCACCTGGCTGCTACGCCGCTTGAGATAGCTGCGCATGGCGATGATGCCGATCAGCAGCAGCGCCAGGGGGCCGACCCAGAGCAGTAGCGTGATGCCCTTGACCGGCGGCCGGTAGAGCACGAAATCGCCGTAGCGGGTGACCATGAACTCGAGGATTTCCCGGTCGGAACGCCCGTCGCGGATCATGCCGCGAATTTCCCGGCGCAGGTCGACGGCCAGTTCGGCGTTCGAGCCGGCGATGGTTTCGTTCTGGCAGACCAGGCAGCGCAATTCCTTGGAGAGTTCCTGAAGGCGCTTTTCGGCGACCGGGTCGTCGGCGAGTGCGGCTTCATTGGTCGCCGAGGCGAAGACCGGACCGGAGATCAGGCCGAGAACGAGCAACAGGCTGGAGAAAAAAGGCTTCATTTGTTCAGCTCCGCGACCAGGGGCAGGATCTTCTCGTTGAGGATCTGCGGGCTGATCGGTCCGGTGTGCTTCATGCGGATGACCCCGGTCTTGTCGATGACATAGGTTTCCGGCACGCCATAGACGCCGTAGTCGATGCCGACCCGACCATCGATGTCCATGACCGTCAGCAGGTAGGGGTCGCCGTGCGTCTTCAGCCAGCCGCTGGCACGTTCCAGGGCGAGCGGTACTTCCTGTTCGGCCGGAACGCGGCGCATGTCGATGGCGCCGTCGCCGCGCAGTTCCTTGTAGTTCAGGCCGACGATCGGCGTACCGTTGCCGCGTCGGGCGAAGTCGACCAGCACCGGGTGTTCCTGGCGGCAGGAGACACACCACGAGGCCCACACATTGAACAGCCAGACCTTGCCCTTGAGGTCTTCCGGACCCATGGTCTGGCCTTCCTGGCCGAGTACGGCCAGGCGGAAGGCCGGTGCGGGCTTGCCGACCAGTGGCGAGGGCACGTCGCGGGGATTGAGATTCAGGCCAACGGCGAGCAGCACGACCAGGGCGATGAAGGCGCCGAGCACCCAGAAATAACGATTCATGCCTGCTTGCCTCCCGCCTTGCGCCGGTTGCGATAGCGCCGGTCGAACATGGCGATCAGGCCGCCCAGCGACATGATCACGCAGCCGCCCCAGATCCAGTCGACAAAGGGTTTGTAATAGACGCGGACGGCCCATTCGCCTTCCGGTTGGTCGGGGTTGATCGGTTCGCCCAGCGAGACGTAGACGTCGCGCCACAGGCCGGCATCGATGGCGGCTTCGGTCATCGGCATCGACGACGAGAAATAGTTGCGCTTCTCCGGGTTCAGCTTGCGAATGAAGCGGCCGTCCATGGACAGGTCGAATTCGCCTTGCGCGGCCTGGTAATTCGGACCCTGCACCGCCTGCACGCCGTTGAAGGTGAAGCTGTAGCCGCTGACCTCGACGGTTTCACCCGGGGCCATCTTGACGTCCTTTTCCTCTTCATAGGACGAGACCATGGCGACCCCGACGACGAAGATGGCGACACCGATGTGCGCCAGATGCATGCCGGTGAAGCTGGCCGGCTGGCTGAAGACCGACGCCAGCAGGCTGCGCTCGCCGCGAGTGGCGCTGACTCGCTGGAAGAAATTCAAGCCGGCGGTGAACAGGATCCAGGCGGCGAGCAGGATGCCGAGTGCGGTCAGGGTCTTCCATTCGCCGTAGATCAGCGGCAGGGCAATGGCGACGACGGCAGCGGCAGCCAGCGCCCAGCGCACCGTGCGCTGGATTTCCGGCAGCGAGGCTTCCTTCCAGCGGGCGAAGGGCGCGATCCCCATCAGGAACAGGACCGGCACCATGACCGGGACGAAGACCGCGTCGAAGTACGGTGGGCCGACCGAAATCTTGCCCAGGCCAAGCGCGTCGATCAGCAGCGGGTAGAGCGTGCCGAGCAGGACGGTGGCGCAGGAAACGACGAGCAGGACGTTGTTGGTCAGCAGCAGCGATTCGCGGGAGACCAGGCCGAACTTGCCGCCCAGGCCGACCGACGGCGCGCGCCAGGCGAACAGGGCGAGCGAGGTACCGACGACGGCGACCAGGAAGATCAGGATGAAGATGCCGCGGGTCGGGTCGGTGGCGAAGGCATGCACCGAGGTCAGCACGCCGGAACGGACCAGGAAGGTGCCGAGCAGCGACAGCGAGAAGGCGGAAATGGCCAGCAGTACGGTCCAGTTCTTGAAGCTGCCGCGCTTTTCGGTGGCCGCCAGCGAGTGCATCAGGGCGGTGCCGATCAGCCAGGGCATGAACGAGGCGTTTTCGACCGGATCCCAGAACCACCAGCCGCCCCAGCCCAGTTCGTAATACGCCCACCACGAACCCATGGCGATACCCAGGGTCAGGAACACCCAGGCGGCTGTCGTCCATGGCCGCGACCAGCGTGCCCAGGCGGCGTCGAGTTTGCCCGAGAGCAGCGCGGCGATGGCGAAGGCGTAGGCGACCGAGAAGCCGACGTAACCCATGTACAGCAGCGGCGGGTGGATGATCAGGCCGGGATCCTGCAGCAGCGGGTTGAGGTCGCGCCCTTCGGCGACGCCGGGTAGCAGACGCTCGAAGGGATTGGAGGTAAACAGGATGAACAGCAGGAAGCCGAAGCAGACCAGGCCGAGCGTGCCAAGCACGCGAGCCAGCATGACGTCGGGCAGTTGCCTGGAGAACAGGCGGACCGCCAGCGCCCACCAGGACATCATCAGCATCCACAGCAGCAGTGACCCTTCATGGCCGCCCCAGACGGCCGAGATGCGGTATTCGATCGGCAGCAGCGAATTCGAATGCTGGGCGACATAGACCACCGAGAAGTCATTGGCGATGAAGGCCCAGGTCAGGCACAGGAAGGAGAAGGTGACCAGCAGCGCGAATACGTCGGTGGCCGGGCGGGCCAGCGCAATCCAGGCCGGACGGCCCTGATGGGCGCCGATCAGCGGCAGGGTGCCGAGCAGCAGGGCAACGATGGCGGAAAAGATCAGGGCGAAATGGCCAAGTTCGGGAATCATGCTCAGTAGCTCGCTTTCGGTTGTGCTGCCTTGGCCGCTTCTTCTTCGGCCTGACGTTGGACGCCGCGGACATGGGCGTCGTTGAGCGCCTTGGCGGCTTCCGGCGGCATGTAGTTTTCGTCGTGCTTGGCCAGCACTTCCTGGGCCTTGAAGGTGCCATCCGGCAGCAGGCGGCCCTGAGCGACGGCGCCCTTGCCTTCCAGGAACAGGTCGGGAAGGATGCCGACGTAGTCGACGCTGATGTCGGATTCGGAATCGGTGATGATGAAGCGGATGGTCACGCCGTCAGCCTGGCGCTGGATGCTGCCTTCCTTGACCAGGCCGCCGATGCGGAACAGCTTCTCCTGCGGGGCTTTACCCTGGGCGACGTCGGTTGGCGAAATGTACAGCGCGATGTTGCTGTTCAGGGCGTTCAGCACCAGCGCGGCAATGATGCCGACGAGCGCGATCGCCCCGCCGATCAGGGCGAGTTTCTTGTGGCGTGACTTCATGCTTCGGTACTCCGGGATTCTGCGCGCAACTGGCGCTTCAGGCGGGCGATGGTGGTCTTGCGCTGGCGCGCGACGGCGATCGGCTCGATCACCATGATCAGTGCCGTGACGCCAAAGGAGCCCCAGACGTAGAGTCCGTAGCCGCCCATGGCGAGGAAATCGGAAAAACTGTTCCAGTGGATCATGACTTGCCTCCCGTCAGTTCGGCGCGGACCCAGTCGGTATGGCATTCCCGTTCAAGAATGATGGTGCGCACCCGGGCCAGGGCCACGGCAATCGAATACATCCAGAAGGCCAGGGCCATCAGCAGCATGCCCCAGAGCATGATTTCGGCCATCGACGATTTGGTCAGATTGACGCTGGAGCCCTGGTGCAGGGTGTTCCACCACTTCACCGAGAAATAGATGATCGGGATATTGACCACGCCGACCAGCAGCAGGATGCCACCGGCCTTGTCGGCGCGGCGGGCGTCGTCGATGGCGGCGACCAGCGCCATGTAGCCGATGTAGAGGAAGAGCAGGATCAGTTCGGAGGTCAGTCGGGCATCCCAGACCCACCAGGTGCCCCACATCGGCTTGCCCCAGAGCGCGCCGGTCCATAGCGAGAGGAAGGCCATCAGCGCGCCGGTCGGGGCCAGGGCCTGCGCCATCATGCCCGACAGGCGGGTGTTGAAGGCCAGCCCGATGGCGGCCCAGAAGGCCATCACCAGATAGATGAACATGCTCATCCATGAGGTCGGGACGTGGATGAAGATGATCCGGTAGCCCTCGCCCTGCTGGAAGTCGGTCGGCGCGACAAGCATGCCGATATACAGGCCGACCAGCCCGAGCAGGGTGCCGGCGGCGATGAACCAGGGGATCATTTTCCCGGCCAGCGGGTAGAAGGTGGCCGGAGACGAGAAGCGGTAGAGGTTGAAGCGGTCGTTCATTCGAGGGCGATCTTCAGGGCCGCAGCCGACGCCCAGGGGGCGAAACCGATTGCAGCGATGGTCATTGCAGCGAGCAGTGATAGATGTCCTTCCCCCCCGAGACCGGACACCGTCGCGTCAACTGCGCCAGCCCCGAATATTAGCACCGGAATGTAGAGCGGGAGAACAAGTAGGGACAAAAGTACACCGCCGCCGCGCAAGCCGAGCGTCAGCGCTGCGCCGATGGCGCCGATACCGGACAGCGCCGGCGTGCCGAGCAGGATGGCGCCGGTGAGCACCAGCAGGGCTTCACCGGAGAGGTCGAACTGGATGCCGAGGACGGGTGCGATCAAGGCCAGCGGCAGGCCGGAAACCAGCCAGTGAGCAATCACTTTTCCGGTAACCACCAGGCCTAGCGGGTGCGGTGACAGCGCCAGTTGTTCGAGCGTGCCGTCGCGATGGTCGTCGGCGAACAGCCGGGGCAGCGACAGCATGGTCGCCAGCAAGGCCGCCACCCACAGCACGCCGGGCGCGAGCTGGCGCAGCAGGTCGAGTTCGGGGCCGATGCCGAGCGGGAACAGGCTGACGACGATGATGAAGAAGAACAGCGCCGAGACGATGTCGGCCTGACGGCGCATGGCCAGTTTCAGGTCGCGGGCGATGACGGAGAAGACGATGTTGGACATGGATTCCGTTCTCAGCCGATGCGTAGTTCGCGGACCGTGCCGGCGGGAATGGCAACCGGCTGGTGGGTGGTCATCACGGCCATGCCGCCGCGTTGCAGGTGGCCGGAGATGATGCCGGCCAGCCAGTCGACGGCGGCGACATCGAGGGCGACGAAGGGTTCGTCGAGAATCCACAGCGGACGCCGGTCGATTACCAGGCGGGCCAGTGCCACCCGGCGTTTCTGGCCTTGTGAAAGGTATTTGCAGGCCAGGTCCTCGCGTCCGGCAAGGCCGACCTGTTCGAGTGCGTCGATGGCGTCGTCCTCGGACAAGGCTTCGCCAGCCAGGCGGGCAGCGGCCAGCAGGTTCTCGAGCGGCGTCAGTTCTTCCTTGATGGCGTTCAGGTGGCCGAGGTAACAGAGGGCGGCGTGGTACTCGTCGGCCTGTTTGCGGATGGGTTTGCCGTGCCAGCGGATTTCGCCGGTTTCGGGGGGCAGCAGCCCGATCAGCATGCGCAGCAGGCTGGTCTTGCCGGCACCGTTGCGGCCCTGCAGGTAAAGCAGTTCGCCTGCGTCCAGCGTGAAGCCGAGGCCTGAGAACAGGCGGCGCTCGCCGCGCACGCATTCCAGATTGTCAGCTTCCAGCATGTTGGATACCCGGGAAAATCAGGTGCAGATTATGGACGCGCAAGTGTACCGACAGATTGAGGTGAATCAAACAGGAAAAAAATGGGGGCCGAAGCCCCCGAAAATTGAGAGGTAGGACTGTGCCGCTTACTTGAACGGCGTCGGACGCGGGGTCGAATCCGAAGACGGCGGCAGGATCGGCAGCATGAAGGTCGGTTGGTCGCCGGTCAGAGTCTTCAGGAAGGCGACGATCTTGGCGTTTTCGTCCTTGGTGAACTTCTTGCCCAGTTGCAGGCGGCCCATGACGTCGACGGCTTCGGTCAGCGTGTTGGCGGCACCGTCGTGGAAGTACGGATAGGTCATTTCAACGTTGCGCAGGGTCGGGACCTTGTAGTTGAAGCGGTCTTCGTCCTTGCCGGTCACAGCGGCGCGGCCGTCAGGCATGTTGCCCTTGTACGGCGCAACGACGCCCATCTTCTGGAAGGAGTTGCCGCCGACGGCTTCACCGTTGTGGCAGGCAACGCAGCCGCTGTCCTTGAACAGCTTGTAGCCTTCCTGCTCGTCCTTGGTCAGTGCCGTCTTGTTGCCGAGCAGCCACTGGTCGAAGCGGGAGTTCGGCGTGACCAGGGTCTTCTCGAATTCGGCGATGGCGGTGGTGACCTGATCGATATCGATCTTGTCCTTGCCGAAGACCAGCTTGAACTCGCGGACATAGGCCGGGATCGATTCGAGGACGTTGATGGCCAGGGTGTGCGTGAAGGCCATTTCGCCCGGATTGGCGATCGGGCCGCCGGCCTGGGCCTTGAGGTCGGCTGCGCGGCCGTCCCAGAACTGGGCCAGGTTCAGGCTGGAGTTGAGCACGGTCGGTGCATTGATCGGACCTTGCTGCCACTTGTCGCCGACCGAGGTCGGGATGTTGTCGGTGCCGCCCATCGACAGGTTGTGGCAGGTGTTGCAGGACATGATCCCGGACTTGGACAGGCGCGGATCGAAATAGAGCTTCTTGCCCAGTTCGACCATGCCGATGTTGATGCTGGCCGGCGGCTTGATCGGCTGGATCGGTTCGTCGGCAGCAGCCAGTGCGGCGGACTGAATGGCGATGCCGGATACCAGGGCGACGGCTGTCGACAGAATGGTATGTTTCATCGTGTTTCTCCCTCGTTGATAAAATGTGTCAGGCCATTGTCCCTGTCGTCGATATGCCGGGTTTGATCCAAGTCAATGTTTTTCATGGGTTTCAACTATAGTAGTCATAGGTAGACCCTATAAGTGTTGAGGGTATGATCCATGCCCGGAGGATGTGAAACGGATGACCCTGACCGAATTACGCTACATCGTGGCCCTTGCCCAGGAAAAGAATTTCAGCCGTGCTGCCGAACGTTGTTCGGTCAGTCAGCCGACGCTCAGTGTGGCCATTGCCCGCCTTGAAGATGAGCTCGGTGTACAGCTGTTCGAACGCGGCAAAGGCTTCGTCAGCCCCAGTCTGGTCGGTGCCCGGGTCGTCGAACAGGCGCAGCTGGCGCTGGAGGAAGCCGAGAAGGTGCGGCAGATCGCCCAGCGTGGTCGCGACCAGCTCGACGGTACGCTGCGGCTTGGCGTCATCCACACCATCGGCCCCTACTTGCTGCCGCAGTTGATCCACTCGCTCAAGGCGGTGGCGCCCAACATGCCGCTGGTGATCGAGGAAAACATGACGGCCAATCTGGCCGACATGCTGCGCGACAACGACATCGACGTGGCCATCCTGGCCCTGCCCTTCGATTTGCCCGGTGTGCTCACCCGGCCGCTCTACGATGAGGTGTTCAAGGTCATCGTGCCGCGCGGTCATGCCTGGGAAGGCCGCAAGGCAATCGCGCCGGAAGAAGTGGCCGGCGACGAGGTGCTGTTGCTCAAGGCCGGCAACTGCTTCCGCGATCAGGTGTTGGGTGCCTGTCCGCAGGTCAGTAGCCCGGAAACCGACATCCGCCTCGGTCATTCGATCGGTACCATCCGCTGCATGGTGGCGTCGGGCTTGGGGGTGTCGGTGTTGCCCGACGGTGCGCTCCAGCATCCGTACAGCAACGACATGATCAGCGTCATCCCGTTTACGCCGCCCGAGCCGTCGCGCCGGGTGGCCCTGGCCTGGCGCAGTTGCTTTGTCCGGCCGAAGGCCATCGATGCCCTGCTGGCCGCCGTTCGCGGGCTGGATTCGCCGGCTTACCGCCTTTTGGTCTGAGCGCCGAGCAGGATTTCCGCCTGCAGTTCCTGCAGGAGGTGCGCCAGTTCGCCGCTGGCTTCCCTGAGTTTTTCCAGCAGTTCCGGAATGGCTTCGGGCAGGCCGGCCTGTCTGGCGTTGAGGATGTGCCTGGCCATTTCGTGCAGACGATGATGTGTTGCATCGATCTGCTCGAAGACCGGGATGTGTCCGTAGCGTCGCGCACCGGCGCCGTGATACCAGCGTCCGAAACCGCAGGCGCGTTCGTCCAGTTCCGGAATCGGCAGCAGGCCGCTGTCGTCGGCCAGGTGACTGTCCAGGGTTTTCAACCAGCGGCGGTGGTCGACTTCGGCGATCAGGAGCGGCAGGTCTTCGCGTGACCAGGCAAAGGACGAGGCTGAGCTCCACAGATCGTCGGGCCGGAAATTCCTAATCCAGTCAGGCAGTTCGCTTGCCGGCATGGGGCGGGCGATGCCGAAGCCCTGGGCTAGATCGCAACCGAGCAGCAGCAGGACCAGCCCGTGTTCGACGCTTTCGACGCCTTCGGCGATCACCTGGCGGCGGAAGGCCCGGGTCAGGCCGATGACGCCTTCGACGATGGCCAGGTCTTCCGGATCGTCGAGCATGTCACGGACGAAGGACTGGTCGATCTTGAGCATTTCTGCCGGCAGGCGGCGGAAATAGGTGAGGGAGGAATAGCCGGTGCCGAAGTCGTCGAGGGCGAAGCTGACGCCGAGTTTGCGGCAGGTTTCGAACAGTTCGGCGGCGCGGCCGACATCCTCGATGGCGGCCGTTTCGAGGACTTCCAGCTCGAGGCGTTCGGGGAGTACCTCGGGATGGGCGGCGAGTTCGGCGGCCAGCATGTCGGCAAATTCCGGGTGTTGCAGATGCTCGCCGGCAATATTGATGCTCAGCGCCAGGTCGAGGCCGGCCTGCGCCCAGTGGGCAAGCTGATCGAGCGCGGTGCGGATGACCCAGTTGCCGAGATCGATGGCCAGTTCGCTGCCTTCGACCGCCGGCAGGAAGTCCTGCGGCAGCAGCAGGCCGAGTTTCGGGTGCTGCCAGCGGATCAGGGCCTCGGCGCCGATCACCCGGCCCTGGCGCATGTCGACCTTGGGCTGGTAATGCAGGGCGAATTCGCCGCTCGCGAGTGCTTCGCCGATGCGGGTGATGTCCTCCCGCCGTTGCCTGGCGCGCCGGTCGTTTTCCGGATCGAACAGGTGGTGGCGGTTGCGTCCGGCCTGCTTGGCCACGTACATGGCCTGGTCGGCGTGGCGCAGCAGGGTGTCGGCATCCGAGCCGTCGTTGGGGTAGAGCGTGACGCCGATGCTGGCGGAAATGGTCGCCTCGCCGCCGGGAACGGCAAAGGGGCGGGTCAAGGTCGTGGCGATGCGGTTCAGCGCCTGATCGCATTCGTGGATGTCGCCGAGTCCGGCCAGCAGCAGCACGAATTCGTCACCGCCCAGGCGGGCCACCGTGTCGCCGCCGCGCACGCAACTCTTGAGCCGTTGTCCGACCTCGATCAGCAGACGGTCGCCGGCGGCGTGGCCGTACTGGTCATTGACCGGCTTGAAACCGTCGAGGTCGAGATAGCAGACCGCCAGCAGTCCATGCGAGCGCGCTGCATGGGCCATGGCCAGTTGCAGGCGGTCGGCGAGCAACATGCGGTTGGGCAACTGGGTCAGGGCATCGAAATGCGCCAGGTGTTCGAGTCGCTGCTGGTGTTCCTTGAGCACCGTGATGTCGGAAAAAATGCCGACAAAGTGGGTGATCGTCGAGTCCGGGCTGCGCACGGCGGAAATGGTCAGCAGTTCGACGAAGATCTCGCCGGATTTCTTGCGGTTCCAGACTTCGCCGCGCCAGTGTCCGTGGTGGTGGATGGCCTGCCACATCTCGCGGTAGAAGCTGCTGTCGTGGTGGCCGGAATTGAGCAGGCCGGCGTTCTGGCCGATGGCTTCGGCCCGGCTGAAACCGGTCAGTTCGCTGAAGGTGGGGTTGACCTCGACGATGCGGCCGCTGACGTCGGTGATCATGATGCCTTCGTGGGCGTTGGCGAAAACGCTGGCGGCCAGGCGCTGGCGTTCTTCCAGGACCTGGCGTTCGAGGGCCAGGGCGAATTGCCGGGCCATGTTCTGGACGGCCTGGCAATTGGCCTCGGAAATCTGTTCGGTATGGCGGCCGGCCAGGTTCAGGCAGGCAACCGCCTGACCGTCGACGACGATAGGCTGGATCAGCAGGCAGCGCAGGCCTTCCGCGTTGATGTGCGGTAGCGCCAGCAGGCTGCAGTCTTCATGCTGGCTGCAGCAGTGCTGGCAACTGCAGATGACCTGATGTTCTTGAATGAGGCGCGCCTGGCTGGAGTCTGCCGGATAGTAGCGAATCTGTTCGATGAAGTGCTCGGACAAGCCGCGCTGGGCAAGCAATTCGTAAGCGCCGCCAGGGGCTTGCCAGTAGATGCCGCCGCAATCGAATTCGGGAATGCGCAGCGACAGGTCGAGCATGGTGGCCAGCAGCCCGGCCCGGTCGCTGCCGGCGGCCAGGGCGTTGGCCAGGTCGCGCTCGATGCCCAGGCGGAGTTCTTCGGCACGAGTGGCGCCGATATTGATGGCGCTGGCGATCACGGCCGCTTGCCCGGCGTAGCAGGTGGCAGTCATCTGGACACGGATCAGGACGATTTCGCCGGCGCGTGTGCGGCCCCAGTATTCGATGGATTGCGGTTTCCCCGCAGCGGCGGCGCGGATGGCAGCAGCCACTTCGCCGGGCGGGTTCATGCCGGCAACGGCCATGTCGTCCGGCTTGCGGCCGTGGAGTTCGTCCCGGCTGTAGCCGCACATCTGCTCAGCGGCCTGGTTGGCGTCGAGGAAATGGCCGTCGGCATCGAGCACGAACAGGGCGTTGGCGACGGTTTCGAACAGCTGGTGGAAGGTATTCCGACTGTTCTGCAATTCTGCCGACTGGCGTTGCTGCGAAATCAGCAGGGTGGCCAGCTGGCTGGCCTGGTGGACGGTGGCGCGGATGCTTTCGGGCAGGCGGCCGGTGTTTTCCCGGTAGGCGGCGAAGGTGCCGAGCAGGGTCTGGTCCGCTCCGATCAGGGCTTCGGCCCAGCCCGAGCGGCCGCCCAGCAACCGGGCGAAGTCGTGGTAACGCTCGCCTTCGGCCTGGGTATACACATCTTCGATGAAGGCTTCACCGCGCCGCCAGGCTGCGGTGCCGGAAACACCAACGCCTTCGCCGATTTCCGCCGTTGCCAGGATTTGCTGTGCAGCTTCCGGCAGGCTGGGGGCGGCTGCCAGGCGCAAGGTTCTGCCATCCGGATTGGCCAGCATGATCGTGCATTTGATGCCGGGCACCTCGTGTTCGGCCGACAGGACCACCAGTTCGAGCAGGTTTTCCAGGCGCTCGCCGCGCAGCATGCCGGCCATGGCCGCGTTGCGGATCAGCAGGGCTTCGTCGTAGCGCGTCTGCAGGCCGCGTTGCTCGCTGACCGCTTCATCGAGCAGATCCATTTCCAGTGGTCGTATCAAGCTGTGCTCTGTGAGCAGGCCGATCAGGCGGTTGTCGCGGTCGACTACGGTCAGGTGGCGGATGCGGGCTTCCAGCATCATCGCTGCCGCGTCCGCTGCCGAAGTGTCAGGATAGACGCTGGTCAGCGGCTGGGTCATCACTGCTTCAAGCAGTGGATTTCCCTCTTCGTTCAGGTACAGCCGGACCACGTCGCGTTCAGTGACGATGCCGCAGGCCCGGGGGCCGTCCATGACGACGACGCTGGTCGCCTTGGCTGTTTCCATGGCTGTTAGCGCCTGGTCCAGGGTCGCGGTCCGCGGCAGCCGGGGAAAGACCCGTTCCATCAGACCTTCGACAGTGTTCAGATGGCGATAGAAGTCGAGTCCGAAGAAACGCCGGAAATCGGTTTCGCTGATGATGCCGAGCAGGCCGTCGTCGTTGCCGGTGACGACCAGATGGCGGATGCCCAGGCGCGTGGTTTGGCGAAAAGCGGCACGGACATCGGTGTCATGCCTGACTGTGTGTACCGGTGTGGTCATGAATTCGCGCACCGAGCGGCTGGAGTCGTCGTGCTGGCGCATGGCGTGCAGCATGTCGCGCTCGGTCAGGATGCCGGCGACGCGGCCCTGGTCGACCACCACGACCGAGGAGATCCGGGACCGGATCATCATGGCGGCAGCAGTCGCCAGCGTGGCATCGGGGGCTACGCTGTCAGCGTGCAGCGTCATCAGGTCGGCAACGGTGGGCATGGCCGCGATTGTAGTCAAGACAACCGCCCCTGTCTTGATCCAGCACAAGTCTAGTGAATGCGTTGCTGTACGGGAAATCCGGTATGGGTGGAATTTATGTATCCACTTGTGGACTTTTTATTTCCATACAACTATGCCGATGAGCGGTTGTTTGTCTTGATGCCATTGTCAATTCCATGAATTTAAATGGTAAATCCAGTTTTCTTTCGGATGGCACAGGCCTTGCGAAGTGATCGCCACGCAAGTTCTGACCAACGGGGGGAAGCGCTGTGACCGAAACCTTTTATGATGTGCTGCGCCGCCAGGGAATTTCCCGGCGCAGCTTCCTGAAATTCTGCAGCCTGACCGCGACTTCGCTCGGCTTGGGCAGTGCCGCCGCGCCGCGCATCGCGCAGGCCATGGAAACCAAGCCGCGCACGCCGGTCCTGTGGTTGCACGGGCTGGAATGCACCTGCTGTACCGAATCCTTCATCCGCTCGGCGCATCCGCTGACCAAGGACGTCGTGCTGTCGATGCTGTCGCTCGATTACGACGACACGCTGATGGCCGCCGCCGGCCACCAGGCCGAGGAAATCCTCGAAGAGGTCAAGCGCAAGTACAAGGGCCAGTACATCGTCGCCGTCGAGGGCAATCCGCCGCTCAACGAAGACGGCATGTTCTGCATCCAGGGCGGTCGCCCCTTCATCGAGAAGCTGCGCGAGACCTGTGCCGACGCCAAGGCCATCATTTCCTGGGGCGCCTGCGCTTCCTACGGCTGCGTGCAGGCCGCCAAGCCGAACCCGACGCGTGCCACGCCGGTGCACAAGGTGATTTCCGGCAAGCCGATCATCAATGTCCCGGGCTGCCCGCCGATTCCCGAAGTGATGACCGGTGTCGTCACCTACATGCTGACCTTCGACCGCATTCCCGAGCTTGATCGCCAGGGTCGGCCGAAGATGTTCTATGGTCAGCGCATCCACGACAAGTGCTACCGCCGCGGCCACTTCGACGCCGGCCAGTTCGCCGAAGCCTGGGACGACGAGGGTTCGCGCAAGGGCTACTGCCTGTACAAGATGGGCTGTAAAGGCCCGACCACCTATAACGCCTGCTCGTCGATGCGCTGGAACGGCGGCGTCTCCTGGCCGGTGCAATCCGGTCACGGCTGTATCGGCTGCTCCGAGGACGGCTTCTGGGACAAAGGCAGCTTCTACGACCGCGTCACCGACATCAAGGCTTTCGGCGTCGAATCGAATGCCGACACCATCGGCAAGGCGGCGGCCGGCACCGTTGGTGCGGCGATCGCCGCCCATGCGGCCGTGACCGCGCTGGCCCGCGCCCGCCAGAAGGCTGGCGAGACCGAAGAACAGAAGGGGGAATAACCAGATGGCCGCTTACGAAACCCAGGGCTTCAAGCTCGACAACTCCGGCAAGCGCGTCGTCGTCGACCCGGTCTGCCGCATCGAGGGCCACCTGCGCGTGGAAGTGAACCTCGATTCCAACAACGTGATCCGCAACGCGGTGTCCACCGGCACCATGTGGCGCGGTCTCGAAGTCATCCTCAAGGGGCGCGATCCGCGCGACGCCTGGGCCTTCACCGAGCGCATCTGCGGCGTGTGTACCGGCACCCATGCGCTGACTTCGGTGCGGGCGGTCGAGGATGCGCTGAACATCCAGATTCCCGAGAACGCCAACATCATCCGCAACCTGATGCAGTTGAATCTCTACATTCACGACCATCTGGTGCACTTCTATCACCTGCATGCCCTTGACTGGGTCGATGTCGTGTCGTCGCTGAAGGCCGACCCGAAGAAGACCTCGGAACTGGCGCAGAGCATTTCCTCGTGGCCGCTGTCGTCGCCGGGCTACTTCCGCGACATCCAGAACCGCCTGAAGAAGTTCGTCGAATCCGGCCAGCTCGGCCCCTTCGCCAACGCCTACTGGGGCAATCCGGCTTACAAGCTGCCGCCGGAAGCCAATCTGATGGCCGTCGCCCACTACCTCGAAGCCCTCGATTTCCAGAAGGAAATCGTCAAGGTGCACACCATCTTCGGCGGCAAGAACCCGCACCCGAACTGGCTGGTCGGCGGCGTCCCCTGCGCGATCAATCTGGAGGGCGCCGGTGCTGTCGGCGCCATCAACATGGAGCGCCTGAACCTGGTCAAGAGCATCATCGACCGCTGCACCGAATTCGTCGAACAGGTCTACATCCCCGATCTGCTCGCCATCGGCTCCTTCTACAAGGGCTGGCTGTACGGCGGCGGCCTGTCGTCGAAGAACCTGCTGTCCTACGGCGACCTGCCGCTCAAGGCCAACGACTACTCGGCCGGCAACCTGATGCTGCCGCGCGGCGCGATCATCAACGGCAAGCTCGACGAAATCCACCCGGTTGACCTGCGTGACCCGGAACAGGTCCAGGAATACGTCGCCCACAGCTGGTACAAGTACCCGGACGAAAACCTCGGCCTGCATCCGTGGGACGGCGTCACCGAACCGAATTTCGTCCTCGGCCCGAACACCAAGGGGACCAAGACCAACATCAAGGAACTCGACGAAGGCGCCAAGTATTCGTGGATCAAGGCCCCGCGCTGGCGCGGCCACGCCATGGAAGTCGGCTGCCTGCCGCGGATGGTGCTCGGCTACCTGCAGCCCAAGCAGTACCCGGAAATCCATGGCCTGGTCGAAGGGGCGCTCAAGCACCTCGACGTGCCGGTCACCGCGCTGTTCTCGACGCTCGGCCGGACCGCCGCGCGCGGTCTGGAAACGGCTTACTGCGTCAAGCTGCAGGCGCGCGAATTCGACCGCCTGATGGCCAATCTCAAAGCCGGCGACCTGAACACCGCGAACATCGACAAGTGGGAACCGAAGACCTGGCCGAAGGAGGCCAAGGGCGTTGGTTTCACCGAAGCCCCGCGCGGTGCGCTCGGTCACTGGATCAAGATCAAGGACACCAAGATCGACAACTACCAGTGCGTCGTGCCGACCACCTGGAACGGCGGTCCGCGTGACCACAAGGGCCAGATCGGCGCGTTCGAAGCCTCGCTGATGGACACCCCGGTGGCCAAGGCCGACGAGCCGCTGGAAATCCTGCGCACGCTGCATTCCTTCGATCCCTGCCTGGCCTGCTCGACGCACGTGATGAGCCCGGACGGACAGGAAATGACGACGGTCAAGGTCCGCTGAGCGGTCCGGAAAGGAGGCAATCATGCTTTCACAACAGGACATGCTGGAGGCCGAACGGCACGGCCGGCAGGTACGCTCGATCTATGTCTACGAGGCGCCGGTGCGTCTGTGGCACTGGATCAACGCGCTGTGCATGGTGGTGCTGGCGGTGACCGGTTACTTCATCGGCAAACCCTTGCCGACCGTACCCGGCGATTCGACCGAAAACTTCGTCATGGGCTACATCCGTTTCGCCCATTTCGCGGCCGCCTACATCTTCGCCATCGGGCTGCTCGGCCGCATCTACTGGGCGCTGGTCGGCAACCACCACGCGCGTCAGATCTTCATGCTGCCGATCACCAACAAGCACTGGTGGAGCGAAGTCTTCTTCGAACTGCGCTGGTATCTCTTCCTTGAGAAGACCCCGAAGAAATACGTCGGCCACAACCCGATGGCGCAGTTGATGATGTTCTTCTTCTTCACCGTGCTGGCGGTCGGCATGGTCCTCACCGGCTTCGCGCTGTACAGCGAAGGCACCGGGCTGGGCAGCTGGGCCGATACGCTGTTCGGCTGGGTCATCCCGGCGCTCGGCGGCTCGCTGCAGGTGCATAACCTGCACCGGCTGGGCATGTGGATCATGATGACCTTCGCCGTCATCCACATCTACGCGGCGATCCGTGAAGACATCATGAGCCGGCAGTCGTTGATCTCGACCATGGTCAGTGGCTGGCGGATGTTCAAGGACTGAGCGGGCAAAGATTTACCTTGCGTTAGGTTCGCCCCGGTCAGCCTGGCTGTCCGGGGCATTTTTCCCCAGGGGAAAGCGAGAACAAGCGGATGAAAAAACGGATACTCGTACTCGGCATCGGCAACCTGCTGTGGGCCGACGAAGGTTTCGGCGTGCGTTGCGTCGAGGCGCTCAACGCCGGCTGGTGCTTCCCGGACAACGTCACGGTCATGGACGGCGGCACGCAGGGGCTCTACCTGCTGCCCTACGTACAGGAGGCCGACTGCCTGCTGGTTTTCGACGCGGTCGATTACGGCGACACGCCGGGCGACCTGCGCGAGGTGGTTGGCGACCAGGTGCCGCGTTTCATGGGCGCCAAGAAGATGAGCCTGCACCAGACCGGTTTCCAGGAAGTGCTGGCGGCCGCAGCGTTGACCGGCAAGCTGCCGGCCGAACTGGTGCTGATCGGCGTCCAGCCTGAAGAACTCGAGGACTACGGCGGCAGCCTGCGCGACGTGGTCAAGGCGCAGATGGTGCCGGCGCTGAACCTGGCGCTGGACTGGCTGGAACGCTGGGGCGTCGTCGGCAGCATCCGCGAAGGCGCGGCCGAGGCGATCACCGACCGGGCGCTGGCCATGGACGTCTACGAAGCCGGCCGGCCGCCGGCCGACCAGGCCTATCGCCTGGGCGACGCCCGTTTCCTGAACGCGGAAGCCGCCTGATGTGCCTCGGCATACCCGTCGAGGTGCTTGATTGCGGCGAGCATTTCGCCCGCTGCCGGGGGCGTGACGGCGAGGTCAGCATCGACATCCGCCTGGTCGGCGCACAGCCGCCGGGCACCTGGCTGCTCTGCTTTCTCGACGCCGCCCGCGAGGTCATTCCGGCCGAGCGCGCCGCCGCCGTCAATGCCGCACTGTCGGCGCTGAGCGCGGTCAATGCCGGCGAGACCGATCTGTCCGCCTTCTTCGCCGACCTCGAGCGCGAACCCCAACTCCCCGAATTCCTGAGGACATCCCGCCCATGATGCTCGAACTGAAAGCCGGCGCCACCTCGCTCGAACGCCTCGAAGGTGCCATTGCCCGGATGCAGCAGAAACACGGATTCGTCCGCGTCGCTGCCGACGCTCCGCAATTTCCCGCCGGCCTCGCCGCCCTGCTGCTCACCGACGATCCGCAGCGCAACCTGGAAGTGCTCGATGCCTGCGTCATCCTGCCCGAAGCGCTGAACGGCCTCGGCGCCGACGTCGCCCGCCTGGTCGCCGGCCCGGAAGCAGCCGCCGCGCTGATGCAGCGTTTCGCCGTGGCGCGCGCGCCGGCCGTCGTCTTCCTGCGCGATGGCGATTATCTCGGCAGCCTCAACGGCATCCGCGACTGGCAGGAATACCGCGACGAAGTCGCCTGCCTCGCCGCCGGCCCGGCCCGGCCGCGCCCGATTCCCATCCCGGTGCGTGACGCCGGAAACTCTGGAGCCTGCGCATGAATCCCGCGTCCCTGCGTCCCTTCCCGATTCCCGTCGTTGCCCTCGGCCCCGGTTCGCAAGGCGACGATGCCCCGGCCTACCTGGCCATGCCGCAGGGCATGCAGACCTTTTCGGCGCCCTATCTGCCCGACGACGCCGCGCCCGATGCCGTTGCTGCCGTACTTGGCCTGCTCGGCGATTTCGTCGACCAGGCGGCAGCGCGCGGTCTCGACGGTGCCGCCAGCATCGACCTGCTCGGCCTGGACCCGGCGGTTCGCGACCTGATCAACCAGTCGCTCGGCTTTGGCGAAGTCAGCGCCTTCACCACCGCGCCGCGTCACTGGCGCGTCCAGGAAACCGCTTTCGCCGGTTTCTGGCGCGTGCTCGAAATCGCCGACGACGGTCGTTTCCTAAGCGACCGCCTGCAGACCGGCGCCATTCCCGACGTCCTCGCGGCGACCATGTACGCCTGTGCCGGCAGCCAACTGGCCGCGCCCGACTACCCGACCGGCTGCATGAACGCGCCGGCGCTGGTCGAGGAAATCCGCATGCAGGCCACTGCCTGGCAGCCGGGACAAGCCGCGCACGTCATCAACCTGAGCCTGCTGCCGGTCAGCGAGGCCGACCTCGACACGCTCTACGGTTGGCTCGGCCACCGCGAGGTGTCGATCCTGTCGCGCGGCTACGGCAACTGCCGGATCACCAGCACGCGGCTGAAGAACGTCTGGTGGGTGCAGTACTTCAACAGCATGGACGTGCTCATTCTCAACTCGATCGAGGTCGGCGGCATGCCCGAAGTGGCGCTGGCAGCGCCCGAAGATTTCGCTGATTCGCTGCAGCGGCTGCAGGAATACCTCGAAATGATGGCCGAAAACGCGTGAGTGCAGCCATGAACGAGCGCATCTTCGAAGGCAGCTTCCGTGCCGTGCAAGCCGACGACCGTCTCGAATGCGGCATTTGCTGGTGGGTGTACGACCCGGCCGAGGGTGACGACGTGCGCGCTATTCCGGGTGGCACACCCTTCGCCGAACTGCCCGACGACTGGTGCTGCCCCGGTTGCGACGCGCCCAAGCACAAGTTCATGGTCATCGCTGCGTGAAATTCTGGCCAGACGATCCGGCGGCCGACATCGAAGCCGTCTTTGCCGACATCGCGGCGACGCGCATGGCCGGCCTGCCGATCTGCAATCCGGCGCTGCAGGTCGAGGCCGTCGGCTTTCGCCTGGCCGGGCACGGTCATTGGACCGGCGCCTTGGTCACGCCGTGGGCGATCAACCTGCTCTGCCTGCCCGGCCACGCCGACTGGCCGGCGGCTGCTGCCGGCAGCCATTACGACTGGGCCTTTCCGTCCGGCGTCTACGAATTCATCGTCGCCGACGAGGCCCGGCTCGGCCGCTACCACCTCTGTTCGCTGTTCTCGCCGGCCGGCGAATTCGTCAGCCACGAGCAGGCCCGGCTGACCGCGCTGGCGGCGATCACCGCGCTGTTCAACGATCCGCTCGCGGCGCCCCCGGACCCGCCGGTGGAGGTGCCACCGCCCAGTCGGCGCGCCTTTCTGGGATTGCGCGGATGAATCCGGCCGGCTCGCTGATCATCCGCGCCGCCTTCGCCGAAGGCGGTGTGCACATCGACGCGGTCATTCTCGAACGCCCGGCGATGACGCGGCTGTTCGTCGGCCAGAACCCGGACGCTGCGGTTCGCCTGATCCCGCATCTCTACGCGCTGTGCGCCGAGGCCCAGCGTGTCACCGCACGTGCCGCCCTGGCCGCCGCCGAAGGGCGCAGCATGGTCTGCGATGCCACCGATAACCGCCTGCTGTGGCTGGAAGTGCTGCATGAAAACCTGTGGCGGCTGCTGCTCGACTGGCCGGTGGCCTGCGGCCTGCCGGCCGCGCGCGATGCCTTCATCGCCTGGCGCAGCGACCGTCTCGGTGTCGATGGCACGCTGGCGACCCGGCGGTTGATCGACGAAACCTTGTGCCCATTGGTCGACCGCTGCCGGCGCATTCTTGATGATCGCGGCGTCGCGCCGACCTGGCCGCAAGCCGATCCCGCCGCCTGGCTCGCCTGGTGGCAGGGCGGCGTGGCGACCCGGCCGAGGACGCCGCCGCCGCATGACATCGCCGCCACCTACCTGGCCCGCGTCGCCGACGTTGCGCGGGCCGCCGCTGCGCTCGACGCCGGCCAGCCGTTCCCGTTGCTCGCCGCCGGCGGCGACGGGCTGGGCGTGGCGCAGAGCGTCACCGCCCGGGGCGTCCTGACGCATGCAATTGCCGTCGAGCAGGGGCGGGTGAAGCGGTATCATCTCGAAGCGCCGACCGACGCCTGTTTTGCCGGTCGCGAGGCGTTGGCGGCACTGCTCGCCGGGCGTCGCTTCGACGCCGCGGCGGCAGCCCGGATCGGCCTGGAAACGGCGATCCTGGCGCTCGATCCGTGCCTGCCCTACGAAGTGGAGTGGAAAGATGCATGAAATGTCGCTGGCCGAAGGCATCATCGAACTGGTCGAGGACACCGCGCGGCGCGAGAACGCCGCCCGGGTCGGCTTGGTCGTGCTCGAAATCGGCCAGCTGTCGTCGGTCGAACCGGAAGCGCTGCGTTTCTGCTTCGACGTTGTCACCAAGGGCGGCATCGCCGATGGCGCGGCGCTGGAAATCGTCGCCGTGCCCGGCGCCGGCTGGTGCATGCCGTGCGGGGCAACGGTACCGATCAGCGAGCGTTACGGCGCCTGCCCGATCTGCGGCAGCCACCAGGTGCAACCCACGGCCGGCACCGAGATGCGGGTGCGGGAAATCGCCATCGAATAAGAATCAGGAGACCCATGATGTGTACAGTTTGCGGCTGCGGTGACGGCGAAGTGAAAATCGAGGGCGAAGCGCACGCGCACCGCCATGTCCATGCCGACGGCACGGTGCATGAGCACGGCCATGCGCACGATCACGAGCATGCGCACAGCCACGATGGCGAGATTGCCGATGCCCACGGCCATGCCCATACGCACGCCGACGGCACGACGCATGTGCACGAACACGTCCATCACGGCGAACACGCCCACCCGCACGACCACGGCTACCGGCCGCAGAAGGCGGCGCCTGGCGAGCACGGACACAGTCACGATCACCACCACCACGGCGACCTCGACTACGGTAGCGGCCCGGCGCGCGCCCACGTTCCCGGCATGAGCCAGGCGCGCATGGTGCAGATCGAGCGCGACATCCTGTCCAAGAACGACGGCTACGCCGCCAAGAACCGCGCCTGGTTCGACGAGCACGGCGTCTTCGCGCTCAACCTCGTCTCCAGTCCGGGCTCGGGCAAGACGACGCTGCTGGTCAAGACCATCGAGGCCTTGCAGGCGCGGCTGGCCATTGCCGTCGTCGAGGGTGACCAGCAGACGACCAACGACGCCGAGCGCATCCGCGCCACCGGCGCCCCGGCGCTACAGATCAACACCGGCAAGGGCTGCCACCTCGACGCGCACATGGTCGGCCACGCCATGGAACGCCTGCAGCCGGCCGACGGCTCGCTGTTCCTGATCGAGAACGTCGGCAACCTCGTCTGCCCGGCCGCCTTCGACCTCGGCGAGCAGCACAAGGTGGCGATCCTCTCGGTCACCGAGGGCGAGGACAAGCCGCTCAAGTACCCGGACATGTTCGCCGCCGCCGACGTGATGCTGCTCAACAAGTGCGACCTGCTGCCCTACCTGCAGTTCGACGCCGACCTCGCCGAAGCCAACGCCCGCCGCGTCAATCCGAAGCTGACCGTGTTCCGTGTCTCGGCGACCAGCGGTGAGGGCATGGCCGACTGGCTGGCCTGGATCGAAGCCGGCGTCGCCGGCCAGCGCGCCCGTCTGGCCGACAACGTCGCCGCGCTGAAGGCGCGCATCGCCGACCTGGAGCGACAACTGGCGGCCAAGTGAGCGCTCGCCTGCTGCACATCCGCGGCCTCGTCCAGGGCGTCGGCTTTCGCCCCTACGTCTGGCGGCTGGCCGGCGAACTCGGCATCGCCGGCTGGGTGCGCAACGACGGCGCCGGCGTCACGCTGCTCGCCGCCGGCGCGCGGCTCGACGACTTCCTCGCCCGCCTGCCGCGCGAAATCCCGCCGCTCGCCCGCATCGACGCCATCGACAGCAGTGCCAGCGACGAACGCCCGGCGCCCGGTTTCGTCATCCGCGACAGCGTCGCCGGCGCGGTGCGTACCGCCATCGGCCCGGACGCTGCCATCTGCCCGGCCTGCATCGCCGACCTCTGCGACCCCGAGGGCCGCCGCTGGCGCTACGCCTTCACCACCTGCACCCACTGCGGCCCGCGCTATACCGTCAGCGCCGGCATTCCCTACGACCGCGCCCGTACCAGCCTGGCCGCTTTTCCGCTGTGCGCGCCGTGCACGAGCGAATACACCGACCCCGCCGACCGACGCTTTCACGCCGAAACCACCTGTTGTCCCGACTGCGGACCGCAGTTGCGGCTGTTCGATGAAAATGGCGTCGATCTCGCAGTTGGCGGTGACGATCCGATTGCCGCCACGCTCGCCCTGCTGCGCGCCGGCCGCATTGTCGCGATCAAGGGTCTGGGCGGCTTTCACCTCGCCTGCGACGCGCGCAATGCCGACGCCGTCGCCGAACTGCGCCGGCGCAAGGCGCGCGAGGCCAAGCCCTTCGCGGTGATGGGCCTCAACCCCGGCGCGCTGGCTGCTTTTGCCGAGTTCGGCGATGGCGAGCGGGCGCTGTTCGCCGATGTCGCCGCGCCCATCGTCCTCTGCCGCAAGGGCGCCGCCGAACTCACCGGCGTCGCCCCCGGCCTGCCCTGGCTCGGCGTCATGCGCCCGGCGACGCCTTTACACCTGCTGATCTGGCACGAAGCCGCCGGCCGTCCCGCCGGCACCGCCTGGCTCACCGAGGAAAATGACCTGCTGCTGGTGATGACCAGTGCCAACCCGCAGGGCGAACCGCTGGTCATCGGCAACGCCGAAGCCTTGCAACGCCTGAACGGCATCGCTGATGCCTTCCTGGTGCACGACCGCGACATCGTCGTCCGCTGTGACGATTCGGTGGTGCGCGTGGCCGATGGCGCGCCGGCCTTCCTGCGCCGGGCGCGCGGTTACGTGCCGCTGCCCATCCCGCTCGCCGACGACGGCCCGCCGGTGCTGGCACTCGGTGCCCACCTGAAGAACGCCGTCTGCGTGCTGCGTGGGCGCCAGGCTTTCGTTTCGCAGCACATCGGCAGCCTCGACAACGCGGCGACGCTGGCTTTCCTCGAAGAAACCGTCGCCCATCTGCTCGCCGTACTCGACGTCCAACCGGCGCTGATCGCCCACGACCTGCACCCCGACTACGCGTCGACCGCGCTGGCCCTGCGCCTGGCCGGCGAACTCGGCGTACCGACGCGCGCCGTCGGCCATCATCACGCGCATATTGGCGCGATCTGCGCCGAACACGGCGTCAACGGCCCGCTATTGGGGCTGGCGCTCGACGGCGTCGGCCTCGGCCCCGACGGCGGCGCCTGGGGCGGCGAACTGCTGCGCGTCGACGGCGCCGACTGCCGTCGCCTCGGCCACTTGCGCCCGCTGGCGCTGCCCGGCGGCGACCGCGCGGCGCGCGAGCCGTGGCGGATGGCAATTGCCGCGCTGCACGGCGCCGGCTTTGGCGATCAGGTCGCTGGCTGGCTGGCACGGACTTGGCCGGAACGCGAGGCCGGCCCGTTGCTGACGCTGCTCGACCGGCAACTGCGCTGCCCGCCGACGTCCAGCCTCGGTCGCTGGTTCGACGCCGCCGCCGGTCTGCTCGGCGTGCGCGACGTTTCGCGCTACGAAGGCCAGGCGGCGATGGAACTCGAAGGCCGGGCGGCGGCGCACGGCCCGGTCGAGCCACTGGTCGGCGGCTGGCGGATAGCCGGCGATATCCTCGACTTCTCGCCGCTGCTGCCGGCGCTGCTCGGCTGCCGCGCTGCCGGACAAGGCGCCGCGCTGTTCCACGCCACCGTCGCCGCCGGCCTCGCCGAGTGGGCGATGCTTGCGGTCCACCGCGAAAAACTTGCGAAAATGGCGGTTGGCGGCGGCTGCGCAGCGAACGCGATCCTCCTCGACGCGCTGCGCCACCGTTTGACGGCGGGCGGTGTCGAAGTCCTCGAAGCGCGCGCCGTCCCTGCCGGCGACGGCGGCCTGGCGCTGGGCCAGGCCTGGGTCGCGCGGCGGATGAATGGAGAGAAGGCATGAACGACCTGGCCAACGCCGCCATCCACACCGACAACCCGGCGCCGCGCGTGCTCGCCCGCTATCGGCGCTGGCAGGAAACGCTGGCCTCAGGCCATCCCGGCCTCAGTGTCGATATCGCCGGTTTTCGTCGCTATCGCGGCGACTGGATCGGCGCTGTCGTCACCCCCTGGTTCATCCACCTGCTGCTGCTCCCCGGCGGCGGCGAACTGTGGCGCGAGCTGCCGTCCGAGCAGACGCTGCGCGTCGGCTTCCCGGCCGGCGATCTCGACCTGATCAGCGAACGCAGCGACGACGCCGACCTGCCGGCAAGCTTCTTCGCCACCATCCTGGCGCCGGTTGACGAACTCGCCGATCAGGACGCCGCGCTGCGCACCGCGATGGACGCGCTGCACCTGCTTTTCGAACCGCCGGCTCAGGTGCCGGTGCCGATGAACTCCGAGCCGCCGCCGGTCGACCGGCGCGGCTTCTTCCGTCGCCTGGCCGGGCGCGGTTGAACTCCCCCGAAAGGAAGCCCCATGTGTCTAGCGATTCCCGCCCAGGTCGTCGAACTGCGCGACGGCGACAACGCCGTCGTCGATCTTGCCGGCGTGCGCAAGGAAATCTCGCTGTCGCTGGTCGAAGGCGTCGCCGTTGGCGACTACGTCATCGTCCATGTCGGCTTTGCGCTGAACAAGCTCGACCCGGAAGAAGCCGAGCAGACGCTCAAGCTCTTCGCCGAAATGGGACAACTGACCGCCGATGGCGACGGACTGACGCTGCACTGATGAAGTACATCGATGAATTCCGCGACGGCGAGGTAGCGCAGAAGATCGCCGCCAGCATCCGCGCCGAGGCCGATCCCACCCGCAACTACCATTTCATGGAATTCTGCGGCGGCCACACCCACGCCATCTCGCGCTACGGCGTCTCCGACCTGCTGCCGGCCAACGTGCGCATGATCCACGGCCCCGGCTGCCCGGTCTGTGTGCTGCCGATCGGCCGCGTCGACCAGGCCATCCGCCTGGCCCTCGACGAGGGCGTGACGCTATGCACCTACGGCGACTGCCTGCGCGTGCCGGCCTCCGACGGCTTGTCGCTGCTCCGGGCCAAGGCCAAAGGTGGCGACATCCGCATGGTCTATTCGAGTGCCGACGCTGTCACGCTGGCGCAGAAAAACCCGGACAAACAGGTCGTCTTCTTCGCCATCGGCTTCGAAACGACGACGCCGCCCACCGCAGTAGCGATCAAGCAGGCCGCCGCGCTCGGCCTGAAGAATTTCTCGGTGCTCTGCTGCCACGTGCTGACGCCGTCGGCGATCTCCAGCATCCTCGAATCGCCGGAAGTGCGCCAGTGGGGTACCGTGCCGCTCGACGGCTTCGTCGGCCCGGCGCACGTGTCGACGATCATCGGCAGCCGGCCCTACGAATTCTTCGCCGAGGAGTACCGCAAGCCCGTGGTCATCGCCGGCTTCGAACCGCTCGACGTGATGCAGGCGATCCGCATGCTCATCCGCCAGGTCAACGAAGGCCGCGCCGAAGTCGAAAACGAGTTCTCGCGCGCCGTCGACCGCGAGGGCAACCTGAAGGCGCAGGCCTTGGTCGCCGAGGTCTTCGAAATGCGCAAGCACTTCGAATGGCGGGGCTTAAACGTTTTGCCGTATTCGGCGCTGCGCATTCGCGGCACGTTCGCCGAATTTGACGCGGAGAAGCGCTTTCCGGTTCGTTATGAGTCAGTAGCGGATCACAAGGCTTGTGAGTGCGGGGCGATTTTGCGCGGAGTCAAGCGGCCGCAGGACTGCAAGATCTTCGGGACGGTGTGTACGCCGGAGAATCCGGTGGGGTCGTGCATGGTCAGTTCGGAAGGCGCCTGTGCGGCGCACTACACCTATGGACGGTACAAGGATGTCTGAAACTCGCAAACTCTATATCCGCCCCCTCGACCTCAAGCACGGCCAGGTCGACCTGGCTCACGGTTCCGGCGGCCGGGCAATGGCGCAGCTGATCGACGAACTTTTCGCCCGCCACCTCGGCAACGAATACCTCGGCCAAGGCGACGACGGCGCCGTGCTGCCACTGCCGGGCGAAGGCCGGCTGGTCATGGCGACCGACGCCCACGTCGTCTCGCCGCTGTTCTTCCCGGGCGGCGACATCGGCTGCCTGTCGGTGCATGGTACGGTCAACGACGTCGCGGTGATGGGCGCCAGACCGCTTTATCTGGCGGCCAGCTTCATCCTCGAAGAGGGCTTCCCCCTCGGCGACCTCGCCCGCATCGTGCAGAGCATGGCGGCGGCGGCGAGCGCCGCCGGGGTGCCGGTGGTGACCGGCGACACCAAGGTGGTCGAGCGTGGCAAGGGCGACGGGGTGTTCATCACCACCACCGGTGTCGGTATCGTGCCGCCGGGACGAGAACTGTCCGGGCGGCGGGCGCGGCCGGGCGATGTGATTCTGGTTTCCGGCACGCTCGGCGACCACGGCATGGCGATCATGGCCGAGCGCGAGAGCCTGGGCTTTGACTCGCCTATCATTTCCGATACGGCGGCATTGCACGGATTGATTGAAACGCTGCTGGTCAGTGGTGCCGATCTTCGTGTGTTACGCGACCCGACGCGCGGCGGGCTGGCCACGACGCTGAACGAGATTGCCCGTCAGTCGGGCGTCGGCATGATGCTGCAGGAGAAGGCGCTGCCGGTGAAACCGGCGGTCAACGCGGCCTGCGAGTTGCTCGGGCTGGATCCGCTTTATGTAGCGAACGAGGGGAAATTGGTCGCCATCTGTGGCGAAAAAGACGCGGAAATGCTGTTATCGGTCATGCGGGCTCACCCGCTTGGGCAGGCGGCAGCCATCATTGGTCAGGTCGTCGCCGACGATCATCATTTTGTCCAGATGACCACGGCTTTCGGTGGACGGCGAATGGTGGACTGGTTGTCCGGCGAGCAGTTGCCGCGGATCTGCTGAGGTGCTTTCAGTGTCGCTCGGCAAGCACCAGGCTGCGTACTTCGCCGACTTCGAGCAGCACCATCTCGCGGGCATCGGCAAGGTTGTCGGCGTTGCGGACATAGAAGAGGTCGCTGCGGCCATCGGGATAGCGGACGGCGGCGACATAGTCCACGCGTTGCCGGGGGGCGACGCGGGGGCGGGACGATTTGCGCTGAGTGGCGGCCATGCTGGTGAACTCCCTGAAACATTTTTTCGCATCCTAGCGAAATGCAAGTGATTGAAAAATATAGCGAAGGTCATAGCTGTGCCCAGAATGAATAGGCGCCTGCCGGCAATCCCCGTGGTAGCGCGATTCACGCTTTTTGCCTCTTTGAAAAAAACCTACATAACATGCGGATATTATTCATAACGCACAGCTTCAACAGCCTGACGCAGCGCCTGTTCTGCGAATTGGCCACGCGCGGACACGAGCTCAGCGTCGAGTTCGACATTGCCGACTCGGTCACTGAAGAGGCGGTGGCGCGTTTCCGGCCCGACCTGTTGCTGGCGCCTTTCCTCAAACGGGCGATTCCGGCGTCGGTGTGGTCGGTGCTGCCTTGTTTCGTGGTCCATCCGGGTGTTCCCGGTGATCGCGGTCCGTCGGCGCTGGACTGGGCGATACAGCGCGGTGAACCGCACTGGGGCGTGACCGTGCTGCAGGCCGAGGCCGAAATGGATGCCGGCCCGGTGTGGGCCAGCGCGAGCTTTGCCATGCGCCCGGCGGCCAAGGCGTCCCTGTACCGCAACGAAGTCACCGAAGCGGCGGTGCACGCCGTGTTGCTGGCGGTCGAGCGTTTCGCCGCCGACGATTTCGTCGCCCAACGTGTGCCCGGCGTGGCACACCCCTTGATGCGCCAGGCCGACCGGAGAATCGACTGGAACACGCAGTCGACCGCAGAAATCCTTGCCCGTCTGCATGCTGCCGACGGCTTTCCCGGCGTTGCCGACGAATTGTTCGGTGCGCCCTGCCACCTGTTTGATGCGCACCCGGAAAGTGAATTACGCGGCGCGCCGGGCGAGTTGCTGGCGCGGCGCGAAACGGCGGTCTGTCGCGCAACCGTCGACGGCGCGGTGTGGATCGGCCACGTCAAGCGCCCGGGCGGGATCAAGTTGCCGGCGACGCTGGCCTTTCCGGAAGCTGCCGGTTTGCCGGAAGTGCCGCTGGCCGGCTGGCAGCGCGCGGTGCAGCCGACCTGGCAGGACATTGCCTGGTCGGCGGCCGACGGCGTCGGCTTCCTGTCCTTCGATTTCTACAACGGCGCGATGAGTACGGCACAGTGCCGGCGTCTGACCGAGGCTTTCCGCTGGGCGACGACGCAGCCGGTGCGCGTCATCGTGCTCACCGGTGGCGGCGATTTCTGGTCAAACGGCATTCATCTGAACGTGATCGAATCCGCCGACAGTCCGCCGGACGAATCCTGGGCCAACATCAACGCCATCGACGATCTGGCCGAAGCCATCCTGCGCTGCACGACACAACTGACCGTCGCCGCCGTCGGCGGCAACACCGGGGCCGGCGGCTGTTTCCTGGCGCGCGCCTGCGATCGGGTGTGGGTGCGCGACGGCGTCATGCTCAATCCGCACTACAAGAACATGGGCAACCTGTTCGGTTCGGAGTTCTGGACCTATTTGCTGCCACCGCGCGTCGGTGCCGACGGCGCCGCGGCGATCATGCGCCATCGCCTGCCGATGGCGGCGGCCGAGGCCGTGCGTCTGGGCTTCTACGATGCCTGTCTGCCGGCGCCGGGCTATGCCGTCGATGTCGCCCGCCGGGCCGTCGAACTGGCGCACGCACCCGATTTCTCCGGCCAGCTGGCGGACAAAGTGGCCCGCCGCGCTGCCGACGATGCGATCAAGCCGCTGGCGCAATACCGCGACGAGGAACTGGCGGCGATGCGCCGCAATTTCTACGGCTTCGACCCGGCCTATCACGTCGCGCGTTATCATTTCGTCCAGAAAAGCCCGCATTCGTGGACGCCGCGTCATCTGGCGCGGCACCGCGATCTCGACTGGAAGATTCCCGCATGAGCTTGCCCGTGTTGCGCCGCCTGCCCGCCGTCCTCGTCGTCGATGACGAGTTGCGTTCGCAGGAAGCCCTGCGGCGCACGCTGGAAGAGGATTTCGAGGTGTTCTGCGCGTCCAGCGCCGACGAGGGAATGTCGATCCTCGAAATGGAGGAAGGCACCGCCGGCATTCGCGTCATCCTCTGCGACCAGCGCATGCCCGGCACCACCGGCGTCCAGTTCCTCAAGGAAGTGCGCCAGCGCTGGCCGGACATCGTGCGCATCATCCTGTCCGGCTATACCGACGCCGAGGACATCATCAGCGGCGTGAACGAAGCCGGCATCTGGCAATACCTGCTCAAGCCCTGGCAGCCCGAACAACTCTTGCTGACCTTGCAGCGCGCCGCCGAGGTATGGCGTCTGCAGCAGGAAAACCAGCGCCTCAGCCTGGACCTGCGTACCGCCGAGCCGGTCCTGCGCCGTCGCGTCGACAGCAAACAGGACAAGGCGCGCAAGGTCTTCGGCCTGGCCGCGCTGGTGCGCGGGCCGGGCAGCCCACTCGATCCGGTCTGCGATCTGGTCGGTCGCATCGCCCCGTACGACCTGTCGGTGATGGTCACTGGAGAATCCGGCACCGGCAAGGAAATGGTCGCCCGCGCCATCCACTACGAGAGCAATCGCGCCGACAAGCCCTTCATTACCGAGAACTGCGGTGCGGTGCCGGATACCCTGCTCGAATCGGAATTGTTCGGCTACAAGCGCGGCGCCTTCACCGGCGCCGTCGATGACCGCATCGGCCTGTTCCAGCAGGCCGACGGCGGCACCCTGTTCCTCGACGAAATTGGCGAAACCAGCCCGGCCTTTCAGGTCAAGTTGCTGCGCGCGCTGCAGGAAGGCGAGTTTCGCCCGCTCGGCAGCAACAAGTCGGTGTCGGTCGATGTCCGGGTGATTGCCGCCACCAACCGCGACCTTGACGAGGATGTGCGGACCGGCCGCTTCCGCGAGGATCTCTACTACCGGCTGGCGACCATCCCGGTACATGTGCCGCCTTTGCGGCAGCGGCCGATGGATCTGCCGCTGCTGGCTGCGCGTATCCTTGAACAAAGCTGTGCCGCGCTGGGCAAGAAGCCGGTGGCCGGGTTTGCCGCCGAGGTGCTGGCGGTGTTCGCGGCGTATTCCTGGCCGGGCAATGTGCGCGAACTGCAGAACGAAATCCTGCGCATGGTGGCGCTGGCCGATGGTCCGACCCTGGGCGCGGGATTGCTGTCGCCGCGCTTGCGCCAAGCGCCGGCAGTCGATGCCGGCAGCGTCGGCGCAAGCTGGACCGACGGCTTGTCCGGCAATCTGCGCGAGCGTATGGAACAACTCGAATTGCGCGTGCTGCAGGCGGCCATGCAGCGGCATCACGGCAACAAGTCGCGCGCCGCGCGCGAGCTCGGCCTGTCGCGCGTCGGCCTGCGCGCCAAGCTGGCGCGCTACGGCCTGGCCGACGAAGGGCAGGGGGGCGAATGAAAGTCCTCTGGCTGCAAAGCGGCGGTTGCGGCGGCTGCACCCAGTCGCTGCTGTGCCACGAGCCGCGCCCACTCTTCGACGAGTTGCGCGATGCCGGCATCGACTTCGTCTGGCACCCGGCGCTGTCCGAAGCCAGTGGCGAAGAGGCGCTGGCGGTACTGGAAGACTGCGCGGCCGGCCGCCGCGAATTCGATGTGCTTTGCGTCGAGGGCGCGATGCTGCGCGGCCCGAACGGCACCGGCAAGTTCCACCTGATGGCCGGCAGCGGCCGGCCGCTGACCGAGTGGGTACAGCGGCTGGCCGAGCAGGCGAAGTGGGTGTTTGCCATCGGTTCCTGCACCGCCTGGGGTGGGTTTTCGGCGAGCACGCCGGGTAATCCGCTGGAGGCCTGCGGCCTGCAGTACGACACCGACACGCCGGGCGGATTGCTCGGCAAGGCTTTTGTTTCCCAGGGCGGTTTGCCGGTGGTCAATATCGCTGGTTGCCCGACGCACCCGGGTTGGGTGGTCGATACCCTGGAAAAGCTGGCCATCGACGGCCTGCGCACCAGCGATCTCGACGAAATTGGCCGTCCGCTGTTGTACGCCGAGCAACTGGTCCATCACGGCTGCCCGCGCAACGAGTTCTACGAATTCAAGGCCAGCGCCGAAAAGCACTCCGACCTCGGCTGCCTGATGGAAAACCTCGGTTGCAAAGGTACCCAGGCGCACGCTGACTGCAACACGCGAGCCTGGAACGGTGCCGGTTCCTGCCTGAAGGGCGGCTACGCCTGCATCGCCTGTACCGAGCCAGGGTTCGAATCGCCCGGTCATGCTTTCCAGGAGACGCCCAAACTGGCCGGCATCCCGGTCGGCCTGCCGGTCGACATGCCGAAAGCCTGGTTCGTTGCACTCGCCGCGCTGTCCAAGTCGGCAACGCCAAAACGGGTGCGCGACAACGCCGTCGTCGACCACACCGTGGTCCGGCCGGGCGTGAAAAAGGGCGGCAAATGAAGCGCATCCAGGTTGGTCCGTTCAACCGTGTCGAAGGCGATCTGGAAATCGGCCTCGATATCGATGCCGGCCGGGTTGTCGCCGCGCGCGTCAATTCGCCGCTGTTCCGGGGCTTCGAGCAGATTCTCGTCGGCCGCGACCCGGCCGATGCCCTGGCTGTCGTGCCGCGCATCTGCGGCATCTGCTCGGTCGCCCAATCGGCGGCTGCAGCCGCGGCACTGGCTGCGCTGGCCGGTGTGACAGCGCCGCCGAACGGGCAACTGGCGAGCCGGCTGGTGCTGGCGACAGAAAACCTGGCCGACCACCTGACCCATTTCTACCTCTTCTTCATGCCCGATTTTGCCCGTGCCGCCTACGCCGGGCGCCATTGGCACGACGATGTCGCCCGGCGCTTCACCGCCCAGCAGGGCAGCGCTGTCGCGCCCTGGCTGCAGGCCCGCGCCCGCTTCTTCAACCTGACCGGTTTCCTGGCCGGCCGCTGGCCGCACACCCTGGCCCTGCAGCCGGGCGGCAGCAGCAAGGCGATGACGGCTGCCGAACGCATCCGTATCCTGGCCCTGCTGCGCGAGTTCCGCGCTTTCCTCGAAGGCAGGCTGTTCGCCGATTCGCTTGAAGCCTTTGCCGGCCTCGCCGCCTTCGACGAACTGCAGGCGTGGGCCGCGACTCGCGACGGCGACTTCGCCCTGTTCCTGCGTGCCGCCGGCGATCTCGGGCTGGAGCGCTGCGGTCGCGCCGCCGACCGTTTCCTGTCCTACGGCGCCTACGAACTGTTTCCGGCCGGCCTGTGGCAAGCCGATACGGGCGCTCAGCCGCTCGATATGACCAGGATTGCCGAAGATGTCAGCCATTCCTGGCTATATGGCGACACGCCCTTGCCGCCGGCGCAGGGTGAAACCCGTGTCGATGCCGACAAGGCCGAGGCCTACACCTGGTGCAAGGCCCCGCGCTACGGCGGTCAGGTAGTCGAAACCGGCGCATTATCCCGGCAACTCGTCGCCGGCCACCCTCTGCTGCGCGATCTGGTCGCCCGCCATGGCGGCAGCGTCACCGCCCGCATCGTCGCCCGCATGCTCGAAGTCGCCCAAGTCGTTCCGGCGATGGAAAACTGGCTGCGTGCGATCGAGCCGGGCGAACCTTTCTGTCTGCCGGCGCCGCTACCCGACAGCGGCCAGGCCGTCGGTCTGGTCGAAGCCGCCCGCGGTGGCCTGGGCCACTGGCTGAGCGTCAAGCGCGGCCGGATCGAGCGCTACCAGATCATCGCCCCGACCACCTGGAATTTCTCCCCGCGCGACGCCGCCGGCACACCCGGCGCTCTCGAACAGGCCCTGGTCGGCCTGCCTGCCGGCGATGACGCGCCGCCGACCGTGCAGCATGTGGTGCGCAGCTTCGATCCGTGCATGGTGTGCACCGTTCATTGATCACAGGCCGGGTTGGCGTCCTTTCCTCAGCCACTTCAGCAACTTGGCGAAAAGTTCCTCCGGGGTGACCGGTTTCGGGATGAAATCGTCCATGCCGGCCGCCAGGCAGAGTGCGCGGTCCTCGGCGAAGGCGTTGGCGGTCATGGCCAGGATGGGGATGTCGGCGCACGCAGGGTCCTGGCGGATCGCCTGGGTGGCTTCGAGGCCGTTCATGCCGGGCATCTGGACGTCCATCAGGATCAAGGCGTAATGCTGGCGGCCGCAGGCAGCTAGCGCCTGGTAGCCGTCTTCGGCGACGTCGACGATCAGGCCGGTGTCGCCGAGCAGCATGACGCTGATTTCTCGATTGATCGGCTCATCTTCGACGAGCAGTATGCGCTGGCCGGCGAAACTGCTGCCCAACTCCTGTTCCGCAGCATTGTCCGGGAGCGCCGCCGATGATTCACGGGATGTCTGCTGGATGCGCAGGCGGGCCGTCAGCCAGAAGGTACTGCCTTGGCCAGGTACGCTGTCCACTCCGGTTTCGCCACCCATCATCGCGGCCAGTTTGCGGGTGATGGCCAGACCCAGTCCGGTGCCGCCATAACGTCGGGTGGCCGAGTTGTCGGCCTGCTCGAAAGCGGTGAACAGGCGTGGCAGGGTGTCGGCAGGAATCCCGATGCCGGTGTCGCTGACCGAGAAGCGCAGCAGGATGTCCTGGCAGGTTTGCTCGAGGATTTCGATACGGATGGTGATGCTGCCGGCCTCGGTGAATTTGGCCGCGTTGGCTGCGTAATTGAGCAGCGCCTGCTGCAGTCGGGTCTGGTCGCCGAGCAGCGGGGGCAGTGCCGGTGGCAGGCTGATTTCCAGGTGCAGGCTTTTTTCCTGGAGCTTGTCCTGCAGGATGCCGGTGATGCTGTTGAGTATTGCCGGAATATCCAGCCGGTTCTCTTCCAGAGCAAATTTGCCGGCCTCGATTTTCGACAGGTCGAGTACCGCATTGATGATTTCCAGCAGGTGCCGGCTGGCGTTCTCGAGTTTGTCCAGCCGCTCGCTTTGCGGTTCGCTCAGTCCGGCCCGGCGGATCATGTAGGCCATGCCGGTGATTGCATTGAGCGGCGTGCGGATTTCATGCGACATGTTGGCGAGGAAGGCACTTTTGGCCACGTTGGCGGCTTCGGCGGCGTCCTTGGCGTGTTGCAGGTCGCGGGTGCGCTGTTCAACCTGTTCTTCGAGATGCTGGCGATAACGCGCGAGCTCTTCGGCCGTGGCCTTTTCGCGGGTGATGTCGTAGCAGAAGCCGATGAAGCCGATGAACTCGCCTTGGCTGTCGTAGCGTGGCGTGCCGTCATCGCGTATCCAGCGGTATTCGCCGTCGGCGTGACGCAGGCGATATTCCATCGAGAATGCCTGCCGGCGATCGAAGTGATCGACATAGATGGACAGGCAGTGCGTGAAGTCGTCCGGATGCACGCCTTTCGCCCAACCATTGCCCAGTTCGTGTTCCAGTGGCTGGCCGGTGAATTGCAGCCAAGTCGTATTGAAATAATTACAGCCCTTGTCCAGGCCGGAGGTCCAGATCAGCGCAGAGCCTGAGTTGGCCAGCGTGCGGAAGTGCTGCTCGCTCTCACGCAAGGCGGCCTCGGCCTGCTTGCGTTCGTTGATGTCGGCGATGATGCCGACCAGGCCAAGCACGCTGCCATCCGGTGCATAGAGGCGACGGCCGGTCAGATGGCCCCAGAATTCGCTGTGATCGCTGCGCCAGTAGAGGCGTTCCAGATCGACTGCGTCGATGGCGCTGGCCAGCAGCGCGAGCATCCGTTCTCTGCCGGCTTCCCTTTCGTCCGGGTGGATCAGCGAGACATACTCACTGCCGATCAGTTGGTGCAGCGGAATGCCGAACATTTCGGCCATGCGCTGGTTGGCATGGGTCAGGCGGCCCTGCTGATCGACCAGCAGGATGGCGACGCTGGATGCCTGGAAAATCTGTTCGAGCAGTGCCTCGCGTGCTGCCAGTTCGGCCTCGGCCGCCTTGCGTGCCCGCATGTCGGTACAGAAGCCCATGACCTGACCACCGGGCAGGATGGTGGTGCGCATGGCAACCGGGATTTCGTGGCCGTCACGGTGACGAATGCTCATCTCGGTGTCGTGGCGGCCGCCTTGTTTGATGATTTCGAACAGTTCGTCGTGCTGTTCGGCTTGCTGGTCCGGCGCCAGGTCGGTAATCGACATTTCGAGCAGGCGTTCGCGCGGATAGCCGGTCAATTCGCAGGCCGCTGGGTTGACCTCGCGGTAATGGCCATCGGGATCGGCAATGAAAATGCCGACCGGCGCCGTTTCGACGTAATTCCGGAAGCGCGACTGGCTGTGCAGCAAGCGCTCGGTATCGCGCAGGTGCTGCCGCCAGAAGCGGTCAACCAGCCAGGCGGCAAGCAGGGTGACGAGTAGGAAGACGGCGCCGAAGGCACCGAGCTTACGGGCTTCGTCATTCCAGCTTTCCAGATAGTCCTGCGGGGCCATGCCGACGGTGAGGATGAACGGCATGTTGCGCACTCGCCGGAAGGCATAGGAGCGTTCATAGCCATCCGGTGCACGGGCGGTATGGAAGCTGCCGCTACTGACCCCGGAATTGAGGAGGTCGAGGAATTGCGGCGAGACGAGCTTGTGGCCAATTTGTCCGGCTTCGCCATCGACCTTCGGGTAGCGGGTGATCAGTCCCAGATTTTCATGCCGGATGACGGCGGAACCGTGGGGGCCAAGATTCAGCTGCGCCAGTTGTGCGGTCAGGTGCGCAATCGGGACGGCGGCGGCAATTACGCCGGCAAAGCTGCCATCCGGGTGGCGATAGGAGCGGGTAAAGGCGATCACCGGTATGCCCGAAACACGGCCGATGATCGGGGGGCTGAGCAGCATGAACTGGCCGGGGACCGCCTTGTGTTCGGCGAAGAAAGTTCGATCGGCATAGCTCGCCGGGGCTTGGCGATTGACGCCCTTACCCCACAGAACCCGCCCTTGTTGGTCGGTGATCCGGAAGGCATCGACTTCGGGAACCCGTTCGGCCTGTACGCGCAGCATCTCGGCGATACGGGCATCGTCGAGGCGATGATTGCGCAGGTCGGCCTCCATGCTATCGACCATAGCCAGCAGGGCGAGATCGATGTGCCTGGCAGTTTCGGCGATATTCGTCTCAAGCAGGTTGGCCAGGTTGCCGGTGGTGTCGTAGACCGCCTGGGTATTTCGTTCCCGACTGTATTGCAGGCTCTGGATGCCAACGGCGAAAACGATGGTGTTGATCAGCAGGACGAATGCCAACAGCCAGCCCCGGAGGTGCGGGTGGGTGGTCATGGCGTCGGTGCTTGTGGGAGACAGGATCGTGTTCCGTGGTGGCGTGACAATTCGGTGACAGATTACACCTTCTGCCGGCGTTAGAATCGGGTTTGCATCTGTTGAAGGAGGCGCCATGCCTGAATCATTGATCCTGCGACCCCTGGAGCGCGAAGACCTGCGCTTCGTCCACGAACTGGACAACAACGAAACGGTCATGCACTACTGGTTCGAAGAGCCTTACGAGGCCTTCGTCGAACTGGCCGATCTTTACGACCGCCACATCCACGACCAGAGCGAGCGCCGTTTCATTGCCGAGACGGCGGGCGAACGGGTTGGTCTGGTCGAACTGGTCGAGATCAACCACATCCATCGCCGAGCGGAGTTCCAGATCATCATCGCACCGGCGTATCAGGGCAAGGGATATGCGACCGCCGCCACGCGGCTGGCGATGGATTACGCCTTTACCGTGCTCAACCTGTACAAGCTCTACCTGATCGTCGATTGCGACAACGAACGCGCCGTGAATGTCTATGCCAAGCTTGGCTTCACCGAGGAAGGGCGCTTGCGCGAGGAATTCTTCGTCGACGGCGAATACCGCGACGTCTTGCGCATGGCCATGTTCCAGCCGGAATACCTGCGCCGGCGCAAGGAGCTGGCGGCGACGACCTGAGGTCGCCGCCAGCCGTCGTCAGAAGCCGATCTTGCGGCTGCGCCCCATGCGGGCCTGGTCGAAGTCTCGGCTTTCCAGCCAGTTGCGGCCTTCCAGCTTGGCCGTGCCGAATGCCGACAGCAGGCGCTTCTTCATGTCGCGCGGCGGCAGCGAGGCCAGGCGTTCCAGGACGCCGTCGTCGGCCTCGGGCGGGAAGCCCCAGTCGTGCTCGTTGATGCAGTCGCGGTAGAGCGCGCGGGCGATGCTCAACGAAGCATCGTAGTCGGGGCGCGGCACTTCGTAGACGTTCATCCGGTTGAGGATGGGCTCCGGGATGCTGCGTTCGTCGTTGGCCGTGGTCACCCACAGGATGTGCGAGGCGTCGATGTCGATATCGACGAACTCGTCCTTGAAGGCGCGGGCGGTGTCGTGTTCGAGCAGGCTGTAGAGCGCGCCCATCGGGTCGTAGCGCGAATCGCCGCCGGCCTTGTCGATCTCGTCGAGGACCACGATGGGGTTGGCGTAGTCGCCATGCACCAAAGTGTGCGCCACCTTGCCGGGTTTGGCGTTGTTCCACTGCGCCGAGGCACCGGAGAGGATCCAGCCGGCGGTGAGCGAACTCATCGACACGAATTCGTGGCCGGTACCCAGACGAGCCGCCAGTTCGCGGGCGAAGTGAGTCTTGCCGATGCCGGGTTCGCCAAGCAGCAGGATGGGCGTGAAGTGCATCGGCTCGCTACCGGCGACGGCCAGCGCCAGATGCTTCTTGATGTCGTCGATGACTTCGCCGAAGTTGGGGCAGGTGTCGTACAGGTCGTCGACCATGTCGGTGCCACTGGGGCGGATCAGGAAGCGGCCACCGCCGCGCTGCTTCATCTTTTCGTAGAGCGCGCCCAGGGCTTCGTTACGGTTGCCGGTGGCCTCGTCGAGGGCGCGGTCGATGGCCGCGACGTCGTAGATGGTGCGCTCTTCGGCGACGGTGAGTCGGATGTCGGTGTGTGCCATGATGACTTCCTCCTGGACGGCTTGCCTGATTTAACGGAGCCAGGACGACCCGGCTTGAGTCGTCTCGGCGACACCGTCAACGAAGCATTTCCCGTGCCGGTTCACGGCATCCAGAACGAAGCCTTCTGGTCGACGTGGATTTCCGGGTTGTCGACGTCGCTGATGCGGAAGCTGATCGGGTGCGAGCCGGCGTCGGCGCTGCCGGGCTCGACCCGCACCGACAGGGCGATTTCCTGCATGCCGGCGGCCGGGACGCTGGCCCGGTCGGCGCCGTTGATGGCGATCCCGGGCAGGCCGCTGACCTCGATGCGGAAGTTGCGCGGCTGTTCGCTGGCGTTGGTCAGATGCATGCGGAAGGCGTTTTCGATGTCGCCATTGTCGCTTTCCCGATAAAGCGCCGCGCGTTCCTTCTCGATGCCGACCTTGAGCGGGGCACGGGTCGCCAGCGACCAGGCGCTGACGCCGCCGATGAGCAGGAATGCACCAAGATAGAGCATCGGCCGCAGGCGCCAGGTGCGGCGGATGATTTCCTGGCGGCCGAAACCCTGCTCGACGGCGTTTTCGGTCGAGTAACGGATCAGCCCGCGCGGATAGTTCATCTTGTCCATGACCTGATCGCAGGCGTCGATGCAAGCGGCGCAGCCGATGCATTCGATTTGCAGGCCGTCGCGGATGTCGATGCCGGTCGGGCAGACCTGGACGCAGATGCTGCAGTCGATGCAGTCACCCAGGCCGATGGCTTTGGGATCGGCATTTTTTGCCCGGCTGCCGCGCGCTTCGCCGCGTTGTGCGTCGTAGGCGACGATCAGCGTGTCGCGGTCGAACATCACGAACTGGAACTGGGCATACGGGCAGATGTACTTGCACATGTGCTCGCGCAGGAAGCCGGCCATGCCGTAGGTGGCGCCGCCGTAGAACAGGATCCAGAAGATTTCCCAGGGGCCGGTGGCGCCGCTGGCGAAGCCGCCGAGCAGATCGCGGATCGGCGTGAAGTAGCCGACGAAGGTGATCCCGGTCCACAGCGCAATTGCCAGCCAGATGGCGTGCTTGAGCGATTTCTTCAGCAACTTGTCGCGGCTGTTCGGCGCCGCGTCTAGCTTGATGCGTTGCGGTCGGTCGCCCTCGATCCACTTCTCCACCCACAGGAACATCTCCGTGTACACCGTCTGCGGGCAACTGTAGCCGCACCACAGGCGCCCGGCGACGGCGGTGAACAGGAACAGCGCCAGCGCCGACAGGAGCAGCAGGATGGTCAGGTAGATGGTGTCCTGCGGCCACAGCACCAGGTCGAACAGATAGAAGCGGCGCTGCTCAAGGTCGAAGAGCACGGCTTGCCGGCCGTTCCAGGGAAGCCAGCACAGTCCGTAGAAGACGATCTGGGTGAGCCAGACGAAGGCCACGCGCCAGTTGTTGAACAGGCCGCTGACCGAGCGCGGGTAGACCTTGACGTTGGGGTCGGGCACCGGTTTGATTTCGATGGTCCGCTTGCCGGGGGATTGCTTTACCATGGGGTCCGAAGGGTTTTGTATAACATGTATAATTTTTGCATCTTATCATCCGGAGGGTGCCGGTGCGACTGAGCAGCTTCTCCGACTACAGCCTGCGCGTACTGATGTACCTCGGCGTACATGCCGAGCGGCTGGCAACCATTGGCGAAATCGCCGACGCCTACGGCATTTCCGCCAACCACCTGACCAAGGTGGTGAATCACCTTGGTCGGCTGGCCTATATCGAAACGGTGCGCGGCAAAGGCGGCGGCATCCGGCTGGCCCGGCCGGCGGCCGGGATCCGGCTCGGCGAACTGATCCGGCAGACGGAAAACGACTGGGCGCTGGTCGAGTGCTTCGCCAGCGACGGCCATTGCCGGATCATGCCGGCCTGTCGCCTGCCGGCCATCCTCGACGAAGCGCTGGCGGCAATGCTGGCTGTGCTCGACCGCTATACGCTGGCTGACCTGCTGCACCACCCTGCCGAACTGGGCCGGATGATTCCGCTGCCCGAGCCAGCGCCCTGATCTTGCCAGCGCCAGCGAATGGCGGCATTGTGGCAGGCGTGTTTTCAAGGAGCCTGATTGATGGAACGCTTCACCATTTCGCTGGATGACTCGCTCGCCCGGCAGTTCGACGAACTGATTGCTGCCCGCGGCTACGTCAATCGTTCCGAAGCCGTCCGCGACCTGATTCGTGGCGCGATCGAGCACGATCGCCAGCGCGGCAAGCCGGCCGGTCAGTGTGTGGCCAATCTGTCCTATGTCTACGATCACCACGAGCGCGAGCTGTCGGAACGCCTGACCCGCCTGCAGCACGACCATCACGACCTGACCGTAGCGGCCATGCACGCCCACCTGGACCACGACAACTGCCTGGAAACGGTCATTCTCAAGGGGGCGACGGCCGACGTCCGGCAATTTGCCGACGCCCTGATCGCCGAACGCGGCGTGCGCCACGGCCATCTCAACCTGGTGGCGCTGGAGGCCGAATACCACCACGCCCACGACGCCCATGGCAGCGACCATGTCCACTACCGCCCCACCCGCTGAATTCGCCGGCGGCGGCGAGCAGGCCTGGATCGAAGTGATCCAGAAGATGGACGAGGTCTATAACGACCTCCTCCAGTACGAAGTTGCCCTCGAAGAAAAGAACGCCGCGCTTGAAGAGTCGCACCAGTTCATCGAGAGCGTGCTCGCCTCGATGTCCGACATCCTCATCGTCTGCGACCGCAACGGCGGCATCGAGGAGGTCAATCCCTCGCTCTGCCACTTCGCCGGCAAAAGCATGGAAGAACTGGCGCACACGCCGGTCTTCGACCTGTTCGCCGATGAGGTCGAGCGCGCCCGCGCCCGCGACCTGTTTGCCCGCTACGCCCGCGAAGGCGTGCACGATTGTGAATTCTTCCTGCGTGCCGGCGACGGCTCGACGGTGCCGGTGTCGATGAACTGCACACCGCGCGTGTCGCAGACCGGCAAGCTGATGGGCGTGGTGGTCACCGGCCGGCCGGTCGGCGAACTGCGCAAGGCCTACCATGCCCTGCGTCAGGCGCACGACGATCTGAAGCGCACGCAAAGCCAACTGCTGCATGCCGAGAAGATGGTTTCGCTGGGCCGGCTGGTGGCCGGCGTCGCCCACGAACTGAACAATCCGATCAGCTTCGTGCTTGGTAACGTGCTCTCGCTGCAACGCTACGCCGGCCGTCTCGGCAGCTATATCGATGCAGTGCACGCCGGCGAACTCGCCAGCCTGCCCGAACTGCGCCGGGAACTCCGCATCGACCGCATCCTGGCCGACATGCCGCACTTGATCGACGGCATGATCGAAGGCGCCGAGCGCACCCGCGACATCGTCGACGCACTCAAGCGCTTTTCTGCCGTCGACCGTGCGGCACCCGAGGAAGTCGACGTCAACGAGGTGGTCGAGCGCGCCGTCCGCTGGGTCAGCCAGAGCGCTGCCGGCAAGTTCGCGGTCGACATCGACCTGCCGCCCGGCCTGCGCTGTCGCGGCTCGTCCGGCCAGTTGCAGCAGGTGGCGATGAACCTCGTCCAGAACGCCTGTGACGCTACCGCCGGCCAGGCCGATGCGCAGTTGCTGGTCACCGGGCAGGTCGCCGACGGGAAACTGGAATTGCGTTTCCTCGACAACGGCCCCGGCATCCCCGAGGCCAACCTGGCGCAATTGTTCGAACCCTTCTTCACCACCAAGCCGGTCGGCCAGGGTACCGGCCTTGGCCTGTCGATCAGCTACGGCATCGCCGAACGCCACGGCGGCCACCTGCGCGCCGCCAACCGCCCGGAAGGTGGGGCGGAATTCACGCTGACACTGCCAGTGGAAAGTTGCTGACCACTTGGCGTCCTGCGTAGAAGCGTAAATCGAATACGCACAATGACTTATGGCGCGGGCACGGATTTTGTATGAAGATAGTAAATATTTTCATACAAGGCTTGCCCGGTCATGCGTGCTCCGCTGCTTTTCCTGTTGTTGTCTTGCTCCTCGTTCGCCTGGGCGCATGATCTCTGGCTGGAAGCCGACGGCAACGAACTGGTGTTGCTCCAGGGCCACCGTCATTCCGCCCATGCCGGCGCCGAGACTGTCCCCTACGATGCGGCGCGAGTGGTCGGCGCGCGCTGCCTTGACGGCGAAGGCCGGCAGCGGGCGCTGACCGTTCCGCCAGGCTCGCCGGTGCGCCTGTCGGGTAGCTGCGCCGTGCTACAGGCCCAGTATGTTTCCGGCTACTGGACGAAGACCGCCTGGGAAACCAGGAACGTACCGAAAACCGGGATGAGCGGCGTGCTCCGGAGCTGGCATGCGGCCGAGTCGGTGAAACGCATCGGCCGCTGGCTACCGGCGGCCGGCCAGCCGCTCGGCCAGGGCCTGGAAATCACGCCGCTGCGCGATCCGCTGACGCTGGTCAGCGGCGACAAGCTGAGCCTGCTGGTCACCGACGACGGCAAACCGCTTGCCGGTCTGCCGGTCGCCTATGGCGACGATACGCGCGGCGTCACCGGTGCCGATGGGCGGATTGCGATCCGTCTGCGCCATCCGGGCGTGCAGCTGATTTCGACGACGCTGGAGACACCGCTGACCGACGGCAAGGCCGACCGCTCGCTACGCAGCGCGACGCTGCAGTTCGAGATTGCCCGATGAGGCGCCTACTTGTGGTTTGGCTGCTGCTTGCTGGCACGGCGACGGCGCATGAGGTCCAGGTCAATACCGCTGGCGCGACGGCCACCGTGGTCACGTTGCGCTACGCCGACGCTCAGCCCTTTGCCTTTGAGGCCTACGAGCTTTATCCGGCCGGTAGCGAGACGCCCGCGCAGGTTGGCCGGACCGATGTCGCCGGCCGGGTGGTGTTCATTGCCGATACACCGGGTGAGTGGCGACTGAAAGCCTGGTCGGACGACGGTCATGGGGTCGACCGGCAGATTTCGGCAATTTCCGGCGAGCTCGCGGTGACGCCGCCGGTTGCCGAAACGCCGCGGACGGCACTGTGGCTCGGCGGTCTGGGAGCGATTTTCGGCCTGTTCGGGCTATGGCAGCTTTACCTGGGGAGGAAAAAACGATGAACACATCCGTCTTGCGCGCCGGTGCCTTGCTGGCGGCCGCTTTTGCCCAGCCGGCACTGGCGCACCACGGTGTTGCCGGCGTGGGGGCCGCCGGCCTGCAGGGGCCAGGAGCGCCAATCGAATCGGCGTCTTCGTCGGTGTTGCCGGCGGGGGCGGTGCTGGCTTATCTGAAAGTCGATGAGGCACGCTTCAAGCAATACGATTGGGCGGCGCCGAACGCCGACTACGCCCGCTTTACCATGCTCGGACTGGGTTACGGCTTGACCCCGTGGTTTTCGGCCTACCTGTTCGTGCCGCATCATGCCAAGGTCGAGGCGTCGGGCGGGCTCGATTCGCGCGGTTGGGCCGATGCCTCGGTGATGGGGCAGATCGGTTTCCGCTACGACCAGGACGGCTGGCATCTGACGCCGGCCAATGAAAGCCTCGATGATCTGGAGGACTGGCATTTCAGCGTTTTTGCCGGCAGTACCTTGCCGACCGGCAGTGCCAATCACCGTCTGGCCGACGGCAGCATCGATGCCGGCAAATCGCTTGGTTTTGGCAAGCCGGCGTGGTCGTTCGGCGTGAGCGCGAGCAAGATGCTCGGCCAGACGCTGACCTTGAGTCTGGAAGCATCGACCTTCCGCTTTCAGCCCTATACCTACGCCAATGGCGAGCGGGTGCAGTTCGGTGCCGAGAATCGCCTCAACGCGGCTTTGTCCTGGCGCGCGCTGACCTTGCCGGACAAGGCTTTCCGCCTTGATCCCGTGCTCGAAGTGCAATACCTGGCGCTCGGCCGCGACCGCGTCGATGGCGTTGGCGAAGATGGTACCGGCGGCCGCATGCTTTATGTGATGCCCGGGGTGCGCGCCTACTGGCACAATGCCAGCTTCGCACTCGGCATCAAGAAGCCGGTGTGGACCCGGCTCAATGAATCGAGTACGCAGCAAGGTGCCGAGGGTAAGGAAAAATACCGGCTGATCTTCTCCACTTCGCTGACGTTCTGACCCCGATCGATGCATATTCCCGACGGATTCCTGTCGCCGCAGACCTGGTTGCCCGCCTGGGGCGTGGCGGCGGCTGCCTGGGCCTGGGCCGGCCGCGGGCTGGCCGGCCGGCTCGACGAGACGCTGGTGCCGCGCCTAGCCATGCTGACGGCGCTGGCCTACGCGCTTGGGCTGATCATGCTGCCGCTGCCCGGCGGGACCTCCGGGCATGCGCTCGGGGTGGCGGTGCTGGCGCTGGTGTTCGGTGTGCGCCTGGCGTTTCTCGCGTACAGCGGCGTGCTGCTGCTGCAGGCGCTGCTGTTCGGCGCCGGCGGCATTACCGCGCTCGGCGTCAATGCGCTGGCCCTGGGCCTGGTCGGGCCGGTGGTGGCGGTTGCGCTGTATCGCTCGCTGGCGCGTTTCAATGAGGATGTCGCGGTGGCGGTGGCCGCTTTCGTTTCGCTGCAGGTCTCGGCCTTGATCGTTGCGCTGGTACTCGGCCTGCAGCCGACCATAGCCCGGCGCGACGACGGTACCCCGCTGTTCTTCCCGCTCGGCCCGGAAATCACCGTGCCGGCCGTGCTCTTGCCGCATCTGCTGATCGGTGTCGGCGAGGCGGCGCTGACCTTGTTCGTCTGGCGTCTGGCACGGCGCAAAGGCTGGGTCGCCGCATGAATCGCGCCCGCCTCTGGCTCGCCGGTTATGCCGGTGCCGTGCTGGCAATCAGCTTCATCCACGAGCCGTCGTGGCTGGCGTTCGGGCTGCTGGCCGCCCTGCTGGCGGCTGGAGCGGCACGCTGGTCGTTACTGAAGCGGGCGGTGCTCGCCTTGCTGCTGTTCAACGCCAGCGTCAGCCTGGCCTATGCGCTGCTCGCCGCCTGGCGGGCGCAACCGGTGTGGGCGCCCTTGCTGTTGATCAACCTGCGGGTGCTGCTGCTGGTTTATCTGGGGTTCTGGGTGGTCGAGCGCGTGCGCCTGCTCGATGCCCTGCGCGGCTGGCCGTTGTTGTCCATGGTGGCGACATTGACGCTCGGCCAGGTGGTTGTTTACCGGCGCCTGCTCGACGATTTCCGGGCGGCGTTTCGCAGCCGCAATCCGCTACCGCCAAAGCCGACAACCCTGCTCCGCCATGCCGGGGTGCAGGGTGGGGCCTTGATGGAAAAGGCTTTGCACGGTGCCGAACAATCGGCGCAGGCGATGCGCTCACGGGGGAGTTTCGATGGCTGAGCCGTTGCTGGAATTTAATGGGGTCGCCTACGCCTGGCCTGACGGCCGGTCGGTCTTCGCCGATCTGAGTTTCCGTATCGAAGCCGGTGAGAAGGTGGTGCTGCTCGGACCGAACGGGGCCGGCAAGTCGACGCTGCTGCGCCTGGTCAACGGACTGCTGCAGCCGACACAGGGCACGATTGCCTGGCAGGGGTGCATGCTGACCAAGGAACTGCTGCGACAGCGCGACTTCGCCCGCCGTTTCCGTCAGGACAACGTGCTCTTGTTCCAGCACCCGGAGGCGATGCTGTTCAATCCGACGGTGCGCGAGGAAATTGCCTACGGGCCCCGGCAACTCGGCCTGCCCGATGGCGATCAGCGGGTGGCGCGCTGGGCCGCCGAGCTGGGCCTGTCGGCCTTGCTTGACGAGGCGCCGTTCGCCCTCTCCGGCGGCCAGAAGCAGAAAGTCGCGCTGGCCTGCCTGCTGGTGCTCGATCCTTCCTTCCTGGCGCTCGACGAGCCGAGTGCATCGCTGGATCCGGCGACGGTCGGCTGGTTGATCGATACCCTGCTCGAATCGGGACGTACCGTGCTGGTCAGCACGCACAACCTCAGTCTGGCGGCCGAGCTGGGTGAGCGTGCGCTGATCCTGAATGGCGAAGGCCGCCTGTGTTACGACGGGCCGCTGACGGCTGCGCTGCAGGACCTTGAACTACTGCAGGCGGCCGGACTGGCGCATCGTCACCGGCATCGGCACGGGGGGCAGGCGCATGCCCATCTGCACGTACACGACTGGGAGTCGTCCTGAGTTTTGCTGACGAGTGGAAAAATCCACCGGTCTAAGCAATAATTCATAATTACGAAACCCGTGCGGGGTTTTTTGGAGTAACCTGCAGGGTTTTCCCTAACACGTTTGCCGAGGAATTTCCGTGGAAAAGGATTTGCGCGAAGCCGCACTGGAATATCACCGCTGGCCCACCCCGGGCAAGATTTCCGTTCGCCCGACCAAGGGCCTGACCAACCAGCGCGATCTGGCGCTGGCCTACTCGCCAGGCGTCGCTGCTGCCTGTGACGCCATCGTCGAGGACGAATCGACTGCCGCGCTGTACACCTCGCGCGCCAATCTGGTCGGTGTCGTCACCAACGGTACCGCCGTGCTCGGCTTGGGCAACATCGGCCCGCTGGCCTCGAAGCCGGTCATGGAAGGCAAGGGCTGCCTGTTCAAGAAGTTCGCCGGTATCGACGTGTTCGACATCGAGCTGGCCGAGAACGACCCGGACAAGCTGATCGACATGATCGCCGCGCTTGAGCCAACGCTCGGCGGCATCAACCTCGAAGACATCAAGGCGCCGGAGTGCTTCTACATCGAGCAGAAGCTGAAGGAGCGGATGAATATCCCCGTCTTCCACGACGACCAGCACGGCACCGCGATCATTTCCGCCGCCGCCATGCTCAACGGTCTCAAGGTGGTCGGCAAGAAGATCGAAGAGATCAAGGTGGTCGTTTCCGGCGCCGGCGCCGCCGCCATCTCCTGCGTGAACCTGTGGTGCGATCTTGGCGTCAAGCGCGAGAACATCACCATCTGCGACTCCAAGGGCGTCATCTACGTCGGCCGTCCGGGCGGCATGGACGAAACCAAGGCCCGCTACGCCCAGGAGACCGACAAGCGCACGCTGGCCGATGCCATGGTCGGCGCCGACGTCTTCCTCGGTCTGTCGGCGGCCGGTGTGGTCAACCAGGACATGGTCAAGAGCATGGCCGAGAAGCCCATGGTCTTCGCGCTGGCCAATCCGACCCCGGAAATCATGCCGGAGCTGGTCAAGGAAGTCCGCCCGGAGGCGATCATCGCCACCGGCCGTTCCGACTATGTGAACCAGGTCAACAACGTCCTCTGCTTCCCCTTCATCTTCCGCGGTGCGCTCGACGTCGGCGCCACCCGCATCACCGAAGAAATGAAGATGGCCTCGGTGCGCGCCATCGCCGAACTGGCCGAAGCCGAAGTCACCGATGAAGTGGCCATGGCCTACCCCGGCCACGACCTGACCTTCGGCCCGGAATACCTGATTCCCAAGCCTTTCGACCCGCGCCTGATCGTCAAGATTGCGCCGGCCGTCGCCCAGGCCGCCATCGATTCCGGTGTCGCCACCCGCCCGATCACCGACTGGGCCGCTTATCGTGCCAAGCTGTCGGAATTCGTTTATCACACCGGCGTCGGCATGCGCGCCATCTTCCAGGCCGCACGGCAGGCCCAGGGCAAGCGCATCATCTACGCCGAGGGCGAAGATGAGCGCGTGTTGCGTGCCGTTCAAGTGGTGATCGAGGAAAAATTCGCCCGTCCGATCCTGATCGGTCGCCCCGACATCATTGCGCTGCGCCTCGAGAAGGCCAATCTGCGGATCAAGCCGGGTGTCGATTTCGACGTCGTCAATCCGGAATCCGACGAGCGTTACCGTGAGTGCTGGACCGCCTATCACAAGCTGATGGTGCGTCGTGGCGTCACTCCGGCGATCGCCAAGGAAACCCTGCGCCGCAAGCCGACGGTGATCGGCGCCATGCTGCTCAAGCTCGGCTACGCCGACGGCCTGATCTGCGGCATGACCGGCCAGTACAGCCATCACCTCGGCGTGATCAGCCAGATCATCGGCAAGCGCAGCGGCGTCAATACGCTGGCAGCGATGAACTACCTGATGTTGCCGGGGCGCTCGCTGTTCATCTGCGATACCCACGTTAACGAAAATCCGACGGCCGAGGAAATCGCCGAGATGACGCTGATGGCGGCCGAGCAGGTCAAGCGCTTCGGTAGTCACCCGAAGGCGGCTCTGTTGTCGCACTCCAACTTCGGTTCTGGCAGTTCGGAATCGGCGCGCAAGATGAGCGTTGCCGCCGGGTTGGTGTCGGCGATGTCGGCCGGCGAACTGGAAGTCGACGGCGAAATGCACGGCGATTCGGCGCTGAGCGAAGACGTCCGCCGCGAGGCCAACCCGGATTCGCCGCTCAAGGGCGAAGCCAACCTGCTGGTCATGCCCAACATCGACGCCGCCAACATCTCCTACAATCTGTTGAAGATGACCGCCGGCGAAGGCGTGACCATCGGCCCCATCCTGCTCGGCGCAGCCCGTCCGGTGCATGTGCTGACCTCGACGGCGACCGTTCGCCGCCTGGTCAACATGACGGCGCTGGCCGTCGTCGAATCGATGGAGCGCTGAGCCTTTTCTGGCCCAGCCAAGCAAAAGCCCCGCTCAGGCGGGGCTTTTTTCATTTTCCGTCGAGCAGTTTGAGCAAGTCGGTGACTACCGGTTCGATCGCGGCATTTTCCGGAATCGCCAGGCGCAACTGACCCTTGGGGTCGATCAGGTAGGCGCCGGCGCTGTGGTCGATGACATAGCCCATGCCGCCTTCGACTTCCTTCTTGCTGTAAATCACCTTGAACTGGGTGGCAACTTCGGCGATCTGCTGTTCCGTGCCGGAAAGGCCAAGGAAGGCTGGGTTGAACCATTTGACGTAGGTGTCGGTGCGCTCGGGGGTGTCGCGTTCCGGATCGACCGAGATGAACACCAGTTGCAGGCGTTCGGCGTCCTTGCTGCGCAGGTTGCGGATCAGGCTGGCGTACTTGCGCAGGGTGCTCGGGCAGATGTCCGGGCAACTGGTGTAGCCGAAGAAAACCAGCACGGCCTTGCCATGAAAGTCCTGCAGGCTGCGCGCCTGGCCGGTGCCGTCGAACAGCGTGCCGGCCGGGAAGATGTTGCCTGCCGACAGATCGGTGTGATTGAAACGGGTGTCGCCGCCGCCACAGGCAGCGAGGGCGGTTGCGGCGAGCAGGCCGATGAAGGTGCGTCTAATCATGAGGATAGGCTTTCCAGCAGTTTGTCGTGAATGCCACCGAAACCACCGTTGCTCATGATGAGCACATGGTCGCCGGGGCGGGCGGCGGCAGCGATGGCGCTGACCAGGGTGTCGAGTTGATCGTGAACGCAGGCGCGTTTACCCATCGGGGCGAGCGCGGCACGGGCATCCCAGCCCAGGTTGCCAGCGTAACAGAAGGCGGCGTCGACTTCGCGCAGGCTGTCGGGCAACTGCGATTTCATGGTGCCCAGCTTCATGGTGTTGGAGCGTGGTTCGAGTACAGCCAGGATGCGCGCGGCGCCAACCTTGCGGCGCAGCCCGGCAACGGTGGTGGCGATGGCTGTCGGGTGGTGGGCGAAATCGTCGTAAACGGTGATGTCCCGGACCACGCCGCGAACCTCCATGCGACGTTTGACGTTGCCGAAGCGGCTGAGCGCTTCCAGGCCCTTGGCGAACGGCACGCCGACATGACGCGCGGCAAGCAACGCGGCGCAGGCGTTGGCGCGATTGTGTTCGCCGGTCAGTTGCCAGGCGGTACGGCCAATCTCGCCATCGCGGCCGAGCAGGATCAATTCGCCGTCGGCGTCATTGCCGGCCGTGCGGTAGCCCTGGCTGTCGTTGAAACCTTCGACCGGCGTCCAGCAGCCGCGTGCCAGCACGCGTTCGAGGCTGGCTTCGGCGGCATTGGCAACGATCAGCCCGGATTGCGGCAGGGTGCGCACCAGATGATGGAATTGTGTTTCGATGGCGGCAAGATCGGCGAAGATGTCTGCGTGATCGTATTCAAGGTTGTTCAGGATGGCGGTCCGGGGGCGGTAGTGGATGAATTTCGACCGCTTGTCGCAGAAAGCGGTGTCGTATTCGTCGGCCTCGATGACGAAGAACGGGGTGTCGCCGAGGCGGGCCGAGACGCCGAAGTTCAGCGGCACGCCGCCGATCAGGAAGCCCGGGCTCATGCCGGCGTCCTCGAGGATCCAGGCCAGCATCGCGCTGGTCGTCGTTTTGCCGTGGGTGCCGGCGACGCCCAGCACCCAGCGCCCCTGGAGGACGTTCTCGGCCAGCCACTGCGGGCCGGAGACGTAAGGCAGGCCACGATCGAGAATGGCTTCGAGCAGCGGGTTGCCGCGCGAGATGGCGTTGCCGATCACGAAAATATCCGGGTTCAGTGCCAGTTGGTCGGCCGAGAAACCTTCGGTGAGGGCGATGCCGGCCTGCTGCAACTGGTCGCTCATGGGCGGGTACACGTTGGCGTCGCAGCCGGTGACGCGGTGCCCCGAGGCTGCTGCCAGCTGGGCGATCCCGCCCATGAAGGTGCCGCAGATGCCGAGAATGTGAATGTGCATGTCACGTACTGTGGTTAGAATGAAAGCGATTTTACCCTGAGCGAGACATCATGCCCCGCCATGAAAGGCTGAAAACCGGGTCCGGTACCCGGGCCAGCATTGCCGCAGCCGCTGCCCGCCTGATGGCCGAGGACGGAATCAGCGATTTTCATCACGCCAAGAAAAAGGCGGCGCGCCAGTTGGGACTCCCCGAGCATGTCGCGTTTCCCGACAATGCCGAGGTCGAGGCCGAATTGCGCGCCTATCGCAGTCTCTATCAGGGCGAGGAGCACGCCGAGATGCTGCTGGCCATGCGCCAGACGGCGCTGGAACTGCTCGAGCTGCTGCACGCCTTCAACCCCTTCCTGACCGGCTCGGTGCTCGACGGCACGGCTGGCGAACATTCGCACATCGACATCCTGCTGTTTGCCGACAGCGCCAAGGAGGTCGAGATCTTCCTGCTCAACCGCGGGGTCGATGTCAGCCATGTGGAGCCGCGCAGCGACAAGGTCGAGGCCGTGCTGCGCATCGAGACCGATACGGTCGATGCTAATCTGGTGATCCTGCCGCCGCATCTCGAGCGGGTCAGTCTCAAGCACCGCGACGGGCGGCCGCGCGAGCGCATCCGGGCGGCCGAGCTGGCTGATCTGCTGAGCGAGTAGACTGGACAAATTGCGGCGATTTGCGGCAAACTTGCCGCCATGACGAAGCGAAAAACTGCTTCCAAGCCGGCGGAAAAGGCTCGCATCCTGGTGGTGCATGGGCCCAATCTCAACCTGCTTGGGACGCGCGAACCCGAGCACTACGGTCGCATCACCCTGGCCGACATCAACCTGACACTGGCGTGTCTGGCGGATAGTGTCGGGGTCGAGCTGGAAGCCTTCCAGAGCAATCACGAAGGCGCGCTGATCGAGCGCATCCACGCGGCCCGCGAGCAGGGCGTCCGCGCCATCATCATCAACCCGGCTGCCTATACGCACACCAGCGTCGCCCTGCGCGACGCGCTGGCGGCAGTCGCCATCCCCTTTGTCGAGGTGCATCTGTCGAACGTGCATGCCCGCGAACCTTTCCGGCATCACTCGTATTTCTCCGACCTGGCCGTCGGCGTCATCTGCGGCCTCGGCCACGAGGGCTATCGCCTGGCCCTCGAATACCTTCTCAACAAGATCAATCTGGATCAATAGCGACAATTGTCGTGATCATGCGCCCAAAATGCGCGAAAAATTAGGGAGTCATCATGGATCTGCGCAAGCTGAAGAAACTTATCGACCTCGTCCAGGAGTCCGGCATCTCCGAACTGGAAGTCACCGAAGGTGAGGAGAAGGTCCGTATCGCCAAGCATTTCGGCGCTGTTGCTGCGCCGATGCAATACGCCATGCCGGCCGCCATGCCCGCGGCTGCCGCAGCGCCGGCTGTTTCCTCGGTCAACCTCGATGACGAAGATGACGTGCCGGAAGGCCACGTCGTCAAGTCGCCCATGGTTGGTACCTTCTACCGCTCGCCGTCGCCCGGCGCCGACGCTTTTGTCCAGGTCGGCAGCGTCGTCAAGAAGGGCGATACGCTGTGCATCATTGAAGCGATGAAGCTGCTCAACGAAATCGAGTCCGACGCCGATGGCACGGTCAAGGCCATCCTGCTCGACAACGGCGAGCCGGTCGAATTTGGCGAGCCCCTGTTTGTGATCGGCTGATCATGGCAATGTTCGAAAAAATCCTGATCGCGAACCGCGGGGAAATTGCCCTGCGGATTCAGCGCGCCTGTCGCGAGCTGGGCATCAAGACCGTGGTCGTGCACTCCGAGGCCGACCGCGAGGCCAAGTACGTCAAGCTGGCAGATGAGTCGGTGTGCATTGGTCCGGCAGCGTCGGCGCAAAGCTATCTGAACGTGCCGGCGATCATCTCGGCGGCTGAAGTGACCGACGCCCAGGCGATCCACCCGGGTTACGGCTTCCTTTCCGAGAATGCCGACTTCGCCGAGCGGGTCGAGACTTCCGGTTTCGTCTTCATCGGCCCGCGCGCCGAAACCATCCGTCTGATGGGCGACAAGGTGTCGGCCAAGGACGCCATGAAGGCAGCTGGCGTGCCCTGTGTGCCTGGCTCCGAAGGCGCCTTGCCGGACGATCCCAAGGAAGTCGTCAAGATCGCCCGCGAGATCGGCTATCCGGTAATCATCAAGGCGGCTGGTGGCGGTGGCGGTCGCGGCATGCGCGTGGTGCATACCGAGGCGGCGCTGGTCAATGCGGTGGCGATGACCCGTCAGGAAGCCGGCCAGTTCTTCGGCAATCCCGCGGTGTACATGGAAAAGTTCCTGGAAAATCCGCGCCACGTCGAAATTCAGGTGTTGGCCGACGAATACAAGAACGCCATCTATCTCGGCGAGCGTGACTGCTCGATGCAGCGTCGCCACCAGAAGGTGATCGAAGAGGCACCGGCGCCGCATATTCCGGCTCGCCTGATCAGCCGCATCGGTGAGCGTTGCGCCGAAGCCTGCCGCAAGATCGGTTACCGCGGTGCGGGTACCTTCGAGTTCCTCTACGAGGACGGCGAGTTCTACTTCATCGAGATGAACACCCGCGTCCAGGTCGAGCATCCGGTCACCGAAATGATCACTGGCGTCGATATTGTTCAGGAACAGATCCGCGTCGCTGCGGGTGAGAAGCTGCGTTATCGCCAGAAGGACATCGAGTTCCGCGGACATGCGATCGAATGCCGCATCAACGCCGAAGATCCCTTCACGTTCGTGCCATCTCCCGGCAAGATCGAGTTTTATCACCCGCCTGGCGGTCCCGGTATCCGCGTCGATTCGCACATCTACCAAGGCTATCGCGTGCCGTCGCACTACGATTCCATGGTCGCCAAGGTCATCGCTTATGGCGATACCCGCGAGCAGGCCATCCGCCGCATGCGCATCGCGCTGTCCGAGATGAGCATCCAGGGCATCAAGACCAACATCGCCCTGCACCAGGAACTGATGCTTGACGCCCGCTTCAACGAAGGCGGAACCAGCATCCATTACCTGGAGCACAAGCTGGCCGACAAGAGCGAGGTCAAGCAGTAAGCATGGCCTGGCAAAACGTCAGTTTCCTGACCGATGCGGCCAGCGCCGAGCCGGTCTGCGACGCCCTGCTCGAGCTCGGTGCGCTGTCGGCCAGCATCGAGGATGCCGACGCCGGTACCCCCGACGAGCAGCCACAGTTCGGCGAACCGGGTTCGGTGACCACGCCGGGCTGGGCGCATTCGCGTGTCGTCGCCTTGTTCGAGCCGGATGCCGATGTTGCTGTGATGCTTGCCGAGGCCGCTGCTCAGGCCGGCCTGGAAGTTGTCCCGGCATTCACTGCTGAGCCGGTCGAGGAACAGAACTGGGTGCAATTGACTCAAGCGCAGTTCGATCCGATCCGTGTTTCCGGTCGCCTGTGGATCGTCCCGTCCTGGCATGAATCGCCGGACCCGTCGGCGATCAACCTGGTGCTCGACCCGGGCATGGCTTTCGGCACCGGTTCGCACCCGACTACCCGGCTGTGTCTGGAGTGGCTGGAGCGCACCATCACCGGCGGCGAATCGCTGCTCGACTACGGCTGCGGTTCCGGCATCCTGGCCATTGCCGCGGCCAAGCTTGGGGCGGCGGCCGTGGCCGGCGTCGATATCGACCCGCAGGCGGTCGAGGCAGCCAATGCCAACGCGGCCAGCAATGATGTCGTTGCCCGTTTCGCCGACTCGGCAGAGGCGCTGGCAGGCGAGTATGATGTCGTCGTGGCCAATATCCTTTCGAATCCGCTGCGTGTCCTGGCGCCCGCCATCTGTGCACATGTCCGTGCCGGTGGCCGGCTGGCCCTGTCCGGCATCCTGCGCGAACAGGCCGAGGAAATCATCGCCGTCTACGCGCCGTGGATTCCGCTGCAGGTGGCCGATGTGCGCGAGGACTGGGTATGTCTGGCCGGGGTCAAGCCCTGACCCGCACCCGTTGCCCGGCGTGTGGCACGGTTTTCCGTGTCACCTCCGAGCAATTACGCCTGAAGGCCGGCAAGGTTCGTTGCGGTCATTGTCAGACCGTTTTCAACGCCTTCGATCATTTGCAGATGGAGGAACCGCAGCCAGCGGAAGCGGTGGCGGCGGTTCCCGAGCCGGAATTCAGCGCAGCCAGCTTGCCGGAGACGGTAACGGCGCCGGTCGAGGCTATCCCCGAGGATCTGCCGCTGCCTGCCAGCGAGCCGGAAGCGTCGTCCGTCATTCCGGAGATGCCAGAGATTCCCGAAACCGCCGAGGAATCCCCGCTGCCGCCCGAAGAAGTTGCCGCTGCCGAGCCGGAGCCAGTCGAGGCATTGCCCGAACCTGTGCCGGAGACTCCTGAAGAAACCACCCAGGCTGCGCGTGAGGCCGGTCTGGTAGCGGTTCGTGAGCTGGCTGACAGCAATGCCTATAACCGCTGGTCGGCCGGACCCCTGACCAGCGATGGCCTGGGCGGCTTCGACGATGCCGCCCAGAAATCGCCTGCCTGGCCTTATGTTGTGGTTTTCCTGCTTGCCCTGCTGGCGCTGTGCGCCCAGCTGGCCCTGCATTACCGGACCGAAATCGTCCAGCGCGTGCCGGCCGTGGCCGATGGATACGCCGCCTTGGGGATCGATGTGCCGCTACCGCGCGATGTCGCGCTGGTCTCGATCGAGACCTCCGATCTGCAGGCCGATGCGGCCCGCGGCCTGTTCGTGCTGAACGCCACCCTGAAGAACCGGGCGCTGCATGCCCAGGCCTGGCCCAGTCTTGAACTGACGCTGACCGACATCAACGACCGGGTCGTTGCCCGACGGGTCATCGACGCCCCGGACTACCTCCCCGCCGGGGTATCCGCCGACGCCTTCCCGGCCAATGCCGAAACCGCCGTTCGCCTGTGGATCGAGGCTTCGGACATCGGCGCCACCGGCTATCGCCTCTACATTTTCTATCCCTGACCGACAACATGACGACACTGATCTGCGGCTCGCTGGCCTTCGACAACATCATGGTCTTCCCGGACCGCTTCAAGAATCACATCCTGCCCGAGCAGATCCACATCCTCAACGTCGCCTTCCTGGTCCCGGAAATGCGTCGCGAGTACGGCGGTTGTGCCGGCAACATCGCCTACAACCTGATGCTGCTCGGCGGCGACGCGAGCATCATGGCCACCGTCGGTGACGACGCCGCGCCCTATCTTGCCCGCCTCGACCAACTCGGTCTGACGCGCCGCCATGTGCGTCAGGTGCCGGGGAGTTTCACCGCCCAGGCCTTCATCACCACCGATCTCGACGACAACCAGATCACCGCCTTCCACCCTGGCGCGATGGCTTTCTCGCACCTGAACAAGGTCGAGCAGGCTGGCGCCAAGCTTGGTATCGTTGCTCCCGATGGCCGTGAAGGCATGCTCCAGCACGCCCGTGATTTCGCCGCCGCCGGGGTGCCCTTCATCTTCGATCCGGGCCAGGGTCTGCCGATGTTCGACGGCGACGACCTGATGGATTTCCTGCGCCTGGCCGATTACGCCTGCTTCAACGATTACGAGGCTAGGCTGGCGTGCGACCGCACTGGCCGCAGCCTCGAACAGCTGGCACAGGAGGTCAAGGCACTGATCGTCACCCGTGGCGGTGAAGGTTCGGAAATCCATGCCGACGGTCAGCGCTACGAGATTCCCTGTGTGGCACCAGACGCCATCGTCGATCCGACGGGCTGTGGCGACGCCTACCGCGCCGGTCTGCTGTACGGCATCGCCAATGGTTGGGACTGGCCGACGACCGGTCGTCTGGCATCGGTCATGGGCTCGATCAAGATCGCCCATCGTGGCGGCCAGAATCACCAGCCAAGCCGTGAGGAAATTGGTGAACGCTATCGCCAGGCCTTCGGTTGCGCCCTGCCCGGACAAGGCTGAAACCCTGCTGTAATGCAAGAGCAATAGGCGTGTAACACGCCTGTTCCATCCTGTTCTCCAGAAACACAAGGAGAACAAGATGGAACTCATGCACAAGTCGGCGGCCCGCGTCCGCCCGGAAAAACGCAACCTGGCGGTGGGTTTTGCCCGCAGCGCCAGCGACATTCTCGAAGCCCAGCGCCTGCGTTACCGTGTTTTCGCCGGTGAAATGGGCGCCAATCTGCCCAGCCGCACGCCGGGCGTCGATCACGACATCTACGACCCGTACTGCGAGCACCTGGTCGTGCGCGATACGCAGAACGGCGACATCGTCGGCACCTACCGCATCCTGCCGCCGGAAAACGCTCGCCTGGTCGGTTACTACTCGGAAAACGAATTCGACCTGACCCGTCTCCAGCACCTGCGTTCGCGCATGGTCGAGATCGGTCGTTCCTGCGTCCATCCCGACTACCGCACCGGCGCCACGATCACCCTGCTGTGGTCCGGGCTGGCGCAGTACATGCTGGAACACGGCCACGACTACCTGATCGGTTGCGCCTCGATCAGCATGGCCGACGGCGGTCATGCCGCGGCCAGTCTGTATAATCGTCTCGCTGCCGACCACCTCGGACCGCAGGAGTATCGCGTCTTCCCGCGCTGCCCGCTGCCGCTGGCGGCCCTGCAGCAGGATCGCCCGGCCGAAGTGCCGCCACTGATCAAGGGCTACCTGCGCGCCGGGGCCTGGATCTGCGGTGAACCGGCCTGGGATCCCGATTTCAATACCGCCGATCTGCCCATCCTGATGCCGATGGCCAAGGTCGCCGGTCGTTACGCCAAGCATTACCTGGGGCAGGCAGACTGAAAGAAACTACGACCATCGTCCGCGCCTTCCGGCTGTTCCGGCTTTTTCTGCTGGTGCTCACCGGGGCGCTGGTTGCACTGACCGTTTTCCGCATCTGCGGCGACCGGCGCCGGCTGCTGCTCAAGCAAAGCTGGTCGGCGGCCGTGCTCGACGCGCTGGGCATCGAACTGGAAGCCGACCTGACGCATCTGGCGCCGGGGGTATTGCTGGTTGCCAATCACGTTTCCTGGGTCGATATCTTCGTCATCAATGCGGCCGTGCCGGCGGCCTTCGTGTCCAAGGAAGAAGTGCGGCGCTGGCCGGTGATCGGCTGGCTGGCCTGGAAAAACGACACCGTTTTCCTGCGTCGTGGCAGCCGTGGCCACGCCCGCGTCATCAACGAGGAAATCGCCGGCATTCTCGGTCAGGGCAAGGTCGTTGCGGTATTCCCCGAAGGAACGACGACCGACGGCCGTAGTCTGCTGCATTTCCACGCGGCCTTGCTGCAACCGGCGCTGGCAGCCGGGCGGCCGGTGTTGCCGGCGGCGATTTCCTACTGGGAGCTGAACGGCGAACGCAGCCTGGCGCCACGTTACGACGGCGATATCTCACTGGGTGAGTGCACGACCGCCATGCTCAAGCGTCGGCGCATCATCGCCCGCCTGGTGACGACGCCGCTGCGTGGCCTGCAGGGCGAGGAGCGCAAGCAGGTCGCAGCCGAGGCGCGCGAGGCTATCGCTTTAGCGGCTGGACTTCCGCTGGCGAACAATCCACCTGAAATACCCGCCGGTCTTCGAGGCGAACTGCCGTCAGGTGTCCGCCCCACAGACAGCCTGAATCAAGCGCCAGCTGATTCTGCGTGATGCGCAGGCCCAGCGCCGACCAATGGCCGGTGACGAGAATGCTGCCGGCGCTCTTGCGATCGGGCACATCGAACCACGGTAAATAGCCGGCCGGCGCATTGGCCAGCTTGCCCTTGACCTTGAATTCCATCAGCCCTTTCTTGGTGCAGAAGCGCATCCGGGTCATCGCGTTGACGATCACGCGCAGCCGCGCCCAGCCCTTCAGGTCGTCGTCCCAGGCGGCCGGTTCGCTGCCCCAGAGATTGCGGACAAACTCCGGATAATCCTTGCCCTGCAGTTTGGCTTCGACTTCGCGGGCCAGTTCGCGGGCGTATTTTGCCGACCATTGCGGCAGCAGGCCGGCATGGACCAGGCAGTAATCGCCTTCGACATGGCACAGGGGCTGACGGCGCAGCCAGTCCAGCAATTCGTCGCGGTCCGGCGCGTTGAGCACATCGTCGAGGGTGTCGTCCTTGCCCCGGAACTTGGCGCCACCCTCGGCGACCATCAGCAGGTAGAGATCGTGATTGCCGAGGACGGTGATCGCCGAGTCGCCGAAGGACTTGATCAGACGCAGGGTTTCCAGCGACTTCGGGCCGCGATTGACCAGGTCGCCGACCAGCCACAGGCGGTCCTTGGTCGGGTCGAAGGCGCAGGCTGCGAGCAGATTCTGTAGCGAATCGAAACAGCCCTGGATATCGCCGATGGCGTAAGTGGCCATTTACTCCACCGTCACCGATTTGGCCAGGTTGCGCGGTTTGTCCACATCCGTTCCCTTGACCAGAGCCGCGTGGTAGGACAGCAGTTGCAGCGGAATGACGTGCAGGATGGGCGACAGCAGGCCGTAATGTTCCGGCAGGCGCAGCATGTGCACGCCTTCCGACTCGGGGATTTCCGAGTCGGCGTCGGCAAACACATAGAGTTCGCCGCCACGGGCGCGGACTTCCTGCAGGTTGGACTTGAGCTTTTCCAGCAGGTCGTCGGCCGGCGCTACCGAAATCACCGGCATGTTGGCATCGACCAGCGCCAGCGGGCCATGCTTGAGTTCTCCAGCCGGGTAGGCTTCGGCGTGGATGTAGGAAATTTCCTTGAGTTTCAGTGCACCTTCGAGGGCGATCGGGTAGTGGCGGCCGCGTCCGAGGAAGAGTGCGTGCTGCTTGTCGGCAAACCGGCGGGCCCAGACGGTGATCTCATCCTCCAGCGTCAGCACTTTATTGACTGCGACCGGCAGGTGGCGCAACTGGTCGATATAGGCGCTTTCCTGATCGGCGCCGAGCTGGCCGCGCACCTTGGCGACCACCAGGGTGAGCAGGAACAGTGCCGCCAGCTGGGTGGTGAAGGCCTTGGTCGAGGCGACGCCGATTTCCGGGCCGGCGCGGGTAATGAAACGCAGCGCCGATTCGCGGACGATGGCCGATTCCGGTACGTTGCAGATGGCCAGGGTTTTGGTCTGGCCGAGCGACTTGGCGTGGCGCAGTGCGGCCAGCGTGTCGGCGGTCTCGCCGGATTGCGAGATGGCGACGATCAGTTGCCGCGGATTGGGCACCGAGGTGCGGTAACGGTATTCGCTGGCGATTTCGACGGTGCTGGGGACGCCGGCGACCGCTTCCAGCCAGTAGCGGGCGGTCATCCCGGAATGGGCACTGGTGCCGCAGGCAAGAATCAGAATGTGGTCGACATCGTTAAGCAAAGTGGCGGCTTCGGCGCCGAAAATGCCGGGTTGTATGGTTTTGCTGCCACCGACGATTTCCAGGGTGTTGGCCAGCGCTTCCGGTTGCTCGAAGATTTCCTTCTGCATGTAGTGGCGGAAGTTGCCGAGTTCGACAGCGGCGGCGGAAAGTTCGGAAACATGCACCGGGCGCTCGACCGGGGTGCCGTCAAGGCGCTCGATGCGGACGCCGTCGCGGCTCAGTTCGGCGATGTCGCCGTTTTCCAGATAGACCATCTTGCGGGTGACCTGGAGCAGCGCCGAGGCGTCGGATGCCGCGTAGTTGCCGTCGTCGCCGAGGCCGAGCAGAAGCGGCGAGCCTTCGCGGGAGACGATGACGCGGCCGGGCTGACTATGGTCAATGACGGCGATGGCGTAGGCGCCGACCAGTCTCCTGCAGGCGGCCTGTACCGCGCGGAACAGGTCGCGGTCGCTCTTGAGCAGTTGGTCGACCAGGTGGGCGATGGTCTCGGTATCGGTATCCGAAGTAAATACATAGCCCAGTGCCGTCAGTTCGCTACGCAGGCTCTCGTAATTCTCGATGATGCCGTTATGGACGACGGCGATGCTGCCGGAAACATGCGGGTGGGCGTTGCGCTCCGAGGGCACGCCGTGAGTTGCCCAGCGGGTATGGGCAATGCCGGTCGGCGATGTGGTGTCGGCCGACGCACTCTCGAGTTCGGCAACGCGCCCGACCGAACGCACCCGCTCGATCCGGTTGGCGCCGATGACGGCCAGTCCGGCCGAGTCGTAGCCACGGTATTCGAGCTTTTTCAGCCCCTCGACGAGGATGGGAACGATGTTCTTGTCGGCGGCTGCCGCGACGATGCCACACATGGTTGATGGTTTCTTGACCTGAAGCGCATATTTTAACGCAAGCCTTCTCCTTGCCGTCCGGAAAGGCAAGGCTGGCGTTGCGATCTATAATCCTGCCTTCGATTTCGAGTTCATGCTGCCGATGCGCATCCTGCTGGTCAAAACCTCTTCGCTCGGCGATGTCATACATAACCTGCCGGTGGCGACCGACATCCACCGTCAATTCCCGCAGGCGAAACTGGACTGGTGCGTCGAGGAGAGTTTTGCCGCCGTGCCGCGCCTGCATCCGGCGGTCGGCCGGATCATTCCGGTGGCGGTCCGGCGCTGGCGCAAGGCCTTGTTCAAGGCCGAGACCTGGCGGGAAATCGGCGAATTTCGGCAGCGCGTGCGCGAGGTCGACTACGACCTGGTGCTCGATACTCAAGGGTTGTTCAAGAGCGCCCTGCTCGCTTCCCGGGCCAACGGACCGTTGGCCGGTTACGACAGCGAGTCGGCCAGGGAGCCGCTGGCCGCCCGTTTCTACGACCGGCATTTCCGGGTTGCGCGCGACTTGCACGCCGTCGAGCGTAACCGCATGCTGGCAGCGGCGGCGCTCGATTATCCCGTTGCCGATGCGGTCGATTACGGCATCCAGGCGCCGGCCATCGCCATCGACTGGCTGCCGGCAGGGCCGTATGCCGTCCTGCTCAGCGCCACCAGTCGCGACGACAAGCTGTGGCCGGAGGCGCACTGGGTCGCGCTGGGGCAGGCTTTGCGTGCGCAGGGCCTGGGGGTCGTGCTGCCGGCCGGTAATCCGCAGGAGCGCGCTCGTGCGGCGCGTCTTGCCGCCGCCATTCCAGGCGCGCTGGCGGCGCCGCCGCTGCGCATCGATGCCCTGGCCACCCTGCTCGCTGGCGCGCGGGCGGTGGTCGGCGTCGATACCGGTCTGACGCATCTCGCCGTTGCCCTGAAAACCCCGACCATCGCCCTCTATACCGCGACCGAGCCGGGACTGACCGGCGTTTACGGTGCCGGCATCCATCGCAATCTCGGTGGTAAAGGGCAATGCCCGGCGGTCGCAGCGGTGCTGGCAGAATTGATGGCGGTTCCCGGCTGATGGCCCGTCTTGTCTACGCGCTGCTGCTCTACCTGCTGCTGCCGGCGATCCTGCTGCGATTGTTCCTGCGCGGGCGGAAACAGCCGGCTTACCGGGCGCATGTCGGCGAACGCTTCGGCATCTATGGTCGGCCGCCAGTTGCCCGGCACGGTCCGCTGATCTGGGTACATGCCGTCTCGGTTGGCGAAACGCGTGCCGCCCAGCCCTTGATCGAGGCGTTGCAGGCGCGTTGGCCGGACGCCAAAATCCTGCTGACCGGCATGACGCCGACCGGTCGCGCCGCCGGTGCCGAGGTGTATGGCGACAGGGTGATCCAGACCTACCTGCCCTACGATCTGCCGGACGCTGTCGGGCGGTTTCTCGACCATTTCTCGCCAAGTTTCGGCGTGCTCATGGAAACCGAGATCTGGCCCAATCTGCTGGCAGCCTGCGCCCGGCGCAAGCTGCCGGTTGCCTTGGTCAATGCCCGCCTGTCGGCGCGTTCGGCCAGGGGTTATGGGCGCTTTGCGGCACTGACCCGGCCGGCTTTCGCGCGCCTGTCCGCAGTTGCCGCCCAGACGGCTGCCGATGCCGGGCGGCTGGCGGCCCTGGGGGCGCCGGCTGTCGAGGTGTGCGGCAACCTGAAATTCGATGTCGAGCCGGCCGCCGAGCGTCGCCAGTTGGGCGAAAGCTGGCGTCAGGCGCTGGCCGGACGGGCAGTCTGGCTGGCCGCCAGTACCCGCGAGGGCGAAGAAGCCTTGTTGCTCGATGCTTGGCGCAGTGCGCCGGGCGATGCCTTGCTCGTCCTGGTGCCGCGCCACCCGCAGCGCTTCGATGAAGTGGCCGGTCTGCTGGCTGCACGTGGCATCGCCAGCCGGCGGCGCAGCGAGGGGTTGCCGACGGCGGATACCCGGGTCTGGCTCGGCGACAGCATGGGCGAGATGGCCGCCTATTACGCGCTGGCCGATGTCGCATTCATTGGTGGCAGCCTGTTGCCGCTGGGCGGGCAGAACCTGATCGAGTCGGCGGCGTGTGGCTGTCCGGTGCTGGTGGGTCCGCACACCTTCAATTTCCTGAGTGCGACCGAGGATGCCATCGCCGCCGGTGCGGCCCGGCGGGTCGCCGATGCGCCAGCCCTCGTCGACCAGGTTCAGTATCTGTTACAGGATGCCCGGCAACTCGCTGCCATGCGCCAGGCCTGCGCTGAGTTCGCTGCCGCCCACCGGGGCGCGACGGCGCGTACCTTGCGTCTTATTGAACGCTGCGCGGCTCAAGCAGGCTGTTGATCCGGGCCAGGTCGTCCTCGCCCAGCGCGCCGACGGCGGCCTTCAGCCGCAGTTGCGCCATCAGCGTGTCGAAGGTGGCCTTGGCCAGGTCGCGACGGGTGACGTAGAGCTGGTTCTCGGCATTGAGCACGTCGATGTTGATGCGCACGCCGACTTCGTAGCCCAGCTTGTTCGATTCCAGGGCCGACTGCGACGAGATCAGCGCGGCCTTGAGGGCATTGACCTGGGCCAGGCCGTTGGTCACGCCGAGGTAATACTGACGGGCGGCCAGTGTTGCGTTGCGGCGCGCGGATTCCAGTCCGGCACGGGCGGCTTCGCGGTTGGCCCCGGCTTCGCGCTGGCGGGAGGTGGTCAGCCCGCCCTGGAACAGGGGGATGTTCAGTTGCAGGCCGATATTGCTGTATTCGGAGTCGATGGCCGTATTGTTGAAGGTCTTGGCCTTGCCACGGTTGGCGACGATATCGACGGTCGGATAGTGGCCGGCGCGTTGCTTGTCCACCTCGCGGGCGGCGATTTCGGCCTGGGCGAGCTGGATCTGCACCGGCAGCGCATCCTTTTCCGCAGCACTGATCCAGTCCTGCAGCCGGTTCGGCTCCGGCGGATTCAGCACGGCGTCCTTGCGCGGCGCGGCGAGGTTTTCCGGCATGCGGCCGAGCAGGATCTGCAGGCTCTGGCGGCGGATTTCGAGTTCGCTTTCGGCGGCGATCTCCTGCGCCGTGACCAAGTCGAAACGCGCCTGCGCTTCATGCGTATCGGTGATCGTTGCCGTGCCGACCTCGAAGGTTTTTTTGGCCAGTTCCAATTGTTGTGCCGTGGCTTCCTTGTTGGCGCGGACGGCGCTCAGGTTTTCGCTGGCGTAGAGCACGTCGAAATAGGCCTGGGCGACGCGCAGGATCAGATCCTGGCGGGCCTGGACAAAATTGGCTTCAGCCTGGGCTACCTGCAGTTTGGCCTGGTCGTAGGCGACCCAGTTCTGCCAGCGGAACAAGGGTTGCGACAGGGTCAGCTGATAGCCGTTGGTGTTGTACTGGTTCTTGACCCGGGTCCCGCCCTGCGGTTCGACTTCGCTGTCGTTCCATACCGTGTTGCCCGACAGTGACAGGCTGGGTAACAGTCCGGCACGTCCTTGCGGAGCCTTTTCGCGGCCGGCTTCCACGGTGGCGCGGGCAGCAGCGAAAACGGGATCGTTGTCGCGGGCTTCCTGATAGGCCTGCATCAGGTCGGCGGCGGACAGCGGCGAGGCAAACAACGGGAAGGCTAGCAGCCAGGCAATCTTTTTCATGCGATTCCTCAATAGCGGCTCATGCGGGTATCGACTTCGCAGGCCCAGGCTTCGACGCCGCCAAGTAGATTGAAGACCGATGCGCAGCCTTTGCGTTCGAGAAACATGGCGACTTGCATGCTGCGCCCGCCATGGTGGCAGATGACGACGATGTCGCGATCGGGGTCAAGTTCCTCGCAGCGGACCGGGACCAGGTGCATCGGCATGTGCTCGCTGCCATCGATCCGGCAGAGCGCGACTTCCCACGGCTCACGGACATCGAGCAACAGGGGCGGCGGCCGCTGCTCGTCGGCCAGCCACTCCGCCAGTTGCTTTGCCCGTATCTGCTGCATCAGAGGCTGAATTCCTGCTTGGGCTGACCGCCATCGAGTGCCGGAACCACGGTTTCGAACAGGTTGATGGTATTGAATACGCCATCGGCGATGCAGGTGATCAATTGGGCTTCCATGACCGGGGCCTCGCCGACGACTGCGGCCAGACGGCCACCGACGCGCAGTTGCTTGAGCACGGCGGGCGGAATCTGTGCCACCGAGCCGGAAAACACGATCACGTCGAACGGCGCGCGTTGCGGCCAGCCGGCAATGCCGTCGGCGCATTCGACGTTGACGTTGTCGATGCCGGCGCGCTGGAGGTTTTCGCGGGCGGTGGCAGCGATTTCCGGGCGGATTTCCAGGCTGACCACGTGTTCGGCACGGGCTGCCAGAAGTGCGGCCATGTAACCGCTGCCGGTGCCGATTTCCAGCACCTTGTCGCCCTTGCGTACGCCCAGTTCCTGCAGCAGGCGGGCTTCCACGCGCGGGGCCAGCATCACCTGACCGTCAGCCAGCGGAATTTCCAGGTCGGCAAATGCCAGGTTGCGGTAGGCGGCGGGTACGAAATCCTCGCGCTTGACGACGAAAAGCAGATCGAGCACCTGGGGGTCGAGAACCTCCCAGGGCCGGATCTGTTGTTCGATCATGTTGAAGCGCGCTTGTTCGATGTTCATGAAAATCTCCGCAGGCGTCATATTAGCATGAGCTAATATTTTGGTTCGGACAAAAGCCGATTATACCCGAGCCGCGGATGCGCGCCGTACCTGCCGTGTCAGCGACTTTCCTTGATCAGGCGGTCGCCGGTGGCCTGAACCGGGCGCGCGTTGTTACGGTACAGGCGGCTGAAGATGCGGACCTGATCGTCGGAAACCTGGATCGGCTGCTTCATCACGATCCACAGGACGCCCTCGGTGCAGGGCGGCGTGCTCAGGGAGCCCATGAAGGTGTAGTAATGCCCCGATTCCGGCAGCAGGCGGGCGGGTTCCAGCACAGCCTTGGGCGGCTGGACAGGCGCCTGCTTTTCCAGCGGCAGATGGTTCCACAGCGTCTGGATCTGCGGGTGCTCGGTACCGCGCTCAAAGAGGATTTCGACGACGGCTTGGCTGCCGTCCGTAGCCCGGTGCATCAACTGCGCCGACATCTCGTAGCGCTGACCGTTGACCCGAGTTTCCCCGGGGCGGCGGAAGACGATCTGTTCAAGGTCGTAGGTCTTGCCGGTCAGCGAGAAACTGCTGTCGCCGACGGTGACGTTGACCGAATGGCCGTCGTCCACGATGCGGAAGGTCGACGCGCGGTAATCGAAGCGGATCGGCTCGAGATCGACCTTGATGCCATCGCGGATGTCGATCGGCGATTGACGTTGCCCACTCGCGCACAGCGCGTTGCGGGGGTCGATACGGGCCCAGTTCTCGGGGGCGCCAGCACCTTCGTAGCTCCATTTAACCGGTGGCTTGGTCGCTGGCTCGGCGCGAACCAGCTCAAGCATGTAACCACCCTGAGCCGGGGCCGGGGCCTTGGCGGCGGGCCTGGGGGTGGGGCGTGGTGCAGGTGCGTTGTTGCGCACCACCTGAGTGGTGCCGCTGGGCACATTGATCGTGGGCGGCGCCTTGCTGGCGGCGGGCGGCGGGGCTTCCACTGGCGCCGGCGCTTGCTGCTCGGCGGCAGGCTTGCCTTCCATGGCCGCCTTGAGATTGGGGCGGATCGACGGCAGGGGGGCGCTACTCGATGTTTCTGCTGTTTTCACCGCTGGCGGCTTTTCAGTCTTGGCCAGTTCCTTCTTGAGCAGGGCCTCGTTGGCTTGCTGCAACTGGGTGGCGGCTTCATTGGCCTTCTCGGCGAGTTCGGCGGCGCCTTCCTTGGGCGGGCGGCAGACCTCGCGCAGCACCCGGTCGTCCAGGGTGCCGCTGCGTACCGGCAGTTCGGCGCCGGCAATGTCTTCCTCGCGGATGGTGTCCTTGTCGGTCTGGCGATAGATGCGCTTGATGGTTCGGGCGCTGCGGGTCGAGCAGTCGTAGCGGGTGATCGCCTCGATGATCTTGTAGGGCGTGCCGGTGCGGTTGTCGATCAGCTCGCGGTCGAGCGTGACCCGGCTCTGTGCCTCGACGACATTGCCGGTACGCTTCAGCGTGCTGCGGTCGAGTTCGATGCGGCGACCGGATTCGGCAGAAATGTTCTGCCAGCTCGGCGCAGCCGTAGCGACCCAGGGCAGGGTGGCCAGGGCGATGGCAATGGTCATCAGGCGCATGCTTTTTCCTTCTGTTTTTCTTGAAATACGGGCACTTGTCGAACTTATTTCGACCGAATTCTGGAAATCTTGAGGCGTGCTGCGCATTTCTTGCATTTTGCCTGTGTTTCCAGTAACTTGCAGCCCAGTCGTTAGGGGTGCCGATCGCGCTGCATCATGCCGGTCCGGCTGAGACATACCCTTCGAACCTGACCGGGTCATGCCGTCGTAGGGAAACGAACTCTGCTGTTGGAACCAGATCGCTCCTTGCTCGTCTTACCCTGCTGAATCCCCGCATGGAGCACTCATGAACGCCAAAGACACCTTCCTCGCCGCCAACGCCCACGTCGACGAGGCCGCCATCCAGCCGCTGCCCAATTCCCGCAAGATCTATGTCGAAGGCTCGCGGCCGGACATCCGGGTGCCGATGCGCGAAATCTCGCAAGCCGATACGCCGACCGGCTTCGGTGGCGAGAAGAATCCGCCGATCTATGTCTATGACTGTTCCGGCCCCTACTCCGACCCGGCGGCGCAGATCGACATTCGCTCCGGCCTGCCGGCCATGCGTGCGCAGTGGATCGCCGAGCGCGGCGACACCGAGGAACTGCCCGACCTGTCTTCCGAATTCGGCCGCCAGCGCGCTGCCGACAAGGCGCTCGACGAACTGCGCTTCCCCGGCCTGCACCGCAAGCCGCGCCGCGCCAAGGCCGGTGCCAACGTGTCGCAGATGCATTACGCCCGTAAAGGCATCATCACGCCGGAAATGGAATACGTGGCGATCCGCGAAAACCTCAATCGTGCTGCGTACATTGAATCGCTGAAAGCCACCGGCCCGACCGGCGAGAAAATGGCCAAGCTGCTGACCCGCCAGCATCCGGGGCAGAATTTCGGCGCCAGCATCCCGGCCGAAATCACGCCGGAATTCGTGCGCAGCGAAGTGGCCCGCGGCCGCGCCATCATCCCGAACAACATCAATCACCCGGAATCCGAGCCGATGATCATCGGCCGCAACTTCCTGACCAAGATCAACGCCAATATCGGCAACTCGGCGCTCGGCTCGTCCATTCAGGAAGAAGTCGAGAAGATGACCTGGTCGATCCGCTGGGGCGGCGACACGGTGATGGATTTGTCCACCGGCAAGAACATCCACGAAACGCGCGAGTGGATCATCCGCAATTCGCCGGTGCCGATCGGTACCGTGCCCATCTACCAGGCCCTGGAAAAGGTGAACGGCAAGGCCGAAGACCTGACCTGGGAAATCTTCCGCGACACGCTGATCGAGCAGGCCGAGCAGGGCGTCGACTACTTCACCATTCACGCCGGTGTGTTGCTGCGCTACATCCCGATGACCGCCAACCGCATGACCGGCATCGTCAGCCGCGGCGGCTCGATCATGGCCAAGTGGTGCCTGGCGCATCATAAGGAAAGTTTCCTCTACACGCACTTCGAGGAAATCTGCGAAATCATGAAGGCCTATGACGTTGCCTTCAGCCTCGGCGACGGCCTGCGTCCCGGCTCGATCTACGACGCCAACGACGAAGCGCAGCTGGGCGAACTGAAGACCTTGGGCGAACTCACCGAGATCGCCTGGAAGCACGACGTGCAGACCATCATCGAAGGCCCGGGCCACGTGCCCATGCACCTGATCAAGGAGAACATGGACCTGCAGCTCGAATACTGCAAGGAAGCCCCGTTCTACACGCTTGGTCCCTTGACCACCGACATCGCGCCGGGCTACGACCACATCACCAGCGGCATCGGCGCCGCGATGATCGGCTGGTACGGTACGGCCATGCTCTGCTACGTGACGCCGAAGGAACACCTCGGTCTCCCGGACAAGAATGACGTCAAGGAAGGCATCATCACCTACAAGCTGGCCGCCCACGCCGCCGACCTGGCCAAGGGCCATCCCGGCGCACAGATCCGCGACAACGCCTTGAGCAAAGCGCGCTACGAGTTCCGCTGGGACGATCAGTTCAACCTCGGCCTCGATCCGGACAAGGCCAAGTCCTTCCACGACGAGACCCTGCCCAAGGAATCGGCCAAGGTTGCTCACTTCTGCTCGATGTGCGGGCCGCACTTCTGTTCGATGAAGATCACGCAAGATGTGCGCGATTTCGCTGCAAAACAGGGCCTGAACGAGGAAGATGCCTTGCAGAAGGGGATGGAAACCAAGGCTGTCGAGTTCGTCAAGACCGGCGCCGAGATCTATCACAAGCTGTAAGCCGGAGTTCTTCCGGAAATCAGGCAAAAAGGCGGCTTCGGTCGCCTTTTTGCCTGAACGATGGGCGCAAATCCTGTCAAAATGCGGGGCATGAATATCTTTGCCAGCCTGTCGCCGTTTGGCGGCGTCCAGTGTCAATGGAAGTGTCGTCGTGACGCCTGATTCAGGCTGGCTTGCGATCCTGCGCCAGCGACTGGAAAGCCGCCTGCGCCAGGCACAGGTCTATGTCCGCGCCAACCAGTATCACCTGCTCGCGCGTCTGCGCATCTGGGGCGGGCGCCTGGTGTTCTGGGGCTGCGGTATCGTCGTCGGTCTGGCGGCGGTCCTCTTCGCCCTGTTGAGCGATGGGGCGGCCGAACGTTTTGCCCATGCGGCCGCGCTCTACCCGTGGATGCCCTTCATTGTCACGCCGCTGGCCGGGGCGGCCTTGCTGTGGGCGACCCGGACGTGGTTCCCGGGCGCGCAGGGCAGTGGTATTCCGCAGGTGATCGCCGAGATGAAGCGACCGCCCTCCGGTCCGTGGCGACCGCTGGTTTCGCTGCGCATCGCTTTCGGCAAGATCATGCTGGGCGTGGCGGCGGTTGGCGCCGGCTTTTCCTTCGGTCGCGAGGGACCGACCGTGCAGGTCGGTGCCAGTCTGATGGCGGCGGCCGGCCGTTTCATGCCGGCGACGCTGCGCATTCATCGCCAGCACTTGCTGGTCGCCGGTGGCGCGGCGGGGATCGCGGCCGCGTTCAATGCGCCGCTGGCCGGGATCGTTTTTGCCATCGAGGAATTGTCGCGCAGCGTCGAATCGCGGATGAGCGGCGTGGTCATCACGGCCATCGTGCTGGCCGGGGTGATTGCCCAGTATTTCCTCGGCAACGACAATTATTTTGGCCGGGTCGTGGTCTTCGGCGAGAGTTCGGAACTGATGTACACCATCCTCGTCTGCGCCGTCGTCACCGGTTTTGCCGGTGGTCTGTTTGCGCGCATGCTGCTCATCTCGGTGATTGGCTGGCACGGCCGGCTGGCGCGTTTTCGCGGCGCGCATCCCTATTGGTTCGTGGTCTTCTGTGGCCTCTTGCTGGCGTCTCTGGGCTGGGTCACCGGCGGCGTGATCTGGGGCAGCGGCTTTGCCGAGACCAAATCGCTGCTGAGTGGCCAGGCCGATCTGCCCTGGTACTACGGCCCGGCCAAGTTTGTGGCGACCGTGGTTTCCTACCTGACCGGCCTGCCCGGCGGCATCTTTGCGCCATCGCTGTCGATCGGCGCCGGCATCGGCCAGGATCTTGTGCCTTTGCTGGCCGGCCAGGCTTTTCCGACCACCATCGTCGTCCTGTGCATGGTCGGTTTCCTGGCGGCGGCTACGCAGGCGCCGATCACCGCCTTCATCATCGTCATGGAAATGGTCGACGGCTATTCGCTGGTCATCGGCCTGATGGCGACGGCGCTGATCGCGTCGGCGGTGTCGCGGATGGTCTCCAAACCACTCTATGCGACGCTGGCTGAGCACATGATCCGCCAGCAGTCACCGGCTGACAGCAAGTGAGTCTGGCCTGTCGGCCGGGTTGCGGCGCCTGCTGCATCGCGCCGTCGATCAGTTCGCTGGACAAGCCGGCCGGTGTGCCTTGCCGGCATCTCGACGGCGAGCTGCGTTGCCGCCTGTTTGGCCAGCCCGAGCGCCCGGGCTGCTGCTCCGGTTTGCAGCCCTCGGCGGAAATGTGCGGCGAAAGCCGGGACGAGGCCTTGCACTGGCTGGCCGATCTCGAAGCCATGACACGTCCATGAGGGTAAAATGCGCGCTCTTGTCATGGAACGCCGCCCAGCATGGACCCGATTCTCCTTCTCAAAGCCCTGATCCTCGGTATCGTCGAGGGTCTGACTGAATTCCTGCCGATCTCGTCGACCGGCCACCTGATCATCGTCGGCAGCCTGCTCAATTACACCGACGAACAGAGCAAGGTGTTCAAGATCGTCATCCAGCTGGCTGCCATCCTGGCGGTGTGCTGGCTGTATCGCGAGCGGATCACTCAGGTCGCCGGCGGTTTGCGTTCCGACCCGGTGCAGCAGCGTTTCGTCGGTCTGCTGATGGTCGGTTTCCTGCCGGCCGCCGTGCTCGGGCTGATGTTTCACAGCACCATCAAGACCTATCTGTTCAATCCGCTGACCGTGGCCGGGGCGCTGATCGTCGGTGGCTTCCTGATCCTCTACATCGAGCGCAAGGTCTACCAGCCGCGCATCAACAGCGTCGACGAAATGCGCTGGCCGGATGCGCTGAAGGTCGGTTTCGCCCAGGCGCTGGCGATGTTTCCCGGGACGTCGCGGTCCGGGGCGACAATCATGGGCGGCCTGATCTTCGGCCTGTCGCGCAAGACGGCGACCGAATTCTCCTTTTTCCTGGCTATTCCGACGATGTTCGCGGCGACCATTTACGATGTATACAAGAATCTCGACATCCTTCGCCTGGAAGATCTGCCGGTGTTCGCCGTCGGTTTCGTCGCCTCCTTCGTCGCCGCCATGCTCAGTGTGAGAGCGCTGGTCCGCTACATTTCCAACCACGACTTCACCGTATTCGCCTGGTACCGCATCGTCTTCGGCGTGATCGTGCTGCTCACCGCGCAGATGGGCTGGGTGGAGTGGACGGCTTGATCCTCTATCTGCATGGTTTCTGCTCCTCGCCGGCCTCGTGGAAGGCCCGCCTCTTGGCTGAGGCGATGGCCGAACGCGGCCTGGCCGAGAAGTTCCATTGCCCGCAACTGTCGCCGGTGCCGGCACAGGCAATGGCCGACATGGGGCAATGGATCGAAGCGGCCAACGAGCCGGTGACCCTGGTCGGCTCGTCGTTGGGCGGTCATTACGCCAGTTTTCTGGCTGAAACATATGGACTGAAGGCGCTACTGATCAACCCGGCTGCCGTTGCCCGCATCGATGTCGGCAAGTTCGTCGGCGAACACGTCAATTACCACAGCGGCGAGCGTTTCGGTTTCACCGCCGAACACGCTGCCCAGTTGTCGGCCCAGGTGTTGCCGCCGACGCCGTCGCGCTACTGGCTGTGGCTGGAAACCGGCGACGAAGTGCTCGACTACCACGATGCCCAGGCTTTCTGGTTCGGCTGCCGGCAGAGCGTCTTCGAGGGCGGCGACCACAGCTTCACGCGCTTTCCCGAGATGTTGCCGCAACTCATTGAATTTGCCGGGCTATAATCCGCCGATGAATGTATTGTTTGAAGAAGACGGCGGCTTCAAGGCCGGCACCATCATGGCCGACAACGACAGCTCGTTGCAGGTCGAAATGCCGACCGGCAAGCGCAGCAAGATCAAGGCCGCCACCGTGTTGTTGCGTTTCGCGACTCCCTCCGCCGCCCACCTGCTCGAGCAGGCGACGCCGCTGGCCGGGGAGATCGAGGCCGATTTCCTGTGGGAGTGCGTCAGCGATGGCGAATTTTCGTTTCTGGATTTTGCCCGTGATTACTACGGACACGACCCCGCGTCGGTTGAAGCGACGGCGGTCCTGCTTGCCCTGCACGCCGCGCCCGTCTATTTCCACCGCAAAGGCAAGGGCCGCTTCCGCAAGGCGCCTGCCGACATTCTCGCAGCTGCTCTGGCCAATCTTGAAAAAAAGCGTCAGCAAGCGCTCGCGATGGAAGGCTGGCTCGCCGAGCTGAAGGCATTCCGCCTGCCGCCGGAAATCGGCGCGCTGACCGATGCCCTGCTCTACGCGCCGGATCGCAACAAGCCGGAAACCAAGGCCTTCGAGAGCGCCTGCGCCGAAACCGGCCTGAGTGCCGCGCAACTGCTGTTCAAGTGCGGTGCGATCAAGTCGGCCTACCACCTGCACTACAAGCGTTTCCTGCACGAGCAGTTTCCCAGGGGCACCGGCTTTCCGGCGCTTGAGGCGCCCGGCCTGCCGTCCGATCTGCCGAAAGCCGGCGTGCGCGCCTTCTCGATCGACGACGCCAACACCACCGAGATCGACGACGCGCTGTCGGTCACCTGGCTGCCCGGCATCGGCACCCGCATCGGCATCCACATCGCCGCGCCGGGGCTGGCCATCGAACACGGTTCGCCGCTCGACGGCGTCGCCCGCGCCCGGCTGTCGACGGTGTACATGCCCGGCAACAAGATCACCATGCTGCCCGACGCCGTGGTCCAGAACTACACGCTGGCCGGCGGCGTCGATTGCCCGGCGGTGTCGCTGTATCTGACGGTCAACGACGTGTTCGAGGTAGTTTCCCACGAATCCTGCGTCGAACTGGTGCATATCGCCGACAACCTGCGTCACCACGACGTCGAACCCTGGTTCAACGCCGAGACGGTCGGCGGCGCCCTGCCGGACAAGCCCTTTGCCCGCGAACTGCTGCACCTGTGGCACTTCGCCAACGCCTGCGAAGGCCGCCGTGGCAAGCCGTCGGCGACGCAGGGCATCAACGACTACAACTTCGCCATCGTCGGCGACATTGCCGACCCGGAAAGCTGTTCGGTCGAGATTTCCGAGCGCAAGCGCGGCAGCCCGCTCGACAAGCTGGTTGCCGAGTTGATGATCGTTGCCAATTCGACCTGGGGTGGCCTGCTCGCCGAGAAGAACATTGCCTGCCTGTACCGCGCCCAGACCCAGGGCAAGGTGCGCATGACCACCTCGCCGCTGCCGCACGAAGGCCTGGGCGTGCCGCAATACGCCTGGATGACCTCGCCGCTGCGCCGCTACTGCGACCTGGTCAACCAGTGGCAGTTGATCGCCTGCCTGCGTGGCAACCCGCCGCCTTTCCCGCAGAAATCGGCCGAGCTGTTTGGGGCGATGCGCGATTTCGAACTGACCTACGCCGCCTACGCCGAATTCCAGCGTCTGATGGAGCGTTACTGGTGCCTGCGCTGGCTGCAGCAGCATCAGGTCGCCGAGATCGAAGCGACCGTGCGCCGCGAGCAACTGTGCAAGCTTGATCATCTGCCGCTGATGGTGCGGGTGCCGTCGGCACCGCCCGATCTGCTGCCGGGGCAGCGTCTGCGCCTGTCGGTCGAGCACATCGACCTGCTCGGCCCGGAAGTCGACATGCGTTTCCAGAACCTGCTCGATGTAGCCGCTCCGGTGGAGGCTGAGGAGGACGTGACGCAGTGAGCCGGAAAGTGCGCCTGATATCCTATCGTGCACCGGGCAACGACCGGCGCCTGTGGGTGGCCATCGGGGTCTCGCTGCTGGTTCACGCGCTGCTGCTCAGCCTGCATTTTGCCTTCCCGGAAGCCTCGCAAGTGGCGCGCGAGAAGGCGCTCGACATCATCCTGGTCAATGCCCGTTCGCAACGGCCGCCGAGTGATGCCCAGGCGCTGGCGCAAGCCAACCTGGATGGCGGCGGCAACACCGACGCCGACCGCCGGGCCAGGACGCCGCTGCCGTCGACCCACCAGCAAGTGGATGGCAGCGATCTGCAGCAGATGCGCAAGCGAGTGCAGGAACTGGAAGCGGCGCAGCAGAAAATGCTGACCCAGGCCGCCAGCCTGGCCAAGGTGGCGACCGCCGAAACGCGCAGCGACCAGCCTGTGCCTTCGCCGCTGAGTGGGCGCGACCTTGCCGATGCCGCGCGGGCGATGGCCCGGCTTGAGGGCGAGATTGCCAAAATGGTCGACGAGTACAACAAGCGGCCGCAGAAGAAATTTGTCGGTGCGCGCGCTCAGGAATATGCGTTGGCGCCGTATTTCGATGCCTGGAAACAGAAGGTCGAGCGCATTGGCACCCTGAATTATCCGGATGCGGCGCGCGGTAAACTCTATGGGCGTGTCACTGTTTTCGTGGAACTGCGGGTTGAGGACGGCAGCCTGTTCAACGCCGAAATTTCCCGCTCCTCAGGGCACAAGGTCCTCGATCAGGCGGCCATGCGCATCCTCAGGATGGCTGCACCGTTTGGCCCGATCCCGCGCGAGGCGATGGGCGGGGCGACCATCCTGTCCTTCGTTCGGGAATGGGATTTCGTCCCGGGCGATACGCTCGATTCAAGCAGTCGCTGAAACATGACCGATCTTTACTGCGTTTTCGGCAACCCGATTGCCCATTCCAAGTCTCCGTTCATTCATGCCGCCTTCGCCCGGGAAACCGGTGAGTCGGTGATTTACGAGGCAAGGCTGGCGCCGGTCGATGGTTTTGCCGAGGCGGTGCGAGCCTTCGTCGCGGCCGGAGGTCGAGGTGCCAATGTGACGGTGCCGTTCAAGGAAGAGGCCTTCCGCATGTGCGCGGCGCTGACGCCGCGGGCCAAGCGGGCCGGCGCGGTCAATACGCTGAGTTTCGTCGATGGGCAATGCTGCGGCGACAATACCGACGGGGCCGGCCTGGTTGCCGATATCGTCGACAATCTCGGCTTCTCGCCGGCCGGTCGGCGCATCCTGCTGCTCGGCGCCGGCGGTGCCGCACGAGGCGTCGTCGAACCGCTGCTGGCGACCCGCCCGGCGACCTTGGTGATCGCCAATCGCAGCAGCGACAAGGCGCAATTGCTGGTCGATATCTTTGCCGATCTGGGACCGGTCCGGGCGTCGACTTTCGCCGATCTGGCGGGAAATACCTTCGATCTGGTGATCAACGCGACCTCCGCCAGTCTGAGTGGCGCGGCCCTGCCCCTGCCGTCCGACTTGTTTGCACCGGCCTCGCTGGCTTACGACATGATGTACGGCAAGGGGGAAACGCCTTTTCTCGCCCAGGCCAGGATGCAAGGGGCCGGGCGCTGTGCCGACGGCCTGGGCATGCTGGTGGGGCAGGCGGCCGAAGCCTTTTTTGTCTGGCGTGGCGTGCGCCCGGCGACGGCACCCGTGCTGGCCGAACTGCGGGCGGCGCTGGGCGGATGAAAGCCGTCGGCCGCTGGCTGAAGTGGGGGCTGCTGGCCCTGCTGGCGCTGGCTTTTGCCTGGCTGCTCTGGTTGTTCCTGTGGGTGATGTTCTGGGGCAGCTTCAACCCCGGCATGACCCGGTTCATGGAAATCCGCCTGAGCGAACTCAGGCAGAAGGATCCGCAAGCGCAGTTGCGTCAGCAATGGGTGCCGTACGAGAAGATTTCCGTGCATCTGAAGCGGGCGATCATCGCTGCCGAAGACGCCAAGTTCGTCGATCATGAAGGCTTCGACTGGGAAGGTATCCAGAAAGCCATTGAAAAGAACCAGAAGAAGGGGCGTTTCGTCGCCGGTGGCTCGACCATCAGCCAGCAACTGGCGAAAAACCTCTTCCTGTCGCCGAGCAAGTCCTATTTCCGCAAGGCCAACGAGGCCGTGATCACCTTGATGCTGGAAAACCTGTGGAGCAAGCAGCGGATCTTCGAGGTTTATCTCAACGTGATCGAGTGGGGTAATGGGGTTTTCGGTGCCGAGGCGGCGGCCCGTCATTATTACGGCGTCAGTGCCGGCCAACTGGGGCCGGCCCAGGCCGCCCGGCTGGCCGGGATGGTGCCCAATCCGCGCTTTTACGACCGCAACCGCAATGCGCCGGGCCTGGGGCGTAAAACGGCGATCATCCTGGCGCGCATGCCGTCGGCGGTGCTTCCCTAGGGGAAATCCGCAGCAATTCGCCCGCAGCCAGCCTGCCCGGCGGTGCTAAAATGGTGCATCTTTTGCGGCACTGCACCATGAGCGAAGACAACCAACTGACCGATAGCGACGATCTGCAGGAGCGCCTGGCCGAGGTGCAGACCCTGCTCGCCCGGCACAAGCTGGTCGAGGATCTCGTTCACCGTCAGGAAGGGCCGCGTCACGAACTGGTCGAAGACCTGGTGCACAAGCAGCATCTGCACGAACTCCAGCACAAGCTGGAGCCCATGCACCCGGCTGACATTGCCTACATCCTCGAAGCCTTGCCGCCCGACGAGCGTCTGATCGTCTGGGATCTGGTCAAGGCCGAGCACGATGGCGAAATCCTGCTCGAAGTCTCGGATGCGGTACGTGAGAGCCTGATCGAGACGATGGCCCGCAACGAACTTGTTGCCGCCGCCGAGACCCTCGACGCTGACGAACTCGCCGACCTTGCCCCCGATCTGCCGCAGGGCGTCATCGACGACGTTTTCCGCAGCCTGCCGGCCGAGGAGCGCGAGCACCTGCGGGCGGCGATGTCCTACGCGGAAGACTCGGTCGGTTCGATCATGGACTTCGACATGGTCACCGTGCGCGAGGATGTGACGCTGGAAGTCGTGCTCCGCTACCTGCGCCGTTTCGAGGAGTTGCCCGATCACACCGATCAGTTGTTCGTGATCGATCGCGAGGAACACCTGAAAGGTGTATTGCCGCTGAACATCCTGCTGGTCAACGAGGTTGATGTCGAAGTCGGCGCGCTGATGAAATCCGAATTCGTCGAGTTCGAGCCGGACGACGATGCCGAGGATGCCGCCAAGGCCTTCGAGCGCTATGACCTGGTGTCGGCGCCGGTGGTTGATCCGGAAGGCAGGTTGCTCGGCCGCGTCACCGTCAACGACGTGGTTGACTTCATCCGCGAGGAAGCCGAACAGGAGCAACTGGCGCACGCCGGTCTGCGCGAGGAAGAAGACATCTTCGCCTCGGTCTGGGACTCGGTGAAGAACCGTTGGGCCTGGCTGGCGATCAACCTGGTTACGGCCTTCCTGGCGTCGCGCGTGATCGGCGCTTTCGAGGACTCGATCGAGAAGTTGGTGGCGCTGGCCGCGCTGATGCCGATTGTCGCTGGCATCGGCGGCAATTCCGGCAACCAGACAATCACCATGATCGTGCGCGCGATCGCCATGGGTCAGGTCCAGCCGGACGCGATGCGCCGCCTGCTGCGCAAGGAACTCGGGGTGGCCAGCATCAACGGTCTGCTCTGGGGCAGCCTGCTTGGCGTCGCCGCCTGGTGGCTGTACGACAGCTACCAGCTCGGACTGGTGATGACCGCGGCGATGACGCTCAACCTGCTGCTTGCTGCGTCGGCCGGTGTCGGCATTCCGCTGATGCGCCAGAAATTCGGCGCCGACCCGGCCATCGGTGGCTCGGTGATGATCACCGCGCTCACCGATTCCGGCGGCTTCTTCATCTTCCTCGGCCTGGCGACGCTGTTCCTGATGTGATCAGTGGCTGTCGGGCGTCAGCAGCTTGAGCCCGACGATGCCGGCAACGATCAGGGCGATGCTGGCCAGGCGCAGCGCCTCGCGCGATTCACCGAACAGGACCATGCCGCAGATGGCCGTGCCGACCGCGCCGATGCCGGTCCACACCGCGTAGGCAGTGCCCAGCGGCAGGGTCTTCAGCGACCAGCCGAGCAGGACGACGCTGACGATCATGGCGATGACTGTCGCCACGCTCGGCCACAGGCGCGAAAACCCTTCGGTGTACTTCAGGCCAACCGCCCAGCCGATTTCGCACAGGCCGGCGAAAAAGAGGACGATCCAGGCAGTCGCGGTACTCATTGCGCTTGTCCGAACCAGGCATCCGCAGCGGCGATGGTGCCGGCGATGTCGGCATCGCTGTGGGCGGCCGAGACGAAACCGGCTTCAAACGCCGACGGGGCGAAATAGTGGCCGGCAGCGATCATCGCGTGGAAGAAGCGGTTGAAGGCTTCCTTGTCGCAGGCCAGGACTTCGTCGTAGGTGCCAGGGCAGCGCTCAGCAAAATAGAGGCCGAACATGCCGCCGACGTTCTGGGCGGCGAAGGCGACACCGTGCTTGTTGGCGGCGGCAACCAGGCCGTCGCACAGCGCCTTGGTTTTCGCCGTCAGCGTCTCGTAGAAACCCGGCGCCTGGATCAGCTTCAGCGTGGCCAGGCCGGCCGCGGTGGCGATGGGGTTGCCGGACAAGGTGCCCGCTTGGTAAACCGGACCGAGCGGGGCGATCTTTTCCATGATCTCGCGGCGACCGCCGAAGGCGCCCATCGGCATGCCGCCGCCGACCACCTTGCCGAAGGTGGACAGGTCGGGGGTGATGCCGAACAGGCCCTGCGCGCTTTTCAGGCCGACGCGGAAGCCAGTCATCACTTCGTCGAAAATGAGCACGGCGCCGTATTGCGCGGTCAGGTCGCGCATGGCCTTGAGGAATTCCGGCGTCGGTGCGATCAGGTTCATGTTGCCGACCACCGGCTCGACGATCACGGCGGCGATCTTGTCGCCGTGCGCCTTGAACGCTTCGGCCAGGCCCTGCGGATCGTTGTAGGTCAGGACCATGGTCGTTTCGGCGGTGCCGGCGGGAACGCCGCCGGAAGACGGGTTGCCGAAGGTGAGCAGGCCGGAGCCGGCCTTGACCAGCAGGTGATCGGCGTGGCCGTGATAGCAGCCTTCGAACTTGACCAGGATGTCGCGGCCGGTAAAGCCGCGCGCCAGGCGGATCGCGCTCATGGTCGCTTCGGTGCCCGAAGACACCAGGCGGACCATGTCGAGCGACGGCACCATCTCGCACAGCAGGTCGGCGATCTCAACCTCGCGCTCGGTCGGCGCGCCGAACGACAGGCCGTCGACGACGGCTTCCTGGACCGCGGCAATGACCTGCGGGTGGGCGTGGCCGAGAATCATCGGGCCCCAGGAGCCAACGTAGTCGGTGTACCACTTGCCGTCGGCGTCCTGGACCTGGCTGCCGACGCCCTTCTTGAAGAACAGTGGCGTGCCGCCGACCGAGCGGAAGGCGCGCACCGGCGAATTGACGCCGCCGGGGATGTGTTTCTGGGCACGGGCAAAGAGTTCTTCGTTACGTGAGGTCATGGTCGGGCTTTCGCAAAAAGACGTTGATACTGGTTGGCGCGGGCTTCGATGTCCGGCGCCGAGAAAAGGTCGGTGATGACGGCCAGCAGGTCAACGCCGGCATCGATCAGCGGCGCCGCGTTGGCGACGGTGATGCCGCCGATGGCGCAGACCGGCGCGTCGAGTTCGGCGCAGGCCCGGGTGTACAGCGCCAGTGGGGCGGACGCGGCGTCGGGTTTGGTCGGCGAGGCAAAGGCGGCGCCGAAGGCGACGTAGTCGGCACCTGCCGCAATCGCGCTACGGGCTGCGTCGAGGTCGGCGTAGCAGGAGGCGCCGAGGATGCGCCCGGGGCCGAGGATGGCGCGGGCGATGTGCAGGTCGCCGTCGTCGCGACCGAGGTGCACGCCGTCGGCATCGACCAGTTGGCACAGCGCCAGATCGTCGTTGATCAGCAGCAGCGCACCGTGGCGCCGGGTGGCGGCACGCAGCGCGTGGGCGCGGGCGAGACGTTCGCTCATCCGGCTTTCTTTGTCGCGCAACTGGACGATGCGGCAGCCGCCGGCCAGTGCCGCTTCGACCTGGCGCAGCAGCGCGGCGCCGTCAGTGCTTTCCGGCGTCACCGCGTAGAGACCGCGCAGTTCAGGCCGGCGCATCGCCTTTGTCCTTCTCTTGCTCTTCGCTGTCCTCGCGGGCCCAGAACATGCGGTCGGGAATGAACTGCCCCATGCCGGCGCGGAAGCCTTTGTCCAGGGCCTGCCAGGTGTAATCCTGGGCATCGCGCACGGCTTCCTCGATACTGGCGCCGCCGGCAATGCAGCCGGCAATCGCCGAGGCCAGCGTGCAGCCCGAACCGTGATAGCTGCCGGGCAGGCGTTCCCAGCGGTCGTGGCGGAGCACGCCCTGGTCGTTGTAGAGGGTATTGACCACCAGCGGCGTGTTTTCGTGGGTGCCGGTGATCAGCACGTACTGGGCGCCCATCTCGATCAGGCGGGCGGCGCAGACGTCGAGCGACGGCTCGTTTTCATCCTCGTCGCTTTCGGCCAGGCGGCGGGCTTCCGGCGCATTGGGCGTGATGATGGTGGTCTGCGGCAGCAGCATCTCGCGCATCGCGGCGATGATTTCCTCGCCGGACAGTTCGTCGCCGCGACCGGACGCCAGCACGGGATCGAAAATCAGCGGGATGTCGGGGTAATCGGAAACGATCTCGGCAACGGCCAGGACGTTTTCGACGCTGCCGAGCAGGCCGATCTTGAAGGCGGCAACCGGCATGTCTTCCAGCACCGCGCGTGCCTGCTGTTCGAGCAGTTCGGCGCTGAGCGGCTGCAGGCTGCTGACGCCGGTGGTGTCCTGCACGGTGACGGCCGTCAGGGCGGTCAGCGGGTGGCAACCCAGGCTGGCCAGGGTCAGGATGTCGGCCTGGATGCCGGCGCCGCAGGTCGGATCGCTGGCGGCAAAGACAAGAACCTGCGGTGGCGTGGCCGGGGTGGTGCGCGTTTTCTGCATCGGGAAAGGCACCGTAGTGCGGTGCGGTACTTTCTGGTTGAATGCCCGGATTCTATCCGAATCCCGTTCTCTCCGAGTTCTGTCCGAAAGCCCGAAACAATGTACAGGCATTGCGGCCCCCCCCGAGTTCCGTAGTAAGATGACAGCTATATGCCAAGTGCGCCAAGAAACACTCAGGGGGCAGGGAATTGACTGATTTATCGAGACTGCGCGGCGTTCGCGTCATGGTCATCGACGACAGCAACACGATACGCCGGAGCGCCGAGATATTTCTCGTCCAGGCCGGCTGTCAGGTCGTGCTCGCCGAGGATGGATTCGACGCCCTGGCCAAGATTGCCGACCACCAGCCGGCCGTGGTGTTTTGCGACATCATGATGCCCCGGCTTGACGGTTATCAGACCTGCGCACTGATCAAGAAAAACCCCCGCTTCAAGACCACGCCGGTGATCATGCTGTCGTCCAAGGACGGCCTGTTCGACCGGGCGCGCGGGCGCATGGTCGGGTCCGATCAGTACCTGACCAAACCCTTCACCAAGGACAGCCTGCTGCAAACGGTCGCGACCTTTGCACTGCCGGCGGAAACACAAACCACACAGTCGTAGTTCAGGGAGCACGCATGCCCGTCAAGAATATTCTCGTCATCGACGATTCGCCCACCGAACGCTTTTTTGCCGTCGATCTGCTCAGCAAGGCCGGTTATCTCGTGTCCACTGCCGAGAATGGCGAGGAAGGCATTGCCAAGGCCAAGGCCACCAAACCCGACCTGATCCTGATGGACGTGGTCATGCCCGGTCTGAACGGTTATCAGGCGACCCGGACGCTGACCCGCGACGAGGAAACCAAGCATATCCCGGTCATTGTCTGTACCTCCAAGGGGCAGGAAACCGACAAGATCTGGGGGCTGCGTCAGGGGGCGGTCGATTATCTGGTCAAGCCGCTCAATCCCCAGGAATTGCTGCAACGTATTGCTGCCTTGCCCTGACTGTCATGGCGCGCAAGAGCAGTCTCCGGGATTTTCAGGCTTACCTGGCCGGCCGCCTCAGTGAGGCGGCGCAGGGGCATGGGGGCGCTTCCTGGCTGGGGCTCGATGTCGCTGGCGAAGGCTGGCTGATCGACCTCTCGGACGGCGGCGAGATCGTGCAGGCGCCGCAGCTGGCTGGTGTGCCGCTGGTGCACCCCTGGTTCTCGGGCATCGCCAACGTGCGCGGCAATCTTTATGCGGTGACCGATTTCGCGGCTTTCCTCGGCGCGCCGCCGACGCCGCGCAACGTCAATACCCGCTTGCTGCTGATCGGCGTCCGTCATGGTTCGAATGCCGCCCTGCTGGTGTCGCGGATGCTCGGTCTGAAGAAGCCCGAAAATTTTCAGCCGATGGCGGCCGACGAAGCATTTCCGGTCTGGGGCCGGCAGCGCTTCACCGATACTGACGGCAAGGTCTGGCGCAAGCTGGCGGTGCGCGAACTGCTCGCCGATCGCGGGTTCATGAATATTGGAATTTAAGCGCGGGCTCCATTGACGGAGCCCAAGTGGAGGGTAGAAATGGCTTTGAGCTTCAAACTCCCGAAATTCGGGGCATCGAAGAAGGACGTGTCGCCGCTGACCGTCACCGGGGACGAATTGCCGGCTGCGCCGGCCAAGAAGGCTGCCGGTCCGGGTTTCCTGGCCGGCAAGTCGGCCACCCAGCAGATGAAGATCCTGGGCGGCGTGTTCTTCGCTGTCCTGCTGGTCATTGGTGTGCTGGTTGCCCGCGACAACCGTGACTCCGCCCAGGCGACCGCCTATGTGGCGGCTGCCGGTGAAATGCGGATGCTCTCGCAGCGTCTGGCCAAGGCCTCCTCGCTGGCCCTGCAGGGCGACCCGGTGGCTTTTGCCCAACTCAAGGAGTCGCGCGCCACCTTCGCTGACCTGATGGAAAAGCTCACGCGCGGCGGCGAACTCGGCAACGTCAGCGTCGGTGCTTCGCCGCTGGCCGTGCAGGCGCAGCTTGATGCGCTGAGCGAGCGCTGGACCCAGTCCGAAAAAGATGCCGCGACCGTGATCGGCCAGGAGAAGAACCTGATCGAGTTGGGTCGCAACGTGGCAACCATCGACGACAACAACGCCATCATGCTTGAACTGACCGAGCAGGTCGCCGCCCTCAAGCTGCAGTCGGGCGCCGGTGCCCGCGACATCGCTGCGGCCAACCAGCTGGTGATGTTGACGCAACGGATTGCCAAGAACGCTTCGGCACTGCTGGTCGGTGCTGAAATCAATCCCGAAGTGGCCTTCCTGCTGGGTAAGGACACCAACAACTTCCGTGAATTGATGCAGGGACTGGGTCGCGGTGTGACCGATGCCGATACCCGGGCCAAGGTCGAGGCGCTGGAAACCGCCTTCAAGGATTACGAAACGGCCATTTCCGGCATTCTCGGCAACATGCAGCCGCTGGTCCTGTCCAAGCAGGCCGGTTCGCGCATCTTCCGCGACAGCGAGGAACTGCTCAAGGCAACCGACGAACTGGCGCGCGGTTATCAAGAGGCGCTCAGCGGACGTGGCGGTTTCATCGTCTCGGTGCTGGTTCTCGTTCTGGTGGCCCTGGCCGCCCTGGCCAAGCTGGTGCAGGTCTATCGCGACGACGCTGAACGGCGTACCCAGGAAGTTGAAAAGCAGCGCCTCGGTTCCGAACAGGTCAACCGCGAGAACCAGGACGCCATTCTGCGGCTGATGAACGAACTCGGCGACCTCGCCGACGGCGACCTGACCGTGACTGCAACCGTCAGCGAGAACATCACCGGCGCCATCGCCGACTCGATCAACTACACGATTGAAGAACTGCGCGTGCTGGTCGGCCGCATCAACGATGCGGCGAACCGGGTGACGGCGGCGACCGAAATCGCCCGCCAGACGTCGGCCGAGCTGCTCACCGCTGCCGAACGTCAGTCGGTCGAAATTCAGGAAGCCGGTCAGTCGGCGCTGGACATGGCCCGTTCGATGACCGAGGTGTCGAGCAACGCCGCCCAGTCGGCACAGGTGGCAAACCAGTCGCTGCAGGCTGCCGAAAAGGGGACGCAGGCGGTGCAGGACTCGATCAAGGGCATGAATGAAATCCGCAACCAGATCCAGGAAACCTCGAAGCGGATCAAGCGCCTCGGCGAAAGCTCGCAGGAGATCGGCGAAATCGTTGAACTGATTTCCGACATTACCGAACAGACCAACGTGCTCGCGCTGAACGCCGCCATCCAGGCCGCATCGGCCGGCGATGCCGGGCGCGGCTTCACCGTCGTTGCCGAGGAAGTGCAGCGGCTGGCCGAACGTTCCGGCGAGGCGACCAAGCAGATTGCAGCCATCGTCAAGACCATTCAGACCGATACCCAGGACGCCGTATCCGCCATGGAACAATCGACCCAGGGTGTGGTCGAGGGCGCCAAGCTGTCCGACGCGGCCGGCCAGGCGCTGTCCGAAATCGGTCAGGTGTCCCGTGATCTGGCTAGCCTGATTCAGCGAATTTCCAGCTCCACCCAGAGCCAGGCCGACTCGGCCACCCAGGTGGCGCGTCTGATGCAGGATATCCTGCGCGTCACCGAACAGACCACGGCGGGTACGCAGCGTACCGCCGAGGCCGTTGATGAACTGTCCGCGCTGGCTTCCGAACTCAAGGGCTCGGTCGCCGGTTTCAAGGTCGATTGAGCCACCAACGCGAGAGAGCATGAACGCGGCAACTGAATTCGATTTGGGCCCGCTGACGTGGGTCAAGGGCGAGATCGACCAGGCGCTGCTACGCGCCGAGGAAGCGCTCGACCAGTTCGTGGCGAATGCCGATGCGACGCAGTTGAAATTCTGCCGCACCCATGTGCACCAGGTTCATGGCGCGCTCGACATCGTCGGTCTGAACGGCATCACGGAGTTGACCGAGTCGCTCGAAGCCCTGCTGCTGGCGCTGGAGGAGGAACGCCTGCCGGCCAGTGAAGCGGCGCAGTCGGTCGCCCACGAGGCGCTGGCCGGGTTGCGCCAGTATCTCGACGACCTGCTTGCCGGCGAACCGCACCAGCCGCTGCGCATGATGCCGCTCTGTTCCCGTCTGGCCGAAGTCCGCGGCTTGCCGCCGGTGCATCCGGGTGACCTGTTCTATCCCGACCTGAGCCTGCGCCCGCCGCGCTCGACCGTGACCCCACCGGCGCTGACGCCGGAGGAAATGCACAAGGTCCTGCGCAAGCAGCGCACCCGTTTCCAGAAGGGCTTGCTCAAATGGCTGACCCAGCCCGAGCAGAAGGCCAGCGGCCGGCAGGCGATGAGCGAAGCGCTGGCGGCGATCGAAGCCATCCAGCCGACCTCCGGTGCGCGTTCGTTCTGGTGGGTCTCGCAGGCATTCCTCGAGGCGCTGGACAATCCGGATATCTCGGTCGAGCCGCTGGCCAGGCAACTCTGTGCGCGCATCGACCTGCAGATCCGTCGTCTGCTCGACGGCTCCGGCAAACTGGCCGAACGCGTGATGCGCGAGGCGCTGTACTACGTTGCCCGGACCCCGGCCGGAGCGGACTCGCTGGTTGCCCAGGCGCAGCATATTTTCGACCTGCCCGCGCACCTGCCGGCCGTGGCTTCGCTGCAGACCCTGCCCGATGTCCAGGAACAGGCACTGCGACGCTTGCGCGAAATTCTCGTCAGCATCGAGGAGGTCTGGAGCAAGTACTGTTCGGGCAGCCCGGGCAGCCTGGTCAACGTCGGCGAGCTGGCCCAGGCAGCAGCTCAGGTCACCGGGGAAATCGGTCATACCGACCTGAAGCGGCTCGGTCAGGCGCTGGCGGCGATTGCCGGCTGGTTGCAGGACGACGTCAAGCGTTTCAACGACGGCGTAGCCATGGAAGTGGCAACGGCCATCCTGCTGCTGCAGAACGCCCACGAAAATTTCCTGCGTCTCGGCGCCGACTTCGCCCAGCAGGTCGACCTGATGGTCGACCGCATCCATGCCTGCATCGCCGGGCGTGCGGCCACGGCCAGTGATATTCCGCTGCTCGACGAAATGACGCGGCGGGCACAGGAAAAATTGCTGATTGCCCAGGTCGGCCGGGAAATCCAGAGCAACCTGGCGCAGATCGAGCAGACGCTCGACGCCTTCTTCCGTTCGCCGGCCAAGGGCTTCGAGATGGCTGCGCTGGACGCGCCGCTCAAGCAGGTCGGCGGGGCACTGGCCATGCTCGGACATTTTTCCGCCGTCGCCAGCCTGAAGCGCACGACTACGCACATCGAAGCCTTTGCCGCTGCCGGTTACCAGCCGCAGGATGTCGACTTCCAGCAGGTCGCCGACGAATTGTCGGCGCTCGGTTTCTTCATCGACGCGCTGCAGCACGGTGAGAGCAGTTACGACACCTTCGTCCGTCGTCTGCATGGCGATGAGCTGGTGGCCGATACCGATGCTGCGGCCGAAGCGGCATTGACCGTCGAAGCCGAACTGGCGCAACAGGCGCGCGAAGCCAAGGCGCTCGCCAGCGCATTGCGCGAAGCCCCGGACGACCAGCGTCTGCAGGAACTCAAGCAGAATCTCGAAGCCATCCAGAAAGACGCCGACCTGGTTGCCGACCGCGAACTGGGTGAATCCGCCAAGGCGGTGCTGGCGGCGCTGGAGTCGGGCGAGCAGGTCGATGTCGCCCTGTCCGGCCTGCGCGTCTCCCGGGTCGATGCGCCGCAACCGTCGGCGGAAACCCTGCAGCTGGCCAGTTCCAGTCACGAGGAAATCGACGCCGAGTTGCTGGCTATCTTCATCGAGGAAGGCCACGAAGTGCTGGCCGAAATGGCCACCCAGAAGTCGCTGCTGGCGGCCGACGTGCACGACCGTGAGGCATTGACGACGATCCGCCGGTGCACCCATACCCTGAAGGGTTCCGGGCGCATGGTCGGCCTGGTCGAACTCGGCGAAACGGCCTGGGCCGTCGAGCAGACCCTGAACCTGTGGTTGCGTCAGGATATCGCCGTGACCCCCGAGTTGTTGGCCTTGATCGACGAAGAACATCGGGTTTTCAGCGAATGGGTTGCCCTGCTTGAAAGCGGTACCGGCCAGATGCCGGATGCCGCCCATTTGGTCGCGCTCGCCGCCGCCATGCGTGGTACCACCGAGCAGCCGGCCGAGCCAACGCCGGTTGCCGTGCCGCCGGTCGTGGATGCGGCGCCGGTCGCTGAGCCCTTGCCGGAGGAAGTGCCGCCGTCAGTCGAGGCGACACCTGCGGTCGATATCGACGAGCCCGCTGCCGATGTGGCATTTCCTGAACTCGAAGGCGGGTTCGAACTGGAGCTGGAAGAGCCCGGGGCGCTGTTTGCCGAAACCGAAGCGGAAACGCTAGCTCAGGGCACAGCGCAGACCTTGTACGACATCTTCCGCGAGGAAGCGCGTGGTCATCTGCAAACCCTGGTCGACAGCTTCGCTGCGCTGGAAGCCGAGCCAGCCGTACCGACGACCTTCGAAATGACGCGGGCCGCCCATACGCTCGGCGGCATCGCCGCCACCGTTGGCCTGATGCCGCTGCATCACCTGGCTTATGCGCTGGAACATGCCCTGTTGCGCCGCGATACCTCGGCCCAGCCGGACAGTATCGAAGGTCTGGAAACCGTGCGTCAGGCCATCCTGACGCTGGAAGAAATGTTCGCCGGACTGGCTGCGCAACAGCTGCCGGAAGATCAGCCGCAACTTTTGGCGGCCCTGGAAGACATCTTTCACCCTGGAGCCATCGTCGAGTCTGCCGCAGCCCCCGACGAGGCAGCTAGCGGGGCGCAGATCATTCCCTTACCGGGCATGCGCCAGGATGCCGCCGAGATTCCGGTGCCGGTGGTGGACGAATTGCCGCCGCCGGTCGAGCCGGTCCGCCAGCTGACCGACGAACTGGACGAGCAGTTGCTGCCGATCTTCCTCGAGGAAGCCGCGGATCAACTGCGTGAGCTCACCGAACAACTGCGCGCCTGGCGCATCGGCCCGGGCGAAGAAGCGCCACCACGGGCGATTGCTCGCCTGCTGCATACCTTCAAGGGCAATGCCCGGATGGCCGGGGCGATGAACCTGGGCGAAGCGACACATTTGCTCGAAGCCCGGGTCCAGGAGGCAATCAAGGCGGGTACCGCCAGTGCTGCCCTGATCGATGAAATCGAAGCCGGTTGCGATGCCCTGGCCGTGGCCACCGAGCGGCTACGCAGCGGCCCGGCCGAGGAGGAAAGCCCCGGCGAAGCACCGGCCGGCGGCGAGATCGTGCCGACCGAGGTCGCACCGCTACTGGCGGGCGATCCCGAGACCGACAGCGAAGGCAGCGGCCAGCGCGCCATGCTGCGCGTGCGCGCCGATCTGGTCGACCGTCTGGTCAACGAGGCCGGCGAATTGTCGATCGCCCGGGCGCGGATCGAAGGCGAAATGCGCAGCCTCAAGGGCTCGCTGCTCGACCTCACGGAAAACGTCATCCGTCTGCGCCGTCAGTTGCGCGAAATCGAAATCCAGGCAGAAACCCAGATCCAGGCACGCGTTGCCCAGGCGCACGAAGGCCAGGCCGAATTCGACCCGCTCGAACTCGACCGCTTCACCCGCTTCCAGGAACTGACGCGCTTCATGGCCGAGTCGGTCAACGACGTGGCGACCGTCCAGCAGAACCTGTTGAAGAACCTCGACGACGCCAACGCGGCGATCCTGGCGCAGGCACGCCTGAACCGCGGTTTGCAGCAGGAACTGATGGGCGTGCGCATGCTGCCCTTCGTCAGCCAGGCGGAGCGTCTGTACCGCATCGTCCGGCAGACCGCGAAGGAAGTCGGCAAGCGCGCCAACTTCGATATCGTCGGCGGCCATGTCGAAGTCGACCGCTCTGTCCTCGAAAAAATCATGGGGCCGATCGAGCACATGCTGCGCAATGCCGTGACCCACGGCATCGAAGCGCGTGAGCAGCGGCAGGCGGCAGACAAGCCGGAAACCGGTGAAATCACCCTCAAGCTTGCCCAGGAAGCCAACGAAATCATCCTGTCGCTGTCCGACGACGGCCGGGGGCTGGACCGGGCGCGTATCCGCGAACGCGCCGAAGCGCTCGGTCTGCTCCAGTCGGGGCAGGAAATCAGCGATGCCGCCCTGCTCGATTTCATCTTCCAGCCGGGTTTCTCGACCGCCACCGAATTGACCCAGGTCGCCGGCCGCGGTGTCGGTATGGACGTGGTGAAGACGGCGGTCGGTGCCCTGGGCGGACGCATCGAGATCATCTCCGAGCCGGGTCGCGGAACGGTTTTCAACCTCTACCTGCCGCTGACCCTGGCCGTTACCCAGACCCTGCTGGTACGCGCCGGCAGCCAGATCTACGCCGTGCCGTCGACGATGATCGAACAGGTGCTGGAATTGAAGGAAAAGGGCCTGAGCGCAATCCGCGACGCCGGCGAGGCGGAGTGGCAGGGCAATCGCTACCCCTTCCATTTCCTGCCGCATCTGCTCGGCGATGTCGCTGCCCTGCCCGAGGCGCACCGGCAGTACTGGGTGTTGCTGCTGCGTTCCGGTTCGCAACGCGTCGCGGTACTGGTTGACGAATTGCGCGGTAACCAGGAAGTGGTGGTCAAGAACATCGGCGCCCAGCTTGCCCGCGTGGTCGGGATTGCCGGCGCAACCGTGCTCGGCGACGGCCAGGTGGTGCTGATCCTGAATCCGGTGGCACTGGCCAGCCGGGGCGTGCAGCCGGTGGTCGGCGAGATTGCGCCGGTCGAGCCGCAAGCCGCGCCGGTACACCAGCATCTGCCGACCGTCATGGTGGTCGATGATTCGCTGACCGTGCGCAAGATCACCAGCCGCCTGCTGTTGCGCGAAGGTTATCAGGTCATCCTCGCCAAGGATGGTGTCGATGCGCTGGAGCACCTGCTCGACGCACCGCCCGACGTGATCCTCTCGGATATCGAAATGCCGCGCATGGACGGCTTCGACTTCGTCCGCAACCTGCGTGCCGACGAGCGCCTGCGCGATATTCCGGTGATCATGATCACCTCGCGCACGGCCGACAAGCACCGCAATTACGCGCTGGAAATCGGGGCCAATCACTACCTCGGCAAACCCTACGACGAAGACGAACTACTTGGTTTGCTGGCGACCTACTGCGGCCGGGTTCACTGATTTCATTCATGATGCGGATAGTACCGCGTCATGAATGAAGCTCCCTATAATGAGAGTTCGTCTCATTTGGAGTTGATTGCAACTAGCGATGGACAAGGAACAGGAAATACTCGCCATCAGCCGGCTGGTCTTCGACCTGACCCGTCTCGATGGCGGCGATCTCGACGGCATGCTGGCCAGATTGAACGATTTGCTGACCAGCCTTCCCGGTATCCGGGTGCTGCCGCACAGCCTGGTCCTGCTCCGCAATTCCCGAGGCTTGCTGCTCCAGGTGGCGCAGTTCGGTCTGCCGCCCCCCTGGGTGTGTATCGACGGCGACAGTTCGCCCTACCATCTGACCGGTGACGATGAAGAGCGGGTGATGCTGGTTGCCGATCCCAGCGCCAGCCTGCCGCCCCTGATGCAGCGGGAACTGCCCGCCGGTGCCGCCTGTTTCATGTTGCCCTTGCGCGACAATGCCGCACTGATCGGCAAGGCGCTGATGTTCGTCGATCCCGACTGGCAGCCTGATCCGGTGGAGTACGAATTCATGGAAGATCTGGCGCAGGCCCTGTCGGTCCTGGTGGTGCGCCTGATTGTCAACGAAACCCTGCGCGTGCGCGAGGTCGAGCTTGAAGATGCCCGTACCGATGCCATTCGCCGGCTGGGCACGGCCTCCGAATACCGCGACAACGAAACCGGCATGCACATCATGCGCATGACCCACATCGCGACGGCGATTGCCAAGGCGATGGACCTGCCGCCCGAACAGCGCGAACTGCTCGCCATCTGCGCACCGATGCACGATGTCGGCAAGATCGGTATTCCGGATGCGATCCTGCTCAAACCGGGGCGCCTGCTGCCGGATGAATACGAGGTGATGAAGGGGCATACCGGTATCGGCAAGCGTCTGCTCGAAGGCGACGATACGCTGATCCAGGCGGCTCGCGACATTGCCGCTTCGCACCACGAACACTGGGATGGCAACGGTTATCCGGAAGGCCTGGCCGGTGAGGAAATCCCCTTGCTGGTACGTATCTGTGCCGTGTCCGATGTCTTTGATGCGCTGACCTCACGCCGCCCGTACAAAGATCCCTGGCCGGTAGATGAAGCGATTGCCTGGGTGGCTGACAATGCCGGCAAGCAATTCGATCCTCAGGTCGTCGCCGGATTCATGAAGGCGCTACCGGAAGTGCGGCGGATCCGAGAGTTGTACCGTGATGACATCATCGATCCGAATCAGGTGCTGGATCTGCCTGAACTGCCGCCGCATGAATGCGAGTGGGTGCGCTGGGACGACAGTCTGCGTATCGGCATCGACGTCATCGACGAACACCACCGCTACCTGTTCGACCTGACCAACGACCTCTACGAGGTGGTGTCGACCCGGCGCGGCTCGCGTGAGGTGGCGCGGGTGATCAAGGCGCTCGACCTCTATGCACAGGTCCATTTCCGGGCCGAAGAGCGGATGATGGATCATCACCGCTACGCCGCCTTTGACCGTCAGAAGCACCAGCACGGTGAATTCGAGAAACGGTTGAGCGAGTTCTACGCCGAATTGCACGACAACCCGCTGACCGCCCAGTTCGATGTGCTGGTCTACCTGCGCACCTGGCTGGTCCGCCATATCGTGCACGAAGACGCCAGGCTGCGCGAACTGGTAGCCTGAGCCCGGCCGTTCAGGCTTTCTTTACCACCGCATAACGCGCCAGCGTCTTTTCCCGCGCCGTCGCGTGGTCGACAATCGGTCCCGGATAGTCGCGGCCGATGACGACGCCGAGCGCCTCCTGCGCCAGGCGGCCGATGGTCCACGGTGCGTGGATGTATTTGTTCGGCACCTTGGCCAGTTCGGGCAGGTAGCGCCGGATGAACTTGCCTTCCGGGTCGAATTTTTCCGATTGCGTGATCGGGTTGAAGATGCGGAAATAGGGCTGCGCATCGCAGCCGCTCGACGCCGCCCACTGCCAGCCGCCGTTGTTGGCCGAGAGGTCGAAGTCGTTGAGTTGTTCGGCAAAGTAGCGTTCGCCGAGTCGCCAGTCGATGCCCAGGTCCTTGCACAGGAAGGAGGCGACGACCATGCGCAGGCGGTTGTGCATCCAGCCGCTGTGATTCAACTGGCGCATCGCTGCATCGACCAGCGGGTAGCCGGTGCGTCCCTGCTGCCAGGCAGCCAGCCCCGCCGGCCACTCGTCCCAGCGGATGGCGTCGTATTCGGGCTTGAACGCACGCTCGGCTGCATGGGGAAAGCGGTCGAGGATCATGAAATAGAAATCGCGCCAGATCAGCTCGTTGAGCCAGGTCTCGGCTTGTTCGGCGAGCGCGGCGCTGACCAGCTCGCGGATCGAGAGGGTGCCGAAACGCAGGTGCACCGACAGGTAGCTGACCCCCTTGATCGCCGGGAAGTCGCGCAAGGCGCCGTAGCGCTGGATGCGGCCGGTGCGGAATTCGTCCCACAGCTTGCGGGCGCCGGCCATCCCGGGTTCGATGCCGAGCTCGCCGAGATTGCCTGGGTGAAAACCGAGATCGTCCAGCGTCGGCAGCGCCTCCGCCGGTGCCGGGGCAAACTGTCCGTTGCCGTGGCAGGGGGCGTGATCGGCGCTGCTCAGGCGCTTCAGCCAGGCGTTCTTGTACGGGGTGAACACCGTATAGGGGCGGCCGGCCCCAGTCAGCAGTTCGTCGCGTTCGAAGATCGCCTGGTCCTTGAACTCGTGCAGGGCAATCCCTTGTTCGCCGAGCAAGCGTCCGACTTCAGCATCCCGGTGTTTGGCGGCCGGTTCGTAATCGCGATTGACGAATACTGCCCGCGCGCCGATCTCCCGAGCCAGGCGAGGAACCTCCTCGACCGCGCGGCCGTGGCGAACAATCAATCCGCCGCCGCGGGCCCGCAAGGCGCTGTCGAGTTGGCGCAGGCTGTCGAGGATGAATTCAACGCGGCGGTCGGTCCGCGACGGCAAGGCGTCGAGAATGTCGGTATCGAAAACAAAGACGCAATGAACCGGCAGACCGCTGCTCAGTGCAGCGGCCAGGGCCGCGTGATCGTGGTCGCGCAGGTCGCGCCGGAACCAGACGAGTGCTTTTTCTTGAATCATGTTTGGTTTGTGCCTCCATGGCGATTAAAATCGCCGGCATGGACAACGTCAACCTGACCGACAACTTTCTGATCGCCATGCCGGCGCTGGAAGACCCTTATTTTTCGAATGCGCTGGTCTATATCTGCGAGCATAACGAGAACGGCGCGCTGGGGATCATCGTCAACCGGCCGATCGACATGGATCTGGCTGGCCTGTTCGAGAAGATCGACATCAAGCTGGAACAGACGGCGCTGTCCGGCCTGCCGGTCTATTTCGGCGGTCCGGTGCAGCTCGACCGCGGCTTTGTGCTGCATCGGCCGCTCGGTCACTGGCAATCGACGATGGCGATCAACGCCGAAGTCGGTCTGACCAGTTCGCGCGACGTGCTTGCCGCCGTTGCCAAGGACGGACTGCCGTCGGAGATCATCGTGTCGCTGGGCTATTCGGGTTGGGATGCCGGTCAGCTCGAAGAAGAGCTGGCGCAGAATTCCTGGCTGACGGTGCCGGCCAGATCCGACATCCTGTTCGATCTGCCGCCCGAGGAGCGCTTGCCGGCGGCGATGCAGAAACTCGGCATCAGCTTTTCCCAGCTTTCGGACGTTGCCGGGCACGCATAGTGGGCACGGTGCTGGCCTTCGACTTCGGCGAAAAGCGCATCGGCGTGGCGACCGGCGAGACGCTGCTGGCGTCGGCCCATCCGCTGACGGTGATCCGCGCCGAGTCGAACGATGTGCGCTTTGCCGAAATCGGCAAGCTGATCGCCGAATGGCAGCCGGAGCAGCTGGTCGTCGGCCTGCCCACACATGTCGACGGGACACCGCATGAAATGACCCGTCTGGCGACAAAATTCGCCGAACGTCTGCAAAAGCGTTTCAATCTTCCGGTTTCCATGGCCGACGAGCGGCTCAGCTCGCTCGATGCCGAGGCGCGGCTGCGCGAGACCGGACGCAACGCCAAGTCGGCCAAGCCGCTGCTCGATGCGGTTGCCGCCCAACTGATTCTTCAAACCTGGTTCGAAAGTTCGCTGCATGCACCCCAATGACACCCTGCCCGACGCCGAAGCCCAGTGCCGGCAACTGGCCGAACTGATACGCCCGCTGCTGGCGCAAGATCCGGCGCTGGTCGGCATCTACAGTGGCGGCGCCTGGATCGCCGAGCGCCTCAGTGAATTGCTCGGCCTCGATCGGGAAACCGGTTTGATCGACGTTTCCTTCTACCGCGACGATTTTGCCGAGAAGGGCCTGCATCCGCAGGTCAAGCCGACGCTGATCCCGTTCGACGTCGAGGGCCGACACATCATCCTGGTCGACGACGTGCTCTACACCGGCCGGACGACGCGGGCGGCGATCAACGAACTGTTCGATTACGGACGTCCGGCCTCGGTGTCGCTGGCAGTGCTCGCCGACCGGGGCGGTCGGGAACTGCCGGTGGCGGCGACCTGGAAAGTCTGGGACGTCGCCCTCGAAACGAAGCAGAGCCTGGTGCTGGAAAAGCAGGATGACGGTCAACTCGCCTGGAGACTGGAAAATGCATAACCCGCAGTTGAACGACAACGGAGAGCTGACACATCTGTTGTCAACGGAGGGGCTGCCGCGCGCAATCCTGACGCAGATCCTCGACACCGCCGAGTCGTTCATGGAAGTCTCGGCGCGCGAAGTGAAAAAGGTGCCGCTGCTGCGCGGCAAGAGCGTGTTCAACCTGTTCTTCGAGAACTCGACGCGCACCCGCACGACTTTCGAGATCGCCGCCAAGCGCTTGTCGGCCGACGTCATCAACCTCGACATCGGGCGTTCATCAACGGCCAAGGGCGAGACCCTGCTCGACACCATCGACAACCTCTGCGCGATGCACGCCAACCTGTTCGTCGTCCGCCACGCCTCCTCCGGCGCGCCCTACCTGATCGCCGAGCACCTGCGCCGTATCGGCCGTGACGACATTCACGTCGTCAATGCCGGCGACGGCCGCCACGCGCACCCGACGCAGGGGCTGCTCGACATGTACACCATCCGCCACTACAAGAAGGATTTCTCCAACCTGCGCGTGGCCATCGTCGGCGACATCCTGCACTCGCGCGTCGCCCGCTCCGACATCCACGCGCTGACCACGCTGGGCGTCCCGGAAGTCCGCGCCATCGGCCCGGAAACGCTGCTGCCCAAGCACCTCGACAAGCTCGGCGTGCATGTCTTCCACGACATGGAAGCGGGCTTGAAGGATTGCGACGTGGTGATCATGCTGCGCCTGCAGAACGAACGCATGAACGGCGCGCTGCTGCCGTCGGCCGGCGAGTACTTCCGCCACTACGGCCTGACCCCGCAGAAGCTGGCGTTGGCCAAGCCGGACGCGATCGTCATGCATCCAGGGCCGATGAACCGTGGCGTCGAAATCCACTCGGCGGTCGCCGACGGGCCGCAGGCGGTGATCCTGCCGCAGGTCACCTTCGGCATCGCCGTGCGCATGGCGGTCATGAGTATTGTTGCGGGGAATTGAGATGAACATCCTGATTGAAAACGGCCGTGTCATCGATCCGGGCCAGGCAGTCGACCGCGAAGCCACTTCGCTGTTCGTCGTGGCCGGCAGGATTGCCGCGATCGGCGAAGCGCCGGCCGGCTTTGTCGCCGACGAGGTTGTCGACGCTGCCGGTTGCGTGGTCTGTCCCGGCTTGATCGACCTTGGTGCCCGCCTGAACTCGATCGAGGCCGAACTGGCGGCGGCGGTCGCCGGCGGCGTGACCAGCGTCGTCGTTCCGCCCGATGCCGATCCGCCGCTCGACGAGCCGGAACTGGCCGACCGCCTCGTGCATCGCGGCCGGGAAATCGGCAAGGCCCGCGTCCTGCCGCTCGGCGCCCTGACGCTCGGCCTGCAGGGCGAACGCCTGTCCGAACTGGCCGGGCTGAAGAAGGCCGGCTGTGTCGCCTTCTCGCAGGCCAAGGTGCCGGTGGTCGATACCGAGGCGCTGCTGCGTGCGCTCGAATACGCGGCCAGCTTCGCTTTCCCGGTTTTCCTGCATCCGCAGGATCACTGGCTGTCGCGCAACGGCATCGCGCACGACGGCGAGGTCGCGGCCCGTCTCGGTCTGGCCGGCATCCCGGTCGCCGCCGAGACCATCGCCATCGCCACCATCGTGCAACTGGTGCGCGATACCGGCTGCCGCGTGCACCTGACCCGCCTGTCGTCGGCGGCTGGCGTGGCGCTGGCCAAGGCGGCAATGGCCGAGGGGCTGCCGCTCAGCTTCGATGTCGGCGTCCATCACCTGTTGCTGACCGAAAACGACATCGGCTTCTTCAATACCCATGCCCGCTTCCAGCCGCCGCTGCGTACCCAGGCTGACCGGGCTGCGCTGTCGGCCGCCGCGGCCGCAGGGTTTGCCGCGATCTGCTCGGACCACACGCCGGTCGGTGCCGACGACAAGCTGGTGCCCTTTGCCGAGGCCAAACCGGGCGCCACCGGTCTTGAAGTGCTGTTGCCGCTGACCCTGAAATGGGCGGAACAGGAAGGCGTGGCACTGAGCGCGGCGCTGGCCAGGATCACCAGTGCGCCGGCGGCCATTCTCGGTCTGAGCGGCGGCTCGCTGGCCATCGGCGCAGCGGCCGACATCTGCATCTTCGATCCGGCAGCCGAGTGGCAACTGACGCCCGAGGCGCTCAAGAGTCGTGGCAAGAATTCGCCCTGGCTGGGTTGCCAGATGAGCGGCAAGGTCCGCCGGACGCTGGTTGGCGGGCGCGTCGTGTATTGATCCCCTAGCCCAAGAAGAAGCGGCCATCAGGCCGCTTTATTTTGTTGACGAATACATTGTCATATTCATATAGAATATTCCGGTGCAGCGGAAGGCCGCTGTGCAATCTCACCAATCAGGAATATTCAGGAGGAGGCATCGATGAAACGCATTACCACCCTGTTGTTCGGCATGCTGGCAGGCATCGGCATGGCGATGGCCGCCGTCAATATCAATACGGCGACCGAGGCGGAACTGGACGCGGTCAAGGGCATCGGCCCGGGCAAGGCGCGGGCGATTGTCGAACACCGGGACAAGAACGGCCCGTTCAAGTCGGTTGACGATCTGACGAACGTCAAAGGCTTCGGCAAGAAGAGTATCGACAAGCTGCGGTCGGAATTGACGACCGGCGCGGCAAGCAGCCCGGCCAAGAAATAGCCTTCAGGCGGTACCGGGGTCCGTTCAGCCGGCGAAAGCGGCGATGCGGGCCTCGGTGCTGCCGCAGATTTCCACGACCTTGTGGCGTGAGGTCTGACCGCTCTTGAGCGTGACCGCAGATCGGGGCAGGTCAAGCTGCTCGGCCACGAAACGGAGCAGCGCATCATTGGCCTTGCCGTCGACTGGTGGCGCCGCCAGGCGGATTTTCAGTGCCTCGCCGTGCAGGCCGGCGACTTCGGTTTTTTTGGCACCCGGCTGGATGTGCAGCGTCAGCGTCGCGCTGCCATCCTTGCCGAAGCGGTACCAGACGGACATCAGACGATCATCAGCACGACCTGCAGCAGCAGGATGACGACCAGCGGCGACAGGTCGACGCCGGCGATCAGCGGGACGAAACGGCGGATTGGATCGAGGATCGGCCGCGCCAGTTGATTGACGGTCGGGGCAATCGGCGAATAGGGGTTGATCCAGGACAGAACCGCCTGCAGGATGACGACGCCGATGGTGATGTAGATGGCCAGGCGGATCAGGCCGCGGATGGCCAGCATCAGGATCATCAGGACGGTGCCGAAGGCGTCGGCGCTGAGTTCGACCGGCGTCACCGACAACAGCAGGCCGGCGTACATCAGTTGCAGCCACAGCGCGGCCACCAGGCTGGCCCAGTCCACGCCGGCGACGCCGGGGACGATGCGACGCAGGGGCTTGACCGCCCAGTTGGTGAGCTTGACGACGAAATCGCCGAGTTGTCCGGCGAACGACACTCGCGCCATCTGCATGATGAAGCGCAGCAGCAACAGGGTGCAGAAAAAACTGACGACCGCGTTGATCAGGAAAAAGAAAGCCTGCATCACGCATCTCCTCCGAGCAGCTTGCCGAGTTCGCGGCCACGCGTTTCAGCGGCCAGACAACCGGCGACGATGCCATCCTTGACGCCGCGTTCGAGCATCACCTTGAGTGCCGCCTCGGTGGTGCCGCCCTTGGAGGTGACGCGCTCGCGCAGCAGCGAAGCCGGTTCGTCGGAGGCAGCGGCCAGTGCGGCGGCACCCTGAACGGTTTCGATGGCCAGCTGGCGACCCTGGGCCGGCGTGAAGCCGAGTTCGGCGGCGGCCTGCTGCAGGGCTTCGATGAACAGGAAGACATAGGCCGGGCCGCTGCCGGAAATGGCGGTAACGGCATCCATCTGCGCTTCATCGTCGATCCAGACGGTGCTGCCGACGGCGCGCAGGACGCGTTCGGCCAGTGCCTTGCCGGCGCTGTCGACGTCGGGCAGTGCGCACAGGCCGGTGATGCCGGCACCGATCAGGGCCGGCGTATTCGGCATGCTGCGCACGATCTGCCGGTGGCCGCCGAGCCAGCGCGACAGCGCGCTCATGTCGAGGCCGGCGGCGATGCTGACGACGATGGCCTGGCCGAGACGACCGACCAATGGCGCCACCGCTTCGCGCATCTGCTGCGGCTTGACGGCAAGGACGAGGACGTCGGGCGCGTCGGGGGCATCGCCGGCAGTGGCGTGGCAATGGACGCCGTAGCTGGCGGCCAGGCGTGCTCGGGCATCGGCACCCGGATCAATGACGTGGATGTCGGCTGCGGCAAAGCCCTGCTTCACCATGCCGCCGATCAGCGCGTTGGCCATGTTGCCGCCGCCCAGGAAGAGAATCTTCATGCGTAGTTTCTTTCACCAAAAATGGCCGTGCCGATGCGCACCAGGGTGGCGCCTTCGGCAATGGCTGCTTCAAGATCGTGGGACATGCCCATGGACAGCGTATCCAGCGCCAGGCCGGTGCGCTGCAGTTGTTCGAAAATCCCGCGCAATTGCCGGAACGGCAGGCGTTGCGCGGCAATGTCGTCGGTCGGTTCGGGAATCGCCATCAGGCCGCGCAGGCGCAAGCCGGGCAGCCGGGCTACCGCCTGGCACAGGGCAGCCGCTTCGGCGGGCGCGCAACCGCTCTTGCTGGCTTCGCCCGAGACGTTGACCTGGACACACACATTGAGCGGCGGCAGCGTCAATGGCCGCTGCGCCGACAGGCGTTCGGCAATCTTCAGCCGGTCCACCGAATGCACCCAGTCGAAATGTTCGGCGACCAGGCGCGTCTTGTTGCTCTGCAAGGGGCCGATGAAATGCCAGGTGAGTGAATTGCCGGCGGCGCTCGCCAAAAGCTTGTCCACGCCCTCCTGGACGTAGTTTTCGCCAAAGTCGGTTTGTCCGGCGGCGGCCGCGGCCAGCACGTCGGCCAGCGGCTTGGTCTTGCTGACGGCCAGCAGGCTGATGCTGTCCGTCGGCCGCCCGGCCGCCCGCGCCGCTTGTGCGATGCGGTTTCGTACGGCTTGCAGGTTGTCGGCGATTGCGCTCATAATCCATTGGCAATTTCGATCGACCAAGTATACACGGGCTCCAAGGACCAATCGCATGGACATCACCGAACTGCTGGCCTTCAGCGTCAAGAACAAGGCATCCGACCTTCACCTGTCGTCCGGCTTGCCGCCGATGATTCGCGTCCATGGTGACGTGCGCCGCATCAACCTGCCGCCGATGGAGCACAAGGACGTGCACGGCATGGTGTACGACATCATGAACGACAGCCAGCGCAAGATTTTCGAGGAAACGCTGGAATGCGATTTCTCCTTCGAGATTCCCAACCTGGCCCGCTTCCGGGTTAACGCCTTCAACCAGCAACGCGGTGCCGCCGCCGTCTTCCGGACGATTCCGACCAAGGTGCTGACGCTGGAAGAGCTGAACTGCCCGAAGATATTCAAGGATATTTCCGAGTATCCGCGCGGCATCGTGCTGGTCACCGGCCCGACCGGTTCCGGCAAGTCGACGACGCTGGCGGCGATGGTCAACCACGTCAATGAAAACGACTACGCGCACATCCTGACCATCGAGGACCCGATCGAATTCGTCCATGAGTCGAAGAAGTGCCTGATCAACCAGCGCGAAGTCGGTCCGCAGACCCTGTCTTTCTCGAACGCCTTGCGTTCGGCGCTGCGTGAAGACCCGGATGTGATCCTGGTCGGCGAATTGCGCGACCTGGAAACCATCCGCTTGGCGCTGACTGCGGCCGAGACCGGCCACCTGGTGTTCGGCACCTTGCATACCTCGTCGGCCGCCAAGACCATCGACCGGGTGGTCGACGTCTTCCCCGCTGACGAAAAGGAAATGGTCCGCGCCATGCTGTCCGAATCGCTGCGTGCCGTCATCTCGCAGACCCTGCTCAAGACCAAGGACGGTCAAGGCCGCGTAGCAGCCCACGAGATCATGATCGGCACGCCGGCGATCCGCAACCTGATCCGCGAGAACAAGGTCGCACAGATGTATTCGGCGATCCAGACCGGCCAGGCCCAGGGTATGCAGACGCTCGACCAGTGTCTGATCGATCTGGTCCGCCGCAACGTCGTGGCCAGCGGCGAAGCCCGCCTGCGCGCCGCCAACAAGGACGCCTTCCCGGCCTGATGCCGGCCAGTTGATTCGGGGGAATAAATGGAACGCGATCAGGCAATGAAATTCATGCACGATCTTCTGCGCCTGATGGCGCAGAAGCGTGGTTCGGACTTGTTCATCACCTCCGGCTTTCCGCCGGCCATCAAGATCGACGGCAAGATCACGCCGGTCTCCAACCAGGTGCTGACATCGCAGCACACGGCCGAACTCGCCCGTTCGATCATGAACGACCGGCAGGCCGCCGAATTCGAGTCGACGCGCGAATGCAACTTCGCCATCTCGCCGACCGGCATCGGCCGTTTCCGCGTCAATGCGCTGGTTCAGCAGGGGCGCGTCGCGGTTGTCTGCCGGACCATCAACATGACCATCCCGACCTTGGACGATCTTGGCCTGCCAGCGGTGGTCAAGGACCTGGCGATGACCAAGCGCGGCCTGATCATCTTTGTCGGCGGTACCGGTACCGGCAAGACGACCTCGTTGGCGGCGTTGGTCGATTACCGCAACGAGAACAGCTACGGCCACATCATCACGATCGAGGACCCGATCGAATACGTGCATGAGCACAAGAACTGCATCGTCACCCAGCGCGAAGTCGGCGTGGATACCGACGACTGGGGCCCGGCGCTGAAGAACACCCTGCGCCAGGCGCCGGACGTCATCCTGATGGGCGAAATCCGCGACCGCGACACCATGGACTACGCCATCGCCTTCGCCGAGACCGGCCATCTGGCGCTGGCGACACTGCACGCCAACAGCACCAACCAGGCGATCGACCGGATCATCAACTTCTTCCCCGAAGAGCGCCGTCAGCAACTGCTGATGGACCTGTCGCTGAATGTGCGGGCAATGGTTTCGCAGCGCCTGCTGCCGAAGAAGGACGGCAAAGGCCGGGTTGCCGCGGTCGAGGTGATGCTCAACTCGCCGCTGATTTCCGACCTGATCTTCCGCGGCGAGGTCCAGGAGATCAAGGAAATCATGAAGAAGTCGCGCGAACTCGGCATGCAGACCTTCGACCAGGCCTTGTTCGACCTCTACGACGCCGGCAAGATCAGCTACGAGGATGCCTTGCGCAACGCCGACTCGCTCAACGACCTGCGCCTCCAGATCAAGTTGCACGGCAAGGAATCCAAGGATCGCGACCTGACCCAGGGCATCGGGCATCTCGATATCGTCTGACCCGCTGGAGATTCATCATGTCCCCCATCGTTCGCCGTCTTGCCGTTGCGCTCGGTTTTTTCCTGACGACCGGCTTGGTTCAGGCCGCCGGCCTCGACAGCATTTCCAATGCCGATGCCGGTACCGGGGTGCGTCAGGCGCTGGCCAAGGGGGCCGAGTATGCGGTCGGCTCGCTGGGCCAGAAAAATGGTTTTCTGGCCAACAGCAAGGTCAAGATTCCCTTGCCGGGCTACCTGGAAAAGGCCGAGTCCGGGCTGCGCATGTTCGGTATGGGCAAGCAGGCCGACCAGTTGGTCGAGACCATGAACCACGCCGCAGAAAATGCCGTGGCCCAGGCCTTGCCCATCCTCTCCGATTCCATCAAGCGGATGACCTTGCAGGACGCCAAGGCCATCCTGACCGGCGGTGACGACAGCGTGACCGAATATTTCCGCCGTTCGTCGAGCGAGCAACTGACAGTCAAATTCCTGCCGATCGTCAAGTCGGCGACCAGCAAGCTGCAACTGGCCGACCAGTACAACAAGTTCGCCGGCAAGGCGGCGAGTTTCGGCCTGGTCGACAAGAAGGACGCCGATATCGACAACTACGTCACGCAAAAGGCCATGGACGGCCTGTTCCTGATGATCGCCGAAGAGGAGCGCAAACTGCGCACCAACCCGGCCGCGGCGGGCAGTGCGATCCTGAAGAAGGTGTTTGGCGCACTCTAAGTCGCTGTCGAGATTCAAGTATCCGGCCAGGATGCCGTAGATCGGGTCAGGAGCCCGATCATGAAAACCTCACGCCTGATTTCGACCACGCAGCGCCATTCGCCGGAAGCGGCGGAACGGGCTTTGCTGGCCCAGGCGCACGCAGTCCGCCGGGTCGAGGCGATGGAAGCTGCCAGCAACGACCGCGAACGCTCCCTGCAGCAGGACATGGCCGAGGTCGATCCGCGCAGTGTCGGTCCCTATCAGGGCGTCGAACGGCGTCGTCAGGACGCGGAAAGACTGGCCGCGCAACTGGCGGGCCTGGGTCCGCTGGGCCTGTTGCTGCTGAACATGAACACCCGCGGCAAGCGTCCGGGAAAAATCGACGAGACGGTCTGAGCCGGCCCTGCTGGTGCATGCGGTAAAATGCGCAGCCGCGTCGAAGCTTGCCTGTCCGGCACGACTTCGACCCCTTGTCATCCCGTACCAGGAATCCTGGCGCCATGTCCGGCCTCAATCCCCAGCAACGCGAAGCGATCCATTACCTCGACGGTCCCCTGCTTGTCCTCGCCGGCGCCGGTTCGGGCAAGACGCGCGTGATCACGCAGAAGATCGCCTACCTGGTCCAGGACTGCGGTTTCCAGCCGCGCAACATTGCCGCCATCACCTTCACCAACAAGGCGGCGAAGGAAATGCAGGAGCGCGTCGGCAAGCTGATGTCGTCGTCGATCGCCAACGAGTTGCAGATTTCGACCTTTCACTCGCTGGGCGTGCGCATCCTGCGCGAGGAAGCGAAGGTGCTCGGCTACAAACCCCGCTTTTCCATTTTTGATTCCGCCGACTGCGCCGGCATCATCGGCGATTGCGCCAAGACGGTGGACAAGGCGACGCTGCGCCGGCTGCAGTCGGTCATCTCCAACTGGAAGAATGCGCTGATCACGCCCGAGGCCGCCCGCCTCCTCGTCGCCAACGAGCACGAAGCGCTCGCCGCCGCTGCCTACCTGAGCTACGAGGCGACGCTGAAAGCCTACCAGGCGGTCGATTTCGACGATCTGATCGGCCTGCCGGTCAAACTGTTCAGCGAGCATCCGCAGATCGCCGAGAAGTGGCAGAACCGCCTGCGCTACCTGCTGGTCGATGAATACCAGGACACCAATGCCTGCCAGTACCAGTTGCTCAAGCTGCTGACCGGCGTCCGCGCCCAATTCACCGCGGTGGGCGACGACGACCAGGCGATCTACGGCTGGCGCGGCGCCGACATCGACAACCTGAAGAAACTGCCCAACGAATTCCCGGCGCTCAAGGTGATCAAGCTCGAGCAGAATTACCGCTCGACCGTCCGTATCCTGAAGGCCGCCAACAACGTCATCTCGCACAACGAGAAACTGTTCGACAAGACCCTGTGGTCGGAACTCGGTCACGGCGACCCGATCTACGTCACTGCCAGCAAGGACAACGAGGCCGAGGCCGAGAGCGTGGTCATGAAACTACAGGCCCATCGCTTCGAGCATCGCGGCAAGTTCCGCGACTACGCCATCCTCTACCGCTCGAATCACCAGGCCCGCCTGCTCGAAACGCAACTGCGCAACCAGAAGATTCCCTATCTGCTGTCCGGTGGCCAATCCTTCTTCGACAAGGCCGAAATCAAGGATCTGACCAGCTATCTGCGTCTGCTGGCCAACGAGGACGACGATCCGGCCTTCATCCGCGCGGCGACCACGCCCCGGCGCGGCATCGGCGCGGCCACCCTGCAGGTGCTCGGGCAATACGCCGGCGAGCGGCACGTTTCGCTGTTCCATGCGGCCTTCGAGGAAGGCTTTGCCCACCGCGTGCAGGCCCGCCAACTCGAACCCCTGCTCGAATTCTGCCAGTTCATCAACCGCATGCAGGCGCGGGCAAGCCGCGAGCCGGCGCAGCAGGTACTGCCCGACCTGCTCAAGGCGATCGATTACGAAACCTATCTCTACGACACCGAAGAACAACGCACGGCCCAATCGCGCTGGGCCAATGTCGGCGAATTCGCCGAGTGGATCAACAAGAAGGGCGAGGAAGACGGCAAGACGCTGATCGACCTGGTGCAGAGCATCGCCCTGATCAACATGCTGGAAAAACAGAACAGCGACGAGGTCGATGCCGTTCAGCTATCGACGCTGCATGCCGCCAAGGGGCTGGAGTACAAGCATGTCTTCCTGGTCGGCGTCGAGGAGGGAATCCTGCCCCACCGCGAGTCGCTGGACCCGGCCAAGCTGCAGGAAGAGCGTCGGCTGATGTATGTCGGCATCACGCGCGCCCAGCGCTCGCTGCACATCAGTTACTGCGAGAAGCGCAAACAGGCGCGTGAAATGATTCCCTGCGAGCCGTCGCGCTTTATCGCCGAGATGGGCCAGGAAGACGTGCGCTTTTCCGGTGGCAAGCAGGCGGCGATACCCGACCGGGCCACCGGTAGTGCCCGGCTCGACGCGATGAAGGCCTTGCTGGCCGCCAAGAAATAAAAAAAGGGAGGCCGCGGCCTCCCTTTCTCGAAATTGCTGGTCTTGCGGCTTACTTGACCTTGCTCAGGATGTAATCGACGGCACCCTTGACTTCGTCCTCGGACAGCTTGGCCGCACCACCCTTCGGCGGCATCGCGCCCTTGCCGTTGATCACGGCAGCGTACAGGGCGGCATTGCCGGCACCGAGGCGGGCAGTCCAGTCACCCTTGGCGTCGATCTTCGGTGCGCCGGCAGCGCCGGTGTTGTGGCAGGCGCCACAGACGCTGTTGTACACGGTCGGGCCATCCTTCGGCGCGCCGCCGGCTTCGGCGACTTCAACCTTGGCCAGTTGGAAACGGGCAACCGGCTGGATGCGCAGTTCGGCTTCGTCTGCGCCAGCGTTGTTGTTCGCGGCAGATTCGAAGGACTTGTTGGTCAGCGGAAAGAGAATTGCGATCAGGACTGCGGCGACGATGATGATCGCCCACATGATGCTTTTGGAAGAATGTTGCTCGGCCATGCTGAAGACCCCGTTTGCAAAAAGGACAAAGCCGAAATTATAACGGCTGACGTATGATTACGCGCAAAAAAAACCCCGCCATCGGCGGGGTGCAAATTCTCGAATGGGGGGAATTCGAGAGGAGGGGTTCAATGCCCTTGCAGTTTATGATTTTGCAGCCACCGGGTCTGTCGCCCTTTGGTAGCGCTTCTGTAACCAATTGTTAGGATTGAGCCATGAATGAACTCGAAGCAATTGCCGCTCGCCTGGGCCGTCTTCTGGAAAGCCGGGGCGAATGCCTGGCGGTGGCTGAATCGTGTACCGGTGGCTGGGTGGCGCAGACGCTGACGGCGGTGGCTGGTAGTTCCGCCTGGTTCGATCGCGGTTTCGTCACTTATTCGAACGCCGCCAAGCGCGACATGCTGGGCGTGCCGGAAACGACGCTGGTCCGCCATGGTGCAGTTTCCGAAGCGGTCGCCCGGGCAATGGCCCAGGGCGTGCTGGCCCACAGTGTGGGCGACTGGTCGGTGTCGATCACCGGCATTGCCGGCCCGAGCGGCGGCTCGCCGGAGAAACCGGTGGGTATGGTCTGTTTTGCCTGGGCCGGACGGCAAGCCGGCTGTACTGCCGCGACCTGTCAATTTAGCGGCGATCGGGCTGCCGTGCGCGAGCAATCGGTGCGTCATGCGCTGGCCGGGCTGATCTCCCTGATCGAAGCTCAGCCGGCACTGGCGTAAGGGCGTTCAGCCCGGCAGCGGCTCGAACAGGGCGGCCAGGTCGTCGTCGCCGAACTTGACGTCGACCTGATGATCCTCGGACAGGATGCCGGCCGCCAGTTCGGCTTTGCGCTCCTGCAGGGCCAGGATCTTTTCCTCGATACTGCCGCTGACGATCAGCTTGTAGACGAATACCGGCTTGTCCTGGCCGAGGCGGTGGGCACGGTCGGTGGCCTGGTTCTCGACGGCCGGGTTCCACCACGGGTCGTAGTGGATCACGGTGTCGGCGGCGGTCAGGTTGAGGCCGACGCCGCCGGCCTTCAGACTGATCAGGAAGATCGGGACTTCGCCCTCCTGGAAACGCCGGATCGGTGTTTCGCGGTCGACGGTGTCGCCGGTCAGCTTGGCGTAGCCGAGACCGGCAGCGTCGAGTTCCTGTTCGATCAAGGCGAGCATGCTGGTGAATTGCGAGAAAACCAGGATGCGCCGACCTTCGTCCACCAGTTCGGGGAGCATGGCCATGAGCAGATCGAGCTTGGCCCGTTCGCTGACCTTGCGTGCCGAGCTGGCCTTGACCAGGCGCGGGTCGCAGCAGACCTGGCGGAGCTTGAGCAGGGCGTCGAGGATGACGATCTGGCTGCGCGCGAAGCCGCGCTGGGCGATCTCGTCGCGAACCTTGGCGTCCATCGCCGCGCGCACCGTTTCGTAAAGGTCGCGCTGGCCGCCTTCCAGTTCGACGCTGCGCACGATGACCGTCTTCGGCGGCAATTCGCGGGCGACGTCTTCCTTCTTGCGGCGCAGGATGAAGGGGCGGATGCGGCGGGCGAGCAGGTCGCGGCGGTCAGTGTCGGCCTGCTTCTCGATCGGCGTGCGCCAGTGGCGGGTGAACTGCTTGCTGCTGCCGAGGAAGCCCGGGAGCAGGAAGTCGAACTGGCTCCACAATTCGCCGAGGTGGTTTTCCAGCGGCGTGCCGGTCAGGCACAGGCGATGCCGCGCGTCGATCTTGCGCACCGCTTCGGCGCTGCGGCTCTGGGCATTCTTGACCGTCTGCGCTTCGTCGAGGATGAGCAGGTGGTAGCTGTGCTGCATCAACTCGTCGGCATCGCGCCAGAGCAGCGGATAGGTGGTCAGGACGACGTCGTGGCTGTCGATCTCGGCGAAGCGCTGCTTGCGTTCCGGGCCATGCAGCGAGAGCACGCGCAGGCTGGGCGCGAAACGCGCGGCTTCGCTCTTCCAGTTGAAGATCAGCGAGGTCGGCAGGATCACCAGGGCTGGCTTGTCGAGGCGCCCCTGTTCCTTTTCCAGCAGCAGGTGGGCCAGGGTTTGCGCGGTCTTGCCCAGGCCCATGTCGTCGGCCAGGATGCCGCACAATTTCTGCTCGCGCAGGAACTGCAGCCAGGCCAGGCCTTCCTTCTGGTAGGGGCGCAAGTCCAGGCACAGGCCGGCTGGCGGCTGGATGTCGACGATGCCCTGGGCGGCCTGCAGACGCTCGGCCAGGGCCATGACGTCATTCTGGCCGCGGAATTCCCAGCGGCTGGTGTCGCTCAGCTCGGCCAGGCGCGGCGCGTCGAAACGCGACAGGCGCAAGGTCGGGCCGCCGCTGAAACCGTCGAACAGGTCGATCAGCGTCGATGCCAGCGGTTTGATGCGGCCGGCCGGGACGCGCAGGCGCTTGCCGGCCGGGGTCAGCAGTTCGATCCTTTCGCTGTCCGGGATGCGCGACAGTTCGTAGCTTTCCAGCCAGCGCGGGTCGCGCCGGAACAGCGTGGACAGCAGGGGCGCCAGCGGCAGGCGCTCGCCTTCGACGAGGATGCCCATGTCGAGGTTGAACCAGCCGTCGTCGGCTTCGATCAGTTCGGCATCCCAGGCGTCGACTTCGACCACGTGGTGGCGGAAATCGTCGGGGAATTCGATCTGCCAGCCGGCTTCGCGCAGCAGCGGCAGCTGGTGCTGCATGAAGTCCGGCCAGGTGGCTTCGTCGGCCAGGCCGTGAATGCCTTCGGGCGGGCTGCCGAAAGTGTTGAGCGTGTTCGCCGGAATCTTCTGCAGGCCGCTTTGCGTGAGGCTGGCCATGACCCGGGCTTCGTCTTCCGGGCGGCGCTTGACGCGGACGGTTTCGCCTTCGGGCAGGGTGACGAACTCGTTCTTTTCGTCGGGGCGCAGATCGGCGTCGCCGTAGCGGAAGATTACGTGGGCCACGTCGAAGGGGCCGCCGCTGAAGCTGTAGGGGTAGTGGCGCCAGGGGCGGTGGCCGTGCGTGTGCAGGGTTTCCAGTTGCAGGACCGGCTGCAGCGGGGTTTCGATCAGGCGCAGGCGGGCGCTGGCATCCTCGGCCGGCAGCGGCAGTTCGGGTGCCAGTTCGGACAGTGCGTCGGCGACGACCGCCGCTTCCTTGGCTGACAGCGGCGGCAGGCTGAACAGGCGATTGACCACACCGGGGTTGCCGGTCACCGTCAACGGCCCGGTCTCGCCCTCGGTCAGGTCCACATACCACGGCGGATCGACGGCGATGATCAGTTCGGTCGGTGGCTCGGGCTTCAGGTAGGGGCGCTGGAAGCCCTGGCTGTCGATCTGCCAGCCGACGCTGGCCGGGCGGCTGTCGCCAGCATGCAGCGGCAGTGCCAGATCGGCCTCCGGGTAGAGGCGGTTGGTAGCGGCCATCCGTTCGAGGATTTCAGCGCCGTGTTTGGGCCCCAGCCCGTAGGCGCGCAGGCCGCTGTCGTGGCCGCGTTCGGCCCAGATCAGGCGGAGGATGCCGAGATCTTCTTCAGTGACGAACTGCGGCGGGGTGATCAGCGCGCGGTCGACCTTCCACCATTCCTCGGCGTTTTCCGGGTACTTGCCTTTACGCAGTTCGATGCCGAAACGCCGGCGGTCGGGCGTCCATTTGAGGATGTAATACAGTTGCTGGCGGGCGCTGGCCGGGCGGGCCTTTTTCTTGGCCACGGCGATCGACGCCCGGCGCAGGTCTTCGACCCAGGAGAGCACGCTGCCGCTGACCCGGGTTTTCGGGTTGCGCGTTTCGATCACCTTGAGCAGGGTCGCGGCGATGTGCTTGCAGTGGTGGCCGACCGGGCAGGTGCAACTGGCGACCAGCTGCATGTCGTCTCCCTGGGCCCGGATCAGCGCTTCGACACGGTAGGGGCGGCGGGCCGAGCCGGGCACTTCGGCGTGGATTTCGCCGTGCTCGACATTGAGGTCGCGAACCAGGTCGACATAGGGGCGTCCCTTGGCGATCTCGGCGTCGCCCAGCCAGTCGGCGATGTCCGCCTCGCTGAAGCTGTCGGTCAGTTCGTCGTAGTTCTGCATCACAGGTGCTGGCTGCCGAGCAGCAAGGCCAGCAGCAGGGCGATCAGCGCCAGCCAGACGTTTTGCCAGCGCCGGGCGCGGACCAGTTGTTCCATCTGCGGCTGCAGGCTGGGTTGTGCCGGCGTGCTGAGTGCCTGGTGCACTAGGCGCGGCAACTGCGGCAGGGTGCGGGCCAGATACGGCGCTTCCTGTTTGAAGGTCTTGATCAGGCCGCGCCAGCCGACCTGCTCGCTCATCCAGCGCTCAAGGAAGGGCTTGGCGGTTTTCCACAGGTCGAGTTCCGGATCGAGCTGGCGGCCGAGGCCTTCGATGTTGAGCAGGGTTTTCTGCAGCATCACCAGTTGCGGCTGGATCTCGACGTTGAAGCGGCGCGAGGTCTGGAACAGGCGCAGCAGCACCTTGCCGAAGGAAATGTCCTTGAGCGGTCGGTCGAAGATCGGTTCGCAGACGGCGCGGATGGCGGCTTCGAATTCATCGACCCGTGTTTCCTTGGGCGCCCAGCCGGATTCGATGTGGGCTTCGGCGACACGCTTGTAATCGCGGCGGAAGAAGGCGAGGAAGTTCTGCGCCAAGTAGTTCTTGTCGGAATCGGTCAAGGTGCCGACGATGCCGAAATCAAGCGCGATGTAACGGCCGTCGGCATGGACGAAGATGTTGCCGGGGTGCATGTCGGCGTGGAAAAAGCCGTCGCGGAAGACCTGGGTGAAGAAGATTTCGACGCCGGCGGCGGAGAGTTTCGAAAGATCGATGCCGTCGGCGCGCAGCTTGTCGATCTGCGAGATCGGCGTGCCGCGCATGCGCTCCATGACCATCACCGTCGACGTGCAGAAATCCCAGTGCACTTCGGGAACGATCAGCAATTCGGAGTCGGTGAAGTTGCGGCGCAGCTGCGAGGCATTGGCGGCTTCGCGCATCAGGTCGAGTTCGTCGCGCAGGTACTTGGCGAATTCGGCGACCACTTCGCGTGGCTTCAGGCGCTTGCCGTCGGACCACAGTTTTTCCAGCAGCAGGGCGCCGCTGTCCATCAGCGCCAGGTCGTGCTCGATGACCGAGAGCATGTTCGGACGCAGGATCTTGACGGCGACTTCGTGGCCGCCGTCGCAGTCGTGCAGGCGCGCAAAATGAACCTGGGCGATCGATGCCGAAGCCACCGGCACCGGGTCGAATTCGGCGAATACCTCGCTGGCCGGGCGGCCGTAGGCTTTTTCGATTTCCTTCAGGGCCAGCGCCGAGTCGAAAGGCGGCACGCGATCCTGCAGCCTGGCCAGCTCGTCGGCGATGTCGGTCGGCATCAGGTCGCGCCGGGTCGACAACACCTGGCCGAACTTGACGAAAATCGGCCCGAGCGCTTCCAGCGCTAGGCGCAGGCGTTCGGCGCGCGGTGCCGACAGGTTGCGCCAGAACTGCAGCGCGTTGGCCAGGCGGACCAGACGGCCGGAGGGCTCGTGCTCGAGCACCATTTCATCCAGCCCGAAACGGCTGGCGACAGTGGCGATCTTGAGCAGGCGGAAAAGGCGCATGGGGATAGGCCGGGATGCAGGCCGGAATTCGGTCAAACGAGGATGTTAACATGCCTGCACATATTGCGCTGCCGCTGGCGGTACAAGTGATGATTCACTGGCAAATTGGCAGCCAGTTTCAGCTAAACTGGCTGCAAGTTCATGGCGGATACAAACGGCGTCCGTCGCCCCAAGCACACAACGGCCCATGTCAGATCAACGCAATCCTTCCGTCATTGCTCGCGAAGCCCTGAAACGGCTGGCATCGCGCCATCTGGCGCCGACGCCTGCCAATTTCCAGGCGTGCTACAACGAGATTGCCAATCTACCCAATGTCTCGCCGTTTCCCGAGCCCCCCCTGCGCCAGCTGGCCGCGGCCCTTACCCCGCGTGGTGATGCGCAGATCGCTCAACTGAGCCGGCTCGATTCGGCGATTTCGGGGCGGAGCTGGCAAGGTGTGCAGGACGCCCTGCAGGGCTTCATCTCAGCCGGCGCCGCCAATGCGTCAGCCACGCATCTGCCGCACGAGACGACGCAGGCCCTGTTGCACCTGTTCGAGACGATGTTGCCGGCCTTCGGGCGTGATGATGTCCGTTTTGCCGAGGCCGTCGATGCCTTGCTCGCGGCGCTGCGCATCTCGCCCTGCGAATTCTCGCGGCTGGATACGGTCCTGCGCGAATTTGCCGTGCTGGTTCCCTGTGCGGTCGAAGAGCAGATCGAAATCCGCGAGTCGCTGCTCAAGCTTCTGCAATTGATCATCCAGAACATCGGCGAACTCAGTGTTGACGATACCTGGTTCAAGGGCCAGATCGACGGTCTGCTGGCGGCGGTCGAGCCGCCGCTGACCCTGCGTCACCTCGACGAGATGGAGCGGCGCCTGCGCGATGTCATGGAGAAGCAGAGCCGGGCGCGGGCGCGTTCGGTTGAGGCGCAGGAGGAAATGCGCCAGATGCTGGCGGCCTTCATCGAGCGTCTGGGGACGATGAATTCCTCCAGTGCACAATTTCAGGAGCGCATCGAGAACAGCGCCCGACAGATCGAGCAGATATCGCGGATCGAGGATCTGGCGCCCCTGCTCAAGGATGTCGTGTCGGCGACCCAGGCCATGGCCGAGGAAACGGCAGTTTCCCGGGAGCAGTTGCGCGGTCTGCAGGACAAGGTGCTGGCGACCGAGGCCGAACTGATCCAGTTGCACCGCGAACTCGACAGCGCGAGCTCGCTCGCCCGTCACGACCCGCTGACCGACACGCTCAACCGCAAAGGCCTGGACGAAGCGCTGGAGCGCGAGATTGCCGCGATGCGCCGGCGCAATTCGGCGCTATCGCTGAGCCTGCTCGACATCGACAACTTCAAGCGGCTCAACGACCGTCTCGGCCATGAAGCCGGCGACAACGCGCTGATTCACCTGGCCAAGGTCGCCCGTGCCTGCATGCGTCCGACCGACACGCTGGCGCGTTACGGCGGCGAGGAATTCGTCATCCTGATGCCCGATACCTCGCTGGAGCAGGGCGTCGAGGCCATGGTCCGGCTGCAGCGCGAGCTGACCAAGGCCTTCTTCCTGTCCGGCAAGGACAAGGTGCTGATCACCTTCAGTGCCGGCGTCGCCCAGCTTGATGAAGGCGAATCCGGCAGCGATGCGATCCGCCGTGCCGACCTGGCAATGTACCAGGCCAAGCGCGCCGGCAAGAACCGCGTCATCGGCGCCTGAGTCGGCCGCGATGGCCGACGTCTGCTGTTTTCCGCCGGTGGCCGCGCCCGGCGCCCGCATCCTGATTCTCGGTAGCATGCCCGGTCGCGCCTCGCTCGATGCCGGCCGCTATTACGCGCATCCGCACAACGCCTTCTGGCCCATCGTCGGCGAACTGTTCGGTTTCTCGCCGGAATTGCCCTATCCGGCCCGCTTGCAGGCCCTGCAGGCCGCCGGGGTGGCGCTGTGGGATGTGATCGCCGCCTGCGAGCGTGAAGGTAGCCTGGACGCCGACATCGTTGCCGGCAGTGTGCGTGCCAACGATTTCCCGGCATTTTTTGCGGCGCACCCTGGGGTGCGCGATGTGTTCTTCAATGGCGCCGCTGCCGAACAGGCGTTTCGCCGTCACGTTCTGCCCGCGCTGGCGGCGACCGGCCTGCGCCTGCAGCGCCTGCCGTCGACCAGTCCGGCGCATGCCGCACTCAACCGGGCGGCCAAGCTTGCCGCCTGGTCGGCGATCCTCAAGCCGTTGACGGGCGGCGAGGGCGTATAATCGCGCTTTTGCTATTTTCAGCCGCAGATCAATGGCCCAAGACGTCAAGACCCAACTGACCGCCCTGTTGCAACAGGCGCTGGCCAGCGTAGCCCCGACCGCAACCGATACGCCGATTCAGCTCGAGCGCCCGCGCGACCCGTCGCACGGCGATTTCGCCACCAACCTGGCGATGCAGCTGGCCAAGGCCCTGAAGAAGAATCCGCGTGAAATTGCCCAGCAACTGGTCAACGAACTGCCGCCGTCGCGGCTGGTCACGGCCGCCGAAGTGGCCGGCGCCGGCTTCATCAATTTCCGCCTCGACGCCGGCACCAAGACCGATGTGGTCAAGGCCGTGCTCGCCGAAAAGGAAAACTTCGGCCGCTCGACCGCCGGCGGCTGGCAGAAGGTCCAGGTCGAGTTCGTCTCGGCCAACCCGACCGGCCCGCTGCACGTCGGCCACGGTCGCGGCGCCGCCTACGGCGCCTCGCTGTCCAGCCTGCTGACCTTCGCCGGCTGGGACGTGACCCGCGAATACTACGTCAATGACGCCGGCCGGCAGATGGACATCCTCGGCCTGTCGACCTGGCTGCGCTATCTCGAACAGCACGACGTGGTCGTGCCCTTCCCGCCGAACGCCTACCAGGGCAGCTATGTGCGTGACATGGCGGCGCAGTTGAAGAATGCCCACGGCGACAAGTACGTGCGCACCGCCGAAGCGGTACTGGCCGGCACCCCGGGCCTGCCCGAAGCCGGACGCAGCGACGACGAAGCCAAGCAGCAGCGCGAACTGCATCTCGACGCGCTGATCGCCAAGGCCAAGGAATTGCTCGGTGCCGATTGGGAATACGTGCACCAGCACGCGCTCAATGAACAACTGGCCGACTGCCGCGACGATCTCGAACAGTTCGGCGTGCATTTCGACGTCTGGTTCTCCGAGAAGGCGCTCTACGACACCGGCCTGGTCGCGCGCTGCGTCGACCTGCTGGAAAAGAAGGGTCACCTCTACGTGCAGAACGGTGCCCGCTGGTTCAAGTCGACCACCTTCGGCGACGAGAAGGACCGCGTCGTCCAGCGTGAAAACGGCCTGTACACCTACTTCGCCTCCGACATCGCCTATCACCTGAACAAGTTCGAACGCGGTTTCGACAAGGTCATCAACATCTGGGGGGCCGATCACCACGGCTACATCCCGCGCGTGACCGGCGCCGTCAAGGCGCTCGACCTCGACAGCGACAAACTGCAGGTGGCGCTGGTTCAGTTTGCCGTGCTCTACCGTAACGGCCAGAAGGCCTCGATGTCCACGCGTTCCGGCGAATTCGTGACCCTGCGCGAACTGCGCGGCGAAGTCGGCAACGACGCCTGCCGCTTCTTCTACGCGCTGCGCAAGTCCGACCAGCACCTCGACTTCGACCTCGACCTGGCCAAGAGCCAGACCAACGAGAATCCGGTGTACTACATCCAGTACGCCCACGCCCGCGTCTGCTCGGTGATCAACCAGTGGGCCGGCGACCTGGCCAGCCTGGCCGATGCCGACCTGGCCTTGCTGAACAACCCGCGCGAACTGGCGATTGCCAACCAGCTCGGCCAGTTCCGCGAAGTGATCGAGACTGCGGCCCGCGATCTGGCGCCGCACATGATTGCCTTCTACCTCAAGGATCTGGCCGGCGAATTCCATGGCTGGTACAACGCCGAGCGCATGCTGGTCGACGATGCCGCCCTGCGCGATGCCCGCGTCGCCCTGGCTGCCGCCGTCCGCCAGGTGATCCGCAACGGCCTGGCGATTCTCGGCGTCAGCGCGCCTGAATCGATGTAAGGAAAACCATGACCCGCGACATGAAATCCACGAAACGCCCGCCGGCGAAGAAAAAATCCGGCGGCGGCACCCTGATCGGCATGTTCATCGGCCTGGTCCTCGGCGTTTGCCTGGCCGCCGGGGTGGTCTGGTACATCAACAAGGCCCCGCTGCCGTTCAACAACCAGGTACAGGGCGGCGAGCGCCCGGCGCTGGCGCAGCCGGGGCAGCCGCTGGCCTTGCCCGGCAAGCCCGGCGATCCGGTGCCGGAAAAGCGTTTCCAGTTTTACGACATCCTTCAGGGCAAGGCCGATGCCGTGCCCGACAAGGTCGAGCCGGCGCCGGTGGTTCCCGAAACCGCCAAGCCCGAAGCGGCCAAGGAAGGCAGCAAGGAAAGCCGGGTTCCCCTGTTCCTGCAGGCCGGTTCGTTCAGCACGGCGCAGGATGCCGACAACCAGAAGGCCAAGCTGGCCTTTATGGGCATCCAGTCGTCGGTGCTGCAGGTCATGATCGAGGACAAGACGCTCTACCGTGTCCGCATCGGTCCCTATTACAAGCTCGATGAATTGAACAAAGTACGCTCCGATCTTGCCAAATCCGGCATCGAAGCCCAATTGTCCAAATAAAGGAGTCAGGTATGGAATTCAGCCGTCGACGTTTCGTCACTTCCGCCATCGCCATGGGCGCCACCCTCAGTGTTGCCGGCCCGCTGGCCGCGCAGACTGCGGGTCGCGATTTCGTCATGATCAATCCGGTGCAGCCCACCGACGATGCCGCCAAGATCGAAGTCGTCGAATTCTTCAGCTATGGCTGCCCGCACTGTGCCGATTTCAACCCGCTGCTCAATCTCTGGGCCGCTGGTCTGCCGGCTGATGTAGTGCTCAAGAAAGTGCCGGTCAGCTTTGGCCGTGCCGCCTGGGGTAACGCCGCCAAGCTCTACTACGCACTCGAGATCACCGGTGATCTGAAGCGCCTGGAAGCCGACGTGTTCAAGGCCATTCACCAGGAACGCACCAACCTGTTTGACGAAAAGACCGCAGCCGGATGGGTGGCAGCGCGCGGTGTCGATCGCAAGAAATTCACCGATGCCTTCGGTTCCTTCGGTGTCCAGAGCAAGGTGCGCCGTGGCGACCAGATGGCAGCTGGCTTCAAGATCGAAGGCGTGCCGGCGATGGCTGTCGATGGCAAGTTCCTGATCGCGACCCTGCAGTTCGAGCAGCAACTGGCCGTGGCCGACAAGCTGATCGCCCGGGTGCGCAGCGAGAAAGCCGGCAAGAAGTAATTGACGCTGAAAGTCTTCATTACGGGCGCCTCGTCGGGTATCGGCGAGGCGCTTGCCGTTTACTACGCGGAAAAAGGCGCCCAGCTCGGCCTGGCCGCGCGCCGTCCGGATTTTCTGGCGGCGCTGAATGAACGCCTCGGCGGCGGACACGCCTGTTATCCGCTCGACGTCACCGATGCGCCGGCGCTGCACGCAGCGGCCAGCGATTTCATCGCCCGTTTCGGCGTGCCCGACATCGTCATCGCCAACGCCGGCGTGTCGGCCGGTACGCTGACCGAGTGCGAGGAAGACCTGGCGGTTTTCCGCCGGGTCATGGATATCAACGTCTTCGGCATGGCGGCCACCTTTGCGCCGTTCATCCCGGCGATGAAGGCCGCCGGTGGTGAGCGGCGGCTGTGCGGCATTGCCTCGGTGGCCGGTATTCGTGGTCTGCCGGGGGCGGAAGCCTACTCGGCGTCGAAGGCGGCGGCAATTGCCTACCTCGAGAGCCTGCGCCTGGAAATGCGCCCGCAGGGCATCAAGGTGGTGACCATCGCCCCGGGCTACATCGAGACGCCGATGACGGCGGTCAATCCCTATCAGATGCCCTTCCTGCTGCCAGCGCCGGAAGCGGCCCGGCGCTTCGCCGCGGCCATCGCACGCGGCGTCTCGTACACGGTGATTCCGTGGCCGATGGGTGTCGTCGCCAAGCTGCTGCGCCTGCTGCCGAACTGGCTCTATGACCGTCTTTTCGTCGCTGCCCCGCGCAAGCCGCGCGGCTTGCTGCGCGACTGATTCAGTGCGCAGTCCGCTGCAGCAGGGTGTCGCTCGCTGCCTCGCTGACCCCGCTCTGTGTGGCGAAGCAGCCGTCGAGCGGACAGTCGCGACCGGGCGGGCATTCGTGTTCGCGCGCGCATTCAAGTTGGGTTTCGTCGGTCAGCACCATTTCACGAACGGCTTCGCAACGGGCGATGGGGGCGTCAAAGATGGACATGGCAGTCTCCGGGTTGGTGTTATGAAATCAGTATAGACAATTTGCCGCCGAATCCCAGTCAGACAGTCCTGTTAAAATGCCCGCCATGCTCGAACTCAAAATCAATGGCGAAAACCGCCAATTTCCCGACCCGCTGACCGTTGCCGGCCTGATCGAGCAACTGGGCTACGCGGGCAAGCGCATCGCCGTCGAGAGAAACGGCGAAATCGTTCCCAAGAGCCAGCATGCGGCAACGCCGCTGGCCTCGGGCGATCAACTCGAAATCGTCGTCGCCGTCGGCGGCGGCTGAAAGGGAGTATTCCATGCATCAACTGACCATCGCCGGCAAGGCGTACCGTTCCCGTTTACTGGTCGGCACCGGCAAGTACAAGGATTTCGCCGAGACCCGCGCGGCCATTGACGCTTCCGGCGCCGAGATCGTCACCGTCGCCGTGCGCCGCGTGAATATCGGCCAGGACGCCAGCCAGCCGAGCTTGCTCGATGCCGTGCCGCCGTCGCAATTCACCATCCTGCCCAACACCGCCGGCTGCTACACGGCCGATGACGCGGTGCGCACGCTGCGCCTGGCGCGCGAACTGCTCGACGGGCATCCGCTGTGCAAGCTGGAAGTCCTCGGCGACCCGACCAACCTGTTCCCGAACATGCCGGAAACGCTGAAGGCCGCCGAGACGCTGGTCAAGGACGGCTTCGAGGTGATGGTCTACTGCGCCGACGATCCCATCCAGTGCAAGATGCTCGAAGAGATCGGCTGCGTTGCGGTGATGCCGCTGGCTTCGCTGATCGGCTCGGGCATGGGCATCGTCAATCCGTGGAACCTGCGTCTGATCATCGATAACGCCAAGGTGCCGATCATCGTCGATGCCGGCGTCGGCACCGCGTCGGACGCGACCATTGCCATGGAACTGGGCTGCGACGGCGTGCTGATGAACACCGCCATCGCCCACGCCAGGAATCCGGTGCTGATGGCCAGCGCCATGAAGAAGGGCATCGAAGCCGGCCGCGAGGCTTTCCTGGCCGGCCGCATGGCCCGCAAATACTACTCGGCCGACCCCTCGTCGCCGACCACCGGACTGATCGGTTCATGAGCGACGACCTGCTGATCCACCCCGCCGCCGAAGGCGACGAAGGCGAATACACCGCCGGCCGCCACGGCCACATCAAGAGCTTCGTCCGCCGCGCCGGCCGCATGTCGGAAGCGCAGCAGCGCTACTACGAGACGATGCTGCCCAAGATCGGCATTGCCTACCAGCCGGAAAACATCGACCTGACGGCGGTGTTTGGCCGCCAGGCGCCGAAGATCCTGGAAATCGGCTGCGGCATGGGCGAAACCACGGCGCGCATCGCCGAGGCGCATCCGGAAAACGATTACTTCGGGCTGGAAGTGCATGTGCCCGGCGTCGGCGCGCTGTGCAAGCTGATTGCCGAGAAGAACCTGAGCAACCTGCGCATCGGCAATCACGACGCCGTCGAAGTGGTGCGCGACATGCTCGCTGAAGGTTCGCTCGACGGCATCCACATCTTCTTCCCCGATCCCTGGCACAAGACGCGGCACAAGAAGCGCCGGCTGATCCAGCCGCCCTTCGTCGCGCTGCTCGCCTCGCGCCTGAAGCCGGGCGGCTACATCCATTGCGCCACCGACTGGGAAAACTACGCGCTGCAGATGCTCGACGTGCTCGGTCGCGAGCCCAGCCTGGACAACAGCGTCGCCAATCCCGCGCCCGAGGCGCTGGCGGCCGCGCTGGAAGCCGATTCCGCCGCCGGCCTGGCCGGCTTCGCCCCGCGTCCGGAATACCGGCCGCTGACCAAATTCGAGAACCGCGGCCTGCGTCTGGGTCACGGTGTCTGGGATCTCGTATTCAGGAAACGCTGACATGTGGTTCAAGAACCTGCAGATCTACCGCCTGCCGACGCCGTGGGCGGTCGACCTGGCCAAGCTCGACGAGCAACTGGCGCGCGGTGAATTCACCCGCTGTCCGTCCAACCAGCCGATGTCGCGTGGCTGGGTGTCGCCGCGCAAGGACGGCGCGCTGATCTACGCCAACAACCGCCAGTGGCTGATCGCGCTGGCCGTCGAGCAGCGCCTGCTGCCGTCGTCGGTGGTCAATGAAACGGCGCAGGAGCGCGCCGAGCTGATCACCGATCAGCAGGGCTACCCGCCCGGCCGCAAGCAGATGAAGGAAATCAAGGAGCGCGTCACCGAGGAGCTGATGCCGCGCGCCTTCACCCGCAAGCGCTCGACCTTCGTCTGGATCGACCCGCAGAACGGCTGGTTCGTCGTCGACGCCGGCAGCCCGGCCAAGGCCGAAGAAGTCATCGAACACCTGCGCCACTGCCTCGACGAGTTCCCGTTGAAGGCGCTGCACACGCAACTCTCGCCGCAATCGGCGATGGCCGACTGGCTGGCTGGCGGCGATGCGCCGGCCGGTTTCACCGTCGACCGCGATTGCGAGCTGAAATCGGTCGCCGAGGAAAAGGCTGCCGTGCGCTACGTCCGCCATCCGCTGGGCGACGAAGTCGGCGCCGAGATCAAGGCCCACCTCGCTGCCGGCAAGCTGCCGACGCGCCTGGCGCTGACCTGGGACGACCGGATCAGCTTCGTCCTCACCGAAAAGCTGGAGATCAAGCGCCTGGCTTTCCTCGACCTGCTCAAGGAAGAGGCCGAGAAGAGTGCCGAGCACGCTGACGAGCAGTTCGACGCCGATTTCGCGCTGATGACCGGTGAGCTGGTGCGCTTCCTGCCGCAACTGATCGAAGCCCTGGGCGGTGAACAGGTCGAAGCCGAGGCGCCCGCCACGGCCCCGGCCGCCGCCGGCACCCCGCCGTGGGAAGCCTGAAACCCAGCGCAGCCTGTCCCTGCGGCAGCGGCAAGCCCTACGCCGCCTGCTGCGGGCCGCTGCACGCCGGCGAAAAGCCGGCGCCGACGGCCGAAGCGCTGATGCGCTCGCGCTACGCGGCCTACGTGCTCAAGCTCGACGATTACCTGCGCGCTACCTGGCATGCGTCGACGCGGCCGAGCGAACTCGACCTTGCTGCCGACGACAGCAAATGGCTGGGGCTGGAAGTGCGTGCTCACCGACAGCAGGACGAGACGCACGCGACGGTCGATTTCGTCGCACGCTACCGCATCGCCGGGCGCGGCTATCGCTTGCACGAACTGAGCCGATTCATCAAGGAAGATGGCATCTGGATGTATATTGACGGCATGATCAACCCCTGATCGATGCCGTGCGCCTTGCCGCCCTGATCCTCGCCTGCCTGTTTGCGTGCAGCCCCGCTGTTGCCGAGCCGCGGGAGTTGCGCGTCGGTGTTTATCAGAACAATCCCAAGATATTCATCGGCGAGAACGGGAAGCCGCAGGGCATCTTCATCGAGCTGCTGGACGCCGTGGCGCTCGCCGAGGGCTGGGAACTGCGCTACCAGCCGTGTGCCTGGCAGGACTGCCTGGAAATGCTGGTCGACGGCAAGCTGGACCTGATGCCGGATGTGGCCCATACCGAAGCCCGCGCGAAAATCTACGACTTCCATACGACGCCGGCGCTGTTGAGCTGGTCGCAGCTTTACCGGCGGCCGGGCGTGCACATCCTCAGCTACGCGGACCTGGACGGAAAACGCATCGCCGTGCTCGACGGCTCGGTGCAGCAGCGTTTTCTCAGCGAACTGCTGCAGGCCTCCGGGCTGGCGGCGACCTTGCTGCCGGCCGCGTCGCTCGATGACGCCTTTGCCATGACGGCGCGTGGCGAAGCCGACGTCGTCGCTGCCAACCAGCATTTCGGCGACCGGCACATGGACCGCCTCGGACTGCACGATACGACCATCCTGTTCAATCCGGCCCGTCTGTATTTTGCTGCCCCCAAGGGCAGCGATCCCACGGTGCTGCAGGGCATCGATCGCTGGCTGCGCGCCAATCGCCTCGGCGAGGATTCGGCGTACAAGAAGATCCTGCTCAAATGGGGCCGCGGCGATGCGGCGACCCGGCTGTCGCCGGTGGTCTGGTGGGTCGGCGGCGGCCTGCTGGCGCTGCTCTTGTTATTCATCGGCGGCAATTTCTGGTTGCGGCGCGAGGTGGCCCGCAAGGTCGCCTCGCTCCAGGCCAGCGAAGCCGAACTGGCGCGCCATCGCGACCGCCTCGAAGAAATGGTCGCGCAGCGCACGGCGGAACTCGACAAGGCCCGACATGAGGCCGAGCGTCTGGCCAAGGTCAAGAGCGAGTTCCTGGCTAACATGAGTCATGAAATCCGGACGCCGCTCAATGGGGTGCTCGGCCTGGCCCAGGTCGGCCTGCGTCGTTTCGAGCAGGCCGAGGTGCAGCAGGCGTTTGCCCGCATCATCGAGTCGGGAAAGCTGCTGCAGCGGGTGATCGACGATATTCTCGACTTGTCCAAGATCGAAGCCGGGAAGTTGCACATCGAGGCCCGCGAATTCTCGTTGGACGAGATGCTGGCCCATGTCTTGTTGCTGGTCCGCGAACGCGCCGAAGACAAGGGGCTGCGTCTCGAACTGGAGCGTCAGCCCGATCTGCCCAGGCGCTGCGTTGGTGACGCGCTGCGGATCGCCCAGGTTCTGCTCAACCTGTTGTCGAATGCGGTGAAATTCACCGATACCGGTTCGGTCAGGTTACGGGCCGGCACGGGCGACGGCATGCTGGTCTTTTCAGTCGCCGATACCGGGATCGGGATCAGCGAGGCCGAGCAGGCCAAGCTGTTCCAGCCGTTTGCCCAGGCAGATTCGTCGATCACCCGGCGCTTTGGCGGTACCGGCCTGGGCCTGGTGATCAGCCACCATCTGGTGCAACTGATGAATGGCCGTCTGGAATTGAGCAGCACGGCCGGCAAGGGCTCGCTGTTCACCATCCGCCTGCCTTATGTCCCGGCGACTTCGCCGGCAGCCGAACCGCCCGCGCCGCTAGTCGCTCATCCCGGCGCCGCCCTGGCCGGCGTGGCCGTGCTGGTGGTCGACGACAATGAAATCAACCGCCAGGTGCTCGAAGAAATCCTCACCCAGGAAGGCGCCATCGTCAGCCTGGCGAGCGACGGGGCAAGTGCGGTCGACATGGTGCGCGCAGCCGGGGGCAGCGCATTCGACGTGGTGCTGATGGACATCATGATGCCGGGGATGGACGGCTTCGAGACGACCCGCATGCTGCACGAACTTTCACCCGCCTTGCCGGTGATCGCCCAGACGGCCTACGCGGAAGAGAGCGACCGCACCCGGTGTATCGAGGCCGGCATGCTCGACCGGGTCACCAAACCCATCGACCCGGTCGGACTGCTGGCGCTGTTGCAGCGCCACGTGCGGCGCAAATCCGGGCGCTGACGGCGACGACGCACCGCTGCGCCCGGCCGGCGAATACCGCTTACGCCAGCGTCGGGTAGTCGGTGTAACCCTCGGCCCCGCCGCCGTACAGCTTGTCGGCGCGCAGTTCGTTCCACGGCGCACCTTCGCGCAGGCGGCGGACGAGGTCCGGGTTGGCGATGAAGCCACGGCCGAAGGCGATCAGGTCGGCGCCGCCGTCGGCGATCACCTGCTCGGCCAGTGCCTTGTCGTAGCCGTTGTTCACCAGCCACGGCCCCTTGAAGGCGCGGCGGGCGGCGGCGTAGTCGAAGCTGGCCGCCGGCGTGCGCGTGCCGCCGGTTTCGCCCTCGATGATGTGCAGGAAGGCCAGGCCGTAGCCGGCCAGCTTGTCGACGACGTAGCCGTAGAGCGCCTGCGGGTTGCTGTCGAGCGGCGCGGTGAAGGTGGTCAGCGGGCTCAGGCGGATGCCGGTGCGGCCGGCGCCGATCTCGCCGACGATGGCCTCGACCACCTCGAACAGCAGGCGGGCGCGGTTCTCGATGCTGCCGCCGTAGGGGCCGCTGCGGTCATTGACGCTGTCGCGCAGGAACTGTTCGAGCAGGTAGGTGTTGGCGGCGTGGATCTCGACGCCGTCGAAGCCGGCGGCAATGGCGTTGCGCGCCGCCAGTCGGTAATCATTGACCAGACCGGGCAACTCGTCGTCGCGCAAGGCGCGCGGCGCCGACACCGGCACGAAGCCGTCGCGGGTGAAGGTGCTGGCCTCGGCGGTGCGGGCGGTGGCGGATACCGGCGCGGCGCCGTCCGGCAGCAGCGACACATGCGAAATGCGGCCGACGTGCCACAACTGCAGCACGATCTTGCCGCCCTCGGCATGCACCGCGTCGGTGACGGCACGCCAGGCGGCGACCTGCTCGGCCGACCAGATGCCCGGGGTGTCGAGGTAGCCCTGCGCCATCGGCGAAATCGGGCTGGCCTCGGCAATGATCAGGCCAGCAGTGGCGCGCTGGCGGTAATACTCGACGGTCAGCGGGCCGGGGCAGTTGCCGGCGACGGCACGATTGCGCGTCAGCGGCGCCATCACGATACGGTTGGCGAGGGTGATGTCGCCGATCTGGATCGGCTCGAACAGCGTGGTCATGGCGTTTCTCCTGAGGTTTGATTAGACCGGTCGTCTAGTTTATTGCGTCAAAAAATGGCCGTTGGCGGACGGCCCGGAATTAAATCAGCGGCTCAACAATTGCCGGGTGAACTGCAAGGCATTCTCCAGCGGCTGCGCCTGGCGCTGCAGCTTGGCCAGCAGGCTGGCGCCCAGCCACAACTGGTACAGCGTCTGCGCCGTCGCCGCGGCATCGAGCGGCGGGATCGAACCATCGGCCATGCCGGTTTCGAGCAGCCGGGCAATGCGGCTGACGATCTGCCCGGTGCCGTCGCGCAGCGTCTCGCGCATCGGATCGGACAAATCCGCCACCTCGCCGCCCAGCTTGACCACCAGGCACTGCTGCTCGGCGCACGCCGCCTGCTTGTCCAGCCAGCGCTGCCAGTAACACGCCAGCCGCTCCTGCGCACTCAGCGCCTCGGCCGCGAACAGCGCATCGAGATCGGCCAGGTAACGCGCGAAGTAATCCTCCAGCAAGGCCTGCCCGTACTGCTCCTTGGACTCGAAGTAATGGTAGAACGACCCCTTGGGCACCCCGGCCGCGGTCAGAATCTCGTTCAACCCGACACTGGCAAAGCCCTTGCCGGCAATGATGCGCTGGCCGGTTTCAAGGACATGCTGGCGGGTGTTGTCGTGACGGGTTTTCATGGGGAGGGATTGTGCGCTTGATTAGACCAGTCGTCTAGTATTTTCTTGGCGGTTGCTATTCCGCTGAACAGAGTTCAGTCGTTGTGCAAGTGTCGTGGATGACTGAGCGGACTACTCATTGGGGGCTCTCTGCATCCTTAACATCCACACGCATCATTACACCGTACTCAGACTCTGGATTCTTCTTCCGCATTTCTGCACTATTAAGCTGAATTAGGTACTGACTTTCTTTGCAGGCATTTTTTAGTGAATTTTCGATTGCTGATTGAGGCACTCCGGCCAAATCCAGATAGAGTGCTCTCAGCAGGGTTTTCATTCGTGCAGCCGCGCGATGCATGTCAGGCCCGTCTAGCGTTGATGCGCGTGAGGCCTCATCCCAGTGCGTGTAATAGTTGCGGGTCACCACCCAACTTCGCGGCATGCTGCCGTTCCCTCCGAGAATGCGCTTACGTAGCGGAAGCTCAAGTCGGCTTACTAGTGCATCAAGCCGCTTCCTCAGTGAGACTTCGTTGCCGTATCGGATACGCGATTTCAGCGCCTCTCTGTGATCTTTTCGTACAAATTTTGGAATAGCATTACTCAGAGCCTGGTGGATTGGCTCGTACTGTTCTTCTGTCACATACAGACCGGGTGTGGTAGCTCGATGAAAGCCTTCCAAAGCCTGCATGAGAGACAAAAACTCAACATGCAACCAAAGCTTTTCAGATGACAACACACTGAGAGCTAACTGGCTTGGCATGGCAATTGAATCGTAAATTTCGAACCATCGAATGAAGATGTCTGCCATGTCGCTCACCATATCCGGGCGAAGCATGAAAAAGTCCCACTCTCGACTAAAAGTGCAGCATTTCGCTTCACGCAAGGCCACTAGAATTTCCACCTCTTGTCCTGTGTCCGCCACGATTGCCGATACATGGTCAGGAGCCATTGGCGTACCGGAAATGAAGGCAAGCAATGTGCTTGCTTTGCTGAGTTGGGTTAGGAACCAATCGATATTTTGTGGTTCATGTGGCTTGATTCGAAGACAGGCCGATGTCTTGACTGTGATGTCAGTGATTAGGTCTCCCGAGAAATTTCTATCAATCCCCCAGCCTATTGCCATGTTTAGGCAAGGGATAGATGTCGTTTCTTCTGCTAGACCATCGATCTGATAAATAACACCTGCAGGGGAGTTCTCCGTCTTTGGAAGAATGGTTTGCCGGACCCCCGATCTGCCTAACCAAATTTGCAGGCCTGGTATTCGGAACCGAATTTCACTGTATCTGGTTTGAGGGGCTACGTGGGCACCGACGATAACCCAACTGGAAATCAATCGCTCAGACTCACGAAAGCCGGCTTGACCAAAATTTATGTGGGTACCAGTCCTCAATGCGCGAAGTACGCTGACAATATTGTTATTTGTTGTCGTTCCATGGATGGCTTGATAATGATGTTCTTCGTCGCCAAAGAAGGGGCCGCGAAGAGGAGTGAAAGCGTCGTTGAGCTGGAGCAATGCCCTTCCGGATGACCACGAGAGCGTCCCTGGGATTTGCTTAGAATTTTCGCCTTCGATTGGAAGGAACCACTCGCCGACAAAATCAACCGAGTCAGGAATCGCGTGTCGAGCCATCGGATTTCTCCAGTTAATCAGTTATCTATCGGGTTAGGGAAAATGAAAGGTGAAGATAGGGCATGACGGTTGCTGAAGATTTTTCGGTATTATTATTCACTATGCAATCGGAGTACCGGTTAAGCGCCTTATTACAGTTCGATTGAATACTTATACCGAAGTCCGTTACGGTTAATAATCAGACTTCGATATGAAGCACTTGGTTACTTCCGATAGCCTTCATCCATCGCCATCACAATTCTTAACCCGTCGCCCAACCCCGTCCCGGTACGATAAGCTTTTTTCCTCAGGAGCAAATCATGGGTCTTCTCGATCAGGTAGTCGGCGGGCTGGCCGCCAATGCACTCGGTGGCAAGGGTAACGGGCTGGCCGAGATGGCCATGCAGTTGGTCAATCAGTATCCGGGCGGCCTTGGCGGTCTGGTGCAGGCTTTTCAGCAGGGTGGGTTGGGCGAGATCGTCAATTCCTGGGTGTCGACCGGTAAGAACCTGCCGGTGTCGGGCGATCAGTTGAGTTCGGTGCTCGGCAACGACTTTATCGGCAAACTGGCTGGGCAGGCCGGGGTGGCGCCGCAGGAGGTGTCGAGCGGGCTGGCCGATTTTCTGCCCGGTCTGGTCGATCAACTGACGCCGGGCGGCAAGCTGCCGGAAGGCGGCGATCTGCTGGCGCAGGGGCTGGGCATGTTGAAGAAGGGTGGGCTGTTCGGCTGAGGCCTTTTCGGCGGTAGCGCCTGTCGGTTTCGTTCAAGACGCGGGCGGCGGGCGCTGCGACAATGCCATCTCCATTCTTTCGCGGAGTACGGCAAGATGAAATTCGGCTACACCATCCTTTACGTCGACGACGTCCGCCGGACGCTCGACTTCTACGTTGCCGCCTTCGGGCTGAGCGTGCGCTTCCTGCATGAGAGCGGCGATTTCGGCGAACTGGAGACCGGCGGCACGGCGCTCGCTTTTTCGTCGCGGGCGCTGATGCGCCAGTTGGGCAAGCAGCCGTCGGCGCCCGATAGCGGCGCCCCCTGTTTCGAGATTGCTTTCGTTTGCGACGATGTCGCGGCGGCGGTCGACCGCGCGCTGGCGGCCGGTGCGCGCCTGGTGCAGGCGCCGGAGGCGATGCCCTGGGGGCAGACGGTGGCTTATGTGGCCGATCACGAGGGTTACCTCGTCGAGTTGTGTACGGCGGTCGGCGGCTAGATCGGGTCGGTCGCGAAGCCGCTGGCGCGGGCCAGCGACAGCAGTTGCGGCGAGCGGCGGAATTGTGCCGGCGAGGCGGCGAACCAGCGGCGGAAGGCACGGTTCAGGTGGGCCTGGTCGGCGTAGCCGCAGAGGCCGGCGATGTCGGTTAGCGGCAGTTCGCTGTCGATGGCGACGGCGGCGCGGCGGACGCGCGCCAGTGCAATCCAGAAGCCGGCGGTTTGCCCGGTGTCGCGCCGGCACAGTCTTTCCAGCGTGCGTTCGCGGATGCCCAGGCGCTGCCGCGCGGCGGCCGGTGTGGCGACTTCGGCCAGGGTGGCGAGGATTTCCTGCGTTGCCGGATCGCGCCGGGTGAAGTCGGCGAGCAGATTGCCGATTTCGCTGCGCGCGTCGGGTGCCCGGGTGGCGACTGCAGCGAGCAGGCGGGTGGTGTCGATGCGGGTGCCGGGGTGCAGGCGAAAGCCCAGGTAACGGCAGCCGCCCGGGCTGGCGACCTGTTCGGTGGCGGTGGCCAATGGGCTGACGAACCAGTGCGGCGGCTGGCCGGCGTCGATCCGGCAGATCAGGTCCTGGCAGCCGTCGGGCAGCACCGGCGACAGTTCCGCTGCCGCGACTTCGTGCTGCCAGGCGGCGAGGACGGTGTCGGGCAGGCGGCCGGCCGCGTCATTGGCCATCGTCGAGGAAGCGTTCCAGCAGCACGTTGAGGAAGCGCCGGCCCTTGGCGGTCGGCGCGATTTTTTCCGGGCCGAGGTCGAGCAGGCCGTCGGCCTGCGCTGCCTTGAGTTGCGGCAGGATCGCGGCGAGCGGCCGCGAGGTGCGCAGTTCGAACAGGCTGGAGGCGAAGCCGTCGGCCAGGCGCAGCGCGTTCATCATGAATTCGAAGGGCAGTTCGGCGGCGGCGACCGCGTGTTCTTCCTGGATAGGCCGGCCGGCGCGGACGTTTTCCAGGTAGGCCTTGGGGTGCTTGTGGCGCATCTGGCGCAGCACGCGGTCGTGCAGCGTCAGCTTGGAATGGGCGCCGGCGCCGATGCCGAGGTAGTCGCCGAAATGCCAGTAGTTGAGGTTGTGCAGGCACTGCCGGCCGGGCTGGGCGAAGGCCGAGGTCTCGTAGTTGGCGTATCCGGCGGCGGTCAGCCGGGCTTCGATGGCTTCCTGCATGTCGGCGCACAGGTCGCCTTCGGGCAGGTCGGGCGGGAAGGCGGCGAAGTGCGTGTTCGGCTCCAGCGTCAGCTGGTAGCAGGAGAGATGCGCCGGCGCGAAGGACAGCGCGGTGTCGATGTCGGCGAGCGCTTGCGCCTGCGTCTGGTACGGCAGGCCGTACATCAGGTCGAGGTTGAAGCGTTCGAAGTGCTCGCCGGCCAGTTGCGCCGCGCGCTTCGCTTCGGCGCTGCCGTGGATGCGGCCGAGCGCCTTGAGGTGTTCGTCGTTGAAGCTCTGGATGCCGAGCGACAGCCGATTGACCCCGGCGGCGCGAAAGCCGGCGAACTTGCCGGCCTCGACCGTGCCGGGATTGGCTTCGAGCGTGATCTCGGCTTCCGGCGACAACATCGCCAGCGCCCGGAAGGCGCCGATCAGTTCGTCGATGGCGCCCGCCGACAGCAGGCTGGGCGTGCCGCCGCCGAAGAAAACCGTCTGCACCGGTCGCCCCCAGATCAGCGGCAGCGCCGACTGCAGGTCGGCGATCAGCGCATCGACGTACTCCCGCTCGGGAATCTCGCCGCCGTTCTCGTGCGAGTTGAAGTCGCAATACGGACACTTGCGCACGCACCACGGGATATGGACGTAGAGCGAGAGGGCCGGGGATTTGCGGAATTCGAGCGGGCTGTCGGGGGATGCTGCGGGCGACCGTGTGGACGCTGGAATAATAGGGATGGTTGGGCGCATTGGGCGGATTATGGCGCAAGTTTGGCCAGTTCTGCCTCGATCTGCTCGATGCTCGGCAGGCTCGTCTGTAGTTCCTCGGGTAGCGATTCCAGCAGCTTGTACTCGGCGATGCCCATCGGCTGGCCTTTGTCGCCCAGCGCATATTCGGCCACTACTTTGTTCTTGCTCTTGCACAGCAGCAGGCCGATGGTCGGGTTGTCCTGGGCGTGCTTGATCTGGCGATCAATGGCGGTCATGTAGAAGCCGAGTTGTCCCAGGTGTTCCGGCTTGAACTTGCCGCCTTTCAGTTCGATCACGACGTAGCTGCGCAACTTGAGGTGATAAAAGAGCAGGTCAATGAAGAACTCCTCACCGCCGACGTTCAGCAACACCTGCCGGCCGACGAAGGCAAAGCCGGCGCCCAGTTCGAGCAGGAAGTCGGTGACGTGCTGCATCAGGGCGTTTTCGATGTCGCGTTCGTGCGCCGCTTCGGTCAGGCCGAGGAAATCGAAACGGTAAGGATCTTTCAGCGCCTCGCGGGCGAGGTCGGATTGTGGTGCAGGCAGGGTGTCGGGAAAATTCGAAACCAGATTGCCGCTGCGCTCCAGTAGCCGGGCTTCGATCTGCATCACCAGGACATTGCGCGACCAGTTGTGCTCGATGGCCTTGGCGGCGTACCAGCGGCGGGTTTCGGGGCCGGGGAGTTTGTCCAGCAGCGCGATCTGGTGGTACCAAGGCAATTGTGCAAGCACCCCTTGCACAATTGCCTCGTCCGGCCAGGCCTCGGCAAAGGCGCGCATGTACTTGAGGTTGCGCGGCGAGAAGCCTTTCATGGTGGGGAAGGCCTGGCGCAAATCCTCGGCCAGGCGGTCGATGACCTTGGTGCCCCAGCCCTGTTCGCCTTGCCGGGCCAGGATGTCGCGGCCGATCTGCCAGTAGAGCAGCACCAGTTCGCGGTTGACCGCCAGCGTTGCGCGTTGCTGGGCGGTGTGGATGCGGGTTTTCAGGTCGGCCAGCCAGTCGGTATAGCCAACAGGCTGTTCCGTGAAGCGTATGGGCTGATCGCTCATGGCTGAATTCCGGATGACATTTGATTAAATGTACTGGGCGACCAGCATACCGGAAACACGTGGAAAGTGGTGCGTCAGAGTTCCGGCAGGCGTTCGATCAGCTTCTGCATTGCCCGACCACGGTGCGAGACGCGGTTTTTGGTGTCGGCGTCGAGTTCGGCGGCGGTTTTCCCGAATTCCGGGACAAAGAACAGCGGGTCGTAGCCGAAGCCGCCGTCGCCGCGGTATTGGTCGACGATTTCGCCGTGCCATTCGCCTTCGGCGATGATCGGTTGCGGGTCGTCGGCGCTGCGGCAGAGGACCAGGCAGCTGACGAAGTGGGCGCGGCGGTCGCTCTGGCCGGCGAGGTCGGCAAGCAGCTTTTCGTTGTTGCGGGCGTCGGATTTGGGTTCGCCGGCATAGCGCGCGGAAATCACGCCGGGGGCGCCGCCGAGCGCCTTGACGCACAGGCCGGAGTCGTCGGCGAGCGCCGGCAGGCCGCAGTGCTGGGCGGCGTGGCGGGCTTTGGCGAGGGCGTTCTCGACGAAGGTGCAGTGCGGTTCTTCGGCTTCCGGGATGCCGAGCTGGCCTTGCGGGATGACTTCGAAGCCGAGCGGCGCGAGCAGCGCGTTCAGCTCCTTCATCTTCTTGGCGTTGTTCGAGGCGAGGACGAGCTTTTTCATGCGGCGAGCGCGCTTTGCTGTTCGGCGACGAGCTGGCGGATGCCCATCTGGGCGAGGTCCATCAGCACGTTCATCTGTTCGCGGGTGAAGGGTTCGCCTTCGGCCGTACCCTGGACTTCGACGATGCCGCCTTTGCCGGTCATGATCACGTTCATGTCGGTGTCGCAGTTGGCGTCTTCCGGGTAGTCGAGGTCGAGCACCGCGCTGCCTTCGTAGATGCCGACCGAGATCGCGGCGACGTGGTCCTTGACCGGGTTGGCCGGCAGCTTGCCGGCTTGCACCAGCTTCTCGCAGGCCTCGTAGAGGGCGATCCAGGCGCCGGTGATCGAGGCGCAGCGGGTGCCGCCGTCGGCTTGCAGGACGTCGCAGTCGAGGGTGATCTGGCGCTCGCCGAGGGCCTTGAGGTCGGTCACGGCGCGCAGGCTGCGGCCGATCAGGCGCTGGATTTCCTGGGTGCGGCCGGTCTGCTTGCCCTTGGCCGCTTCGCGCGCGCTGCGCGTGTGCGTCGAGCGCGGCAGCATGCCGTATTCGGCGGTGACCCAGCCCTGGCCTTTGCCGCGCAGGAAGGGCGGCAGGCTTTCCTCGACCGAGGCGGTGCACAGTACGCGGGTGTCGCCCATTTCGATCAGCACTGAGCCTTCGGCGTGGCGGGTGAAATTGCGGGTGATGCGGACGGCGCGGAGCTGGTCCGGCTGACGCTGGCTGGGACGCATGGGGATTCCTTTACTTCTTCGGGTTGAACTTGTCGATGGCAGCGCGGATTTCCTCGATCGCTGCCTCGATCTCGTCGTCGGAGAGATCGCTCTTGTAGCTCGGGTTGCGGCCGAATTCTTCGAGTTTGGTGGTGACCTCGTCGACCGGCATGGTCTGCGTCGAAATGGCGCTGCTCAGGGCTTCGACGTAATTGTCTTCCCAATGCACGGCGACCACCGACAGGTTGTCGCCATGCAGCCCGCCGCGTGCCTCGGCCTGATTCATCAGTAGTGGCGCCGCTTGCAGCAGGTTGTTGCCGGGCAGTACCAGCGCGATCTTCTCGCCGGGCATCACGCCCCACAGTCCATCGCTGCAGAGCAGGATGATGTCGCCATGTTCGAGCGGCGTCTTGCGCGAGAAGTCGATTTCCGGCGCCGACGGGCTGCCCAGGCAACTGTAGATCTTGTTGCGATCCGGGTGGCGTTCGGCCTGGGCTTCGGTGATCAGGCCCTCTTCGAGCAGCAGGCGGATGCGCGAGTGATCCTTGGTCTGGGCGATGACCCGGCCGGCACGGATCAGGAACAGCCGCGAGTCGCCGGCATGCGCCCAGTAGGCGACGTTGTCCTGGATGATGCAGGCGACGCAGGTGGTGCGCGGCGAGTCCGGCAGGCGATGGCGGGCGGTGTAGTCGAGAATGGCATGGTGGGCATTGGTCATGCCCCGCTGCAGGAAGCGGAAAGGGTCGTCGAGGTGCGGCCGGGCTTCGTGCTGGAAGGCGCTGGCCAGCGTCTGGACGGCGATCTGGGCGGCAATCTCACCATGATGATGCCCGCCCATGCCGTCGGCGACGACCATCAGCAGGGCGTCGCGGGAATAGCAGTAAGTGGTGCGGTCTTCATTGTTGTTGCGGCCACCCTGGCGGCTGTCCTGGTAGATGGTGAATCTCATCTCGGGGAACTCCGGAATTTGCCGACGAAACGTCCGAGCCAGTTACCCGGCTGACGGATGTGCGGCGGATGGACGTCGGCCACCAGGGCCTTTTGCAGCGCAAAGACGCTTTGCGGGCGATACAGGTGGTTGAGGTTGAGGCACCAGTCGATGATTTCCAGCAGGCGGTCGGAGAACTGGCCTTCCCAGCGCACCATGGCCGGCGTCAGGGTGTCTTTCTTCAGGCGTTCGTCAGCCGCTTGCGGTGCCGAGCCGGCCAGGCAGGCGTACATCGAGGCACCGACGCTGTAGATGTCGCTCCACGGGCCGAGATTCTTGCGTTCGCCGTAGTGTTCGGGCGAGGCAAAGCCCGGGGTGTACATCGGCTTGAGCATGGGCTGGTCGCTGGCCAGGGTCTGTCGGGCGGCGCCGAAGTCGATCAGGACCGGGGAATTGTCGCCGCGCAGGTAGATGTTCGAGGGCTTGAGATCGAGGTGCAGCAGCTTGTGCGAGTGCACTTCCCGCAAGCCGTTGAGCATGCGTGTGAACACGCCGCGGATGAAACGTTCGGAAACATGGCCCTGATGCTTGTGGATGAATTCCTGCAGCGTGCGGCCGTGCTCGTACTCCATGACCATGTAGACCGTTTCGTTGGCGCGGAAGAAGTTCAGCACGCGGATCACGTTCGGGTGCGAGAGTCGGGCCAGTGCCCGGCCTTCCTCGAAGAAACATTTCATGCCGTAGCGGAAAGGACCGAGATGGTCTTCGCTGATGATCGGCTTGATGTCGCCCTTGGCCCGCAGCGCCAGGCTGTTGGGCAGGTATTCCTTGATCGCGACTTGCGTTCCTTCGGGATCACGGGCCAGGTACACGATGGAAAAACCGCCCAGCGACAACTGGCGGTCGATCGTGTACTCCTCCAGCTGGTGGCCGCTAGGTAGCGGGTGGTTGGCTTGTTGCGCCATCGATCTCGCGGTTATGATGCAATCAACAGGCATTGTCGGGCGTGTTGTCCGACCTGTAAAGCTGGAGAGCAAGCCCCGATGATTTGTAGCATGACCGGATATGCAGTGAAAACCCGCGATCTTGAGCGTGGAACGCTGCAATTGGAACTAAAAAGCGTCAATTCCCGCTATCTGGATTTTCACTTTCGCGTTGCCGAAGACCTGCGCGCGATGGAAATGCCGCTGCGCGAACTGCTTGCCAAGCGGCTGAACCGGGGCAAGGTCGAGTGCCGCCTGAATTTCAACGCCACCGCCGCCCGTGGCGAGCAGTTGCAGATCAATGTCGATTTGCTCGACGCGCTGAGCGCGCTGGGCGCCCAGGTGCGCAGCCGCTTGCCGGATGCGGCGCCGCTGTCGGTCAACGAAGCCTTGCGCTGGCCGGGTATGTTCGGCGAGCAGGGCGTCGATTTTGCCGCCCTGGGGCCGGTCGTGCTCGCGCTGGCCAACGAGGTGCTCGACGAATTCACGGCGAGCCGGGGGCGCGAGGGGGCCAAGCTGGCGCAGACGATCGTTGATCGAGTGGGCGCCATGCGCCGGATCGTCAGCGATGTTGCCCCGCGCATTCCCGAAGCACAGGCCTTGTTTACCGAGAAACTGCGGCAGCGCCTGCTGGAAGCGCTCGGCAACGCAAGCGATGACCGCATCCTGCAGGAAGTCGCCGTGTTTGCTACGCGCATCGACGTGGCCGAGGAACTGTCCCGGCTGACCACCCACCTCGACGAGGTCGAGCGGGTGCTCAAGGCCGGTGGCGCCTGCGGCAAGCGTCTCGATTTCCTGATGCAGGAACTCAATCGCGAAGCCAATACGCTGGCCTCCAAGTCCGCCATCACCGAAGTCTCGCAGGCGGCGATGGAGCTCAAGCTGCTGATCGAGCAGATGCGCGAACAGATCCAGAACCTCGAATGACGCCAGGGGAGTACTGACCATGTCCGGGAATCTCTATGTCGTCGCGGCACCGTCGGGTGCCGGCAAGACCACGTTGGTGCGCATGCTGCTGGCCGAGGAAGGCAGTGTCCATCTGTCGATTTCCTTCACCACGCGCGCCCCGCGGCCGGGTGAGCAGGATGGGCGGGAATATCACTTCGTCAGCGTCGACCGCTTTCGCAGCATGATCGCTGGCGACGAGTTCCTGGAGTGGGCGGAGGTGCACGGCAATTTCTACGGCACCTCGAAGAAGTGGATCGGCGACCAGCTGGCGGCCGGCCACGACGTGCTGCTCGAGATCGACTGGCAGGGCGCGCAGCAGGTCCGCAAGCTGTTCCCGGCGGCGATCGGCGTCTTCATCCTGCCGCCGTCGATGGACGAACTGAGCCGGCGTCTGACCGGTCGCGGCACCGATGCGCAGGACGTCATCGAGCGCCGTCTTGCCGCGGCAGAGGCGGAGATGCGCCATGTCGGGGAGTTCGACTATGCTATCATTAACGACCAACTGGATCAGGCTTTGCAGGATTTGCGTGCCATCGTGCGCAGTTCGCGCCTGAGTCCGGGCAAGCAGCGCCTGCAGCATCCCGCGTTGTTTTCCCGTTTGCTTTGAAAAGATTGAATAGAGGTTAGACCATGGCTCGCGTTACCGTCGATGATTGCCTGAAAAGAATTCCGAACCGTTTCCAGATGACCCTGGCCGCCGCCCATCGCGCTCGCCAGATCGCCAACGGCGCGACGCCGCTGGTTGAGGTCGACAAGGACAAGCCGACCGTCATCGCCTTGCGCGAAATGGCGCTGGGCAAGGTCGGCGTGGAAGTCCTCAATCGCGGCCAAGCCTGATCATCCGGGGCGGTGAAGCCTGATGGAGCCTGCGCCCACGCTTCCGCCCGATTACCAGGAGGACGCTTACCGCGTCTTCCTCGATAGCCTCGATTACCTGCCGCCGGCTGATGTTGAACGCATCAAGTCGGCGTACGCCTTCGCCGCCAAGGCGCATGCGCATCAGAAGCGCATGTCGGGCGAGCCCTACATCACCCATCCGCTTGCCGTAGCCGGTGCCGTCGTCGAATGGTGCATGGATGCCGACGCGATCTGTGCCGCCTTGTTGCACGACACGATGGAGGACACCGGGGCGACCAAGCAGGAACTGGCAGAGAAGTTCGGCAAGGAGGTCGCCGAACTGGTCGATGGTCTGTCCAAGCTCGACAAGATGGAGTTCGCTTCCTATCAGGAAGCGCAGGCCGAGAATTTCCGCAAGATGCTGATGGCCATGGCGCGCGACCTGCGCGTCGTGCTGATCAAGCTGGCCGACCGGCATCACAATATCCAGACCATGTCGGCGATGCGTGCCGACAAACGCATCCGCATTGCCCGCGAAACCCTGGAAATCTACGCACCGATTGCTCTTCGCCTGGGCCTGAACAAGCTTTACCGCGAGTTGCAGGATACCTCCTTCCGCCTGATCTATCCGCATCGGGCCGAGGTGCTGGCCAAGGCACTGCGCATTGCCAAGGGCAATCGCAAGGAACTGCTGGCGCGAATCCAGGAAGGTATCTGCGACAAGCTGGCACATGCCGGGCTGACCGCCGAGGTCTTCGGCCGGGAAAAGAGCCTGTACTCGATTTTCCGCAAGATGAAGGACAAGCAACTGTCCTTCTCGCAGGTGCTCGACATCTACGGTTTCCGCGTGGTGGTCGATAACGTGCCCAGCTGCTATCTCGCCTTGGGCGCCCTGCACAGCCTGTTCAAGCCGGTGCCCGGCAAGTTCAAGGACTACATCGCGATCCCCAAGGCCAACGGTTACCAGTCGCTGCACACAACGCTGATCGGTCCCTACGGGACGCCGGTGGAAGTGCAGATCCGGACCCGCGACATGCACCATGTCGCCCAGGACGGCGTAGCCTCGCACTGGTTGTACAAGGATGGCAACGAGAGCAGCGCCGAGTTGCAGATCAAGACCCACAAGTGGCTGCAGTCGCTGCTTGAGTCCCAGTCGGGCAATTCGGCCGAGTTTTTCGAGGACGTCAAGATCGACCTGTTCCCCGACGAGGTCTATATCTTCACACCCAAGGGCAAGATCATGGCGCTGCCGCAAGGCGCCACCGTCGTCGATTTTGCCTACGCGGTGCATACCGACGTCGGCAATCACTGCTCGGCGGCGCGCATCAATCATGAACTGGCGCCGCTGCGCACCGAACTGAAGAACGGTGATCTGGTCGAGATCATCACCGCGCAGGAGGCCAGCCCGAATCCGGTGTGGCTGAGTTACGTCAAGACCGGCCGGGCGCGCAGCAAGATCCGTCATTTCCTGCGCACGACGCAGAACGAGGAATCAGCGCGGCTCGGTGAGCGTTTGTTGCGTCAGGAGTTGTTGTCGCTGGGCGTGGTGCCGATCTCGATTCCGGCGACGGCCTGGGATTCGCTGGTCAAGGCCAGCGGCCAGCATTCGCTGGACGAGGTCTATGCCGATATCGGCCTGGGCAAGCGTCTGCCGTCGGTGGTTGCCCGTCGGCTGCTGGCGCGCGAAGACATGGCGGCGGTCGTGCCCGGCGGCCTGACGCTGGCCATCCACGGCAACGAAGGCATGGCCATCCAGCTGGCGCCCTGTTGCCAGCCGATTCCCGGCGATCCGATCATCGGTTCGATCCGCAAGGGCAGCGGCATGGTCATCCACACCCACGACTGCCCGGTAATCCGAAAATCGCGTTCGAGTGAGCCGCAGAAGTGGATCGACGTCGAGTGGGAGCCGGAAGAGGGCAAGCTGTTCGAGTTGCGCATCAAGGTCGAGGTCAAGAACAAGCGTGGCGTGCTGGCGCAGGTTGCGGCGGCCATTTCCGAGGCCGGTTCGAATATCGAGCACGTTGCCATGGAAGCCGATCCCGAGCGCTTGTTCACGACGCTGAACTTCACCATCCAGGTCGCCAACCGCAGTCATCTGGCCGCCGTCATGCGCGGCATCCGCCATTTGCCGGAAGTCACCCGCATCGCCCGTGAAAGGGGAGGCGAGGCTTGAAAATCCTGGTGCTGGGGGCTGGCGTTGTCGGAACCTGCAGTGCCTGGTACCTGCAGGCTGCCGGTCACGAAGTCACGGTGGTCGACCGCCAGCTGGCTGCCGGCATGGAGACCAGCTTTGCCAACGGCGGCCAGATTTCCGTCTCTCACGCCGAACCCTGGGCCAATCCCCATGTCCTGCCGCGCCTGCTGAAATGGCTGGGACGACGCGATGCGCCGCTGTTGTGGCACTGGCGGGCGGACCCGCAGCAATGGCTGTGGGGGCTGCGTTTCCTGCGCGAATGCCTGCCCGGCCGCGTCCAGGCCAATGTCGCCGCGATCCTGGCGCTGGCGCTGGATAGCCGGCGACGGCTGCAGACCTTGCGTGAGGAACTGGCGCTCGACTATGACCAGTTGCAACGCGGCATCCTGCACGTCTATACCGACCGCAGCGAACTGGCGGCGGCCATGTCGGCCGCCCGGCTGATGGCGCGGCACGGTCTCGAGCGCGAAATGCTCGACGCCGCCGCCTGCGTGGTGATCGAACCGGCGCTGGCCGGCGCGGCGGATATCCTGGTCGGGGGCGACTACACGGCCAGCGACGAATCGGGCGATGCTCACCGGTTTACCCAGGCCCTGGCCGAGCGCGCGCGCCAGGCCGGGGTGACTTTCCTGTACGGCGTCGAGGTCGAGCGTATCGCCAGCGCCGGCGGACAGGTGGCCGCTGTGGTCGTCAATGGCGAGGGCGGCCCGCGGCTGCTGGCCGCCGATGCCTACGTGCTGGCGCTGGGTAGTTACTCGCCGCTGTTGCTGCGCCCGCTCGGTATCGGCTTGCCGGTCTATCCGGCCAAGGGCTATTCGGCAACCCTGACCCTGGCCGACGACAGCCATGCGCCGAGTGTCAGCATCACCGACGACGAACGCAAACTGGTCTTCTCCCGCCTCGGCAATCGTCTTCGGGTGGCCGGAACAGCCGAGTTCAACGGCTATGATCTGAGCGCAGACCCGGTGCGTTGCCAGGCCCTGATCGATCGTACCCGGCAGATTTTCCCCAAGCTGGCGGTCGAGGGCGAGCCGGCGTTCTGGTGCGGCCTGCGTCCGGCGACGCCATCGAATGTGCCGCTGATCGGCCGCAGCCGCCTGAGCAACCTGTGGCTCAACACCGGCCACGGTACTCTGGGCTGGACAATGGCCTGCGGTTCCGGCGCGGCCCTGGCCGATCTGGTCGGCGGGCGCCGTCCGGCACCGGAGTTTCCCTTCCTGCGCGGATGATCGATACCCACTGCCACCTGGACGCGGCCGAATTCGCCGCCGACCGGGGCGCGGTGTACGCCGCCGCCCGGGCCGCCGGTGTTAGCGGCATCGTCGTGCCGGGTGTGGCGGTGTCGGCTTTTCCCGCACAGAAACAGGCGCTGGCTGGATTGCCCGGTTGCGTGGCGGCCTACGGCATTCACCCGCTTTATGTGGACCAGGCCGGACCACAGGATCTGGCTGTGCTGCGCGAGTGGCTGGCAGCCGAGCAGCCGGTGGCCGTCGGTGAAATCGGTCTGGATTTCTTCGTGACGGGCTGCGACGTGGCGCGGCAGACCGAGTTCTTCGTCGCTCAGTTGAAGCTGGCGCGAGAGTTCGACCTGCCGGTCATCCTGCATGTCCGCCGTGCCGTCGATGCTGTCCTGCATGAATTGCGCCGCATCGGTGTCCGCGGTGGCATCGCCCATGCCTTCAACGGCAGCCGGCAGCAAGCCGATGCCTTCATCAAGCTGGGCTTCAAACTCGGCTTTGGCGGCGCGGCGACTTTTTCGGGCTCGCGCCGCATCCGCGAACTGGCGGCCACCCTGCCCGACGACAGCATCGTGCTGGAAACCGATGCGCCGGATATCCCGCCGGCCTGGCTCGGCCGGGGGCGCAACGCGCCGGGTGAATTGCCACGCATTGCCGCAGAAATCGCCGCGCTGCGCGGTATCCCGGTCGCGGCCCTGGCCGCCCAGGCCGACGACAATGCCCGGGCGGTGTTCGGTGAGGTTTTCAGAGATCGACCTTCAGATTCGCCTTGAGCAGTTCGCTGATGATCTGGGCGTCGGTGGCGCCGGCACCGGCCAGGCTGTTCAGGGTGACACCATGCAGCAGGATTTCCTGGTCGCTCATCGCCGCATGGTTGCTGCCCGAAAACTGCCCCTGGCTGCTGATCTGAAGCAGGGTGTTGTTGCCGACTGCCGAGAAGTGCAGGTATTCGGTCAGATTGTCGGCATTTTCGCCTTGCAGCAGATCGCGTAGGTCGAGCACGTCGCCGCCGCTGCCCAGGGTGAAATCGGTGATCCGGTCCTGCGCCGGCAAGCCGACGTTGCCCTGATCACCGAAGGACCACTGGAAGGTATCCGAACCCGCGCCACCCTTCAGGATGTCGGCGCCTGCCCCGCCGATGATCAGGTCGTTGCCGGCGTCACCGTCGATGTAATCGTCGCCTGCCGTGCCCACGAGCGTGTCGTTGCCGGTGCCCCCCATGATCTTGTCCGGTGGCGGCTGAACCGTCAGCGCCAGGGTCGACGAGGCGCTGTCGCCATCGTTGTCGATGATGCTGAAGGCAATATGCTCGGTCGTGGCCTGATCCTTGATCGGCGGGGTGTAGCTGTAATCGCCGCTGTCCATGTCAATGACCAGCTTGCCGCCGGCTTGCGTGAAGACCGTCCATTTCCGGGTCGCCGCCTCGAAACTGCCGGCGCTGCTGCCGTTGACGCTGCCGTCGATGAAGTAGCTGGTGCCGTCGATCGAGAAGGCGTTCAGGTGGCCGCCGTCGGCCCCGGCGCCTGTGCCCTGGTGCAGGCTGCCATCGAGGAAATTGCCCTTGAAGTTGGCGTTGACGGTGTCGCGCAGGATGGGTGCGAGGTCGCGCTCGTTGCTGACGACGATGGCCGAGGTCGGGGTCTTGTCGATGCCGTTGTAGGCTACCGGTGCCATGCTGTTCTGCTGGACCTCGGTACCCATGCCGAAAGCAAAGGAATTGATCTGGTTGCTTTCCAGGAAAGCCTGCCAGATGGCGGCTTCGGCAGGCTGGATGCCGACCTGGTTGGCCATCGGGCCGCTGCCGTCCCAGTCGCTGCGGGCATTGGGGTCGCCGTCTGACAGGAAATAGGAAACATTGGTCGCGCCGGGAATCTTGCCGGCGGACTGGAAGGCCTGCATGGCGGTGAGCAAGGCTGCGTCGTAATTGGTGGCGCCGCCAGTGCCCAGGGTGCTGACATAGGCGATGGCAGTCGATGCGCTGACCCAGCCGGCGGTATAGGCACTCGCCGAACTGTTGTAGACGACGATGCGGACGGCGACGTCGCCGAGCATGTCGTAGCTTTCGATCAGTTGTTTGACCGAGTCGCGCAGGATCTGGATCCGGCTACCCGCCATGCTGCCCGAGTTGTCGATGATCAGCAGGATATTGGTGTCCTGATGACGCATCGCGCCGCCTTCGGCTTCGGGAACGGCCTTGGGGGAATCGTCTTCGATGGCGAGCGTGAGTACGGCGTTGGCCGTTGTCCGGCCATCGCTGACGCTGAGGTTGAAGTTCAGCGTGGCGACGTTTTCGTCCTGGCCGTTGGCATGGTCGATTGGCTTGGCCAGCGTCACCCGGTAGTTGCCATCGCTATCGATGCTCAGGCGGATGACTTCGCTGCCGCCGGCGTACCCGATCAGCGGCGACGCCGTGGTGCCGGCGCCGGACCAGTTCAGTGCCTGGCCGCCCGAGGTGATGGCTTCCGGCGGTGCCGAAACGCTGACCTCGAGCGGGACACCACCGCTACCCGAGACGCCGATGTTGCCGGTGGCGAAGGCGTCGTCGGTATTGTCCGAGGGGTTGCCGGTGGGATCGGGAATGCCCCCGGCCAAGCCTTCTTCGGAGACGGTCACCTGGATGTTGTCGAGCTTGACCAGCGAGAACAGCGCCGATTGCCAGCCTTCGTCGCTGCGGTTGCCGGCCGGATCCTCGATCAGCGCGCGTAGGGTGATCGTCTGTCCGGCGGCGAGCGGCGGAAAGTCGGTGGTGACGAAACCGTTGGCCTTGTCGATGTCATTGATCTCGATGTTGCGCGTCGATGTGCCGTCGGTGACACGGACGATGTCGCCGACGTCGACCTTGCTGCCGTCGAATTCGATGCGCACATCGACATTGCCTTGAAGCTCGCTGGCGCTGATCAGGCCGTCGCTGTTGGCATCTTCGGCAATGACGACGACCGGCGCGTGCCCGTCGTTGGGAATGCGGGTGTCGATCTGCGCCGAATCGCTGCCGATGGCGCCGAGATTGCCGGCGCTGTCGCGGACCTGGGCGGTGACGGTGAGGGTGGTGCCATCGCCGGGGTTGGTGATGCCGGGCAGGGCGATCGAGCCCTTGTTGATGTCGGCCTGGCTGATCAGGATTTCGGGCTGGACGACGCCGTTGACCGTGGTGACGAGTACGGCACCGGCGACGGCGGTGGCCGGCAGGGTGACGCTGACGTCGATGTCGCCCTGGAGTTCGGCGGCGTTGATCCAGCCGTCGTTGTTGGCGTCCTCGGTGATGGTGACGATGGGCAGGCCGGGGGCGGAGAGCTGGATGCGCGCCTGGTCGCTGACGGGGCCGGCGCTGTTGCCGGCGGCGTCGGCGATGCTGGCGGTGGCGACGAAGTCGGTGTTGTTGGCGGTGGGGTTGAACTTGACGTCGATGAGGCCGGCGGCGAGCTGGGCGGCGGTCAGGGTGAACACCTGGTTGATGTTGCCGGAGGCGGTGACGGTGAGGGTATCGCCGACGGCGGCGCCGTTGGGCAGGGTGACGCGGACGTCGATATCGTCGTCCTGGAGTTCGCTGCGGTTGATGAAGCCGTCGTTGTTGGCGTCTTCGCTGATGGTCACGGCCAGGCCGGTGAATCGGGTGATGTCGATCAGCGCGGAACCGGAGCCGCTCGGGCCGAAATTGCCGGCGAAGTCTTCAACCCGGGCATTGACGACGATCTGCTGTCCATCGCCCGGATTGGGCAGGGCGATATCGACATTGCCACGGTCGATGTCGTCCTGGCTCAGGGTGATGGGAGCGATCGGTGTGCCATTGGCCGAGACGTGGAGAAGGTCGCCCGCCTGGGCCGTGGCGGGCAGACCGATGCGCACGTCGATGTCGCCGGACAGTTCGGCGGCACTGATGTAACCGTCGTTATTGGCATCCTCGACGATGGTGATACTCGGGGCGCCGGGCGGGGCGATGGCGATCACGGCGGCGTCGGTGGCGACGTTGGATTTGTTGCCGGCGGCGTCGGTGACCTGGGCGGAGACTTCGAGACGGGTGCCGTTGGCCGGTGGGGTGATTTCGATGGACAGCTTGCCGGCGTCGATCTGCGGCTGGATCAGGGTGATGGTCCGGGTGGGGTTGCCGGTGGCGGTGATGGTGATGAGGTCGCCGGCGATGGCATCGACCGGGAGGGTAATGTCGACGCCGACCGAGCCCTTGAGTTCGCTGGCGTTGATGAAGCCGTCGTTGTTTTCGTCCTCGGTGATGACGAGCTGGAGGTTGAGCAGGGCGCTGAGGTCGACCTTGGCGAAGTCGGTGCCGGTGGCGGAGCGGTTGCCGGCGGGGTCGAAGAGGTAGGCGGAAACGCTCAGGGTGGTGCCATCGGGCGGCAGGGGGAAGTCGGTGTCGACGTAGCCCTTGCTCTGGTCGGCGGGGGTGATGACGATATCCCGGCTGGTGGTGCCGTCGGTGACGCGGACGGTGTCGCCGGCCTTGACGAGGGCGGGGTTGAAGGCGATGCGGACATCGGCGTTGCCGCTGGCTTCGGCGCGGTTGATGAAGCCGTCGTTGTTGATGTCTTCGAGGATGGTGACGGCGGGCGCTTCGCCATTGTTGGGAATGGCCAGGTCGATGGTGGCGCTGTCGCTGCCGGGGTTGCCGATATTCCCGGCAGCGTCCTTGACGCGGGCTTCGACGGTCAGGGTGATCCCGTCGCCAGGATTGGGGATGCCGGGCAAGGCGATCGAGCCCTTGAGGATATCGGCGTGGGTGATCGTGATGCCGGCTTGTGCCACACCGTTGATGCTGGTCAGCAGCGTATCACCGGCGACGGCAGTGGCCGGCAGGGTGACGCTGACGTCGATGTTGCCCTGAAGTTCGGCGGCGTTGATCCAGCCGTCGTTGTTGATGTCTTCGAGAATGGTGACGATCGGTTCGCTCGGCGGCGAAATCACGATGCGGGCCGTGTCTTCGACCGGGCCGGCGGTATTTCCGGCAACGTCGACAATTGATGCGGTGACCCGGAAGTCGGTGTTGTTGGCGGTGGGGTTGAACTTGACGTCGATGAAGCCGGCGGCGAGTTGGGCGGCGGTCAGGGTGAACACCTTGTCGACATTGCCGACGGCAGTGATGGTCAGCGTGTCGCCGATGGCGGCGCCGTTGGGCAAGGTCACACGGACATCGATATCGTTGTCCTGGAGTTCGCTGCGGTTGATGAAGCCGTCGTTGTTGGCGTCTTCGGTGATTTCGATGGACAAACCCTGGTAATCGGTGATGTCTACGATGGCACTGGCCTGGCCGGTGTCGCTGGTATTGCCAGCCCTGTCCAAGATGAAGGCAGAGACCGTCAGGGTGGCGCCATTGGCCGGCATCGGGAAATCGGTGCTGACGTAGCCATTGTTCCGGTCGCTGCTGCTGATGGCGATCTCGCGGCTGATGCCGCCAGCGGAGACCACGACCACATCGCCAACCTCGACCAGATCGGCAGTGAAGGCAACACGGACGTCGGCATTGCCGATTGCCTCGGCACGGTTGATGTAGCCGTCGCCGTTGGCGTCTTCGGTAATGATCACCGTCGGCGCCAGGCGGTTGTTCGGGATATGGGTGTCGATGTGCAGGGCGACGGTGGCGGTGCTCGAATTGCCGGCGGCGTCGGTGGCACCGACCTGGGCCAGATGGGCACCATCGGCCAGCGGCTGCGTCGGTGTGACGGTCCAGGTGCCGCTGGCGCTGACGGTCGTCTTCAGGACTTCGCCGGTGCCGGGCAGGGTGACGGTGATGGCGGCGCCGGGCTCGCCGGTGCCGCTGAGGGTCGGCGTGTTGTCGTTGGTGATGCCGTCGCCTTGGATGCCGCTGTCGGAAGTCGGGTCGAGCCAGGCTGCCAGGGCCGGCGGCGTGGTGTCGATACGTGCCTGACTGTCGCCGATGCTGCCGAAGTTGCCGGCGCTGTCACGGACCTGCGCAGTGACGGTGAGGGTGCTGCCTTCACCGGGATTGGCGATGCCGGGCAGGGCGATGGAACCCTGGTCGATATCGGCCTGGGTGATCAGGATTTCCGCCCGGGCGATGCCATTGACGGTGGTCAGCAAGCGGTCGCCGGCCTGAACATTGCCGGGGAGTTCGATGCGGACGTCGATGTCGCCCTGGAGTTCGGCAGCGTTGATCCAGCCATCGTTGTTGGCATCTTCGATGATGGTGACGATGGGGGCATCCGGCGGTGACAACTGGATGCGCGCCTGATCGCTGACCGGGCCGGCGCTGTTGCCGGCGGCGTCGACGATGCTGGCGGTGGCGATGAAGTCGGTGTTGTTGGCGGTCGGGTTGAACTTGACGTCGATGAAGCCGGCGGCGAGTTGGGCGGCGCTCAGCGTAAATACCTGGGCGATGTTGCCGGAAGCCGCGACGGTGAGGGTATCGCCGACGGCGGCACCGTCGGGCAGGGTGACGCGGACGTCGATGTCGCCATCCTTGAGTTCGTTGAGATTGATGAAACCATCGTTGTTCTCATCCTCGCGGATGCTGACGGTGAGCCCGGTGAATTGCGTGGTGTCGATGGTCAGCGGCAGGCTGGTCGTGCTGGTGTTGCCGATGGCATCGGTTGCCGTTGCCACAACCGGGGTCGTGCCGTCCGGCATGGCTTGGGTGGGGGTGATCTGCCAGTTGCCGTTGCTGTCGGCGGTGGTTTGCAGTTGCTCGCCGGTGCTCGGGATGTTGACCGTGACCCGGGCGCCCGGGGTGGTGACGCCGATGAGCGTCGGCGTAGCGTCATTGGTGATGTTGTCGCCCTTGGTTCCGCTGTCGGAGGACGGAGCCAGTTGTACGGTCAACGTGGGCGGCGTGGTGTTGATTACGGCGGCGTCGGTGGCGATGTTGGACTTGTTGCCGGCGGCGTCGGTGACCTGGGCGGAGACTTCGAACTGGGTGCCGTTGGGCGGCGCGTTGAACTCAAGCTGGAGCTTGCCGGTATCGATCTGCGCCTGATTGAGGGTGATGGTCTGGGTGGCATTGCCGGTGGCGTGGATGGTGAGCAGGTCGCCGGCGACGGCATCGATGGGCAGGATGACGTCTACGCCGATGCTGCCCTTGAGTTCACTGGCGTTGATGAAGCCGTCGTTGTTCTCATCCTCGGTGATGACGAGTTGGAGGTTCAGCAGGGCACTGAGGTCGACCTTGGCGAAGTCGGTGCCGGTGGCGGACTGGTTGCCGGCGGGGTCGAAGATGAAGGCGGTGACAGTCAGGGTGCCACCGTTGATGGGCATGGGAAAGTCGGTGGTGACGAAGCCGTTGGCCTGGTCGGTGGCAGTAACGACGAGATTCCTGGTGGTGGTGCCGTCAGAGATGCGGACGGTATCACCGACATTGACCAGATCCCTGTTGAACGCTACGCGGACATCAGCCGGGCCACTGGCTTCAGCCCGGTTGATGAAACCGTCGTTGTTGATGTCGTCGGTGATGAAGACATCGGGTGCCTGGCCGCCATTGGGGATACGGGTATCGATGGTGGCGGAGTCGCTGGCGATATTGCCGAGGTTGCCGGCGGCGTCACGGATTTGTGCGGTGACAGTGAGGGTGGTGCCTTCGCCGGGGTTGGGGATGCCGGGGAGGGCGTAGGAACCCTTGAAGATGTCGGCCTGGGTGAGGGTGATGGGTGCCTGAGTGACGCCGTTTACGGTGCTGATCAGGGTGTTGCCGGCGACGGCGGTGGCTGGGAGGGTGACGCTGACGTCGATATTGCCCTGGAGTTCGGCGGCGTTGATCCAGCCGTCGTTGTTGGCATCCTCGAGGATGGTGACGATGGGCTCGGCGGGTGCCGACAGCTGGAGTCGTGCGCTGTCCTCGACCGGGCCGGCGGTGTTGCCGGCGGGGTCGGTGATGGCGGCGGTGACCTTGAAGTCGGTGTTGTTGGAAGTCGGGTTGAACTTGGTGTCGATGAAGCCGGTGGCGATCTGGGCGGCGGTGAGGGTGAACACCTTGTCGACGTTGCCGACGGCGGTGACGGTCAGGGTGTCGCCGACGGCGGCGCCTTGCGGGATGGTGATGCGGACATCGATATCGTTGTCCTTGAGTTCGGCGATGTTGATGAAGCCGTCGTTGTTGGCATCCTCGGTGATCTCGATGGCGAGGCCGGTGTAGTTGGTGATGTCAACGATGGCGCTGGCAGAGCCAGTGGCCGATTTGTTGCCGGCCGCATCGAAGAGGTAGGCGGAAACATTGAGCGTGTTGCCGTCGGCAGGTAGCGGGAAGTCGGTCGTGACGAAGCCGTTGGCTTTATCGGCGGCGCTGATGACGATGTTGCGGACGCTGCTGCCATCGGAGATGCGGACGGTATCGCCGACATCGACGTTGTCCTTGTTGAAGGAGACCCTCACGTCGGCAGGGCCGCTGGCTTCTGCCCGATTGATGAAGCCATCGCCGTTGGCATCTTCGGTGATGGTCACGGCAGGTGCCAGTTTGTTGTTCGGGATGTGTGTGTCGATGGTCAGATCAACGCTGGTATTGGCGGCGTTGCCGGCGACATCGGTGGCCGTGACGAAGATTGTCGCGGGGCCTTCGGCAAGCGGCTGCTGTGGCGTGACTGACCACAGTCCCGTGTTGGCGACGGTGGTTTTGAGGGTTTCGCCGGTTGGCAAGGTGACGGTGATGCTGGCACCCGCTTCACCGGTGCCGCTGATCGTCGGTGTGTTGTCGTTGGTGATGCCGTCGCCCTGGGTGCCGCTGTCTGAGGTGGGGGCGAGGCGCGCGGTGACGGCGGGCGGCAGGGTGTCGATACGCGCATTGTTGCTGCCGACGCTGCCGAGGTTGCCGGCCGTGTCGCGGATTTGTGCGGTCACCGTGAGGGTGGTGCCTTCACCGGGGTTGGCGATGCCGGGCAGGGCTATGTACTGGTTGACGATGTCGGCGGCAGTCAGGGTGATGGGGGGCTGGGTAACACCATTGACGGTGGTCAGCAGGATATCGCCGTCGCTGGCGCCGGTCGGCAGGCCGATACGGACGTCGATATTGCCCTGGAGTTCAGCGGCATTGATCCAGCCGTCACCGTTGGCGTCTTCGACGATGCTGACGATGGGCGCGTCGGGGGGCGAGAGCTGGATGCGCGCATAGTCGCTGACCGGGCCGCTAGTGTTGCCGGCGGCATCGGCGATGGAAGCATTGACGATGAAGTCGGTATTGTTGGCAGTTGGCGTGAAGGCCAGGTCGACGAAACCGGTAGCGATCTGGGCGGCAGTGATGGTGATGGTCCGGCTAGCATTGCCAGTGGCGGAGACGGTCAGCGTGTCGCCGACGGCGGCGCCGTTCGGGATGGTGACGCGGACGTCGATGTCGCCCTGGAGTTCGGCAGCGTTGATGAAACCATCGTTGTTGGCATCCTCGCGGATAGCGACGGCCTGGCCGCTGAACTGTGTGGTGTCGATGGTCAGCGGCAGGGTCGTGTTGCTGCTGTTGCCGATGCTGTCGGTGGCGGTGACTTCAACGATCGAGGTAGCGTCGGGCATGGGCAGGGTCGGCGTGACCTGCCAGTTGCCGTTGCCGTCGGTGATGGTGCTGAGTTGTTCGCCGGTGCTCGGGATGACGACCGTGATGCGCGTGCCGGGGTCGCTGCGGCCGGTCAGGGCCGGTGTGTTGTCGTTGGTGAGGTTGTCGCCCTGGGTGCCGCTGTCCGAAGCTGGGGCCAGTTGCACCGTAAGGCTGGGTGGCGTGGTGTTGATGACGGCTGCATCGGTGGCGATGTTTGATTTGTTGCCGGCGGCGTCGGTGACCTGGGCCGAGACTTCGAGATTGGTGCCGTTGGCGGGAGCGTCGAGTTCGATGGATAGTCTGCCGGCGTCGATCTGCGGCTGGATCAGGGTGATGGTCCGGGTGGGATTGCCGGTGGCGTGGATGGTGATGAGGTCGCCGGCGATGGCATCGGTGGGGAGCGTGATGTCCACGCCGACGCTACCCTTGAGTTCGCTGGCGTTGATGAAGCCGTCGTTGTTCGTATCTTCGGTGATGACGAGTTGCAGATTGAGCAGGGTGCTGAGGTCGACCTTGGCGAAATCGGCGCCGGTGGCGGAGCGGTTGCCGGCAGGGTCGAAGATGTGGGCGGTGACGGTGAGCGTGCTGCCATCGCTGGGCAGCGGGAAGTCGGTGGTGACGAAGCCATTGGCCTTGTCGCTGGCGCTGACGACGAAATCCTTGCTGGTGGTGCCGTCGGAAACGCGGACGGTGTCGCCGACATCGACCTTGTCCTTGTTGAAGGAGACTTTGACGTCGGCCGGGCCGCTGGCCTCGGCACGGTTGATGAAACCGTCGTTGTTGGCGTCTTCGGTGATCTCGACCTCGGGAGCCTGGCCGCTGTTTGGCACATCAATGTCGATCATGGCGGAATCGCTGCCAGGCGCGCTGGTATTGCCTGCCGCGTCGGTGATGTCGGCGGTGACCGTGATGGTTTCACCGTTGCCCGGGGCAGCAAAGCGGGTTTCGACATAACCCCGGGCCTGGTCGGCGGCGCTGATGACATGCTCGATGCGGGTGCTGCCGTCGCTGACGCGGATGATGTCGCCGATGTCGACCTTGCCGCCGGTGAAGGCGATGCGGACATCGACATCGCCGTTCAGCTCGCTGGCATTGATGAAGCCGTCGTCGTTGGCGTCCTCGATGATGGTGACGATGGGCGCCTGCCCATCGTTCGGGGTCGCGGTGTCGATGATGACGAAGACCGTGGTGCTCAGGGTATTGCCCGTGCGGTCAGTGGCGACGACGGAAATGTTCTGGGCGCCGTCGGCGAGGGCCTGGCCGGCTTCGACGCGCCAGCTGCCGTCGGTGGCTGCCGTGGTCAGCAGTACTTCGCCCGTGCCCGGCATGGTGACCGTGATGCTGGCGCCCGGCTTGCTGGTGCCGATGATTCCCGGGGTGTTGTCGTTGGTGATGTTGTCGCCCAGGATACCGCTGTCGGAGGCGGGGTCCAGTTCGGCGCTGAGGGTTAGCGGAACGGTGTCGAGCACATCGGCCGGTGCTGCCCCGAGGTCGGGAATGCCCAGGTCGCCGGCGTCGATGCGGTAGCTGTTCTGTGAGTCGATGGTTTCCGATATCCGCAGGAATTCGACAAAGGAATGCCCTTCGCTGCCGTCGCCGACCAGGCCGGCGGCGGGGGCCTCTTCGTCGACCAGATCATCGAGGTTCTCTCCTTCCTGCAAGGCGCGGGCAAGGTTGCGCACTTCGCGCGGTCGCGAAAAGAACGCGCTGTCCTCGGCGGCCGGGGGCGGGTTGGCTGCGACTTCGGCGTTCATGGCCACCGACTCGCGCGGTCCGATATTGATTTCGCGGCCATCGGCGAGGATCAGCCTGGTCCGGCCGTTCTGCCCGGCAACGATGGTTTCTCCCTCGGTAATCGAGTCTCCGGTGCGCAGGCGGCGAAGGGTACCGTCGGCTGTCCTGGCGAAGACTTCTCCGGACAGGCTGCTGACTTTGGCGATGGCGTTTTTCATGATGATCTTTCATCCAAAATGAATAGTCGATCATCATATGCGAAATGAATTGTTGGTCTATTGGACCAAGGTGCTACGCCATTGGTATAAATGTCTCCGGAAAGAAAAACACCCCGGGGCTACCGGGGTGTCTGGGCGCTGCCTTGCCAAACTGGTGGCGGCGGGCCGTCGGGCTTAGCTGGTGACCAGCAGGCCACGCATTTTCTGTAGTGCCTTGGCTTCGATCTGGCGGATGCGCTCGGCCGAGACGTCGAACTCGGCGGCCAGTTCATGCAGCGTCGCCGCTTCGCCCTCAGCCAGCCAGCGTGCTTCGACGATGCGCCGGCTGCGCGGGTCGAGAGCACCCAGCGCCTGCTGCAGGCCGTCGCTTTCGAGCGCGGCGCGGGCCTTGTTCTCGAGCATGCGGGTCGGCTCGTAGCGGCTGTCGGCCAGGTAGTCGATCGGGGCGAAGGCATCGTCGCCGTCGTCCGGGTTGCCTTCGAGGGCGAGATCGCGGCCGGACAGCCGGGTTTCCATCTCGACCACTTCCTCGCGCTTGACGCCAAGGCGCTCGGCGACTTCGGCAGCCTGGGTGCCGGACAGGGTGTCGACACCCTCGTAACCGGCCTTCTGGCTGCGCAGGTTGAAGAACAGCTTGCGCTGGGCCTTGGTCGTGGCGACCTTGACCAGGCGCCAGTTCTTCAGGATGTACTCGTGAATCTCGGCCTTGATCCAGTGCATGGCGAACGACACCAGACGGACGCCGCGCGACGGATCGAAGCGCTTGACCGCCTTCATCAGGCCGATATTGCCTTCCTGGATCAGGTCGGCGTGCGGCAGGCCGTAGCCGAGATAACCGCGGGCGATGGATATGACGAGACGCAGGTGCGAAAGGACGAGCTGACGCGCGGCATCGACATCGCCGTCGTCGCGGAAACGCTCGGCCAGCCGCGTCTCTTCCGCCTCGGACAGCATCGGGTAACGGTTCGCCACCTGGATGTAGGCGTCGATGTTGCCGATTGCTGCGGGGACTGGGAGCGCCAGGGCTTGGGTCATAGCGTAGAATCCTCCTTCAACTGATGAATATATGTTAGCACTCTGCGAGTGAGAGTGCTAATTCTGCGTACGAGTTTCCGGAACGTGTGTAACAAAATTCAACCGCCCGCGTCTGCGCCGGAAACACTGCGTTATCGCGGCCGTTTCGCGCCGTCGCCGACCGGTGCGTTGCACTTCGGTTCCCTGATCGCTGCCGTCGCCAGCTACCTCGATGCCAGGGCGCATGGCGGCGAATGGCTGGTGCGCATGGAGGACGTCGATGCCGAGCGTAACGTCCCCGGTGCTGCCGACGACATCCTGTGCACGCTCGACGCCTTCGGTTTTGCTTGGGACGGGGAAGTGCTCTGGCAGAGCAGACGCGATGACGCCTACGCGGCGGCGCTGGCCGAACTGACTGCGGCCGGGGTGGCTTATCCCTGCGCCTGCTCGCGCAAGGAAATCGCCGCCCGAACAACGCGGCCGGCGATCGACGGCGGCCTGGTCTATCCTGGCACCTGCCGCAGCGGCCTGGCGCCGGGTGTCGCGCCACGGGCCTGGCGACTGCGGGTCGACAATGTTCCGCTGGCCTTTGTCGACCGCCTGCAGGGTGAGGTCGTCCAGCAGCTCGAAGACGATGTCGGCGATTTCGTCCTGCGCCGCGCCGACGGGCTGTTCGCCTACCAGCTGGCAGTGGTCGTCGACGACCGTTTCCAGGGGATTACCGATGTCGTTCGCGGCGCCGACCTGCTTGCCTCGACGCCGCGCCAGATCTGGCTGCAGCGTTGCCTCGGCTACCCGACGCCGCGTTACGCGCACCTGCCGGTGGCGACCAATGTGGCCGGTGAAAAATGGTCGAAGCAGACGCTGGCGCCGGCGCTGGAAAGTGGCATGGCAGCCGCTGAACTGGTGCGGGCGCTGGCATTTCTTGGGCAGCCGGTGCCGTCCGAATTGGGCCGGGCGACGGTTGCCGAGGTCTGGGATTGGGCTTTTGCCCACTGGTCGTTTGCCGCAATTCCCCGGCAGGCGGCGATCAGCGCTCCGGCGACGGCGGCTTGACCCGGTCCTCGGCCCGCCAGTGGCGGTCGCCGTAGCCAGCGATGCCGACCAGCAGACGGACGATGCCGTAGCTCAGCCAGCGCAGCAGGCGTGAGGGCCAGGGCAGGCGCCGGATATCCTCGGCCAGCATTTCGCGGCTGCCGTCCTGCATGGCGGTGTAGAGGCTGGCGCGCAGTTCGCCGGCGAAGCGCCGGTCGTGCACGACCAGATTGGCTTCCTTGGCCAGCAGCAGGCTGAACGGGTCGATGTTCGACGAGCCGACGGTTGCCCATTTGCCGTCGATGACCGCGACCTTGGCGTGCAGGAAGCTCTTCTCGTACTCGAAGATGCGGATGCCGGCCTTGAGCCCGGTGGCGTAGAGCGTCTGCGTTGCGTAGTGGAGCAGCGGGTGGTCGGACTTGCCCTGGAGCAGCACGGTGACGCGCACGCCACGGCGGGCGGCGGCAAAGATGGCGCGGCCGAAGCGGATGCCGGGCAGGAAATAGGCGTTGGCGATCAGGATTTCGTCATCGGCGGCGTCGATCGCGTCGATGTAGGCGTGGAGAATGTCGTTGCGGTGGCGGATGTTGTCGCGGATCAGGAACGCCGCCTGCTGGTCGCCGACGGCCTCGCAGCAGGGCTTGACGATGGGCGCCAGGCGGAAGCGGCGGCGGAAATTGACCCAGGTGACGATTTCCCACATCCGCCGCGCCGCGTGGTGCACCTGCGCCAGCACCGGGCCTTCGACGCGCACCGCGTAGTCGTAGCGCGGACGCATCTCCTCCGGCGCGTTGTCGTCGTCGACGATGTTGATGCCGCCGACGAAGGCGATACGCCCGTCGATCACGACCAGCTTGCGGTGCAGCCGGCGCAGGCGATGGCGCTGGAAATGGAAGCGGCCGATTTCCGGCCGGTAGAACAGCGAGCGCACGCCGGCCTCGGCCAGGCGCGGGCGGAAATCCTCGGCGAAATTGCGGGCGCCGAAGCCGTCAACCGTGACATTGACGATGACGCCACGCCGGGCTGCCGCGCACAGTGCCGAAGCGACCTCGTGGCCGACAGGGTCGTCGGCGAAGATGTAGCTTTCCAGGTAGATCTCGCGCTCGGCGCCGGCGAGCGCGGCGAGCAGCGCAGGGAAGTACTCGCGCCCGGATTCGAGCAGCGTCAGGCGGTTGCCGGCGACGAAATCAGGTGCCATGCCTCGTCAGGAAAGCCGAGAGCGCCGCATGGTCGGAGATTGCCGACCATGGCGGGCCGTAATGCACGGCGGTGGACTGTACATTGAAGCCGCGCACGTAGATGCGGTCGAGCCGGAACATCGGCATCGCCGCCGGAAAGCTGCGCACCGGACGGCCGCCGACCGCGTGCGAAAAGACCTCCTGCAGGTGCAGGCGACGGGCCAGGTGCTCGCAGGCGCGGCTTCGCCAGTCGTTGAAATCGCCGGCGACGATCAGCGGCGCATCGGGTTGGTCGAGGCTGTCGAGGTAATCGGCCAGCGCGTCCATCTGACGTCGCCGCGAATGCCCGAACAGCGACAGGTGCACACACACGCAGTGCGCCGCCGGCCCTTGCGGCAGCTCGATCCGGCAGTGCAGCATGCCGCGCTTCTCGAACTGCAGGTGGGTCACGTCCTGGTTGTGCGCGTGCAGGATGGGAAAGCGCGAGAGGATCGCGTTGCCGTGGTGGCCGTGGTCGTAGATCATGTTGCGGCCGTAGGCCGACTGCCAGACCTCGTCGGCGAGGAACTCGTGCTGCGGCCGACCCGGCCAGTCGGCATGCCGCTCGGCGTGGCCGAGGTGCAGGCCCTGGACTTCCTGCAGGAAGACGATGTCCGGGTTGAGGTGGCGCAGCCGCTCGCGCAGCTCATGCACCATCATCCGCCGGTTGAACTGCGAGAAACCCTTGTGGATGTTGTAGGTGGCGATGTGCAGCGCGGGCTGGCTCATGGCGCGGCGGTCAGGAGATCGCCAGCATGCGGTCGAGCGCCAGGCGGGCAAACTTGACCTCGTGTTCCGGCACCTTGATCTGGTTGACCACCTTGCCCTCGACCAGGTTTTCCAGCGTCCACGCCAGGTGTTGCGGGTCGATGCGCTGCATCGTCGAGCACATGCAGACGGTGGTCGCCATGAACTGGACGATCTTGCCTTGCGGCAACACTTCCTTGGCCAGGCGGTCGACCAGGTTCAACTCGGTGCCGACCAGCCAGCGCGTGCCGGCCGGCGCTTCCTTGATCGTCTTGACGATGTGCTCGGTCGAGCCGACGTAGTCGGACGCCGCGCAGACCTCGAAATTGCACTCGGGGTGAGCGATCACTTTGCCGTCCGGGTACTTGGCGCGGAAGGCGTCGATGTGCGACTTCTGGAACATCTGGTGCACCGAGCAGTGCCCCTTCCACAGCAGGATCCTCGCCTTTTTGATCTGCTCGACGGTTAAACCACCCATTTCTAGGTCCGGGTCCCAGACGACCATCTCGTCCATCGGGAAGCCCATCTGGTGGCCGGTCCACCGGCCGAGGTGCTGGTCGGGGAAGAACAGCACCTTGGGTCGCTGGTCGAAGGCCCATTTGGCGATCGTGCCGGCGTTCGACGAGGTGCACACGATGCCGCCGTGTTCGCCGCAGAAGGCTTTCAGGTCGGCCGCCGAGTTGATGTAGGTGACCGGCGTGACCTCGTTGTCGACGTTGAGCACCGAAGCCAGCTCGCGCCAGCAGCGTTCGACCTTGGCCAGGTTGGCCATGTCGGCCATCGAGCAGCCGGCGGCGAGGTCGGGCAAGATGGCGATCTGGTGCGGCGCGGTCATGATGTCGGCGACTTCGGCCATGAAATGCACGCCGCAGAAGATCACGTACTCGGAATCGGTCTGCGCGGCCAGCTTGGACAGTTTCAGCGAATCGCCGGTGAGGTCGGCGTGCTGATAGACGTCGGCACGCTGGTAATGGTGGCCAAGGATCACGGCGCGTTTGCCGAGCTTGGCGCGGGCGGCGCGGATGCGCTCCTGGCAGGCTTCGTCGGAGAGTTTGTTGAACGGGTCGAAGGAGATGGTCGCGGTGTGCATGCTGTTTCCGGTGAATCGCGCGGTCGACGCGCCGTGAAGGCAAAAAAATGAGCGGGCGAATTATCCCTGATGCCAGGGCAATCCGGCACGTCGCCAGCCGCCGACATTGTTGCGGTGGCCGTTGGCATCCTTGTCGCCCTCGAAGCCCTCAAGGACGTTATAGCAGTTGTTGTAGCCGTTTTCGCTGGCGACCGTCGCTGCGCCGATCGAGCGCACGCCGCTGCGGCAGACGAACATGACCAGCGCTTCCGGATCGACCTGGCGGGTCAGTTCGGCGAGGAAGTTCGGATTGCGCACGCCGCCCGGGTACTGGTTCCATTCGATCTCGACGGCGCCCGGGATGCGGCCGACCCAGTCCCATTCGGCACGGGTGCGGACGTCGACGATGCGGGCGCCAGGCGCCGCCTGCCAGATTTCAAACGCCTCGCGCGGCGTCAGTTCGCCCTGGTAGGGGCGTTCGAGGTCGCGGGCGCGGGTTTGCGCGAGGTCGAGTATTTCCCTGAGTTTGCCCATCTTGGATCGCTGCTAGAATCAAGGCCTACAGTATAGGACAGAGTTCATGAGAGACGGTCATTCGCCGCCGGTCGCCACGGCGGCAGATCGGGCCGAGGCAGCGCAGAAAGCCACCTGGATCAGCGTGGTCGTCAACCTGCTGCTGACCGTCGCCCAACTGCTGGTCGGCTGGCTGGCGCATTCGCAATCGCTGATTGCCCACGGCCTGCATTCCTTTTCCGATCTCTTGTCCGACTTCCTGGTCATCTGGGCCAGCCGCCAGAGCGCGGTGCCGGCCGACCGGGCGCATCCCTACGGTCATGCCCGGGTCGAAACAGCGGCCACGCTGGCGCTGGGCGTCTCGCTGATCCTGATCGGCGGCGGCATCCTGTGGGACTCCGGCATGCGTCTGCAAGCGGGTGTGATCCTGCCACAGGTCGAGATGCTGGCTTTCTGGATCGCCGTATTGACGGTGGTGGCGAAGGAAGGGCTGTATCGTTACCTGATCGCCGTGGCCCGCCAGCAACGTTCCCAGCTGCTGACCGCCAATGCCCTGCATACCCGCGCCGACGCGGCCTCGGCGCTGGTGGTCGTGGTCGGTATCGGCGGGGCGCTGCTCGGCTGGGGCTTCCTCGATCTGCTTGCCGCCGCCCTGATGGGTTTCATGATCCTGCGCATGGGCGCCGAGCTGGCCTGGTCGTCGATCAAGGAATTGATCGATACCGGTCTGGACGAAGCCCAGTTGGGTGCCATCCGTGACAGCCTGACGGCAACGCCCGGGGTGCGCGGTCTGCACGCGCTGCGTACGCGGCGCATGGCGCATCAGGTGCTGGTCGATGCGCATGTTCAGGTCGATCCTTGGATCAGCGTTTCGGAAGGGCATCGCATCGCCGAGTCGGCACGTGCCCGGGTCTTGCGCGCGCATCCGGAAGTGCTCGACGTACTCGTCCATATTGATCCCGAGGACGACCTCGAGCCGGACCTGGCGGCAATCGGGCTGCCGGGGCGGGAAGCCCTGATGCCGATGATCGCGCCTCTGATCGCCGACCTGCCGGCGCCGAGGAAGATCGTCCTGCATTATCTGGCCGGCAAGATCGAGATCGACCTGTATCTGGCGCTGGCCGAAGTCGATGCTGCCTCCCTGGCGGAGGTCGAGCAACGACTGGCGGCCCGCCTTGAAGAACTGCCGATGGTGCGTCGCGTGCGCTTGAACTGGTTGTCCGCACCATAACGGTGCCTGCACCGCGATGGTGCATTATTTTGGTGCAGTGGTTTTGTTGTCGGATTGAACATGCCCTTGTGGCACAATGGAAAATCTGGCGTCCAGTGCTTGGCATGCTTTCTGCTAAACCCGATTCGCTACGATTTACTGTTATGTGCCGCACTGGTCGGCACCTTGTTTTCTTAGGAGACTAACGCGTATGGCAACCCCGCAAGACGTGATCAGCATGATCAAGGAAAACGACGCCAAGTTCGTCGATTTCCGTTTCACCGACACCCGTGGCAAGGAACAGCACGTCACCGTGCCGATTTCGCACTTCGACGAAGACAAGTTTGAAAACGGTCACGCCTTCGACGGTTCGTCGATCGCCGGCTGGAAGGGTATTCAGGCTTCCGACATGCTGCTGATGCCGGACCCGTCCACCGCCTACGTCGATCCGTTCTTCGACGAAACCACCGTCGTCCTGACCTGTGACGTCGTTGATCCGGCCGATGGCCGTGGTTACGACCGCGATCCGCGTTCGATCGCCAAGCGCGCCGAAGCCTACCTGAAGTCCTCCGGCATTGGCGACACCGCCTTCTTCGGTCCGGAACCCGAATTCTTCATCTTCGACGGCGTCGAATGGTCGGTCGACATGTCCGGCTGCTCGCTGAAGATCCATTCCGGCGAAGCCGCCTGGAAGTCTGGCGAAACCAACGATGCCAACGGCGCCACCGGTCACCGTCCGGCCGTCAAGGGCGGTTACTTCCCGGTTCCGCCGGTCGATAGCCTGCACGACATCCGTTCGGCCATGGTCCTGACCCTGGAATCCCTGGGCGTGCCGGTCGAAGTGCATCACCACGAAGTGGCCAACGCCGGCCAGTGCGAAATCGGTACCAAGTTCAGCACGCTGGTTCAGCGCGCCGACTGGACCCAGATCCAGAAGTACGTGACCCACAACGTCGCCCACCAGTACGGCAAGACGGCAACCTTCATGCCGAAGCCGATCGTTGGCGACAACGGCTCGGGCATGCACGTTCACCAGTCGGTCTGGAAGGACGGCAAGAACCTGTTCGCCGGTGACCAGTACGCTGGCCTGTCCGAACTGGCCCTCTACTACATCGGCGGCATCATCAAGCACGCCAAGGCCCTGAACGCGATCACCAACCCGGGTACCAACTCGTACAAGCGTCTGGTCCCGCACTACGAAGCCCCGGTCAAGCTGGCCTACTCGGCCAAGAACCGTTCGGCCTCGATCCGTATCCCGTTTGTTGCCTCGACCAAGGCCCGTCGTATCGAAACCCGCTTCCCGGATCCGATCGCCAACCCGTACCTGTGCTTCGCTGCGCTGCTGATGGCCGGCCTCGACGGTATCCAGAACAAGATCCACCCGGGCGATCCGGCTGACAAGAACCTGTACGACCTGCCGCCGGAAGAGGATGCAAAGATCCCGACCGTCTGCGCGTCGCTCGAGGAAGCCCTGGAAAACCTGGACAAGGATCGCGAGTTCCTGACCCGTGGCGGTGTCTTCTCCAACGACTGGATCGATGCCTTCATCGCCCTGAAGATGGAAGAAGTGAACAAGATCCGCATGACCACGCACCCGGTCGAGTTCGATCTGTACTACAGCTGCTGATCGATTGCAGTGAAATGCAAAAAGGGCGGGCTTTCCCGCCCTTTTTTGTTCACCTTTTTACCGGCGCATCGTTTACCCAGTAAACTGCAAAGTTCACGAGGAGCCATGCCAATGACACGTAGACTGCTTGCCCTGATTTGCGCGCTTGTCCCGATGGCGCTCTCCGCGCAGACGATCTATCGCTGTACGGAAGCCGGTGGCGGGGTGCTGATTTCCAATACCCGCGTGCATAACAACTGCCAGGCCATCGTCAGCGAAGAGCGCAATACCGTTCCCGCACCGCGTGCGCCGGCGGCCAGGGCGGCAAGCAATCCGACACCGGCCGATTTCCCGCGCGTGCAGCAGGACACCCAGCGCTCCCGCGATGCCGACCGGCGCCACATCCTGGAGCAGGAACTGGCCGGCGAGCAACGCAAGCTCGATCAGGCGCGCAAGGAACTGGCCGAGCGCGAAGCCGCCAGCGGCGGTCTGGAACGTGCAGCCCCCTATCGTGACCGGGTTGCCCAGCACGAACGCAATCTGCAGGCACTGCAACGGGAGCTGGCCAATCTGCGCTGAGCGGAATTCTCCGGATAAATCATGAATGTCACCCATGCCAATTTCGCCGGGCTGGACCTGCTTGCCTCGGCGGTACTCCTGATCGACGACAGCCAGGCCATCCGCTATCTCAACCCGGCCGGCGAGAACCTGCTGGCGGTCAGCAGCCGCAGCGTCGTCGGGCGTCGTCTCGGCGATGTCTGCAAATGCTCGTCGACCCTGCAGTCGGCCATCGACAACGGCCTGCACAACAACTGGGGTTATACCGGCCAGAACATCGCGCTCGGCCGGGCCGATGGCGAGACCCTGCACCTCAACTGCACGGTGACGCCCTTGCGTCCCGATATCGCGGCCGGCATGCGCCTGCTGCTCGAATTGCAGCCGATCGACCATCACCTGGCGGCAAGCCGCGAGGAGCGCCTGATCGAGCAGCAGCAGGCCAACCGCGAACTGATCCGCAATCTGGCGCACGAAATCAAGAATCCGCTGGGCGGCATCCGCGGTGCAGCGCAATTGCTCGAACACGAACTCGGCAACCCGTCGCTGAAGGAATACACCCAGGTCATCATCAAGGAAGCCGACCGCCTGCAGGACCTGATGCAACGCCTGCTGACCCCGCATCGGGCGATGTTGCCGGCGACCGTCAATATTCACGAAATCCTGGAGCGGGTGCGCAGCCTGCTACGCGCGGAATTCCCCGAAAGCCTGCAGGTGCGCCGCGATTACGATACCAGCCTGCCGGAACTGGTCGGCGACCGCGAGCAACTGATCCAGGCGGTGCTCAACATCGCCCGCAACGCCGCCCAGGCGATGGCCGGGCAAGGCGAGATCATCCTGCGCACGCGTGCTCTGCGCCAGGTGACGCTGGCCAAGAAGCGTTACCGCCTGGCCATGGAAATCAAGGTCATTGATAACGGCCCGGGCATCCCCGAGGACATCCGCGAGCGCATGTTCTATCCGCTGGTCTCGGGGCGCGAGGGCGGCAACGGTCTGGGCCTGACGATTGCCCAGAATTTCATCCAGCACCATCAAGGCAGCATCGATTGCCATAGCCGACCCGGCGAGACGGTGTTCACCCTGCGCCTGCCGGTCGAGTCGGCCTGAGTCTTGCTAGAGCTAGCAGGACATCGCGATACAAGAGGCAAGAGAACATGAAACCGGTATGGATTGTTGACGACGACCGCTCGATACGCTGGGTGCTGGAGAAGACGCTGTCGCGGGAAGGCATCCCGTTCGAGAGCTTCGCTTCGGCCAGCGAGGCGATCAGCAGCCTGGAGGGCGGCTGCGAACCGCCGCAGGTGCTGATGTCCGATATCCGCATGCCCGGCCAGTCCGGCCTGGAGCTGCTGCAGGAAGTGAAGACGCGCCATCCGGGCGTGCCGGTGATCATCATGACCGCCTATTCGGACCTGGAGAGCGCCGTCGCGGCCTTTCAGGGCGGCGCGTTCGAATACCTGCCCAAGCCCTTCGACGTCGACCAGGCGCTCGAACTGATCCGTCGCGCCATCGACGAGTCGATGCACCAGAGTGGTGCGGCCGAGGAAGAGGGGCTGGTACCGGAGATTCTCGGCCAGGCGCCGGCCATGCAGGAAGTCTTCCGGGCCATCGGCCGGCTGGCGCTATCGCACGCCACCGTGCTGATTACCGGCGAGTCCGGCTCGGGCAAGGAACTGGTGGCACGTGCCCTGCACCGGCACAGTCCGCGCGCCGAACGTCCCTTCGTCGCCATCAACACTGCGGCGATTCCCAAGGATCTGCTCGAGTCCGAACTGTTCGGCCATGAGCGCGGCGCGTTTACCGGTGCCCAGGCGCAACGGCGCGGGCGTTTCGAGCAGGCCGAGGGCGGTACGCTGTTCCTCGACGAAATCGGCGACATGCCGTCCGAACTGCAGACCCGCCTGCTGCGCGTCTTGTCCGACGGGCACTTCTATCGCGTCGGCGGACATTCGCCGATCAAGGCCAACGTCCGCGTCATCGCGGCCACCCACCAGAATCTCGAAAGCCGGGTCAAGGACGGCCTGTTCCGCGAAGACCTGTTCCACCGGCTGAACGTCATCCGTATCCGTCTGCCGTCGCTGCGCGAGCGGCGTGAGGACATCCCGCTGCTGACCCGGCATTTCCTGCAGAAGAGCGCGCGCGAGTTGGGTGTCGAGCCCAAGCGGCTGTCAGAAGCGGCGCTCAAATACCTGTGCGGCCTGGATTTCCAGGGCAACGTCCGGCAACTGGAAAACCTCTGCCACTGGCTGACCGTGATGGCGCCGGGCCAGCAGGTCGAGGTCGGCGACCTGCCCAGCGAATTGCGCGAGGCTCCGCCGCAGATGCTGGTCGGTGACTGGGAAAAAGCGCTGGAAGGCGAAGTCGACCGCTTGCTGGCGCGCGGCGTTCCGGATGTCCATGGACTGCTGTCGCAGGCTTTCGAGCGCATTCTGATCTCCCGGGCGCTGACGCATACCGGTGGTCGGCGCATCGAAGCGGCGCAGGCCCTGGGTATCGGGCGCAACACGATCACGCGCAAGATCGCCGATCTGGGCATTGATGGCGGCAAGGAGTCGGCAGCGGAGTAAAATCTCCGCATGCCTTTAATCGATCCTGTACTGCTCAAGGAACGGCTGGCCGGGCAGGCTGGTCGTTTCGATGTCGATGCCCTCGACAGTTGCGATTCCACCAGTAGCGAACTGCTGCGCCGGGCGGCGCTCGGTGCCCCGCCCGGTACCGTCGTCGTTGCCGACCGGCAGCTCGCCGGCCGCGGTCGGCGTGGCCGTAGCTGGTCGTCTTCGCCTGCCGACAGCCTGACTTTTTCCCTGCTCTGGCGCTTGCCGGCCGGGCGCGTTCCCGGTGGTCTGTCGCTGGCGGTTGGTGTGGCGCTGGCCCAGGCGCTCGACGCGCTGGGGGCGAACGGCGTTCGCCTGAAATGGCCCAACGATGTCCTGCTCGCCGGCGACACTGGTTTTGCCAAGCTGGCCGGGGTGCTGGTCGAACTGGCCAGCGACCGGCGCGGTACGCAGGCCTGTATCGGTATCGGTATCAACCTGGCCCAGCCGGCGGGCGATTTTCCGCAAGCGGTGGCCGGCCTGAGCCAGGCCATGGCGCGCGTCCCGGAACGACATGACATGCTGGCGGCGCTGCTGCGGGCCCTGCTTGATGTGCTTGACCGCTTTGCCCAGGCCGGCTTCGCGGCGCTGAAAGACGACTGGCTCGCCTGGCACGCCTGGCAGGACCGCCCGGTGCAGTTGCTCGGCGAGGGCGAAGTGCCGTTGGTTGGCGTCTGTCGCGGGGTCGACGACGACGGCGCGCTGCTGCTCGAGACGGCTGCCGGCCTGTCGCGCATCCTGGCCGGCGACCTCAGTCTGCGTGCCGCATGATCCTCTGTCTCGACAGCGGCAACAGCCGCATCAAATTCGGTCTCTGGGGCGATGCTCGCTGGCTGCATGAGGGCGCACTCGACCATGCCGATTGTGCGGACCTGGCACGCCTGACGACGGACTGGCCGATGCCGGCGCGCATCATGCTGGCCAACGTCGCCGGCGCCGCTGCCGAACAGGCGATCCGGCAGGCGCTGGGGGCGTGGTCGACCAAGCTGACCGTAATCACCTCGACGGCCGCGGCCGGCGGGGTGCGCAACGGCTACCGGAACCCGGGGCAGCTGGGCGTTGATCGCTGGTGTGCGCTGATCGGTGCCCGTTCGCTCCTTCCAGGTGCCTTGCTGGTGGTCATGGCCGGTACCGCCACCACCGTCGACAGCCTCGATGCCTCGGGGCATTTCCTCGGCGGCCTGATCCTGCCCGGACAGCAACTGATGCTGTCGGCGCTGGCCAGGAATACGGCGGCACTGCCGTTTGCCACCGGGCAGCGGCAGGACTGGCCGCAATCGACCGATGATGCCATTGTCAGTGGGGCAATCGAGGCGCAGGTCGGCGCCATCGAGCGTGCCTGGGCGCGCTTGCCCGGCGCCGAGCGGGTTTGCCTGATTTCCGGTGGCAACGCGGCCTTGCTGACAAAGCATCTTGTCATGCCGTGCCGGCAGGCGGACAATCTTCCCCTACTCGGTCTGAAAGTGCTGGCCGACGAAACGTCTCCCGAGAGCTGACTGCCCATGGAAATCATTCCGGTTGCCGAACTCAAGATCGGCATGTTCATCGTCGAACCGGACTGCCCGTGGACGGATTTTCCGTTTGCCCTGCAGGGCTTCATCATTTCCTCGCCGGATCAGGTCGATCTGTTCCGGCAGAAATGCCGCTTTGTCCAGATCGATCGCACGCGTTCGCTGAACGAACACTACGCCGCACCCAAATCGCGCCTGGATCGCCCGCTGAAGTCTGCTCCACTGGTACAGAAGCCCGCAGAGGAAGAGCAGAGTGCCGCGCGCCGACGTCCCTTGTTCTCGGCCGAACAGGTCGAACGGCAACAGCGGCGGCGCCGCTTCCTGGATTTTTTGCACGGCCAGGAGGGCGATGCCCATGTTCAGTCGCTGAGTCGCGAACTGAGTTATGTCGAGCCGCGCTACGATGCCCTGCTGCAGTCCCTGCAGAAGACCTTCCAGCATGTGACGGCCGAAAAGCACTTCGATTTCGCCAATGTGCGGGAAGGCGTGCGCGATGTCGCCGGCAGCCTGCAGCGCAACCCGGATGCGGTGATGTGGCTGCTGCGCCTGAAAAGTCTGGACGACTACAGTTTCGATCACGCCATGGACGTCACGGTTCATGCCCTGTTGCTCGGCGGCCATATCGGCTGGCGCGGCCAGCGCCTGCTGGAGCTGGGGATCGCCGGCCTGCTGCAGGATGTGGGCAAGACCCAGGTACCGCCGGAGTTGCTGGCCAAGACCGATGCGCTCAATGACGAAGAACGCCACCTGATCCAGTCGCATGTGGCCAGTTCGCTGGAAATCCTGATGCAGCAGGTCAATCTGCCGGCCGAGGTGCTGCAGATCGTTTCCCGCCACCACGAGCGCTGGGACGGTAGCGGTTATCCGCAAGGCCTGGCGCTGGAGAAGATCGGCCTGGCGGCCGAGATTGCCGGTCTGGTCGATTCCTTCTGCGCGATGCTGCGCAACAAGCCCTACCGGGATGCCATCGGCCACCAGCAGGCGCTGGAGGAATTGTTCAAGTTGCGCGACCGGCAGTTCAACCCGGTGCTGATGGAGCAATTCGTCCAGTGCGTCGGGCTGTACCCGGTCGGTACGCTGGTCGAACTCAATAGCGGCGATGTCGGCGTGGTCATCCAGCAGAATCGCGTCCAGCGCTCACGCCCGCGCATCCTGCTGATGCTGGATGCCGACAAGGTGCCGGTGCGCAGTTATCAGGTGATCGACCTGCGCGATCCGGAACGCACTTCGGTGCGTATCGTCCGCGCCCTGCCCAATGACGCTTATGGTTTGTCTGCCCATGACTACTATCTCGGATAAGGACGCGGGTTATATCGACTTTCAGGCGTTCGGGTTGAGCGCCGAGGATCTGGTGTCGCTGTCCGGGCTGGCCGACATCTGGCGCATGGCGGTCCGGGAAATGCGGCCGGCCGTGGCCGACGATGCCGTCCTGCTCGCCTTTCTCGAACTGAGCGAGAACCTGCCGGTATCGCTGGCCGATCCGCTGTGGCAGCAGGCTTGGGTGCGTGACTGGCATGGTCTGCAAGGGCGCGGTTATGCGCTGGTCGAGATACTTCACCTGTTCTTCGCCTTTGTCGCGCGTTGTGAAGACGAGTTGCTGGGCGAGCGGGAAAGTGTCGGTCGGGTCGTGCTGGCCCTGTTTGCCTGCTTGCGGCGGGCGGTCATTGCCGCCGTCAGTTGTGCCATCGAGTTGGGCGAGGAAGCGCGCATGGACGCCGCCGGCATCCCGGGCGAGCTGGCCGCCCTGCGCTATTTGCGTGAACTGCAGGGGGCGGACCGTCAGGTCGGCCTGTTGTCGATTTCAGTGGTCAATCGCGATTCCTTCAATTACCTGGCGGCCAACGACCTGCAGCGCTTGCCGTCAATGCTGGCGGCGCGGATCGCCGACCGCCTGCGGGTCGAAGACAAGGTGTTCGCCGGGCGCGAGGGCGAATGGCTGGTCGTCCTGCCGGATGTCCACAGTCTGTCCCAGCCGGCGCTGGCGGCTGCCCATATCGGGCAGATGTTCACCGAGCCGGTCAGTCTGTTCAGCGGGGCGAGCATCATGGTGCGTGCCACCATCGGCGCCGCCATGCTCCCCGAGCATGCGCTCGATCCCGAAGGGGCGCTGCACGCCGCCCGCCTGGCGCGCTGGGCGGCTGGCAGCCGGCAGCAATCGTTTGCCTGGTTCGAGACCAGCCTCGGTGAGGACTGGCAGTTACGTTACCGCCAGGTCGATGCCTTGCATCAGGCGCTGCAGCAGGACGCGCTGACCCTCTATCTCCAGCCCCAGGTCGACTTGCAGAACGGGCGATGTACGGGAGCGGAATTGCTGCTGCGCTGGCGTGGCAGCGATGGTGCCTGGGTAGCGCCGCCGGCGGCGATCCGGATGATCGAGGAAAACGGCTGGCGGACCTTGTATACCGACTGGCTGCTGCGTGCCGCCATGCGTATTGCCAGTGAACTCGAAGCCGCCGGCGTGAACATCAGCCTGTCGGTCAACCTGACGGTCGGCGACATGGGCGACGAGGATTTGCCGGAATTGCTGGGGCAATGCCTGGAAACCTGGAAGCTGCCCGGTCAACGCTTCACCTTCGAACTGACCGAATCGGCCTTGCTGCTCGAGCGCGAAAAGGGGCTGGCGATCATGAACCGCATCCGGGCGCTCGGTTGCCGCCTGGCGCTCGACGACTTTGGCACCGGCTATTCGTCGCTGAGCTATCTGGTCAGCTTGCCGATGAACGAGATCAAGATCGACCAGTCATTCATTGAGGCCATGCTCAATTCGGCCGACAGCCTGCGCGTGGTCAGTACCATCGTCGATCTGGCGCGCGACCTGGGCATGGTGCCGCTGGCCGAAGGCGTCGAGGATGAAAAGCAGCGCAACCAGTTACTGGCCCTTGGCTGCAAGGCCGCACAGGGCTATCTTTACGGACAGGCGATGCAGCTGGCTGAATTCATCGACTGGTACCGGACGCAGGGGGAAAAGGGATGTCATTGACCGGATTCATCAAGAAGCAGTTCATCGATATCCTCGAATGGACCGAGAGTGACGACGGTACGCTGGCCTGGCGCTACCCAATGCGCGACAACGAAATCCAGAACGGCGCCAGCCTGACGGTACGTGAGTCGCAACTCGCGCTGTTTGTCGACGAGGGGCAGGTGGCCGATGTCTTCGGTCCCGGCCGCCATCGCCTGAGTACGGCCACCCTGCCGTTGCTGACCAACCTGCGCCACTGGGACAAGCTGTTCGCCTCGCCGTTCAAGAGCGATGTCTATTTCTTCTCGACCCGTCTGCAACTCGACCGGACCTGGGGCACGGCAACGCCCATCGTCATCCGCGATGCCGAGTTTGGTGCCGTTCGCCTGCGCGCCTACGGCATCTACGCCTACCGGCTGAGCGATCCGTTGCGTTTCCACCAGAAGGTGTCGGGCACGCGCGAGCATTACGGCCGCGACGATCTCGAAGGACAGTTACGCAACACCCTGGTCGCCGGGCTGACGACACTGTTTGCCGAATCGGGCATTCCCTTCCTTGATCTGGCAGCCAATCAGGATGCACTCGCCAAGGCGATGCGCGAGCGGGCTGCGCCGATGTTTGCCGAACTCGGGCTGGAACTCGAGTCCCTGGTCGTGCAGAACTTTTCCCTGCCCGACGAGCTGCAGAAAACGCTGGATCAGCGCATCAGCATGGGCATGCTCGGCGACCTGCAGCGCTACACCCAATACCAGGTGGCCAGCAGCATTCCCGACGCCGCCCGCAACGAAGGCGGTCTGGCTGCGCTGGGGGCGGGTTTCGGTTTCGGCCAGATGATCGGTCAGAGCGTCGGTGGCGCAACAGCGCCGGCCGCTGCCGCGGGCGCTGACGAAATCGTGGCGACGCTGGAAAAGCTGCACACCCTGGTCGGCAAGGGCGTGCTGAGCCAGGCCGAGTTCGACGCCAAGAAGGAAGAACTGCTGAAGAAACTCGGCTGAGCCGGGATCGGGCGATCCCGGCCAGCGTTCAGCGGACGTCGAAGCAGAGGTATTTCACTTCGAGGTATTCCTCGATCCCGTACTTCGAGCCTTCGCGGCCGACCCCCGACTGCTTGATGCCGCCGAAGGGCGCGACCTCGTTCGAGATCATCCCGGTGTTGACGCCGACCATGCCGTATTCGAGTGCCTCGCCGACGCGCCAGCTGCGGCCGATGTCGCGGGTGAAGAAATAGGCGGCCAGACCGAATTCGGTATCGTTGGCCATGGCCACGGCTTCTTCCTCGGTTTCGAAGCGGAACAGCGGGGCCAGCGGGCCGAAGGTTTCCTCGCGGGCGACCAGCATGTCGCGGCTGACATCGGCCAGCACGGTCGGCTGGAAGAAGTTGCCGCCGCGCTCGTGGCGGGCGCCGCCGCAGAGCACGCGGGCGCCCTTGGCGAGTGCATCGGCGACGTGGGCTTCGACCTTGGCCAGGCCGGCGGCGTTGATCAGCGGTCCCTGGGCGACGCCGCTCTCGGTGCCGGCGCCGACTTTCAGCGTCCGGCTGCGTTCGGCCAGCTTGCGGGCGAATTCCTCGTAGATGCCCGATTGCACCAGGAAGCGGTTGGCGCAGACGCAGGTCTGGCCGGTATTGCGGTACTTGGCGGCAATCGCGCCGTCGACGGCGGCATCGACATCGGCGTCGTCGAAGACGATGAAGGGAGCGTTGCCGCCCAGCTCCAGCGACAGTTTCTTGATGGTCGGTGCGCACTGGGCCATCAGCAGGCGGCCGACGGCGGTCGAGCCGGTAAACGACAGCTTGCGGACGATGGGGCTGGCGCACAGTTCATTGCCGATGGCCACCGGATTGCCGGTGACCACGTTGAACACGCCGGCCGGGAAGCCGGCCTGTTCGGCCAGAACGGCCAGCGCCAGGGCGGTCAGCGGCGTCGACTCGGCCGGTTTGACGACGACCGTGCAGCCGGCGGCCAGGGCCGGCGCCACCTTGCGGGTGATCATCGCCAGCGGGAAATTCCACGGCGTGATCGCGGCACAGACGCCGACCGGTTGCTTGACCACCAGCAGGCGGGTGTTAGACGCCGGGCTGGGAATGCTCTCGCCGTAGGTGCGCTTGGCCTCCTCGGCAAACCATTCGACGAAGGACGCGCCATAAATGGCCTCGCCCTTGGCTTCGGCCAGCGGTTTGCCGCCTTCGGCGGTGATCAGGGTGGCGAGGTCGTCGGCATGGTCGAGGATCAGCTTGTTCCAGGCCTGCAGCAACTGCGCCCGGCGGCGTGCCGTGAGCGCCCGCCAGGCCGGCAGGGCGGCGTCGGCCGCGGCGATGGCGCGCTGCGTTTCGGCGGCGCCGCAGCGGGGCACGCGGCCGATCTCCCGGCCGTCCGCCGGATCGACAACGGTCAGGGTCTGGCCGTCGTCGGCAGGGATCCATTGCCCGCCGATCAGGTTGGTCGTACGGAGTAGATTCATGTTCTGCAAGTTCATGGGCTTGAAAAATCCTGTAAAAACGTTAAGTTATAAATAACTTCAAGAAATGACCTTAATAATGCGCCAGTCCCTTTCCTGCCTGCTGCTGATCTCCGCGCTACTCCTGAGCGCCTGCGGCAGCCCGCTGCCGCGCAGCGCCGACGGCAGGGGAACTATAACCCAGCCGCCCCGGGCGGTCAGCGGCGAGGCCGCCGAGGTGGTGATGTACGCGATGTCCTTGATCGATACCGGCTACCGCTTCGGCGGCAAGAATCCCGAAGCTGGCCTCGACTGCAGCGGCATGGTCAGCTACATCTTCGACCAGGCCACCGGGCGCCGGGTTCAGGGCAGTGCCGCCGACATCGCCCGCCAGGGGCGGCCTGTACCGCGCGAGCAATTGCGTCCGGGTGATCTGGTCTTCTTCAATACGATGAACCGGCCGTTTTCCCACGTCGGCCTGTACATCGGCGACGGCCGCTTCATCCACGCGCCCTCGACCAATGGCCGGGTGCGCATCGAAAACATGAGCAGCAGCTATTTCGCACAACGCTACGAGGCGGCGCGGACGCTGCTCGATTGATCAGGCCAGGCTGGCGTCCTCGATGGCGGCATTGACCTGCTGGCGAAGACGGTCGAGGTCGTCCGGTGAAATTCCCAGATAGTCGATTGCCCGTTCGAACAACGCGCTGCCGACCTCGAGGTCTTCCCCTTGCTGGATTTCCGCCAGCAGGTGCTCGGCCACCTGGGTCACCGCGATGAACGACAGCGCGCCGCCGGGCAGCGTGCGATCCGGCAGGTCGTAGGCATCCGGTTCGTGATGGAAACGGATGGCCTGGCCGAGAATCGGCGGCAATCCCCAGTTGCGGACCAGCAGCGAGCCGACGATCGGGTGTGTGCAGGGGAAGAACTGGGCTTCCGCCTGTTCCAGCAGCATGCCTTCACGCTCGCATTTCTCGAGCACTTCGCCGTAATTGGGGAAGCGCTTCATCATCAGCGGAATCGCCGCGTCGTGGAACAGCGTGTAGGTGTAAGCGGCATCCGGTGAAATCCCGTACAGCCGGCGGGCGATCAGGCTGGCGGCCAGGGCCATCATGCTGGTGCGCCGCCAGAACTGCTCCAGCCAGGCCGCCGGCAGGCCGGTGATGCTGGCGCGCAGGGCCGAAGCCACCACGACGCAGACAATATTTTTCGTCCCCAGTCGCTCGACAGCATTGCGCACGCTCGAAACCGCCCGGCCGCTACCGTACAGCGGCGAATTGGCCAGCTTCAGCGCCGCCGCCGACATCCCGGGGTCGGCGGTGATGATGTCGGCCAGGCGGCGGATATCCGGTTCATCCTTCTGCGCTTCACTCATCGCCTCGGTCAGGACGCCGGGGCAAACCGGGATATCGACCGAAGCCATGACCTTGTTCAGGTCGTCATGACTGAGTTCATAAGTCTTGTTGTGTGCCATATGTTTTGTTTTTGTCATTTAAGTTATTTACCGATAGCATATTCGATCGCCTGCCATGGACGCAAGGGGGCACTAAGGAGTAGAATCCGCACTCATTTTCCGCCCGTAGCTCAGCTGGATAGAGTACTGCCCTCCGAAGGCAGGGGTCGTGCGTTCGAATCGCGCCGGGCGGGCCAAGATATCAACGGGTTAGGTGATCGACACCTAGCCCGTTTTTCTTTTGTGACCATACTGTGACTATTCTGCGACCAGTATGTGACTACGTTCCTTGCGAACGATCTCGCAGATTCTCGATTCGACTACTGCATGCAGTGACTGTTACTTCCAGTCACGCACGGGTTATTTGTCATTTCCCGACTTCTCCACGACCTCGCTGTCGGGAATGTATTCCGCCAATTGCTCGATTCGACACCCAAAAAACGCGCACAACTTGTCGAGATGGTCTGTCAGCGTGCCATAGCCGCGCTGATTGACCATCTTCGACAGGGTGACCCGACTGATGCCAGTGGCTTCTGCCAGCTCTATAAGGGTGACGCGTCTCCCTTCCTTGAACTGCTTCTCAGCGAGTAATTCTTGTATGCGGTAGCGAATCATTGTTTGCTTAGTTTAACAGAAGAAAAAATAGGCTTGCATCGGATAAAGGTTGTGTTAAATTAGTTTTACGTTGATATGCATAGACAAACCAACGTTCTTCTAAACAATCGAGGAGTATCCAAGATGTCACTGACCTACCTTACAACTGATGAGCTATCTGCTCGGATCAAATACGATTCCCGCACTATTCGTGATCGCCTGAAAGACAGCGTCTTGCATGAGGGCGTGCATTACATCCGCCCTTTTGGTGGTCGAAAGATTCTGTTTATTTGGGAAAAAATCGAGGAAGACATGGGCCGCATCGCTGCGCCTGGGTTTGGTATTCCCATGGCAAACGGGGGGATCTGTCATGGCTAGTATTCAGAAGCGGAAAGAGACTGGGCTGCTGATTGTCGATTTTTACTTCCAAGGTCAGCGCTGCCGCGAACAAACTGCGCTGACCGATACCGCTGCTAACCGGAAGCGATTGGGCAAGGTGCTTGAGAAGATTGAGGAGGCCATCAATAGCGGCACCTTCGACTACCGGCAGTTTTTCCCCTCAAGCAAGAATGCGGCGAAGTTCGATCAAGTGTCGAACCCGGTTGCCCATTTGCCGACAGAGGGTGGAGTTGCGAGCGGTACGGGGCTTGTTGTACCGACTCCACGATTCGCAGACTTCGTGGAAGTCTGGTACTCGGAAAAAGAGATCGAGTGGCGAACCTCTCATAAGAAGACGGTGCGCGATGACATCGACAAGAGGCTGATTCCCCAATTCGGAGATAAAGCGGTCGGCGGTATCACCAAGGCTGACATTCTTGCGTTCCGTGCAGATCTCGCCAAAGTTCAGGCACGGGGCAAGGAAGTTACGCTGTCTAACCCGCGTATCAACAAGATATTGAATCCGCTGCGGCAAATCCTCTGCGAAGCCGCCGACCGCTTCAATTTTCGCACGCCGTTCCAGAACATTAAACAGCTCAAGGTCAAACGGACTGATGTCGATCCATTTTCCCTTGAAGAAGTGAAAACGATCATCGGTACGGTTCGTGCCGATTTCAAACACTACTTCACCGTTCGGTTTTTCACCGGCATGCGTAGCGGTGAAGTTCATGGTTTGAAGTGGAAATATGTCGACTTCGAGCGGCGTTTAATTCTGGTTCGGGAAACGGTCGTCGGCGGTGAAGAAACCTACACCAAGACCGATTCGTCGCAGCGCGAGATCCAGATGTCACAAGTGGTTTTCGACGCGCTGAAGGAGCAAGAGAAGAGCACGCGCAACATTTCCGGTTTCGTGTTTTGCAATCGGGAGGGGCTCCCGCTCGACTACAAAAACGTCAACAACCGTGTCTGGAAGCCATTACTGCGCCACCTTGGTTTGAAGGTCCGGCGGCCCTATCAGTGTCGGCATACCGCTGCGACCCTTTGGCTGGCTGCAGGGGAGAACCCAGAGTGGATTGCTCGGCAATTGGGGCATACCACGACGGAAATGCTGTTTCGCGTCTATTCGCGTTACGTCCCAAATCTGACGCGGCGCGATGGCTCTGCCATTGAACGCCTGCTTGCCGCCAATCTTGGCGCTGAAGTGACTACCAATTTTGTGCAAGGAGCCTGACCATGCAAACCAATACGTTTCCAACCTACTTTCGCCTGGTCAGCCTTGTGCGCCTGCCGCTGAAAGGCAGCCGCGAGATTTTGAACGAGGCAGTTCTTTATCATGACGATGCGCAGATCACAGCAGTCTGGACGTCAAGTCATGTCGATAGCCGTCTTAAGCGGGGCTGCTGTGTGGCACTGCGTGGCGCATGTACGAGCCAGCTGGAAAATGGTCGACTTCCTGTCAGCCGTGTTGAGTTGATTGATAAGCCTATTTCGGCCGTAAATCCATTCCAGACCGTTCCCGTTGCCTGGTGCCCCGATCGAGTTCTTGTGCAGAAGGCTGCGGTACTCTGGAGCCAGATGGGGAGGTCACTGCAACATCTGTTCAATGCGGTGATGTGGGATGGAGGGCGTTTCTACCGCTACATCACTGGGCCCTTGGGTTCGAGTGATTACCCGTGGGCGCCCGGACGAAACTTCAAACACGCGGTGGCTGTGACAGAAAAGGCTGCCGTACTTACCCGCGGGCTTCCAGATATCTCGAATCAAGTCCTGATTGCAGCTGCATTACTGCACGATGCTGGGAAAGCTGATGACTACCGTCTGTCTGCCGAAGGTTATGTCCTCTCTGATCGTGGTTACTGGATTGGTTATCAGAACACGATCCTTGAGTGGTTGGCAGTTGCCAGGAGCCGGGTCATTGTGTCAGATGCCCAATACCTCGCCTTGGTGCACGCACTGATTGCTCGGCGTACCTATGAATCGAGAAGCGGCCTCTCTATAGAGGCAACCTTGTTGGCCACTGCCGATCGTTTAACCAACGAAGCGGTGTCCCCAGCTTTCGGTAGCTAGGAGGGACAAAAGATGGCTTCAACGATTCTTGATGAGCAGGCATTTTCCTGGGGAATCCTATTTGCTTTGGCTGCTGTGCTCTTCTTGCTAGTGCGAGCGCTAACTGAATATGAAGATGCGGTGAATCGAGCCGCCAAACGACGAGCATTCGTTAGCAGCGTAGCGGCTGTTGCACTAATGGTTGGGGGAAACTGGCTGGTCTACGACCACTTCAGTCGGAGTTTCGCGAGTTTCATGGTCTTCCCTTTAGTGCTGATTGCCGGTGGATTCTTGTTGCTTGGCACGCCGTGGTTTTATCGCAAGTACGGAGGGCGGGTTAAGCCGCAACCTGCGGAATTTCCAGCCATCGGGGTAGAGTACGCAACACGAGAACAGCAGGGAAAACTCTGGGATGAACTGCATGCACTGCCTCATTTCGTGGAGACAGTGAATGGTGATCTGATTAGTCTGGCGACCGGTGATCGAGTGTATTGGACGAGCTGTAACGCGGAAATTTGTTTGGCGATCGAGTTCAAGCCTGGCAACGCCATAACCGTTGCACGATACCAAACCCTGCAAGGGTATGTCCGGGTGCAGCGCAATATTGCTCAGTGTCTGTCGGCAGCCAATCCTGCGATGAAGGAGGAAGGGTATGGAATTATCGTTTAAGTCGCGTTACCTCGCCGAGTGGAATCGATTAAATCCGCGGTCCGTGAGTGCGAGTGGTACACCAGCGAGAGCATTTCTTCATGCAATGCAGGATGGCGCCGTTGGGTACTTTGCACCATTAAGGCTGCTTGCTTGGCTTGTGCTTCGATCCTGGCGTAGGTGAGAGAAGGTCCCCGCAACCCGGGGGCCATTTTCATGATTAACAGATCATGTCCTTGGGCTAGATGCCAGTTTTTGTGAGAGTCGTAGTCATGAACAGAGTGCTGAAAGTTTCGGTTGTCGCGGAAGAAGATGTCTTTGTTGCCCGTTGCCTCGATGTCGAGGTAGCAAGCGACGGAGTGACCGAACAAGAAGCGCTGTCGAATCTCCAGCAGGCTTTGGAACTCTATTTTGAAGGTGATGATGTTTCGATCTCAGTTGGACCATGATTTCGATCGCTGGTCGGTGCCGAACTTCACAAGAGTGAATCGTACCGGCCTTTGAGGGGTACTTGCGATGACTGCTGTCCAGTGCTTTCGACCTAATCTGGACCTTCATCTGCCGCGCACAGCAATGACAGGTTACTGAGTCGAGCGGTCGTTCGGAGCTATGCTCGTACTACCGCACCTCGGCCAAAGCCGACCTTGCTTCAGCGCTAAGGATCAGACAGCAATGTGATGATTAGCTGCCACTCGGCAACTGATGGTGCTCAATGGAAACGTCGTTAGTAGCGTGGAGCGGTGTAGCCAGATCCGTGGTTCCGGTGAGTGAGTGCTTTCTGGTGCTATGTCGAATTTCTCCCCGGCTAAGAGCGAAGGAACGCTGCCAAATGAGTATGTAGGTATTTTTCTGCGCCATGTTGTATGGCAATTCTTGCCTGCACACCATTGCTCGGTATAATTTGCCCATCGCACAAGTCGATGCGAGCTGCCCATCTAGGCTCATCTGGTTCGCCGGAACGACATTTTTTTGTTTTGCAATCGTCTTCCCCATGGTTTTGCGGGTAGCGGCAATGGGCACTGCTTTTCCGCGTTACGACATGGAGAACGTATGCAAACCAACACCATCAGTGCCACCGCGTTAGAAAAGCTTAAGCGGCAGGCCAAGCAACACCGCGGCACTACCGGCTTACCACTCGCCGCATCCTTGGAGGCTGTCGCTCAACAAGCTGGCTACCTTAGCTGGAAGCAAGTCACCATGCTGGCCAGCATCCACAAAACGCGTCTCATGCCTACGTCGCATCGCCGGCGAAGCCATTGGGTAGCCGGCGGTAGCCCTAGACTGCACCAATGCAAAACGGTAGAGGAACTTTGCGACATGTTGGGTAGGGTTGAGCCGGTATTACTACGCAGCCATTGTGATGAATCCCGTCCTGGCGCTCGTTGTCTTTGCGAACTGGATCCCTTTGTTACGGCCAAACGCGCTAACGTGGATATCGACATCGGTGACAAAGATGACATCTGGAACTACCTTTACTTGCTGGATAGGCCTTATTCCGGTGTCAACATTGTCGATGTGCGTGTCAATTTGGGCCTTGGCTCCCATGGTTATTACCTAAACGAACAATTGTTGCTCAATAGCAATAATGACCGCAGCAATAGCCTCAACCCCAATAATGACGCCCATCGTCATGCGCTGAACAACCATGCGAACCAACTTAATCCCAACAACAAGCGCTTTGGATCCTGACGCCTAAAACTACTACCTGCCGCTCTGGGGTTACTCTGCGCTCGCCCTCTTCCGGAGGTCCAAGGTCCTTAACTCGCTACAAGGGCTTCCCCATTTTCCGCAAGCGTTCTGAAGTTTTATCGTTTCATTCCTGTTCCTGAATTCTCTCTGTTCATCGAACCCTGCCGTGTCGGTGCGAGAAGGTGAAGGACTGCGGTACTACAACCGGTCATGCTGGGCTTTTGCCCGGACCCTGATGAAAGACGCGCGCGGGGGCCTCATTCGTTAGCCGGGAGTCGCTTGCCTCCCCTGGAGTTAATCAGGCTCTCCCCGCGCGGGTCCAACCCGCTTCTACAAGGGCTTCCCCATTTTCCGCAAGCGTTCTGAAGTTTTATCGTTTCATTCCTGTTCCTGAATTCTCTCTGTTCATCGAACCCTGCCGTGTCGGTGCGAGAAGGTGAAGGACTGCGGTACTACAACCGGTCATGCTGGGCTTTTGCCCGGACCCTGATGAAAGACGCGCGCGGGGGCCTCATTCGTTAGCCGGGAGTCGCTTGCCTCCCCTGGAGTTAATCAGGCTCTCCCCGCGCGGGTCCAACCCGCTTCTACAAGGGCTTCCCCATTTTCCGCAAGCGTTCTGAAGTTTTATCGTTTCATTCCTGTTCCTGAATTCTCTCTGTTCATCGAACCCTGCCGTGTCGGTGCGAGAAGGTGAAGGACTGCGGTACTACAACCGGTCATGCTGGGCTTTTGCCCGGACCCTGATGAAAGACGCGCGCGGGGGCCTCATTCGTTAGCCGGGAGTCGCTTGCCTCCCCTGGAGTTAATCAGGCTCTCCCCGCGCGGGTCCAACCCGCTTCACATCAACGCTGCAGTGCTTCGCTGGTCTTGGGCCGCCAGCGAACGGCCGGTGATTCCTTTCCTGTTTTTCCTACAGACGCTTTTGCTTTTCCGCCGCTTACGCAGTGGCGAGTCGGAAATCTTCGCCGTAGTGCATGACCGCCCAGGCCAGCCGCAGGTTCTTGGCGGCGATGGCGACCGCCGCTTTCCAGTAACCCCGTCGTTCAGCCAGGTTCCTGGCCCAACGACTGAACCGGTCTTGCTTGTCGCCGAGTCCAGCTAGAACGGATCGGGCGCCCATCACCAACAGACTGCGCAAGTAAGCATCTCCAGCTTTGGTGATCCTGCCCAGCCGGGCTTTGCCGCCACTGCTGTATTGGCCAGGAACAAGTCCGGCCCAGGCGGCGAGCTGCCGACCGTTCTTGAAGTCGTGACCGCCGCCCAGGCTGGCGACCAGGGCGCTGGCTGTGGTTGGGCCAATGCCCGGGAGTTGCATCAAGAGTCGGCTGCGGTAGTCTTGTTTGGCGGCTTGGGCGATGGCTTTGTCGTACTCGTCGATGCGTTCGTTGAGCCGGTCGGCGTGTGCAAGCAGGTCGCCGACACAGCGATTCGCCCAGCCCGGGAGTACTTCGAGATGGGCACCGATTTCCCGGCGCAGGGGTTCCACCTTCTGCGGCAGGACAATGCCGAATTCACTGATCAGGCCGCGCAAGCGGTTATAGAGCGCGGTGCGTTCTTCGACAAAGCCTTGCCGGGTGCGGTGCAGACAGAGAATGGCTTGCTGGTCGACGTCCTTGACCGGTACGAAGCGCATGTTCGGCCGAGTGACAGCTTCACAGATGGCGGCGGCATCAGCGGCATCGTTCTTCCCGCGCTTGCCACTCATCCGGTACGGCGCCACGAACTTCGGAGCCATCAACTTCACGGTGTGGCCGAAGCGGCTGAACTCTCTTGCCCAGTGGTGCGCACCAGAGCAGGCTTCCATGCCGATCAGACAAGGCGGCAGCTGAGCGACCATTTCGAGCAATTGGCCACGAACTACTTTCGGTTTAATAAAAATGGCTTTGCCATACTGGTCAACGCCATGCAAAGCGAATACATTCTTGGCAAGATCGATGCCTACGGTGACAATATTCATGGACTTCCCCTTTCGAACGAATGATTTGGTGTGGAAACTCAATCATGTCAGCAACTGCTGCCAGCGGCTTCCGCCGCTACCTCGGGACGGGGAAGTCCCTTTCATTCGTTCGTGGCGCGATCGTTTGACGAGAAATTTTGTTTTGTGCATTGGCGATAGCAGAGAGGAATTGTTTTCTGTTCCTGCCCAATGTACTTGCTGAAGCTTAAGGCCCCCTGAAAGCCACTCAAATTCTTAGCGGCATCGTTCGGCTAAATGGTCTGTTGTCTCAGCCGGTAGAACAGCAAATTATGCATAGAGGGGCCGTCTAATTGAATACAGTCAATTTATTTGTGGGAATATTTCCCTCTTCATGGTTTGGCTATGTGTGTTTTTGCCTGAACTTGGTCTAACTCTTCTTCCTTAAGACTCAGCTAAGGTCACTACGCTAGACTGGCCAATCAATTTGGCATGTTGCCATTGAACCAATAGAGAGCAATATGACCTCAGCCATGCTCCTCCTGTGGATAGCCTTGGGCATTGTTGTTCAGCTGGCACTTTGGCTGGGCATTGTCTTCTGGCGCCACTGGCAGCGCTATATATCGTTGCAGGATCAGGCCAATGGCAAGAGTCCTGCAACTCTGTCCGATAGTTTGCAGACTGACACTGCTTCCGAGGGCTGGAAAGGATTCAGGACTTTCAAGGTTATTCAGAAAACCCTTGAAGATGGTAACGGAGCCATTTGCTCCTTCTATCTACGTCCAGAGGATCGGCAGTCACTTCCCGTATTCAAGCCAGGACAGTTTCTTACCTTCAAACTGGCCATCCCGACTCCAGGAGGCACGGCGGAAGAACTCATCCGTTGCTACTCCCTCTCGGATTCGCCTGCTCATGATACTTACAGGGTTTCGATAAAGCGCGTCCCAACGCCTAACGGCACCTCCCTACCTCCTGGCCGCTCATCCAATTTTTTCCACGACCATGTACACGTAGGCACATCATTGGCAGTTCGGGCTCCATCAGGACATTTTTATCTCAACCACGAAGCCTCTCCAGTTGTACTGATTGGCGGAGGAATCGGTATCACACCGATGTTGAGCATGCTCAACTGGATCGTGAATCACCAGCCTGAACGTGAAGTTTGGCTGTTTTACGGCGTGCGAAATAGCGCTGAAGTGATTATGAAGGCGCATCTTCTGGCGCTCGCAGCCCAACACCCGAATTTCAAGCTGCACATCTGCTTTAGCGCGCCGCTACCGGGTGACATGATGGCGCGCGATTTTCACCATAGGGGTCGTATTGATGTCGCGCTGTTAAGGACAGAGTTACCGCTGAAACCGTTCGATTTCTATATATGCGGTCCGACGCCGATGATGGAAAGCTTGGTCGATGCCCTTGAAGACTGGGGAGTTCCGGACTCACGAATTCATTTTGAAGCATTCGGACCTGCGTCGATAAAACGCAAATCATCCATCGAGCCGAAGGTTTCCGAGAGCTGTACCGAAACTGTGATGGTGACCTTCGCCAAATCTAACAAACAGTTCATTTGGGACGGCACGTCCAACAGCCTACTGGAGTTTGCAGAAAGCAACGGGGTAAAAGTTGAGTCGGGGTGTCGTGCTGGTGGCTGTGGTAGCTGCGAAACGCGAATTCAAAGTGGAGAGGTGAAGTTTTCACATTCGCCTGACTTCGATTCAGAGCCTGGTAACTGTCTGCTCTGCGTATGCATCCCTGTCACTGACGTCGTTCTGGAGGCCTGATGCCAATTTTTCCCTCCACCCTTTGGCGAGAGCACATCCTGCCCTTTGCTTTCCTGGTGTTGCTCCTTGGTGTTTTGACGCTTGCCGGAGATTACCTCTTGCACCGATTGAATCTGGTGTGGGTCGGACGATACTTGGGCATTCCTGGAACGATACTTATCATCGGATCCCTGATGTATTCACTACGTAAGCGGAAATACATCAAGACGGGGAATCCGAAGAGCTATCTGAATATGCATGAACTGGCTGCCTGGCTTGGGTCATTGCTAGTTCTGATTCATGCAGGCATTCACTTCAACGCCATTCTTCCTTGGCTGGCCACTGTGGCCATGGGTATCAATGTCATTAGCGGGTTGGTCGGCAAGATGCTGCTGCAACGCTCCCGCGAACACGTTCAGTCACAACGTGACAGCTACCAATTGCGCGGTCTATCTCGACCTGAAGTCGAGCAAGCAGTTTTTTGGGATTCAGTGACTTTTGATGCAATGACTCAGTGGCGCAAAGTTCATATCCCGATTTTTATCGTTTTCGCCGTGCTGAGTCTTGGTCACATCATTAGCGTATTTCTATTCTGGGGCTGGCAATGAATCGCATTGTCAAATGGGTGATCGCTACCAACCTGCTTGTCTTGGTAGTCCTAACGTTCGCCTATCCACATTTGATGGTTAGCCCCGGAAAGCTCATCGTTGGACATCGGCAATTAGAGACTGATTGCTTTGCCTGCCATGCAGGACTTCGAGGAGCCTCTTCGGAGCGCTGTACAACCTGTCACAAGTCAGATGATATCGGTCGGCTAGATACCAAAGGGCAACCCATTCAGAAGCCTTTGACCTCAACGGCATTTCATCAAAAGCTGACGAAACAAGATTGTGTGGCGTGTCATAGCGATCATGCTGGCGTGAAGCGCTTCAAGATACATGGACACTTCAGCCATGCGCTCTTGCAGGCCGCAACCCGTGAGCAGTGTCAAGAATGCCATAGACCGCCGGCTGATTCTTTACACAAGCAGATTACCGGTAATTGCGCTCAATGCCACAGCCAGGAAAGGTGGACACCGGCCACGTTCAATCACGACAAATTCTTCGTACTTGACCGCGACCACAGTGTTCAGTGTGTGACGTGCCATGTACGAAACGACTACAGCCAATACACCTGTTACGGTTGCCACGAACACACCCCTGAAAAGATTCGCCGAGAGCACATTGAAGAAGGTATTCGAGATTATAAAAACTGCGTTGAATGCCATCGAAGTGCGGATGAGCACGACATCCGAATGCCGGGAGGAAATCGCCGTGAAGATGACTAGCAGAGGCCCGATTGACCTGCGCCGATACGCCTTCATATCGATTGCGGCTGCGGTTGCGACCATTCTGCTCAAAGGGGTTGCATGGTGGCTGACCGGCTCCGTCGGTCTATTGTCGGATGCGATTGAGTCGTTCGTTAATTTGGCAGGTGCCTTGATGGCGCTATGGATGCTCTCCATTGCGATCATGCCAGCGGATGCGGAACACCCACATGGTCATGATAAGGCCGAATATTTTTCGAGTGCCTTTGAAGGATTTCTAATTGTCGTTGCAGCGGCGAGCATCGGCTACACAGCAGTCGAGCGTCTAATACATCCACAGCCACTGGAAGCGGTCGGTATTGGCCTTTTGGTTTCGGTGCTTGCATCGATCATAAACTTTGGCGTTGCAAGAGTATTGCTTCGAGCGGGTACCGAGCATAAGTCGATCACTCTGGAGGCGGATGCGCATCACCTCATGACCGATGTTTGGACCTCTGTTGGCGTAATAGCCGGAGTGACGTTGGTTTGGCTCACAGGGCTGAACTGGCTGGACCCGGTTATTGCCCTTTTGGTTGCGGCCAACATTGTATGGACGGGCTGGCAACTTATGCGACGTTCTGCGTCTGGCTTGATGGATGTTGCACTACCAAAGTCGGAAATCGCTCAGATAGAACAAGTTCTCTCCACCTTTGATACAGAAGGGGTTTGCTTTCACGCGCTACGGACCCGCCAAGCCGGAAGGCGAGTATTTATCAGTTTGCACGTGTTAGTACCTGGCGATTGGTTAGTAAAAAGAGCCCATGATTTTTCTGAGGAGATTGAAGCGTCACTTTGCAGACAATTTCCGCACGCGCACGTCATGACACATCTCGAGCCAATCGATGATCCGTTATCCATGGCAGACGAAGCATTGGATAGACAAAGGTAAGTCTGCCAGCGGATCTGGGATGTATTTCCATTTATCTGCATTTGAATACGGCAAAGACGGCAAGCAGCAGTTCGACCACCACTACCAACGGTAGAGCGAAGGTATGGGCGGCGAAAGTCTGCTCGTGGCCGGCTACTGTCTGTTACTGATTCTCCTCAGCTAATGCTCGATGACCGTAATGGAGAAGCATGGAACATTTATTTCCGCCGGGCGTTTCATAAGCGACTCAATGCGAATTTCGTCATTGGAGCGACGAGGAAAAAACGGGGATGGACGACAAAACCGGAATAGGCGATGCAGACATGGCGCAGGCCTTATCAGCCCGTGCTGGCGACCTGCGAGCGTTCGCAGGTCTGGTGCGCCGCCATCAGGATCGCATGTTTGGTTTCCTGTTGTGCATGCTTGGTACGCGTGACGAGGCAATGGACTTGACCCAGGATTCCTTCCTGAAGGCCTGGAAGGCGTTACCGGATTGGCGACCTGAGGCGCGCTTCACTACCTGGCTGTTCCAAATAGCACGTAACGCGGCTCTCGACCTGCTGCGGCACCGGCAGCGTATTGAGTTCGTATCGCTCGACGCTGATCCCTCCCTCGACATAGTGGAAGATTACACACCATCTCCTGAGAAACAATTTTCCGACCGGCAGCGCATTAGCTTGCTTCAGCGCGCCATTGACACGCTCCCAGTTGATCAGCGCGAAATCCTCCTGCTCCGTGAACTAGAGGACATGAGTTACGCGGAGCTCGCCTTAATACTCGGGATCAACGAAGGAACGGTCAAGTCACGCCTTGCCCGAGCACGTGCTGCAGCCCTTACCAATTTCCGTCACTACGCCGGGGAGAGTCCAGATGACTGATCCACATGAAGTCCACGCTACTGACATCGACCTGTCCGCCTATCATGATGCAGAGCTTCCTGCTCCTGCTCGCCTCCGTATTACTGCGCACATCGCTGCATGTCCGCTTTGCGCAAAGCGCCTCGCCGACTTTGCCGCCTTGTCCGCTGACTTCGCCCAGTTACCCAAAGATAGCCTTGGTTTCGATCTCGCCAGCGTCATAGCGGGACAGCTTCCTGGACCTGCCAGGTCGCACCGGCGGACACCTACGCTAGGCTGGCTTGGCCTGCTGCCTGCGGGAATTGGGGCCACGGTCTCAATCGCGCTGGGCATCGCCATTGGTGGGGTTCTATTTAGTGGCGGTGCCGCCCTACCGCGAGAGACGGCCATGAGCGTATTCGATTCGATCCCGCCAGGCGGACTCTGCCTCGGTCTGGACAGCTGCTATGCCGAATATCCCAACAAGACAGGAGTGATCAAATGAAGCCACAACTGCTACGAACCCTGCTCGCTTTTTCTGTCCTGATTAACGTCGGGGTACTCGGTGCAGCCGCATACCGGGAATTGAACACCGACGCCTTTCCGGGGTTACCGCGCTACCTCGAACTCGATGTAACGCAGACCCGTCACTGGCACGAGGCAGAGCGAAATTTTCTTGTCCAACTCGCCGACGTTACGACGGCAATCGAGGCACGCCGCAGCCGGATGATCCGTGCCATTTTTGCCGAGTCCCCCGATCTCGCCCAGATTGATGCCGAACGCATCGCTATCGCGGCGCTGCAGGAGATTCAGCAAAAACGGGTAATCGAGCAACTGCTAAGGGAGCGAGCGTTACTTGATGCTGCACAACGCGAACGGCTCGCTGCATTACTACTTGCTCAGCCGGCAGGCCCCTCAGGCGTCGAGCGCCTTCACCGCGACTGACGGGAACATTTGCGCCCCACGAACGTTGAATGGATGTGAGTAGCTGACGCTTGTTCCCATCAACCTTTATTCATCTGGAGAATTATGCTCATGAAACCCTATATCCTTGCCGCTCTGACTGTCCTTTTCCTTGCTGCCACCGGCCCATCGCTGGCCGTGAGCGATGCACACGATCATGGCCATAGCTCGGTGTCGGCCACCCTGCAACTCAACGCCGGCAAGAAATGGGAAACCGATGCTCCGCTGCGAACAGCCATGGGGGAAATTCGTAAGTCGATGGCGTCCTCGCTGCACGCGATCCACGAAAATAAGATGTCGGCCAAGTCCTACGATGGGCTGGCTAAACAGGTGGAAGGCGCTGTCGGTCAGATTGTCGCCAGCTGTACGCTTCCGCCAGCCGCCGATGCCCAGCTTCACATCATCGTCGCAGACCTGCTGGCTGGCGCCGAGGAGATGGCCGGCAAGGTGAAGCAGATCAAACGTGTGGACGGCGCAGTCAAAGTTATTGACGCCCTCGATAACTACGGCAAGTATTTCGACGATGCAGGATTCCGGCCGATCGAGCACTGAGAATTGCGACGGCTTTAGGACAGAACGCACTGTCGGACCGCATTGAGGAAACCAAGGCGGGCGATTCTACGGTGCCACTTCAGATGAGCGATTGGAGGCATTTTCCAATCGCTCATCATGAAAGCATATGAATGATTATCCGAGGTTAGCAGCCATGCGTAATGTCTGCCTACTCCAAGGAGATAATAGCGATGAGTACGGAAAATGCAGTCCCTGAAGTACGCAACCTTAAACAGCTGCTTCGGTATCAGGAGAAGGCAGTCGTCAGCCGGATGCTGATCAAGAATCCAGTTGGCAACGTTACCCTGTTTGCCTTTGACGGCAATGAGGGTCTTAGCGAGCATACCGCTCCTTACGATGCCTTGGTAATAGGTGTGAAGGCCGTGCTGAAGTTCCGGTGGGCGGCGTTAGCCATACACTGGAAGAGGGCGATAGCTTGCTGCTGCCGGCCAATATCCCGCACGCGGTAAATCCCATGGGCGGGTTCAAGATGCTGCTGATCATGATTCGTGGTTAGGGGTTATAGACGACCAGAAGTGTTATGGGCATATCCTTGGAAACGGTTTTCTGCTGCGATTTGTGCTGTATTTGAGCCGGATGGTTGCTAACGACCACTCAAGTAAGAGATCCGCGAAGATTGGGTCGGGAGTTCGCGTTCGCTAGCCAGGAAAGCTGAGCTGCCCCGCAGTGCTGGCCTGAAAGTCCGCTGACCCCACTACACCTGTCGCTCATCTGGCGATGGCTGAACGGCAGTTAAGGCCGACGAGCGGACAGCGAGCAAAGTCGGCTGATCGGCCAATCCGGCCGTTCGAATCACTTCACTCTTCGGTCAGCAAACTGCTGGTTACCTGCCGCGCAGTAAGCAGAAGCGAGGAACGGCAGCATTTATATCTAACAAACTCTGGTTCGACAGAAAAACCAAGTAACGTTGGTGCGAAAGCGACGGGCACCTCTCTCCCTGACCATTTCCGGCGAAAAGCTTTCAAAAATGTAACGCGGGGGTCAGCGTCCTGTTGGTATCGGACTCCTAAGATGACATCACGGTTGGACGAAATGAGTCCGACACGATTAACCCGATGTCACAAGGAGAGAACCATGAAAACGAAATTTTCCCAATTAGCCCTTATCGCTGCGATCAGCCTCGCTGCAGCTGGAACGAGCTACGCTCACGAGGATTATTCCGAGGCCGGCACCAACCATTGGCTGAGCCACGTTTCAGAAACCAAGAGCGCACCGACGGCAAATCAACTGGCTTCGTTTGGTTACACGGCCACGAAAAACGCCGACCGAGAGGTCACTCTGTCCAGCGGTAGCAAATATCTGAACGTCACGCGTCTGGAGACCATCAAGATCAACGTCGCTGGCAAGAGCGTCGTCTGGACCTTCGATACGCTGGGGACCGCGCCGTTTCCACTTTCCAAGATCATATCGGGAGCCGACGGCATCACCGTCTACGTGACCGAAAACCCTGCCTATCAGGGCGGCTGATCAACCTGACGGCCAGGTGATGCAATTGTCACCTAGCCGTTGGCAAATTGTCAGGATCGATTCCTTAATATTGATATCGCAGTACAACAGCACCTATTCATAAGGAGATGAAAATGTTCAAGAAGATGCTCGCAATCGTGGCCCTGAGTTCCCTGGGTGTTACCGCCTACGCAGTTGATGCTTCTCAAGTCGAGAAGTCCATTGAGTTGAAGGACGGTTCGACTGTTTATATTTTCAAAGACGGCAAGATGGGTATGGAAGACAAAGTTGGTCGCGCAACCTATATGGAATCTGGCCATGTGATGGAAACCAAGGACGGCAAAAAAATCATCATGAACGGAAACGAAATCTGGCGTGTTGACGAATTGCTGCACAAATACCATCGCGGTTAATTTCCCGCATCACTCGAATTCGGCGGCTCCTTTGGGAGCCGTTTTCATTTTGAAGTACCGTTCAAGCATCGCCTTCAATTCCTGACTCCATTGGGCATGATCTCTGGATTGGCCTTGTGCGTATAGCACCGGAGCAACCTGCCGGAAAACGGCATGAATCTTTGGATCGAAATGCTGGTCATCTTCCCGTTCCATGATGCTCAACGTCTCTTCCAATGACAAGGCTGGTTTATACGGGCGAACAGAGGTCAATGCGTCGAACACGTCGACCAGGGCAAAAATCCGTGCGGCCAACGGTATTGCCTCGCCAATGAGCCCATCCGGATACCCTTTCCCGTCGAAGCGTTCGTGATGATGCCGGATGGTCTTCTCTGCGCCAGCCAGCCAGGGATTGCCGGCGACGATCTCGATGCCGAGCATGGCGTGGGTCTTCATGACCTGAAATTCTTCGCTGGTCAGCCGTCCCGGTTTCAACAGAATCTGATCCGGAATGCCGATTTTTCCAACGTCGTGCAGAAAGGCGCCCAGCACCAGTTCGGCAATGGTTTCCTTGCCAACACCCAGTGCTTCGGCAAGTGAGACCGCATAGCAGGTAACCCGGTAGTTATGGGCGTCGGTATCTGCGTCACGCTTGGCGATGGCGTTTCCAAGGGAGCGCAGCAGCGAAAGATTGGATTCCAGGAGTCGAGACGACAATGCCACCGTTTGGCCCAGCAATCCCGACATTAACGGGTAAAGCAACAGCGCTGCCGCGAATACTGATATCGAGGCCGTCAGCGCAGCCCCGCGAATCTGTTGTTCTCTCTCTTGCAGTGCCGAGCGGGACACCAGGCTGATTCCCTCGACATAGCCTGCAAGACGGCCATCACTGGTGGTCATCGGCAGAATGACCTGAACCAGTTCTTCGCCAGCCACCGAAAATCGTTTGCTATGGCTGCCTGGAGCTGGCGGCCATGGATGGCGCTGTTGTCGGGCGATCTCTTTCAGCGACTCGGGGAGTGACCGCCAAGCATCAAACACCATCTCCGTATTGGGCGAAAAAACTCGAATCCCGACAAACTCATCGGTTAGCAACTGCGAAATCGCGGAATGGCTATCTCCTTTATCCCCGCCGACCGCCATTTGCATGGCGGGCGACTCGAAATGCCTGACCCCCGCTATGGCGCGTTCAAGGGTGCGCTGCTCTACGCGATACGATTCGACCCAGTAGGCAAGACCTCCCGCGAGACTGCCAACCAGGAGCGCACCTATACCGAGGCGCCGCGCCAACATGCGGCGCAATTGCCGGTGTGTCTGGGGCAGTTGAATAGCGTTCATTTCAGATTCTGTAGCAGTTCCATGGAGTGCTTGAAGTGGCTGCTGACGCGATCGAGTGAGAATTGGTGCATTAACGAATTTTCAGCCATTTTCTGTCGTTCGACATCCATTTCCACCGTGTTGCCATCAGTAGCCGCTTGGTAAGGTACGTGATACTTTAGTGGGAATGGTGATGTTTGCCCGGTGCCCGAGAGATGTCCGGTAGCCGTGCTCGTCAATGGCAACGATGAGGAGGCACCTTGAACGATTTTGGCAGCCTCTTCAATGTCAATATCAACGGCCTTATAACCTGGAGTATCGGCATTGGCGATGTTCGAGGCCAGGAGTTGCTGCCGATAGACACGAACACCCAGCATTTTCTGCTGAAAAATGTGACCGGCATGACCGCCTTGTCCAACTGTGAAGTGATTGGGATGGGCTGACGCCGTGCTGGAGGCCATTCCGGAAGAATGCCCAGTGTGCCCAACTACCCCGGCACCTTGTCCGCCATGATTGCCATGACTGACCACTGGGTTGTTTGCCTGCTGAACAATCGCCTGATTCAAGGCCTCGGAAAACCCTCCGTTGTTGGCCCCCCCCGAGGACGCACTATGTCCCTCGTGCCCTCCTTGAACAGAAGTAGATGGGGGAATTGCCGGTGGGATAGGAGGGGCTCCAGCCATGACACTGATTACTCGTTCATGATCAGGATGGCCTTCACCGGATCAATCTGGCCGACGCCATGGATCGTGTCCCCGTTCGTGGTGTAAGAGGCAATCAGGAAGTCATGGATTCCGGTGAGGTTGGATTGCCAGTCAGAGGGTCACGGCGGACAAGCTGACGGCGGGATTGTCGCCGACCTCGGCCAAGGTTTCCAGGGTCATGTAACGTCGCTGCATGGCCCACTCGTCGTTCTGTTCAAGCAATAGGGCGCCGACCAGGCGGTAGATGGCCGCTTCGTTGGGAAAGATGCCGACGACGTCGGTACGGCGCTTGATTTCGGCATTGAGCCGCTCAATCGGATTGGTGCTGTGGATCTTGCTCCGGTGCTCGCGAGGAAAGCCCATGTGTGCGAGCACATCGTCCTCGGCATCATCCATCAGCCGGGCGATCTTTGGCAGGCGCTCACGGAGTTGGTCAGCGACGGTTCGCCACTGGTCCCGTGCCGCAGCTTCTGTCTCATGGGCAAAGATGGTGGCGATCAGGGCAGACACCATGCGACGCTGGTTGGTCGGCGCATGAACCAGGACATTGCGCATGAAATGTACCCGGCAACGCTGCCAGGTTGCAGAGATCACCTTGCGTACAGCAGCTTTCAGGCCCTCGTGGGCGTCCGAGATCACCAGCTTGACGCCGCGCAGGCCGCGACGCGACAGGCTGCGCAGGAATTCAGTCCAGAAGGGTTCGGCTTCAGAGGCGCCGACCTGCAGCCCAAGCACTTCGCGTCGGCCATCGCTGTTAGCGCCGATGGCGATTATGGCGGCGACGGAAACGATTCTTCCGGCCTGACGTACCTTGAGGTAGGTGGCGTCAATCCACAGATAGGGCCAGTCGCCTTCGATGGGACGGGCAAGGAAGGTCTGCACCCGCTCGTCGATCTCGGCGCAGAGGCGAGAGACCTGGCTCTTGGAGATGCCGCTCATGCCCATAGCCTGGACCAGATCATCGACCGAACGCGTCGAGATGCCCTGCACGTAGGCCTCCTGGATAACGGCCGCCAGCGCCTTTTCGGCGGTCCGCCGTGGTTCCAGGAAGGGCGGGAAGTAGCTGCCGGAGCGCAGCTTAGGGATGCGCAGCGCCACCGTGCCGGCGCGGGTATCCCACGCGCGATCCCGAAAGCCGTTTCGGGAATTGGTTCGCGCCTCGGAACGCTCGCCATGGCTGGCGCCGCAGCGGTTCTCGACATCCAGCTCCATCAGGCGCTGGGCCACAAAGCCGATCATCTCGCGCACGATATCGTCGGCGCCGGCCTTTTCAAGCAGCTCGGAAAGTTGCATTCTGTCTTGGGTCATCGGTTTACTCCTCAGTAGAGATTGAGATTCGCAAACCCAACCTTACCGGAGTTCTCCGATGACCTCCTGATTGCGCCCGCCGTGGTGGCCCTGCAGGGCCACCACGGCAAACTCAACACCTTCCGCTCTTACACCACTCCGCGGGACACCGCCACGCCATGCCATTTCAGATCGCTGTTTGCTACGGCCGGCTTTGCCAGGCATCCATGATTGCATTCGATGATCCAGCGTTTCTGAAGCACCGTTCGACAATAGTTGTAGGTCAGCAGCTTCGGGTCACTGCCGACCGCAAGCGCCAGCGTGCGACATACACATCGATCGCCGTGCTCTGCCGGTTTGTGGATATCCATGACTGAAATGCCGAGGCCTCGATTCCGAGGCCTTTACTGGGCAGTTACTTTCCATCTCGCGGATGGAAATGTTTGCTCTTGTCCTTGGCTGCGTTCGGCTTGTCAGCCTTTGCATCCGGCATGCTTTGCGGCATTCCGGTTTTTTCCTGGACATGGGAATGTGGCTTGGAAGCAGCCTTGTCAGCCTGTCCTTCGGCAGCCTTCGGCGCAGCGGCCTTTTCGTCGGCGAAGACGACGCCGGTCATCGTGGTGCCAGCAAACAGAACGGCGGCAATGAGGGAGGAAACTTTCATGATCTTGACTCCTGAGTTTTGGGGATTTCAACGGTCCGAATCGAATGGACAGATTCAGTTTGTGCTTCTGTCACTGTCAACAAGGTGACTTGTCGATTACATTGTTCTCAGGAAGCATGGCCAAATACGGATTCACCAAATGCACGATTGCGTCGGCAAGCGCATCGCGCAATTGCCGTTCGCAACACCCCATCAAAATTCCGTCCTCCAGCGCATCCTGGGCCATCTGGCGAAGTTCATCCAGGTTCTCATTGAGCACCTTGATTTTTTCCGTACAGGCAATGGCCTTGCCGGAAGAATCTTGCCAGCGCACCGACCCCGACGAACTCATCATCGAGTTCACTTTGTCGAATGTTGGGCCAGCGCCTGCAAAACCCGGTGCTGGTATTCCAAACTATCGAGGGTGTATGTCTTCCAATACTCGATGGAGGAATAGCCGACAGCAGCCCACCATGCCCTGCTTTGCCCAGGCTCCCCCAGAGAAAACGACGGTGTTCGCTCAAGGAGTTCCTTGAGCGGGGAAATCTGCGTGGAAATCATCTTTTCCAAACAGTCGAGATTCACGCCAACCAACCGGGCAACCAAATCCAAATGGAAGTCGGAAGGTGCATTGAAGATGGCGAACGAATTGTGTGCGGACATGATTTTCTCCCTGCGGCACGTTCAAGGCCCATTGCCTCATAGGGAGAGTTTGCCTGTGGGTAGCTGTCACGCCCATAACGGGGGCATTACAACCCGTTCACCATTTTGCCAGCTTGTTTCCGTATTGTTCGCAAAGAGGTCAGGCAATCGGGAAGACATCAGCAAATCTCGGTTTTATTGCTGCCCGCGCAGACGCAGCGCATTGGCGACCACGCTGACCGACGACAGGCTCATCGCCGCAGCCGCAATTACCGGCGACAGCACCAGCCCGAAGAAGGGATAGAGGATACCGGCCGCGACCGGCACGCCGAGGGCGTTGTAGAGGAAAGCGAAGGCCAGGTTCTGGCGCATGTTGCCGACCGTTGCGACGGAGAGCAGACGGGCGCGGGCGATGCCGCGCAGGTCGCCCTTGACCAGCGTCAACTGGGCGCTGTTCATCGCGACGTCGGTGCCGGTACCCATGGCGATGCCGACATCCGCTTTGGCCAGCGCCGGCGCGTCGTTGATACCGTCGCCGGCCATCGCCACGATCCGCCCTTCGCGTTGCAAACGCTCAACCAGCGCAAGTTTGTCGGCAGGCCTGACCTCGCCATGCACCTCCTCGATGCCCAGTCTGGCACCGACCGCCTGGGCGGTGGTCAGGCCGTCGCCGGTGGCCATCACGATGCGCAGCCCGGCCTGACTCAGAATGCTCAGGGCTTCCTGGGTGCTCGCCTTGATTGGGTCGGCGACTGCCAGCAAACCGAGCAGGCGGCCATCGGCCGCCAGATGCATGACGCTGGCCCCGCTTTGGCGCAGGGTTTCCGCTTCCCCGGCGAGGGCGTCGATATCGATGCCGTCCTCGGCCATCAGCGCGGCGTTGCCAAGGGCCAGGCGCTGGCCGCCGACTGTCCCGCGTACGCCGATGCCGCTGGCCGATTCGAACTGCTCGGCCTTGTCGAGGGCAAGACCGCGTTCGCGGGCGGCGCGGACGATGGCGTCGGCTAGCGGATGCTCGCTGCCTTGGTCAAGGCTGGCCGCCAGGCGCAGTACCTCGTCCTCGACGATGCCGGGTGCAGCCAGCACACGTTCGAAGGCTGGCCGCCCTTCGGTCAGGGTGCCGGTTTTGTCCACGATCAGCGTGTCCACCTCGCGCAGTCGCTCGATGGCCGCCGCGTCGCGGAACAGGATGCCCTGGGTTGCTGCCTTGCCGGTGGCGACCATGATCGACATCGGCGTCGCTAGCCCGAGGGCGCAGGGACAGGCGATGATCAGCACCGAAACGCCGTTGATCAGGCCGAAGACCCAGCCCTGCTCGCCGCCGAACAAGCCCCAGGCGAAGAAACTGATTACGGCGATGGCGACCACGACGACGACGAAATAGCCGGCGACGACGTCGGCCAGCCGCTGCAACGGCGCCTTCGAGCGCTGGGCCTGGGCGACCATCTGGACGATCTGGGCGAGCATGGTTTGGGCGCCGACCTTCTCGGCACGGATGACCAGGCTGCCGGCGGTGTTCATGGTGGCACCGATCACCTGGTCGCCGGGGCGTTTCGTTACCGGCAGAGGCTCGCCGGTGAGCATCGCTTCATCGATGGCGCTCGAGCCTTCGATCACTGCGCCGTCTACCGGCACCTTCTCGCCAGGACGTACGCGCAACATGTCGCCGACATGGACATGAGTCAGCGGCACATCCTCCTCTATGCCGTCCGGGTTGATGCGGCGGGCCGTCTTCGGGGAAAGACCGAGCAGCGACTTGATGGCGGCCGTGGTCTGCGAACGGGCGCGCAGTTCAAGCATTTGGCCGAGCAGGGTCAGCGAGATGATGACCGCTGCCGCCTCAAAATAAACGCCGATCCGGCCGTGGGCAATGAAGGAAGGTGGAAACAGGCCAGGCACTAGCGCCGCCACGACGCTGTAAGCGAATGCCGCACCGGTGCCGAGGCTGATCAGCGTCCACATGTTAGGACTGCGCTGGACAAGCGACTGCCAGCCCCGCACGAAGAACGGCGCGCCAGCCCAGAGCACGATGGGCAGGCTGAACAGCAGTTCGCCCCAAGTGCGGGCCGCTGGCGATAGACCTTCCAGCCGGTGCCCGACCATCGCCAGGACGACCACGACCACGGTCAGCGGCAGGCTGCCCCAGAAGCGGCGGCGGAAGTCCAGGTACTCGGTGTTGTCCTCGTCCTTGTCTAAATCGGGTAGCAGCGGTTCGAGCGCCATGCCGCACTTGGGGCAGGTGCCGGGGCCGATCTGCCGGATTTCCGGATGCATCGGGCAGGTGTACTCGGCGCCCGGAACGGCGGCCTCTTCAGGCTCGGGCGCCAGGTAGCGCGCCGGTTCGGCATCGAATTTTGACTTGCATTTGGCACTGCAGAATCGGTAATGGATGCCATCCAGATCCGTCGCATGGGCCGAGTCCGGCTTGACGGTCATGCCGCAGACGGGATCGATAACGTTGCTCGACATGGATTTCAAAACCGACGACGAATGGTTGTGATGATGAGCATGGTCGTGATGTTGCCCTGAGTGTTCGCTGGTCATGGCTACTTCCCTTTAATCAAAAAATCACAACTATGCAATTTGCTCAAAGTTGATCCAGCATGCCCCGTGGGACAATTTAGAAAAAATTGGCCTTGCTCTGCAGCAAGGCCATCAGCAACAGTCGCGCAGGAGAGAAAGCCGACCGCAAAAGGGATCTTGCTAAAGTTGCACAGGCTCCAGCCAGATTTTGCCTCATGACTACTTTCTATTTAGTCGATACCAACCTTGCGCTGCTCGCTGCGCACATAGGCCGTGATGTGTGCCACGTCGTCGGATGTTACCTGCGGCACGGGCGCCATATCGCCGAATTTCCAGTGGTGGGCGCGCACGCCGTTCTTCGCGGCGAGCTGGAAGGCGGCGTCGGCATGGTGCGAGGGCTCGTAGATGCGGTGCAGGAGAGGCGGTCCCTTGTCCGAACCTTTCAATTCCGTACCGTGACAGGCCGCGCAATGTTTCGCGAATAGTGTCTTGCCGGCTGCCGGATTGGGCATCAGGCCTGGACTGGGTTTGGGCACCTGCCAGCTTTGGGCTTGCACCGACAGACTGAACAACGCGATCAACCCCACGGCGAACTGTCGTCTACGAATTTTGTTCATCGCTGCCTTTTTCCTTGCCGTGACCGTTATGTCCGCCGTGACCAAAGAAGTGCATCAACGGGCAGAGCAGGAGGAGCAAATAAATCCACCGTCCGGCTAGATGTTCCCAATGCTCGCGAACGATGAAGAACCCCAGGGTGACCGCGATCATGGCAGCGACGACCGCGCCACGAGATCGATACCACGGCTCGGGGTGATGATGTTCAGATTCTGCTTTCATGAGCTGACTCCATGTTCTTGATTGACACCGGGTGGAACGGTAGAACAGAAAATGAGCGGCTGGCTGGTGGTGCCTTGCTTGGCAGCTCTGGTACCAAGCATGGGAACCGATTAGTGGGAATGACCGGCGTGCGAGTCGTTTCCGGAGCCGCCCGCATATTCACTACTGGCACACCCGCCCAGCAACAGTCCGACTACCGTCACAGCAACCACCAAGAGCTTCTTCGACATCACGTTCTCCTTGCGTTGATAAGATTCATTACTCGACACCCCGATTCAGGCGCCATTGTTTAACCAGCGCGTAGATTGCCGGAATCACCGCGAGGGTCAGGACCGTCGAAGAGATCATCCCGCCGACCATCGGCGCCGCAATGCGGCTCATGACTTCGGAACCGGTGCCGGTGCCCCACATAATGGGCAGCAGGCCGGCCATGATGGCCACCACCGTCATCATTTTCGGGCGAACCCGTTCCACGGCGCCTTCCATGATGGCCTCGTAGAGATCGTGCAGCGTTGGCTCCTGATTTTCCGTCCGGCGTTTGGCCTTCAATTCTTCCCAAGCATGATCGAGGTAAATCAGCATGATCACCCCGGTTTCCGCCGCAACCCCGGCCAAGGCAATGAAGCCCACGGCGACAGCGACGGACAGGTTATAACCAAGCAACCACATCAACCAGACCCCGCCGACCAACGCAAACGGCACCGACAGCATGACAATCAGGGTTTCGGTCAGTCGCTTGAAGTTCAGGTAAAGCAGCAGAAAGATGATCAACAGCGTCACCGGGATGACAATCTTCATTTTCTCGATAGCCCGTTCCATGTACTCGAACTGGCCGCTCCAGGTGACGTAGTAGCCGGGTGGGAGCTTGACCTGTTCGGCGACCGCTTTCTTGGCGTCGGCGACATAACTGCCAATGTCACGGTCGCGGATGTCGACGTAAATATAGGCAGAGAGCAAGGCGTTTTCGGTACGGATGCTGGGCGCACCCTTGGCGACGACGACCTTGGCCAATTGCCCGAGAGGAATCATTGCACCATCCATAGTCGGAATCAGCACCTCACGAGCGATCTGCTGTGGATCTGAGCGTAGTTCGCGCGGATAGCGGATGGTGACGCCGAAACGTTCCCGTCCCTCGACCGTGGTTGTCACCATCTCGCCGCCCAGCGCCGTGCCGATCACATCCTGCAGATCGCCGACGGCGAGGCCGTAGCGCGCCAGTTGTTCGCGGTCGGGTTCGATGTTGAGGTAGAAACCACCGGTGATGCGCTCGGCGAAGGCACTGGTCGTACCAGGCACTGCTTTGACCACAGCCTCGATTTCCTTGGCCATTTTTTCCATCTCGCCGAGATCCTTGCCGAAGACCTTGATGCCAATTGGCGTGCGAATGCCGGTGGACAGCATGTCGATGCGCGCCTTGATCGGCATCGTCCACGAATTGGCGACGCCGGGGAATTGCAGCGCCTTGTCGAGTTCGGCGATCAGCTTGTCGGTGGTCAGGCCCGGGCGCCATTCGGATTCCGGCTTCAGATTGATCACCGTCTCGAACATCTCCGTCGGCGCTGGATCGGTTGCCGTGTTGGCGCGCCCAGCCTTGCCATAAACCGAAGCGACCTCCGGGAAGCTCTTGATGATCTTGTTCTGCGTCTGCATCAACTCGGCAGCCTTGGTGATCGACATGCCGGGCAGCGAAGCCGGCATGTAGAGCAAGGTGCCTTCGTTGAGCGTCGGCATGAACTCCGAGCCGAGTTGAGAGGCTGGGTAAATAGAGGCCACCAAGGCAACGACGGCAGCAACGATGGTCATTTTCTTCCAGCGCATGACGCCGACGATGATCGGCCGATAGGCCCAGATCAGGAAACGATTCACCGGATTTTTCGCTTCCGGCATGACCTTGCCTTGGATGAACAGCATCATCAGGACAGGCACCAGTGTCACCGAAAGCAGCGCGGCGCCGGCCATCGAGAAGGTCTTGGTGAAGGCGAGCGGCGAGAAAAGCCGCCCTTCCTGGCCTTCCAGCGCGAACACCGGGAGGAAGGAAACCGTGATGATGAGCAGCGAGAAGAACAGCGCTGGGCCGACTTCCTTACAGGCGGCGAGCATGGCGTCGGCGCGCTCGGCCTTGGTGTGCTCCTCGGGCAGGCGCTCCAGGTGCTTATGGGCGTTCTCGATCATCACGATGGCGGCGTCGATCATGGCGCCGATGGCGATGGCAATGCCTCCCAGACTCATCAGATTGGAATTCATGCCCAGCGAGCGCATGGCGATGAAAGCGATCAGCACGCCGACCGGCAACATCAGGATGGCGACCAGAGCGCTACGAACGTGCATTAGGAAGACGATGCAGACCAGTGCAACGATGATCGCTTCCTCAATCAGCGTCCGTTTCAACGTGTCGATGGCGTTGTGTATCAGTTCGGAACGGTCGTACACCGTCTGTACCGTGACGCCCTCAGGCAAGCCGGGACCGATTTCGGCTATCCGGGTTTTTAGATTGTGGATGACTTCCAGCGCGTTGGCACCATATCGCGCCATGGCAATGCCCGACACGACTTCGCCTTCACCGTTGAGTTCGGTCAGGCCACGCCGTTCGTCGGGCGTCAGTTCGACGCGGGCGATGTCGCGGATCAGCACTGGCGTGCCCTTGTCGCTTTTGAGGACCAGCGTTTCGAGGTCGCTCTTACCACGCAGGTAACCCTTACCGCGCACCATGTACTCGGTTTCGGCCATCTCGACGACGCGTCCGCCGACATCGCGGTTCGAGTCGCGGATAACCTGCGCCACCTTCATCAGCGGGATGCCGTAGGAACGCAGCTTGACCGGGTCGACCGTGACCTGATAGGTCTGCACGAAGCCGCCGATCGAAGCGACTTCGGCGACGCCATGGGCCTTGGTCAGTTGATAGCGGACGTACCAGTCTTGGATGGTGCGCAGTTCGGCCAGCGTCTTGTCTTTGGCGAGCAACGCATACTGGTAAACCCAGCCGACGCCGGTGGCGTCCGGTCCGAGCGAGGGGGTGACGCCCTTTGGCATGCGGCTGGAGGCAAAATTCAGATATTCCAGCACCCGCGAGCGTGCCCAGTAGATGTCGGTGCCATCCTCGAAGATGATGTACACAAAAGAGGCGCCGAAGAACGAGAAGCCGCGTACTACCTTGGATTTCGGCACCGACAGCATGGCTGTGGTCAGCGGATAGGTCACCTGGTCCTCGACTACCTGCGGCGCCTGGCCGGGATACTCGGTATAGACGATGACCTGCACGTCCGAAAGATCAGGCAAGGCATCGATCGGCGTGCGCAACACGGCATAAATGCCAGCGATGGTGATGAACAAGGTGGCGAGCAGAACCAGGAAGCGGTTCCGACCCGACCATTCGATAATATTGGCCAACATGGGGTGACTCTCCGTGGTTCTCGGTCAGTGACCGGCGTGCGGGTTGGCCCCGGCGGCCGGCGTGCCGGCTCCCTGGTTTGCTGGCAGCGGCTTGACGGCCGTAATCACCCATTCGCCGGGCTGCCGCTCGACGAACTCGACGGCGACTTTGGCTCCCGGTTTTATCCCTTGCAGCAGCGATGCGTTGGCGGCCTTGAACTCCATGGTCATGGCCGGCCATTTGAGGCTGGCGACCGGGCCGTGATTGAGGCTGATTGTGCCGGCTGCCGCATCGACGCCATCCACCGTGCCTTCGGCCTGGTGGCTGGCGCCTTTGGCGGCTGGCTGTCCGGGTGCTACCGCTTGCCCTTCTTTTGGGGCGGCGCCATGGGCGGCATGGCCAAAACCGCCGACCGCTGCCTTGAGGTTGCTCTCGGCATCGATCAGGAAGTTGGCGGCGACCACCACCTGCTCGCCATCTTTGACACCTTCCAGCACTTCGACATGATTGTCGCTGCGGCCACCGAGCTTGATTTCGCGTGGCTCGAAGCGACCTTCGCCCTGCTGGATCAGCACAATCTGGCGGGCACCGCTGTCGATGACGGCGGAAGTCGGTACCGTGACCACCTGGCCTTTGGTACCCACCGGCAGTTCGACCTGGGCGAACATCGACGGTTTGAGCAGCAGCCCCGGATTGGCCAATTCGACGCGAACCGGTACCGTGCGGGTTTGGGTGTTCAAGGTCGGATAGACATAGCTGATCGTGCCTTCGAAGGTCTTGTCCGGGTAGGCGTTGATCCTGACCTTGGCCTTGGCCCCCGTCCTGACCTGGCCGATGTCCTGCTCAAACACGTCGGCGACCACCCAGACGGCCGACAGGTCAGCCACTTGGTAAAGCGCCTCGCCCGGCATGAAACGCATGCCCTGTAGCGCCTTCTTCTCGGTGACGATGCCGGAAACCGGCGAGCGGAAAGTCAGCGTACGCCGCGCTTCGCCGGACTTCGCCAAGGCCTTGACCTGCTCTTCCGAAATATCCCAGTTCTTCAGGCGCAACAGGCTTGAATCGGCCAGTTGCTTCATGCCGTCCCGCGCTTGGCCGCCGGCTTCCTTCAGCGACTCGACGCCTTGGGCGGCAATCGCGTATTCGCGCTGGGCGGAAACCAGTTCCGGGCTATACACCTCAAACAGCGGCTGCCCCTTGCTGACCGGCTGGCCCGTGACATTGACGTGCAGGCGTTCGACGTAGCCCTCGAACTTGGGGGAAATCGCGTAGATGCGACGCTCGTCCGGCTCGATCCGACCGGCGGCGCGGACCACCTTGTCAAGGACGCGCAATTGGGCGACTTCGGTCCTCACACCCAGTTTCTGCACCTTCTCGGTGCTGATCTTGATCTGATTGGCGGCCGCCGGCTCGTCGTCATCCTCGCCTTCATAGACGGCGATGTAGTCCATGCCCATCGGGTCTTTCTTGGGCACCGGCGAGGTGTCGGGCAGCCCCATCGGGTTGCGGTAATAAAGCAGTTTCTTTTCTTTTTTGGCCGGCTCGGTGGACGCGGCTGCCATCGGTGCTGCGGTTTCACCGTGGGAGGTGCCGCCTTTGCCGCCCAGCCAATAGCCGCCGCCGGCCGCGATGGCGAGCGCGATGACGCCGATGCCCAATCCTGCACCCTTGTTCATAGATCTTCCCCTAAAAGTCGTTCGATTTCGGCCAGGCGCATTTGCGCCTCGGCCTGTGTCTTGATCAGGTTTTGTCTGGCCTGGCGGATCTGCCGCTGGGCGTCGAGCAGCGTGGCGAAATCGACCTTGCCGGTTTCGTAGCCGGCGATGGCGGCCTGAAAAGTCAGTTCGGTCTGCGGCAGCAGGCTGTTGCTCAGCAGATTTTCGGTCTGGCGGGCCGCTTCGATGCCGGCCAGACTCTCCGACAGTTCGGAAAGTACCTGATTCGCGGTCGCTTCCTTGCGCGCCCTGGCCGCATTCAGCATGGATTCGGATTCGCGTTCCTGGGCCCGGCGCGACGACTGCTGCAGCGGGATGTTCATTTCGAGCATCAACTCCCATTCCTTGACCTCGTTCCGGTACTGGGTGGGGGATACGCCCAGCGTAAAATCGGGATAGCGGTTTTTGTAGGTCAGGTCGCGGGTTTTTTCGGCTGCCCTGATCCGCGACTCGTCGGTAAACAACTGGGGATTCCGGGCGCGGACGCGCTCTTCGAGGGCGACATAATCGAGCCTGGCCGGCGCCGGCAGCGGCCGCAACTGGCTCGGCGCGGCCAGCGGCGCATGGCCCGGCCGGGCCAGCAAGGCGTTCAGGCGGGCATGCAGTTGACGGCGCTCGGCTTCCAGCGCGATTAGTTCATCGCGCAGCGTGGTCTGTTCGACTTGGGCGCGAATGACGTCCTGCTGGGCGGCCAGGCCGCCGGCGTAGCGGACCCGGGCGATTTTTTCCAGGCGGGTCATCAGGTCGAGGATTTCCCGGGTCAGTTGCTCGTTGCGGTGCACGTAATAAAGCTGGGCAAAATTCACCTTGATCCGGCCAGCGATGTCGGCCCAGGTGCCCAGCGCACGCCCCTTGGCACCTTCGGCCTCAAGCTCGGCGATTTCGCGCTTCAGGTCGCGCTTGCCGAACCAGGGTATGTCCTGCATCAGCAAGTAACGGGTGCTGCCGACGCGATTTGGGGCTAGCGTGGCACTCTGTTCGCCCATCCGCGTTATGTCACGCAACTCGGTCCGAAACTTCGGGTCGGGCAAGGCACCGGCCGGCGTCACCCGCTCGCCTGACGCTTCGGCCTCGGCCTGCATCGCGGCGTACTCCGGATTGCGTGTCTTGGCATAATTGATCAGGCTGTCCACGTTCGCACCAAGGGCGGCGTCTTGGGCAAGCACGGGCGACCCAAAGGCGGTGGCAAGCGCCAGGATCAAAATGGGTAACGGCCTGAGTCGGCGCATGCGACCTCCCTGCAATATTTGTTTTTATGAAGCATGCTGACAGCGAGAGGTAAGCACCGTCTCGCCGTCAGTCGATTGGGTTATTTGGCGGGTTCGAAATGGACGACGGTGATGGCACCATTCACGTTTTCGGCCATGAAGCGAATCTTATCGCCGGTTTTCATCTGGTCCAACCAGGCGACATTGGAAACCTTGAGTACCATGGTCATCGCCGGCATGTTCAGGTTGGTCAGTGGGCCATGCGACAAGGTTACTTTGCCGGCTGCCTTGTCCACTTTCTTGACCTGAGCGTCGATCATCTGCATTTCAGCAGACGCGGCGCTCGGCGAGGCCATGGCATGCCCGGCATGGTCGCTTGCAGCTTGGGCAGAAACGGCGCCGAGGGTGGAAAAGGCGATCAGTGAGGCGGTGATAAGTGCTTTCATGAGTTTCTCCTGTTTGGGGGATCAATGTTTGGCAAAGATGCTGGTTTCGCCACCGGCCTGGACCAGCATCGTGTTGTAGGGGACGGGTCTCGGGCTTTCCATGCCCGGCGATCCTGGCGGCATCGACGGCACCGCGATGCCGAGGGCTTTCGGTTTTTCCTTGAGCAGACGCTGGATGTCGGCAACCGGCACATGGCCTTCGACCACATAGCCGGCCACCTTGGCGGTGTGGCAGGAGCCCAGCCGATCGGGCATCCCCAATTGTTTGCGGGCCGCCGGGACGTCCATGACGTTGTGCGAGCGGACCTCGAAGCCCGCATTTTTCAGATGATCGACCCACTTGCCGCAGCAACCGCAATTCGGGCTCTTGTAAACATCCACCATTTCGCCGGCCGCCACGGCAGTGGAAAGGCCGGCGCCGAGGACGGAGCTCAAAGCAAGAACAAGAAAGGGGTTACGCATGGCGAAGCTCCTGTGTCAGTCGAGTGGCGTCAGTATGGATAGCCGACGCCAACAATTTGCTGTCCGTCGGATTACATTTTTGTAATCTTTATGGGGTTAATGTTTGTGCGCTCCGTGGTCATGGCTGTGCGCATTTTTGCCCTTGGCCACCGGCTTTTCCTCGACCGGGGCTGCTGGTGCCTCTTCGTGGCCTCCATGCCCCTGCTCGTGGCCTTCCAGTCCGCCATGGGAATGACCATCACTGGCTGCCACCAGTTGCTCGTAGGCGGTCGCCGACAGCAAAGGCATCTTTTGCAGGAAGGCCGTCAGGTCCCAAATGGCCTCATCCTCCATGCCGCCCTTCGACCAGGCCGGCATACCGGAAGCCTTGATGCCGTGCTTAATGATCCAGAAATCGCGGGCAGCGTCACGTGACGATGGCGCCGCCGGTTTTTCGGAAAGATTGGGGGGAGTCGGATACAACCCCTTGCGAATCTCCGAATCTGGCGCTTCCGGAGACAAATGGCAATTGACGCACATTGCAGCATAGTTGCCGGCCCCGCGTCGCACGCGCTCGGGATCGGCAAGATCAGCCGGGATCTGGATTTCACCCGTACGGCTGGCAATGGCCCTTTCGCGGGCAAACGTCAGCGCCTGGTAGGTGAATGAACTGTGGGGGGTGTCGGCACCGACATCGACGACGCCGGCCACGACGACGATCCCAGCCGTTGCCGCGCCCAAGCCGATGGTAGCCAGAGCGCCCAAGAGTAGTTTGTTCATGACAAATCTCCTGCGATATGGGTGTGATTTCAGTGTTGGCCGTGGCTGCCAGGCTTCCTGACCACGACCTCCTGGGATTGCGCTTTGCCCGCTGGGCGCATCGCGCCCTTGCCGGCATCGTGGCTGCGGGTTGCGGCCGCCACCGGTCCGGTCCATTCATAGGCTTGGGTGTTTTTTGGCTGTTTGTACCATCCCGGATCGCGATAGTCGCCTGGTTTCTGGTCGCGACGGACCTTGAGGACGGAGAACATGCCCCCCATTTCAACCGCACCATAAGGGCCTTGGCCGGTCATCATCGGCAGCGTGTTGTCGGGGATGGGCATTTCCATCTCGCCCATGTCGGCCATCCCGCGTTCCCCCATCACCATGTAGTCGGGTATCAAGTCCGTGATCTGCTTGACGACGCCTCGGTGATCAACGCCAATCATGGTCGGCACGTCGTGCCCCATGGCGTTCATCGTGTGATGACTTTTGTGGCAATGGAAAGCCCAGTCGCCTTCTTCGTCAGCGAGAAAATCAAGCTGCCGCATCTGGCCGACCGCCACGTCGGTGGTCACCTCGGGCCAACGCGAGCCGATTGGCGTCGGACCGCCATCGGTGCCACTGACGACAAATTCGTGTCCGTGCAGGTGCATGGGATGATTGGTCATGGTCAGATTGCCGATCCGGATGCGGACCTTGTCTCCCTTGCGGACGTTGAGCGAGTCGATCCCGGGGAATGACCTGCTATTCCAGGTCCAGAGGTTGAAATCGAGCATCGTGTTGACCTTGGGCGTGTAGCTGCCGGGGTCGATATCGTAGGCATTCAACAGGAAGCAGAAGTCGCGGTCGACAGTTTCGATAAGCGGGTGGCGCTCTTTCGGGTGGGTCACCCAGAATCCCATCATGCCCATCGCCATCTGCGTCATCTCGTCAGCGTGCGGGTGATACATGAAAGTGCCGGGGCGACGCGCGACGAACTCGTAGACGAAGGTCTTGCCGACCGGAATCTGCTTTTGGTTGAGACCGCCCACGCCATCCATGCCGCTGGGCAAGCGCTGGCCGTGCCAGTGAATGGTTGTGTGCTCCGGCAGCCGGTTGGTCACAAAGATACGTACCCGGTCGCCCTCGACCACCTCGATGGTCGGGCCGGGGCTTTGTCCGTTGTAACCCCACAGGTGAGCCTTCATGCCGGGAGCGATTTCGCGGACAACCGGTTCTGCAACCAAATGAAACTCCTTGACGCCGTTGTTCATGCGCCAAGGCAGAGTCCAGCCGTTAAGGGTGACGACCGGATTGTAGGGACGTCCGTTGGGCGGAGTCAGTGGAGATGCCGTGTCCGGGTTGTCCATGGACACCAGTTCGGGCAACGCGGCAAGCGCGACGGAACTGACAGAGGCAGCCGCCACGGCACCGCCAGCCATGCCAAGGTTTTTGAAAAAATCGCGACGTGTGGTCATGATGGATGTCCCCTTAATGGTCGGCGCGGCCGGTGACCGCAATGGTGGCTCGGGCCGAAGCATTCAAAGACGGCTTGCCGATCATCGCCATTTCCAAATCACCGCGAGCGATCCAGAAATCGCGCAAGGTTTCGATATAGCTGTTGACGCTACCGATCTGCGTCCGGGCATCAGCGAGCAAGTCGAAAACGCCAATCAGCATGCCGTTGTAGCGGAGCATGTTCTCGTCCGAAATCCGCTTGTTGAGGGGGATCACCTCGTCACGGTAATGGCGGGCAATGTCGTAATTGGTTCGGTAGGCGTGATAGGCCTCACGAACCTCCGAGCGGGCATTGATTGCCGATTCGCCGGCACGCTCCACCGCCTGCATGTAAATCGATTCAGCCTTGGCCACCTTGGAACCACCCCAATCGAAAATCGGCAATTCGAAGCTGATTTCGTAGCCTTTCTTGTAGCCGCTGTCGCGTGCGCCTTCGAGCACCCGGGCCGGGCCGACTTCGAGAACGTTGATGAAACGGGTCGCCTTGGACAGGCCAAGATTCTTCGCCAGCGCCTCGGTTTCGAGGCGGATTGCCTGCAGATCGAGGCGTTTGTCGAGCGCCGCCTGCTCGACACCCGGCAACTCGTCGATCGTCTTGGGCAAATCGGGGAGTCGTTCGGGCAGGCGAATGGCATTGCGATCAGGCAGGCCCAGCACGCGCGCAAGGCGTTCGCGTGCCGCGATTGCCGACTGCTCCGATCTGGCCAGGTTTAAAGCCGCATCGGCATAGAACGCTTGCTCGCGAGTCTGGCGCAGTTTGCTGAAATTGCCCACCAACGCCATGCGCCGGGCCAGTTCGGCACCTGCCTCGGCGGCCTGCCTGACTTTACGCAGGTAACGCACGGACTCCTCGGCAGCCAGCGCCGTGTAATAAGCTTGGCGGGCCTCAGCGGCCAGGCGGGCCACATCGATCACCGCCAGTTGCTGCGCCTGGGCGAATTTGCGTTTCTCCACCTCGACCGCCAGCGGCATGGTGATCAGGGCGAAGATGTTGAAGGTCAGCGCCTGTTCAATCTTGTATTCACGGATGCCGTTCTCAGGTTTGCTGGCACGCAACATCGAGAAATGAGGATTGGGCAAGCGTCCCGCCTGTACCAGTTCGGCCTCGCCGATCCCCAGGTCGAAAAACGCCGCCTGCAAGCCGCGATTGTTGTAGAGCGCAAGCTGAATCGCGTCATCCGCCGTTAGCGGATTGGCGAGCAGTTCGCCGACCCGGGCCTGCAGTGTCGAGCGCTCCGCATCGCTGCGCGCCCATTGGACGTCCTTGTCCAGACGCTCGCGGGTCGTTTGCTCGACACGGCCGAACCCACCATCGTCCGAAAACGTGGCACAACCGGCCAAACCGAGAATTCCGACGGTGGCGACAAGCAGTTTTCCGCGACGCATCGGCAACAAAGAGAGAGCGGACGTCATGGCTTATCTCCGGTCGCCTGTGAGGGGCGTTCAGCAGGGTTTCCGTGCTCATGGGCTGGCTGTCCAGCCGCTTGGCCGGTTTCAAGATGCCCCATGTGTCCGCGCAGGCGACCCATCTCGCCATTGACCTGACGCCAGTCATGCAGCGTCTCATCCTGGAACGGTTTGTAATCCGCGAAAGCCGATTGGTAGGGTGTTTCGGGTATCGGTTCCTTGGGCGGATGGGAATCGGCCCAGGCGGGTGTCGCGGCGAGCGCGACCGTTAACGCCATGATTTTCATGATGCCTCCATTGGGAATATGCGGAGTCTTTTGCCCCGATGATCGACATCATGCTTTCGCCAAACCAACATCTTGCTGACTTGCGGATTACATTTCCGTAATCTAGGCAATTAGCCTTTAAAAGCGACGGAAAATGCGCCATCAATAGCCAATGATTGGTGGAGAGAACAATGAAAATTCTTGTGGTGGAAGACGAAACCAAAACCGGCACCTACCTCAAACAGGGGTTGGTCGAGGCGGGCTTCGTCGTGGATTTGGCCGTCAACGGCCTCGACGGGCTGCATCTGGCGCTGACCGAGGCCTATGATCTGGCGATCCTCGACGTCATGCTTCCGGGCATCGACGGGTGGCAGGTGCTGCAAGGCATTCGCCGGGCCGGCAAGGAAATGCCCGTGCTGTTTCTGACAGCACGTGACCAGGTCGAGGATCGGGTCAAGGGACTGGAGTTGGGCGCCGACGACTACCTGGTGAAGCCCTTTGCCTTCTCCGAACTGTTGGCGCGAGTCCGGACCCTGCTGCGGCGGGGCGGTAAGGCGAAGGAGTCCGAGTTCCTGCGCGCCGCCGACCTCGAACTCGACCTGCTGCGCCGCCGGGTCAATCGTGCCGGCAAACGCATCGACCTGACCGCCAAGGAGTTCGCGCTGCTTGAACTGCTGTTACGCCGCCAGGGCGAAGTGCTGCCTCGGTCGCTGATTGCCTCCCAGGTTTGGGACATGAATTTCGACAGCGACACGAACGTCATCGAGGTCGCCATCAAACGCCTTCGGGTCAAGATTGATGAGGGGTACGAACCCAAATTGATTCGTACCGTGCGCGGCATGGGCTATGTTTTGGAGATTACCGATTGACCCCGATCCGCGGCCCCTCACTGACACTTCGGCTGACCCTGCTGTTCGCGCTGGCCTCGGCCTTTGTGCTGTTCCTGCTCGGCCTGCTGATTGGCAATGCGGTTGAGCGCCACTTTGAAGAGCAGGATTTGGATGTGCTGACCGGCAAAATGCAGTTGGCAAGGCATGTCCTGGAACGAAAACCAGATAGTCAGCCGAAAGAGACACTGACCCAGCAATTGGACGATGCGCTGACGGGGCATCACGGGTTGATCGTTGCCGTCTATGACCAGAATGGCGAAATGCTGTATGCCAACGAAGCGATGGTGTTTCCGCAGAATCTACTAAGCATTGGCGCGACACCAAGGCGCGAGCAACCCGTCAAATGGAACAGCAACGACGGCCAGCCATGGCGGGGAGTTTCCTCGATGGTAAAAGGCACCGATGGTGGCGGTAGTTACACCGTGGCAATTGCCACCGAAATCACCCGCCACGAGCACTTCATGACTTCCTTCCGGCAGACTTTGTGGGGGTTCATGAGCCTGGCGACTCTGGCGATGGGATTGCTCGGCTGGTTTGTCGTCCGGCGCGGCCTGTTGCCTTTACTGGCCATTAAGCGGCAGGCGGCTGAGATCACCGCCAATCGCCTGCATACCCGCTTGCCGGTCGAAGCCATCCCCCGCGAATTGGCGGATCTGGCCGACACACTGAATGGCATGCTTTCGCGCTTGGAAGAGTCCTTTCAGCGCCTGTCGGATTTTTCATCGGACTTGGCCCATGAGTTGCGAACGCCGGTCAGCAATCTGTTGACCCAGACACAGGTCACGCTCTCGAAAGCACGCTCCGCAGAAGACTACCGGGACATCCTGGCATCGAACGCAGAAGAATTCGAACGCTTGTCGCGAACCATTTCCGACATGCTTTTCCTGGCCAAGGCCGACAACAACCAGATCATCCCCAATCGGGAGGCGATAGACCTTGCCGAGGAAATTGGCGATTTGCTCGAGTATTACGATGTGCTTGCCGAAGAGAAATCGATAGCCTTGTCACTCTCTGGTAGCGGTCAAATTGTCGGAGACCGATTGATGTTGCGCAGGGCGGTTAGCAATCTGCTATCCAACGCGCTGCGCCACACGCCGAACGAGGGCAAGGTTACCGTTCGAGTCGACAATAACCGTGAAGGTAGGATTTTGGTCTCCGTCGAGAACACAGGGAGCGATATCCCTACCGAACATTTGCCCCGCCTGTTTGATCGTTTCTACCGTGTCGACAGTTCGCGCCTGCGCACGACCGAAAATTCAGGCTTAGGGCTGGCGATAACCCAATCTATTGTGTTGGCTCATGGCGGGGATGTTGGCGTCAACTCGGAAGGTGGAAAAACGCGCTTCACACTTTCTTTACCCTGTGCCCATCAGTAGGGGGCCGCTTTTTGTAAATCGATCCCGCCAATACCAAGTTCTAACTCAACTACAGGGCTAGAAACAGACGAGGGGGCCATTTGAATCTCTTGTGGGTGTTCAAAACCCATCATCGAGGGAAGGCTAAGGGCTTCGGCGAAACATTTTTAGCCAGTTTCTTCGCTTGACCTTGCCTCTGTAGTAAGGTCAAAGGGTCGCTTACCGCCGCATTGCCGACAATTTCAGCCAGAGTGTCGAATGGCAACTCAGGCCGAGTAGGGTGAATTGCCTCTACTGTTGTGAAACCCCTCTAACTGTGTAAACATAGGATTGCTGATTGCGATATTTCGTCGCTTACCGTGGTACTTCGTCACCACGGTCAAAATCCTTGGCTCATGAAGGCTGAGGTGTGGGTTTGGCTCTTGGCAAATTCACATATGAAAAAAATACATTCCGAAAAACTGGAATGTTCGCCTAGGGACAAAAACGTCCTAAAAATCCAGAACTTACGGACCGCAGGTTAAGCTGCGGAAGCTGCTGTCTTTTTTGCCGCAAAGGCTGCCAACGAACCGATCTCGCTACAAGCGCCGTCGGTTTTTTTCGTTCGTCCCCCGCGGCAGGGAGGCCCCTCAGCGTTTAAGGAAGTTCAAGCATGCGTACACCTTGTTCGACGAGCACTACCCCTTTCAGTGCACCACTCTCACCCATTGCGCAGTTACAGCGGCAGCTATCTCCAGAAGCGCAGGTAATGCTTCGGAAAATTTCTTCTGCGCTATCCATGCCAGTCGATGCGCCGGGGCTGCGCGCCGTTATCTCGATAGCCAATCATGCAGTACGGGCTTATGGGGCGGTGCTCTCAGCGCCGACTGCCCAGTTCATCGCGATCGTCGAGTTGCTGGAGATGCTTAAGAACGAATGTGAGAAGCACTTTCTTCAGTGCCTAGATCCCGCGGATGCACCCCTTCGCCGGCGCCTGATAAAAAATTCAGCATGGGCACTCATGCTAGAAATGAGCAGGTTGCCGGTACCAAAAGGCCTACTCGTAGCCGCAGGGGTCGAGCTGGCGTATTGCTTGGCAATTGGCAAGGTTTTCCCCGCTGGCTATGCAAAGAATCTGCGCCGAGCCCTTGGGCCGGCGCTTGATTTCCTTCCAGCCGCAGCACAAACGAAAGACGGGGAGGCAGCGTGGATTCCTCATTTTCGGAAAGTGGGTCGCGCGGCTATAAAAATCTTTGAGGCAGCCCCCCAGCCACCGGAACCACCGCAGAGCTTCAGAGACGTGGCCATCAAAACCTTACGCGGTACGTCGTTACTGACGGATACCCGGCATCGGCAGGGAGTACTGGACCATTCGCACCTGTCTCAATTAGTTCTCGTCGAGGCTGCGCAAAGTTTGCGCCATGCGGCAATTGCTGGTTGTGATGATGCAGTTCTTGCGGTACTCACGTTTCTCTCTGGATTGTCGTTGCGTACGACGCATCGGATTCCGTTAGCCGGTGAGAGCGACGATTGGGTGATGGAGCTGGATGTTGATGAGGGCATTCTCCGCATTGACCTGGATCTGGTTTTTTCAAACGCAGCTCACCCGAGGGATGCCTCGACCCACCGACCCGCCGGTCGGATAATCGCGAAACCGCTACCAGTTTTCTTGGCGGACATACTGACAAAAAGGCTTGATGCGGCGCCGAGCGCACTCTTCGTTCACGAACTTCTGCCAGCAGCTACCTGCGACGGAAAACGGCTGGCATTGCACAATGATGCACTCGGGATTGAGCCTTCAATCGCGCGCTTTGTGCGCTCGGCGGCAGGCTTTGCAATTCAGCGTGGAGCAGATCGACTCGCGGCGGCAGTGCTGGCTAACGATTTCGGTGTCATTCCGGCATCCAAACTCTATTACTGCCACATCGAGCGCGGAGAGGTCTGGGAGGTTGCGCGGATTATTTACGAAAACCTTGGTTGGGGGGCTCCAGCGCCATACTCTGAAGGAATGTCATTCGGATCGAGGGTTGCACCGACTCGCGCCGCGGTCACGGATTGGCATGCGACTTTACGCAATGACTTAGAACTGCTGGCTCCGGGCCGAAACGCGGGGATCGAATCGATCTGTTCATTTCACAATCGATACGCAGAAGTATGCGCATCAATTGCGGTGTTTTGCCTTGCATCGCGAGGCACAGCCCGCATCCGTCTGACCGCCGACGCCCTAACGGAAGATGCCGAATCAATTTTGTTGTTTGACAAGCGTGTCGGCAATCTGCCGCGCCCTTTGCCGGTTCCCGTTAACGCTGTAGTGGCCCGGCAGGCGAAGCTATGGGGCACTCACTGCCAGGCGCTCGAGCGGCGCCTGGCGACTAAAGGCATTGCACCAGATCACGAGCTTCGCCGCAGGTTACAGGCCATCGTCAAACAGGAACGAGTCGAAATCTTTTTTCAGGTCGACAAGGAATTGCGACCACGTCCGCTCAGTTGCCATCAATTGGTGCGTGCCGGCTCCAAAGATTACGGCTTCGACTCGGATTTCGGACGCCACTTTTGGGAACTCGAGCTCCGACGGGCCGGGGTGCAAAGCACAACGATCGACTTGTTGTTGCGCCACCAGGTCCAAGGCATCGAGGGGCACCGGTCAACGACAGATAGAAGTTTAATGTCGTCGTTTTTGGAAATCGTTACAGCGCAAGAGCGGGTTCTTACCGAGCTTGGTGTCGCGGCGCATGTCGGACTGTCGAAAAAGTAAGGGGGACGCATGAGTCCAGTTTCCCCAATTCGTATGACTGTCAGCCCAGGTCTACGGGGGCGCCCCTATGGGCCACTTGCGGTTAGCTACGGCCCTCAAGCTTTAAATGCGGCCAGGCGATTTGAACGTTTCCAAGGGGGGGTACTACGAGGCGATATTGCATTTCCGAGCGCGAGCGTTCGACTTGCGGCAAGCCTTATTGCATTTGATGGTGTCGCGACGTCTGGCGCTTTGATCGCAGCGCTCGGCGCATGTCGGTATGCGTACCAATGGAGTAATGCCTATTGCATTGAGTGGCTGGAGCATTGCGGCCGAGTTGATCGACGTCATTTAAGTCTTTGGACGTGCTTCGCGCTCGCGCAACCCAATGCGTTATCGCTTGCAGCAGAGCAGGTGGTCGAGATGCTGGATGAGCATCTAGCGGCTGTGGCTGAGCATCAGAACACTGCCAAACATATCGATATGCTTTTGGAGGACGCTCAGGCTTGGCTCTCCATCAATCTGGCTGGGCCGTGGTTTTCGCATGCAATCGGTGTCGTTCGTTTGGCAGCTTTGCCGCGCAGCGTCCTGGCGCGGGAAAATTCCAAGATGGCACTGCGTACAGTGTCTGCCTCACCGGCTGAAACAAAAAATCTCGCTGATACAGCAATTGGAATGTCGCTCGATTCTTATCTGAGCGGGGATGCTCAGGACGGGGGATATTGGCTGGTCGATGAAATCATGGCCAGTCTGCCGGCCAATGCATCGCGGCCGACAATGGTGAAGAATTTACTCGGAATTTCCGTAAAACATGGAAAGGGTGCCATCTCCAGCTTGATACTGGCCTGGGCAACGGATCTCGCGGAATCCGGCACCCAAGGAGATGCTGAAATTTCTCCGAGGACGGTATCGAAATATGTCCGCTCGATCGCCCACGACCTGCTTGATGAGTTTCGGGGGAAATCGCTGGAGTCTCTTGAGGCGGAATACTTTGATGGCGCTTACCGGCGAATTATCGACAGCAAGTCTCCTGGGACGCAGCGTAACTGTGCTTCTGCTTTAGCTAGTTGGCATTTTTTTCTTGAGTGTTGGCTTGACATCGATCCGCGCACACAGTCACTTCACCGTGATTTGCCGGAGTCGATTCCAAAAGCGAATGTGATTTGGCCGCACGAGATGAAAACGATCAGTGACTGGTTTGCTCAAGCCTGCCATGAGTCTCGCCTGAACTGTCAGGCAGAGGTCGCATTTGCCATCGCCAGCACGATCCGGGTTAGGACGAACGAAATCGTGAAGCTCCGAATCAAGAATGTCCGGTTAATTGGCGAAGCCGTAGAAATCGAGATTTGCACAGCGAACACCGATGGCGGCATGAAGTCGAAAAACGGGCGCCGCACACAGTGTATTGAATGCCCTGTGACCTCAGTACTGGTCCGGTCTTGGAAGCAGCGACGGCAAGAAGAACTGGCGTTGCCCGACGATTATTTATTCGGTGACCCACAGCATCCTGGGCGACTTCATTGCCCGGGGCAGATGCAATCACTGCTCAATCGTGTGCTCAAGGATGCTACGGGTGACAGATCGGTGAGCATCCATTCGTTGAGCCATAGCTGGGCCACGAACAGGTTTATGGATGTTTCGTTAAATCCATCCGGCATCGATGTGAATGCATTTGATTCCTTGAGTGTAGAGGCAGGCCACGGCGACGCGACCATGACCTTTAAGAACTACGTCCATCGATTCGAAGATGCTATGCGGAAGGAGATCGATACAGCAATTGCTGCGCGAATTCGATGGCCAGAGATTAAACCGTTCGTTTCGTTAAGCCATGCCAGTTACCGCCAACGTATTTCTCGCCAGATTCGAGGGGAAGTCAAAGTTGGGGAAGGCCAGTTCAAACTTGGCCTTATCCGGGCATGTTTGCCGACCATCGATTTACCCAGTGCACACAGCGAAACAGACGTGGAGGATGCTGTGAGCACAGCATTGAGTTCCCATCGAATTGCCATGTCGCTCGCGTTGGTTATCGACGTGTTGACGGATATTGAGAGCGGCATTGGTACAGCTACCGTAGCACTGCGATCTTGCCGAAGAACAGAGGAAATTACGCACATTGCCGCACATGCCAGAAACCTACTTGAAAAACTTGGCAATCGGTATTCGAGGCTAACCACTCGATGCTTCGATACGGTGGATGAGCTTCGCATCGCGCTTGACCATGCCCATGGGAAGATCGACTTCGCAAAAATTAGGCAAAAAAAATTACGAACGCTGCGCGAACTTTTAGGTAATCGATTCGATGAGCCGGATTTTCGAGATGCGATTCATTCGTGGTTTGAGTGCTATGAGCATGGTTGTGTTTCGCTGGCTCATCCGTCACGGTCAGCGGCGTTGCTGAGGCTACTGAAAACGGCAGGCATTCCAATCTCATCTATCGGGATTTTCCACAATCCGATCGCAAATCGCCAAAGTGTTCGCTTGCTGCAAGAAGTGGAAGCTGTTTTTATGCAGGAATTTGGACTTTTTCCGGGGACCAAAGAATGCGCTGTGCGTGGCGCACGTCCACCGGTGTACCTAGTGATTACGGGTGTCGATTTTTCGGAGCGGGCATCGAGTGCCACGTTGTGCATGAAGGGATTCAATGCACTTCTTTTCGCAGCTTGCGTGCTGGGAAAAGTCGAAAAATTTAACCCGCTCGCCAACTAATTACCTGATCAGTTCGGAGGTAAATATGGAAAGAATCGAAGCGTTTAGTATCGCGCTTGGGCTTGCAGATGCGGGTCTATCTGAACAGGAGCTCGACGCGAGAAAAAATGACGCTCGGCGAACGGCCAGGTGTTTCATGCCTTCGCTCGATGCACTTCTTTCCTCTTCAATTGAGGAGCGACTGGTCGCTGAAAATGGGCATCTTTGGCTTGCATTCGATTTGTCCGTGGCAAAACAGCAACAACTCGATCTCGACGGGCGTCGGGGAGGATGCCGTCTTGATGCCAATATTGTGCGCAACCTTCACGAGGATTTTTTGCGATTGAGAGGTGAGGCCGGGGAATTGGCCGTTCGTACTGGGCGCCTCAATATTCTGGCGAACCGTCTGCCGCAGATTGAGGCAGAGGAACGCACAACAGTAATCGAGTCTTTATCTGATGAAGAGCGCACTGTGTGGGAAATTATGCACCGTCGCGGTGGTCGTAAGCTTTCTGTACGCTTTGGAAATGAAACGCTTTCTGCGCAATTGCCATTAATTAATCGGTATCTGCCTGATCCGACCATTCGGATGATCAGCGCAAAAGTCTCGGCCATCTGCTCAACCAGTTATCAGCTGACGTCGATTCGAGAAGATGTGCCAAATGCCAACCTAGTTGCGCTACCAGCCTGCATGAAACTAGAGCGTCCTCGCCTGGTAAGTGACGGGATTCGGCGATCCAGATTTTTATTACAGGTGGCAGAAGAAGCTGGTATCCGTATTTCGCTGCAGGTCCGGGCTGTCCTGTGGCAGTCAGATTTGTCACCTGCATATCTTGAATTTCGAGGCATCGACGACAGTGCTTCGCTGCGAAATGCGAGGCAGCATCTATGTGGTTAGCCTGCTCGCGGCATCACCAATAGAGTTTTCGGGGTCTTTCGGTATTGTCTACCTGCCCGGCATTTTGCGTGCTGGGCGGAGCGGTGCCGTATTTCTTGAGATTCCGCGATACGACTATCGAGGGGGCGGATCGCGATGGCGACGAGCGTGGTCTATAGGGCAGGGGCATCACTGCCTGATGGGAATCCACAGGATGTTTTTGAGGTGATCAGCACGGGCCTTAAGTGGTTGGCAGATCGGCTTGGTAAGAGCCTTGCGCTAAGGGCCTGATGCCAAGCTAGGTGATTTGCGCCAGTATTTTCAGTGCCCACGAGGGGGCAAGGGTCGTGGTTTTTAGCGGTTTTTTGCATAGGGGGTGTGACACGGAGGCTGCTTGTGTGATGCCAGTGGTCATCAATATGTCACACCTCTGCTTTGCGGATTTCTTGTAAGTTGTTGTTTTGCCTGATTAGTGACATTTCGCGTCCTATCGGATTGATATATCTTGCTGCACACATACGGCAAGATTTTCACTCCGAAGGCAGGTCGAATCGCGCCGGGCGGGCCAGTTGCATTAGAGTAAAGCCCTGATAGATCGGGGCTTTTTCTTTTTCTCTTCTCCTCGCTTTGGCCTACCCCCTTAGAGAGAGGCAGCTAATCCCTTTGGCGGATTGTTGCCGGAAGGCAGGGCTCCTACACTGCGTTTCAGGTTGTTCCAGACACAACCTGACCCCCTGATGATCGCTGACCCGATTGTCTTCAGGCCCCGCACAAACACCTCCCTGTGCGGGGTCTTTTTCTTTTCTGGCTGGCTTCAGCGGGTCAGTTGTGCGTAGCAGAGCGGCAGGCGCGCCGGTAGTTCGACCGGGTTGCGGATGATGCTGTAGCCGCTGACGCCGAACAGGTGAGGCAGGTAACTGTTGCCGGTGCGGTCGATGGTCAGGCAGAACGGCACGATGCCCTGGTGTCGGGCTTCCTGGATGGCGGCACGGGTGTCCTCGATGCCGTAACGGCTGTCGTATTGATCGAGATCGTTGGGTTTGCCGTCGGAGAGGATGATCAGCACCTTGCGGCCGGCGGTTTCGTCGCCGAGCAACTGGCTGCTGCGTCGTATCGCCGCGCCCATGCGGGTGTAGAACCCGGGCTTGATCGCCTGGATGCGGCCGCGCGCGATGTCGCCGAAGCGTTCGCCGAAATCCTTCAGCCGATGAAAGCGTACCTGGCGCTTCACCGACGAAAAGCCGCACATCGCGAAACGGTCGCCGGTGCCGCGCAGGGCCTCGCCGAACAGCAGCAGGGCGTCGCGGATCACGTCGATGACGCGGGCCTCGCTCGAGACAAAGGCGTCGGTCGACAGGGAGAGGTCGGCCAGGACCAGGCAGGCCAGATCGCGCTGCCGACGTTCGAGCGACTGAAACAGTTGCTCACCACCGTGGTAACCGCAGGCTCGGTCGGTGGTCGCGCGCAAAATGGCGTCGAGGTCGAGTTCGCAGCCGTCGGGCTGCCCCTTGAGCCAGCGGCGCTGCGGTTGCAGGGCGGCGAATTGCTGGTGCAGCCGCTTGGCGGTCCGCCGCAATTCGACGGGGAGCTTGCCGGCCGGCGCCTCGCGGGCCACGAGTTCCTGCAGGCGGACATGGTCGGCCACCAGCGTGCCCTTGCGGTAATCCCATTCGGGCAGGGGAATGCCTTCGCCCAGCGGCAGGTCGTCGGCGGCAGCCGAGGGCAGGTCGAGATCGAAACGGACACGGGTGGCAATCCGTTCGCCGGCATCCGGTGTGGCCAGTGCCAGCTGTTCGAGGTTGCGGGCGGCGTCGGCGGCGTGCGGGTCGGGATCGTCGTCGACGCTGCGGTTGATGCGCAGGAACTCGGCAACCGAAAGCAGGCTTTCGGCGCGGAAGAACATCAGCAGGCCGTTCTTTTCCGCCGGCGGCGTGATCCGCTCACCGCGATGGGCATCGTCGCCGGCATCCTGGCTGTTGCCGCCGTCACCGGGTGTCGTTGCGCGTGATCCGGGCGGGGCAGTTGGTGATTTTTCCAGCAGGTCGGCGTGCAGCCAGAGCAGTACCGGTTGGGCCGGTGGCTTGCCAGTTGGCACCGGCGGCAGGGAATCGATGCTGCCCGGTTGCTGCAAGGCCTGCCGGATCGCTGCCTCGCGCGCCGCTTCGGCAGGCGGCAGGCTGGCAAGCGGAGGGCGGCAGGGCAGGTAGGCCTCGACCAGCCGGTGGTAGCGGGTGTGCAGGCCGGGCCAGCGCTGAAGTGCGTGGCAGGTCGCCTGTTGCTGGCGCCGCACAAAGTGCGCATGGTCGCTCGGCACCTGTTCGGGCAGCGCATCGTGACTGGCGGCCAGCGCGGCCAGCCAGTAATAGAGGTCGCGGTTGAGTGCAGGCTCGGCAAAGGCGTCGATGGTCGGCGGCAGGCGCAGGGTGGCGTCATCGCGCCGGGCCAGCGCGCCGCGCTCGTCACTGCCGGCCAGGCGGGCCAGCCAGTGCCGACGGTGGCCCAGGACATCGTTGGTGGCTGCCGCCACGCGCAGGCCGGGGTCGCCGCCGAGCGCGCGGAAGTAGATGGCCAGCGGCCGAGCCAGCGCTTTCAGTTCGACGGCGGCTTGCGGATGGTGCCCGCCGGCGGCGCGAGTGATCCAGCGATGCCAGACCTTGCCGACCCATTCTTCCATCCTAGTCTCCCGTCCTGTCCTGCTTGCCGGGCCGGAAGCCGGCTTCGTTCTGCCGTGCCGCGGCATCCTTGACCCAGAGCAGCAATGGGCCGCCGGGATTGTCGCGCTGACTGGTCGCGCAGGCGCTGAGGCACTGCGCGCACTGGGTGCAGGTGAACATGTGACGTTTGATGTTGCGTGGGTTGAGCCGCATCGGGCAGGCCATGTCGCAGGCCGACTGGCGTTCCGGCAGGCAGCGGTTGCAGTCGTTGCCGCGTGAGCGCTGGAAACCGACCACCATGGCGTCGCGATTGCCCATCCAGACCAGCGACTGGAACAGGCCGACGGCACAGGCATAGCGGCAGAACAGGTGACGGGCGAACAGGAATTCGAGGCTGAGGAGGGTGGTGAAGGCGCCAATGAACAAGGCCTGATTGCGTGTCGGCGTACCCTGCCACAGGTTGCCATACACTTCGGCCGGCGGCAGCAGGTAGGTGAGGAAGATGACTGCCCAGGCGAAGGCGAAAACGACGGTGGCAGGTACCACCAGCAGCCACCAGCCCGGGCTGTACTGGCGCGGGCTGCCGTCGGCCTGCCAGGGCGGCAGGGCCTCCCGTTCCCAGAGGCTGGGCTTGCCGCTGGCGCGCATCATGAGGCCGTTGATTGCCTCAACCACCGAAAAGTGCGGACACAGCCAACCGCAATAAAGCCGTCCCCAGCGCCGGGCGATCAGCAGGAAAACCGCAGCGCCAGCGAACAGCGGCAGGAAAAGGCGGAGCAGAACGTTGGCAGCGGCTTCGCTGGCACCGATGCGGCCAGCCAGAAATTCGTCGAGGCCGAGTCGCCATTCGAAACCGAGCAGCCAGGCATGGCCTGCGTCGAGGTCGTAGCGAAACAGGTTGAACACCGGCGCCAGAAGAAAAAGCGCGAAGAAGCCAAGCTGGAACGCCAGCCGCTGGCGTTGCCGCGCATCGTTCATGGCGGAGGTGGTCCGATCAACGGAAAACGCCAGGCGTGGCCGTTCATCGCCCGGATCAGCCCCATTACGCCGAGGTAGATCAGCCCGGCGTGGCAGAGAATGAAGTAGAGGATGCCGAGCAGCCAGGTCCACGGATTTGAGAAGCCGCCAAGCAGCAGGATGGCCATGCTGACGCTGATCAGCATGGCGCCCCCCCACAAGCTGGCAACCACATTCTGCAGCAAGTGGTTGCGCACCAGCAGATCGGCATGATCACGATGTTTCCACCATAGCCCGACGAGGATGACAAAGGCGATTCCGGGCAGCAGCATGAGATTGATCAGGAAGAGGGCGCCGGCGGCAATCGCCAGCGCCGGTCCGGGCATGACGTGCTTGAGTGGGTCGGGGCGTGTGATGGTCAAGGGGTTTCCTCGAAGGGGGGGCTGACTGTCGATGAAAACGGTGTCGGCCTGAGGTTTGGGGAGTTACGGCAAGCACAGGCTGGAACGTAGCTTGGTGACATCCGGAACGACGATGCGCCGGCCTTCTATCTCGATCAGGCCATCATTGGCGAGTTCGTGGAGAACGCGCGAAAAATGCTCCTGAGTCAGATTCAGGCGCGAGGCGATGGTGCTCTTGTGGGTTGGTAGGCAGATCTCGACCCTGCCGTCGGGTGGGCTGCATTCGTCGTCGGTCATTTCGCCGAGCAGGTAGCCGACGATGCGTTCGCGGCCGGAGCACAGCGAGTAGATCTCGAGGTCCTTGATCAGGTGGTGGAGGCGCATCGACAGCCCGGCGATCAGGCGCAGGCAGAAATCCGGGTCCTTGCGGATTTCCTGGAAGATCACGTCCTTGGCGATGAACAGCAGTTGGCAGTCGGTCAGCGCCTGAGCCATCAGCACGTAGGGCTTCTGCATGAACATCACCGCCTCGCCGAAGCTCTGGCCGGGGCGGATGATCTCGACCACCTTCTGGTTGCCGGCGGCGGAGACGAAGGCGAGCTTGATCTGGCCGTCGAGGACGAGATGGAAGCCGTGGCAGGGGTCGCCCTTGTGGAAGAGGATGTTGCCGCGGTCGTAGTGCTCGACCCGGCAGCCCTGGGCGAGCCGTTGCAGGTCGTCGGCGGGCAGGTCGGAGAACAGCGGCGTCCGGGTCAGCACCTCGGTGGCGCTGAGCGGCATCGCAGCCGGGCTGGCGTGGGTCGTCGTCCGCATGGCGTCAGCGGCCGAAAGTCGCGCTGATGACTTCCATCAGCGCTTCGGCGACTTCGGGATCGTCGGTCAGGCTGTCGACGATGGCGGCGCGGCAGGCGACCACCGGGTCCATGCCGTCGCGCACCAGCAGCGCGGCGTAGATCAGCAGGCGGGTACTGACCGCTTCCTCGAGGTCCTGGTCCTTGAGCTGGCGCAGGCCGTGGGCGATGCCGACCAGGCGCCGGGCGAGGTCGGCGGGGCATTGCGTTTCGCGCAGCAGGATGGCGGTTTCGCGCTCGCCCTCGGGAAAGTCGAAGCGCAGGCTGACGAAGCGCTGGCGGGTCGACGGCTTCATCCCCTTGAGCAGGTTCTGGTAGCCGGGGTTGTAGGAAACCACCAGCATGAAGTTGGGCGGCGCCTCCAGCAGTTCGCCGGTGCGGTCGATCGGCAGGATGCGCCGGTCGTCGGCGAGCGGGTGGAGGACGACGGTGGTGTCCTTGCGCGCCTCGACGACCTCGTCAAGGTAGCAGATGCCGCCTTCGCGGACGGCGCGGGTGAGCGGGCCGTCGGACCAGCGGGTGTCGCCGTCGACGATCAGGTGGCGGCCGACCAGATCGGCGGCGGTGAGATCGTCGTGGCAGGCGACGGTGTACAGCGGCAGGCCGAGGCGGGCGGCCATGTGAGCGACGAAGCGGGTCTTGCCGCAGCCGGTCGGGCCCTTGATCAGCAGCGGCAGGCGGTTGCGCCAGGCCGATTCGAAGATCGCTTCCTCCTGGCCACAAGGCGAGTAATAGGGCAGGTCGAGGCGGGTTTCGGGGGCGTTCATCAGGCAATGCCTTTCCAGTAAGCCAGGCCGATCAGCGCGCAGACGAAGAGCAGCCAGCCGAGCAGCAGATTGCGCCAGAGCGGCGGGGCATGGCGCAGGGCCATGAAATCGAGGGCGACGGCGGCGCCCTTGAGCAGCGCGATGCCGAGGACGGCAACGGTGAGCGGCAGGCTGCCGCCGCCTTCGCCGAGTTGCCAGGTGAGCAGCGTGGCGACGATCAGCGCCAGCCATAGCCGCAGGGTGCCGGCCGGGCTGCCGTGGCTGCCGGCCGGGATGGTTTCAGTGGATGACATAGACGAGCGGAAAGAGGATCAGCCAGACCAGGTCGACCATGTGCCAGTAGGCGGCGCCGCTTTCCAGGCCGTTCATGTCCTGCGGCCCGTAACGGCCGGCGCGCATGCCGGCCCAGAGCACGACGAGGATGACCAGGCCGAGGATCACGTGCATGAAATGGAAGAAGGTCAGCGACAGGTAGAACATGTGGAAGGTGCTGCTCGACAGACTGATGCCCTGGTCGAAGGCGGCCGCGTATTCGACGCCCTTGACGCCGAGGAAGCCGATGCCGCAGACGATCGCGGCGAGCAGCCAGACCGCGTCGGCGCGGGCGCGGCCGGCCAGCGCGCCCTGCACGGCACGCACGACGAAGGCGCTGGCGGTCAGCAGCAGCAAGGTGTTGACGGCGCCGGCGTCGCGGTTCAGGCCTTGCTGGGCGAGATTGAACTCGGCGACGTGGCTGGCGCGGGTGAACGCGTAGGCGCCGAAGAAGGCGGCGAAGGCGACCAGTTCGGCGCCGATGAAGCACCAGATCGCCAGGTCACCGGCCAGTCGGCGAGATGGCGTGGCGGACAAGGTCAGGGTGTGATGGCTCATGCCGGCGAGTCTAGGTAGCGATGATGTGCTCAGCTTTGATCCGCGCTAATTTTTGAATAAATGTCCGCTTGGCGTAACCGATGCGGGAGGCATGCCAGGGAAAAAAACGGGCGGCTTGCGCCGCCCGAAATCCCAATGAGGAAGGGTGCTGCTTACCGGGCTGTTGCCTTGTCGTCGCCATTGACGAAGAAGGAGACGATATAGACGATGAGGCCGATGAGGAACATGACGCCTGCCCATTCGCGCATCCAGTAGAACAGGGCGACCTGGTCCTGGGTGGCCATGAACGACATTGGTACCTCGGCGACACGCTGCAGCCACACCTGGAGGATGCCGGCGGCGGTCAGGAAGAGGGTGATGAAGACCATGGCGATGGTCATCAGCCAGAAGGACCACATTTCCAGGACCTGCGCCTTGTTGGAATTGGCGGCCCGGCCGCGGATGATCGGCATGGCGTAGGAAATGAGTGTCAGGACGACCATCACGTAGGCGCCGTAGAAAGCCATGTGACCATGGGCGGCGGTGATCTGCGAACCGTGGGTGTAGTAATTGACTGGCGCCAGGGTATGCAGGAAGCCCCAGACGCCAGCGCCGAGGAAGGCCATCACGCCGGTACCGAGCGCCCAGAGGACGGCAGCCTTGTTCGGATGCTCGCGACGGCGGCGGTTCACCATGTTGAAGGCGAACACGGTCATGGCGAAGAAGGGAATCGGTTCCAGCGCGGAGAAGATCGAACCCCACCACTGCCAGTACTCGGGCGCGCCGATCCAGTAGTAGTGGTGGCCGGTACCGATGATGCCGGTGACCAGGGTCAGGGTGATGATCACGTACAGCCACTTCTCGATCACTTCACGGTCGACACCGGTGACCTTGATCAGCACGAAAGCCAGCAGCGCACCGAGGATCAATTCCCAGACGCCTTCGACCCACAGGTGCACGACCCACCACCAGTAGTACTTGTCCTTGACCAGATTGTGCGGGTTGTAGAACGAGAACAGGAAGAAGATCGCCAGGCCCCACAAACCGATCAGCAGTACGGTCGAGATCGCGGTCTTGCGGCCCTTCAGGACGGTCATGGTGATGTTGAAGAGGAAGGCCAGGGCGACGACGACGATGCCGAGCTTGGTTGGTAAAGGTTGTTCGAGGAATTCCCGCCCCATGGTCGCCAGCAGGTCGTTACCGGTCAATTCGGCGAGTGTGGCGTAGGGCACGAACAGGTAGCCGAGGACGGTGGCGGCACCGGCCAGCAGGAAGATCCAGAACAGCGCGATGGCCAGTTTTGGACTGTAGAGCTCGGTTTCGGATTCCTCCGGGACCATGTAGTAGGCCGCGCCCATGAAGCCGAACAGCAGCCAGACAATGAGCAGATTGGTATGGACCATGCGGGCCACGTTGAAGGGGATTTCGGGGAAGAGGAAATCCCCGACGACATACTGCATGCCCATGATCAGGCCGAACAGGATCTGACCGGTGAAGAGGGCGATGGCCGCTATGAAGTAAGGCTTGGCGACCGCCTGTGATTGATATTGCATCGCAGTGAACTCCTGAATGTGTTTATGAGCCGGTCAGCCTTCGATGTTGGGCGGCCAGTTGGCGGTATTGATCTCGGAGGTGTATTTGAGGAAGGCGACGATGTTGTCGAGTTCCTCGTCGGTCAGATGGAACTGCGGCATCTGGCGACGGCCGGGTGCGCCGGTGGGCTGGGCCTGCATCCAGCCCTTGATGAAGTCTGGGCCGCGACGCGGATAGACGTTACCGAGCTCCGGGGCGAAGTAGGCGCCTTCGCCGAGGAGGGTATGGCAGCCGATGCAGTTACGGGTTTCCCAGATCTTTTTGCCGGCGATGACCTGCGGCGTCAGGTTCTGCGAATTGTCACGCTTGGGAAATTCCCTGTGTGAATCAAAGGTCAGGGCAAGAAATAGCAGAAAGAAGAACACCGTCCCCCCGTAGAAGATGTTCCGTGCCATGGATTTTGTGAATATGCCGCTCATTTTCGCGCTCCTTGTTGACGGTGCGGGAAGTTTCAATTTGCGGCGGTTTTCAATCCATGATCTGCCTTAAGAACTGAAAAACAATGTCATTCGCGAGAGTCACTGGCGCCACGCACAGCCTTCAAGCTTGCCCGTGGCCGTGGTGATTTCGGCCTGCCAGGCAAACAGCCGCTCGTCGTCGCCAGCAGTGTCACGGCAACGCTGGCGCGTAATCCGGACAGCGACAGGGGAGGCGCCGGCAATTCGGATTTCTGATTGCTTTGGTGTGCTCAAGGTTTCCTCGTAGCTACCTGTCAAGTCCGGCTGACCGTTACGTTGCAGGGTTGCCATCCCCTCAAACAGTGTCAGCGACCAGGCTGCGCCGGCACCGGCGCGCCATTCGCCGGTGCTGCGCCGTGGCGCGTAACAGCGGGCATCGCGACGGGCCATGTTGAGGTCATTGATGCGCAACATGCCTGACTCGGCGGCACCGAATACTTCGATATACAGCGGTTTGCCGTTGCCCAGGCCAAACTGGCGCAGGGCGGCGCTCACTTCGCCACCGGCCGAAGCATCGTCGACGTTGGTATAGCTGCGATCACGGCAGGGTGAGAAGATCAGACGCTCCTCGTGCTGCAGTAGCAGGCCGCGGGCAATCTTGTCTGGCGCAACTGCGGTGGCCGGCTGGTCGGCGTGGGCGAGGCCGAATACGGTGAGCAGGGCGGCGGCAATCAGGGTCTTGGGCATGCTGGTTTCCATGGGGTTGCGTTCAGGGCTGACGGAACAAGTCGCGCAGTTCGTCGGTGATCAATTGCGTCGAGGTACCGTACCCGTATTTCTTGATGAAGCGGCTGTCCGGACCGAGCAGATAGAGGCCGGCCGAATGGTCGACTGCATAGAGGTTGGGGTCACCGGCATCGCGGGCGACCTTGGCGTAGCGCACCTTGAAGTTACGTGCGGCAGCCTGCACCAGTGCTGGTGATCCGGTCAGGCCGACGATGCGTGGGTCGAAGAAACCGGTATAGGTGGCCAGTGACGCTGGCGTGTCGCGTTCGGGGTCAACCGAAATGAAGATGCCCTGCAGCTGACGGGCGTCTTCGCCAAGCAGTTTCAGGATTTCCGCCATTTCGAGCAGGGTTGTCGGACAGATGTCCGGGCAGAAGGTGTAGCCGAAGGCGATCAGCTGGAAGCGGCCACGAAAATCCTCGTTCGATACCGCCGAGCCCTGCGGTCCGACCAACAGGTAACGTGGCCGGATATCGCGGACTTCGCCAATCAGCAGGTCATGCGCCGACGTGGCGCTGGCCAGCGCCGGCAGAGTGCCCAGCAGCAGGCAGAAGGCGCGCCGGTTCATGATGTCTTGCCGGCGGCAAGGCGCAGTTTCTCGCGGGCAAGGTCGATGTCGCCAGCCAGGCTTTTGCCGTCCGGGCAGACTTTGCCGCTGCTGCCGAAATCGAGAAAACTGGCGTGAGTCGCCTGTTCGAAGACTTCACCGATATTTCTTTCCTTGGGCACGGTATCGACCATGATTTCGCGCATGCGCGCCGTCAGGGCATTCTGTTTGCAGGCCAGGGCAATGCCGTTGAGTGTGCCGAGTTCGCCGATCGCCTGGCGCAAGGCGGTTTCGTCGGCGTGGGTGACGCTGGCAAAGGTGAGTAGCAGGGCGAGCAGGGGGAGGGATTTAGTCATGCTTGGACTCCTTCTTGGCGATGGGTTGGGGCGGACGCGGCTTCAAACTTGCCAGCCGGCGGCCGTCATCGAGATCGACGACGTGGATGGCAGTAAGCTCGCCGACCAGATAACGCTTCTTCAACGTCAGGTCGACCGGCGCCGCGTGCGTGGCCTTCCAGAATGTCGTGCTTTCGCGCGTTACCGGTGGCGTCAGGCAGGCTTCGGCATGCAGTCCCAGCTTGACAGACTCGGTGCCGGGCGGCAGCGGTACGACCAGCGCCGCGTCGTCGTCGTCGCTGGCGACGAAAGCAGCGTAGTTGGCAAAGGCAAGAAAATAGTCGTAACGCCAACGCTCGGTCATGGTCTGAGGTTCGCCGATCTTGTCTTCGGCCTGGTAGCGTTGCCCATCTTCACTTTCGGAAGCCAGTGGCAGGTACTTGTAGCGGTAGTAATCCAGGTCGCGGGAGGTGCTGTCAGGCCAGCTCCAGCCCTCGGCAATTTCCTTGCCGCGCAGTGGGTAGCGCAATACCTCGGGCGTCGTAAGCGCCGTCTCGCCGTGTGAGAGATCGATGTCCACCTCGATGCAATCGGTGGCGGCAGCTTGTTCGAGGAACAGCCGGTAGAGTGCCGGGCCGGCTTCGGCGATGGCCAGCAGTGGGCAATTCAGCATCAGGGCGAGGCAGGCGGCAGCGGGTTTCATGGTCGGCTCTGCAGCTGTTTTCGGATGGCTGAGGTGATCGCGGTCGAACTCGTGCCGTGGGCGATCTTGTCGGCGATGCGGCCATCGCGAGCGATCAGGTGGAGGTCGGCCGAATGATCGACTGCGTAATTCTCGCCCCCGCCTTCCGGTCGGTTGTAAATCACACCGTAGCGTCGGGCGATATCGGCCAGCGTTGCCGGGTAGCCAGTGGCGCCGGTGATCGCCGGACTGAAAAAGGCGGTGTATTCAGCCAGGTGCTCTGGCGTGTCGCGTTCCGGGTCAACCGAGATGAACAGGAAGGCGGCAGCGTCTCGCTCGCTCGGTTCCAGTTGGGCGATCACGTCGGCCAGCGTCATCAGTGTTGTTGGGCAAATGTCGGGACAGGCGGTGTAACCGAAGCTCAGTATCACGACCTTGCCGCGCAGGTCAGAGAGGGCCAGCCTGCCGGCAGCTGTGTCGAGCACGAAGTCGCCGCCGGGAGGTAGTCCGGGGCGCGGTATGTCACGCTCCGGTACTTGTGGATGCCAGAGTACTGCCAACGCAGCGATCGTTAGCGCAAGCAGAACGGCAATGACGGCAAGGGTTTTTTCCAGCATGTTTCGACGGGTCGTGCTGTGGATGCAGGCGATTGTTGGCAGGCAGCCCGGATTATTTGCTAGGCGCGGGCGGAAAAATTTAATCGCCATCAAATTTCCGGTTTTCCGTTGCGCAATGAGGGGCAACAGGGGGCATTGTGCATGTCCGGGCCGGGGTGATTAAGCCCATGGGAACTGATTGCAGACGCCCGAATACTCCGGTCGCGGCTAGGAAAAGTCCTAGATAAATCAGGAATATGGGCGATGGATTTTGTCTTCGCCAGCGTCCATTCTCAAAAAAACCGGGGAATTTAGGATCGATCAATTTTTTCCCTGGGACGGCGTCATAGAGTGCGACAAATTGCCGCACCCTGAGTTGGGGCATGGGTAGGAGTTGAGGCGATTGGGGTTTGACCTGGAAAAATATTTTGGGAGAACGAAGATGAGAGGATTAGGGATCAAGTCGGGCGTGCTGCTGCTGGCGGCGGGTCTGGGTCTTGGGGCGATGGGTTCGGCTGTTTCGGCGGAATCGCTGCAGGACGTTCTGAAGCGTCGGGGGCTGAGCCAGCAGGATTTGCTGGCGGCGGCGAAGACGTATGTACCGACGGGGAAGCGGGATGAGTTTCTGGCGTTCAGTTCGGGCGGGCAGTCGGGTCAGGTGATTGTGTACGGGATTCCGTCGATGCGGATTCTGAAGTACATCGGCGTATTCACGCCGGAACCGTGGCAAGGCTACGGCTTTGACGAGAACTCGAAGGCGGTCTTGAAGCAAGGCTGGATCGACGGCAAGGAAATCACGTGGGGCGACACGCACCACCCGGCGATCTCGGAGACCAACGGCCAGTACGACGGGCAGTTCTTGTTCATCAACGACAAGGCCAATCCGCGGTTGGCGGTGATTGATCTGCGCGATTTCGAGACCAAGCAGATCGTGGTCAATCCGATCTTCAAGTCGGAGCACGGTGGTGCCTTTGTGACGCCGAACACGGAGTACGTGATCGAGGCGGCGCAGTATGCCGCGCCGCTGGAGAACAAGAAGTTCTATCCGCTGGAGGAGTTCAACGAGAAGTACCGCGGTGGTGTGACGTACTGGAAGTTTGACCGCAAGGAAGGGCGTCTGAACCCGAAGGAGTCCTTCACGGTTGAGTTGCCGCCGTACTCGCAGGATTTGTCGGATGCGGGCAAGGGCCCATCGGACGGTTGGTCGTTCACCAACTCGTTCTGTACGGAGCGCTACGTTGGTGGCATCGAGAAGGGTCGTCCGCCGTACGAAGCCGGGTGTTCGGCGAAGGACACCGACTACCTGCATGTGATCAACTGGAAGAAGGCCGCGGAGCTGGTCAAGCAGGGCAAGGCGAAGAAGATCAACGGTCACGATGTGCTCATGATGGAGACGGCGATACAGGAAGGGATTCTGTTCCTGATTCCGGAGCCGAAGTCGCCGCACGGGGCGGACGTGACGCCGGACGGCAAGTTCATTGTGGTGTCGGGCAAGCTGGACACGCACGTATCGGTGTACAGCTTCGAGAAGATCCAGGCGGCGATCAAGGCCGGCAAATTTGAATCGAAGGACCCGTACGGGATTCCGGTGATCGGGATGAAGGACGCGCTGCACACGCAGGTGCAGTTGGGTCTGGGCCCCTTGCACACGCAGTTTGATTCGAAGAAGTGCATTGCCTACACATCGCTGTATGTGGATAGTCAGGTGGCGAAGTGGGACTTCTGTCAGGGCAAGGTGCTGGACAAGATTTCGGTGCACTACAACATTGGTCACCTGATGACGATGGAAGGTGACACGGTGGCACCGAAGGGGCGTTACCTGGTGGCCTTGAACAAGCTGTCGATCGACCGTTTCAACCCGGTGGGGCCGCTGCATCCGCAGAACCACCAGCTGATCGACATTGCCAACGACAAGATGCAGCTGCTGTACGACATGCCGTTGCCGCTGGGCGAGCCGCACTACGTGGTGGCGATCGAAGCCTCGAAGCTGAAGCCGGGGGTTCGCTACAAGGTGGGTACTGACAGCCGGACCGACAAGCCGCATCCGGGTGCGGTGCGTGCCGGTGAAGAACGGATCGAGAAGAAGGGCAACAAGATCACGGTCTATGGCACCTTGATCCGTTCGCACATCACGCCGGAAACGATCGAAGCTGAAGTGGGCGACGAAGTGACGATCCACCTGACCAATCTGGAGCGTGCGCAGGACGAGACCCACGGCTTCACGGTGTCTACGTACAACGTGCATGCGTCGGTTGAGCCGGGCAAGACGGTGACGGTGAAGTTCAAGGCCGACAAGGAAGGGGTGTATCCGTACTACTGCACGGAATTCTGCTCGGCGCTGCACCTTGAGATGCAGGGTTACCTGCTGGTGAAGCCGAAGGGGTGGAAGCCGACGAAGACGACGATGGCCAAGGGCAACTACACGGAAACCGATTACAAGGCGACGTTGAAGAAGGTTGCGGACACGCAGGCGGTGATTGATTCGGTGGTGGGGTATATCACCAGCACGAACTTCAAGGACTTCCCGGACGTGGTGGCGATGGTTGAGGACGCGACGGACCAGCTGAACAAGATCAAGGACGCGAAGCAGAAGCATGAAGCGGCGGCGGCCCAGAAGGACTGGGAGCAGGCCAATCTGTGGGCGGAGCAGGTCTGGCAGTACCAGGTCAAGGCGGCTGACATCGGCCTGCGAGCCAAGACCTACCTCGAGCAGAACGGCGCCAGAAAGGTCAAGTAAACGACCTGGACGGCACGCTGAGGGGCAGGAGAAATCTTGCCCCTCTTTTGCCTTCTGTCGTTTCCGTCCGGCTGACGATGAAACTGTTTCAGCACGATCTCCTTCCCTTTACCGGCTGGACCGGTACCTTGCTCGCACTTGTTGTGTGGTCGGTCCTGGTCATGCTGTCGCTGCTGACGCAACGCGAACAACTTAACCGGACTGCCGCCGAACTGGCGCGTATCGATGCCGTGGCCAACCTGAAGAAGGACATGGCGATCCGCAAATGGGCTTCCACCGTTGAAGGGATTTTCATCCGCGAAAAGCATGTGCCGCCGGTTAACTCGCTCGAACAGGAGGAGCGGGTAACGGCCGTACGTTATACCGGCGAACAGTTCACGCTGGTAACGGTGACGCCCATGCACCTGTTGCTGGCGATCCAGGAAATGACTAACAAGGAGTTCGGTGCCCGCGAACGCCTGACATCGAAACAATTACGCAACCCGGAAAATGCGCCTGACGAATGGGAGCAGCAAGCGCTTGAACAACTTGGTCGGGGAGCCGCAATCGTCACTCAGTCGCTGCCGAAAAAGGGGGGGCACGGGCTGATGCGGGCAATGATCCCGATGCAGATGGAAAAGGAATGCCTCGAGTGCCACCGCGATACGCTGGTTCCGGTCGGTGGCTTGCGCGGCGGAGCAACCGTTTCGATCGACCTGAATACCTACCGTACCGCTCAGGAACCGACCTGGCGGACGATCCAGTACTGGCACGCAGCAATCTGGTTGCTCGGGCTGGCGACGATCATCCTTCTGCATCGAATCTTTGTCCGCCGTGCCGCCGAACTGCAGCGCCAGGACCAGATTTACCGCGAGAACGAGGCCGCCTTTGCGGCGATGGCGGAAGGTGCAGCGATCACCGATGCCGAAGGTAGCATCATCTGGGTCAATGAGGCGTTTTGCCGGATATCTGGATATGCGCGTGACGAAGTCATTGGCCGTAATCCGCGTTTACTCAAATCGGGTATGCATGAGCAGGATTTCTATAACCGGATGTGGCAGCAGTTGCGTAGCGCCGGCCACTGGCGCGGCGAGATCTGGAATCGGCGCAAGAGCGGTGAGATTTTTCCGGAAGATCTGTCAATTCAGGCCTTGCGCGGGTCGGATGGACGTATCCGGCGCTACATCTCGATTTTTTCCGACATCACTCAGCGTAAGCGGAACGAGGATGAACTGGCCGCTTACCGTGAGCAGCTGGAAGATCTGGTCCGCCGCCGTACCGGCGAACTGACCGAGGCGCGCGATGCCGCCGAGGCAGCCAACCGCAGTAAGTCGATCTTCTTGGCCAACATGAGCCACGAGTTGCGTACGCCGCTCAACGCGGTGATTGGTTTCTCCCGTTTGATGGCTGCCGATCCGGGACTGTCGCCTGCGCGGCAGGATAACCTTCGGATCATCAGCCATTCCGGCGAGCATTTGCTGACGCTGATCAACGACGTGCTTGAATTGTCGAAGATCGAGTCGGGCAAGATGGAAATGCGTCCCGAGGAAGTCGATCTGCCCGAACTTCTTGGCCAGGTCGTCGAGATGATGAGCCTGCGTGCCGACGAGGGCGGGCTGGTCCTGCGCCTGGAAACTTCCGCCTTGCCAGGCATGGTTCTGATCGATCCCGGAATGCTGCGCCAGGTGTTGCTCAATCTGCTGTCTAATGCGGTCAAGTTTACGCCGGCTGGCGAAGTCGTCATTCGCGTCGTTGCCCGGCCGCTCGATGATGAACGTGTCTCCCTTGAGTTCGCCGTCCGTGACAGCGGCATCGGCATCAGTGTGGACGATCAGGCGCGAATTTTTTCGTCCTTCGAACAGGTCGGTTCGGCGCATCAGGGGGGGACCGGCCTTGGCCTGACGATCAGCCGGCGCTACGTGCAATTGCTCGGTGGTGAGCTGGCTGTGTCTTCGGCACCTGGGGAAGGCGCTGAATTTACGTTTGCCATACCTGTGTCAGTATTGATTGCTCCGGCGGGCGCCGGCAAACCGCGCCCGGCCAGGCTGGCGCCACTACTCGCGCCGCGCCGGGTACTGCTCGTCGATGATAGCAGCGACAGCCGGCGGCTACTGGCGGCCCTGCTTGAACCACTTGGCTTCATCGTTGCCGAGGCAGGCAAGCTGGCGCAAGCCCGTAGCATGTTGAGTGCACAGTCGGCGGATGTGGTCGTTCTTGACTGGTATCTGCCGGACGGTGAAGGATTGGCACTGCTGCACGAAATCAAGGCGAGCAGTGGGCCGGCGGTGATCATGCTGACGGCCCATGCGCTGGCCGAAACGCGCAACGCAGCACTGGCTGCCGGCGCCGACGGTTTCCTGAGCAAGCCGCTGGCTGAAGGCGAGCTCTATGGGCTGCTGGCCCGTATCCTGGGTCTGCCCATGCTTGAAGTACCGCGTCGCCCCGGTGGGTTCGAAGAAATCGGCCTGTTGCCTGACGACGCCGCATTGCTGACGGCGAGTGAACGGCAGGCGCTGGAAGCTGCGGCGATTGCACTGAGCCCGGCCGAAATCGATCACGCGATTCATGCCATTGCCGCCCGTCTGCCCGAGCTTGCGGCCCGCCTCGCAGGCATTGCTCGGCGGCGAGACTACGAGTTGCTTTGGGACTGGCTGGGCATTACTGGAAACGAAGCATGAACGATTTACCCGAAACTCCCACCGGGATGAATGACAGCGCATTCCACCCCGCTGAAATCCTGATCGTTGATGACACGCCTGCCTCGTTGCAGCTACTCAACGATCTCCTGGTCGGCGCCAGCTATGTCGTCCGCGTTGCCAGCGAGGCCCGGATGGCGCTGCGTTCAGCCAAAGCTCGGCCGCCCGAACTGATCCTGCTCGACGTCCGCATGCCCGGCATGGACGGCTACGAACTATGTCAGCGCCTCAAGGCTGATCCGGCGACTGCCAGCGTGCCGGTGATCTTTCTCTCAGCCCTGCGCGAGACTGGCGACAAGGTACGAGGTTTCGCGCTGGGTGCTGTCGATTACATCGGCAAGCCCTTCCAGCCAGAGGAAGTGCTCGCCCGGGTGCGCACCCATGTCCAACTCTACCGTCTGCAGACCAGACTTGAGGAGCAGGTCGAACAACGTACCGCGCAGCTTCGCGCCTCGGCCCGCCTGCTGCGCGAAAAGCGCCAGCGTCTGCAGGAGCTGACGGCCTTCCTGCAAAGCGTACGTGAGGACGAGCGCACCAGCATCGCCCGCGAACTGCATGACGAACTTGGCCAGGCGCTGACAGCCTTGCGCATTGACGTCGGCTGGCTGCGCAAGCATTGCGCGCCGCTTGGTCAAGGTGTCGTCGAGCGTGCCGACGGGGCCTATGCGCTGGTCGATAACACGGTGCACGCACTGCGGCGGATTTCTGAAGGCTTGCGTCCGGGCATGCTTGACGTGCTCGGTCTGTGCGCCGCGCTTGAACACCTCGCCGGGCAGTTCGCTGAACGCTCCGGTATCAGCTGTCATTTCAGCGCCGATCGTGACGAATATGCATTGCCCGAGAGCGGTGCGATCACCGCCTTCCGCGTCGTTCAGGAAACCTTGACCAACGTGACCCGGCATGCTGAAGCCCGGCGGGTTGACATCGATTTGAGCACCGTCGGTGGGCACCTGTGCATCAGTGTCCATGACGACGGTTGTGGCTTCGATACCGAGTCGCCGCGCCAGGGCTTCGGCCTGCTAGGTATGCGCGAACGCGTCCTGATGCTCGGCGGCGAAATCAACATCGACGGCACTGCCGGGACGACGGTAGTCGTCAGGTTGCCGATGAGTACGGGAGAAAACGCATGATCCGAATTCTGATTGCTGATGATCACGACATCCTGCGCGTCGGTCTACGTCACATCCTGGCCGAATCACCGGATATCGTTGTCGGTGGTGAGGCGAGCAATGGCATCGACGCCGTCACCATGCTGCGCAAGGAGCACTGGGATACGCTGGTGCTCGACCTGACGATGCCCGGGCGCAACGGTATCGAACTGATCAAGCAGATCCGCAGCGAGTTTCCCCGGCTGCCGATCCTGATCCTGAGCATGCACAAGGAAGACATCTTCGCTGTGCGCGCCTTGAAGGCCGGGGCTGCAGGTTACCTGTGCAAGGACAACGCCGAAGCCTTTCTCGCCGAGGCGATCCGCAAGGTGCATGGTGGCGGCTTGTTCATCAACCAGAACGTTGCTGAGCGCTTGACCATGGATATTCTCCAGGGACGTCACGCCGAGCTGCCGCACAACCGCCTGACTGACCGCGAGCACCAGATTTTTCTGCTCATCGTCCAGGGCATGGGGGTTTCCGAGATCGGGCGTCATCTGAATCTCAGCGTCAAGACGGTCAGTACGCACAAAGCCAGTATCCAGACCAAGATGGATCTGGCCAATACCGCAGAATTGGTCCGCTACGCAGTCGAAAATCGACTGGTCGAAGGCGAAGCCTAAGAATGTTCCTATAGGGCGTAAGTCGTTCTCCCGTGTGCTTTATCGGCATTCGTCACCTTATGGCTAAGGGATGGTCCGCGCAGAATTGCGACAAATTGCCGCACCCTGAGTTGGGGCATGGGTAGGAGTTGAGGCGATTGGGGTTTGACCTGGAAAAATATTTTGGGAGAACGAAGATGAGAGGATTAGGGATCAAGTCGGGCGTGCTGCTGCTGGCGGCGGGTCTGGGTCTTGGGGCGATGGGTTCGGCTGTTTCGGCGGAATCGCTGCAGGACGTTCTGAAGCGTCGGGGGCTGAGCCAGCAGGATTTGCTGGCGGCGGCGAAGACGTATGTACCGACGGGGAAGCGGGATGAGTTTCTGGCGTTCAGTTCGGGCGGGCAGTCGGGTCAGGTGATTGTGTACGGGATTCCGTCGATGCGGATTCTGAAGTACATCGGCGTATTCACGCCGGAACCGTGGCAAGGCTACGGCTTTGACGAGAACTCGAAGGCGGTCTTGAAGCAAGGCTGGATCGACGGCAAGGAAATCACGTGGGGCGACACGCACCACCCGGCGATCTCGGAGACCAACGGCCAGTACGACGGGCAGTTCTTGTTCATCAACGACAAGGCCAATCCGCGGTTGGCGGTGATTGATCTGCGCGATTTCGAGACCAAGCAGATCGTGGTCAATCCGATCTTCAAGTCGGAGCACGGTGGTGCCTTTGTGACGCCGAACACGGAGTACGTGATCGAGGCGGCGCAGTATGCCGCGCCGCTGGAGAACAAGAAGTTCTATCCGCTGGAGGAGTTCAACGAGAAGTACCGCGGTGGTGTGACGTACTGGAAGTTTGACCGCAAGGAAGGGCGTCTGAACCCGAAGGAGTCCTTCACGGTTGAGTTGCCGCCGTACTCGCAGGATTTGTCGGATGCGGGCAAGGGCCCATCGGACGGTTGGTCGTTCACCAACTCGTTCTGTACGGAGCGCTACGTTGGTGGCATCGAGAAGGGTCGTCCGCCGTACGAAGCCGGGTGTTCGGCGAAGGACACCGACTACCTGCATGTGATCAACTGGAAGAAGGCCGCGGAGCTGGTCAAGCAGGGCAAGGCGAAGAAGATCAACGGTCACGATGTGCTCATGATGGAGACGGCGATACAGGAAGGGATTCTGTTCCTGATTCCGGAGCCGAAGTCGCCGCACGGGGCGGACGTGACGCCGGACGGCAAGTTCATTGTGGTGTCGGGCAAGCTGGACACGCACGTATCGGTGTACAGCTTCGAGAAGATCCAGGCGGCGATCAAGGCCGGCAAATTTGAATCGAAGGACCCGTACGGGATTCCGGTGATCGGGATGAAGGACGCGCTGCACACGCAGGTGCAGTTGGGTCTGGGCCCCTTGCACACGCAGTTTGATTCGAAGAAGTGCATTGCCTACACATCGCTGTATGTGGATAGTCAGGTGGCGAAGTGGGACTTCTGTCAGGGCAAGGTGCTGGACAAGATTTCGGTGCACTACAACATTGGTCACCTGATGACGATGGAAGGTGACACGGTGGCACCGAAGGGGCGTTACCTGGTGGCCTTGAACAAGCTGTCGATCGACCGTTTCAACCCGGTGGGGCCGCTGCATCCGCAGAACCACCAGCTGATCGACATTGCCAACGACAAGATGCAGCTGCTGTACGACATGCCGTTGCCGCTGGGCGAGCCGCACTACGTGGTGGCGATCGAAGCCTCGAAGCTGAAGCCGGGGGTTCGCTACAAGGTGGGTACTGACAGCCGGACCGACAAGCCGCATCCGGGTGCGGTGCGTGCCGGTGAAGAACGGATCGAGAAGAAGGGCAACAAGATCACGGTCTATGGCACCTTGATCCGTTCGCACATCACGCCGGAAACGATCGAAGCTGAAGTGGGCGACGAAGTGACGATCCACCTGACCAATCTGGAGCGTGCGCAGGACGAGACCCACGGCTTCACGGTGTCTACGTACAACGTGCATGCGTCGGTTGAGCCGGGCAAGACGGTGACGGTGAAGTTCAAGGCCGACAAGGAAGGGGTGTATCCGTACTACTGCACGGAATTCTGCTCGGCGCTGCACCTTGAGATGCAGGGTTACCTGCTGGTGAAGCCGAAGGGGTGGAAGCCGACGAAGACGACGATGGCCAAGGGCAACTACACGGAAACCGATTACAAGGCGACGTTGAAGAAGGTTGCGGACACGCAGGCGGTGATTGATTCGGTGGTGGGGTATATCACCAGCACGAACTTCAAGGACTTCCCGGACGTGGTGGCGATGGTTGAGGACGCGACGGACCAGCTGAACAAGATCAAGGACGCGAAGCAGAAGCATGAAGCGGCGGCGGCCCAGAAGGACTGGGAGCAGGCCAATCTGTGGGCGGAGCAGGTCTGGCAGTACCAGGTCAAGGCGGCTGACATCGGCCTGCGAGCCAAGACCTACCTCGAGCAGAACGGCGCCAGAAAGGTCAAGTAAGCCGGCGTTTTGATCTGTCTTAAAGCGAATCTCAGGGGGCAGGTAGGAAACTGCCCCCATCAAGACCAAAAGGAAATTTCATGAAAAAGACCATTGCCCTGATCGTCGGCGCACTTCTTGCCAGCAGCGCCTTTGCTGCCGGGGAAGGCGCCAAGCTGTATGCCGAGAAAACCTGTGTCGCCTGCCATGGCAAGGACGGCAACAAGACGCTGACGCCGCAGTATCCGAAGATCGCCGGCCAGAATGCCGCTTACGCCGAACAACAGATGAAGGACATCAAGAGCGGTGCCCGTGCCAACGGCCAGTCCGCTGCGATGAAGGGCGTCATGCACCTGGTCAGCGATGCCGAGATCAAGGTCCTGGCCGAGTACCTGGCTTCGCTGAAATAAGCCACGAAATCCTTGAGAGGAGAGGGAAATCATGTTCAAGAAAACAATCACCTTGGCACTGGCCAGCGTGCTGTTGCCGTGTAGCGTTGCATTTGCCGGACCGCCCGCACCGAAGGCGGCGGGCATCGAGTCCAAGGATTACCAGTGGGCGAAGATGGAAGGCGAAATGAAGGCAGCCCTAGCGGTCAAGGGGGTCGCCAAGAAGGGTGAGGAGGGTTATGAGATCTGCGGCGCCTGCCATTTGCCTTCCGGTGCTGGCCGCCCTGACGGGACTTTCCCGCAATTGGCCGGTCAGCACACTACCGTGCTGATCAAGCAGATGGCTGACATCCGCATGGGCCTGCGCGACAACCCGACGATGTACCCGTTTGCCAAGGAGTTGGTTGATCCCGAGGAATTGGCGCATGTTTCCGCATACATCGAAAGCCTGTGTATCCCGACCGATCACGGCAAGTATGAAGGTGCCGATGCCGCCGCCCAGATTGCCAAGGGCAAGGCACTGTACGAGAAGCAATGCGTCGAGTGCCATGGCAAGAACGGCGAAGGCGACAAGGCCAAGTTCTATCCGGTGATTGCCGGCCAGCATTACAAGTACCTGCTGCGTCAGATGACCGAGATCCGCGATGGCCATCGCCGCAATGCCAACCCGGACATGGTCAAGGTCATCAAGCCCTATACCAACGATCAACTGGTGGCAATCTCTGCCTACCAGGCCAGCCTGCAGATGCCGGGCGCGATGTGCAAGCCGAAGGGCAAGAAGTAAGTCGTAAATTCACGCAGACAAGAAGCTGAGTAAATCAGCCTGTTGCGCAAGCCGTTCGCCCTTCCGGCGGACGGCCTCGACCCGGTTGGCGGGGTCAGTAGCGAAAAAAGGGTAGTCTCATGGAGAAACAGAATCGTATCGTCGCCGGCCTCAGCCTCGTATCGCTGATTTGCCTGATCGTTGCCTATTTTGCCCCGATCTGGTGGGTCTCGCTGACGGCGCCGAATTATCCCGAAGATGCCTTCCCTGACGGTATCCGCATCCATTTCCATTTCGACGGTGTGTACAACGGTTGCAAGGCGGCCGGCAAAGGCACAAGGATGGCCAACGAGGTGATCCAGAAAGATCTGTCGCACGAAGACGAACGCTGGAACCCGATCCTTGATCCGCAGAAAAAGAACTTCGACATGAAAGCCGAAGGTCTCGACTGTGTGCACGAAATGAACACCATCAACCATTATGTCGGGATGTTCCCGATTGCTTCCGGCGCGCCGGTCGAGAAGCCCCTGGCCAAATTCTTCTTCGGTTTCTTCGGGGTCATGCTGCTGGCCTTTGCCGTGCCCCGGAAAAAACCCCGTCTGCTCGTGCTGGGCGCAGGTTTTGCCGGTGTCGCCGCGTGGATGCTGGTCGACCAGTTCGTCATGGGCAGGCTAGACGCGCACGTCGCCTATTACATGACCGAAACCGCAACCTTCTTCAATGAGCCGGACAAGATCAAGGCCTGGGGCGACACTGTATCGTCGGTTTCGAAGCTGGTCATCTTCGGCCTGATCGCGGTGATGGCGGTGGTCATTGCCGGTGTCGCCAAACTGCGCAGTTTCCAGTTGCTGATGGCGCTGGTGCCGGCTTTGCTGCCAGTGTTCTTCGTCATTACCTACTCGGCCTGGCTGTGGTTCTTCGGCCACAACATGCATCCGTGGGGGGCCTTCACCGTAAAGCCGTTCATGCCGACAGTTTTCGGCGAGGGCAAGGTCGCACAATTCTCCACCTACTCCTATCCGTACTGGGGCTATGGCCTGCTGCTGGTGATCTTCGTCTGCATGATGCTGGCGCTGCTGATCCGTCGCAAGCAACTGCGTGAAAACCCGGAACAGGAGTAAGACCGTGACAACCTCGTCGAGACTGTTGCGCTCCGTGCTCGCGCTGTCCCTGCTGGGCACGGCCACGCTCGGCCAGAGCGAGCAGGAATTCGGTGCCAATGCCGATCTGAGCACGGCACCTCGGGTAACCATCGACCGCCCGAAACCGGTCTTCATGCTGATTGAGCGCGACAAGCGCATCCATGGCCTGAAGCCCTTCCAGGATCTGGTCGACAAAGCCGAACCCGGGTCTGTACTGAAACCGCCGCCCGGGGTCTATGCCGGGCCGGTGACCATAGACAAGCCGCTGACCATTGAAGGTGGGGGACAGGTCACCATCGATGCCGGTGACAAGGGTACGGTCATGGTGCTGAACGCGAGCAATTCGGTCCTGCGCGGCGTACGGCTGACCGGTTCGGGTGACTCGCACGATACCGACGACTCCTGTCTCGATGTGCGCGGTCATGACAATTTGATCGAGGATGTCGTCGTCGATAACTGCCTCTTCGGTATCGATCTCAAACAGGTTAGCAACAGCACGGTGCGCCGCAACAAGATCAGTTCGAAGGACCTCGAACTGGGTGTGCGTGGTGATGGCCTGCGGTTGTGGTACAGCCATGACAATCTGATCGAGGGTAATGAAATCGTCGATTCGCGTGACATGGTCGCCTGGTATTCGCACCGCAACCGCTTCATCGACAATCTAGGGCGACGCAGCCGTTACTCGATCCACTTCATGTTTGCCAACGAAAACGTTGTCGACGGCAACCGCTTCTACGACAACGCTGTCGGTGTCTATTTCATGTACACCGAAGGCGGTGCTGCAACCAACAACATCATTTCGCATGCCACCGGCGCCACCGGCATGGGCATTGGCTTCAAGGAAGCCTCTGGCACGCTGATCGAGAACAACGAAATCATCTACTGCGGCATCGGTATCGGTTCCGATCTGTCGCCATTCCAGCCCGACAGCACCATCGAAGTGCGTAACAACCGTCTGGCCTACAACGGCATTGCCATTCAGTTCAACAGCGAGACCGGCGGCAACAACATGCGCGGCAACCTGTTCGAAGGTAACCTGACCCAGGTCAGCTATGGCGGGCGTAGCGAAGACTCGTCAAAGAATTTCTGGGAAGGCAATTTCTGGGACGACTATCAGGGGTTTGACCGTAACGGTGATGGCATTGGCGACAACGTCCATGAGCTTTATTCCTACGCCGACCGAATCTGGATCGAATTACCGATGGCGCGCTTCTTCCGCAGTTCACCGGTGCTCGAATTGCTCGACTTCCTTGAACGCTTGGCGCCGTTTTCGGCGCCTGACCTGATCCTGCGCGACGAGCAGCCGGTGTTTCACAAGCCAGAACGGAAGGCCTTGTCATGAGCGGCGAAGACAGTAGGTCCGCTGCGCGCAAGCCAGCGATGTCCATCGAAAAGGCGCAGAAAGCGCGGCGCAAATTTTTGCAATCGCTCGGCCTCACCGTCGGTATCGTTGGCGCCTCGCTACTCGGCTACATTCCGGTCAGCAGTGCCCGGGCGTCGTTGCTGCGTCCGCCCGGCGCACTCGACGAGGCCGATTTGCTGGCCTCGTGCATCAAGTGTGGGCAGTGCGTGCAGGTGTGTCCGGTCCAGGCAATCAAACTTGGCGACATCACCGACGGTTTCGGTCTCGGCGTTCCCTACATCGCCGCGCGTGACCAGGCCTGCGATTTTTCCTGCGATGCGGTCCAATGCATCCTGGCCTGCCCGACCGGTGCGTTGACTTACGAGAAGCCTGACTTTCTCGGTGTTCGTAACGGTGCCCCATTGGCCCATGCGCCCATCCTCAAGGCCAAGGCAAATGATCCGGAACCCAGTCTCAATCTCAAGGAACGCTTCGGTCTGGCCCGCCTGGCCAGACCGGAATCCTGTCTGGCGGTGCAGGGCAAGGGTTTCAAGGGGCAGGCACGCGGTCCCGGTTTCAAGGGCGAAATGCGCTACGTCGACGTCGATCGCTGGGCGCCGATCCCGGTGCGGGATCATCCTTACGAGCGCGAGATCTGCGATCTTTGTGTTACTGAATGTCCGATCGCCGATGCCATCTCGCTGCAGGCGACCGGCGACGGGCGTTTCATCCCGATGGTGCACGAACAATGCGTTGGCTGCGGCGTCTGCGAGATGATCTGCCCGGTCGAGACGGCGGCCATCGTCGTTGATGCGCAGGCCGTCTGGAAGGGAGGTGCGTGATGGGACGCCCACTTGATCTGATCAAGGGGATGCTCGGCGCAGCCCCGAAAAAGCCGGAGAAAGTCTCCGAAAAGGTGCAGAAGATCATGTTCCTCAAGTACGAGGACAAGGATCGCTACATCAAGGAAAAGCTGCACGCGCGCGCGCACCACGAGACCAGCCACAAATGGCGTAACCGCCGCTGGGCGGTGCTGATCGCCACCAACCTGCTGTTCGTCTTCAGCTTCTGGCTTGACATCCAGATTCTCGAAGGGGCGCTGACCGCGTCGCGTTTCGTCGGCTTCCACCTGATCGACCTGAACTCGGCGCTGCACGTGATGCTCGCCCACAAGCACATCATCGTGAACCTGTTCATCGGTACCTTCACGGTTTTCCTGCTGTGGGTGCTGCTCGGCGGGCGCAGTTTCTGTTCCTGGGTCTGCCCCTACCACCTGCTTGCCGAATGGACCGAGAAGCTGCATTTGTGGCTGGTCGAGCGCAAGATCGTCACCGACCATGAATTCCACCGCGGGACACGCACGGTATTCTGGCTGCTGTTCGCGCTGCTGTCGGTGGTGACCGGGTATACCATTTTCGAGACGCTGTCCCCGACCGGCATTTTGTCGCGGGCGCTGATCTATGGGCCGGGGCTGGCGCTGGGCTGGGTGTTCCTGCTGCTGCTGTTCGAAATCTTCTGGTCGCGCCGCGCCTGGTGCCGCTATGTCTGTCCGATCGGACTGACCTATGGTGCGGTCGGCGTAATCTCGCCGCTGCAGATCACCTACCACGTCGAACACTGTTTCCATGAAGGTGACTGCCGCAAGGTCTGCCTGGTGCCGCACGTCCTCGACGTCACGATCAAGGGCCGGGCCGCCGAGGAAACGCTCGGCCTAGGTCCGGACTGCACGCGCTGTGGTTATTGCGTCGATATCTGCCCGACCGGCGCGTTGCGTTACGAGGTCAAGGGGCTGTCGAAACTCTTGTGATTTTTGATCCAGATTCAAAGTGAACCGCCAGTGCCCAGCCTAGAATCCAAGCCATGATCCAGTTCAAGAAACTCAGCAAGTCCTTCCGCCGCGCCAGCGTTCTCAACGGTATCGATCTCGACATCGGCATCGGCGAGCGCGTTGCGCTGATCGGCTCGAACGGCGCCGGCAAGACCACGCTGATCCGCTGTCTGCTCGGCGAGTACGACCACCAGGGCGAGGTCCGCATCGACGGCCTCGATCCGCGCAGTAACCGTACTGCGGTGCTTGGCCGGATCGGTTTCGTGCCGCAGTTGCCGCCACCGTTGAAAATGCCGGTTGGCCAGCTGATCGATTTTTCGGCGGCCCTGTGCCATACCGATCCGGCGCGTATCCATGCGATCGGCAAGCGGCTAGGGCTTGACGTCGATGGGATTCTGTCCAGGCAGTTCGTGCGTCTTTCCGGTGGCATGAAGCAGAAGCTGCTGATCGCCATCGCGCTCGGCCGCGATGCCCGCCTGCTGATCATGGACGAACCGGCCGCCAATCTTGATCCGGAAGCGCGCAAAATTTTCTTCGACCTGCTGGCCGAGCGTCTGGAGGATGCGACGATGATCATTTCCAGCCACCGCCTCGACGAGGTTTCGTCGCTGGTCAACCGCGTCATCGAGATGGACATGGGCAAGGTCGTTATCGACGCCCAGGTCGCCGACGATGCAACGCTGACCGACAGGCTGCTCTGCCGCATCGTGCTGAAGCGCTTCGAGCCGGCCTTTGCCAAGGCGGTCGAGGGCTGGCAACTGGTTCCCGACGCCGGGCAACTGGTCTGGCAGGGGGGTATCGCGGGGCCGGACCGCCTGCGCTTCCTCGGCATCGTGTCGCGCTATACCGCGCTGGTCGCCGACCTGTCGCTGCGTGAGGGTTGATATGTGTGCGCCGTCAATTGACCGCGAACAGCGACGGAGCTTCATCCTCCGCTCAGCGGCCGGGGGGCTGTTGTTGAGCCCCCTTGCCGCACTGCTTGCCGCTTGTGGCAGGAAAGGCGGCTGGCCCGAAGGCATGGCCGAGATCAAGTGGGATCGTGATACCTGCGTGCGCTGCAATATGGTCATCTCCGACCGCCGTTTCGCGGCGCAGACTCGAGGCGGTCCGAAGGATACGGTATTCAAGTTCGACGATGTCGGCTGCCTGATCTTCTGGCTGAGGGAGCAGGCCGACAAGTATCCCTGGCTGGCCGATGCCGCCACCCGCCATTGGGTGGCCGACTACGACAGCAAGAGCCGTGAGGAGATGCGCTGGCTCGACCCGAAGCGCGCCTACTTCGTTTCACGGACTTCGCCGATGGGTTACAACTTTGCCGCCGTTGCTGCGCCGCTGGCGGGGGCCCTGGATTTCACCGATACCCGCCAGCATGTTCTGGCCAAGGGCAAATAACATGAATCAACTGTGGCTGACCGCCAAACTCGACATTGTCGAATCCCTGCGTGCGCGCTGGTTCCAGATCTACACCCTGGTTTTCGGGGGCATCGTCGCGCTGCTGTTCGTTTTCGGACTGACCGAGTCACGCGTACTCGGTTTCATCGGCCTGTCGCGTCTGCTGGTGACCTATATCCAGCTGACCATGGCGATCCTGCCGATCTTCGTTCTGATCACCACCGTCCGTTCGGTTGCCGGCGACCGCGAGGCCGGTGTCTTCGAATACCTGCTGTCGTTGCCGGTCGCCTTGCAGGCCTGGTTCTGGGGCAAGTTCCTCGGCCGTTACCTGGTTGTCTTCGCGCCGGTTTTCCTGGCGATGTTCGGTGCGGTCATCTGGGCGAGCATCGTGGACATCGAAGTGCCGTGGAACATGTTCGCCTACTACACCGGCCTGTTGGCGGCGATGGCGCTGTGCTTCCTCGGCATCGGCATGCTCATCTCGGCATTCGCCCGTACCACCGACATGGCGCAGGGTGCGGCCTTCATGATCTGGCTGGTGCTGTTGTTATTCCTCGATCTGATCCTGCTTGGCGTGATGATCCAGGGGCGGGTAGACCCTGAGCTTGCGGTCACGCTGGCACTGGTCAATCCGTTACAGGTGTTCCGCACCGCCGCGTTGGCGATGTTCGACCCGCAACTGATCGTGCTTGGTCCTTCGGCCTACGTTATCCTCGATCTGTTCGGTACCGATGGCTTCCGTCTGTTTGCCCTGGCTTATCCAGCGCTCCTCGGCCTCGGCTCGGCGGCACTGGGCTACTTCCTGTTCCGTCGGGGAGACCTGCTGTGAGAGTCTGCCAGCTGCTCTGCATACTGTTCGCCGTGCTCGGACTGGGCTTTTCGGCTGCCGCTGGCGCTACTGACAGTGCCCAGCTGTTTGCAGCGACGCTGACTGGCGTCGACGGCCAACCAGTCAATCTCGATAAATTCCGCGGCAAGCCGCTGATCGTCAATTTCTGGGCCCGCTGGTGCCCCCCTTGCCGCAAGGAAATCCCCGAACTGGTCAAGCTCCAGAGCGAGTTCGGCGGGCGCGGCCTGACCGTGCTCGGCATTGCCGTCGAGGAGGACCCGGCCGCCGTCAAGGAGTTTGCTACGGCCTACGACGTCAATTACCCGCTCGTTGTCGACAAGAAAAAGGCCATCTGGCTGATGCAGACGCTGGGCAACGGTAGCACCGGGCTGCCGTTCACACTGCTGCTCGACAGCCAAGGCAATATCGTCCAGCGCAAAATGGGGCTGTTCACCCGCCAGGATTTTGATGCCGCCATTCCGTTGCTACTGAAGTGATGGCTGGCGGAACGCCCGAATAGTCGGTCTCGGATCATGATCGAAAACTTCTTTCTGCCGCTGGTGTTGGCCTTCATCATGTTTTCGCTTGGCCTATCGCTGCGCGTGAGCGATTTTCGCAGCGCGCTCGCTAATTGGCGCGGTGTTGCTTTCGGTATGTTCGGCCAAGTCGTATTGGTGCCGTTGTCTGCTGTGCTGGTTGGGATCAGCCTTCAGCTTTCGGAAACCATGCTGCTCGGCCTGATGATCATCGCCGCCTGCCCTGGAGGCGTCAGTTCGGCCTTTTTGACTCATTTGGCGCGTGGAAATACTGCTTTGTCATTGGTTCTGACCGTCGGGAGCAGTCTGCTTGCGTTGCTTACGCTGCCTTTTGTCGTCAATGCGGTGCTCGGTTTACAGGGAGTCCCGGCTGGCGGTGTTCATGTGAGTGCGGGTGATCTGCCTTTGGGCAAGCTGTTCGCCGGCCTGTTGCTGGTGACAACGCTACCGATCATGCTTGGGATGGTGCTACGCCTCAAGCTCCAGTTGATCGGTGAGCGAGCTGAACGTGTCGTCAGCCGGGTCGCTACTGGTTTCTTTGTGGGCATTGTCATGATTACCTTTATGGCCCACCGCGATACGATCATCAGCGGCTTGCCCGAGGTTGGCAGCGCGACTGTGCTGCTCAACGTTCTGACTATGCTCGGCGGTTTTTCGATTGCCTGGGCTGCCCAGTTGCAGCGTCGCGACAGCATTGCCATTGCGATGGAATGTGGCCTCCAGAATGCCGGCCTAGGCATCTTTGTCGCGCTTACGTTGTTTCAGCAACCAGCGCTTGCGGTACCCAGCGTTGTCTACGCGTTGACGATGAATTTTGGCGCTGTTGTTTTCCTCTACATCATGCGCAGCCGCCGGGAATTATGCAGGGTGCTGTCTTAGCTGGCCATTGAAATGCGTTCGACACTGAGCAAGATGCTGTGGAAAAGCCGATGATCAGCACCGTTCGCCGCCGTCTGCTGTTCGCCAGCGGTTTGCTATCGTTGTATCGCCCGCTGCGCGCTGCGGTACGTCAGGTTGTTGTGGTCGGTGGTGGCTGGGGTGGTCTGGCTGCCGCTGCGCAACTACGCCAACAGGCGCCAGATATCGGGGTCACGTTGGTCGACCGGCACGCTGCCTTTCATTCTTTCGCCCTCGGCAATCGCTGGCTGGTCGATCACGGCCAGGCACCGGCACCGATGCGGCGCGATTATGCCGCTGTCGCGGCAGCGCGCGGCTACCGCTTCGTTCAGGCGGAAGCCATCGGGATCGACCGCAGCGGGCAGCGCCTGATGACCTCGGCCGGTGCGTTGCCCTACGACTGGCTGGTGCTGTCGCCGGGCATCCGCGAGGATTATTCTGCCTGGCAGCTGAGCGATCCTGCTGCGGCCGATCTGCTGAAAAAGCGATTTTCCGGCGCTATGGTGCATGCGGGTGACTTGCCGGCGCTGAAAGCGCGCTTGCAGGCTTTTACTGGTGGCGATCTGCTGCTGAACATTCCACCATTGCCCTATCGTTGCCCACCGGCGCCTTACGAACGAGCACTGCTGCTTGCCTGGTGGCTGAAGACGCAGCGGATTCCCGGGCGCTTGATCATTGTCGATCCGAATCCGTTGATGCCGGTTTTTCGTCATGCACTGCTCGAACGTTTCCGCGACCAAGTGACCTATCTAGATCATGCGCGGGTGCGCAGTGTCGATCCCGAGCGGGGCACGCTGAGCACGGATATCGACGACATCCGTTTCGACATGGCGCTGCTCAGTCCGCCGCAACAGGCCGCCGGTCTGCTCTGGCCGGCCGGGCTGATCCGCGCCGACGGCAATACCGGCGCGCCCGATGGCTGGGCGGCACAGAACGCGCTTGACCTGCGCAGTCCTGGCGACGAACGGATTTTCATCATTGGCGATGCTGCCGGGGTAGTTTCGCCGTTGTTCGGTCATTATCCGAAGACTGGCCATGTCGCTAGCCGGATGGGGGCCATCGTCGCCGGGCAGATCGCTGGACAGCGCGCGCCGATGTTGCCGGAAGGCGTCTGTCACCTGCTGTCCGGGGTTGATCCGGATGCCGGGACGCGGATCGAAACGTCCTACCGCCTGCGCAGCGATGGTTTCTTGCTGCAGGAGGTCCGGCAGGTCAGCCGGCAGAACCCGGTGGGTGAAGATGTGGCCTGGGCCGCCGGCCAGTACGCGGGTTTTCTCTAACGCTCAGTGGCGCGCCCAGGTCGAGGTTCGGCCGTTGGGCATGACCAGCAGGGTTTCGTAGAATTCCCGGCGGATGCGCGGGGCCGCCGTTTCCATATCAAGCACGGTGCAGGCGGTCTGGCAAATCGGGCTGGAGTATTCGCGGCCCGGTGCGCCGAGCGGCAGCCCGGGAACGGCGAGACCTAGTGCTTTTGGCTTCTCGCTCAGCAATTCCTTGATCTGCTCGGCGTGCACATGACCTTCGATGAAATAGCCGGCAATGCTGGCGCTGGGCACGGCTTCGAGTTCCTTCGGTACCTTCAGCTTGCGTTTGACCGCGTCCATCTCGTCGGTCTGCGTGACCTGGACGGTGAAGCCGTGCTGGCGCAGGTGTTCCGCCCAGTCGATGCAGGCGAGGCAGACCTTGGGCATGTAGACTGCAATCGGTGGCAGTTCGGCTGCTCCGGCGTGGCTTGCGGCGAGGAGCAGCAGAGCGTGGGCGAGTTGCTTCAGCATGGCTTGCCTGCCTTGCAGCCCTTGAGCACCCACAGGGAGATAACGCCCGCTGCTTCGTCGGCCTTGACCTTGCGTGCCATCGACGTCGGGTCGCGGCCATTGTCGGTAGTCGCCAGCGGGTCGGCGCCGGCTTCGAGCAGCACGCGGGCGTGCGTCGCGCGGCTGGCATAGGCGGCCATGTGCAGCGGCGTGGCGCCTTCGCCGTCCCGGGCGTTGATGTTGGCGCCAGCGGCGATCAGCGCCCGCAGAGCGCTGATGTCAGGGTTCATGGCTGCCAGATGAATGGCTTGCGAGCCATGGGCGGTGCGCAGGTCGCGTGCACCAGGATCAGCCGCTAGGGCGCGGCGAACATCTTCGCCACTCCCCTGGCGAGCGACGTTGTGGATGGTCAGGTCAGCTGAAATTGCGGGAAGGATCTTCAGACAAGCCAATAGAAAAACAATCAGGAAGCGCATGATGGCCTCGCAAAAACGGGAACGATGCGATTATTGCCGTGCGCGCATCGATGATCTTTGATCCATACGATATTTATGATCAGTTTCAGCTTGGCAATATTGCATGTCAAACAGTCAGGCTTTAATCGCGTGGCAGGATGGTTGGCTGTGGGCCACGGTGAGGCTCAATTGATGGAGAAATATTCATGCCTACGAATGCTGTTGTACGCGCACGCATCGATTAATACATCAAATACATAGTGATGGCCGATGGTTCAGAGAGGCTGATTTTCCGTACTGGGCCAGAAAGACCAGGAAGAAGAACACCGTTCCCCCATAGAAGATGTTCCTGGCCATTGATTTGGTGAATACCCCGCTCATGAAATGACTCCTTGTTATTGAGGTGGAGCGATTCCCGTTTTAACGCGGTGTCGGAAACCATGATGCGTATCAAAGGGGGCGGGCACCTTCGGGCTAGTTCCAAATGACTACGCCGCCTACCGTTTTTTATCTCCCGTATACCGGCGAATGGCGAATGGGCTGCGGACGCCCAAGTTCTTAACCTTCACCCAACGGAAAAAACCGGAGGGAGAGACAAGAACATGACAAGCAGAAAAATGCAGCAATTGTCCGTACTGACCATGAGCACGCTGGCGTTCACCGTCTGCTTCATGGTTTGGATGATCTTTGCCGTGATCGGCATCCCGATCAAGGAACAACTGGGCCTCAACGAAACCCAGTTCGGCATCCTCGCGGCCATGCCGGTGTTGACCGGCTCGCTGATCCGCTTGCCGCTGGGCATGATGACCGACCGCTTTGGCGGTCGGCCGGTGTTCTTCGGCATCATGATGAGTACGGTACTGCCCATCTATCTGATCGGCCAGGCCACCGAATACTGGCAGTTGCTGGTCGCCGGCCTGTTCGTCGGCATCGCCGGCGGTTCCTTCTCGGTCGGCATCGCCTACTGCGCGCGCTGGTTCGAGAAGCAGAACCAGGGTTTCGCCATGGGCGTGTTCGGTGCCGGCAACGCCGGCGCAGCGCTGACCAAGCTGCTCGCCCCGTCGATCGTCGTCGCCTACGGCTGGACCATGGTGCCGACGGTCTTTGCCGTGATGATGCTGGTCACGGCACTGGCCTTCTTCGTGTTCACCTACAGCGATCCGGCACACCGGGTCAGTTCGACGGTGACCGTCGCGCAACAGTTGCGCGCGCTGAAGGATCCGAACGTCTGGAAGATCTGCCAGTACTACTCGATCGTCTTCGGCGGCTATGTCGCGCTGGCGCTGTGGATGACCAAATACTACGTTCAGGAATACGGTTTCGACCTGACCAGCGCGGCCTTCCTGGCCGCCTGTTTCTCCCTGCCCGGCGGCGTGCTGCGCGCGCTCGGTGGCTGGTTTTCGGACAAGTTCGGCGCCCACAAGGTGACCTGGTGGGTGCTCTGGGTGTGCTGGATCTGCCTGTTCATCCTGTCCTACCCGCAGACCGAATTCACGGTGAAGACGGTTACTGGGCCGCAGACCTACGAAATCCATCTCAACGAATACGTGTTCACCGCGCTGCTGTTCGTCGTCGGTGTCGCCATGGCGGTCGGCAAGGCTTCGGTGTTCAAGTACATCTCCGACGACTACCCGAAGAACATCGGCGTCATCTCCGGCATCGTCGGCCTGGCCGGCGGCCTGGGCGGCTTCCTGCTGCCGATCATGTTCGGCGCCCTGGTTGACCTGACCGGTGTGCGCTCCTCCTGCTTCATGTTGCTGTACGGCGTCGTCTGGGTCTCGCTGATCTGGATGTACTGGACCGAGGTGCGTGATGCCGATTTGGTCCGTGGCCGCCCTGCGCGCGTCGGTGCCGACAACCTTGAATGATCAGAACGGGGAGTTTCAATGAACAAGCAAAAATCCGCCCGCCCGCAGCTCACCAGTTCGGTCGACATCGTCGACTGGCGGCCCGAGGACGAGAATTTCTGGCAGACCACCGGTCGCCGCATCGCCAACCGCAACCTGTGGATCTCGATTCCCAGCCTGCTCTGCGGCTTCGCCATCTGGTTGATGTGGGGGATCATCACCGTGCAGATGGCCAATGCCGGCTTTCCGTTCTCGCCGGACGAGCTATTCACCATTGCCGCCATTTCCGGGCTGTCCGGTGCCACCTTGCGCATTCCCGCGTCCTTCTTCATCCGTATCTGCGGTGGTCGCAACACCGTCTGGCTGACCACCGCGCTGTTGATGATTCCGGCCATCGGCACCGGTCTGGCGCTGCAGGACAAGAGCACGCCGCTGTGGGTCTTCCAGTTGATGGCGCTGCTGTCCGGGATCGGCGGCGGCAACTTCGCCTGCTCGATGTCCAACATCAGCACCTTTTTTCCCAAGCGTCAGCAGGGAACGGCGCTCGGGCTCAACGCCGGTCTCGGCAATTTCGGCGTGACCACCATGCAGTTGCTGATTCCGGCGGTGATGACCGTCGGCCTGTTCGGCGCGCTGGGCGGTGAGGCAATTCCGCTGGTCAAGGATTCGGCGACGCTGATCGGCAAGATCGCCGCCGGCACGCCGACCTGGATCCAGAACGCCGGTTTCGTCTGGCTGCTGTTGCTGGTACCGCTGGCCGTCGTCGGCTGGTTCGGCATGAACAACCTGCTCACCGTCTCACCGGCAATCGGCTCGACCGCCGCCGCGCTCGGCCGGGTCGTCGTCTTCTACGGCCTGGCGCTGGTTGTCTCCGGTCTCGGCCTCTACCTCTACCTGCCGGCACCGAGCGGCCTCGGCCTGCTCAACATGTGGGCGGTGGTGGTCCTGGTCATTGTCGCCACGTTGTTCGCCATGAAGGCGCTGGCCACCGGCGAGATGAAGGCCAACCTGGGCAAGCAGTTCGCCATTTTCGGCAACAAGCACACCTGGTCGATGACCGCCCTCTATGTCGTCACCTTTGGCTCCTTCATCGGCTTCTCGATGGCGCTGCCGTTGTCGATCACGGTCATCTTCGGCAACACCCATGTCTTCGATCCGGCGACCCAGGCCTGGGTTCATGCGCGCAACCCGAATGCACCGTCGGCGCTGATGTACGCCTGGATCGGTCCCTTCGTCGGCGCGCTGATCCGTCCGCTCGGTGGCTGGATTTCCGACAAGCTCGGCGGTTCCATCGTCACCCAGGTGATCTCGCTGGTGCTCGTCGTCGCCTCGGCCGCCACCGGCTACGTCATGCACCTGGCCTACCAGTCGGCGACGCCGGAAGACTACTTCTTCCTGTTCATGGGCCTGTTCATCGTCCTCTTCGCCGCCTCCGGCATCGGCAACGGCTCGACCTTCCGTACCGTCGGCTTCGTCTTCGACCAGGATCAGCGCGGGCCGGTGCTCGGCTGGACTTCGGCAGTCGGTGCCTACGGTTCCTTCATCGCGCCGGTGGTCATCGGTGGCCAGATCAAGGCCGGCACCCCGGAAAACGCGATGTACGGCTTTGCCATCTTCTACGCCATCTGCGTCGTCATCAACTGGTGGTTCTACCTGCGCAAGAACGCCTACATCCACAACCCCTGAGCCGTCTCATCACCATCACCGCATTCTGCAATCAACCCCGCGGCCTGGGGCAGGTCGCCAAACGAGGAGCACAACATGAGTCATTTTCTTGACCGCCTGAAATTTCTGAGCAAGGTCCAGAGCACCTTTGCCAAGGGCCACGGCGTCGTCACCAACGAAGATCGCCAGTGGGAGGATGCCTATCGCAACCGCTGGCGGCACGACAAGGTCGTCCGCTCGACCCACGGCGTCAATTGCACCGGCGGTTGCTCGTGGAAGATCTTCGTCAAGAACGGCCTGGTTGCCTTCGAAATGCAGCAGACCGATTACCCGCGCACCCGCGAGGACCTGCCCAACCACGAACCGCGCGGTTGCCAGCGCGGCGCCTCGTTCTCCTGGTACCTGTACTCGCCGCACCGGATCAAGCACCCGATGATCCGTGGTCGCCTGCTCGACCTGTACCGCGCCGAACGGGCCAAGGGCCTTGACCCGGTCGAAGCCTGGGAAGCCATCCAGAACGACCCGCAGAAACGCATCAAGTATGTCGGCGTGCGCGGCCTGGGCGGCTTTGTCCGCGCCGGCTGGGAGGAAATGAAGGAGATCATCGCCGCCGCCAACATCTACACCATCAAGAAATGGGGCCCGGACCGCATCTACGGGTTCTCGCCGATTCCGGCGATGTCGATGATTTCCTATGCCGCCGGCTCGCGCTATCTGTCGCTGATCGGTGGCGCCTGCGGTTCGTTCTACGACTGGTACTGCGATCTGCCGGCCGCCTCGCCGCAGACCTGGGGCGAGCAGACCGACGTGCCGGAAGCCGCCGACTGGTACAACTCGACCTACCTGATCATCACCGGCGCTAACCTGCCGATGACGCGCACGCCGGATGCCCACTTCGCCACCGAAGTCCGCTACAAGGGCGCCAAGATCGTCTCGATGGCGCCGGACTACGCCGAGTACGTGAAGTTCGCCGACCTGTGGATGCCGGTCCGCCAGGGCACCGACACGGCGGCTTTCCTGGCCATGGGCCATGTCGCGCTCAAGGAATACTTCATCGACCGCCAGGACGCCTATTTCCTGGAATACGCCCGCAAGTACACCGACATGCCGATGCAGGTGATGCTGCGCCGGCATGGCGAAAACTGGGTGTCCGACCGCAACCTGCGCGCCTCCGACTTCGTCGATAACCTGGGCGAAGCGAACAACCCCGAGTGGAAGACCGTGGTCTTCGACAGCAAGCACCAATCCTTCGTCGTTCCCAACGGTTCGATCGGTTTCCGCTGGGGCGAGGACGGCAAGTGGAACCTGCTCGAACAGGCGGCCGGTGGCGAGATCGAAGCCGAACTCAGCTGCATCGAGCGCCGTGACGGCGTGGTCAGTGTCGGCTTCCCGCATTTCGAAAATGGCGAATCGACGCTGATCCTGCGCCATGTCCCGGTCCGCATCGTCAAGCTGGCCAATGGCGAGGAAGCCCTGGTGACCAGCGTGTTCGACCTGCAGATCGCCCAGTACGGGATCGATCGCGGCCTGGGTGGCGGCAACGTCGCGCAATCCTACGACGATGCCGATGTCGCCTACACCCCGGCCTGGGCGGCCAAGGTGACCGGCGTCAAGGCCGCCGACATCGAACGTACCGGTCGCGAGTTTGCCGAGAACGCATCGAAGACTCGCGGCAAGTCGATGGTCATCATGGGCGCGGCGATCAACCACTGGTACCACAATGACATGACCTACCGGTCGATCATGAACCTGTTGCACATGTGCGGTTGCGTCGGCCAGACCGGCGGCGGCTGGGCGCATTACGTCGGCCAGGAAAAGCTGCGCCCGCAGGCCGGCTGGGCGCCGATCGCCTTCGCCACCGACTGGCAACGGCCGCCACGGCATCAGAACTCGACCTCGTACTGGTATTTCCACACCGACCAGTGGCGTTACGAAACGGTCGATGCCGACGCCTTGCTGTCGCCGGCCGGCAAGAACAAATACAAGGGTTACACGCTCGCCGACTACAACGTCGACGCGGTGCGCATGGGCTGGTTGCCGGGGGCGCCGCATTTCAACCGCAATCCGCTCGACCTCGTCGCTGAAGCCGAGAAGAAGGGTGCGACCGACGAGGCCGGCATCGCCAAACATGTGGTCGAAGAACTCAAGAGCGGCAAGCTCGATGTTGCCTTCGCCGACCCGGACAACCCGGTCAACTGGCCGCGCAACCTGTTCGTCTGGCGCGCCAACCTGATCGGCACCTCGGCCAAGGGCCATGAGTACTTCCTCAAGCACCTGCTCGGCGCCCAGAACGGCGTGATGCAGGAGGGCACTCACGGCGCCGCCTGCAGCCAGGTCAATTACCTGGAAGACGGCCCGGTCGGCAAGCTCGACCTGATGGTGGACATCAACTTCCGCCTCAATTCCACCGGTGCCTACTCCGACATCATCCTGCCGACGGCCACCTGGTACGAGAAGAACGACCTCAACACCACCGACATGCACCCCTTCATCCACCCGCTGGGCGAAGCCGTGACGCCGGGCTGGGAATCGAAGTCGGACTGGCAGATCTTCAAGGCGATTGCCGAGACCTTCTCCACACTCGCCGAAAAACATCTGGGCAAGAAGCGCGATCTGGTCGCGCTGCCGATGCAGCACGACTCGCCGATGGAGCTGGCGCAGCCCTTCGGCCAGGTCAAGAACTGGAAGCGCGGCGAGTGCGAGCCGATCCCGGGAAAGACCATGGCCGCGCTGCGCCTGGTCGAGCGCGACTACGGCCAGACCTACAACAAGTACATCGCGCTCGGCCCCTTGATGACCAAGCTCGGCAACAACGTCAAGGGCATCGACTGGAACACCGAGCAGGAATACAAGGAACTCGCCGTCCTCAACAAGACCGTCCAGGTCGATGGCGTGTCCAAGGGCATGCCGTCGCTGGAAGAGGACATCTACGTCTGCGACTCGGTGATGCGCATGGCGCCGGAGACCAACGGCGAGGTCGCGCACAAGTCGTGGTCGGCGCTGTCGAAGAAGACCGGCCTCGATCACCATCACCTGTACGCCGGTCGCCATGAGGACAAGATCACCTTCCGCGACATCGTCGCCCAGCCGCGCAAAATCATCACCGCGCCGACCTGGTCGGGGATCGAGTCGGAAACGGTGTCCTATACCGCCGGCTACACCAACATCCACGAGCACATCCCGTTCCGCACGCTGACTGGCCGCGCCCACTTCTACCAGGATCACGAGTGGTTCCTCGACTTTGGCGAAGGTTTCTGCGTGTTCAAGCCACCGGTCGACCTGAAGGCCCATGAAATCGTCCCCGACAGTGTGCGCCGCAAGCCGCACCTGACGCTGTCGTGGATCACGCCGCACTCGAAGTGGGGCATCCACTCCAGCTATCAGGACAACCTGCGCATGCTGACGCTGTTCCGCGGCGGCCCCTACATCTGGATCGCCGAGGACGATGCCAGGCAGATCGGCCTGGCCGACAACGACTGGGTCGAGGCAATCAACGCCAACGGCGCGACGATGGCCCGGGCGGTGGTGTCGCAGCGTGTCCCGCGCGGCATGGCGCTGATGTACCACGCCCAGGAGAAGAACGTGAACGTGCCGGGTTCGCCGTCGTCCGGCAAGCGTGGCGGCATCCTCAACTCGGTTACCCGCGTCGTCGTCAAGCCGACCAACATGGTCGGCGGCTACGCCCAGCTCGCCTATGGCTTCAACTACTACGGCACGGTCGGCTGCAACCGCGACGAGCAGGTGGTGCTGCACAAGGTCGAGGACCGCGATATCGACTGGCTGGAACGTCCGCTGACCCCGGAACGCGAAGCCCAGCGCAATCCGGTCGGTGTCGGCAGCAAGTAATCGCGAACGCAATCTAGGAGATCAACATGAAAATTCGCGCACAATTCGCGATGGTATTCAACCTCGACAAGTGCATCGGCTGCCATACCTGCTCGGTGACCTGCAAGAACGTCTGGTCCAACCGCAAGGGCATCGAATACGCCTGGTTCAACAACGTCGAATCCAAGCCCGGCATCGGCTACCCGAAGAACTGGGAGGACCAGGACAAGTGGCAGGGCGGCTGGACCAAGCTCAACGGCAAGCTCGAGCTCAAGGCCGGCGGCAAGTTGAAGAAGATCGTCCAGATCTTCGCCAACCCCAACATGCCCGAGATCGACGATTACTACGAGCCTTTCACCTACGACTACGCCCGTCTGCAGAACGCACCGCTGTCGGAAGCCGCGCCGACGGCGCGGCCGGTGTCGCAGATCACCGGCGAGAAGATGGACAAGATCACTTGGGGCCCCAATTGGGAAGACGACCTCGCCGGTGAATTCGAGAAGCGCTCGAAGGACAGCAATTTCTCGAACATGGAAAAGGAGATGTACAAGCAGTTCGAGAACACCTTCCATCTCTACCTGCCGCGCATCTGCAACCATTGCATCAACCCGGCCTGCGTCGCCTCGTGCCCGTCCGGGGCAATGTACAAGCGCGAGGAGGACGGCATCGTCGTTGCCGACCAGGATCGTTGCCGCGGCTGGCGCATGTGCATCTCGGGCTGCCCGTACAAGAAGGTCTTCTTCAACTGGGAATCGTCGAAAGCCGAGAAGTGCATCGGCTGCTACCCGCGCATCGAATCGGGTCTGCCGACCGTCTGCTCGGAATCCTGCGTCGGTCGCATCCGCTACAACGGCATCATCCTCTACGACGCCGACAAGATGCTTGATGCCGCCAGTACCGACAACGAGCAGGATCTGTACAAGGCCCACCTCGACCTGTTCGTCGATCCCAACGACCCGAAGATCATCGAGCAGGCGCTGGCCGACGGCGTGCCCCAGTCGTGGATCGACGCCGCCCAGAAGTCGCCGATCTACAAGATGGCCGTCGAATGGAAGATCGCCTTCCCGCTGCATCCGGAATTCCGCACGCTGCCGATGATCTGGTACGTGCCGCCGCTGTCCCCGGTGCAGTCGCAGATCGACCAGAAGAACCTGCCGACCGAAGCCGACGGCGTCATTCCCAAGGCCTCGGCGATGCGCCTGCCGGTCAAGTATCTGGCCAACCTGCTGACCGCCGGCAAGGAGGAATACATCGTCTCGGCACTCAACCGCCTGATCGCCATGCGTTCCTACATGCGCTCGGTCAATGTCGAAGGCACGCCGGACATCCGCCCGCTGACTGCCGCCGGCATTGACGAAGAGACGGCAAAGTCCATGTACCGCTATCTGGCGATTGCCAATTACGAGGACCGTTTCGTCATTCCGACCTCGCACCAGGAAATCTCGCTCGACGATTACCACGGCTTCCAGGGGCAGAACGGCTTCAGCTTCGGCAACGACTCGGCCAACGGCCAGTCGCCGTTTGCGCTCTTCCCGGAACGCCGGACCGAGAGCATGGAACCCCGCGAGCCAGCGCCGCTGGCCGCCAAGAAGAAGTGAGGAGACGGACATGCTGATTTTCAAACTGCTGTCGGCACTGCTCGATTACCCGGATGACGCCTTGCTCGCCGAACTGCGCCGCGAAGTCGCGCAGGCCGGCAGCGCGCTGACCCTGGTCGAGAATCTCGACGAACAGGGGCTGCTCAGCGCCGAGAACCACCTCGGCGTCGCCTACGTCATCGACTACCTGCTCGACAACGAGGCGACCGTGGTCCAGGCCAATTACGTGCAGACCTTCGACCTGACGCCGGAACACAGCCTGCACCTGACTCACCACATCTTTGGCGAGGAGAAGACGCGCGGCCCGGCTCTGATCGATCTGACCGAGTACCTGAAGAGCTACGGCTACCAGCACGACGAGAAGGAGTTGCCGGACTTCCTGCCGCTGATGCTGGAGTTCGTCTCCGAGCTGGCGGTCGACGAAGCCCGCGTTTTCCTGGGCGACGCCGGCAAGGTACTCGGCGTGATCGCCGACAACCTGGGCAAGGCGGCCAGCCCGTATGCCCGTCTGATCGGCGTCGTGAACCAATTCGGCTCGCTGGTGAAACTGGCGGCCTGAGGAGAGCAACATGAATCTTTCGAAATTCGTTTTTGCGGTCTATCCGTACATCGTGCTGACCGTCTTCGTCATCGGTTGCTGGATCCGTTACGACCGGGAGCAATACACCTGGAAGACGGACTCGACGCAGTTGCTGTCGAAGGGCGGCATGGTCTTCGCCAGCAATTTCTTCCATATCGGCATCCTGGCCATCTTCGCCGGGCATTTCGCCGGTCTGGTATTGCCGCACGGCCTGTGGCTGGCGCTCGGCGTCTCCGACATGCAGCACCAGTGGCTGGCGATCATTGCCGGTACGGTGTTCGGCGGCATGATGCTGCTCGGCGGCCTGGCGTTGTGGTTCCGTCGTCTGACCAATGCCCGCGTGCGGGCAGCGGGGCGCGGTTCGGACATGTTCGTTCTGAGCTGGCTGATGCTGACGCTGCTGCTCGGCCTGGCGACCATTCCCGTCTCCATCGGTCACGCCAACCACGGCAACCCGGAAGTCATGCTGGCGCTGGCCAACTGGGTACAGAGCATCCTGACGCTGAACCCGCAACCGGAATTGCTGGATAATGTGGATTCGGTTTTCAAGACCCATCTGTTCTTCGGCATGACCGTCTTCCTGGTCTTCCCCTTCACCCGCCTGGTGCATGTCCTGACGGCACCGGTGAACTACCTCGGTCGGGCTTACCAGATCGTCCGGGCCAAACGTCGGGCCTGATTCATCACCAACACAGGGACGTGCAGCGACATGCCTGACAGCCAGCAAAAGCTCGCCAACAAGATCATCGGTATCCTGACCGTGTTCTTCCTGGTGGCCTTGCTGGCTGTCGGCATGACGCTGCTCATTTCCTGGAAACTCGAAGGCGGTGCGGCGGCGATCAACGACGCCGGGAGTTTGCGCATGCGCTCCTACCGCATCGGCAACCTGCTCCAGCATCCCGAGCCGGTGTCCGGCCAGCAGGCGAATCTGGCCGGGGAAATCCGGGAGTTCGAACACATCCTGGCCGACCTGCGTCGTGGCGACCCGCTGCGCCCGCTGGCGCCGCCGCGCGACAACCGGATCAGCCAGCAACTGGAGCGCGTCGAACAGGACTGGCGCGAGCGCATCGTGCCGCTGCTTGCCGATTTCGGCCGTGCCGACGATGTCGAATTGCAGACCCGCGCCTTCCAGGCCTACCAGTCCTCGGTCCGCGATTTCGTTGCGCAGATCGACAGCCTGGTCCAGGCCATGGAACGCAATTACGCATTCAACACCAATCTACTGCGCACCTTGCAGGTCGGCCTGATCATCCTGGCCGTGCTGGGCACCCTGATCCTGATCCGCTTCTTCTTCGTCCAGGTCATCCGCCCGGTCGATCTCCTGCACGGCGGTATCAAGCGCATGCTGGGCGACGACTTCAGCGTCCGCCTGCCGCTCGAATCCCGGGATGAATTCGGTGCCCTGGCGTCGGGGTTCAACCAGATGGTCCAGCATCTGCAGAATTTGTACGCGACACTGGAAGAGCGTGTGACCAGCAAAACCCGGACGCTGGCCGAGCGCAATCAGGAACTGAGCGTCCTCTACGAAACGACGGCCTTTCTCAACGAGCCGGTCGGGCTGCAGGACATCTGTCATGGGTTTCGCCGGCGCGTGCGGGTGGCCATGGGGGCCGACGCCTGCATGATCCGTTTGCTCGGGCGCGATAGCGAATTCATGGAACCGGTTTCCCACGAGGGGCTGTCGGCCGCTTTTGTCGCCGAGGAAAGCAGCTTGCGTTGCGGCGAATGCCTGTGCGGTGCGGTCCTCAGTTCGGGGCAGTCGCAGCAGATCGATACCGCCAATCCGCCGCCGCTGATGTGTCGGGAAACCTGCGTGCGCGAGGGCTTTCGCACGGCCAGCGCGTTTTCCATCGTCTGCCAGAAGCAGGTCGTCGGCGTGTTCAACCTCTATTACCGCCAGGAACGGCAGTTTTCTCCGCAGGAAATGGCCTTGCTCGACATTCTCGGCAAGCACCTGGGCGTGGCCATCGAAAACCTGCGTCTGCGCAGTCGCGAAAAGGAAGCGGCGGTTTACGAAGAACGCAACCTGCTGGCCCAGGAGCTGCACGATTCGATTGCCCAGGGCCTGGCCTATCTGAACATTCAGACCCAGTTGTTGCAGGACTCGTTGCGCCATGAGGAAACCGCCGAGGCGCAGGAGGTTGCCGAGCGCATCCGCAATGGCGTGCAGGAAAGCTACGACGACGTGCGCGAACTGCTGGTGCATTTCCGTACCCGGGCCAGCCACGCCGACCTGGAAACGGCGCTGATGACGGTGCTGCAACGCTTTGAGGTACAGACCGGCATGGCCGTCAATTTCAAGCGCCAGGTTGGTCTGCTGCAGGTGGCGGAGGACGAGGGCATCCAGATCATCCACATCGTCCAGGAAGCGCTCTCCAACATCCGCAAGCATGCCGGGGCCCAGCACGTGGCTGTGCGTTTCGAACATGAAGGTGCGCGCATCCGCATCGTCATCGAGGACGATGGTGTTGGTTTCGCGCCGGAAGCATCGCGCTCTGAAGATCATGTCGGGCTGAACATCATGCGCGAGCGCGCGGCGCGTATCGGCGGCGAAGTGCAGATCCAGTCGCGCGTGGGCGAGGGGACGAGGATCATCCTCCTGCTGCGCCATTTCTCAAGTCCGGGAGCGTGAAGTGAATAAACTGTCCCTGCTGATCATCGACGATCACACCCTGTTTCGCAGCGGCATCATCGCGCTGCTGCGCCGTTACGAGGAATTCGTCCTGCTGGGTGAAACCGGCGACCCGATGGCCGGCGTCAAGCTGGCCAAGAGCCTCGATCCGGACGTGATCCTGCTTGATCTCCACATGCCGGGCATTTCCGGGGTCGAGGTGCTGAAGATACTGGCGGCCGAAAAAATCCGGGCGCAGGTTCTGATGCTGACCGTTTCGGAGGACGGCGAAGACCTGATCGATGCCCTGTGTGCCGGGGCCCGGGGTTATTTGCTGAAGAACATCGACACTGAAGCCCTGGTCGCCGCCATCCGCCAGGCGGCGCATGGCGAAACCGTGGTCTGCCCGGAGATGTCCAGCAAGCTGGTCGAAGGCGTGCGCAATCCCGGGCGTAAGGCGGCCAAGGGCGAAGACGAAAACCCGTTGTCGCCGCGCGAGCGGGAAATCCTTTCGCACATCGCCCGCGGCGATAGCAACAAGGAAATTGCCCAGTTGCTGAATCTGGCCGACAGCACGGTCAAGATCCACGTGCAGAACATTTTCAAGAAGCTGAACATCACCAGCCGGGTGCAGGCGGCGGTATACGCCATCGACCACGGTTTTCGCTGAGCCGGCGATGCGCCGAACGATCTACATGCCGCGCTATCCGGCGTGCTGGAGCAGCTGCGGCGCTTGCGCCAACGGGCGCGTGTTCATTCTCGAAATTCTGGTCAAACCGGGTGACCGGGTGGCGACCGACGACAACGTCCTGGTCGTCGAAACCGGCAAGGTCGCGCTCGACATTCCTTCGCCCTACGCGGGGACGGTTGAAGAAATTTTCGTCACGCCCGGCGACGACCTGAGCGAGCGCCTGCCGCTGCTGACCGTGCATACCGAGGCGTGAGCTTGGACGACCTGTTGCAATCCCTGAACCGTTTCGAACGGCGTTTCTTTCCCCGCTATCGCGAGCATTTCCGCCGTCTGGTCGAAAAAGGGCAGCAGCCGCGCATGCTCTTCATCGGCTGCTCCGATTCGCGCGTGGTGCCGTATCTGCTGACCGGTGCAGGGCCGGGCGAGCTGTTTGTGGTGCGCAATGTCGGCAACCTGGTGCCGATCTGGAGTGACGAGCATGTCGGTCATGGTACGGCTGCCGCCGTCGAGTACGCGGTGGCCGTGCTCGGTGTGCGCGACATTGTCGTCTGCGGCCACAGTCATTGCGGTGCCATCCGGGCACTCTACGACGATCACGACCTAGCCCTGCCCAATCTCAATGCCTGGCTCGACTTCGCCCGACCGGCCGTACTGCCGGTAAGCGTCAGCGAGGAAGCGTTACGGCGCACCGAACAACGCTCGGTGGTCCTGCAGCTTGAACGCTTGCTCGAATATCCCATGGTCCGCCAGGGCGTCGAAGCCGGTCGCCTGTTCCTGCATGGCTGGCATTACCTGATCGAGGCCGGCAAGGTACTGGTGCTCGACGTCGAACGCGGCAGCTTCGTCGAGGCGGACGCCGTGATGGGTGTGCAGGCCCAGCCGGAGGGGGCGGTGTATCAGTTGCAGTAGCCAGTTACTCCGACCCGCACACAGTTGTTCATCAGTGCTTTGATTGTCCGCGCGGAGCCTAGTATGGAAGGTGGCCTGAAAAAAATGTGCTCAGGCAACGACGATCTTCAGCAGCGCCAGCATCAGCAGCGTGTAGCCGGCGGCGATCAGGTCGTCGGCCATCACGCCGAAACCGTTCTTGACGTGTTCGTCGAAGTAGCGGGCCGGTTGCGGCTTGGTGATGTCGAAGAAGCGGAACAGCACGAAGGCGGTCAGTTGCCACAGCCAGCCGGCCGGCGTCATCAGCAGGACTAGCCAGAAGGGGACGATTTCGTCCCAGACGATGCTGCCGTGGTCGGGGTCGCCGAGGGCGCGGCCGGCGACGTTGATGAACCAGATGCCGGCCAGGTAGGCGGCGGCGAACAGGAACAGCAACTGGCCGTCGCTGAAGTAAGGGCGGAACAGGATGAAGCTGGCCCAGGCGAACAGCGTGCCGAAGGTGCCGGGCGCCCACGGCGTCAGCCCGCTGCCGCAGCCGCAGGCGAAGAAGTGCGCCGGATGGGCGAGCAGGAAGCGGGTGCTGGGCGGTTTACTGGCCAAAGTGATCGTATCCCTTGCGCGCGATGTCGACCGGCTGGTCGTCCGGGTCGAAAACGGTGACCGTGCCGGCGTCGCCGTCGACCATCTCGCCGATGCACCACAGCGGCAGTTCCAGGCGGGCGGCGATGGCGCCCAGTTGGGTGTGCAGCGCGGCGGGAACGGTGAATACCAGTTCGTAGTCGTCGCCGCCGGCCAGTTGGCAGTCGAGCGCCAGGCGGCGCAGGTCGGCGTCGTAGTGGTCGCCGCTGCCGGCCAGGTCGCGCAGTTGCGGCAGTTGTACCAGGCGGACGGCGGCGGCGCAGCCGGAGCGTTCGCCGATGTGGGCGAGGTCGGCCAGCAGGCCGTCGGACACGTCGATGGCGGCGCTGGCGATGCCAGTCAGGGCCTGGCCGAGGGCAACGCGCGGGCGCGGTTTTTCCAGGGCGGCGACGCACAGGCGCGGCCAGGGCTCGGGCAGCTTGACCTTGCCCTGCAGGTGGGCGAGGCCGAGCGCGGCCAGGCCGGGGCGGCCGGACACCCAGATTTCGTCGCCGGGTTTGGCGCCGTCGCGGCGCAGGGCGCGGCCGGGATCGACTTCGCCGATGGCGGTGATGCAGAGGTTGAGCGGCCCGCGCGTGGTGTCGCCGCCGATCACATCGACGCCGTATTCACGCGCGCAGCCGAAGAAGCCTTCGGCAAAAGCGGCGATCCAGGCTTCGTCGACCGCCGGCAGGGCGCCGGCCAGCGTCACCCAGCGCGGCGTTGCGCCCATCGCGGCGAGGTCGGAGAGATTGACAGCGAGCGCCTTCCAGCCGAGGCGGCCGGGGTCGGTATCGGGCAGGAAATGGACGCCGGCGACCAGCATGTCGGTGGTCACCGCCAGTTGCTTGCCGGGCGACGGCTGGATCAGCGCGCAGTCGTCGCCGGGGCCGAGGACTGCCGACGGCGTCGGCCGGGCGAAGTATTTCGCGATCAGGCCGAATTCGCCGGGCATGGGGTCAGCGGCCTTTACGCCGCGCAGCGACCTCGGCGGCGCGCACGTCGGCGGCAATCTTGTCGAGCACGCCGTTGACGTACTTGTGGCCGTCGGTACCGCCGAAGGCCTTGGTCAGCTCGATGGCTTCGTTGATGATCACGCGGTACGGCGTTTCCGGATGGTTGACCATCTCGAAACTGCCCATCAGCAGCACGCTGGCCTCGATCGGCGAGAGTTCGCCGAAGGGGCGGTCGATGTGGGCGCCGATGCGTTCGGTCAGGGCGGCCTGCTGGCCGATGACGCCCCGCAGGGTGCCAACGAAGAACTCGCGATCGGCCTTGGCGAAGCCTTCCATTTCGGGGGCATAGGCTTCGATGGCGGCTTCATCGGCACCGCCGACGCGCCACTGGTAGAGGCCTTGCAGGACGAATTCGCGGGCGCGGCGACGGGCCGACTTGGGCGGCGCCTTCGGGGTTTGTTCCTGGTCACTCATTGATGAGGGCTTTCTGGAGATTGGCCATTTCGACCGCCGCCTGGGCGCAGTCGGTGCCCTTGGGCTGCATGCGCATTTCCGCCTGTTCGTCGGTGTCGCAGGTGAGGATGCCGTTGGCGATCGGGATGCCGGTGTGCAGTTGCAGTTCCATGATCGCCCGGCAGGCGTCGTTGGAAACCACTTCGAAATGGTAGGTGTCGCCGCGGATCACCGCGCCGAGCGCAATCAGCGCGTCGAACTCGCCGGTCTGCGCCATCGTCTGCAGGATCAGCGGGATTTCGAGGGCACCGGGGCAGGTGGCGATGGCCATGTCCTCGTCGGCGACGCCGAGGCGCTTGAGTTCGGCGACGCAGGCCGAGAGCAGGCCTTCGCAGACCGGCAGGTTGAAGCGGCTCATGACGACGCCAACGGTCAGGCCGTTGCCGTCGAGGTTCTTGTCGTATTCGAATACGTTGTCAAAACGGGACATGGATCAAAGCTCCGCAGGGGAAGTGACGAAACCGGTGACTTCGAGGCCGAAGCCGGTCATGGAGGGCATCTTGCGCGGGCTGGAGAGCAGGCGCATGCGGCCGACGCCGACATCGCGCAGGATCTGCGCGCCGATGCCGTAGGTGCGCGGGTCCCATTTCTGTTGCTGGCGCGGGGCATCGACCGGCGTGGTCAGGCGGGCGAGCAGGGCTTCGCCGTCTTCCGGACGGTGCATCAGGACGATCACGCCGTGGCCGTTCTTCGCCAGTGCGGCCTGCGCCTCGTCAATCGAGAACGACTGGCGCTTGCTTGCCGGGTCGAGGAAGTCGAGCACCGACAGCGGTTCATGGACACGGACCAGGGTTTCGCCGTCGGCCGGGATCTCGCCCTTGACCAGCGCCAGGTGGGTGGCGCCGCCGGCGCGGTCGACGTAGGCGTGCATCAGGAATTCGCCATGCGCCGTGGCGATGGTCTTGCTGGTGACGCGCTCGACCAGCTTTTCCGAGGCGGCGCGGTAGTGGATGAGGTCGGCGATGGTGCCGATCTTCAGGCCGTGCTGCTTCGAGAATTCGATCAGTTCCGGCAGGCGGGCCATGGTGCCGTCGTCGTTCATGATCTCGCAGATCACCGACGCCGGTTCCAGGCCGGCCATGCCGGCCAGGTCGCAACCCGCTTCGGTGTGGCCGGCACGGACCAGCACGCCGCCTTCGCGGGCGGTGATCGGGAAGACGTGGCCGGGCTGGACGATGTCGTCGGCAATCGCGTTGCGGGCCACTGCGGTGCGGATGGTGTGTGCCCGGTCAGCAGCCGAAATGCCGGTGGTGACACCTTCAGCGGCTTCGATCGAGACGGTGAAGGCGGTGCCGAACTGGGTGCCGTTGCTGCGCGCCATCTGGCTCAGGCCGAGTTTGCGGCAGCGCTCGCCGGTCAGCGTCAGGCAGACCAAGCCGCGGCCGTACTTGGCCATGAAGTTGATCGCTTCCGGCGTGACGTGCTCGGCGGCCATGACCAGGTCGCCTTCATTCTCGCGGTCTTCTTCGTCGACCAGCACGACCATGCGGCCGGCTTTGAGTTCGGCGACGATTTCTTCGGTGGAGGCAATGGCGGGATGCGGGGGCATGGGAATTCGGGTTTCCAAAAAGGGCTGCTATTTTCGCAGAAACGCGGGGTCGCAGGGAAAGTTTGCTAATCGGCGCAGGGACTTGCGTGCGCCCCTAAGGCGTCACCGGCTGGAAGTGGCGCAGGTATTCGATGATCTGGTCGGCCGGTAGCGGCTTGCTGTAGAAGAAGCCCTGCAGCACGTCGCAGCCGAGGCGGGTCAGGAATTCGCGCTGGATATCGGTCTCGACACCCTCGGCGACCAGTTCCAGGCCCAGGTTGTGGCCGAGGGCGACGGTGGCCGAGCAGATCGCCGCATCGTTGGCATCGGTCTCGATGTCCTTGACGAAGGAACGGTCGAGTTTGAGGCGGTGGATGGGCAGGTGCTTGAGGTAGGCGAGCGAGGAATAGCCGGTACCGAAGTCGTCGATGGCGAGCACGATGCCCATGTCGGAGAACTGGTTGAGGATGGCCAGCGTCAGGTCCGGGTTCTGCATCGCCGTGCTTTCGGTGATTTCCAGTTCCAGGTCCTGGGGCGTCAGGTCGTAGCAGGCGAGCACGCCGCGCACCAGCATCGGCAGGGCCTCGTGGCGCAGTTGCTGGGCCGAGATGTTGACGGCGACACGCAGGCCGCTCAGTCCAGCCTCGCGGAAACGGCGGATGTGCCGGCAGGTCTCCCAGAACACCCAGTCGCCGAGCGGCTGCATCAGGCCGCTGTCTTCGGCGATGCGGATGAAGCGGTCGGGCGGCACCTGGCCGAGCACCGGGTCGTGCCAGCGAGCCAGGGCTTCGAGGCCGACCACGCGGCCGTCGGCGACATTGATCTGCGGCTGGAAGTGCAGCGAGAACGGCGAGTGTTCCGGCGTGATCGATGCCAGCGCCTGACGCAGCGCATTTTCCATCTGCAGGCGCTCGCCGGCCGCTTCGTTCATCCGGCTGGCGTAAAACTGGTAGTTGTTCCGGCCGCGGTCCTTGGCGTGGTACATGGCGACATCGGCGTTGCGCAGCAGGGTTTCGCGGTCGCGACCGTCGCCCGGGTAGATGCTGATGCCGATGCTCGGCGTCGCGTACAGGCTGTGCACGCCGATCTGGTGGCTGTGATCGGCGAGGCGGTGCTGCACCTTGCCGGCCAGCGTGGCGACGGTCATCGCGCTGTCGATGTCGGGCAGCACGACGACGAATTCGTCGCCGCCGAGCCGGGCGACGATGTCGCTGGCGCGTACGCAGTCGCGCAGGCGGATGGCGACGCTCTTCAGCAGTTCGTCGCCGGTGGCGTGGCCGAGGGTGTCGTTGACCGTCTTGAAATGATCGAGGTCGATGAGCATCAGCGCGACCTGCTTGTGGTCGCGCTCGCAACTGCGGATCGCCAGTTCCAGTTGCGATTCGAAGGCCAGGCGATTGGGCAGCAGGGTCAGCGGATCGTGATAGGCCAGGTGCAGCAATTGCTGCGTGGCCTCGATCCGTTCGCCGATGTCGGTGAAGGTGGCAACGTAATTGCTCACTTCGCCGGTGTTGTCGGTCACGGCCGAAACCGTCAGCCAGATCGGGTAGAGCTGGCCGTCCTTGCGCCGGTCCCAGATCTCGCCGGACCACACGCCCTGCTCGTTGATCGCCCGCCACATACTGGCGTAGAAAGCTGGCTCGTTGCGCCCGGAAGCGAACATCCGGGGGTTGCCGCCAATCACCTCTTCCGCCGGATAACCGGACATTTCCGAGAAGGCGGCGTTGACCGCAACGATGCAGTTGTTGCGGTCGGTGATCAGCACGGCCTCGCTGCACTGCAGGAAAATGCGTTGCAGTACCGCCGCGCTCAACTCACTGGCTGGGTTGGTGTTGGCGAGCGCGGTGCCGGGCATGGTCGTGGGTGTCAGACGTTGAAGAGGAAATTGAGTACGTCGCCGTCTTTTACCACGTATTCCTTGCCTTCTGCACGCATCTTGCCGGCCTCTTTGGCGCCGGCTTCACCCTTGAACTGGATGAAGTCGTCGAAGGCGATGGTCTGGGCGCGGATGAAGCCGCGTTCGAAGTCGGTGTGGATGACGCCGGCCGCCTGCGGCGCGGTGTCGCCGGCGTGGATGGTCCAGGCGCGCACTTCCTTGACCCCGGCGGTGAAGTAGGTCTGCAGGCCGAGCAGCTTGTAGCCGGCGCGGATCAGGCGGTCGAGGCCGGGTTCGGTCAGGCCCATGGATTCGAGGAAGTCGATCTTGTCGGCGTCGTCGAGGTCGGCGATCTCGGCTTCGATGGCGGCGCACAACGCGACCACCTGGGCGCCTTCAGCGGCGGCGTGGGCTTCGACCTTGGCCAGCAGGGCATTGTCGGCAAAGCCGTCTTCAGCGACGTTGGCGGCGTAGAGCACCGGCTTGGCGGTGATCAGACAGTAAGGCTTGATGCTTGCCCACTCTTCCTTGCTCAGGTCGAGGGCGCGCACCGGCTTGCCCTGGTCGAGTTGGGCAAAGCACTTTTCCAGTACGGCGACCAGGATCTTGGCTTCCTTGTCGCCGGCGCTGGCCGGGCGGCGGTAGCGGTTGAGCGCTTTTTCGACGGTGGCCAGGTCGGCCAGCGCCAGTTCGGTATCGATGACTTCGATGTCGCGGATCGGATCGACGCTGCCGGAAACGTGGATCACGTTGGGGTCGTCGAAGCAGCGGACCACGTGCACAATGGCGTCGGTCTCGCGGATGTTGGCCAGGAACTGGTTGCCCAGACCTTCGCCCTTGGAGGCCCCGGCGACCAGGCCGGCGATGTCGACGAATTCGACGATGGCCGGCTGGATCTTCTGCGGTTTGACGATGGCCGACAGCTGCGCCAGGCGCGGATCGGGCACTTCGACGATGCCGACGTTCGGCTCGATGGTGCAGAACGGATAGTTCTCGGCAGCGATGCCCGACTTGGTCAGGGCGTTGAAGAGGGTGGATTTGCCGACGTTGGGCAGGCCGACGATACCGCATTTCAGAGACATGGTTTTTCCTTGTGTTCGGGTCAGACGGCTTTGCCGTGCAACTGTTGCTGGGCGCCGGTGTAGTCACCGGCGGCGATTCTGGGCCAGGCCAGCAGGCTGCGGTGCAGGGCGTGTTCGATGTCGGGCGCTTCTTCCTTGCGCGGCTGGTGCAGGACGAAGTCTACAACCTGTTGCGCCAGGCCGAGCGTGCGCGGGTGACCGATACCCAGGCGCAGGCGCCAGAAGTCCGGCGTGCCCAGTTTGGCCTGGATGTCCTTGAGGCCGTTGTGGCCGCCGTTGCCGCCGCCCTGCTTGAGGCGGATGCCGCCGGGGGGCAGGTCGAGTTCATCGTGCACGACGAGGATCTCGGCCGGGGAAATCTTGTAGAAGTTGGCCAGTGCCGCCACCGCCTGACCGGAGCGGTTCATGAAGGTGGTCGGTTGCAGCAGCCACAGTTCGCCGGCGCGCGCCGCCTTGCCGAAGAACTTGGCTTGCGGGGCGAGACTGAGCTTCAGTTGCTCGGCGAGTCGGTCGACGAACCAGAAACCGGCGTTGTGCCGGGTGGCTTCGTATTCGGGGCCGGGGTTGCCGAGGCCGACGATGAGGCGCGGAGGAGTCATGAGTGTCGATGCGAAAAGGCCGCCGGCGGCAAAAAGCCAGCGGCGGCCATGACTGCGGAATGCCGGAAATTACTCGGCAGCAGCTTCGCCTTCGGCAGCCTTGGCGCCACCCTTGCCGACGATGCTGACGACGATCGGGTCGTCTTCACCGTGCTTGACCACGGCAACACCCTTCGGCAGCTTGAGCTGCGAAGCGTGGATGTTGTCGCCGACGTTCAGCGCGCCGAGGTCGACTTCGATGAATTCCGGCAGGTCCTTGGCCAGGCAGTGGACTTCGACTTCGGTGGCAACGTGGTTGACCAGGCCGCCGTTGAGCTTGACGCCCGGGCCGGCTTCTTCGTTGACGAAGTGGAGCGGCACCTTGATGTGCAGCTCATGGGTGGCGTCGACGCGCTGGAAATCAACGTGCAGGATCAGCGGCTTGTAGGCGTGCGTCTGGTAATCGCGCAGCAGGACCTGTTCCTTCTTGCCGTCGATGTTCAGCGTGATGATCGAAGAATGGAAAGCTTCCTTCTTCATCTTCAGCAGCAGGTCGTTGTGGTTGGTTTCGATGACCGTCGGGGCGGCATCGCCACCGTAGACGATACCCGGAACGGTGCCGGCGCGACGCAGGCGGCGGCTCGCACTCGATCCCTGCAGATTGCGCACATTGGCGATAACTTCAAATTGCATGGTACTACTCCAGTAGTTTCCCGGTCCGCGACCAGATCGGGAAGGTTGAAAAGACTTAATCGATGAACAGCGACGAGACGGAGTCGTCGTTGCTGATCCGGCGAATGGTTTCGGCCATGATGTCGGCCACGGAAAGCTGACGGATGCGCGGGCAGGCGGCGGCATCGTCGCGCAGCGGAATGGTGTCGGTGACGACCAGGGCGTCGAGGTCGGAATCGTTGACCCGCTCGACCGCCGGGCCGGACAGCACCGGGTGCGTGCAGTAGGCGACGACCTTCTTGGCGCCGTGCTGCTTCAGGGCGGTAGCCGCCTTGCACAGCGTGCCGGCGGTGTCGACCATGTCGTCCATGATGATGCAGGTACGGCCGTCGACTTCACCGATGATGTTCATGACTTCGGAAACATTGGCCTTCGGGCGGCGCTTGTCGATGATCGCCAGGTCGCATTCGAGGCGCTTGGCCAGCGAACGGGCGCGGACGACGCCGCCGTGGTCGGGCGAAACGACCATCGGGTTCTCGTAGTTCTGCTTCATGATGTCTTCGAGCAGAATCGGCAGCGCATAGATGTTGTCCACCGGGATGTCGAAGAACCCCTGGATCTGTTCGGCGTGCAGGTCCATGGTCAGCACGCGGTCGACGCCGGAAGCGGCCAGCATGTTGGCGACCAGCTTGGCGGCGATGGGCACGCGCGACGAACGCGAGCGGCGATCCTGGCGGGCGTAACCGAAATAGGGGATGGCGGCGGTGATCCGGCCGGCCGACGCGCGCTTGAGCGAATCGACCATGACCAGCAGTTCCATCAGGTTGTCGTTGGTCGGTGCGCAGGTCGATTGCAGCACGAAGATGTCGCGACCGCGGACGTGTTCCTGCAGTTCGACGCTGACTTCGCCGTCGGAAAAGCGGCCGACATTGGCGCGTCCGAGATCGACGTTCAGGTTCTTGGCGACTTCGGCGGCCAGTTTGGGGTTGGCGTTGCCGGTGAAGACCATCAGGCTGTTGTAGGCCATTTCCGCATTCCTCCGGGGACTCCGCGCGCGCCGCGAATTCGCCCGATACAATGAAAATCGGGCAGGCCGAAGACCTGCCCGAAGGGAAACTGGCAGAGGAGGAAGGATTCGAACCTTCGAATGCCGGAATCAAAATCCGGTGCCTTGACCAACTTGGCGACTCCCCTGCGGTTCGTTCAAACTGGGTGTCGTTCGAACGAGGCGCGAATGATACAGGAGGGCGTTTTGGAAATCCAGCCCTTTTAAACAATTTCTGCCAATGGGTGAAACGGCAGCCCGTCGGCCAGCCAGCCGTTCATGCCCGCCGGGCACGCCGCCAGTGCTGCAGCGGCGGCGGCACGGTCGGCAAAGCTGGCGAAGACGCAGGCGCCGGAGCCGGTCATCATCGCCGTCGGCGATTGGCGGCGCAGCCAGTCCAGATGTTCGGCAACGGCCGGAAAGCGGGCGCAGGCGACGGCTTCCAGGTCGTTGTGGCCGTCGCCCGGACGCCAGTCGGCGGGGCGGATGGCCGGCGTGTCGCGGCGCAGTTCCGGGGCGCCGAAAATGGCCGCGGTCGGCACCTGGACCTCAGGGTGAAGTACCAGATAGGTGGCCGGCGGCAACTCGACATCGGTGAAAGCCTCGCCGACACCCTCGGCGAAGGTGTTGCGGCCATGGACGAAGACCGGCACATCGGCGCCCAGCGTCAGGCCCAGGCGCTCCAGTTCGGCGCGCGGTACCCGGGTCTGCCACAGGTGGTTGAGGGCGAGCAGCACGGTGGCGGCATCCGACGAACCGCCGCCCAGGCCGCCGCCCATCGGCAGGCGCTTGTCGAGATGGAGGGTGGCGCCCTGCCGGCAACCGGTGTGTTGCTGCAGCAGGCGGGCGGCGCGCACGGTCAGGTCGCTGTCGGCCGGGACGCCGGGAATCGGCGTCGCCAGTTCGATGCGGCCGTCGCTACGCGGCGAGAAGCGCAGGGTGTCGCAGCGGTCGATGAAGCGGAATACGGTCTGCAGCAGGTGGTAGCCGTCGGCGCGGCGGCCGACTACGTGCAGGAAAAGATTGAGTTTGGCCGGTGCCGGCCAGTCGCTATTCCAGTCCCGGTGGGTCACGGTTGGCTCTTCCAGGTTTCGATGCGCAGGCGCAACTCGATATTGTGGCCCGATGCCTGCAGTTGTTGCGGCAGCGCATCGGGGTTGTCGTCGCTGTAGCGGTATTCGATCAGCCAGCCGTCTTCCTGCAGGCGCAGCGGCCGGGTGTGGGCGTCGCGTTCCAGCGTGCCGGCCGGCGCAGCCCGGCCGAGCAGCCAGGCCGGCAGGCGGCTGAGTGGCAGCGGCTGGCCGGTGGCCGCGGCCAGCAATTGATCGGGCTCTTCGGCCTGGTAGACCTTGCCGTCACCGGTGCGCAGCACGGCGCGCCCGGGCGCGGCGTCGATTTCGGCCAGGCCGATGCCCAGCGGATTGGCCAGCAGCACGCGGTCCATGCCGTTTTCGTGTGTCCAGTTCAGGCGGCCACCAGCGGATTCCTGGCGGCCGTTGGGCTGGATGAGTTTGAGGGCGAAGCGCGCCTCGATGGCGAAATCCTGCAGCGCGTCGCGGGCCGGCAGCGGCTGGATGGGTGCCGGCGCGCAGCCGGCCAGCAAGGCAAGGCCGAGCAGGCCGGCGAACAGTCGCTTCAAGGCAGAAATTTCTGGATGACGGCGTTCAGTGCAGCATTACCCGGATGCTGGCTGCGCGCGTCCTGCCATATCTTGCGCGCTTCGTCGCGGCGGTCGAGTTGCCACAGGACTTCGCCAAGATGCGCGGCGATTTCCGGATCGGCCTTGAGCTGGTAGGCATTCTGCAGCGTGGTCAGCGCCTCGGCCAGCTTGCCCTGGCGATACTGCAGCCAGCCGACACTGTCCATGATGAAGGCGTCTTCCGGCGCCAGGGCGATGGCCTGGGTGAGCAGGACGGCGGCTTCGTCGAGGCGGATGTTGCGGTCGGCGTAGGAATAGCCGAGCGCATTGAGGGCGTGCGGATGCTCGGGGTGCAGCTTGAGCAGGTGGCGCAGGCGGGTTTCCATGGCCTCGTGGCGGCCCAGGCGTTCGGCGGTGAGCGCCGCGTCGTAGAGAAGTTCTGGGTCGTTGGGCGCGCCCAGCAGGGCCTTCTCGAGGGCGGCGTAGGCGCCGGCCTCGTCGCCGCTTTCGCGCAGCAACTGGGCTTCGGCCAGCGCCAGCTGGGTACGTTCGCCGGGCGTGGCGCCGCGCGTCTGGCGCAGCAGGGCGATCGCTTCGTCGCGCTTGCCCTGGCTGAGCAGGAGGATCGCCACCCGGCTGCGGGCAGCGATGTAACGCTCGCCGGCAGTGACCTGGCGGAAATGGCCGATGGCCTGATCCGGCTGCCCGGCTTCCTGGGCGATCTGGCCGAGCAGGTAGTGGATGCCGCTCTTGTCGGGATAGTCGGTTTCCAGCAGATGGGTCAGTTGCTGACGGCCACTGTCGCGGTCACCGGCCTGCAGGGCGAGGATGGCTGCCGGATAGAGGACCGAGGGTTCGTCCGGGTAATCCTTGAGCAGGCGCTGGTACTGCTGGCGGGCTTCGTCGAGGCGCTTCTCGGCAACCAGCATCTGGCCCAGCGCCAGGCGGGCGTCGCGGGCATTGGGGTAGCGTTTGACGAAGCGCGCCAGGTCGTCGATGCCGGTGCTGGCGTTGCTGCGGCCGAGCAGCTTGGCATGGGCGATGGCGGCCGCTTCCCAGTCGGGGCGCAGGCGCAGCGCCTGTTCGGTTTCGGCCAGCGCCCGGGTGGTGTCATTGGCGGCCAGTGCCGCCTGGGCCAGCGCGAAATGCGCTTCCGGCAGCTCGCGGTAGCCGGCCAGCACGCTGTCGAGCAGGTCGAGCACGCCGGCCTTGTCGGTGATCCGGGCGAGCATGCGGTTCAGGTGCAGCAGGTTGTTCGCCAGGTTTTCCTTGTCGGCTTCGAGCAGATTGGCCAGGTGCGGGCGCAATTGATCGAGCTGGCGGGTCTGGATCAGCAGCGCGACCAGCGACTGGCGGGCCGTGCTCGATTCAGGTTCGACTTCGAGCCAGAGTCGGACCAGTTGCAGTGCCCGGACGTTGTCACCGGCGAAGCCGGCGATCTCGACGGCCCGGGACAGGACTTTCGGGTCGCGGGTGCGTTCGGCTAGGTCGGCCCAGGCCTGCACGCTGAGGTCGACGGCGCCTTCGCGCAAGGCCAGTTCGCCGAGCAGGACCTGGAATACCGTGCGTCCGAGCAGGTCTTCTTCGGCGGATGGGGTGGCCGCCCAGGCCGGCAGGCCGAGGGCCAGGGTGAGGGCGACGACGAGTTGCTTCGGGGACATGATGGCTTTCCGGATGGCGTGCGTGTTTGAACGCATAATAACGGACAAGTTTGCGATGTTATTTGGGAATGCGCGGAGGAACAAGCAATGCCGGAATTGCCGGAGGTCGAGGTTTGCCGACTGGGGATCGCCCCGGAACTGATGGGGCAGCAGATTCGGGGTGTGGTCATCCGGGCACCGAAGCTGCGCCACGAGATTCCGCCCGGGCTGCGCGACTGGCTGCCGGGTTACCTGATCGTCGATGTCCGCCGGCGCGGCAAGTACCTGCTGATCGATTGCCGGCGTGAGGGGCTGTCGGGAACGCTGATCATCCATCTCGGCATGTCGGGCAACCTGCGTTTCGTGCCGCCCGACCTGCCACCGGAAAAACACGACCATTTCGACCTGATGTTGCCGACGCAGATACTGCGCTTCGCCGATCCGCGCCGCTTCGGCGTCATCCTCTGGCAGCCCGGTCCGCCGGCCGCCGCCGCCGCGCATCCGCTGATCGCCGTGCTCGGTCTCGAACCGCTGGCCGACGATTTCACGGCCGACTGGCTGCACGCCGCGCTGTCGCGGCGCAATGCGCCGGTCAAGCCGGTGTTGATGGACGGGCATCTGGTGGTCGGCATCGGCAATATCTACGCGTCGGAAAGCCTCTTCCGTGCCGGTATTTCCCCTTTGCGGTCGGCCAGCCGGATCAGCCGTCTGCGCTGCGGCGTGCTGGTCGATGCCGTGCGCGCAACCCTGTCGGCGGCGATTGCTGCCGGTGGCAGCAGCATCCGCGATTACGTGCATAGCGACGGCGGTGCCGGCTGCTTCCAGATCCAGGCCGGCGTCTATGACCGCGCCGGGCAGCCCTGTCTTCGCTGCGGCGGCGTGGTCCGGCAGATCCGCCAGGCCGGGCGCAGCACCTATTACTGTCCAGGCTGTCAGCATTGAAAGCCGGCGGCAAGCCGCTGAATTTATGCTAAATTGAAGTTCGGTTCTTCGCTGGGGTCGTTGCCATGTCGCTTGCCAATCAATTTGCCGCTTACACCGCGTGGCGTACGCTGCTGTCCAACGATATTGCCGAATTCCAGCGCTGGCTGGGCGACAACGAGTTGTCCGACGGCCAGATCGACCTGCGGCTCGCGCAATTGCAGGAGCGCCTGCGCGAAGACCGGCTGAATGTCGCCTTCGTCGCCGAGTTCTCGCGCGGCAAGTCGGAACTGATCAACGCCATCTTCTTTGCCGACTACGGCGACCGCATGCTGCCCTCGTCGGCCGGCCGCACGACCATGTGTCCGACCGAGTTGCTGTTCGATGGCAACAAGCTGCCGGGCGTCGAATTGCTGCCGATCCAGACCCGCGCCTCGAATTCTGGTGTCAGCGAATACAAGCGTTTCCCCGAGGAATGGACCACGCTGCCGCTCGACGTCGATTCGCCGGAAAGCCTGCAGGAAGCCTTGCGCCACGTCAGCGAAACCACCCGGGTGACGCCCGAGGAAGCCGGTCGGTTGGGTTTTGAGGTGGGTAGCGGCGAGGTCGACCTGTACCGCGTCGGTGACGACGGTCTGGTCGAAGTGCCGCGCTGGCGCCATGCACTGATCAATTTCCCGCATCCGCTGCTCAAGCAGGGGCTGGTCATCCTCGACACGCCGGGGCTGAACGCCATCGGTGCCGAACCGGAACTGACCCTGTCCCAGTTACCGAACGCCCATGCCGTGCTGTTCATCCTGGCCGCCGATACCGGTGTCACCCAGTCCGACCTGAACATCTGGAAGGAACACATCTGCACCGGCGGTTCGACCCGGCGCGGGCGCATGGTCGTACTCAACAAGATCGACGGCCAGTGGGACGAACTGAAGACCGAAGCGGAAATCGAAGCCGAGATTGCGCGCCAGGTGGATAGCTGTGCCTCCATCCTCGATCTGCCGACCTCGCAGGTGTTCCCGGTTTCCGCCCAGAAGGGGCTGGTGGCCAAGATCAACGACGATGCCGACTTGCTGGCGCGCAGCCGCCTGCCGGCGCTCGAAGCTGCGCTGTCCGGCGAATTGATTCCGGCCAAGCGCGAGATCGTCTGCGAAAGTACCGAAAGCGAATTCGGCGACGTTGTCCGGCGCGTGCGCGCCCTGCTCGATTCCCGGCTCGACGGTCTGCGCGAGCAACTGGGCGAATTGACCGAATTGCGTGGCAAGAATCGCGGCGTCGTCGAATACATGATGGGCAAGGTCCGCGCCGAGAAGGAAGAATTCGAGGAAGGCCTGCAGCGTTACTACGCCGTGCGCAGCGTGTTTTCGACGCTGACCAACAACCTGTTCGCCCATCTCGGCATGGATCGCCTGCGCCAGCTGACTGGCGAAACGCGCGCCACCATGCTCGAAGCCACCTTCTCGCGCAGCTTGTCAGCGGCAATGCAGTCGTTCTTCGTTCAGTCGCGCAAGGCCTTGAGCGATTCCGGCAACGAGGTCCGCGAAATCCTGGCGATGATGGACGCGGTCTATCGCAAGTTCTCCGTCGAACACGGGCTCAAGCTCGGCTCGCCGGCCAGTTTCTCGCTGCTGCGTTACGAAAAGGAAATCGACCGTCTGGAAGCCTGGTGCGACAGCCACCTGAACACCATGGTCTCGCTGTTGACGCACGACAAGAAGAACATCACGCAAAAGTTCTTCGAAGAAGTCGCCATCCAGGTCCGCCGTGCCTTCGAACGTGCCAACCGCGATGCCGAGGCCTGGTTGCGGGCGATCATGGCGCCGATGGAAACCCAGGTGCGCGAGCACCAGATCCAGTTGAAGCGCCGCCTGGAAAGCATCAAGCGCATCCATCAGGCGACCGATACGCTGGAAGACCGGATCAGCGAACTCGAAAGCGTCGGTCAGGTGCTCGAACGGCAACTGGCCATGCTCGACGACATCGACTTCCGCGTCCGCGACCTGATGTCGCCGGAACAGATGGAAGAACTTCGCGCCGCCTGAACCCGGCGGTTAACGCAAAAAAGCCCACGACGCGAATCGTGGGCTTTTTTACGTGATGCTGCTCAGGGGCGCGAGTTGCCGGTCAGCTTCTCGTACTTGGTCCAGAGCTGGTCCTCGGATTCCTCGTGGCTGGGATCCTTGGGGATGCAATCGACCGGGCAGACTTGCACACATTGCGGTTCGTCATAGTGGCCGACGCATTCCGTGCACTTGGCCGGGTCGATCACATAGATCTCTTCGCCCTGGGAAATGGCCTCGTTCGGGCATTCCGGTTCGCACACATCGCAATTGATGCACTCGTCGGTAATCAGCAGAGCCATGACTCTAGTTCCTCTCTCGTTTAAGCAGTGGTTGTTGCCCGCAGGCGCTTTTCTACAGAAGGATGGACGAATTTTCCTACATCACCGCCCAGGCGCGCAATTTCCCGCACCATCGTTGCGGAAATGAACATGTATTGCTCGCCCGGGGTCAGGAACACCGTTTCGACCTCGGGATAGAGGCTGCGGTTCATTCCGGCCATCTGGAATTCGTATTCGAAGTCGGACACGGCGCGCAGTCCGCGCACGATCACCTTGGCACCCATCTCATGAACGAAGCTCATCAGCAGGGTGTTGAAGCCGACGATCTCGATGTTGGGCAGGTCGCCGACCACCTCGCGCGCCATGTCGACCCGGTCGGCCAGCGTGAATCGCGGCTGCTTGGAAGGGCTCTCGGCAATCGCCAGGATCAGCTTGTCGAACAGGGTTGCGGCCCGGCGCACCAGATCCTCGTGGCCCCGGGTGATCGGGTCGAAGGTGCCGGGGTAGATCGCTACGCGGTGGTTAAGTTTGTTCAATCCGTCGCTCGCCGCAACAAGTGGTAATGGACGCCGCCGGCCTTGCCGTGGCGTGTGGTGCGCCACCCGGCGAGCGAATCGATTTCGTGTTCCGCTTCGACGTACAGCGCGCCATCCGCTTTCAGGGCCTTGTCCAGCAGCGGCGCCAGGCGCGGCAGCCAGCCCTTGTGATAAGGCGGGTCAAGAAAGATCAGGTCGAACGCGTCGTGCACCGAAGCCAAGCATTGTAGCGCATCCCCGCGCCTGATCTCCACGCTGGCCGGCTTATGGAGCAATTCGTGGTTTTCATGCAACGCCGCCAGCACGCGCGGTGAATTCTCGATCATCAGCACGCGGGTGGCACCGCGCGAGGCGGCTTCGAAACCGAGTGCGCCGCTGCCGGCAAACAGATCGAGGCAGTGCCAGCCGTCGAGTTCCTGACCGAGCCAGTTGAACAGCGTTTCGCGCACGCGGTCCGGCGTCGGCCGCAGACCCTCGCTGTCGGGAAAGCGCAGGACGCGGCGGCGGAACTCGCCGCCGACGATACGCACCGAATTCACTCTGCCGCCACCGTGACCGTGACCATATTGCCGAGGCGGACATGGCGGGCGAAAGCCGCCCGTACCTCGTCGGCGGTGACCGCCTCGACGCGTGCCCGGTAATGATCGAGATAATCGAGCGGCAGGCCGTAGAAGCCGATCACGGCGATGTTGCCGAGCAATTTGGCATTGCTGTCCAGGCGCAGCGGGAAGCCGCCGGAGAGATTGGCCTTGGCCGCGACCAGTTCTTCCTCGGTCGGTCCCTTGGCGACGAAATCGCCGACCACCTGGCGGACCACCTTGATCGCTTCCCTGGCCTGCTTGCGCTGGGTCTGCAGGCCGATCTGGAAGGGGCCGGTCTGGCGCATCGGGGCAAAGTAGCTGTAGATGCTGTAGACGAAACCGCGCTTGTCGCGGACTTCCTGGACCAGGTGCGAGACGAAGCCGCCACCGCCGAGGGTGTAGTTGCCGACCAGCAGCGGGAAGAAATCGGGATGCCCGCGCTCGATGGCCGGCAGGCCGAGATAGATGTGGGCCTGGCTGGCCGGGTGCGCCAGCGCCACCGTGCGGGCGCGGGCGGTGCCCGGCGGCTTCGGCAGGTCCGGCGGGGTGCCGGCCGGCAGGGCCAGGCTCAATTGCTCGGCAATGGTTTCGGCTTCGGCCCGCGTCAGCTGGCCGACCATGGCGATGCTGGCGTTGCCGGCGGTGTACAGACGCCGGTGGAAATCGACCAGATCGTCGCGGGTCAGCGTTGCCACGCTGTCCGGCGTCGCCTGGCGACCGTAGGGGTGATCCGGGTACAGCGCTTCCCAGAAGGCCTTGCCGGCGATGCTGTCGGGGCGGGTCATCGCATCCTTGAGGCTGGCGATGGTGCGGGCCTTTTCTCGCTCCAGGATGGCGGCGTCGAAATGCGGCTGGCGCAGCACGTCGGTGAGCACGGCAAGCGCCGCTGGCAGCTTGTCGGCGGCGGTCAGGGTGCGCAGCGAGAGGCTGGCGCGGTCGGTGTCGGCGCCGCCGCCGAGGCGGGCGCCGAGGTCGGCCAGCTGCTCGGCGATTGCCGTTTCGTCGCGCTCGCCGGCACCGAGGTCGAGGATGCCACGGGTCAGCGCGGCCAGCCCGGCCTTGTCGGCCGGATCGAACATCGAGCCGGCGGCGAAGTCGATCTGCACGTCGAGCATGGGCAGCGCCGGCGCGGCCGAAAAGTAGACGCGGGTGCCGTTGGTTGTTGTCCAGTGTTCAATGGCAACGCCGGCCAGCGCCGTCTGGGCGGCAAGGAAGGTGATGGCTGCGGTGAGCAGTCGTTTCATGGCGGATTCCCTCAGTGACGGGTGGGGACGCGCTGGCGGCGCGGCAGGCCGTCCAGCGGTTGCGGGTCGAGGATGCCGATGGTCAGCGCGTCGTCGTCGAAATATTTTTTCGCAGCCGCCTGCACATCGGCGGCGGTGACCTGCTGCAGTCGGTCGATCATGATGTCCACGTCCTTCCACGACAGGCCGATGGCTTCCATCTGGCCGATTTCCATGGCCTGACCGAATACCGAATCGAGCTTGTACACCTGGCTGGCGACGAGTTGCGCCTTGGTCCGTTTCAACTCCGCCTCGCTGACGCCTTCCTGCTGGATACGGGCGATCTCGGCGCGCAGCGCGGCTTCCAGTTCGGCGACCGTGCGCCCTTCCGACGGGCTGCCGTAGAGGTAGATCATGCCCGGGCCGCGCGCCGTGCTGTCGTAGCTGACGCCGGCCGAAATGGCCAGTTTGTCCTCGCGCACCAGCTTGCGGTTGAAGCGGGCGGCGTCGTGGCCGTCGAGGATGCCGCCGAGGATTTCCAGCGCGTAGGGATCGCGGTCGGTCGCCGGGTTGCGCAGGATCGGCGCCTTGTAGCCCATGATCAGCACCGGCAGTTCGGCCGGTCCCTTGGTCGTCAGCTGGCGCGTGCCTTCCTGACGCGGCTCGACCTGCGCCTTGCGCGCCGGCAGCGGGCGGGCCGCCAGAGCGCCGTAGTGCTCGCGGGCCAGGGCGAAGACTTCCTGGTGGTCGACATCGCCGGAGACGACGACATACGCGTTGTTGGGCACATACCAGGTGTCGTACCAGGCGCGGGCGTCTTCGGCGGTCATGTTTTCCAGGTCGTTCATCCAGCCGATGATCGGCCGGCGATACGGGTGGGCCTGATAGGCGACCGCGTTCATCTGCTCGAACAGCTTGGCCTGCGGGTCGTCGTCGGTGCGCATGCGGCGCTCTTCCATGACCACCTTGATCTCCTGGGCGAATTCCTTGGGATCGACGGTCAGGTGGCGCATGCGGTCGGCTTCCAGGGCCATCATCTCGGCCAGCCTTTCGCGCGGAATCTGCTGGAAATAGGCCGTGTAGTCGCGGCTGGTGAAGGCGTTGTCGCGCCCGCCGGCGGCGGCCACGCGCTTGTTGAACTCGCCCGGGCCGACCGTCGGCGTACCCTTGAACATCATGTGTTCGAGCACGTGGGCGACGCCGGAGGTGCCATCGACCTCGTCCATGCTGCCGACCCGGTACCAGACCATGTGCACCGCCGTCGGCGCGCGCCGGTCTTCCTTGACGATGACCTTGAGGCCGTTGTCGAGCGTGGTTTCGTAGGGGTTGGCGAGGGCTGCGGAGAGCAGCCAGGGGGCCAGCAAAACGGGAAGCAGGTGTCGCATGATCATGGGAAGTGGGGGCTTTCTGCTAGAATCCAAGGCTGTTTCTGCATCGATCCGGACGGCATCTTAACGACTGAGCGTCCGCCTGTCAGCAAGGCCTGAGACCTTAACATCCATGTTCAGTTTCCTGAAGAAATCCACGTCGGCCGCCCAGCCCGACGCCACGACCGAAACCCCGGCGCCGGCTTCCTGGCGCGAACGCCTGTTCAAGGGCCTGGCCCGGACCCGCGCCCAGTGGGGCGGCACGCTCAAGTCCATCTTCTCGCGCGGCAAGGTCGACGACGAACTGCTCGAAGAACTCGAAACCCTGCTGCTGACTTCCGACGTCGGCATCGAGGCGACCACCCACCTGCTCGACGAACTCAAGAAGGCGGCCAAGCGCGACAAGCTGGAAACCCCGGAGGCCATCCAGCAGGCCCTGTCGGATGCGCTTTACACGATTCTCGCGCCGCTCGAACAGGCGCTCGATGTGAGTACCCACAAACCCTACGTGATCATGATCGCCGGGGTGAACGGCGCCGGCAAGACGACTTCGATCGGCAAGCTGGCCAAGTATTTCCAGAGCCAGGGCAAGAGCGTGCTGCTGGCCGCCGGCGACACTTTCCGCGCCGCTGCCCGCGAGCAGTTGCAGACCTGGGGCGAGCGCAACAACGTCACCGTCATCGCCCAGGAATCGGGCGATCCGGCGGCTGTCATCTTCGACGCCATCTCCGCCGCCAAGGCCCGCGGCATCGATGTCGTGCTGGCCGACACGGCCGGTCGCCTGCCGACGCAACTGCATCTGATGGACGAAATCGCCAAGGTCCGTCGCGTCATCCAGAAGGTCGAGCCGGACGGCCCGCACGAAACCCTGTTGGTGCTCGACGCCAACATCGGCCAGAACGCGCTGCAGCAGGTCAAGGCCTTCGACAAGGCGATCAACGTCACCGGCCTGGTCCTGACCAAGCTCGACGGCACCGCCAAGGGCGGCGTCGTTGCGGCGATTGCCCGCCAGTGCCCGAAGCCGATCCGCTTCATCGGCGTCGGTGAGCAGATCGACGACCTGCGTCCGTTCTCGGCGCGCGATTTCGTGGATGCCCTGTTCGACCAATGATCGTTGCCAACAGCCTGACCAAACGCTATCCCGGCGGCTTCGAAGCCCTGTCCGGGGTCAGCTTCCGGATCGGTGCCGGCGAAATGGTGCTGATCACCGGCCATTCCGGTGCCGGCAAGACCACGCTGGTCAAGCTGATCGCCTCGATCGAGCGGCCGACTTCCGGCAGCCTGGTGGTTAACGGGCAGAATCTCTCGGCCCTGCGCCGTAGCGCCATTCCTTACGTGCGCCGCCATTTCGGCATGATCTTCCAGGACCAGAAACTGCTGTTCGACCGCAGCGCTCTCGACAACGTGATGCTGCCGCTGCAGATCGTCGGCCTGCCGCACCGCGAGGCCGTGCGCCGGGCGCAGGCGGCGCTCGACAAGGTCGGCCTGCTGGCGCGCGAAAAAGCCAACCCGATTGCCCTCTCCGGCGGTGAGCAACAGCGTCTGGCCATCGCCCGCGCCGTGGTCAACCGGCCGACCGTGCTGCTCGCCGACGAGCCCACGGCCAATCTCGACAGCGCCTCGGCGCAGGACATCCGCACGCTGTTCGCCGATTTCCACCGGGTCGGCGTGACCATCGTCGTCGCCACCCACGACCAGTCGTGGATCGAGCATTGCCAGGGCAACGCGCTGCGCCTCGATCACGGGAGGGTGGTATGAGACGCTGGCTGTCACAACATCGCGCTGCCTTGGCGCTGTCGGTGCGCCGCCTGCTCGCGGCACCGTTCAACACCCTGCTGTCGCTGCTCGCCATCGGCATCGCGCTGACCCTGCCGGCCTTCGGCTACGTCGTTCTCGATAATCTGCGCGAACTCGGCCGCAGCGCTTCCGGCGTGCAGGAAATCAGCGTCTTCATGGAAGTCGGTGCGGCGCGCAAGGACATCGCCGAAATCGAAAGCCGCCTGCAGACCCTGCCCGGCGTCCGCTTTACCTTCGTGCCGCGCGACGAAGCGCTCAAGCGCTTGCAGAAGAGTGAGGAAATGGCCGAAATTGTCGCCAGCCTGCCGCGCAATCCGCTACCCGACGCCTTCATCGTCGAGCCGGCCGACGCCTCGCCGGAAGCCCTCGACGTACTGCGCCAGGAGCTCGCCAGCTGGCCGAAGGTGGCGCATGCCCAGCTCGACTCGGCCTGGGTCAAGCGCTTCGACGCCTTTTTGCGGCTCGGCAAGCTGACCGTGCTGATGCTCGCCGGCCTGTTCGGCGCCGGTCTGGTGGCAGTGACCTTCAACACCATCCGCCTGCAGGTGCTGGCCCAGGCCGCCGAAATCGAAGTGGCCCGGATGATTGGCGCCACCGACGCCTTCATCCGCCGCCCCTTCCATTATTTCGGCGCGCTGCAGGGCGTGCTTGGCGGGCTGGTGGCCAGCGGCCTGGTGTTTGCCGCCCTGCATCTGCTGGCCGGCCCGGTCGGCGAACTGGCCGCGCTGTACGGCGGCAGTTTCGTGCTGCACGCGCCGGGGGTGCGGGAAATCGCCGCACTCTGCGCCGCCGGCGGCATTCTCGGCTGGCTCGGCGCGCAGTTGTCGGTCAGCCTGTCGCTGCGCCGCTTCGACTGATCAGGCGCGCTCGGTTCGCGGCAGCGTGACGCGGAAGCGGCTGCCACGACCGAGTTCGCTGTCCACCTCGATGCGACCGCCGTGCTTGCGCACGATGTCGTAGGCCAGGGCCAGCCCCAGGCCGGTTCCCTTGCCGGCCGGCCGGGTCGTGTAGAAGGGCTCGAAAATGTGCGGCAGCACGTCGGCCGACATGCCGCAGCCGCTATCGATCACCTCGAACCACACCGTTTCGTCGTTGAAGCCGCTACGCACGGTAATCGTGCCGTGCTCGACAATCGCCTGGCCGGCATTGACCAAGAGGTTGAGCGCCACCTGGTTGATCTGCGCGCCGATGCAACGCACGGGCGGCGGTTTGCCGAATTCGCGGGTCACCGTCGCCTTGTACTTCAGTTCGTTCCAGACCACGTTGAGCGTGCTCTCCAGCCCCTGGTCGAGGTCGAAGTCCTCCGCGTCGGTCTGGTCGATGCGCGCGAAATCCTTGAGGTCGGCGACGATGCGCCGCACGCGCTCGAGGCCGTCGCGCGATTCCTGCAGCAGGGCGGGCAGGTCGCCGCGCAAGTAGTCGTAGTCGAAGGCTGCGAAATCGGCCTCGCCGGCTTCGCCCCTGCGGCACTTGTCGAGCAGGTCGATCATCTGCTGGCCGTACTTGCCGAGCGTACCGAGGTTGGAATTGACGAAGCCGACCGGATTGTTGATTTCATGCGCGACGCCCGCCGCCAACTGACCGATGGCCGCCAGCTTTTCCGATTGCAGCAACTGCCGGTGGGTCGATTCCACCTCGTCGATCTTGCCGGCCAGTTCGATCCAGCGCCGGCGCAACTGTTCCAGCAGCGCCCAGCCGAGCAGGGAGATCAGCAGGCAGGTCGCCAGCGTGCTCAGCAGCAGGTCGCCGCGATGCCGGCTGATCGCGCTATCGATCGGCGTGTAATCCTGGGTCACGCTGATGCCGCCCCGGATGTCGCCGACGCGGTAGCCCTGCACGGCATGGCAGGCCAGGCAGCTTTCCTTGACCACCAGCGGCGCCATGTAGCGCAATTGCCGGCCGCCGCCTTCGCTGTTTTCCACCGACCAGCTTTCACTCACCCCTTGCTCGAAGCGTTCCAGCTGGCGGCTCTCCCAGGGGTCGGCCTGGTTGGCCGGGCGGATCGGCTTCAGACTGGTCAGGCGGAATACGGTCGAATCGTCCGCCGCCGCCATCTCGCCGATCAGGCGGGTCATGTAGGCCGGATTGATCATCGTCATCGCCACCCCGTCGGTCGTCGTCACGTCGCGGTGAGGATGGTCGAGGTAGGGATTGGGCTGGATCTGCGGCGTGACCGGCACATAGACCCCGCCATGCGAGGAATTCCAGTCGCGCGTCAGCACCACCATACGGAACATGTTGCGCGCCCCCTCGATGCCGACAGCAGTGAGTTGCTGCCGCATATCGTGCATGTGCCCCAGAAAATACAGCGCGCTACCGCCGATCCACAGCAACAGCGGGATCAGCCACCAGCGACGCTGGTGGATGTAGCGGGGCACGCGATGCAGGGCGGGATTGCTGCGCTGGGCTTCCATCGTCTCGATTCCGGGAGTTGGCCCATTATGGCCGAACTGCCGGAAGGAGGACAATCGGGCGGTGCGGTCCGGAGAGGAAGGGGGCGATCAGCTATGTAGCGGGGAAACCGAGATTTTTACTCCGAGCGCGTGGAGTAATTTGAGCATTGTGTCGTACCGAGGCTTCGCCCCGGGCGTGAGCGCCTTGTACAGACTTTCTCGACCCAGGCCGGCATCTTTTGCAAGTTGGGCCATGCCTCGGGCACGGGCCACATCGCGTACTGCGGTCAGGAACACATCCGGATTGGCATCTTCCAATGCGGCGCTAATGTACGCCGCAATGGTTTCTTCATCGTCGAGGTAATCGGCGGCGTCAAAGGGGGCAAACTTGACCATGTTTTACTCCTTCTCCAAAGCCTGCGCCATCTCAATGGCGCGTTTGATATCGCGCTTCTGTGAGGACTTGTCGCCACCCAGTAGAAGCAAATAGGTTACCTCGCCGCGACGCGTGAAATAGACTCGATAGCCGGGCCCGAAATGCACGCGCATTTCAGATACCCCACCACCTACCGGCTCGCAGTCGCCAAAGTTGCCATGTTCGGCAGAGCGGATGCGGTGAACAATGCGACCGCGTGCCACTTTATCTTTCAGTGTAGCGAGCCAAGAGTCAAATTCATCGGAGCGATGAAAGGTGTTCATGTCGCTATATTGTATCCAAGTGGATACCGGTGCGCAATTTCGAACGTGACGTAGATGAACAGCCTGTCCATCTGCATCAATACATCGGCTTCCCGTCGTTCAGGTTCAGCCAGCCCTTGACGATGCGGTAGATGATCCAGACGGCGTTGGCGACGAGGATGAACCAGCCGATGGCGACCACGAAGAGGATGGCGCCGATGATGCCCCAGAGCAGGCCGAACCAGAAGGTGCGGATCTGCCAGCGGAAGTGGCTTTCGAGCCAGGTGCCGGCGACTTCGCCGCGTTTGATGTAGTTGATGACGATGGCGGCGATGGCCGTGATACCGATCAGGAAGGAGGCGGCGTACAGGGCGTAGATGACGGTGGTCAGCGTCTTGGCCGACTTGTCGGCATCGCCGGTGGCGGGTGTGTAGTCCATGCGGTGCTTCCCCGGTGGTTCGCCCGGCGCTGCTGTCGTCAGGCGATGGTGTGGATGACGGGGATGATTCTGCAATATTTGCCGGGGATAGGCCAGCATCATGCGGAACGGCGTCTACAGGCTCAGCCAGCCCCAGGTAATCGCCAGCGTCAGCAGGGTGACCGGGATGCTGATGCGGGCGTGCTGGCGCCAGTCGATGGCGATGCCCTGTTTGCGGGCGAGGTCGACGACGATGAGGTTGGCGATCGAGCCGACCAGCAGCAGGTTGCCGGCCAGGGTGCTGACCAGGGCCAGGGTGAGGCCGGCGTCCGGGGTTTTCAGGTGGGGTAGCAGGAGCATCACCGCCGGGACGTTGGAGACCAGGTTGGACAGGCCGACGCCGATGGCGAACAGCGGGCCGGTGTCGCCGAGGTGGATGCCGTGGCCACCCAGCCAGCCGACTGCGGCGGCGGCCAGGCCGGTGGTTTCGAAGGCGTGGTTGACGACGAACAGGCCGACAAACAGCACCAGCAGTTCCCAGTCGACAAAGCCCATCACGTGCGAGGAATGGAAGCGGCGCGAGAGCAGCAGCAGGCCGGCGCCGACCAGGGCGGCGACTTCGCGCGGCCAGTCGGTGAACAGGAAGATGAACAGCAGACAGCCGGCGACAGTCAGGCCCTTGGCCGTTTGCAGGCGGTCGAAAGCAGGCAGGGTCTCGTCGGCCGGGGCGGCGGCGGGCGCCTGGGTGGCGCGGCGCGGCGCGAAGACCAGCCAGGCCCACAGCGCGAGCAGGCCGAGGACGACCGGCGGCAGCGCCTTGATCAGGTAGTCGGCGAAGTGCAGTTGCAGCACCGAGCCGATCAGCATGTTCTGCGGATTGCCGATCAGCGTTGCCGCCGAGCCGATGTTGGCGGCGCAGGCCAGGCCGACCAGGAAAGGCACCGGGTCGAGCCGGCGTTCGATGCACAGGCGGGCGACCACCGGCGTCATCGCCAGGCAGACGATGTCGTTGGAAAACACCGCCGACAGCGCGCCGGCAACGAAGATCAGGGCGCCGAGCAGCCAGGGTTCGGCGAGCGGCAGTGCGGCGACCCGGCGGGTGACTTCGGTGTAGAAACCGCCCAGGCGCATCTGCGCCGAAACGACCATGAAGGCGAAGAGCAGCAGGATGGTCGGCAGATGCACGGCACGCGCCGCTTCCTCGGTGCTCATCGCGCCGATGCCGACGACGGCGATGCCGCCGAGCAGCGCGACGCCGCTGCGGTCGAGCTTCAGTTTGGGCAGACCGCCGAGGAACATGCCGAGGTAGACGACGGCAAAGACCGCGACGATGGCCGTCTGCAGCGGATGCGTCCCGATGGCGTGCAGCGGGGCGGCGAGTTCGGGGATCATCGGTAGATCAGGAAAGCCTCGCGTTCGGCCAGCCAGGCGTTTTCGTCGGCCTGTACGGCGGCGTCCAGGTCGGCCGGGGTTGCGGCCGGATCGTCCACCCATTCGCGCAGCAGTGGCGAGCCGTTGATCAGGTCGATGGCCAGACGCTCGAATTCGTATTCGTAGCCGAAATCGCGCCAGATCGGGTAGTCCGGGCAGAGGCGGCGGATTGCCTTGAAGGCCAGCGCCTGCAGGCGCCAGGGCTTGAACGCGGCGTGCTCGTAATACGGGCCTTCGCTGTGGATTTGCAGCGCCTGGCAGAGCTGGCCGTGGAATTTGTGGAAGGTCGGTTCGAACCAGCAGGCGCGCAGCTTGCAGCCGTCCAGCCAGTCGGGCGCGAGCGCTCGCATCTCGGCCAGCACCCCCGCCGCGTCGATGTCCGGGGCACCGAACAGGAATTCGAGGGGGCGGGTCGTGCCGCGGCCTTCGCTCAGCGTCGTGCCTTCGAGCATCACCGTGCCGGCGTAGGCGCGGGCCATCGAGAGGTTGGGGGCGTTCGGGCTGGGGTTGACCCAGGTCCGCTCGCCGAGCGGCCAGCCGTAACCGGGCGCCGCTTCCGGCTGCCAGCCGTGCATCTCGATGACGCGGTAATCGACGTCAAGTTTGAGCTGGGCGATGAACCAGTGACCGAGTTCGCCCATGGTCAGGCCGTGGCGCATCGGCATCGCGCCAGCGCCAACGAAACTCTCCCAGCTGGCGCGCAGGGTGAAGCCCTCGACCGGCCGACCGGCCGGGTTGGGGCGGTCGAGCACCCAGACGCTCTTGCCGTGTGCGGCGGCGGCTTCGAGTACGTAGCGCAGCGTGGTGATGAAGGTGTAGATGCGGCAGCCGAGATCCTGCAGGTCGACCAGTAGCACGTCGAAGCTGTCCATCATCGCGTCGGTCGGCCGGCGCACTTCGCCGTACAGGCTGAAGATGGGGATGCCGTGCTGCGGATCGACGAAGTCCGGCGATTCGACCATGTTGTCCTGCTTGTCGCCCTTGATCCCGTGTTGCGGGCCGAAAGCGGCGGTGAGTTTGAGGTCGGGCAGGGCGGAGAGCGCGTCGAGGCTGTGTGTCAGGTCGGCGGTGACCGAGGCCGGGTGGGCGAGCAGGGCGAGGCGGTGGCCGGCGAGCGGGCGGCGCAGTTCGCGGTCGTTGATCAGGCGGTCGATGCCGAACAGGAGTTTTTGCGTCATGGCAGGGGCAGCGTGAAGCTGGCGGCAAGGTGGAAATCGGGGCGTTCGCCGGCGTGGGCGAGCGCCCAGTAGCTTTTGTCGCCGGCCGGGGTTTCGGCGACGACGGTCAGGCCGAGGTGGGCGGCGCCAGCGGGCAGCAGGGTCGCCGGCAGTTCGGCGCACAGCCACAGGTCGTCGCTGTCGCGCCGGCAGGTGATGTGCGGGGGCGTGTCGATTGGCGGCAAGGCCGAGGCCTGGCGGTAATCGGCAAAATCGTAGATGGCCCAGCAATTGGCGGGCGAGAAATTGAATTCGCGGTAAGCGCTGCCGCCAGCCGGGGCGATGAAGGCTTCGCAACAGGTGTGGCGCCACAGTTCGTCGGTCCGCGCGGGCGTTGTGGCCGCCGGCAGCAGCAGGTTCACGAAGGCCCGCGTCAGCCGGTAATCGAGGCGCAAGCCGCCATCGTCGGTGCGCCGGATGGCGACCGCGACGGCAAGGCCGTCGGGCGGGGGGCCGTCAGGGTGGCAGCGCAGGGATTCGAGGTTCATGGACAGCGAAATTGCAGGGCGAAAACAGGCGTTACTTTAATCCTTGTGCCCTTGGTCCGGGCGGGGTTTTGGAGTAATTTAGCGCCTTTGCGGCACAGACCGCAGGGAGAGAGAAAAAACATGACACCGTTGCGCATCAACCTGGAACAAGAAGAAATCCCGACCCACTGGTACAACGTCGTCGCTGACATGCCCAACCCGCCGGCGCCGCCGCTCGGGCCGGACGGCAACCCGGTGCCGCCGGAGGCGATGGGGGCGATCTTCCCCGACCCCATCCTCGAACAGGAAATGAGCGCCGAGCGCTGGATTGCGATTCCCGAGGAGGTTCGCCAGATTTATGCGCAATGGCGCCCGGCGCCGCTGTGCCGCGCGCTGCGTCTGGAGCAGATGCTGGGCACACCGGCCAAGATTTTCTTCAAGTATGAAGGCGTGTCGCCGGCCGGTTCGCACAAGCCGAATTCCGCCGTGCCGCAGGCTTTCTACAACAAGCTCGCCGGCACCAAGAAGCTGACCACCGAAACCGGCGCCGGCCAGTGGGGCTCTTCGATTTCCTACGCCGGTCAGATGTTCGGCCTGCCGGTGCGCGTGTTCATGGTCAACGTCAGCTACCAGCAGAAGCCTTTCCGTCGCTCGATGATGCAGACCTGGGGCGCCGAGGTCTTCGCCTCGCCGACCAACCTGACCAACGCCGGTCGCGCCGCGCTGGCCGCCGACCCGGACTGCCAGGGCTCGCTCGGCCTGGCGATCTCGGAGGCGGTCGAGGAAGCCGCCGCCGACCCGAACACCTGTTACACGCTGGGTTCGGTGCTCAACCATGTGCTCCTGCACCAGACCGTGATCGGCCTCGAAGCCAAGAAGCAGTTCGACAAGATCGGCCTCTACCCGGACGTGATCTTCGGGCCCTGCGGCGGCGGTTCCAGCTTCGGCGGCATCGCCTTTCCCTTCCTCGCCGACAAGGCGGCCGGCGACAAGCGGGCGGCCAAGCTGCGCTGCGTCGCGGTCGAGCCGACTTCCTGCCCGACGCTGACCAAGGGCGCCTACACCTACGATTACGGCGATGCTTCCGGCTACACGCCGATCATGAAGATGTACACGCTCGGCCACGACTTCATGCCGCCCGGCATCCACGCCGGCGGCCTGCGTTACCACGGCGCTTCACCGCTGCTCTCGCAGCTGTTCCATGAAAAACTGCTCGACGCCATCGCCGTGCCGCAGGTCGGCACCTTCGAGGCCGGCGTTCAGTTTGCCCGTGCCGAAGGCATCATCCCAGCGCCGGAATCCTGCCACGCGATCCGCGCGACCATCGACGAGGCGCTGCGCTGCAAGGCCACCGGCGAAGCCAAGACGCTGCTGTTCTGCCTGACCGGTCACGGCCACTTCGACATGGCGTCGTACGACAAGTATTTCTCCGGCAAGCTGGAAGACTACGAGTATCCGGCCGAAGCCATCGTCGAATCGCTGAAGCACCTGCCCAAGGTCGGCTGAAATCGTGAAAATCCTCGTCTTCCTCCTTGTTCTCGCCAACCTGTTGTTCTACGCGTTTTCGACGGGATTGATCGATACGGGCGGGAGCAACGAGAGCAACCGGGTCGGACTGCAGTTGCATCCCGAGCGGATCCGCATCGTCGCCAGCGGCGAGCCGCCGGCGCCTGCTGCACTTCAGGCAGCGCCGGTCGAGCCGGTGCCGGCTGAAGTTGCCACGACCGAGGTTGTGGCCGAGGCGGTGGCGCCGGTCTGCCTGCGCTGGGCTTCGTTGGCCAAGGTTGAGGCGGAGCGCGTCGGACGGGTTGTCGGTGGTGGTTTTGCCGACTTCACGCTGGCGCAGGCAGCAGTTGCCGGCGAAGGCAGCGGCTGGTGGGTGCATATGCCGCCCCAGGCCAATCGTGCCGCCGCCGAGAAGAAAGCGCAGGAATTGAAGGCGCTGGGTGTCAGCGAGTATTTCATTGTCCAGGAAGGGGCGTCGCGCAACGCCATTTCGCTCGGCATCTTCAGTACCGAGAAGGGGGCGCAGGAACATCTGGCCAAGCTGAAGGCACAGGGCGTGCGGTCGGCGCGGGTGGGCGCGCGGCCGGACAAGGACGGCAATCTGCAGGTCGAACTGCGCGGCCCGGCGGGGCGCAAGGATGCGTTGCTGGCGGCGCTGGCCGAAGCCCTGCCCAAGAGTCCGCCGAAAGATTGCGAGTGAGTCATTACGTCGTCGGTCTGACGGGCGGGGTCGGCAGCGGCAAGACGACGGTCGCCGACCGCTTTGTCGAGGCGGGGGCGGCGCTGGTCGATACCGATGCCATCGCCCATGAGCTGACGGCTGCCGACGGTGCGGCCATGCCGCTGCTGCGCCAGGCTTTCGGCGACGCTATCGCCACCCCGGACGGTGCGCTGGACCGGGCGGCGATGCGCCGTCTGGTCTTTGCCGACGCCTCGGCCCGAACGCGCCTCGAATCCATCCTCCATCCGCTGATCCGCGAGCTGTCGGATCAGCGTTGCCGTGCCGCGACGGCGCCCTACGTGATCCTGGCGGTGCCGCTGCTGGTCGAGTCGGGGCAGTACCGCGAACGTTGTGATCGTATCGCCGTCGTCGATTGTCTGGAGAGCCTGCAGATCGAACGCGTCATGGCCCGTAACGGGCTGTCGCGGGCCGAGGTCGAAGCCATTCTGGCGGCCCAGGCCAGTCGCCGGCAGCGCCTGGCGATTGCCGACGATGTCATCGACAACGGCGGTGACAAGGCAAATCTCGACGCACAGATCGCTGCCCTGCATCGGAAATATCTCGCCTCTGCCCTGAAAAAACCTAATGCAAACTGTTGAGATTTGCATGCAAATGGCTCAGAATTCAGCACAATTTTCCGATTACCGGAACCGGGCCGAGTGATTACCTACGAATATCCGTTCAACGAGCGCATCCGCACGCTGTTGCGTCTCGAAGACCTCTTCGAGAAGACGGCTTACTTCGCCCGGGCGGACGGTCAGCACGAACACCATGCGGCGCTTGTCGCCCTGTTCGAAATCCTCGAAGCGGCGGGGCGTGCCGACCTCAAGATGGACCTGATCCAGGAACTCGAACGGCAGCGGCAGACCTTGCTGGCCTTTCGCAACAACCCCGATATTTCCGAAGAAGCCCTGTCCGGCGCGCTCTACGAAATCGAGCAGTCGTCGGCCGCGTTACTCGGCATGAGCGGCAAGATTGGCCAGTATCTGCGCGACAACGACTGGCTGATGAGCATCAAGAGCCGCGCTGCCATTCCCGGCGGCGTCTGCGAATTCGACCTGCCCTCGTATCACTGGTGGCTGCACCGCGACCCGCAAACCCGGCGGGCGGCGCTGGAAGGCTGGAGCAAGCCGATGTTCGCGCTGCGTGACGCGTCGGCCATCGTCCTGCGCCTGCTGCGTTCGAGCGGCCGGCCCAAGCGCCATGTCGCCGTGCATGGGCAGTTCCAGCTCAATCTCGGCGGTACCTCGGCGCAGATGGTGCGCGTCGAAGTCGATCCCGAGGAAGCCGCGGTCCCCGAAGTCAGCGCCAACAAGTACTTCCTCAACATCCGCTTCACCAAGCCACCGCTCAATGAACTGAAAGCGCGTGGCTGCGAGCGCGATGTCGAGTTCGACCTGACTTTCTGCAACCTCTGATTTTCCACCCATGACCAAGCCGCGTATCGTCCGCTGCCCGCAGTGCGGCCAGGATTCCCTGTGGGCGCCCGAGAACAAGTGGCGCCCGTTCTGTTCCGAGCGCTGCAAGCAGATCGATCTGGGCGCCTGGGCCAGCGGCAGCTACACCATTCCCGGTCAGCCGACCGACGAGGAAACCGCCGCGCCCGGCGTCGATTTCCTCGAAAGCAAGCGCTGACTTACCAGCCGCGCATCAGCGCAATGCCGTGGGCGCCGTGGTGTATGGCGCTGTCGCGCAGGGTTTCGCGCATGCCGCCCAGGGCGAACACCGGTAGCCGGTTGCCGGCGCGGTAATCGGCGAAGCGGCGCCAGCCGATGCCGGGATGCTCGGGGTGGGTCGGCGTTGCCAGGACCGGGCCGAGCAGCGCGTAATCCAGTTCCAGTTCGCCGGCCCGGGCAATTTCCTCTGTCGTGTGGCAGGAGGCGCCGACCCAGGCGAAATCCGGACGTTGGGCGCAGGCGGCCAGCGCTGCCGCTGAGAGGTGCACGCCGTCGGCGCCGCAAAGCTTTGCTAGTTCGATATCGTCGTTGATGACCACCGGTGCGCCGTGGCGCTGGGCGAGGTCGACCACGGCAGCGGCGAAAGCCGCTCGCTGCGCGGCCGGCAGGGATTTGTCGCGGACCTGGATCAGCGGCGCCGGGCCGACGCCCAGTCGCCGTTCGAGGCGGGCCAGCCAGGCCTCGGTGCCGCTTTCCTCGGCCATCGAGATGAGCATCGTGTCGGGCAGCGCCAGGGCTTTCAGGATGGGGTCGTTGGCCGGTAGCACGGGCGTCACGCTGGCCGGACGGCCGCGTTCCTGCCAGTCTACGGCGCTGTGTTCGAGCGGCGCGGTGATGCCGATTTCGCCGGTCCAGGCGGTGACGCGCCAGAAATTGAGGCGGACCGTCGCATGCGGGTAGGTGAACACGCGGGTCAGCCAGGGGTGGCAGACGGTGACGCTGATCCCCAGTTCTTCGTGCAGTTCGCGCACCAGTGCGTCGCGCACGCTTTCGCCGGCCTCGACCTTGCCGCCGGGAAATTCCCAGTAGCCGGCGTAGACCTTGCCTTCCGGACGCTGGGCGAGCAGGAATTCGCGACCGTCGGCGCGCAGCATCACGGCGGCCGCGACTTCGACGATGGCGCTCATGCCGGCTGGCGCCCGGCCAGGTCGCGGGCGAATTGCCAGGCGACGCGGCCCGAGCGCGACCCGCGTGACAGTGCCCAGTTCAGCGCTTCGCGTTCGCTGGCGGCGATCACTGCGTCGCTAATGCCGAACTGCCGCGCCCAATGCGCGAAGACGGCCAGGTAATCGTCCTGCGAGAAGGGGTAGAAGGAAATCCACAGGCCGAAGCGTTCGGACAGCGAGACTTTCTCCTCGACCGCCTCGCCGGGGTGGATTTCGTCGCCGACGCGCTGGGTTTCCAGGTTTTCCGACATGTATTCGGGCATCAGGTGGCGGCGGTTGGAGGTGGCGTAGATCAGCACGTTGTCCGGCGGCGCCGCGACCGAGCCGTCGAGTACCGACTTCAGGGCCTTGTAGGCGGTTTCGCCGGCTTCGAACGACAGATCGTCGCAGAAGATGATGAATTTTTCCGGCCGGCCGTCGACCAGGTCGACGATGTCCGGCAGGTCGATCAGGTCGTGCTTGTCGACTTCGATCAGGCGCAGGCCGTCGGCCGAGAATTCGTTGAGCACGGCCTTGACCAGCGAGGACTTGCCGCAGCCGCGGGCGCCGGTCAGCAGCACGTTGTTGGCGCCCTGGCCGGCGACGAACTGACGGGTATTGGCGACGATGCGGGCTTTCTGGTCGTCGACGGTCTCGATGTCGCTGAGGCGGATCGGGTGCGGCTTGCCGACGCCCTGCAACCAGCCGCGGGCACCGCGCTTGCGCCAGCGGAAAGCCACGGCGGCGTGCCAGTCGGGCAGGGGCGGGGCCGGTGGCAGCGTGGCTTCGAGGCGGCCGAGCACATGCTCGGCGCGGGTCAGCAGGCGTTCGAGTTGGGCGGAGTCGATCATGGTGGCAGGTATACTGTGCGGCAAAGCTGCCCACTCTAACCAAAGCCATGTCAAAAAGCCAAGTTGTCCTGTTTGCTGTCGCCCTGCTGCTGGCCGGGTGTTCGACCTTGCCCGGCTTGCCCGCGCCATCCGAAGAAAAGGCGCCGGCCTGTCCGCCCTGCGCTGCCTGTCCGGCGTGTCCGGCCGTCGAAACGCCGGTGCAGCCGCCGGCCTTCTCGCGCGTGTTCACGCCGGCGAGCTGGGACGAGCTGCCAGGCTGGAAGACCGACCAGCATGCGGCGGCCTGGCCGGCCTTCGTCCAGTCCTGTCGCGGATTGCAGCGGCGCAATACCGGTCAGTTCTGGCGCGAGATCTGCGCCGGGGTCGATGCAGTCGACGGCAAGTCGGACGCTGCCGTGCGCCAGTTCTTCGAAGCCCGCCTGCAACCTTACGCGGTGTCGACGGCCGACACGTCGGCGGTCAGCGGCATGGTCACTGGTTATTACGAACCGCTGCTGCTGGGCAGCCGCGCGCCGGGCAAGCGCTTTGCGTTTCCGGTGCATGGCGTGCCGGAGAACCTGCTGACCATCGAACTGGGCGACCTCTTCCCGGAACTCAAGGGCAAGCGCGTGCGCGGCCGGGTCGAGGGCAACAAGGTTGTGCCCTACTGGACGCGCGGCGACATCCTGGCCAATGAAAAATTGCCGGCGAAGACGCTGGCCTGGGTCGACGATCCGATCGAACTGTTCTTCCTGCAGATCCAGGGCTCGGGCCGCATCCGCCTGCCCGATGGCAGCACCATGCGGGTCAATTACGCCGACCAGAACGGTCATCCGTATCGCTCGATCGGCCGCCTGCTCGTCGATCGCGGCGACCTGAAACTGGAAGAGGCGTCGATGCAGGGCATTCAGGCCTGGGCGCGGGCCAACCCGGCGCGCCTGGACGAGCTGCTCAACAGCAATCCGAGCTATGTCTTCTTCCGCGAGATGCCGGCCAGTGACGACGGTCCGATCGGCGCACTCGGTGTGCCGCTGACGCCCGAGCGCAGCATCGCCATCGATCCGCGTTCGATTCCGCTGGGGGCGCCGGTCTTCCTGGCGACGACGCGCCCCAATTCGGCGCAGCCGCTGAACCGGCTGGTGATGGCGCAGGACACCGGTGGTGCCATCCGTGGTGCGGTGCGCGCCGATTTTTTCTGGGGCTTCGGCAAGGAGCCGGGTGCCTTGGCTGGCCGCATGAAACAGGACGGCCGGATGTGGGTTCTGCTGCCGCCGGGCTATCCGCTCGACTGAGTTGATGCACGATGCCGGGGCGTTCGCCCTGCGTCATGCACGCTCGCGGTGCGCGTTTTGTTTTGGTGCATTTTCCAATGCACTGATTTGAAACGGATTTGATGCACTGGAATGGTGCTTGCTTTTCCAGCCCCCAGATCATTTTCTGGGGGTCCCATGGAAACTTTGCATTCTGGCAGCAACGTATTGTTCATTCTTCTGGGCGGCATCATGGTGCTGGCCATGCACGCCGGCTTCGCCTTCCTCGAGGTTGGCACGGTGCGCAAGAAGAATCAGGTCAACGCGCTGGTCAAGATTCTGACCGACTTCGGCGTGTCGACGATTGCCTACTTCTTCATCGGCTACGGCATCGCTTACGGCGTTCATTTCTTCAGCGGTGTCGAGACGCTGATGGAGAAGAACGGCTATGAACTGACCAAGTTCTTCTTCCTGCTCACCTTCGCCGCCGCGATTCCAGCCATCATTTCGGGCGGCATTGCCGAGCGCGCGCGCTTTTATCCGCAACTGGCGGCCACCTTCATGCTGGTCGGCTTCGTCTATCCCTTCTTCGAGGGGATCGCCTGGAATGGTGCCTTCGGCATCCAGGATTGGCTGACGGCCACTTTTGGTGCGCCCTTCCATGATTTTGCCGGCTCCGTTGTGGTGCATGCGATGGGCGGCTGGATCGCGCTGCCGGCGGTGCTTCTTCTTGGTGCGCGTTATGGTCGTTACACCAAGGACGGCCGGGTGTCGGCGCATCCGCCTTCATCGATTCCCTTCCTGGCGCTCGGCGCCTGGATCCTGACGGTAGGCTGGTTCGGCTTCAACGTGATGAGCGCGCAGACCATCGAGAACATTTCCGGCCTGGTTGCGATCAACTCGCTGATGGCCATGGTCGGCGGCACGCTGGCGGCGCTGGTATTCGGCAAGAACGACCCCGGCTTCGTCCATAACGGCCCGCTGGCCGGTCTGGTCGCCATCTGTGCCGGTTCCGACCTGGTGCATCCGATGGGCGCGCTGGTCATCGGCGCCATCGCCGGCGGGATGTTCGTGATCCTGTTTACGCTGACCCAGAACCGCTGGAAGATCGACGACGTCCTCGGCGTCTGGCCGCTGCACGGCCTGTGCGGGGCCTGGGGCGGCATCGCCGTCGGCATCTTCGGCAGCACCGCGCTCGGCGGCGCCGGCGGCGTTGCCTTCATGTCGCAACTGCTGATGACTCTGCTGGCAATCGGCGTCGCGCTGGTCGGCGGTTTTGTCGTCTATGGCGGCCTGAAGCGCGCATTCGGCCTGCGTCTCGACCAGGAAGAGGAATACCAGGGCGCCGACCTGAGCATCCACCGCATCACGGCGACGCCGGAGCGCGAACCGAGCTGGTAAATCGGTAGGCGGGTGGAAGCCGAAAACAAAAAACTTCCACCCTGCCCTTGAAATCGGCCAAGGGCGTCACTATTATTAGCACTCACTGACGACGAGTGCTAACAAACGCCCGCGTCGGTCCCGGTGCCGCAGCCGCGTGCCCGGCCAATTTCAGTGTTTTGCAGATAAAACTACAGGAGCGATATCCATGAACATCCGTCCTTTGCACGACCGTGTGATCGTCAAGCGCGTCGAAGCCGAGCGCACCACTGCCTCCGGCATCGTCATCCCCGATTCCGCTGGCGAAAAGCCGGATCAGGGTGAAATCCTGGCCGTCGGCCCGGGTAAGCGCGACGACAACGGCAAGCAGATCGCCCTCGACGTCAAGGTTGGCGATCGCGTCCTGTTCGGCAAGTACGCCGGCCAGGCCGTCAAGGTCGATGGCCAGGAAGTCCTGGTCATGCGTGAAGAAGACATCATGGGCGTGCTGCAGAAGTAATTCCTGCATCCGACCTATTCCACAGAACAATTTTCAGGAGCTATTCACATGGCAGCCAAAGAAGTCAAATTCGGTGATTCCGCCCGCGCCCGTATGGTCGAAGGCATCAACATCCTGGCCGACGCGGTCAAGGTCACCCTCGGCCCGAAGGGCCGCAATGTCGTGCTCGAGCGTTCGTTCGGCGGCCCGACCGTGACCAAGGACGGCGTTTCCGTCGCCAAGGAAATCGAACTGAAGGACAAGTTCGCCAACATGGGCGCCCAGATGGTCAAGGAAGTTGCTTCCAAGACTTCCGACATCGCCGGTGACGGCACCACCACCGCCACCGTGCTGGCTCAGGCCATCGTCCGCGAAGGCATGAAGTACGTTGCCGCCGGCATGAACCCGATGGACCTCAAGCGCGGCATCGACAAGGCTGTCGCCGCCACCATCGAAGAACTGAAGCAGATCTCCAAGCCGTGCACGACGACCAAGGAAATCGCCCAGGTTGGTTCGATCTCGGCCAACTCCGATTCCTCGATCGGCGACATCATTGCCGAAGCCATGGAAAAGGTCGGCAAGGAAGGCGTCATCACCGTTGAAGACGGCAAGTCCCTGGCCAACGAACTCGACGTCGTCGAAGGCATGCAGTTCGACCGTGGCTACCTGTCGCCGTACTTCATCAACAACCCGGACAAGCAGGTTGCCCTGCTCGACAACCCGTTCATCCTGCTCTTCGACAAGAAGATTTCGAACATCCGCGACCTGCTGCCGGTCCTCGAACAAGTCGCCAAGGCTTCCCGTCCGCTGCTGATCATCGCCGAAGACGTCGATGGCGAAGCGCTGGCTACCCTGGTCGTCAACAACATCCGTGGCATCCTCAAGACCGTTGCTGTCAAGGCCCCGGGCTTCGGTGATCGTCGCAAGGCCATGCTGGAAGACATCGCCATCCTGACCGGCGGTACCGTCATTTCCGAAGAAACCGGCCTGTCGCTGGAAAAGACCGACCTGAAGGATCTGGGTCAGGCCAAGCGCATCGAGATCGGCAAGGAAAACACCACCATCATCGACGGCGCCGGCGACGAAGCTTCGATCCAGGCTCGCGTCAAGCAGATTCGCATCCAGATCGAGGAAGCCTCTTCCGACTACGACCGCGAGAAGCTGCAGGAACGCGTGGCCAAGCTGGCCGGCGGTGTTGCCGTGATCAAGGTTGGCGCTGCCACCGAAGTCGAAATGAAGGAAAAGAAGGCCCGTGTCGAAGACGCGCTGCACGCCACCCGTGCCGCCGTTGAAGAAGGCATCGTTCCTGGCGGCGGCGTTGCCCTGCTGCGTGCCCGTTCCGCGGTCAAGACCCTGAAGGGCGACAATCACGACCAGGACGCCGGCATCAAGCTGATCCTCAAGGCGATCGAAGCCCCGCTGCGCGAAATCGTTGCCAACGCTGGCGACGAGCCGTCCGTGGTGGTCGACAAGGTCGTTCGCGGCAAGGGTAACTACGGTTACAACGCCGCTTCCGGCGAGTACGGCGACATGGTCGAAATGGGCGTGCTGGATCCGACCAAGGTCACCCGCACCGCGCTGCAGAACGCCGCTTCCGTGGCCGGCCTGATGCTGACCACCGAGTGCATGGTGGCCGAACTGGCTGAAGACAAGCCGGCCGGCGGCATGCCCGACATGGGTGGCATGGGCGGTATGGGTGGCATGGGCGGCATGGGTATGTAATACCCGGCCGGCCTCGCGCCAGTCACAGGCCCCGCTTCGGCGGGGCTTTTTTTCGCCCGCTTTTTGCGGCATCGCAACATCCGCCGGAATGCGCTATTCTTGCGGCCTTTGCGTCGCCGGACCGGTGGTCCGATGGAGTCGGTTTCATGCAGAAACAAGCTGCGAGTTGCGGCCATATTCGTGAAAATCCGCGATTTCTGGCGCTGGTCAGAAAACGGAACCGCTTCGCTTTTTTCCTGGCTGCCCTGATCGTCATGGCCTACTTTTCCTACATTCTGGTGTTGGCGTTTTCGCCGCATTGGCTGGCGCTGCCGTTATTTGACGGCATGGCGACGAACACCGGCCTGCTGTTCGGGCTGGCGATCATCGTGCTGACCGTGGTCCTGACTGCTGTTTACGTGCGCCGGGCAAACCGGGAATTCGATGCCGATACGACCGAAATCCGCCGCCAGGCATTGAAATGAGCCTCTCCATCCGTTTCCTGATTCTTGCTGCCTGCGCGCTGGCAACTGCCGGTGCCGCGCTGGCCATGCCCTCGGTCGGCCTCGGGCCGCGCCAGCCGACCAACTGGTCGGCGATCACCACCTTCATTTTCTTTGTCGGCGCCACCTTGTGGATGACGCGCCTGGCGACCGTGCGCAGTCGTTCCTCGGCCGACCTGTATTCGCCGGGTGGCGGCATTTCCGGCTTCCAGAACGGGTTGGCGATTGCCGGTGACTACATGTCGGCGGCGTCCTTCCTGGGGATTTCCGGCCTGGTTTTCGTCAGCGGCTTCGACGGGCTGATCTTCTCGGTCGGCTGGCTGGTTGGCTGGCCGGTGATCACCTTCCTGATGGCCGAGCGCTTGCGCAACCTGGGCAAGTTCACCTTTGCCGACGTCGCCGCCTACCGTTTCGCGCAACGTCCGGTGCGCACCTTTGCCGCCTTCGGCTCGCTGGTCGTGGTGCTTTTCTACCTGACCGCGCAGATGGTCGGCGCCGGCCAGTTGGTGAAAATCCTGTTCGGGCTGGAGTACGCCTACGCGGTGATCATGGTCGGCATCGTGATGATGATGTACGTGCTGCTCGGCGGCATGACGTCGACCACCTGGGTGATGATCAACAAGGCAGTTTTCCTGCTTGCCGGCACGACGCTGATGGCGCTGGCGGTGATGTTCCATGCCGGCTTCAACCCCGAGGCCCTGTTTGCCCGGGCCAGCGACCTGCATGTGCTGAAGGACGCGCTGATGGCACCCGGCGGCTTGATCAAGGATCCGGTGTCGGCGATCTCCGTCGGCATGGCGCTGATGTTCGGTACGGCCGGCCTGCCGCACATCCTGATGCGCTTCTTCACCGTCTCCAATGCGCGCGAGGCGCGCAAGTCGGTGGCCTGGGCGACGCTGTGGATCGGTTATTTCTACGTGCTGACCTTCATCATCGGCTTTGGCGCCATCGTCAGCCTGATCGGCAATCCCGGCCCCTATTTTGTCGGCGGCAAGGTTGCGGGTGGTTTGCAGGGCGGGGCCAACATGGCGGCGGTGCACCTGGCCAGCGCGCTGGGCGGCGATCTTTTCCTGGGCTTCATTTCGGCCGTGGCCTTCACCACCATTCTGGCCGTGGTGGCCGGCCTGACCCTGTCCGGCGCCTCGGCCGTGTCGCACGATCTCTACGCCACGGTGTGGCGCAAAGGCAATGCCCGCGCCAGCGACGAGCGCCGGATATCCAAGCTGACCGCCTTTTCCCTCGGTGTGGTGGCTGTCATCCTCGGTATTGTCTTCGAGCACGAGAACGTCGCCTTCCTGGTGATGCTGGCTTTCTCGATTGCCTGTTCGGCCAATTTCCCGGTGCTTTTCATGGCCGTGCTGTGGAAGGACTGCACCACGCGCGGGGCGACCGTTGGTGGTTTTCTCGGACTGGCCACGGCGGTGGTGCTGACGCTGCTGTCGCCGGTGGTCTGGGAAAGTGCCTTGCACAACCCGGTCGGTTCGGCGCCGTTCCCGTATGCTTCGCCGGCGATTGTCTCGATGCCGCTGGCCTTCGTGGCCATCTGGCTGCTGTCGCTGCTTGATCGTTCGCCGCAGGCGGCGCGTGAGCGACTCTTGTTCCAGGATCAGCTGATTCGTTCGGAAACCGGTATCGGTCACGTTGCCGTGCGGCCGCATCAGTAGCCGCGTCAATTCGACGCAGCGACGATCCCGACGCTTTTGTTATTTGCTAGACTTGTCGGGATTCCGGGTGCCGGAAAAAAACGGTAGGGGGCTGTCCAGTGCAGGATCGGACCACCCCCTGAGTCGGGGCTTGCGCCTCGAACTCCTAAGACCATAAAAGGAGAACAGCCCGTCCAGATTAATGGGGCAGGCTTACAAAATGCTTACGCCTCCTGGGGGGAGTGTCGAACATGCGAATTCTGATTGCCGAAGACGATGCGATCATCGCCGACGGTCTGAGCCGTTCCCTGCGCCAGGCCGGCTATGCGGTGGATTGGGCAGCCAATGGCCTGGATGCCGACACCGCGTTGCTGACCGTCGAATACGACCTGCTGATCCTCGATCTCGGCCTGCCCAAACTGTCCGGCCTGGAAGTGCTCAAGCGACTGCGTTCGCGCAATTCGCAGTTGCCGGTGCTGATCCTGACCGCACTTGACGGCACCCACGACCGGGTCAAGGGCCTCGACCTGGGCGCTGACGATTACATGGTCAAGCCGTTCGAACTGGCCGAACTGGAAGCCCGGGTCCGCGCCCTGACGCGGCGCTCGGCCGGAACGGCGCCAACCATCCAGTGCGGTTCGCTGAGTTACGACCAGGTCGGTCGGGTGGCCAATATCGACGGTTCGCCGCTGGAGTTGTCGGCGCGCGAAGTCGGTCTGCTCGAAGTGCTGCTGTCGCGCATGGGGCGCCTGGTGAGCAAGGACCAACTGGTCGATCACCTGTGCGGCTGGGGCGAGGAAGTGAGCCACAACGCGATCGAGGTGTACGTCCATCGCCTGCGCAAGAAGCTGGAACCCGGCGGCGTCAAGATTGCCACCGTGCGTGGCCTGGGCTATTGCCTTGAACGACCGCAAGGCGAGTAACCCGCCCGGCGCCAGCGGCCCGCTGTCGCCGGAAACCGAGCGCTCGCTGTTCGGCGAGATTCTCGACTGGATGCTCGCGCCCCTGCTGTTCGTCTGGCCGTTGAGCATCGCCTTCACGCACTACTTCGCCAACAACGTCGCCAACTTTCCCTACGACCAGTCCCTGCGCGAGCACGTCGCTACCATCAGCCGGCAGGTGCAACTGGTCGACGGCAAGCCGGTGCTCTCCCTGCACGCGACAACGCGCGCCATGTTGCGGGCCGATGAACTCGACAGCGTCTATTTCCACGTCCTGACTCAGGACAAAAAACTGCTTGCCGGCGACCTCGACTTGCCGGTGCCCGAATTCCCCGGGCAAGCCGAGATGGTCCCCGGCGAAATCTACTTCCGCGACATGGAGTACAAGGGCCAGGATATCCGCGTCGCCTATTCCTTCATCGCCGAGCCGCAGGCCCCGGTCGAGGAGTGGGTGCTGGTCGAGGTTGCCGAAACAACCGAGAAACGCACGCAACTGGCCAACCGCATTGTCGCCAGCGTGATCCTGCCGCAATTCATCATCATCCCGCTGGCCGTCATGCTGGTCTGGTTCGGCCTGTCGCGCGGCCTGCGGCCGCTGACCCGGCTGCGCAACACCATCGAGGACCGCGATCCCGCCGACCTGTCGCCGATTGCCACGCGCCGCGTGCCGGAAGAACTGGAGCCGCTGGTCGAGGCGTTCAACGAAATGCTCGAGCGGATGAAGCGCAACGTCGAGGCTCAGCAGCGTTTCGTCGCCGACGCTGCGCACCAGATGCGTACGCCCTTGACCGGTCTGAAAACTCAGGCCCAGTTCGCCGTCCGCGAAACCGACCCGGCCGCCCTGCGCCATGCTCTGCGCCAGATCGCCACCGGCGTCGACCGGGCCGGTCGCCTGGTCAATCAGTTGCTGACGCTGGCGCGGACCGAAGGCAGTGAAATCGGCCAGCAGAAACACGAACCGACGGACCTCGCGCTGCTGGTTCGCGAGGTGGTCGAGGACTGGGTCATCGTTGCCCTGGAAAAGAGCATCGACCTGGGTTTCGAGTCGGCCGGCAAGGCCATGATCACCGGCAATCCCTTCCTGTTGCGCGAGCTGGCCAAGAACCTGATCGACAACGCCATCCGCTACACGCCGCCCGGCGGCCACGTGACCTGCCGCATCATCGACACCGGCAAGACCGTATTGCTTGAAGTCGAGGATGACGGGGTGGGCATTTCGCCCGAACAGGCGGAACTGGTGTTCGAGCGTTTCTACCGCGTCGACGATGCGGCCGGCGAGGGCAGCGGCCTGGGTCTGGCCATCGTCCAGGAAATCGCCAACCAGCACGATGCCCGTGCCACGCTGCGCCCGAATCCGCGCGGCAAGGGGGCGGTTGCCCGGGTGGCCTTCGCCACCTGGTACCCGCCGCTGCCGCCACCGAACCCACCGGATGACTACGCCGAACTCTACCGGCAGTCGCCGCCCCTCGGTCCCTGACGCCGGGAGTCCTGAAAATCTGCGCAACGCCCTTGCAGAGCATCGGTGCTATCGCTATAATGCGCGCTCTTTAGGCCAATTAGCTCAGTTGGTAGAGCAGCGGATTGAAAATCCGCGTGTCCGTGGTTCGATTCCGCGATTGGCCACCACGAATAAATGTAGAAAGCCCGGTTAAAAGCCGGGCTTTTTGCATTTCTGGTGCTGCTTGCTGGTTGAAGATGAAATCCATGTGCTTCTGGTATTTCTTCGTCATAAGGTGTAAAAAGTCGAAATCCCGTAGATGCAGCAAGGTGTTTGAAGGACGATGGCGGCCTATAGCTCGAACCGACACTGTGTGGAGAAATTGCTCAATCTCTCCGAGAGCCACTCGATCGTGGCGACTGAGGATATCTACGACGAGCATGGGATGAAGCTGCTCGCCAAGGGCGCCGAGATTTCCCGGGAGATGCAGGATCGCCTGCTGCTGCGCAAGTTGCGGGCGCCACTCGAATCTTCACTGGCGGTTCATGACGGTCTGACGGTCGGCGAAATGATGCAGGGGGCGATCGATCTGATTGCCGAAGTGCCTGCCCTGGCCAGTATTGCCGGTGGGCGCGCCGCCCGCGAGATTCTGCGCGATGCGCGAGGCTTGCATATCCCGCCGCCGCTATTGATGCTGATGACCTGCGCCTGGCATGCCGACCCCGAAAGTTATCGCCGGACTCAGATCGTCGCCGCGCTGTGCGCCGGGATCGCCGGCGAGGTGAACGCGCCGAGCGGTGATGCCCAGGTGCTGTTGCTGGCGTCGGCCTTGCACGATCTCGGCGAGATTTACATCAATCCGGAATATCTGCAGCGGCAAGGTCATCTGTCGCCGCGCGAGTGGAAGCACGTGGCGACGCACCCGCATGTCGGGCAATTGCTGATCGGCAATCTGACCTCGTTGCCCAAAAGCGTGCTGGCCTGTGTCGGGCAACATCATGAACGCCATGACGGCAGTGGTTATCCGGCGCAATTGTCGCGCCAGGAGCAGCATCGCCTGTCCGGGTGGCTGGCCGTTGCCGATGCTGCCGCCGCCTTGATCAGCCGTGGCGAGTCATGCAGTAATCGGGTATCCCTGGCCTTGCGCATCGTGCCCGAGGAATTCGACCGTGAGGCGGCGGACGTTCTGATCCGCGGATTGCAGACCTTGCCCGCCAAGGCGCCGGTGGCGCAGTCGTCGGCTTTCCATCTGGAGTCGGCGCATCGTCTGCTGGCCCGCCTTGAATCGGCGGCTGAGGAAATCGCCCAGGTCCTGCTCGACGACTGTTCGGGCGTGATCCGGAGTGTCGCCGGCCAGGCCCGCCATCTGCTGGACAGCTTTGCCAGGTCCTTGCGGGCAACCGGCATTCTCGATGCCGAGATACTTTCCGGCGATGATTTTGCCGATCCGGGACTGCAGGAGGAGATGCAGCAGATCGTCAGTGAACTGGGCTGGAGAATGCGCAATCTGGCGCGCAATCTTCATCTTTCGGTCGATAACGAGCGTATCGAAGCGGCGGCGCTCGCCCGCCTCGAAGGGGTGATCGATCTGCTCGATTGCTCCCCGGCAACCGAGCCGGCCGGGAGTGGGGGCTGACAGCGGGTTTTGCCCTCGCTATGATGCAGCCATGATCAAGTGGAATCCGCAACCGGGTGGTCTGGCGCTCTACGTTGGCAGGACGCGGGCGCAGACGCGCAACGTGATCGTCGTCGCCGAGGCGAGGGCGGGGCGGATGGTGGTCGATGCCATCGGGCGCAAAGGCGTCAATGTGCGCCTGACGGTGAGTCGCGACAGCTTGCGCGAGCCGCAGCCCGATCTGTTCGTCTGATTGCCGTTGCAATGCCGGCGTAACATTGCGCTGGCATGATGCCGGCTTTTCCGGAGATGACCATGGATCTGCTGCTGTGGCGCCATGCCGAAGCCGAGGATGGCGAAGACGATCTGAAACGCCGCTTGACCGAACGCGGTGAAAAGCAGGCCAGGCGCATGGCGTCCTGGCTGCACGAAAACCTGCCCAAGGATTTGCGCATCGTCGTCAGTCCGGCGATCCGCACCCAGCAAACAGCGCAGGCCCTCAAGCTGCCATTCGAGACCCAGCGCAAGATCGGCCCCGATGCTTGCGTGTCGGAACTGATCGCCGCATCGGGCTGGCCCGATGCGCGCGGCTCGGTGCTGATCGTCGGCCATCAGCCGTCGCTCGGGCGATTGGCCTCGCTGCTGCTGGCCGGTCAGGAAGCCGACTGGAGCATCAAGAAGGGGGCTGTCTGGTGGTTGAGCAACCGCCTGCGCCAGGGCGAAACGCAGACCGTGCTGCGCGCGGTGATTCCGGTCGAATTGCTGGACTAGACAAGCGCCGCCCATAGGCGTGAAATAGACCCTTTGGCAATCCAAACAAGGGGCATTCATGGTTACAGCGAAAAAGAAGACGGCCACCACCACGGCCGCAGCACCAGCAACGCGCACCCGCGCCACCCGTCAACGCCCGGTCGCCAGCGGTGATGTGCCGCCGGTGCAGACGCCGGCCGGGATCGAGGGCTTTTCCGTGCATAATGCCGTCGATGCGGCCCAGGAGGCCAAAATGGCGGCGATGCGCGACATCCTCGCCAATTCTCCGGCCGAGGAAGCGCTGACGCTGCTCAAGAGCCTGCTCAAGCAGCAACGTATCGTGGTCGATGACGCCATCGTCAATCCGGACGAGGAGCTGGCCAAGGATTGGCGCGAAGGCGGTTATCCGTACAAGAACCTGATGCAGCGCGCCAATTACGAGCGCCAGAAATACCGGCTGCAGGTCGAGTTGCTGAAGCTGCAGGCCTGGGTCAAGGAAACCGGGCAGAAAGTGGTGATCCTGTTCGAAGGCCGCGACGCGGCGGGTAAAGGGGGCACCATCAAGCGGTTCATGGAACACTTGAATCCACGGGGCGCACGCGTCGTCGCGCTGGAGAAGCCGTCCGAAATCGAACGCGGCCAGTGGTATTTCCAGCGTTACGTGCAGCATCTGCCGACCAACGGCGAGATCGTGCTGTTCGACCGTTCCTGGTACAACCGGGCCGGCGTCGAGCGGGTCATGGGCTTCTGTTCCGACCAGGAGTACGGCGAATTCGTTCGCCAGGCGCCGGAATTCGAACGCATGCTGGTGCGCAACGGCACCCACCTGATCAAGTTCTGGTTCTCGGTCAGCCAGGAAGAGCAACGCCGTCGTTTCCGCGAGCGCAAGGTGCACCCGCTCAAGCAGTGGAAGCTGTCCCCGATCGACATGGCTTCGCTCGACAAGTGGCACGACTACACCAAGGCCAAGGAGGCGATGTTCTTCCACACCGATACGGCGGATTCGCCGTGGACGGTGATCAAGTCGAACTGCAAGAAGCGCGCGCGCCTGAATGCCCTGCGCTACGTGCTGCACAAACTGCCGTACACGAACAAGGACACGTCGCGGATCGGCAATCTCGACCCGCTGATCGTCGGCCGTGCCAACGTCGTCTATGAACGCGGCGAGCAGTCGGTAGCGCTGATTTAACTGACCACGTAAGCGGCGCTGCCGGTTGCGATCAGCAGCCCGCTTTCATTCTCCAGCGTCATCTGGATCGAGGCGATGCGCCCGCCGAGGCGGGTGATCCGTCCGGTGGCCGTGAATTGCTTGCCGATGCCCTGATGCAGGAAGTCGGTGCGCAGGTCGATGGTGCCGATGCGGCCGAAGCGGTGCGCGACCTGCTCGGCGGATTCGCCGGCGAACTTCTCGGCGATGCCGACAACGGCTGCAAAACCGCCGACGGTATCGAGGACGGCGGCAATGGCGCCGCCATGCAGCCGGCCGTAGAGGTAATGGCCGACCAGTTCAGGGCGCATGTCGAAAACCAGTTGCGGGGCGGCTGGGTCGAAGGAAGCAACCTTGAGGCCGAGCACTTCGTTGAAACTGATGCGGTGTTCGAACATCTCGCGCAGCGTGGCTTCGAGTCGCTGCTGCTCTTCGGCGGAGCGGCGTGGGGTCTGGGCGGTGTGGGTCATGCCCGGGTTTGTAGCATAAAAAAAGGCGACGGGGTGAGCCGTCGCCGAAGACGAACGCTAATACAACAACTTAGCGTAACGCAGAGGACCTTACTTCTTGCGCGGCGCGGGAACGTCCGTGCAGGAGCCGTGGGCAACTTCGGCGGCCATGCCGACGGTTTCGCCCAGGGTGGGATGCGGGTGGATGGTCTTGCCGATGTCGACGGCGTCGCAGCCCATCTCGATCGCCAGGCAGACTTCGCCGATCATGTCGCCGGCCGACGGGCCGACGATGGCGCCGCCGATGACGCGGTGCGTTTCGGCATCGAAGATCAGCTTGGTGAAGCCGTAGTCGGCACCGTTGGCGATGGCGCGACCGCTGGCCGCCCAGGGGAACTTGGCGGTTTCGACCTTGCGCCCTTCCTTCTTCGCCTGGTCTTCGGTGTAGCCAACCCACGCCACTTCCGGATGGGTATACGCCACGCCGGGGATGACCTGGGCGTCGAAAGCAGCCTTGTGGCCGGCGGCGACTTCGGCGGCGACGTGCGCTTCATGCACGGCCTTGTGCGCCAGCATCGGCTGGCCGACCAGATCGCCGATGGCGAAGATGTGCGGGACATTGGTCCGCATCTGCTTGTCGACCGGGATGAAACCGCGCTCGTCGACACTCACGCCGGCCTTGTCGGCGGCGAACTTCTTGCCGTTCGGCGAGCGGCCTGCCGCTTGCAGGATCAGGTCGTACTTGACTGCTTCGGCGGGTGCGCCTTCGCCTTCGAACTTGACCCAGAGGCCGTCGTCCTTGGCGTCGACCGCGACTGTCTTGGTCTTCAGCATGATCTTGTCGAAGCGCGACAGATTCTGTTTTTCCCAGACCTTGACCGCATCGCGGTCCGGGCCCTGCATCAGCGCGTCACCCATTTCGACGACATCGACCCTGGCGCCCAGCGTCGAATAGACGGTGGCCATTTCCAGGCCGATGATGCCGCCGCCGATGACCAGCATCTTCTCCGGGACAAAACGCAGTTCCAGCGCCCCGGTCGAGTCGACGATGCGCGGGTCGCGCGGGATGAAGGGCAGATGCACCGCTGCCGAACCGGCGGCGATGATGCACTTCTGGAACTTGATGACCTTCTTGCTGCCGGTCTTGTCCTGGCCGCTGCCGGAGGTTTCCTCGACTTCAAGGTGATGCGGGTCGAGGAAATGACCGTAGCCACGCACGATGTCGACCTTGCGGCCCTTGGCCATGCCGGCCAGACCGCCGGTCAGCTTGCCGACGACCTTTTCCTTGTGCGCGCGCAGCTTGTCGATATCGACCTGCGGTGCGGCGAAAGTCACCCCGGCGTCGGCCAGGTGGCTGGTTTCGTCCATCACGGCGGTGACGTGCAGCAGTGCCTTCGACGGGATGCAGCCGACGTTCAGGCAGACACCGCCCAGCGTCGAATAGCGTTCGACGATGACCGTCTTCATGCCCAGATCCGCCGAGCGGAAGGCAGCGGAGTAGCCGCCGGGGCCGGCGCCGAGGACGAGCATCTCGCACTCGATGTCGGCGCTGCCACCGTGGCTGGCGGCAGCCGGTGCGGCCACGGGGGCCGCTGCCGGCGCTGCGGCGGCCGGCGCCGGGGCGCTGGCGGCTGCACCGGCCTCGACCTTGATCAGCAGCGCACCTTCGCTGACCTTGGAACCGACCTGCACCAGCACTTCCTTGACCGTACCGGCGACCGTGGACGGTACGTCCATCGTCGCCTTGTCCGATTCCAGGGTGACGATGGCGTCGTCTACCTTGATCGTGTCGCCGACCTTCACGAACAGGTCGATGACCGGCACGCTGTCGAAATCGCCGATGTCCGGGACTTTTACTTCAACCAGATTGCTCATGGTCATTCCCCCTTACAGCGCGACGCGACGGAAGTCGGCCAGCAGTTGTGCGATATAGACGTTGAAGCGGGTCGCCAGTGCGCCGTCGATGACGCGGTGGTCGGCGGTCAGCGACAGCGGCAGGGTCAGGCGCGGCACGAATTGCTTGCCGTCCCAGACCGGCTTCATCGCCGACTTGTTGACGCCGAGGATGGCGACTTCCGGGGCATTCACGATCGGCGCGAAGTAGGTGCCGCCGATGCCACCCAGGCTGGAAATCGTGAAGCAGGCGCCGGACATGTCGGCCGGCTTGAGCTTGCCGTCACGGGCTTGCTTGGCCAGTTCGCCGGATTCCTGCGCCAGTTCGAACACCGATTTCTGGTCGACATTCTTGACCACCGGCACGACCAGGCCGTTCGGCGTGTCGGCGGCGAAGCCGATGTTGAAGTACTTCTTCAGCACCAGGTTGTCGCCGTCGAGCGAGGCGTTGAACTCAGGGAATTTCTGCAGTCCCTTGACGCAAGCCTTCATCAGGAAAGCCAGCATGGTCAGCTTGGCGCCACCACCCTTCTCGTTTTCCTTGTTGAGCAGCACGCGGAAGGCTTCGAGGTCGGTGATGTCGGCGTCTTCGTGATAGGTGACGGCCGGGATCATGACCCAGTTGCGCGACAGGTTCTGGCCGGAAATCTTCTTGATTCGCGACAGCGGCTTGACCTCGATCTCGCCGAACTTGCTGAAATCGACCTTCGGCCAGGGCAGCAGGTCGAGCCCGCCACCCAGGCTGGCGCCGGCAGCGGCGACCGGTGCCGCGGTGGCGCCGGACATCACGCCCTTGACGTACTTGGTCAGGTCTTCCTTGACGATGCGACCCTTGGGCCCGGAAGCGGCGACCTTGGACAGGTCGACACCGAGTTCGCGGGCATAGGCGCGGACCGACGGCGAGGCGTGCACCTTGCCGCCGACCGGCAGGGCCGGGGCCAGTGCGGCGGGCGCGGCGGCCGGTGCGGCAGCGGGCGCTGCGGCAACCGGTGCAGCAACCGGTGCAGCAACGGGCGCCGGCGCGGCAGCTTGCGCCGCGGCAGCCGGGGCAGCTGCGCCGGCACCGGTTTCGACCTTGATCAGCACCGTGCCTTCGCCGACCTTGGAACCAATCTGGACCAGCACTTCCTTGACCGTGCCGGCGACGGTGGACGGAACATCCATCGTCGCCTTGTCGGATTCGAGCGTGGCGATCGCATCGTCGATCTTGATGCTGTCGCCAACCTTGACGTACAACTCGATCACCGGGACCTCGGCAAAATCGCCGATATCCGGCACCTTGACCTCGACCAGGCCGCCGGCGGCAGCCGGGGCTGGTGCAGCCGCCGGAGCGGCCGGCGCAGCGGCGGGTGCCGGTGCCGCAGCGGGGGCGGGGGCGGCTGCAACGGCGGCAGCCGCACCTGCTTCGACCTTGATCAGCAGGGCGCCTTCGGCCACCTTCGAACCGACCTGGATCAGCACTTCCTTGACCGTGCCGGCAACCGTACTCGGCACATCCATGGTGGCCTTGTCGGATTCGAGGGTGACGATGGCGTCGTCGACATTGATCGTGTCGCCGACTTTGACGAACAGTTCGATGACCGGGACTTCGTCGAAATCGCCGATATCGGGAACCTTGACTTCAATGATCTGGCTCATGTCGTCGCTCCCTTCTTAAACCGACATCGGATTCGGCTTGGCCGGATCCAGGTTGTACTTGACCAGCGCGGCCGCGACCTTTTCACGGGCGATCTCGCCGTTGTCGGCCAGCGCCTTGAGGGCAGCCAGCGTCACCCAGTGACGGTCGACCTCGAAGAAATGGCGCAGCTTCTCGCGGGTGTCGGAGCGGCCGAAACCGTCGGTGCCCAGCGTGACGTACGGGGCCTTGACGAAGGGACGGATCTGCTCGGCGAACATCCGGATGTAGTCGGTCGAGGCGATGACCGGGCCTTTGGCGCCAGCCAGCTTCTGCTCGACGTGCGACAGCTTCGGTTCTTCCAGCGGATGCAGCAGGTTCCAGCGGGCGACGTCCTGACCGTTGCGGGCCAGTTCGTTGAAGCTCGGGCAACCCCAGATGTCGGCTTCGACGCCCCAGTCCTGCTTGAGCAGTTCGGCGGCGGCGATGACTTCGCGGAAGATGGTGCCGGAACCGAGCAGTTGCACGCGCGGGCCGGTCGATTCGCCGCCCTGTTTGAACGAGTACATGCCCTTGATGATGTCGGCTTCGGCGCCGGCCGGCATTTCCGGGTGCTCGTAGTTCTCGTTCATCACCGTCAGGTAATAGAACACGTCTTCCTGTTCCTGGAACATGCGGCGCATGCCGTCCTGGGCGATCACGGCGACTTCGTACTGGAAGGTCGGGTCGTAGGAAATGCAGTTCGGGATCAGTTGCGACAGGATCAGGCTGTGGCCGTCTTCGTGCTGCAGGCCTTCGCCGTTCAGCGTGGTACGCCCGGCGGTGCCGCCGATCAGGAAGCCGCGGGCGCGTTGGTCGCCGGCAGCCCAGCACAGGTCCAGCGTACGCTGCAGGCCGAACATCGAGTAGCAGATGTAGAACGGAATGGTCTGGACGTTATGCACCGAGTACGACGTGGCGGCGGCGATCCAGTCGCTCATCGCACCGGCTTCGTTGATGCCTTCCTGCAGCACCTGGCCGGTCTTCGACTCCTTGTAGAACATCAGCTGGTCGTGGTCTTCCGGAACGTAGTTCTGGCCTTCCTGGTTCCAGATGCCGACGGCGCGGAACATGCCTTCCATGCCGAAGGTGCGCGACTCGTCCGGGACGATGGGGACGACGTTCTTGCCGACATTCTTGTCCTTGAGCAGCATGTTCATGATGCGCACGATGGCCATCGTCGTCGACAGTTCGCGGCCTTCGCCGGAGGCCTTGAGCAGGGCGGTGAAGGCGTCGAGCGACGGCACTGCCAGCGGCTCGGCCTTGCGGCGGCGTTGCGGCAGGTAGCCGCCGAGCGCGGCACGGCGTGCCTGCATGTACTTGTATTCGGCCGAGTCTTCCGGGAACTTCAGGTAGGGCAGTTCTTCCAGCTTGTCGTCGGGGACCGGCAGGCCAAAGCGGTCGCGGAAGCGGGCGATCTGCTCCTTGTCCATCTTCTTCTGCTGGTGCGAGATGTTCATGGCCTCGCCAGCCTGGCCCATGCCGAAGCCCTTGATGGTCTTGGCCAGGATCAGCGTCGGCGCACCCTTGTGGGTGACGGCGGCGTTGTAGGCGGCGAAGATCTTGAAGATGTCGTGGCCGCCGCGGTTCAGTTGCCAGACGTCGTCGTCGGTCCAGTCGGCAACCAGTTCACGCAGTTCCGGCGTGTTGAAGAAGTGCTCGCGGACGTAGGCGCCGTTCTTGGCCTTGAAGGTCTGGTACTCACCGTCGCACAGTTCCATCATGCGCTTCTTGAGGATGCCCTTCTTGTCGCGGTTGAACAGGGCGTCCCAGTGGGTGCCCCAGATCAGCTTGATGACGTTCCAGCCGGCGCCGCGGAATTCGGCTTCGAGTTCCTGGATGATCTTGCCGTTACCGCGCACCGGGCCGTCGAGACGCTGCAGGTTGCAGTTGATGACGAAGATCAGGTTGTCCAGCTTTTCCCGGCCGGCCATGCCGATGGCGCCGAGCGATTCGACTTCGTCGGTCTCGCCGTCGCCGAGGAAGGCCCACACCTTGCGGTCGCCGGCCTTGGCCAGACCACGCGAGTCGAGGTACTTCATGAAGCGGGCCTGGTAGATGGCCTGGATCGGGCCGAGGCCCATCGAGACGGTCGGGAACTGCCAGAAGTCCGGCATCAGCCAGGGGTGCGGATAGGACGAGATGCCCTTGCCGTCGGTTTCCTGGCGGAAGTTGTCCATCTGCTCTTCGGTTAGGCGACCGAGCATGAAGGCGCGCGAATAGACGCCCGGTACCGAGTGGCCCTGGAAGAAGATCAGGTCGCCGCCGGACGGATCGTTGATGCTGCGCCAGAAATGCGAAAAGCCGACGTCGTACAGCGCGGCGGCGGAAGCGAAGGAGGCGATGTGGCCGCCGACGTTGGTGTGCTTGTTGGCACGCACGACCATGGCCATGGCGTTCCAGCGGATGTAGGAGTGGATCTTGATCTCCATGTCCGGATCGCCCGGGTACTTGGGCTGCTGGTCGGCGCGGATGGTGTTGATGTATTCGGTGTTGGCGGAGTACGGAATGTCGATGCCGTCTTCGCGGGCCTGACCGATCAGCGTTTCGATCAGGTAATGGGCGCGTTCGGCGCCTTCGTTGCTGATGACGCCTTCGAGGGCGTCGATCCATTCCCGGGTTTCCTGCGGGTCCAGATCGGCGGGCAGGGTGTTCGGCTGGTCGGCCATGGTTTGTCTCCTACGTGGGTTTTCATTCTGTCCTGCTGGCTTAGCAGGACAACTTTAACGCTTTGCACGGAGGATCACACCCCGTGTTTACACCTAGTTTCTGTTGCGCATTGTAAAAACAAAATTCGCATCGTGCAATATTGCGTGATTGGTTTGCGGGATTTTTTTATGCAATTCGATATGAGACAAAAAACTAAAGCGGCCTTGCTTGCGTTGTATCAAATCGAAGTTCTGGCGCCTTCCTATAATTTCCGCTCTTGTCTTTGTAATCAGGAGCTTTCATGGCAGCAGTCATGCCCGCACCGGCCGCCAGCCGGCATTTGCTTTCCGGCAACGAAGCCGTCGCCCGCGCCGTCTGGGAAGCCGGCGTCAAGGTGGCTGCGGCCTATCCCGGCACGCCGTCGACCGAGATGCTCGAAGAAATCGCCACCTACCCGGATCTCTACGCCGAGTGGTCGGTCAACGAGAAGGTCTCGCTGGAAGTTGCCATCGGCGCCGCCTACGCCGGTTCGCGCGCCTTCTGCTGCATGAAGCATGTCGGCATGAACGTCGCCTCCGACGCGCTGATGACCCTGACCCTGACCGGCGTCAGCGGCGGCCTGGTGATTGCCATTGCCGACGACGTCGGCCTGTCGTCGTCGCAGAACGAGCAGGATTCGCGCTACTGGGGGCGTTTTGCCCACGTGCCGGTGTTCGAGCCGGCCGATTCGCAGGAAGCCTACGCAATGACGCTCGACGCCTTCGCGCTGTCCGAGCAGTTCCAGGTGCCGGTGATCCTGCGCATGACGACGCGCATCAATCACGTCAAATCCATCGTCACCGTCGGTGAGCGCGTGCCGCACACCGGCGCCGGCTTCCGCAAGGACCCGGCGCGTTACGTGATGGTCCCGGGCAACGCCGGCAAGCGCATTCCGCTGATGTTCCAGCGTGACCGCGACCTGCGCGCGCTGGCCGAGACTTCGCCGCTGAATTTCATCGAGCCGGGCAGCGACCGCCGCGTCGGCTTCATCACTTCCGGCCCGGCCTACATGCACGTCAAGGAAGCCTTCCCGGACGCCCCGGTGTTGAAGCTCGGCTTCTCCTGCCCGGCACCGTTCGAGAAGTGCCGCGAACTGGCGGCGCTGGTCGATCAGGTGGTGGTGGTCGAGGAAGTCGAGCCGCTGCTCGAAACCGAACTCAAGGCCCAGGGCATCGCCGTCATCGGCAAGGACATCCTGCCGTTGCAGGGCGAGTTGTCGCCGGTCGTGCTCAAGCCGGCGATCGCCCGGTTGCTCGGCGAAGCGCTGCCGGAAAGCGAAGCGACGGCCGCCCTGCAACTGTTCCCGCGGCCGCCGACGATGTGCGTCGCCTGTCCGCACCTCGGCGTCTATTACACGCTGTCGCAGGTGCGCAACCTCAACATCTCCGGCGACATCGGCTGCTACACGCTGGGTGCCGGTCACCCCTGGCAGGCGATGGATACCTGCGTCTCGATGGGCGCGTCGATGGGCATCGCCCTGGGCATGGACAAAGGCCGTGGCGAGTCCGACAAGGACAAGCGCGTGGTCGCCGTGATCGGCGATTCGACCTTCCTGCACATGGGCATGCAGGGCCTGCTCGACATGGTGTACAACAAGGGCAACGTCACCGTGCTGCTGCTCGACAACCGCGCCGTCGGCATGACCGGCGGCCAGGACAACCCGGGCAACGGCCGCGACATCCACGGCAACGACGCGCCGCGCATCGACTTCGCCAAGCTGGTGTCGGCGCTGGGGGTCAAGGACGAGCGCATCCACGTGGTCAATCCCTACGAGCTGCCGGTGCTGTTCAAGACCATTCGCGAGGAAGTGAAGGTGCCCGAGGTGTCGGTCATCATCACCGACCAGCCCTGCGTGCTGATCAAGGACTACCACAAGCTCAAGCCCTATGCCGTCAGCGACGACAAGTGCACCGGTTGCGGCAACTGCGTCGATGTCGGCTGCCCGGCCATCCATGTCACGCGGCGCGGCAAGGAGGTCAAGGCCAGCGGCCGCGAGGTCGACCTGGCTTTCGTCCGCATCGAATCGTCGGTGTGTACCGGCTGCGGTCTCTGCCTGCAGCCCTGCGCGCCGAAGGCGATCGAGCACTACGTACCGAGCGCGCCGATCCAGTTCGTCAAGGGAGGGTGTGCGGCATGAGCGCAACGACCAATATCCTCGTCGTCGGTATCGGTGGTCAGGGCGTCATGACCGCCACCGAAATTCTCGCCGAAGCGGCCATCGCCCTCGGTCACGATGCCAAGAAAACCGAAGTCGCCGGCATGGCGCAGCGCGGCGGCGTCGTTTCCTCGCACCTGCGTTTCGGCGAGCGCGTGCTGTCGCCGCAGATCACACCGGGCAGTGCCGACGTGCTGCTCGGTTTCGAATCGGCCGAGGCGATGCGCTGGCAGCACATGCTGAAAAAAGGCGGCATCACGCTGATGAACACCGCCCGGCTGGTGCCGCCGGTGGTCGAACTCGGCCTGTTCGATTACCCCGACGATCCGCTCGCCGAAATCCGCAAGACCGGCAACAAGGTGGTCGCCTTCGACGCGACGACGATCGCCCAGGAACTCGGCGACATCCGCCTCGGCAACACCGTCATGCTCGGCGCCATCGCCGATCATCTGCCGTTCGGTGCGGAAGTCCTGCTCGATTGCGTGCTCAAGCGTTTTGCGCGCAAGGGCGAGAAATTGGTCGAACTCAACCGGCGTGCTTTCGAGGCCGGCAGGGCGGCGGTTGGCGCAGCTGAAGCAGCGCTCGCGTAATCTGGTAAAATCCGCGCCGAATCAAAGGGAAAGGCCACCGCCTTTCCCCTTTTCTTTTTGACGGATGGACGATGACGGCACAAATCATTGACGGCAAGGCGCTGGCGGAAGAGCTCCGGCAGAGCTTCAAGGCACGCGTGGAAACCCTGACGGCCAAGGGGCACCAGCCCGGTCTGGTGGTCATTCTGGTTGGCGAAGACCCGGCCTCGCAGGTCTACGTGAAGAACAAGGTCAATGGCTGTCTGGCCATCGGCATGCACTCCGAGAAGATCGTCTACGAGAAGGATGTCGATCAGCAGGTCGTCCTCGACAAGATCGCCGAACTGAACGCCGATCCGTCCATCCACGGCATCCTGGTGCAACTGCCGCTGCCCAAGCACTTCGACGAAGAAAAAGTCCTTGAAGCGATTTCCGCCGAGAAGGACGTCGACGGCTTCCACGCCGAGAACGTCGGCGCGCTGTCGCAGGGCTCGCCGCGCTTCATTCCCTGCACCCCGTATGGCGTGATGAAGATGTTCGAGAAGGGCAATGTCGATCTGAGCGGCCAGGAGGCCGTCGTCATTGGCCGCTCCAACATCGTCGGCAAGCCGATGGCAATGCTGCTGATCAACGCCGGCGCCACCGTCACCGTCTGCCATTCGAAGACGCGCGACCTGAAGTTCCACACCAGCCGCGCCGACATCGTCGTCGCCGCCGTCGGCAAGCCGAAGTTCGTCAAGGGCGACATGATCAAGCCGGGCGCCGTGGTCATCGACGTCGGCATTAACCGCCTGCAAGATGGGCCAGATGCGGGCAAACTGTGCGGCGACGTCGATTTCGACGACTGCCTCGCCGTCGCCGGCCAGATCACCCCGGTGCCGGGCGGCGTCGGGCCGATGACCATCACCATGCTGCTGGCCAACACCATCGAGGCCGCCGAACGCAAAGCAGGAATCCGCAAATGAGCGACAAGAAAATCTCCGTCGGTATCGTCATGGGCTCCGACTCCGACTGGCCGACCATGCAGGCCGCCGCCGTCATCCTCAAGGACTTCGGCGTCGCTTTCGAAGCCCGCGTCGTTTCCGCCCACCGCACGCCCGACCTGCTCTTCGAATACGCTGAGACCGCCAGCCCGCGCGGCCTGCAGGCGATCATTGCCGGCGCTGGCGGCGCTGCCCACCTGCCCGGCATGCTCGCTGCCAAGACGACGGTGCCGGTGCTCGGCGTGCCGGTGCAGTCGCGCGCGCTGTCCGGCGTCGATTCCTTGCACAGCATCGTGCAGATGCCCAAGGGCATTCCGGTTGCCACCTTCGCCATCGGCGAGGCCGGTGCCGCCAATGCCGCGCTGTTTGCCGTCGCCATGCTGGCCAACGGCGACGCGGCGCTGAACGCCAAGCTGCAGGCTTTCCGTGCCGCCCAGACCGAGAAGGTCCTGGCGATGAAGCTGCCCGAGGTCTGAGCCGCAATGGGAGAGGACCAGCTCCGTTTCAGCGTCGACCAACTGCCGCAACGCATCCTCGTGTTGCGCGGCGAGCGCGTCATGATCGACAGCGATCTGGCAGAGCTCTACGGGGTGACGACGAAGCGCTTCAATGAACAAGTGAAGCGGAATCTCGAGCGGTTCCCCATCGATTTCATGTTCCAAGTGACACCCGAGGAGAAGGCCGAGGTGGTCGCAAATTGCGACCACCTCGTCAAGCTCAAATTTTCCCCTCACCTGCCGCGCGTATTCACAGAACACGGCGCCATCATGGCGGCTAGTATTCTGAACAGTTCGCGTGCCGTCGAAATGAGCGTCTTCGTTGTCCGCGCCTTTGTTCGCCTGCGCCAGATGCTGGTCGAACACAAGGACTTGGCTGAGCGCCTGGACGAGCTTGAAGCGCGTGTCGCGCGTCACGACAACACCCTATCCACCTTGGTGGCAACCATCCGGCAGATGGCGACCCCACCACTATCCTCGTCGCGCCAGATCGGCTTCGTGACTGATTCTCAGGAGAAGAAACAATGATCCTGCCGCCCGCCACGCTGGGCATGCTCGGCGGCGGCCAGCTCGGCCGCTTCTTCGTTGCCGCTGCCCACGAACTGGGCTACCGGGTCTGGGTGCTCGACCCGGACAAAAACTCTCCCGCCGCGCAGATCGCCGAACGCCACTTCTGCGTTTCCTACGACGACTACGTCGCGCTCGACGAATTCGCCGCCGGTTGCGCCGCGATCACCACAGAATTCGAGAACGTGCCGGCAGCGACGCTGGACTACCTCGCCAAGTTCGTGCCGGTGCGCCCGCACGCGGCGGCGGTGGCCATCTGCCAGCACCGCGTCAGCGAAAAATCCTTCCTGCGCGACAACGGTTTCCCGCACGGCCCGTTCATCGAGGTCAACAGCGACGCCGACCTGAAGGCCGCGCCGGCCAGCCTGTTCCCGGCCATCCTCAAGGTCGCCCGCTTCGGCTACGACGGTAAAGGCCAGGCGACGGTCAACAACATCGAGGAAGCGCTGCTCGCCTTCGCCCAGTTCAAGGGCGAGCAATGCGTGCTCGAACAGCGTCTGCCGCTCGACTACGAAGTTTCGGTCGTGCTGGCGCGCGACGAAAACGGCCAGGTTGCCTGCTTCCCGACCGGGGAAAACCAGCACACGCGCGGCATCCTCGATGTCTCCATCGTGCCGGCGCGCACTTCCGGTTGCATGAAGAGCGACGCCGAAGACGTCGCCGCGCGCATCGCCGAAAAGCTCGGCTACATTGGCACCATGGGCGTCGAGTTCTTCGTCAGCCGTGGCCAGCTGCTGGTCAACGAAATGGCGCCGCGCCCGCACAACAGCGGCCACTACACCCTCGACGCCTGCGTCACCAACCAGTTCGAGCAACAGGTGCGCGCGCTGTGCGGCCTGCCGCTGGGCGAGCCGCGTGCGCATTCGGCGTCGGTGATGGTCAACCTGCTCGGCGACCTGTGGTACGACGGCGATACCTACCGCGAACCCGACTGGTCGGTGCTCTACGCCATCCCCAACCTGAAGCTGCACCTCTACGGCAAGCACCACGCCCGGCCAGGCCGCAAGATGGGCCACTTCACGGTGATCGGCGACAACCCCGAAGCCGTGCAGAAGACCGCGCTGGCCGCCCGCGCCGCCATCGGCATCAAGGACTGATGACGCCTTCCGACGCGGATTACCAGCGTGCTGTCGACCTGCTGCTGGCCGGCGAACTGGTCGCGCTGCCGACCGAGACCGTCTACGGCCTCGGCGCCGACGCCGCCAACCCGGCGGCGGTGGCGAAAATTTTCGCCGCCAAGGGCCGCCCGGCCGATCATCCGCTGATCGTCCACCTGGCCGGCCACGATGCCGTCGAGGCCTGGGCCGAGCAGGTGCCGGCGGTGGCCTGGGAGCTGATGGAAACCTTCTGGCCCGGCCCGCTGACCTTGATCCTGAAGAAGCAGGCCTGGGTGCCCGACGCCGTCACCGGCGGCCAGAACACCGTCGGCCTGCGCGTCCCCGGCCATCCGGTGGCGCTCGAACTGCTGCGCCGTTTTGCCGCCGCAAAGGGAAGCCACGCCGGCATCGCGGCACCTTCGGCCAACCGCTTCGGCCGCATCAGCCCGACCACCGCCGCCCACGTCGCCGAGGAACTGGGCGAAGCCGTGCCGCTGATCCTCGATGGCGGTCCCTGCGCCGTCGGCATCGAATCGACGATCATCGACTGCTCGCGCGGCGAACCGGTGGTGCTGCGCCCCGGCCACATCTCGCCGCTGCATCTCGAAGCGGTGCTCGGCCGCGCGCCGGCCATCGAAACCAGCCACGGCGCGCCCCGCGTCTCCGGCTCGCTGGAGGCGCACTATGCGCCGACCACGCCGCTGCGCGTGGTCACCGGCGAGCGCCTGCTCGACTTCCTCAACGCCCAGCGCCATCGCGGCGGCACTTGCGGCGTGATCAGCCCCAACCAGCCGCCGCAGGCCGGCATGCCGCACGCCTGGCGGATGCTGCCGGCCGACCCGGTCGGCTACGCCCACGACCTCTACGCCGCGCTGCGTGACATGGATCACGCCAGTGTCGACCTGATCGTCGTCGAGGCCCTGCCAGCCGGCGCCGAATGGGCCGCCGTCGCCGACCGCCTGCGCCGCGCCGCGGCGGGCGCCGGACAAATCTGACTTCCGCGGGCGCTGGTGAATTCCGTCCAACGCTAGGCTATAATCCCCGCCACGGGCCGATAGCTCAGCTGGGAGAGCGCCGCGTTCGCAATGCGGAGGTCGTGAGTTCGATCCTCATTCGGTCCACCAGGTTCCCTACCCCACAGAGGCTTGTTTTTACAGGCCTTTGTGCTTTCTAGACATCCTTGTTAGCTTCCCCTTCCGGTCCCCCTGCTTAGGTTCTCAGGGTGACTCCAGGGTGACAGGCGGGTGACCGACTGCCTATATCCAAGCTACCACAGCAGGACCTACCACACCAGTCTTGACAGCACAGGAAGCCCCTACAGGAGCCCACCCTATCCAGGCTAGGTGCGTGTAGGCAAAGGGATTACAGCGCCTTCTAGGCCCCTTCCTGTGCGTCCTGGAGGGTGCCTCTAGGGATTCCCCCTGGAGATAGACCCCCTTCGAACCCGCAAGGTATCTTTCCGGGGCCTATGCTTCAGACCACCCCCACGGGGGGAAGACAGCAGCAGCGGTAGAAGGCTGGACCTCTCAGAAATATTCCCCAGAATTTATGACCATGAGTAGGTAGTAATCCAGGAGGCTTTATAGAGGCCTCTTGAGATGCCTAGGAGGGATGAGACCACGTACTAGGTCACCCCTTACAAGGAGCCCCTAACTTGAGGGACAACCTACACAGACAAGCCAGTACATAGCCATCAATCAACGATATCCCATGAATAGGTGGTCTATCTTGGAAGAGGCATCTTCTGAATTGTCTTGTATAGGTTGTCTTCTCTACGGATGTATCTGTCTATGTTTCTTTCTCTCTGTATATCTATCTCTCTTTGTAAGCGCCCGGCAAACCCATCTGTAAATTGACGCGTTAGACCTTGAAGATCGTGTCCCTTTAAAAACGATGGTGGACACTTTCGATGGAAATCCAGAAGCCAAGTCGGCGCAGGCGGCATCACCCGGAGGAATTCAAGCTGGCGGTGATTGAGGCGTGCTGCGAACCAGGTGCCTCGGTCGCCGGCATTGCGATGGCGAATGGCGTTAATGCCAATCAGGTCCGGCGCTGGATGCGTGAGCGCGGTATTGAACCGCCGACGCGACGCGTAGCGATGCCTGTGCTCGAAGCGACGCCGGCACCGGCCTTCGTGCAATTGCCGATGGCCCCGGCCATGCCGACATTGGGCGATATCCGGATCGAAGTCCGCCGGGGCAACACCGCGATCAAGGTCGAATGGCCGGTCCAAGCGTCCGGCGATTGCGCTGCCTGGTTGCGCGACTGGCTGCGATGATCCGGGTTGATGCCTTGTGGCTGTCGACCCGGCCGCTGGACATGCGGGCAGGAACGGAAACAATCCTGGCTCAGGTGGTGCGGATATTTGGCGAGGCGCAGCCGCACCATGCCTACCTCTTTGCCAACCGACGCGGCACCCGGTTGAAGGTGCTGGTGCATGATGGCTACGGCGTTTGGCTGGCCAACCGGCGACTGAACCAGGGGCGATTTCAGCTTCGCCCCGGCGATGGCCGTACCGGACTCACCCGGGGGCAGTTTGATGCGCTGATTCTTGGCCTGCCCTGGGAACGTCTGGCCGATGGCGGGGTGATTCGAGTTCTTTGATCGTCCACTATTGGGGAAGTCCACGATAGCCAGTTCGCCTTGCTGGCGGCATGATGTCGGCCATGACCTTGCCCGCCAACCTCGATCAACTCAGCGCCGACGAACTGCGCGAACTGGTTCGTCAGCAAGCCGAGGTCATTACCCGCAATGATCGGGAACTGAACTGGCGCAAGATCAAGATCGACAAGCTGACGCATGAGGTGGCGTACTACAAGCGTCACTACTTCGGCATCAAGGCAGAGCGCTTGCCGGTTGAACAAGGGCAACTGTTTGAAGAAACCCTCGCTGCCGACATGGCGGCGATCACCGAAGAACTGGCACAGCTTTCCGAATCGAAACCGAAGGGCCAAGCCAAGCGCAAACCCCTGCCGCCGGAACTGCCGCGTACCGAGATTCACCACGAACCGGAGTCGACCACCTGCACCTGCGGCTGCCAAATGCAACGCATCGGCGAAGATGTCGCCGAGAAGCTGGATTACACGCCCGGCACCTTTACAGTCGAACGCCACATCCGTGGCAAATGGGCCTGCGCTCACTGCGAAACACTGGTCCAGGCCCCAGTGCCCGCCCATGTCATCGACAAGGGCATCCCGACCACCGGCCTGCTGGCGCATGTGTTGATCGCCAAGTATCTCGATCACCTGCCGCTGTATCGTCAGGAAGGCATCTTTGGCCGGGCTGGTCTGCCGATTCCGCAATCGACCCTGGCCGAGTGGGTCGGTCAGATGGGCGTCACCCTGCAACCGCTGGTGGATGCGCTGAAGACCGAAATGCTGAGCTATCCGGTACTGCATGCCGATGAAACACCGGTGGCGATGCTCGACCCCGGCAAAGGAAAGACGCATCGGGCCTACCTGTGGTCCTACAGCATCGGCGCTTTCGAACCGATCAAGGCCGTCATCTACGATTTCGCCGACAGCCGGGCCGGCAAGCATGCCCAGGAGTTCCTCGACACCTGGCGCGGCACACTCGTCTGCGACGATTATGCAGGCTACAAGGCGCTGATTGCCGACGGCGTGACCGAAGCGGGTTGCATGGCCCATGCACGCCGCAAGTTCTTCGATCTGCACGCCAACAACCAGAGCCAGATTGCCCAGCAGGCGCTGGTCTATATTCAGAAGCTCTACCAGGTGGAGCGGGAAGTTGCCGAACTGAGCCCTGACGAACGGCAACGAATACGCCAGGCGCAGGCCAAACCGATTCTGGATGAATTCCACGGCTGGCTGACCCGCCACCGATTGCAGGTGCCCAGTGGATCATCGACGGCCAAGGCGATTGATTACAGCCTCAAACGCTGGACGGCACTCGTCCATTACATCGACGACGGTCAGGTGCCGATCGACAACAACTGGATCGAGAACCGCATCCGCCCGATTGCTACGGGCCGGAAGAACTGGCTATTCGCCGGCAGCCTGCGCGCCGGCAAACGGGCGGCTGCCATCATGAGCCTGATCCAGTCCGCCAAGCTCAACGACCATGATCCCTTCCTCTATCTGAAGGACGTCCTGTCTCGCCTGCCAACCCAGCCCAACAGCCGGATCGGCGAGTTGCTCCCGCATCGCTGGAAGCCAGAATCCGCCACCTGAATCAGAAATCAACCTGGGTTTGCCGGGCGCTTACCTCTCTTTAGCACTCAGATGCAGTGCAAGTGCAGTGCATATGCACCACACCTGCCCCGCCCCCCTTAAAAGTCCATTGCGTGAGGGGCAGCGGACTGCTTGGGTAGCTGCTCCTTCCCCCTGGCGTGCTGCTGGGTAGCCCGTGCTGAGCGCTGAAGGCTATCCTCTTTAACCTGAACCAGTTGCGCGTCTAGTGCATGGTGACGCCCATCCGGGAAGAACTCTGCTAGGACCTCCTGGAGGGCCTTAGCCTCGCCCTCGGTAGTGACCCCGAGTTGCCGCTTTAGGGTCTCCTCGCTCGGCGGTAGCTCGTTGCCTCGGGTCCAGTACAGGTTTAGGAGGTTGATATAGAGGCCAACATGGACAAGGGGTAGCCCTCGGGTCTCTCCAAGGAAGGCCCCTGCATCCATCTTGTACCAGGCCATGCGGTCTGTCTTCCTGCTGCTCATGCCGCACCCCCCAGCTTCTTCCTAGGATTCCCTCCAGGGCCATAGCTGGGGGTCCTCCGCATCATGCGCAACGCTTCGCCACGGGCTTCTTTCTCCTCGTAGTGCTTGGCCCTAGCCCTCTCGGCCTCCTGCTGGATGACCTGAAGGGTAGCCTGCTGGTCCTCAGCCCCAAGGGCCTCCTGGCCGTTGATGTAGCCCCCATGCTTGCGGATGGAGGGGATGACCTGGGAGGTGACCCACTTGCGGAAGAGTCGGGCCTGCTCCTTGTTGCTGCTGAAGATCAGGGAGTACAGGCCAGATTCATTGATGATGACAACCTGCTGGAGGCCCCCAAGGGTCTGCGTTTTATGCAGCCCCTTTTCATCCTCCTCCAGTCGGCGGGTGGAAGTGGGGTGGATGCCTAGCGCCTTGCAGACATCGTTAGCCACAAACCAGACTTGCCCATCCTTCTCAAAGGCATTCAGGGACAGGCTGGCCCCCGTGGCTACGTTGTCAAACTGGAATACCTGGAGGGAAGTGCTGGGGGCGTTCATGCTGCACCTCCAGTAGCCACCAGAAGGCCAGCGGCAGACGCCTGCTTATGCTCTGCCAGGATCAGGGCTAGCGCCTGGCTATTCGTGATCTTGACCCCGTGCTTGTGCTCATAGCTGCGGAGGTAATCCTTCAGGTGGTCGAATGCGGAGACCGGGAAGGCGACCTGGCGGAACACTACCGCCTCGTTTCGTACTTGATTCATAGATGCTTTCTTACAAGGGTTAAAGGAACGCATCAGGTGGGCAGCAGAATGGCGGAAAGGAATCCCCCTCTCCCCCACACCCCCGCACCCCCTAAATGCGATAGGTGGGTTTTACCCCTCAAAACCCCTTAAAAACAACACCAAATCAATAACTTAAAGCCAATCTGCAGGACCTCTTCGGTAGGCGCCGCTGCGGAGACCTGAAGACGCCTCTTGGGGATGTTGTCGCTACGCAGTAGCTGCTGGCGCAGCCGATCATCAGGTCACACCACACAGCGAACCGGACATCCAGCCAGCGGGCGAAGAAGACGGCCAGCTTGGGGTGCCCGTAGGTGCCGGCGTCCGCCACGAACTGATTCCCCCTCTTGGCCTGCTTGAGAGTAATAGGGGGAATTCCACCCATTACTTCCATTGCCTTGAAATACTCCTTGGTTCCTTTGTTCTTGAAGAACTCCTTCAGGTCCTTCCCAAAGTGCTTCGCTGCCTTGGTCATGTTGATATAGCCATCCTCCCGGAAGACGATGGGGAGGCCGTTAAAGGATTCGGTACGGAGGGCTGCGAATAAGCAGACAGGTAGTGGTAGGAGGGAAACGTGTTTCGGCAAACGGAAGGTCACCAGCCAAAGAACGACCAGGACCCCATGACGATTGCCGAGCACCGCCCCCCCATCCCGGAGTAGACCTTTCATCTACACCCACACTTTCTAGCAGCCCCACCTCAGAAGCCTGCAAGATTCCCTGTAGCCGCGCTGCTTTAGAGCCAATGGAGAGAAGCGTTGCCAGCGCATCGGTGCAACCCAAAATTGCCTCTGAAGGTGCCGAAGCACTTCCCTCTGCGGAATGGCCTATGGGCGCCAGAAAATATCCGCAGAAACTATAACCTCTTAGTTATCTGAGTAACCCGCCCTCCCTGAGTCTGCAGAGGAGGACAACCAAGGAGCGAAATCATGACAATTTATCTAACGACGAACACCCTTCTCGCCCTAGCAGGAATGGCGTGGGCCCTTTGGGCGACTAGGGAGGTGCCCGGCGTTCTCTTACCAGTGCTTTTCCTGTTTCTTCTGCTCAAGTGACCCAGAGATGTATGCTTCAACTTTCATGACAATGGAAGCTCAGGAAATGAAAGAAGGAAGAGCGAACTCTCTGGCGGAGTTCCTATCAGAGAATTCCGTGGGAATCCTTGTGGGAGTCCAGGCGGTGGCTGTAATCGCTGCTATTGTTGTCGGTGGTAGTTATGCGCTCTTCTTTTGGGGGGAGTCCGCTTCCAGTGATCCAGAACAGTGGGGACAGCTCGGGGACTATCTAGGCGGCGTCCTTAACCCGGTCTTCGGTTTTCTGTCAGTGTTCGCTTTGCTAGTGGCCCTAGTGCTTCAGACAAGGGAACTAAGGCTGTCTCGCCAGTCTGTCCAGATAGCGAACAGAGAGTTGGAATTAAGCAGGCGAGCACAGGCGGACTCAGCAGGAGCGCTAGACCTGCAAAACAAAGCGATAAGGAAGCAAAGTCTTGAGCAAACTTTTTTTGCCTGGCTAGGAACCTATCGGGAAGCGCTGAATGAGATTGTCTATATCAAAAAAGATGGGACGTTATCGGGGCGACAGGCTCTATTAGCAATCCGCAATGATTTGTTGGCCGTGGAGCAAATCAATGCTGGCACCTTCTATCATCCATATGATGACGATTGGTTTCCGCACCCCTTGGTAGCCCCCCTTGAAGGCGCAGGCCTTGACTCGTATTTGGAGGTCCGCGCGGAGCATAACTCCCTGGTTGCTAGTGCTGCTAGGAAAACCTGGGAGATTCTATACGCACGTTACGAAAATTCCCTCGGGAGCCCCTTCAGGGTCCTATATCGACTCATCAAATGGATAGATCAACAAGATATGAGCCAAGAGGATAAATGGCTGTACGTCGGGATAATCCGCAGCCAGCTATCTTGGATCGAGATGGTTTTCCTGTTTTTCAATGGAATGAGTGATAAGGGGTCAAATTTCAAGAAATTTATTGAGCGTTACGCAATTTTTGACAATTTTACAACCCACACCGATAAGCTACTAACAATCCTCAAGGAATGTCCAATGGACTCTGTCGGGTATAAACAAGCCGCCTTTAGTTCAGAAGAGGCTCGGCGGGCTATGGCAGAAGAACACCAGTAGAAAGGCGAGCAATGGCTGAGAACATCTATCAAATGTACGTAGCTAACGGGAACAAAGCCGGATTTTGGGTCAAGCGTAATTCTTGGTCCTGGCAGATTGCTTTGATTACTTCCATCGGAGGGCAGACTAATGGGCCTCTAGGTGGCTCCCCGCCTTACTTTAATAATCAGAAGGTCAGGGGAAAGATGGGCGGCAAAGGCCGAGAGGTCGAAATATTATCTCCAGGGACCTATGGGTACGAACGCGTAGCTCTGATTTCTAGTGCAAATGCACCAACGGCACGCTAACTGGAGATGCTTATGCTTGATGATCTAACCAAAGAAGTAAAGGCTCAACTCTATGAGCGCGTGAAAAGCCCTCTCTTCGGGGCATTCGCGCTATCTTGGATTCCATGGAACTATAGGCCTCTGCTGGCGACCCTGTCAGGGATTACTTTCCAAGAGAAGCTCTCTTACTTCGATAGCTTTTACCCAACCATCTGGCACTGGCTCGGTTACTGTATTGCCGGCCCCCTTATCACCGCTGTGCTGTTTCTTCTGGCCTACCCGCATCCTGCTCGCTGGATCTATAGTTACTGGGCAAACCAGCATAAGGAACTAAAAAGGGTCCAACAGAAAATTGAAGATGAGACCCCAATAACTCAGGAAGAGGCCAGCGCATTACGGAAGTTTGGTTTAGATCAAGCGAGGGAATACCAAACAAGACTTAAGGAATTAGCAGCAATTAATGAGGAGCTAGAGGAGAGAATTCGAATACTTCAAGTGGATAACTCCCGCCTAGCAGGAGAGATAGACAGATTTGAGTCCGCTGCCATTGAAGCGGAAAAAGCGCTGGGACCCCAGCTAGATGCGGTCTTGACGCAAACATCGACTAATGAAGATAGCAACGAGAACCAAGCGGAAGAAAATGACCCCAATTTACCAACAACCCCCACCAAGTTAATTTTGAGCCGATTGAGCGAGTCGCAGCTGAAAAAGCTAGAAGCTATCGCAAGAGGGGATCAAAAAGCGAAGAAAGTATTTCTTGCCCTCGTTGCTCTAGATGGGGGTGGCGTGGTTGAAGATATATCCAGGATGGCTGGATTGGTGAAAATCGATATAAGACACAGCATCACCAAGCTACAGAATTGGGGCCTCGTTGAATCGCGAAACAGGGGCTGGCGACTATCCGAGCGCGGCGAGTCCCTAGCCGTAGAACTTGGGCTAACAGATATTGCTGCACCTACGGTAGAGCCCCATGAGTGGTAAGGGGGTATCTCCAGATGAATTCGGGAGAGTTTTGGTCGCTATCCATCCGTTGCTAACTATGCTTTTTTTCGTGAAAACATTCTCATGTTGCTCGACAAGGGCGACAACACGCTGAGCCCCCCCTCCAAAGCCCCCTTTGGTCTCCGGTAGGGGTTAAAGCGGCGATGCTCGACTGCGGCGACCTCAAAGAGCTCTTGCGGGCTGTCCAACTGGTCCATAGGGGCCTCACTTTCAGGGAGCGCGGATGCTACCACTAGCGGATCACTAGGCTTGAGGGCTAAGCGGCAGCGTAGGGGGTAGAGTTTCCTTTCAGGGGACTGCTAATATTCCAGCGCGTCTTTTCCAAAGGGAGCAGCAGCGTGACAGAACAAGAGGAAACCATTGCCCGAATGGGGGAATTGTTTAGGGGGCTGCATGTGGATAAGAACGACCCAGGAAAGGATGACAAGTATTGGCAAAACTTTGCACTTGCTTGTGAGAGGCGGCGAGCGGAGGTCTTGGGGATGCAACAGCAATTCGATGACGCTCTAGCGACCGGACAACTTAAAGACATTCGACATAGCATGACAGTGGCGGAGCTAATAGACAGAGGGGCTATCACGGCACGCGTTCGTTTCGCCATGGGGCTAGCGCTGGGGGCTGCGATAACAGGGCTGCTCCTGGGGTAATCCAGAAGGAGTAGCCACTGGAAGGGGCCTCCCACAGAAGCCCCTCCAGATGCCCCTGCTTAGCGTGTAGCAGCGGGGCCAGCCACTACCAGATGCAGCCCCAAGGCGGCAGCATTGAAGCTCCCACAGAGGGGGTTTCTCCAGGTCTCCACGCGTAGCAGGCCGGGATTGGACCCGTGCCCAGCCTCCAGAACAAAGCCCCTTTCAGAGCGCCCCCAGAACATCGACAGATGCCCCTTGGAGGCGTTGAAGGAGAAACAGAAGGGGGCGGTAAGGTTGAGGCTGAAGGCCATGGTAGAGGCTCCTAAAAGGTGTGTTGAGGGGACTACGAAAAAACAGGGGATGAGAGAGACGCGAGCGCTTTAAGCACAGGCCAGCTTCTTGGCTAGGTCGCCTGCATCAATGGACACGTAACGCTGTAGCATGTTGGCGGTGGCATGGCCTGAGATAGCGCGTAGCTCCAGGATGTTGAATCCCTTCCGGGCCAGTCTGGTCAGGGCATCATGGCGGAGGTCATGGAAGGTGAAGTCATCAATGCCCGCACGCTTCACAGCACGCTCATAGGCTTGCTTGAGGGTATCCACAGACACGGGGAAGACACGCCCATCAAGGCTCCTGGGAAGGACTCTGAGAGCTTCCATGCAGGCCGGTGATAGAGGTACCTTCCGGGCTCCTGTCTTGCCACTGACGAACGCTGTAGAGGTCTCCAGGGAGACATTGCTCCAGGTCAGCGAGAGGATTTCCCCCCTCCGGGTAGCGGTCTCCAGGGCGAAGATGACCACGGGCTTGATCCAGGGGCTGTGGCATTTACCGCAGGCAATCAGCAGGGCTTCCCGCTGGGCATCTGTCAGGACTCTATCGCGGCCCTTGTTGGGGGCTGGCTTACGAACCAAGGTGACTGGGTTACAGTGCAGGGCAATGCCCCATTCACGCATAGCCACGGTGAAGACATGCCCTAGTAGCTGTAGCTCTCTCAGTACGGTCCCCGGAGATACCTCCTTGAGCCGCTCATCTCTCCAGGTGGCAATCAGACTGCTGGATATGGCTGCTGGGGAATACTGGGCTAGCTTGGAACGCTTGAACTGGTCAATCCGGTAGGACTCAGCATCCGCCCCCCGCTTGGTCTTGCTGACCTCCTTAGCGTAGCGCTCCAGGAGTTCCTTGAGGGTGGTCTGCTCAGCCTCTGTGCGATCAACCCACTGGCCTGCGTCAATGGCCCTCTCCTGCTGTCTTGCCCACTTTTCCGCATCCTTCCTAAGGTCGAATGTCCTAGATTGGGAGGGGTAGCCTTTACGCTTGATGATGACCTGCCAACGGTCGTTACGCTGTCTGATAGTTGCCATGTTTGGCGCTCCAGGGTGACAGCAGGGTGACCGGAAGGGGCTCCGCCTTGGGGGCGGTAGGGCTAGTTCATGATGCCTAGAGAGTTCGGGCCGATAGCTCAGCTGGGAGAGCGCCGCGTTCGCAATGCGGAGGTCGTGAGTTCGATCCTCATTCGGTCCACCACTCGATTTCACCAAAAAGGCCTGTTTCCAAAGGCCTTTTTGCTTTTTTGGCGTAATCGAAGAGTGATTACGCTCCAGCAGTTAGGTCACGGCCTTACTGAATTGAGTCGGGCCCATCATCGCATCAGGGAAAAAGCGCTGCAGCCTTTCTGCCATCCCGGATACTCGCTCCGGCGTCGCGTGCTCGGCAATCATCTCAAGCAGCTTGTTGGCGACGGCGATCAATGCTGCTTCGTCCCTTGCCATGCGCAATTTTTCCCGGAAATGTTCTGCCAGGTGTTTGTCAAGTGGCGCCAGCAGGCGCTCGGACAGATCAAACAGATACAGACGTGCCTCGCCCAAAGATGGACGCACAATCTTGAATGAGTCGGCTACATGGGTTGCCTGTTCTGGTTCGCGTTGTGCTTCTCGCGCCATTGCCGAACTGGGTGCAATGAAACCCAGTTCGAGCAATCGATCAACCAGTGGCGCTGCCGAGCCATCGTAAAGCGAAGCCAGCATTTCCCTGGGGCGCGTGCCATCGGCCAGCACGAGTACAGCGCGCTCGCGCAAGCCTAGCGTACGACGGCCGGGCTGAAGTTCAGTTTCGCCCAGTGGGGTTTTGGTGAGCATCGACCAAGCGTCAGAAATCCAAAGCCGCAAGTTTCGCCGGTCAGCGTTGCGGAATGATTAAGCGCTTGTGTCAGGCTTGCGGGTCGCTGTTCTTCCTGCCGTCACGTGTCTGGTAATAGCGAACCATACGCCGTCGTTTGGCCTTGACCCGCCAGTACCAGACTGCGCTGATCACGAAGTAGCTGAGCAGCCCGAAGATCGTTGCCATGATGGCCAGACCGGTGATCAGGGGCAGGCCGAGTTTGCTGATGCGTTCCCAGATGCTGATTTCGTGGTCGGCGTCGTCGTGCACCGGCGGTTCGTCCTGCGGCGTGTCGCCGTAAATCCAGCTGCCCAGGCGGTAGGCCGCGTAATACACGGGGCCGAACGTGACCGGGTTGGTGACCAGGGTGCTGGCTGCGGCCGCCGGTACATTGGCGCGCAGCAGGACGGCGGCGGCAGCGGAGAAAGGGATCTGGGCGATCGGGATGAGCAGCCCGAAGAAAATGCCGAGCGCCACGCCGAGGGCGACGCCGCGGCGCGACCAGCGCCACAGCTGCGGGTGGGCCAGGAAGGGGCGTAGCCAGCCGAGCCAGCGATTGGCCATGATCTGTTCCCGGGTCGGGATCAGTGAGCGCAGGCGGCTGGTCGGGCGGTTCATGGCGGGTGGCTTGTGGGGAGGCTGGTGCAGGGTGAAAGCGCCGAATGATACCGCGTCCCCGTTGCCGAAAGCGCAGTTGCCTGTGTGCTTTTCGGCGGCGCTGTGGCGAATGTGCCAATCACTTGCAAGTGCACACGCTTCCCGGAATACTGTGGGCAAGGAGTGCGACTTGGCAGAGACACTCCCGGCAAGCGGTTTGCTCCGCAAAAATAAGAATCCTGATGGAGGAAGACACCATGAACCACCCTGTTCACGTTCGTGCACACAAGCTGTCGCAAAATGCTTCGTTGTGCGTTTCCGGTTTTAACCTGATTGCCGCCGATTCCCCGGCAATCGAGGCGATGACTGATTTTTCCCGGGTCAATGTGGTCAGCATCGGCCCCGAAGCTTCGGTGGACGATGCCAATGCGCGCATGATCTCGCGCGGCGTCCGTTTGCTGATGGTGCTGGGCAAGGACGAGGAAGTCGTCGGCCTGATCACCGCCCGCGACATCCTGGGCGAGAAGCCTTTGCAGGTGGCGCAGGCGCGCGGCGGCAAGCGCGATGAGCTGCATGTGGCCGACCTGATGACGCCGATCGCCAGCATCGACACCCTGTATCTGGAAGACGTGTTGCGCGCCCGCGTGGCCGATATCCTCGATGCCCTCAAGCAGCTTGGCCGTCAGCACGTGCTGGTCGAGGATACCGATCCGTCCACCGGCCTGCCGCGCGTTCGCGGCTTGTTCTCGGCCACCCAGATCGGTCGTGCGCTCGGCGTGCCGGTGCTGGGCTTCGATCTGCCGCGGACCTTCGCCGAAATCGAGGCGGCGCTGGTCAACTGACGCCGCATGCGGGTAAACGAGCGTGGCGCAACGCCGCGCTCTGCCCGAACATTGGGGTTTGTCGTTTCCCGGAGAACTCGATGAGCACTGTGGCGCAATCCCTTTCCCCCGCTGGCAAGATCGTTTCGGCACGCGATGCCGTGGCCCGCATCGGCGATGGCGCGACGGTGGCGACCGGCGGTTTCGTCGGCATCGGCTTTCCCGAGAACATCGCCGTGGCGCTCGAGCAGCGTTTCCTCGAAACGCGCGAAGGCGATGTGCATGGCCAAGGCGCGCCGCGCGACCTGACGCTGGTCTATGCCGCCGGCCAGGGCGACGGCAAGGAACGCGGACTCAACCACCTTGGCCATGACGGCCTGGTTGCCCGCGTCATCGGCGGTCACTGGGGGCTGGTGCCGCGCCTGCAGGAACTGGCGGTGGCCAACCGCATCGCTGCCTACAACCTGCCGCAGGGCGTGATTTCCCACCTGTTCCGCGACATCGCCGCCGGCAAGCCGGGAACGATCACGCGCACCGGTCTCGGCACCTTCGTCGATCCGCGTTTCGGCGGCGGCAAGCTGAACGAGCGGACGACCGCCGAACTGGTCCGGCTGATGGAAATCGACGGCGAGGAATACCTGTTCTACAAGGCCTTCCCGATTCACGTCGGCATCATCCGCGGCACCACCGCCGATCCGGACGGCAACGTGACCATGGAAAAGGAAGCGCTGACGCTGGAAGCCCAGGCGATCGCCATGGCCGCCAGGAACTCCGGTGGCATCGTCATCGTCCAGGTTGAGCGCATCGCCGAGCGCGGCACGCTCAACCCGCGCCAGGTCAAGATTCCCGGCATCCTGGTCGATTGCGTGGTGGTCGCCGAGAAGCCCGAATACCACATGCAGACCTTCGCCGAGCCGTACAGCCCGGCCTTTGCCGGCGAAATCCGGGTGCCGATGTCGGCGCTGAAGCCGATGCCGATGAGCGAGCGCAAGATCATCGCCCGCCGCGCGGCGATGGAGCTGACGCCGGGCGCTGTGGTCAATCTCGGCATCGGCATGCCCGAAGGCGTGGCCGACGTTGCCGCCGAGGAGGGCGTCGTCGACCTGATGACGCTGACCGCCGAACCCGGCGTGATCGGCGGCGTGCCGGCCGGCGGCCTGAACTTCGGCGCCGCCACCAACACCCAGGCGATCATCGACCAGCCCAGCCAGTTCGATTTCTACGACGGCGGCGGCCTCGACCTCGCCTTCCTCGGGCTGGCCCAGGCCGACCGCGAAGGCAACCTGAATGTCTCCAAATTCGGCCCGCGACTGGCCGGTGCCGGCGGCTTCATCAACATCTCACAATCGGCGCGCAAGGTCGTCTTCGTCGGCACCTTCACCGCCGGTCGCCTGGAAGTGGCGGTCGACGGCGGCAAGCTGAAGATTCTCCAGGACGGCTCGGCGGTCAAGTTCGTCGACCAGGTCGAACACCGCACCTTCTCCGGGCCGCAGGCGGTCAAGCGCGGCACGCCGGTGCTCTATATCACCGAGCGCTGCGTCTTCGAACTGACCGCGGCCGGGCTGGTACTGACCGAAATCGCGCCGGGTGTGGACCTGCAGCACGACATCCTGGCGCGCATGGATTTCGCGCCCTTGATGCCGACTGCGCCCCGGCTCATGGACGCGCGTATCTTCGTCGATGCGCCGATGCATCTGCGGCCGGACATCCTGGCCGGACAGGCCTGATTTCAGTCCGTTGTATCGCTGCCGTCTGTTGCCTGACGGCGGCTACCCTGACGTCGTGATGTCGGCGGAAGACCCCAGGTCAGCGTGTAGAACACGTCCAGCGCATTGTCGCTGCCGGCCCGCCCGATCAGCGTGATCTGGCGGGTCAGTTCGATCGACAGCTTGACGATGCTTTCAGCTGTGCCCAGCGACTGCTCATAACTCAGGGTGGCCGACGACGACAGGCGCTTGCCGATGCTGAGAATCTGGTTGCCCGTCGTTGCGCCGGTGTCGACACCGGCAGCAACGACGCGGCTGCCCGGCTGACGGCCGCCGCTGCCGTCGAGATTGCCCTGGCGAACGCCGAATTCGTCGATGCCGAACGTGCGTTTCAGTTGCTGGACGAGGTTGCCCGAGTCGTTGCCGAGCAAGCCGCCGGCCGCCGACAGCAGCAGGCTGGCGTCGCCGGCACTCATGCTGTCCTGGCCATGGCCGAGGATCAGCCAGGACAGCTTTTCCGGGTCCGGCAGGTCCGGGTCCGAGATCAGGCGTACCACCGGTCGCTGCGCCGTGCCGGAAAGCTGGACGCCGGGTTCGACGGCCAGGCCTTTACGCACGGCGCGCACGTCGAGCGCCGGGTTGTCGGGCAGCCCCTGGAAAGTCAGGATGCCGCGGGTGATCTCCAGCCGTTGGCCGTAGGCCTCGAAGCGGCCGTCGCGGGTGCGGATCGTGCCGGTGGCCCGGGGCAGATCGCGACCGCTGGCGCTCAGCCGGACCTGACCGGCCAGCCGGGTACTCAGGCCGGCGCCTTCGAACAGGAAATGGCGGCCGAGATCGGTCTGCACATCGAGTGCCAGGTTCGGGCGCAGGCCCGGCGACGGCTGGTTGCCCGGGCGATGGATGACGACGTCGTCGGACAGTCGCGGGGCGCCGGCCGGTGCCAGTTGCCAGTAGGCGCCGTCGATGGCGAGGCGGCCGTCGATGCCGAGCGCGGCGTCCTGCCAGCGCAATTTTCCTTCGCCGGACAGGCTGACCCACTGGTCCTGGCGTTGCCAGACACCAACGCGGTCGAGGCGGACGGTCAGCGCCGCCTGGCCGTCGCCCTGTCCGGGGGCGACGCGCAGCTCGCCGGAAACATCGAGTCGTCCCGGTCCTTCCAGGCTGCCGGCCTGATCGCCGAGCGCCAGGCGCAACGGCCGGGGCGCGCGCTGGCGGGCGCTGCTGAAACTGAGCCGGCGGATGCTCAGCAGATTGTCGGCGATGTCGGCGGCCAGCTCGCCGTCGACCAGCGCCAGGCCCTGGGCCGGCAGGCGCAGGCTGAGCGCCTGGCCGTTCAGGGTGCCGGCCAGCGCCGGTCGGGCCGGGCTGCCGGCAAGCTGCAGGCGAGCGTCGATGCGGCCGCCGGTTTGCCAGTCCTCGCCGAGCAGTTCGCCGAGCCAGCCGAGGTCGGCAATTTCGGCCGTGGCCTGGCCCTGCCAGGGCGCGCTGGCGGCCAGTTGCCAGGGGCCGTCCACGCCGGCGGTCAAGCCGGCCTGGACCCGTCCGATTCGCGAGCCGCTGGCCTGCAGGTCAAGTTTGAGCGCTTTACGGTCGGCGTTGGCCTGGATCGTGGCCTGCCAGTCGAGCGGCTCGCCGGCCAGTTGCAGGGGGCCGACCGACCAGCCGTCGGCGCTTGCCCGCAGCGCGGCCGGGCTGCGCAGGCGCAGGTTGCGGGCGGCACTGTCGGCAAGCAGCGAGAGTTGCGTCAGCATGCCTTGCCAGCGACCGTCCTGCTCGCTGCCGTCGACCTGCAGTTGCAGGCGTTCGCCAGCGGCCAGGCGACCGTCGATGGCAATTTGATGCTGGCGCCGGCTGCCGTCGCCACGGATGGTCAGCGGCGCGAACAGGCGCTGGCCGGCGCCGGATTCGAGGCGCTGCAACGTCAGCCCGAGTTGCAGCGGCGCATCGGCAGCTTCCGCCAGGCTGGCCGATAGATGCACGCCGTCGGCGCGGAAAACGCCGGGCAGGCCGATGCGGCCGGCGCGCAATTCGCCGTCGACCAGCGGTCGGGCGAGGCTGCCGCTCACATTCAGGTCGGCCTTCAGGTCGCCTTCGGCGCCGAGGGCGCCTAGGCGAGGCGCGTCGATGGCGAGCTGCAGCCGCTGGCCGGGGGCGCCGAAGCCGCCTTTGGCGGTCAGGTGGTTACCGGCCAGCGCCAGGTTCAGGTCGATGCCGCTGAGCGTCGGCCAGTCCACCCGCAATTCGCCCTGGCCAGCCAGCGGCTGGCCGCGAAACTGGCTGTCGCCAAGGGCAAAGCTGGCGTCGATGACGGGCTTCGGCTGCAGTCGTACCTTGGCCTGCAAGCTGGCGTTGATGCGGGCGCTCGGCAGTTCGGCAAAGCGGGCGGGGTCGAATTCCTGCAGCCGGGCGTCGACCGTGAATGCCTGCTCGACCAGTTGCAGACTGCCGGCGGCAAGCAGGCGGGCCTGGCCGGCGGCGATTTCGATGTCCGTCAGGGTCAGGATATCGGCGGCGTGTTGTGCCGTGCCGCGCAAGGTGAAGCGGCGGTCGCGCAGGTCGACGCGGATGTCCTGGCGTTGCTGGCCGATTGTCGCGCTCAGCTGGCCGTCCAGCCGGGTCGGCCGCAAGCTGCTGTGCAGGCGGGTGGCGTCGAGCTGACGGACGGCGAGTTCCAGTTGCAGCGCGCCATCGTCAACTTCGCCCTGCCAGACGCCGCGTCCGGAAAGTTCGCCGCCGCCCAGGCGGGCCTGCAGTTCGGGAAACGCCAGTTGTCCGTCCAGCCAGGTGGCTTGTCCCTGCAGGCGCTCGATCGGCAATCCCGGTCGGTCGAGCGGCGCGGCTTGGCGGTTGTTCAGGTCGAAGCGGGCACTTACCCCGCCGGCCGCCGGCGTCACCTTGAGATCGAGGTCGAGGCGGGCGTCGGGCAGCCCGTCGCGCCAGGCCGCCGGGTTGATGCTGGCGAGCTTGATGTCGGCCTCGACCAGCGGCATCACCGCGAACGGGCGCAGGCTGACCCGGGCATGGCCTTCGATGCCGGCGCGGGCGTCGAGCCTGACGGTGAAGCCGGCCAGCGGCCCCGCCGCTTGAAACGCCAGCGCCAGTGGTTTGTCTTCCAGTTGCCCCTGGATCTCGCCGCTGGCCTCGAGCGGGAAGGGGGCCTGGCCGTCGATCTGCACTTGGCCGCGCACGGCGACATCGCCGCTGTGCAGGCGCAGGTCGTCGATGCGATGGTGGCGGCCGTCGCTGTCGATCCGCGCCGCCAGGTCGCGGGCGATTTCCTGCTCGCCGTAGTGCAGGTGGGCGATGCGCAATGCCCCGAGATGGACGGCCAGCGGCAGTTGCAGGTCGGCCGGCTCGACGCTCGGGGTGTCGCTGGCCGGGGTCGTGATGTGCAGGCTGGTCGCGCTCAGGGACCCGATCTGCAGGCGCTGCTGCAGCAGGGCGCCGGGTGTCCAGGCCAGGGCGAGGTTGGTGGCGACGATGTGGGTGTCGCCATTCTGCCAACGTAGTTCGCCGATCGTGAGCGGGCCGCCGAGACGCCCTTCAGCCTGCTCGACCAGCAGGCGATTGCTGCTCAGCGTGCCGGCCAGACTCAGGGCGAATTGCAGCCCGCTGCCGGTATTGACCAGCCAGTAGGTAGCGGCGCCGATGGCCAGGAGCAGGGAGAGGAGGAGCGTAACGAGGCGGCGCATAGTCAGAACGGGATGGCCAGCGAGAAATGCAGTTGCAGGCGACCTTCGCGTTCGCCGTAGGCGAGGTCGGCGCCGATCGGGCCGGCCGGGCTGCGCCAGCGTACGCCGAGGCCGTAGCCGGTGGCGAGGCGGATGTCCTTGAGTCCATCGACGGCGTCACCGGCATCGACAAACAGCGCCAGGCCCCAGTCGTCGTTCAGCCAGTGCGTGTACTCGGCGCTGGCCACCGCCAGGTAACGACCGCCGACGGTGGCTTCGCCTTCCTTGATGCCCAGGCTCTGATAGGCGTAACCGCGGACCGAACCGGTGCCGCCGGCGCGGAACAGGTAATCCTGCGGAATGCGCAGGCGCGAATCGGCGAAGGTCCGCCCCAGTTCGCCGCGCAGGGCCAGGGTGTCGCGGGGGCCAACCGGCAGGTAGTGCTGGATGCGCCCGTGCAGGCGGACGAAATTCTGGTCCGACAACGCCGCCTTGGCGCCACCGCCGACGCTCAACTGGAGTACCGTGCCAGCGCGTGGGTCGAGCAGGTTGTCGATCTGGCGCCAGGTCCACATGGCGTTGGGCACCAGCGCCCGGCTGGTGATGTCGACACTGCCGTCGGGCCAGCGGGTTTCGCGCTGCCAGTTCAGCGACAGGCGCTGCTCCACGCTGCCGCGTTGTTGCACGCTCTGGATGCCGAGTCCATAACGTTCGGTGCGCAGACTCTCGATGTCGCTGGTTTCGCGGACAAAGCCGATGCTGTGCCGGCGTTGTTTGTCGTCGGGCGGCAGGATCACGTCGCTGTAGAAGGTCTGCCGCTTCTGTTCGAGACGCAGGCCGGTATCGAATTCCCAGGCCTGGCCGAAGAGGTCGGGCGTGTTGTAGTTGGCCTCGACCCGGGCGCCGGTATTGGAGCTGGCGCCGATACCGAAGCCGGCGCGATGACCGGGGCGCTCGCGCATCCGCAGGCGGACCGGGGCGACGGCGTTGCCGTCGGCGTCGATCTGGGCGGCGGCAGTATCGAGTTCGGCACGGACGCTGGCGAAGTACGGCGTCGATTGCAGGATGCCGGTCAGGGTCTGCAGGTCGGCTGCCCGGTAAGGTTCTCCCGGCCGGACCTGGCGGTTGTAGCGGGCGACCAGTTCCGGCGTGTAGCGGTGCAGGCCGCTGAATTCCAGTTCGCCGTAGCGGTAGCGCGGGCCGGCATCGTAGCGGGCGCTGAGGGTGGCGCGTGCTGCCTCGGCATCAATGTCGGCGCGGCTGTCGACCAGTCGGGCGTCAGCGTGTTCGTTGGCCAGCAGTTCGGCCAGTACCTGTTGCTTGGCGGTATTCCAGTCTTCCTGGCGGAAGGGCTGGCCGGCCGGCAGGCGCCAGCCGCTTATCAGTGCCTGGCGACGTTCCTTGTCGATAGGACCATCGACGTTCAGGTCGACACGCTCGATCAGTGTCCGCGGCCCCGGATCGACACGCAGTTGCAGTCCGTCGTGGTCGACGATATCGATGTTCGGCGAGAAATAGCCTTCGGTGGCGAGAATGTCACGCGCCTGGGCCTGCAGCCGCTGAGGGCCGGCTTCTGCCTGCAGAAAAGGCGACAGGCGGCTGGCCAGCGCTGCCGGTGCCTCGATCCGCAACTGCGCTGTGGCTGGCAGGGCCAGGCAGGCGAGCAGCAGGGGCAGGGCAAGGCGGAGGCTGCGCATCAATGGCCCCCGTTCTCCCGTGGCTCTTCGGGCGGCAGCAGGAAACTGCGCGGTTGCTGGCGGAAACGCCGGCCGAGTGCCGCCAGCAAGGGGCCCCAGTGGGCGAAGGCGATGCGCCGGGCACCCATGGCCGTGCGCAAGGCCAGCGCGAAGCTGACGCCGAGGTTGGTCAGCCCGATCAGGGCGACGCCGAGTGCGCCCCACAGCAAAGCCTGCCAGGCCATGGCGAACTCGAAACCGCCGAAGGCGTAACCGAGGTTGGCCGAGGAGAAGGCAATGTGGCGGATGTCGAGTGGCAGGCCGAGCAGGGTGCCGATCATGCCGGTCGAGCCGAGCATGCAGCCGAACAGGAAGTTCCCCATGATGCCGCCGAGGTGGTTTTCGATGTAGTCGCCGGCGCGTACAGCCCTGTCCTTGCCGGCCAGTCGTTGCAGCCAGCCGAGACGGGCGATGCGCGGGCCGATGTTGGCGTAGGCGGCACGGTTGTCGAAATAGCCGCTGATCAGGCCGGACAGGAATAGATAGAAGCCGGCAATGGCCGCGTGCGGGACCGCCCACGACAGCGGATCGAGATCGGCCATCAGGTGCGCCGCCTTGGCGGTGTCGACCGGCGGCCCGCCGAACAGGAAGGCGGCGGCGAGGCTGACCAGGATGGCCACCGGCAGGGCGACCATGACATTGCCGCCGATGGCCGCCAGTTGGCTGCGGCTGACCGCTGCCGCGACATCGGCAATGCGTTCGAGGTCGGCCTGGCGATTGGGTTTGAGACCGTCGAGCAGACCGGCCAGCGTCTGTGCGGTCATGGCCGGCTGCTTGGTGGCGACGGTGAAGCCGAGCAGGAAGATGGTGACGAAGCCCAGGCCGTAGATCATGCTGAACAGAAAGGCTTCGACGAACAGCGGTGCCCCAAGTGCCGCCGCCTTGATCTTGAGCAGCGCCATGATGCCGATCAGGATGCCGGCACCGGCCGCCGAACGCCACATCCGGTGGTAGTCGGTACGGGTTTCGCAGATGTAGTGTTCACCCGAGCGGGCGGCGTTTTCGGTGACGCGCACGGCGAGCACGCCGGACAGTTGCTGCATGTAGTGACGCAGGCTGTGACGGCGGTTTTCAGCGAGGAAAACCTCGCGGGCGAAGATCGTCCAGTCGCGGATGGCGACCTCGTGCGGGGCATTGCGCAGGCCGGCGGTGAGGATGCGGGTGAGTTCGGTGATCCGCTGCAGGCTTTGTTCGCTGCGGGTCAGAATGTACGAAAGATGAAGGCTGGTACCGATGGTGAGTGCCCGCTTACGGATTCGGTTCAGGGTGTCCTGGCACTGGTCGACAATGACCAGCAACTGGTCGCCGTTGTCGAAGCGACTGTCGTCGCCGTCGAGTCCGGCGCGGAAGCCGCGAACGAATTCCAGTGCCTCGGCCGACAATGCGACGAAGCGCGGCGAATCATCCTCGAGGTTGGGCGAGGCACGCATCAGTTCGCCTTCCAGGCCGAGGCCGCTGACCCGATGGGCGAGCAGCAGCAGCGCGTCGAGCATCTGCTCCTGGACGCCGCGCCGGTCCATTTCACGGAAGGTTTCGGGCGGCGCCAGAATTTCCCAGAAGCGGTGCGCCAGTTCGGCCGGGACGGCCTCCAGCCAGCGCCAGTCGTCGCGGTCGGAGAAGATCAGGTGCAGGCAGTCCTTCATCCGTCTTTCGTCGGGTACCTCGGGCAGCAGTCGGTTGCCGAGAATGCGCCACCATTCGGAGAAGAAGCCGGTGCCGGGCAGGATGCCGCTGTCGGTGAAAAAACTCAGCAGGCGGCGGCTGCCGACGAAATGGATGACGTGATGCCGGAAGCCGGCGCGCAATGCCGCATCGTCTTCCAGGCGCTCGAGCATCAGTGCGTAGCGCCGGTTGCTCTGGTCGTCGTTTGTATCCTCCGGGCGCAGGGCGGCGATCAGTCGGCGCAGCAGTTCGAGCTCACAGGCTTCCGGATTGCGGAAATCTTCCAGTGCGGCAAGCAGGCGCTGGTCGCCGGTGGGGCGGAAGTCGCCAAAGTAGCGGGTCAGGCGGCGGATGAGTGTTTTCAAAGGCATCGGTGGGGCAAACGGAACTGCCCGGTGGTTCAGGTTGCACCATGATATCCCGTGGTGCGCTAAACCCGTTCTTTCCCGCTTGTTGTCTTGGTGACGATTCGTAATAGAATGCGTGCTGCAATATCAATAACAACCCTTTCAACAGGAAGAAACATGAACCTCGTCAAGAAATCCATCGCTGTTGCCCTGCTGGCCGGCATCGGCTTCTCTGCCGTTGCCCAGGAACGCGTCTATGTCATCGACCAGCGCGACGTCGTCGCCAAGTCGGGTACCGGCCTGTGCTGGCGCACCGGCTACTGGACCCCGGCCGGCGCCGCCGCCGACAAGGCCGGTTGCGAATGCGACAAGGACCTGCTGCCGAAGACTGCCTGTGACGCCAAGGCCGCCCAGGCACCGGCTGCTGCCTCGGTAGCCGGCCCGAAGCCGACCGGTGAAAAGATCACCGTCGCTGCCGACGCCCTGTTCGACTTCAACAAGGCTGTCCTGCGTCCGGAAGGCAAGGCCAAGCTCGACGAACTGGTCGCCAAGGCTGCCCAGATCAAGCTCGAAGTGATCCTGGCCGTCGGCCACACCGACCGTATCGGCGGTGCCGCCTACAACCAGAAGCTGTCCGAGAAGCGTGCTGCTGCGGTCAAGGAATACCTGGTTGCCAAGGGCATCGAAGCCAACCGCGTCTACACCGAAGGCAAGGGCAAGACCCAGCCGGTCACCGGCGACACCTGCAAGGGCAACGCCAAGACCCCGGCCCTGATCAACTGCCTGCAGCCGGATCGTCGCGTCGACATCGAAGTCATCGGTACCAAGTAATAGCGACTTTGTTGCACGAAGCCCTGCCTCGGCAGGGCTTTTTTACATCTGGAAGTTTTTTGTCATTATTGCGTCGCTCCCTGTTGGTCCTGAGCCTGGTCGCTACCAGCATCCCGGGTATCGCGGCCGAGCCGCCGCGCATCGGGCTGGTGCTCGGCGGTGGCGGCGCGCGCGGTGCCGCGCATATCGGCGTGCTCGAAGTGCTGGCCGAACAGCGCATCCCGATTGCCTGTGTCGCCGGCACCAGCATGGGGGGGCTGGTTGCCGGAGCCTGGGCGGCAGGCGTCACGCCGGCCAGGATGCAGCAAGCGCTGGCGGCCGTAGACTGGTCGGACATGTTCCTCGACAACCCCGACTATGGCGAGATGAGCCATCGCAACCGGGCCATTTCCCGGCTGTATCTGCCGGGTTCCGAAAGTGGGGTCGGCGCCGACGGCGTCCGCTACCAGGGCGGTGTCGTTGCCGGGCAGAAGATCAAACTGTTCTTCAACCGTCTGGTCGGCGGCAGCCGCATCGAGCAGCTGGCGCTGCCCTTGTCGATTGTCGCCACCGATATCGGCAGCGGCGAGGCCGTGGTGTTCCGCGACGGCGATCTGAGCACGGCCATGCGCGCCAGCATGTCGGTTCCCGGCCTGCTGGCGCCGGTCGAGCAAGGCGGGCGCAAGCTCGTCGATGGTGGCTTGGTCGACAACCTGCCGGTGGCGGAAATCCGCGAACGCTGTGCAGCCGATGTGCTGATCGTCGTCGATGTCGGCACACCGCTGCTCAAGGCCGATGAGGTCGGTTCCCTGCTGACGGTGTCGGCGCAGATGATCGGCATCCTGACCCGGCAGAACGTGGCCCGTTCGCTGGCCCTGCTGGGCGAGCGGGACATCCTGATCCAGCCGGCGCTCGACGGCATCCGTGCCGGCGACTTTCCACGTCACGCCGAAGCGGCGGTGCGCGGCCGACAGGCGGCGCAGGCCGTGGCCGAGCGCCTGGCTCCGCTGGCCCTGGCGCCGGCCGACTATCTCGCCTGGTGGCAGGGCATCGAGGCCCAGGCTGCTGCACCGCTGCGGGTTGACGCGATCGAGGTGGCCGGCTTGGGTCGGGTCAATCCGCGCTCGCTTGATCGCTTCATCGATATTGCGCCTGGTGACGTGGTTTCGGCTGAGCGTATCGACCGCAGCTTGTTGCGTATTTACGGCGATGGCGATTACGAGAGCGTCGATTACGCGGTGATCGGCAATGCCGGACGCAATACCCTGCGCATCATGCCGGTCGAGAAACCCTGGGGGCCGGATTATCTGCGTTTCGGCATCCATCTCGCCGCCGACAGCGGTGACGGGGCGTCGTTCGGCGTCCGCGCCGCCTATCACCGGACCTGGCTGAATGCCCTGGGTGGCGAATTGCTCTATCACGCCGAACTGGGCTCGCATAATCGCCTGGGGGTGAATCTCCATCAGCCGCTTGATCCCGCGCAGCGTTACTTCGCCGAAGCGCTGGCCGGTGTCGAGCAGGAGCGCCTGAGCGTGTTCGAGGACGATCGGCGGATCGCCAAGTACAAAGTCACCGAGTCGCGCCTGGGGGGATGGCTGGGGTACAACGCCCACGTCTATGGGGCGGTACGCTTCGGCTGGCTGCAGCGTCGCCGCGATTACCGGCTCGATACCGGAACCCTGGCGCTGCCGCGCGGTGATGTCACCTTCGGTGGCTGGCAGGCAACGCTCGATTTCGACCGTTCCGACCGCATGTATTTCCCGACCCGGGGCTGGGCCGCCCATCTGAACTATTTCCATTCACCGGCTCGCGATTACGCGCGTTTCGATGCCGAGCTGCGCGGGGCCTTTACCCTGGCCGATACCGTGTTCAATGCCCGGGTCGCCTACACCGGGTCGCCGCGCGGCAAATTGCCGGCCTACGACGCCGGCCGGCTGGGCGGCTTTCTCAACATGACCGCCTACAGCACTGGGCAGCTGCTCGGCGACGACATCCAGTACGCCGGTCTGCGCAGCGAACGCATCATCGGTCGCCTGCCGCTGGGGCTGCGGGGCGACATGCGTTTCGGCGTGGCTCTTGAAGCCGCCCGCCTGGGGCGGCGCTTCAGCGAAACCGGACGCGACGGCTGGCTGGATTCGCTGGCTTTCTACCTCGGCGGCGAGACGCCGCTCGGACCGGCCTATCTCGGTATCGGCCACTCGCGGCAGGGCGCATCCAACCTGTTCCTGTTCATCGGTACGCCATGAGCCAGGACACCCTCCATCTTTGTGCCACCAGTCGACTGGCCCAGATCCTGCGCGACGAAGTCCCGGGGGGGGCGGGCGCCTGGCAGACGCCTGCGGCGCTGACCATGGTCCAGTGGCTGTCGGCGCTGGCCGATGAGGCGGTGCTCGGCGGTGATGCCGAGCTGCCGCAAGCCTTGGACAGCGAAGCCGAGCGCCTGCTCTGGGAACAGGTGATCGCCGATGCCCTGAGCAGCGGCGCCGGTGCGGCGGCACCGTTGTTCGATCTGCCCGGCCTGGCGGCGTCGGCCATGGACGCGCACGCCCTGTGTCGGCGCTGGGGGCTGACCGCCGGCGGCGCGGCCGATGAGGCGCGTCTGTTCGCCGCCTGGCAGGCGGCTTTCCTCAAGCGTTGCCGCGACGGCGGCTGGATCGATCCCGCCGGTCTGCAACTTGAACTGCTTGACCGCCTGGCGGCCGGCCAGTTCGTTCTGCCGGCGCAAGTCGTGCTGTGCGGCTTCGACCGCCTGACGCCGCTGGAGCAACGATTCATCGACGTGCTTCAGGCGCGTGGGGTGGATGTCTCGGAACGCGATTTCTCGGTACCTGCCGGGCCGCCGACTGTCCATGCCTGCGCCGATGCCACCGCCGAATGCCATGCCGCCGTGAGCTGGGCGCTGGCGCAACTGGCTGAGCATCCCGGCCGGCGCATTGGCATCGTCGCGCCGGATCTCGCTGGCGTTCGTGACCGCCTCGCCGGCCTGCTCGACGAAGCCCTGCATCTTCCGGCGCTACGTCCCGATGGCGCGGAACTGCCGCGCAGCTACAACATCTCGCTCGGCCGGCCGCTGGCCGAACAGCCACTGGTGCGCAGTGCGCTCGATCTGCTGGCCCTGGGCAGCGGTCGTGCGGCCTTCGAGCAGTCGCGTTTGTCGACGCTGCTGCTCGGTGCCTTCTGGGCTGGCGACGTCAGCGAAGCCGATGCGCGGGCCTGTCTGGATGCGGCGATGCGCCGCGACCTGCCCTATTTCACCCAGGTGCCAGCCCTGCTGCGGCTGGCGGCGCGTCAAGCCCAATCCTGCCCGCGCACGGTTGATGCGCTGAATGGCGCGCTGGCGATGCTGGCCGAAGCGCCGCGCAGCCAGTTACCGGGCGCCTGGGGGCGGGTTTTCCGGCAGGCGCTGGCGGCTGCCGGTTGGCCTGGCGAACGGCCTTTGTCCAGCGACGAGTTCCAGGCGCATCGGGCGTTTGGCGAAGTACTCGACGGCTTCGGGCGGTTCGACGCCCTGCTCGGGCGCATCGGTCAGGGCGCGGCGCTGGCCCGTCTGCGCGAACTGTGCCGACAGCGCCTGTTCCAGCCGGAAACCCGCGGTCAGCCGGCGATCCAGGTGCTCGGCGTGCTTGAAAGCGCCGGCCTGAATTTCGACGCCCTGTGGGTGATGGGTCTGAACGACGACCGCTGGCCGCCGCCGCCCCGGCCGAACCCCCTGCTGTCGGTCGACGCCCAGCGCACGGCCGGGAGTTCGCATGCCAGCGCCGACGTCGAACTGGATTTTGCCCGCCGCGTGCATGCCCGCTTGCTGCGTTCGGCGGCTTCGGTGGTGCTGTCCTGGGCGCGCGCCGACGGCAACCGCATGCTGCGTGCCAGCCCCTTGCTCGGCGAACTGCCGCCGGCCGGCGTGCACGAGGCGCGGCTGACGACGCTGGCCACTCGCCTGGCCGTTGCTGCCGGCTGCGAATCCATCGAAGATGGCGTGGCGCCGCCGGTTGCCGAGGGCGAGGTGGTGGCCGGCGGCAGCTGGTTGCTGCGGGCGCAGGCGATCTGTCCGGCCTGGGCCTTCTACCAGTTCCGGCTCCGGGCGCAGGCCATGGAAACGCCGGTCGAAGGCCTCGATCCTGCCGCCCGCGGCACCCTGGTGCATGGTGCGCTGGAGCAGTTCTGGTTGCGCGTGGGCGGTAGCGAAGGGCTGGCGGCGTTGAGCGAAGACGCGGCCCGGCGTCTTTTGGCCGAGGCTATCGAGAAGGCGCTGGTGCACTTCGAGGAGGCGCAGCGCAGTCCCTTGCCGGAACGTTTCCGGCAACTGGAATCGGCGCGTCTGGTGCGCTTGCTCGAGCGTTGGCTGGCGGTCGAGCGCGAACGGCCGGAGCCGTTCACCGTCGTCGCTTGCGAACAGGCGGCCAGCGTCGACATCGAAGGCATCCGCGTGAACATGGTGGTCGACCGTATCGACCGGCTGGCCGACGGCCGGCAACTGATCATCGATTACAAGACCGGGGCGGCGATCAATATCGACAACTGGGCGTCGTCGCGCATCACTGAGCCGCAGTTGCCGATCTACGCAGCCTTGGTCGGCGATGACGTCGTCGCCGTCGTTTTTGCCAAGGTGCTGATCGACAAACCGGCCTTTGCCGGGATTTCCGCTGCCGGCGACCTGCTGCCGGGTGTCCGTGGGCTGGCTGATCCGCGGCAGAAGGTTTTTCCGGCGGAAAGCTTCCCTGACTGGCCGTCAGTGATCGCTCACTGGCAGGAGTCTCTGCACGCCGTGGCGCGCGAGGTCCGGGCCGGGGTTGCCGGCGTCAGCTTTGCCAGTGAGGCCGACCTCAAATATTGCGAAGTCCTGCCCTTGCTGCGCTTGCCCGAGCGACGGCGGCTGCTGCAGGCGCGTTAATCCTCACCGCTGTCCAGACCGGCGCTCAGCGCGGCGATGACTTCCGCTCGCGCCAGTTCGTCGAGAAACCACTGCAGCGCCTTGCCGACCTGACGATTGCGCCAGGCGATATGGCTGCGTATCGGCGGGTGCGGCTCGGCGGTATGCAGCTTGACCAGCCGGCCGGCGGCAATTTCCGGGTCGGCGATCCAGCCGGGCAGGTGGCCGACGCCGAGGCCGGCCAGTTGGGCGGCGGCCTTGGCCCGCATGTCGGGGACGCGCAAGGCGTCCTGGCCGTCCTGCAGGCCGATGGTGCGCGCGGTCAGTTCCTGCGAGGTGTCGGCAATGACGATGGCCCGGTGCAGGGCCAGGTCGGCGGCAGTGATCGGCGTCGGCGCACGGGCCAGGGGATGTTCGGGGGCGACGACCAGACGCATCCGGGTGCGGCACAACTGGCGGCTGCCAATGCCGCCCCGGGCCGGCGGATCGCCGGGGGCGCCGATGACCAGGTCGGCACGGTCGGTGGCCAGGGCATCCCAGGTGCCGCCGAGGACTTCGTTGGATAGGCGGATCTGGGTCTGGTGACCGGCGTCGTAGAAACGCCGGATCAGCGGCAGCAGGCGTTCGGCCGGGATGATCGCGTCGAGGCCGATGCGCAGTTCCGACTCCCAGCCGGTGGCGATGCGCTGGATGCGGCGCTCCAGTTCGCGGGCGGCGCGCAGCAGGTGGCGACCGTCGTCGAGCAGGGTGCGGCCGGCGTCGTTGAGCATGGCACGCCGGCCTTCGCGAATGAACAGTGTGATGTCGAGGTCGCTTTCCAGCTTGGCCACCGCGTGCGACAGCGCCGATGGTACCCGGTGCAGGGCCTTGGCGGCGGCGGTGAAGCTGCCGTGCCGGTCGATGGCGTCGAGGACCTGGAGCAGTTCGAGGGAGATTTTCATGGGATTTCCGGATCGATGCGCGGATTTTACGCCCGGATGACTGCCGTGTCGGTTTCTCAAGTGCCTGCTATAGTGAGTGCATTCACGCTATCCGGAGTCCTTGCGCATGGCCCTGACCACCTCCCTGGCCGATCTCGTCGTCCTGCTTGTCGAGCCTTCGCAGATGCAAGCGCATCTGGTCGAACGCATGCTGACCAATCAGGGGGTGCGCCGGATCACCATCGTCGCCAACGGCAGCGCCGCACTGACTGCCCTGCAGGATGCGACCGACGGACAGGTGGTGATCAGCAGCCTCTATCTGCCGGACATGGCCGGGACCGAACTGGTGGCAGCGATGCGCGATGACCCGGCGCTGGAAAGCGTGCCTTTCATTCTGGTTTCCAGCGAGACGCGGCCGCAGGTGCTTGAGCCGGTCCGTCAATCCGGTGCCTGCGCCATCGTCGCCAAGCCCTTCACCGAACAGCAGTTGTCGCGCGCGCTGTACGCTGCCGCCGATTACCTGAATCCGCCGCAGGACATCGATCTTGCCGAGATCGAAGGGCTGCGCGTGCTGGTGGTCGACGACAGTCTGGCGTCGCGGCATCACCTGCGCCGGCTGCTCGAGGAGCTCGGCATCGAGCGCATCACCGAATGCGTCGATGGCCGGCAGGCGGTGGCGGTGCTTCAGGAAAGCATGTTCGACCTGGTCATTACCGACTACAACATGCCGGAGATGGACGGCCGCGAACTGACCGAATACATCCGCACGCAGAGCTGGCAGGCCGAAGTGCCGGTACTGATGGTGACCAGCGAGCAGAACATGGGCCGACTGGCTGCCGTCGAGCGGGCCGGGGTATCGGCCATCTGCGACAAGCCGTTCGAAGCCTCGAGCATCCGCCGCCTGATCAGCGATGCCTTGCAGCGATGACCCGCAGCACCAGTTGCCTTAGCACGATGCAGAAGGCGAGCAGGACCAGCAGCGGGTCCACCAGGACGTCCCAGAGATTGTCGAAAATCCCGCTGGCGTAAGCTGCCAGGTCGACGGCCAGGATCATCAACCAGACGTGCATGCGCCTCAGCCAGAGGGCCAGACCGACCGGGATCAGCGCGCCGAGCAGCATCCACGGCTGGTAACCGAGGGCGTAGGGATCGAAGGCGCCCCAGCCCAGCGCGGCCGGATAGAAGAGTGCGGCAAAGGCGAGCAGACCGAGTGCACCGGGGTAGCCCAGCGGCGTCAGCGGTCTGGCCGGCAGGTGGTGGATGGCCAACATCAGCAGGGTCACCGACGGTGTGCCGAACAGCGAATGCATGACCGGCGCGATCCCGGCGATCAGCGCGATGGTAGTTGCCGTCAGCGCGGCTTTCGGGCGCAGCACGCCGAGCGGCAGCAGGCTGGCCAGGGCGCCGAAAATCAAACCATGGGCAAGCAGGCTGTAGGCGGACAGGGCGTTCATTGCGGCATCCCGTCGAGCCAGGCTTCATTGAAACGCAGGTGGCGGATACCCTGCTGGCGCCAGCCGTAGGCCAGGTGAATCCCGGCATCGGCGGCCAGGGCCAGTGAAGGCGCGGAGAAATCGGCATCGGCCGCCGCTTCGATGATCCTCGGGGCTTGCCAGACACTGCCGTCGGCGTTGCCGACCCAGACCGCCAGCGTGCCGGCGCCGGCGGTGGTGTTGCCGGCCAGCAGCAAGCGGCCGCTGGCCAGTCGGGTCACTGCCTGCGGTCGGTCATCGGCCAGGGTGTCGGGCCGGCTGGCGGGGCGCCACGGTGCGGCGGGGGGCTCGTCCGGCAGGCGGACCTTGCCGACGATGCGTCCGCTGCTGTCAAGACGCAGCCATTCGTCGCGGGCTGAGATTAATGTCGGGCTGAGCGGCAAGCCGAGTCCGCCGTCGTCCAGAGTGAGCGGTGCCATGCGCAGGCGGGTATCGGCAACGCCGACCGGCGAGGTCGTCAGTCGCACCGGCGCTTGCCAGTGCTGACCGCCATCGTCGGACAGGGTGTGCACGATGCTGCGGGCGCCGGCGCCGCCGGCAGTGAACCACAGATGGACGGCCTCGCCTTGGGCGGACAGGATCGGGTCGGCAAGATGCCGGATGTGGGCGAAAAGTTTGCCGGCGGCTTCTTCGCTGGAAAAGACCGGGTAAGGTTCGCTCCAGTTGCCGTCGCTCAGCGTACTGAACCAGATGACGTCGTGGTGCCGGGGGGCGTCGGCCTGCGCCAGCCAGGCGATGGCCATGCGGCCGTCGGCCAGACGGGTCAGGCTGGGGGCGCCGAGCAGACCGCCGACACCGGGCAGCATGCCGTGCTGGAGCAGTGGTGCCTGCGTGGGTAGCGCGAGGACGGGCGGTGCCGCGAAAGCAGCCGGCGGCAATTGCGGTGCCCGCCAGAAAGCGGCGGCCATGGCCAGTACGAAGATCGCGGCGGCCAGCCAGTGCAGGAGTTTCTGGGCGGGGTTTTTCGGTAGGGAGGGGGCTTGCGGCATGGCCGGATTGTAGCGCCGCTTGCGCTCGCGATGCCTTGTCACGTCTCGCACTTTTGCCTTGGATTGGTACGATTTATTGCATTTGGTGATAATCTCCCACCGGGGAGATTGCTATGCGCATAAGCAGGTTTATTCTGGCGACATCGGCTGTCGTCGCAGCATTGTTTTTCGGTGGCGCCTACTGGTCGCTCGATCGTGTGTTCGACAACATCGTGCGTACCAATGCCGCGCGCGCGTCCGATGCGGCAACGCGGATCACTTTTGCCGCCATGTACCAGCTGATGAGCCAGGGCTGGAGCCGCAGCCAGGCCGACGATTTCCTGCGCGGTGTCGCCAGCTCGGGCGAAGGCAGCAATATGCAGGTGCAGATCTACCGCGGCCAGCTGGTGATCGACACTTACGGTGTGATCGAGCAGCCCGAACTTGACGACGTGTTGCAGTCGGCGATGGCCAGCGGGCAAGCGGTGCGCATCGACAGCAGCGAAGCCGCCCGCCACGTTTATCCGCTGATCGCCGATCAGCGTTGCCTGGGGTGTCATGCCAACGCGACGCCCGGCGTCAGTCTCGGGGCCATCGAAGTGCGCCAGGATTACGTAGGTCTGCTCGCTGATGCCCGGCGCGAACTGTTGTGGGCATTTGCCCTGCTGCTGCCGCTCGTTGCCTTGCTGGCCGGCGGTGCGGTCTGGTGGGTCGGGCGACGCATCGAAGGCGCGGTGGAAAACCTGCAGGAGGAATTCGATCAGGTCAGCGCGGTGTCCGACCTCAAAGCACTGGCCATGGCTCAGCGCGATTTCGGTTTCGTCGAACTCAATCGCATCGACCAGGCCCTGCGCCGCCTGCTCGACAAATTGCGCGGCATTGCTGTGGACAAGGAAATCCTGACCTTCGAGATCGGCCTGCTCGAGAAATTCGTCATCACCGCCGACGTCGTCCGCGACTGGCGCGAATACGTAGGTCGCCTGCTGATTGACATCAATACCATCCTGCCGGCGCATACGCTGTTCTCGATCTTCAAGATCGACGACGAGATGTTCGACCTGGAGGTCTTCTGGTACGGCCCGGCCTCGCCGGAAACGCGCGCCCGCATGGAGCACTACATCCGCCAGGAACTGGGGCAGATGGCCAATTTTGCCGATAGCGGCGCCTTTGCCATCCACCATCACGTTGCCAATATCAGTGCACCGGCGGTCGAACTGACCGAAGCCGAGGTGGCCTTGCGGGTCAAGTCCTTCTTCGTCGACAAGCCCAAGATCGGCGGCATCGTCGGGATCGGCGTGCATGCCGGGGTGCTCGAGGACGAGACCCGCTACCTGGTGGTCGAGAGCGTGCTGTCCACGCTGCTCAACGTGGTCGGTTCGGTCAAGGCGATCTACAAGTACACCCGCGACCTGGAGTACTACGCGACTCGCGACCCGCTGACCGACCTGTTCAATCAGCGCGTCTTCTGGGAACTGTCGTCCTATGAGGTCGGCCGCGCCCAGCGTCACGGCTACAGTTTCGGCCTGCTGCTGATCGACCTCGACAACTTCAAGCTGGTCAATGACACCCACGGACACGCGGTCGGCGATACCTACCTGCAGCGCTTCGCCCGTCAGGTTCAGGGTGCCTTGCGCGATGGCGACATCCTGGCCCGTTACGGCGGCGACGAATTCGTCGCGCTGCTGCCGGAGGCCACCCAGGAAGCTGTCGTCGTCGTCGCCCAGCGCGTCCGCAGCGCCATCGAGCAACTCGAAATCGTCACGGCCGACGGCGTCCGTCTGCGCGGTACGGCCTCGATCGGCCTGGCGGTGTATCCGGATCATGCGGACAGCACCAAGGACCTGCTGATGTTCGCCGACAACATGATGTATCGCGCCAAGGCCGCCGGCAAGGATCAGGTGGCGGTGCCGTCGCAGAACGATGTGGTCGAGATTTTCCGCGACATCTCGCAGAAGAGCCTGATGGTCATCGAGGCCATCGAGAATCAGCGCGTGGTGCCGTATTTCCAGCCCATACTCGATGTCGCCGACCGCCGTATCGTCGCTTACGAAGTCCTGTCGCGGATCGACCTCAAGGGCGAGATGATCCGCGCCGACGAGTTCGTCGAGATTGCCGAGAAGATCGGCGTCATCCACCGCCTCGACATGCTGGTACTCGAACGGGCATTGCATGCCCTGGCGCAGCAGGGGCACGACGGCGAAATCTTCGTCAATCTGTCGCCGCGCGCGCTGGTGTTCAACGAATTCGCCCGCGACCTGCGCCGCATCATCGCCGCCAGCAGCATTTCGCCGGACCGCATCGTGTTCGAGATCACCGAGCGCGACACGGTCAAGAACCTGGCCCTGCTTGAACGCTTCCTGAACGATCTGAAGGCCGACGGCTTCAAGCTGGCGATCGACGATTTCGGCTCAGGTTTCTCGTCCTTCCACTACCTGCGCCGCTTCCCCATCGACTACCTGAAGATCGAAGGCGACTTCATCGCCAACATGCTCAACAGCGACAAGGATCGCACCTTCGTCACCAGCATCCGTTCGCTGGCACGGGAAATGGGCATCGCGGTGGTCGCCGAGTACGTCGAGTCGGCAGAGGTGCTGCGCGAACTCGAACGCATGGAAATCCACCGCGCCCAGGGGTACTACATCGGCCGCCCGGCCCCGGCGATCATCTCCCGGGACTGGCAGCCGCCGGCCTGATCAGCAGCCCTTGTAGTTCGGTGGTCGCTTCTGCATGAAAGCGTCGATGCCTTCGCCGGCATCCTCGCTCATCATGTTGCAGGCCATCACCTCGCCGGCGTAGTCGTAGGCGTCGGCGAGGCCCATTTCCAGCTGCTTGTAGAACATGCCCTTGCCCATGCGCACGGCGACGGCGCTCTTGGCGAGGATGGACCCGGCCAGGCGCTCGATTTCGGCGTCGAGCGCGTCGGCCGGTACGACGCGGTTGACCAGGCCTTTGGCGCGGGCTTCCATGGCGTCGATGAATTCACCGGTGAGCAGCATTTCCAGCGCCGCCTTGCGTCCCAGGTTGCGCGCCAGGCCGACCGCAGGCGTCGAGCAGAAAAGGCCGACGTTGATGCCGGAGACGGCGAACTTGGCGACGTCGGCGGCCACCGCCAGGTCGCACATCGACACCAGCTGGCAGCCGGCGGCGGTGGCGATGCCGTGCACGCGGGCGATCACCGGTTGCGGCAGGCGGGTGATCGTCAGCATCAACTCGCCGCATTGGCGGAACAGCGCCTGCATGAATTCCTTGCTGTGGTTGGCGCGCATTTCCTTGAGGTCGTGGCCGGCACAGAAGGCCTTGCCGGCGCCGGCGATGACGACGACGCGGACGGTTTCGTCGGTGGCGATGGCGTCGAGTTCGCGCTGCAGCGCGGTCAGCATCTCGCGCGACAGCGAGTTGAATTGCCCGGGGCGGTTCAGGGTCAGGGTGGTCAGGCCGTCGCCACGGTCGTTGCGCAACAGGCAGGCTTCTTCGCTCATTCTGGTCTCCTCGATGGGTATTGTTGGTGATCCACGACTGTAACCGAGAAGCCGGGCGGGCTCCAGCCACCTGCTATGATGTCGGGCTGTTTTTCCCGGATGTTGCCGCCATGCGCCGCCTGTTTTCCGTCTCCCACCTGACCGCCGGATTCATCGCCGTTCTCGTCGGCTACACCAGTTCGGCGGCGATTGTTTTCCAGGCGGCGAGCGCCGCCGGCGGTAGTGCCGAGCACATCGGCTCGTGGCTGTGGGCGCTCGGCATCGGCATGTTCGCCACCTCGGTCGGCCTGTCGCTGTGGTTCAAGGCGCCGGTGCTGACGGCCTGGTCGACGCCGGGGGCGGCGCTGCTGGCGGTTGGCCTGAGCGGCGTGCCGATGAGCGAGGCGATCGGCGCCTTCCTCTTTGCTTCGGCGCTGATCGTCGTCTGTGGGGTTTTCGGGTTGTTCGAGGCGATCATGCGCCACGTCCCGAAATCGCTGGCGGCAGCGCTGCTGGCCGGCGTCCTGGCGCGTTTCGGGATGGCGCTGTTCACCTCGCTGAGCAGCGAACTGCTGCTGGTCGGGGCGATGTTCGCCGTCTATTTCGCCGGTCGCCGCTGGCTGCCGCGCTACGCCGTGCCGCTCGCCTTCCTGGTCGGGCTGCTGCTCGCTGCGGCCAGCGGCATGATCCACGCCGAGGCGGTTAGCCTGACGCTGGCGCTGCCGGTATGGACGACGCCGACGTTTTCATTGACCACGCTGATCGGCGTCGGCCTGCCGCTGTTCATCGTCACCATGGCCAGCCAGAACGTTCCCGGTCTGGCGGTATTGCGCGCCAATGGCTATCAGACGCCGGCCTCGCCGCTGATCACCTGGACCGGCGTCACCGGTCTGCTGCTGGCGCCGTTCGGCGGCTTTGCCTTCAACCTGGCGGCGATCACCGCCGCCATCTGCATGAGCCCGGCGGCTGACCCCGATCCGGCGCAGCGCTACCGGGCGTCGGTATGGGCCGGCGTTTTCTACCTGTTCACCGGTCTGTTCGGGGCGACCGTCGCCGCCCTGTTCGGTGCGCTACCGGCAGCGCTGGTAGCGGCGATTGCCGGGCTGGCCTTGCTCGGCACCATCGGCAACAGCCTGGGCGCGGCGCTGGCTGACGAGCGCGAGCGCGAAGCGGCGCTGGTGACTTTCCTGGCTACCGCCTCGGGGATGTCGCTGTTCGGCATCGGCAGTGCGTTCTGGGGGCTGCTGCTGGGACTGCTGGTTTTGAAAGTGATGCCGACGCGATGACGCCTGCCGGGTTAAAATCCCGGCGATGAGTTCGCCGCGCTACGTTCATCTTCGTCTCCACTCGGAATACTCGGTCACCGACGGCATCGTCCGCATCGGCGATGCGGTCAAGCGGGCGGCTGGCGACGGCATGCCGGCCATGGCGCTGACGGATCTCGGCAACCTGTTCGGCCTGGTCAAGTTCTACACTGGTGCCCGTGGTAAAGGCGTCAAACCGGTGGCCGGCGCCGATGTCTGGATCGCCAACCCGGAAGCGCCGGAAGACCCGCGCCGCCTGCTGCTGCTCGTACGCAACCGCCAGGGCTACCAGCAGTTGTGCGAGTTGCTGACCCGCGCCTACACCGTCGACGGCCGTCGCGACCGTGCCGAAATCCGCCGCGAGTGGTTTGCCGAAATCGGTAGCCATGGCCTGATCGCACTGTCCGGTGCGCATCTGGGCGATGTCGGCGAAGCCCTGTTGAACGGCAACTTCGATCTGGCCATGGAGCGCGCACGCGCCTGGGAAGCGATCTTCCCCGGTGCCTTTTATCTCGAAGTCCAGCGCTACGGCCAGCCGCAGCAGGAAGCCATCGTCCAGCAGACCGCCGACCTGGCCGGCGAAACCGGCATTCCGCTGGTCGCCACGCACCCGGTCCAGTTCATGAACCGCGACGACTTCCGCGCCCACGAGGCACGCGTCTGCATCGCCGAAGGTTATGTGCTGGGCGATCACCGGCGGCCGAAGATCTACACCGAAGAACAGTACTTCAAGACTCAGGCGGAGATGGTCGAACTGTTCGCCGACCTGCCCGAGGCACTGGAAAACACCCTGGAAATCGCTCGTCGCTGCAATATCGAGATGACGCTGGGCAAGAACTTCCTGCCCGATTTTCCGATTCCGGCAGGCATGACCATTGACGAATTCCTCGTCGAGGAAGCGAAGAAGGGTCTTGAAGTCCGTCTGGCCGAGCTTTATCCCGACCCGGAAGTCCGTCAGCAACGCCGGCCCGAGTACGACGACCGCCTTGCCTTCGAGTGCAACACCATCATCCAGATGGGTTTTCCCGGCTACTTCCTGATCGTGGCCGACTTCATCAACTGGGCCAAGAACAACGGCGTGCCGGTCGGTCCCGGCCGGGGCTCCGGCGCCGGTTCGCTGGTCGCCTACAGCCTGCGTATCACCGACCTCGACCCGCTCGCCTACGCCCTGCTGTTCGAGCGTTTCCTGAACCCCGAGCGGGTGTCGATGCCCGACTTCGACATCGACTTCTGCCAAGACAACCGCTGGCGCGTCATCGAGTACGTGCGCGAGCACTACGGCGCCGAGGCAGTCAGCCAGATCGCCACCTTCGGCACCATGTCGTCGAAGGCGGTGATCCGCGACGTCGGCCGCGTGTTCGGCCTGCCGTACTCGATGTGCGACCGCATTTCCAAGCTCATCCCCATCGTCCAGAACAAACCGGTGTCGCTGGCCGAAGCGCTGGAACAGGAGCCGCAGCTCAAGGAAATGATGCAGGGCGACGGCGACGGTGAAACCATACGCGAACTGTTCGACCTGGCCAGCCGTCTTGAGGATTTGACGCGTAACGTCGGCATGCACGCCGGCGGCGTGCTGATTGCGCCGGGCAAGATCACCGACTTCTGCCCGATCTACCAGGCCACCGGCAGCGACGCTTCGCCGGTGTCGCAGTTCGACAAGGACGACGTGGAAAAGGCCGGCCTGGTCAAGTTCGACTTCCTTGGCCTGCGCAACCTGACCATCATCGAACTGGCGCTCAAGTACATCGAGCGCATGACCGGCGACAAGCTCGACCTGATGTCGCTCGGTTTCGACGATCCCGGTGCCTACCAGATCCTCAAGGACGCCAACACCACGGCGATCTTCCAGGTTGAATCGGAGGGCATGAAGAAGCTGCTGAAGAAGCTCGCGCCCGACCGTTTCGAAGACATCATCGCTGTGCTCGCACTCTATCGTCCCGGCCCGCTTGGCTCCGGGATGGTCGACGACTTCATCCTGCGGAAAAAGGGCCAGCAGGCCATCGACTACTTCCACCCCGACCTGACCGCCTGCCTGTCGCCGACCTACGGCGTCATCGTGTACCAGGAACAGGTCATGCAGATCTCGCAGATCATCGGTGGCTACACGCTCGGTGGCGCCGACATGCTGCGCCGGGCGATGGGCAAGAAGAAGCCCGAGGAAATGGCCAAGCACCGCGAGACCATCGCTGCCGGCGCCAAGGAGCGTGGCTACGACCCGGCGCTCGCCGAACAGCTGTTCGACCTGATGACCAAGTTCGCGGAATACGGTTTCAACAAGTCGCACACCGCCGCCTACGCCGTCGTCACCTACCACACCGCCTGGCTCAAGCGTTACCACTGCGCCGCCTTCATGGCCGCGACCATGTCGTCCGACATGGACAACACCGACACGGTCAAGGTCTTCTACGAAGACACCATCGCCAACAAGGTCAAGGTGCTCGGGCCGGACGTCAATGCCTCGGCCTACCGCTTCGAGCCGGTCGACCGCGACACCATCCGCTACGGCCTGGGCGCAGTCAAGGGGACCGGCGAGCAGGCGGTCAATGACATCCTGCGCGCGCGTGAGGCCGGCGGACCATTCAAGGACCTGTTCGATTTCTGCCAGCGCTGCGACAAGCGCATGGTCAACCGCCGCACCATCGAGGCGCTGATCAAGGCCGGTGCCTTCGATTGCATCGACAGCGACCGGCACAAGCTGATTGCCTCGGTCGGTATCGCCATGGAGTTCGCCGAACAGGCCGAACGCAACGCGATGCAGACCAGCCTGTTCGATATCGGCGACGTTGCCGAGGCGCATGCGCCGCAGTACATCTCGGTCAAGCCCTGGGATGAGCGCCGGCAACTGATGGAGGAAAAGACCGCGCTCGGTTTCTTCTTCTCCGGCCACCCGTACAACACCTACAAGAAGGAGTTGTCGCGTTTCGTCCGGCGCCCGCTGAACCGCCTCGAACCGGCCAAGGAGTTTCAGGTGCTGGCCGGCGTCGTCGTCGGCATCCGCACCCAGATGACCCGGCGCGGCAAGATGCTCTTCGTCCAGCTCGATGACGGCACAGCGATGGTCGAGGTGTCGGTATTCAACGAACTGTTCGAGGCCGAGCGCAGCAAGATCGTCACCGACGAAATCCTGCTGGTCGAAGGCAAGGTTCGCTACGACGATTTTTCCGGCGGCAACGCCGTTGCCGCCGAGCGCCTGATGACGCTGGGCGAGGCGCGGGCGCGTTTCGCCAAGCACCTGCTGCTGAAAATGAACGGCAGTTCGGATGCCCGCCGGCTGCGCAGCTTGTTACAGCCCTTCGCGCCGGGACCGGCGGCGGTGCGTATCCACTACCGCAATGCCTCGGCCGAATGCGAACTGCTGGTCGGCGACGAACTGCGGGTCCGTCTTGACGACGCGCTGCTGGAGGCGCTTTCCGGCTGGCTGCAGCCGGAAAACGTGGACATCGTTTACTGAGCGTTCAGGCGACCAGTTCTGTTTTGAAACCGATACGCACGGCGCCCCAGTGGCGGCCGTTGATGACGATCGGCATCGACAGGTCGTTGAGGATTTCCCCGGTATCGCGGACATAGGTCTGGAACAGCGAGGATTTCTGGTTCTTGGCCAGCTTCAGGCCGACCGGATCGTTGAAGATGCGCTTGTGCCGGCACTTGGTCAGGTCGACCGCCGGGTCGCCGCTGGGCGGGTTGGAGAACACGCCGTTGTGGGCCGGCGCATAGCCGTTGCTGTCCACCGAGAGTGAATAGACCAGGCCGGGGACATCGACCAGAAGGCGGTCGTAGAGCGCGGTCAATTCCTTGTCGCACTGGCCGTCGTAGGCCGTCGTGTAGCGCTTCGGATTGGAGCCGGGGATGTCCTTGTAGGCCTGGTCGAAGACATTGACGCCGCGGTCGGCCAGCTTCTGCAGGATGCCGGCAACGCTGTCGCGGAATCCTGCGCAACGATCGTGCAGGGTATCGAACATGCTGTTGCCGGTGCGGAAGTCGGCCAGCGTGCATTGCAGATCTTCGGTCGACTCGCGCAGGGTCTTGGCCGACTCCTGGCACTGCTTCATGCGCCCGGAGATATCGACGGAATGGTTGCGGATTTCCTCAACCTCACGGTGGATCGACTGGTTGCTTTCGCGCAGGTTATAGATGGCGCTGGCGATGGTCGACAGTTGTTCTGTCGTGCGCTTGAAGTCGCTGACCATGGTGCCGAGGTCGTTGGCCGAGGTTTCGACGTACTCGTTGGCACGGGTGACCTCGCCGACAATGGTCTGGGTCTTGGCCGAGGTGTCGGAGACCAGGTTGATCATCGATTGCGTGTTCTGGCCGATGACCAGGGTGGCGGTCTTGACCTTTTCCGCCAGTTTGCGCACTTCGTCGGCGACCACGGCAAAGCCGCGGCCGGCCTCGCCGGCGCGGGCGGCCTCGATGGCAGCGTTGAGCGCGAGCAGGTTGGTCTGGTCGGAAATGTCGTTGATCAGCGAGACGATCTCGTTGATCTTCATGGAGCTGGTGTGCAGTTCGCCGACCGTGGTCGAGAAGTGCTCGATGTGCTCGTTGGTCGAGCGCATCGTGGTGGCCACGGCCTCCATCTGCGACAGCGAGCGTTGCGCCAGATCAAGGTTGTTCTGCGTCGACGCCTGGATGGCGTCCGAATTGACCGCCACTTCGCTGACCGCCAGGTTGACCCGGTTGCTCGATTCGAAGATGTCTGCGGCCAGCGCTTCCTGACGGCGAACCGCGTCGCCGGTCAGTTGCACCAGGTGATTCATCCGGGCGGCATCGGCGGCGATGCTGACGCTGCTGCTGCGCGAATGGGTGATCAGCCCGCGGATGCGGGTGAAGAAGCGATTGAGGTTGGCCGAAATGCGCCCCGCCGCATCGCTGCCCTGGGAACCGATGCTATGGGCCAGATCGGCCTGACCGTCCGCGATGGCGGCGATGTCGCGGTCGACCTTGTCCAGTGCCCCGTTGTTTCCGAACCATCCCATATTTGTCTCCTGGTGGTTTTTATTGTCGGAAAAAGTCAGCCCCTATCTTGCCTGCGCTTTCTTAATGGCAGCTTACAGGTGGGGCGTGTTTCAGATACGTTGACGTGCTGCCAGACGGCCGAGGACGAAACCCTTGATCTCGTGGAAGGGGATCGGCTTGCCGAATACCGTGACGTCGGCGGGGATGCCGCGCTGCCGGACTTCGGCGCCGTCGATGGCGCTGACGACGATGATGTCCATCGGGCTCAGGTCGGGCATGGCGCGCAGGCGCTTGATCATCTCGAAACCGTCCATCCCGGGCATCATCAGGTCGGCGATCAGGATGTCGGGCATCTGCTGGCCAACTTGCAGGAGGCCTTCGAAACCGTCGCCGACGATACGCAGCGTGATCGGCAGCTTCCAGCTATCGAAGGTGATCTGATAGAGCTTCTGCAGGGTCGGGTCGTCCTCGGCAATCAGGATGTCGAGCTGTCCGCCTTGCTCGCCGGGTCGGGAGATCTGCTTGCGCCGTTTGGCCAGCAGGTTGTCGACCGAGCTGGCCGGAATGCGGCGGTGGCCGCCGGCAGTTTTCCAGGCGTCGAGAACGCCGTTCTCGACCATGTTCTGGACCGTGCCGAGGGATACGCCGAGGCGCTGGGCGGCTTGCCGGGTACTGAGGAATTCGCTGTCTGCCATTGTCGTCTTTGAAAATTGCAAAACTGCCAAATTGTAACTGAAAGCATTTTCGTTAGGGTGACGAATTGCAGCCTCGCCTGGCAAATTTCGCGTTTTGCCCAAGCGCGGGCTTCGGCTGGCATAATCCGGCGGATGAAAACAAGAGATCAGGCAGGGCGGAGGCGGGGGTGCTGAAGCTGCTGGTGTTCATGCCAGTGCTGGGTGCCTGCCTGCTGGCCGTTTTTCCGGGGCGGGGGCAGCAGTCGCTGTGGCGGCTGGCGCTCGGCTTTGCGCTGGCCTCATTGTTGTTGACCGTGCTGCTCGCCTGGTCTTTCGATCCGCTCGGCGAGGCCGTGCAGATGTACGAGAGCCGGGCCTGGAACGCGCGGCTCGGTTCCTATTTTGCGCTTGGCATCGATGGCATTTCGCTGGCGATGGTGATGCTTACGGCATTTTTGTCCTTGGTGGCAGTTCTCGTGTCGCGCAACATGCCAGGCAGCGGTCGCTTGTATTTTGCCTTGCTGTTCCTGCTCCAGTCGGCGATGTTCGGGGTGTTTACGGCGCGCGACTGGTCGCTGTTCTACGTCTTCTGGGAAGCGACGTTGATCCCCCTGTTCTTCATGATCGACCGCCTGGGCGGCGAGAACCGGCAGCGCGCGGCGCTGAATTTCTTCCTGTATACCCTGGGCGGTTCGGTGTTCATGCTGGTGGCGCTGCTCTTCCTCTACGATGCGGCGCCGGGCCACAGCTTTGCCATGAACGACATGGCCGAAGGCGGGCGGGCGCTGCCGCAGAACATGCAGCTGCTGATCTTCGCCGGGCTGTTCATCGGTTTTGCTGTCAAGATGCCGATCGTGCCGTTGCACGGCTGGCTGCCGCTGGCCCATGTCGAGGCGCCCAGCCCGGTGTCCATCCTGCTTTCCGGCGTGCTGCTCAAGATGGGCGCCTACGGTCTGCTGCGCGCCGCCGAGACGCTGCCCGCCGCCTTTGTCGCCGTTCAGGGCTGGCTGGCCATGCTCGCCCTGCTGAGTCTGCTTTATGGCGCGCTGCTGGCCTGGCGCCAGCAGGACCTGAAGAGCATGGTCGCCTATTCGTCGATTTCGCACATGGGCGTGGTCCTGCTCGGCATTGCCTCGCTCAACCTGAACGGAGTTACCGGCGCGGTCCTGCAGATGGTCGCCCACGGACTGGCTGCTGCCCTGCTGTTCCTGGTCGTCGGCTTGCTCTACCGGCGCACGCATTCCCGTGATCTGGCCGATTACGACGGCCTGCTCGGACGGGCCCCGCGCTTTGCCTTCTTCATCGCCTTCGGCCTGCTGGCGGCCATCGGCCTGCCGGCCAGCGCTGGTTTCATCGCCGAACTGCACGTGCTGGTCGGGGCCTACCAGCGCTGGGGCTTCTGGGTGGTGGCGCTGGGCATCGCCATGCTGGTCGGTGCCGCCTACGGTCTGCGCGTGATCGGCCACCTGCACCGGCCGGCTGCTCCGACCGTGCAGTTGCATGACATGACGCGAACCGAAACGACCGCCGCCGCCTTGCTGGCTGGCGCCATCGTCGCTCTCGGTGTGTGGCCGATGCCGCTGCTCGACCTGGTCGGCAGCAGTACGGCGCGCATCGCCGCCTTGTTTGCAGGAGGCTGATGTGGAACCGTCGATCGAGCAGCGCCTGCACCACTGGATCGAACATCTGGCCCACGTCCTGCCGGCGCAGGCGCCGATTCGCGATTTCGTCCATCACAACACCCTGCACGGCTTCCAGCACCTGCCTTTTGCCGACGCGCTGGCGGCGGCGCAGGCGCTGACCGGCGCCCAGGTCTATTGGCCGGCCCAGCGCTTCGGCGCTGAATACGCCGCCGGCCGTATCGACCGCGATGACCTGTCGGCCGCGCTCGACGATCAGGGGGTGGACGGCCTCGATGACGAGGTCGTCGGCGGACTGAGCCGTCGGCAGATCCTGCTCGCCGAGTTGCTGACCGATGTGCCGGGCGGCGCCGTTCCGGCGCTGGCGGTCTGCCGCCGGCTGCTGGGCGATGCCGCGCCGGTCGACGAAGCCTGGCCCGAGCTTGCCCGCCGCCGCTGGGATGCGCTGCACGCCGGCATCGGCCGGCAGTACAGCCTGCGCGCCTTGCTCCTGCGCCTGTCCGGCGAAGATGTGCTGGAAAGCGTACGTAGCATCCTGCAACGCCATCTGGCTGCTCACCTCGACCTGGGTATGGCCGCCTGGTCGAATCCGGCCGGCGGACGCGGCTTCTTCGCCGCCTGGAAAGCCTCGGCGGCGCTCGACCTGAGCTGGGAGCTCGACGAACTACCGGGGATTCGCGATGAAATCCAGCATCTGCCCGACGAACCCTTGCCCTTGCTGGTCGACGAGCTGCGCGCGCTGTTGCCGGACGAATCCTTGTGGCCCGGCTACCTAGAACGCCTGGCGCTGGAATTGCCCGGTTGGTCCGGCATGTTCCTGTGGCGCGACCAGCATCCTGCGGGCGGCGCCGGCCATCCGGTGAGCATGGCCGATTACCTGGCGGTGCGGGTTTTCCTCGAGCGCCAGTTGTGCGGCGAACTGATCCGCCGCCTGACCGGTGCGCCGCTCGGGCTGGAGGAACTGCATGCCTATTACCATGCCTGCCCCGCCGAATTCCTGGTCCGCGAGGCCTGGCATCTCGCCGTCCTGCCCGAGGATCTGCTGGCCACCGCCAGCGCCTTGTGCGAACAGACGCTCGACGGCCGCGAGGTGCGCGGCTGGGAAGCCCTGGCGCCGCGGGTTGCGGTTTTCCTGCAGGCCGACGAAAGCACTCGCTGGGCGGCCGGTCTGCAGAAGCTGGCCGGGCAACTGGCGCTCGACGAAGCGCGCTTGAACGAACTGGGTCGTGATGCCGTTAATCGCCTGCTCGATGCTGCCCGCCTGTCGCCTCTGCAACGCGGCCAGATCTGGCTGGCTGCCTACGAAGGGCATTACCGGGAAAGCCTGTTCGTCGCGCTGGCGGCCAACGTCGGCCGACAGGCCGCGCCGGCCGCGCCGTCGGCGCAGGTGGTGATGTGCATGGACGATCGCGAGGAAGGCACGCGGCGTCACCTCGAAGAGCTGGCGCCGGATATCGAGACTTTCGGCGCCGCCGGTTTCTTCGGCGTGCCGATGTACTGGCAGGGCGTCGATGACCCGGCGCCGCAGGCCTTGTGCCCGGTGGTGGTGACGCCGGATCGCCTGGTCAGCGAGCAAGTTGCCGCCGGCAGCGAGTCGCTGCTCGCGCGCCACGCGCAACGGCGCGAAATCCGTCTGCAGTGGCGCGAGCGCCTCTACCAGGGCAGCCGGCGGGCACCGCTGGCCGGTCCGCTGCTGACCGCCGCCGCGGCGCTGCCCGGCTTGCTGGCGCTGACGGCGAGCAGTCTTGCGCCGGCCTGGGCGAGTCTGGCCGGAAAGCGCTGGCGGACGCAATTCGACGGCCGGGTGCCGACCGTGGTCGATCCCGGGGTCGGTGACGGGAACATGCCCGGGTTCAGCGATGACGAGCAGGTTGAGCGGGTTGCTGCCTTCCTGCGCACGATCGGCCTGAGCGCCAGTTTTGCGCCGCTGGTCCTGATCCTCGGCCATGGTTCCGGGAGCCGCAACAACCCGCATCTGTCAGCCTACGATTGCGGCGCCTGTTCCGGGCGGCATGGCGGGCCGAATGCCCGGGTACTGGCGGCGATGGCCAACCGGCCGGCGGTGCGTGCCGGTCTGGCGGCGCGCGGCATCGTCATTCCCGACACCTGCCATTTCCTGGCGGCCGAGCACCATACCGGCGACGACAGCATCGAGTGGTACGACCTCGAGCAGGTACCTGCCGCCTTGCAATCGCCTTGCGACACCTTGCTCAAGCAATTGGCCGAGGCCTGCCGCCGGCATGCCGTCGAGCGTTGCCGCCGGCTGGCTTCGGCGCCGTCCCGGCCGTCACCGTGGCAGGCACGGCGTCATGTCGCCGGCCGCGTCGCCGACCTGGCCCAGGCCCGGCCGGAACTGGGGCACGCGACCAACGCCGCAGCCTTCATCGGCCGGCGGACGATGAGCCGGGGCCTGTTCCTCGACCGGCGCGTCTTCCTGATTTCCTACGATCCGGGCAGCGATCGGGACGGCGACATCGTCGAGCGCATCCTGCTCGCCGCCGGCCCGGTCGGCGCCGGCATCGCCCTCGAATACTATTTCTCGACCGTGGACAACGAGCGTTTCGGCTGCGGTTCCAAAGTCACGCACAACCTGACCGGCCTGTTCGGGGTCATGGAAGGCGCCGATTCCGACCTGCGCACGGGGCTGCCCTGGCAGATGGTCGAGATTCACGAACCGATGCGCCTGTTGGTCGTCGTCGAACAGGCGCCGGCGGTGTTGTCGGCCATCCTTGCCCGGCAGCCCGCGCTGCAGGAGCTGGTCGGCAATGCCTGGATCCAGCTGGCCGCGCAGGACCCGGCGACCGGTAGTCTCAGTCGTTACTGCCCGCGTCGTGGTTGGTTGCCGTGGTCCGGGCGGGCCGTGCTGCCGCAGGTGGCGCGTTCGCATGACTGGTTTGCCGGCGAATCCGGCCCCTTGCCGCCGGCGCTGTTGCTGGGAGGTGTCGCATGATCGAAGAATTGCGCGACGTCGCCGACTGGGTCTGGCTGGTGCCGGCCTTGCCGCTGCTCGCTGCCCTGACGACCGGGGCGCGCGTGCTGCTTGGCCGGGCCGCAGGCGATGCCGGCGAGCGCCTGACCGCGCGCCTGACCGAACTGGCGGCGCTGACCGCCTTGCTGCTGCTGGTGCTGATCGATCTGGCGGTGATCTGGCACGGCTGGCCCGGCCAGAAGATTGTCGGCACCTGGTTTGCCGCCGCCCACTGGCAGGGGCGGATTTCCTTCCTGCTCGATGCGCTGTCGTTGCCGGTGGCGACGCTGACGGCGCTGATCGGCTGGCTGGTGGTGCGTTTCTCGGCGACCTATCTGCACCGGGAAAGCGGATTCCAGCGTTACTTCATTGTCCTCGCCATGTTCCTTGGCGGCATCCAGGCCGTGCTGCTGTCGGGTAACGGCCTGCTGCTCTTCCTCGGTTGGGAAATGTGCGGGATCGCGTCCTTCCTGCTCATCGCCCATGCCTGGCAGCGCCCGGTGGCCACCGGCAACGCCCTGTTCGCCTTCGTCACCAACCGTGCCGGCGACGCCGGGCTGTTGTTCTCGCTCGGTCTGGCCGCCTACTGGGTCGGCAGTTTCGAATGGCCGGCACTGTTGGCCGCCAGCTTGCCATTGGTCGACCTGCGTGTGCTGGTGCTGGGCTTTGCTGTCGCCGCCCTGGCCAAATCGGCGCAACTGCCGTTCACGCCGTGGATCGCCAGGGCGCTGGAAGGGCCGACGCCGTCGTCGGCGATTTTCTACGGTTCGGTGATGGTGCATGCCGGGGTGTTCCTGCTGTTGCGCCTGGAGCCGCTGTTGTTCCATCTGCCCGACGTGCTCGCCGGCTTGTTGCTGATCGGAACGCTGACTGCCGTCTATGCCTGGCTGTGCGGGCTGGTTCAGACCGACGTCAAATCGGCGCTGATTTACGCCACGGTTTTCCAGGTCAGCCTGATGCTCGTCGCCATCGGCCTGGGCTGGACGACGCTGGCGACCATCCATCTGTGCCTGCACGCCGCCTGGCGCAGCTGGCAATTCCTGCTGGCACCGTCGTGGCTGCAACTGACCCGCGACCGGCCGGCGCCGCCGCCGGCCTGGCTGGTCGGCCGGCAAGCGATCTATACCGCGGCGCTGCAGCGCCTGTGGCTGGACAAGCTGGGCGTTACCCTGCTGGCCGGGCCGACGACGGCGATTGCCCGCGACGTGCGGGCGCTGGAAGAGAGCTTCATCGACCGCGCCATCGGCGAGCCGGGTAAAGGCCGCAGCATCGATCCCGAACGGCCGCTGGTCTGTGCCGACGGCTTGCCCGGGCGCCTGCTGGCGGCACTTTCCCTCCTCCTGCAGCGGATCGAGAATCGCCTCTTGCTGCGCGGGCGCGGCGGTGCCGCCGAACGCATGTTGCGCGAGGCCGGGCGCTGGCTGCAGACGCTGGAAGCGCTGCTCGAACAGCCGCGTTATCTGATGATGGCCGTGATGGCCACCTTCGTGGTGATCCTGTGATGAACGGCGAAATCTTCTGGTACCAACAGACGGCAGTGCCGCTGCTGGCGCTGGTGCAATTGCTGCCGTTGCTCGGCGCCGCAGTGGTGCTGGCGCTGGGCGAACGGCCCTTGGCGGTGCTTGCCGGCAAGCTGTTTGCCGCCGGCGAGCTGCTGCTGGTGGCTTTTACCGCCAGCCGCGTCGACGCCGCGCTGGCTTTCCAGTTGGCCGAACGTATCGATCTGCTCGGCTACCACGTGGCCATCGACGGCATTGCCGTGATGTTCCTGCTGCTGACCGCCTTGTTGACCTTGCTGATGACCTTGTACGGCATGAGTCGCGGGATGATTTCGCCGGGGCGCCTGTTCGCCGTACTGCTGCTGGCCGAGGCCGGGCTGGTCGGGATGCTGCTGACGCTGAACATTGCCTGGTTCGCTTTTTTCTCGGCGCTGGAGCTATGGGCGGTGGTCTACCTGTTGCGTCGCTGGGCCTCGTCGCGGGCCGAAACGCAGGCGCTGGCGCGCTTCGTTCAGTACCAGGGCTTCGGTCTGGCGCTGTTCGTCGCCGGTTGTTTCGTGCTCGGCTGGGGGTACGCCGAGGTGACCGGCGGGCGCTGGAGTTTCGACCTGTTCGACCTGACCGGCACGCTGCCGGCCGGCAAGTTCCAGACGGCCGCCTTCTACCTGCTGTTCTACGGTCTGGCCGTGCGCACGCCGCTGTTCCCGCTGCACGGCTGGCTACCGAACATGGCCCAGCACGGCCTGATCGCGGTGGCGCCGGCCTTGATGGTCGGGGTCAAGGTCGGGGTCTTCGGCATGGCCCGTTTCGTTCTGCCGCTGACCCCGGATGCCGTGCTCGACTGGCAAGCCTACGTGGTCGGTTTTGCCATGGCCGGGGTTTTCTTCACGGCGGCGCTTGCCTTCCTGCAGACCAATCTGCGCCGGCTGCTGGCTTTTGCCGTGGTCAGCCATACCAGCCTGCTGGTGATCGGGCTGTTCAGTCTGCACGCGGCCGGCATTCAGGGGGCGATGCTGCTGGCGGCCAATTTCGGTCTGGCGGTGACTGGCATGTGGTTCATCGTCGGCTTCGTTTTCCGCCGTACCGGAACGACCGAACTCGGCGAGTTGTCCGGCCTGTTCGAGCGTATTCCCTTCCTGGCCATCGCCTTCCTGATCTTCGGCCTGGCCATCGTCGGCATGCCGGGAACGCCAGGTTTCGACGCCGCCCACCTGGTGCTTGAAGCTTCGATTGCCCGTTTCGGCGCCTTGCCGACGGTGGCCACGGCGCTCGGTAACGTCGCTGCCGCCGGTTTCCTCCTGTGGGGTTTTCAGAAAGCTTTCCTGTCGCAGGAAAAGAGCGGCAGCCATGACGTGGACCGGACGCAGCCGATGGAATACGCGGTCTGCGGTCTGGCCGTGGCGGCCTTGCTGGCCATCGGTTTCTTCGCCGAGCCCTGGCTGCAATTGACCGATGCGGCGAGCCAGGCGGTGGCCGGGAGATTCGCCCGATGAGCCTGCCGCTGCTGACCCTGATCGTGCTTCTGCCGCTGTTATCGGCCTTGGTGGTTTTCCTGCTGCCGGCACGCCTGGCGCGCCGGGTCGCCTTGCTGGCGATGGCGGTGGTGCTGTTGTTGACCACCTGGCTGCTGTTTTCCTTCGACCCCGGCGGGCCGCGCTTCCAGTTTGCCGAGCGGCAGCCGTGGCTGCCCGGCCTCGGCATTCACTGGTCGCTGGCAGTCGATGGTCTATCGGTGCTCTTCCTGCCGGCGACGGCATTACTGTTCCTGGGCGTGCTGGCGGTCTCCTGGCAATCGGCCGAGGACGCGCCGCGCCTGTTTCACGGCCTGTTGCTGGCGTTGCAGTCGGCGACACTGGGCATCTTCTGCGCGGTGGACCTGATCCTGTTCTTTGTCTTCTGGGAGCTCAGCCTGGTTCCGGTCTATTTCCTGCTGGCGCGTCGCGGCGTGACCGTCGATGCGCCGCGAGTGGCCGCCCGTTACGTGCTGATCATGCTGGCCGGTGGTTTTCCGCTGCTGCTGGCCTTCATCATGCTGGGCAGCCAGGCCGGCAGTTTCGAGTTGGGCGTGCTGCTCGAACAGCCGCCGGCGCTCGATACGCAGCGCGTCGTGCTGGTCCTGCTGCTGTTTTCCTTTGCCTTCAAGGTGCCGCTGGTGCCCTTGCATACCTGGCTGCCACAGTTTGCGCTGGCGGCGCCGGGAACGCTGACGGCGCTGTTGCTGGGCCTCAAGGTCGGCGGTTTTGCGCTGGTTCGCCTGGCCATCCCGCTGGCCCCGGATGCCGCGCAGGAATGGCACTGGCTGCTGGCCGGGCTGGGGACGGTGACGCTGCTGTACGGCGCGGTCGGCATCCTGGCCCACAGCAATCTACGGGTTGGCCTGGCCTACGCCAGCATCTGCCATGTCGGGCTGGCCACGCTCGGCTTGTCCACCCTGTCGGCGCAGGGCGTGCAGGGAGCGGTGTCGCTGCTGCTCAGTTTTTCGGTGGCGACCGGTGGTGCGCTGCTGCTGCTCGAATGCCTGCGCCTGCGGACCGGTTCGACCGACGTGCAGGCGCTCGGCGGGGTGGCCAAAACCATGCCATTGCTGGCGGCCGGTGTCCTGATCTGCGGCTTGGCCGGCGTCGGCATGCCGGGAACCAGCAGTTTCCCGGGCGAGTTCCTGCTCATCCTGGCGGCGCTCGACCGTTACACCGGCGCCGGCATGGCCGCGCTGTTCGGCCTGGCGATTGCCGCCGGGGCTTTCCTGGCGTTGTACCGCAAGGCCTTCTACGGGCCGGCCAGCCGGCCGGCGGTGCTGGCCGCCGGCGATCTGGTGTGGCGTGAATGGCTGGTGCTGATTGCCTTGATCGCGATGATCGTCGGTATCGGCATCTACCCGGCGCCGTGGCTGGATATCGTGCGGCCGGCAGCGGAAGCCTGGGCTGCCGCCATCGCTGCCTGAGCATGACGATGCGCAAGGAGCAGAGCGGGGTGCCGAGGTGTCGGGATTGCCGGCACTACTACATCACCTTCGACCGGAATTTCCCCTACGGTTGCCGCGAGCTCGGTTTCAAGAGCGCGCGCGAACCGATGCGCGACGTCATCGAATCGTCGGGCGAGGTCTGCCTGTACTACTTGCCGGACAAGTCACGGCCGCCGCGTTGATCAGGCTTTCTTGACGAATTCCGACTTCAACTGCATGGCGCCGATGCCGTCGATCTTGCAGTCGATGTCGTGATCGCCGTCGACCAGGCGGATGTTGCGGACCTTGGTACCGACCTTGACCACCGAGGACGAGCCCTTGATCTTCAGGTCCTTGATCACGGTGACGCTGTCGCCGTCCTTCAGTTCGTTGCCGTTGGCGTCACGCCAGACCTTGCTTTTCTCGACCTCGGCGACCGGGGTGTCCTTGCTCCACTCGTGGGCGCATTCGGGGCAGATGTAGAGCGGGCCGTCCTCGTAGGTGAAGGCGGAGTTGCATTGGGGGCAGTTGGGCAATTGGCTCATGGTTCTCTCAATAATCCTCGTCGTGGCTGCCCATCAGATTGGGCAGCAGGTCGCGGGCGCGCTGCATGGCGTGTTCGATATCCACGCCGACGTTGGCCGGGCCGACCGCATCAATGAAGCCGGAGCGCTGCAGCAGCGATCCGGGTTGGGCGTTGAGGCCGCACAGCATCAGCGTGCAGCCGCGTTTTTCCAGCTTGTCGCGCAGATTTTCCAGGCCTTCGAGGCCGGTCGTGTCGAGCTGGACCAGGCGGGTCATGTCGAGGATGACGATTTCCGGGTGGCCGGCGCGCGGGTCGAGCAATTCCTCCAGCTTGTTGACCGCGCCGAAGAACAGCGAGCCGAACATCTGCCACGCGGCAACGCGCAGCGTGCCGTCGGGATAGAGCAGTTCGGGGTCCTGAGCGGCTTCGTCGAGCGGCAGGCGCTCGATGCGGGTCAGTTCCGACATGCGGTAGATGAAGAACAGGCAGGCCAGCACCATGCCCAGTTCGACGGCGATGGTCAGGTCGAAGAGCACGGTGACGAAGAAGGTGGCCAGCAGGATGATCCGGTAATTCCACGAATAGCGGCGCAGTTCCTTGAACTCGTGCCATTCGCCCATGTTGATGGCGACCACCATGACGATGGCCGACAGCGTTGCCAGCGGCACGTAGGCGGCCAGCGGCGCGGCGATCAGGACGATGCCGAGCAGGGTGATGGCGTGAATGATGCCGGCGATCGGGGTGCGACCGCCCGCCTTGACGTTGGTCGAGGTCCGGGCGATCGCGCCGGTGGCGGCAAAGCCGCCGAACAGCGGGGCGGCGACGTTGGCCAGGCCCTGTGCGACGAGTTCCTGGTTGGGGTCGTGGCGGTCGTCGATCTGGCTGTCGGCGACGCGTGCCGACAACAGCGACTCGATGGCGCCGAGCAGGGCGATGGTGATCGCCGGCGAGATCAGCTTGCCGAAATCGTGGATCGACAGGTCGGGCAGGCCGAAGCTGGGCAGGTCCTGCGGGATGCCGCCGAAACGGCTGCCGATGGTTTCCACCGGCAGGTCGAGGGCGAAGGCGACCAGGGTGCCGACGACGAGCACGGCGAGCGGGCCGGGGGCGCGGCGCAGCAGCGCAAAACGCTGGGCCAGGCGGTTGTAGGAGAGCAGGAAAATGAAACAACTGACCGACAGCGCCACGGTCGGCAGATCGACGGTGTGCGCATGCGCGGCCAGCACCTTGATCCGGGCGAAGAATTCGGCCGGCAGACTGGCGATCGACAGGCCGAAGAAATCCTTGATCTGGGCCAGGAAGATGACCACGGCGATGCCGTTGGTGAAGCCGATGACGACGGTCAGTGGAATGAAGCGGATCAACTGGCCCATGCGCGTCAGTCCCATGGCCAGCAGCATGATACCGGCGAGCATGGTAGCGCCGAGCAGGTTGCCGAAACCATGGGCGACGACGATGCCGTAGACGATGGGGATGAAGGCGCCGGTCGGGCCACCGATCTGGACGCGCGAACCGCCCAGCAGCGAAATGATCAGGCCGGCGACGATGGCCGTCCAGATGCCGGCCGTCGGCGATACGCCGGAAGCGATGGCAAAGGCCATGGCCAGCGGCAACGCCAGCACGCCGACGGTGATGCCCGAGCCCAGGTCCTTGCCGAACTGGTTGCGATCATAGCCAGGCAGGCAGTCCAGCAGCTTGGGGCGAAAGGCGATTTTCATGACGCGCGCTCATGGGGCGAAGCGCTGCATTATATGGTTATCAGATTAATCGTCAATGTTAATCGTATGTTAATATTTTGCGATCAAATCACAACAAGAGAGCATCATGGAGAAACGCACTGCCCGGCTGACGCTGCTGATCGATCCGCGCAAGAAGGGGCTATTCGAGGAAATCTGCGCTGAGCAGGACCTGACGCCGTCGCAGGTCGTGCGCCGGCTGATTCGTCAATACATCATCGATAACGCTGGCGAGCGCGAATTGCCCGACTGGTTGCGCCCTGGCGGGCGCAGCGACTAGTTGTCGCGCGGCGGCGCCAGCTGACCCAGGGTCTGCAGGATCCGGGTCATGGCCCAGGCGATCACCGCCAGTCCACCGGCGGCGCTGGCGAATGCTTCCGCATTGGAGGCCGGGAAGTGCTCAAGCAGGGTCCCGGGCCCGCCGGCAAACCAGGCAACGCCCAGCGTCAGGCAGAGGAAGCCGAACAGGTCGGCAGCCAGATAGGCAAGCAATCGGGGCAGGAGTTTGGCTTTGCTGTTTTCGGTCATCGGAAAAGGCCTGAAAAAAGTCTTGTAAATGACTTGACATTGCGCGCACTTGAGCAACGACTTATGCACAGTTTGCCGGCTTGTCGATAGCATCCGTGCTGGCTGGCTGTTGAATTTGTCAGTTTGCTGGCGATTGCTTACAATTCGTTTTTAATCAATGACTTGTGATTGTGCGCAAGTTTTGCGCAGGGTAAGGAAAATCCTTGTACAACGGTAGCTTAGCGCTTTGTTCATCGATTGATTCACAGACTTATCCACAGCTTTTGTGGATAGATTCAAAACCCTTTTCTGCCGACCGATATTGCCCGGTTTACTTAAAGTAAAGCTTTAACTTCGGGCCGGAATTGTTGCGCTGCAGCAGACAAGAGGCCGCTGTTGCAGCCCCTTGTCGGTGCGCAAATTATTTCACGCGCATGCCGGGTTGGGCACCGCTGTCGGGCGACAGCAGATAGAGGCCCGGGGTCTTAGCGTCGAGGTCGGAGGCGGCCAGCACCATGCCTTCGGAGAGGCCGAACTTCATCTTGCGCGGCGCCAGGTTGGCGACCATCACGGTCAGACGGCCGACCAGTTGCGCCGGGTCGTAGGCTGCCTTGATGCCGGCGAAGACGTTGCGCATGTTTTCTTCGCCGATGTCCAGGGTCAGACGGACCAGCTTGTCGGCGCCGTCCACGTGCTCGGCATTGACGATCTTGGCGATGCGCAGGTCGACCTTCATGAAGTCGTCGATGGTGCACAGGCCGTCGGTGCCAGCCGGGGCTTCCTTCTTTTCCGCTGTCTTGGCGGCCGGTTTGGCCGGCGCTTCGGCGGTGGCCGGGGCCAGCGACTGCTTGTTGGCTTCGATCAGCGCCTCGATCTGCTTGCCGTCGACGCGCGTCATCAGGTGGCTGTAGGCGTTGATTGCGTGGCCGCCGGCGAGCAGCGTGCCGGCGTCGGCCCAGCTCAGCGGCGCCAGGTTCATGAAGGCCTCGACCTTGGCGGCGGTGGCCGGCAGCACCGGCTTCAGGAGTACGGTGAGCAGGCGGAACAGGTTGAGCGCGTTCGAGCAGGCGGCGTGCAGTTCGCTGTCCTTGCCTTCCTGCTTGGCCAGCTCCCACGGCTTGACGCTGTCGACGTACTGGTTGGCGCCGTCGGTCAGGGCCATGATCTCGCGGATCGCCTTGCTGAATTCGCGCGCTTCGAACAGTTCGGCAACGCGCGGCGCCGCGTCGCGGATGGCGCGGATCGCCGGCAGGTTGTCGTCGGCCGGCGCCAGTTGGCCGTTGAAACGCTTCGCGATGAAGCCGGCGGCGCGGCTGGCGATGTTGACGTACTTGCCGACCAGGTCCGAATTGACGCGGGCGACGAAGTCGTCGAAGCTGAGGTCGATGTCTTCCATCGTGTTCGACAGCTTGGCGGCGAAGTAGTAGCGCAGCCATTCCGGGTTCATGCCGCTGTTGAGGAAGCTTTCGGCGGTGATGAAGGTGCCGCGCGATTTCGACATCTTGGCGCCGTCGACGGTGAGGAAACCGTGCGCGAAGATCTTGGTCGGCGTGCGGTAGCCGGCGTGCTGCAGCTCGGCCGGCCAGAACAGCGCGTGGAAGTAGAGGATGTCCTTGCCGATGAAGTGGTAGAGCTCGGTCGACGAGTCCTTCTTGAAGAACTCGTCGAAATCGAGGCCCTTCTGCGCGCACAGGTTGCGGAACGAACCCATGTAGCCGATCGGCGCATCCAGCCAGACGTAGAAGTACTTGCCCGGCGCGTCAGGAATCTCGAAGCCGAAGTAAGGCGCGTCGCGTGAGATGTCCCAGTCGGACAGCTTGTTGTCGCCGGGGGCGCCCAGCCATTCCTGCATCTTGTTGGCGGCTTCCGCCTGGAGCACGCCGCTGCTGGTGTATTCGCGCAGGAAGGCCTCGCAGCGCGGGTCGGAGAGCTTGAAGAAATAGTGGTCGGAATGACGCAGTTCCGGTTTGGCGCCGGAGACGGCCGAGAACGGCTCGATCAGGTCGGTCGGCGCGTAGGCGGCGCCGCAGACCTCGCAGTTGTCGCCGTACTGGTCCTTGGCGTGGCACTTCGGGCACTCGCCCTTGATGAAGCGGTCAGGCAGGAACATCTGCTTGACCGGGTCATAATATTGCTCGATCGAACGCACCTCGATCAGGCCGGCGGCCTTGAGCTTGCCGTAAATGTCGTTGGCGCAGTCGCGGGTTTCCGGCGAGTGCGTGCTGTAGTAATTGTCGAAGCCGACCAGGAAGCCGGCGAAGTCCCGCGAATGCTCGCCATGGACGCGGGCGATCAGTTGTTCCGGCGTGATCCCCTCTTTTTCTGCGCGGAGCATGATCGGCGTGCCGTGCGTGTCATCGGCGCAGACGTACCAGCATTCGTTGCCGGACATCTTCTGGAAACGCACCCAGATGTCGGTCTGGATGTATTCGACGAGGTGGCCGAGGTGGATGGCCCCGTTGGCGTAGGGCAGGGCGGAGGTGACAAGGATCTTGCGCGACATGGGCGAATTTCGTTGGGCAAAACCGTAATTCTAACGCGCCCTGGGCAAAACCCCGGTGTGTTGGAAAAGGTACGGGTTTGTATGGGCTGAGTAAAAACCGACTTATGCCGGTTGATATCGGCGCCCATGCTGGGCAGAATCCGTCTTTCGAGGAGGATGTATGAATTTTGCCGTTATCGAAGACAGTCGCAGCCAGGCCGAAGTGCTCAAGGCCCTGCTGAAAAGCGAAGGCTACCAGGTCGAGGTTTTTGCCGACGGTAAATCATTCCTGGAGGCACTGGACACGCGCAGCTTCGACTTCTACGTCGTCGACTGGGTGCTGCCCGATGTCGGCGGCGATGTGCTGGTCGCCAAAATACGCGAACGCCACGGCTGGGATGTGCCGGTCGTCGTGTGCACCGCGCGCACCGAGGAAGAGTTCGCCTCCGATATCCTGCGCATGGGGGCCGACGATTACGTACCCAAGCCGGTGCGCTACATGGAATTCCTCGCCCGGGTCGATGCCCTGCTGCGTCGGCGTAAATCGCGCATGCCGGACATGGTGCGTTTCGGCAACATCGAACTCGATGTCGAAGGGCGGCGGATCCGCCTGGCCGGTCAGGAAATCGACCTGACCCAGCGCGAATTCGACCTGGCTGTGGTCTTTCTCAAGAACGTGGGCCGGGTGCTGGCGCGCGAGGAGTTGCTCGCCACCGTCTGGGCGCGGGAAGCCGACGTCGATACGCGTACCGTCGATACCCACGCCAGCCGTCTGCGCAAGAAGCTGGGCCTGGCCGGTGAAAGCGGTCTGATGCTGACCTCGGTATACGGCCAGGGCTACCGCCTGGATACGGTTTCGGGCTGACGCCCGGCGCCCGGTTTGCGCTATACTGTACCAATTCAGTCGGGTATTTCCCGTTTCCAGCCAAACCGGAGTCACCATGAGTCTTACCGAAGAGCAGATCAAGCAAGTCCTGTCCGCAACGATTGATTCCAATACCGGCAAGAGTTACGTCGCCGGCAAGGCAGTCCGCAATATCCGTATCGCCGGTGCCGATCTCAGCCTCGACATCGAACTCGGCTACCCGGCCGCCACTCGCTTCGATGCCATCCGCCAGCAGGTGATCGCGGCGCTCAAGACGCTGCCCGGCATTGGCAACGTCTCGGTCGGTGTCTCCAGCAAGGTTGTCGCCCACGCTGTGCAACTGGGCGTCAAGCTGTTGCCGGGCGTCAAGAACATCATCGCCGTCGCTTCCGGCAAGGGCGGGGTCGGTAAAAGCACGACCGCGGTCAACCTGGCGCTGGCGCTGGCTCAGGAAGGCGCCAGGGTCGGCCTGCTCGACGCCGACATCTATGGCCCGTCGCAACCGCAGATGCTCGGTCTGGCCGGCCAGCAGCCGGAATCGGCCGACGGCCAGAGCATGGAGCCGCTGGAAGCTTACGGCGTCCAGGCGATGTCGATCGGTTTCATGATCGATGTCGAGACGCCGATGGTCTGGCGTGGTCCGATGGTCACCCAGGCGCTCGACCAGATGCTCAACCAGACCAAATGGCGCGACGTGGACTACCTGATCGTCGACATGCCGCCGGGTACCGGTGACACCCAGTTGTCGCTGGCGCAGAAGGTGCCGGTGACTGGTGCCGTGGTCGTCACGACGCCGCAGGACATCGCCCTGATCGACGCGCGCAAGGGTCTGAAGATGTTCGAGAAGGTGAACATCCCCATCCTCGGCATCGTCGAGAACATGAGCGTGCATGTCTGCTCGAACTGCGGCCATGCCGAGCACATCTTCGGCGAGGGTGGCGGCGAGCAGATGTGCAAGGACTACGACGTCGAATTCCTCGGCAGCCTGCCGCTGGAAATGAGCATCCGCCAGATGGCTGACGGCGGCAAGCCGACCGTGGTCGGGGCGCCGGACTCGAAGGCGGCGGAAATCTACCGCACCATCGCCCGCCGCGTTGCCGTCAAGGTCGCCGAAAAGGCCAAGGACATGTCGTCGAAATTCCCCAACATCGTCGTGCAGAACACCTGATTTTGTCGACATATTGAATGGCAAAGGCGGGTAGAATCCCGCCTTTGTTTTTGTCGATTGCAGCAGGAAAAAATGGCCATCAAATCAGACAAGTGGATACGCCGCATGGCGCAGGAACACGGCATGATCGAGCCCTTCGCGCCCGATCTGGTGCGCGAGGTCAATGGCCAGAAGATCGTCTCCTACGGGACGTCCAGCTACGGTTACGACATCCGTTGCGCGCGCGAATTCAAGGTGTTCACCAACATCAATTCGACCGTCGTCGATCCGAAGAACTTCGATCCCAAGTCCTTCGTCGAAATCGAATCCGACGTCTGCATCATCCCGCCGAACTCGTTTGCGCTGGCCCGGACCATGGAATATTTTCGCATTCCGCGCTCGGTGCTGACCGTCTGTCTCGGCAAGTCGACCTATGCGCGTTGCGGCATCATCGTCAACGTGACCCCGTTCGAGCCGGAATGGGAAGGTCACGTCACCCTCGAATTCTCGAACACGACGCCGCTGCCGGCCAAGATCTACGCCGGCGAAGGCTGCGCTCAGGTCCTGTTCTTCGAGTCCGATGAAATCTGCGAAACCTCGTACAAGGATCGCGGCGGCAAGTATCAGGGGCAGGAAGGCGTCACCCTGCCCAAGATCTGACCGCACGCTGTAACGTAAACCGCTTACTCTACGACCCGCTGCGGCGGGTCGCCGCTTTTGGGGAACCACCATGCGCTTTCACTTTCCGGTCATCATCATCGACGAGGACTTCCGTTCCGAGAACGCCTCCGGCCTCGGCATCCGTGCGCTGGCTGACGCCATGCAGCAAGAAGGGCTGGAAGTCCTGGGGGTGACCAGCTACGGTGACCTGACCTCGTTCGCCCAGCAGCAGAGCCGGGCCTCGGCCTTCATCCTGTCGATCGACGACGAGGAACTGGCGCTCGAACCCGAAGAAACGCTGGCCGAACTGCGCGCCTTTGTTTCCGAAATCCGCCACAAGAACGCCGAGATTCCGATCTTCCTGCACGGCGAGACACGCACCAGCCGCCACATCCCCAACGACATCCTGCGCGAGCTGCACGGCTTCATCCACATGCACGAGGACACGCCGGAGTTCATCGCCCGCAACATCAAGCGCGAAGCCAACGCCTACCTCGACAGCCTGCCGCCGCCGTTCTTCCGGGCGCTGACCCACTACGCCGCCGACGGCTCGTATTCGTGGCACTGCCCCGGCCATTCGGGCGGCGTGGCCTTCCTGAAGTCGCCGGTCGGCCAGATGTTCCACCAGTTCTTCGGCGAGAACATGCTGCGCGCCGACGTCTGCAACGCGGTCGAGGAACTCGGTCAGCTGCTCGACCACACCGGCCCGGTCGCCGCCTCGGAGCGCAACGCGGCGCGCATCTTCAATTCGGACCACCTGTATTTCGTCACCAACGGCACCTCGACCTCGAACAAGATCGTCTGGCATTCGACCGTCGCGCCGGGCGACATCGTCGTCGTCGACCGCAACTGCCACAAGTCCATCCTGCACGCGATCATGATGACCGGCGCGATCCCGGTCTTCCTGATGCCGACGCGCAACAACTTCGGCATCATCGGTCCGATCCCGAAGAGCGAGTTTTCCTGGGCGAGCATCCAGGCCAAGATCGCCGCCAATCCGTTCATCACCGACAAGAACGCCAAGCCGCGCGTGCTGACCATCACCCAGTCGACCTACGACGGCGTGCTCTACAACGTCGAGGACATCAAGGCCGAACTCGACGGCAAGATCGACACCCTACACTTCGACGAAGCCTGGCTGCCGCACGCTGCTTTCCATGATTTCTACGGCGACTACCATGCCATCGGCGCCGACCGGCCGCGCTGCAAGGAATCGATGGTGTTCTCGACGCAATCGACCCACAAGCTGCTGGCCGGCCTCAGTCAGGCGTCGCAGATCCTGGTCCAGGATGCCGAGGAACAGAAGCTCGACCGCGACATCTTCAACGAGGCCTACCTGATGCATACCTCGACCTCGCCGCAATACTCGATCATCGCCTCGTGCGACGTCGCCGCAGCGATGATGGAAGCGCCGGGCGGCACCGCGCTGGTCGAGGAGTCGATCGGCGAAGCGCTCGATTTCCGCCGCGCCATGCGCAAGGTCGAACAGGAATGGGGCGCCGACTGGTGGTTCAAGGTCTGGGGGCCGGACGACCTGTCCGAAGAAGGGATCGAGGAGCGCGAGGCCTGGATGCTCAAGCCGGGCGAACGCTGGCACGGCTTCGGCAACCTGGCCGACGGCTTCAACATGCTCGACCCGATCAAGGCGACGATCATCACCCCGGGGCTCGACGTCGATGGCGATTTTGCCGACGACATCGGCATTCCGGCGGCGATCGTCACCAAGTACCTCGCCGAGCATGGCGTCATCGTCGAGAAGTGCGGCCTGTACAGCTTCTTCATCATGTTCACCATCGGCATCACCAAGGGCCGCTGGAACACGCTGGTGACCGCGCTGCAGCAGTTCAAGGACGATTACGACAAGAACCAGCCGCTGTGGCGCGTGCTGCCGGAGTTCGTGCAGAAGAACCCGCGCTACGAGCGCGTCGGCCTGCGCGATCTGTGCGCGCAGATTCACAATGTCTACAAGCAGAACGACGTCGCCCGCCTGACCACCGAGATGTACCTGTCGAACATGGTGCCGGCGATGCGGCCGGCCGATGCCTTCGCCAGGATGGCACACCGCGAGATCGAGCGCGTCGCCGTCGACGAACTCGAAGGTCGCGTCACCGCGGTGCTATTGACCCCTTATCCGCCGGGCATCCCGCTGCTGATTCCGGGTGAGCGGTTCAACAAGACCATCGTCGATTACCTGCGTTTCGCCCGCGAGTTCAACGCCGCCTTCCCCGGTTTCGAAACCGACGTCCATGGCCTGGTCAAGGACAAGGACGGACGCTATTACGTGGATTGCGTGCGCTGATCAGTCGCGCGTGTAGCTGACGAAGGCAAACCCCGTTTCGCCGCTGGCGGACGGGGTTTTTTTCTCGCTGACGCGCCACTCGTCGCCGATCACCGGAAACCAGGCATCGGCTTCGGGATTGAGTGCGATTTCGGTGATTTCCAGACGGTCGGCCAGCGCCATCGCCTGGGCGTAGATGTCGGCGCCGCCGATGATGAACAGTTTCTCGGCAGATTCGGCCAGGGCGATGCCGGAGGCCAGTGAATTGGCCAGTTCGGCGCCCGGCGCTGAATAGTCGGCCTGGCGGCTGATCACGATGTTGCGCCGCCCGGGTAAAGGGCGGAAGCGCGCCGGCAGCGATTCCCAGGTCTTGCGTCCCATCAGTACGGCGTGGCCGGCGGTCAGCGCCTTGAAATGCGCCATGTCCTCCGGGATGCTCCACAGCAACTGGTTGTCCTTGCCGATGGCGCGATTGGCGGCGACGGCGGCGATCAGGATGATTTCTGGCATGTTCAGTTCCGGAATTGACGCAGGTGGGCGATCAGGCCGCGGGTCGAGGCGTCGAGTTCCTCGTCCTGGCGCTCGCCGCGCAGCGTCGGCGCCAGCCGGCTGGCCAGTTGCTTGCCCAGTTCGACGCCCCACTGGTCGAAGGAATTGAGATTCCACAGGACGCCCAGGCAGAACACCTTGTGTTCGTAGAGGGCGATCAGCTGACCGAGGGTGAACGGGCTCAGTTCGGGCAGGACGATGGTCGTCGACGGCTGGTTGCCGGGGAAGGTGCGGTAGGGCACCAGTGCCTCGTCGATACCGGCGGCGCGGGCTTCTTCCGCCGTCTGGCCGAAGGCCAGCGCCGACGACTGGGCCAGGCAGTTGGCGAGCAGGTTGCTGTGGTGGCCGGGCAGCGGGAAGTCCGAGCGGCCGAGGGCGATGAAGTCGCAGGCGACCAGCTCGCTGCCCTGGTGCAGTAACTGGAAGAAAGAGTGCTGGCCGTTGGTCCCGGGCTCGCCCCAGAGCACCGGGTTGGTCGAGTAATCGACGAACTGGCCGTCACGGTCGACGCGCTTGCCGTTGCTTTCCATTTCCAGCTGCTGCAGGTGCGTCGGCAGCAGGCGCAGCGAATGGCTGTAGGGGAAGATGCCCTGGCTGTGCGCGTCGAGGAAATTGCTGTTCCACAGGCCGAGCAGGGCCAGGGTCAGCGGCAGGTTGCGCTCGGCCGGGGCCGAGAAGAAATGCTCGTCGAGGTCGTGGGCGCCAGCCAGCAGTTGCGCGAAATTGCGGAAGCCGACGGCCAGCGCGACCGGCAGCCCGATCGACGACCACAGCGAGAAACGCCCGCCGACCCAGTCGGCAAACGGGAAAACGTTCTCGGGGGCGATGCCGAAGGCGGCGGTGGCTTCGAGATTGGTCGAGGCGGCGACGAAGTGCCGGGCGACTGCGCTTTCGTCGATCGCGGCATGGAGCAGCCAGTCGCGCGCGGTGCGGGCGTTGGTCAGCGTCTCCAGCGTCGTGAAGGTCTTGCTGGCGACGATGAACAGGGTCGTGCGCGGGTTCAGCCGGACCAGTTCACTGGCCAGGTCGGCGCTGTCCAGGTTGGCGACGAAATGCACGCGCAGGTCGGGCTGGCGGTAAGCCGCCAGGGCTTGCGCCGCCATCCGCGGGCCGAGGTCGGAACCACCGATGCCGAGATTGACGACGTCGGTGATGCGCTCGCCGGAAAAGCCGCGCCATTGTCCGCCGTGGACGCGATCACAGAAATCCTCCATGCGCTGCAGTACGGCACGCACTTCATCCGGCGCATCGTTGCCGGCGCGCAGACGGCAATGGCCGACTGCCCGCCGCTCGGTGTGGTTGATCGCCTCGCCGTCGCGCATGCGGGCGATCCAGCCCTGCCAGTCAGCGGTGGCCGCCAGTTCGCGCAGCAACTGCAAGGTCGTGGCATCGACGCGCTGTTTGGAAAAATCGAGCAGCAGTCGCCCGTGCTGCAGCGTGAGCTGCTCGAAACGCTGCGGATTGTCGGCAAACAGCTCGCGCAGGTGGCGCGGGGCGATGTTCGACGCGTGGCGGGCGAGGGCCTGCCAGGCCGGCGTCTCGGTCAGGCGTCCCATGATTCAGACGGCAACCGGCGCCGCGATGTGCGGGTGCGGGTCGTAGTTGTCGAGCCGGAAATCTTCGAAGCGGAAAGCGAAGATGTCCTTGACCTCGGGGTTGATCCACATCGTCGGCAGGGCGCGCGGTTCGCGCGACAACTGCAGCCGGGCCTGTTCAAAATGGTTGGTGTACAGGTGGGCGTCGCCGAAGGTATGGACGAAGTCGCCCGGGCGGTAGCCGCAGACCTGGGCCAGCATCATCGTCAGTAGCGCGTAGGAGGCGATGTTGAACGGCACGCCGAGGAAGATGTCGGCGCTGCGCTGATAGAGCTGGCAGGACAGCTTGCCGTCGGCGACGTAGAACTGGAACAGGCAGTGGCAGGGCGGCAGCGCCATGCTGTCGACGTCGCCGGGATTCCAGGCCGAGACGATGTGCCGGCGGGAATCGGGGTTGTGCTTGAGGCTGTGCACCAGTTGCGCGATCTGGTCGACCAGGCGGCCGTCCGGGCATTCCCAGCGCCGCCATTGCTTGCCGTAAACCGGCCCGAGGTCGCCGTTCTCGTCGGCCCACTCGTCCCAGATGCGGACGCCGTTCTCTTTCAGGTAGGCGATGTTGGTGTCGCCCTGAAGGAACCACAGCAGTTCGTGGATGATAGATTTCAGGTGCAGCTTTTTCGTGGTCAGCGCGGGAAAGCCCTGGGCCAGATCGAAACGCATCTGCCAGCCGAACACCGAGCGGGTGCCGGTGCCGGTGCGGTCGGATTTGTCCTGTCCGTTTTCCAGGACATGGCGCATCAGGTCGAGGTATTGCTGCATCGGGTGCTTGGTGATGATGGCGATGCGGGCATTCTAACCCAAGCTGACGGGGGCTTCTTGTGTCGCATGTCGATTGGATTAGAATGAGCGGCTGAAGATGCGGGGGAGAGTGCGTTGCTGAACAAGATGGGAAACCTGGGCGGACTGTTCGAGAAGCGGCATGGCCATCCTTTGGCCGATGCCCGCGAGTTGCAGCACATCGTCAGCGAACTGCCCAAAGACAATGCTTTCAAGGCCATGGACGAGATCGGCGGCTGGCTGGATTCGCTGCTGGTGGCTGAGGATTTTCCGGTCGATCGGCGTTTCGACGCGATCCGCCACTTGGAAGACGCCGCCGTCCCGCATCTGCGCCGGCTGGCGCGCGAATATCTGCATACCGTCCGCCTGTCGAAGGCCGAGGAAAAGCGCCTGTGGGCCATCAACGGGGGCTTCTGGTCGCTGCTGGCCAAGGTGTATGAGCAGACGCTCGATCTCCTGCTGGCCCGGGGGCTGACTGCCGAAACAAGCAAGTACATCCTGCCGGCACTGTGCACGCGCCTGCTGGCTGCCCTGCGGGCGGTGCTGAAATGGGAGCAATTCCACTACGGCCCGACGCCGGCCGATTTATGGCAGCGCATGGGGCGGCTGGTGCTGCTGGCTGGCGAACATGGTTTTGCGTCCCGGGTCGTCAACATCGGCGGCGTGTCGGGTAACACCTCGGTGCTGGCCGAATACCGCAAGGCCATGGTTTTCCAGGCCGCGTCGATGGACAGCCTGTTGCCGCTCGAGATCGAACTGGCCGAGCGCTTCATCGTCCATTTCCTGAGTCGTTTCGATTTCCCCGAGCAGGCCGAGCACGATTGCGTGTACTGGGTCGATCTGACACTGGCCCAACCGCCGTTGCGACTGGCCAGGATGCCGGCGGAGGCCAAGGCCAGTCTGCGCTTCTTCCGCCCCGGCGCGGCACATGGCGAGATTCAGGCCTTGCTGGGCTTGCTCGAACGTGGTGGCGACCTGCCCGAAGACATCATGCTCGGCGCGCAGTACCCGGCCAAGGCATTGATTCCGGTATTGCGTCACCTGGCGGCCTACCTGGCGCCGATTCCGCCGCAGCGACGGCACGACCGGCACCGGGTCAAGCACCGGATGTCGGTGCTCAACGGACTGGTCAATGCCTTTGTCGCCTTTTCCGGCGAATTCGGTGGCAGGCCGGCCGGCCTGCAGATCGAAAGCTGGGTGGTCGAGAATGTCAGCCGGGGTGGTTTCGGCGCCTCGCTCAACAGCATTCCCGGTGAATGGCTCAAGGTCGGCGCGCTGCTGGCCCTGCAGCCGGAGGGCGGCGAGAACTGGCTGCTCGGTTGCGTGCGCCGCTATCACCGCGAGTCGGCGACCGAGGCCCGGGTCGGTATCGAGACGCTGGCCCGCTTGATCGAGTCGGTCGAACTGCGGCCGAAAATGGCGTCAAGCTATGCCGCCGTGGCCGGCATTCCGTCGCTGCTGCTGCTTGAGGGCAATCCGCCCGGGGAACTGCGGGTGATCCTGCCGCCCTATACCTTCGACCCGCGCGAGTCCTACGAATATCGCCAGGATGGACAGCGCGTCGTGCTCGAACCCTTGGTTGTCGTCGAACACACCAACGATTACGAGTTGGCGCGCTACCGTATCGTTCCGGCCTGAGCGCTCAGGCCGGGCGAACGGCGGATTTGGGGCGGAAACCCTTGATCACCGCATCGTTGGTTTCGATCCAGGGGCCGCCGATCAGGTCGATGCAGTAAGGCACGGCAGCGAAGATGCCGACATGGCGCACCGTGCCGTCGGCGTCGCGGACGCCTTCCAGGGTCTCGCGGATCGATTTGGGCTGGCCCGGCAGGTTGATGATCAAGGCCTGCTTGCGGATCACCGCCACCTGGCGCGAGAGGATTGCGGTCGGGACGAAGTTCAGGCTGATCCGGCGCATTTCCTCGCCGAATCCCGGCATTTCCTTGTCGCCGACGGCCAGCGTGGCTTCCGGGGTGACGTCGCGCAGCGCCGGGCCGGTGCCGCCGGTGGTCAGTACCAGGTGGCAGCCGCAGTCGTCGACGAGTTCGATCAGCGTCTGTTCGATCAACGGCCGTTCGTCGGCGATCAGCCGGGTCTCGAGCTGCCAGGGTGAGGTCAGGGCGCCGCCCAGCCATTCCTGCAGGGCCGGAATGCCCTTGTCTTCGTAAACACCGGTCGAGGCACGGTCGCTGATCGAAACCAGGCCGACCCGCAGGCCGACCCGCAGGCTGTCATTCGTCGCCATCTTCGTTCTCCGTGGCTGCCGGCGTGCCGTCGAGTTCCTTCAGGATCTGGAAAATGGCGCGGAAGCTTTTCGGCGGCTTGTTGAGTTCCTGTTCCTTCAGGGCGTTGCGGCGCAACTGACGCAGGTGCTGGATGTCGACGCCCGGCCACTGATTGGCGATTTCAGTCAGCGTCGTTTCGTCTTCCATCAGGCGGACGCGGAAGCGTTCCAGGCGATGGATGCGGGCGACTTCGGCCGCCGATTCGCCGCGCAGTTTGGCCAGACCGGCGCGGATCGGCTCGTCATCGACGCCGCGCATCAGTTTGCCGATGTATTGCAGTTGCCGACGGCGGGCACCGTGGGCGGTGATTTTCTGACAATCGCGGACGGCGGTCAGCAGGTTTTCCGGCAAGTCGATGCGCTTGAGCTGGCTGACCGGGAGCTCGACCAGTTCGGCACCGAGATCGCGCAATTCGTGCATGGCTTCCTTCAACTTGGTCTTGGAAGGGCGCGTGTAATCTTCGGAGAAGTCTTCTTCTTGCATGGCTGGGTCCGGTACGGCAATGGCGGGCTGCTATGATAGCGACTTTTCCCCGAAACGACGCCGCTTCCATGCCCGAAACCGCCGCTTTTTCCCACGCTTTCCCCGTGCTCCAGCAGCTTGCCGAAGATGTCTTGAAACACGCCCGGAACAAGGGGGCGACGGCCTGCGAAGTCGATGTTTCCGAGGGTTTCGGGCAGTCGGTGACGGTCCGTTGCGACGAAGTCGAGACTATCGAATTCAATCGCGACAAGGGCATCGGCATCACCGTCTATGCCGGGCAGCGCAAGGGCTATGCGAGCACCTCGGATTTCTCCGCGCAGGCGCTGCGCGATACGGTCGAGGCGGCGCTGAACATCGCCCGCTTCACCGCCGAGGACGACTGCGCCGGCTTGGCCGACGCGGCATTGATGGCCAAGGAAGGGCCCGATCTCGACCTGTACCATCCGTGGGCGCTGAGCGTCGATGAGTCGATCGAACTGGCCCGCCGCTGCGAGCAGGCGGCGTTCGACGCCAGCCCGCTGATCGACAATTCGGAAGGGGCGACGATTTCGACCCAGCAGGCGCACTTCGTCTCGGCCAACAGCTTGGGCTTCATGGGCGGTTATCCGACCTCGCGCCACTACATTTCGGCTTCGGTGATCGCCGGCGAGCGCGACCAGATGCAGCGTGACGACTGGTACACCACGCACCGCGATGCCGCTCGCCTGGAAAGCCCGGAGAGTGTCGGCCGCATCGCCGCCGAACGGGCGGTGGCCCGGCTCGGCGGGCGCAAGCTGCGCACCGGCGAATACCCGGTACTGTTCGAGGCGCCGCTGGCCGCCGGCCTGCTCGGCAGCCTGGTGCATGCGGCGAGCGGCGGCGCCCTGTACCGCAAGGCCTCGTTCCTGATCGACCATCTGGGCAAGAAAATCATGCCGGACTTCGTGCGCATCGTCGAGCGTCCGCACATCCCTTGCGGCCTGGCCAGCGCCGCCTTCGACAGCGACGGCGTCGCCACCCGCGACAGCGATGTGGTGGTCGACGGCGTGCTCCAGCGCTACTTCTTGTCCACCTATACCGCCCGCAAGCTGGGCATGCAGACGACAGCCAACGCCGGCGGCAGCCACAACCTGATCATCGAACCCGGCGAACTCGACCGCGACGGCCTGCTGGCGCGCATGGGCCGGGGCTTGCTGCTGACCGAGATGCTCGGTCATGGCGTCAATTACGTGAATGGCGATTACTCGCGCGGCGCGGCTGGTTTCTGGGTCGAGAACGGCAAGATCGTGCACCCGGTCGAGGAAATCACCATCGCTGGCAATCTGCGCGACATGTTCGCCGGCATCGTCGCCGTCGGTCGCGATGTGCAGGTGCGCGGCAGCAAGCAGACCGGTTCGATCCTGCTTGACCGGATGACCATCGCTGGCGAGTAATCGGCCTCAGCTGGGCATGTGCGGATAGATCTGCAACAGCGCCCGCTGGTGCAGCGCGATCAGTTGCAGCGTCTGGCGCAGCTTTTCCTGCGTCTCGGGCGATAGCGCAGACGGATCGATATGGTTGTCCGGTGCTTCTCCGCGCATCAGCGCCTGCCGTTGCTGGCGGACACGCAGTTCGCCAATGAAGGCCCAGCTCCCGGCCAGATCGTGAGCGCCCGCTTCGCTCAACCAGCGCTTGCCGGCAGCGGCGAGCAGACGCGGCAGCGTGCTGCTGGTGTGGACAAAGCCGGCCGCCAGGCTGTGGATGCGCGCCAGTTCGACCAGCGGGATGGTGGCGGCGTGCTTGAGGTCGAGGCGTCCGCTGTCGTCCACAATGAAGCGCCGGAACATGCCCAGCGCCGAGGGTGCCACGTTGGCATTGGCGACCCAGTGGGCGAGCAGCGAATCGTGGCGTGGGCAGAGCTCGGCCAGGGTGGCGAACAGCGGGCTCAGCAGCCGGGCGTCGCCGTCGATGCCGCGCAGATCGAAGAAGTTGCCGGCCAGCCGGGCCTTGTGCCGGTCGCTGGCGACGATCCAGTCGTGAAAGTGCTGCGCCCAGTCGCTGCTGCGCAGCCGCCAGGCCGGGTTGCTGGCCATCATGTTGCCTGGGCACAGAATGAAACCGCAGTCGGCCAGGCCGCTGCAGACGCGCCCGGCGAGTTCGGCGAAATAGGCGCCGTGGCGGTTTTCGCGGTAATCCTCGGCGAACACCAGGGCATTGTCCTGGTCGGAGTTGAGCGTCAGTTCGCGCCGGCCCTGCGATCCGTAGGCAATCCAGGCATAGGCCACCGGCGGCGGCCCAAGTTCGGCCTGCGCCAGTTGCAGCAGGCGCCGGGTCAGGGCGTCGGCCGCATCGCTGACCAGCCCGGCGGCGCTTTCCGCTGTCCCGTCCTGGGCTGCGGCCAGCCACAGACCGCCCAGAGCCTCGGCCAGCCGGGCCAGGGCCTGGGGCGTCGGGGCGTCGGCGAGATGCCGGAGGAAGTGCTGGAAATGCGTGTTCAGGAGGTTTTTCGCCAGGCGGATGTTGCCTGTAAGCATAAGCGCTGCCGGGAATCTGTGCCAGATGCTCGCCAAATCGCCGGGTTTGCGGAAAAATGCAGGCATATCGTAAAACAGCCCTATCCTGCGCAGGCAGGAGGAGACATGACATGCAACGCCGAGATTTCCTGGTAAAAGCCGCGCTGGGTACCGCCGCTGCTTCGCTGGCCGCTTGTGGCCGGGACGAAGCGCCGCCGGCAGTCGAACCTGTCGCCGCCCCTGCGGCCCCGCCGGAACCGCCGCCGGCGCCGGCGGTTCAGCCCGGTTTGCCGGCGATTCGCTGGCGTTTGACGTCGAGTTTTCCGCGCAGCCTGGACACCATTTTCGGTGGCGCCGAAGTGCTCGCCAACCGCGTCCGGGCGATGACCGGCGGGCGTTTCGATATCCGTGTCTTCCAGGGCGGCGAGATCGTGCCCGGCCTGCAGGCGCTCGATGCCGTCGAGCAAGGCACGGTCGAGGTGGCGCACACCTGTTCCTACTACTATGTCGGCAAGGACAAGACCTTCGGCTTCGGCACCTCGATGCCGTTCGGCCTGAATGCCCGGCAGATGAATGCCTGGATCTACTACGGCGGCGGTCAGGAGCTGCTCGACGATTTTTACGCCAACTACCGGCTGCTATCGTTTGCCGGCGGCAATACCGGGGCGCAGATGGGCGGCTGGTGGCGCAAGACGGTGGCTACGGTCGACGACCTCAAGGGGATCAAGATGCGCATCGCCGGCCTGGGCGGAGCGGTGTTCTCCGAACTCGGTGTGGTGCCGCAGCAGATCGCCGGTGGCGACATCTATCCGGCGCTCGAGCGCGGCACGATCGATGCCGCCGAGTGGGTCGGTCCCTACGACGACGAGCGCCTGGGTTTCTACAAGGTGGCCAAGAATTATTACTATCCCGGCTGGTGGGAGCCAGGGCCGACCATCCATTTCTTCGTCAATCAGGCGGAATGGGAAAAGCTGCCGCGCGAGTACCAGGAAGTTTTCCGGGCTGCGGCTTACGAGGCCAACGTGGCCATGATGGCCCGCTACGATCACCAGAATCCGATTGCCCTGACCAAGCTGTTGCAGAGCGGGGTCAAGCTGCAGGAGTTTTCCGAACCCATCCTCAAGGCGGCCTACAAGGCGGCGCAACAGATCTACGCCGATGAGGCGAAGAAGAATCCGGCATTCAAGAAAATCCTGACCGCCTACGACAAGTACCGGCGCAGCCAGAATGCCTGGTTCAGCGTTGCCGAGAACCGCATGGATGTCTTCCTCCAGTCGCAGGCCTGATCCCATGAGCGACGATCAGAAGCCGTGCACGCGTTTGTGCATCGTCCGCCACGGCGAGACGGAATGGAATGCCGAACGACGCATCCAGGGGCAGATCGATATCGGTCTGAACGATACCGGACGCCGGCAGGCGATGGCGGCCGGGCGCTGGCTGGCGCCGGCGGGGATTACCGCGCTGTACGCCAGCGATCTGCGCCGGGCCTGGGATACGGCGGCCGAAATCGGTCGCTGCCTGGGCATGCAGGCAGTGTCCACGCCGGAACTGCGCGAGCGCCGCTACGGTGTTTTCGAAGGCTTGACCTATGTCGAGGCCGCCCGGCGCTATCCCGAGGGCTATGCCGCTTTCGAGGGGCGCAATGCCGATTACGATTTCGAGAACGGCGAAAGCCTGAAGGCGATGTTCGCCCGGGTTACCGGCAAGCTCAGTGAAATCGCCGCCCGGCATCCCGGCCAGAACGTTGCCGTCGTCGTCCATGGTGGCGTGCTCGACGTGATCAACCGTTTTGTGCGCGGCAACCCGCTCGAGATGCCGCGCGACTTCCTGATTCCGAATGCCGGCATCAACTGGATTTCCGTGTGCGACGGGCGGTGGGCGGTGGACAGCTGGGGTGAAACCGGGCATCTGGCCGACGGTGCGCTGGACGAGCTGCCTTCGTGATAAAATTCCTGCCCTTTTCAATGGCTTGAGGCATTCCTCCATGTTTTCCGCGAAAGACACCCTGGCAAAAGTTGACCCTGAACTGTGGACGGCCATCGAGGCCGAGAACAAGCGTCAGGAAGATCACATCGAACTGATCGCGTCCGAAAACTACGTCAGCAAGGCGGTCATGGAAGCCCAGGGCTCGCAGCTGACCAACAAATACGCCGAAGGCTACCCGGGCAAGCGCTACTACGGCGGTTGCGAGCACGTCGATGTTGCCGAGCAGATTGCCATTGACCGCATCAAGGCGCTGTTCGGCGCCGATGCCGCCAACGTCCAGCCGAACTCCGGTTCGCAGGCCAACCAGGCCGTGCTGATGGCCTTCTGCAAGCCGGGCGACACGATCATGGGCATGAGCCTGGCCGAAGGCGGCCACCTGACCCACGGCATGCCGCTGAACATGTCCGGCAAGTGGTTCAACGTCGTCTCCTACGGCCTCAACGAAAAGGAAGAAATCGACTACGACAAGATGGAAGCGCTGGCCCGCGAGCACAAGCCGCGCCTGATCGTCGCCGGTGCTTCGGCCTACGCGCTGCGCATCGATTTCGAGCGCTTTGCCAAGATCGCCAAGGAAGTCGGCGCCATCTTCTGGGTCGACATGGCTCACTACGCCGGTCTGATCGCTGCCGGTTTCTACCCGAACCCGGTGCCGTTCGCCGATGTCGTCACCACGACCACGCACAAGACCCTGCGCGGTCCGCGCGGCGGCGTCGTGCTGATGAAGGCCGAACACGAGAAGGCGATCAACTCCGCCATCTTCCCAGGCCTGCAGGGCGGCCCGCTGATGCACGTGATCGCTGCCAAGGCTGTTGCCTTCAAGGAAGCGGCGACGCCCGAGTTCAAGAACTACCAGGAGCAGGTGATCATGAACGCCCGCGTCATGGCCCGCGTGCTGGGTGAAGAGCGCGGCCTGCGCATCGTCTCCGGCCGTACCGAAAGCCACGTCTTCCTGGTCGACCTGCGCGCCAAGAACCTGACCGGCAAGGAAGCCGAAGCGGCGCTGGGCAATGCCCACATCACCGTCAACAAGAACGGCATCCCGAACGACCCGCAGAAGCCGATGGTTACCTCCGGCATCCGCATCGGTTCGCCGGCGATGACGACGCGCGGCTTCACCGAGATCGAAGCCGAGCAGATCGCTCACCTGATCGCCGACGTGCTCGACGCGCCGAACGACGAAGCGGTTGCCGCCCGTGTCCGTGAGCAGGTGTCGGCGCTGTGCAAGCGCTTCCCGGTCTACGGTGCCTAAAAGCCCATGAAGTGTCCTTTCTGCGGCAATGACGAAACCGGGGTGGTCGACACCCGGGTTTCCGAAGAGGGCGACATCGTCCGTCGCCGCAGGAAGTGCGCTGCCTGTGACAAGCGTTTCACCACCTACGAACGGGCCGAAATCCAGTTGCCGCAGGTGGTCAAGAAGAACGGCCTGCGCGCCGACTTCAACCGTGCCAAGCTGCGCGCCAGCCTCGAGCTGGCGCTGCGCAAGCGGCCGGTGTCGATCGAATCGGTCGACGCGGCAATCGCCGACATCGAGGAAAAGCTGTTGACCGCCGGCGAGCGCGAGGTCAGCACGCAGCAACTGGGCGAACTGGTGATGCGCGAGCTGAAGAAGCTCGACAAGGTTGCCTACATCCGCTTTGCCTCCGTCTATCGCAATTTCGAGGACGTCGACGCCTTCTCCAAGGCGATCAAGGAAGTCTCGCCGGTTTCCCGCAAGAAATGAGCTTTTCCGCCCTCGACAGCAGCATGATGGCGCGGGCGCTGCAACTGGCTGAACGCGGCCTGTGGACGACCTCGCCCAATCCGCGTGTCGGTTGCGTGCTGGTCCGCGCGGGTGAAATCGTCGGCGAAGGCTGGCACGAGAAGGCGGGCGAACCTCATGCCGAAGTCCATGCTTTACGTGCCGCCGGCGAGCGGGCGCGTGGCGCCACCGCCTACGTCACGCTGGAACCTTGCAGCCACCACGGGCGTACGCCGCCCTGTGCGGAAGCGCTGATCGCTGCCGGCGTCGCACGCGTCGTTGCGGCGATGGGCGATCCCAATCCGCTGGTTGCCGGGCGCGGTCTGACCCTGCTGCAGGCGGCCGGGATCGAGACGGCCAGCGGCCTGCTGGAAAACGAGGCACGTGAGCTGAACATCGGCTTCGTCTCGCGCATGACCCGTGGTCGGCCGTGGTTGCGGCTCAAGGCGGCAGCCAGCCTGGACGGCAAGACGGCGCTGAACAACGGCGTCAGCCAGTGGATCACCGGCCCGGATGCGCGTCGCGATGGTCATCGCTGGCGGGCGCGAGCCTGCGCCGTGCTGACCGGGGTCGGCACCGTCCGTGACGACGACCCCGGCCTGAACGTGCGTGACGTCGACACCCCGCGCCAACCGCTCCGGGTGGTGGTCGATAGCCGCCTGGAAACGCCGCCGACGGCGAAGATCCTGGCCGGCGGCGGAACGCTGATCTTTGCTGCGGTCGATGACGCGGAGCGGGCTGCGCGGCTGCGCGCCGCCGGTGCCGAAATCGTTTTCCTGCCCAATCCCCGGGGCAAGGTCGACCTGGCGGCGCTGTTGCAGGAACTGGGACGGCGCGGCATCAACGAGGTGCATGCCGAAGCCGGCAGCAAACTCAACGGCTCCTTGCTGCGCGAAGGACTGGTCGACGAATTCGTCTTCTACCTCGCGCCCTGCCTGATTGGCGACGACGCGGCCGGCTTGTTCAGCCTGCCGGCGCTGACGACGCTAGCCGACAAGCAGGCGCTGAAGATTCTCGATCTGCGGCAGATTGGCGCAGATATTCGCCTGATCGCACGGCCGAGTTAGGCGCGCAGACCGCGCAGTCGGGGTCGCGGCGGAACTTCACGGTCCGCCATTCCATGTTCAGGGCGTCGAGCAGCAGCAGGCGGCCACTCAGCGATTCACCGATGCCGGCGGCGAGCTTCAGTGCTTCGGCTGCCTGCATCGTGCCGACGATGCCGGTCAGCGGGGCGAACACGCCCATCACCGCACAGCGGACTTCCTCGACATCCTCGCCTTCAGGAAACAGGCAGTGGTAGCACGGGGCGTCGTCGCGGGCCAGGTCGTAGACGCTGACCTGGCCGTCGAAGCGGATGGCGGCGCCGGACACCAATGGCTTGCGGTGATGCACGCAGGCGCGGTTGATGGCGTGGCGGGTGGCGAAATTGTCGGTGCAGTCGAGGACGATGTCGGCGCTGGCAACCAGCGCGTCGAGCTCGGCGCCGGCCAGGCGCTGTTGCAGCGGAACGACTTCGATCGTGGGGTTCAGTGCGGCCAGCGCCAGCCGGCCGGATTCGGCCTTGGCCATGCCGACGCGAGCCTCGGTGTGGATGATCTGGCGTTGCAGGTTGGTCAGGTCGACCGCATCGTCGTCGACCAGCGTGATCCTGCCGATGCCGCCCGAGGCAAGATAAAGCGCTGCCGGCGAGCCGAGGCCGCCGGCGCCAACGATCAAGGCGTGAGTGTCGAGAATGCGCTGTTGCCCCTCGATGCCGAGCGCGTCGAGCAGGATGTGCCGGCTGTAGCGGAGAAGCTGCTCGTCGGTCACTTGTACTCGCGCCACTCCGGCGGCGTATCGTCGTGGTCGCCGTGCGGGCGGTGTTCCCAGGCTTGCACGTAAGCGCCTTCAGGCGTCGGCTTGAGGCGTTTTTCAGGAACGACCATGTTGTGCAACTGGGTGTCCTCGACGTAATGGATCAGCGCGCGTGTCAGCTTGCTCATCAGCGTGTTGTCGAGGTGGTAGCCCTTGTCTTCCAGATGGTCTTCCAGCTCGGCCAGCGTGTGCTGGGTCAGTTCGTACTCGACGCCGAGCGCACGCTTCTCGTACTTCGGCTCGACGTCGATTTCGTCCATGTTCTTCAGGTCGTCCGCCGCCTCCGGCACCTGGCCGGGCGGGAACTTGGAGAACAGGATCTCCCTTTTCTTCCTGAGGTCTGCGTTGTTGCCCATCATCCCTCCGTGCTCGGATGCCTGATGTCTACTTGCCCTGCATGATCTGCAGGCCCTTGAGGATGTTCAGCGCCTGCTGGAACTGGTAGTCGTTCTGGCTGGCGTATTCCAGGCGGGCCGGCATTTCGTCGCTTTCTTCCTTGTCCTGCTTGCCAGCCGGTTTGGCCGGTGCCGGCTTGCTTTCGTCCTTGGCGGCTTCGCGCTTGTCCTCGAGGTGGCGTTCCAGATCGGCCTCGCGAACACGGGCGGCGCTGCTGCCGTTGGGGCTTTCCTCAACGACGATGTCCGGGGTGATGCCCTTGGCCTGGATCGAACGGCCTTCCGGCGTGTAATAGCGGGCCGTGGTCAGCTTGATCGCGGTGTTGTTGGGTAGCGGCAGGACCGATTGGACGGAACCCTTGCCGAAGGTCTGGGTGCCGACGATGGCGGCGCGCTTGTGATCCTGCAGTGCACCGGCGACGATTTCCGAAGCCGAGGCCGAGCCGCCATTGACCAGTACCACCATCGGGACTTTCTTGACGCCGACCGGCAGGTTGCGCAACGGATCTTCGCGGGTGCCGCGCAGGTAGTCGCGCGGCCGGGCGAGGAACTCCTGTTTGGCGTCCGGGGTCCGGCCATCGGTCGATACGACCTTGGTGTCCGGCGGCAGGAAGGCGGCGGAAACGCCGATGGCGCCGTGGAGCAGGCCGCCCGGATCGTTGCGCAGGTCGAGCACCAGGCCCTTGAGATCGCCTTCCTTGTAAACATTGCTCAGATGCTTGGCCAGGTCGGGTACCGTGGCTTCCTGGAACTGGGTGATGCGGACCCAGGCGTAGCCGGGTTCGACAATTTTTGACTTGACGCTCTGCACCTTGATGACTTCGCGGACCAGCGTGATTTCCAACGGCTTGCTCTCGCCTTTACGCAGGATGCTCAGGCGGATGGCGGTCTTGGGCTTGCCGCGCATCTTCTTGACCGCATCGGACAGGCTCAGGCCCTTGACCGGGGTGTCGTCGAGCTTGAAGATCAGGTCGCCGGCCTTGACGCCGGCCCGGTAGGCGGGCGTGTCCTCGATCGGCGAGACGACCTTGACCAGGCCGTCTTCCATGCCGACTTCGATGCCGAGGCCGCCGAACTCTCCCTGGGTGCCGACCTGCAGATCCTTGAACGAATCGGCATCGAGGTAGGCAGAGTGCGGGTCGAGATTGGACAACAGGCCGGAGATCGCGTTGGCGATCATCTTCTTGTCATCGACCGGCTCGACGTAACCCTGTTTGATCGCGCTATAAACCTCGGCGAAAGTACGCAGGTCTTCGATCGGCAGGCCGGCACGCGCATCCTTCTCGGCGAAGGCCGGCAGCTGCAGCGTGATCAGGGCGCCGGCAACGAAGGCGCCGACGGTAAGGCTCAAGGTTTTGAATTTGCTCATTTCAGACTGGCCCATGACATGGGGTCGATCGGTTGCCCTTTGTGGCGGATTTCAAAGTATAAACCGGATTCCGGATTGCCTCCGGTATTGCCGACGGTGGCGATCGTCTCGCCGCCGCTGACGGCCTGGCCGACCTGCTTGAGCAGCGAATCGTTGTTGCCGTAGATCGACAGGTAGGCGTCGCCGTGATCGACGATCAGCAGGTTGCCGAAGCCGCGCATCCACTCGGAGAAGACGACGCGGCCGTTGGCCACGGCCTTGACCGGACTGCCGGTGTCGGTACGGATGAACAACCCGCGCCATTGGCCGCCGCCGTCGCGGGGGCGGCCGAAGCGGCCGATGACCGTGCCGCGCACCGGCAGGCGCAGTTTGCCACGTTGCTTGGCGAAACTGCCGTCGTTGGCGACCGGCTCGTAACGGTTTTCCGCCCCGCTGGCCTGGGCCGGCGGCGCCGGTTCGCGTGTTCCCGGCGAGGCGGTTTGCGGGCGGCGGGCCGCTTCGGCCGCTGCCTGGCGGCGCCGGCGCTCATCTTCCGCGGCCTTGGCGGCCTGCTGGGCGAGGATGCGTGACAGGCGTTCGACCAGTTGGGTCATGCGCTTTTCGTCGCGCTGCAGGGCGCCGATCTCGCGGCGTTGGGCGCGGACCTTGTCGGATATCTCGGCGTGCAGTGCCTTGCGCTCCTGGCGCTGTTTCTCCAGTTCGGCGTGGTTCTGCTTCTGTTCGCTTTCGACCGCTGCCAATTCTGTGGTCCGCTCGCGCGTGCTGGCTGCCAGGCGTTCCTTTTGCCGGATGGTGTTGCGGATCTCGCCCATCATTTCGGCTCGGGCGGCGGCGATGGCCGAAAGGTAATGGAGGTCGCGCGCCAGTTGATTCGGGTCGTCGCCGTTGAGCAGCAATTGCAGCGAGTCCGGGTTGCCGCGAAGGTATTGGCGGTAGAGCAGCTTTTCCAGTTGCTGCTGCTGCTGGTTGAGCGTCAGGCCCAGTTCGGCCGACTGGTTTTCAAGTGCCTGCAGCTGATTCTGCAATTGTCCGCGTTGCTGGCCAAGTTCATGCAGCTTGCGCTGCAGGCGGGAAATCTGGCGTTCCGATTCGCGCAGGCGGTCGGCGGCGTCGGCCCGGCTGCCTTCGCTGGACGACAATTCCTTGCGCAGGGATTCGATCCGGTTGCGCAGCTCGTCGAGGTCGGCGCGTTTTTCTGCGACTTCGGGGGCGCTGGCCGAGCGTTGGGCGTGCACGTCGCCGACGGCGCAGGCCAGCAGAAGTACGCAGGCGAGCAGCAGTCGCGATAGGGAAGCGGCCGAATCGGCAGCCATGCCGACTGGAAGGTGGGGCATCAGGGAAATTCTGGAATCGGTTCTATGAAAGGCAGGGCTTATTCTATAATCAACCGTTCAACCAATCTGGGGTTTTATCTTGGACGCGCCTTCCTTCAATCTGATCGACAAGCAGGAACACATCGAAATGGCGGCTCGCGCACTGAAGGCGATCGCCCACCCGCTGCGCCTGAAGATACTGTGCGTGGTCGGCGACCAGGAGGCGTGCGTGCAGGACATTGTCGAGCAGGTAGGCACCTCGCAGAGCAATATTTCCCAGCATCTGGCCATTCTGCGCGAAAAGGGCGTGCTGCTGACGCGCAAGGACGCCAATCGTGTTTTCTATCGGGTGGGCGATCAGCGCACCCTGCAGCTCGTCGGCATGATGCGCGAAGTTTTTTGTGGTGTGGAGAGTTAAGTAATGCCGATGGATTTCATCAACCAGAACATCCTGCTCGTTTCTATCGTCATCATCAGCGGCCTCGGTCTGCTGTGGCCGATGTTCTTCCGTCCGGTCGGCACCGCCGTCAATCCGGGTGAGGCCACCCTGCTGATCAATCGCGAGGATGCCCGGGTGCTCGACGTGCGCGAGAGCAGCGAGTTCGCCGGCGGTCATATCCCGGATGCGATCAACATTCCGGGGGGCAAGCTGCTGGATCGTCTGCACGAGATCGAGAAGTTCAAGGACAAGCCGCTGATCGTCTGCTGTGCCGCCGGCATGCGCTCGAACAAGGCCTGTCGCGAGCTCAAGCAGAAGGGTTTCGAGAAGCTGTATAACCTGAGCGGCGGTGTCGATGCCTGGAATGCGGCCAGTTACCCGCTGCACAAGGGAAGCAAGAAGAAATGAACCAGCCGGTCCGGATGTACACCACCGAAATCTGCCCTTACTGCGTTCGCGCCAAGCGCCTGCTGAATGCGCGTGGGGTTAGCGAGATCGAGGAAATCCGGGTTGATCTCGACCCGGAACGTCGGGATGAAATGATGCAGAAAACCGGGCGGCGTACCGTGCCGCAAATCTTCATTGGCGAGACGCATGTCGGCGGTTGCGACGACCTGCATGCGCTTGATGCCGCCGGCAAGCTGTTGCCCTTGCTGGCCGGCGAAGCCTGAACCGATTAACCACCAGAAAGAGAAACATGGAACAGAACAACGAACAGCCGGTCTTCGGCATCGAGAAGCTTTACATCAAGGATCTGTCGGTCGAAGTGCCGAACGCGCCGGAAATTTTCCTGGAGCAGGAAGCGCCGCAGGTGACGGTCCAGTTGAATTCGACCGGCCGTGGTGTTGGCGAAGGTACCTTTGAAGTCGTCCTGACCGTGACGGTGACCGCCGCCATCGGTGAAAAGACCGTGTTCCTGGTCGAAGTCGGCCAGGCCGGCATCTTTCGCATCCTCAACGTGCCGGAAGAGCAACTGGAACCGCTGGTTTCCATCGCCTGCCCGAACGTCCTGTTCCCGTACGCCCGCGAAGCCGTTTCCGACGCCGTGACGCGCGCCGGTTTCCAGCCCATCGTCCTGCAGCCGGTGAATTTCGAGGCGATGTACATGCAGCGCCTGCAGGAGCAGCAGCCGGCTCCCGACACCCCGCTGCAGTAAGGCCAGACCATGCGCCGCCTGTTTCCCGCCCTGTGGGCGCTGCTGTTTGCCTTGCCGGCAATGGCCAGCGATTACCGTTCGGTCGTGGGGCCGGCGGCCATTCTTTACGACGCGCCGTCGCAAATGGCGAAAAAGCTTTACCTCATCCGCGCCCAGACGCCGGTCGAGGTTGTTGTCCGCCTGGAAGGCTGGTTCAAGGTACGCGATGCCGAGGGCACGCTGGCCTGGATCGAAGCCGCCCAACTGGCCGAGCGGCGCACCGTGATGGTCATCGCTGCGCGTGGCGAACTGCGCCAGGCCGATCGCGACGATGCGCCGGTGCTCGCCAGCCTGGATAAATGGCTGGTCGTCGATTACCTGGCGACGGGCGCGCCGGGCTGGGTGAAGGTGCGCCACCGCGACGGCGCCACCGGTTTCGTCCGCAGCACTCAGGTCTGGGGCACATGAAGCTGACGTTGATTGGTGCCGGGGCCTGGGGTAGTGCGCTGTCGATTGCCTTTGCCGACAGCCATGCGGTGACCCTGTGGTCGCGCGAAACCGACGTCGCCGAGGAAATCGAGGCGACCCGCGAGAATCGTCGTTTCCTGCCGGGCTATCGACTGCCCGACAGCATTGCGCTGTCTACCGATTTTGCAGCAGCAGTCGCTCAGGCCGAACTGCTCATCATCGCCACGCCGATCGCCGGTCTGCGACCGACACTCGAGCGGCTCAAGGCGCTTTCCTGCCGGACGCCGCTGCTATGGGTGTGCAAGGGCTTCGAGGCGGAAACCGGCAAGCTGCCGCATCAGGTCGTTGCCGAAGTGCTGGGCGACGATGCGGTTTGCGGTGCCCTGTCCGGTCCCAGTTTTGCCGAGGAAGTGGCTGCCGCCCAGCCGACTGCTGTCGCACTGGCCGCCAACGATCCGTGCTTCGCCCGAGAAACGGCACGGGCGCTGCACAGCAACCGCCTGCGCATCTATGCCAACGATGACCTGATTGGCGTCGAGGTCGGTGGTGCGGTAAAGAACGTGCTGGCCATCGCAACCGGTGTCTGCGACGGTCTGGGCCTCGGGCTCAATTCGCGTGCCGCGCTGATCACCCGCGGTCTGGCCGAAATCGCCCGCCTCGGCGTGGCCCTCGGCGGGCAGCGCGAAACCTTCATGGGGCTGGCCGGCATGGGCGACCTGATCCTGACCTGCACCGGCGACCTGTCGCGCAATCGTCGCGTCGGTTTGGGGCTGGCCCGTGGGCAGACGCTCGCCGAAGTGCTGGCGGCCCTCGGGCATGTTGCCGAAGGGGTGTATACAGCGCGCGAAACAGACCGCCTGGCCCGCGAACTCGATATCGACATGCCGATCAGCGTGGCGGTCGCGGCGGTCCTCGACGGTCGCCTGACGGCAGCTGCAGCCGTCGACCAACTGATGGCCCGCGATCCCAAGGAAGAGCTGGCCTGATCTTCCGGCCTAGACGGCGTCGGCGAAACCGATCTGCCGCCAGGCCTCGAAAATCGTCACCGCTGCTGCATTCGACAGGTTGAGGCTGCGCTGGCCGGCCCGCATCGGCAGTCGCAGCCGGCAATCGGCCGGAAAGGCATCGCGGATGTCGGGCGGCAGTCCGGCTGTTTCCTGACCGAAAACGAAGACGTCGCCGTCGCGGAAATCGACGGAATAGAGATTGCGACTGCCCCGGGTGGTCATTGCAAACATGCGCCGTGGCGCCAGTGCCGCCTGGCACGCCTGCCAGTCGGCGTGGCGGACGATGCGCGCGTACTCGTGATAATCCAGCCCGGCACGCCGCAGATGCTTGTCGCTGAGGTCGAAACCGAGCGGTTCGACGAGATGGAGTTCGGCCCCGGTGTTGGCGCACATGCGGATGATGTTGCCGGTATTGGGCGGAATTTCGGGCTGGTAGAGGACGACGGCGAACACGGTGCGGATGATCTGGACGAAGCTGGCGATTAAAGCACGGATTCAGCCCTTCAGCGCACGCCCGACGACGGCGACGTGGATGCTGGTCGCGCCGTGCAGGGCGAGGACGCGGGCGCACTCGTCGGCGGTGGCGCCGCTGGTCAGGACATCGTCCACCAGCAGGATGCGGCAGCCGCTGAGGTCGTTGCCGCAGGCGAAGGCGCCGCGCACGTTGCCGTGTCTGTCCTTGAGCGGCAGCCCGGCCTGGGGCGGCGTTGCCCGGCAACGCTGCAGGCTGTCGTGGTCGACCGGAAGATTCAGGCAGCGGCCGAGCGTGCGGGCGATTTCCATGGCCTGGTTGAAACCGCGTTCGCGTAGCCGGGACGGATGCAGCGGCAAGGGGATGATCCGGTTGTGCTCGCCGGCCGGGACAAGTTCGGCCAGTTGACGTCCGAACCAGGCGGCGAGCGGCAGCCGGTGCTGGTACTTGAGGGCCTGGATCAGCCGGTCGAGCGGGAAGGTGTAGCGGTACAAGGCGTATACCCCGGCGAAGTGCGGCGCCTGCTTCAGACAGGCGCCGCAGCGCTCGCCATGCGTGGTCTGTTCGCCGCAGCAGGGGCATTGCTTTGCCGGCAATGCCGGCAGGTCGTTCTGGCAATCCGGGCACAACAAGGCGTCGCCGGCGAGGCCGGCGCAAAGCAAGCAATTGTTCGGTAACAGGCCTTGCCATACACGCATCGGCGCGAATGCCGGAGACTCGGGTAAAATTGACTTCCTCGCCGGCGTCTCGGATAATTCATAATTACCGTCAGCGTTTGCTGTTGATTTAACAGGACTTTTTGTAAGGTTTTTCATGCAATCCAGTGCCCTCTCCGTTTCCGCCTCCTGTGCCCAGACGACCCCGGTTCATCGCTGGACGATAGACGAGGTCTTGGCGCTTTACGACATGCCGCTGATGGATCTGGTTTTCCGTGCCCAGCAGGTGCATCGCGAGAATTTTGATGCTAATGCCATTCAACGCTCGACCTTGCTCTCCGTCAAGACCGGAGGTTGTTCGGAGGACTGCAGCTACTGTTCGCAGTCGGCACGTTACGACACCGATCTCGAACGCGAGCGCCTGATGCCGCTCGACGAGGTGGTGGCCGCGGCGAAGACGGCGAAGGAAAAGGGCGCATCGCGTTTCTGCATGGGCGCTGCCTGGCGCGGTCCCAAGGACAACGACCTCGACAAGGTGCTGGCGATGGTGCGCGAGGTCAAGGCGCTCGGCATGCAGACCTGCGTGACGCTCGGCATGCTCAAGGAAGGCCAGGCCGAGAAGCTGAAGGAAGCCGGTCTCGATTACTACAACCACAATCTCGATACCGACAAGGAATTCTACGGTCAGGTGATCAAGTCGCACACCCACGACGACCGTCTGGATACGCTCGACCAGGTGCGCGACGCCGGCATCAACGTTTGTTCGGGCGGCATCATCGGCATGGGCGAATCGCGCAAGAACCGGGCGGCACTGATCGTGCAACTGGCCAATCTGCCGACGCCGCCAGAGTCGGTGCCGATCAACAACCTCGTGCCGATTCCGGGGACGCCGCTGGCCGACAAGCCGCGGCTCGATCCCTTCGAGTTTGTGCGGACCATCGCCGCCGCCCGCATCGCCATGCCGCGTTCGTGGGTGCGTCTGTCGGCCGGTCGCCAGGAGATGAGCGACGAGTTGCAGGCCCTGTGTTTCCTGGCTGGCGCCAACTCGATGTTCTACGGTGACCACCTGCTGACCACGGGCAACCCGGAAGTCGATCGCGATGACGGGCTGTTCGCCCGCCTTGGTCTGAAGGCGGTTTGAACCCCGACAACGCGCTCTCCGGTTTTGTCGACGCCGCTCAGGTCGGGCGGCGGTTTTCACGTATTGCCGGCGTCTATGACCGGGGCGATTTTTTTGCCCGCGAAGTCGATCGCCGAATGCAGGAGCGCCTCGATTACGTCCGCCTGACGCCTGCTCGCATCGTTGATCTCGGCTGCAGCCGGGGGGCGAGCCTGGCTGGTCTGGCGGCGCGTTTTCCGGCGGCCGAAGTGCTCGCGCTCGACAATTCGCAGGCGATGCTGGTCGCCGGCCGCGAGCCGCGTCCCGGCTGGCAGCGCCTGCTCGGCCTGGGCCGGCGGGGTGGGCAACGCATTTGTGGCGATGTCGAGCGCTTGCCGCTGGCGGGCGGTTCGGCTGGCTTGCTGTGGTCGAACCTGGTCCTGCACTGGCTCGACAATCCCTTGCCGGCGCTGGCTGAAGCGCATCGCGTGCTGGAGGTCGGCGGCTTGCTGATGTTCTCGACGCTGGGGCCGGATACGCTGCACGAGTTGCGCTCGGCGTTCAGCGACGGCTATGCCCATACCCAGCGCTTCACCGACATGCACGATCTGGGCGACATGCTGGTCGAGTGTGGTTTCTCCGACCCGGTGATGGACATGGAAGTGATCACGCTGACTTACGACAGCGTTGACGCGCTGTTTGCCGAATTGCGTGCGGCGGGTTCTGCGTGCGCGATGAAGGCGCGCCGTCATGGCCTGACCCCGCCCGGCCGACTGGCGGCGATGCGCCAGGCCTACGAGCGCCTGCGCAGCGACGGTCGTCTGCCGGCGACCTTCGAGGTCATCTACGGCCATGCCTGGAAGGCGCGGCCGAGGCAGACGGCCGATGGTCGTGCCATCATCCGTTTCGAACGCGGACGTTAATCCGGTCGTTTGCGGAAGAACTTGACGGCCTGGACCTGAGTCGTGCGGGGGGCTGGGATGGCCCGCTGCTTGCGGTTCTGCACCCGCCACCACAGCAGCAGGCCGGTCAGTACGGCGTAGGCCAGCGGCTGGGCAATTTCAGTGATCTTGCTCAGCCAGAGGAAATGCAGGCAGGCGAGGATGGCGATCAGGTAGATGCTGCGATGCAGTTCCTGCCAGCGTTTGCCGCCCAGCCGGCGGACCGCCCAGGCATTCGAGGTCAGGGCCAGCGGCACGAGCAGCGCGAAAGCGGCAAAACCGATGCTGATGAAGGGGCGCTTCAGGATGTCGCGGGCAATCGCCTGGGCCGAGAAGTCATGGTCGAAGCCGACGAACGACAACAGGTGCAGGCAGGCATAGGTAAACGTGAATAGTCCCAGCATCCGGCGCAGGCGCAACAGCCAGTGCTGGCTGGTGATGGCACGCAACGGCGACACGCTCAGTGTCAGCAGCAGGAAGTTGAGTGTCCAGAGGCCGGTATACCGTTGCACCGTCTCGACCGGATTGGCGCCCAGGGCGTCGCTAGCGGCGAGCCATGCCAGCCAGGCCAGGGGAAGGGTCGAGGCGAAGAAGACCAAGGCTCTGGCCGTGGTGATGATTTGTTGGTGCATGCTCAGTAATTCCGGCGCAGGTCCATGCCTGCGTAAAGATGGGCAACCTGTTCGGCGTAGCCGTTGTAGGGCAGGGTCGGGCGTTTGCGGAATTCCCCCAGGCGGCGTTCGCTTTCCTGCGACCAGCGCCGATGGGCGACATCCGGATTGACGTTGGCGTAGAAACCGTATTCATGCGGTGCCGCCTTGTTCCAGGTGGTACGCGGGGCCTGTTCGGCGAAGTGGATGCGGACGATGGATTTGGCGCTCTTGAAACCGTATTTCCAGGGAACAACCAGGCGGATCGGCGCACCGTTCTGCCTGGGCAGGCGATTGCCGTACATGCCGACGGCCAGCAGCGTCAGTGGATTGGCCGCCTCATCGATGCGCAGCGCCTCGGTGTACGGCCAGTCCAGGACAGGCAGGCGCACCCTGGGCATCTGCGCCGGATCGGCCAGGCTGGTGAATACCGCGTACTTGGCCTTGCTGGTCGGCTGAACTCGTCGGATCAGTTCGCTCATCGGCAGGCCGAGCCAGGGAATCACCGCGCTCCAGCCCTCGACGCAGCGCAGGCGGTAGATGCGCTCTTCCAATCCCCAGCGGATGATTTCATCGATGTCGAAAGTCTGGGGCCGGGCAATTTCTCCATCGACCGTGACGGTCCACGGAGAAATGCGCAAGCTCTGGGCGTTGGCTTTCGGACTGTCCTTGTCCGGGCCGAATTCGTAGAAGTTGTTGTAACTGCTGACGGCGTCGAAAGGCGTCGGCTTGTCGTCAGGGTCCCAGGCCGGGTTGCGTCGATAGGGCAAGGGCTGGGCGGTGTCGTTCGGGCTGGCCCGGGTGAACGACGGCAGGGTCAGCGCACCGGCAGCCAGCAGCAATCGACGGCGGGACCATTGTGTTTTCGGCGTGATTTCCGAAGCGGGGGGCGTGGGAAAGCGAAACATCGCGTTCTCCCTGTGACTGGTAGTGAGGTGAGACCCGTTTGGCCGGGCTGGGTTCAGTCACGCAGACTGAGTGCGAGCCGCAGATCACCGATGTCCTCTTCGGCTTCCTCGACCAGGTCGAGATAGCGGGCGCGGTCGGCGTCGCGCAGCTCACGGGTTTCCGGGGCGATATCCTTGCCCATCCACTCCTTGTCGCCACCGGCCAGCAGGTTGGCAAAATAGAGTACGTCGCGCACGGTGCAGGGGGCCTCGACATTCTGCAGGCGGTCGTGATCGCGGATGGCTTCGGTGATTCTCTCGGGGATACCCAGGGCATGCAACAGGCTTTCGCCGATCCCTTCGTGCCAGCCGACCAGCAACTCGAGCATGGCTTCGCGATTGTTGCGGTATTCGGGGTATTCGGTGGCCCGGTAGAGCAGGTAGAAGACGCCGATGTCGTGCACCAGGCCGGCCATCATTGCATCATCCGGGTTGATCCGGCCGAGGCGGCGGGCCAGCACCCGGGCGATGGCGGCGACGTGAATCGAGTGGGCCCAGGCGTTATGGGCAATGTTCTCGTAATTGGCCAGATTGCGCGACTTCAGCATCTGGTCCATGGCGACCGCCAGGGAGATGGTGCGGACCGAGTCGAAGCCGATGCGGCTGATGGCCATCGCCAGGTCGCTGCTGACCTTGCCGGAGGGGTTGTAGCTGACCGAGTTGGCCAGGCGCAGCAATTTGCTGGAAATCAGCGGCTCGACGCCGACCACCTGGACGACTTTTTCCAGATTGGCGAATGGATCCTTGAGCGTGTTGCGCACGAGCAGCGCCGCATCCAGGCAGGTCGGGAAATTGACATCGCCGGACAGTTCGCGGGCGATGTCCTCCAGGATGCGGAAGTGAATGCTGTCGTGCGCGCTCATGGTCAACTGGCGATGTAACGCTCGAGTTCCTCGATCAGGAATTGCTGGGCGCTGATGGTTTCCTTGACCAGGTCGCCGATCGACAGGATGCCGAGGACCTGGCCCTGATCATCGAGTACCGGCAGGTGGCGGAAACGCTTTTCCGTCATCAGCGACATGCACTCCTCAAGGGTCGCCTGCAGACCGACATAGGCAACCCGAGAACTCATCAGGTCTCGGACCGGGGTTTCCTTGGACGAGCGGTGGTTGCGAATCTGCTTGCGGGCATAGTCGCGCTCCGAAAAAATGCCGACCAGCTTGCCTTCCTGCAGTACCAGCAGGGCGCCGACGTTGTGCTCGGCCATGACGCAGAGCGCCTGGTAAACAGTGTCGTCGGGTGCGGTGACGGCCAGCGGGGCGGTTTTTTCCGCCAGGAGTTGCTTGAGTGTCTTCATGTTCGGTCTCCGCGTTTTTGTTGGTGGTAACGACAGTCTAAACGCGGTCGTCAGAAAGAACAAAGGCAGCCCGCAGGCTGCCCTGTGCTTGCTTTCTGACGAGGCTCAGCGCAGGCCGGCAGCGTAGTCGGCGACAGCCTTGATTTCGACGTCGGACAACTTCGCGGCAATCATGCGCATCATTTTTTCCGGGTCGTTGGCGCGTTCCTCGGCGCGGAAAGCCTTCAGCTGGGCTTCGGTGTATTCGGCAAACTGGCCGGCCAGGCGAGGGTACTGGGCCGGCAGGCCGGCACCGGCCGGGCCGTGGCAGCCGGCGCAGGCCGGAATGCCCTTCTTGAAGTCACCCTGGCGCCACAGTTTCTTGCCCAGGGCAATGCTGGCTTCGTTCTTGGCTGCTTCCGGTTTGAGCTTCTGGCTGGCGTACCAGGCAGCGACGTTGCGCTTGTCTTCGTCGGTCAGCGCGGCAACCATGCCGGCCATGATGGCGTTGTCACGCGCCGCGGGCTTGTCATCAACCGCCTGGAAGTTGACCAGTTGCTTGTAGATGTACTGTTCGATCTGGCCGGCCAGATGCGGGTTGGCCGAGCTTGCACTGTTGCCATCGACGCCGTGGCAGGCAACGCAGATCGATTCTGCGACGAGCTTGCCCTTGGCCGGGTCGGCCTTGGCGGATGCCTGGTCGGCAGCGTGGGTGACGAAACTGGTGGCAAACAGGATTGCCATTGCCGCGGTACGAATCATTTTCGAACTCCTAGTGCGCATGAATGGGCGCTTTGGCCGGAACGGAAGTTACAAACCTGTTATTCTATATCAGTTTCCCTTCACCTAGGCGGGTCTTCCGCGTTTTTTATGCCTCTCTTCCAGAACGCGATTTTCCATACGACCGTTGCCAATCTGCGTGATCTTCCCGACGATGCGATCAGCGAAGTGGCCTTCGCCGGGCGGTCGAATGCCGGAAAATCATCGGCAATCAACACGCTCGCCGGCCGGGTCCGCCTCGCCTTCGTCAGCAAGACGCCGGGGCGGACGCAGCATCTGAATTATTTCACGCTGGCGGCCGGCAAGTATTTCGTCGACCTTCCCGGCTATGGCTATGCCAAGGCGCCAGAAGAGATTCGCACGCAATGGGAGGGGCTGATCGGTCCCTATCTCAGCCGGCGTGGCCCCCTGGTCGGGCTGGTGGTGATCATGGATTGCCGCCGGCCGTTTACCGATCTCGATCGCAACCTGATCGACTGGTTCCGGCCGACCGGCCGGCCGATCCACATCCTGCTGTCGAAGGCCGACAAGTTGTCGCGTCAGGACCAGACCAAGGTGCTGCGTGCGGTCAAGGCGGAGCTGGCGAGCTGGGGGGAAGGGGCGTACAGCGTACAGCTCTTCTCCAGCCTGAAGAAAACCGGTGTCGAGGAGGCGGAAGCGGTGCTCGCCGGCTGGCTGGGCATTGAATTGCCGCCAAAAAAGGCGCCGGAAAAGAAAGGGCCCCCGGATAAGGGGAGTCCGGGGGCCAAAATGCCTCAACGTGGTCAAGGCACCCGCTCAGGGAGGTGAAGCGGGAGACAGCGCGTGCCATCTTGTGCATGTGACGCAGGTCAACGCGGAAAGTTCCGCGGCGGTTTAAATTTTTCGTTTTATTTTTGAAGGTAGGGATGACGATGGCTGGCAACTTTCCCGGAACCCGCATGCGCCGGATGCGGCGCGACGATTTTTCGCGGCGCCTGATGCGCGAGTCGGTGCTGACGGCCGATGACTTCATCTATCCGGTTTTTGTTCTCGAAGGCGAAGGCCGGATCGAGAAAGTGGTTTCGATGCCCGGCGTCGAACGGCAATCGATCGACGTGCTTTTGCTCACCGCCGCGCGCGCGGTCAAGCTGGGTATTCCGGCGCTGGCGCTATTCCCGGTGATCGACGCACCGTTGAAGTCGCTCGGCGCCGAGGAGGCTTACAACCCCCAGGGTCTGGTGCCGCGGGCGGTGCGTGCGCTCAAGCAGGCCTTTCCCGAACTTGGCGTGATCACCGACGTCGCGCTTGATCCCTACACCAGTCATGGTCAGGATGGGTTGATCGACGACAGCGGTTACGTGCTCAACGACGAAACGCTCGATGTCCTGGTGCGGCAGGCGCTGTGCCATGCCGAAGCCGGTGCCGACGTGGTGGCGCCGTCGGACATGATGGACGGGCGTGTCGGTCGCATCCGTGAGGCGCTGGAGCGTAATGGCCAGATTCACACGCGCATTCTGGCGTATTCGGCCAAGTATGCGTCGAGCTTCTACGGGCCTTTCCGCGATGCCGTCGGTTCGGCCGGCAATCTCGGCAAGGGCAACAAATACACCTACCAGATGGACCCGGCCAACGGCGACGAAGCGCTGCGCGAGGTCGCCCTCGATATCGAGGAGGGGGCCGACATGGTCATGGTCAAGCCGGGCATGCCGTATCTGGACATTGTCCGCCGGGTCAAGGACGAGTTCGGGGTGCCGACCTACGCCTACCAGGTCAGCGGTGAATACGCGATGATCAAGGCGGCGGCGCAGAACGGCTGGCTCGACGAGCGGGCGGTGGTGCTGGAGAGCCTGCTCGCCTTCAAGCGCGCCGGCGCCGACGGCATCCTGACCTATTTCGCGCTCGACGCGGCGGAATATCTGAAGGGCTGATCCGGTTCTAATGGGAAACAAAAAGGGCGGCCGACGGGCCGCCCTTGGCGTTTACGCGTCGCCGGCCTGCGATAGGCAGGCGAAGTAGAGCATCGGCCATTGCTGTGGCCATTGCGCCAGCGGTTCGCGGCTGAAGCCGGAGCGGGCGTATTGTTCCCAGCGGCCGACGACGTAGCAGCGCAGCAGGTTGGCCAGCGCCCCGAAATCGGCCTCGGCCTTGAACGTCTCCTGCGTCGCGGCGATGCGCAGGGCCTGCTTGAGCGCCGCTTCGACCTTGTCGAGCAGTGCGTTGATGCGCAGCTGCAGGCGTTCGTTCTCGTTGACCAGGGCGTCGCCGATCAGCACCCGGGTCATGCCACGGTTCTTCTGGGCGAAGTTGAGCAGCAGGCCGAGGATCAGTTCGATCTGGCGGAAGCCGCGTTCTTCCTCGCCGGTGATCTGGTTGATGACGCCGAACAGGCTCTGCTCGATGAACTCGATCAGCCCTTCGAACATCTGCGCCTTGCTGGCGAAGTGGCGGTAGAGCGCAGCTTCGGAACATTCCAGTTTGCCGGCCAGGGCCGCGGTGGTGATCTTTTCCCCTTTCGGGGTTTCCAGCATTTCAGCCAGGGTTTGCAGGATCTGCAGGCGGCGTTCGCCCGGTTTGGTCGCCATCGATGTTGTCCCTCGAAGAATTTTTTGTGCCCGGATTATAGACGAGCGCAGCGTTGCGGCAATTGCAGCACCGACGAAACCTGGACGTCGACGTAGGGCGAACGGCGAGAGCCAGCACTCACCCACACGGTTTTCATGCCGAGCTTGCGGGCGGTGACGAGGTTGGCCAGGCTGTCCTCGACCATGATGCAGCGGCGTGGGTCCAGGCGTTCGGCGCGCAGCAGCGTGCGGAACCCCTGCGGCATCGGCTTGGGCCGGAATTTCAGGCTTTCGACGGTGTACACCGCGGCGAAGTGGCGATCCAGCCCGGTCAGTTCGAGGACCGCCTCGGCGTAGGCGCGCGGTGCGTTGGAGAACAGTATCTTGCGCCCGGGCAGGCGCCTGAGCGTGTGTAGCAGCGGCTTCTCGAACACCAGCATGCGGGCGAGGTCGGGAAACTGGTGGGTTTCGTGCAGAAAATGGCGCGGGTCAATCGCGTGGTGGCGGATCAGCCCGAGCAGGGTCGCGCCATAGCGTTGCCAGTAATCCTGGCGCAGGCGGTTGGCGGCGTTTTCGTCGAGGCCGAGGTAGCGCTCGATGTACTCGCGCATCGCCCGGTTGATGTGCGGGAAAATGTGCGGGGAGGCGTTGTGCAGCGTGTTGTCGAGGTCGAACAACCAGACGCGTTCCCCGCGCATGGTTTAGTGCGACTTGATCATCGTGCCGACGCCGTGGTCGGTCAGGATTTCGAGCAGCAGCGCGTGTTCGACGCGGCCGTCGATGATGTGCACGCCCTTGACGCCGTTGCGCGCGGCATCGAGGGCCGAGCCGATCTTCGGCAGCATGCCGCCGGACAGCGTGCCGTCGGCGACCATCTCGTCGATCTCCTTGGGCGTGATGCCGGTGATCAGGTTGCCGGCCTTGTCGAGCACGCCCGGTGTGTTGGTCAGCAGCACCAGCTTCTCGGCCTTGAGCACTTCGGCGATCTTGCCGGCGACGACGTCGGCGTTGATGTTGTAGGTCTCGCCGTTGTCACCGACACCGATCGGGGCGATCACCGGGATGAACGAGGCCTTGTCGAGGTGGTCGATCAGCGACGGGTCGATCTTGGTGATCTCACCGACCTGGCCGACATCGATCAGGTCGCCCGGATTGTCCTTGTTTTCCAGCATCAGCTTTTTGGCGCGGATGCAGTTGCCATCCTTGCCAGTCAGGCCGACGGCCTTGCCACCGTGCTGGTTGATCAGGTTGACGATGTCCTTGTTGACCTGGCCGCCGAGTACCATTTCGACGACTTCCATGGTTTCGGCGTCGGTGACGCGCATGCCCTGGATGAACTCGCCCTTCTTGCCGACGCGGGTCAGCAGGTTCTCGATCTGCGGACCGCCGCCGTGCACGACGACGATGTTGAAGCCGATCAGTTCGAGCAGCACGACGTCGCGGGCGAAGCAGCTTTTCAGGTGCTCGTCGGTCATCGCGTTGCCGCCGTACTTGACGACGATGGTCTTGCCGTGGAAACGCTTGATGTAGGGCAGGGCTTCGGCCAGGACGGCGGCCTTGGTGCCGGGGCTGAGGTTTTCTAGGGGCATGGCGAACTCCAGAAGGGATCGCCGCGGATTGTACAAAGAAAATGCCCGCTACGGTGTCGGGCCTGGCGCCTTGCTCATTGCCAGAACAGAGAGCAAGCGGATGGCATCCCGGTTGCTCCATGAGAAGCAGCGTTCGGCAGCTTCCTCCCAGGGCAGCCAGCAGTGGGCGCGATGCTCGTCGGGGGCGGTGGCGATGGCGATGCGCCCGGGCAGCTCGAGCGCGAATACCCGCTCGGTGTTGTGGGTGGTGCCGGGGGCGTAGCGATGGCGCCAGCTGGCGAAGATCTCGTAGGTGTTTTCAATGCGCCAGTCGCTGAGCGCATAGTGCTGGCAGTCAATGCCGGTTTCCTCGAGGACTTCGCGGCGGGCGGTGGCGAGCGGCGTTTCGTCGCCTTCGCGGCTGCCGGTGACCGACTGCCACAGGCCGGGCTGGCGGGCGCGTTCGAGCAGCAGGACTTCCAGTTCCCGGGTGTGGATGACGACGAGGACGGATTCCGGCTGCTTGTAGGCCATCACGTGCCGGGCCAGAGCGGCAGGTCGGCGGCGACGTCGAGCCAGATGGTCAGCGGCGCCTCGGCTTCGGCACGGGCCTCGCAGGCGGCACGCAGGACCTCGACGAGCACGACGAAATGATCCGGGTGGCGCTGGGCGTAGGTGTTCAGGCCGTGCAGATGAATCCGCGCCGGGATATCCGGGTCGCTCAGGCAGTCGAAGAGGGCGTCGAAATTGGCGCCGTACCAGTCGGGAAAACTCAGCGCCTTGCCCAGTTGCCGGAGCAGTTCAGCAGTTTTTGTGCATTTTCCCAGGTCGACCGTGACATCCGCCGTTGGCGTCTGGCCGCCGGCGAGCTGGAAAACGCCGTGCATGGCTGGCTTCATGGCGACTCCCGGATGCGCCGGAAGGACTTGTAGTGGTCTTCCGTGTAGTAGTACTCGGCTTCCTTGCCGGCGACGATGCGCTTCGGGCCGCGGTCCTTGCGGCCGGGCGTCTTCACCGTGTATTCGCGGTAGTAGCCGCGCGGCTGCAGCGGCAGCAGCTTTTCGAAATTATTGAAGACGATGCCGTCGCGCTGGTACGGGAACGGGCCGCCCTGCTTGATCAGCGCCAGCGTCTCGCGAGCCTCGGGCGGCAGACGGCCGACCTCGATCGTCTGCCGGTCGCTGCTGCCGTTCCAGAAGGCAAAAGCGCTTCCGATCGCCAGCAGCAGGACGATCAGGAAGCGCTGCAGATCACGCATGGTTTAGCCCTGGGTGATTTCGACCTGGGTTTCGACCTTCTGGCGCAGGCGAACGTGCAGTTCGCGCAACTGCTTCTCGTCGACCGCCGACGGGGCGTCGGTGAGCAGACACTGGGCGCGCTGGGTCTTGGGGAAGGCAATCACGTCGCGGATCGACTCGGCGCCGGTCATCATGGTGACGATGCGATCCAGACCGAAGGCCAGGCCGCCGTGCGGCGGCGCGCCGTACTTCAGCGCGTCGAGCAGGAAGCCGAACTTGGCCTGCTGTTCTTCCGGGCCGATGTTGAGCGCAGCGAAAACCTTTTCCTGCACGTCGGCGCGGTGGATACGCACCGAACCGCCGCCCAGTTCCCAGCCGTTCAGCGCCAGGTCGTAGGCCTTGGCCAGGCACTTGCCCGGATCGGTGGCGAGGAATTCGAGGTGCTCGTCCTTCGGGCTGGTGAACGGGTGGTGGCAGGCGGTCCAGCGCTTGGACTCGTCGTCGTACTCGAACATCGGGAAGTCGATGACCCACAGCGGCGCCCACTTGGCGCCGGTGACGAAGCCCTTTTCGTGGCCGATCTTGATGCGCAGCGCACCGAGGGCGTCGCTGACGATCTTGGCCTTGTCGGCGCCGAAGAAGATCAGGTCGCCGGACTGGGCGCCGGTGCGTTCGAGCACGGTACGCAGCGAGGCTTCGGAGAGGTTCTTGACGATCGGCGACTGCAGGCCGGTTTCATTGACCTGGGTGACGTCGTTGACCTTGATGTAGGCCAGGCCCTTGGCGCCGTAGATGCCGACGAACTTGGTGTACTCGTCGATCTCGCCGCGGGTCAGCGAGGCGCCGCCCGGAATGCGCATGGCGGCGATGCGGCCGCCTTCGCTGTTGGCGATGTTGGCGAAGACCTTGAAGGCGACATCCTTGAAGGCGTCGGCGACATCGACCAGTTCGAGGGTGACGCGCAGGTCCGGCTTGTCGGAGCCGAAGCGGCGCATGGCTTCGGCGTAGGTCATGCGCGGGAATTCCGGCAGGTCGACGTCGATGGCTTCCTTGAACACGCGGCGGATCAGCTGTTCCATCAGCGCGGTGATCTCGGCCTCGCTCATGAACGAGGTCTCGATATCGACCTGGGTGAATTCCGGCTGGCGGTCGGCGCGCAGGTCCTCGTCGCGGAAGCACTTGGTGATCTGGTAGTAGCGGTCGAAGCCCGCGACCATCAGCAACTGCTTGAACAGCTGCGGCGATTGCGGCAGGGCGAAGAACTGGCCGGCATGGACGCGCGACGGAACCAAGTAGTCGCGCGCGCCTTCCGGCGTGGACTTGGTCAGCATCGGCGTTTCGACGTCGATGAAGCCGTTGTCGTCGAGGAAGCGGCGGAAAGCGCGGGCCGTCTTGTAGCGCAGCATCAGGTTGTTCTGCATCTGCGGACGCCGCAGGTCGATGACGCGGTGGGTCAGGCGGACGTTCTCGGAGAGGTTTTCCTCGTCGAGCTGGAATGGCGGCGTAACCGAGGGATTCAGGACTTCGATTTCATGGCAGAGGATTTCGATCTCGCCGGAAGCCAGGTTGGCGTTGGTCGTGCCGGCCGGACGCGGACGCACCTTGCCGGTGATCTTCAGGCAGAATTCGTTGCGCACCGATTCGGCGATCTTGAAAGTGTCAGCACGATCCGGGTCGCAGACGACCTGGGCCAGGCCCTCGCGGTCGCGCAAGTCGATGAAGATGACGCCGCCGTGGTCGCGACGACGATGGGCCCAGCCGCACAGGGTGACGATCTGGCCGTCGAGGCCGGCGTTGAGTTGTCCGCAGTAATGGGTACGCATGGAGATTCCGTGGGGTTGCTTAAGTAGGGGTAACGATACGGGCACGCGGCGGTGGCGCCACGACACCCATCGAGATGATGTATTTGAGGGCTTCGTCGACCGTCATGTCGAGTTCGACGACATCAGCCCTTGGCATCATCAGGAAAAAGCCCGAGGTGGGATTCGGTGTGGTCGGGACATAGACGCTGACATAGTCACCGTCGAGGTGATTCTTGATGTCGCCGCCGGGTCGGCCGGTCAGGAAGGCGATGGTCCAGGCACCATGACGCGGGTACTGGACCAGCAGGGCTTTGCGGAAGGCATTGCCGTTTGGTGCGAACAGCGTGTCGGAAACCTGCTTGACCGCCTTGTAGACCGAGTTGACTACAGGAATGCGGGAGAGCAGGGCATTCCACCAGCGGACCAGCTTTTCGCCGATGAAGTTGGCGGCGAGCAGGCCGGTAAACAGGATGATCGCCAGGGTCAGCAGGGCGCCGACCCCGGGAATGGAGAAGCCGAAGAGGTTGCGCGGATGCAGGACTTCCGGCAACAGGTGTAGTGTCTGATCAAGCGTATTGACGATGACCGACAGGACCCAGGCCGTGATGACCAGCGGGACCCAGATCAACAGTCCGGTGATGAAATAGCGCTTGATCAGCTGGCCACGCACGATGAACAGCTTCCTTCGCCTGTCTGGCAGGGCGGTGGGGTCTTGGGGGCGCTACCGCCCTTGAAGTCGGTGGCGTACCAGCCGCTGCCCTTGAGCTGGAAGCCGGCGGCCGACAGCAATTTGGCATAGCTTTCCTGGCCGCAGGACGGGCAGGCGGTGAGCGGCGCATCGCTCAGTTTCTGCAGGTGTTCCTTTTGAAAACCGCAGGAGTCGCAGCGATATTCGTAAATCGGCATGGGAATCCTCCAAAACCTTGAATTGTAACCGAAAGAGCTTTCCCTTTATATCGGGTCGGCAATTCCGTTTTCAATAGGCAATGCCGAGATAGCTTTCCGTCAGCGTTTGCCCCCAGAAAAGGGCGATCAGTCCTGCCGCGGCCAGGTAGGGGCCGAAGGGGATGGGGACGTTGCGACCGTGTCGGGCGAGCACGATCAGGCAGATGCCGACGATGGCGCCGACCAGCGATGAAAGCAGGATGACCGCTGGCAGCGATTGCCAGCCCAGCCAGGCGCCGAGTGCGGCCAGCAGTTTGAAGTCGCCGTAGCCCATGCCCTCCTTGCCGGTCGCCAGCTTGAACAGCCAGAAAATGCTCCACAGGACGAGATAGCCCGCCATTGCGCCGATGACCGCCTGATCGATGGTGGTGTAAGTGCCGGCCAGATTGAATGCCAGGCCGAGCCAGAGCAGGGGCAGGGTAATGCTGTCCGGCAGCAGTTGCGTGTCGAAATCGATGAAGGTCAGTGCGATCAGCGCCCAGACCAGTAGCAGTGCGCCGACAGCGGCAGCTGTGTAACCGAAGTGCCAGACCGCGTAGGCGGACAGCGCGCCGGTCAGCGCCTCCACCAGCGGGTAGCGCAGCGATATCGGGGCTGAGCAGCCGGAGCATTTGCCACGCAGGATCAGCAGGTAACTGAGTAGGGGGATATTTTCCAGCGCACTGATCCGATGGCCGCAATGTGGGCAACGAGAACGGGGGTGCGCGAGATTAAAGGCCTCTGCGGCATCGACGGCCTCGCCCCGCAATTCTGCGCATTGGCGTTGCCAGTCGCTTTCCATCATCCTGGGCAGGCGATGGATGACCACGTTCAGGAAACTGCCGATGCACAGTCCCAGCAGGCCGGCTGCGAGCACGAGCCCGCCCAGGGTTTCCGGCATCATCCGCCGACCACCGCGCCCATCTTGAAGATCGGTAGATACATGGCAACAACCATGCCGCCAATCAAGGTGCCCAGGACGACCATGATGATTGGCTCCATCAAGCTTGATAAAGCTTCTACGGAGTCATCAACCTCCTGTTCGAAAAAGTCAGCAACTTTTGAGAGCATTGAGTCGAGCGCGCCTGATTCTTCGCCGATAGCGACCATCTGGGTGACCATGTTGGGGAAGATGTTGGCATTCTGCATGGCGACAGTTAGGCTGGTGCCAGTTGAAACCTCTCCCTGAATCTGACGTGTCGCCTGTCTGTAAACATGATTACCGGCGGCGCCGCCAACGGACTCCAGTGATTCGACCAAGGGTACGCCTGCCGCAAACATGGTAGATAGAGTCCGCGTCCACCGTGCGATGATTGATTTACGGACGAGCTCGCCAAAAATAGGCAGGCGCAGCAGCAGTCTGTCCATGATCATCTGGATTTTTTCAGAACGCCGCCAGCTTTGCAGGAAGGCATAGATGCCGCCGCCAATGGCGCCAAAGATGGCCCACCACCAGGCAACGAAGAAATCCGAGATGGTCATGACCACCAGGGTCGGGAGTGGTAGATCGGCACCAAAGCTGGTGAACAGCTCTTTGAAAGCTGGAATCACGAAAATCATGATCACGGCGGTGATGACGAAGGCAACGATAATAATGGCGATCGGGTAGAACAATGCTTTCTTGATCTTGCTCTTGATCGCCAGGATCTTTTCCTTGTATGTGGCCAGGCGGTCGAGCAGCGAGTCGAGAATACCGGCTTGTTCGCCGGCGGAAATCAGGTTGCAGAACAGCGCGTCGAAGTACAGCGGGTATTTGCGGAATGCCTGGGATAGTGAGCTGCCGGTCTCGACGTCGGACTTGATGTCGAGCAGCAGTTTGCCGACGGCCGGGTTGGAGTGGCCGCGTCCGACGATGTCGAAGGACTGAAGCAGGGGAACGCCGGATTTCATCATCGTGGCAAGTTGCCGGGTGAACAGCGTGATGTCCTTGTCTGAGACGCTACCGCCCGATTTGAAACGCAGTTTCTTGATCTTGGCATTGGTGATGCCCTGGCGACGCAAAGTGTTCTGGACGACGGTTTCGGTGGCGGCGCGCAATTCACCGCGAACGATTTTTCCGTCTTTGTTGCGACCCTCCCACTGAAACGTGCTTTCCTTGACGGCAGATGTCTTTGTTTTCGCTAGGCTTGCCATTCCGCTATCCTTTTTAGGCGTTCGTCGTGCTCAGCACTTCATCGAGCGAGGTCAGTCCTTGTTTCACTTTGAGCAGGCCGGATTCGCGCAGGTCCTTGACCCCTTCTGCGCGCGCCTGGTTGGCCAGGTCGAGAGCGGTTGCCCCGCTCATGATCAGGCGCTGCATGGCTTCGCTGACCGGCATGACCTGATAGATGCCGACCCGTCCCTTGTAGCCGCTCCCTTTGCAGCGTTCGCAGCCGTGCGGGCCATACAGCGTCCAACTGCCGTCAAGGTCCTCCGGTTTGAAGCCGGCGTCGAGCAAGGCTTGTTCGGGAACATGCATGGGCTGCTTGCAGTTGCACAGGCGCCTGGCCAGTCGTTGTGCGGTGATCAGCAGGATGCTGGAGGCGATATTGAAGGTCGGTACGCCCATATTCATCAGGCGGGTCAATGTCTGCGGCGCATCGTTGGTGTGCAGCGTGGACAGCACCATGTGGCCGGTCTGGGCTGCCTTGATGGCGATTTCTGCGGTTTCCAGGTCACGGATTTCACCAACCATGATGATGTCCGGATCCTGGCGCAGGAAGGCCTTCAAAGCCACCGGGAAGGTCAGGCCAGCGCGGTCGTCGACGTTGACCTGATTGATGCCTGACAGATTGATTTCTGCGGGATCCTCGGCCGTGGCAATGTTGACGCCATCCTTATTGAGGATGTTCAGGCAGGTGTAGAGCGAAACGGTCTTGCCGGAACCTGTTGGGCCGGTGACCAGAACCATGCCGTAAGGGCGGTTGATGGCGTCGAGCAGGACCGCCCTCTGTTCGGGTTCGTAGCCAAGCGCATCGATGCCGAGCGTGGCTGAGGCCGGATCAAGAATACGCAGCACGATTTTTTCGCCCTGCAGCGTTGGCAGGGTGCTGACCCGGAAATCGATGGCCCGCGACTTGGATAGCACCAGTTTCATCCGGCCATCCTGCGGGACCCGCTTTTCGGCGATGTTCAGGCGCGAGATGACCTTGATCCGCGAGGCGATCTTTTCCTTGATTGCCAATGGTGGTGTCGCAACTTCCCGGAGAATGCCGTCGACCCGGAAACGGATCCGGTAGTACTTTTCGTAAGGCTCGAAGTGGATATCGGAAGCGCCGTCGTTGATGGCGTCAAGCAACATCTTCTGGATGAACTTGACGACTGGTGCGTCGTCGATCTCCTGAGCGCTTGCTTCATCGGTTTTTCCTGCGGCTTCCTCGTCGAGAAAGTCCAGGTTGATGTCATCGTCGGCCAGATTTTTGAGCGCATCGGATGCCGATTCCGAGAATTTGGCAACCAGCGGTAGTAACTTGGGGTGCTCGACGACGATGGGATCGACGGTCAGTCCGGTCTGGAAGCGGATTTCATCGAGCGCCCGCAGGTTGGTTGGGTCGGCGATGGCCACCGAGAGGCGATTGCCGCGCTTGTTCAGCGGCACGACCTTGTGGGTGGCGATCAGCTTGCGGTCAATGGCATCCTGAGGAATGTGACGTTCGTCGATGGCATCGAGGTCAAATAATGGATAACCGAAGGTTTCTGCCGAGAAGCGCGCAATTTCAAGCGAGGTCGCCTTTTTCGCAACGATGATCTGTTCGATCAGGGGCAACTTCGCCGCCAGGGCCTGTTGTGCCAACTCCTCGGCTTCGCCTTCTTTCAGGCGGCCGGCCTGGACAAGGGCGCGGGCGAGGCCGCTGAGCGGGGAGTTTTGCGGAGTTGCTGCCATGGAGATTCGGGGATGTCGGATGCCGTCTGGATCGCCCGATGATGCTACGTGACCGGTTCTTTGTAAAGACTGTCAGGGGTTTCGGGTGTTACGGGCCGATAAATACGTGCAGTAACCACACTACGATTCTGGGTTTGCAGTATTTCGACGGCAATATTGTTCAACTTCAGGCTGACGTCGGCTTCCGGAATGTCCTGGAAATGTTCCAGAATCAGTCCGTTCAGGGTCTTCGGGCCGTCCAGCGGAAAGTCCAGGTCGAGCATGCGGTTCAGGTCACGCAAGGGGCGTGCACCTTCTACGACGATGCTGCCGTCTTCATCCCACTCAAGATCATTGTCTGTTCCTGTGCCGGAGGTGGTGAAGTCCCCGACGATTTCTTCAATGATGTCCTCAAGGGTCAGCAGGCCCAGGATTTCGCCGTATTCATCGATGACGAAACCGATGCGCTGGCGGTTTTCCTGGAAAAAGCTCAATTGGGAGAAGACTGCGGTACCGGCCGGGATGTAATAGGCAGGCTGAACCTGTGCCAGCAGCGCGCTCTCATCGAATTCGGTCGAGCCGACGCCCGACAGCAGGCGCCGTACCGGCAGGATGCCGACCAGATGATCGAGCGACCCCCGACAGACAGGAAGGCGACTGTGGTGGCTGGTCATCAGTTGCTGATGCACCGCCTCCCATTCCTGTTCGATATCGAGGATCTCGATATTGCCGCGCGGCGTCATCATGTCTTCGACGGTGATGGCATTCAGATCGAACAGGCTGCCGAGGATGGCCTGGTGTTTCTTCGGGATGACGTTGGATGATTCCAGCACCAGGCTGCGCAACTCTTCTGGCGAAAGACGGCTGGCTTCGGCGGAAGGACGCAGCGACAAACCGAGCATACGCAGGATGGCGGCGGCGAAAAGGTTGACGAACCAGATGATCGGATAACAGATGCGCAGCAAGGGCGTCAGGATGTAGGCGATGATCGGGGCCAGGCGGTCGGCGTAGGTGGCGCCGATGATCTTCGGCGTGATTTCCGAGAAGACCAGGATGGCGAAGGTAATGATCAAGGTGCCGGCGCCGAGCGCCCATTTTTCCTCGCCGAACAACTGCAATGCGATGACGCTGACCAGGGTGGCGGCGGCGGCATTGACCAGATTGTTGCCGAGCAGGATGACGCCGAGCATCTTGTCGGTATTGTCGAGCAGGGCGATGGCCTTCTGCGCGCCGCGGTGGCCGCTTTGCGCCAGATGGCGCAGGCGGAAGCGGTTGGCGGCCATCATTGTTGTCTCGCTCATCGAGAACAGGCCAGACAGGGCGAGCAGGCCAACCAGGATGCCGAGTTGTACCGAAAGGGGAATGGCGTGCATTTCAGAGGCGGCCGAGGATGACTTCCATCACGAAACGGCTGCCGAAGTAGGCCAGGATGAGCAGGCCGAAACCGGCCAGGGTCAGGCGCAAGGCGCGCTTGCCGCGCCAGCCCCAGAAGTGGCGCCCAGCCAGCAGGGTGGCGAAGATGCACCAGGAAGCGATGGCGAAGGCGACTTTGTGGTCGATGTGTAGGGGCTTGCCGAAAATGGCTTCGGAAAACAGCAGGCCGCTGCCGACAGCCAGCGTCAGCAGGATGAAGCCCAGCATCAGCATGCGGAACAGCAGCGAATCCATGGCCATCAGCGACGGCAGGCTGGCCAGGCTGCGGCGGACGACGCGGCGATGCAGGGCGCTCTCGGTGAAGCCCATGAAAATGGCGTGCAAGGCGGCCAGCGTCAGCAGGCTATAGGCCAGCATGGCGGTCAGGAAATGGAACTGGAAGCCAGTGGCGCCGGCCAGGCCGATCACGTGGTCAGCACGGAAAACCGCCGGCAACAGGGCGCAGGCCGCGGCGATCGGCAACACCATCGGCTGCATGCCTTCCATTCTGGCCATGAAGCTCTCCAGCCAGTAGATCAGCACGGCCAGCCACATCATCAGCGACAGCGCCAGGGCGAAAGAAAAGCGCATGCCGTCGGCGCTGAGTAGGGTGCCGAACAGCCCGAAGCCGTGGATCAGCAAGGTGATGCCGATAGCGGTGCGTTCCCAGGTCTGCATCGGGCAGGCGACGCATTGGCCGTCCTTGTCGCGCCAGCGGGTGTTCCAGAAATGGAAGCCGAGTCCGCCGTAAAGGACGGCGGCGAGGATATGCGGCAGAAGCTGAATTACAATGTCGACCATTCCCGAATTCTACTCGAAGCCCATCTGACATGCTCGACAACCTGACCACCCGCCTTGCCCGCGTCATGAAGACGCTCAAGGGCGAAGCCCGCCTGACCGAATCCAATATCGCCGATGCCCTGCGCGAGGTGCGCATGGCCCTGCTCGAAGCCGATGTGGCCTTGCCCGTGGTCAAGGATTTCATCGCTGCCGTCAAGGAAAAAGCGGTCGGCCAGGAGGTCATCGGCTCGCTCAACCCGGGGCAGGCGCTGATCGGTGTCGTTCATGGCGAACTGACCAAAATCATGGGCGACGCCCACGAAGGCATCAATTTCAACACCCAGCCGCCTGCCATCGTGCTGATGGCTGGTCTGCAGGGCGCCGGCAAGACGACCACGGTCGGCAAGCTGGCCAAGTTCCTCAAGGAAAACCACAAGAAGAAGGTGCTGGTCGTTTCCTGTGACGTCTATCGTCCGGCGGCGATCGAGCAATTGAAGTCGGTGGCCGGCCAGGCCGGTGTCGATTTCTTCCCGTCGGCTGTCGGCGAGAAGCCGGAAGCCATTGCCACGGCAGCAATCGACTGGGCCAAGCGCCACTACCATGACGTGCTGCTGGTCGATACCGCCGGTCGTCTGGCGATCGACGAAGAAATGATGGCCGAAATTAAGCGCCTGCATGCGGCGATCAAGCCGATCGAGACGCTGTTCGTGGTCGATGCCATGCTCGGTCAGGATGCGGTCAATACGGCGCGCTCGTTCAACGAGGCGCTGCCGCTGACCGGTGTCGTGCTGACCAAGCTTGATGGTGACGCGCGCGGTGGTGCGGCGTTGTCGGTGCGTCACATCACCGGCAAGCCGATCAAGTTCGCCGGTGTCGGCGAAAAGCTGACCGGTCTCGAAGCCTTCCATCCGGAGCGGATGGCTTCGCGCATCCTCGGCATGGGCGACGTGTTGTCGCTGATTGAGGAAGCGAAGAAGGGCATCGACGAGGAAAAGGCGCTGGCCTTCGCCAAGAAGCTCAAGTCCGGCAAGGGCTTCGATCTCAACGATTTCAAGGCGCAGATCGGCCAGATGCGCGCCATGGGCGGTCTCGGTTCGCTGATGGACAAGCTGCCGGCGCAGTTCGCCCAGGCGGCCGGTCAGTTGCCGGCCGGGGCCGAGAACAAGATGATCGGTCGGGTCGAGGGCATCATCAATTCGATGACGCCGGCCGAGCGGGCCAAGCCGGAACTGATCAAGGCCAGTCGCAAGCGGCGCATTGCCATGGGGGCGGGCGTTCAGGTGCAGGAAGTCAATCGTCTGCTAAATCAGTTCGAGCAGACGCAGAAGATGATGAAGCAGTTTTCCAAGGGCGGCATGGGCAAGCTGATGCGCGGCATGAAGGGCATGCTGCCCGGCGGCCTGGGGGGAATGGGCGGTTTCGGCCGCTGATCAGCGATTGACGGCGCTCAGCCCGCTCGGGCTGGCGTCGTAATGCCACTGCTTGTGCCAGGCGGCGCGCACCATGTTCGGATATTCGGCCTTGCCCAGGCTGCCGTTGTAGCGGCCCAGTGCGCGGTAGAGGTCGCCTTTTTCGATATCCAGATAGTGGCGCAGGATGGTGCAGCCGTAGCGCAGGTTAGTGCGCATGTCGAACAGGTTGTCGTCCGGCTGGCCGATGACCTTGATCCAGAACGGCATGACCTGCATGTAGCCGCGGGCGCCGACCGAGGACACGGCATATTTGCGGAATCCTGATTCGACCTGGATCAGGCCGAGCACCAGCTGCGGATCGAGGCCGGCGCGGGTCGCTTCGTAATGAATGCTGCGCAACAGGTCGATCCGGTAGTCGCGGTCGGGGATGCGCTTTTCCAGTCGCTGCGACATTGCGCCCAGCCAGTCGGCGGCCTCCAGTGGTGTGCGGAAGGAACTCGCCGGCGGCCGGCTGTCGGAAACGGCGGCGTGCAGGGCGGCCCGGACGCTGGCCGCCATCGGTTCGTACTGCTGGGCACCGGCGTGGACGGCCGATGCCCCGAGCAGTAACAGCAGGCCGATCAGGCCGCGCACAGCTTCCCTTGCAGCAGGCCAACGATCTCGCCCTGGGCGACCATCGTCGCTTCCGCGTCGGTGCGGCCCTTGTACTCGAACTGGCCGTCCTTCAGGCCGCGTTCGCCGATGACCACGCGGTGCGGAATGCCGATCAGCTCCATGTCGGCGAACATGACGCCGGGGCGCTCGTTGCGGTCATCGAGCACGACATCGATGCCGAGTTGCTTCAGGTCGGCGTAGAGCTGGTCGGCAGCGACCTTGACGGCTTCGCTCTTGTGGTAACCCATGGGTACGATGCAGACGGCGAACGGGGCAATAGACGGCGGCAGGATGATGCCCTTGTCGTCATTGCCCTGCTCGATGGCGGCGCCGACGATGCGCGAGACGCCGATGCCGTAGCAGCCCATCTCCATGATCTGGCTTTTACCCTGTTCGTCCAGGAAGGCGCAGTTCAGGGCCTTGGCGTACTTGGTGCGCAACTGGAAGATGTGGCCGACCTCGATGCCGCGACAGATGTCGAGCACGCCCTTGCCGTCCGGCGACGGGTCGCCGGCGACAACGTTGCGGATATCGAAGACTTCCGGCTCCGGCAGATCGCGGCCGAAGTTGACGCCGCTGAGGTGGAAGCCGGCTTCGTTGGCGCCGCAGACGAAGTCGCTCATCGCGGCGACCGTGCGGTCGGCAAATACGCTGACCTTGCTGGCGTCGACGCCGACCGGCCCGATATAGCCCGGGACGCAGCCGAGGTATTCCTGGACTTCACCATCGGAAGCGAAGCGGAAGGCGCCGAGTGCGGCGATCTTGCCGGCCTTGATCTCGTTCAGTTCGTGGTCGGCACGCAGCAGCAGCAGCGCGAACTTCTTGCCACCGTCTTCCTGCTCGCTGACGACGGCGATGCTCTTGACGATGTTGCGGACATCCACCGCCAGGGATTCGGCGACGTCGGCGCAGGCCATCTTGCCCGGGGTCGCGATCTTTTCCATGGTCTTGGCGGGGGCGGCACGTGGCGTCGCCGGGGCGACGGCTTCGGCGAGTTCGACGTTGGCCGCGTAATCGGAGTCCGGGCAGAAGGCGATGTCATCCTCGCCGGAATCGGCCAGGACGTGGAATTCATGCGACCCGTCGCCGCCGATCGAGCCGGTGTCGGCCGCGACGGCGCGGAACTTCAGGCCGAGGCGGGTGAAGATGCGGCTGTAGGTGCCGTACATGTTGCCGTATTCACGGACCAGGTCGTCGAACGAGGTGTGGAAGGAATAGCCGTCCTTCATCAGGAATTCGCGACCACGCATGACACCGAAGCGCGGGCGGATTTCGTCGCGGAACTTGGTCTGGATCTGGTAGAGGTGGATCGGCAACTGGCGGTAGCTCTTGACGTCGCGACGGACAACATCCGTGATCACTTCCTCGTGCGTCGGGCCGATCACGAAATCGCGCTGGTGGCGGTCCTTGAAACGCAGCAGTTCCGGGCCGTAGGCCGGGCCGCGCCCGGATTCTTCCCACAGTTCGAACGGCTGTACGGCCGGCATCAGCAGCTCCAGTGCGCCGGCGGCGTTCATTTCCTCGCGGACGATGTTCTCGACCTTGCGCAGCACGCGCAGGCCGAGCGGCATCCACGTATAGATGCCGGCGGCGGAGCGTTTGATGTAACCGGCACGCAGCATCATTTTCTGGCTGATGACTTCGGCGTCGGCCGGGGCTTCCTTGAGGGTGGTGAAGAAGAACTGCGTAGTGCGCATGGGATGCTCTTGAATTCGTGGCAAAAATCGAATTTTACACGGAGCCGCTGGTTTGCCGCTTTTTTGCGTATCGACGTCCTTTGTGAAAGAATTCAGGTAACCCAATATTTTTAGCAGGTTTTCTATGCTCGACCGCGAAGGCTTTCGCCCGAACGTCGGCATCATTCTTTGCAACGCCAAAAACGAGGTCTTCTGGGGCAAGCGCATACGTGAACATTCCTGGCAGTTTCCACAAGGTGGCATCAAGCGGGGTGAAACCCCCGAAGAAGCGATGTACCGGGAACTGCACGAAGAGGTCGGGCTACGTCCCGAGCACGTGCGCATTCTCGGGCGGACCAAGGGCTGGCTGCGTTATGAAGTGCCGAATCAATGGATCAAGCGCGAATGGCGCGGGTCGTACAAAGGCCAGAAGCAGATCTGGTTCCTGTTGCGCCTTGTCGGGCGCGACAGCGATGTCAGCTTGCGTGCAACGGCCAAGCCGGAGTTTGATGCCTGGCGCTGGAATGATTACTGGGTGCCGCTCGACGCGGTGATCGAGTTCAAGCGCGGTGTCTACCAGCAGGCCTTGAACGAACTGGTGCGCTTCCTGGAGCAGGACCGTCGACATCCGCGTGGTCCCCGGCGGGGGGAGTCCGAAACTTCCGATTTGCCTCGGGAAGATGGAGCTTGAGCATGAAACGCCCGAATATTTTTTGCCTTGGTTTCCTGCTCAGCCTTGCCGGGAGTGCCTGGGCGTCTTCTGCGTTCGATGAAGAGCCGGTGATCTGGCGTGAGGCTGAGGTGGTTTTCCCGGCCGTGCCTGCGGCGGAGGGCATGCAGGCGTTTTTTGTCAGTGCGGCAGCAAGCAATCGTTTTCTGGTCGATCCGGCATCCATTACGGTCGGGGGGGATGGTGTGGTTCGCTATGTCCTTCTGGTGGAAACGCCGGGCGGGGCGCGTAACATGACCTTCGAGGGAATGCGGTGTGCCTCCCGGGAAAAGCGCATCTACGCATCGGCAAGGCGCGACGGTTCGTGGTCGCCTTCGCGCAACGAGGCGTGGGAGAAAATTCGTAATATTGCGCCCAATCGCCAGCATGCCGCGCTCTTCCTCGATTATTTCTGCCCGGGGGGCGTGATCGTCCGTACGCCGGATGAAGCCAGGGATGCGCTCAACAAGGGCGGACATCCATCGAACATGACGTGGTGATTTTATGTCGATTGACGCCTTGATCCTTGAGTTTGATCGCGCCTTGCGCACGCTGGCTGCGTCAGCGACGACAGTGCGCCCTGTGCCCGGCAACGATATTCCGGACTGCGCGCTGGATGCGGAGGAGCGGCGCCACGTTGTTGGCCTGATGCGTGTCAATCATTGTGGCGAGGTCTGTGCCCAGGCGCTGTATCAGGGGCAGGCTCTCACCTCGCGCGATCCTGAGGTGCGCGATGCCTTGCGCAAGGCGGCCGATGAAGAAACCGAGCATCTGGCGTGGACCGAACGCCGGATCGCTGAATTGGGCGGGCGCACGAGCGTGTTGAATCCGCTCTGGTATCTCGGCTCACTGTCGATCGGGGTGGCTGCCGGCCTGCTTGGCGACAAGTGGAATCTGGGGTTCCTGGCGGAAACGGAGCGCCAGGTCGAAGCGCATCTCGACAGTCATCTGGCGCTTTTGCCGGAGAACGATGCAAAATCGCGTGCGATTGTCGAGCAGATGCGTCTGGATGAAATCAATCACGCAGAAATGGCGACCCGTTACGGGGCTGTCGACCTGCCGCAGCCGGTCCGGCTCGGGATGCGGACAACGGCCAAGGTGATGACCGGCCTGTCCTATCGCGTCTGACTTAAGCTTCCACGATCTCGAAATCGGCGGTTATTTCTGCGGATTGCGCCAGCATGATCGAAGCGGAGCAGTACTTTTCCTTGGAAAGTTCAATTGCGCGCGCGACTGCCTCGGGCTTCAGTTGCTGGCCTTTGACGCGGTAATGGAAGTGCACCCGGGTAAACACCTTGGGGTCGGTTTCTGCGCGTTCAGCGCTGAGGCTGACGTCGCATGCGGTAACTGCGTGCCGCCCTTTCTTCAGGATCATCACGACATCGAAGGCGGTGCAGCCGCCAGTGCCGGCCAGTAGTAGTTCCATCGGTCGCGGGGCAAGGTTTCTGCCGCCGGCTTCGGGGGCGCCATCCATCACGACTGTGTGGCCGCTGCCTGTTTCCGCGACAAACGACATCCCTGCGTCGCTACCCATCCATCTGACCGTGCACTCCATCCTGCTTGCTCCTGTAAGTTGAGGCGCCAATTCTAAAGGATTTGTCGAAAGGCGCTATGTTGCAATGCAGCATTTGCTAACGAGTCAGGGCGGTTGCCCGGGGCGGTGCCATGGATTACTTTTAGCAATACTTATTTACTGGATGTTTGTATAAATCATAGTTAACAGTTGGTTAGTTAGGATAAATTAAATTTAGATGTTTATTGGTCAAATCATTGTGCGGCGCACAAAAATCACTTGCTCGATGTTTGCACTTTGGGCAAAATGGGAACCGTACGAACTGAAGTGCTTTGGTTAGTTGGACTTCGGTTCAGGATTGTCTCCTCCACCCTCCTCCTTTGGTGTGGATTTAACGCGGCTCAGCGAGCCGCGTTTTTTTTGCCTGGGTATTTGCTCTATCTCCGATTTGGTGATTGACAGTGCGCTCGTCTATGGTTACACTCCACGGCTTTCTCAAATCTGCGCCCATTTTTTCAGGACGGCACACACATGAAAACGTTTTCCGCCAAGCCACATGAGGTGAAGCGCGAGTGGTTTGTGGTAGACGCCACAGACAAGGTGCTCGGCCGCCTCGCTACCGAAATTGCTCGCCGCCTGCGTGGCAAGCACAAGGCTATTTACACGCCGCACGTTGATACCGGCGATTTCATCGTCGTTACCAACGTCGACAAGATCACCGTTACCGGTAACAAGGCTGACGACAAGAAGTACTTCCGTCACTCCGGTTATCCCGGCGGTATCTACGAAACCAATTTCAAGAAGATGCAGCAACGTTTCCCGGGTCGCGCTCTGGAAACCGCCGTCAAAGGCATGTTGCCGAAGGGGCCGCTGGGCTACGCCATGCTGAAGAAGCTCAAGTGCTACGCCGGTGACCAGCATCCTCACACTGCCCAGCAGCCGAAGGCTCTGGAAATCTAAGGGGATATCATGGCTGAAGCTTATTTCTACGGTACCGGTCGTCGTAAGAGCGCCGTTGCTCGTGTTTTCATGAAGCGTGGTTCTGGCGTCATCGTTGTCAATGGCAAGCCGGTCGACCAGTTCTTTTCTCGCGAAACCGGCCGCATGATCGTTCGTCAGCCGCTGGCGCTGGTTGAGCAACTGGCTGGCTTCGATATCAAGGTCAACGTCACTGGTGGTGGCGAATCGGGTCAGGCTGGTGCAGTTCGTCATGGCATCACGCGTGCCCTGATCGAATACGATGCTGCGCTCAAGCCGGCACTGTCCAAGGCTGGTTTCGTGACCCGCGACGCACGTGAAGTCGAACGTAAGAAAGTTGGCTTCCACAAGGCCCGTCGCCGGAAGCAGTTCTCCAAGCGCTAAGCGCTACGCTGTTCAGAAAGCCGCCTTTGGGCGGCTTTTTCGTTTCCGGGGTTCGGGTGTTATCATCTGACGCTCATCCGGGGTGCCTTTGCTGCTCTTCTGGAATATGCGCAAGCTTGCGCATTTCGTATCAACCATGAGTTCCATCGGATGCACACACCCGCAGTAAGCCTGCGTTTCAAAAGATTCCGTCGTCGATTCGGTATATCCGCACCGCGTGTCGTTGTGCGCAGTGAGTTGCCGCGTCAATGGCTGGTCGGTTTCGGGGTGTTGCTGATGGCGATTGGCTTTGCTGCCGCATGGTTCATTCAGTCCGCCAGTTTTGGTGGCGGGCAGTTGGCCGAGCTTCAGAACCAGGTCCGGGTGCAGCAATCAGAACTTGATCTTTTGCGCGCCAGCGTCGGGACCGGTCAAAATGCAGTCAGTATTGAGCGTGCGGCGCAGCAGCAGCTGCTCACCAGAATTCAGTCGCTCGAGGCCGAGAACTCGGCCCTCAAGGAGGATATGCTGATTTTCGAGCGCTTGATTCCCGTGATCGGGCAGGAAGCCAAAATCAGGATCGAAAGCTTTCGCATATCGAGCAATGCCGGCGGCGGCTACCGCTATCGCTTGTTGTTGGCCTATCAGTCCGTGCAGCGAGGTGCTGGTTTCCGGGGGCGTTACGAAGTTGTTGTGACATACAAGGCCCCTGATGCTCAATCCCGGCAACTTGTGCTGCCGGCGGGGCAGGATGGAATTGTTGAGGTGCGTCATTTCCTTCGTCGCGAAGGCGTGATTGAATTGCCTGGCGGTGCAGTTCTTGTATCTGCCGAGGTGCGCCTGTTTCAGGATGGTAAACTCGTGACCAAGGAAGCGGCGGTCATTTGATCGTTTTATGGTGGTAGCGCCGGGCGTTACAAAGGAGGCTGGATGTTTGGAAAAAAACCACCCGCCGGAGCACAGGCCAGGATTGATAGCCTGATAGGTGTCGGGACTTGTATTGAAGGCAAGGTGCGCTTCAGCGGAGGCTTGAGGGTTGACGGCGAAGTGCGCGGTTGCGTGGAAGCTGTTTCCGGTGCCTCGTCGTCTACCCTGGTCGTCAGTGATCAGGCGCGCATCGAAGGCGCGGTGTCGGTTGCGCATCTCGTTTTGAACGGGACGATTGTCGGTCCGGTCACTGTCACCGAGACGCTGGAAATGCAACCCAAGGCAAGAATTGTCGGGGATGTGGCATACGAGTCGATTGAAATGCATCAAGGGGCGGTCATCGAAGGTCGCTTGGTGTATGAGAAATCCCCTCAGCAGGAACCAATACCGCCGATCGCGGACTAAACCACGTACAAACGAATCTTTAGGAGTGATTCATGAATGCTGCTGTAGAAAACCTGGCGCCCATCGTCTTCACGGATAGCGCGGCGAACAAGGTCAAGGAACTGATCGAAGAAGAAGGAAACGCTGGCCTCAAGTTGCGGGTCTTCGTGACTGGCGGCGGTTGTTCCGGTTTCCAGTACGGCTTCACCTTTGATGAGGAAGTGGCCGAAGACGACACCACCATGGAGAAGAATGGTGTGCAGTTGTTGATTGATCCGATGAGCTACCAGTATCTCGTTGGTGCCGAAATCGATTACACCGAAGGCCTGGAGGGATCGCAATTTGTGATCCGCAATCCCAATGCGACTTCCACCTGTGGCTGTGGCTCATCGTTTTCCGCCTGATTTCTCGAAAAGATGGAATAACAAAGGGGCTCAAGGCCCCTTTTTTTATTCCATGTAGACGATTTCAGAATGATGCATTCGTTCAAGCAAGGCCAGGTGCGGTTGGCTGGCGGTTCTGAATGCGCTCAGCTCAGCAGCTGAGAGGCTGGGGGCGAGCACCGGGATCTTTGCCGATAGCGGATTCACTGGTTTGTTGTTGATGCGGAACTCGTAATGTAGATGTGGGCCGGTAGCCCAGCCGGTTTGGCCAACGTAACCAATGGTTTGGCCTTGTCCGACGCGCTGGCCCTTGCGAATTCCACTGCCGAAGCGCGAGAGGTGGGCGTAGAGGGTGGTGTGCTTGTCGTCGTGCTTGAGGATGATCACATTGCCGTAGCCATTCTGTTTTCCGACAAAATCCACCGTGGCATTGGCGGTCGCCCGGATCGGGGTGCCGGTGGGGGCCGCGTAGTCGACCCCTTGATGGGCGCGCCATGTTTGCAGGATGGGGTGGAAGCGGCGGCTGAAACCGGAGCTGATTCGGGAAAACTCAAGCGGGGAGCGAAGAAAGGCCTTCTGCAGTGGTTTGCCGTCCGGTGTCAGGTAGCTGCCTCGATCATCGCCATGGTCATGCCAGAGTGCCCGGTAGACTTGTCCGGCATTGATGAATTCTGCGGCGATGATACGTCCGCTGCGCGTCGGTTGTCCTTCCTGGTGACGAGTCTCGTAGGTGACGGAAAAACGGTCACCTTTGCGCAGATCGGTGTGGAAGTCGATTTCGCTGCTGAATATCTCTGCCAGTTGAATGGCGATTGCGTCCGGGATGCCGGCTGCGTCGGTGGCCCCAAAGAGCGAATACTCTATCTGTGCGCTTTTGGTCGTCAGGTGAATTTCAGGGCGATCGGCAACAAGAGTTGCTTCTAAATGGTCGCCAAGTCGCTTGATGGTGAGGGCAGAGTCCCGGCTGTTGAGTGGGAAATGCAGCTGTATGAGACTCCCGTCACCGGAGGCGCTGGCTGAGACTCGCCGCCCGGCGATGAACTCCTGTCTGATCGGGGCAGCTTCAGGGGCGTTTCTCAGAAAGTCGACTGCCTGGCTGTCGTCAATATTGAGGCGGGAAAGCATGCGCTGCAGGGTGTCGCCTCGCTGAATGACGGTTTCGGCGAAAAACGTATGCGCTGTATTGTCGAGAAGGTCGGGTATCGGTGAAGGTAGCGACTCGATGACCGTTTGGTGCGGGATGTTGTCGTTAGCCGGTGCGACGGCAAGGGCGGTCGCAAAGGCCGCGATCATGCTGGCGCCAAGCAGTGTAAGTAATAGTGGATGTCTGGTGTGGCCGGCACTCAATAAGGGAGAGCTGCCGGAAAAGCCGAATTTGAACATTGGATAGGCGGCGGGATGGCAAAACGAATTTCATTCTAACAGAGGGGCTTAGTGTGATGTTCGTTGATGACGATCGGAAAAGATGAATCTTCTTTTCAAAAAGGTGTTGACGCATTTTTTGGTGTGTGTAGAATGCGCACCTTCCTTGCGGTGCCGGGGTTTCCGGCGGTGTGAGGCAGGCGGTGAGGTGAAAGAAATTTTGCTGAAGTGCTTGACGGAGGTGAGGAAGTGTTACATAATCTCGCTTCTCTGCTGCAGACGAATTGATGTGTTGATTTGGCGCGGCGATGCTCTTTAAAAGTTTGGACAACCGATAGGTGTGGGTGTCTTGATGCAGTGGTTTCGGCCACGAAATGTATTAAGGCAAACGCACTAAATAAGATGGAGAGATCCATCGAGGTAGAGAAATCTACCGTCAGTGAATTTGCGAGTTTGTTGGATTGAACTGAAGAGTTTGATCCTGGCTCAGATTGAACGCTGGCGGCATGCCTTACACATGCAAGTCGAACGGCAGCACGGGCTTCGGTCTGGTGGCGAGTGGCGAACGGGTGAGTAATGCATCGGAACGTACCCGGGAGTGGGGGATAACTATCCGAAAGGATAGCTAATACCGCATATTCTGTGCGCAGGAAAGCAGGGGATCTTCGGACCTTGTGCTCCCGGAGCGGCCGATGTCAGATTAGCTAGTTGGTGGGGTAAAGGCCTACCAAGGCGACGATCTGTAGCGGGTCTGAGAGGATGATCCGCCACACTGGAACTGAGACACGGTCCAGACTCCTACGGGAGGCAGCAGTGGGGAATTTTGGACAATGGGGGCAACCCTGATCCAGCCATGCCGCGTGAGTGAAGAAGGCCTTCGGGTTGTAAAGCTCTTTCGGCCGGGAAGAAATCGCGTTGGCTAATACCCAGCGTGGATGACGGTACCGGAATAAGAAGCACCGGCTAACTACGTGCCAGCAGCCGCGGTAATACGTAGGGTGCGAGCGTTAATCGGAATTACTGGGCGTAAAGCGTGCGCAGGCGGTTTTTTAAGATAGGCGTGAAATCCCCGGGCTCAACCTGGGAACTGCGCTTATGACTGGAAGACTAGAGTATGGCAGAGGGGGGTGGAATTCCACGTGTAGCAGTGAAATGCGTAGAGATGTGGAGGAACACCGATGGCGAAGGCAGCCCCCTGGGCCAATACTGACGCTCATGCACGAAAGCGTGGGGAGCAAACAGGATTAGATACCCTGGTAGTCCACGCCCTAAACGATGTCAACTAGTTGTTGGGAGGGTAAAACCTTTTAGTAACGGAGCTAACGCGTGAAGTTGACCGCCTGGGGAGTACGGCCGCAAGGTTAAAACTCAAAGGAATTGACGGGGACCCGCACAAGCGGTGGATGATGTGGATTAATTCGATGCAACGCGAAAAACCTTACCTACCCTTGACATGCCAGGAACTTGCCAGAGATGGCTTGGTGCCCGAAAGGGAGCCTGGACACAGGTGCTGCATGGCTGTCGTCAGCTCGTGTCGTGAGATGTTGGGTTAAGTCCCGCAACGAGCGCAACCCTTGTCGTTAATTGCCATCATTTGGTTGGGCACTTTAACGAGACTGCCGGTGACAAACCGGAGGAAGGTGGGGATGACGTCAAGTCCTCATGGCCCTTATGGGTAGGGCTTCACACGTCATACAATGGTCGGTACAGAGGGTTGCCAAGCCGCGAGGTGGAGCCAATCCCAGAAAGCCGATCGTAGTCCGGATTGTAGGCTGCAACTCGCCTGCATGAAGTCGGAATCGCTAGTAATCGCGGATCAGCATGTCGCGGTGAATACGTTCCCGGGTCTTGTACACACCGCCCGTCACACCATGGGAGCGGGTTCCGCCAGAAGTGGGTAGCCTAACCGCAAGGAGGGCGCTTACCACGGCGGGGTTCGTGACTGGGGTGAAGTCGTAACAAGGTAGCCGTAGGGGAACCTGCGGCTGGATCACCTCCTTTCTAGAGAAGCATCCTGGCACCCACAACCTATCGGTTGTTCAGAAGTAGCAAACAGACGAGGGTCTGTAGCTCAGTCGGTTAGAGCACCGTCTTGATAAGGCGGGGGTCGTTGGTTCGATTCCAACCAGACCCACCAACGTCACCACGGGGGATTAGCTCAGCTGGGAGAGCACCTGCTTTGCAAGCAGGGGGTCGTCGGTTCGATCCCGTCATCCTCCACCAAAACCTAAAGATAAGCAGCGATGTTTATCTTTGGCTTTTGGGCAACCAATTGCTACGTTCTTTAACAAAATGGAAGAAGGTTGTGTATCGCAGTGATGAGCTGCTGATACACGTTGTGATTGCATCTGTTCTCATTTCTAGCCGAAATGAGACAGCACAAATATGAGTTTGCCTGTAGCCGTTCTCGAAAGAGAACACAAGGTTATAGGATCAAGCGACTAAGTGCATGTGGTGGATGCCTTGGCGATCACAGGCGATGAAGGACGTGCAAGCCTGCGAAAAGCGGGGGGGAGCTGGCAATGAAGCTTTGATCCCCCGATATCCGAATGGGGAAACCCACCTCTTTGAGGTATCGCTTACTGAATACATAGGTAAGCGAGGCGAACCCGGCGAACTGAAACATCTAAGTAGCCGGAGGAAAAGAAATCAACCGAGATTCCCCTAGTAGTGGCGAGCGAATGGGGAAGAGCCTGCTAGTGATAGCGGAACTGTTAGAAGAACGGAATGGAAAGTCCGGCCGTAGTGGGTGATAGCCCCGTACTCGAAAACAGATCCGTGGTACTAAGTTAGCGAAAAGTAGGGCGGGGCACGTGAAACCTTGTCTGAACATGGGGGGACCATCCTCCAAGGCTAAATACTCGTGATCGACCGATAGTGAACCAGTACCGTGAGGGAAAGGCGAAAAGAACCCCGGGAGGGGAGTGAAATAGAACCTGAAACCGCATGCATACAAACAGTGGGAGCCTCCTTGTGGGGTGACTGCGTACCTTTTGTATAATGGGTCAGCGACTTACGTTGTGTTGCGAGCTTAACCGAATAGGGAAGGCGTAGCGAAAGCGAGTCTGATAAGGGCGTTGAGTAGCACGGCGTAGACCCGAAACCAAGTGATCTATCCATGGCCAGGATGAAGGTGCCGTAACAGGTACTGGAGGTCCGAACCCACTAACGTTGAAAAGTTAGGGGATGAGCTGTGGATAGGGGTGAAAGGCTAAACAAACTTGGAAATAGCTGGTTCTCCCCGAAAACTATTTAGGTAGTGCGTCTTGTATCACTGACGGGGGTAAAGCACTGTTATGGCTAGGGGGTCATCGCGACTTACCAAACCATGGCAAACTCTGAATACCGTCAAGTGCGAGCAAGGCAGACAGACAGTGGGTGCTAACGTCCATTGTCAAGAGGGAAACAACCCAGACCGCCAGCTAAGGTCCCCAAGACATGGTTAAGTGGGAAACGAAGTGGGAAGGCATAGACAGCTAGGAGGTTGGCTTAGAAGCAGCCACCCTTTAAAGAAAGCGTAATAGCTCACTAGTCGAGTCGTCCTGCGCGGAAGATGTAACGGGGCTCAAACCATGCACCGAAGCTGCGGATATCCGTAAGGATATGGTAGGGGAGCGTTCTGTAGGTCTGTGAAGGTGTCTTGTAAAGGATGCTGGAGATATCAGAAGTGCGAATGCTGACATGAGTAGCGATAAAGGGAGTGAAAAGCTCCCTCGCCGAAAGCCCAAGGTTTCCTACGCAACGTTCATCGGCGTAGGGTGAGTCGGCCCCTAAGGCGAGGCTGAAAAGCGTAGTCGATGGGAAACAGGTCAATATTCCTGTACCGATTCTAGATGCGATGTGGGGACGGAGAAGGTTAGGTCAGCCAACTGTTGGAATAGTTGGTTTAAGCGTGTAGGCGTGCCCCTTAGGCAAATCCGGGGGGCTAAGCTGAGGCGTGACGACGAGGCACTACGGTGCTGAAGTGATTGATACCATGCTTCCAGGAAAAGCCACTAAGCTTCAGTCTAGATTCGACCGTACCGCAAACCGACACAGGTGGGCAGGATGAAAATTCTAAGGCGCTTGAGAGAACTCAGGAGAAGGAACTCGGCAAATTGACACCGTAACTTCGGGAGAAGGTGTGCCCCGGTAGGTTGTAGAGATTTACTCTCGAAGGCCGATGGGGTTGCAGTGAAATGGTGGCTGCGACTGTTTAATAAAAACACAGCACTCTGCAAACACGAAAGTGGACGTATAGGGTGTGACGCCTGCCCGGTGCTGGAAGATTAATTGATGGGGTGCAAGCCCTTGATCGAAGTCCCAGTAAACGGCGGCCGTAACTATAACGGTCCTAAGGTAGCGAAATTCCTTGTCGGGTAAGTTCCGACCTGCACGAATGGCGTAACGATGGCCACACTGTCTCCTCCTGAGACTCAGCGAAGTTGAAATGTTTGTGAAGATGCAATCTCCCCGCGGCAAGACGGAAAGACCCCATGAACCTTTACTGCAGCTTTGCATTGGACTTTGAACCGGTTTGTGTAGGATAGGTGGGAGACTGTGAAACCGGAACGCTAGTTTCGGTGGAGTCGTCCTTGAAATACCACCCTGATTTGTTTGAGGTTCTAACCTTGATCAGTGAATCCTGATCGGGGACCGTGCATGGTAGGCAGTTTGACTGGGGCGGTCTCCTCCCAAAAGGTAACGGAGGAGTACGAAGGTACGCTTAGGGCGGTCGGACATCGCCCATAAAGTGCAATGGCAAAAGCGTGCTTGACTGCGAGACCCACAAGTCGAGCAGGTGCGAAAGCAGGTCATAGTGATCCGGTGGTTCTGTATGGAAGGGCCATCGCTCAACGGATAAAAGGTACTCTGGGGATAACAGGCTGATACCGCCCAAGAGTTCATATCGACGGCGGTGTTTGGCACCTCGATGTCGGCTCATCTCATCCTGGGGCTGTAGCCGGTCCCAAGGGTATGGCTGTTCGCCATTTAAAGAGGTACGTGAGCTGGGTTTAAAACGTCGTGAGACAGTTTGGTCCCTATCTGCCGTGGGCGCTGGAAATTTGAAGGGGGCTGCTCCTAGTACGAGAGGACCGGAGTGGACGAACCTCTGGTGTACCGGTTATGACGCCAGTCGTATCGCCGGGTAGCTATGTTCGGAAGAGATAAACGCTGAAAGCATCTAAGCGTGAAACTCGCCTTAAGATAAGATTTCCCGGAGTCTTGAACTCCCTAAAGGGTCGTCGAAGACCACGACGTTGATAGGTCAGGTGTGGAAGCGCAGTAATGCGTTAAGCTAACTGATACTAATTGCCCGTGCGGCTTGATCCTATAACCTTGTAACACTGCAGCAAACTCATACCGCAGTCACAACATCAACCTTCTACCATTTTGCGTTCGGCGCGACTCAACCCGCGACGAACATACAAGTTACGCTTGGCGGCAATAGCCTTCTGGACCCACCCCTTCCCTTCCCGAACAGGACCGTGAAACAGATGAGCGCCAATGATAGTGAGCTTCCGCTCGCGAAAGTAGGTCACCGCCAGGCTACCCAATACCAAAACCCCCTCAGAAAACACTGAGGGGGTTTTTGCGTTTCTGTCGCCGTATAATCGTCACTTCAGACAATACGGAGGAGTATGGAATGTTTGACTGGCGCGACTACGGGAACGGCATCATCGCTTTCGATGCGGGTTATGTGCGGCCGATTCTGGCGGCGATCCACATGGTTGTCGAGAACGGCCGGGTTGCTTTCATCGATACCGGCAGCAACGATTCGCTAGCCAACGCCAGGGCAGCCCTAACCCGTCTCGGGCTCGATGAGACGGCAGTCGATTATGTGGTGCTGACCCATATCCATCTTGACCACGCCGGCGGCGCCGGAGCGATGATGCAGGCCTTCCCGAATGCCAAGCTGGTCGTGCATCCCCGGGGCGCGCGTCACATGGCCGAGCCGGCCAAGCTGGTGGCGGGCGTGTCGGCCGTGTACGGTCCCGAATACGTGCAACGGGTCTATGGGGAAATCATTCCCATCGCCAAGGAGCGCATCATCGAAGCTGCCGACGGTCATGTCTTTTCACTGGCCGGCCGCGAACTCCTCTGTCTCGATACACCGGGGCATGCGCGCCACCATATCTGTATCGTCGATCGCCAAGCCGGTGCGATTTTCACGGGCGACATGTTCGGACTTTCCTATCGCGAACTCGATGTCGGGCAGCGCCAGTTCATTTTCCCGACGACGACGCCAACGCAATTCGAGCCGGAAGAAATGCGTCGTTCGGTCGAGCGCTTGCTCTCGTTCGAGCCGCAGGCGATGTATCTGACGCATTACGGCCAGGTTCCCGATGTTGCCGCTCGGGCTGCGGAACTGCTGCTGCATCTCGATTCCCTGGTGGCCCTGGCCGAGCGCGAAGCCAATGCGGGCGAAGCTCGCCACGCACGGATCAAGCAGGGGATGACCGATTACCTGTTCGGCGCCTTGCGCCAGCACGGTTGCCGGCTGTCCGATCAGGCCATCCTCGATATCTGGGCGACCGACCTGGAACTCAATGCGCAGGGGCTGGGCGTCTGGCTGGATCAGCGCGCCGCCTGACTCACTTGCCGGTGATCAGCCCGATGGCGTGACTGGCGGCGGCCATGCCGAAGACCGAGGTGACGCAGACCGAGGAGCCGAAGCCGGCGCAGTTCAAACCCGCCGGCCCGCTGCCGACGTCGCAGCTGGCACCTTTGTCCGGGTAGCGCAGCGCTTCCGTTGAATAAACGGCGGGAATGCCGAATTTTCCCTGACGGGGAAAGCCGTGTTCCCGCCGCAAGCTGGCCCGGACCTTGGCCAGCAAAGGATCCTGAACGGTCTGGCTGAGATCGCTGACGCGAATCTGGGTCGGGTCGATCTGGCCGCCGGCCGCGCCGACGACCACAATCGGCTGTTTCCGTCGCTTGCAGAAATCGATCATCGCGGTTTTGACGCGCGCCTGGTCGATGGCGTCGACGACGACGTCAAAGCTCCCGCCGAGGGTGGTTTCCATGTTGTCGACGGTGACGAAGTCCTCGATGCATTGAATCACGCACTCGGGATTGATCTGCGCGATGCGCTCAGCCATGGCATCGACCTTGGCCTTGCCGAACACCGGTTCGAGCGCGTGAATCTGGCGGTTGGTGTTGGATTCGGCCACCATGTCCAGATCGATCAGGGTCAGCCTGCCGACGGCTGTTCTGGCCAGGGCTTCGGCGACCCATGAACCGACCCCGCCAATGCCGACCACGCAGACGTGAGCGGCGCGCAGGCGCTGGTAGGCGGCGCTGCCATAGAGGCGCGCAATGCCGCCGAAGCGGCGATTGTCTTCGTTACTCATCAGCTTTCGATTGTCTTGCGGATCACGGCATTGAACGGGGCGATCCACTCCGGGGCGAACTGTTTGTCACAGGCGTTGATTTCGGCAATGGCCCGCAGTACGGAGCGGTTCTTGCCGCGGTGTATGTGCTTGAGCATGACCGCCTCGAAGGCGTCGACGATGGCCAGTATCTTGGCGCCGGGGCAGATGTCCGCTTGCTTGAGTTGATTCGGGTAACCGCCACCATCGGGCATTTCGTGGTGCTGGGCGACCATGCGTGCCGCTTCTTCCCAGCCGCTCATGCGTTGCAGCAGGCCGGCCGCGTAGCCGGGGTGATTGCGCAGCAGCGCCTTGTCGGCGTCGGTCAGCTTGCCGACCTTGAGCCAGGTGGCCTCGGGCAGCAGCATCATCCCGACATCGTGGAGATAGACGGCGGCTTCCAGTTGTATCGGATCGATCAGGTTGTCGCCGGCCTTGTTGGTTTCCAGCGCCAGCCGCAGGATGCGCATCGTGCGTCCCTTGAATAGCGGCGAGCGGCTTTCGAACTGCATGGCCAGCGAGCGGAAGAACTGCAGGTCTTCGCTGGCGTTGACTTGTTCGACCTTGGGCGTGGCCAGCTTGGGGGCTCGGCTGGACATGCCGGTGATCACCGGCGGGAAACCGGTCACGGCCTCGATCAGTTCCGCGCAGCGCAGGTCGACCTTGTCGGCGCTGGCCAGCGCGAGTTTGTCCAGGCCCTGGACCAAATCAAGCAGCCGCAGGTTTTCCAGCGGCTTGCGTGAAAGTATCGCGTCGGTGGCCAGTTCCAGTCGGTCGATGGCCAGCAGGATCAATTCGGCCAGCAAGTCCGAAAAGACGATTTCGCCTTCCCGGAAACGAGACATCATCGACTCGATGGGATGGGCGATGGCGATCCCGAGCTCGAATTTGCACAGGGCGGCATCGCCCTTGATGTTGTGGATGGCGCGAAAGAGGTCGGCGGTCAGTTCCCTATCGCCTTGCGACTTCTTCAGTCGGGCCACATCGCGCTCGACCTCGGGGGCACGGTCGGTCAGTACATCGGCAAACTCTTCCAGTGCTTCCCGATCCTGCACCGTTGGCGAAATGATCGCGCGAATGTCCATCCCCGTCTCCCCGTCTTTTTTGATGAGCACGAGTTTAGCAAACCGCAGCCCGGAACAGGGTCGTACCTGCAGTGAATTGGCCTTGACTGGCTGGGGTCCGCCCCATAAGATTCCGCGCTTCACCCCGAGAACGAATACCGTGACCCTGGAACAGCTATACGCCCTGATCGGGCCCGATATGAAGGCCGTCGATGCGGTCATCCGCGACCGCTTGCATTCGGATGTGGTGCTGGTCAGGCAGGTTGCCGAATACATCATCAACAGCGGCGGCAAGCGCATGCGGCCGGCGCTGGTGCTGCTGGCGGCCGGCAGCCTCGGTTACCAGGGCACGCGCCATCACGAACTGGCGGCGGTGGTCGAATTCATCCACACCGCGACCCTGCTGCACGACGACGTGGTCGACGAGTCCGAACTGCGACGCGGCCGGGAAACCGCCAATGCCGCCTTCGGCAACGCAGCCAGCGTCCTGGTCGGTGACTTCCTCTATTCCCGCGCCTTCCAGATGATGGTGGCGGTCGACAACATGCGCATCATGCAGGTGCTGTCGGACGCGACCAACATCATTGCCGAAGGCGAAGTCCTGCAATTGATGAACTGCCACGACGCCGATGTCGATGAAGCGCGCTACATGCAGGTCATCCATTACAAGACCGCCAAGCTGTTCGAAGCGGCGGCGCGCCTGGGCGGGATCATCGGTAACGCCGAACCCGAACTGGAAGAAGCCCTGGCCCGCTACGGCATGCACCTGGGCACGGCCTTCCAGCTGGTCGACGACGTGCTCGACTACTCCGGCCAGGAAGCCGATACCGGCAAGCATCTGGGCGACGACCTGGCCGAAGGCAAGCCGACCCTGCCGCTGATCTACGTCATGCAACACGGCACGGCCGAGCAGGCGGCCTGCGTTCGCCGCGCCATCGAAGAAGGCGGTCGCGACGAATTCCCGGCGGTGCTGGCGGCGATCCAGGACAGCGGTGCGCTGCTGCACGCGCGAGCGCGTGCGGAACAGGAAGCCGAATTAGCCAGAGCATCAATTTTGGCGCTGGGGGATTCAATTTATAAAAAAGCTCTGCTACAATTGTCCTTCTTAGCGGTACAGAGAAACCACTAGATTAATTTCTGGTCGTCGGAGTGTAGCTCAGCCTGGTAGAGCACTGCGTTCGGGACGCAGGGGTCGCATGTTCGAATCCTGTCACTCCGACCAATTTACTGCTAAGAAAAGAAACAAGCCCTGATTATTCAGGGCTTTTTTCTTTTCTGCCTACGCCGTTCGCGGCAGATAGTGGTCGAATTCCTGGATCAGCGCCGGGGCGGTTTCGTCGAGCAGGAAGTTGCGGAAGTTCATGCCGGCCGGCATCAGGCGTTTGGCGTTCATGTGCACCACGTACCAGGTGCGTTCGATCGGGGTGCCGATCACGTCGAGCAGGCTGACTTCGGCAGTTTTCAGTTCCAGCGGCAGGGTGTGCAGCGACAACAGGCTGATGCCCATGCCGGCCATGACCGCCTGCTTGATCGTTTCGTTGCTGCCCATGCTGATCGTCCGCGCCGGCGTGAACAGGTGGTTCTTGAACATTTCCTCGGCGACGCGCCGGGAGCCCGAACCTTCCTCACGCAGCAGGAAGGTTTCCTGACGCAGTTCGTGCAGTTCGAAGCGGCGCGCCGTGCGCAGCGGATGGTCGGCCGGGGCGACCAGCACGTACGGATGGCGGGCCATCGGTTCGCCGTGGGCGTCGATTTCGACAGGGATACGGCCCATGATCGCCAGGTCGATGGCGTTGTCCTGCAGCTTCTGCAACAACAGTTCGCGGTTGCCGACGGTGAACTGGACGTCGATGCCGGGATGCGCCTGGGCAAACTTGGCCAGCAGGCGCGGCATGAAATACTTGGCGGTACTGACCAGTCCGACCGATATCTGCCCGGTTTCGGCGCCGGCCAGCGCCTGCAGGCTGGCTTCGGCATCCTTGATTTCGCCGAGGATGCGCAAGGCGTGATGTACCAGCAGCTCGCCGGCCCCGGTCAGGGCGACGCCGCGACCCATGCGCTCGAACAGCGGCAGACCGACGTTGTCCTCGAGTTGCTTCAACTGCATGGATACCGCCGGCGGTGTCAGGTGCAGCTCTTCCGCCGCGCGGGCATAGCTCAAATGGCGGGCGGCGACGACGAAGATCTGCAATTGGCGCAGGGTCAGGTTGCGGACAAAGTTCATTGGTCGGTGAAGTGTTTCCATGAATCGTTCAGGTTTTCCTGACTCTAGGCGGCGCATCGGCGGGCGTCAACGGGTGAGGTTCAAATAGACCATCGGCAGTTGTTCGGGGAGGCGTTCGATGCGGTCGAGAATGCGCCACTGCCGGCCGAAGATCCTGCCGACATAGGCGTCGGCTCCGGGATCGAGACTGAGGCAGAAGCTGTCGATGCCGCTGCCGGCGAGTTCGCCCACCGCCTTGCGGGCGTCGGCAAGCAGGTAATCCGGATCGCTGACGTCGATGTCGGCCGGCTCGCCGTCGGTCAGTACGAGCAGGATGCGTTTTTCGCTGCGCCGGGCCGACAGCATGCGCCCGGCGTGCCGCAGCGCGGCGCCCATGCGTGTGGACCAGCCGGCGCTGACGGCGGCCAGGCGCGCCTTGACCGGATCGCCCCAGGCTTCGGAAAAGCCCTTGATGTGGTGGTAGCGGACCTCGTGCCGGGCGTTGGAATGAAAGCCGGCAATGGCGCAGGCGTCGCCCAGTTCGTCGATGGCCCAGGCGAGCAGGGCGACGGCTTCGCGGGCGGTGTCGAGGATGCTTTGCTGGCCGCCCGGCAGCGTGGCGTTCAGCGACTGCGACAGGTCGATCAGCAGCAGCACGCTGATGTCGCGCCCGGCCGTCCGGTGACTGACCTGGATGCGCGGATCGGGCAGGTGGCCGCTACGCCAGTCGGTCCAGGCGCGGACGGCGACATCGAGATCGAGTTCGCTGCCGTTTTCCTGGTGGCGAATGCGTACCCGTTCTTGCGGCTTGAGCAGGTCGAGCAGGCGCTTGAGGCGGCGGGCGAGCGGGGCATGCCTGGCCAGCAGTGCGTCGATGTCGGCGGCCTTGGCCGGCGGGTGCAAGGCTTCGTAGACAGCGACCCAGTCGGGGCGCCAGGTCTGGGCCGCCTCGTCCCACTCCGGGTAATGCCGGGGGGGCAGGCCGCTGGGCTCGCTGGCGGCAGCGCTCGGCGGTGGCTCGAAATTTTCTTCCTCGTCGCCGGCTTCGAGATGAATCCACAGGTGGCGGTTGTCGTCGCGGTAGCCGATTTCGGTATCGGCGAAGTGCACCCGGGCGTACTGGTCGCTCGGCAGGCGGCTGCGTGCGGCGTAGGCAAGCGCAATTTCGGCGACCGCCCGGGTGCTTGCCGCGCCGTCGGCCAGGCAGCGCCGGAAACGCCCGGCGAACTCGTCGATCAGCGGATCGGGATCGCTGCCGGTCGGATCGATGCAGGCCCGCGACAGCCGGGTCAGGCGGTGGCGCAGGGTGTTTTCGCAGGCCGCGTCGCAACTGCCCGGCAGCGGTTGCGGGTGGGCGGCCAGCAGGCTGGCGGTGAGTCCGGGGTAAAGCCGCAGCAGCAGGCAGTCGATACGCGCATCTTCGAGCGCCTCGACCGCCAGGCGTTGCATCGGGCTCCAGTTGTCGGCGATCAACGGCTGGCTCCAGCGGCGATGGCCGGCCATGTGCGCCAGCATCAGTCGGTAACGCGCCAGGCCGCTGCTGCCGGGGCGGTCGGTCAGCACGGCGGGCAGGCGCAGCCCGTCGGCGGCCAGGTAGGGCTGCTGGCGGCGCTCGGCGAAAGTGGTCGAGTAGGGGACGAGCGCGCTGTCGTCGGCCCACAGTGCTTGCAGGCTCAGGGCGAGGCGGCGCTCGACCGTCGCAAACAGAGTGCCGTCCCGCTCACCCTCAAGCAGGCGCCGGCTTTCCGCGGACTGCAGGCTGAAGAAGTCGCGCTGACGTTCGGGGTGGTCGCCGGTCAGGCGGATGCCCTGGGACACCCAGCGGTTCAGACCGGCCAGCGAGACAATGGCGAGCGCCCGGGGGGCGGCAAGGAGGAAATCGGGCAGGGACGGGCTGGGATGGGTGAGCTGGCGACCGTGAATCGAACCGGCGGTGCGTTCGCCAAGGTCGAGGACAATGCGCAGGTAGGCAGCCAGGCCGTCGCTGCTGCGGACGCAGGCGACGACTGCGGCCAGCGTCTGCAGCAAGGGCGTCACGGCAGGTGCGTTGGGCGATTTCTGCAGGCTGCGGATGCTCGCCATCAGGGGCGGCAGGGCCTCGGCCGGCGCGAGCTGGCGCGCCACCGCCGGCCAGTGTTCGAGAAAGGCGAGCAACGGTTCGGGGCCGCGTCCGAGCTTGCCGATGGTGCGTGCCGCTTCCAGGTAGTCGCCGAGTTCGATGGCGGTGAGTACTTGCCCGGCGGCGGCCAGGCATTCCTCGAAGACGTCGGCGACGACGGCAAAACCGCAGTCGAGCGTGGTCCAGGCTGCCTGCGCCGACGGGCTGGACATCGGCCGCTGGCGCGCGTCGGCAATGTTGCGCAGGCCGGGAACCGCCATCCCGGTCAGCCAAAAATGGCCGTAATGGCGTGGTCCAGGCTGTCGATCACGTCGGCGTCGTCGGTGATCGGGCGGACCATCGCCATGCGGCAGGCGTCGGCCGGGCTGACGCCGCGGGCGATCAGGCTGGCGGCGTAGACGATCAGCCGGGTCGAGATGCCTTCGTCGAGGCCGTGCCCCTTGAGGCGCCGACCGGCCTGGGCGAAAGTCACCAGTTGTTCGGCGGTGGCCTGGGCGATCGAGGTTTCGGCGCAGACGATGCGGGCTTCCAGGCTGGCTTCCGGATAGTCGAACTGGAAGGCGGAGAAACGCTGCTTGGTCGATTGCTTGAGATCCTTCACCAGGCTCTGGTAACCGGGGTTGTAGGAAATCACCAGCTGGAAGTCGGGGTGGGCTGCGACCTGTTCGCCCTTCTTGTCGAGCGGCAGCATGCGCCGGTGATCGGTCAGCGGATGGATGACCACCAGCGTGTCCTGGCGGGCTTCGACGATTTCGTCGAGATAGCAGATCGCGCCGAGGCGGGCGGCGACAGTCAGCGGGCCGTCCTGCCAGCGCGTGCCGTTGGCGTCGAGCAGGTAGCGGCCGACCAGGTCGGCGGCGGTCATGTCCTCGTTGCAGGCGACGCTGATCAGCGGCCGGCCCAGCTTCCAGGCCATGTACTCGACGAAGCGCGACTTGCCGCAGCCGGTCGGCCCCTTGAGCATGACCGGCAGGCGGGCGGCGTAGGCCGCTTCGTACAGCTCGATTTCCTTGCCTTGCGGTTGATAGAAGGGTTCGCGGCAAACCGCGAAGTGGGCGACATCGTTCATGGCGGTCTCCTGGCGGGCGCGGAAGAAAAACCCCGCCGGGGCGGGGTGGGTTAGTGCTTACTTATGCACGCCGAGCTTGTCGCGCCAGCCCGGGTAGATCTGGTCGGCGTCGTTGGGGAAGGAGGCAAACGCCCGGGCGAACTCCGGATGCTCCTTGGCCCACTCGATCGGATCAGCCTTGGCCTTCCAGCATTCGTAAGCCTGACGCAGCGACTTGGCGCCGGCCGCCGGGCTGTCGATGTGGCCGTAGGAGCCGCCGCCCGCCGTGTTGATCACGTTGCCGTGGCCGAGGTTCTCGAAGAAGCCGGGCAGGCGCAGTGCGTTCATGCCGCCGGAGATGATCGGCGTCGTCGGCTTCATGCCGTACCACTCCTGGTGGTAAGCCGGGCCGGTATAGCTGTCGCGCTCGATGATGTAGGCGATGGCGCGGTCGTCCTTGTCGCCCTCCATCTTGCCGTAGCCCATGGTCCCGACGTGGATGCCCGAAGCCCCCTGCAGCCGGCTCATCTTGGCCAGCACGTAGGCGGTGTAGCCGCGCTTCGACGACGGCGAAGTGACGGCGCCGTGGCCGGCGCGGTGGTAGTGCAGGTACTGGCGCGAGAAGTAGCGGCGGGCGGTGGTGACCATGCCCGGGCCGCCGACGTAGCCGTCGACCAGAAAAGCCACCTTGTCGGCATCCGGGCCGAAAGCTTCGAGGATGTATTCGCCACGGGCGATCATCTCGCCGTGGTCGTCGGCGGTAATGTTGGCCGAGAAAATCTTGGCCTGGCCGGTTTCGTCCATGGCCCGCTTCATCGCATCGCGCACCAGCGGAATGACTTGCTTCATCGGGCAGAACACCTGGTTGCCCTGCGGCTCGTCGTTCTTGATGAAGTCGCCGCCCAGCCAGAACTGGTAGGCCGCAGCAGCGAACGGTTCGGGACGCAGGCCGAGCTTGGGCTTGATGATGGTGCCGGCGATGTAGCCGCCATCCTGCATCGGCCGGCCGAGGATGCGCCACAGGTTGCTGATGTCCACCGACGGGCCGTCGAACAGTTCGATGGCGCGGCGCGGCACGTAGAAGTCGTACATCTTGGCGTGCTCGATGTCGCCCATGCCCTGGTTGTTGCCGATGGTCAGCGTCAGGAAGGAAACGATCATCATCCGGCCGTCGATGACGTTGCGGTCGAACAGATCGATCGGGTAGGCGATGCGCATTTCCTCGGTCGCCTCGTCGATGTGATAGACCAGCGCATCGACACCCTTGGTGAATTCGTCGGTGGTGCACACCTCGACATTGGTGCCGGTAGAGGACTCGGCGGCGAAGTGAGCAGCCGCTTCAAGGTAGCCGTAGCCGGCCTTGGGCTTCATCTTGTAGGCGCAGAGAATGTGCTGGCCACCGGCGATCAGGTCTTCTTCCTTGAGGCTCAGGTCGGCATAGCGGTTCGATTGATCCATCTTTTGTCTCCTTGGTGTGTTCGCCGGGTGGCTACGATGGAGACCATATTAGGAAGGGCAAAAGATAAATAACAGTCACGTATTTTTATGGGATTGTTCAGTGATTTCTTATTATTTTGCCGACCCCTCGCCGGGAACTTTCCCTTGTCAGCCGGTCTAAGCGGCTTCAATCGATCAATAACCTTTTCTGCGGGGTGTTAAATGGATGAGCTTTCCCTGGTTGGCGTCGGCTTCGCCGTGGTGATTTTCGGCATGGCCTGCTTCATGGCCAACAAGCTGGCTTCGAAAAAAGCCTACCACTGAAAGAAAAGCCGGGCTTGCCCGGCTTTTTTACGCCGTCTCGTCCGGCGGGCTGAAGAAACAGAGCGTGTTGCGCCCGGCGTCCTTGGCCTGATACATCGCCAGATCGGCCTGCTTGAGAATCTCGTCGGGATCGATGCCGTTGCCGATGAAGACGCGGATGCCGATGCTCGCCGAACAGCGGTGTTCAATCGCCTGCCCAGCCGAGCCGCCGTGGTTCACGCTCAAGCAGTAAGGCTCGGCCAGCAGGGCGCGGATTTTCTCGGCAATCGTCGCCACCTGCTCGTGTGACACGGCGAGATCGCGATCCAGCTCGCGGATGATCACGACAAACTCGTCGCCGCCGAAGCGGGCAACCGTATCCACCTCCCGCACCCCGGCCTTCAGCCGCCTGGCCACTTCGATCAGCAAGTGATCGCCCGCTTCGTGCCCGTGCAGATCGTTCAGCGGCTTGAAATTGTCCAGGTCGAGAAACAGCAGCGCGCCGAAAATCCCCGTACGCTTGCTCGACGCCAGACTCTGCCCGAGGCGATCCTCAAGCAGGCGACGATTGGGCAGGCCGGTCAGGGGATCGTAGAACGCCAGCTTCTGGATCTGATCCTGCAGCCGCTTGCGTTCGGTCGTTTCGCGGCTGATCCCGTGGTAACCGGTAATCCGGCCACGCGCATCGCGCTCCGGCTTCGACAGCACCTCGGCCCACAGCAGCCGGCCATCCTTGCAGCGATGCTGAATCTCGAAAGTGACCGGGCCGGTGATCGTACCGTCCGCCTCCTTCTCCTGGCGCTGCTTGATGATGTTGGTCACCGTCGCAATGCCCTCGTCGGTGAACATTTCGAAAACATGGTGGCCGATCACCTCATCCGCCCTGAAACCGCGCAGCTTCTCGTCGGTCGGGTTGATGTAGGTGATGAACAGATTCGGGTCGGCGCGCCAGATTACATCGGAAACATCCTCCGTCAGCCGCCGGAACAATGCCTCGCTGGCCCGGAGCGCCGCCAATTCGCTGCGCATCTGCGCCTGCTTCCAGAGCAGAAACAGAACAACCGCAAGCAGTAGCACACCACCAACGAGCACCAGCATTCCATCCAGCATCAACAGCCAGCCTCCTCTGTTCTTAACCCCGTTCCCAATTGGGATGATGCCTTACCTGGCCGGGAAGTGCCGGAAAAGCGTGGCGAAACAGGTGCGCGGGTTCAGGGTTTGTATTGGCGCATCGTACCGCAGGGAGGGGAGCGGTGGCGGCGTTCGGGCAAAAGAGGCGAGTCTGTGGGACGAGTCGACAGAAGTATTGATCTTGCTTCTGCGAGTCAAATTAGATATTCAGTTGCGCCGGAAATGATGGGCGGGTAAGGTTGTGCCTGTCCGGTTTTCTTGGGGGGAAGCAGGTGAATATCAGCGCGAAAGACAGTGGTTCTATCTGGCATAGGCGTTTCCGGCTGTCCTGTATTCTGGGATATTGGACAACTTTGTTGTCGATTTCTGGTTAGAGAGCACCATGAGCACGCCAGAGACGATTGCTGTCATTTCCTCTGTCACAGCGCTCCTCGCCGTTTTGCTCGGTCCATTGGTCTCCTTATGGGCAGCGCAGCGCCAGAGCCGAGTCACTGTACTGTCCGCGAACCGCCAAACTTGGATCAACACTTTGCGAGACCTTATAGCCGAATACATCTCGATCACCGGCCTCATGCACGCAGGCGACTGGTCTAGCCGAACGGAAATCGAGTTCGATCAGAAAATGGAGCGGCTTGCGCTGCTGAGTGCAAAGGTGCGACTTATGCTCAATCCGAAAGAGGAAGACCATCAACGCCTCGGTCAGCTTCTCGGAGATCTGCTACTTACTATGGGCGGCCGCGCTGCGGCTGGAGATAAGCGAGATGCTCAAAGGGCTCGAACACTGGTTGAAGAGCTCGTGCCACTATCGCAGTCGATCCTCAAGCGCGAATGGGTGCGCGTAAAGCGTGTTGAGTAGCGTGCTCTCAAACGCTACGTTCGACGCGACCTGCGTGAAAAACCACGCAGTCGCCTCAAATTCACGTTGGGCATCAATCTACGCGGAGTATCGATGGAGGTAACAGACAAACCATACCAGGAACATCGCGTATTCGCTGAGCTCCAGCAATACATGAAGTTCTATGAGCGATTGGCCATGTCCGTATTCTCCTTCGCTACAATGGGTACCAAGGCCATCTGCAACATCGACACGTACGTCTACTCTTCAATGCAAGGTACGGTCGAATCAATGAGAACAATCTTGCTTGCAGGCCGTATCAACGATGCATACGCATTGTTGCGAAAGTACTACGATTCCGCAGTAATCAACGTCTACTCGAATTTGTACCTCCACGACAATTTCAGCATCGAAAGCTTCATCGTTGACAAGATAAACAACTGGCTCCAAGGAAAGGAAAAGCTGCCAGAGTACCGAGTGATGTCGCAATACATAAGAGCCTCAGGAGAGCTGAAGCCGATCAACGATGTGTTTGGCGTCGATGACAGGTACAAACGCCTTCGCGATAGATGTAACGATCACACACATTACAACTTCTATCGCCACGCAATGCTAAATGACAATCAGATTTACATAAAGAACCGCGGCTGGTGGCTTGACCGATTTTCTGAGGACGCACGAGACATATTCATTCTGCACCTCGGATACATCTTCTTCTTGAAGAACCATTACATGATGTCCAGTGATCATATGGACGCATTTGAGTGTGGCATGCAGCCGGAAGAAGATTCACAGTATTGGGTCGCTCCGTTCATTCAAGAGATGTTCGACGAAGTCATTACGCCGAGACGCCCGGATGTTACATCTACGATCAAGGCAAATTCGTCAATGCGTTTATCATGAACCGATTGATGCCCAACCCTGCGGTCAACCGGATCAACTCGAGAAGCCGCGCAGTCCGGTGAATTCAAACGTGGGGCACCTCAGGCACCCTCATGGCGCCATTGATACTTTGTAGCCACAAGGCTACATTCAAACCATGATTGAAATCCGCGAGACTGAAAGCGAGAGCGAGAGCTGATTATTCTTTTGACTGGTGGCGACAAGAGCAGCCAGGCCAACGATATCAAGACCGCCTTGCACCTCGCTCGCAATCTCGCGGAGTAAGCACCATGACCAAGACTGCTACCACATCGCTACGATGTTGCCGAACATCTCAGAACGCCGGAGGAGATGGCGGCTTATTTTGAAGCCTGCTTCGAAGAGGCCGACGGCGATGCAGCCTTTATTGCCAAGGCGCTCTCCGGGGAACGGAGTCCAGGCTTCGATACCATCTCAAGGTTGTCGGCGCGCTGGGTCTCAAGCTCCATGCCGAAGTCAGCCATCGCTGACCAGACACGCCTCCAGCTCCCCCAACGAACACCCCGCCAACCCCTCAATCACCCTCCACGCCCCGCGAAAATTCTGCCCGCGGGTGTATTCGCTAATCGTGACCACGCAGCGCAAACCCGCGCTCAACGCCGATTTCAGGCCCATTTCCGAGTCTTCGATGGCCAGGCAGGCGGTTGCCGGCAGGGCGAGGCGGTTGAGGACCCACTGGTAGATGTCCGGGGCCGGCTTTTTGGCCGGGACGATGTCGCCGGCGCCGATGACTTCGAACCAGGCAGGGGCGTCGGGGCCGAGGTTGGCGCGGAGCAGGGCGTCGACGTTTTCGGGTGTGGTGGTGGTGGCGATGGCCAGGCGGATGCCGGCTTGCCGGGCTTCGCTGATCAGCTGGGCGACGCCGGGGCGGAGCGGGAGCTGGCCCTGATCGACCCGGCGCAGATAGTGCGCGGTCTTGATCTTGTGTAGTTGGCCGACCAGCGCGTCGAAGTCGGGGCGGGCGGCGATGTCCGGGGCGTGTTGCGCGGCGTAGTGGCGGATGCGTTCCTTGCCGCCGGTGATGGCGAGCAATTCGCCGTAGCGCTGTTCGTCCCAGTGCCAGGTCAGCCCGCAGTCGCGGAAGGCGGCGTTGAAGGCCGGGCGGTGGCCGTCGCGCTCGGTTTCGGCGAGCGTGCCATCGACATCGAAAATCAGGGCTTGCAGTTTGTTCATGGCAGCGACGATAGCCACGCGCGCGCGTTCGGGCCAGTCAATCTTGCTGATGCCTGGGTTCAGCGACATTTAATAAGCTATAACTTATTTACCTATTAAGAAATTCTGACTAGGCCTTAACTAAGAAGTCACTTACCTTTGTCCTCAATGCAGTAATACAACAATGATTGGAGATACCATGCATATCGGACGCACCACCCTGTCCAAGTTCGTCATCGAGCAGACGCGCGGCGCGCACAGCGAGATGGGCGCCTTGCTCATCGACGTGGCGGCGGCGGTCAAGACCATTTCCGGTCTGGTCGGCAAGGGCGCGCTGAGCGGCTTTTCCGGTTCGATGGCGTCGACCAATGTCCAGGGCGAGGTGCAGAAGAAGCTGGATGTGCTGACCAACGAGGCCATCCTGCGCCATTGCGAGTGGGGCGGCCAGCTGGCTGGCATGGCGTCGGAGGAGATGGATGCGCCGTATGCGATTCCCGCCGAGTACCCGCGTGGCCGCTACCTGCTGATTTTCGATCCGCTCGACGGGTCGTCGAACAGCGACGTGAATGTTTCGGTCGGCACCATTTTCTCGATTCTGCAGCGGTCGACCGCCGGCGACGCCGAGCCGGCCGATTTCCTGCAGCCGGGGGCGCGGCAGGTCGCCGCCGGTTACGCCATCTACGGCCCATCGACCATGCTGGTGCTGAGCGTCGGCACCGGTACGCACGGGTTTACGCTGCATCGCGAGAGCGGCAATTTCATCCTGACGCATCCCGACATCCGCGTGCCGGAAACCACCCGCGAGTTCGCCATCAACACGTCGAACGAACGCTTCTGGGAGCCGCCGGTGCAGCGCTATGTCAGCGAGTGCAAGGCCGGCAAGACCGGCATCCGCGAGGCCGATTTCAACATGCGCTGGATCGCGTCCATGGTCGCCGAGGTGCACCGCATCCTGATGCGCGGCGGCATCTTCATGTACCCCAAGGACAACAAGGATCCGGCCAAGCCGGGTCGCCTGCGCCTGCTTTACGAAGCCAACCCGATGGCCATGCTGATCGAGCAGGCCGGCGGCGCGGCCTCGACCGGGCGCGGGCGCATCCTCGATGTGGTGCCGGAAGCCTTGCACCAGCGCGTGCCGGTGATGCTCGGCTCGCGCGAGGAAGTCAAGCGGCTCGAACGCTATCACCACGAATACGATACCGGGGCCGACCGCCCCTTTGCGTCGCCGCTGTTCGCCGAACGCTCGCTGTTCCGCGACTGACGCCGCTCAAGCATTCCATATCCCGGGGAGTCATCCGCCATGTCCGTCAAGCACCCGATCATCGCCATCACCGGCTCGTCCGGCGCCGGTACCAGTACCGTGATGCAGAGTTTCCAGCACATCTTCCGGCGCGAGAAGCTCAACGCCCAGATCGTCGAGGGCGACTCCTTCCATCGCTACGACCGTAAAAGCATGCGCGCCGAGATGAAGGCGCAGGAGGAACAGGGCAACCTCAACTTCAGCCATTTCGGTCCCGAGGCCAATCTGCTGCAGGAACTGCAGGACCTGTTCATCAGCTATGGGCGCGACGGCAGCGGCAAGGTGCGCAAATACCTGCACGATGCAGGCGAGGCCGAGCCCTGGGGCCAGGAACCGGGCACCTTCACGCCCTGGCAGGAGATTACCGGCGACACCGACCTGATGTTTTACGAAGGCCTGCACGGCGCCTGGGCCGGCGACGGCATCGACATCGCCGCCCAGGTCGATCTGTGCGTCGGCGTCGTGCCGATCATCAACCTGGAGTGGATCCAGAAGCTGCACCGCGACCAGAAGATGCGCGGCTACTCGCAGGAAGCGGTGACCGACACCATCCTGCGCCGCATGCCTGATTACGTCAGCCACCTGTGCCCGCAGTTCTCGCGCACCCACGTCAATTTCCAGCGCGTGCCCATCGTCGATACCTCTAACCCCTTCATCGCCCGCGACATTCCCAGCGCCGACGAGAGCATGGTGGTGATCCGTTTCGCCAACCCCAAGGGCATCGATTTCCAGTACCTGCTCAACATCCTGCACGGCAGCATGCTGACCCGCCCGAACACCCTGGTCGTGCCCGGCGGCAAGATGGGGCTGGCGATGCAGATGATCTTCACGCCCATGGTCCTACGCCTGATGGACCTCAAGCGTCGCGCCTGAGCTACGGAAACTTACCGAGATGGAGAGAGACATGACCACCACCGCATTCCGTCGCGACCTGGCCAACGCCGTCCGCTTCCTGGCCATCGACGCCGTCGAGCAGGCCAAATCCGGCCACCCCGGCGCCCCGATGGGCATGGCCGACATCGCCGAAGTCCTGTGGCGCGACCACCTGCGCCACAACCCGGCCAACCCGCAGTGGGCCGACCGCGACCGCTTCGTGCTGTCGAACGGCCACGGCTCGATGCTGATCTACGCGCTGCTGCACCTGACCGGCTACGACCTGCCGCTCGACGAACTCAAGCGTTTCCGCCAGTTCGGCAGCAAGACCGCCGGCCATCCCGAAGTCGGCCACACGCCGGGCGTCGAGACGACCACCGGGCCGCTTGGTCAGGGCATCAGCAACGCGGTCGGCATGGCGCTGGCGGAAAAGCTGCTGGCCCAGCGCTACAACCGGCCCGGCCACGCCATCGTCGATCACCGCACCTGGGCCTTCCTCGGCGACGGCTGCATGATGGAAGGGATCAGCCACGAAGCCTGCGCGCTGGCCGGCGTGTGGGGGCTGAACAAGCTGGTCGCCTTCTACGACGATAACGGGATTTCCATCGACGGCCACGTCGAAGGCTGGTTCCGCGACGACACCGGCGCCCGTTTCCGCGCCTACGGCTGGGATGTCATCGGCCCGATCGACGGCCACGACGCCATCGCCGTTGCCGCCGCCATTGCCGAAGCCAGGCAGTCGCGCAGCAAGCCGACCCTGATCGTCTGCCGCACCCAGATCGGCTGGGGTTCGCCGAACAAGGTCGGCAGCCACGACGTGCATGGGGCGCCGCTGGGCGCGGCCGAGAACGCCGCCACCCGCGCCGCGTTGAACTGGCCGCATGCGCCGTTCGAGGTGCCGGCGGCGCTGCGCAGTGCCTGGGACGCCCGCGCCAGCGGCGCGGCGGCTGAAGCGCAATGGCAGCTTGAATTCTCTGCCTACCGTGCGCAATACCCCGAACTGGCCGCCGAATTCGAGCGCACCCAGGCCGGCGGTCTGCCGGAAAACTGGCCGGAAATCCGCGCCGAACTGCTTGCCCAGGCGGCCGTGAAAAATGGCGGCATCGCCAGCCGCAAGTCGTCGCAGAACTGCCTCGATTTTCTGATCGACCGCGTTCCCGAACTGCTCGGCGGTTCGGCCGACCTGACCGGCTCCAACCTGACCGCCGGCAAAGGCAGCGTTGCCTGGCATGCGGCCGGCGAGCGCACGCCGAACTACATCTCTTACGGCGTGCGCGAATTCGGCATGGCGGCGATCATGAACGGCGTCGCCCTGCACGGCGGGCTGATTCCCTACGGCGGCACCTTCGCCGTGTTCTCGGACTATTCGCGCAACGCCATTCGCATGAGCGCGCTGATGCAGCAGCGCGTCGTCCATGTGCTGACCCACGATTCCATCGGCCTCGGCGAGGACGGGCCGACGCACCAGCCGGTCGAGCACGTCGGCAGCCTGCGCCTGATCCCCGGTCTCGATGTCTGGCGCCCCTGCGACGAGCTGGAAACGGCGGTGGCCTGGGCCGAGTCGCTGGAACGCCGCGACGGACCGAGCGCCTTGTTCCTGTCGCGGCAGAACCTCGACCAATGCGGCGACCGCGCCGGTCGGGCCGAAGAGATTGCCCGTGGCGGTTACGTCCTGCGCGACGCCGACGGCCCCTTGCAGGCGTTGATCATCGCCACCGGCTCGGAAGTCGGCATCGCCCTGGAGGCGCAGCACGAACTAGCGACCCACGGGGTTGCCGTGCGCGTCGTCTCCATGCCTTGTTGCGCACGTTTCGACCGCCAGAAGAGCGCCTGGAAGCGCGCGGTGCTGCCGCCGGAAGTCGTGCGCATCGCCATCGAGGCGGCGCATCCCGACCCCTGGCGCAAGTATGTCGGCCTGGTCGGCGAGGTGGTCGGCATCGACCGCTTCGGCGCCTCTGCCCCGGCGCCCGCGCTTTACGAACATTTCGGGCTGACCGCCCGCCATCTGGCCAGCGTCGTCGTCGAAACCATCGCCCGCGAGAGCGGCAACGACGGCGATTTCTGATCACGCCAGCGACAAAAGAGTTTTTCATAAATCAGGAGACAAACCCATGCCAATACGGGTGGCAATCAACGGCTTCGGCCGTATCGGACGCATGGCCTTCCGCGCCATCGCCCAGGAGGCCGAGTTTTCCGGGCTGGAGGTGGTCGGCATCAACGACCTGCTCGATCCGGACTACCTCGCCTATCTGCTGACGCATGACTCGGTGCACGGGCGTTTTGCCGGTGAGGTGGCTGTCGATGGCAGCGACCTGATCGTCGACGGCCGGCGCATCCGCCTGACTGCCGAGCGCAATCCGGCCGATCTCAAGTGGGGTGAACTCGGCGTCGATCTGGTGATCGAGGCGACCGGATTCTTCCTCACCCGGGAAAGCTGCCAGGCGCACGTTGCCGCGGGGGCGCGCAAGGTCGTCCAGTCGGCGCCGGCCAAGGACGATACGCCGATGTTCGTATTCGGCGTGAATCATGCCGATTACGCCGGCCAGGACATCGTCTCGGCGGCGTCGTGCACGACCAACGGACTGGCGCCGGTGGCCAAGGTGCTCAACGACCGCTTCGGCATCAAGCGCGGGCTGATGAGCACGGTGCACGCGGCGACAGCCACGCAGAAGACGGTCGACGGCCCGTCCGGGAAGGATTGGCGCGGCGGGCGCGGCATCCTGGAAAACATCATCCCGTCGTCGACCGGGGCGGCCAAGGCGGTCGGCAAGGTGATTCCGGCGCTCAACGGCAAATTGACCGGCATGGCCTTTCGCGTGCCGACTTCGGATGTCTCGGTGGTCGACCTGACCGTCGAACTCGACCGCGCGGCGAGCTACGCCGACATCTGCGCGGCCATGCGCGAGGCGGCTGAGGGGCCGCTCAAGGGCGTGCTCGGCTATACCGATGCGGCTGTCGTGTCGACCGATTTCCGGGGTTGCCCGCAGCCGTCGATCTTCGATACCGGCGCCGGCATCGCGCTCGACCCGACCTTCGTCAAGGTCGTCGCCTGGTACGACAACGAATACGGCTATACCTGCAACCTGTTGCGCCTGGCGCGCCACATCACGCACTGAGGAACCCCCATGGCCCTGATTTCCCTGCGCCAGTTGCTCGACCACGCCGCCGAGCACGCATACGGCCTGCCCGCCTTCAACGTCAATAACATGGAGCAGATCCACGCCATCATGCAGGCGGCGGCGGACTGCGACAGCCCGGTCATCCTGCAGGCCTCGGCCGGCGCCCGCAAATACGCTGGCGAGCCCTTCCTGCGCAAGCTGGTCGAAGCCGCCATCGAGCAGTACCCGGACATTCCGGTCTGCCTGCACCAGGACCACGCCACCTCGCCGGCGGTCTGCCTGCAGTCGATGCGCAGCGGCTTCTCCAGCGTGATGATGGACGGCTCGCTGGGCGAGGACGGCAAGACGCCGACCAGCTACGCCTACAACGTCGACACCACCCGCAAGGTGGTCGACATGGCGCACGCCATCGGCGTATCGGTCGAGGGCGAACTCGGCTGCCTCGGCTCGCTGGAAACCGGCAAGGCCGGCGAGGAAGACGGCATCGGTGCCGCCGGCAAGCTCGACCACGCGCAACTGCTGACCGACCCCGACGAAGCCGCCGACTTTGTCGCCAAAACCGGCGTCGACGCGCTGGCCATCGCCATCGGCACCAGCCACGGGGCCTACAAATTCACCCGCCCGCCAACCGGCGAAATCCTGGCCATCGAGCGGATCAAGGCGATCCACGCGCGCATTCCCGACACCCATCTAGTCATGCACGGCTCGTCGTCGGTGCCGCAGGAATGGCTGGCGACCATCCGCCAGTACGGCGGCACGATCAAGGAAACCTACGGCGTACCGCTCGAGGAAATCGTCGAAGGCATCCGCCACGGCGTGCGCAAGGTCAATATCGACACCGACATCCGTCTGGCGATGACCGGTGCCATGCGTAAGGCGATGGCCGACAAGCCCGACGAGTTCGACCCGCGCGCCTTCCTCAAGGCCGCCGTGACCGCCGCCCGCGGCATCTGCCGGCTGCGTTTCGAAGCCTTCGGCTCGGCCGGGCGGGCGTCTGCCATCAAACCGATCCCGCTGGATCGCATGGTCGCCCGCTACCGCTGATCTCTACCGATGTTCTCTGCGCGACCCTTGGTCGTTTTCGGGCCCCGCCAGCCGGGGCCATTTTTTTGCTGAGGAAGAGCCCATGAATCCCCTGGAAGCCATCATCGCCCCGAGCATCCTTTCGGCCAACTTCGCCCGCCTGGGCGACGAAGTCAGCAACGTCATCGCCGCCGGTGCCGACTGGATCCACTTCGACGTGATGGACAACCATTACGTGCCCAACCTGACCATCGGCCCGCTGGTCTGCGAGGCGATCCGGCCATGCACGACGGCGCCGATCGACGTTCACCTGATGGTCAAGCCGGTCGACCGTATCGTTCCCGATTTCATTCGTGCCGGGGCCGACCTGATCACCTTTCATCCGGAAGCGTCCGAGCACGTCGACCGCAGCCTGGCGATGATTCGCGACGGCGGCTGCCAGGCCGGCCTGGTCTTCAACCCGGCGACGCCGCTGGACTGGATGGACCACGTCATGGACAAGCTCGACGTGGTCCTGCTGATGAGTGTGAACCCCGGTTTCGGCGGGCAGAAATTCATTACCCAAACCCTGCACAAGGCGCGCGCCGCCCGTGCGAAAATCGATGCCTACCAGCAGCCGACGGGCCGGCGCATCCGCCTCGAAATCGACGGTGGGGTCAATCCCGGCAACATTGCCGAGATCGCTGCCGCCGGGGTCGATGCCTTCGTCGCCGGGTCGGCGGTTTTTGGCGCCGGCCGCGACAGCGATCCGCACCGTTACGATACGATCATCCGGACATTGCGTCAGGCGCTCAAGGAGTCCCCATGAAATTCCGTTCCATCACCTTCGACCTCGACGGCACCCTGCTCGACACCGTTGGCGACCTGGCCGAGGCCTGCCGCCTGATGCTGATCGACCTCGACCAGGCGCCGCGCAGTGAAACCGAAATCCGCCATTTCGTCGGCCGCGGCATGGCCGTGCTGGTCGAGCGCTGCCTGACCCGCGAGTCGGCCCCCGACGCCGAGCTGATGGCCCGCGGCATCGCCGCCTTTCAGCGGCACTACGCGGCGGTCAACGGTCATCGCACTGAATTCTTCCCCGGCGTCCGCGAAGGCCTCGCCGCCTGGCACGCGACCGGCCTGCCGCTGGCCGTGGTGACCAACAAACCCGCCGCCTTCACCGAGCCGCTGCTCGAACGCACCGGCATCGCCCATTATTTCCAGGCCGTCGTCTCCGGTGACACCACCCCGCACCGCAAACCGCATCCGGCCCCGCTGCTGCACGCCTGCGCCGCACTCGGCAGCGTACCCGCCGATAACCTGCACATCGGCGATTCGAAACACGACATCGAAACCGCCCGCAACGCCGGCAGCGCGGTGTACTGCGTGCCTTACGGCTACAACGAGGGCGAGCCGGTCAAGGCCGCCGATTGCGACGCGCTGGTCGCCGACCTGGGCGTGGCGCTACGGCTGGCGCACAGCGCCTAAGGGGATGCCAGAACAGGACGTGTCAGCGCCAGTCGTCGCTTGGCATGATCCGTTTCATGAACTCGTCGAACATGGGCACGGTGAACGCGGTGTCACCGTGGTTGGGGCTCCAGATCATCCCTTTCGTTATCAATGAGCTCCGCGTCGGGGCCAATGAAGAGACGGCCGCATCGAAGCAGCCGGCAATGTCGCCTGAGCGGTGGGGCCCCTCGCCCAGCTCTGCCATTGCTCGGAGATACTTTTTCTCCTTCGGGGTAAGGCGGTCGAAGCGCACGCGGAAGAAGCTCTCATCGAGCGCCGCTACGGCGGTGACAGATGCTGCGCTGACGGCGTCGCTATCGATCGGCGATGCCTGCGCCGCCTGCCAGGTGTGGCTGCCCCACTGTTGCAGAAAGTACGCGTAGCCTTGGGTGACCTGCAAAATCTGGCTCAGTGCCGATTCCGTGATCGCCACTCCTTCGTCCTCGAGTGGTTTCTCGATGGCGCGGCGGGCTGCGTCTGGGGGCAGCGGCCCGATCATGGGGAAATCAAACAGGCGTTCGGCGTACGACTTGGCGTTTCCCATCTGGCCGCGCAGTTGGGGCAGACCGGCGCCGACCAGAACGACGGGCAACTGGCGTTGTTCTGTTCGATGTATTGCCGTGATGAGGGCAGCTAGCTGTACCTCCTCCACGTATTGCAGTTCGTCGATGAAGATCGCTAGGGCAGTGTGGGCGGATTTTGCTGCCAAGCCGACTTGTTCGAACAGCGCTTGCAGATCGTGTTCAAGATCGCCATTGTCGGCCAGGCCCGGTTCGGGCTCGTAGTCGATGCCGACCTCGATATCACCGAAGGTGACTTTGAGCTTGCGGGCAAAACCTGCCAGCGCGCGCAATCCGCGCACGGCGTAGTCTTTCGCGGCCGCAATCTGGCTCAGGCGCAGCAGGGCCTGACGCAGCTGTGGTGCGATCAGCGCGGGTAGCGAGCGGCCTTCAGGTGCCTCGACACGGACCGTGTGGATTCCAGCGGCCTCCGCATCCATCCTGATACGGTCCAAGAGCACAGTTTTGCCGACGCCCCGCAGGCCCACCAGCATGGCACTCTTGGCAGGGCGACCGATCCTGGCGCGTTCGAGCGCGATGCGCAAGGACTCTCGCAGTTCGTCACGACCTGCCAGTTCGGGAGGTGGAGTGCCTGCGCCGGGGGCGAATGGATTACGAATCGGGTCCATGTGACGCAGTTTATATTGAGATTTGTCTAATTACAACAAAAAGATAATTTGAAAAATCTCAATATAAATTTAAAGTGGCTGGCTAACCGATGGTGCGAAACAAAACAGCCACCCGAAGGTGGCTGTTGGCGGACGAGCGTGAAAAACCGGCTTACTTGACGATCTGGTTCAGCTCGCCCTTGGCGTAGCGTTCGGCCATCTTGTCCAGCGACAGCGGCTTGATCTTGCTTGCCTGGCCGGCGCAGCCGAAGGCTTCGAAGCGTGCGAGGCAGATCTTCTTGGCGGCTTCGCGGGCCGGCTTGAGGTAGTCGCGCGGGTCGAACTTGGACGGGTTCTCGAACAGGTAGCGACGGACCGCGCCGGTCATCGCCAGGCGGATGTCGGTGTCGATGTTGACCTTGCGCACGCCGTGCTTGATGCCCTTGACGATTTCCTCGACCGGTACGCCGTAGGTTTCCTTCATGTCGCCGCCGAACTGGCGGATTTCCTCGAGCAGTTCCTGCGGTACGCTGGAGGAGCCGTGCATGACCAGGTGGGTGTTCGGGATGCGCGCGTGGATTTCGGCGATGCGGTCGATGGCGAGGATGTCGCCGGTCGGCTTCTTGGTGAACTTGTAGGCGCCGTGGCTGGTGCCGATGGCGATGGCGAGTGCGTCGCAGTTGGTCTGGCGGACGAAGTCGGCGGCCTGTTCGACGTCGGTCAGCAGCTGTTCGCGGGTCATCACGCCGTCGGCGCCGTGGCCGTCTTCCTTGTCGCCCTTCATCGTTTCGAGCGAACCGAGCACACCGAGTTCGCCTTCGACCGAAACGCCGATGCTGTGCGCCAGTTCGGTCACCTTGCGGGTGACTTCGACGTTGTATTCGTAGCTGGCGACGGTCTTGCCGTCGGCTTCCAGCGAGCCGTCCATCATCACCGACGAGAAGCCGGACTTGATCGCGGCCATGCACACCGCCGGGCTCTGGCCGTGGTCCTGGTGCATGACCACCGGGATGTGCGGGTAGGCTTCGAGCGCGGCCAGGATCTGGTGGCGGAGGAAGGGTTCGCCGGCGTATTTGCGGGCGCCGGCCGAGGCCTGCATGATCACCGGCGCGTCGAGCTGGCTGGCCGCTTCCATGATCGCCCAGACCTGTTCCATGTTGTTGACGTTGAAGGCGGGCAGGCCGTAATCGTGCTCGGCGGCGTGGTCGAGCAGTTGGCGCAGGGAAACGAGCGGCATGGGAACTCCTGTGTTCGGTAAGTTTCGGGATCAGCCCGCTATTTTATTACGGCTGGGTGTTCAGGTGGTCGCCGACGCGGACGATCTTCAGCGTATTGGTGCCGCCGATGCTGCCGATCGGCTCGCCGATGGTGAGCACGATCAGGTCGCCGATCTCGACCACGCCGCGTTCGATCAGCAGGCTCTCGGCTTCGGCCAGCAACTGTTCGCGCTCGGTGTGCTGCTGGGCCATCAGCAGCGGGCGGACTTCGCGGAACAGGGCCATGCGCGACAGCGAAACAACGTCCGGCGTCAGTGCATAGATCGGCACGCCGCAGTTGAGGCGGCTCATCCACAGCGCGGTCGAGCCGGACTGGGTGAGCGCGGCGATGGCCTTGACCTTGAGGTGGTGCGCGGTCCAGATCGCGGCCATGGCAATCGACTGGTCGATGCGGGTGAAGATGCGGTCGAGGAATTCGCGGTCGAGCGTGACTTCGGCCGAGCGTTCGGCCTCGACGCAGATGCGGGCCATCGATTCGACGACTTCGACCGGGTACTTGCCGGCGGCGGTTTCGGCCGACAGCATGACGGCGTCGGTGCCGTCGAGCACGGCGTTGGCCACGTCGGAGACTTCGGCGCGGGTCGGCACCGGCGAGTGGATCATCGATTCCATCATCTGCGTCGCGGTGATGGTCAGCTTGTTCTTGTCGCGCGCCATGCGGATCATCTTCTTCTGCAGCGCCGGCACGGCGGCGTCGCCGACTTCGACCGCGAGGTCGCCGCGGGCGACCATGACGCCGTCCGAGGCATCGAGGATTTCGGCCATGTTTTCAACGGCTTCGACCCGTTCGATCTTGGCGATCAGCACCGCATCGCTGCCGGCGGCGCGCAGCAGCTGGCGGGCCATGTACATGTCGGCGGCGCTCTTGGGGAAGGAGACGGCGACGAAATCGACACCGATCTCGGCGGCGGTGCGGATGTCTTCCATGTCCTTGGCGGTCAGTGCCGGCGCGGTCAGGCCGCCGCCCTGGCGGTTGATGCCCTTGTTGTTCGACAACTCGCCGCCGACCAGCACGCGGGTATGGATTTCCGTGCCGCGCACGGCCTCGACCGTCAGTTTGAGGCGGCCGTCGTCGAGCAGCAGGATGTCGTTGGGACGCACGTCCTTGGGCAAGTCCTTGTAGTCGAGACCGACGCGTTCCTGGGTGCCGAGCTTGCAGGCGGCGTCGAGGATGAAGCCGTCGCCCTGGGCGAGCGTGATCTTGTTGTTCTCGAACTTGCCGACACGGATTTTCGGGCCCTGCAGGTCGCCGAGGATGCCGACGATCCGGCCGTGCTTGGCGGCGGCAGCGCGGATGCCTTCGGCGCGGGCCTTGTGGTCGGCGGCGGTACCGTGCGAGAAGTTCATGCGGACGACGTCGATCCCGGCCTCGACCATGCGTTCGAGGACTTTCGGGGAGGACGAGGCTGGGCCGAGGGTGGCGACGATCTTGGTATGGCGGGTCATGGTTTGTCTCGTTTGTCGGTGTCTGGCCGGGTGGCCCGGCTATGCTGAAGGTGTTTCGTTGCCGGCGTGTTTCCGGAAATGGGCTTCCATCTCCGCCAGGGGCAGGCCGAGGCGGAACTGTTGTTCGAACAGGCGCATCATCGGTAGTAATTCAAGACCGGCCTGGCCCAGGCGCTCGGCGATGTTTTCCTGGCGCAGCAGGGTCTGCATGCGCACGAAGGGATCGTCCGGTTCCGGGTCGCGGGCAACGATGGGGTTGCCCGGCGTCTTGCGGGCCAAGTCGAGGCGTTCCAGCGCCAAGTCGATCAATTGCGCTGCGGACCGTTCGCCGTCGGCGGGCGAGGCGGCGATGCCGGCGCTCAGGTTGATCTGCGTCTGCTGGTCGCCGATGGTGATCTTGCGCTCGCTGAAGGCGCGACAGACGCGCTGGGCAAAGGCGATGGCGGTGGCCTGGCTGGTGCCCGGCGAAACGATCACGTAGTTGGAGTCGCCGGTATGGCCGAGCATGTCGTGGCGACCGATCTTCTCGCTGATCACCCGGGCAATGCGTTTGCCGATATCGAGCATGGCTGCGGGGCCGAAGCGATCGATCAGGCATTGTTCGTTTTCGATGCCGAAGGCGACGCAGCAGGCCGGGAAGCTTTCTTCCGGCGTGTGTGCGGCAATGTCGGCGCACAGTTTTCGGCAGATCGGCGTGCGGCCGGGGAAAGCTTCGTCGGCATCGCTGTGGCTGCTGTCGGGAAGACCGAGATTGGACGAAATGTCCCAATTGACCAGGCGGCCGATGCGCTGGCGGATTTCAGCGCCGGCCATGCCGCGCACGATGAAGTCGCTGACCCCGCGCCCCTTGGCCTGGTCGCGGTTGGGGGCCGTCTCATCCTTGGAAATGAGCAGGAAGAACGGCATGTCGCTGAGGCGCTGCAAGCGGTTTTCGCGCAGCCGGGACAGCAACTCGTAGCCGCTGGTCCGGGCCAGGCTGATCGCCGAGACGACGGCGACGATCGAGGCGTCGAGGACCAGCGTCTGCCAGGCCGATTCGCCGTCGCTTTCCTCGCGGATGTCGAAGTCGTCGCGCAGGTGCTTGACGAGCGCCGTCCTGGCCACCCGTGACGGATCGACGATCAGGATGCGGCGCTTGTCGCTCATGGCGCTCAGCCGGCGGCGCGTTCTTCGAGCACGGCGATGGCCGGCAGCTTTTTGCCTTCGAGGAATTCAAGGAAGGCGCCGCCGCCGGTCGAGATATAGCCGACGTCGTCGGCGATGTGGAACTTGGCGATGGCGGCCAGCGTGTCACCGCCGCCGGCGATCGAGAAGGCCTCGGAGTGGGCGATGGCCGACGCCATCATCTTGGTGCCACCGGCGAACTGCGGCAGTTCGAAGACGCCGACCGGGCCGTTCCAGACGATGGTGCCGGCGTTGGCGATGATTTCAGCCAGCTTGACGGCAGTCTTGGGGCCGACGTCGAGGATGCGGTCGTGAGCGCTGACATCGTCGATCGAAATCTTGTTGGCGCGGGCCAGGGCCGAGACTTCGTCGGCGACGACGACGTCGGTCGGCAGCGGTACTTCGGCGCCGCGTTCCTTCATCATGTCCATGATCGCGTGCGCTTCCTTGACCAGGTCGGGCTCGGCCAGCGATTCGCCGATGCGCTTGCCGGAGGCGAGCAGGAAGGTGTTGGCGATGCCGCCGCCGACGATCAGTTGATCGACCTTGTCGGCCAGCGACTTGAGGATGGTCAGCTTGGACGACACCTTGGAGCCGCCGACGATGGCCACCAGCGGACGCTTGGGCGCATGCAGGGCCTTGCTCAGGGCGTCGATTTCGGCGCCCATGAGTACGCCGGCGCAGGCAATCGGTGCGTATTTCGCCATGCCGTGCGTCGTTGCTTCCGCGCGGTGGGCGGTGCCGAAGGCGTCGTTGACGTAAACGTCGCAGAGCTTGGCCATCTTCTGGGCGAGTTCGTCGTTGTTCTTCTTCTCGCCCTTGTTGACGCGGCAGTTCTCGAGCAGCACGACTTCGCCTGGCTTGACTTCGAAACCACCGTCGACCCAGTCGGCGATCAGGCGCACCGGCAGATGCAGCATCTGTCCAAGGCGGACGGCGACCGGCATCAGACTGTCATCAGGCGTCAGTTCGCCTTCGGTCGGGCGACCCAGGTGCGAGGTGACCATGACGGCGGCGCCTTTTTCCAGGCAGTAGCGGATCGACGGCAACGAGGCACGGATGCGCGTGTCTTCGGTGATGTTGCCGGCTTCGTCCTGCGGCACGTTGAGGTCGGCGCGGATGAAAACGCGCTTGCCGGAAACATCGAGGTCGGTCAGCTTGATGACATTCATGGTCTTCTCCAGATGGGTTTATTGTTGGTGAGCGGTCCAGTGGCGTGACCAGTGGTCGGCCACTTCGAGCATGCGGTTGGCGAATCCCCATTCGTTGTCGAACCAGACGAAGAGATTCACCAGATGGTTGCCGGCGGTGCGGGTCTGGCTGCCGTCGACGATGGCCGAATGCGGGTCGTGGTTGAAGTCGATTGAGGCGTGCGCCTGATCCGACCAGGCCAGACGACGGCACAGCGGTCCGGCGGCGGCGTCGGCGAGCAGACGGTTGATGGTCTTGGCTGAAACCGCCTGGCGAGTGTGGATGGTCAGGTCGATGGCCGACACATTCAGCGTCGGCACCCGGATCGCCTTGGCGTGTACGCGGCCGGCCAGTTGCGGCAGCAGGCGTTCGACGCCGCGCGCCAGCCCGGTCGACACCGGGATGATCGACTGCATGGCGGAACGGGTGCGGCGCAGGTCGTCGTGGTGATAACCGTCGATCAGCGGCTGGTCGTTCATGACGGAATGCAGCGTGGTCAGCAGCGCCTGGTCGATGCCGATTTCGCGGTCGAGCAGGTCGAGTACCGGCACGATGGCGTTGGTCGTGCAGGATGCTGCCGAGACCAGGCGCTGGCTGCCGTTCAACTCGTCCTGGTTGATGCCGGCGACGATGGTCGCGTCGACATCGTCGGCGCTGTGGCCAGGGTGCGACAGCAGCAGGCGCGGGCAGCCGGCGCTGAGAAAACGGTTCAATTCATCGCGCCGGCCATAGGCGCCGGAACATTCGACCAGCAGGTCGATACCGTGCTCGGACCAGTCGACTTCCTCAGGCGTGCGCGCATGACTGACGGCAATCGCTTGTCCATCGACGAACAGCTTGCGTTCGCCCAGGCCGATCTCGGCGGGGAAGCGCCCGTGCGTCGAATCGTAGCGGGTCAGGTAGGCGATGCTGTCGAGGTTGGCCGGCTCGTTGATGGCAACGACCTCGAAACGCCGGCGGGCATCGCCTTCGTGCAGGGCGCGCAGGAAGCAGCGACCGATGCGACCGTAGCCGTTGATGGCAAGACGCAATGGCGAGGATGTCGCGGGAGTGGGCGCAGGCACGGGCCGGGATTGGCACTAGGATGAAAGTGGTGATTTTACAGCGATGCAGACTGACTGAACATTGTTAAACGGTCAGGATGTCTGAATTCGGCGTGTACTTCTGCTGAGGTTCGGGCGGCTTGCCGGCAATTTCTGCCGAGTGGACGCACAGGCGACTGAAAAACGCCGGAAACAGCGGGTGTTTTCGCTGGGTACGCAATTTGCATGAGGCCTGGGTCGATTTGTTTCAGGTGAGGACGATATGAAAATCGGAACGGATTATGCAGGGGCGGCAATCGGTCTCGGCGGCAGTGCGCCGACCGGGGCGGCGGGGGATTTTTCGGCCGCCATGGCTGACGCCCGGGCGGCACAGGAAGAGGCTGCCAGGGGCGAGGCCAAGCGCACGCCGACTGAAGCCGAACGCGTCGAGGCAGCACGTGAGGCGAGGGCGAATCTGGTCAAGGAATTGGTCGATTTCCTGGAAAAGCCGCTGGAAGTGCATCTGCGTGAAGCGGTGATGAAGGAAATGGGGCTGACCGAAGCCGATCTTGCGGCGATGCCGCCCACCGAGCGCCTGGCCACCGAGGCGATGATTACCCAGAAGGTGCGTGAGCGCTTGCTTGAGCGCAAGGATGAGGGCGAGCAGTCGGCGATGGATCAGCCGCTGCGCCCCGGCAATGAGGTGGTGGCGGTACCGGACGTGCAATTCTCCGCCGAACGGCTGGCGACGATCATGGCCAACAGCATGGCCATGGCGGCCGGCAAGCTATAAAAAAAACCGCCGGGCTGGCCGGCGGTTTCTTGTGTCGCTGGGGCGCCTTACTTGGCGGCCATCCAGGCGCGGGCGGCGTCGAGCATGCGGCAGGAGTAGCCCCACTCGTTGTCGTACCAGGCCAGCACCTTGACCAGGGTCGAGCCGTCTTCGGCCTTGAGGACACGGGTCTGCGTCGCGTCGAAGGTCGACGATACGGTGGTGTGGTTGAAGTCCGACGACACCAGCGGTTCGGTGTTGACCGCCATGATGCCCTTGAGCGGGCCGTTGGCGGCGGCGGTCATCAGCGCGTTGATTTCGTCCTTGGTGGTGGCGCGTTCGGCGGTGAAGGTCAAATCAACGAGAGACACGTTGATGGTCGGGACGCGCAGCGCGAAGCCGTCGAACTTGCCGACCAGCTGCGGCAGCACCAGGCCGACGGCCTTGGCGGCGCCGGTCTTGGTCGGGATGATGTTGGCGGCAGCGGCGCGGGCGCGGCGCAGGTCCTTGTGGCGGACGTCCACCGTGACCTGGTCGTTGGTGTAGGCGTGCACCGTGGTCATCAGGCCGGACTTGATGCCGATGGCGTCGGACAGCACCTTGGCCACCGGGGCCAGACAGTTGGTCGTGCACGAGGCGTTGGAAACAACCGTCATCGCCTGGGTCAGGATGCTTTCGTTGACGCCCATGACGATGGTGCCGTCGACGTCGTCACCGCCCGGCGCGGAAATCAGCACGCGCTTGGCGCCCTGTTCCAGCAGCGCCTGAGCCTTGGCCTTGGAGGTGTAGGCGCCGGTGCATTCGAGCAGGACGTCGACGCCGTGGTCGGCCCAGTTGATGTCCTTGGGGTTCTTGGTCGAGTAGAAGGCGATCTTCTTGCCGTCGATGATGATGCAGTTCTCGCCTTCGGTTTCGACGCTGGTCGTGAACCGGCCGTGCGTCGTGTCGTACTTCAGCAGGTGGGCGTTGGTCGCCAGGTCGCCGGAGGCGTTGATGGCGACGACGTCGAACTCGCTCTGCAATCCCTGCTCGTAAATGGCGCGCAGCGTGCAGCGACCGATACGACCGAAACCGTTGATTGCAACCTTGATAGCCATGGATCTATTTCCTCTCTGCGTTGGATGTATTGAAATCAGGACAACAGGCTTTTCGCCGTGGCGACGACATTGCCGACGGTGAAGCCGAACATTTCGAACAACTGGCCGGCCGGCGCCGATTCGCCGAAGCGGTCGATGCCGATCACGGCGCCGTGCAGGCCGACGTACTTGCGCCAGAAATCCGGGTGCGCCGCTTCAATGGCGATGCGCTTCTTGCAGGTGCCGAGCACCGAAGCCTTGTAGTCGTCGCTCTGACGGTCGAAGACGTTGGTGCAGGGCATCGAGACGACGCGTGTGGCAATGCCTTCGGCGGCCAGCGAGGCCTGGGCGTCGAGCGCCAGTTTGACTTCAGAGCCGGTGGCGATCAGGGTGATCTGCGCATCGGCGTTTTCGGCCAGCACGTAGCCGCCCTTGGCGATGTCGGCGTCGGCGGCGTTCTGCGTCACCGTCGGCAGGTTCTGGCGCGACAGGGCGAGCAGGCTCGGGCCGTCCTTGCGGTCGACCGCGGAAATCCAGGCGATGGCGGTTTCGGTCGCGTCGGCCGGGCGCCAGACATCCAGGTTCGGGATGATGCGCATCGACGGGATGTGCTCGACCGGCTGGTGCGTCGGGCCGTCCTCGCCGAGACCGATGGAGTCATGGGTATAAACCATGATCTGGCGCTGCTTCATCAGCGCCGCCATGCGGATGCCGTTGCGGGCGTAGTCCGAGAAAACCAGGAAGGTGGCGGTGTAGGGGATCAGGCCGCCGTGCAGCGCGATGCCGTTGGCGATCGCCGTCATGCCGAATTCGCGCACGCCGTAGTAGCAGTAGTTGCCGCCTTCGGTGCGGGTGACGCCCTTGCTGCCCTTGACGAAGGTCAGGTTGGAGCCGGCCAGGTCGGCCGAGCCGCCGAAGATTTCCGGCACCGCCGGGACCAGCGCAGCGATGGCGTTTTGCGAGGCCTTGCGGGTGGCGATGTTCTCGGCCTTGTCGCGACAGGCTTGCAGGTAGGCGGCCTTGGTCGCTTCCCAGGTGGCCGGCAGTTCGCGATGCAGCACGCGGCGCTCGAATTCGGCAGCCATTTCCGGGAATTCGGCCTGGTACTTGGCAAAACGACGCTGCCAGTTTTCCTCGAAGGCGGCACCGCGCACCTTGCCGTTCCAGGCAGCGTACACATCGCCGGGGATTTCGAAGGGCGGATGGTTCCAGCCGATGTAGGCGCGGGCGGCGGCGATTTCGTCCTTGCCCAGCGGTGCGCCATGGCAGTCGTGGCTGCCCTGCTTGTTCGGCGAGCCGGCGCCGATCACGGTGCGGCAGCAGATCAGGCTGGGTTTGTCGTGCACCGACTTGGCAGCGAGCAGGGCGCGTTCGATGGCTTCCGGATCGTGGCCGTCGACATTGGGCACGACGTGCCAGCCGTAGGCTTCGAAGCGCTTCGGCGTGTCGTCGGTGAACCAGCCTTCGACGTGACCGTCGATCGAGATGCCGTTATCGTCCCAGAAGGCGATCAGCTTGCCCAGGCCGAGCGTGCCGGCCAGCGAGCAGGCTTCGTGCGAAACGCCTTCCATCAGGCAGCCGTCGCCGAGGAAGGTGTAGGTGTGGTGATTGACGATGTCGTGGCCGGGGCGGTTGAACTCGGCGGCCAGCACTTTCTCGGCCAGCGCGAAGCCGACGGCGTTGGTGATGCCCTGGCCGAGTGGCCCGGTGGTCGTCTCGACGCCCGGCGTGTAGCCGTATTCCGGGTGGCCCGGCGTGCGGGCGTGCAACTGGCGGAAGTTCTTCAGGTCGTCGATGCTGACGTCGTAGCCGGTCAGGTGCAGCAGCGCGTAGATCAGCATCGAGCCGTGGCCATTCGACAGCACGAAGCGGTCGCGGTCAGGCCACGCCGGATTCGCCGGATTGTGGCGCAGGTGGCGACGCCACAGCACCTCGGCGATTTCGGCCATGCCCATCGGGGCGCCCGGATGACCGGAGTTGGCCTGTTGCACGGCATCCATGGCCAGGGCGCGGATGGCGCCGGTCAGGGGATTGAATTTGGGAGGGATGCTGATGCTCATGTTCCGGAAATCCAGCCTGCTTAAAAACGTGAATTATCGGCGAAAAGCACTGTTTTGGATAGGCGTTGGCCTTTCTCCAGTGACCCCGGAGGTGATTTGATCAGGGCTATCCCTAATGGGGGTGTGGCAATCGCGCAGGTAGACTCTGTCGCTGAAGTGCCGCCCTTCGAGCGGCCTAGGAGGATGACATGCAGCTTCTGCTCAAGCTGTCGCGTTTGATCGACGCGTTCAGCGAACGTTTGGGAAACCTGATTTACTGGCTGGTTCTGCTGGCCGTGCTGATATCCGCGGGTAACGCGGTGGTGCGCAAGACCCTGAATATCGGGTCGAACGCCTTTCTGGAAATCCAGTGGTACCTGTTCTCGGCGGTTTTCATGCTGGGGGCGGGTTACGTGTTCCTGAAGAACGCCCACGTCCGTATCGATTTCCTGTCCAACCGCTTCTCGCCAAAGGTGCGCAATATCGTTGATATTGTCGGCATCCTGCTCATTCTGACCCCTTTGTGCGTGGTCTTCATCGATCTTTCCTGGCCGCTGTTCCAGCGCGCCTGGGTCAGTGGCGAAATGTCGCAGAACGCCGGTGGCCTGGTTCGCTGGCCGGTGTATCTGCTGATGCCGCTGGGTTTCGGTTTGCTGCTGCTGCAGGCCGCATCGGAACTGATCAAACGTTTTGCCTTCCTCGCTGGCCTGATCCCTGATCCGATTGGCCACAACCCGCATGCGCCGGAGGAAGAGGTTCTTTCCTATGAAATTGAGGAGCACGCCGGTCGTGCCCGCGAGGAGCTGCGCTAATGGCCTTCATCGTCGAATACTTCGTGCCCCTGATGTTCGTCGGGCTGATCCTTTTCCTCATTTCCGGTTTTCCGGTGGCTTTTGCCCTGGCCGCGACTGGCCTCCTGTTCGGCACCATCGGCATGGAAGCGGGGCTGTTCCCGTCCACCCTGTTCCAGGCCTTGCCGCTGCGTTTGTTCGGTATCATGCAGAACGACACCCTGCTGGCCATTCCCTTCTTCACGCTGATGGGCATCATCCTGCAGAAGAGCGGCATGGCCGAGGATCTGCTTGAATCGATCGGTCAGGTCTTCGGACCCCTGCGCGGTGGTCTGGCACTGGCCGTGATCATCGTCGGCGCGCTGCTGGCGGCGACCACCGGCGTGGTTGCCGCATCGGTGATCGCCATGGGCCTGATCTCGCTGCCGATCATGTTGCGCTACGGCTATAACCGCGCCATTGCGGCCGGGACGATCACCGCGTCCGGCACGCTGGCGCAGGCAATTCCGCCGTCGCTGGTACTGATCGTCATGGCCGACCAACTGGGTCGCTCGGTGGGCGACATGTACGCGGGCGCAATGATTCCGGCCTTCATGCTGGTTGGGCTCTATGTGCTGCTGATCATCGGCCTGGCGATTTTCAAGCCCGACTGGGTGCCGGCGCTGCCGCCCGAGGCGCGTATCTATCGCGAGCCGAATGGCAGCAGTGGGCAGCTGTCCCTGTGGATACTCTCGGCCGGTTCCTGGGCGGTCGGGGCCTTGCTCTACTTCAACTACAACAGCGTTGCTGCCAGCCTGTTCGGCAGGAAGGGCGAAGCACCGTTCGATGAACGGGTGATTTTCACGCTGTCGGTGATCGGCATCATTGCCCTGCTGCTGGCGATCATCAACAAGAAACTGAAGCTTGGTCTGCTGTCGGTGCTCGCCGAGCGCGTGACCTTTGCCCTGATTCCGCCGCTGGTGCTGATTTTCCTGGTACTCGGCACGATCTTCCTCGGTATCGCCACGCCGACCGAGGGCGGCGCCATGGGGGCGGTCGGTGCACTGATCATGGCCTTGTCGCGCCGTCAGCTGTCGATGGTTTTGCTCAAGGAAGCGCTCGACAACAGTGCACGCCTGTCCTGCTTCGTGCTCTTCATCCTGATCGGCTCGACGGTGTTCTCCTTCACCTTCAACGCCGCCGACGGCCACATCTGGGTCGAGCACCTGTTCGACAAACTACCCGGCGGCCAGATCGGCTTCCTGGTGTTCGTGAACCTGCTGGTCTTCGTCCTTGGCATGTTCATCGACTTCTTCGAGATTGCCTTCATCGTCGTGCCGTTGCTGGCGCCGGTTGCCGAGAAGATGGACATCAACCTGGTCTGGTTCGGCATCATGATCGCGATGAACCTGCAGACATCTTTCCTGACGCCGCCCTTCGGCTTCGCCCTGTTCTACCTGCGCAGCGTCGCAGCGCGCACGGCGTACAAGGATGTGGTGACCGGCAAGCAGATCGAGCCGCTGACGACACCGCAGATCTACAAGGGGGCCATTGCCTTCATCTTCCTGCAGGTGATCATGGTTGCGCTGCTGATCATGTATCCGGGGCTCGTCACCGGCAACCTGGACGAGAAGGTCAAGGTCGATCTCAACACCATAGAGCTTGATGCGGGTGGTGCAGGCTGGGGGGATGCGCCTGATCTGCCCGAGCCGGCTGCACCGGTCGACGCCCAGGCCGACCCGGCAGCTGCCCTGATGGAACAGGTGCGGCGCGACGCGCAGCGCTGAGTTCTTCGAACATAAAAGCCGCCCCGCTGTCGCCGGGCGGCTTTTTTGCGTCTGCGCGCTGAAACGACAGGCGTAAAAAAACCCGCAGACTGGCTGCGGGTTGTGTTGCCTGGTGTTTTGCTTACAGCTTCTGGGCCTGCATGTAGCTGTCGAAACCGGCTTCGGCGAAGCGGAACCACTGGTGCTGCTCGCGGCGGAAAGCCTCGTAGTCGGCGTAGATCTTCTTCCAGTTCGGGTTCTTTGCCGACAGTTCGGCGTAGTGCTCCTGCGAGTACTTGAAGGCGGCGTCCATGACGTCCTTCGGCAGGCGGAACAGCTTGGTGCCGCTGGCGACCAGTTCCTTCAGTGCGGTCGGGTTGCGGGCGTCGTACTTGGCCTGCATGTCGACGTGGGCGAAGGCCGAAGCGCACTCGATGATCGCCTTGTATTCGGCGGACAGCGAATTGTAGGCCTTGTCGCTGACGTACAGCGTCAGCTGCGGGCCGCCTTCCCACCAGGCCGGGTAGGCATAGTAGCCGGCAACCTTGTTCAGGCCGAGCTTCTGGTCATCGTACGGTCCGATCCATTCGGTCGCGTCGATCGTGCCCTTTTCCAGCGACTGGTAGATTTCACCGGCCGGGATGTTTTGCGGCACACCGCCGATGCCAGCGAGGATGCGACCGCCGAAGCCGCCGATGCGCATCTTCAGGCCGTTCATGTCGGCCAGCGACTTGATTTCCTTGCGGTACCAGCCGCCCATCTGGGCACCGGTGTTGCCCATCGGGAAGTTGACGATGTTGTACTGGGCGTAGAGTTCGCGCAGCAGCTTCAGGCCGTTGCCCTGGAACATCCAGGCCGTGGTCTGGCGGGAGTTGAGACCGAACGGGATGGTGCAGTCCATCGCGAAGCTCTCGTCCTTGCCGAAGAAGTAGTACGGCGCGGTGTGGGCGCATTCGACGGTGCCCTGCTGAACGGCGTCGAGGACGCCGAACGGCGGAACCAGCTCGCCGCCCGGGTGGATCGAGATTTCGAACTTGCCGCCGGACAGTTCCTTGACCTTGGCGGAGAAGGTTTCAGCCGCGCCGTAGATGGTGTCGAGCGATTTCGGGAAGCTGGATGCCAGGCGCCAGCGGATGGTTTCGCCGCCGGTGACGACGGCCGGTGCGGCCGGGGCGGCAGTTTGTGCTTCTTCTTTCTTGCCGCAGCCACTCAGTAGCAGGCCGGCGCCGGCAGCGGCGCCAAGCGAAGCGGTGGTCAGGAACTTGCGTCTTTCCATGAAGGGTCTCCTCGGTTTTGATGCCCTGCAGACGCAGGGCGGATTGATGCAGCGTCTATCGAAGCGAATCGATAGACGCCATGGTCAGCCCATTTGCTTCAATACCGAATTAGGAGATTCCCTAATCGCCGTGCCGCGTCTTTAGTTGCTGTGATAAGCGGTGACACGGTCGACTTCGGTTTTCGAACCGAGAATCACCGGGACGCGCTGGTGCAGATGCGCCGGTGCGATGTCGAGAATGCGCTGGTGGCCGGTGGTGGCGGCGCCACCGGCCTGCTCGACGAGGAAGGCCATCGGGTTGGCTTCGTACATCAGGCGCAGCTTGCCGCCCTGGGCGCGAACCTTCTCGTCCATCGGATACATGAAGATGCCGCCGCGGGTCATGATGCGATGCACGTCGGCGACCATCGAGGCGACCCAGCGCATGTTGTAGTCCTTGCCCAGCGGACCGTTCTTGCCGGCGACCATCTCGTCGACATAGCGCTTGACCGGCGCTTCCCAGAAGCGCTGGTTCGACATGTTGATGGCGAATTCCTTGGTTTCGGCCGGAATCTGTACATCTTCCTGGGTGAGCACGAACTGGCCCTGCTCGCGGTCCAGGGTGAATACCGCGACGCCGTCGCCGACGGTCAGTACCAGCAAGGTCGTCGGACCATAGACCGCGTAGCCGGCGGCAACCTGCGCGGTGCCGGGTTGCAGGAAAGCCTGTTCGGCCGCTTCCGCAGAAGACAGGTCGGCGCCATCCGGGCACTTGAGGACCGAGAAGATGGTGCCGATCGAGACATTGACGTCGATGTTCGACGAGCCGTCGAGCGGATCGAAGGTCAGCAGGTACTCGCCCTTGGGGAAACGGTGCGGCACCAGGTGCGGCAGGTCCATTTCCTCGGAGGCCATGGCGGCGAGGTGACCGCCCCATTCGTTGGCTTCGAGCAGGATTTCATTGGACAGCACGTCGAGCTTCTTCTGTGCTTCGCCCTGGATGTTGTCGCTGCCGGCTTCGCCGAGGACGCCGCCGAGGCCGCCCTTGCCGATGGCAATCGAGATGGCCTGGCAGGCGCGCGAAACGACCTCGATCAGGAACTTGAGATTGGCCGGAATGCGGCCCTTGTTGCGATGCTCTTCGGTCAGATAGCGAGCCAGCGTGCGCTGTGCCATGGGAACTCCGGACGGGAAGTAAAAACCGGAATTTTACTCCGCCCCGGCGTTGGCGTGCAGGAAGGCGAAAGCGGCACCGCCGGTCAGCGGCTTGCTGAACAGGTAGCCCTGTACCTCGTCGCAGCCGTTGCTGCGCAGCAATTCAAGCTGGTCGGGCGTTTCCACGCCTTCGGCGATGACGTTGAGGCCGAGCGAATGGGCCAGCGCGATGGTGCCGAAAGCGATCGCCCGGTCGTTGAGGTCGTGCTCGATGTCGCGGACGAAGGAGCGGTCGATCTTCAAGTGGTCGATGGGGAAGAGCTTCAGGTAGGCGAGCGAGGAATAGCCGGTGCCGAAATCGTCGATGGCCAGGCTGACGCCCATGCGGCCCAGACGTTCGAGGATGAGAATGGCTTCCTGCGGGTTTTCCATCACCGAGCTTTCGGTGATTTCCAGTTCCAGCAATTCGGCCGGCAGGCCGGATTCGGCCAGCGCGCCGGCAACGGTTTCGCAGAAGTCGCGGCGGCGCAGCTGGCGGGCCGAGACGTTGACGGCGACACGCACCGGCTTGAGGCCGCTGTCGATCCAGTGCTTCATCTCGCGGCAGGCGGTATGCATGACCCAGTCGCCGATCTCGACGATCATTCCGGTTTCTTCGGCGATCGGGATGAAACGGTCGGGCGGGATCATGCCGTCGCTCGGGTGGTGCCAGCGGATCAGCGCTTCGACGCCGGTCGGATGCTTGCCGTCCGAGGCGAACTGCGGCTGGTACACCAGTGCCAGTTCGTTGCGGCTGATGGCGTGGCGCAGCTTGCGCTCGATGTCGAGCCGTTCGGTCGCCTGCTGGTTCATGTCGGCGGCGAAGAACTGGTAGTTGTTCCGGCCGGCCGCCTTGGCGTGGTACATCGCGGTGTCGGCGTTCTTCAGGATGCTGTCGCCGTCCGGGCCGTCGTCCGGGAACAGGCTGATGCCGATCGACGGGCTGGTGTGCAGTTCATGGCCCTCGGCTTCGATCGGCGTGCTCAGTGCGTTGACGATCTTGCTGGCGACCAGCGCCGCGTCGGCCGGGTTGTTGATGCCGGGCAGGATGACGACGAATTCGTCGCCGCCGAGGCGGGCCACGAAATCGGTTTCGCGCACCACCTTGGACAGCCGGCAGGCCACTTCGCGCAGCAGTTCGTCCCCGACCTGGTGACCGAGTGTGTCGTTGATGATCTTGAAGCGGTCGAGGTCGATGAACATGATCCCGACTTTCCACTCATGGCGGCGGGCTTCCGGCAGCAACTGGGCCAGGCGCATGAGCAGCGACAGGCGGTTGGGCAGGCCGGTCAGCGAATCATGCTGGGCGATGTGCTGCATGCGCGCTTCGGCTTCCTTGCGCTCGGTGATGTCGGCGAAGATCCAGATGTAGTGCCGGGGCAGGCCGCCGTTGTTTTCCTCGACGCGGTTGGTGCGCAGGCTGGCCGGGAAGCTCTGGCCGTCGTGGCGCTGCATCGAGACTTCGCCGCGCCAGGTGCCGTGCAGGGACAGCGTGGCCTGCAGTTGATCCTGCTTCCAGTCCGGGTCGGCGAGCACCAGGTCGAGCACCGAGGTGCCGAGCAGTTCGCCGGCGTTGCGTCCGGTCATGCTCGACGCTGCCGGATTGAGCGACAGCACGCGGTAATTCTCGTCGGTGACGATGATGCCGGCCGGGGTGTGGTTGAAGACGACCTGGGCCAGTTGTTCGCGCTCGGCGCTGGTGCGCCGTTCGGTGACGTTGGTGTAGATGGTGACCAGGCTGTTGTCGTCCAGCGGCACGCCGCGCACGTCGATGGTCTGGCCGTTCGGCCGGGTGCGCTCGAAATGGTGGGCGACCGGGTGGCGGGCGCGGGTCATCAGCGAACGGACAATCTGCTCCGGGTCGCCGGGGCCGTATTCGCCGCGTTCGGCGTTGAAGCGGAAAATCCGCTCCATGGTCACCGGCGGGTTTTCGAACAGGCTGTCGGGCAGTTCCAGCAATTTGGTGAACTCCCGGTTGTGCAGCAGCAGTTCCTGGTTGCTGTCGAACAGCGTGACGGCGCAGGGGATGGCCTCGATCACCGTTTCCAGCAGCGCGTGCTGGTGCCGCAACTGCTCTTCCGCCGATTTGCGTTCGGTGATGTCGGTGTAGGTGGTGATGAATCCGGCCAGTTGGCCGTTGATCCGCAGGGGCTCGCCATGCACCAGGTGGGTCCGTCCGTTCGGTCGGGTCCGTTCGAAGCGGTGCGGCTGGAATTTCAGGGCCAGCTCGGTGATCCGCCGGACATGGGATTCCGGGTCGCCGATGCCGTATTCGCCCCGGGTCGCCGGAATGCGGATGAGGTCGGAAAAACTGACGCCGTCGACGACGATTTCCGGCGGCAGGCCGACGATCTCGACAAAGCCCTTGTTCCAGACGCGCAGCTTGAGGTTTTCGTCGAAGACGCTGATCCCTTGCGGCATGCTCGACACCACGGCCTGCAGATAGGTCAGCCGCAGTCTGGAGTTGTCGGCAGTCGAGAGGGTGTCGTCGATGTTCAAGGCCGGATCAGTCGAGTCAAGGTAATGGTGGATGATAACCCAAGGTGACCCAGTGGCTTGCTCAGGTATTGCGCCATTTGATCGAACAGCCGATCGATGCGGTCTGCTGCTGCGGGCCCAGGCCGCCGGCGGCAATCATGCGCATGGCCTCGAACAGTTCGCGTGGCGCGTCCGCCGGTCCGGGGTTGCGCCCGGAGGCGTCGAGCCGGCCGCGGTACTGGAGTTCCAGTCCTGCGTTGTAACCGAAGAAGTCCGGTGTGCATACGGCACCGTAAGCCCGCGCCACCGACTGGTCGGCGTCGAACAGGTAAGGGAAGGGGAAGGCCAGTTCCTCGGCCCAGCGCTTCATGTTGGGAAAGGCGTCGTCCGGGTAGGCCTCGGTATCGTTGCTCATGATCGCCACGCTGCCGATGCCGTGTTCGGCGAGTTCCCGACAATCGCGGATGAGCCGGTCGATGATCGCCTGGACGTAGGGGCAGTGGTTGCAGATGAACATCACCAGCAGGCCGTTCGGGCCGCGGCAATCAGTCAGGCGGTAATGCCGGCCGTCGGTGGCCGGCAGCAGGAAATCGGGGGCCGGCTGACCAAAATCGCAGACCGGCGGATTGAGTGCGACCACGATGCTCCCTTCGACAACGCGTTTCGCCGCATAATAACACCGATGAATCTGCCCCGTTTCTATTGTCGGGAGGCCCTTTCGCCGGGCGCCCATATCGAACTGCCCGAGCCGGTGGCGCGCCATGCCGTGCGCGTGTTGCGCCTGCCGCCGGGGGCGCCGATGGTGTTGTTCGACGGTCGCGGCGGCGAGTATCCCGCCCACATCGAGCGCATTGAGAAGGACAAAGTCTTTGCCGAGCTGGCCGCCTGGCGCGAGGTCGAGCGCGAGTCGCCGCTGGCGGTGACGCTGGTGCAGGCGCTGCAGGCCGGCGACAAGATGGATTTCACCATCCAGAAAGCGGTCGAACTGGGCGTGCGCGACATCGTGCCGGTGGAGAGCCGGCGCAGTGTCCTGAAGCTGGCCGGTGACCGCGCGGCCAAGCGCGTTGCGCACTGGCAGGGCGTCGCCGCTTCGGCCTGCGAGCAATGCGGGCGTAACCAGGTACCCCTGGTGGCGCCGCTGGAAAGACTGGATCAATGGCTGGCCCGGCCGGCCGACGGCGTGCTGCGCCTGATGCTGGCGCCGGATGCCGAAGAAACGCTGGCCGGCATTGCGCCGGCCAGCCGGGTTCAACTGCTGATCGGTGCCGAAGGGGGGCTCGATCCGCAGGAAGTGATCGCGGCACGACAGGCGGGGTTCCGGGCTGTGCGCCTGGGGCCGCGCGTGTTGCGCACGGAAACGGCCGGGCTGGCCGCGTTGGCCGCCCTGCAGGTGTTGTGGGGTGACTTCAGGGGGGAGTGAAGATGTTCGAAGCGGCAGAGTTGGGACACAAGATCGACAAGGAAACCTTCCGGCAGGAGGTGCCGAAGCTGCGCGCCGCCTTGCTCGACGTTCAGTACGATGTCCTGCAGAAAAAGGAGTTTCCGGTCGTCATCCTGATTTCCGGGGTCGACGGCAGCGGCAAGGGGGAGACCATCAACCTCCTGTATTCGTGGATGGACCCGCGACACATCTCGACGCTGGCCTTTTCCGAGCCGAGCGACGAGGAAGCCGCCCGCCCGGTCATGTGGCGCTACTGGCGCGCCTTGCCGGCCAAGGGCAAGGTCGGCATCTTTGCCGGTTCCTGGTACTCGCAGCCGATTGCCGACCGTATCACCGGCAACATGCGTAAGGCTGAACTCGATGAGCGCCTTGACGACATCAACCGTTTCGAGGCGATGCTGGTCAACGAAGGCGCGCTGGTACTCAAGTTCTGGTTCCACCTGTCCAAGGACGCCCAGAAGCAACGCCTGAAGGCGCTGGAGAAGGACCCGCGCACGGCCTGGCGGGTGACCAAGGAAAGTTACGACCGGCTGAAGACCTACGACAAGCTGCAGGAAGTGGCCGGTCATGTGCTGCGCGTGACCAATACCGCCAAGGCGCCGTGGATCATCGTCGAGGGGACCGATGATGCCTACCGCTCGCTGACCGTCGGCCGCATCGTTCTCGACGCCATGAAGCGCCGCCTGCAGCAGCCGGTGCCGCAGGTGCCGGTGGCGCCGCCCATCGTCCAGGCGATCGACGGCAGGAACGTGCTCAGCGAACTCGATCTGACGCAGAAACTGGCCAAGAAGGATTACGAAAGCCAGTTGGCCAAATACCAGTCGCGCCTGTCGGAACTGGTCCGCGATCCGCGCTTCACCGGCAAGCATTCGCTGGTGCTGGTCTTCGAGGGGGCGGATGCCGCCGGTAAAGGCGGCAGCATCCGCCGGCTCGGGGCGGCGATGGACGCGCGCCAATACCAGATCATCCCGATTGCCGCGCCGACCGAGGAGGAGCGCGCCCAGCCCTACCTGTGGCGTTTCTGGCGCCATCTGCCGCGTACCGGCCGGGTGGCGATCTTCGACCGCTCCTGGTACGGCCGGGTGCTGGTCGAGCGGGTCGAGGGTTTCTGCAGCGAGGCCGACTGGTTGCGCGCCTACGCCGAAATCAACGACTTCGAGCATCAAATGGCCGGCGCCGGTTGCATCGTGATCAAGTTCTGGCTGCAGATCTCTGCCGAAGAGCAGCTGAGCCGTTTCAAGGAGCGCCAGGACACCGAATTCAAGCGCTTCAAGATCACCGACGAGGACTGGCGCAACCGCGAGCAGTGGGATGCCTATGTCGATGCCGTGTGCGATATGGTGGACCGGACCTCGACCGGGCTGGCGCCGTGGACGCTGGTCGAGGCCAACGACAAGAATTTTGCCCGCGTGAAGGTCCTCAAGACCGTCTGCGAGCGTATCGAAGCCGCCCTGGATGGCGAGGGGAAAAAGAAGAGCTGATATGAGCGAAAATTCCTACGACGAAAACTTCGTCGCCTGGTTCCGGGCGGTCACGCCCTACATCAATGCCTTTCGCGGCAAGACCTTCGTCATTGCCTTCGGTGGCAAGGCGATTGCCAGCGAGTTCATCAAGACCCTGGCTTACGACGTCAATCTGCTGGCCAGCCTGGGCATCCGGCTGGTACTGGTGCATGGTGCGCGACCGCAGATCGAGGAAGAGTTGCGCGAGAAGAACCTCGAATCGAAGTACCACCGCGGCTACCGCATCACCGATGCCGATACGCTCGATTGTGTGCTCGACGCGGTTGGCAGCGTCTATCTCGAAATCGAGGCCATGCTGTCGCAGGGTTTGCCGAATACGCCAATGGCCAACAGCCGGATCCGCGTGATCGGCGGCAATTTCATCACCGGCCAGCCGATCGGCGTGCTCGACGGCATCGACATGCATTATGCCGGCAAGGTGCGCAAGGTCGATAGCGAAGGCATCAATGCCCAGCTCGGCCTGGGCAACATCGTCCTGCTCAACTGCGAGGGGCCGTCGCCGACTGGCGAGATCTTCAACCTGCAGATGGAAGAAGTCGCGGAAGGTGTCGCCGTCGCGCTCAAGGCCGACAAACTGGTGTACCTGACCGACAGTGCCGGTGTTACCGACCGTGCCGGCGAACTGCTCGACGCAGTGACCGCCGACGAAGCCTCGCAGTTGCTGCGCGATGCCGACTGGCTGACTTCGGACATGATGCGCTACCTGCCCTGTACCGTCCGCGCCAGCCGCTCCGGCGTCGGTCGCGTGCACCTGATCGGCTACACCCAGGACGGCGCGCTGCTGCGCGAACTGTTCACCCACGACGGCGTCGGCACCGTGATCACCCGCGAATCGCTGGAAAACATCCGCGAAGCCAAGCCCGACGACATCGCCGCGTTGATCGCGCTGATCGAGCCGATGGAGCAGGAAGGCATCCTCGTGCACCGGCCGCGCGAATTGCTCGAACGCGAGATCGAGCGTTTCTCGATCATGCTGCACGACGGGATCATCGTCGGTTGCGCCGCCCTCTATCCGCACACCGAAGACGAGGCCGAACTGGCTTGCCTGGCCGTCAATCCGGACCACCGCGAGTGGGGTTACGGCGAGCAACTGATGGAACGCATCATCCGCCGTGCCAAGAAATCCGGCATCAAGCGCCTGTTCGTGCTGACCACCCGTACCGAACACTGGTTCGTCGAGCGCGGCTTCAAACTCGGTACGGTCGATGACCTGCCGGCGGCGAAAAAGGAAATGTACAACTACCAGCGGCGGTCAAAGGTGCTGTTCAAGACTCTATAATCCCCGCATTCATTCCCAAGGAGAACAACATGGCAAGAATGGTCAATTGCATCAAGCTCGGCTGCGAGGCTGAAGGGCTGGACCTGCCGCCCTATCCGGGCGATCTGGGCAAGCGTATTTTCGAGAACGTCTCGAAGGAAGCCTGGCAGCAGTGGATCAAGCTGCAGACAATGATCATCAACGAGAATCGCCTGAATCTCGTCGATGCCCGGCACCGTAAATATCTGGCCGAGCAGATCGAAAAACACTTCTTCGGTGATGGGGCAGACCAGATCCAGGGCTACGTTCCGCCCAAGCCCTGATCCGGAAGTTGCCGCACCACGACCCCGCTACGGCGGGGTTTGCTTTTTTCAGGGACTGATTTGCAGTCCGAGAATGTAAAGTACAGCCCCGGTTCCCGGGAGAATAGCGCCATTCACCCAGAACCAGATGAGGCGCAAGGTCTTGTCCAGACTGGCGCTGATGTTGTCAGTTTGTTCGTTGTAGGTTGTTGTCATTGGTGGCTCCCTTGGGTGCGTGGCAAGTCAGGGGCATGATATACCGATTGGATTTGCGGTGGATGACATTTGTGTTTTTCGTTTCGCATCAGAATGCTGATTATCCTGTCATTTTCTGGGTCAGGTAAAACAGCACCAAGGCGGCCGGCAGTCCGACAGATGCGGTCAGCAGTCCGGCGCGTTTCAGTCGCGTGATCTGTTCATCGAGGAACTGTTCCATGTCCTCGAACAGTTCCGGGAAGCTTGCTATATCGTTCGGCTTGGGCATGTCGTGTGAGCATGAAGTTGCAGGTAGGAAAAGCATGCCGGGTGATGGTTACATCGCTGTGACACGCTGGTTTTATGCCATTTTGGTTTAACCGGGCTGAAATATACGAGCCATACACTTGACGGTCCCGTATTCCATGAGCTGTCATCGCCATGCTTTCCGTTATCGACCAGGAAGTTTCCGAGTTGCGCACCATCCTCGCAGAGGGGCTGCTCGTGCCGGTATTCCAGCCCATCGTCGATTTTCGGGCGCGCGCCATTTACGGCTACGAGGCGCTGATCCGTGGTCCAGAGGGCAGTGTCCTGCATCGTCCCGAAAAATTGTTTGCAGCGGCGAGACGCGCCGGCTGCTCGCTGGCTCTTGAGCATGCCTGTCGCGAAACCAGTATGCGGGCGTTTGTTTCCCAGTCGCTGGGCGGGCGGCTGTTTTTGAATGTCACACCCGGTTGCCTGCTGGCGCCCCAGTTGATGAACGGGGAAACGCAGGCCTTGCTGCGAGAGCTCGGTCTGCCCGCCAACCGCATCGTGCTGGAATTGACGGAGAACCAGCAGATCACCGATCTGCCGGGTATCCAGGAGGCCTTGCTGCATTACCGCGGGCGCGGCTTCCAGATTGCCATCGACGATCTTGGCGAGGGCTTTGCCAACCTGCGCATGTGGTCCGATCTGCGGCCCGAGTTCGTCAAGATTGACAAGCATTTCGTCCATGGCATTGCCGACGACCGGATCAAATACCATTTTGTCCGGGCCATGCAGGATCTGGCGGGGATTTGCAACGCGTCTCTGGTGGCCGAGGGCATTGAGCGCCAGGAAGACTTTAACTGCATCCGCGACATGGGAATCGCCTGTGGGCAGGGCTACTTCATCGAGCGCCCGGTGCCGGTGCCGGCGCGCCAACTAACCTTGCCGGTGATTACCGCCCTTGACCAGCGTCGTGTTGCTCTGACACCAACCCAGGGCGGCCAAGGTAAGGTGCCGACGGCACGGACCCTGATGCGTGCTATAGAGCCACTCTCGCACCTGGCCACCAACGATGTGGCGATTGCCCGGTTCGAGGCCGATCCGGAGCTTTGCGTGTTGCCAGTCGTCAATGGCCGGCAGCCGATCGGCATGATCAACCGGTACAGCCTGATCGACCGCTTCGCGCGGCCGTTCCGCCGCGAACTCTATGGCGGCAAGTCTTGCGAACTGTTCATGGACCATGCACCGCTGATCGTCGATCGGCATGCCAGTATCCAGGAACTGGCGCTGATGCTGGCCCTGGCGCCGAAACACTACCTCTACGATGGCTTCATCGTGACCGGCGAAGGTAACTATCTCGGTATCGGCAACAGCCAGGACCTGATGGCGACGATCACCGAAATGCAGATCAGCGCTGCCCGTTACGCCAACCCCCTGACCCAGCTGCCCGGCAATGTGCCGATCAACGAACACATCGATCGGATGCTCGACGCCGACGTCGAATTTGTCGCTGCCTATATCGATATCGACAACTTCAAGCCGTTCAACGACAACTTCGGCTATCGCCGTGGCGACGACCTGATCCAGACGCTGGGGCAGCTGATTTGCGACGCCGTCGACGAGCGCAACGATTTTGTCGGCCACATTGGCGGCGACGATTTCTTCGTCATCTTCCAGAGTGCCGACTGGGAGAATCGCTGCTGGCAACTGGTGCACGGTTTTGCCGAGCGGACGCAGGCCATGGTCGGTCCGGAGGAACTCAGCCAGGGCGGCTACATGGCCGAGAACCGAAGGGGCGAACTGGGTTTCCAGGCCTTGCCGACACTGTCGATCGGCGCCGTCCGCATCCAGCCGCGACAGTACGATTCGCACCGGGAAGTGGCTGCCGCCGCGTCAGTCGCCAAGAAGCAGGCGAAGAAGCGGGTCAAGGAGCAAAGCGAAGGGGTGATCGGCGGCAGCGTATTTGTCGAGCGCCGCCGTGGTGGGCAGGACGCACCGCAAATGCCGCTGCGCCAGTTGAACTGAGCAAAAAAGAAGCCCGACTGATGCCGGGCTTGAATGGAGAGAATTGGGGTTTCTGTTTTTTGCTGGACGAACTTTAACCCCAGGATGTGACAGGAAAATGACTCAGCCGATCCGGCGTACGCCATCGGCCGTACCCAGCAACAGCAGGTTGGCCGGACGCACGGCAAAGAGGCCGTTGGTGACGACGCCGACGATCTGGTTGATCTGCGCTTCCAGCCCTTTGGGGTCGGTGATTGCCAGGCCATGGACATCGAGGATCAGGTTGCCGTTGTCAGTCACGAAGTCTTCGCGCAGCACCGGCTTGCCACCGAGTTTGGCCAGCTGGCGGGCGACGTGGGCGCGGGCCATGGGGATCACTTCGACCGGCAACGGAAATTTGCCCATGGTGTCGACCAGCTTGGAACCGTCGGCGATGCAGACAAAGATGTCGGCCACCGCCGCGACGATCTTTTCGCGGGTCAGTGCGCCACCACCACCCTTGATCATGTTCAGACCGGCATCGACCTCGTCGGCACCATCCACATAGACCGGGATATGCTCGACCTCATTAAGGTCAAGGACCGGGATGCCGTGACCTTCGAGGCGCTTGCGGGTGGCCTCGGAACTGGCGACGGCACCGCGATAGCGGTCTTTCAGCGGGGCCAGCGCGTCGATGAAGAAATTGGCCGTCGAGCCGGTACCGACACCGATGATGGCACCCGCCGGCGCCTTTTCGGCAACGTAGTCGGCAGCCGCTTGGGCAACCGCCTGTTTCAGTTCGTCCTGGGTCATGAAAAGTGCTCCGTGGTTCAAGTTGAGGCGCATTTTACCTGTCAAAAAACTTTAATCTTGTGACAGTGCAAAATGGATAAACTATACATACCGTTTTTATAGGGAGAGTAGCCATGACCAATACCAAGCCAGCGCCGCGAAGCGCCGCGCAGAAGCCCGCAGCCAAGCCCGCAGCGGTCGCCACCAAAGTCGCCACCCCGGCGGCTGCCGTTGCCGAAAAGCCGGTAGCCGCCGCGCCGGCTAAGGCCGCGACCCCCGCCCGGGCGCGTACCCCGCGCAAGGCGCCGGCGGTTGCCGAGACCGTTGCCAAGCATCAGAAGGCCCTGGCCGAAGCCTTGGAGCAGGCCGAGGCCATCTGCTACGACCCGCCCCAGGCACCCAAGGCCAAGCCGGTGAAAGCCACCAAGGCCAAGCCAGCCAAGGTGGAAAAGCCGGCAAAAGCTGAAAAGCCGGTCAAGGCCAGGAAGCAGAAGCTGGTCCGCGACAGCTATGCCATGCCGGAAGCCGAATACGCCCAGATCGCCGTGCTCAAGAAGCGCATGGGCGGCCTTGGCAGCGAAGTCAAGAAGAGCGAGCTGCTGCGTGCCGGCGTCGCCGTGCTGGCCGCGCTCAACGATGCTGAGCTGAAGGCGGTCATGGATCGTGTCGAGCGCATCAAGACCGGGCGTCCGAGCAAGAAGTAAGCAGGCAATGGGCCGGTCTCCCCGGCCCGCTTCCAGGATTGGCTGCCATAATCAGTAATCCAGTTGCCGCAACCCGTCAACCCCGACCGGTGCCGCTGCCAGCCACGGCACCAGCGCGCAGCGCGGTGCCAGCGTGTCGGCGACGCGGCGGATGAACGGGACTTCGTAAGCACCGCGCAGCGACAGCAGCGGATCGCGGCTACCGCTGGCGAGCAGGCTTTGTTCGATGACCCAGGCCCAGGGCTGGATGCCGGCGCGGGCCAGGTCGCCCTGCAGGCGCTCGGCCTCGTGTACCGGCGTCGCTTCCGGTAGGGTAACGACCAATACATGGGTAAAGGCCGGGTCGCGCAGGCGCGGTAACAACTTTGTCACGGCGGCCGGCATTTCGCCGCGGGTGCGCAGCACCTCGCGATGGTAGGCCTCGGCAGCGTCGAGCAGCAGGATGGTGTGGCCGGTCGGTGCGGTGTCGAGGACGACGAAACCCTCGCTGCCGCGATCGACCTCGCGGGCGAAGGCGCGGAAGACGGCGATTTCCTCGGTGCACGGCGAGCGCAGGTCTTCTTCGAGCAGCGCCAGCGCGCTGGCGTCGAGCGTGCCGCGCGCCTTGCTCAAGACTTCTTCGGTGTAAGCGGCCACTTCGGCAGCGGGGTCGATGCGGCTGACCGAGAGCCCAGTAATTTCGCTGCCGACGGCGGCGGCGACATGGGCGGCCGGGTCGGTGGTTGATAGGTGCACCTTGTGTCCGCGCCGGGCCAGCGCGACGGCGACGGCCGCAGCAACGGTGGTCTTGCCGACGCCGCCTTTACCCATGGTCATGACTACGCCGTGGCCAGCGCTGGCCAGCTCGTCGATCAACGCGCCGAGGCCGGCGGGCAACGGGGTGCTGGCGTCGGCCGGGCCTTCCGGCGTGGCGATAGCTGCCGGATCGACAATGGCGCGCAGGGCGTCGAGCCCGACCGTGCCGCGCGGCAGGAAGGGCACGACCTGGCGCGGCAGCCCGGCCAGACCGGGCGGCATGGCGAGCAGGGCAGCGCTGCTGCGCTGGTCCATGGCCTGGGCGATGGCGTCGTCCGAACGAACCGAGAACAGGCCGTTGACGATCAGGTGCAGGTTGCCGACGCCGAGTTCGGCAAGTTCGTGACGGGTGCGTTCCGTCTCGCGCAACGCCGCGCTGTCGGCCCGGGCGACCAGAACGACGCGCGTCTGCGCCGGGTCGGATAGGCGATCGACCGTTGCCGCGTACAGCGCCTTCTGCTTTTCCAGTCCGGCCAGCGGGCCGAGGCAGGAAGCGCCGCCCTGGTTGCTGTCGATGTAGCCGCTCCACGCCGACGGCAGGGTCAGCAGGCGCAGCGTGTGGCCGGTCGGCGCGGTGTCGAAGATGACGTGGTCGAAGTTTGCCGTGGCGCTGGCATCGCCGAGCAGCTTGGCGAACTCGTCGAAGGCGGCGATCTCGACCGTGCAGGCGCCGGAGAACTGCTCTTCCATGCTCTGGATCGCCGCTGCCGGCAGGATGTTGCGGTAGGGCGCGACCATCCGTTCGCGGTAGGCGGCGGCAGCCGCCTCCGGGTCGATGTTCAGCGCAGCCAGGCCGGGCACGCCGCGTACTGCGGTCGGGCTGCCGGACAGCGGCGTTTCCAGTACTTCATCGAGATTCGATGCCGGATCGGTACTGACGATCAGCACCCGCTTCCCCCGTTCGGCCAGCGCCAGCCCTGTCGCGCAGGACAGCGAGGTCTTGCCGACGCCGCCCTTGCCGGTGAAGAAGAGGTAACGCGGTGTGTCGTTCAGGTCGATCATGGCTAGTCCTCAGCAGCAGCCGGATTTCGGCGAACAGCAGGATTTTTTCGGCGCTTCTTCGCCACCGCTCAACGTCAGGCCGAGCTTCTGCGCCAGTTGGGCGCGCGAGGGGTAAAGGCCGGTGGTGACGATCTGGCCGTCGATGGCGATGATCGGCAGGCGATCCATGCCGGCTTCCATTTCCTTGACCACCGCCGGATTGGCGGCGAAGGCCTGCGGCTCCTGGCCGAGGTTGTAGCGCTGCACGCTAACGCCCTGCTCGCCAACCCAGGCCAGGTCGGCGGCGAACTGGACGAGGACGGGATCGACATCGACGCCGCAGACGCCGGTCGAGCAGCACATGGCGGGATCGTAGATTTCAAGCTTGGGCATGGTTTTTCTCCTCGGTGGTGTTGGCAGAGCGAGCAGGCATCAGCCAGGCAAACAGCGCGGTTGCGGCAAATGCGCCGAGCAACTGGGCGATGATGAAGCCGGGGACATCGTCCGGGCGGATGCCGGCAAAGCTGTCGCTGGTGGCGCGGGCGATGGTGACGGCAGGATTGGCGAAGGAGGTGGACGAGGTGAACCAGTAGGCGGCGGTGATGTAGGCACCGACGACATAAGGAACGGCCGAAGGGCGTTGCCGCACACTGCCCCAGATCGCAGCAAGCAGGCCGAAGGTGGCGATGAACTCGCTGAACCATTGCGCGCCACCAGTACGCACCTTGGTTGAGGCAAACCAGGCCGGGTTGTCGAACATCAGGTTGGCCACCGCGACACCAATCAGGCCACCGACAACCTGCGCCAGGATATAGGGGGCAACGTCGCGTTTGGCCAAGCCACCCTGCCAGGCGTCGGCGAGACTGACGGCCGGATTGAAGTGGGCACCGGAGAGCGGACCGAAAATCAGGATCAGCACGACCAGTACGGCACCAGTGGCGATGGTGTTGGCCAGCAGCGCCAGCGCGATGTTGCCATCGGCCAGGCGTTCGGCCATGATGCCCGAACCGACGACCGTCGCCAGCAACAGCGCCGTGCCCAGCATTTCGGCAGTCAGCCGACGGCTCAGGCAGGTGCTCATAAAGCGAATGCCTTGCGGACTTCGCCAATCAGCCGCTGGCGAATGTCGTCGCGGACGGCGATGAAGCTGTCCAGCGGTTCGCCGTGCGGGTCGTGGAAGGGCAGGTGAAGGCGCGGGATCGGGCGGGGAAAAACCGGGCAGCTTTCCTTTGCGTTGTCGCAGACCGTGACCACCAGATCGATTTCCTCGCCGATGACGGCGTCGATATCCTTGGGCTGCAATCCGGCAGTCGAAATGCCCGCCAGTTGAAGGGCTTCAATGGCACCGTCGGCCACCTTGGGTTGCGGCACGGTGCCGGCCGACAGGGCGCGAACCTGACCGGCCAGATCGTGGTTGACCAGGGCCTCGGCCATCTGGGAGCGGCAGGAGTTGCCGGTGCAGAGTATCAGTACGGTTTTCATGTCGGGACTCAGTCCTTTTGCTGGCCAATATCGTCAAGGCTCTTCTGCAGCGACATGTTGTCCAGCTTGTTCATCGGCAGCGCCAGGAAGAGCTCGATGCGGCGCTTGAGCTGGATGAAGGCCTTCATCACTGCCGCGCGCTTCTGCTCGTCGTCGCCGCTGACGGCGGCCGGATCTTCAACGCCCCAGTGAGCGGTCATCGGCTGGCCGGGCCAGATCGGGCAGACTTCGCCGGCCGCGTTGTCGCAGACGGTGAAGACGAAGTCCAGTGCCGGGGCACCGGCGGCGGCGAATTCGTCCCAGGACTTGCTGCGCAGATGTCCGGTCGGCAGTTCCTGGCGGTTGATCATTTCGAGCACGAAGGGATTGACCGTGCCATTAGGGTGGCTGCCGGCGGAAAACGCCTGGAAGCGGCCACGGCCGAGGTGGTTGAGCAGGGATTCAGCCAGGATGCTGCGGGCGGAATTGCCGGTGCACAGGAAAAGTACGTTGTAGATGCGATCGCTCATGTTGGCTCCTTGGCTAACGGGGTGGTGGGGCGGCGTTTCTCGATGCTGTCGCAGCCTGCAGTCAGTGGCAGACAGCTTTCGCCCTGGCAGCAGTTGCGGGTGAGGAAGGCGATCAGGGCGTCCATTTCCGGGTAATTGGCCGAGTAAATGATGCTGCGCCCTTCGCGCCGGCTTTCCAGCAGCCCGGCACGCGCCAGGTGGGAAAAATGGAAGGACGCGGTCGCCGCCGGCATCGCCAGCGCCCGGCACAGATCGCCGGCGCAGAGACCTTCTGGGCCGGCTTCGACGAGCAGGCGGAAGATGGCCAGGCGCGATTCGTTGCCGAGCGCGGCGAGTTTTTCGGTGGCGTCTTTGATTTCCATATTTCCAATAATATCGAATTGTTGTTGCAATTGTATGTCGATTCCGTGACGCTGAGAACACAATAATTTGGGTGTGCGAGGTAGAGCTGAAATATTGCCTTCGCTAGACTCCGCTTCATTCCGACTCCAACCGCGACAAATGGCCACTGAAGTTGAATTGAAGCTCTATTGTTCTCCAGGCGAAATAGCTCGGGTCGGCACTCATCCACTGGTTGCTGCAGGGATCGAAGTCGGCACCCTGCAGCGTCTGGAGAATGTTTATTACGACACGCCGGACATGGCTTTGTACCGGGAACGAGTGGCGCTACGTCTTCGTACAACGCCCACCGAGCAACTGCAAACGGTCAAATGTGACGCCAAGGCCGTGGCCGGTCTTGCTGTGCGGCCCGAGTGGGAAACTTCCTACAAGGGCGCCTTCGACTTCAGCGCCATCGAGGTATCAACGCTTCGAGATTTTCTGGAGGAACGGCAATCGAGTCTGCAGCCCGTCTTTGTCACCTCGTTCGAGCGACGAACCTGGCGCGTGGATATTGCCAGGAAGATTGCTATCCGGGTCATGGTCGATAGCGGTCATGTCGTCTCCGATGGCAGGTCCTTGCCGATTTCCGAGGTAGAGCTTGAACTGGCGCAGGGAAAGCCCGAAGACCTGCTTGATTTTGCGATCGCCCTGGCCACGCATTTGCCTCTGGTGCCGCATGATGTCAGCAAAGCCGAACGTGGCTACCAGCTATTTCTCAAGCAGCTTCCCGGTGCCCGTAAAGCCCCCCCGAGCCTCGTCGGGGCCAAGCAGGATTCGTATGCGGCATTCCAGTTTCTGGCCAGCCAGGGATTGCAGATGTGGCAGGCCAATCTATTGGGGGTGCTGACATCGAAGGATCAGGAGTTCGTTCACCAATTCCGCGTTTCCTTGCGCCGCCTCGGCAGCCTTCTCAAGGTCTTCAAGCCGGCTTTGCCCGGTCGTTATCATGCGCGATGGACGAAACGGGTCAAGGAGCTGTCCCGGGTTGCCGGTGATGTTCGAGATCTGGACGTGATGCGCTCAGGTATTCTGGCGCCCATGTTGCAATGCGGGGACGCTGGTGCGGAATTGCATGCCAAGGCGGCGCTTGCAGCGTTTGACAGGGCGCAAGCGGAGGCGGTCACGCAATTGGCCCAACTGCAATACGGGGCTCCGGTTCTCCTGTTTGTCCGCGACTTGCAAGACCTGGATGCCGGTGATTTTTCCAAGAATCTGTTCCGGTTCGCCGAGAAGCAGCTTGCGGGCTTGCACCGCAGTGCGCTGAAATGTCTGAGCCGGACCCTCAAAACGCCCACCCCGGAGCGAGCGCACCGTTTGCGCATTGCGCTGAAGCACCTGCGCTACTCATGCGAGTTTTTTGCGCCCCTGTTCGACAAGGACGAAATGCTGGATTACGCCAAATCGGTTGCCAGCTTGCAGGACGCGTTCGGGTTCCTCAACGATTTTCACGTGGCGCTTTCCAGATTGCAGGACTGGGTCGGGGACGGAACAATTCCGCAGGAATCACGCGACGCTATCGCTGCCTGGCATACTCCACAGGCGCAAGCGACAATGATCGACGCCCTGCATTTAGCCGAGTCGTTGATGAACCGCTGCCAACCCTGGTGCACCGAATGCGAGCGACGGGGGGTGGCGACAATTCGGCGCCTCATGAATCAAGAGATCAAGCTGCATGTCGAATAGACGGCTGGCTCCGGCGTCTTGGAATGTGCCGTCAGTTGCCTGGTATTTTGACCCTGCCTAGTCGCGGGCCGCCTTCGCGAACAAGCCTTTCTTGATGGCAATCGAGGTGGGGGCGTTGTACCTTGATGGGAGTTGCTTGGCTGCGAACCAACCGAAATCGCTATGCTCCCGGTTCAGTCGCGGAGAAAATTCGTGCGCAGCGCGAATCACGAAATAGTGCATATCCCGCTCGAACTGCCGGGAACGCAGCTTTTTGCTCACGGTGTCCAGCTTGGCAAGGCGTTTGGCCTTGATGCGGATACCCGCTTCTTCACCCAGTTCTCGCAATAACGCTTCCCTGGGGCGTTCGCCGTCATCGATCCGGCCACCAAAGAGATTCCACACACCTGCCTTGTTGACCTTGGCGGAGCGTTTGCCCATCAGAAATTTGCCTGTGGCAGCGCAGTAAATGACGGCCCATGCTCCCGGCTGGCTGTGTCCCTTGTCCATGTACGAATTCAGTAATGAGGGGTTGGAGGGGTTTGCTGGTGAGTAATTTAAACAATAAATATTGTTTATTTATTTCCGTTCGGTGACATCGCGCTGTCCGATCAAGGCGATAGGCTCGCAAAGTGACTGTGTTGGGCGAGTCAATACCGGGAAATTCCAGCCCCCGGTAGTTCCCGGTCGCCTTGCACGAAATTCGGCCCATGGTCGGTGAGCTTGTAGTGGTCGTCATCAAATTGAAAAATCAATGTGAAATATTTCCAAGTCGGTATTGATGTGCTAAAAATGACAGGAGTTCACATGGGCAGGTTTCAGATTCGTACGCGCTTGCTTCTGCTCAGCGCTGCTTTGCTGCTGTTGCTGTGTCTGACAGGGATCTGGGGGGTATACGGGATGCGCACCAGCCTGACCGGCCTGGAGTCGGTCTATACCCAGCGCGTCGTGGTGCTCAGGGATCTGAAGCAGGTCGCCGACATGTACGCCGTGAACGTCATGGGGGCAGCCTACAAGGCCAACGGCAGCCTGATGCCGATGAGCCAGGCGCGTGATCTGGTGGTGGCGGCGGAAACTCTGGTCAGTGAGAAACTGGCGGCCTATGAGCGTCTACCCAAGTCTGCCGTCGAGCAGGCGGCAGCAAGCGAGCTGCAGACTGGCGCGGCCCGGGCCAATGCCGCCCTGGGGGAGTTGAAGCGGATTCTCGACGCCGAGGATATCTTTGCGCTGGGACAGTTCGTGGTGAAGACCTTGCCGGCGACCATCGACCCCCTGTCGCTACGGATTGCCGAGCTGATCGAGCTACAGCTCGACATGGCGCGAGAACAGTATGAGACAGCTCAGGCGCGCTACCAGCGTGATCTCCTGCTGATGCTGGTGGGCGGTGGAATGGCAGTGCTGGTCGGCGTCGGACTGTCGCTGTGGGTGCGCTTGAGCATCGTCCGCGAACTGGGCAGCGAACCCCGGGCGCTGGCGGCTATCGCTCGTGATGTGGCCGAGGGGCGCCTGGATGCGGTTCCGCCCGACGGGCCGGCACAGGGTGTCCTGCATTCGATCCAGGACATGCAGCAGCAGCTGATTCGCATCATTGCCGCGATCAAGGCTGGCGTCGTCGAAATCGAGACCCATTCCGGTCAGTTGGGCGGTATTGCCGATGGCGCACTGTCAGCGACCGCTACACAATCGGATTCGGCGGCGGAAATGGCGGCTGCGATGCAGGAACTGGCCACCGCCATCGGAGTTATCGCTGCCGGAGCCGAGGATGTGTTGGCGACGACCGAGTCCGCCAGGGCCAGCGGTACCGAGGGGGGACGGGTGATTGCCGGGATGTTGGCCGAGATGGATCTGATCACGGCGGCCATTGCCGAGGGGGCGGACGACATTGCGCGGCTGGATGAGAACTCGGTGCAGATCGGCACCATGGTCGGCGTCATTCGCGAAATTGCCGAGCAGACCAACCTGCTGGCGCTCAATGCCGCCATTGAAGCCGCCCGAGCCGGCGAGCAGGGGCGCGGTTTTGCCGTGGTTGCCGATGAGGTGCGCAAGTTGGCCGAGCGGACGGCGCTGTCGACGCGGGAGATCGAAGCGGTGGTCAGCCTGAACCAGACCGGGATCGAGGCGGCCAGTCGCAAGGTGTCGGCGGCTTGTGCTCGGGTCGAGCAAGGGCGCAGCCAGGCCGTTCGTGCTGGCGAGGCCATGACCCGGATCGGCGAGGCGATCGAGCGAACTCTGGCAGAAGTGACTGGTATGGCCGATACCCTGCGCTCGCAGCGTCAGGCCAGCGATCTGGTTGCAGTTCAGGTCGAGTCGCTGAGCCAGGCCAGCGAGCGCATTGCTGCGGGGCAGCAAGCGGTGGCTGGCGCCGTGGTGTCGCTGCGTACGTCGAGCGAAAGGCTGGCCGGAACGGTATCAAGGTTCCGCTTGCGGGCAGTCCCGGCACTGTAATCTTGCTGTCACATTGGGCTTTTATAGTGCTTCTAGTCGCCGGCAAATCAGCTGTCGACCGAACGTATTCACGCTGTCGCCCCGGGGGCGGCAGGACAGATTCCCATCCGTACCACGAGAGGTAAATATGAAATTCCGCCTTACTGCTCTTGCTGTCACCGTCGCCGCTGCGACTGCCGCCATGCCGGCCATGGCCCGCGACAACATCCAGATCGCCGGTTCCTCGACCGTGCTGCCGTTCTCCTCGATCGTTGCCGAAAACTTCGGCAAGACCTTCCCGCAATTCAAGGCACCGGTGGTCGGTTCCGGCGGTTCGTCGGGCGGCCTGCGCCAGTTCTGCCAGGGTGTCGGCGCCAACACCATCGACATCGCCAACTCGTCGCGCCAGATCAAGGCCTCGGAAGTCGAAGCCTGCGCCAAGGCTGGCGTGACCAAGATCATCGAAGTCAAGATCGGCTACGACGGCATCGTCTTCGCTTCGCGCCGCGACAGCGGCAAGTTCGCGCTTGAGCCGCGCCACATCTTCATGGCTGCCGCCAAGGAAATCCCGCAAGACGGCAAGATGGTCGCCAACCCCTACACCCGTTGGTCGCAGATCGACCGCAGCCTGCCGGACCAGGAAATCACCCTGGTGATCCCGGGTTCCAACCACGGTACCCGCGAAGTCTATGAAGAAAAGACCGTCATTCCGGGCTGCAAGACCTTCGCCGAAGTCAAGGCAATGACCGACGACAAGGCGGTGCACAAGTTCTGTAACGCCATCCGTACCGACGGCCGTGTCGTCGAAGTCGCCGGTGATTACACCGAAACCCTGGCTCGTCTGGATGCCCAGAAGACCGCCGTCGGCGTCTTCGGTCTGTCTTTCTACGACCAGAACCGCGATCGCCTGCAAGTCGCCACCATCTCCGGCGTCGTGCCCAGCGAAGCGACCATCGAAACCGGCAAGTACCCGGTCTCGCGTCCGCTCTACTTCTACATCAAGGATGCTCACGTCGGCGTCATTCCGGGTCTGCTGGAGTTTGCCCAGTATCACCTGTCGCCGCAGGTTTCCGGTTCTGGCAGCCCGCTCGACAAGGCTGGCCTGATTCCGCTGAACGCCAAGGAGCGTGCTGAAGTCGTCAAGGCCATCAAGGACCGCAAGGCTGTTGAAGTCAAGTAATCCCGTGCAGGGGCAAGGGGGGCGTGTGCCCCCCTTTTTTTCAAGTCAAACAAGCGGAACAGCACAATGAACAATTTCACCGTCGCCATCGCCTTGCTGGTGCTCGCGGCGCTGGCCTATCAGATGGGGCTGGTGCGCGGACGCGGTGTGGCAAGCCTGGCTGGCCCGCGCGCCACACATTCCCGTCCGGGCTACCACGGTGCCCTGGCCATCCTGCGCGCCGCCCTGCCGGCGTTTGCTATCTATGTACTGTGGGTGATCTTCGGCAACCAGATCGTCCATACCCTGGTTCTGGGAACGATCCCGACCGAATTCCTGCCCCAGGATGCGATGCAGCAGAAAGTGCTGCTGCAGCGTCTGGCGAATATTGCCACCGGCTTTGGTGTGTTGGGTGAAGCGCAGCCGTACGAAATGGCCGCTGCCGACGCCATGCGTCATTATCAGGGCCTCGGCCAGGTGCTGGTGGCTGCTCTGATGGCCACCGTTGCCGCCCTCGGGCTGTTCTGGTCCTGGCGAACGACGACCGCCGAAACCCGGGCCCGTAACAAGGTCGAGCGCGCAATCAACATCGCCCTGATTTTTTGTTCGGCGGTGGCGATCCTGACGACCGTCGGCATCGTCATGTCGATGCTGGGCGAGTCGCTGCGTTTCTTCCAGATGATCAGCCCGAGCGACTTCTTCTTTGGTACGGTGTGGAATCCGCGCTTTGCGACGACCGGGGCGGAAGGACAGAGCGGTTTCGGCATGCTGCCGCTGATGGGCGGCACCCTGTTGATCTCCTTCATTGCCATGCTGGTGGCCATTCCGGTCGGCCTGATGACGGCCATCTACATGGCCGAATACGCCAGCAACCGGGTGCGCTCGCTGGTCAAGCCGGTGGTTGAAGTGCTGGCCGGCATCCCGACCATCGTCTATGGCTTCTTCGCGCTGGTCACCGTCGGGCCGTTGCTGTCGGCACTCGGCGCCGGTATCGGCCTGGATATCCGGGCAACGTCGGCACTGACTGCCGGCGTGGTCATGGGCATCATGATCATCCCCTTCATCTCGTCGCTGTCCGACGACATCATCACCCAGGTGCCGAAGACCATGCGCGACGGTTCGCTGGCCCTCGGCGGCACCAAGTCGGAAACCATCGTCAAGGTGGTGCTGCCGGCCGCGCTGCCGGGTATCGTCGGCGCGATCCTGCTGGCCCTGAGCCGGGCCATTGGCGAAACCATGATCGTCGTGCTGGCGGCGGGCAACAGCCCGGTGCTGACGGCGAACCCCTTCGAGGCGGTGTCGACGGTGACCGTTTCCATCGTCAATCAGCTCACCGGTGATCAGGACTTCGCCAGCGCCCAGTCGCTGGTGGCTTTCGCCCTCGGCCTGACGCTGTTCGTGATGACCCTGATCCTCAACGTAATTGCCCTGGTCATCGTACGCAAGTACCGTGAGCAGTATGAATAAATGAGCCAACAAGCCATGAACAAACCTAATAATCAAGGGTATGCGGCCATCGAGGCCAAGGTGAAGGCTTCGCTGCAACGCCGCCAGCGCCAGGAAACCCGTTTCCGCCTGGTCGGTGTCGGTGCCGTGCTGATCGCGCTGGCACTGGTCGCCTCGCTGTTCGGCACGATCCTGAGCAAGGGCCTGCCGTCCTTCTGGCAGGCGACTTTCGAGATCGACGTCCATTTCGATCCGGAAATCGTCCAGATTGGTCCAAAACCGGTGCAGGCTTCCGGTGAATCACCCGCCCAGTTCAAGGAGCGGGATATGGCTTGGCAGATGGATTTGGGCTTTGTCGACTTCAGCCAGTTGCTGGTCAATGCCATCGCCAAACACATCCCGGCGGCAGCCGATTCGCCGCGAGATGCAATCGCCCTGATTACCAGTGGCGAGGCCTTCGCGCTGCGTGATCGGATCGTTGCCGATCCGTCCATCGTTGGCAAGACCGTCAAGCTGAAGCTGCTGGCCGATGCCAACGTCGATGTCTGGCTCAAGGGCAACATCGACCGCAGTCTGCCTGACGACCGCCAGCAGTTGAGCGCCCAGACCCGCGAGTGGGCTGACAAGCTGTACGCCGACGGCGTCATCAAGAATAGCTTCAGTACCGCCATTTTCCTCAATACCGACTCGCGCAGCTCGCTGGCGGCGGCTGGTCTGGCCGGCGCCTTCATGGGCTCGCTGATGATGATGATCATCGTCATCCTGCTGGCTGTGCCGATCGGTGTGGCTTCGGCGATCTACCTCGAGGAATTCGCACCGAAGAACCGCATCACCGACCTGATCGAAGTCAATATCAACAACCTGGCGGCGGTGCCGTCCATCGTCTTCGGTCTGCTCGGTGCGGCAGTCTTCATCCTGTGGTTCAAGTTGCCGATGTCGGCACCGGTCGTCGGCGGTCTGGTGTTGACGCTGATGACCCTGCCGACGGTGATCATCGCCACCCGGTCGACGCTCAAGGCGATTCCGCCGTCGATCCGCGAAGCGGCGCTGGGCATTGGCGCGTCCAAGGTTCAGGCGACCATGCACCATGTGCTGCCGCTGGCACTGCCCGGAATCCTGACCGCCACCATCCTCGGGGTCGCCCAGGCGCTGGGCGAGACCGCGCCGCTGCTGCTGATCGGCATGAGTGCCTTCGTCTCGGCCGTGCCGGCGACGCCGTTCGATCAATCGACGGCACTGCCGGTGCAGATATTCCTGTGGCAGGGCAATGAACTGCGCAATTTCTTCGAAGGCCGGACTTCGGCCGCAATCATCGTGCTGCTGGCCCTGATGCTGTCGCTGAATTCAATGGCGATCTGGCTGCGCAAACGTTACGAAACCAGGTGGTAAAGATCATGAGCATGACGCAAACTCTGAACATTCCAATGTCGACCTCGGGGAGCACCGTGAAAACCCATATCAATAAGCAGCCGGCGGCTCAGGCCCAAGGGGAGGTCAAGCTAAGCGCCAGCGATGTCCGCGTGTTCTACGGACAGAGCGAAGCCCTGCACGGTGTTTCGCTGGACATCGTCAAGAACGAGGTGGTGGCCTTCATCGGCCCGTCGGGCTGCGGAAAATCGACTTTCCTGCGCAGCTTCAACCGCATGAACGACACCGTCGCTGGTGCTCGCGTGACCGGCAAGATCACCGTCGATGGTCGTGATATCTACGACCCGTCGGTCGATGTCGTGCTGCTGCGCGCCCAGGTCGGCATGGTTTTCCAGAAGCCGAATCCCTTCCCCAAGTCGATCTACGACAACGTCGCCTATGGCGCCAAGTTGCACGGTTTGGCCTCCAGCAAGAGCGAGATGGACGAGATCGTCGAGTCCAGCTTGCGCCGCGCCGGCCTGTGGGAAGAGGTCAAGGACCGTCTCGAGGCGCCGGGGACCGGTTTGTCCGGTGGTCAGCAGCAGCGCCTGTGCATCGCTCGCGCGGTGGCCGTCAGCCCGGATGTGATCCTGATGGATGAACCCTGCTCGGCCCTCGATCCGATCGCCACCGGCATCATCGAGGAGCTGATCACCGAACTGAAGAAGAACTACACCATCGTCATCGTCACCCACAACATGCAGCAGGCTGCTCGTGTGTCCGATCGTACCGCCTTCTTCCATCTCGGCGACCTGATTGAAATCGGCGAGACGGCGCAAATCTTCACCAATCCGACGCAGAAGCGCACCGAAGACTACATCACCGGTCGTTACGGTTAAGCGTTGCGTCCCGATGACTAGAACAGGACAGGACAGGACATGAACGAGACCCAGCATATTTCCAGTATCTTCGACGAAGAGCTCAATCGTCTGCGCACCCATGTGCTGCAGATGGGTGGCCTGGTCGAAACCCAATTGACCGCCGCCATCGACGCCTACAGCAACGGCGACGTCGGTCATGTGAAACATATCGTCGACAATGATCGCAAGATCAATGAACTGGAAGTGACCATCGACGACGAGTGTGCACATATCATCGCGATGCGCCAACCGACCGCTTCCGACCTGCGCCTGGTACTCGGCATCAGCCGCATGGTGCCGGATCTGGAGCGTGCCGGCGACGAGGCCAAGAAGATCGCCAAGGGCGTGCGCCGCATCTACGACAATGGCCACATGCCATCGCAGTATGCGGTTGGTGTGCGTCACCTGGCCGGTGAGGCGCTGGTCATGGTGCGTCAGTCGCTCGATTCATTCGCCCGCCTTGACGGCGAACTCGCCAAGAGCGTGATCCGTGCCGACGACAACGTCGATGCCGAGTTCAAGTCGGTGATGCGGCAATTGATCACCCACATGATGGAAGATCCGCGTACCATCACGGTCGCGATCGACATCCTGTCGATTGCCCGGGCCATCGAGCGGATCGGTGATCACGCCAAGAACATTGCCGAGCATGTGATCTTTATCGTCGAGGGCCGCGACATCCGTCACAACAAGGAGGCGATCAAGTGACACCGACGATTCTGGTCGTCGAGGACGAACCGGCGATTCAGGAACTGGTTGTAATCAACCTCAAGCATGCCGGCTTTCTCGTCGTGCGTGCTGGCAGCGCGGAAGAGGCCGATTCGGCGATCCGCGCAGCCTTGCCCGATCTGCTCATTCTGGACTGGATGCTGCCGGGACAATCCGGTGTCGCGCTGGCCAGGAAGATGCGCAGCGACGAACGTACCCGTGACATCCCGATCATCATGCTGACCGCCCGTGTCCATGAAGAGGACAAGGTCCAGGGCCTGGATGCCGGTGCCGACGACTACGTCACCAAACCGTTTTCACCCAAGGAACTGGTCGCCCGGGTTCGTGCCGTGCTACGCCGCCGGGCACCGCATCTGGCCGGCGAAGCTGTCGAGGTGGGTGGCCTGCAGCTCAATCCGGCGACCCATCGCGTGCTCGCCGATGGCCAGCCGATCGAATTGGGGCCGACCGAATTCCGCCTGCTGTTCTTCTTCATGACCCATGCCGAGCGTGTTTATACACGCGCCCAGTTGCTTGATGAAGTCTGGGGTGACCATGTGTTCATCGAGGAACGCACCGTCGATGTCCATATCCGTCGCCTGCGTGCGGCGCTCGAACCCTCCGGTCATCAGGAGCGGGTCGAGACCGTGCGCGGTACCGGTTACCGTTTTCGGGGCGCCTGACCGGCCGTGCAACGGGCGCTGCTCTATGGCCTGCTGACGGTCATCGTCTCCTTCCTGCTCGGTTGGTATGTCGAGACCTGGATGGGCTGGGTGTTGTTCTACACCGGCCTGTCCATCCATCTGTCGATGCATTACCGGAATTTTTCCCGCCTCGAACGCTGGTCGCGCGAGCGGGTGCTCGATGCCAGCCTGGAAGGCGACGGCGAATGGGACCAGGTGTTCCGCCGGCTCTATCGCCACGAGAAGGAGTTGCTGGAAAAGATCGAGCAGCGCGAGCGCGACATCGCCCGCCTGATCGCCGCCGTGCATGCGATGAACGACGGCATTGTCCTGCTCGACGGCGCCTTCCGCATCCAGTTCTGCAACAAGACGGCTGAACGTCAGCTCGGCCTGGCCACGGCCAGTGATCGCGGTCAGGCCATCGGCAACATCGTCCGCGCGCCGGCCTTCATGGCCTATCTGGAAAAAGCGGATTACACGCGCCCGCTGACTCTGCGCCTGGACCGTTATTTTGAACGTGTGCTGTCGCTGTACCTGATGTCCTACGCCGAGGACTGCTGGCTGCTGCAGGTCAAGGACATCACCCAGACCGACCGGCTGGACAGCATGCGGCGCGATTTCGTCGCCAATGTTTCACATGAATTGCGCACCCCGTTGACGGTCCTTTCGGGCTTTGTCGAGACGCTGCAGGAAATCGAGGTCGACGAGGATACCCGCCGGCATTACCTGCAACTGATGGGCGAGCAGTCGCAGCGCATGCAGTCCATCGTCCAGGATCTGCTGACCCTGTCGTCGATCGAATCGGCGCCGCCGCCCGAGGATCAACTGGTCGACATGGCCAGCCTGGTCGACAAGCTGCGTCGCGATGCCGAAGCCTTGTCCGCCGGGCGCCACCATATCGTGCTCGACAGCGAAGGCCAGGGCGACCTGCTCGGGGCCGAATCCGAACTGGTCAGTGCCCTGGCCAATCTGGTTGCCAATGCCGTGCGCTATACGCCGGCCGGTGGCACGATCACGTTGATCTGGCGGATTTCGCCGGAAGGCGCGGAGTTTGCCGTCCAGGATACCGGCATCGGTATCGACGCCAAGCATATCCCCCGCCTGACCGAGCGTTTCTACCGCGTCGATCGCGGTCGTTCGCGCGATGCCGGCGGCACCGGCCTCGGCCTGGCGATCGTCAAGCACGCGCTGAGCCGTCATCAGGCGACGCTCGAAGTCAGCAGCGAGCCCGGCAAGGGCAGCCGTTTTGCCGCCTGCTTCCCGGCCAGCCGGGTGCGTTGCGAGTGAGCCTCCCCGTCACGGTTTTGTAATCTCCCCGTCACCGGGGCTTCATGCGCCGCCGCTATCGTGGCGACATGCCAAAAGTCAGAAGCCTGTTTTTATCCGACATCCACCTCGGCACCCGGGCGTGCCAGGCGGACAGACTCCTCGATTTCCTGCGCGAATACCCGGCCGAGCAGACTTTCCTGATCGGCGACATCGTCGATTTCTGGGCCATGAGTCGCAGCATCTGCTGGACGCAGGCACAGAACACCGTGGTCCAGAAACTGCTGCGCCGGGCGCGTGCCGGCGAACGGGTGGTGTTCATCCCCGGCAACCACGACGAAGCCCTGCGCGATTACTGCGGCATCGTTTTCGGCGACATCGAGGTGGCCGACGAACTGGTGCATGAAACCGCCGACGGACGTCGCTACCTGCTGATCCACGGCGACCAGTTCGATCAGGTCACGCGCCACCACCGCTGGGTCGCGGTGCTCGGCGACAAGGCCTACGACCTGCTGGTCCGACTCAACCACTGGCTGTCGTGGATACGCCGCAAGCTTGGTCGGCCCGGTTACTGGTCGCTGGCCGGTTACGCCAAGCGGCGGGTCAAGACGGCGCTCAACTTCATTTTCGATTTCGAGGAATCGGCCGTTCATCACGCCCGCGAGCGCGGGCTGGACGGCGTCATCTGCGGCCACATCCACTGGGCCACGATCCGCAAGATCGACGGTCTGGATTACATCAACTGCGGCGACTGGGTCGATTCCTGCACCGCCATCGTCGAGCACTTCGACGGTCGGCTGGAACTGGTCGAGTGGGGCGTGTCCTCAGCCCGGCCCCTGGCCCTGGCCGCGCCCCGGCGCGAAGCCGAAGAAGACATGGCGGAGGCCTGAAATGCGCGTACTGATGGTGTCGGATGTTTATTTTCCCCGCGTCAACGGGGTATCGACTTCGATCGAAACCTTCCGCCGGACGCTGGCCGGGCAGGGCGTCGAAGTTCGCCTGGTGGTGCCACGTTACGGCGAAGAGCCTGACGAGCCGGGCATCGTTCGCGTGGCCGGACGACCGGTGCCGCGCGATCCGGAGGACCGGCTGGTCGGCTGGCGGGCGATGCACCGGGCGGTGCTGGCCGCGTCGGCAGATTGCGACGTGATTCACGTGCAGACGCCCTTCGTCGCCCACTATGCCGGTCTCAAGGCCGCCCGCCAGCGCAACTTGCCGGTGGTCGCCACCTATCACACGCTGTTCGAGGAATACGTCGAGTACTACGCGCCCTTCCTTCCCGGCAACTGGCTGCGTGCCCAGGCCCGGCGCCTGTCGCGCCGCCAGTGCAACGCGCTCGATGCGGTGGTCGTGCCGTCGACGGCGATGCGCGACCGTCTGCAGGCTTACGGGGTGACGGTGCCGATGCAGGTCTTGCCGACCGGGATTCCGCTGGCCCAGTTCGCCGGTGGCGACGGGCTGGCCTTCCGGGCGGCCCACGGCATTGCGCCGGCGCGGCCGGTGGCGCTGTTCGTCGGCCGGGTCGCCCACGAAAAGAATATTGCCTTCCTGTTCGACGCCTTGCGCCATGCCCACCGTCAGCAACCCGACATCCTACTGGTGGTCGCTGGCGAGGGACCGGCGATGGGCGAATTGCAGGCCCGGGTCAGCGAACTCGGCTTGAACGACGCCGTGCGTTTCATCGGCTACCTCGACCGCCGGCGCGGCCTGCCCGATTGCTACGCAGCGGCCAATGTCTTCGCCTTTGCTTCGCGGACCGAAACCCAAGGGCTGGTGCTGCTCGAAGCGATGGCCGCCGGTCTGCCGGTGGTCGCCCTGTCGGAGATGGGCACCGCCGACATCCTCGACAGCGGTCGGGGATGCTTTACCCCGCCTGACGATGCGCAGGCATTCGGCGAAGTGCTCGGCCGGATACTGGCCAATCCGGCGGCCTGGGGGCATCTGGCCGATGAGGCGCGGGGGCTGGCCGACGATTGGTCGGATACCGCCATGGCCGGCCGCCTGGCCGACTGCTATCGGGCCTTGCTGCAAGCGCGCAGCACGGCGTCGGCGCCGGTCACCGCCGGCGCCTGAGTCGGCTCAGATTTCCTCGATGACCGGCAGCAGCCGGTCAACGGCGCGCAACCGCTCGGCCATCACGCGCATCACCTGCATGGCGAAGAAGGGCGTGTTCTGGACCAGGAACTGGAAGCGCTTCTCGTCGATGGCGACGAATTCGCAGTCGCTGGTAGCCAGGACACTGGCTGAACGGGGGCCGGGTGAAACCAGGCCCATCTCGCCGACGATGCTGCCGTGCTGCAACTGTTCGACGACCAGGTTGTTGACCATCACGTCGGCGTTGCCGCTGGCCAGCACATACATCAGGCCACCATCGTCACCTTCCTTGAACAGGGTCTCGCCGGTCGCTACGCGAACGATGGTTGGATTGTGGGCAAACAGTTCGAAGAAAACCATGCTGCTTTCCATAGGAGTTGGGATGCACCATTTGTAACATGCCGAGTCGTTGCCAATATTTCACGGCAATGACAAAGACTCCCAGCTTGATCCAGCGCAAATCGCCGCGCGCTTACAGGCGTAACAGGACGATGCCGAGTACCACCGCGCTGCCGGCCAGCAGTCCCTGGCGCAGGCGGCCTTCCTTGAACCACAGGCTGCCGATGAGGACGGCGAAGACCACCGAACTCTCGCGCATTGCCGCGATCATCGCCACCGGTGCCTGGGTCATTGCCCACAGGACGGCGGCGTAGGCGGTGGTCGAGCATAGGGCACCCGCCAGCCCCAGGCGCCAGTGCGTGCGGAAATGTTCGAGCATCGGGCGACCCCGGCGGCGGTACTGCCAGGCCAGGATGAGCAGGGGCTCGCACAGGTAGAGGCAGCAGGCGTAGGCCAGCGCATTGCCGGCGGCGCGCGCGCCCATGCCGTCGACCAATGTGTAGGCAGCGATGATCAGGGCGTTGAGCATGGCGGCCCGGCTGGCCGGATGGGCGATGATCCGGCCCGGCGTCAGGCCGCCGGCCAGGCCGATGCCGAGCACGCCGGCGCAGATCGCGGCAATGCCCAGCCAGTCGCCCAGGCCCAGAGGTTCGTCAAGCAGCGGTGCGGACAGCAAGGCAACCAGCAGCGGCGGCAGACCGCGCATCAAGGTGTAGCTGACGGCCAGTTGCCCGCCGTCGTAGGCGCGCATCAGCCAGGCGATGTATACCGTATGCAGCAGCGCCGAGGTGAGGATGTAGGGCCAGCTGGCGGCATCGGGCAGGCCGAGGAAAATGAGACCAATGCCGCCCAGGGTGCCACTGCAGGCATGCAGCAGCAGGGTGTACAAGCCCTTGTCGCCGGCGCCACGGATCAGTGCATTCCAGCCGGCATGCAGCAGCGCAGCCGCCAGCACGACGAGGATGACGTTGACCGGTAAACCAGCTTCAGGCAAGGCTTTCCGCCCGCAAGGCCGCGACCATACAGGCCAGCGCCCAGTCGAGGTCGGCGGCGTCCACGTTGAGCGGTGGGGCCAGTACCAGCACTTTGCCCTGGCCGACCTTGAACGACAGGCCTTCGCTCAGGCAGCGGTAGAGGACTGCTTCAGCGAGGTCGGCGTCGTTCAGTTCGATGCCGAGTAGCAGGCCGGCCCCGCGCACCTCGATCACCGCCGGCAGCTCGGCGGTCGCCGCGCGCAATTGCGCCAGCGCGGCGGCGCCGAGGGTTTGGCTGCGTTCGAGCAGGTTTTCCTCGGCGATCACGTCGAGTGTCGCCAGCCCGGCGGCGCAGGCGAGCGGATTCTTCTCGTGCGTGTAGTGGCCGAGCGAGATGTCCTGGCCGACGTTGAGCCCGGCGCGGGCGATCAGCGCCGCCAGCGGCAGGGCGCCGCCGCCCAGGCCCTTGCCGATGACGATCATGTCCGGTTCGATGCCGTAGCGTTCGACGGCGTAGAGGTGGCCGGTGCGGCCGAGAGCGATGGGAATTTCGTCGAGGATCAACAACGCGCCGTGGCGGTCGCAGATGCGGCGCAGGCGCTGGTAGTAATCGACGGGCGGCACCTGGACATCGGTGCAGCGCACGGTTTCGACGATGACGGCGGCGACGTCGCCCTCCTTGCCCAGGCAGTAGTCGATGTAATCGACGCAGCGCAGCGCGCACCGGCCGCCGCAACCGAACACGCAATGGCCCGGGTCGTGTGGCGGCACGTGCTCGGCACCGGGCAGCAGCGGGCCGATGCCGCGGCGGAAGACGGCTTCGCCGCCGAGCGAGATGGCATCCAGCGAGGCGCCGTGGAAGGCATCCCACATCGACAGCGTCTTGAAGCGGCCGGTGGCCAGCCGGGCCAGCTTGAGCGCCATGCCGATGGCCGCCGTGCCGCCCGGCGCAAACAGCAGTCGCGCCTCCGGCATCGGCGCCGCTTCGCACAGGCGGCGGGCCAGCTCGACCGCCGGCCGGTTGGCGTAGCGGCGCGGCGAAAAGGGCAAGGTCGCCAGTGTTTCCTGAATCGCCGCGACCACTTTCGGGTGGCCGTAGCCGATCTGGTGCAGGCTGTTGCCGTGGAAATCGAGGATGCGCCGGCCGCTGAGGTCGGTCAGCCAACTGCCCTGGGCGCCGGCCAGCGCGTTGAGGCAGGGCGTGGACATCGACTGGTGCAGGAACCAGCGCGCGTCCTCGGCCAGCAGTGCGCGCGTCGCCGCGTCGAGATGCTGGTCCTGCCAGGTGACGCGGCGGGCGCCGAGGTTGATGTCGCCTTCGCTGCGGTCCACTTCAGGCGGCATTGGATACCTCGCCGAGTTCTCCGTCGCGCAGCATGCGTTGCCGGCCGCCCTGGGCGTGGGCGTAAAGCGTTTCGGCGGCGCCGGCGCCGTCGCCGGCGGCGAGCCGGTCGACAATGGCCGAGTGCTCGTCGGCAAAGTGCGGGATGGCCTGCGGTGCCAGCAGGTTGCGCCGGCGGAACAGGGCCAGTTGCTTGACCAGACGGCGGTAGACCTCGTTCAGGGCGCGATTTCCGGTCATCTCGACGATGCGGTCGTGAAAGGCCAGGTTGAGCCGGTGGAAGGTGTCGACATCGTTCGTGCCGGCGGCGGCCTGCATGCGTTCAGCAAAATCACGCAGTTCTGCCAGTTGCACGGCGTCGATGCGTTCGGCCAGGAGGCGGCCGGCGGTGGCGTCAAGGCCGGCGCGGACGGCGTAGATGTCGGCGGCTTCCGCCAGTTCGATCTCGCGGACATGGGCGCCACGGTTCTTTTCCTGGCAGATCAGGCCGTTTTCTTCGAGGCCTCGCATGGCCTCGCGTAGCGGCCCGCGGGAGATGCCGAAGCGTTCGGCGAGTGCGGCTTCGTTGAGTTTGCTGCCGGGCGGCAGTTCGCCCGACAGGATCAGGTTTTCCAGCGCTTCGCCGACCAGGCGGGGCAGGGAGGTGCGCTGGACCAGCGCGAGCACGCTGCCGGCCGGTAGGGAAGTGGATTCGGACATGGCTGTCTGGGCAAATTCAAAAGCCGAATTGTAATTCATTTGTCCATTTGTAGATTGTCAACAATCTGCAATAAACAGTCATTAAGATGCCTTCAGTCTAGTCCGCTGGAATGTCAGTTCGATGACAGACCGGTCAGCAGGAAAACCCCCTTCACCCATTTCCGGAGGAAATCCGCATGAAACTGAAGCAACTCATCCGCAGTTTTGCCGTTGCCGGCCTGGCCCTGGCCATGCTCCCGGCGCACGCCGAGAAGACTGTCCTCAATGTCTATACCGCGCTGGAAACCGACCAGCTCAAGGCCTATCAGGAAGCCTTCAACAAGTCGCATCCGGACGTCGAGATCAAGTGGACGCGCGATTCGACCGGCATCATCACTGCCAAGCTGCTGGCCGAGAAGGCCAAGCCGGTGGCCGACGTGATCATGGGCGTTGCCGCCTCCAGCATGGTCGTTTTCGACCGGGAGAAGATGCTGCAGCCGTATGCACCGGCCAACCTGAAGGCGCTCAACCCGCGCTTCCGTTCCTCCGGTACGACGCCGACCTGGGTCGGCATGGACGTCTGGGGTGCGGCGATCTGCTACAACGTCGCCGAAATGCAGAAGCAGGGCCTGCCCCGCATCGAAAGCTGGAAGGATCTGCTGAAGCCGGAATTCAAGGGCAAGATCGTCATGCCCAACCCGAATTCCTCGGGCACCGGCTTCCTCGACGTCACCGCCTGGCTGCAGATGTTCGGTGAGAAGGGCGGCTGGGAATACATGGACAAGCTGCACGACAACATCGCGGTATATACCCACTCCGGTTCCAAACCCTGCGTGATGGCCGGCGCCGGCGAGTTCCCGGTCGGTATCGCCTTCGAATACCGGGCCAACACGGTGCGCGCCAAGGGCGCCCCGATCGACATCATCTTCCCCAAGGAAGGCCTGGGTTGGGACATGGAATCGATCGCCATCGTCAAGGGCACGCCCAAGCTTGACGCGGCGAAGAAGCTCTCGGACTGGGCGACCACCCGTGAAGCCAACGAGTTGTACGCGAAGAACTTTGCCGTTGTCGCCATGCCCGGCATCGCCACCCGCCTGAAGTACGTGCCCAACGACTACGAGCAGCGCCTGGTCAAGAACGACTTCGAGTGGATGGGCAAGAACCGCGACGCCATCCTGGCCGAGTGGCAGAAGCGTTATTCGACCAAGTCCGAACCGAAGAAGTAAATCCTTCCCGACAACCGTCCGTGCCCAGTGGGGGACGGGCGGTTTTTTCATCTTGCGAGGTTTCATGGCCCATCTCGACATCCGCCGGCTGAGCAAACGCTACGGCCAGTTTGTGGCGCTCGATCACATCGAACTTGCCGTGGACGAAGGCGAATTCCTGGTCCTGCTCGGTCCGTCCGGCTGCGGCAAGACGACCCTGCTGCGCGCCATTGCCGGCCTGGAAATGCAGGACGAAGGCGAGATCATTCATGCCGGGCGCGACATTTCCCGGCTGCCGCCGGGGCAACGCGATTACGGCATCGTCTTCCAGTCGTATGCGCTGTTTCCCAACCTTTCCGTTGCCGACAACGTCGCCTACGGTCTGAACTCGAGCCGCAACGAACGCCGCCTGGCCAAGCAAAGGGTCGAGGAAATGCTCGAACTGGTCGGTCTGCCGGGCACCCAGGCCAAGTATCCGGCGCAGTTGTCCGGTGGCCAGCAGCAGCGCATCGCGCTGGCCCGGGCACTGGCGACGGCGCCCGACCTGTTGCTGCTCGACGAACCCCTGTCGGCGCTTGATGCCATCGAGCGCGTCCGCCTGCGCGGCGAAATCCGCGCCCTGCAGACCCGTCTCGGGGTGACCACGATCATGGTCACGCACGACCAGGAAGAGGCCCTGGCCATGGCCGACCGCATCGTCGTCATGCAGCAGGGGCGCATCCAGCAGATCGGCGAACCGCGCGACATTTACCGCCAGCCCGGCAACGATTTCGTCGCCGATTTCATCGGTCGGGGCAATTTGCTCACAGCCGAACGCGTCGGGCCGCACCACGCCCGCAGCGGCGACCTGCTGCTGCGCACCGCCGCCGAACTGCCGGCCGGGGCGACCGCCCGCTTCTACGTCCGTCCCGAGGACATCCGTCTGCACGATACCCTCGACCAGGGCGAGAACACCTTCTACGGCCATGTGCTCAAGTGCGAGTTCCTCGGTCCGTATTCACTGGTCACGCTGCGCGCGCACACGGCCGACGGTCGGCCGCTGGTCGCCCAGTTTTCCAGCAACTACCTGTGCGGTCGCGAAATCCGCCCGGGGGCGATGTTGCGCCTGGGCATTCCCGCCGAGCATCTGCAGCCCTTGCCGGAGGCGGCATGATCCTGCGCCGGCCGCTTGTTTTCCGCTCCGGCGCAGAGCGTCTGCCGGGCGTCCTGCTGCTCGGTGCCGCCGTCGCCCTGGCCTTGTTCCTGGTGCTGCCGCTGCTGGCCCTGCTGGTCGGCAGCGTGCGCGACGACGACGGCGCTTTCAGCCTGCTCCGCTTCGTCGAATTCGCCGCCACGCCGGGGATGGCGACGGCGGCCTGGAATACGCTGTGGGTGGCGGCGCTGGTGACGGTGATCACGGTGCCGCTGGCCTTCCTTTACGCCTACGCCATCCAGCGCGCCTGTCTGCCGCTGCGCGGCCTGTGGCGGCTGATCGGTCTGTCGGCGCTGCTCGGTCCGTCGCTGGTCGGGGCGATTGCCTTCATCCAGTGGTTCGGCACCCAGGGCGTGCTCAAGGCCTGGCTGGGCGGTGCCTCGGTCTATGGGCCGGTCGGCATCGTCATGGCCACGGTCTATGCGGCCTTTCCGCACGCCCTGATGATCCTCGTCGTCGCCCTGGCCACCGCCGACGGCCGTCTCTACGAAGCCGCCGATGCGCTCGGTGCCTCGCGCTGGCGGCGCTTCCGCACGGTGACGCTGCCGGCCGCCAAATACGGGCTGATCAGCGCGGCGCTGGTGGTATTCGCCTATTCGGTCAGCGAATTCGGCATTCCCAAGGTGATCGGCGGCAATTTCCCGGTGCTGGCGGTCGAGGTCTATGTCCAGGTCGTCGGCCAGCACAACTTCGGCCGCGGCGCCATCGTTGCCCTGCTGCTCCTGCTGCCGGTGCTGTTCGCCTTCGCCATCGATACCTGGGTACAGCGCCGCCAGCAGGCCAGCCTGACCGCCCGCGCCGTCCCCTACCAGCCGCGTCCCGACCGCCGCCGCGACCTGCCCTTGCTGCTCTACTGCCTGCTGCTGGCGACGGCGATGCTCTGCGTGCTCGGCATGGCGATGTATACCTCTCTGGTCCGCTTCTGGCCGTACAACCTTGAACTGACGTTCGACCACTACATCTACGGCCTGGCCGAAGCCGGTGTCCTGGCCGCCTGGCAGAACAGCCTGAAGATTGCCGCGCTGACCGCGTTGTTCGGCACACCGCTGGTCTTCCTCACCGCCTGGTTGCTCGAGCGCACGCCGGCGCGGCCGGCTGCACTGGGGACAGCGGTGCGGGCGATGGCGGCGCTGCCGATGGGGGTGCCCGGCCTGGTGCTGGGCATCGGCTACATCCTCTTCTTCAATTCGCCGGATAACCCGCTCAACGGGCTCTATCACACGCTGACCATCATGGTCGTCGCCACCGTCGTGCACTTCTACACGCCCTGCCACCTGACCGCGGTGACCGCGCTGAAGAGCCTGGACCGCGAATTCGAGGCGGTTTCGGCCTCGCTCAAGGTGTCGCGCTTCGTCACCCTGTGGCGGGTGACGCTGCCGGTCTGCCTGCCGGCGGTGCTGGAAATCGCCCGTTACCTGTTCATCAACGCGATGACCACGGTGTCGGCGCTGGTCTTCCTGTATTCCAGCGAGACCCTGCCGGCGGCCGTCGCCATCCTCAACCTCGACGAGGCCGGCGAACTCGGCCCGGCGGCGGCGATGGCGACACTGATCGTGCTCACCTCGGCGCTGATCAGTCTCGTCTATTCCCTGCTCACCCACCTGCTCTTGCGCCGCCACCAGGCCTGGCGCCATTTCCAGCGCTGATTTTTTCGGAGAACCTATCCATGTACGCCGTCGACCGCGACCCGCTGCTGCTCACCCCCGGCCCCCTGACCACCTCGCTGCGCACCAAACAGGCGATGCTGCACGACTGGGGTTCCTGGGACGCCGCCTTCAACCGCATCACCGCCGACGTCTGCCGGCAACTGGTGGCCATCGCCCACGGCGAGGACAGCCACGTCTGCGTGCCGCTGCAGGGTTCCGGCACCTTCTCGGTCGAAGCCGCGCTGGGCACCCTGGTGCCGCGCCACGGCAAGGTGCTGGTGCCGAACAACGGTGCCTACTGCGCGCGCATCCTGAAGATCCTCAGCTACCTCGGGCGCGAGGCCGTCGAACTGCGCTTCGCCGAAGACCAGCCGGCCGACCCGGCGGCCATCGAGGCGGCGCTCGCCGCCGACCCGGCGATCACCCATGTCGCCCAGGTCCATTGCGAAACCGGTACTGGCATCCTCAACCCGCTCGCCGAGATTGCTGCCGCCGTCGCCCGCCAGGGCCGCGAGCTGATCGTCGACGCGATGAGCTCCTTCGCCGCGCTCGACATCAACCTGCGCACGATGCCGATTGCGGCATTGGTTGCTGCTTCCGGCAAGTGCCTGGAAGGCGTGCCCGGGATGGGCTTCGTCATCGTCCGCCGCAGCGCGCTGGAAGCCGCCGCCGGCAACTGCCACTCGCTGGCGATGGACCTGCACGACCAGTGGATCTACATGCAGAAGACCACGCAATGGCGCTTCACGCCGCCGACCCACGTCGTCGTCGCGCTGCACGAAGCGCTTGCACAGTACGCCGAGGAAGGCGGACTGCCCGCCCGCCAGGCGCGCTACGCCGCCAACTGTGCAGCGCTGGTCGACGGCATGGCCGGCCTCGGCCTGCGTCCTTTCCTGGCACCCGAACACCAGGCGCCGATCATCGTCACCTTCCACGCGCCGGTCAGCCCGAACTACGACTTCAAGACCTTCTACGCGGCGGTGCGCGACAAGGGCTTCATCCTCTACCCGGGCAAGCTGACCGAAGTTGAAACCTTCCGTGTCGGCTGCATCGGCGCGCTGACCGCTCAGGACATCGCCAAGGTCGTCGATGCCGTGGCTGCGACGCTGCGCGACATGCAAGTTGCGGTAGCTGAATGAACGAACGTGACATCCTGATCGTCGGCGGCGGCATCTTCGGCGCCGCCGTCGCCTACGAACTCGCCCGCCACGGACTCGGCGAGCGCGTCCTCGTCCTCGAACGCCTGCAGCCGGCGGCCGGCGCGACCAGCCGGGCAGCGGCGCTGCTGACCATGGTGCGCGACGATCCCGGGCAGATCGCGCTGGCCCGCCAGACTTTCCGCACGATGGCCGAACTCGAACAAGAACTCGGCGAAGACATCGGCCGGCGCACGGTCGGCGCACTGCACGCGGCACCGGCCAGCCACCTGGCAGTGTTGCAGGCGCGTGCCGAAGTCGCCGCCGCGCACGGCATCGCCAGCACCTGGCTGGACAAAGCCGAGGCGCTCGCCCGCGCCCCCTGGCTGGCGCCGGAATCCTTCGACCACGCGGTTTTCTTCCCCGACGAGTGCTACGTCGAACCCTATCTGTTTGCCACCGCCCTGCTGCGCGCCGCAATCGCCCGTGGCGTGCGCTGCGAGGCTAGTGAGGTTAAACGTGTCGTTGTCGATACCGGGCGCGTCTGGGGTGTCGAGCTGGCCGATGGGCGCCGGCGTGCCGCCAGCGTCATCGTCAATGCCGCCGGCGCCTGGGCCAACCGCCTCAGCGTCGATCTTGGCCTGCCGCTGCCGATGGCGCCGGTACGCAGCCAGTACTGGATCAGCGAGCCGGCACCAATTTTTCCGCGCGACGGCGCCATCGTCCTGCTGCCGGCAATCCGCGCTTACGCCCGGCCCGAGGTCGGGGCGCTGCTGTTCGGCATCCGCGAGCGCCAGCCGGCGGTCGCCGACGCGCGCACGCTGCCGGCCGACCTTGCCGGCTTCGTCTTCGATCCGGACGACGCCGACGGCTGGGCCAACCTGGCCGAGGGGGCCGACGAACTGGCGCCCTGCTTCCCGGCGCTGAACACGTTGGGCATTGCCCATTACCTGACCGGGCCGAGCAACTACACGCCCGACCGGCAACTGGTCGTCGGCGCCGCGCCGATGATCGCCGGCTTGTACGTCGCCAGCGGCTGCAACGGCTCGGGGATCAGCTTCGCCGGCGGCGTCGGCCGCCTGATCGGCGAACTGATCCGCGGCGCTGCGCCCTTCGTCGATCCACAGCCCAGCGCTCCGGGCCGGCGCGGTGCTTTCGACCCCTATGCCCCCGACTTCCTTGCCGCCTGCGCCGCCGCGCGGGCCGGAAAAACTTCCGGCTGAATTGCCGCCACCTTACGGAGACATCCCATGCAACAACAACTCGAAGCAGTCATTTTCGACTGGGCCGGCACCACGGTCGATTTCGGCTCCTTCGCTCCGACTCAAATTTTCGTCGACGCCTTCCGCGCCGCCTATGACTTTGACCTGAGCCTGGCCGAAGCGCGCGGCCCGATGGGCCTGGGCAAATGGCAGCACATCGAGGCGCTCGGCCGCGATCCGGCGGTCGACGCCCGCTGGCGGGCACAGTTCGGCCGGCCGATGAATAGCGACGACATCGATCACATCTACCGCACTTTCCTGCCGCTCCAGGTCGAACGCGTCGGCGAACACGCGGCGTTGATTCCCGGCACGCTGGAGACGGTTGCCGCCTTGCGCGAGCGTGGCCTGAAGATCGGTTCGACCACCGGCTACCCGCGCCAGGTCATGGAAAAACTGATGGTCGCTGCCGCCGCCAATGGCTACGCGCCGGACTGCACCGTCTGCGCCGATGATCTCGCCGCCGGTGCCCGCCCCGGGCCGTGGATGGCGCTGCAGTGCGTGCTCGACCTGAAGGTCGGCAACGTGGCGCATTGCGTCAAGGTCGACGACACCCTGCCGGGCATCCTCGAAGGGCGCAACGCCGGCATGTGGACGGTCGGGCTGATGCTCTCCGGCAGTCCGGCCGGGCTGACGCAGGCCGAGTTCGAGGCGGCCGACGAGGATACGCTGGTCGCGTTGCGTGCCCGCATTGCCCGCGAGTTCACCAGTGCCGGTGCGCATTACGTGATCGACACGATCGCCGATCTGCGCACGGTCCTTGCCGACATCGAGAACCGTCTCGCGCATGGCGACCGGCCCTGACCGGCTTGTCATGAAAGCTTAGCAATGGGTGTTTAAGGTGCGTTCAGCCAAGGAGGATTCATGAACGCGCCGCACCCCGACGAACTCGGCCTTGATCCGGCCAACGAATCGCCCTTCAAGGGCAAGACCGGCCTGCGCCGGGTCTGGAATGCCTTCAACTACTCGCTCGACGGCCTGCGCGCCGCCTACCTCTGCGAGGATGCCTTCCGCCAGGAAGTGTGGCTGGCGCTGCTGCTGATTCCGCTGGCCATCTGGCTGCCGGTCGGCTGGCTGGCGACCGGCCTGCTGATCGCCAGTGTGCTGCTGGTGCTGGTCGTTGAACTGCTCAACTCGGCGATCGAGGCCGTGGTCGATCGCGTCGGCCTGGAGAACCACCGCCTGGCCAAGCGTGCCAAGGACATCGGCAGTGCCGCCGTGCTGGTCTCGCTGCTCCAGGTGCTGGTGGTCTGGGGCGGTGTCCTGCTGGAGAAGCTGTGATGCTCGATATCGCCTTTGTCACCGAAACCTATCCGCCCGAGGTGAACGGGGTGGCGATGACGGTCGGCCGCCTGGTCGGTGGTCTGCGCGATCTGGGGCACCGGGTCGAGGTGCTGCGTCCGCGCCAGGGCGCGGAAGACGCCGGCAGCGAACTGGATGTTCCCCTGCCCGGCGTGCCTTTGCCCGGTTATCCCGGGCTGCGTTTCGGCCTGCCGGCCGGGCGGATGCTGGCCCGGCGCTGGCGCGGCCGGCGGCCGGACCTGGTGCACGTGGTCACCGAGGGGCCGCTCGGCTGGTCGGCGGTGGCCGTGGCGCGGCGGCTGGGCATCCCGGTGACTTCGGGATTTCATACCAATTTCGACCGCTACAGCGTGCATTACGGCATGGGCTGGCTGCGTCCGGCCGTGGCGGCCTACCTGCGCATCCTGCATCGGCGCACCTTGGCGACCATGGTGCCGACGGCGGCGCTGGCCGCCGATCTGGCCGGTGCCGGCGTGCCCGGCGTGCGGGTGGTCGGGCGCGGTGTCGATACCGTGCTGTTCGATCCGCAGCGGCGCGATCCGCTGCTGCGCGCCGGCTGGGGCGCCGTCGGCGAAGGGCCGGTGTGTCTCTACGTCGGCCGTCTGGCGCCGGAAAAGAACCTGGCGCTGGTCGAGAAGTGCTTTGCCGCCATCCAGGTCTGGCATCCCGATGCCCGCATGGTCTGGGTCGGCGACGGACCGTCGGCGCGCCGGCTGAGGCAGGAACACCCCGATCATCATTTCGCCGGCATGCGCCATGGCGAGGATCTGGCGCGCCATTATGCGAGCGCCGACATCTTCCTTTTCCCAAGCCTCAGCGAAACCTACGGCAATGTCGTGGCCGAGGCCATGGCCAGCGGCGTGCCGGTGGTGGCTTACCGCAGTGCGGCGGCAGCGGAACTGGTGGTCGACGGCATCAACAGTGTGGCCGTCGCGCCCGGGGACGAGAAAGCTTATGTCGATGCCGCGCTGTGGAGCGTCGAGATGCCTGAACGTCTGGTCGGGATGAGCGTGCGGGCGCGCGATGACATGCTGCTGCGCAACTGGCCCGGGGTGGTGAACACGTTTGAACAGGTCGCCCGCGAAGCCATCGCCGGCAGAAATTAAACCCGGCCGTTGCTCCAGCGGATCAGGACCTGCTTCAGCGCGGCATTGCTGACCGGCTTGGCCAGGTAATCGTCCATGCCGGCCGCCAGGCAGGCCTCGCGGTCGCCCTGCATGGCATTGGCGGTCATGGCGACGATGGGAGTCGTCTGGCTGCTGCTGCCGGCTTCGCCGGCCCGCAGGCGGCGGGTGGCCTCGAAGCCATCCATGACCGGCATCTGGCAATCCATCAGGACCACGTCGAATGTCTCTTCGCGCAGGCGGGCCAGGGCCTCTTCGCCATTGTTCACGGCAACGTGTTGGCAGGCGAGCTTGCCGAGCAGGGCGCCGGCGACTTTCTGGTTGATCAGGTTGTCCTCGACCAGCAGTACCCGCAGGCCGTCACGTAGCTGCGTGCCCGGTTCGCTGGCCGGGCGGGCCAGCGCGCTGCTGCGGTCGATGGCGAAGGGCAGTTCGACGCGGAAGATGCTGCCTGCGCCGGGCGTCGATTCGACGGCGATGCTGCCGCCCATCAATTCAATCAGGCGCTTGCAGATCGACAGGCCGAGGCCGGTACCGCCGAACTGGCGGGTGGTCGAGGCATCGCCCTGGAAGAAGGGTGAGAACAGGCCGGCGATCACGGTCGGCGCCATACCGATGCCGGTGTCGCTGACCGAAATCTGCAGGCGCAGATTGTCGTCGCCGTCCGGCCAGCCGGTGAAGTGGACGCAGACGCTGCCGACTGAGGTGAACTTGACGGCGTTGCCGACCAGGTTGATCAGGATCTGGCGCAGCCGCCCCGGATCGCCGATCAGACGGGCGGGAACGGCCGGATCGATCGTGCCGTTGAGGGCGATTTCCTTGGTCCCGGCCGAGTGGCCGAGCAGTGCCAGGGTGTCGTGCAGGATTTCGGCCGGGGCGAAGGGAATGTTCTCGACTTCCAGCTTGCCGGCTTCGACTTTGGAAAAGTCGAGCACATCGTTGATCAGCCCGAGCAGGCCGTCGGCGCTGTGACGGATGGTTTCCGCATAGTCGCGCTGTTCGGCGTTCAGCGGCGTGGCCAGCAGGAGGTCGGCCATGCCGATCACGCCGTTCATCGGGGTGCGGATTTCGTGGCTCATGTTGGCCAGGAAGCTGCCCTTGGCGACGCTGGCGGCTTCCGCTGCGGCACGGGCCTTGTCCAGTTGCTCGTGGGCGCGCATGCGTTCGATCACGGCGCCGGCCCAGCGGGCCAACAGCTGGATGAACTCGAGGTCCGAGGGGTCGAAATCGTGGTCGCGATGCTGGCGCGACGAGAAATTGATCGTCCCGTACAGCGCGCCGTCGACGCGGATCGGCGTGCCGAGGAAGCTGGCCAGCTTGAATTCGCGGAAACTCGGATGGTCGCAGTACTCGGATTCGGCGGCATTGACCAGCTGGAACAGCTTGTCCTGGTGAATGATTTCGGCGCAGAAGGTATCGCCCAGCGGGAATTCCTGGTTGTCGGCGAGCAGGCCGTCGGGGCAGACCTGGACTTCGATCCGGTAGCTATTGGCTGCCGGGTCGATGTGGCTGATGATGCCGTATTCGAGGTGCAGGTGCTCGCTGGCCAGGCGCAGTCCATGGCGCAGGATTTCCCGCGGGTCGAGGCCCTTGATCGTGGCGATTTCGTTGAGCGCCTGCAGCGCGGCCAATTGGCGCTTGAGGCGTAAAGCCTGCAGGCGCTGTTCGGTGATGTCCTCGAAAACGCCCAAGTAATTGACCAGCTGCCCGTGGCTGTCGCGAACCACCGAAATGGTCAGCCATTCCTCGATCAGGCGGCCATCCTTGCGCTGGTTGATGATTTCGCCACGCCAGATGTCGTGTTCGTCGATGGTTTCCCACATCTGCCGGTAGAACCCGTCATCATGCCGGCCGGAGCTGAATATCCTGGGGGTCTGGCCGATCAGTTCCCTGGCGTTGAAGCCGGATACCTTTTCCAGATGCGGATTGACGGCGAGGATCCGCCGTTCGGCATCGGTCACCAGGACGCCGCTGGTACTGTTCTCGAACACCTGGGCCGCCAGTTGCCGTTCGTGATGCAGGCGGGCCTCGTTGATCAGGCCGCGGCGGATGCGGCCGATCAGCAGCAGGCTGAGGGTGATGATGACCAGCAGCGCGATACCGGTGACGGCCAGGGTGATCTTCGCTTCCGCGTACCATTGTTGCAGTGCCTGTTCCCGGTCGATATGCACGAGCACGAACAGGGGGTAGCTGCGCGAGGCGCGGTAGGCGCTGAGCATCTGTCGGCCGCCGTCGATGTCTTCAGCGCGGCTGCCGATTTCGCTGTCGCGCATTTCGGCCAGCGGCGACCCGCTCAGGTGCAGGCTGCCCGGCATCAGATCGACGCGCGACGAGAGCATGACGATGCCGTGATAGTCGAGGATCTCGACCTGCGTCAGTTGCGGATCAATGTGGTGCGAGAAGTGGTTGATGAAGTAGTCGGGATTGAGGGCGGCGACCATCTGCAGCCGGCGTGCGCCGACCTGGGCCTCGCGGATGACCGGGAAGAAGTTCGGGCTGTCCGGCGGGATCGGGCTGCGGGTCGTGCTCGGCGATGCATCGGCCAGGTCGCGGCCCTGCCAGGGGACGCCAATGCGCAGGAAGCTGGCAGTTTCGTTGCCTTCGCGTGGCGGCTGGAAGTCCTTGCTGTCGATCTGTTGGCCGACGTTGTCCGGGTTGGAACTGACCAGGATGCGGCCTTGCTCGTCGGCAATCGACAGCGAGCGGAGGAAGAGGAGGAAGAGGAGGCGGCGCAGCATGCCTTCCAGTTGCCGGGCTGTCGCCTTTTCGTCGATCTGCGCGCCGTCGATCAGTTCAGGCATGGCCTGCAGGCTGAGGTCGGCCAAGGACAAGGTTTGCGTCAGTTGTTCCTCGAATACCCGGGCGTGGGCGCGGGCCTCGTCGAGATGGCTGTCCAGCGCATCCTGGCGCAGGCGCAGCACGTGCGACAGGCTGCCGAGCAGCACGGCGACGATCAGCACCACCTGCAGACCGATCAGCAGGCGGGTGATGACGCCGGTACGGCTGCCGGCCGGTAGCGGCGCGTCAGTCGAGAACGGCAATTGGCAACAGGCCGTGGCGGTCGGCGAAGGCCTTCAGCTCCCCGCTGCGCTTGGCGCGCGCCAGGAAGTCCTCAACCCGTGCGTGCCAGCGGTCGTCACCCGGGCGCATGGCCCAGGCATAGGGGGTGATGTGATAGCTGCTGTCCGGCTTGACCAGGCGCGCCCAGTCGGTGGTGCGCAGCATGCGCAGGCTGAACGGGAAATCGGTCATGAACACGTCGGCACGTCCTGATTCGACTTCGCGCTCGCGCGCCTGCGGGGTGTCGAGCACCTTCAGCGTTGCCGATTTGAGGCGGGCCTTCATCACCGGTTCGTGCAGGGTGCCCTTGGCCACGGCGACGACGACGCCGGCCTGGTCGATGTCGTTCCACTGGCGGATGCGCCGGTTGCTCTTGGTGGTGATGGCGTAGATGTCGCTGGCCATGTGCGGCCGGGTGAAGCGCAGTTTTTCCTGGCGCAGCGGCGTGATGCCAATGGCGAACATGGCGATGTCGCAGCGGTCCTGGGTGACATCGTCGATCAGGCGGGCGAAGGAACTGTCGACAAACTCGACATTGGCGCGCAGGTCGCGCCCCAGTGCCTTGGCCATGTCGACATCGATGCCGGACAGCTGGCGGGTTTTCGGGTCGCGGTAGCTGATGCCGAAATAGTCCGGCCAGATGCAGACGCGCACCGTCGACGTGGCGGCGATGCGCTCAAGGACGCCGGTTTGCTGCGCTTGCGCCGGAACGGCAGCAAGCAGCAGCGCAGCGGCGAGCAGGATGGGCGGGATCGCTTTCACTTTTATTACCTTTGGAATACATGAACGATTCGCAGTGTATCAAAAGCGGCGCCGCCAGGCTCAATCCCGTTCGATCAATTCCACTTTGTAACCGTCCGGGTCTTCGACGAAAGCGATGATGGTCTTGCCGTGCTTCATCGGCCCGGCTTCGCGTACCACCTTGCCACCGCGCGCCTTGATCGCGGCACAGGCGGCGGCAGCGTCGGGAACGGCCAGGGCAATGTGGCCGTAGGCGTTGCCCAGCTCGTAACTGTCGGTGTCCCAGTTGTGCGTCAGTTCGAGCACGGCTTCGCTGTCCTCGCTGCCGTAGCCGACGAAGGCCAGCGTGAACCGGCCTTCCGGATAGTCGTTGCGGCGCAGCAGCTGCATGCCGAGGATTTCGGTGTAGAAGGCGATCGAGCGGTCGAGGTTGCCGACGCGGAGCATGGTGTGCAGGATGCGCATGAGGTGTCCTTTCAGAATTGCGGGAGTTGCCGGCCGAGGCGGCGCAGTTCGTTGCGCTGCGCTTTCCAGTTCGGGCAGAGTTGTTCGACCACAGACCAGAAACGCGGACTGTGGTTCATTTCCTTGAGGTGGGCCAGTTCGTGGCAGACCACGTAATCGACGATGGCCGGCGGCATCAGGATCAGCCGCCAGTTGAGCGCGATGTTGCCGCGTGCGCTGCAACTCCCCCAACGGGTGCGCGCCGACGACAGGCGTAAGGGCGGCGGGGCGACGCCAAGCTGCGGGGCGAAATGGGCCAGGCGCGCCGCGAACAGCGTTCTGGCCTGGTGGCGCAGGGCGTTCTCCAGCACTTTTCCGGGGGCGGTGCCGGCCGGTACGGCCAGGTGGATTTCATCAGCGGAGAAGGCGCTGGCGGCCCGGGTGGCGGGCACGACTCGCAGCCGGGTCGGCGTGCCGAGAATCTCGAGCAGGGCGCCGTCGATCACCGCGAAGCGTTCCGGCGGTGGCCGTTCGCGCCAGTCGGCCAGTTTGTCGAGCACCCAGATGCCGTGTTCGCGGATCAGCGTCTCGATGTCGCGCAGCGGGGCGCGCAAGGGGGCGCCGACGCGCAGACCGCGATGGTCGATGCGCAGGCCGATGCTGCGCCGGGCGCTGCGCTGCAGGGCGAAATCGACGGCTTGCCCGGCGAGGACGATGCGGTGTCGGGTCTCAGGCGGCCTGAGCGGCATCGGGGTAGCGGTGCGGGGAGATGCGGCGCATCTCGGCCTCGATCCAGTCCTCGACGCGTTGATTGACGTCCATCTCGCTCATGCCGGTGGCGTCGAAGGCCGGGCCGATGCTGATGGTGACGGTGCCGGGCTTTTTCAGGAAGGCCTGGCGCGGCCAGAATTCGCCGGCGTTGTGGGCGATCGGCACGACCTTGCAGCCGACGTGGGTGGCCAGATAGGCGCCGCCCGGTTTGTAGCGGCGCTTCTCGCCCGGGGCCACGCGCGTGCCTTCGGGGAAGATGATCACGTAGTAGCCCTGTTTGAGCCGTTCGCGACCCTGGGTGACGACCTGGTCGAGGGCGTTCTTGCCGGCGTTACGGTCGATCGAGATCATTTTCATCGCCGCCAGCCCCCAGCCGACGAAGGGAACCTTGAGCAGTTCCTGCTTGAGCACGAAGACGCAGAAGGCGTCGTCCGGCACGCAATCCTGCAGCGTCATGGTTTCCCAGGCCGACTGGTGCTTGGCCATGATCACGCAGGCTTCGTCCGGCATGTTCTCGCGGCCGATCACCTGCGGGCGGATGCCGAGCAGGTTTTCGACGCCCCATTGCGTGCCGAGACGCCAGACGCGGCCGAAACGGTAGGCCCAGACGCCGCCGAGCAACGGCCCGGCAATGACCACCAGCGGTGCGCTGAGCACCGACCAGATGATCGCGTAGGTCATGAACAGGGTGGAGCGGATGGCGTTCATTTCTTTTCCTTGGGCTCGGGCGCCAGCAGGTGATCGACGGCGCTGGCCAGATCGGCAAAGATCAAGGTGCCGGCGGGCAGGTCGCCTTCGGCCTGAGTCTTTTCACCCTTGCCGGTGAGTACCAGGATCGGCCGGCAACCCATGGCCGCGCCGGCCTGCAGGTCGCGCAGCGAATCGCCGACGGTGACGACGCCGTTGAGGTCGGCATTGAGGGTGTCGGCAATGCGCTTGAACATCCCCGGCTTCGGTTTGCGGCAGTCGCATTGCGAATCGGCGGTGTGCGGGCAGTAGAAGATGGCGTCGATGCGGCCGCCGAGCTCATTGGCCGACTTGTGCATTTTCTTGTGGATGCGGTTGAGCGTGTCCATGTCGAACAGGCCGCGGCCGACACCGGATTGATTGGTGGCGACGACGACGCGGTAGCCGTTCTGCTTGAGCCGGGCGATGGCCTCCAGGCTGCCCGGGATCGGCTTCCATTCTTCCGGGCTCTTGATGAACTGGGCGGAATCGAAATTGATCACGCCGTCGCGGTCGAGAATGATCAGCTTGCCGGGCATGGTGGGCTCCCGTGACTCAGGCGGACAGCTTGGACAGGTCGGCGACGCGGTTCATCGCTGCGTGCAGCATGGCGAGCAGGCCGAGGCGGTTGGCCTTGAGCGCCGGATCGTCGGCATTGACCATGACGCCGTCGAAGAAGGCATCGACCGGGGCGCGCAGCCGGGCCAGGACCTGCAGCGATTCGCTGTAGTCGCCGGTGAGGAAGGCGGCGTCGGCCTGCGGCACGACCTCGACCAGCGCCGCGTGCAGCGCGCTTTCGGCGGCTTCGCGCAGCAGCGCAGCATCGACGCGGGCGTCGACGACGCCGTCGGCCTTCTTCAGGATATTGCTGACGCGCTTGTTGGCGGCGGCCAGCGCGGCGGCTTCGGGCAGCGCCGAGAAAGCACGCACGGCGGCCAGACGCTTGACGATGTCGCCCAGGCGCTGCGGCCGCTGGCTGACCACGGCATCGACTTCCTGCGCCGTGTAACCCTGCTCGCGCAGGCTGCCGGCCAGGCGGTCGTAGATGAAATCGGCGAGCGCCTGCGGGTTCGGGGCGAAGCCCTCGACGCCGTTGAACTGCGCGAAAACGCCGGTGAGCAGGCCGTCGACCGCCAGATTCAGGTCGCCCTCGGCGAGCATGCGGATGACGCCGAGCGCGTGCCGGCGCAGCGCGAACGGGTCCTTGTCGCCGGTCGGGATCTGGCCGATGCCGAACATGCCGACCAGGGTTTCCAGCTTGTCGGCCAGTGCAACGACCGTGCCGACGCGGCCGCGCGGCAGGCTGTCGCCGGCGAAGCGCGGCTTGTAGTGGTCCTCGATGGCATCGGCGACATCGGCGTTCAGGCTGTCGTGCTGGGCGTAGTAGCGGCCCATGATGCCCTGCAGTTCGGGGAATTCGCCGACCATGTCGGTGAGCAGGTCGGCCTTGGCCAGTAGCGCCGCCTGTTCGGCGTGCTGCACCAGTTCGCCGCCGCCGAGCGTTTCGGCAATGGCGCGGGCAATCGCCGCGACGCGCTGGACGCGTTCGCCCTGGGTGCCGAGCTTGTTGTGATAGACGACCTTGGACAGACCGATCACGCGGGATTCGAGCGACTTCTTGCGGTCCTGGTCGAAGAAGAACTTGGCATCAGCCAGGCGCGGGCGCACCACGCGCTCGTTGCCGCCGATCACCGCGCTCGGGTCGGCCGGCGAGATGTTGCTGACGACGAGGAACTTGTTGGTCAGCTTGCCAGCAGCGTCGAGCAGCGGGAAGTACTTCTGGTTGGCCTTCATGGTCAGGATCAGGCATTCCTGCGGCACGGCGAGGAATTCTTCCTCGAACTGACCGACCAGCACGTTCGGGCGTTCGACCAGCGCGGTGACTTCGTCGAGCAGGGCGTCGTCTTCAATCGGCTTGCCGCCTGCTTTGGCCGCAGCAGCGGCGAGCTGGCGGGCGATTTCGGCGCGGCGTTCAGCGAAGGAGGCGATGACCGAGCCGTCCTTGAGCAGCGTTTCCGCGTAGCTGTCGGCGTCGGTGATCACCACCGGATCAACGGCGGCTTCGAAGCGATGGCCCTTGGTGGTGTTGCCGGATTGCAGGCCGAGCACCGAAACCGGCACGACATCACTGCCGTGCAGGGCGACCAGCGCGTGCGCCGGGCGCACGAAATTGACCGTGTCCCAGCCGTTGGCCAGCTGGTAAGTCATCACCTTTGGAATTGGCAGCGCAGCCAGCGCGGCTTCGACGGCCTTCTGCAGGCCATCGGCCAGCGTCGCGCCCTTGGCCAGGCTGTCGTAGAACAGGATGTCGGCCTTGCCGTCGTTTTCGCGGCGCAGGCTGGCGACGGCGGATTCGTCGGCGCCGAGTGCGGCAAGTTTCTTGAGCAGAGCAGGCGTGGCATTACCGTTGGCGTCGAGGCCGACGGCGACCGGCATCAGCTTCTGCACCACGGGCTTGTCGGCGGCGACGGCGGCAACGCCGGTCACGTGCGCGGCCAGCCGACGCGGCGAGGCGTAAGCGGTCACTTGTGCGCCATCGGCGGCCAGGCCGTCCTTCTTCAGCGAAGTGGCGAGCGCGGCGGCGAAGCTTTCGCCGAGTTTTTTCAATGCCTTGGGCGGCAGTTCTTCAACGAAGAGTTCAACGAGCAGGTTCTTGGCAGTCATCTCAGGCGGCTTTCTTGGCGTTCTGTTCTTCGAGCTTGGCCAGCACCTCGCCGGCCCATTCCTTGGGTGCCATCGGGAAGCCGAGGCGGGCGCGCGAGTCGAGGTAGGCCTGGGCGACAGCGCGGGCCAGGTTGCGGATGCGGCCGATGTAGGCGGCGCGCTCGGTCACGGAAATCGCGCCGCGCGCGTCGAGCAGGTTGAAGGTGTGGGCGGCCTTGAGCACCTGTTCGTAGGCCGGCAGCGCCAGTTGCGCGCCCATCAGGTGCTGTGCCTGCTTCTCGTGCGCGCCGAAGGCGTGGAACAGGAAGTCGACGTCGGAATGCTCGAAGTTGTAGGTCGATTGTTCGACTTCGTTCTGGTGGTAGACGTCACCGTAGGTCAGGCCGTCGGTCCAGACCAGGTCATAGACGTTCTCGACGCCCTGCAGGTACATCGCCAGGCGCTCGATGCCGTAGGTGATTTCGCCGGTGATCGGCTTGCAGTCGATGCCGCCGACCTGCTGGAAGTAGGTGAATTGCGTCACTTCCATGCCGTTCATCCAGACTTCCCAGCCCAGGCCCCAGGCGCCCAGCGTCGGGTTTTCCCAGTCGTCCTCGACGAAACGGACGTCGTTCTTCTTCAGGTCGAAACCGAGCGCTTCAAGCGAGCCGAGGTAGAGCTCAAGGATGTTGTCAGGTGCTGGTTTCAATACCACCTGGTACTGGTAGTAGTGCTGCATACGGTTCGGGTTCTCGCCGTAGCGGCCGTCCTTGGGGCGGCGCGAGGGCTGCACGTAGGCGGCCTTCCACGGCTCGGGGCCGATGGCACGGAGGAAGGTGGCGGTGTGGCTGGTGCCGGCGCCGACTTCCATGTCGTATGGCTGGAGCAGGGCGCAGCCCTGGGCGCTCCAGTATTGCTGCAGACGCAGGATGATTTCTTGGAACGTGGGTTTCTTGCTGGTCGTCATCGGACGCACTCGGAAAGACGGAAAACGCCAGATTTTACAGGCTTTTGCGCTGTCCCGGCAGCTTGGCGCCTGTGGCGTGCATACAACGCTTTAGTCCGTGGTGCTGCGCCCGGTTCTTGACTTATTCAAATAAATCAATAGAATGCGCGCTGTCTTGTTGCGGTGCAACACCGGTGTTTCCACGCTTTCGGCCAGACTCGGCCTGTTGGAAACCTTGCTTCCTCCCACGGAGGAATGGATTGGTGTCGTACCCCCCGTAACCGTTCGCCGGCTGTTTGATCGCCGGTGGCAACAGTGAAGGAGGGCGCATGTTCGCTTCGCAGTTCCTTTCTCCCGCAGCTTCGCGGGTTGTCGCGGCCGTCTCGCACGTCGTCCGCAAGTTTTTGATGTTGGCCGGGCTGGTTTTCGTGCTCGGTCTGGCCGGTACCTACAAGGGCCATTCCGGTCTGCTCGACGGCCTGCAGGCCATGTTCCCCGGTGGCGTAAGTGCCAGCGAGAGCGAGAGCGAGCTTGGCGATGCCGCCGTGCAGCCGGTCGCCCTGAATCAGGAGCGTCTGGTGCCGAGCATGCAGCAGGCCTTGCACTACGTTGCCCGCCGCTACCGCGTGTCGAATGAAGTGCTGGTGCCGATCTTCCTGACGGCGCAGGACAGCGCCCGTGAACTCGGCCTCGATCCGTTGTTGATCATCGCCGTGATTGGTGTCGAGTCCAGCTTCAACCCCTTCTCGCAGAGCGTGGTCGGGGCACAGGGGTTGATGCAGGTGATGCCGCGCTTCCATACCGACAAGCTGCCGGAAGACGCCGGCGAGCTGCCCTTCTTCGATCCGGTGACCAATGTCCAGGTCGGCGCCCGCATCCTGCGTGAATCGATTGCCCGCAATGGCGGCCTGGTTCCCGGTCTGCAGCAGTTCGGCGGGGCGATCAACGACCCCGAGCGCCGCTATTCGAGCAAGGTCATGGCCGAGCGTCAGCGCCTGGAGCAGGCGATCCAGCAGCAGATGCAGCGCGCCTGATCTGCGCGGCGCCCGCGCCAGCCAGTAGCAGGACGAGGAAACCCAGGTTGCCCCAGGCAATGTAGGGTGTGCTGCCCTGGTAAGCGCGCACTTCGCCGGTGAGAACGGCGGTCTCGAACGGTGCCAAGGCCGACACCACGTCGCCGCGCGCGTCGATGATCGCGGTCATCCCGGTATTGGTCGCGCGCAAGCTTGGCCGGCCGGTTTCGGCCGAGCGCATGCGGGCGATCTGCAGGTGCTGCGGTTGCGCCAGAGAGCGGCCGAACCAGGCGGTATTCGACAGGTTGGCGAGCATCCCGGCCTGCGGCAGGGTGCGGATGATCTCCTCGCCAAACACATCCTCGTAGCAAATATTGAATGCCACCAGCTGACCGGCGACGCTCAGCGCTGCCGGCCGGCTTGGGCCGGCGGAAAACGCCGACATCGGGATGTTGGCCTGGGCCATGAACCAGGCAAAGCCGGCCGGAATGAATTCGCCGAAGGGCACCAGGTGCTGCTTGCTGTAGGTTTGCTGTGGCGCGCTGCCGAGGCTGACGGCGCTGTTGTAGTAGCCGGTTTCCGGGTTGCCGGTCAGCGTGCCGACGACGATGTCGCCACCGTGTTGGCGGGCCAGGGTGCTCAGTTCATCGAGATATTCGGGGGGCAGCCGGTCGAGGAAGGCGGGCAGGGCGGTTTCCGGCAGGATGGTCAGGCGGGCGGGATGCGCTGCGATCATGTCGCGGTAGCGCAGCAGGGTGCGGACGAAGTTGTCCGGATTGAATTTCATGTCCTGCGGAATGTTGCCCTGGAGCAGGGCGACGCTGACCGGCTCGCCGACCGGCTGCGTCCATTCAAGCTGACGCAGGCCAAAACCAGTGGCAAGCAGCAGCGCAAGCACCGGCAGGCCGACGCGCCAGCGCAGCAGCAGGGCGGCGCTCAGCGCCAGCAGCAGCGACAGGCCATAGACGCCGATCAGTGGCGCGAAACCGGCCAGCGGGCTGGGCGGCGCCTGGGTGTAGCCGATGGCCAGCCAGGGAAAACCGGTAAACAACCAGCCGCGCAGCCAGTCGGCGGCGGCGATGAGGACGGCGAACCACAGCGCCTGGCGCCAGAATCCGGCGGGTTGCCAGCGCTTGAACAGCCAGCCGGCGAGCGTCGGATAGAGCGCCATCGCGGTGCAGAACAGCAGTGTCGCCGGGCCGGCCAGCCACCAGGGCATGCCGCCGAACACTGACAGGCTGACGTAGATCCACGAGACGCCGGCGAGGAAGAAGCCGAGACCGAAGAGGAAGCCGACGAGCGCGGCCCGGCGCGCGTCCGGTGCCTGCCGCCACAGGGCGAACAAGGCCAGCCAGGGCAGCGGCGCCAGCCAGAACAGGTCAAACGGGGCGAAGCAGAGGACGCCGGCTGCGCCGGCAAGCAATGCCGCCAGTTCAGGCCGGCGCATCTTCGCTGACGGGTTTCGGCTTGGGTGGGTCGACCAGCAGGGTGTACAGCCGGCGGCTGTCGGCACGCAGGACCTGGAAGCGCATGCCGTCGATTTCCAGACTCTCGTTGCGTTTGGGAACGCGGCCTAGCTGGCGCAGTACGAGTCCACCGACGGTATCGAATTCCTCGTTCGAGAACGTGGTCGAGAAGGCTTCGTTGAAGTCCTCGATCTCGGTGCGTGCCTTGACCCGGTAGCGGCCGGTCGAATCGAGGCGGATGTTGTCGTGCGCTTCGTCGAAGTCGTACTCGTCCTCGATGTCGCCGACGATCTGTTCGAGCACGTCCTCAATGGTGACCAGGCCGGCGACGCCACCGTATTCATTGACGACGATGGCCATGTGGTTGCGCGAGACGCGGAATTCGCGCAGCAGCACATTGAGGCGCTTGGATTCGGGAATGAAGACGGCCGGGCGCAGCCAGTCACGCAGGTCGAAATTCTCTTCGGTGTGAATGCGTAGCAGGTCCTTGGCGAGCAGGATGCCGAGGATGTTGTCGCGGTCGCCGTCGACGACGGGAAAACGGGAGTGGGCGGTCTCGATGACCACCGGGACGATTTCGTCCAGCGGGTCGTCGACGTCGATGACGTCCATCTGGGCCCGCGGAATCATCACGTCGGTGACGCGGGTTTCCGAGGCGGAAAGGGCGCCTTCGATGATGGTCAGCGCGTCGGCGTCCATCAGGTTGCGTTCGTAGGCGGCATGCAGAATCTGCATGAGCTGCTGGCGATCCTCGGGTTCGCGCAGCAGCAGGGAGGTCAGGCGTTCGATAAAACCGGGTTTACTGTCACTGTCCATGATGTTCAGGCGGTGGTTTCGTCCCCATAGGGGTCGGGGAAGCCCAGGGCCGCCAGTATTGTCCTTTCTTCGTCTTCCATGTCACGGGCTTCCACGTCATCTTCGTGGTCCCAGCCTTGCAAATGCAGCATACCATGCACCGTCAGGTGCGCGTAATGCGCGGCCAGCGGCTTGTTTTGCTCGGTCGCTTCGCGGGCGACGACGGCCGGGCAGATGACCAGGTCGCCCATCACCAGCGGTTCGGTTTCGTACGGGAAGGACAGCACGTTGGTCGCGTAGTCCTTGCCACGGTAGTCGCGGTTCAGCGCCTGACCTTCGTCGGCATCGACCAGGCGGATGGTGACCTGGCCGCCGCCGATCAGGGCGGCGCGTGCCCAGCGCACGAAATCTGCGCGCAAGGGTAGGCCCTCACGGTTACAGGCGTATTGCACCGACAGGTCAAGACGATTGCTGGCTGCGTTTTTCATAGGCTTCGACGATGCGGGCGACCAGCGGGTGGCGCACCACGTCCTCCTTGCGGAATTCGGTAAAGGCGAGGCCGCGCACGTCGCGCAGGACCTCCATGGCTTCCTTCAGGCCGCTCTTGTGGCCCTTGGGCAGGTCGATCTGGGTGACGTCGCCGGTGACCACGGCCTTGGCGCCGATGCCGATGCGGGTCAGGAACATCTTCATCTGTTCCGGCGTCGTGTTCTGCGCCTCGTCGAGGATGATGAAGGCGTGGTTGAGCGTGCGACCGCGCATGAAGGCCAGCGGCGCGATCTCGATGGCGCGTTTTTCGTAGAGCTTGGCGACGCGGTCGGCGCCCATCAGGTCGTAGAGCGCGTCGTACAGCGGGCGCAGATAGGGGTCGATCTTCTGGGTCAGGTCGCCGGGCAGGAAGCCGAGGCGCTCACCGGCCTCGACCGCCGGCCGGGTCAGGATGATGCGCTGGACCAGGTCGCGCTCGAAGGCATCGACGGCAGAAGCGACGGCGAGGTAGGTCTTGCCGGTGCCGGCGGGGCCGATGCCGAAGGTGATGTCGTGTTCCTGGATCGCCTTCAGGTATTCGACCTGTCGCGGCGTGCGACCGTGCAGTTCGGTCTTGCGGGTGACCAGTTGCGGACCGTCGGTCAGCTTGTCGCCGTTTCCGATGCGGCGGACCGGGGCGTTGGTCAACTCGACCAGGCCGAGCTGGATGTCGTCGACTGACAGCGGCTGGCGGGCCATGGCGTAGAAATGGCGGATCGCGTCGGCGGTCAGTTGCGCCTGCTCGCCGGTCACCGAGAAACGCTCGCTGCGGCGGCGGATGATCACGTCGAAACCGGTTTCGATCTGCCGGATATTCTCGTCGAGCGGGCCGCAGAGATTGGCCAGCAGGGTGTTGTCGACCGGCGCGAGGGCAAACTCGACCGGTCGTGACTTGGGCGCCCTAGTTTTCGCGGATGACAATTTCGCCTCGCAGGCTGTGGGACAGCGACTGGGTAATCCTGACATCGACGAACTGGTTGATCAAGCGCGGGTTGCCGACGAAGTTCACGATGCGGTTGTTGTCGGTGCGCCCGGCGACCTCGTTCGGGTCTTTCTTCGACGGGCCTTCGACCAGCACGCGCTGGATGCTGCCGACCATGCTCTGGCTGACCGCCTGCGCCAGTTCGTCGATCCGCTGCTGCAGCCGGGCCAGGCGCGCCGATTTGACCTCGGCCGGCGTGCTGTCTTCGAGTTCCAGCGCCGGCGTGCCCGGGCGCGGGCTGTAGATGAAGGAGAAAGAAGCGTCGAAGGCGACGTCGTCGATCAGCTTCATCGTCTTCTCGAAATCCTCGTCAGTCTCGCCCGGGAAGCCGACGATGAAGTCGGACGACAGCGAGATGTCGGGGCGCGCGGCGCGCAGCTTGCGCACGACCGACTTGTATTCGAGCGCCGTGTAGCCGCGCTTCATCGCCGCCAGCACGCGGTCGGAACCGGACTGCACCGGCAGGTGCAGGTGCGAGACCAGCTTGGGCACCTTGAGGTAGGTGTCGATCAGGCGCTGGCTCATCTCGCGCGGGTGCGAGGTGGTGTAGCGGATGCGCTCGATGCCCGGCACCTCGGCGATGTACTCGATGAGCAGCGCCAGGTCGGCCTTCTCGTCGGTGCCGTCCATGTCGCCGCGGTAGGCATTGACGTTCTGGCCGAGCAGCGTGACTTCCTTGACGCCGTGCGCGGCGAGGTCGGCGACTTCGGTCAGGATGTCGGTGAACGGCCGCGACACTTCGCCGCCGCGGGTGTAAGGGACGATGCAGAAGGTGCAGAACTTGGAGCAGCCTTCCATGATCGAGACGAAGGCGCTGGCGCCCTTGACCTCGGCCGGCGGCATCGAATCGAACTTCTCGATCTCGGGGAAGGAAACGTCGACCGCCGCCTTGCCCTTGCTCTTGCGCTCGGCAATCAGTTGCGGCAGCCGGTGCAGCGTCTGCGGCCCGAACACGACGTCGACGTAGGGCGCACGGGCGACGATGGCGTCGCCCTCCTGGCTGGCGACACAACCGCCGACGCCGATCACCAGATCGGGGTTCTTCTGCTTCAGGTGGCGGACCCGGCCGAGATCGTGGAACACCTTTTCCTGCGCCTTCTCGCGCACCGAACAGGTATTGAACAGGATGATGTCGGCTTCCTCGGGGTTGTCGGTCTTGACGATTCCTTCGGAGGCGTTGAGCACATCGGCCATTTTGTCCGAATCGTACTCGTTCATCTGGCACCCGAAAGTGCGGATGAATAGTTTCTTGGGCATGGGAAAACTTTTTAAAATCAGTGGCGACGCTTCGGCAAGCCGCGCGCGGAAAAGTTGCGCATTATAACGCGGTTGACCGCGTGGCCGCCGGCCAACTATAATTCGCGCCCTCTAAGCGTGGTGATGTAGCTCAGACGGTTAGAGCGATGGATTCATAACCCATAGGTCGGCAGTTCGATTCTGCCCATCACCACCACGCATCTCCTGAAAACCCGCCGCGTGCGGGTTTTCGTCCATTGGCGAAACCGCATTGGATGGTGGTGGGCTATGAATCCGGTCAGTGTGGTCATCATCACAAAGAACGCAGGCAGCGTTGTCGGGGCATGCATTGACAGCGTGCGTGGGCTTGCCGACGAGGTTGTCGTGCTCGATTCCGGAAGCAACGACGTCACCCGGGAGGTCTGCGAGTCTCGTGGGGCGCGTTTCGTCGAGACGGACTGGCCGGGATTCGGGCCGCAAAAACAGCGTGCGGTGCAGGCTGCGCGCAACGACTGGGTGTTATGCCTCGACGCCGACGAGCGTCTGTCTCCTGCGTTGCTGGATAGTATGCGCAAGGCCATGGCGCAGCCCGCGTTTGCGGCCTATCGTTTTGCCCGCAGCAATCGTTTCATGGGGCGCTACCTGAAGTTTGGCGAAGGCTACCCGGACTGGAGTCTGCGTTTGTTCGATCGGCGTTTCGCACACTGGTCGGATGACGTGGTGCACGAAAAAGTGCTCTGCTCCGTGCCGGTCGGGACCTTGGCGGGTGACCTTCTGCATGATTCCGCGGAGACGCTGGCGTCGTACATGACCAAGCAGAATCGCTATACATCGCTGGCCGCCAGTGCGGCATTGATCGAGGGGCGACGGGTGTCGGTTGCCCGGTTGCTGCTCTCGCCGCTGGTCAGGTTTGTAAAGTTCTATTTTCTTCGTGCCGGATTTCGCGACGGTTTGCCAGGCCTGGTGCACATCCTGCTGGGGTGTTTCAACAGCTTTGCCAAATACGCCAAGATGCTTGAGCAGCGGCGCACCGGGGATCAGTAGATCCGCGGCTCGCCGGCCGGCCGGGTTTTGAAACGGCGATGCACCCAGTAGTACTGTTCCGGCATGGTGGCAATGGCGTCTTCGATGAAGGCGTTCATGCGCCGGGTGTCGGCCTCAATGTCCTCGGTGGGGAAATCATCCCACGGGTCGCCGATTTCGAGCTGGTAGCCCGGGCGCTCAGGGTGCATGCGCGTGACGCAGGGAACTACCGTTGCGCCTGCCGCTCGCGCCAGGCGTGAGAGTCCCGTGATGGTCGCCGTCTGGATGTTGAAGAAGGGAACGAAGACCGAGTCGCGTCTTCCGAAATCCATGTCAGGCAGGTAGTAGTAGGGGCGACCAGCGCGCATGGCCTTGATCGTGGCGCGAATGCCGTCCTGGCGGGAAAGCAGGAACTGGTTGCCGAAGCGCTGCCGGCCGCGCAGTATCAGTTCGTTGAATATCGGATTTTTCTGGTTCGAGTAGGTGCTGACGATGTCAAAGCGCATGATCAGGGCAACGCCGCCGGCATCCAGGCCCAGGAAGTGCGGCGCAAAGAGGATGACCGGTTTGCCCTGATCGAGCAGTTCGCGAAGCTTTTCCTCGCCCCGGATCGTGATCAGGCTTTCGAGATACCGGGGGGGGCGCCACCAGAACAAGCTGCGGTCAAGCATGGCCCGGCCGAGCAGGGCGAAGTGGGCCTTGCCGATCAGGCGGCGTTCATCTTCTGATTTTTCCGGAAAGCAGAGGCGCAGATTGGTTTCGGTGACGCGACGCCGGTCGCGACCGAGTCGATAAAGTACCGCGCCTATCCCTGTGCCGAGTCCGGCGATTGCTGCCGGTGGCAGGAAGTGAATCAGCCAGAGAAGAAAAACGGCGCATCGACTGAAAAAACGGCTCGCCATGCAGTGTGCTTGCTCGGTGAAACTCCCGGCTTTGCGCCGGGAGGTGTCGTCGTTGGTGGGCCCGCAGGGACTTGAACCCTGGACCAAAGGATTATGAGTCCTCTGCTCTGACCAACTGAGCTACAGGCCCGGAAAGCTTAGTTGCCGGTCGGGTCGAGGAAGCTGCGCAGTTTGTCGGAGCGGCTCGGGTGGCGCAGCTTGCGCAGGGCCTTGGCTTCGATCTGGCGGATGCGTTCGCGGGTGACGTCGAATTGCTTGCCGACTTCTTCCAGCGTGTGGTCGGTATTCATTTCGATCCCGAAACGCATGCGCAGGACCTTGGCTTCGCGGGTCGTCAGGCTGTCGAGAATGTCCTTGGTGACGCCGCGCAGGCTGGAGAACATCGCCGCGTCGGCCGGGGCCAGCGTGGTGTGGTCTTCGATGAAGTCGCCCAGGTGCGAGTCGTCGTCGTCGCCGATCGGCGTTTCCATGGAGATCGGCTCCTTGGAAATCTTCATGATCTTGCGGATCTTGTCTTCCGGCATGTCCATCTTCTTGGCCAGCGTTGCCGGATCGGGTTCAGAGCCCGTCTCCTGGAGTATCTGGCGGCTGATCCGGTTCATCTTGTTGATCGTTTCGATCATGTGCACCGGGATGCGGATGGTCCGCGCCTGGTCGGCGATGGAACGGGTGATAGCCTGACGGATCCACCAGGTGGCGTAGGTCGAGAACTTGTAGCCGCGGCGGTATTCGAACTTGTCCACCGCCTTCATCAGGCCGATGTTGCCTTCCTGGATCAGGTCGAGGAACTGCAGGCCGCGGTTGGTGTACTTCTTGGCAATCGAGATCACCAGACGCAGGTTGGCCTCGGTCATTTCGCGCTTGGCGCGGCGTGCCTTGGCTTCGCCGGTGGACATCTGCTTGTTGATGTCCTTCAGTTCCTTCAGCGGAATGCCGATGCGGTCCTGGAGGGCGAGCAGCTTGCGCTGTTCTTCCTGGATGTCCGGGGCGCTGCGGGTCAGGATGGCAACGTAGGTCTTCGGGGCGGCGGCGATTTCGGCCTCGACCCAGTCGAGGTTGATTTCGTTGCCCGGGAAGGACTGGATGAAGTGCGGGCGCGGCATGCGTACGCGGTCGACGCAGATGTTCTGGATCTTGCGCTCGCAGCCGCGAACTTCCTCGACCATGCCGCGCACGCTGTCGCACAGGCGCTCGATGCAGCGCGAGGTGAAGCGGATGTTCATCAGCTCGTCGGACAGCTGCTGTTGCAGCTTGAGGTAGGCCTTGTCCTGCGAGCCCTTGCTGCCAAGGGTCTTCTGCATCTTGGCGTGGATCGCGCGAATGGACTTGAAGCGTTCCAGGCCTTCGGTCTTCAATTGCAGCAGCGAGGCTGCAGCGGCGCCGCCGCCTTCTTCGCCGCCCTCTTCGTCGTCGTCGCTGTCGTCGTCGGTCTCGATGGCGCTGGCTTCCGCCGCCGGTTCTTCCTCGACGGCGTTCGGATCGATCAGGCCGTCGATCAGTTCGTCGATGCGCATTTCGTCGGTTTCGACCTTGGCGGCCATGTCGAGGATGTCGGCAATCGTCGTCGGGCAGGCCGAGATGGCCTGGATCATGTGCTTCAGGCCTTCCTCGATGCGCTTGGCGATCTCGATTTCGCCTTCGCGGGTGAGCAGTTCGACCGAGCCCATTTCGCGCATGTACATGCGCACCGGGTCGGTGGTCCGGCCGAATTCGGAATCGACGGTGGACAGCGCCTGTTCGGCCTGGGCTTCGACTTCCTCATCGTCGGCGGCGCCGGCAGCGGTGTCGGACATCAGCAGGTCTTCGGCAGCCGGGGCTTCGTCGAAGACCTGGATGCTCATTTCGCTGAAGGTCGAGATGATCGCCTCGATCGACTCGGCATCGACGACGTCGTCGGGCAGGTGGTCGTTGATTTCGGCGTAAGTCAGGTAACCGCGTTCCTTGCCCAGCTTGATCAGCGCCTTGAGGCGCATCTTGCGCGCTTCAGCGTCGAGCGGTTGCGGGGTTTCTGCCATCGCGCCTTCGAGCAGCGCCTTTTCGGCAGCCTTATCCTTGGCCTTGCTGGTGCGAGCCTTGGGAGCTTCCTTAGCGGTGTCTTTTGCCTTAGCCATGAACACGATCCATGTAATTGGAGAAAACCGTAAATTTTACCACAACTTAGCTGCGATTTCCCCGGGTGCTTAGAAACTGGATGTAGGCCTGCTTTTCGGCGGCGGACAGACCGGCGACGCCGAATTGCTGGGCTTTGACCTGTAGTTCGGCGAACTGGCGCATCTGTCCGCCTTCCTGGAGTTTTTCCACGGTGGCGCGGAATTCCGCCTCGGCCTCTTCTTCGTCAAACGGCAGGCCGAGAAGTTCCGACGCCGCGGCCTCGATGATCTGCTCTTCCGGCAGGCCGCGCAGTTGTTCGCGCAGTGCGGCGTAGCCCTGGCTGCCGTTGCCGGCGCGGACCAGTTCTTGCAGGCGCAGCAGCGCCGGGCGTTCGGGGGTGTCGGGGAGGAGTTCGCCTGGAAGTTGTGCGGCCAGCAGCGGCTTGTGCAGGACGATGCGCAGCAGGTTGCGGGTCAGCGACGGCGCGCTGCGCTTGGCTTTCGGCGGTGCGGCCGGCGCGTAGGACTTGAGTTCGCACAGGCGCTCGACTTCCTGCTGGGCGAAGCCGCTGGCCTCGGCCAGGCGCTTGACCAGTTGCAGGCGGAGCAGCGGCGTCGGTAGCTTGAGCAGCAGCGGCTTGGCTTCGTAGATCAGCTTGGCCTTGCCTTCCGAGCTGGTCAGGTCGCAGCGCTGCGCCAGTTCACGCAACAAGAAATCCGACAGCGGCATGGCTTGCGTCACCTGGCGGTCGAATTCGGCCTTGCCGTGTTCGCGGATGAAGCTGTCGGGGTCGTGCTCGGCGGGCAGGAAGACGAAACCGATCTGCTTGTTGTCGGCCAGTGCTTCCAGCGCGTTTTCCAGCGCCCGCCAGGCGGCCTTGCGGCCGGCGTTGTCGCCGTCGAAGCAGAAGACGATGCGGTCGACCTGGCGCAGCAGCTTTTGCACATGGGTCGGCGTCGTCGCCGTGCCGAGGGTGGCGACGGCGTTGCCGACGCCGTTCTGGGCCAGTGCGATGACGTCCATGTAGCCTTCGGTGACGATGGCTGTGTTGGTTTCACGCATGGCCTGGCGCGCCTGCGGCAGGCCGAACAGTTCGCGGCCTTTTTCGAACAGCGGGGTTTCCGGCGAATTCAGGTACTTCGGTTCGCCCTGGTCGATGATGCGCCCGCCGAAGGCGATGATGTCGCCCTTGGGATTGACGATGGGAATCATCAGCCGGTCGCGGAAGCGGTCGTAGCGGCGGCCGGAGTCGTTGTCGATGACCAGGCCGGCGAGCTTGAGCTCATCGCTGTCGTAGTCGGGGAAAATGCTCTTCAGACCATTCCAGCCGTCGGGCGCGTAACCCATGCCGTAGCGGGCGGCGATCTCGCCGCTGAGTCCGCGTTTCTTGCAATAGGCGATGGCCTTGTCGGAGCGGCGCAACTGCTCCTTGTACCAGGCGGCGGCGCGACTCATGATTTCGACCAGATTGCGTGTCTGGCCGTGCTTTTCTGGTGAAAAATCGCCGCTGTCCGGGACCGTCATGCCGACCCGCGAAGCCAGCTCCTTGACCGCGTCGACAAAGCCGATGCCCTGGTATTCCATGACGAAGCCGATTGCCGTGCCGTGCGCGCCGCAGCCGAAGCAGTGGTAGAACTGCTTGGTCGGGCTGACCGTGAACGACGGCGATTTCTCGTTGTGGAATGGGCAGCAGGCAGCGTAATTGGCGCCGGCTTTCTTCAGTGGGACGTAGCTGTCGACCAGGTCGACGATGTCGACCCGGGCCAGCAGATCCTGAATGAAGCTCTCCGGGATCATGGTGCGTTCAACCGGTCAGGGCGGCCTTGACCAGTTTCGAAACCTCGGCCATGTCAGCCTTGCCGGCCAGGCGCGGCTTGAGCACGGCCATCAGCTTGCCCATGTCGGCCGGTCCGCTGGCGCCGGTTTCGGCGACTGCTGCGGCGACTGCTGCGGCGGTTTCCTCGGTGCTCATCTTTTCCGGCAGGTAGGCGGCGAGGATGGCGATTTCGGCCTGCTCGGCGTCGGCCAGGTCCTGGCGGGCGGCGGCCTGGTACTGGGCGACGCTGTCCTTGCGCTGCTTGACCAGCTTTTCGATGACAGCGGCGACGGCGGCATCGTCAAGTTCGACGCGCTCATCGACTTCCTTTTGCTTGATCGCGGCGAGCAGCAGGCGGATGGTCGCCAGGCGGGTTGCTTCCTTGGCCTTCATGGCCGTTTTCATGTCTTCGGTGATGCGTGCTTTCAGGCTCATGGCTTACCTGGGTGAAGTGCGGCGGTAAAAAAAGACAAAGCCGCCAGCTTTTGAGGGCGGGCGGCTTTTAATTTGCTGCAAAGGCGTACTCGATCAGTACATCTTCGGCGGCAGGGTCAGGCTGCGGAGGCGCTTGTTCTGGCGTTTGACGGCAGCAGCAGCCTTGCGCTTGCGCTCGGCGGTGGGCTTTTCGTAAAACTCACGGGCGCGCAGCTCGGTCAGGAGGCCAGTCTTTTCGACAGTGCGCTTGAAGCGGCGAATGGCCACCTCGAACGGCTCGTTTTCCTTGACACGAATGTTCGGCATATAAATCACCCCCTTCCGTTAGGCGCCTGCCAGGTCAAGTAAACGGCAGTGCGCGCAAAAATGTTTCCGCATTTCGCGGACAGCCAAGCATTCTATGCGAGATCGGCTTGCTCGATCAAGTGCTAAAATGCGCGCCCATGTTGATCCTCGGTGTTGAATCTTCCTGCGACGAAACCGGTATCGCGCTTTACGACAGTGAAGCCGGCCTGCTCGCGCATGCCCTGCACTCGCAGGTGGCGATGCACGCCGAGTACGGTGGCGTCGTTCCCGAACTGGCGTCGCGCGACCACATCCGGCGTGTCGTTCCGCTGCTGCGGGCAGCGCTGGCGCAGGCCGGTCGCAGTCTGGCCGAGATCGATGCCGTCGCCTATACGCGCGGGCCCGGCCTGTCCGGCGCGCTGCTGGTCGGCTGCGCCTTTGCCGAGGCGCTGGCCTTGGCGCTCGACAAGCCGACCATACCCGTGCACCACCTCGAAGGGCATCTGCTGTCGCCGCTGCTGTCGGCGGATCCGCCGGTTTTCCCGTTCATCGCTCTGCTGGTGTCCGGCGGTCATACGCAATTGATGAAGGTGACCGGCGTCGGTGAGTACGAACTGCTTGGCGAGACGCTTGACGACGCCGCCGGCGAAGCCTTCGACAAGAGCGCCAAACTGCTCGGCCTGCCTTATCCGGGCGGTGCCTTGCTGTCGCAACTGGCCGAGCGCGGCGATCCGGAAAAATACAGTCTGCCGCGGCCGATGCTGCATTCCGCCGACCTCAACTTCAGCTTTTCCGGTTTGAAGACGGCGGTGCTGACGCTGGTGCGCGAGCAGGATGAGCCACTGACCGACGAATTCAAGGCTGACGCGGCGCGGGCTTTCCAGGAAGCCATCGTCGAGGTGCTGGTGAAAAAATCGCTGAAGGCGTTGAAACAGACCGGCCTCAAGCGCCTGGTCGTGGCCGGCGGCGTCGGTGCCAACCGGCAACTGCGGGCCATGCTCGACGATGAGGCGAAGCGCAAGCGCTTCCGCGTGCATTACCCGGAACTGGCCTTCTGTACCGACAACGGCGCCATGATCGCGCTGGCTGGTTGCCTCAGATTGCAGGCCGGTTCCACGGCCAAGCCGGCCGGCAGTTTCAGCGTGCAGCCGCGCTGGCCGTTGATGCAGATGACGGAAATGTCGAGCTGATTCCTGCGTTTCGGGCATTTCCGACACGCCGGCTTCTTGCCGCAACAGTCCTTTTTACCCATGGCGGCCGGAGGCTCAGAAGTTTTCCGGCAGGCTGGCGAAGACGTCGAGGTAGTTTTCCCAGGGTGTTTCGTCGCCGATCAGGGATTGAATGAGGCGGCTGAGCATGATGGTCTCTCCTGTGTGTTGCTGACCTGCTCACTTTAGGCAAGCTCAGCGCTGGCGACCAATCGATTTTCTGCATCCGGCCGATGCCTTGCCGCTATCCCATCTTCTTGCTGCCGATCTTGCTTTCCTGGCCGGCCATCAGGCGTTGCAGGTTCTGCCAGTGCTTGATGATCAGGGCCATGGCGATGATGCCGACGACGGCAAACTGACCGTTGGTGCCGTGCATCAGCGCCGAGTACAGCGGTGCGGTGCCGGCGGCGATGAGGGCGGCGAGCGAGGAATAGCGCGACACATAGGCGACCAGCAGCCAGGTGCCGAGGACCATCAGGCCGAGGATGGGATCGAGCGCGAGCAGCGCGCCGGCAGCGGTGGCAACGCCCTTGCCGCCCTTGAACTTGAGGAAGATCGGGAACAGGTGGCCGAAGAACACGGCCAGTGCGACGAAGCCGACGGTCATGCCGGAGAGTTCGGCCTGCTGTGCGAGGAAGACGGCCAGCCAGCCTTTGAGGGCGTCGCCGATCAAAGTGAACAGGGCGGCTTTCTTGTTGCCGCTGCGCAGCACGTTGGTCGCGCCGGGGTTGCCCGAACCGTAGGTGCGCGGGTCGGCGAGGCCGAAGAGCTTGGCCGAAATCATCGCGAAGGGCACGGAGCCAAGCAGGTAGGCAGCAAGGATGGCGAGCAGGATTTCCATGGGTTTTGGCGGTCTCGGAGGTACAATCGCGGCGAATTTTACACCCCGGATCACGGTCGACCGTCACATGGACATCATTTTCATCGAGGAACTGCGCGCCGAAACGTGGATAGGCATCTATCCGCGCGAAAAGGCCGTGCCGCAGACGGTCGAAATCACGCTGCACATCGGCGTGTCCACGGCGTCGGCCGGGGCCAGCGACGACATCCGCGATACCGTGGACTACGCGGTCGTCGTCGAGCGCCTGCGCAAGGACCTCGCCGCCAGCCATTTCAACCTGCTGGAAAAGCTGACCGAGCACATCGCCACCTGGCTGCTGGAGAACTTCGCTGCGCAGTGGGTCCGTGTCTCGGTCGCCAAACTTGGCATGATGCCTGGCGTCAAACGCGTCGGCGTGGTCATCGAGCGCTCGATTTAAAGCCCGACCGCCAGCGTCGTCATCACCGCGAAACCGGCGAGCAGGCCGGCGGTGCCGGCGGCCTCACGCCCCGGGCGGTGCGAGGCCGGGATCAGTTCGTGGCTGACCACCCAGAGCATGGCGCCGGCCGCTGCAGCGAGCGCCAAAGGCAAGGCGGCGCCGGCTGCCGTGCTGGCAATCACCCCGAACAAACCGCCGACCGGTTCGACCAGTCCGGTGGCCAAGGCCATCAAGGCGGCGCGCAGCGGGCCGGCACCGAGGGCGATCATGGCGCTGGCGACGATCCAGCCTTCGGGTACGTTCTGGATGGCGATGCCGAGCGTCATTCCGTGATCGACGCCGGAAGCCGCAGCAACACCCACCGCCAAACCTTCCGGGACGTTGTGCAGGGCGATGGCGGCGACCACCAGGCCGACCTGCGGCAGCGCCCGGCGGCTGTCGACCGATTCGACGTGGCTGTGTTCGGTCCGCTGGTCCATCCAGTGCATCATCGCCGCGCCGCCGAGCAGGGCCAGCGCGGTGGCGATGCCGAGGCCGAGCGGGGCGCTGCTGGTGGCGACCGTCTGCACGGCCGGGACGAGCAATGAGAACAGGCTGGCGGCGAGCATCATGCCGCCGGCGAGGCCGAGCATCGGCGCCATCAGGCGTTCGGTCGGGCGGCGCATGAAGAGTACGGGGATGGCGCCAAGACCCGTGGCCAGGCCGGCGAACAGACTGGCCTGGAGGCCGGTGAGGGCCATCGGGTGGGCGGCAAACCATTGTCCGGCCTGGTCAATGCCGAAGGCCAGGGCGACGACGGCCATGGCGATACCGGTCCACAAATGCTTGCGGGCGGCGGGGCGGGCGTAGTGGCGGGCAACGATCTGGGTCATGGCTTTCTCCTCGTGATGGAGGAACTTTATGCCGTAACCGTCGATTGATCTAATCGATTGATTAAATTCTAGTGATAGCTTGTTTTAATTTGGTAGAGCGGCGTCGACCGGTTTCGCCTTGAGCACGCTGCTCAGGATGGCCGGGTCGATACCGACCAGAAAGCCGCGCTTACCGCCGTTGATATAGATCAGCGGCAATTCGAGGATGCTGCGCTCGACGAAAACCGGCATCGCCTTCTTCGTGCCGAACGGACTGGTGCCGCCGACCAGGAAACCGGTGTGGCGATTGGCGACTTCCGGTTTGCACGGCTCGACCTTCTTGCACGGAATCTGCCGCGCCAGTTCCTTGGTCGATACCTTGCAATCGCCGTGCATCAGCACGATCAGCGGCTTGGCGTTCTCGTCTTCGAAGACCAGTGTCTTGACCACGGCATGTTCGTCGACGCCGAGTTCGCGCGCCGAGACGCGGGTGCCGCCGTGTTCTTCATAGGCGTAGAGATGCGGGGTGAAACTGACCTTGTTCGCTTTCAGGAACTTGGTCGCCGGGGTTTCGGGGGCGTGTTCTGGCTTGCTCATGGAGGCATTTTAACCGCGCGGATGATGCATCGCATGCAGCGACTTCAGCCGTTCGCGGGCAACGTGGGTGTAGATCTGCGTGGTTGAGATGTCGGCGTGGCCGAGCAGTAGCTGGACGACGCGCAGGTCGGCGCCGTGGTTGAGCAGATGCGTGGCGAAGGCGTGGCGCAGCACGTGCGGCGACAGCTTGGCCGGGTCGATGCCGGCCACCAGCGCGTAGCGCTTGACCAGGTGCCAGAAGGCATGACGGGTCATGGCGCCGCCGCGGGCAGTGACAAACAGGGCGTCGCTGATCTGGTCGTGCAGGATGGCGGCGCGCGCTGTCTTCAGGTAGTCGGCAATCCAGTCGATGGCCTGCTCGCCCAGCGGCACCAGCCGCTCCTTGCTGCCCTTGCCGAAGGCGCGCAGGACGCCGTCGATCAGGCTGACTTCGTGCAGCTTCAGGTTCACCAGTTCGGAAACGCGCAGTCCGGTGGCGTACAGGGTTTCGAGCATGGCCCGGTCGCGCCGGCCGAGCGGTGTGTCGAGATCGGGGGCGGCGAGCAGGTTGGCGACCTGCTGTTCCGACATGACCTTGGGCAGGCGCGACGGCAGGCTGGGGTTGGAGAGTTTCAGCGTCGGATCGCTGACGATGCGACCGCGCCCGACCTGCCAGCGGAAGAAGCGGCGCAATGTGGACAGATAGCGCGCCTGCGAGCTGGCGCGCGTGCTACGCGACAGGTGGGCGACGAAGGCGGTCAGCGTCGTTTCGCGCAGGTCGAGCAGCGGCTCATGAGCGTGTTCGGCGAGCCAGCCGGCCAGCCGGCCGAGGTCGGAACGGTAGCTGTCGAGCGTTGCCTTGGCCAGGCCGTCTTCCAGCCAGAGTGCGTCGCAGAACTGGTCGATCTCGGCGAGGTCAGTGGGTCTTGATGGCAAGTTCGGCGTTTTCATGCTGCAGCAGCCAGCGCTTGACCTCAAGCAGGAAGCCGCCGCGTTCGCGGGCGAAACCGCCCAGCCCGCCGTGGCTGGCGACCACCCGGTGGCAGGGAACGACCACCGGGTAGGGATTGGCGCCGCAGGCCTGGCCGATAGCACGCGGCGCGTTGTGCAGGGCTTTGGCCAGTTGGCCGTAGGTTTCGGTCCGGCCGCCGGGAATGGCTGCAATCTGTTCCCAGACGCGGCGCTGGAAGCTTGTCCCGGCGGGTTTGAGCGGCAGGCTGAACGGACTGGCCGGGTCGCGCAGGTAGGCCTGCAACTGGCGGGCGGCTTCGGCAGCGAGCGGGGTGGTCGGTGCCAGGGCGGGACGGGGCTCAAGGAAGTCGATGCCGGTGATTTCATCGGCGTCGCAGCAGATGCCGAGGCAGAAACCCGGGGCGACGACGATGGCCTGGTAGTCCGTCATGGTCGTTCAGAAAGCGGAAATGCCGGTTTGTGCCCGGCCGAGGATCAGCGCATGGATGTCGTGCGTGCCCTCGTAGGTATTGACCACTTCCAGATTGACGACATGGCGGATGACGCTGTATTCGTCGGAAATGCCGTTGCCGCCGAGCATGTCGCGTGCCGTACGGGCGATGTCGAGCGCCTTGCCGCAGGAGTTGCGCTTCATCAGCGAAACGATTTCCGGCGTCGCGCTGCCGTCGTCCATCATCCGGCCCAGGCGCAGCGCGCCCTGGATGCCGAGGGTGATTTCGGTCTGCATGTCGGCGAGTTTCTTCTGCACCAATTGGTTCGCTGCCAGCGGCCGGTCGAACTGCTTCCTGTCCAGCGTGTATTGCCGCGCCGTATGCCAGCAGGCTTCGGCGGCACCCAGCGCGCCCCAGGCGATGCCGTAACGGGCGGCATTCAGGCAGGTGAACGGACCTTTCAGGCCGGCGACGTCGAGGCGGTTTTCCGTCGGGACGAAGACCTCGTCCATGACGATCTCGCCGGTGATCGAGGCGCGCAGGCCGACCTTGCCGTGGATCGCCGGCGCACTCAGGCCGGGCATGCCTTTGTCGAGGATGAAGCCGCGAATGACATTTTCGTCGTCCTTGGCCCAGACGACGAAAACGTCGGCCAGCGGTGCATTGGTGATCCACATCTTGCTGCCGGACAATTTCCAGCCGCCGGGCACGGCGCGGGCGCGGGTGGCCAGGCTGCCGGGGTCGGAGCCGGAATCCGGCTCGGTCAGCCCGAAGCAGCCGATCAGCTCGCCGCGACCGAGGCCGGGCAGGTATTTCTGTTTCTGCGCCTCGCTGCCGAAGGCGAAGATCGGCAGCATGACCAGCGAGGACTGCACGCTGAGCATCGAGCGGTAGCCGGAATCGACGTATTCCACCTCGCGGGCAATCAGCCCGTAGGAAACGTAATTCAGCCCGGCGCCGCCGTACTGTGGCGGCAGCGTGGCGCCGAGCAACCCCATTTCGCCCATCTCGCGGAAGATCGCCGGGTCGGTGTGCTCGTTGCGAAAGGCGTCGCGTACCCGAGGTGCCAGCGCCTTCTGCGCGAAGGTCCGCGCCGCGTTGCGCACCTGGCGTTCGTCCGCCGCCAACTGTGAATCCAGTAGCAGCGGGTCTTCCCAGTTGAAGCTGGGCTTAGCCACGGACGTGCCCGTCGCCGAGGACGATCCATTTCTGGCTGGTCAGGCCTTCCAGACCCACCGGGCCACGGGCGTGGATCTTGTCGGTCGAGATGCCGATTTCGGCGCCCAGGCCGTATTCGAAGCCGTCGGCGAAGCGCGTCGAGGCATTGATCATGACCGAGGCCGAATCGACTTCGCGCAGGAAGCGCATGGCCTTCGGGTGGTTGTCGGTGACGATGCTTTCGGTGTGCTTGGACGAATACTGGTTGATGTGGGCGATGGCCTCATCAATGTCGGCCACGACCTTGACCGAGATGATCGGCGCCAGGAATTCGGTGTAGTAGTCCTCTTCCGTGGCCGCGACGGCGTTCGGGACGATGGCGCAGGTCTCCGCACAGCCACGGATCTCGACGCCCTTGGCGGTCAGCATGTGGGCGATCGGCGGCAGCAGCATGGTGGCCACCGCGCGGTCGACGAGCAGCGATTCGGCGGTGTTGCAGGTGCCGTAGCGCTGGGTCTTGGCGTTCTCGACGATCTTCAGCGCCTTGTTCGGGTCGGCTTCCTCTTCGAGGTAGACGTGGCAGTTGCCGTCCAGGTGCTGGATCATCGGCACCCGGGATTCGGCCAGGAGCCGCGCGATCAGGCCCTTGCCGCCGCGCGGCACGATGACGTCGACGAACTCGCGCATGGTGATCAGTTCGCCGACGGCAGCACGGTCGGTGGTGTCGACGACCTGGACGCAGTCGGCCGGTAGGCCGGCGGTGCGCAGGCCTTCCTGGACCAGGGCGGCGATGGCGCGGTTGCAGCGGATCGCTTCCGAGCCGCCGCGCAGTATGGCGGCGTTGCCGGATTTCAGGCACAGGGCGGCGGCGTCGGCGGTGACGTTCGGGCGGGCTTCATAGATGATGCCGATGACACCGAGCGGCACGCGCATCTTGCCGACCTGGATGCCGGACGGGCGGAACTTGAATTCGCCCATTTCGCCGATCGGATCGGGCAGTTTGGCGACTTGTTCGACGCCTTCGGCCATGTTGTCCACGCCCTTGTCGGTCAGCGTCAGGCGGTCGAGCATGGCCGGCTCCAGACCGGCGGCGCGGGCGGCGGCGACATCCTCGGCGTTGGCGGCGAGCAGCGCCGCTTTTTCACGGCGGATGGCGTCGGCAATCGCCTGCAGGGCGGCGTTCTTTTCGGCGGTCGTGGCCGTGGCTAGGCGGCGCGACGCGGCGCGGGCCTGGCGGCCGATCGTCTGCATGTAGTCCTTGATGTCCATGGTGTTCTTTGTTTTGGGCAAAAGAACATTATAGCCAGACAAATTACAGGGAACTTCCGGAAGCAGGTAAACTCTTATCCGCAACGACAACAGGGCTTTCCGTCGAGGACAAGATGGCCGAAAAACTGATATTGCCGACCGAGGTCAAGGTCTGCGCAACCTGCAGCTACTGGGATGGCGACCGCCAGGTGGATGCTGAAATGAAACTGGTCGTGGTTTCCGAGGAGTGCCAAGGCGAGTGCCTGGTGCAGGAAACCAGCAAACCCGGGCTGCACGACGTGCGCCGGGAGTGCGACTGCCTGGGAAGATCTCGATCCGGACGAACCGTCCGCGCCGCCGGCCGCTTAAGCCGGCCGCGAACTCCTGCACAGCGAGATGCCCAGTTGCAGGAACTCATCCCACAGATTGCCGCGGCCGATCCCCTTGATCAAGGCATCGATCCGCCCCGCATGCTTGAGTGCCGCTTCCAGTCGGGGCTGGCTGAGACGCTGCAAGGCCCGTTTGACCTGAACCTGACGAGGCCCCCAGACTTTGGCATCCTTCAACAGCAGGTCGAGCGGGCGACCGCTGTCCAGCCCGCCGCGGATCGTTGCCAGGGCACGGATTTCCTCGCACATGGCCCACAGTACCAGCGGCGGCGCTTCGCCTTCCTGCATCAATCCATCGAGCGTGCGGGCCAGGCGGGCAACGTCGCCGACCAGCAGGGCTTCGCGTAACCCCTCGATATCGTAGCGGGCGACATTGAGCACGGCGTCGCGGATCTGCTCGTGCGACAGCTTGCCGGCTGGGTAAAGCAGGGCCAGTTTCTGGATTTCCTGATGGGCGGCGAGCAGATTGCCTTCAACGCGCTCGGCGATGAACTTCAGGCTTTCCGGATCGGCGCTTTGCTGCTGGCGGCGCAGACGGCCGGCGATCCAGCCGGGCAGTTCGGCCAGTGGCGGTGCATTCAGCTTGATGACGACGCCGGCATTGGCCAGCGTGGTGAACCAGGCTGCCTTTTCCTCGCGCCAGTCGAGTTCGGGCAGGGTGATCAGCAGCAGATTGTCGGACGACAGGTTCTGGCACCACTGCTGCAAGGCTGCGCTGCCTTCCTTGCCCGGTTTGCCGCCGGGAATGCGCAGGTCGATCAGCTTGCGGTCGCCGAACAGCGACAGGTTGCCGCCGGCGGCGAGTAATTGTCCCCAGTCGAATTGCGCCAGCACGGTCAGCACTTCGCGTTCGTTGTAACCGGCGCTACGCGCGCGGGCACGGATCGCATCGGCCGCTTCCAGCACCAGCAACGGCTCGTCGCCGTAGAGTACGTAGAGCGGGCGCAGCTCGCGTTCGAGGTGCGTCGCCAGTTGCTCGGCCTTGAGCAGCATCAGTCTTCGGCCGCCGTCGAGGGATCCTTGGGTTTGATCAGGCTCAGGCGGCGCATGATCTGGTTGACCAGGTCATTGTTCATGTCGCGCCAGAGCAGATTTTCCTCGATGTCCTTGGCCAGTACCTGTGAGTCATTGAAGCTGATGTCACGGGTCATGACGATATCGACTGGACTGACGATTTCCCGGCCTTCGGCATTGACCAGGCGGAAACTGTAGTTCAACTGCAGGCGATATTCACGAACGCGGCCCTGAGCATTGACGCTGAGGATGCTCTTTTGCCTGTTGTCGTCCAGCTGAACGAAAACCGCCTCGGCCGCTTTCGGGTCGGTGAGCAGGCGCGTACTGGCGCTGCTGCCCTGAATGTAGCGTTCCAGCCAGATGCGCACCTCGGATGTCTCAGGCAGAGCGATATGCAGGGTCCGGTAGGGTAGTGTGCTGCTGCCGTTCGCTCCGCGCAACTGGAAGCCGCAGCCGGCGACCAGAAGGGCGAGCAGCAGGGCGAACAGGGCGCGGAGCGGGTAGGGCATGCGAGTTTCCTCAGACGACGATATTGACCAGGCGGCCCGGAACGACGATGACCTTCTTCGCCGGCTTGCCTTCCATGAATTTCTGGGCGTCGGGATTGGCCAGCGCGGCGGCTTCGATGCTCGCCTTGTCGGCTTCGGCGGCGACGCGGATGGCACCGCGCAGTTTGCCGTTGACCTGGACGACCAGCTCGATTTCATCCTGCTTCAAGGCAGCCGGGTCGGCCTTCGGGAAGGCGGCGAGGCCGGCATCCGAGCCCGGCTTCAGCTCGGCGTAGAGCGCCTGGCCGATGTGCGGGACGATGGGGAAGAGCAGCAGCGCGGCGCTTTCCAGAACTTCCTGGGCGAGCGCGCGGCCGGCGGCATCGGCGAGGTCGCACTTGTCGTAGGCGTTGAGCAGCTCCATGACGGCGGCGATGGCGGTGTTGAACTGCTTGCGCCGGCCGTAGTCGTCGGCGACTTTGCCCATGGTCTGGTGCAGCTTGCGGCGCAGGTCGGCCTGGGCCGAGCTCAAACCGTCGTTGCTCGCGCAGGCGGCGACCAGGCCACCCTGAACGTGGTCGTAAGTCGTTTTCCACAGGCGGCGCAGGAAACGGAAAGCGCCTTCGACGCCGGCATCCGACCATTCCAGCGACTGGTCCGGCGGCGAGGCGAACATGATGAACAGACGGGCGGTGTCGGCGCCGTACTGGTCGATCAAGGCTTGCGGGTCGACGCCGTTGTTTTTCGACTTCGACATCTTCTCGGTACCGCCGATGACCACCGGCAGGCCGTCGGCACGCAAGGTGGCGCCGGTCGGGCGACCGCGCTCGTCGGTGACGACGTCCACGTCGGCCGGGTTGATCCACTGCTTCTTGCCGCCGTCGAGTTCGCGGTAGAAAGTCGGCGCAACGACCATGCCCTGGGTCAGCAGGTTGGCGAAGGGCTCGCCCAAATCGCCGATCAGGCCGACATCGCGCATCAGCTTGGTGAAGAAGCGCGAATATAGGAGGTGAAGGATGGCGTGCTCGATGCCGCCGATGTACTGGTCGATGCCGCCTTTACACCAGTACTGGACGCGCTCGTCGACCATGGCCGTGGTGTTGTCCGGGCAGGCGTAGCGCAGGAAGTACCAGGACGACTCGAAGAAGGTGTCCATGGTGTCGGTTTCACGGCGTGCGTCGCCACCGCACTTCGGACACTTGCACTCATAGAACTCGGGCATTTTCGCCAGCGGCGAACCGGCGCCGGTGATCTCGACGTTTTCCGGCAGGACGACCGGCAACTGCTCGTCCGGCACCGGCACGTCGCCGCAGCTGGGGCAGTGGATGATCGGGATCGGGCAGCCCCAGTAACGCTGGCGGCTGATACCCCAGTCGCGCAGGCGGAACTGGGTTTTCTTCTCGCCCAGGCCCTTGGCGGCGAGGTCGGCGGCGATGGCGTCGACGGCGGCTTCATAACCGAGGCCGTCGTACTTGCCGGAATTGACCAGCTTGCCCTTGACCTTGTCAGCGTAGGACTCGGCCCAGGCCTGGTCGCTGAAGGATTCACCGTCGACGGCGACGACCTGCTTGATCGGCAAGTTGTACTTCAGCGCAAAGGCGAAATCGCGTTCGTCGTGCGCCGGCACGGCCATCACGGCGCCGTCGCCGTAGCTCATCAGCACGTAGTTGCCGACCCAGACTTCAACTTTTTCTCCGGTCAGCGGGTGGCTGACGTAGATGCCGGTCGGCATGCCCTTCTTTTCCATCGTCGCAATGTCGGCTTCGGCAACGCCGCCCTTCTTGCATTCCTCGATGAAGGCGGCAAGTTCCGGATTGTTGGCGGCCGCGCGGGTGGCCAGCGGGTGTTCGGCGGCGACAGCGACGAAGGTGACGCCCATGATGGTGTCGGCGCGGGTGGTGAATACCCACAGCTTTTCATCGGCGTTGTCGGCCAGCGGGAAGGCGAAGCGCACGCCGGTGCTCTTGCCGATCCAGTTCTTCTGCATCAGGCGGACCTGCTCGGGCCAGCCCGGCAGGTTGTCGAGCTCGCTCAGCAGTTCCTCGGCGTAAGCGGTGATCTTCATGTAGTACATGGGGATCTCGCGCTTTTCGATCAGCGCGCCGGAACGCCAGCCGCGACCGTCGATGACCTGCTCGTTGGCGAGCACGGTATGGTCGACCGGGTCCCAGTTCACGGTGCCGAGCTTCTTGTACACCAGGCCCTTTTCGTAGAGGCGGGTGAACAGCCACTGCTCCCAGCGGTAGTACTCGGGCGTGCAGGTGGCGAATTCGCGCTGCCAGTCGATGGCGAAACCGAGCGACTTGAGCTGTTGCTTCATGTACTCGATGTTCGAGTAGGTCCAGCCGGCCGGCGCCACGTTGTTGGCCAATGCAGCGTTTTCGGCCGGCATGCCGAAGGCGTCCCAGCCCATCGGCTGCAGCACGTTGTAGCCCTGCATCTTGTGGAAGCGCGAGAGCACGTCGCCGATGGTGTAGTTGCGCACGTGGCCCATGTGCAGCTTGCCCGACGGATACGGGAACATCGACAGGCAGTAGTACTTGGGTTTGCTGGCGTCTTCGACGGCGCGGGCGGCACCGGTTTCGTCCCAGTGTTGCTGGGCGGCGCGTTCGAGGTCGGCCGGGGTGTATTTTTCCTGCATGGGCATGGGGAGCGTTCTTGCTGAAAGGCGTCGATCAAACCGCGAATTATAGCGGTTGCGCGGCCCGGTTTCTCCCCGGTTTTCAGCGCGTCCTGCGCTCGCCGGCAGGAAGGGGGTGTTTGCCCCGGATTTTCATCACGGTTCCCCGGGGCGGCGTCGGTACGCGGCGCCCCGGGCCGGACATCAATGACGCCCGGTCAGGCGGCTTTTTTTTGGCCGACCATGTCGTTCCAGGTGCTCTGCCAGCAACGGTAGGCGTTCTGAGCCGCCATCAGCGACAGCAGCGACATGCGGGTCTGGTGACGCCACATCCAGGTCAATTGCGGGGCCGGGTTGAGCTTGCTGGTGGACAGCGTGCCGGCTTCGTCTTCGACGATGGACAGGAAACGCTCGATGGCCAGGCCGAAGAATTCGGAACCGTCCGATTTTCCGGTCAGGTACTCGGCTTCGCCGACGGCGCGACGCCACAGCTTGAGCGCCAGTTCTTCACTGATGCCGGCCTTCTTGGCGATCCAAGGGAGGATTTTCGGTGACTTCATGCTGTTCATGGTGCTGCTCCTTCTACGATCGTGGCGGTGACCACTTCTGTATCGACTGCCTTGTGGGCAAAAAGTTTTGTGCACTGCAATATTTATTTGTTGCCAGTATACGTTCGCGTGCCCTAAGGGTCATTAGTGGATAACCCTTAAATGATTGCTGCGTTGCACAAATGCAACAAATTGGTCCGACCATTTGTCCTTCATTGGCGGCGGGCATTGTACACTGGCGGACTGTTTATGTGACCAGTCCAAACCATGTCCGACCTGCTCGCCAACCTCAATCCTCCCCAACTGCAGGCCGTGACGCTGCCGCCTGTGCATGCGCTGATCCTCGCCGGCGCCGGCAGCGGCAAGACGCGGGTCCTGACGACACGGATCGCCTGGCTGATCTCGACCGGCCAGGTCGGGCCGCATGGTGTGATGGCGGTGACTTTCACCAATAAGGCGGCCAAGGAGATGACCGCGCGCTTGTCGGCGCTGGTGCCGATCAACGTGCGCGGGATGTGGATCGGTACTTTCCACGGCCTGTGCAACCGGCTGCTGCGCGCGCACTACCGCGAGGCCGGCCTGCCGCAGACCTTCCAGATCCTCGATTCGGCCGACCAGCTGGCGATGGTCAAGCGCCTGCTGAAGAACCTCAACATCGACGACGAGAAGTACCCGCCGCGCGAGCTGTGCCATTTCATCAACGCGCACAAGGAGCAGGGCGTGCGTGCCGGCCAGGCCGAGGTGTACGACCACTACACGCAGAAACGTGTCGAGATTTACGCCGAGTACGAGGCCCAGTGCAACCGCGAGGGCGTCTGCGATTTCGCCGAGCTGCTGTTGCGCTGCTTCGAGCTGCTGCAGCGCAACGAGCCGCTGCGCACGCATTACCAGCAGCGTTTCCGGCACATCCTGGTCGACGAGTTCCAGGATACCAACAAGCTGCAGTACGCCTGGCTGCAACTGCTCGCCGGCGGCGGCGCCAGGCTCTTTGCGGTCGGCGACGACGACCAGTCGATCTACCGCTTCCGCGGCGCCGAGGTCGGCAACATGCGCGACTTCGAGCGCGACTACTGCGCCGACAACATCATCCGCCTCGAGCAGAACTACCGCTCGCACGGCAACATCCTGGCCGCCGCCAACGCCATCATCAAGTACAACCGCGAGCGCCTGGGCAAGAACCTGTGGACCGACGCCGGCGACGGCGAGCCGATCCGCGCTTTCGAAGCCTATTCGGACATCGACGAGGCGCGCTTCATCGTCGACGAGATCCGCGAACTGGTCCGTGACGGCGTGCCGGCGACGCAATGCGCCATCCTCTACCGCTCGAATGCCCAGTCGCGCGTGCTCGAACACGAGCTGTTCACCAAGGGCGTGCCCTACAAGGTCTATGGTGGCCTGCGCTTCTTCGAGCGCCAGGAAGTCAAGCACGCGCTCGCCTATCTGCGCCTGCTGGGCAACCCCGACGACGACACCGCGTTTCTGCGCGTGGTCAATTTCCCGACGCGCGGGATCGGCGCCCGTTCGCTGGAAAACCTGCAGGCCGCCGCGCACCAGATGAATTCCAGCCTCTACAACGCCGCCGCCTCGCTGACCGGCAAGGCTGGCCAGACCGTCGGCGCCTTCATCCGGCTGGTCGAGACGCTGCGTCAGGAGACCGAAAAGCTGCCGCTGCCCGAGATCATCGAGCATGTCGTCGAGAAGTCCGGCCTCGCCCAGCATTACCGGCTGGAAAAGGAAGGTCAGGAACGCCTGGAGAACCTTGACGAACTGATCAACGCCGCCGCCACCTTTGTCGACGACGAAGGCGCGATCGGCGAAGGCGGTGCACTGGCGTCCTTCCTCGCTCACGCCTCGCTCGAATCCGGCGAGCACCAGGCCGGCGAAGGCCAGGAAGCGGTCCAGCTGATGTCGGTGCACGCGGCGAAGGGCCTGGAATTTGACATCGTCTTCATCAGCGGCCTGGAGCAGGGGCTGTTCCCGCACGAGAACGCGGTCAGCGAGGGGCGCGACGGCCTGGAGGAAGAGCGCCGGCTGATGTACGTCGCGGTCACCCGTGCCCGCCAGCGGCTCTACCTGTCCTGCGCGCAGACGCGGATGCTGCACGGGCAGACGCGTTATTGCACGGCCTCGTCCTTCTTCGACGAGATACCGGAGGAGCTGTTGCTCAAGCTCAACAAGAAGGCTGCGGCCCCGGCGCCGACCTGGGGCGGTTACGCCGCCGCCAGCAGCGAGCCGGTGGCTGGCGGGCTGCGCGTCGGTCAGAGCGTTGAGCACGCCAAGTTCGGTCTCGGCGTCATCGTCGCCACCGAGGGGCGCGGCGCCGATGCGCGGGTGCAGGTCAATTTCGGCGGCGGTGCCGGCATGAAATGGCTGGCGCTGGAGTACGCCAAGCTGACGCCGGTGTGATTTCCCGCCGGCTGCGGTAGATTGGCAGGCGGCTCGGTGATACCCTCGGCATTTTGAAGCTGACCGGAACGTTTTCCGCGACCAAGGCATGATGGCGAAAATCAAGGCTGGACTCGTTTCCCTGCGCGACCTCGTGGCGACGGCGTGGTGGATATTCCTGATCGCCGGGCTCGGTTTCGTCGTTGCCTACCAGTTCGTCGAGCCGGCGCCACCGAAGCATGTGGTCATGACTGCCGGCGGCGAGAGTGGCGCGTATTACCAGTTCGCCAAACGCTACGCGGCGATCCTGGCGCGCGACGGGATCACCCTGGAGGTTCTGCCTTCGGAAGGTTCCCTGCAGAACCTGGAACGCCTGAAGAATGGCGAAGCGCAGATCGGCTTCGTCCAGGGGGGCGTCATCGAACCGTCGCCGGAGGCCGAGATCGACCAGGAGCCCGAGAGTCACGGCCTGCTTTCGCTGGGCAGCATGTTCTACGAGCCGGTCTGGGTCTTCTACCGCGGCAAGACCATCGACCGCCTGACCGATCTGCAGGGCAAGCGCATCGCCATCGGTCAGGAAGGTTCCGGCATCCGCCATCTGGCGCAACGTCTGCTCGACGACAACGAGGTCGATTTCCGCAGCAACACGGTACCGATTTCCGGCCTGGATGCCGCCGAGGAATTACAGCAGGGGCGTATCGACGCCGCCTTCATCATCGCCGCCGAGCATGCGCCGGTGGTCCAGGTGCTGCTGCGCTCGCCCGACGTCAAGCTGATGAGTTTCTCGCAGTCCTTTGCCTACGAGCGCCGCTATCCCTTCCTGACCCGGTTGACCATGCCCAAGGGCGTCGCCGACCTGGTCCGCGATTTCCCGCCCGAGGATACGCGAGTGCTGGCGCCGACGGCCAGTCTGGTGGTCAGCGAGGACCTGCATCCGGCACTGCAGAACCTGCTGTTGCAGGCAGCGCGTCAGGTCCATGGCAAACCCGGCTTCTTCCAGACCGCCAACGAGTTTCCGGCCTACATGGACGGCATGCTGCCGCTGTCGTCGGAAGCCGAGCGTTTCTTCAAGTCGGGCCCGCCCTTCCTGCAGCGCTACCTGCCGTTCTGGCTGGCGGTGCTGGTCGATCGCCTGTTCGTCCTGCTATTACCGGTGATCGCCCTGCTGATTCCGCTGATGCGGGTGGCGCCGGCACTGTATAGCTGGCGGGTGCGTTCCAAGGTGTTCCGTTGCTACGGCGAGCTGAAATTTCTCGAGGACGACCTGAAAAACCATTTCGACCGCGAGCGCCTGCCGGAATACCGCAGCCGGCTCGATGCGCTCGACGAAGAGGCGGCCGAGTTGCATGTGCCGCTGGGCTTCACCGATCTGGTCTACACCTTGCGCGAGCACGTCAATCTGGTGCGGCGCATTCTCGACAAGAAGGAGCGCGGTGCATGAAGGGCTTTCTCGTTGCCAATCCCAAGGGCGGTTCCGGCAAGAGCACGCTGGCGACCAATCTGGCCGGTTACTTTGCCAGTCGCGGCCACGAGGTGATGCTGGGCGACATCGACCGCCAGCTTTCGTCGCGCGAATGGCTGGCGACCCGGCCCTTTGAGTTGCCGACCATCGATACCTGGGCGATCGGGCCGGACAACATCGCCCGCCCGCCCAAGGGCACCTCGCACGTCGTGCTCGATACGCCGGCCGGACTGAACGGCAAGCTGCTCGACAAGGTGCTCAAGCTGTCGACCCGGGTCATCGTTCCGGTGCAGCCGTCGATGTTCGACATGCGCGCAACCCGCCATTTCCTCGAGGCCCTGCTCGACGAGAAGGCCGTGCGCAAAGGCCGCGCCGACGTCGCCGTGATCGGCATGCGGGTCGATGCGCGGACGCGTGCGGCAGCCGAACTGGAACGTTTCTTTGCCGGCTTCGATCTGCCGGTGCTCGCCTACCTGCGCGACACCCAGGTCTATGTCCAGGCCGCAGCGGCCGGCATGACCCTGTTCGACCTGCCGCGCTCGCGCGCCGAGCGGGACATCGAGCAGTGGCAGGCGATCATCGAATGGGTCGAGCGCCCACTGTGACGAGACGCACATGCTGAAATATCTCCTCTTGCTGGTCCTGCTGCTGATCGTCTGGTGGGCGTGGAAAAAGCGCACCGGGGATGACAGCGGCGGCAATGACGCGCCACCGCGGACACCGGAACGGATGGTGCGTTGCGCCCATTGCGGCGTGCATCTGCCGGAGAGCGACGCTGTCGTCGACGGTGATGTGCACTTCTGCAACGAGGCGCACCGCCGGGCCGGGCGCCACAGCGGCGACTGATCGTGCAGGGCTGGCTGACCACCACCTGGGAGCCCAACTGGCGCTCCTTCCGCTACTTCGTGCTGTATCGCCTGTTGCTCGGCGGCCTGTGCCTGCTCGGCCTGGTGTTTCCGGGCGAATGGAACGTCCGTCTCAACCTGTTGCCTTCGGTCTTGCTGTATACGCTGGTCGGGGCCTATTTCGCCGCCATGGTTTCCGGGTATTTCCTGGCCCGCTTCTGGCAGCAGCATTTCAATTTCCAGCTATCGTTCCAGGTCCTCGCCGACGTCCTGGTGATCAGCGTCCTGATGTTCATCGCCGGCGGCGTCAGCAGCGGGCTTGGACTGGTCCTGCTGATCTCGCTGGCGGCGGCCAGCCTGGTCGGCCAGGGGCGGCTGGTGCTCTTCTACGCGGCGTTGGCGACCTTGGCGGCGCTGATGTCGCAGAGTTTCGGCATCCTCTATCGCGGCTTCGACCCGGGTAGCATCGTCCAGGCCGGCTTCCTGTCGGCGGGGTACTTCGCGACCGCCATCCTGGCCCGCCTGCTCGGCCAGCGCATCATGATCAACGAGGATCTGGCGCGTCGCCGCGGCATCGCGCTGGACAACCAGATCCGCATCAATCAGCGGGTGGTCGAACGCATGCAGGATGGGGTGCTGATCGTCGCACCCGATGGCCAGGTCGTTCGCTACAACCCGATGGCTGCGCGCCTGCTCGGCTTGCCGTCGGTGGCCGGGCAACTGGTCGACAATGCGCCGACGCTGGCCGCCGGGCTAGCGCACTGGCTGGCCGGCGGTGATGATAGCGTGCTGTTTTTCGGCGCCGGCAACAGCGAGCTGGGGGCGCGCTTCGAGTCCACCGCCAGTTCCGACGGCGATGTCCTGATCTTTGTCGAGGATGTCGGCCGGATCAAGGAGCAGGCCAAACAATTGAAGCTAGCCGCGCTCGGGCGATTGACGGCGAGCATTGCGCACGAAATCCGTAATCCGCTGTCGGCCATCAGCCATGCCTCGGAATTGTTGCAGGAAGAGCGGCGCGGCGAGATTTTCGAGCGGCTGCTGCGCATCATTGGCGACAACACGGCCCGGTTGGACCGGATCGTCAGCGACGTGCTCGAACTTGGCCGGCAGAATCAAGCCCAGGTGGAAATCATCGCCCTGCGCGAGTTTCTCGGCAATTTTGCCGTCGAACTGCTGGCCAACGAGAACCTGCCGGCATCCACCATAGCGCTGGATGTTCCGCCGGGCAAGATGATCTGCTTTGACCGCTCGCATCTGCACCAGGTGCTCTGGAACCTGGTCGGCAATGCCTTGCGGCATGCCTCGCGCGGGCCGGGGTCGGTCCGGATCGTGTTTGCCGGGGAAGACGTGCCGGGGCGGGTAGAATTGCATGTGATCGACGACGGCCCCGGGGTCCCCGAAGCCTTGCGCGACCAGATTTTTGAGCCGTTCTTCACCACCCATACGCTCGGTACCGGGCTCGGCCTGTTCATCGCGCGCGAATTGTGCGTGGCCAACGGCGGTGCGCTGGTCCTCAGGGCGGGGGGCGGGGGTGGCCATTTCATTGTTTCCGGGAGAAGCGATACGTGTCAGTCAGCCGTAGCGAACGACGCCCTCGCGGCGAGTTGAACCGTGTCCTCGTCATTGACGACGAGGCCGACATCCGCGAATTGATCGACCTGACCCTGGCCCGCATGGGGCTGGCGGCGGAATGCGCCGGCTCGGTTGCCGAGGCCAAGGCATTGCTGGCAGCGTCCTCCTTCCAGTTGTGCCTGACCGACATGCGCCTGCCGGACGGCGAGGGGCTGGAGATTGTCCGTTACATCGGCGAGCATCATCCCAGCCTGCCGGTGGCGGTGATCACCGCCTGGGGCAGCGCCGAAAATGCCGTCGCCGCACTCAAGGCCGGTGCCTTCGATTACCTGGCCAAGCCGGTCGGCCTGGAGCAGTTGCGGGCCCTGGTCCGCTCGGCTTTGCGGCTGCCCAGCGAAAGCGGTCAGAGCGACGAATTGCGGGCGCTGACCGGCGATTCGCCGAGCATGCAGCAGGTCCGCGAGATGATCGAGAAAATGGCGCGTAGCCAGGCGCCGATCTATATTTCTGGCGAGTCCGGCTCCGGCAAGGAACTGGCGGCGCGCCTGATCCACGCCCGCAGTGCGCGCAGCAGCGGACCCTTTGTCCCGGTCAACTGCGGGGCGATTCCCGAAAACCTGATGGAGAGCGAGTTCTTCGGTTACCGCAAGGGTGCCTTTACCGGTGCCGACGGCGATCGCGACGGCTTTTTCCAGGCGGCCAACGGCGGCACCCTGTTCCTCGACGAAGTCGCCGACCTGCCGCTGGCGATGCAGGTCAAGCTGCTGCGTGCCATTCAGGAGAAGCGTGTGCGCAAGGTCGGCAACGTCACCGAAGAGCCGGTCGATCTGCGCATCATCTGCGCCACCCATCGCAATCTGCGCGAATGCGTCGACCAGGGCAAGTTCCGCCAGGATCTCTACTACCGGCTCAACGTCATCGAATTGCGCATGCCACCCTTGCGTGAGCGGATGGAAGATATCGCGCCACTGGTCGACAGCATTCTCAACAAGCTGTGCGGCGCAGCGCATCCGCGGCTGTCAGCATCGGCGATCAAGGCGCTGCAGTTGTATTCCTTCCCCGGCAACGTGCGCGAACTGGAGAACATTCTTGAGCGGGCGACGGCGCTCTGCGGCGGCGACGAAATCGGTCCCGAGGACCTGCACCTCGAACCCGAGGAGGTTGGCGGAGGCGGGGGCGATGGTCAGGGACGCGGCAGCGAAAGCCTGGACGAATACCTGAACCGCCTGGAGCGCCACGCCATCCTGGAAGCCCTGCAGCAAACCGAGGGCAACCGCACGGCGGCGGCGCGCTTGCTCGGCGTGACTTTTCGCTCCCTGCGTTATCGGCTGGAACGGCTGGGTATCGAATGAGCTGGTGCGACGGCGGCTGGTGGCTTGCGGCTGAACGGCTGGACTCGCCCAACTTTGGCGAGCGGCCACCGGCCGCTGAAGTCTCGCTGGTCGTCGTCCATAACATCAGCCTGCCGCCCGGCGAATTTGGCGGCAACTGGGTCGAGGATTTCTTCCTCAACCGCCTTGATGCCGGCGCCCATCCTTACTTTGCCGAGATTGCCGGGCTGCAGGTATCGGCGCATTTCTATGTCCGCCGCGACGGTCGTGTCGTCCAGTTCGTCGGCTGCGACCAGCGTGCCTGGCACGCCGGCCGCTCGGCCTGGTGCGGACGGGACAACTGCAACGACTACTCGGTCGGTATCGAACTGGAAGGTTGCGACGAACTGCCGTTCACCGATGCCCAGTACGCCGCCTTGTGGCCCTTGCTCGATGCCTTGCGCCAGCGTTATCCGATTGCCGCCGTCGCCGGTCACAGCGATATCGCGCCGGGACGCAAGAGCGATCCCGGGCCGCATTTCGACTGGGCGGCGCTGGCCGCCCGTCATCCCGACCTCGACTTACCGCCCGAAGTAACGGCGTAGGCGCTCGACCGCCTCGGCCAGTCGGTCAACGCCGGTGGTGTAGGCGAAGCGGATGTGTTTCTCCGGCGCGTTGGCGCCGAAATCCAGCCCCGGTGTGGCGGCGACGCCGGTTTTTTCCAGCAGGTCGCGAGCCAGCGCAAAACTGTCGGCGGCCAGCGCCGAGCTGTCGCAATACAGGTAGAAAGCGCCTTCCGGGCGGGCGGTGATGCGAAAGCCAAGTGCTTCCAGCGCCGGTGCCAGGAAATCGCGGCGACGGCGGAATTCGGCCCGACGTTCTTCCAGGATGGCGATGGTTTCCGGCCGGAAAGCCGCCAGTGCGGCGTGCTGTGCCGGCGTCGACGGGCACAGGACCAGGTTCTGCGCCAGCTTCTCGACGTCGCGCAGGTAGGGCTCGGGAATCACCATCCAGCCCAGGCGCCAGCCGGTCATCTGGAAATACTTGGAGAAGCTGTTGATCACCCAGATGTCGTCGCCGGCGGTGCAGGCGGTCGGCGCGTCGGTCTCGTAGGTGAGGCCGTGGTAGATCTCGTCGACCATGAAGTGGCCCTTGCGGGCGCGGCAGACCTCGGCCAGCGCGGCGATTTCGGGCAGCGTCAGCAGCGTGCCGGTCGGGTTGGCCGGCGAGGCAACGAGTAGACCGGTGGTTTTCTCGCTCCAGGCGGCGCCGACTTGTGCCGGGGTCGGCTGGAAGTTGCTCTGCGGGCCGACAGCAATGGCTTGCGGCCGACCTTCGTAAGTGCGCACGATATGGCGGTTACACGGGTAGCCGGGGTCGGCCAGCAGCCATTCATCGCCGGGGTTGGTCAGGCAGGCGAAGGCCAGGTTGAGCGCGCCGGAGGCGCCGTTGGTCACGGCGATGCGGCGGGCCGGTACGTCGACGCCGTAACGTTGGCGGTAGAAATCGCTGATTGCCTGGCGCAGCTCGGGTAGGCCGAAGGCTTGCGTGTACATCGTCTTGCCGCTGGCGATGGCAGCCATGGCTGCATGGGCGATCGGTTCCGGCGTCGGAAAATCGGGCTCGCCAACTTCCATGTGAATGATGTCGCGGCCCTCGGCCTGCAGTTGATGGGCGCGGGTGAACAGTTCGACGACGTGGAAGGGTTCGATATCGGCGAGACGGGCGGCAGGACGGTACATGGGCTCTCCAAAGAAAAACGGCCACCCGCGGGTGGCCGTTCGATTATCGCTCAGACGATATTCAAGCAGCGTCCTTGAAGATGCCCATTTCGAACAGTTCGCGCTTGAGCACGAGTTCGCGCGGCATCTTCTCGCCCATCTTGTCGAACCACTCCTTGTGGCCGGCCAGTTCCGCCTTCCAGGCGTCGGCGTCGATGGTGGTCAGGGCCTCGAAATCATCCTTGTTGATGTCCAGGCCGGTCCAGTCGATGTCTTCGAACTTCGGCATCCAGCCGAGCACGGTTTCCTTGGCGGCAACCTTGCCCTTGCAGCGGTCGACGATCCACTTCAGCACGCGCATGTTGTCGCCGAAGCCCGGCCACATGAACTCGCCCTTCTCGTTCATGCGGAACCAGTTCACGCAGAAGATCTTCGGCGTGGCATCGACGGTCTTGCCCATCTTCAGCCAGTGGTTGAAGTAGTCACCCATGTGGTAACCGCAGAACGGCAGCATGGCGAACGGGTCGCGGCGGACGACACCTTGCTGGCCGAAGGCGGCAGCGGTGGTTTCGGAGCCGAGGGTGGCCGCCATGTAGACGCCGTAGTTCCAGTTGAAAGCCTGGTACACCAGCGGCACGGTGGTGGCGCGGCGGCCGCCGAAGATGAAGGCCGAGATCGGCACCCCGGCGGGGTCTTCCCAGGCGGCGTCGACCGAGGGACACTGGTTGGCCGGTGCAGTGAAGCGCGAGTTGGCGTGGGCTGCCTTGCGGCCGGCCTTGCCGTCTTCCGGCGTCCAGTCCTTGCCCTGCCAGTCGATCAGGTGGGCCGGGGCTTCCTTGGTCAGGCCTTCCCACCACACGTCGCCATCGTCGGTCAGCGCGACGTTGGTGAAAATGATGTTTTCCTTGAGCGTGGCCAGGGCGTTGTAGTTGGTCTTGGCCGAGGTGCCCGGGGCAACGCCGAAGAAGCCGGCTTCCGGGTTGATCGCGTAGAAACGGGTGACGCCATCTGCATCGAGACGCGGCTTGATCCAGGCGATGTCGTCGCCGATGGTGGTGATCTTCCAGCCGTTCATCGGCTCGGGCGGGATCAGCATGGCGAAGTTGGTCTTGCCGCAGGCCGACGGGAAGGCGGCAGCGACGTAGGTCTTTTCACCTTCCGGCGATTCGACGCCGAGGATGAGCATGTGTTCGGCCAGCCAGCCCTGGTCGCGGGCCATGTTGGAGGCGATGCGCAGCGCGAAGCACTTCTTGCCGAGCAGGGCGTTGCCGCCGTAGCCGGAGCCGTAGGACCAGATTTCACGGGTTTCCGGGTAGTGCACGATGTACTTGACGGTCGGGTTGCACGGCCAGGCGACATCCTTCTGACCGGCTTCGAGCGGGGCGCCGACGGTATGCACGCAGGGGACGAATTCGCCGTTGGTGCCGAGCACGTCAAACACCTTGGCGCCCATGCGGGTCATCGTGCGCATGTTGGTGACGACGTAGGCCGAATCGGTGATTTCCACGCCGATGTGGGCGATCGGCGAACCGAGCGGGCCCATCGAGAACGGGATGACGTACATCGTGCGGCCCTTCATGCAGCCCTTGAACAGGCCGTTCAGGGTTTCGCGCATCTTGGCCGGTTCTTCCCAGTTGTTGGTCGGGCCGGCGTCTTCCTTGTTGGCGGAGCAGATGTAGGTGCGGTCTTCGACGCGGGCAACGTCGGACGGGTCGGAGAAGGCCAGGTAGGAGTTCGGGCGCTTTTCCGGGTTCAGCTTGATCAGGGTGCCGGCTTCAACCATTTCCGCACACAGACGGTCATACTCTGCCTGCGAACCATCGGCCCAGTAGATGCTGTCGGGCTGGGTCAGCGCAGCAATCTCGGCGACCCATTGTTTCAGGCCTTCGTGTTTGACGTAATCTGGTGCATTCAGCGGTGCGGTCATGGCGATGTCTCTCTCTAAGTTACTGAAATAGCTAGGTTTCACGCCAGTCGCCGGGAGCTGCCACCAAGACTGCGAGCGGCTGGAGGCCGTCGGCTGGGAAGCCCGTAATTATGCATCAAGTCAGGGTAAATAGCTACTTGACTTTTCGTGTCTAAGTGATGTCCGAAATGAATAAAATTCGTCAAGCTGCTATAATTTATCGCATCACAAAACCGTATTTCACGATATAAAACGGAGGAAGACATGGATCCCAGGCAACTGCGCGAAGCCGCGCTTTACTATCACCGTCATCCTAAGCCGGGCAAGATTGCGGTCACGCCGATCAAGCAGCTGACCAATCAGTACGATCTGTCGATGGCTTATTCGCCGGGCGTCGCCTTCGCCTGCGAAGAAATCGTCGCCGATCCGGCCGAAGCCAGCACCCTGACCGCCCGCGCCAATCTGGTTGGTGTCATCACCAACGGCACCGCCGTCCTCGGCCTCGGCCCGATCGGCCCGCTCGCCGCCAAGCCGGTGATGGAAGGCAAGGGCGTACTGTTCAAGAAATTCGCCAACATCGACGTTTTCGACCTTGAAATCGACGAGCGCGATCCGGACAAGCTGATCGAGACCATTGCCTCGCTGGAGCCGACCTTCGGTGGCATCAACCTTGAGGACATCAAGGCGCCCGAGTGTTTCTATATCGAGAAAAAGCTGCGCGAGCGGATGAAGATTCCGGTCTTTCACGACGACCAGCACGGTACGGCGATCGTCGTCGGCGCGGCCATCCTCAACGGCTTGCACCTGATCGGCAAGGACCTGTCCAAGGTCAAGATCGTCACGTCCGGTGCCGGCGCTGCGGCGCTCGCCTGTCTTGACCTGTTGGTCATGCTGGGGGCGCCGGTCGAGAACATCTGGGTCACCGACATCAAGGGCGTGGTCTACGAAGGTCGCGTCGAGGAAATGGATGAGATCAAGGCGCGCTACGCCAAGAAGACCGACGCCCGGTCGCTGGGTGAGGTGATCGCTGACGCCGACGTCTTCCTCGGTCTGTCGGCCGGCGGCGTGCTCAAGCCGGAAATGGTCGCGAAAATGGCACCCCGGCCGGTGATCATGGCGCTCGCCAACCCGACGCCGGAAATCCTGCCCGAGCAGGTCAAGGCCGTGCGCGACGACGCGATCATGTGTACCGGCCGGTCGGACTACCCGAACCAGGTCAATAACGTCCTCTGCTTCCCGTTCATTTTCCGCGGTGCGCTCGACGTCGGTGCGACGACGATCACCGAGGAAATGAAGATGGCGGCGGTCAAGGCCATCGCCGAACTGGCCCGTGCCGAGCAGTCGGATGTGGTCGCTTCGGCCTACGGCGAGAAGATTTCCGGCTTCGGCCCGGAATACCTGATTCCCAAGCCCTTCGACCCGCGTCTGATCGTCAAGATCGCGCCGGCCGTGGCTCAGGCCGGCATGGACTCGGGCGTGGCGACGCGGCCGATCCAGGATTGGGACGCTTACCTGCAGGGCTTGAACGAATTCGTCTATCACTCCGGTCTGATCATGAAGCCGGTGTTCGCCCAGGCCCGCCTGGCGCCCAAGCGCATCGTCTTTGCCGAGGGCGAGGACGAGCGCGTGCTGCGCGCGATCCAGGTCATCCGTGACGAGGGAATCGCCCGTCCGGTGCTGATCGGCCGTCCGGCCGAAATCCTGCGGCGGATCGAGGCTGCCGGCCTGCGCATCCGCGAAGGCGAGGATTTCGAGATCATCCACTCGGAGAACAATGCCTTCTTCGACGCCCACTTCGACGAGTTCTGGCAGACCTACTACGGCATCATGCAGCGCAAGGGCGTCTCGCCCGACTACGCGCGCCGGGAAGTGCGCCGCCGCAACACGCTCTACGGCGCCTTGATGGTCCGCCTTGGTTACGCCGATGGCCTGATCTGCGGTACTTTCGGTCGTCACGACACGCATCGCGAATATGTCGAGAATGTCATCGGCACCCGCGCCGAGCACGATCGCTACTACACGATGAACCTGCTGCTGCTGCCCGGTCGTACCGTGTTCATTGCCGATACCTATGTGAATTACGATCCGAATGCCGAGCAACTGGTCGATATGACCTTGATGGCGGCCGAGGAAATCCGCAATTTCGGTATCGTTCCCAAGGTGGCACTGTTGTCGCATTCCTCTTTCGGTACCGAGAACACGCCGACTGCGGTGAAGATGCGCGAAGTGCTGGGCGAGCTCAATCGTCGGGCGCCGGAACTCGAAGTCGAAGGCGAAATGCACGGCGATGCTGCACTCGACGAGCAGATCCGTCAGGTGACCTTCCCCAATTCGCGCCTCAAGGGGCAGGCCAATCTGCTGGTGATGCCGACGCTGGACGCGGCGAACATCTCGTTCAACCTGCTCAAGGTGGCGGCCGGCGACAACCTGACCGTCGGGCCCATCCTGCTCGGGGCAGCACGGCCGGTAAACATCCTGACGCCGACGGCCACCGTCCGCCGCATCGTCAACATGACGGCGTTGACCGTGGTTGACGCCTCCTGAGTAAGTGCCTCAGTTTTCGCCGCTATCTCGATGGTTTGATTGAAATTTTGTTCCGTGCGCTTAAACTCGGATAAAATCGCAGCCAAATCTTGGAGAGTTTTTACATGCGGCGAAAACTGTGGCTTCTGCTGACATCCCTGGCGCTGGTTCTGGCGCCATTGCCGGTTATCGTGGGCAAAGCTGAAGCTCAGACGAACAAGCCCAAGCAGTCGGCTGCCAAGAAAGCACCGGCGGCCGCCAAGCAAGCCAAGAAAACGAACAAGAAAACCGTCGCCAAGCATCAAGGTGCGGTGCGCCACGTTGCGGTCAGCGACGATCCGACCCGCCTGGCCATCCAGTCATCGGCTGCCCTGGTTCTGGATCAGAGCAGCGGTCGGGTGCTGGTCGAGAAGCATCCGGATGCGGTGGTGCCCATCGCCTCGATCACCAAGCTGATGACGGCGATGGTCGTGCTCGATGCCGGTCTCGACATGGAAGAAGTGATTTCCATCAGCAATGCCGACATCGACGATCTCAAGGGTACCCGCTCGCGTCTGCCGGTCGGTACGACGATGACGCGCGAAACGGCGATGCTGCTGGCGCTGATGTCGTCGGAAAATCGCGCGGCCAATGCGCTCGGCCGCCACTATCCCGGCGGTTTGCGGGCTTTCGTTGACGCCATGAACCGCAAGTCGCGCTCGCTGGGCATGTTCGACACGCGCTTCGAGGAACCGACCGGCCTCTCCAGCAATAACGTGTCTACCGCTCACGATCTGGCGCGCATGGTGGCCGCCGCCGCGCGCTACCCGCACATCCGCATGTATTCGACCACGGCCGAGGCCAAGCTGGAACTGAGCGGGCGCATCCAGACCTTCGGCAATACCAATGCGCTGGTCCGCAGCGACAATTGGCAGATCGGCCTGTCGAAGACCGGTTACATCTCCGAAGCCGGACGTTGCCTGGTGATGCAGGCCTGGGTCGCCGACAAGCCAGTGGTCATCGTGCTGCTCGATTCGCAGGGCAAGATGACCCGCGTTGGCGACGCCAACCGGATCAAGCGCTGGATGGAAAGTGCCGGCCTGAAGCCGGTCGCCACGCCGGCCTGACCCGCCTGCCGGTGGCAGGCATCAATTGCGGTGGTGTACGTAGCCCAGGGCTTGTGAGACGGCGTTGGCCGTTTCCTGAACCTGGCGCGCCCATTCCGGGTTGTGACGATCGGCAGGGGCCGATACCGACAGCGCGGCAACGACCTGGCCTTCATCGTCGTGGATCGGTGCGGCAACGCACTTGAGGCCCAGTTCGGCCTCTTCGTCGTCGTAGGCGATGCCGTGGCGGCGGACCTTGTCCAGTTCCTTTTCCAGCGCTTCGAGCGTGGTCAGCGAATGCGGCGTCTTGCCCGGCAGGCCGGTGCGGCGGGCGTAGTCACGGACCTTCTGGGTGCCGTCGGCAGCCAGGAAAAGCTTGCCCAGCGAAGTCAGGTGCAGCGGCGCACGACCACCGACCAGATAAACGACACGCACCAGCGAACGTCCCGACGAGGTGCGTTCGAGATAGACGATCTCGTCGTCGTGACGGGCGCCGAGGTTGATTGCCTCGCCGATTTTTTCATGCAGTTCCTGCATGAAGGGCAGGGCGACTTCGCGGACGTTGATCCGCGATTTGACGATGTTACCGAGCTCGAGCAGGCGAATGCCCAGGCGGTAGGTGCCGGCATCCTGGCGTTCGACGAAACGGGCGTTGCACATCGCCGCGAGGATGCGGTGGGCGGTCGACGGATGGAGTTCGGTGGCGGTTGCCAGTTGCTTGAGGCTGGCCGCATCCTGCACCTGGGCAAGCGCGTCGAGCAGCGACATCATGCGCTCGATGACCTGGATAGAACCTGGCGTTCTGGTGGCGCCGTCGGCAACTTCTGACAACTGGATTCCTTTATTCGCGGGGTTTGAGTAGCATTAGCCACTTTGCCTTCTTGTGCGGCGCAATATTAGCATGCGGATTGCCTTATACGTTACCTGTCTCGTTGACCTGATGCGCCCCGCAGTGGGCTTTGCCGCCCTGCGTTTGCTGGCGGCGACGGGTAATGACGTGGTTGTGCCGCCAGCGCAGACTTGCTGCGGTCAACCGGCCTGGAGCGCCGGCAACCGGCCGCTGGCCGAAACCCTGGCGCAGAAGGCGATTGCCGAGCTGGAAGATTACGATGCGGTGGTCGTTCCTTCCGGTTCCTGTGCCGAGCAGATTCGCCTGACCTATCCCAAGCTGTTCGCCGACGATGCCGTCTGGGGGCCGCGCGCCCGGGCGCTGGCAGCGCGCACTCAGGAACTGAGCGAGTTTCTCGCCAGCCTGGGCGAGCCGCTTGAGCCGCCCGGCGAATTCGCCGGCAGCGTCACCTACCACGATTCCTGCAAGGGCCTGCGCGGTCTCGGCATCAAGGCGCAGCCGCGTGCCTTGCTCGGCCGCGTACGCGGGCTGAGCCTGAAGGAAATGGCCGACTGCGAGGAATGTTGCGGCTTCGGTGGTGCCTTCGCCGAGAACTATGCCGATGTCTCGGCGCGCATCGTCGACCGCAAGTGCGAGTCGGTTGCCGCTGCCGGGGCTGACGCCGTCGTTGGCGGCGATCTCGGTTGCCTGCTCAACATCGAGGGGCGCTTGCGCCGGCGCGGCGACGGGACGACGCGGGTGCTGCACTTTGCCGAAGTGCTGGCCGGGGAAACCAAGCCATGAACGCCAACGCGCGTCACTCGCAGGCGATGCATTTCACCGCCCGCGCTGCCGACAAGGTGCGCAACCCGGTGCTGCAGCAAGCGCTGCAGAAAGCCAAGCCGCTGTTTTCCGGCAAGCGTGCCAAGGCCATGGCGGCGCTCCCCGACGACGGCCTGGATTTCGAAGCCTTGCGCGAGGCCTGCGCCGGCATCCGCGACCGGGCGCTCAACGACCTCGACGTGTGGCTGGAAATCTTCGAGGAAAACGCCCGCGCGCGCGGTGCCGACGTGCTGTGGGCGCGTGACGGCAGCGAAATCTGCGATCTGGTGATCGACGTCGCCCGCCGTCATGGCGTCAAGAAAGTGACCAAGTCGAAGTCGATGCTGTCCGAAGAGGCGCATCTCAACGACGCGCTGGCCGCTGCCGGCATCGAGCCAGTCGAGACCGACCTCGGCGAATACATCATCCAGCTGGCCGGCGAAGCGCCGTCGCACATCATCGCGCCCGCGGTGCACAAGACCTTGCAGGAAGTCGAGGCGCTGTTCGCCGAGAAGCACGGCCGACCGCAAGCGGCGCGGACTTCCGCCGACATCCCGGCGCTGACTCGCGAGGCGCGTGGTGTCCTGCGCCAGCACTTCCTGTCGGCCGACATGGGGATTTCCGGTGCCAATTTCCTGATCGCCGAGACCGGAACCGCGGCGCTGGTCACCAACGAAGGCAACGGCCGCATGGTGACGACGCTGCCGCGTGTGCATGTGGTGATCACCGGCATCGAAAAGGTGGTGCCGACGCTGCAGGATTTCGCCACGCTGATGCGACTGTTGCCGCGTTCGGCGACCGGCCAGACGATCTCCAACTACGTCTCGCTGCTGACCGGCACCCGCGCTGACGACGAAAGCGAAGGACCGACCAAGACCGTCTTCATCCTGGTCGATAACGGCCGCGCCGACGTCGTCGGGTCGCACTACCAGGACATCCTGCGCTGCATCCGTTGCGGCGCCTGCATGAATCACTGCCCGGTGTATTTCTCGCTCGGCGGTCACGCCTACGGCTGGGTCTATCCCGGGCCGATGGGTTCGGTGCTGACGCCGCTGTACACCGGCATCGAGAACGCACTCGACCTGCCGCATGCGTCGACCGGCTGTCGCCAGTGTTCCAGCGTCTGCCCGGTGCGCATTCCGCTGCCCGAGCTGATGCACGGCCTGCGCCAGGAGCAGCAGCGGCGCGGTCTGCGCCCCTGGGGCGAGCGTTTTGGCCTGCGTGCCTGGGCCTGGATCGCCGGCCGGCCGACGCTGTATCGGGCGCTGACCCGGATCGCCGCCCGCTACCTGAACTGGCTGGCCGACGGAGAGGGTCGCATCCGCCTCTTCGGTTTCGCGCCGGGTTGGACGACGGCGCGCGATCTGCCGGTCGCCGGCGGTGGCAAGACCTTTTTCGAACAATACGCAGCAAGCAAGAGAGACTGACAATGGAATTCGCACCCGAAGGCCCGATGGCCATTCCCCTCTGGATCAACGGCCGCCCCTATCTCACGGTAGGCGACAGTTTCTTCGACGTGATCAATCCGGCGACCGGGCAGGCCCGCCACCGGGTGCCGATGTGCGGTGCCGACGAAGCGGCGCAGGCCGTCGCCGCCGCCCGCGATGCCCAGGGCGCCTGGGCGGACATGGGGCCGTCGGCGCGCCAGCTCTGCCTTGGCCGATTGGCCGATGCCCTGGAGCGCTACGCCGGTCATTTCGCCAAAATGCTCAGTCAGGAAAGCGGTCGTGCCGAAGAAATGGCGAGTGCCGAAGTGACGGCTGCCGTCGCCGGTTTGCGCGCGATGTCGGTGGGTGAGACCGGGGTGGCGGCGTTGGTCGTCGACGACAGCCAGCCGCTCGCCGGTCTGGTCGCCGCCGCCGTGCCGGCCCTGCTGGCTGGTGCGACTCTGGTCGTCAAACCGAGCCCGAAAGCCCCGTCGGCGGCTTTCGCCCTGTGCGAACTGGCGACCCGCAATGACTGGCCGGCCGGCGTGCTCAACCTTGTCCACGGCGACGGCCCGGCCATCGAAGGCTTGTGCGCGGCCGGCGTCGATTACCTGGTGTTCGCCGGCGCCGAGGCGCTGGGCGCCCAGGTCGGCGAACTGGCGGCACAGCACGGAACGGCGTTTGCCACGGTCGGCTGATGGAACGCATCGTCTATCTCGAACAGGAATCGATGATCGCCACTGTCCGGCGACCGGCGTTCGCCCATGCGTGGGTCGAGTACCCGGCGACGACCGCCGATCAGGTGGCCGAGCGCCTGCGCGGGGCGAGTATCGCCATCGTCAACAAGGCGCCGCTGCCGGGCGCAGTGATCGACACCCTGCCCGACCTGAAGATGGTTGCGGTGGCGGCGACCGGTACCAATGTCGTCGATCTCGACGCCTGTCGTCGGCGCGGCATCGTCGTCAGCAACATCCGCGGCTACGCCGAACAGACCGTGCCCGAGCATGTCTTCGCGCTGCTGCTGGGGCTGTCGCGCAATCTGTTCGCCTGGCGCGAAACGGTGCAGGCCGGGCGCTGGCAACAGGCGACGCAATTCTGTCTGTTCGATCACCCGATCCGCGACCTGCACGGGGCGACGCTCGGTGTGGTCGGCGCCGGCAGCCTCGGCAACGGCGTCGTCCGGCTTGGCGAAGCCTTCGGCATGCGCGTGCTGCGCGCCGAACGCAAGGGGGCGGCTAGCGTCCGTCCCGGCTATACCGCTTTCGCCGAGGTGCTGGCTCAGGCCGACGCGCTCAGCCTGCACTGCCCGCTGAGCGAGGCGACCCGCCACCTGATCGGCGAGCCGGAACTGCGCGTGATGAAGCGCTCGGCCCTGTTGGTTAACACCGCGCGCGGTGGCATCGTCGACGAAGCGGCGCTGATCCGGGCGCTGCACGAAGGCTGGATCGCCGGTGCCGGTTTCGACGTGGTCAGCGCCGAACCGCCGCCGGTCGGTCACCCCATGCTCGATCCGGCCTTGCTCGCCTTGCCCAACTTCATCCTCACCCCGCACGTCGCCTGGGCCAGCCGGCCGGCGATGCAGGCGCTGGCCGATCAGTTGATCGATAACATCGAGGCTTTCGTCGCCGGTCAGCCGAGGAACGTGGTCACATGAGCGCGCGCGACGACATCCTCGCCCGCGTTCGCGCCGGCGTCGGCAAGGGCGATGCCGACGCGCGTCGCGCCGCTGCCCTGGCACGCCTGCAGGCCGGACAGTCGGGGCCGCAGCCGACCCTGACCGGCGATCTGGTCGAGCGCTTCTGTGCCAAGGCGGAATCGCTGGCCAGTACGGTTGCCCGCGTCGACGGCTACGCCGCCGTGCCGGCGCATGTCGCCGAGTGGCTGTCCGCCCGGCAACTGCCCCTGCAGGCGGTGACCGCGCTCGATGTCGCCGGGCTCGACTGGGCCGAGGCGGGCCTCTCCTGTCACAGCGGTGTGGCGGTCGATGCCGACCCGGTCGGTATTTCCGGCTGTTTTTGCGCCATCGCCGAAACCGGTACCTTGATGCTGCTGTCCGGCCCAGCGACGCCGGCCTCGGTCAGCCTGCTGCCGGAAACCCATATCGCGCTGGTGCCGGCGGCGCGCGTCGTCGCCACCATGGAAGACGCGTTTGCCCTGCTCAAGGCCGAACGCGGTGCCTTGCCGCGCGCCGTCAACTTCGTTTCCGGGCCGTCGCGCACCGGCGACATCGAACAAACCATCGTCCTCGGCGCCCATGGGCCGTGCCGGGTCCATCTGATCGTGATCGGGGAAAATTCATGAGTATTCAATTTGCCGTGCGCGGCGACCACATCCAGCTCGACCAGCTGCTCAAGGCTACCGGTCTGTGCGAATCCGGCGGTGCCGCGCATGCGGCGATCGCCGATGGTCAGGTGACGGTCGACGGCCAGGTCGACACCCGCAAGCGGGCCAAGCTGCGGCCCGGTCAGCGCGTCGTTTTTACCGGCGAGGAAGTCGAGCTGCTGGCCGAGTAGCCCAGCTTCAATCCAGCCAGCGGATCGGCGAGGCGAGTTCGGGGTGCTTGCCGCAGTGCTCGCGGTAATGCCCGGCTATCGTCGCCATGTCCTGCGCCGGATCGCCACTCAGGGTGATGTAGGCGAGGATGCCGACCCGGCGCCTGGTGTAATCGATGAAACCCAGCCCGACCGGCACCTGCGACGCCAGGGCGATGCGGTAGAAACCGCTCTTCCAGCCGGCGGTCAGGCTGCGTGTACCTTCCGGCGCCAGCACCAGCATGAAGCGCTGGCGGCGGGCGAATTCGGCGGCCATCTGGTCGACAAAACCGGTGCGCTGGCGCCGGTTCACCGCGACCCCGCCGAGGCGGCGCAGCAGGCCACCGAAAGGCCAGCGGAAAAGAACGTCCTTGGCTGCCCAGTGCGCTTCCAGTGCCAGCCCCTGGCGCGCCAGCAGCGCGTAGAGCGCGTCCCAGTTCGAGGTGTGCGGATAGGCAATCAGTACCGTCCGGGGTGGGCGTTCCGGCGGTTCGACCAGAGTCCAGCCGAGACGTTTCACCAGCCAGCGGGCAAGGGTCTGCATCATCGGTTCAGCACATCTTGACCACGATGTCGTGCAGGGTGTTGGCGCAGTGCGCCATGCGGTCGGCAGCGTTGGCCAGGTGGCGGTAGATTTCGCGCTGCTTGAACATGTGGATGTAGTTGTCGCCCTGGAATAGATCGGCGATGGCGCGCCGGTAGGCTTTTTCCACCCGGCGTTCGGCTTTGCGTGCGGCGTCGGCGTCGTTGGCCGCTTCCGCCGGGGCCGTCGCCAGGCGGCTGAAGCCCTGTAACAGCGCGTCGGTGCCGAGTTTGATGTGCATCGCCATCTCCAGGCAGTGCTTGTCGGGCTGCAGGCCGAGCACCTCCATTTCGCTGACCGTCGTCTTGCAGTAATTGACCACCTCGTCGAGGTCCATGATCGCGCGGTAGAGATCCTCGCGATCGATCGGCGTCGAGAAGGCCTCGTTCAGCGTATGCAGGTTGTGGATCTTGACCCGGTCGGCTTCATGCTCATCCTTGCGGATCTGCTTGCCGATGTCGTGATCGGCGTTTTCCATGAACTCGACCAGCAGCCCGGTGGTCTTGCCGACCTGCCGGCATTGCTCGACGAGCATGCCGAAGAAGTCGGGCATTTTCGGGAAAAATCGGCCGAGCAGGCGGGACAGCAGCGAGGGCGAGGCGGTAGCGTTGCTCATGGCTTGGCTCCGAGGAAAAGATTGACCAGCGCATAGGCCAGGATGGCTACCAGGGCGGCGCCGGGAATGGTGATCAGCCAGGTGGTGGCGATGTCCTTGGCCTTGGCCCAGCGTACTGCACGCGGGCGTTCGGAGGCGCCGATACCCATGATCGAGGTGGCGACGATGTGCGTCGTCGAGACCGGTGCGCCACCCAGCGAGGCACTCATGATCACCAGGCCCGAGGTCAGTTGTGAGCCGAGGGCATGGATCGGGCGGACCCGGTAGATGGCGAAACCCAGCGTGCGCACGATGCGCCAGCCGCCGGAGAGGATGCCCAGGGTCATCGCCGTGGCGCAGGCGAGCATGACCCAGAACGGCACGGCAAAGTGCGAGATGAAACCGCCGAGCAGCAGCACCAGGGTCAGGATGCCCATGCTTTTCTGCGCATCGTTGGCGCCGTGGGCGAAGGCCAGTCCGGCGGCGGTGAAGAACTGGGCAAAACGCAGGTGACGGTTGGCTGCCGGCGTGGCTGCCCGGAGCAGGACGCTGAGGATGCGGTGAATGGCGAAACCGACCCAGAAACCGATCAGCGGCGACAGGATCAGGGCCGCCAGTACTTTCACGATGCCGGTCAGCCGGCCGCTGGCCAGTTCGTGAAAGCCCCAGACGACATGATCGACGCCGACACCGACGACGACCGCGCCAATCAGGCCGCCGACCAGGGCGTGCGACGACGACGAGGGTATGCCGAAATACCAGGTGCCGAGATTCCACACGATGGCGCCGATCAGGCCGCACAGCAGCATGGCCAGTGACAGCAGCGGCAGGATGCCGCCGAGTTCGACGAACTTGCCGATGGTGTTGGCCACCGCCGTGCCGCCGAGCAGGGGGCCGAGGAATTCGAAGACGCCGACAACGATGACCGCCTGGACCGGCGTCATCGCCCGTGAGGCAATGACCGTGGCGACGATGTTGGCGGCGTCGTGGAAGCCGTTGGTGTAGTCGAACACCAGGACGACGATGACGGTCGCCAGCGCGAGCAGGAACAGGGTGTCCATGCGTGTTGCCCGGTATCGGGTCCCCCTCCGGATTGGTATATGTTGTTTTGGCCAGTATAGCGCGCGCTCTTGCTGGTGTGTGTCGGGTTAAAATAAGTGAACTCTAATAATCTGGCGCATGCCGGGAACAGCCATGTCCTACCCCCATTTTTCCTCGATTTCCCGCAGTTTTGCCCCCGGCTGGTTCGCCGCCGTCATGGGCACCGGTGTGCTGTCCATGAGCACCCTGGCCCTGTCGGCCAGGTGGCCGCTGCTGGCCGGTCCGGCGGAAGTGCTGCACTGGTTCAACGTGCTCCTTTTCGCGCTGCTCGCCGTGCCCTGGCTGACCCGCTGGCTGCGTTTCCCGCAGGCGGCGATGCAGACCCTGCAGCATCCGGTGCAGGCCAATTTCTATCCGACCTTTTCGATTGCCCTGCTGGTACTGGCAGCGCAGTGGGTGCAGTTCGGTCCCTATGTCGGTGCGGCGCTCTTCTTCTGGTGGGCAGGAGTCATTCTGCATTTCGTGTTCAGCTTTGCCGTGCTCTTCTTCATGTTTCGCGGCGAGCATGTGGCGCTCGATCACGTGACGCCGGCCAAATTCATCCCGGCGGTCGGTCTGGTGGTCATGCCGCTGGCCGGTGGTCCGTTGCTCGCGCACATGGACGGGGCGCTACGCGAATGGGCCTTGACGGCCAATATTGTCGGGCTCGGCGCGGGCAGCATGATGTACCTCGGTCTGCTCGGCCTGACCCTGCAGCGCAAGTACCTGCACAAGCCGGCGCAGGGCATCCTGACGCCAACGGTGTGGATTCATCTGGCGCCGATTGGCGTCATCCCGGTCAGTTTCATGAATTTGGCCGAACATTTTCCCTTCCCGGTTGTGCGCGAGATCGCGGCGGTGCTGATGGCGCTGGTCTGGGGCTTTGGTGTCTGGTGGCTGGTGATGGCCAGCCTGTTGACCTGGTCGGCCAAGGCTGCGGGGCAATTGCCGTTTGCGCTTTCCTGGTGGGGGTTCACCTTCCCGCTGGGCGCGTTTGCCGTGGAGAGCCTGCGGTTGTACAAGATTTTCGGCTGGAACAGCATGCTGGTGATCGGCGTGCTGGCCTGGCTGATGTTGTGTGGTTTCTGGTCGCTGACTCTGTGGCGAACCGCGCGCGGGGTGCTGAGCGGCGGTATCTTTCAGCCGCACCCGTGACGGCCTGGGGCTGGCTGGCGCTGCCGCCAGTGCTGATCTGGCTGCTCAATCGCGGCATCCGGCATGGCTTGCGGGCGCCGCGTCTGCCCCGCCAGGAAACGCCCGAAGGTCTGCCCTGGCAGGCCGTTGCCATCGCCAGCCAGAATGGCAAGATGCTGCGCGCCTGGTATATCCCGGGCGGCAGACGGGCGCTGTTGCTGATGCACGGCTGGGGCGGCAACGCAGCCACCCTGCTGCCACTGGCCAAGCATCTGCACCTGGCCGGCTACAGCCTGCTGCTGCCCGATGCGCGCTGTCATGGCGAGAGTGACGATGACAGTTTCGCCTCGCTGCCGCGTTTTGCCGAAGATATCGAATCCTGTCTGGACTGGTTGGCGAAGCAAACCGAGGTCGATCCCCAAGCCATCGGTCTGGTCGGCCACTCGGTCGGCGCCGGCGCGGCCCTGCTGGTCGCCAGTCGGCGTTGCGATATCCGGGGGGTGCTGAGTATTTCCGCATTCGCTCACCCGGCGGCAATGATGCGTCGCTGGCTGAGCACCATGCACATTCCCTACTGGCCGCTGGGGGCCTACATCCTGTGGTACGTGCAGCGGGTGATTGGGCATCGGTTCGACGATATCGCGCCTTGCCGGACGATTGCGCAGATTGCGTGTCCGGTCTTGCTGGTGCACGGCTGCGCCGACCTTACCGTGCCGCTTGAGGAGGCCCGCCAGATAGCGGCGGCCTCGTCTGCCGCACAGTTGCTTGAGGTGCCTGGGTGCCACGAGGACTTTGGCGATATCGAGGCGCATTTGCCCAAGGTGCTCGACTTCCTCGATGGCGCCTTTGGCTCCCGACATCAAGACGAAAAAAAGGCGGGCGACTAGCGCCCGCCCAAGCGGAGTCTGCCCTGTTTGGCGTCAGGGCAGGAGGAAAGAGGCTTTCTCCCGCAGGGTGATGTCGGCATTGCCCTCGGCGGTGATGGTGAAGTGGATCGGGTTGGAGCCGCGCTTGCCGGATTCCGGCGGCGCCGCAACCACGACGTTGAACGAAGTCAGGCCGGCAGCCTTGGCGTCGACCGTGTCTTCGCCGCTGATCTTGAGACCGTCGAGGCCATCGACCGCCAGTTTGTAGCGCTGCGGCAATTCGGTGGTGTTCATGATCTGCAGCATGAAGACGTTCTCGATGCTGCCATCGTCGGCCTCGCGGGCCAGGGTCGAGCGGTCGCGGATGATGTCCATCTTCAGCGGAATGCGGTTGACCAGGAAGTAGCCGGCGATGATCGTGATCAGGATCAGGATGGCGGTATAGACCAGTACCCGGGGACGAACCATGTGGCTGAGGATATCGGCGCTCGATTCCTGCTTGGCCATGGCGTTTTCGGTCGAGTAACGGACCAGACCGCGCGGCAGGCCGACCTTGTCCATGACCTGATCGCAGACGTCGACGCAGGCAGCGCAACCGATGCATTCATATTGCAGACCGTTGCGGATGTCGATGCCGGTCGGACAGACCACTACGCACTGGCCGCAATCCACACAGTCGCCCAGCTTGCTGATGTCGGCGCCTTTCTTGCGGATGCCGCGCGGCTCGCCACGAGCCGGATCGTAGGTGATGATCAACGTATCCGGGTCGAACATCACGCTCTGGAAACGGGCATACGGGCACATGTACTTGCATACCTGTTCGCGCATGAAGCCGGCGAACAGGAAGGTGAAGCCGCCGTAAAGGAAGATCCACAGGGTTTCCCAGGGGCCGAGACTGTTGGTCACGACATTGTTGATCAACTCGTCCATCGGGGTGAAATAACCGACCAGCGTGAACCCGGTCCATAGCGACAGGATGCCCCAGAGCAGGAACTTGGTGCCCTTGATGCGTAGCTTGCGTGCATCAAGTGGTGCCTTGTCCAGTTTCATCCGGGCATTGCGGTCACCCTCGACCCAGTTTTCGATCCACATGAACAGCTGGGTATAGACGGTCTGTGGGCAGGCGTAGCCACAGAACAGCCGCCCGGCGACGGCGGTGACCAGGAACAGCGCGTAGGCCGAAATGATCAGCAGGACGGCGAGATAGATGACGTCCTGCGGCCAGAAGACGAGGCCAAACAGATAGAACTTGCGCTCGACCAGATGGAACAGGATCGCCTGTCGGTCATTCCAGACCAGCCAGGGCGTACCGTAGAAAATGACCTGGGTCAGCAGAACCAGGATGATGCGCCAGTTATCGAAGAAACCGCGTACCCGCTTGGCGTAGATTTTCTTGCGTTTTTCGTAGAGTGAAACTTCGGCTACCGGTTCCTGCTTGTTCTGATTGTCCGCTTGAGTCATTTTTTTTGTGTGCCCGTTGATTGTTATGGTCGGAAACCGGGGGAATGGCATGTCTGCCGACTAATCGCATGAAGCAAGCCTGCGGGGCGAACTAAGGGGGATATGCGACCAGCCGACCGGCACACCAGAAGCTCTAGAACTCCAAGGAAAGCGCATTGAGCAGTGGGAGGTGTCCCCGGTTTCCGGAGCAACTAATATCAAGTTGCGTGCCAGCTTTGTGTTGTTGTTTGGTTTCTTTAAAATCAATGACTTGCTTTTTATTTTGCGTGGCTTGCCTCTGTTTTTTCGAATGCTGTGTCAGAATCGACAGCATCGATTGACCGAGGTGCCAGTTTTGACATCGCATTTTCTGAGTGAGCTGATTTCCTTTCTTGATGGCCTGCCCGAGCCGCGTATCGTAATGAGCGCCGATTACCGGATCATTGCCGCCAATGCCGCCTATACGCGCGAATTTGGCGGTGGGCGCGAGTTGGCCGGTCGGGCCTGCTACGAGGTCTCGCATCGCTTCAATGTGCCGTGCGACCAGGCCGGCGAATCCTGTCCGCTCAAGCTCAGTCTGGAAGCGGGCGAGCCGCAACGGGTCCTGCATCTGCATCACACGCCCCGGGGCGAAGAGCATGTGCTGGTCGAAACCTCGCCGATCCGCGATGAGACCGGCGAAATTGCCTATTTCGTCGAAACCATGCGCTTGGTGCGCCAGGCCAGCAGTCGTGTCGCCACGAGTGGGCTGGTCGGTCGCTCGGCGGCGTTCAGCAGCATGCTGGAAAAGATGATGCGGGTCGCCCCTTCCGATGCGGCCGTGCTGTTGCTGGGCGAGACGGGGACCGGTAAGGAACTGGTGGCGCATGCCATTCACGAGGCCAGCGCCCGGGAAGAAGGGCCGTTTGTTGCGGTCGACTGCGCGGGAATGACGGAAACCCTGTTCGAGGCCGAATTGTTCGGTTACGAAAAAGGGGCCTTTACCGGCGCCACCCACCGCAAGCAGGGCCTGGTCGAAGCGGCTTCGGGCGGCACCCTGTTTCTGGATGAAATCGGCGAACTGCCGCTCTCGCTACAGGTCAAGCTGCTGCGCCTGCTGGAAACCGGGACCTATCGCCGGGTCGGTGGTCTTGACTGGTTGCCGGCCGATTTCCGGCTGATCACCGCGACGCACCGCGATCTTGCGGCCATGGTGGCGGCTGAAAGCTTTCGTCGTGACCTGTATTTCCGCATCAATACCTTTCCCATCCGGACGCCGGCATTGCACGAGCGTAGTTCAGACATTCCCCTGCTGGCTGAATCGCTACTGGCCCGGGTTGACCGCAAGCCTGGTCGACACTTCACGGCGGCTGCGCTCGGCTGGCTTGCCGCCCAGCGTTTCAGCGGCAACATCCGCGAATTGCGCAATCTGATCGAGCGCGCCTCCCTGCTTGCAGACGGCGATGCCATCGATGTGACGCATCTTCTCGAGATGACCGATCCGCCGCTTTATCTTCCTGTTGAGCCGGGCGGGGCGGCTGGCTTTCAGGTGGATGCCCTGATCGATCTGGAAACACTGGAAAGGCGCTATCTCAAGTGGTCCAGGCAGATACACGGTGGCGATATGGAGGCGTTGGCCAGGCAACTTGGTATCAGTACCCGGACGCTGTATCGAAAACTGGAGCGAGTGAATTGAAAACCAAATTCACGATTGCGATCCGGTTATGACAATGATATATTCCGTCAGGTTTTTGGTATGGCTGATTCCCTGTCTTTACCAAGTCTTACATTCCCGAATGATTGTTAAACTAGAATCGAGAAAAGCGGTTTTATTTCCAATAGAGGGTCCGTTCGGTCAGAGTGCGCCACAGTGCGTGCGACTGAATGGGTGACGAAGGTTCTTTGCGAGTGATAAATATGAAAATCAGGACTATCCCCTTTTTGCTGGCAGTTGCGGTTTTCCCCGCATCTGTTCTTGCCCAGAATGCTTCTTCCCCGGAGGTGCAACAGGCTCTGCGCGAGATTGCCCAGCAAGCGGTGCTGAAGAGCCCGGAAGTGACGACCAAGTGGCGTAACTACAAGGCGGCCGACGAGGAAATCGGGGTGGCACGCGGTGGCTATTTTCCGCGGGTAGACCTGACTGCGGGCGCTGGCCGCGAGAGTCTGAAGACGCCGCCGACGAATACCAAGGACAACTACACCCGCCAGGGCTACGCGCTGACCCTGAACCAGATGGTGTTCGACGGGTTTGCCACGCGCAGCGAGGTTCGCAAACTCGACAAGGCGCGTCTGGTCCGTTACTACGAATTGCTCGAAGCCTCCGAGAACGTCGCCCTGGAAGCCAGCCGCGCCTATCTCGATGTGCTGCGCTACCGTTTCCTGGTCGATCTCGCCGAAGACAACTACATCCGCCACAAGGCCACGCACGAGCAACTGAAGGTGCGTACGGCATCGGGCGTCGGGCGTCGCGTCGATCTGGAGCAAGCCGGCAGCCGTCTGGCCCTGGCCGAAGTCAATCTGACCACCGAAACCGCCAACCTGCACGACGTGTCGGCACGCTATCAGCGTCTGGTCGGCAACATGCCGCCCGACGTGATCGTTCCGCCCAGCCTGGTCGGCAGCGCCCTGCCGGCCAGCCCGAAGGCGGCACTGGACATCCTGCACCGGCGTAACCCGACGCTGCACGCGGCGATCGAGAATATCGAAGCCGCCCAGCACGACATCGCCGCCAAGCGTTCGGCTTACTCGCCCCGCGTCGATCTGCGGGCGCGCACCGAGAGCACCAACAACTATCAGGGCGTCAGCGGCGACCGCGATTACAACGTGGCCGAGGTGGTGTTCAGCTGGAATCTGTTCAACGGCGGTTCGGACCGGGCACGTGAGCGTCAGTACATGGAGCGCAAGCACCTGGCGGTGGAAATGCGCGAAAAGGCCTGCCGCGATACGCGTCAGACGCTGCTGATCGCCTATAACGACGTACTGCGCTTGAAAGAACAGGCCAGCTATCTGGCAATTCAGGTGGCCTTGCTGGAAAAGACGCGCGACGCTTATCGCGACCAGTTCAACGTCGGTCAGCGCACGCTGCTCGACTTGCTGGATACCGAGAACGAATTGCTGTCGGCGCGGCGCGCCTCGGTCAACGCCGATACCGACCTGACGCTGGCCTACCTGCGTACCTACGCCGGCATGGGTTCGCTGCTGGAATTCATGGGGCTGCAGAAACTGGACACCCATACGCCGACCGCTGCCGAACTGGCCGAAGTCGATGCGGCCTCGCTGTGCCCGGCCGATGCCGTCACCCAGCAAGCCTCGGCGCGTGAGGCGCTCGATGCCAAGGCGCGGGAGATGATGGTCGCGCCACGTTCGCCGGTCGTCGCGCAGGCGCCGCAGGAATCTTTGGCGCCGCAGACGGCCATCGGCGACATCGAAACGCAAGTACGTTCCTGGGCGGAGGCATGGTCGGCCAAGGATTACTCGGCATACAGCGGTTTCTATGCACCGACCTTCACGCCGGACGGTGGCCTGTCCCGCGAGGACTGGGACCAGTTGCGTCGCGCCCGGATTTCGCCGCGTGAGCGTATCTCGGTCACAGTCGATAAGCTGCGCGTGCGGATGGATGGCGAGGACCGTGCTTTTGCCGAGTTCGAGCAGACCTATCGCTCGAACATCTTCAATGATCGTGTCCTGAAGACGCTGGAAATGATCAAGGTCAACGGCAAGTGGCTGATCAATCGCGAAAGCTCTACGCCGTGTGTCGGTAACACCGTTGGTGGTTGTAATCGCCTGTCACGCTGAGGATTAGCCGGGGTTGCGACCTCGTGCTGAATAAAAAAACCCCCGGGGATTTGTCCCCGGGGGTTTTTTATCGGGTGTCAGGCGAGGTCGACCTGAGAGACAAAAACATAGCCTTGCGAGCGCAGGGTCTTGATGAAACTGCTGCCATCGGCCTGTTTGCCAAGAATGCGTCGGATCTGGCTGACATGGACGTCGATGATCCGGTCGTAAGGGATGTATTCGCGTTTGAGAACGCGGGAGAGGCTTTCTCTGGACAGAGGCTCGAACGGGTGCTCGAGGAAGGCCATCAGCAGCGAAAATCCGGAAACGCCGATTGATACCGGTTCGCCGTCGCCATTCAGCAATTCCCGGGCAGCGGTATCCAGCGTCCAGTGTCCGAAGCGCAAGCGTTTGAAATCAGCACGCGAAACCGTCGTCTGGCTGCGTAGCTGGCTGCGTCGGAGCAGGGCACGGGTGCGGGCAAGCAATTCGCGCATGTTGCACGGTTTGGGCAGGAAATCGTCGGCGCCGATCTCGATGCCGATGATGCGCTCGATTTCGTCGGAACGCGTCGAGTGAATCAGAACCGGGATTTCCGATTGCTGGCGCAACTGCCTGAGCAGTTCCAGTCCGTCTGCATCGGGGAGGCTCAGATCAAGGATGACCACGTCGGGCTGTTGGTCGAGCTGTCGCCACATGGCCGCACCGTTTTCGGCGAAAATGCTGCTGATGCCCACTGTGCCAAGGGTGGTGCTGACAACATGGCGGGTGCCGGGGTCATCTTCTACGATCAGTGCTGTCTGATTCATGAGAGGGGTAAAGATGCTCGATGGAAACGATTGTAATGCATTGTAAAGGATATGCGCAGGCTGTCTTGCAACGGGCATGGTGCGGCGAGCGGAGGCCGCAGGGCGTTTTACCTTTCTTCAACCAAGTTTCCAGCTGAAGCGGGACAATGGCAGTCTCTTCAACGGCAGGCGGTGCTAATCCATGATGCTGATACCTCAGGAGCTGGAGGGCTTCGATGTCCGTGACGCTGTTGCGCGCATGCTGGATCGTCCCGAGTTGTGGTGGCAGGCCGTCGGTTTCTTTGTGCATCATTTTTCAGGTTGGGAAGCCGACTGGCTTGAAGTGCGTGTAACGATCAAGCCGAGCGTCGCTGTGTACATGCGATTCGCAGTGCAGCGGCAAATGTCGGTGCGATGCGTCTTGCGGCCCTGGCTGAGCGCCTGGAAAATATCCTGTTGCGGCGGATCGCCGGCGAGGATGTGAATATTCCTGTCGATTTGCGTGCTGAGCTTGCGGCCGCCTTTGGCCTGGCATGGAAAAGCGCTGAAGTAGCCTGGCGCGAAGCGGGTTGTGAGTTACCGGGGCAGTCGTGACAACGCAGTTTGAGCCGGCGCCGCTAGGGCGATACCTTGCCCGGGTCAATCTGCAGGTCTTGTTGCCGGCCTTCCTTGTCCTGTCGGTCATCATTCTCCTCACTGCCGGTGGCATGGACCTGCGTGACCGCATCGAGGAGGGGCGGGCGCGGACCGCGCTGCTTGAAGAAATGTTGACCAACAGCCTGCTGGTCGAAGATCCGGTACGGGTGTCCGTATTCAGGAAAATGCTTTCCTCGCTCCCCGATCTGCGCTCGCTTACCCTTTACCGTGACGATCAGAGCATTAAATTCGAATATTTACGCCCTGATGGCTATGCTGTTCCGGGATGGAAACCCCCGGTATTCGAGGAGGGTTATCGCTTGCAGCCGGGCTCGATCGACTTTCTGGTCGGTGGCAAGGTTGCAGGCAAGGGCTGGATGCTGGTCAGTTTTGATCTGGGGCGCCTGCACCGGCAGATGCTGGGTTACGCCTTGTTGATCCTGATCGAGTTTGCGCTGGCCCTGTGGGTCATCCTGCGGCTGCAGCACCGGCAGGTCGAGCGCGCGATGCGCCCGCTCGGCATGTTGAACGAAAACATGGCCGAGATTTCGCTTGGACGCCTGGATACCCGGGCGGCACATTCGGATATTGCCGAGTTCGAGCGGCTGAGCGAAGGTTTCAACCAGATGGTCGAGCAGATTCGCGAGCGGGATCACTGGCTGGCCTCGCATCTCGGAAATCTGGAACAGATCGTCGAGCAACGGACACGCGAGTTGCGCCAGGCCAAGGAGGTCGCCGAAGCGGGGAGCCTGGCCAAGAGCGAGTTCCTGGCAACCATGAGCCATGAAATCCGGACCCCGATGAACGGGGTGCTGGGGATGACGGAATTGTTGCTGAACACGGGCCTGACGCCGACGCAGCGGCAGTTCGTCGAAGCGGTTGATCGTTCAGGGCGGCACCTGCTGGCGATCATCAACGATGTGCTTGATTTCTCCAAGATCGAATCCGGGCATTTCGAACTTGAAGAAGAAGATTTTGATCTTGTCTGCTTGCTCAACGAGTCGGTCGAGCTGTTTTCGCAACCCGCCCACAAGAAAGGCCTGGCGTTGCTGATCGAGGTGCAGGGTGGCCAGTCCCTGCATTTGCGCGGGGATGCCTTGCGCTTGCGCCAGGTGGTCGCCAATCTGCTGAACAACGCAGTCAAATTTACCGATCAGGGAGAGATCGTTCTTGGTCTGACTTTGCAGCCGTCCGAGCCAGGCAAGCAGTGTCTGGAATTGCGGGTCAGGGATACCGGCGTCGGTATTCCGGCAGAGGCTCGCGAGCGGATTTTTGAACACTTTGCCCAGGCCGATGGCTCGACCAGTCGGCGTTTTGGCGGTACCGGCCTGGGTTTGGCGATCTGCCGGCGCCTGGTTGACATGATGGGCGGCGAGATCACTGTGGACAGCGTTCTTGGGGTTGGTACGTGCTTTACCGTCAGTTTGTGTCTGCCGGTGGTCGAACGGGCAGCATCGGACGATTTGGCAGATAGCGGCGGCGTGACTTCGCGCCGGGTCGAACTGCCGATGGATACGGATTCGGCGAGCCCCATCCTGCGTGGCCGGGTTTTGTTGGCGGAAGACAATGAAAGTAACCAGATTGTCGCGCGTACCCATCTGGAGCGCCTGGGTTTGCAGGTGGTCGTGGTCAATGATGGTCAGCAGGCCATTGATCTGCTGGCCCGCGAGCCTTTCGATCTGGTCCTGATGGATTGCCAGATGCCGGTGGTCGATGGCTTCTCGGCCTGCGCCGAATTGCGCCGCCGGGAAGCTCGGGACGATCTTCCGCACCTGCCGGTGGTGGCGTTGACAGCCAACGCCATGCGTGATGACCGGGCCCGTTGTCTGGCGGCCGGCATGGACGACTACCTGGCCAAACCATACCGGGGTGAGGAAATTCTCACCGTACTCGAGCGTTGGCTGCCCCGGGAGCGTCGCAAACCGACTGCAGTGCCGACGGTGGTCCAGGCCGTCTCGGGAAATGCCGCACTGGATCCGGGGGTCTTCGAACAGCTGCGCACCCTGGCGCCGAGCGGTGCCAATGCCTTGATACGGCAACTGATCGAAGCCTACCTGCGGGGTGTCGAAAGCTTGTGGGGCGATTACGAGGGCGCCTTGTCTGCCGGCGATGCATTGGCCATGGCGCGCGCCTGTCACGCCATGAAGTCGAGCAGTTACAACGTCGGGGCGCTGCGGTTTGCGGGTTTGTGCCGGGAAATCGAGGCCCTGTGTCAGGAGGGGAAGCAGGAGGAAGTCATGGCCTTGCACCCCGGTTTCGTCGCCGAGCAACTGGCGGTGCGCATGGCTTTGGACGAGATGCTGGAAAAGGGACTGTCGTCATGAGAGAACGGGTATGTCGGGTACTGGCGGCGGATGATGATCCGACCATGGGGTTGATGTTCGGCGTCGTGCTTGCTGCGCCGGCATTCGCCCTGCGCTTCGTGCCGGATGGCGTGGCAGCGCTGGCAGCCTATGGCTCCGGTGGGGATTTCGATATTGTCGTGCTCGATGTCGAAATGCCCGGCCTTGATGGCCTGAGTGTTGCCGGGACGATCCGGCGATGCGAATCCGATCTGCCCATCGTGTTGTTGAGCGGGCGCGCAGACGCAGGTTTTTTCGACGCGGCGTCGACGCTGGGTGCCCATCATCTGCCCAAGCCGGTCGACTGGGCTGCCCTGGCTGGCCGGCTGCGGGCCTGGCTCGACTGATCCGCCGGCGCTTGTCTGTTTGAGCCGCTCTCGGGTTAGACTGGCGGTATCGCACAAGAATTTTTGCAAGCGGAGGAAACACACATGAAAAAACTGATCCCTGTCATCCTGGGTTTGCTGATTGCCGCGCCGACCATGGCTTCGGAAGAACTGGCCAAGGCCAAGAACTGTACGACCTGCCACGGCATGGCCAAAAAGATTGTCGGTCCCGGCTACCAGGAAATTGCCGCCAAACGGGCCGGTGAAAAGGGGGCGGAAGTTGCGCTGGCTGCCAAGATCAAGAACGGTAGCAAGGACGAGTGGGGCAAGGTGCCGATGCCGGCCAATGCAGTCACCGATGCCGAGGCACTGGCGCTGGCCAAGTGGGTGCTGTCGTTCAAGTAAGAACTGTCAGGCGGTAGCAGGAAGGCGCCCGCAGAGGCGCCTGATATAACAATCACCCGGAGACTGTCATGGGGCCGTTGACTCCCGAACAGCGTCGGCGGCGCTGGCTGGCGCTGGCCGTTGTCGCGCTGGCGTACATCCTTTCCTTTTTCCAGCGCTTTGCGCCGGCCGGTATCGCCCAGGATCTGGCTGCCGCCTTCCAGACCTCGGCGGCCTCGCTCGGCGTGCTCGCCGCGACCTATTTCTACATCTACACGGTGATGCAGATCCCCACGGGGATTCTGGCCGATACCCTGGGGCCGCGCCGGATACTGGCGCTGGGGGCGTTGGTCGGTGGTGTCGGTAGTCTGCTGTTCGGCTTCGCGCCGTCGCTCGAATTCGCATTGGCCGGCAGAACCCTGGTCGGGCTCGGTGTTTCGGTCACCTTCATCGCCATGCTCAAGCTGGTGGCCGTGTGGTTCGAGGAGAACCGTTTTGCAACCATCGTCGGCATCTGCATGCTGGTCGGCAATCTCGGTTCGGTGCTGGCCGGGGCACCCCTGTCGGCGATGGCCCAGGCGACCGGCTGGCGCGGGGTGTTCATCGGCGTCGGCGCCGTCTCGCTGGTGCTCGGGGCGCTGTGCTGGCTGATCGTTCGCGATGCGCCGACCGCTTCGGGCGAAGCATCGCGGCCGCGTTTCGACCGGACGGTGGTGCTTTCCAGCCTGCTGGCGGTGATCCGCAACCGTGCCACCTGGCCGGCGGCGCTGGTCAATACCGGCATGTCCGGTGCCTTCTTCACCTTTGCCGGGCTGTGGGCGACGCCTTACCTGATGCAGGTGCACGGCATGGCGCGCGCGACCGCTGCCAATCACCTGTCCTTGTGGTTCGGCGGTTTTGCCGTCGGTTGCCTGTTCATCGGCGGTCTGTCCGACCGCCTGGGGCGGCGCAAACCGGTGATGATTGCCGTCTCGCATGTGTACGTGGCGATCTGGCTGATCCTGCTGTCCTGCGTGGCGATGCCGCTCAGCCTGTCGTACCTGCTTTTTGCCCTGCTCGGTTTGTCGACCGCCGGGTTCAGCCTGACCTGGGCGTGCGCCAAGGAGGTCAATCCGCCGCTGCTGTCGGGGATGTCGACCAGCGTTGCCAACATGGGCGGTTTCCTCTGTGCCGCGATCATGCAGCCGGTCGTCGGCTGGATCATGGATCTCGGCTGGCATGGCGAAATGGTCGCCGGTGCCCGCGTCTACGACGTCGCCACCTGGCAGAACGGCGTGTTGGCAGTGACCTTGTGCGCCACGCTGGGCGCTGCCGCCCGCTGGCGTATCCGCGAGACACGCTGTCGCAATATCTGGCAGGCGGCCTGATAATTGTTTTGCGCATGACATGAAGTCGTAGAATCAAGCTTCTGTCTTGCTACGGGGATGCAAATTAGCGTATGCTTATATTCATGAAATCCATCGCTCGCTCCCTGATTTTCGCTCTTGCTCTGGTGTCGACCGCAATCATGGCGGCAGATGCCTTGCCGGTCATCATCGTCAAACCACATCCGGTCGACCTGACTATCCCGGCTGAATCAGTTGTCGAGGCCGTGCAGCAGACGACGGTTGGTGCCCAGGTGGCAGGCCGGGTACTGGAAGTGCGCGCCGATAGTGGCCAGCGGGTGACCAAGGGCGATCTGCTGATGCGCATCGACGCGCGTGAGGCTGGTGAAGCAGCCCGTGCGGCCGAAGCGCAATACAAGGTGGCGAAACTCAATTACGAACGCCACCAGCAGTTGAAGGAACAGAAGTTTGTCAGTCAGGCGGCGGTCGACAAGGCCAGGGCCGATTTCGATGCGGCGGCGGCCAATCGCAGTGCTGCCGGTGCCAGCCAGAGTCACGCGAGCATCGTCGCGCCGATGACCGGCATCGTCGCCCGCCGGCATGTTGAAGCCGGCGACATGGCGATGCCGGGAACGCCGTTGTTCACCATTTACCAACCGGGCAGCCTGCGCGTCACCGCCAGCATTCCCCAGCATCGCCTGCCGGCCATGCGCGGCGTCAGCAGTGCCCGCGTTGAGTTCCCGGAACTCGGCAAATGGGTCGATGCGAGCGCCATCCAGGTGCTGCCCACGGTCGATGCGGCGACCCATGTCGCGCAGGTGCGTGTCAGTCTGCCGGGACTGGCGGAAGCCGTTCCCGGCATGTTCGCCCGGGTCCATTTCGTTACCGGCCGCGCCGACAAGCTGACCGTACCGGCCGGCGCGATACTGCGCCGCGGCGAAGTTGCCGCCGTCTATGTGCAGACCGCCGATCAACGTCTCGTCCTGCGCCAGTTGCGCCTCGGCGAAGCCGTCGGTCAGGGCGAGATCGAGGTGCTGGCCGGGCTGGCTGCAGGTGACAAGGTGGTCACCGATCCGGTCAAGGCGGCCATTCAAGTTCAGTCGGGCAAGTAGGCCATGGCCGCCGAAAAGACCTCGCTCGGCATTTCCGGGCGTATTGCCGCCGCCTTCCAGGATTCGCGGATCACCCCGCTGCTCGCGCTGGTCGCCTTCCTGATGGGCGTTTTCGCGACCCTGGTCACGCCGCGCGAGGAAGAGCCGCAGATCGACGTGACCATGGCCGACGTGCTGGTCGCCTGGCCGGGCGCTTCGGCCAAGGATGTCGAGAACCTGGTGGCGACGCCGGGCGAGCAGGTGTTGTCGCGCATGCATGGTGTCGAGCACGTCTATTCGATGTCGCGCCCGGGCATGGCGGTGATCACCGTGCAGTTCGAGGTCGGCGTCAAGTACAACGACGCGGTACTGCGCCTGCACGACACGGTGATGGCGCATCGCGACTGGCTGCCGGCCAATCTCGGCGTGTCCGAGCCGGTGATCAAGCCGCGCGGCATCGACGACGTGCCCATCGTTGCGCTGACCTTCCACACCGCCGATCCGGCACGTTCGGCCTACGAACTGCAGCAGGTGGCGCGCGCCGTCGAGATCGAACTCAAGCGCATCAAGGGCACGCGCGACATCTCGACGCTCGGCGGCCCGGACCACGCAGTGCGCGTGCTGCTCGACGCCGAGCGGATGAACGCCTACGGCGTCACGCCGCAGGACATTGCCGGTGCGCTGACGGTGTCCAATGCGCTGCAGACCTCCGGCAGCCTGGTCGCCGGCAATCGCGAAATCCTCGTGCAGACCGGCACCTACCTCGAGTCGGCGGCGGATGTGAAGCGCCTGGTCGTTGCAGTTCGCGAGCGCAAGCCGATCTACCTGAGCGACGTCGCCACGGTCGAGGACGGCCCCGACCAGCCGCAGCGCTACGCCTGGTTCGGCACCCAGGCCGGCGAGTTCCCGGCGGTCACCATCCAGATTTCCAAGCAGCCCGGGGTCAATGCCGCCGACGTGGCGAATGCTGCGGTCGACCGTATTGAAAGCCTGAAAAATATCGTCATTCCCGACGGCGTCGAGGTCACGGTCACCCGCAACTACGGCGAGACGGCGACCGAAAAAGCACAGAAGCTGATCGGCAAGCTGGTTTTCGCCACCGCATTCGTCGTCTTGCTGGTCTTCTTTGCGCTGGGCAAGCGCGAAGCGGTGATCGTCGGTATCGCCGTGACCCTGACCCTGGCGGCGACGCTGTTCGCCTCCTGGGCCTGGGGCTTCACGCTCAACAGGGTGTCGCTGTTCGCGCTGATCTTCTCGATCGGCATCCTGGTCGACGACGCGATTGTGGTGGTTGAAAACATCCACCGCTGGCAGGGTCTGTATCCGGAAAAGACGCTGCTCGAAATCATCCCCGGCGCGGTGGATGAAGTCGGTGGGCCGACCATCCTGGCGACGCTGACCGTTATCGCCGCGCTCTTGCCGATGGCCTTCGTTTCCGGGCTGATGGGCCCGTACATGAGCCCGATCCCGATCAACTCGTCGATGGGCATGGCGCTGTCGCTGGCCATCGCCTTCGTCGTCACGCCCTGGCTGGCGGTACGGCTGATGAAGTCGCACGGTGCCGGTCATGGTGCGCCGGCGGCGTCGAAGCTGGATGCCAAGCTCGACAGCACTTTCCGCAAGCTGCTGACGCCCTTCCTTGATCCGCTGACGGGCGCCGCCGCGCGCGTCAAGCTGGCCATCGCCGTCGTTGTGCTGATCCTCGGTTCGGTGTCGCTGGCTTACTTCCAGCTCGTCGTGCTGAAGATGCTGCCCTTCGACAACAAGAGCGAGTTCCAGATCATCGTCGACATGCCGGCCGGCACCCCGGTCGAGGAAACGGCGCGGGTGCTGCAGGAAATCGGTGCCGAGCTGGCCAAAGTCGAGGAGGTGACGAACTACCAGGCCTACGCCGGCACCGCCAGCCCGATCAACTTCAACGGTCTGGTCCGCCAGTATTACCTGCGGGCGGCGCCGGAAAAGGGTGACATCCAGGTCAATCTGGTCGACAAGGCCAAGCGTTCGCGGAAAAGTCATGAAATCGCCGCCGGCGTGCGCGCGGCGGTTGAAGCCGTCGGTCAGCGTAACGGCGGCGTCGCCAAAGTCGTCGAAGTGCCGCCGGGGCCGCCGGTGATGTCGCCGATCGTCGCCGAGATCTACGGCCCTGATTACGCCGGCCAGATCGCCGTCGGCAAGCAGGTGCGCCAGGCCTTCAGCGAAACGCCCGACATCGTTGCCATAGATGACTACATCGACGCCGATGCGCGCAAATTCGTGCTCCATGTCCTGCAGGCCAAGGCCGCGCAACTGGGCGTGGCGCAGCGCGACATTGTCGAAGTCGTCGGCATGGGGCTGGCCGGCATGGACGTGACGCCGGTGCGCAATGCCGAATCCAAGTTCGCCGTGCCGGTGCGGATCACGCTGCCGTCAGCGCAGAAGTCGGCGCTCGATACGCTGCTCAAGTTGCGGGTCCGTTCCCGCGATGGCCAACTGGTGCCAGTATCCGAGCTGGTCGAAGTGCGCGACACGGTGCGCGAAAAGACCATCTACCACAAGGACCTGCTGCCGGTCGTCTACGTCGTCGGCGACATGGGCGGCCAGCTTGATTCGCCGCTCTACGGCATGTTCGACATCCGCAGCCGGATCAACGGCATGGAACTCAAGGAAGGCGGCAGGCTCGGCGAATGGTTCATCCGTCAGCCGACCGATCCCTATGCCGGTTACAGCGTCAAATGGGACGGCGAGTGGCAGGTCACCTACGAGACCTTCCGTGATATGGGTCTGGCCTACGCGGTCGGCCTGATATTGATTTATCTGCTAGTGGTCGCTCACTTCGGCAGCTATCTGGTGCCGCTGATCATCATGGCGCCGATCCCGCTGACCATTATCGGTGTCATGCCCGGACATGCCTTGTTCGGCGCGCAATTCACCGCGACTTCGATGATCGGCATGATCGCGCTGGCCGGCATCATCGTCCGCAACTCGATCCTGCTCGTCGATTTCATCAAGCAGCAGGTCGCTGCCGGCATGGATTTCCACGACGCGGTGATCCAGTCGGCGGCGGTGCGTGCCAAGCCGATCGCGCTGACCGCATTGGCCGCCATGCTCGGCGCCATGTTCATCCTCGACGACCCGATCTTCAACGGTCTGGCGCTGGCGCTGATCTTCGGCATCCTGGTGTCCACACTGCTGACCCTGGTCGTCATTCCGGTTCTCTACTACGCAGCCTTCCGCAAGGAGCATCAATCATGACCACCGAACGCATCATCCGCATCATGGCCGGCTTCTTCGTCATGCTCTCGCTGGCCCTCGGCTGGCAGGGCAGCCCGGTCTTCGTTTCGGAATGGTTCCTGGCATTCACCGCCTTCGTCGGCTTCAACCTGTTCCAGAGCGGCTTCACCGGGTTCTGCCCGCCGGAGAAGCTGCTGAAGAAGCTTGGCGTAAAGTCGGGCGGCAGCTCCTGCGGCCTCTGATCCGAAGGTAGTCGCAGCGACGGCCCAGTTGACGGGTACACTCTGCTTCCCGCCGTTGTCGAGAAGCCCTGCCCGAATGTCCGTCGAATTGAGAGAAAAACCCGCCGTCGCCATCGTTGCGGCCGTCCAGCTACCCAGTGTCAGCGATGTCGAATTCGAGTCCTCGCTGGCCGAACTGCGCGAACTGGCCAAGACGCTCGGCTACACGGTGGTCGACACCTTCATCCAGAAGCGCGGCAGTTTCGATACGACGTCCTATGTTGGCGTCGGCAAGTGCGAGGAAATCGCTCATTACGTCGAGCACACGGCCGACCGTGAGATCGATGCCATTCTCGTCGATCATGAAATCTCGCCGTCGCAGGCGCGCAACCTGGAAAAGGCCACCGGTTGCCCGGTGATGGACCGGACCATGGTCATCCTCGAAATCTTCCATAACAACGCCCGTTCGCGTGCCGCCAAGGCGCAGGTCGAAATCGCCCGCCTCGGCTACATGGCGCCGCGACTGCGCGAAGCGGCCAAACTGGCCGGGCCGCAGGGCCGCCAGCGTAGCGGTGTCGGCGGCCGCGGCGCCGGCGAATCGCATACCGAACTGGACCGGCGCAAGATCCGCGACCGCATCGCCGAGCTGCAACTGGAAATTGTTGCCATGGATGCCGAGCGTCAGACCCAGCGCGCGCGCCGCCAGGAACGCCAGAGCCTGGCCAGCGTCGCCCTGGTCGGCTACACCAATGCCGGCAAATCGACGCTGATGCGGGCGCTGACCGGTAGCGAGGTGCTGGTCGCCAACAAACTGTTCGCCACCCTCGACACGACGGTGCGCACGCTGCACCCGGAAAGCGTGCCGCGCGTGCTGGTCAGCGACACCGTCGGCTTCATCAAGAACCTGCCGCACGGCCTGGTCGCCTCGTTCAAGTCGACCCTCGACGAGGCGCTCGATGCCGGCCTGCTGCTGCATGTGATCGATGCCAGTGACCCCGGTTTCGAACGCCAGCTCGAAGTCACCGACCATGTTCTGGCCGAAATCAGCGCCGACACCCTGCCGCGCCTGCGCATCTTCAACAAGATCGACCATGTCGGAAACGAGGCGGCACAAGTCGAATGCACGGCCAGATTGCGTGAACAGTACCCGGATTGCGTGGTGATGAGCGCTGTTCGGCCGGACGATGTGGCGTGTCTGCACCAGATCATCGTCGATTTTTTCCAGGCGGCGCTGGTCGAGGCTGAACTGTTTATTCCCTGGTCGGCCCAGCAGTTGCGCGGTGAACTATTCGCCAACTGTCAGGTACTGGCCGAGCGGGCGGACGAGAACGGCGCCTTTTTCAGCATCCGTGGCGAGCAGGCGGCAATCGACAGCTTGCGCGAGCGTTTGTCGCCGGCTGGCTGAATTCAGACGCTGATGCCGCGCATCGCCTGATAGGCCGCCAGTGCCCGGGCGACTTCGCCGCTTGGGCGGGCGCTGTCGCCAAGACCGAATTCCATTTGCAGCGATGCCTTGTTGGTGTCGATGTAGTCGATGACGCGGCTCAGGTTGTTCATCCGGTTGGGAATGAAATTGTTCTCTGAATTTAGCAATTCCGCGGAGCGGGCAAAGTTGCCGCTGAATTCACGGATTGCGTTCACCGCACCGTTCGGGTTGCTGGCCAGTACACGGTCCAGGCGGGCGGTGTCGAGACTGGCCATGTTGGTGACCGGATCGATCTCCAGTCCGAGCGCGCCCATGCCGCGAACACCGCTGCCGGCACCGTTGAAAATGCTCTCGATGCTCTTTTCCAGTTCCCACTGCGACACGGTTGCGGCATGCGTGCCGGCCAGCAGGCCGCCGTTGGCCAATACCTCGTCGAAGCGGTCGATCCAGCCGTTATAGGCGTCGGCGAAGGCCTGCAGGCGGCTGCGGATTTCGTCGGCGCTGCTGCTCTGGTCGATTGTGCCCAGTTTGCCGGCTTCCTGCTGCATCGCCGCGACGTAATCTCCCATGGCGGTCATTTCGGCGAATTCGGCTTTGTAAACAACCTCTTTACGGTTGATCGTGGTCATCATCGCGTAGGCTGATTCCGGATCGAACAGCGCCGGATTGCGGCCGTTGGCCATCAAGGGGGCATTCGTCAGCAGGGCGTTCATGGCGCCGGTGGTGCTGCCGCCGTTGAGCAGGCTGTCCATGGCCTGGGATTTGAAATCGGCCAGCCGCTCCTGCAGGACGGCCAGGAAGTTGCCGCCCGCTGCCGCAGGATTGCCTTGCCCGCGCTGCATGCCGGAAAGCAGCGAAAAATCGAAAGTCTTGCGGATGATGGCGTTGCTCGACATATTGCCTCCTGGCGGTGGCGACGGCAGATTGCCGTCCAGTTGCCCATGGCTTCCTCTGTGCAACAAGCGTGCCCGGTGCCATGAAATGGTGGCGCGTCCGCCGCTGTCCCGCGCTACCGGCATTTCGCCGATTCCCTGGGGTCGGCGTGGTGGGTCGATTCACGTCCTCCGGCAATTTTCGCCGCCGTCGACTTGCCGGCCGATCGGCTAGAATCCGCCTGACAACATGGAGGAGCGGGACATGAAGATTGGTTTTATCGGCCTGGGCATCATGGGGCGCCCGATGGCGCTCAATCTGTTGAAGGGTGGCCACCAGGTCACCGTCTGGGCGCGCCGCGCCGAATCGATGCAGCCCTTGCTCGATGCCGGCGCCAGCGGCGCTGCGTCGCCGGCTGATGTGGCGCGCGGCCAGGAACTGGTGATTTCCATGGTCGCCGATGCGCCCGACGTCGCCGAAGTCATGCGCGGCGTCGCCAGTGCTGCCGTTCCGGGGCTGGTCGCCGTCGACATGAGCACCATCGCGCCGGCGGCGGCACGCGCGATTCACGCCGACCTGGCGGCGGCTGGCGTCGATTTCGTCGACGCGCCGGTGTCCGGTGGCGAGGTCGGCGCGATTGCCGGCACGCTGTCGATCATGGCCGGCGGCTCAGATGCCGCCTTTGCCCGCGCCCAGCCGGCATTCGAATGCATGGGCAAGAACATCGTCCACGTCGGTGGGCCGGGTGCCGGTCAGGTGACCAAGGCGGCCAACCAGATCGTCACCGGCATGGGCGTGCTGGCGGTTGCTGAAGCGATGGCCTTTGCCTCGAAGAACGGTGTCGACCGCGGCAAGGTGCGCGAGGCGCTGCTCGGCGGCTTCGCCTACTCGAAGATCCTGGAAAACCACGGTCAGCGCATGCTCGACCGCAATTTCAAGCCGGGCTTCAAGAGCTGGATGCATGAAAAGGACCTGAACATCGTCATGCAGACGGCGCACGAACTCGGGCTGTGTCTGCCGGGGTCGGCAGCGACCGCTCAGATGTTCAACGCCATGGTCGGTTCCGGCCTGGGCGAGGAGGATTCGATTGCCGTGCTGAAGCTCCTGGAAAGCCTGTCGGGACAGGCATGAAGGTCGGTTTCATCGGACTGGGCGCAATGGGGCGCCCGATGGCCCTGCATCTGCAGGCGGCCGGCCACGCGTTGCACGTCTGGGCGCGCCGCTCGGCAAGCTGTGCCGGCCTGCCAGCGACGGTTCATGCCTCGCCGGCCGAACTGGGCGCTGCGTGCGAGGTCGTGTTCACCGTCATCACCTCGAGTGCCGATGTTGAAGGCGTGACGCTCGGCGACAACGGCTTGATCCACGGCATGGCGCCGGGCAGCATGCTGGTCGATTGCTCGACCATCGCGCCCGACGTCGCCCGGCGTATCGCCGGCCAGTTGGCGGAGAAAGGCATCCACATGCTCGACGCGCCGGTGTCCGGCGGCGAGCAGGGGGCGAAAGACGCGACATTGGCGATCATGGCTGGTGGCGACGCGGCGGTGCTCGAACGGGTGCGTCCGCTGCTCGAAAAACTCGGCCAGCGCATCGTCCATATCGGCCCCAACGGTGCTGGCCAGGTCGCCAAGGCCTGCAACCAGATGATCATGGTCGCCGCCATCGAGGCGGTCGCCGAAGCAATGCGCCTGGCCGCCGCCGCCGGGGTCGATCCGGCCAAGGTGAAGCAGGCGCTGGCCGGCGGTTCGGCCGGCTCGCGCGTGCTTGAGATCATGGGCCAGCGCATGGTCGACCGCGATTTTTCGGCCGGCATCGAGGCACGCCTGCATCACAAGGATTTCGGGCTGGTACTCGAAGCAGCGCGCCAGAGCGGCGTGCCGGTGGCGCTGACGGCAAGCGTCGCCCAGCAACTCAACGCGCTGATGGCGCTGGGTTTCGGCAAGAACGACACGAGTTCGCTGTTGCGTGTGCTGGAGGCTAATTCCCCGCGCACTGCGGACACACCGCGCTGATCTCGACTTCCGGGCTGTCCAGGCGGTGGCCGGTGGCGGCCAGGCTGGCGCAGAGGGTGGTGGCGACGTTGGCGTCTTCCAGTTCGGTCACCGCATTGCATTTCGGGCAGACCAGGAAGAGGCTCGGTGCCGAATGGTTGCCGTGGCGGCAGGCGACGAACAGGTTCATGCGGCCGATCTTGTGCGCCAGGCCGTGCTCGATCAGGAAGTCGAGGGCGCGGTAGATGGTTGGCGGCGAGGCATTGCCGCGCGACTGCCGCATCTGTTCGAGCAGGTCGTAGGCCTTGATGCCCTTGGGCGTTCGATAGAGCAGGGCCAGGACTTCGCGGCGGATCGCCGTCAGGCTGGCACCCTGTTGTCGACAATGGCTGGCGGCACGTTCCAGCGCCTGGCTTTCGTCGCAGAGTTCGGTATTCATCGAATCGGCTTGGTGGTGGGTATGCGATGTTATAACATTGCCGACTTCCTGCACCAAATCACGACGATCAAGGAACGTTCGATGAGCCGATCCACCAAGCTGCCGACCGAGGCAGAACTTCTCGCCGCTGCCGACGATGAATACATGTCGCCGGCGCAACTGGCCTTCTTCCGTCAGCGCCTGCTTGATGAGGAAGCCGCACTGCGCGGCGCCGCCGAGGAAACCACGCACCATCTGCAGGACAATGCTGCTGAACCCGATCCCAACGATCGCGCCAGCGCCGAGGAAGAGCACACGCTGGAACTGCGCGTGCGCGACCGCGAGCGCAAGCTGCTGAAGAAAATCGGCCAGGCGCTCAAGCGCATCGACGACGGCAGCTACGGCTGGTGCGAAGATACCGGCGAGCCGATCGGCATCGCCCGCCTGCTCGCCCGGCCGACCGCCAGCCTGTGTCTGGAAGCCCAGGAGCGTCACGAGCAGAAGCGGCGCCAGTTCGGCGGTTGATCGCATGATGGCCGACGACGCCGACCGGCGCATTCCGGTCGTCATCCTCACCGGCTTTCTCGGCGCCGGCAAGACGACGCTGCTCAATCACCTGCTGCAACAGCCGGAAATGGCTGAAACCGCCGTGCTCATCAACGAGTTCGGCTCGGTTGCCGTCGACCATCACCTGGTCGAGAAGATCGACGACGACGTGATCCTGCTCGACGCCGGCTGCATCTGCTGTACCGTGCGCGGCGACCTGACGCGCAGCCTGACCGACCTGTTCATGCGCTGCCTGCGCCGCGAGATCAAGCCGATCCGCCGCGTCGTCATCGAAACCACGGGTCTGGCCGACCCGTCGCCGGTGATCTACACGCTGATGGAAGATTTCTTCCTGGCCGAGCGTTACCGCATCGATGGCGTCGTCACCGCAGTCGACGCGACCCACGGCGAGGGCCAGCTGGCGGCGCACGGCGAGGCGATCAAGCAGGTGGCGATGGCCGACCGGCTGCTGCTGACCAAGGCCGACCTGGCAACGCCGGAGCAACTGGCCGCGCTGTCCGCCCGGCTGACCACGATGAACCCGTCGGCGCCGCAACTGCCGATAGCGCGCGGCCAAGTCCCGCCCTCGGCGATCCTCGCCTGCGGCCTCTACGACCCGGCCGCCAAGTCGCCCGATGTGGCCGGCTGGCTGGCCGAGGAAAAGGTCCGCGACGAGCGCCGCAAAGCGCATGGCCACCATCATCGCCACGACGTCGACCGGCACGATGCGCATGTCTACAGCTTCGCCCTGACCTTTGCCGAGCCGCTCGCCTGGCCGAGTTTCGCCGACGCCGTCGGTGTCCTGCTGGAGACCATGGGCGAGCGCATCCTGCGCATCAAGGGCCTGCTCAACGTTGTCGGCGACCACAAGCCGCGCGTCGTCCAGTGCGTCCAGCACGTTCTTTATCCCTACACCCGGCTCGACGACTGGCCGGCGCAAGCGCCGTACAACGACCGCCAGAGCCGGCTCGTCTTCATCGTTCGCGATCTCGACCAGTCGCTGGTCGAGCAGGCCTTCGCGATGTTCTGTGGAGTGCGCGACCAATGCTGATCCGCAAGCTGTTCAAGTTCGAGAACGCCCATATCGTGCGCGGTTGCAGCACGCGCCGCTGCTCGCATTCGATCCACGGCCATTCGTACAAGGTCGAGCTGATCCTCGAAGCGCACGCCTTTGACAACGGCCAGATGCTCTACGACTTCGGCCTGCTCAAGGGCGGCCCGCGCGACCTGATCGACGCCTTCGATCACGCCGTCGCCATCTGGGACGGCGACGACGCGGATTATGTCGCTGCCTGCAAACGCTTTTCCGAACGCTGGATCAGCCTGCCGGTGTCGCCCAGCGCCGAGCAGTTCTCGCGTCTGTTCTTCCGCCTGGTCGATACGCTGTTGCGTCTGACCGACACCGTCAACGGCGAGCAGGACGTGCGCCTGCATTCGGTGATCGTCCATGAAACCGAGACCGGCTACGCCCAGTGCTTCCGCGAGGACGCCGACAACCCGCGCATGGGCTTGATCGACCTCGACCGCATCGTTTTTTCCGAGGCCATCACCCAGGCCTGGCGCGACCCGCAGCTGTTCGAAAAGCTCAGGCGCGGCGAGCGCCTGCGCAACCCCTCCGCCGTCTGATTTTGTCTTGAAGGAGAACCCGATGAAAAAGCTCCCCCTGATCCTGGCCGCCCTGCTGCCGGCCCTGGCTTTTGCCCATAACGACCACGCCCATAACCACGGTGTCGGTCAGCTTGGCATCGTCGTCGAAGGCGACCAGCTGACCCTGTTGCTGGAGCTGCCGCAGCACGATGTGGTCGGTTTCGAACGGGCGCCGCGCAACGCCCGCGAGCAACTGACGGTGCAGGCGGCGCTGGAAAAACTGAAGACGCCGGCCAAACTGTTCACGCCGACGGCGGCCGCCCAGTGCGTGGCGAGCGAACAGAAGATCGATGCGCCCCTGCTCGAAGGCGCCAAGGGCCATCACGGCCACGGCGATGTCGAGGTGCGTTACGTTTACCGCTGCGCCCAGCCGGCCGCGCTGACCAACCTCAAGTCCACGGTGTCGGCGGAATTCCCGCGCGTGCGTTCGCTCAACGTCAGCTTCGCCGGTCCCAAGGGCCAGAAGGCCGGCAAACTCGACGCCAAGAACCCGGTATTCGCCTGGTAAACATGACGCCGGCGGCGATCCGCATCGATGATCTGCTGTTTCGCTGGCGTCCCGATGCGGCGCCGGCGGTCTGCCTGCGCGGATTGCAGGTCGACGCCGGCAAAAGTTTGTTCCTGCACGGTCCCAGCGGCGCCGGCAAAAGCACGCTGCTGAATCTGCTTGGCGGTGTGCTGCTGCCCGAACGTGGGCGCATCGAAGTGCTCGGGCAGGTGCTCGGCGACTTGCCGGCGGCGCGCCGCGACGCCTTCCGCGCCGATCACCTCGGTTTCATCTTCCAGCAATTCAATCTCCTGCCCTGGCTGTCGGCGCTGGAGAACGTGCTGCTGCCCTGCCGCTTTTCGCGCCGCCGCGCGCAACGCGCCGGCGACCCGGTGGCCGAGGCGCGCCGCCTGCTCGCCGCGCTCGATCTGGCCGCGCCCGTGCATGACGCGCCGGCCGCCGAACTGTCGGTCGGCCAGCAACAGCGCGTTGCTGCCGCCCGGGCGCTGATCGGTCGGCCGGAAATCGTCATCGCCGACGAGCCGACTTCGGCCCTCGACGCCGCCCGCCAGGATGCCTTCATCGACCTTTTGCTGGCGGAAGCGAAGGCGGTGGCCAGCACCGTCGTTTTCGTCAGCCACGACCAGCGGCTGGCGGCACATTTCGACGCCAGTTTTGCCCTGGCCGGGGAGTTGCCGGCATGAGCGCCTTGCTGCGGCTGGCCCTGGCCAGCGCCTGGAATCGCCGGCTCAGCCTGGGGCTGACCCTGCTCGCCGTGATGCTGGCGGCGACCCTGCTGCTGTCGGTCGAACGCATCCGTGAGGCGGCGCGCGACAGTTTCGCGCAATCGGTCTCGGGCAGCGATCTGATCGTCGGCGCCCGCACCAGCCCGGTCCAGCTGGTGCTGTATTCGGTCTTCCGCCTCGGCGAGGCGACCAACAACCTCGACTGGGCAAGCTACCAGAAAATTGCTGCCGATCCGGCCATTGCCTGGAGCGTGCCCTTGTCGCTCGGCGATTCGCATCGCGGGTATCCGGTGCTCGGCACCACGGCCGATTACTTCACCCATTTCCGCTACGGCGACCGTCAGCCTTTACGCCTGGCCGACGGCGTCGTCTTCGCCGGCATCTTCGACGCAGTGCTCGGCGCCGAAGTCGCCCAGCGTCTCGGCTACCGCGTCGGCGACCAGATCACCCTGAGCCACGGCGATGGCGGCCTGCCCGGCATGGCGCACGACGACAAGCCGTTCACCGTGGTCGGCATCCTGGCGCCGACCGGTACGCCGGTCGACCGCACCGTGCATGTCGGCCTGGCGGCCATCGAGGCCATCCACCTCGACTGGATCGGCGGCGCGCCGGTGCCCGGCTTCAACATCGGCGCCGAGGTGGTGCAGAAGTTCGACCTGACGCCGAAATCGATCACCGCCTTCCTGGTCGGCCTGCACCAGCGCGCCGAGGTCTTCCGCATCCAGCGCCGGATCAACCAGTTTGCCGACGAGCCGCTGCTCGCCGTGATGCCCGGCGTCGCCCTCGACCAGTTGTGGCAGACCGTCGGTGTCGTCGAACGGGCTTTGCAGGCGGTTTCCTGGCTGGTGCTGGCGGTCGGTCTGGCCGGCCTGATGGCGACCATGCTCGCCGGCCTCGACCAGCGCCGCCGCGAAATGGCCATCCTGCGCTCCATCGGCGCCGGACGACGGCACATTCTTGGCTTGTTGCTGCTCGAAAGTGGCCTGGTCAGCCTGCTTGGCTGCCTGCTCGGGCTGGCCGCGGTCAGCCTGTTTGCTGCCATCGGCGGCGATCTGCTGGCCGCTTTCGGTCTGGCGGCCCTGCCGCTGGCGGTGAGCGTGGGCGAAATGAAACTTCTCGGCGCCGTGCTGGTCTGCGGCCTGTCCGTCGGTGTGCTGCCGGCCTGGCGTGCCTATCGTCTGTCGCTGGCCGACGGACTGATCCCCCGTTCATGAAGGAACAAGAATGCTGAAGCCTTGCCTGCTGTTGTTTGCGCTGCTCGTGCCCATGCTGGCCCCGGCCAGCGATTACCGTGTCGGCGACCGGCTGCCTGCCGCCAAGGGGGGCGTCAAGGGATTCAAGGAAATCATGTGGGATGACCTGATGCCCAAGGGCTGGGACCCGATGGCGGCGTTCAAGGGCATCGATCTCAACAAATTGCAGGATAGCGATCCGCGAGCCGCCGAACTGCTTGCCAGCGTCCGCAAGGAATGGGACAAGGCGCCGGTCGAGCCCGCGCTGAATGGCCAGCGCATTCGTATTCCCGGCTTCGTCGTGCCGCTCGAGCGTAAAGGCGACGATGTCATCGAGTTCCTGCTGGTGCCGTATTTCGGTGCCTGCGTGCATGTGCCGCCGCCGCCGTCGAACCAGGTCATCCATGTCGTCCCGGCCAAGCCGGTGAAGGGCATGCGGACCATGGAAACCTTCTGGGTCAGCGGCACCATCAACCTGCAGGGCGGCGACAGCGGCATGGGCGTCTATGCCTACCGTATCGCTGCCGAGCGGGTTGAACCCTATCAAGTGAATCAAGGAAAGAAACGATGAGTACCCTGAGCATGATCCTGCTGGCCTGCCTGGCCGGCGGTTTGATCAGCATGGCCGCAGCGGCGATGGTGGTGTTCCGCCTGTCCCGGCAGTCGACGGCAATCCTGGTGGCGTTTGCTGCCGGCGTCATGCTGTCGTCGGCCTTCCTGCACATCCTGCCGGAAGCCTTCAACTCGCTGCCGCCGGTGGACATCCACGCTGGTCACGACCATGGCCCGGACGACCACGCCGCCATCGCCGCCGAGGAGGATGCGCACGCCGGGCACAACCACGGTGGCCCGTTCGCTACCTTGTTCGCGCTGATGCTGGGCACGCTGTTCACCTTCTTCGCCCTCGAGCGCCTGGCGCTGTGGCGCCACTCGCACGGCGATTGCGCGTCGCACGACGGTCACCACGCAACGGTGACGGCGCCGCCATTGATCCTGATCGGCGATGCCTTCCACAATTTCGTCGACGGCGTGCTGATCGCCGCCGCCTTCATTGCCGACCCGATGCTCGGCGTGACCACGACGGTCGCCATCATCGCCCACGAAGTGCCGCAGGAAATGGGCGACTTCGTGCTGCTGCGCAATGCCGGCTGGAGCAATACCAAGGCCTTCATCGCCAATGCCGGCTCCAGCCTGAGTTCGCTGCTCGGCGGTGCGCTCGGTTTCTTTGCGCTGTCGGCGGCCGATTTCGTCCTCCCCTACGTGCTGGTGATTGCCGCCTCCAGCTTCATCTACGTCGCGCTGGCCGACATCTTTCCGCTACTGCACAAGCAGCGCGAGAGTTTCGTCCGCCAGAGCCTGCTGATCGGGGCCGGGGTGGCGGTGGTGCCGGTGGTGGGGTGGCTCACCCACTGATTTCAGCGCGCCAGGGGTAGCTTCAGACGGGCCCGCAGACCACCGCCCGGGGCATCGAGTAGTTCAAGCTGTCCTTGGTAAAGCGTGGCCAGTTCGCTGACGATGGCCAGACCCAGGCCGGCGCCGGCGACCTTTTCGTCGCCGCGCTGGCCGCGTTGCAGCAGCGCGGCCCGTCGGTCCACCGGGATGCCGGGGCCGTCGTCGTCGATATCGAGATGCAACTGCTCCGCATCGGCCGAAATGGCGATGCGAATTTGGCTGCAGGCCCACTTGCCGGCGTTGTCGAGCAGGTTGCCGAGCATTTCCTGGAGGTCCTGGGCTTCGCCGCGAAACAGCATTTCACGTGCCGTCTCGCCGGGGGTGAAGGTGAAGCTGCGCTCGGGGTGGACGCGCTGCATGACGCGGACCAAGCCCTCGATGACCGGCGCCACTTGGCAGCGCAAGCCTTTATCCTGGGCGGCGGCAGCAACCCTGGCCAGCGCCAGGTGACGGTCGATCTGCTGGCGGGCGGCGATGACCTGGTTGTGCACCAGTTCGGCGAACGGGCCATCTGCCTCGGCGGCAGCGTTGGCCATCACCGCCAGCGGGGTCTTGACCGCGTGGGCGAGATTGCCGGCCTGGTGGCGGGCGCGGGTGACGAAATCGGCATTGCGGCTGAGCACGGCATTCAGTTCGTCGACCACCGGCTCGATTTCGCTCGGGTGGTCTTCGCTCAGTGTTGTCCGTCGGCCGTCGCGCAGCAGTGACAATTCTTCGCGCAGGCGCTTGAGTGGGCGCAGACCAGCGACAACCTGGAAGGCTGCAGCGACCATCAGCCCCAAGGCGAGCAGGGCCAGGGCGCCGATCAGCAGCGTGCGGAAGCGGGCTACGGGCTCGGCCAGCAAGCGTTCGTCGGCGGCGACGATCAGGCGCCAGCTCTGATCCGGGCCTTCGGCCGGTTGCATGACCTGTTCCAGCATGCGCAGCGCTTCCCCGTCCGGGCCGCTGACGCGATGGGTGTGGCGCTCGCCATCGGCCAGCCGGTCGGCGGGCACCGGCAATTGGGCATCCCACAGCGAACGGGAACGCAGGGCGATCACGCCGCTGTTGTCGGGTGCCATGCGCTCGACCTGCCAGTAAAGGCCCGAGTAGGGACGTTCCAGGCGCGGGTCGCTGAGCGGCCGGGCAAGCACGGGATTGCCGCCGGCATCGGTTTCAAGATGGGCGGCCAGTTGGGCCAGGTGCATGCTCAGTTCGTTGTCGAACTGGCGCGACAGTTGTTGTTCGAACATGCTTTGCAAGACCCAGCCGGCAATGCCGACGGTGGCGGCCACCCAGACCAGCGTCCCGACCAGCAGGCGGAAACGCAGCGAGGTGCTGCCTGCCTTCATGCGGGCTGCCCCAGGCGGTAACCGAAGCCGCGTACCGTTTCGATCATTCCGTTGGGCAGTTTCTTGCGCAGCCGGCCGACGAAGACTTCGATGGTGTTGGAGTCGCGGTCGCTGTCCTGCGGGTAGATGTGCTCGGAGAGTTCGCTACGCGAGACGACCTCGCCACGGCGCTGCATCAGGTAGGCCAGCACCTTGAATTCGTGGCTGGTCAGCGCCAGACTCTGACCTTCGACGCTCGCTGCCGCCCGCCGGATATCCAGGCGCAAACTGCCGCATACCAGCTCGTTGCTGGCCTGGCCGGCGCTGCGCCGGATCAGGGCGCGCAGGCGGGCAAGCAGTTCTTCCATGTGGAAGGGTTTGACCAGGTAATCGTCGGCACCGGCGTCGATCCCGGCCACCCGTTCGTGCCAGTCGCCGCGCGCAGTCAGGATCAGTACCGGCATGGTGCGCCCGCCACCCCGCCAGCGTGTCAGTACCGACAGTCCGTCGAGCAGCGGCAGGCCGAGGTCGAGGATCACCGCGTCGAAATCGTTCTCCATGCCCAGATGCAGCGCATCGCGCCCGTTGACCGCGACCTCGACGATGTAGCCCTCGGCCTTCAGCTTGCGGGCGACCTGGAGATTCAGTGTCGGTTCGTCTTCGACCAGCAGGATGCGCATCGATATTCTCCTGGTTATTCCCGATCGAGTGCCTGGTCGTCCATTGAACAGGGGTCGTCAAGCGGTTCGATGTGTGAAGTGATATGCATGCCCGGAATGGCCAGCCGTAATGCGTGTTCGATTTGCTCGGCCCGGTCGTGCGCTCTCTGTACCGACCAGTTACCCGGCACGAGCAGGTGAAAACTGGCGAAGGAGCGTCGCCCGGCCTGCCGGGTGCGCAAGGCATGATAGGTGATGCCGTCTTCGGCGTGTTGCTCCAGTATCCGGGTGATCTGGCCGATTTGTTCGGCCGGAAGGGCGATATCCATGAGACCGGAAGCGGAACGACGCATCAGGTGCCAACCGGCCCAAATGATATTGGCCGCAACGAGCAGCGCAATCGCCGGGTCGAGCCAATGCCATCCGGATAGTGCCACCAGGCCGACGGCCAGGATGACACCGCCCGATGTCCAGACATCGGTCATCAGGTGGTGGGCGTTGGCTTCCAGTGTGATGGAGCGGTGTTCGCGTCCGGCCTTGATCAGCAACATGGCAACGGCCAGATTGATGAGCGAGGCCAGCAGCGACACCAGCAGGCCGACGCCGACCGCCTCCAGTGCCTTTGGCGCCAGAAGTCGCTCAATGGCGGTATAGCCGATACTGATTGCCGCCAGAAAGATGAGAAAGCCTTCGAAGGCACTCGAGAAATATTCTGCCTTGCCGTGACCGTAGGGGTGATTGTCGTCCGCCGGTCGTTCTGCTAGGGAAAGCATCCACAGCGCCATCAACGCTCCCGCCAGATTAACGAAGGATTCCAGGGCATCCGAAAGCAAGCCGACAGAGTCCGTCAGCCACCAGGCCAGGCCTTTGAGCAGGATCGTGGCAACTGCGGCGCCGATGGAAATCCATACGTACGGCTTTAGACTGGTGCTGCTCTGGTTGTCGTCAATCGTCATCTCTTCTTCCTTCTCGTCTTCCTGTTTTTTGTTCGCGACCGGGCATCCGTATGTCGTGTTCGTCGGCGTTTCGATGACATTCGACGCAGTTCTCGAAGTCACGTATACCTTCCTCGATATGCTCCCGACGGATCTTGTCCTGAGTGTGCTCGTGGCAGCCGTAGCAGGTATAGCGGCTGTAGTCATTGCGGATATGGCAAGTCACGCACTGAACGTTGTGGTCCCGGTCCAGTTCGAAGTATTTTTCATGCGCAAAGCTCGCTGGTATCCACTTGTCCTGGCGGTGGCATTGGCTGCAATTGCCGGATATCTGTTGGTGAAGCTTGTCCTTCGGCGATTTGTGGCAGGACTGGCATTGTTTCCTCGCATCAGCCTGGAGCAAGGCATGGTCGAATCTGCCTTCAACACGGAAGCGCTTCACGCCCGCGTGATCGCTATGACAAGCGAGGCAATCCTGCTTCAGCAGATTTTGATGGAATGGGGTACTGGAGCGTGGTTTGCTGATCGCTTGTCCGAGACTCGTCAGTTTGCCGATTTCCTCCGGTTTGTGGCATGCGATGCAGCGTTCGTTGGCTGTTCCAAAGAAAGGCGCATGACAGGCAAAGCAGTCGGTTTCCAGCTTACTGTGTGCGGCGATCAATTTCCCGGGGCCAACCATCAGGTGCGGATAAGCGAAGGTAAGAACCGCTAGTGCGATCAGGTTGATCGCAAGAATGATCTTGAGCGTTTTGCTCATCGCCAACCCCAGAATAGAAAGATGCTGATGATGTGACCAAGGGCCAGAACAGCGAAGGCAATGAAAATCGGAATATGTATCTTGCGCCACCTGGACATGGCATCGAGTGTCACGGCGTCCCAGAAAACTGCCCTTTCGATTTCTTCCTTGGCCATTCCGCGCAACTGATAGTGCTCCCGCTGTCCGATGACGTGCTCACGCGAACGGGCGAGCAACAATTTGCCAACCATGCCGCTGATGACATTGATGCCCATTGCCAGGGTTGCCAGCCAGGGGAGGATGGCGTTGAAGTGAATCCCCGCGTGCAATAGCACCATCAACGATCCTAGCCAGGTGCCGATCTCGTGCATGCTGAGCCATGACTTCACGTTGCCGGCGGTGATCATCTTGCGCTTGCGCAGCGAGTAGAGCAGCGATCCGATGATGAGCAGCGTTCCGGGAATGCCAAGATAACGGCCAACCCAGACCAGATCGAAGCGGTGCAGAAGATAATCTCCGAGCAGGGTTGCTGCAGCGAGTAGGCCGACCAGCAAGGTGAAGGGAAGAATATGGTTGCGCCAAAGCGTGTTGGTCATTTAAGCCTCCAGGGTCACGTTGCTCTTCGGGCTGCAACTACATAGCAGGCAGCTTCCCGGTTCGGGATCAAAGTCAGGCAGATGCTTGTAAGCGACCTCTCCTGAGCGGATGACGGTCTGGCAGCTGCCACAGCTTCCGCTTCGGCAACCGGAGTCGATCTTTACGCCATGCGCCTCGGCAAAATCGAGCAGATTACCGGTCTCTGGTTGCCACGGTAGCTGCTTGCCGGATTTGGCGAAGGTTACGACCAGATTGCTCTGGGTTTCCGCTGCTGCTCCCGGAGTCGTCGTGCTCGACTTGCGTTTGATTGACGCCGGGCCAAAAGCTTCGTAATGGACATGGTTTTCCGCTACCCCCCAGTCTTCCAGCCCCAACACAAGACTTTCCATCATGGCGGTCGGGCCGCAGATGTAGAAATCGAACGGCTTGAGTGGTAATTCACTTCTCAACAGCGGAATATCCACGCGCCCCTGGTGGTGGTAATCACGACCCAATGCTTCGTCCGGCGAGGGGGCGCTGAAACACAGGCGAAGATGGAAATTCGGGTGGGTTGCAGTTTGCGCTTCGAGTTCGCGACGTTTGATCAGCTCAACGCCGTTACGTACGCCATAGAACAGCCAGACCTCGCGTCCAGGCTGTTCTGTCAGGCACCAGTTGAGCATTGAAAGCATCGGGGTGATGCCGATACCCCCACCGATAAGAACGACGGGGGATTGGCTACGGTCAATGTGGAAATGCCCTCCGGGTGCGCGAACCTGCAGGATATCTCCGGGCTTCACATGGTCATGGAAGTGGTTTGAAGAGCGCCCCGGGGGATACTGACTGGCAATCGGCGCAGGTACTCGTTTGATCGACACACGATAAAACTCTTTTCCGGGTGCATCGGACAAGGAGTAGCAACGAACGATCTGCTCGATTTGGCCATCAGGCTTGGGTATGTCGAGTCGAAATGTAAGAAATTGACCCGGCCGGAACGTCGGCAGCGGTAACCCGTCTTCCGGTACCAGGTAAAACGAACAAATGGATTGGGCTCCATCCTCAACCTCTTTGCGCGCTACCCGGAAATTTCGGTAAGCGCCCCATCCTGAAGCGGGAGCAGGTTCGGGAGTCTCAGCGAACTGTGTGCCAGTTCGTATACCGTTACGCAGTGCCTGGTATTCCGCCCAATGCTGCCAGAAGCTTATGCCGAGCCACAGTGCAATCTGCACCATGATCCCCAGCGCGATCCAGAGCAGGAGAGAAGAGGATGTCATTTCGGGTAGCGATAGCATTGACGAGGGTTCTCGTGGTTATTATTTTTGGTTTTCAATCGGCAAATTCCGCCCCCGACGACCGCCGTGCCGACCCTTGACCTCCAGCACCCTGCCGTCGCGCGCGTCGATGATCAGTTTGTTGATGCCGCCGTCGCGGCGCAGCATCTTCACTTCGTAGATCCAGCGGCTATCTTCGTGCTCCAGTTCGACTTCCAGCACGTCGCCGCGGTGCTCGCTCTCGATGCGCGCGAGCACCTGGCGCAGCGACAGAATCTCGCCCGCCTCCAGCGCCCGCCGGGCGACTTCATGATCCTGGCGGCTGTCGGCCTGGACCGGCGCAATGCCGATGCAGGCCGACAGCAGGAACAAGCGGAGCAATCGCAACAACATCATCGGGCTATTGACGACCGCGACCGGGACCCATGCCCTGACCGCCGGCATTCATGCCCGGCCCCATGCCGCCGCGCGGGCCCGCATAAGGCCTTTGTTCCGGTGGCGTGGCCGGCAGGGTGACGCCACGTTCCTGCGCGCGTTGCACCATCTGTTCATGGTGTTTGGCGCGCACGGCCGCGCGTTCCTCCTCGGTACGGGCGCTGCGCATGGCATTGCGGTGCTCGACACGCTCCTGCTCGGTCATCAACTGGCTACCAAAAATCGGTTCGGCGACCGGGTCGGCCGCAAATGCGCCGCCTGAACTCAAGAGCAGGCCAGCAGTGACGAGACTGATCAGTAATTTGCTTTGGGACAACATGATGGACTCCTTCACGAATTGAATGATGGCACAGGCTTGTTCATTCCCCGATTCCCGTTCTACGCCCGTCAACATGAACACGGCCTGAATACTGTCAGTGCCTAGTTCGGGTTGGTCAGACTGACTCCCAGCCGTCTCATCACCGACGCAAATACCCAGTTCTGCCCAGGCGCCGGCACCTACTCCCGGGTCACCAAGTAAATCCGGCGTTCAGGCTGGATTCAGGTAGCCGCAATTAGAGTAACGCCAATCTTTACTCGGACCTATCATTCATGTCCCGTCATTTTTTGATCAAGCCTTATGCCGTAAGCCTGTTCCTCTGCCTGCTTTCTTTGGAGGGCCACGCCGCTGAAACGACCTTACTCAACGCCCGCCAGCTCCAATCTCTGGGTATTCAGACCCGCACATTGCCTCCTGAGGAGGATGTCCGACTACCGGGGTTGCCCGGCCGGGTCGATATCCCTGCTGGACAACTACAAATGCTTGTCGCGCCCCTGGAGGGAACGCTGCAAGAGGTGCTGATCCCCCCCGGGGAGATGGTCAAGAAAGGACAGGTGGTGGCCCGTCTGATCAGCCCGCAGGCCCTGGAACTGCAGCGGCTCCATGTCGAGGCCAGCGCCCGGGCCGCCCAGGCCGGCGCCGCCCGCCAGCGGGATGAGCAGCTGTTCAAGGAAGGCATCATCGCCCAGGCCCGCCTCGAAAGCAGCCGGGCCGCCGCCGCCGAGGCGGGGGCGCAACTGGCCCAGAGCCGCCAGTCCCTGGCCCTGGCCGGCGGCCGTCCCGGTGCGGGCGGAGCCGTGCTGGAACTGCGGGCCGGCCTGGATGGCGTGCTGCTCGAACAGCTGGCCCAGGTGGGGGATCGCCTGCCCGCCGCCACCCCCATTGCCCGCATCGGCCGCCCCGCGCCGCTCTGGGTCACCCTGCAGGTGCCGGCCGGCGTGGCCGCCCGGGTCAAGGCCGGCGACATCGTGCGCCTGCCCCTGCTGGGAGTGGAGGGCAAGCTGCTGGCCGTGAGCCGCAGCGTCGATGCCGCCAGCCAGAACGTCACCCTGCGTGCCCAGGTGGACCGGGGCAGCGAGCAGTTACGCCCGGGCCAGGCGGTGGAGGTGGAAATCCAGGTCAGCGGCCAGCCCGGCCAGGCCCTGCCGAGCCGGGCCCTGGCCCGCCACGAGGGGCAGTTGCTGGCTTTTGTGCAGCAGGGTGGCGGCGAAACCGTTCGCTTCGTGGCCAAACCAGTGAAGGTGCTCTCCCAACTGGGTGACACGGTGATGGTGGCAGGGCTCGTCCCTGGTGAGCGGGTGGCCGTCCAGGGCGTGGCCAGCCTCAAGGCGATGCTCGCCGGGGCGGGGGGCGAGTGATGCTGGCGCACCTGATCCGTTTTTCCCTGACCCAGCGCCTCCTGGTGTTGGTGCTCACCCTGATCCTCGCGGGTCTGGGCCTGAGCGCCTTCCTGCAACTGCCCATCGACGCCTTTCCCGATGTATCCACCACCCAGGTGAAGATCATCCTCAAGGCCCCCGGCATGACGCCGGAGGAGGTGGAGGCCCGCATCGTCACCCCGGTGGAACAGGAGATGCTCGGCATCCCCAACCAGCGCCTACTGCGCTCCACTTCCAAGTACGCGATCACCGACATCACCATCGACTTCGAGGACGGCACCGACATCTACTGGGCCCGCCAGCAGGTGGGCGAACGCCTCTCCAGCGTCATGGACAGCCTGCCCCCCGGCGTTAATGGCGGACTGGCCCCCATCACCACCCCCCTGGGGGAAATGTTCATGTTCACCATCGAGGGGGAACTGCCCCTGGAGGAAAAGCGCAGCCTGCTGGAATGGGTGATCCGCCCGCAACTGCGCACGGTGCCCGGCGTGGCCGACGTGAACAGCCTGGGCGGCTACGTGAAAACCTTCGAAGTGGTGCCCGACACCACGGCTCTGGCCGCCCGGGGGCTTTCCATGGCGCAACTGCGCGAGGCCCTGGCCCGCAACAACCGCAATGACGGGGCCGGACGCCTCAACGACGGGGAGGAATCCCTGCTGGTGCGTACCGAGGGCGCCATCCGCACCCTGGAGGACGTGGCCGCCATTGTGGTGCGCAGCGGTACCGGCGGCGTGACCCGGGTGGGCGACGTGGCCGTGGTGCGCTACGGCCACCTGACCCGCTACGGCGCCGTGACCCGGAGCGGCGAGGGCGAGGCGGTGCAGGGCCTGGTGCTGGGCCTGAGGGGTGCCAACGCCCGGGCCGTGGTGGCCGGGGTCAAGACCCGGCTTGCGGAAATCGCCCCGTCGCTGCCCCCCGGCATCAGTATCGTGCCCTTCTACGACCGCAGCTCCCTGGTGGACCGGGCCGTGCAGACCGTTTCCAAGGCCCTGCTCGAAGCCATCGTGCTGGTGGTGATCCTGTTGCTGGCCTTCCTCGGCAATCTGCGTGCCGCCCTGGTGGTGGCCCTGATGCTGCCCCTCTCGGCCCTGGCCACTTTCATCCTCATGCGCAGCTTCGGCCTCTCGGCCAACCTGATGAGCCTGGGGGGCCTGGCCATCGCCATCGGCATGCTGGTGGATGCGGCCGTGGTGGTGGTGGAAAACGTGGAAATCGAGCTGGCCCACGCCCCGGAAAACCTGCCCACCTTGCACCTGATCTACCGGGCCGCCCGGGAAGTGGCGGCGCCGGTGGCTTCCGGGATTTTCATCATCATCATCGTGTTCCTGCCCCTGCTCTCCCTGCAGGGCCTGGAAGGCAAGATGTTCGGCCCGGTGGCCCTCACCATCGTGTTCGCCCTCTCGGCTTCCCTGCTGCTGTCCCTCACCGTGGTGCCGGTGCTCGCCTCCTGGCTGTTGCAGCGGGGCGTGCATCAGGAGCCCTGGCTGGTCAGAAAGCTCAATGTGGGCTACGATCACCTGCTGGGCTGGGCCCTGAGCCACACCCGGCCCCTGATCATCGGCGCCCTGGTCAGTCTGGCGGCGGCGGGGGGCGCCTATACCCTGCTCGGCAAGACCTTCATGCCCACCATGGATGAAGGGGACCTGATCATGCAGCTGGAAAAGCTGCCCTCTATCACCCTGGAACAGAGCCTTGCACTGGATGGCCGCATCCAGCAGGCGATCATGGAGCAGGTGCCGGAGGTGAAGGCCATCGTCGCCCGCACCGGGGCCGACGAACTGGGCCTGGACCCCATGGGCCTGAACCAGACCGACACCTTCATGGTGCTGAAGCCCCGTAGCGAATGGCGGAAGCCCGACCCGGACTGGCTGGCCGACCAGCTGCGCCAGGTGATGGCGGATTTCCCAGGCATCGGATTTTCCTTCACCCAGCCCATCGACATGCGGGTTTCCGAAATGCTCACCGGGGTGCGCGGCGATCTGGCGGTGAAAATCTACGGCCCCGACCTGGCCGCCCTGAACCAACTGGCCGGTCAGGTGGAAACCGCCATCAAGGCCGTGCCCGGCGCGGAGGACACCTTCACGGTGAAGAACGAGGGGGTGCAGTACCTGCAGATTCGCGTGGACCGCCTCGCCGCCGGCCGTTTCGGCCTCAATGTGGAAGAGGTGCAGGACACCCTGAAGGGGCTACTCGAGGGGCAGGTCGTGGGCACCGTGATCGAGAGCGGCCGGCGCCTCTCCCTGTTCATCAAGGGCACTGCCGACCTGCGCGACAGCCCCGCCGCCTTTGCCGGCCTCTTCATCGCCACCCCGGACGGCCAGAACATCCCCCTCACCAGCATTGCCCGCATCGAACGGGTGGATGGCCCGGTGAAGGTGGACCGGGAAAATGCCCAGCGCTTCGTGGTGGTCCAGTCCAACGTGCGCGGCCGGGACCTGGTGGGCTTCGTGGAGGACGCCCGCCGGGCCGTGGAAGCTGGCATCCAGCTGCCCCCGGGCTACCGCGTCGCCTGGGGCGGCCAGTTCGAGAACCAGCAGCGGGCCGCTGCCCGGCTGGCGGTGGTGGTGCCCATGGCCCTGGCGCTGATCTTCTTCCTGCTCTTTTCCACTTTCCGCTCGGTGCGCCAGGCGGTGCTGGTGCTCTCCAACATCCCCTTCGCCCTGGTGGGCGGCGTGTTTTCCCTGCTGCTGGCGGGCGAGTACCTCTCGGTGCCCGCCTCCGTGGGCTTCATCGCCCTGCTCGGCATCGCCGTCCTGAATGGCGTGGTGATGGTCAGCTACTTCAACCAGTTGCTGGCCACCGGCATGCCCATCGCCCAGGTGGTGGTGGAGGGGGCCAAGCGCCGCCTACGTCCGGTGCTGATGACCGCCAGTATCGCCGCCCTGGGTCTGGTGCCCTTGCTGTTCGCCACGGGTCCCGGCTCGGAAGTGCAACGGCCGCTGGCCATTGTCGTGATCGGCGGGCTGGTGACATCCACTCTGCTGACCCTACTGATCCTGCCCATCCTCTACCGCCGCTTCGGCCTGAGACCCCCAACCCCTTTCCGCGAGGCTGACCGTGTCTGACGCACCCCTGCTCCTCACTCTGATCGTTCCCCACGAACTCGAAGAGGCCGTGGCCGACGCCCTGCTGGCCCGGCCGGACCTGACCGCCGGCTTCTCCTCCATGGCGGCGGAAGGCCACGGCCGTTCCATCCAGCTGGTGGAGGCCGACGAACTGGTCTGCGGCCATGTGCGCCGGAAGCGCCTGGACACGGTATGCAGCAACCGGGAAAAGGCCGACGCCATCCTCGCCATGCTGCGCGAGCAGTTCCCCGGCGCCAATTTCTACTACTGGCTGACCCCGGTGCTGGCCCATGGGAGGCTGGCATGATGCGCCGTACCCTCCTGCTTTCCCTGCTGCTGGCCGCCTGGGGAGCCCTGCCTGCCCAGGCCGGGCCGGCCCTGCCCCCCGAAGCCGCCGTGCGCCAGGCCCTGATGGACCTGCCCTCAGTACGGGCCGGACAGGGCGAAATCGCCCAGGGCGAAGCCCGGCAGCGCCAGCTCGAAGCCGGTCCCCACGAATGGGCCATGACCCTGGAAGGCCAGCGTCGCCACACGCGGGACGCAGGCGGCGGGCCGGACAGCCGCACCCGGGATTGGGCCGTGGGACTGGAGCGGGCCTGGCGCCTGCCCGGCAAGGCCGCCCTGGACAGCCAGCTCGGCCAGGAGCACCGGGCCCTGGCCGAAGCAGCGGCAGAAGAACGCCTGCACGGCGGCGCCCGGCTGCTGCTGGAAACCTGGTTCGCCTGGCTGCGCGCCCGGGAGCGCCTGGTCCAGGTCGAAGAAGCCCGGGCCAGCCTGGAAAAGGAAAACCGCGCCATGACCCGCCGCCGGGAACTGGGTGATGCCTCGGAACTGGAAAGCCTGCAGATGGAAGCGGCCTTTTCCCAGATGCGGGCCGAATACCAGACCCGGGAAGCCGAGTTGCTCGCGGCCCGGGAACGGCTGCAGCAACTATTCCCTGGCTTGCCCCTGCCGGAACAGGTGAACCTGCCGGCGCCGCAACCCATCGCGGGTAGCCTGGAAGAATGGGAAGAAGCGCTCCTGACCCAGGAGCCCGCCCTGCGCCTGGCCCGGCTGGAGTCCAGCCGCAGTCGGCTACAGGCCCAGCGCGCCGATCGGGATCGGCTGGCTGATCCCACCGTGGGAGTACGTGTTGCTCGGGAAAAGGATGGCGAGGACCGGCTGCTCGGACTCACCCTGACCATTCCCCTGATGGGCAGCGCACGCCAGGCCGAGGCTGACCGTAGCCGGGCTGAAGCCAGCATTGCCAGCGAACGGGAAGCCCAGGTGCTGCGTGAAACCCGCGCCGCCGCTCGGGCCGCCTGGCAACAGGCCCGGGGCGCCTGGCAGGCCTGGCAGGCGAGCCAGGACGCCGCCGCCCGCATGATCCGGGCCGCGAAGTTGCAGACTCGGGCTTACGAGCTGGGGGAAGGCAGCCTGGCGGAAATGCTGGCCATTCGCCGCCTGGCTTTCAATGCTGAACTGGACAGCCGCCTGGCCCAGTTGGATGCACTGGAGAAATACTATCGGCTGGAAATTGATCGCCATAAGCTTTGGGATTTCTCCCTGCCGAACTCACCAGAAGTTCAGCCATGATCGCGGTTGACGGCAACTGCCATACGAATGGCAGGCCAAAATCCACCCAGCATCAAAGTGATAACTAATCTTACAAAGTAGAACTAATCGTCTTCGCCATGACCGTGGCGTGCGCGGTAACGTGGCGCTTCGTATGGCGCTTTGGGTTGCTCGCCGAAACCGGCGCGATAAACCTCGGCGCTGGTGAAGCGGCAGTCCTTGCGGACGCCGACCGTCTTCAGCAACTCGGTATCGGGTTTGGGCAGCGTCCCGATCTGGCTGGTGATCCGGGCTCTGATCTGTTCACAACTTTCATCCGGTACCGGGTTGGCAAGGCTGCTTAGGGGCAGAAGCAGCGATAAGCAGAGTACGAGTGGTGTTTTCATGACGGTTTCCTTCGAGTGGAATGTCGCCATGCTCGTTGAGATGAGCTGAATATTCGCTGAACACGCGCTTCAGGTTCCGTTCAGGTGTGCGGCGGCATAGTTCGCTCCATTGTTGATCTGGAGGATGTCCGCCATGAAATTCCGTCTCGCCCTTTCCTGCTTCGTGCTTTCGTTTCACTCACTGCTGGCCAGCGCCGGTCCGCTCGAAGCGCAACTGGCTACCTACGCCACTGCCGCCAAGGCGGCCAACCCGGCGTTTTCGGGTTTCTCCGCCGCTCGCGGCGAAAAGCTGCATGTCACCAATTTTGCCCTGGGCAAGCCGGATACGCCGGCGTGCACCAGCTGTCATGGCAACGATCCCCGCGCTGCGGGCAAGACCCTGACCGGCAAGTTGATCGAGCCAATGGCCCTGTCGGTCTCGCTCGGGCGTTATGCCGATCCGGCCAAGGTCGAGAAGTGGTTCAAGCGCAACTGCAACGAGGTGCTCGGCCGCGAATGCACCCCGCTCGAGAAGGGCGACTGGCTGACTTTCGTCAGCAGCCGCTGAAACAGAACGGAGGAAACGACCATGAAATTCCCGACCCGACCCCTTGCCCTCGGCCTGCTGGCCCTCGGTTTTTCCGCCCTGATCTTCAGCCGCGCTCAGGCCGGCGGCGGTCATTACTATCCGCCGGTCGCCGATCCGCTGGTCAAGGAAGAATGCGGTAGCTGCCACCTGGCGTTCCCGGCGTCGATGCTGCCGGCTTCGTCGTGGAAACGCATGATGGGCGAACTTGACAATCACTTTGGCGACAACGCTTCCGTCGATCCCGAGGTCGCCCGCAAGATCACCGCCTATCTCGTCGCCAACGCCGCCGATACCGGTGGCCAGCGCTACGGCGCCAAGTTGCAGCGTGGTGTCGATCCGGCCTCGGCGCCGCAGCGCATCACGGCCTTGCCCAAGTGGGTGCGCGAACACCGCGAAGTGCCGGATTGGGAATGGCGGCACAAGGACGTGCGCAGCAAGGCCAACTGCACGGCCTGTCATGCCGACGCCGAGCTCGGCTACTACGAAGATTGAACGTTTCAGGGAGATAGCACCATGACTTTTTCGCACCGGATGTTTTCCTTGGCCCTGGTCGCCGCGCTGATGGCCGGCGTGCTGAGCTTTTCTCAACCGGCTCTTGCCGATTCCGAGCGCAGCGGCAACTGGCTGCCGATTCCCCGTCTGATCGAAAAGCTGGAGGCGGCCGGCTATCGCAATATCGAGAAGATCGAGCGCGAGCACGGCCGTTACGAAGTGCGGGCCACCAATCCCCAGGGGGGGCGCAGCAAGCTGCTGCTCGATGCGCGTACCGGCGAATTCGTCGGCGCGCAGCGCGCGTACGAGCGGCAAGATGCTCGCCGCGGAGAAAGCAGCGGCGAGTGCAACAAGCGCCGCTGTCGTGACGACATGCCGGCGACGCCGGCCGGGAGCCGCTGATGGTCAGGGGCGTGCTTGTCTTGCTGACTGCCGCGCTGGCCCTGCTCTGGGGCTGGGATGTGCTGCAGGCACCGGCCTCGCCGGCGCATCCCTGGTGGATCGCGCGGCAGGAGGCGATGTACCTGAGCGGCCTGCTGGCGATTGGCCTGATGTCGCTGGCGATGTACCTGGCGACGCGTCCGGTCTGGCTGGAAGCGCCCTTCGGCGGCATGGACCGCGTCTATCGCGCGCACAAATGGGCGGGCATCGTCGGCGGCAGCTTTGCGATCATGCACTGGCTGGTCGAGATGTCCGACGACATCCTCAAATCGACCATCGGTCGTGCCGGCCGGGTGCCCAAGGAAAAGGCCACCGGCCTGCTCGACAGCCTGCAGGATCTGGCCGAGGACTTCGGCGAATGGGGCTTCTACATCCTGCTGGTGCTGCTGGCGATCACGCTGTGGCAGCGTTTTCCCTATCGCCCCTGGCGTTTCCTGCACCGGGCGATGCCGGTGATCTACCTGCTGCTGGCCTTTCACTCGGTCCTGCTGGCGCCGCGCGATTACTGGACGCAGCCGGTCGGCTGGGTGCTCGCCGGGCTGGTTGCGGCCGGCATCTATGGCGCGTTGCGGGCCTTGCTCGGCAACATCGGACAGGCCCGGCGCGTGCGCGGCGAAATCCTCGCCGTGACGCAGCCGGCCCCCGATGTCGTCGCCGTTTCCTGCCGTTTGCCGGCGGCCTGGCACGGGCATCGTGCCGGACAGTTCGCGCTGGTCACCTTTGACCCGGACGAGGGCGCGCATCCCTTCACCATCGCCAGCGCCGACGGCGGCGACCGGACCGTCGAGTTCCGCATCAAGGCGCTCGGCGACCATACCCGCCAGCTGCCTTCGCTGCTGCGCCCGGGCCAGCCTGTCGACATCGAAGGGCCCTACGGACGCTTCGATTTATCCCGCATCAATCCCCGGGCGCGGCAATTCTGGGTGGCCGGCGGCATCGGCGTGACGCCTTTCCTGGCCTGGCTGGGCGCCTTGCAGAACAGCAGCGCGCCGGCGCCGGCGGCGGACCTGCATTACTGCACCCGCGACCGCGAGCACGATCCCTTCGTGGCCGAACTGCAGGCGCTATGCGCCGGCTTGCCCAGTGTTCGCCTGCATGTCCATGGCAGCGCTCAGGGAGACGTGCTGGATGCGCATCGTCTGCTCAAGGATACCGGTCCCGGCGAAGCAGCCGAAGTCTGGTTCTGCGGTCCGGGTGGGCTGGCCGATTCGCTACGCCGGGGAATTGCCGGGATCGGCAGGCGGCGCCTGAGTTTCCATCAGGAAGCCTTCGTCATGCGCTGAGTAGTCTGTCCTGCTTGGCTTCTCAAGTGTTTCGGGTGCCCAGGGCATCCAGCCCGCCAGCCAGAACCCGGACGTCGAAGCCGCGCTGGCTGAGCAGGAAAGCGGCGGCGCTGCTGCGGCGTCCGCTCTGGCAGAGCAGGATGTAGGTGCGTTGCCGGTCGAGGCTGGCGGCTTTCAGACGGAGCAGGTAGAGCGGCAGGTTGACGCTGCCTTTCAGGCTGCCGGTCTGGTACTCGCTCTCCAGTCGGACGTCGATCAGTTGCGCGCCGCGCTTGATCAGTTCGGCGCCCTGGGCGAGGTTGATGTGCTTGACCAGCGGAGTCCGCAGCAGTGTGTCGAAATCGGCGGCCGGCAGGCGCATCAGTTCGCCGGCCTGGCTCATGGTGACGGTAGCGTTGCGTGGGTCACCGGAAATCAGGGCTTCTTCGCCAAAGCCCTGGCCGGCTTGCAGATTGGCCAGCGGGACTTGCTTGCCGTCTTCGGTAGTGCGGGTGACTTGCGCGCTGCCGCTGCGGATCAGGTAATAGTAGTCACCCGCTTCGCCCTGGCGGACAACGACTTGTCCGGCGGCCACCGGCATGGCCTCGAATCGGCCGAACAGCAGGTGCAGGTTGCCCGGCGGGATCTTGCTGAAAGCCGGGTTGCTGAGCAGCTGAAACATCCATTGCGGATCGTCGCCCTCGAATTCGGTGACTTCGTAAGCCGTTGCCTGGTCGCGGGCGAGCAGGTCGTCGAGGTCGTCGTCGGTAAAGATCAGCAACTGACCATGGTCGACCGCCTTGCAGGTATGGGCGCGTGGTTTCAGGCGGGAGAGCGGATGACAGGCGGCCTTGTCGTCGGCGCGCAGGCGCTGCGGCGGGCTGCCGTCGCCGGCATCGAGCACGACTTCACCGGACAACAGGTAGCAGGTGTAGATGTCCTTGTCGCCCTTGTTGAAGGCAAGCTGGCCGGGAACCAGTTGCATGCCCCGCGCCAGATTCAAGGCCTGCGCCTGCGCTTGCCGGGAAAGGTCGGAGATCGGGATGAAGCGCGAAATTTCTGCCGGAGTCATGATGGGTGGTCTGTCGTCAGGTGGGACATTCGTCGCAGTGGTGGATTTCCACCGTGACATGAACGATTTCCTCGTGGATGGCCAGCGCCTGGCGCACGGTCAGCGGGGTCAGTGCGGAACTGTGGGTGAGCAGCGAGACAGCGCAGGCGTAGGTGCCGTTGCCGACGCGCCAGACGTGCAGGTCGGTCAGGTGGGTGCCGGCCGGTAGCGTGGCGATGACCTCGCGGATTTCCTCGACCACCGGGTGGTCCATCTCGCGGTCGAGCAGGACGCGCCCGGTGTCGCGCAGCAGGTTTTTCGCCCACAGCGCCACCAGCACGGCACCGACCAGCGCGCAGGCCGGGTCGAGCCAGTCCCAGCCGTAGATCCAGCCGCCGGCCAGGGCGGCGATGGCGAGGATGGAGGTCAGCGCGTCGGTGATGACGTGGATGTAGGCGGCTTTCAGGTTGAGGTCTTCATGGTGATGACTGTGGTCGTGCCCATGTCCGTGGTGATGGTCGTGACCGCCGGCCCGGTGCAGGATGGCGGCGCAGCCGAGGTTGACCAGGAGGCCGAGGATGGCGACCGCCATTGCCTCGCCGTAACGGATCGGTTGCGGTTCGAGCAGGCGGTCGAAGGCGCCGAGCACCATCAGGCCGGCGACGGCGAGCAGGAAGAGGGCGCTGGTATAGCCGCCGAGCACCTCGATCTTCCAGGTGCCGAAGGCGAAGCGCGGGTCGTCGGCATACTTGCGCGCGGCACCGTAAGCGAAGACCGACAGGCCGATGGCCAGCGCGTGCGAACTCATGTGCCAGCCGTCGGCCAGCACTGCCATCGAGTTGAACCACCAGCCGGCGGTGATCTCGACGATCATGGTCACCAGGGTGATCCACAGTACCCAGCGGGTGCCGGCTTCGGCGCGGGCGTTGCCGGTGCCGTAGTCGTGCGATTGTTCCCAGCGGGAAAGATCGTGGTGGGCGTTCATTGCTGTCCGTAACTCCGGAATTTTTCGATGACTTCGTCCATGTCGGCCTGGCCCAGCAGGACCGGCTGGCCGAGCTGGCAGGCGCGCCAGTACTGCTCGCACAGTTCTTCCAGCTCGATGGCCAGGGCCAGTGCCTGGTCGAGGTCGCGGCCGGCGACGAGCAGGCCGTGGTTGGCCAGCAGACAGGCGCAACGGCCTTCCATGGCGCGCAGTGCAGCGTCGGACAAGGCCTGCGAGCCGAAGATGGCGTAGTCGGCGCAGCGTACGGTGTCGCCGCCGAAACGGGCGATCATGTAGTGGAAGGGCGGAATCTCCAGACGCAGGCAGGCCAGGCTGACGGCGAACGGCGAATGGGCGTGGAGCACGGCGCCGAACTCGGGCCGGGCGGCGTAGAGGTCGCGGTGGAAGCGCCACTCGGATGAGGGTTTGCGCCGCCCCTGGTGCGAGCCGTCGAGCGCCATGCGCGGGATGTCTTCTGTTTCCAGGCCGGCGTAGGGCATGCCGGTCGGCGTGATCAGGAAGCCGTCGCCGTCGCGCACGCTGACATTGCCGGCGGTGCCGCGATTGAGCCCGGCCGGCTGCATGGCCCGGGCGGTGGCGATCAGTTGCCGGCGCAGTTCAGTCACGGCTTTCTTCCGGGTAGAGCGCGAGCAGGCCTTCCCGGCTGGCCGGGCAGACGCCGCGCTCGGTGATGATGGCGCTGACCCGCGCCGCCGGCGTGACGTCGAAGGCCGGGTTGGCCACAGCTTCCTCGGCCGCCAGCTGGCGCACGGCAGCGGGCTGGGCGTGGTGGTCGAGGCCGTGCACCAGGCGGAATTCGTCGCCGTCGCGTTCCTCGATCGGAATGGCGTTGCCGTCCGGGCAGGCGAAATCCAGCGTCGAGCGCGGCGCGGCGACGTAGAAGGGAATGGCGTTGTCGGCGCAGGCGAGGGCCTTCAAGTAAGTGCCCACTTTGTTGGCAACGTCGCCATTGGCGGCAATGCGGTCGGCGCCAACGATGACGGCGTCGACCTGGCCGCTGCGCATCAGGAGGCCGGCAGCGTTGTCGGCGATCAGCGTGTGCGGCACGCCGTGCTGGGCCAGTTCCCAGGCCGTCAGCAGGCCCTGGTTGCGCGGTCGGGTTTCCGACACCCAGACATGTACCGGCAGGCCGGCGTCGTGCGCGGCATAGACCGGCGACAGCGCGGTGCCCCAGTCGACGGTGGCCAGCCAGCCGGCGTTGCAGTGGGTCATCACGTTGAGCACACGCCCCTGTTCGCGCTGCAACTGCCGGAACAGCGCCAGGCCGTGCTGGCCGATGGCGGCGTTCTGGGCCACGTCCTCCTCGGCGATCGCTTCAGCTTCCTGCCAGGCCGCCGCCAGACGCTGCGCCGGGGCCAGCGGCTGCAGCAGGGCCTGCATGCGGGCCAGGGCCCAGTGCAGGTTGACCGCCGTCGGCCGGGTCGCGCCGAGTTCGGCGATGGCCTGGGCCAATCCCGGATCGGAGGCGTCCTCGGCGACGGCGATGGCCAGGCCGTAGGCGGCGGTGGCGCCGATCAGCGGCGCGCCGCGCACCTGCATGGCGCGGATCGCATGCGCCGCCTCGGCCAGCGTACGCACGCGCACCCAGTGCAGCGCATGCGGCAGCCGGGTCTGGTCAATGATGTCGATGGCGCGCTGCTCGGGATGGGCGCGCAGGGTTCGGGTGGGGATGCCGTCGATGTTCATGGGGTGTCATTGTGGCATAGTGGGCGCTTGCCCAGAACCCGTTCCCAGCATGGATACCCCGATTCACATTGATTCCCGCTTCCCCGCGATGGGGACGACCATTTTCACGGTCATGTCGAAACTGGCGGCCGATTGCGGCGCCGTCAACCTGTCGCAGGGCTTTCCCGATTTCCAGGCCGAGCCGGCGCTGTTCGACGCCATGCACCGCTACATGCTGGCCGGGCGCAACCAGTATGCGCCGATGGCCGGCCTGCCGGAGTTGCGTCAGGCCATCGTGGACAAGGTGGCGGCGCTGTACGGCACCCGTTTCGACGTCGACCGCGAGGTGACGGTGACGGCTGGCGCGACGCAGGCGATCTTCACGGCGATTGCCGCTTTCGTCCGTCCCGGCGATGAAGTCATCGTCCTTGAGCCGGTCTACGATTCCTATGTGCCGGCGATCGAGACGGTGGGCGGCAAGGCGGTGTTTTCGCGGCTGCGTTTTCCCGATTACACGCCGGACTGGGACGAGGTGCGGTCGCTGGTGACGCCGCGGACGCGGATGATCATCGTCAATTCGCCACACAACCCGACCGGCAGCCTGCTCACCGCCGCCGATCTCGACCGCCTGGCGACCATCGTGCGCGGCACCGACATCGCCATCCTGTCCGACGAGGTTTATGAGCACATCGTCTACGACGGCGAGGCGCACGCCAGCCTGTGCGGTCATCCGGAACTGGCGGCGCGCAGCATCGTTGTTTCCAGCTTCGGCAAGACCTACCACATCACCGGCTGGAAGATCGGCTACGTGGTTGGGCCGGAAGCCCTCATGGCCGAGTTCCGCAAGGTGCACCAGTTCAATGTGTTCACTGTCCATGCGCCATCGCAACTGGCGATTGCCGAGTACATGCAGGACGCTTCGCGCCATCTCGGTCTGGCGGCGTTCTACCAGGAGAAGCGCGATTTCTTCCGCGCGCTGATGCGCGACACGCCGTTCGAGTTGCTGCCCTGTCGTGGCACCTATTTCCAGTTGGCGCGCTACGGACAGATTTCCGAGCTGCCGGATACCGATTTTGCGCAGTGGCTGACCCGCGAAGTCGGTGTCGCCGTGATCCCGGTGTCGGTATTTCATGCCGATGGCCATGACGAAAAGGTGGTGCGTTTCTGCTTTGCCAAGCGGGAGGAAACGCTGGTTGCGGCGGCCGAGCGCCTGCGTGCGGCATTTGCAAAGTAGTGTGGAGAAATGCAAAGCGCCTTGACGGGTGTTCACCATCGCCCGAATAATTCACCGGTCACCTCATTTCAATAAAGGAAACAGCATGGGAATGCTTCAGGAATTCAAGGAGTTCGCCGTCAAGGGCAATGCGATGGACCTGGCGGTCGGCGTCATCATCGGCGCCGCGTTCGGCAAGATCGTCGATTCCATCGTCGGCGACCTGATCATGCCGCTGGTCAGCATGGTCGTCGGCAAACTGGATTTTTCCAATCTGTTTGTCGTGCTTGGCGACAATCCAGAGAATCTGGTTGCGCTGGCTGACCTGAAGAAGGCCGGGATTCCGGTGTTTGCCTACGGCTCCTTCGTGACCATCCTGCTCAATTTCGTCATCCTGGCTTTCATCATCTTCATGATCGTCAAGCAGATGAATCGCTTGCGCAAGCAGGAACAGGCAGCCCCGGCGCCGGCCGAGCCGCCGCCGACGCCGGAAGATGTCGTTCTGCTGCGTGAAATCCGCGACGCGCTGAAGAAGTAATCAGCCTTCGGCGCGCTCGCCGAAAACGGCGCGCCACAAACGGTCCACCGCGGCGATGTGCTTTTCCACCTCCTCGCGGGCGACCGGTGCTTTCGGCGTCGCCGACAGCCGGCGGATATGTTGCAGGCGACGGTATTCGCGGTAGGCGTTGCCGGCAGCGAGCGCCAGCTCCGGTTCGATCAGGCCGAGTTCGCCGGCGATGCGCAGCAGCGCGATATTGCCCAGATTGCCGGTCAGTTCCGGGTGCCGGTGGGCATGGCCGAGGACCAGGTACTGGACGATGAACTCGACATCAATGATGCCGCCTGGGTCGTGCTTGAGGCCGAAATGGCTGTCGCTCTTCGAGGCATGGGCGTCGTACATCTTGCGCCGCATGGCGGTGACTTCCTCGTGCAGTTTGGCGAGGTCGCGCGGTTGCTGCAGGATTTCACAACGGATGGCTTCGAAGCGAGCGCCCACTGACTTGTCGCCGGCGCAGAAACGGGCGCGGGTCAGTGCCTGGTGTTCCCAGGTCCAGGCATGGTTCAGCAGGTAGTCGCGGAAGGCATCGACGGTGACCGCCAGCAGGCCGGCGTCGCCGTTGGGGCGCAGGCGCAGGTCGGTCTCGAACAGGATGCCGGCCGAAGTCTGGCTCGATAGCCAGGTGTTCATGCGCTGGGCCAGGCGGGTGTAGTTTTCCTGGGCATCCTGATCGTCGTCCTCGTAGAGATAGACGAGGTCGAGGTCGGAGGAATAACCGAGCTCCTTGCCGCCCATCTTGCCGTAGCCGATGACGGCGAATTTCGGCGTTTCGCAATGGCGTTTCTTGATCTTGCGCCAGACCAGCGGCAGGGTCTCCTGGACGATGCTGTCGGCCAGTTCGGTGAGGTGGTCGGATAGCGACTCGATGGTCTGCAGACCAGCCAGATCCTGCGCCAGCAGCCGGAAGACCTGGGCATGGTGCATCTCGCGCAGGATGTCCATCTCGCGCTCGGTATCGTCGAGGTGATCGGCCAGGCTGATGCGCAATTGCTCGCGGAAACCGTTCCAGTCAGTGGCGCTGTCGTAGAGCCGGGGGTCGAGCAGTTCGTCGAGCAACAGCGGGTAGCGGTTGAGGTATTCGTTGGCCCAGGTCGACGCGCACATCATGTCGGCGACGCGCTTGAGCGCCAGCGGGTACTGCTGCAGCAGCGCCAGGTAGGCGCCGCGCCGGGCAATGCCTTCGAGGAAGGTGATGCCACGGACCAGCGTTGTATCCGGGTCGCTGGTCTGGCCGGCCGCTTCGATCAGGCGCGGGCCGACCGCGTCGAGGCGCTGCCGGTTGCTGGCCGGCAATTGCTGGTAGCGACTGCCGGCGCGCAGGTCGGCCAGGCGCGCGATGGCGTCCAGGGGGCGGCGAAAGCCGAGGTTGCCGAAGGCTTCGATGGCGGTGTCGTCGTCAAGCTGGCCGAACCACAGACCGGTCAGCGGGTGGTCGCCGGCTTCGGGGTCGGAGAAGATGGCCTCGAAATGTTGGCTGACCTTGCTGCGATGCGCGTCGAGCACGGCCAGCATTGCCGGCCAGTCGGCAAAGTCCATGCTGGCGGCGATTTTCTGGCGCTCGTCGGGGTCGCTCGGCAGCATGTGCGTCTGCGCGTCGTTGACGTATTGCAGGCGATGTTCCAGCCGGCGCAGGAAGACATAGGCTTCGCGCAGTTCCTGTTCGGTTTCGGCGGGGATCAGCTGGCGGGCCACCAGTTGCTTGAGGACCGACAGGGTCGGCCGGATCTGCAGGCCGGGGTCGCGGCCGCCGCGGATCAGCTGGAATACCTGGGCCATGAATTCGATTTCACGGATGCCGCCGGGGCCCAGCTTGACGTGGTCGGCCATGTCCTTGCGCGCGACTTCGCGGCGGATCTGCGCGTGCAGGTCGCGCATCGCGTTGATCGCGCCGAAATCGAGGTATTTGCGGAAGACGAAGGGGCGGGCAATCTTCTGCATCGCCTCGATCCATTCCGGCTGCAGGTTGACGCCGGTGTTCATCGTCCGGCCCTTGATCCAGGCGTAGCGTTCCCACTCGCGGCCCTGGGTGATGAAGTAGTTCTCGAGCGAGTCGAGCGAGCAGACCAGCGGCCCGGAGTCGCCGTTCGGGCGCAGGCGCATGTCTACGCGGAAGACCTGGCCGTCGGCGGTGATGTCGCCGAGCGCCTGGATCACGCGCTTGCCCAGGCGGGTGAAGAAGTCGTAATTCTCGATCGACTTCGGGCCGGCGGTGTCGCCTTCCTCGGGGTAGATGAAGATGTAGTCGACGTCGGACGAGACGTTCAGCTCGCGTCCGCCGAGCTTGCCCATGCCGATCACCAGCATGCGTTGCGGCCGGCCCCGGGCGTCCAGCGGTTCGCCGTGGGTGGCGGCAAGCTGGCGGTGATAGTGTTCGAGGGCGAAATTGGTGGTGACGTCGGCGAGCAGGGTCATGCTTTCGACGACTTCAGCCAGCGGCGCCAGACCGCACAGGTCGCGCAGCGTGATGTGCGCCATGGCCCGCTGACGCAGGTGGCGCAGGCCGGTTTTCAGGGCTTCGTCGTCGGCGAACGGGCGGTTCAGCGGCGAACGCAGCATTTCTTCGTCGAGCGGCCGCAACCAGTCGGCGGCCAGTTCGGCAATCAGTGCCGGGCGGGCCTGCAGCAGGTTGCTCAGGTAACGGCTGTGGGCCAGTGCCCTTTGCCAGCGGGGGTCGATCGGGGTGGTGTCCATGTTTGCGTTCGGCTCCCTGCCGAGAGGGTAGAATGGTCGTCCTGTTTTCAGTCTTTCGATTGTAGTGATCTATCACCCTTTCTGGCAAAGCGACGCGACGCTTGAGTAATCCGTCCAGCCACCCCATTCCCGAACTTTCCCCGGATTCGCGCCGGGCACTGTACTACCGGCTGCATGGCTTGCGTGCCTTGCTCGGCCGGCCCTGGGTCGCGCGTGCGCTGCGGCTGGCCGGCTGGCTGGTGCTGGCCAGTTGGTTGCTGTTCGTGGCGCTGGTGCTGGCCCTGCGTTTCTTCATCCTGCCGTCGGTCGCCGATTACCGGGGGGAAATCGAAAGCCTGGCCAGCCAGGCGGTCGGTCAGCCGGTACGCATTGCGCGGATTGAGGCGCATTGGCGCGGGCTCAATCCCGAACTGGTCCTCGACGGCGTCTCACTGCTCGACGCCGACGGCCAGCCGGCACTGACGCTTGAGCGTATCGATACCGTCCTCTCCTGGCACAGCCTGTGGCAGTTCCAGCCGGTCTTGGCGTTATTGTCCTTCGACCGACCGGTGCTGCATGTCCGGCGCGATGTCGACGGGCGAATCCGTGTTGCCGGGATGGCCTCCGACGATGGTGGCGATCCTGCTTTCGCCGAGTGGGTGCTGGACCAGTTACGCATCCGTGTCCATGACGCGACCATCGTCTGGGAGGATGCCCTGCGCGGGGCGCCGCCGCTGGTGCTCGAAGACCTCCAGTTCGGCCTGGATAACCGGGGGCGGCGACACCGGTTCGGGCTGTCGGCCTTGCCGCCGGCGGAACTGTCGACGCGCATCGATCTGCGTGGCGAGGTGTATGGGGATATGCACGAGGCGCTTGAGCATTACTCGGGCAGTCTGTATCTGGAAGTCGATCGCGCCGATCTGGCCGGCTGGCAGCCGTGGATCGATTACCCGGTATCCCTGCCGCGTGGTCGCGGTGGTTTGCGTCTGTGGGGGAAACTGGCCGAGGGCAACGGCAAACTGACTGCCGATCTGGCCCTGGCCGACCTCAGCGTCCGCCTCGGCGAGCAACTGCCGGTCCTCGATCTGTCGGCAATGCGTGGGCGCCTGCTTGGTGAATACCGCAGTGATGCCTGGGCGGTGACGGCGCAGAAGCTCGAATTGCAGACCACCGACGGGGTACACGTTGCGCCGACGGATTTTCATGTGGATTGGCGCAATCTGCCGGGCGGGATCAATGGCAATCTGCGCGCCAATCGCCTCGATCTCGCGGTACTGGCCCAGCTGGCTGGCCACCTGCCGCTCGATGCGCGTAGCCGGGAACTGTTGCAGGCCTATGCGCCGCAAGGCCGGATCAGCGACCTGCGGGCCAGTTGGGGCTTGCAGGGCGACAAACTGGTGCGTTATGCCCTGGCCGCCGGCTTCTCCGGCCTGGGCGTGCAGGCTCAGGAATATTTCCCCGGAGCGCTTGGCCTGGCCGGCAGCATCGACTTGAGCGAGAAGGGCGGGCGGGTGCAGATCGATGCGGCGCAGTCCTCGCTGTCCTTGCCGGCTGTGTTTCCCGAGCCGGATATCGCCTTCGACACGCTCAAGGCGCGGGTCGGCTGGAAGAACACGCCGGCGGCACTCGAGGTCGCCATCGAGGAGGTGCTGTTCTCCGGTCCGGACGCCACCGGCAAGGCTCAGGGCAAATATCGTTTCAATGGCGACGGGCCGGGCGAGATCGATCTCGAAGCCAGCATCGAGCGGGCCAACGGCAACGCGGTGTGGCGCTACATGCCGCACGCGGTCAATCGTGATGCCCGGGAATGGCTACGGCGCGGCATCACTGGTGGTACTGCCCACGACGCCCGGCTGGTGCTCAAGGGCAATCTGCACGATTTCCCGTTCCGCGATCCGGCCACCGGCAAATTCCTGGTGACCGCCAAGGCGCGTGATGCGCGGATCGACTATGCCGATGGCTGGCCAGTCATCGAGGGGGTCAGTGGCGACATGAGCTTCGATTTCGGCATGCGCGTTCATGCGACCGCCGGCCGCATTCTGGGCGCCGAGTTGCCGGATGTGACGGTGGTCATTCCTGATTTTGACGTCGAAGACGAGGTGTTGCTGGTGCGCGGTGCGGCGACCGGTCGGACCAGCGAATTTCTCGATTTCATCGAGCGCAGTCCAGTGGCTGCCAGTATCGATCACTTTACCGAAGGCATGCGTGCCGTCGGCAACGGCCGTCTTGATCTCGAGCTCGATATTCCCTTGCGGCGCCCGCTGGAAACGCGGATGCGCGGGGCCTACCATTTTCACGATAATCAGGTGCATCTGGTCGAGGGGCTGCCGACGATCACGCAGGTCAATGGCCGGCTGGATCTGACCGACAGATCGATATCGGCCACGGAAATCACCGGCCGTGGATTTGGCGGGCCGTTGCGGGTCAAGGTCGGTAGCGAAGGCGGCAAGGTTCTGGTCAGTGCCGCCGGCACCGCCGGAATCGTCGAGGTGGCAAGGCATTTCGGCTGGCCGCTGCTCGATCAACTCGCCGGAAGCACGCCCTGGAAGGCCGACCTGGTCATCCATCGTCGCAATGCCTACGTGCTGGTGACCTCGGATCTGCTCGGTATCAGTTCGCCCTTGCCCGACCTGCTCAACAAGTCGGCGACAACCCGCCTGCCATTGCGTATCGAGCGGACGGCACCAGCCCCGGATAGCGAGCAATACCGGATCAGCCTCGGCGATGTGGCCCGCGGCGTGATTCAGCGTCAGGGTGGCAAATGGACCCGAGGAGCGTTTGCCCTGGGGGCGGCTGAGGCTGTCCTGCCCGCCAGTGGGCTGGATGTTCGTGTGGCGATGCCCAGAATCGATGGCGATGCCTGGCGCGCTTATCTTCCCGAAGGCGATGGGGCGGCCGAAAGTGCCTTGCCACTGTCGTCCCTCAGCTTGCGCACGCCGCTGCTACGTCTGTTCGGCGGCGACTATCATGAAGTCGAACTCGGCCTGGTGCCGCAGGCGCAATCATGGAAGATCGACCTGAAAACGCGCGAGTCGGCCGGTAGCCTGGTCTGGCGCAGTGCTGGCGACGGTTGGGTGGAGGGGCGGCTGCAAAAATTGCATCTGCCTCAATCAGCGGGTGGGGGAAGCTCATCGTCGTCGGTCATCGACAGCCTGCCGGGCATGAATCTGCAGGTCGATGACCTGCGTCTGGGCAACAAGTTGCTCGGCCAACTTGAGTTGCGGGCGCGTAATCTACGCGGGGCCTGGTTGCTGGAGAAACTGCGACTGAGCAACGCAGACGGAGAACTGGCCGGTAGTGGTCGGTGGACGCGCGGTCAGCGTCAGCGTACCGATCTCGACTTCGAACTGACCGCCAACGATATCGGCAAGCTGCTGACCCGGCTTGGCTACGAGGACGCGGTCCGCCAGGGCAAGGCCCGGCTGGCCGGTAGCCTGCGCTGGAATGGACCATTGACTGACCTGCATTACCCGTCGCTGAGCGGCGAACTTGAGGTCAAGGCGGAAAAAGGGCAGTTCAACAAGCTCGAACCCGGGGTTGGTCGTCTGCTCGGCCTGATTTCGCTGCAATCGCTGCCGCGCCGCTTGACGCTGGATTTTCGCGACCTGTTCAGCGAAGGGCTGGCCTTTGACAGCATCGAAGGCAAGCTGGCGGTCGAAGCCGGCATGATGCGCACGCTCAGCCCCCTGATGATCAACGGGCCGGCGGCGCAGGTGGCGATCGAGGGCAGTACCGACCTGAAGCAGGAAACCCAGGATCTGCGTGTGGGTGTACGGCCGGAGGTCAGTACCCTGGCCATCGGTGCGGCGGCGCTGGTCAATCCAGTGGCCGGCGCGGCGGCGCTGGTTGCCAATACCGTGCTCAAGAACCCGCTCAGCCGAGTGTTCAGCTACCGTTATCATGTCACCGGGAGCTGGAGCGATCCGCAGGTGGAAAAACTCGGCCTGGGCGAGGAAAAGGCGCCGGCCAACGTACAGGAAAAGAAACCATGAATCCGCAGAATTGCCGTATCGCCGCCTTGCAGATGGTCTCCGGGCCGCGCGTCGCCGACAATCTGGTGGTGGCCGGACGCCTGGTCGAGGACGCTGTCGCGCAGGGCGCGCAGCTGGTCGTCCTGCCCGAATATTTTCCGGTCATCGGCGCCGTCGATGCCGACCGCGTGCGTGCCCGCGAAGCCTTTGGCCAGGGTCCGATCCAGGACTGGCTGGCGCAGACCGCGCAGCGTCACGGCATCTGGGTGTTTGCCGGCTCGATTCCGCTGACGGCCAGCGTCCCGGACAAGATGCGCAACAGCAGCCTGGTGTTCAATCCGCAGGGCGAATGCGTCGCCCGCTACGACAAGATCCACCTGTTCGGCTTCCGCAAGGGCGACGAGTCCTACGATGAAGCCGCCTTCATCGAAGCCGGCGATACGCCGGTCGCGGTAACGACACCGTTCGGGCGTGTGGCTCTGTCGATCTGCTACGACCTGCGTTTCCCCGAGCTCTACCGCAGCCTAGGCGCGGTTGACCTGATCCTGATGCCGGCGGCGTTTACCGAAACCACCGGTCGCGCGCACTGGGAAATCCTGCTGCGCGCCCGTGCCATCGAGAACCAGTGTTACCTGCTGGCTGTCGGACAGGGTGGGCGCCACGAAAGCGGTCGCTTGACCCACGGCAACAGCATGATCGTCGACCCCTGGGGCGAAATTCTCGACCGTAAATTGAAAGGGCTGGGCGTCGTCATCGCCGACCTCGACCACCAATGCATTGCCGAAGTCCGCGAGAGCCTGCCGGCGCTCGCCCACCGCAAACTATAAGGACGTTCCATGAGCCAACCCAACGCGCTGGCGCAAGCCGAATCCCTGCTGCTGACGCCTTTCTCCCTGAGCGAAACCGACCTGTCGCGGACCTTTGGGCAGATCATGGCGCATCAGGTCGATTACGCCGACCTCTACTTCCAGTATTCGCGCTCCGAGGCCTGGAGTCTCGACGAGGGCATCGTCAAATCGGGCAGCTTCAATATCGATCAGGGGGTCGGTGTGCGTGCCCTGTCCGGCGAGAAGACGGCCTTTGCCTACTCCGACGACATCAGCGCTGCTGCGCTCGGCGATGCGGCCAGTGCGGTGCGTGCCATTGCCGCTGCCGGCCAGTCCGGTACGTTGCCGGCACTGCGCGCATCGGCCGGCGCCCGCGCGCTCTACCTGCCGAACGATCCGCTGGCATCGCTGCCGGCGGACGCCAAGGTCAAACTGCTCGAACGCCTGGAAGGCTTCGCCCGGGCGCTCGATACCCGTGTCCAGCAGGTCAATGCCTCGCTCGCCGGCGAGTACGAGGTGATCCTGGTCGCCGGTTCCGACGGCCGGCTGGCCGCCGACATCCGGCCACTGGTGCGTTGTTCGATCTCGGTCATCGTCGAGGAAAACGGCCGGCGCGAGCAGGGCGCCTCGGGCGGCGGTGGGCGGTTCGACTTCGGCTATTTCGACGACGAGGTGCTGCAGCGTTACGCCAGCGAAGCGGTGCATCAGGCGGTCACCAACCTGCGCGCCGAAGCGGCGCCGGCCGGGCAGATGACCGTCGTTCTTGGTTCCGGCTGGCCCGGCATTCTCCTGCACGAAGCCGTCGGCCACGGCCTCGAGGGTGATTTCAACCGCAAGGGCAGCTCGGCCTTTTCCGGGCGCATCGGCGAACGCGTTGCCGCCAAGGGCGTCACCGTCATCGACGACGGCACTATCGCCGACCGGCGTGGTTCGCTGAACATCGACGACGAGGGCAACCCGACCCAGCGCAACGTGCTGATCGAGGACGGCATCCTCAAGGGCTACATGCAGGACAGCCTGAATGCTCGTCTGAGCGGCGTCGCCCCGACCGGCAACGGTCGCCGCGAGTCCTTCGCCCACCTGCCGCTGCCGCGCATGACCAACACCATGATGCTGGCCGGCGAGCACGATCCGCAGGAAATCATCGCCTCGGTCAAGAAGGGTATTTACGCCGCCAACTTCGGCGGCGGTCAGGTTGATATCACCAGCGGCAAGTTCGTCTTCTCGATGAGCGAGGCCTACCTGATCGAGGATGGCAAGGTGACCCGGCCGATCAAGGGTGCGACGCTGATCGGCAATGGCCCGGACGCGCTGACCCGGGTGTCGATGATCGGTAACGACCTGCGCCTCGACCCCGGTGTCGGCACCTGTGGCAAGGAAGGGCAGAGCGTCCCGGTTGGCGTTGGTCAGCCAACGCTGCGAATCGATGGACTGACGGTGGGCGGGACGGCATAATTCCGCATTGTCATTTTCCGGAGTCAAGTCATGCGCGTGATCCTGTTTCTGGCCACTCTGCTGGCGAGCGGTCCCTTGTTCGCCCAGTCGGCGGCTCACGAGCGCATGAAGGCCCTGCAGGCCGATCCGGCCACGCTCCAGGCAGCAGTTGCCGCCGGCAAGAAGGCGAGCTTTTTCTGCGCCAATTGCCATGGTGAAAACGGCGTTGCCAAGACCAGCGACGTACCGAATCTGGCCGGCCAGCATCCCGCCTACCTGCTCGAACAGATTCGCAAGTTCGGTGCCGGCGAGCGCAAGGATGCATTCATGGAAGGCCTGATCAAGGTCCTCAACAACGAGGAGCGCGCCCAGATCGCCCTCTATTACGCCAGTGTCACGGTTCCGCCCTCCAAGGCCGATGTCAGCCAGATCGCCCATGGCAAGGTCCTCTTCGACAAGCTGTGTGCCCGCTGCCATGGCGCAGATGCTCGCGGCAGCGAACTCTATCCGCGGCTGGCCGGCCAGCAGCAGCCTTACCTGAAGAAGTCGATCACTCACTATCGTGACGGTACCGGCGTGCGCAACAATCAACTGATGAGGATTGCCACCGCGCCGTTGAAGAACGAAGACATCGTTTCCCTCTCGCATTACCTGACGCAACTGCCGTGAAGCCGTAGCGCCTTGCCTTCCGGTAGAATGGCCGATCTTCGGCAATTTCTACTGGATGGTTCAGGACATGGCAGCGAACAGCACGGCTACGGGTAAACCGGTCACCGACGACGTACGGATCAGGGAAATCAAGGAACTGGTACCACCGGCCCACGTCTTCCGCGAATACCCGGCTTCCGGGCGCGCCGCGCAGACCACCTATGTCGCCCGCCAGGCCATCCATCGTGTCCTGCACGGTGCCGACGATCGCCTGCTGGTGGTCATCGGCCCCTGTTCGATCCATGACTACGACGCAGCGATGGAGTACGCCAAGCGTCTCGCCCGCGAGGCCGACAAGTATGCCGACGACCTGATCGTCGTCATGCGCGTCTATTTCGAGAAGCCGCGTACCACGGTCGGCTGGAAGGGGCTGATCAACGACCCGCGCATGGACAATACCTTCCGCATCAACGAAGGCATCCGCCTGGCGCGGCGCATCCTGCTCGAGATCAACGAGCTCGGCCTGCCCTGCGCGACCGAGTTCCTCGACACGATCACGCCGCAATACACCGCTGACCTGATCGCCTGGGGCGCCATCGGCGCCCGCACCACCGAATCGCAGGTGCATCGCGAGCTGGCCTCAGGTCTCTCGTGTCCGGTCGGCTTCAAGAACGGCACCGACGGCAACATGCGGATCGCGGTCGACGCCATCCGTTCGGCCAATTCGCCGCACCATTTCCTGTCGGTGACCAAGTCCGGCCATACCGCCATCGTGTCCACGATGGGCAACGAGGACTGCCACGTCATCCTGCGCGGCGGCAAGGAACCCAACTACGATGCCGCCAGCGTCGACGCAGCCTGCCAGGAAATCGCCAAGGCCGGTCTGGCGGCGCGCTTGATGGTCGATTTCTCGCACGGCAACAGCCGCAAGCAGTACAAGCTGCAGATGGAAGTCTGCGACAGCGTCGCCGCCCAGCTGGCCGCCGGCGAGGAACGGATCATGGGGGTCATGGTCGAGTCGCATCTGGTCGAGGGGCGCCAGGACCTGTCGCCGGAAAAGCCGCTGACCTACGGGCAGAGCATCACCGACGCCTGCATCCACTGGGACGACAGCCTGCTCGTGCTCGAGCGCCTGGCCGCCGGCGTCCGCGCCCGGCGTCTGGTCGAGGCCAGCCAATAAGCTACAGTTCGAGGAAATCGCCGATTTCGCCAGCCCGGGCCAGCGTGTCGGCGTATCCGAGGTCGATCAGCTTGCGGGTGAAGGGCTTTTCGAATAGCAGGTAGCTGGTCAGGGCGCCGCCGCGCCGGTTCATCGCGCCGATCCCGCCGAGCAGGAGCTTGATCGGCCAGGGCAGCGTATGGGCGTGTTCGGCGGCGATCCGGTCGATGCGCTCGGAGGGGGAAATCACCAGCGTGTCGATCGGCCGCAGCTTGATTCCCGACGCCTGCCGCAAATCTTCCGGTATGGCTGACAAGGTGCGGTTGATCCGCTCGACGCGCTCGATGTCTACGGCCAGTCCGTCGAGGAAGATGCTCGACAGCGCATGGCCGGCGATTTGGGCGAGCGAGGGGTAATCGTCGTTGTGCAGCCGCTCCCGGTGCTCGTCGCGACGCGGTGCGCCGACGATCAGCAGGCGTTCGGCACCGAGGTGGATGGCCGGCGACAAGGGGGCGATCTGACGCATCGAGCCGTCGCCGAAGTATTCGCGATTGATCCGCGTCGCCGGGAAGATGAAGGGAATGGCGCTGGAGGCCAGCAGGTGGCCAATGCTCAGTTCGGTCTTGACGCCGATGCGCTGCGAGCGGTGCCAGGGTTGGGCATCGGTCGCAGCCTGAAAGAAGTTGATGTGTTGTCCCGAGTCGTAGCCGGAGGCGGAAATACTGATCGCGTGCAAGGCGCCGCGACGGATCGCGCGGTCGATGCCGGCCAGGTCCATGTTCCGGTGCAGCAGCGAATGCAGGGGAGAGTTGTCGAGTAGCGAGCGCGGTGGCCGGCCGAGTAGCCAGCCGAAAGCCAGTGCCGACAGCCAGCGCGCGCCGGCCGCACCGACGCCGATCGGGTCGGTGCGATAGATGTCGCCGGCCTTCATGTTGCGCCAGAAACTGGCCAGGGTGGTGACCGCCCGGCCGAAGTTGTCGGCCTGGCAGGCCAGGCCGACGGCATTGATGGCGCCGGCCGAGGTGCCGCAGATGATCGGGAAGGGATTGCGCCGCCGCTGCTTGCCGGCCAGTTTGCTGATCGCCAGCAGAACGCCGACCTGGTAGGCGGCGCGAGCCCCGCCACCTGTCAGCACCAGTGCCGTCGAGTTGCCGCCGGGGCGCACGGTCGGTGCGGGTACGTTCATGCGAGTGCCTGACTGCGGTGGATTGGCATGGGCAAGGGGTTCGCCGTTGGACAGCCCGATTATACAATGCAGGCATGCTTACCACCGTTGATCACAGCCGCGACAGCGCCGGCCTCCGCTACGTTTATCCCGTCGTTTCCCGACGTGCCGGTGGGGTTTCGGTGGGCGTCAATCTCAATCCGAACAATGCCTGCAACTGGGCCTGCGTCTATTGCCAGGTCGAGGGGCTGAGCCGCGGCGGGCCGCCGCCGATCGACCTGGATCTGCTGGCGGACGAGTTGTCGGGCTTCCTGCAGGCGGCGATTGATGGCGATTACCTGTCCCGTCATGCGCCGCCCGAAGCGCGCCGCCTGGTCGATGTCGCTTTTTCCGGCAATGGCGAGCCGACCTCGGCGGCCGAGTTTGCCGCCGCCGTTGACGTGGTCGGGCGCATCGTCGAGCGTCTGGCGCCGGGTTTGCCGGTACGCCTGATCACCAACGGCAGCCTGGTTCATCGCCCAGGGGTGCAGGATGGGCTGCGCCGCCTGTCCGAACTTTCCGGCGAGGTCTGGTTCAAGCTTGATCGGGCGTTGGCGGACGAGATTGCCCGGGTCAATGAGATTCCCGGTTCGCCGGAAAAGGCAGCGCGCAATCTCGAAATCTGTGCCGGTCTGGTGCGCACCTGGGTGCAGACCTGCTGGTTCGCCTTCGACGGTCAGGCGCCCACGAAAGATTCGGCCGATGCCTATTGCCGCTTGTTGCAACCGCTGGCCGGCAAACTCGCCGGTGTCCATCTGTACGGGCTGGCACGGCCGTCGATGCAGCCGGCGGCACCGCGGTTGAGCGCCTTGCCGGCGGCCGTCATGCAGCAATTCGCCGCGCAGATCGAAAAAGAAACGGGCCTCAAGGTGATCGTCTCACCCTGAGGCCCGTTGCGGCTGCCGTGCCCCGTTGCCGGGGCGTCGATCAGGCGGCCTTCTTGGCGTGGTTGCGCGCCGACTTCTTCAGCGACTTGTACAGTTCCGGTTCCTGGGCCTTGAGGTACTCGACCACTTCCCAGTCATCGCGCTTGATGGTGCGGATGTCGATCTGCTCGACGTGAACCAGGCGCAGCAGTTCGCGAACCGGCTTCGGCATGTTGCGGCCGCTCTCGTAGCGGGAGCCGCCGCTCTGGGTAACGCCCAGTGCCGACCAGAATTGTTGCTGGTTCAGGCCCAGCTTGCGGCGAATCTCGCGAGCGTCGATTTTTTCGATGGTTTTGACGGAAGTCATGGAAATCTCTCCTATGCAATAAATGTATTCGTATCTGACCGTCTTAAACAGGTATTACTTAGGTCATATGACGAATTCTATATAGGCCTATGACGTTCGGCAAGTGGTAAAGCCATAAATTTTGTTAAATACGTCGATAGTTTCTTTCTTTTGTCCGTCATTCCCGACGGCGGCTGCCGGGCGGCAGGCGCAAGTCCTTTGCGAAACGCCCGCCTTAATCTAAGATCGTCGCAAAGCGCACTGCGCAATCAAGGAGAGAACAATGCAGGTCAAGGAAATCCTCCGCGTCAAGGGCGGCGCACTGTATACCGCGACACCGGGGCAGTCGCTGGCTTCGGCCATCGCGACGATGGCCGACCTGGACGTCGGTTCGCTGGTGGTCATGGACGAGGGGCGCATGGTCGGTATCGTCACCTTCCGTGAAGTGCTCAAGGCACTTAAGGCGGCAGGCGGGCAGGGAACCGATCTGCCGCTCGGTGACGTCATGATTGCAGATCCGGTGATTGCCTACCCCGACATGGAAGCCAACGACCTGCGCCGGTTGATGATCGAAAAGCACTCGCGCTACCTGCCGGTCGTCGATAACGGACAGTTGCTCGGCGTGATTTCCTTCCTCGACGTGGCCAAGGCCGTGCTTGAGGAGCAGGGCCTGGAGAACGCGCTGCTCAAGAACTACATCAAGAACTGGCCGGAGGAAACGGCGGCCTGAGTCCTGCGGGCGGGCGGCAAGGGGGCGGCGTGATACACTCCGCCCTCCTCAAATATGGTGTGATTTCATGTCCGGCAATACCTTCGGCACCCTGTTTACGGTGACTTCCTTTGGCGAGTCGCATGGTCCGGCGATCGGTTGTGTCGTCGATGGCTGCCCGCCGGGGCTGGCGCTCTGCGAAGCCGACATCCAGGCCGAACTCGACCGGCGCAAGCCGGGCACCTCGCGGCATGTGACCCAGCGCCGCGAGCCGGATACCGTCGAAATCCTGTCTGGTGTCTTCGAAGGCAAGACCACCGGCACGCCGATTGCCCTGTTGATCCGCAACCAGGACCAGCGCAGCAAGGATTACGGCAACATCGCGACGACCTTCCGTCCCGGTCACGCTGATTACACCTATACCCAGAAATACGGTTTCCGTGACTATCGCGGCGGCGGTCGTTCGTCGGCCCGCGAGACGGCGGTCCGCGTCGCTGCCGGGGCAATTGCCCGCAAGTGGCTGAAGGAACGCTACGGCGTCAGCATCCGCGGCTGGATGAGCGCGCTCGGGCCGATCGAGATTCCTTTCGTCAGCGCCGACGACATCGACGGCAACGCCTTCTTTGCACCCAATGCCGCGCTCGTGCCGACGCTGGAAAGCTACATGGACGAGCTGCGCAAGTCGCTCGATTCGGTCGGTGCGAAGATCACCGTGACTGCCGACGGCGTGCCGCCGGGCTGGGGCGAGCCGGTGTTCGACCGGCTGGACGCCGAGATTGCCTACGCGATGATGGGCATCAACGCGGTCAAGGGTGTCGAGGTCGGCGACGGTTTTGCCTCGGTCGCCCAGAAGGGCAGCGAGCACGGCGACGAGATGACGCCGCAGGGTTTTGCCAGCAACCACGCTGGCGGCGTTCTCGGCGGGATTTCGACCGGCCAGCGGATCGTCGTCAACATGGCGATCAAGCCGACCTCGTCGATTGCCCAGGCGCGCCGTTCGGTCGATGTTGACGGCAACGCGGTCGAGGTGGCGACGCAGGGGCGCCACGATCCCTGTGTCGGCATCCGGGCAACGCCGATTGCCGAGGCGATGCTGGCACTGGTGCTGATCGATCATGCCTTGCGCCATCGGGCGCAGTGCGGCGACGTCGTGTGCACGACGCCGCGCCTGCCGGGCTGAGATTTTCCACGGGCTGGCCATGGCGGCCGGCCGTGTCTATTGAAGGGGAGCATCATGCAGGTTGACCATCACGATCTTCTCAGCGAATTCCCGGAGTTCGCCGATGCCATTACCGCCCTCAAAGCGGGCAATGCCCTGTTCTCGCGCCAGCTCGCCAGCTATAACCGGCTGACCGGCAAAGTCGAAGACCTGGAAGCGCACGACATGCCGGTTGCCGATTTCACGCTGGAAGACATGAAGAAACAGCGGGTCAAGCTCAAGGATGAGCTCTATCACATGCTGCTGGCCTTCCGTGCCGGCCAGCAGTCGGTTGGCTGAACTGCGCGCCGCCCGGCGGCGCCGACGCTAGGAGCGCGGTATGCAAGCCCTGCCGCACTGGCGCCTGTCGGGCTATTACTTCTTCTATTTCGCCTTCATCGGCGCTTTCTCGCCGTATTTCGGGCTGTATCTCCAGTCGCTGAGTTTCTCGGCCTGGGACATCGGCCTGCTGATGTCGCAGATGCAGCTGATGCGCCTGTTCGGTCCCAATCTCTGGGGCTGGTTGGTCGATCACTTCGGCCATCGTCTGGCGGTCATCCGGCTGGCTGGGGCTGTTGGCCTGGCGGGCTTTCTCGCTTTCTTCTGGCTCGACCGCCTGCCTGGCATGCTGGTGGCGATGGCCGTGCTGGCCTTGTTCTGGAGCGCCGCGTTGCCGCTGGTCGAAACGCTGACCTTCGATCACCTGCGCGAGGAGCGCGGACGCTACGGCAATATCCGCTTGTGGGGGTCGGTCGGTTTCATCGTCGCAGTGATGGGGACCGGCGCCTTGCTTGACTGGGTGGCGCCGGTCGGCGTGCTCTGGGTGTGCGCCTTCATCCTGCTCGGCATTCTGGTCTTTGCCTTGGTTCTGCCGGAAGTGCCCCTTCATTCAGCGACCGGCGAGGAAACACCGATCCGCGACATCCTGCGCCAGCCGCGGGTGCTGGCGCTGATGGGGGCGTGTTTTGCCATGTCGGCGGCGCATGGCGGTTTCTACGTGTTTTATTCGATCCACCTCAGCGGTCACGGTTATGCCAAGACGGCGGTCGGCCTGCTGTGGTCGCTCGGAGTGCTCGCCGAAATCGGCGTCTTCCTGTTGATGGCACGGATCGCCCGCCGCTACAGCCTGCGCGACATCCTGCTGCTGAGTTTTGCTGCGGCCGTGTTGCGTTTCCTGTTGATGGGCTGGGCGGTCGAGTCGGTGGCGGCGATGATCTTCGTTCAGCTGCTGCACGGCCTGACTTTCGGCGCTTATCATGCCGCCGCCATTGCCGCCGTGAACCAGTGGTTTCCGGGTAAGGCGCAGGGGCGCGGGCAGGCGCTCTATTCCAGCCTGTCCTTCGGTGCCGGCGGTCTGATCGGGGCCTTGGTCAGCGGCTGGGCCTGGGATGACTGGGGGGCCGGCTGGACTTTCTCGCTCGGATCGGTGTTCGCGTTGGCCGGTCTGCTGCTGGTCTGGCGCTGGGTGACGGCCGAGACTGTGTTCCAGGCGGCAAAAACGCCCGATCCTGTGCAATAATTCAAGGCTTTACCGCACACTGCCAGGTCCCATGTCGAAGACACTTTACGACAAGCTGTGGGAGAACCATGTCGTCCATCAGGAAGCAGACGGCACGGCACTCCTCTATATCGATCGTCACCTCGTCCATGAAGTGACCAGCCCGCAGGCTTTCGAAGGCCTGAAACTGGCTGGCCGCAAGCCGTGGCGCGTTTCGTCCATCGTCTCGACCCCCGATCACAACACGCCGACCGATCACTGGGACGAGGGGATCAAGGATCCGATCTCCCGCCTGCAGGTTGAGACGCTGGACGCCAATATCCGCGAAGTCGGCGCACTCGCCTACTTCCCGTTCAAAGACCCGCGGATGGGCATCCTGCACGTCGTCGGTCCGGAAAACGGCGCTACGCTGCCAGGCATGACCGTCGTCTGCGGTGATTCGCACACCTCGACGCACGGCGCTTTCGCCTGTCTGGCACACGGCATCGGTACCTCCGAAGTCGAGCACGTGATGGCGACGCAATGCCTGGTGCAGAAGAAGTCGAAGACCATGCTGATCGCGGTCGAAGGCAAGCTCGGCAAGGGGGTTACCGCCAAGGACGTGGCGCTGGCCATCATCGGCGCCATCGGCACCGCCGGCGGCACCGGTTACGCCATCGAGTTCGGCGGCAGCGCCATCCGCAGCCTGTCGATGGAAGGCCGGATGACGCTGTGCAACATGGCCATTGAAGGCGGCGCCCGGATGGGCTTCGTCGCCGTCGACGACACCACGATCAACTACCTGAAGGGCCGGCCGTTCTCGCCGCAGGGCGAAACCTGGGACAAAGCCGTCGCCTACTGGCGTACGCTGCATTCCGACCCGGGCGCGCAGTTCGATCGCGTGGTAACGCTCAAGGCCGAAGACATCCGGCCGCAGGTGACCTGGGGCACGTCGCCGGAAATGGTGGTCGGCATCGACGCTGTCGTTCCCGATCCGGCCAAGGAAGCCGATCCGGTCAAGCGCGAGGGCATGGAGCGTGCGTTGCAATACATGGGGCTCAACCCGAATACGCCGATTCAGAACATTGCCATCGACAAGGTTTTCATCGGTTCGTGCACCAATTCGCGGATCGAGGACCTGCGCCAGGCGGCTGCCGTGCTCAAGGGCCGTCATGTCGCCGCCAACGTCAAGCTGGCGTTGGCTGTGCCGGGCTCCGGGCTGGTCAAGCGCCAGGCCGAGGAAGAGGGCCTCGATAAAGTGTTCGTTGCTGCCGGTTTCGAGTGGCGCGAGCCGGGCTGCTCGATGTGTCTGGCGATGAACGCCGACCGTCTGGAGCCGGGCGAGCGTTGCGCCTCGACCTCGAACCGTAATTTCGAAGGGCGCCAGGGGCCGGGTGGGCGGACCCATCTCGTCAGCCCGGCGATGGCGGCGGCTGCGGCCATTGCTGGCCGTTTCGCCGATGTGCGGGACGTTCTCTGAGGAGTAATGACGATGCGTTTCCTGATGGTGGTTGTGTTGTGTTTCGGGATTGCTGCGTGCAATACCGCGCAAGGTGTCAAGAAGGACGTTGCGATCGGCGCCGAAAAGACCGGTGAGGCCCTGCAGAAGGGGGGCGAGGCCGTTGAAAGTGCCCTGCATAAGGGTGGGGAAGTTGTTGGCGGTGCGCTCAAAAAGGGTGGTGAAGCCGTGCAGAAGGTGGTGGACTGATGGATAAGTTTGTACGTCTCGAAGGGCTGGTGGCGCCGCTTGATCGCAGCAACGTCGATACCGACGCGATCATCCCCAAGCAGTTCCTCAAGTCGATCAAGCGTTCCGGCTTCGGCCCGAATGCCTTCGACGAATGGCGCTACATGGATGTCGGCCAGCCCGGGCAGGATAATTCGCAGCGCCCGAAGAACCCGAATTTCGTGCTCAACCAGCCGCGCTACCAGGGTGCCGAAGTGCTGCTGACGCGTGCCAATTTCGGCTGCGGCAGCTCGCGCGAACACGCGCCGTGGGCGCTGCTTGATTTCGGCTTCAAGGCGATCATCGCCGAGAGCTTTGCCGACATCTTCTTCAACAACTGCTTCAAGAACGGCATCCTGCCGATCGTGCTGCCGGCTGCCGAAATCGAGGCGCTGTTCCAGCAGGTCGAGGCGGCGCCCGGCTACAAGTTGGTGGTGGATTTGCCGACGCAAGCAGTTGTCCGCCCTGACGGTCACGCCATTCCCTTCCAGGTCGATGCTTTCCGCAAGGAATGCCTGATCAACGGCTGGGACGATATCGGCTTGACCCTGCGCCACGCCGACAAGATCAAGGCCTTCGAAGAGAAGCGCCGCGTCGAACAGCCCTGGCTGTTCGCCCAATAAGGAGACGACATGAAGATTTGTGTGCTGCCGGGTGACGGCATCGGTCCGGAAATCACCGCCGAAGCGGTGCGGGTGCTCAATGCGCTCGACCTCAAGTTCGAGATGGAAACGGCGCTGCTTGGCGGCGGTGCGGTCGATGCGACCGGCAACCCCTATCCGGAAGCAACGCAGAAACTGGCCCGCGAAGCCGATGCTGTGCTGCTCGGCGCTGTCGGTGGTCCGCAGTGGGACAGCCTGCCCCGTGAGCAACGCCCGGAGCGTGGCCTGCTCGGCATCCGCAAGGATCTGAACCTGTTCGCCAACCTGCGTCCGGCCATCCTCTACCCGGAACTGGCCAACGCCTCGACGCTGAAGCCGGAAGTCGTCGCCGGGCTCGACATCCTGATCGTCCGCGAACTGACCGGCGACATCTATTTTGGCCAGCCGCGTGGCGTGCGCGAGGAAAATGGCGAGCGCGTCGGCTTCAATACCATGGTCTACAGCGAGTCGGAAATCCGCCGCATCGGCCATGTTGCCTTCCAGGCGGCGCAGAAGCGCAACAAGAAGCTGTGTTCTGTCGACAAGATGAACGTGCTCGAATGCACGCAGTTGTGGCGTGACGTGATGATCGAGATCGCCCACGACTACCCGGACGTCGAACTCAGCCACATGCTGGTCGACAATGCGGCGATGCAACTGGTCAAGGCGCCGAAGCAGTTCGACGTGATGGTCACCGGCAACATGTTCGGCGACATCCTGTCCGACGAAGCCTCGATGCTGACCGGCTCGATCGGCATGCTGCCGTCGGCGTCGCTCGACGACAAGAACAAGGGTCTGTACGAGCCCTCGCACGGCTCCGCCCCGGACATCGCCGGTAAAGGCGTGGCCAATCCGCTGGCCACCATCCTGTCGGCGGCGATGATGCTGCGCTACACCTTCGGCCTGGAAGAACAGGCACTGCGGGTGGAAAACGCGGTCAAAAAGGTGCTGGCCCAGGGCTATCGCACCGGCGACATCTACGAGCGTGGGACCAACAAGGTCGGGACGAAGGAAATGGGCGACGTCGTGCTGGCGGAGCTGGCGTAAACCGAAATCACGGTTAGCGCGTTAAACATAGCTTGTATTCGGAGAGAGAGTCATGAAGAAGGTTGGTCTGGTCGGTTGGCGTGGCATGGTAGGTTCCGTGCTGATGCAGCGTATGGTCGAAGAGGGCGATTTCGCTTTCATCGATCCGGTTTATTTCTCGACCTCCGCCGCTGGCGGCAAGGCACCGGTCTTCGGCGGCAAGGAAGCCTCGCTGCCGCTGCAGGACGCGTCCAACATCGATGCGCTGAAGGCCTGCGAAATCATCCTCACCTGCCAGGGCGGCGACTACACCAAGGAAGTCTTCCCCAAGCTGCGCGCTGCCGGCTGGAACGGCCACTGGATCGATGCTGCCTCGTCGCTGCGCATGGCTGACGACGCCGTGATCATCCTTGACCCGGTCAACATGCACGTGATCAAGGATGCGCTGGCCAAGGGCGGCAAGAACTGGATCGGCGGCAATTGCACCGTTTCCCTGATGCTGATGGGCCTCGGTGGCCTGTTCCAGAACGACCTGGTCGAGTGGGCCACGTCGATGACCTACCAGGCCGCTTCCGGTGCCGGCGCGCAGAACATGCGCGAACTGATCAGCCAGATGGGCGTCATCCATGACTCCGTCAAGGATCTGCTGGCCGATCCGACCTCGGCCATCCTCGACATCGATCGCAAGGTTGCCGAGACCATCCGCTCCGACAGCTTCCCGAAGAAGAACTTCCGCAACACGCCGCTGGCCGGCTCGCTGATTCCGTGGATCGACGTGCCTTACGAAAACGGCCAGTCCAAGGAAGAGTGGAAGGGCGGCGCCGAGTGCAACAAGATCCTCGGCAAGCCGGCTTTCCGTACGGCGGGTTCGATCCCGATCGACGGCCTGTGCGTGCGCATCGGGGCGATGCGTTGCCACAGCCAGGCGCTGACCATCAAGCTCAAGAAGGATGTGCCGCTCGACGAGATCAGCGACATGCTGGCCAAGGCCAATCAGTGGGCCAAGGTCGTGCCGAACGATCGCGAGATTTCCGAGCGCGAGCTGACCCCGGCGGCTGTTACTGGCACGCTGACCGTGCCGGTCGGCCGTCTGCACAAGATGGCGATGGGTCCGGAGTACCTGGCTGCCTTCACCTGTGGCGACCAGTTGCTGTGGGGCGCCGCCGAACCGCTGCGGCGCATGCTGCGCATCCTGCTCGATGCCTGAACTCGGCATGAATAGCAAAAACGGGGCGATCTGCCCCGTTTTTTATTTGTTGGGTATATGCTGAAAGTCCGTAAATGAGAAGCGGGTTTAGCTTGCATTGCTAAGTCCATGATGTTAATTTGATTCTCCCAAGTTATACGCTCAGGGCATGGCCGTGACCGAGAACAATTCTTCCAAATTCAAGAAATGTGCGCTGGCGCTTGCCGTCGCTTCCTGTATGTCGCTTGCGACCACGGCCGCTGAAGCTGCCGGACTCGGGAAGCTGACAGTTTTCTCCAGTCTGGGGCAGCCGCTGAAGGCCGAGGTCGAGCTTTCGGCGACGGGGGAGGAGCTGATTGGCATGAATGCCAGGTTGGCGCCGCCGGATATTTTCAAACAGGCCGGCGTGGAATACTCCTCGGCGCTGACCGACCTGCGCTTCGCGGTGGAGCGACGCAGTAACGGCAAATCGGTCCTGCGCGTGAGTTCAGCGCGTCCGGTCAATGAGCCCTTCCTTGATTTTCTGGTCGAGCTGACCTGGCCGGCCGGTCGCCTGGTTCGGGAATACACTTTCCTGCTTGATCCGCCGGAGTTTGCCAGCGGCCAGGGAATGCGTACCAGCGTCGATGCCAAGATCGTTGAAACCGTCAGGGGCGGTGGTGCCGCGCCTGAAACGGTGGCTCCGCCGCCCAAAAGAGCGGAAGTCGCCGCCGTGACTCCGGTTGCGAAGGCCCCGGAAAAGGCACCGGCTGGCGATTCCTCAACCCGGCTGGTCGAACGTGGCGATACCTTGCTGCGGATTGCCAATGAACGTCGTTACGCCAGCGTCTCGCTCGAGCAGATGCTGGTCGGTCTCTATCGCAACAACCGCGAAGCCTTCATCGAGAACGACATCAATCGTCTCAAGGCGGGTGTCATCCTGAACGTGCCGGATGAAGCCAGTGTTGCTGCCGTTTCCGAAAAGGAGGCGCGCGCTGTTTACGTGTCGGCCGGCGATTTTGCTGCCTACCGACGCAAGCTGGCAGCTGCGGCGGCCGAGGCGCGGGCTGAGTCGCCGGCGGCCCAGAGTGCCGCTGGCAAGATCACGCCCAAGGTCGAGGAGAAGACGCCGGCTGTCGATAGCGCACGCGATCAGGTCAAGGTGTCGCGCGCCGATGCTCCGGCTGGCACCGAGGTCGACCGCATTGCTGCCGACAAGGCGCTGCAGGAGTCGCAGGCGCGGGTGACGCAGCTTGAACGCAACCTGACCGAAATACAGAAGTTGCTGGAAATGAAGAACCAGCGACTTGCCGAACTGGAAAAGCCCGCGCCAGCAGTCGAGGCGGCCGTGCCTGAAACCAAGCCGGCCGAGACGCCGGTCGAGCCCGCCGCCCAGCAGGCTGCGCCAGCCACTGAAGCATCGACGACGCCAGCGCCAGCCGAGCCGGCTCAGCCTGCAGCGGCCGAGCCGCCGGCAGCTGAAACCAAACCGCCGGTCGCGCCGGCGCCGGTCGTTCCGGAAGCGCCTGTCGAGGAAGACTCCCTGCTCGACAATGCGCTGCCGCTGGCCGGTGGTGCTGCCGCGATTGCATTGTTGACCGGCCTTCTGCTCTATCGTCGTCGGCGCAAGCCGGATGCCCTCGGTGCTGAAACTACGGCTGCGCCGTCGCCATCCAGCCTCGGGCCGAATTCGGTATTCCGCATGACCGGTGGCCAGAGTGTCGATACCGCCAGCACGCCGCCGCATACCGGCGAGTTCAGCCAGGCGGGTCCGGGCACGATCGATACCGATGAAGTCGATCCGGTTGCCGAGGCCGATGTCTATATGGCTTACGGACGTGACGCCCAGGCTGAGGAAATCCTCCTCGAGGCGATGCAGAAAGATCCGAGTCGCTTGGCCATCCACGCCAAGCTGCTTGAAATCTACGCCAATCGTCGCAGCATCAAGCAATTCGAAACACTGGCCAGCGAGCTCTATGCGCAGACGGCAGGTGTTGGACCGGAATGGGAGAAGGTAGCGGCGCTGGGCGCCGAAATCGACCCCGAGAATCCTCTGTACGGCGGGGCTGCACAGTCCGCCAAACCGTCGCTTGCCAAATCCTTCGATGCCGATGCCACGCTGGTTGCCAGTACCGCAGCGGTAGCCGCCGCGACGGCCGCTGCCGCCACCCTGGATGTGCCGGAGCGCGTCGACTCCCCGGTGCAGACCAGTGCCGACGATGCGCTCGTTTTCGAGACGCCGACGTTTGCCGAACCGGAATTTGACACCGAACCCGAGCCGGCGCTTGAGCCTACATCGCCAATGGCCGCTGAATTTGCGGCTGCCGAACCGGCCGATGACGGGATGGCGCTGGACTTCGATCTCGGCAATGCCGCACCGGTGGCAGAGTTGACTGAAGAAGCCGGTGCAGCAGCCGAGGCGGAATTGAGCCTGTCCGTGCCGCGGCCGGCTGAGCCCTACGTCGATACCGTGGTCACCGGTGAGAGCACGCCGGACGCGCTCGACTTCGATCTGAGCGGCATGGTCGGCGGAGATTCCTCGCTTGGTGCTGTCGCGCTCGACGCCGAGCCGGAAGACAAGGGGCTCGATGCACTTGATCTGCCGCCGCTCGATGCCGCGGTTGAAGCCCCAGCGGCGACGGTCGAGGACGAGTTCGCTGCTGCTGATCCTGCCCACGACTTCTCGCCCGAGGGCACGCTGGTGATTTCCAATGCCGGTAACTTCGGACAAGCCGTGGATACCGGCGACTTCGCGCTGGACGAACTGCCAGAAGTTGAAGCGGGTGCTGTGTCAGTAGAGGAAATGCCGGAAGCCGACGACCTGGCGGCGCTGGTTTCGACCTCGGTAACGCCGGTGGTGGTAGAAGAAGATACGCCTGTCGAAGTTCCGGCAGAAGCGTCTAAGGTCGAAGCGGAAATTGCCGCCGAGCCCTTGACCATGGATGCGCCTGACCTGGTCAATACCATCGTCAATCCGATGGCCCTGGGCGCGGATGACATGGATTTCGACGTCAAGCTCTCCGACTCGGTCTTCCTGGGGCAGCCGATGATGCCTTCCGAGTTCGACATCGGCTCGATCAATCTGGATCTTTCCGCCGAACCCTCACCGACGGAAACCGAATCCGCTGATTTGCCGGAACCGGCTGGGTTGTCCCAGGCCAGTGCCGGTGCGGACGAAACCGCAGCAGAGGTTCATGACGCGCAATGGGAAGAGGTCAATACCAAGCTCGATCTGGCCAAGGCCTACGAGGAAATGGGCGACCTTGAAGGGGCGCGCGAGCTGTTGCAGGAAGTGCTGAACGAAGGTTCCGGCGACTTGGTCGAGCAAGCGCAGAGCATCCTGGGGCGCATTGGCGGGTAAAATCTGCTGATTGCGCCTGGCAAACGGCCCCGCAAGGGGCCGTTCGCATTTATGGAGTCGTATACCCTGCATCCCTCTGCTGCTGTCTTCCTGTGGTTTGCCGCCGTGCTCGCGGTTCAGTATCTGGCTTATCCCGGCCTGCTGCTGATTTCCGCCTGCCTGCTGCTGATCCCCGGGGTCGCCCGCCCGTGGTTTGCATTTACCCGACGTGCCCGCTGGTTGTTGCTCAGCCTGTGGCTGATCCTGGCCTATCACACGCCAGGGGAAGCCTATGCCGATATCGCCTGGGCGCCGACCTACGAGGGTATGGCCGAGGCCAATGTCCATGCCTTGCGCCTGATCGTGATGCTCGGTTGCCTGTCGTGCCTCTTCTCGCGCCTGGGGCGGGAAGGGCTGCTGGCCGGTCTGGCAGGGCTGCTGTTGCCGGCCTCGCGTCTGGGCTTCGACGGCGAACGCCTGGTCGTTCGGCTGTCGCTGGTCCTGGAGCGCCTGCAGCAGGCACAGGAAAAAGGTGCCTGGCGCAAAGTGTTGTCGGCTGGCGGTGAGATGCACGACGGCCCGAATGTGCTGAGTTTGCAGACGCAGGCATGGCTGAGACGTGACAGCCTGCTGGTGCTGGTGTCGACACTGGCCTTGCTGGGGGTGATGGCGTGGTGAGGATTGCGCTCGGCGTCGAGTACTTCGGTTCGCCCTTTCACGGCTGGCAGAGTCAGGCCGGCGGCGGCACCGTGCAGGATGCGCTGGAGGCTGCCCTGGCGAAGATCGCCGGCCAGCCGGTGGCGACCTTGTGTGCCGGCCGCACCGATGCCGGCGTGCATGCGACGCAGCAGGTCGTGCATTTCGACGCGCCGGTCGAGCGACCGCTGACGGCCTGGGTGCGCGGCGTCAATACGCATCTGCCGGACGGTGTCGCGGTGCGCTGGGCGCAGCCGGTGAGCGATGAATTCCATGCTCGCTTCAGCGCCCACGGCCGGCGCTACCGCTACTTGCTGCTCAACCGGCCGCAGCGGCCTGGCCTGTGGCAGGGACGGGTCGGCTGGTTCCACCTGCCGCTCGACCTGGCGGCGATGCAGGATGCTTGCAGTCGACTGCTTGGCGAGCACGATTTTTCGGCCTTCCGGGCGGCGCAATGCCAGGCCAAGTCGCCGGTCAAATTGATGATCGGCGCCAGCGTCCGCCAGCACGGGGCAATGTTCGTCTTCGATTTTGCCGCCTCGGCCTTCCTGCACCACATGGTGCGCAATCTGGTCGGCACGCTGGTTCATGTCGGTAAAGGCGCGCAGTCGCCGGACTGGGTCGATGCGCTGCTGCAGATGCGCGACCGGACGCAGGCGGCACCGACTTTCTCGCCGGACGGCCTGTATTTTCGCGGTCCGGTTTATGCGCCGGAATGGGGGCTGCCCGAACCGGCCGATGATTTTCTCGATGGATTGCTGACATGAAAACCCGCATCAAGATCTGTGGCCTGACCCGCGAAGCTGACGTGGATGCCGCCGTCGCCGCCGGTGCCGACGCCATCGGTTTCGTCTTCTACTCGCCCAGTCCGCGTTACGTGACGCCGGAACGGGCCGCCGAACTGGCGCGCCGGGTGCCGCCCTTCGTCGATGTGGTCGGCTTGTTCGTCAATGCCTCGGCTGAGGAAATCGGGGCGACCTGCGCCGCAGTGCCGCTCAATTTGCTCCAATTTCACGGCGACGAGGCGCCGGCGTTCTGCCGCAGCTTCGCCAGACCCTGGCTGCGAGCGGCGCGCGTGAGGCCGGGGCTCGATCTGGTAGAATTCGCGCGCTCGTATTCCGATGCGCGCGGTTTGTTGCTCGATGCTTTTGTCGAAGGCTATGGTGGTGGCGGTCACGTGTTCGACTGGACGCTGATTCCGCCGGGCCTGCCGGGGCATCTGGTGCTTTCCGGCGGGCTGCACGCGGACAATGTCGGCGACGCGATCCGTCGGGTGCGACCGGTGGCGGTCGATGTCTCGTCGGGTGTCGAAGCGGGCAAGGGGATCAAGGATCACGACAAGATCGCCGCTTTTGTTGCTGCCGTTCGGGCAGCCGATGCGGCGATCGGCGAAGTTTAGGAAAATCATGCGGAAATCGGTGGGCGGTATCACCCGAACCTGTTGGCGGCGTCACCTGGCGAACCATCCCTGAAACGGGATCTTCGCCGGTTCCCGTTCACCCATTTTCCAGGAGTTTCGCCATGTCCCAATCGCAATACAATTTTCCCGACGCCAGCGGCCATTTCGGCCCCTACGGCGGCGTCTTCGTTGCCGAAACGCTGTTCGGCGCGCTCGATGAGCTGAAGGCCGCCTACGCTGCGGCCCAGGCCGACCCGGCCTTCCGCGCCGAGTACGATTACGAGCTCAAGCATTTCGTCGGCCGTCCGTCACCGATCTATCACGCCAAGCGCCTGTCCGAGGTCTGCGGTGGCGCCCAGATTTACTTGAAGCGCGAGGATCTGAACCATACCGGCGCGCACAAGGTGAACAACTGCATCGGCCAGGCCTTGCTGGCCAAGCGCATGGGCAAGCCGCGCGTCATCGCCGAAACCGGCGCTGGCCAGCACGGCGTCGCCACGGCGACGGTTGCCGCCCGCTACGGTTTCGAGTGCGTCGTCTACATGGGCAGCGAGGATGTGCGTCGCCAGGCGGCCAACGTCTATCGCATGAAGCTGCTCGGCGCCACCGTGGTACCCGTCGAGTCCGGCTCGAAGACGCTGAAGGACGCGCTCAACGAAGCGATGCGCGACTGGGTCACCAACATCCACAACACCTTCTACATCATCGGCACGGTCGCCGGTCCGCACCCGTATCCCATGCTGGTGCGCGACTTCCAGAAGATCATCGGCGAGGAATGCCTCGAACAGATGCCGGAAATGGCCGGGCGCCAGCCCGATGCGGTGATCGCTGCGGTCGGTGGCGGTTCCAACGCGATGGGCATCTTCTACCCCTACATCGACGTGCCGGATGTCCGCCTGATCGGTGTCGAAGCCGCCGGTTCCGGCATCGAGACCGGCATGCACGCCGCTTCGCTGACCGCCGGCGTCCCCGGCGTGCTGCACGGCAACCGCACCTACCTGCTGCAGAACGAGGACGGCCAGATCATCGAGACGCACTCGGTTTCCGCCGGCCTCGACTATCCCGGTGTCGGCCCGGAACACGCCTGGCTGAAGGACATCGGTCGCGCCGAATACCAGCCGATCAAGGACGGCGAGGCGCTCAAGGCCTTCCACGACCTGTGCCGCCTGGAAGGCATCATCCCGGCGCTGGAGTCCAGCCACGCCATCGCCTACGCGATGAAGCTGGCGCCGACACTGGCCAAGGACAAGATTCTGCTGGTCAACCTCTCCGGCCGGGGTGACAAGGACATGCACACCGTGGCCGAGAAGTCGGGGATCGTGTTTTGATGCCCCCACGCTCATTTCATTCGCTGCCCCCCGAGGGGGCGCTGGCCTCCTTTGGGGCGGCCCGGCAGGAGTCCGTCTGATGTCGCGCATCCAAAAAACTTTCGCACGCCTCAATGGCGAGGGCCGCAAGGCACTGATTCCCTTCATCACCGCCGGCGATCCCGATGCCGACCTGACCGTGCCGCTGATGCACGCCCTGGTCGAAGCCGGCGCCGACATCATCGAGCTGGGGGTGCCCTTCTCCGACCCGATGGCCGACGGCCCGACCATCCAGCGCGCGTCCGAGCGGGCGCTGGCCAAGGGCATGAGCCTGCGCAAGGTACTGCAACTGGTGACCCGCTTCCGTACCGAGGACGATAAGACGCCGGTGGTGCTGATGGGCTACGCCAATCCGATCGAAGCCATGGGCCTGACGACGTTCGCCGAGAAGGCCGCGCAATCGGGCGTCGATGGCGTGCTGGTGGTCGATTATCCGCCGGAAGAGGCGGAGAAATTCGGCGCGGCGATGAAGGCGCAGGGCATGGATCCGATCTTCCTGATCGCGCCGACTTCCAGCGCCGAGCGCATCGCTCACACGGCGAAGATCGCCAGCGGTTATGTCTATTACGTGTCGCTGGCCGGCGTGACCGGTTCCGGCGCGCTGAATGTGGAGGCGGTGGCGCAGAAGCTGCCGCTGATCCGCGAACAGACCGGTCTGCCGGTCGGTGTCGGCTTCGGCATCCGCGACGCGGCCACCGCCGCGCGCATCGCCGCGTTTGCCGATGCCGTCGTCGTCGGCAGCCGGATTATCGAAGAGATCGAGAAATCAACCGCGGGAACTGCCTGCGCCAACGTCAAGGCGCTGGTTGCAGAGATTCGTCGCGGTGTGGATGAGGTGAAGAAATGAGCTGGCTGACCAAACTGCTACCCCCGAAGATCAAGCGCGAACAGGGCGCCCAGCAGCGCCGCGGCAATCTGCCCGAAGGCCTGTGGAGCAAGTGCCCGGCCTGCGAGGCGGTGCTCTACGCGACCGATCTGCAGAACAACCTGCAGGTCTGCCCGAAGTGCGGTCATCACCACCGCATCAATGCCCGCCAGCGCCTCGACCTGCTGCTCGATCCGGAAGGCCGCTTCGAGATCGGTGCCGAGGTGGTGCCGGTGGACAGCCTCAAGTTCAAGGATTCGAAAAAGTACCCGGATCGCCTGATGGATGCCAACCGCGATACCGGCGAAAGCGATTCGCTGGTGGTCATGCAGGGCGCGATCAAGAACATTCCGGCGGTTGCCGCTGCCTTTGAATTCGACTTCATGGGCGGTTCGATGGGTTCGGTCCTCGGCGAGCGTTTCGTGCGCGGGGTCAACGTCGCGATCGAGCAGAAGACGCCGTTCATCTGCGTTGCCGCTTCCGGCGGTGCGCGCATGCAGGAAGGCCTGTTCTCGCTGATGCAGATGGCCAAGACAACGGCGGCGCTGACCCGCCTGTCGCAGGTCGGTCAGCCGTTCATCTCCATCCTGACCGACCCGACCATGGGCGGCGTTTCGGCCTCGTTCGCCTTCGTCGGCGACGTCGTCATCGCCGAACCGAACGCGCTGATCGGCTTCGCCGGCCCGCGCGTCATCGAGCAGACGGTGCGCGAGAAGCTGCCGGAAGGCTTCCAGCGTGCCGAGTTTCTGCTCGACAAGGGCGCCATCGACATGATCGTCGATCGCCGCGAAATGCGCGACCAGGTCGCGCGGACGCTGGCGCTGCTGCTCAACCAGCCGGCCGCCGCTTGAAGACTCTCGCCGACTGGCTGGTCCATCTCGAAGGCCTGCATCCGAAGGGGCAGGCCGGCATCGAGCTCGGCCTGGAACGCATCCGCCAGGTCAAGGCGGCGCTCGGCCAGGTCCAGCACTGCCCGGTGATCGTCGTCGGCGGCACCAACGGCAAGGGCTCGACCTGCGCCTACCTCGAGAACATCATCGATCGCGCCGGCTACAAGGTCGGCTGCTACACCTCGCCGCACATCCTCGCCTACAACGAACGCGTCCGCCTGAACGGCGTGCCGGTCGACGATGCCGCGCTCTGCGCCGCCTTCGCCAAGGTCGAGGCAGCGCGGTTGGCGACCGGTGTCGCCCTGACCTATTTCGAATTCGGCACGCTGGCCGCCTGGGAAGTCTTCGCCGCCGCCGGTGTCGAGGCGGCGGTGCTCGAAGTCGGCCTGGGCGGTCGCCTTGATGCGGTCAACGCCTACGAACCCGACGTCTCCATCGTCACCACCGTGGCCCTCGACCATACCGACTGGCTGGGGCCGGATCGCGAATCGATCGGCTTCGAGAAGGCCGGCATCTTCCGCGCCGGCAAGCCGGCGCTGTGCGCCGATCCGCAGCCGCCCCAACGCCTGCTCGACCACGCCGTGGCGATCGGCGCCGACCTGCGCCTGGTCGGCCGCGACTTCGGTTTCGAACGGCCTGGCGCCGAGGCCGCCGAAAACCGCCTGCAGTGGCGCTGGTGGTGCCGTAGCGGCGACCAGATCGTGCGCCGCTCGCTGGCCTATCCGGGGCTGCGCGGACCGACCCAGTTGTTCAACGCCAGCGTCGCCTTGGCCGCGCTGGAGGCCATCGCTGACCAGTTGCCGGTGACCATGCAGGCGATCCGTCCGGGCCTGATCGAAACCGAATTGAGCGGGCGCTTTCAGGTCGTTCCCGGCAAGCCGGCAATCGTCCTCGACGTCGGCCACAATCCGCAGGCGGTCAAGGTGCTCGCCGACAACCTCTCGAACATGGGTTTCTTCGACCGCACCCGGGCGGTGCTGGGCATGCTCGCCGACAAGGACATCGCCGGTGCTCTGGCGCCGCTCAAGGATCGCGTCGACGTCTGGCATCTGGCCAGTCTGCCGGGGCCGCGCGGCACGACCGCCGCGGCGCTGGCGCAGATCGTGCGCGATGCCGGGGTCGGCGGCGAGATCGTCTGCCACGACACGCCGGCCGAGGCAATGCGGGCGGCCCGGGAGGCAGCCGGGGAAAGTGATAGAATCCTCGCCTTCGGATCGTTCTACACGGTGGCCGGCGCGCTCGAAGCGCTGGGCAGGAAAGCCTGATTGATGGAAGACAACGACGTTCAGCTGCAGCTCAAGAAACGCGCCCGCCGCCGCCTGGTCGGCGCCGTCTTCTTCGTCTCGCTCGTCGCCCTGGTATTGCCGATGCTGATGGATCACGATCCGCGGCCACCCGTACAGGACGTCGAAATCCGCATTCCCGGCCAGGACGACAAACCCTTCGCGCCGGCGATGGTCGCCGTACCCGTCGAGAGCCCGCCCGAAAAACCCGTGCCGGCGAGTGAGGCGCCCGCCGCACCGGCTGCCCGCGTCGTCGAGGCCAGTCCGCCACCCGCGCCGGCGCCCGCGCCCGCCGTGGTCCAGCCGGCCCCGGCCAAGCCTGCCGATAAGCCGGTGGCCAAGGCGCCGGAAAAGCCGGTGGTCGAGAAAAAGCCGGAGGCGCCCACTGCGGCGGCCAACGACGAGGCCCGCCGGGCAGCGGCGATCCTTGCCGGACAGTCGCCGGCGCCAGCCCCGGCAGCGGCCGGCGCACCGCATCTGATCCTGATCGGTGCCTTCACCAACGAGGCCAACGTTGTCAGCCTGCGCAAGAAACTTGGCGAACTCGGCATCAAGACCTATACCGAACCGCTGGATTCGCCTCAGGGCAAGAAGACACGGGTCCGCGCCGGCCCCTTCCCGAACCGCGATGCGGCTGAAAAGGCACTGGAAAAGATGAAACGCATTGGCGTTTCCGGTGTCATTGCACCCAAGCCATGACCCTGTTCGACTACATTGCCGTGACCATCGTCCTGCTTTCCCTGGGCTTCGGCCTGTGGCGAGGTATGGTCAGCGAGGTCATTGCCTTGCTGGCCTGGGGCCTGGGCATATATGCGGCATTCAGTTTTGGCCCCGAACTCGGCGCGATGCTGCCCGCGGGGATCGAGGATCCGACGGTGCGAGCGCTGATCGGTTGTACGCTGATCTTCGTCGGCGTTCTGGTGGCGATGGCGATTGTCCGCCTGCTCATCCTCAAGGCAGTGAAAGCATTGGGGCTGTCGGTTTCCGACCGCCTCCTGGGCATGTTCTTCGGTCTGGCGCGGGGCCTGCTGTTGACCCTGCTGCTGGTGGCGCTCGGCGGCATGACGGCCGCCCCGAGCCAGCCATGGTGGCGCGGTGCAGCACTGGCGCCGCCGCTGGAAACGGCTGTGCTGGCAATGAAACCGATGTTGCCACACGATCTGGCCAAACGTATTCGATTCAGTTAATCAGGAAAATATCATGTGCGGGATTCTCGGCGTCTTGGCCACCACTCCGGTCAATCAATTGCTGTACGACGGACTCATGGTGCTGCAGCACCGCGGTCAGGATGCGGCCGGTATTGCCACGGCGGAAGGCAATACCTTCCACCTGCACAAGGGGCCGGGGCTGGTGCGCGACGTTTTCCGCACCCGCAACATGCGGGCGCTGCCGGGTAACTGCGGTATCGGCCACGTCCGCTACCCGACCGCCGGCTCAGCCTACAACTTTGCCGAGGCGCAGCCTTTCTACGTCAATTCGCCGTTTGGCATCGTGCTCGGTCACAACGGTAACCTGACCAACGCCGAGCAGTTGAAGGAGGAGATGTTCCGCCTTGATCGCCGACACATCAATACCAATTCCGATTCCGAAGTCCTGCTCAACGTGCTGGCGCATGAACTGCAGTCGGCGGCACACGGTTATGAACTGGATGTGGACAGCATTTTCCAGGCGGTGGCCGGTGTCCATCGCCGATGCCGCGGCGCCTACGCCGTTGTCGCTATCATCGCCGGCTATGGGCTGCTCGCGTTCCGCGACCCGCACGGTATCCGTCCGTTGATCTACGGTCAGAACGAAACCCCGGAAGGCACCGAGTACCTGGTTGCCTCCGAGTCGGTGGCGCTGGATACCCTGGGTTTCCAGACCATCCGCGACATCGAGCCGGGCGAGGCGGTGTTCATCGACCTCAATCACCAGTTGCACACCCGCCAATGCGCCCAGCAGCCGATGTACGCGCCGTGCATTTTCGAGTACGTCTATCTGGCCCGGCCGGACACCGTGATCGACCGCGTGCCGGTCTACGAAGCCCGTCTGGCGATGGGCGAATTGCTGGCCGAGAAGGTCAGGACGGCGATTCCGGTGGACGAGATCGACGTCGTCATTCCGATTCCCGATTCCAGCCGTCCCTCGGCCATGCAGTTGGCGCATGTGCTGAACATTCCGTTCCGCGAAGGCTTCGTCAAGAACCGCTACGTGGGCCGCACCTTCATCATGCCTGGCCAGGCGATGCGCAAGAAATCGGTGCGCCAGAAGCTGAACACCGTCGGCCAGGAGTTCAAGGGCAAGCGCGTGCTGTTGGTTGACGATTCCATCGTCCGTGGCACGACCAGCCGCGAGATCGTCGAGATGGCGCGAGCGGCCGGTGCGGTCAAGGTCTATTTCGCTTCCGCTGCGCCGCCGGTACGTTTCCCGAATGTCTACGGCATCGACATGCCGACGCGTGCCGAACTGATCGCCACCGGTCGCAGCGACGCCCAGATCGCCGCCGAAATCGGCGCCGATGCGCTGGTCTATCAGGACATCGAGGCGCTCAAGCAATCGATCACCAAGCTGCGCGCCGACCTGACCGTGTTCGACGCCTCCTGCTTCGACGGTTGCTACATCACCGGCGATATCGACGACTATTATCTCGATGCCGTCGAGGGCAAGCGCAGCAAGAAACCTGCGAAGAGCGACGACAAGAACGAAGACGATGGCGACGGCCGCGAATCGCAGCAGATGGTGCTCGGTCTGGCCAACGGCGGGCAGGAATGATGGCTGGGTTGCCGAACTACCGTCCGGAAACGCTGGCCGTTCGCGCCGGCCAGGAGCGTAGCCAGTTCGGCGAGCATGCCGAAGCGCTTTACCTGACGTCGAGCTTCGTCTTCGGCAGTGCCGCGCAGGCAGCGAAGCGCTTCTCCGGCGAAGAGGAAGGCAACGTCTACGCGCGCTTCTCCAACCCGACCGTGACCATGTTCGAGGAACGCCTGGCCGCGCTCGAAGGCGCCGAGGATTGCGTCGCCACCGCCAGCGGCATGGCGGCGATCATGGCGCTGTGCCTGGCGCACCTCAAGCAGGGCGACCACATCGTCGCCTCAAACAGCCTGTTCGGCGCCACCGTGCAACTGTTCAACAACATCCTGTCGCGCACCGGCATCACCACCACCTTCGTCTCGCATACCGACCCGGCGGCCTGGGAAGCGGCGATCCGCCCGGAAACCAGGCTGTTCTTCCTGGAAACACCGTCGAATCCGCTGACCGAAATCGCCGATATCCGGGCACTGAGTGCAATCGCTCACGCGCGCGGCATCCTGGTTGCGGTCGATAACTGCTTCTGCACGCCTATCCTGCAGAAGCCGCTGGAGATGGGCGCTGACCTCGTCGTCCATTCGGCGACCAAGTACATCGACGGCCAGGGGCGCGTCCTCGGCGGCGCCGTCTGCGGTCCGAAGAAGCTGACCGAGGAAGTTTTCAAGTACCTGCGTACCGCCGGGCCGACGCTGTCGGCGTTCAATGCCTGGGTCCTGCTCAAGGGCCTGGAAACGTTGAAAATCCGGATCGAGGCGCAGGCCGCCAATGCTGCACGGCTGGCCCACTGGCTGGAAGCGCACCCCAAGGTCGCCCGCGTTTTCTACCCGGGACTGCCGTCGCACCCGCAATACGCGCTGGCGCAGACGCAGCAGGCCAGTGGTGGCGCCATCGTCTCCTTCGAGGTCAAGGGCGCCCGCGAGCAGGCCTGGACGGTGGTGGATAACTGCCACCTGCTATCGATCACCGCCAATCTCGGCGACACCAAGACCACCATCACCCATCCCGCCTCGACCACGCACGGCCGCATTTCCCCGGAAGCCCGGGCCGCCGCCGGCATCAACGAAGGCCTGCTGCGCATCGCGGTCGGCCTGGAAGCGGTCGAGGATCTGCAGGCCGACCTCGAGCGCGGCCTTTCCCTGATCTGATTTTCCGTGCGGGCACCCGGCTGTGGCCGGGTGCCCGCCTTTGGAGCTGTCCATGCTTTTTTCCGAACTCGGCCTGAAGGCCGAAATCCAGCGTGCCGTTGCCGAACAAGGCTACGACACGCCGACGCCGATCCAGCAGCAGGCGATTCCCGCCGTGCTCGCCGGCCATGACCTGATGGCGACGGCACAGACCGGCACCGGCAAGACCGCCGGCTTCACGCTGCCCATCCTGCACCGCCTGGCCGGTGGTGCCAATGACCGCCTGACGCGCATCGCCAAGACGCCGCGCGTGCTGGTGCTGACGCCGACCCGCGAACTGGCGATCCAGGTCGAGGAAAGCGTGCGCACCTACGGCAAACACCTGCCGATCAATTCGCTGGCCGTCTTCGGCGGCGTCGGCATCAACCCCCAGATCGCCAATCTGCGCCGCGGCGTGGATATCCTGGTGGCAACACCGGGGCGCCTGCTCGACCACGTTCAGCAGAAGACGGTTGATCTGTCGGCGATCGAGATCTTCGTCCTCGACGAAGCTGATCGCATGCTCGACATGGGCTTCATTCGCGACATCCGCAAGATCATCGCGCTGCTACCCAAGCAACGGCAGAACCTGCTGTTCTCGGCGACCTTTTCGCCGGAAATCCGCGAACTCGCCGCCGGCCTGCTCAACCAGCCGGTGTCGGTCGACGTCGCGCCGCGTAACACGGCGGCCGAGACGGTGACCCAGAAAGTCATCGAGACCGACCGCGAGCGCAAGAAGGAGCTGCTCTGCCACCTGTTCCAGACGCATGGTTGGCACCAGGTGCTGGTCTTCGCCCGGACCAAGCACGGCGCCGACGCGCTGGCGCGGACGCTGGACAAGGCCGGCATCAAGGCGGCGGCAATCCATGGCGACAAATCGCAAGGGGCGCGCACCCGCGTCCTTTCCGAGTTCAAGGAAGGCAAGCTGGTCGCGCTGGTCGCCACCGACATCGCGGCGCGCGGCATCGACATCGACGCACTGCCCTACGTGATCAATTACGAGCTGCCCAACGTGCCCGAGGACTACGTCCACCGCATCGGCCGTACCGGTCGCGCCGGCATGGTCGGCGAGGCGATCTCGCTGGTCTGCCACGATGAGCGGGCTCAGCTAAAGGACATCGAGAAGCTGATCAAGCGGACGCTGGATCGTGTTGCCATCGAAGGCTTCGAACAATCGGCGGTGGCCAAGCCGCGGCCGCCGCAACCGCCGCGCGGGCCGCGTCGGGATGACTCCCGGGCAAGAGCGGGCAATGGTCAGCGTGGTGCGGGCAAACCGTCCGTCCATCCCAGCGGAAAGCGTCACCGCTGAAAAAAGAAGGTCTCCCAAATGGGGAGACCTTCTTTTCCTTCCTCGGGTGCTGATCGGCTATAATCTCGGCCCGACTTCAGCCCCCATAGCATGAAGGTCGTGCAGTTGATTTGTAATCATCAGGTGTTGGTTCGATTCCGACTGGGGGCACCATCATTGTTGATACTGCCGTAGCCAAGTCGGTGCGACAGATCAGCGGCTGCCTGCTGCATGGCGCGGGCGGTCGGGCTGTCCCATTCCACGTCGAACTCCCCGACCGAACCCAGTGAAGTGATGGCGGCGACCATGCGTTCGCTGTGATCGTATACCGGCGCACTGAAGCCGTTGATGCCGGGGGTCAGGCTTCCGGTGGCGCGGGAAAGTCCGCGCTCGCGGATTTCGGTCAGCGTCTTTTCCAGTTGTCGGCGGCACGTGCCAATGGCCGTCTTGCTTGACAGGGCCTGCTCATGCAACTCCTCGTCAATCATTTTCTTGAGGAAGGGCGAGCGATAGAATGCGGCAAAGGCGCGGCCGGTGGCCGAGCGGCTGAGCGAGAGAACTGTGCCCGGGCGCAAGGTAATCGTGATCGGGCTGCCGGCATCCACGATCCGGACGATGGTTGCCCCATGTGTTCCCCAGACAGCCAGTGCGACAGTTTCATGAATCGTTTCGCACAGCGAATCGAGCACGGGGCCGGCCAATCTGACCGGATCCAGTCTGCCGAGTCCGGAGAGTCCAAGGTCAAGTGCGTAGGCGCCGAGATCGTAACGGCCGGTGCCGGCATCCTGCTCGACGATACCGATGCGCATGAAGCTGACCAGGTAGCGATGTGCTTTGGCCGCAGGCATGCCAGCCCCCTTGGCGATGTCGCGCAACATCATTGATCGATTGTTCTTGGCAAGTACGTCGAGCAGGCGAAAGCCGACCTCGATGGATTGGATGCCTTGTCGTTCGCTGGCTACTTTTGTGATCATGGTGCGTGTGCCGAATCAAAGTCCATATTCTATGCATCTATGACGCCCTTGCGTGCGGCAATATAATTGCACCTCCAATATAGAGGGAGGTGGTATGCGGGCTGTTCTCGTGGCAAATCCCAAGGGTGGGGCGGGTAAGACCACCTTGGCGACGAATCTCTCCGGTCATTTTGCCAATCAGGGCAAGGTGACAACGCTGTGTGATCTCGACCGGCAGCAATCGGCATTGCGCTGGATGGCTTTTCGCGATCCCTCGCTGCCGGCGGTGACTGGCTACTATGGCGGCAATCAGATATCCCTGAGTCTGCCGCGCGAAGCCGACTGGGTCGTTGTCGATGCGCCGGCTGGGCTGCAGGGATACAAACTCACCGATTACATTCGCGCCGTCGATCGAGTCGTTGTTCCGCTGGTGCCTTCGGTCTTCGATATGGCGGCCACGGAAGACTTTCTCAACTCCATTCGTAGCGAAATCCGCGGCCAGCGCGCCAAGGTCGCAATTGTCGCGATGCGTGTTGATCCGCGCACCAGGGCGGCGGCAATGCTGGAAGAGTTCCTCAAACATTTCGACCTGCCCATCGTTGCCTATCTCCGGAATACACAGAACTACGTCAATGCAGCCGCTGCCGGGGCGACAGTCTTCGATCCGCCGCGGGCGCGCAATAAGAAGGACGTCGAACAGTGGAGAACCCTGCTGGAGTGGCTGGAGAATTAAATTCCATTAATTTGCTTCGAGGGGTTGACGAGGGGGCGGAAGCTCTGCATAATTCGGCCTCTCTGACGGACGCGGGGTGGAGCAGTCTGGCAGCTCGTCGGGCTCATAACCCGAAGGTCGCAGGTTCAAATCCTGCCCCCGCAACCAGCGAAGGTTGTTGGTGTAAGCGGAAGTCAGAGAATGTAGTGAAGCAGTGAGGTGAAAGAAATTTTGCTGAAGTGCTTGACGGAGGTGAGGAAGTGTTACATAATCTCGCTTCTCTGCTGCAGACGAATTGATGGATTGATTTGGCGCGGCGATGCTCTTTAAAAGTTTGGACAACCGATAGGTGTGGGTGTCTTGATGCAGTGGTTTCGGCCACGAAATGTATTAAGGCAAACGCACTAAATAAGATGGAGAGATCCATCGAGGTAGAGAAATCTACCGTCAGTGAATTTGCGAGTTTGTTGGATTGAACTGAAGAGTTTGATCCTGGCTCAGATTGAACGCTGGCGGCATGCCTTACACATGCAAGTCGAACGGCAGCACGGGCTTCGGTCTGGTGGCGAGTGGCGAACGGGTGAGTAATGCATCGGAACGTACCCGGGAGTGGGGGATAACTATCCGAAAGGATAGCTAATACCGCATATTCTGTGCGCAGGAAAGCAGGGGATCTTCGGACCTTGTGCTCCCGGAGCGGCCGATGTCAGATTAGCTAGTTGGTGGGGTAAAGGCCTACCAAGGCGACGATCTGTAGCGGGTCTGAGAGGATGATCCGCCACACTGGAACTGAGACACGGTCCAGACTCCTACGGGAGGCAGCAGTGGGGAATTTTGGACAATGGGGGCAACCCTGATCCAGCCATGCCGCGTGAGTGAAGAAGGCCTTCGGGTTGTAAAGCTCTTTCGGCCGGGAAGAAATCGCGTTGGCTAATACCCAGCGTGGATGACGGTACCGGAATAAGAAGCACCGGCTAACTACGTGCCAGCAGCCGCGGTAATACGTAGGGTGCGAGCGTTAATCGGAATTACTGGGCGTAAAGCGTGCGCAGGCGGTTTTTTAAGATAGGCGTGAAATCCCCGGGCTCAACCTGGGAACTGCGCTTATGACTGGAAGACTAGAGTATGGCAGAGGGGGGTGGAATTCCACGTGTAGCAGTGAAATGCGTAGAGATGTGGAGGAACACCGATGGCGAAGGCAGCCCCCTGGGCCAATACTGACGCTCATGCACGAAAGCGTGGGGAGCAAACAGGATTAGATACCCTGGTAGTCCACGCCCTAAACGATGTCAACTAGTTGTTGGGAGGGTAAAACCTTTTAGTAACGGAGCTAACGCGTGAAGTTGACCGCCTGGGGAGTACGGCCGCAAGGTTAAAACTCAAAGGAATTGACGGGGACCCGCACAAGCGGTGGATGATGTGGATTAATTCGATGCAACGCGAAAAACCTTACCTACCCTTGACATGCCAGGAACTTGCCAGAGATGGCTTGGTGCCCGAAAGGGAGCCTGGACACAGGTGCTGCATGGCTGTCGTCAGCTCGTGTCGTGAGATGTTGGGTTAAGTCCCGCAACGAGCGCAACCCTTGTCGTTAATTGCCATCATTTGGTTGGGCACTTTAACGAGACTGCCGGTGACAAACCGGAGGAAGGTGGGGATGACGTCAAGTCCTCATGGCCCTTATGGGTAGGGCTTCACACGTCATACAATGGTCGGTACAGAGGGTTGCCAAGCCGCGAGGTGGAGCCAATCCCAGAAAGCCGATCGTAGTCCGGATTGTAGGCTGCAACTCGCCTGCATGAAGTCGGAATCGCTAGTAATCGCGGATCAGCATGTCGCGGTGAATACGTTCCCGGGTCTTGTACACACCGCCCGTCACACCATGGGAGCGGGTTCCGCCAGAAGTGGGTAGCCTAACCGCAAGGAGGGCGCTTACCACGGCGGGGTTCGTGACTGGGGTGAAGTCGTAACAAGGTAGCCGTAGGGGAACCTGCGGCTGGATCACCTCCTTTCTAGAGAAGCATCCTGGCACCCACAACCTATCGGTTGTTCAGAAGTAGCAAACAGACGAGGGTCTGTAGCTCAGTCGGTTAGAGCACCGTCTTGATAAGGCGGGGGTCGTTGGTTCGATTCCAACCAGACCCACCAACGTCACCACGGGGGATTAGCTCAGCTGGGAGAGCACCTGCTTTGCAAGCAGGGGGTCGTCGGTTCGATCCCGTCATCCTCCACCAAAACCTAAAGATAAGCAGCGATGTTTATCTTTGGCTTTTGGGCAACCAATTGCTACGTTCTTTAACAAAATGGAAGAAGGTTGTGTATCGCAGTGATGAGCTGCTGATACACGTTGTGATTGCATCTGTTCTCATTTCTAGCCGAAATGAGACAGCACAAATATGAGTTTGCCTGTAGCCGTTCTCGAAAGAGAACACAAGGTTATAGGATCAAGCGACTAAGTGCATGTGGTGGATGCCTTGGCGATCACAGGCGATGAAGGACGTGCAAGCCTGCGAAAAGCGGGGGGGAGCTGGCAATGAAGCTTTGATCCCCCGATATCCGAATGGGGAAACCCACCTCTTTGAGGTATCGCTTACTGAATACATAGGTAAGCGAGGCGAACCCGGCGAACTGAAACATCTAAGTAGCCGGAGGAAAAGAAATCAACCGAGATTCCCCTAGTAGTGGCGAGCGAATGGGGAAGAGCCTGCTAGTGATAGCGGAACTGTTAGAAGAACGGAATGGAAAGTCCGGCCGTAGTGGGTGATAGCCCCGTACTCGAAAACAGATCCGTGGTACTAAGTTAGCGAAAAGTAGGGCGGGGCACGTGAAACCTTGTCTGAACATGGGGGGACCATCCTCCAAGGCTAAATACTCGTGATCGACCGATAGTGAACCAGTACCGTGAGGGAAAGGCGAAAAGAACCCCGGGAGGGGAGTGAAATAGAACCTGAAACCGCATGCATACAAACAGTGGGAGCCTCCTTGTGGGGTGACTGCGTACCTTTTGTATAATGGGTCAGCGACTTACGTTGTGTTGCGAGCTTAACCGAATAGGGAAGGCGTAGCGAAAGCGAGTCTGATAAGGGCGTTGAGTAGCACGGCGTAGACCCGAAACCAAGTGATCTATCCATGGCCAGGATGAAGGTGCCGTAACAGGTACTGGAGGTCCGAACCCACTAACGTTGAAAAGTTAGGGGATGAGCTGTGGATAGGGGTGAAAGGCTAAACAAACTTGGAAATAGCTGGTTCTCCCCGAAAACTATTTAGGTAGTGCGTCTTGTATCACTGACGGGGGTAAAGCACTGTTATGGCTAGGGGGTCATCGCGACTTACCAAACCATGGCAAACTCTGAATACCGTCAAGTGCGAGCAAGGCAGACAGACAGTGGGTGCTAACGTCCATTGTCAAGAGGGAAACAACCCAGACCGCCAGCTAAGGTCCCCAAGACATGGTTAAGTGGGAAACGAAGTGGGAAGGCATAGACAGCTAGGAGGTTGGCTTAGAAGCAGCCACCCTTTAAAGAAAGCGTAATAGCTCACTAGTCGAGTCGTCCTGCGCGGAAGATGTAACGGGGCTCAAACCATGCACCGAAGCTGCGGATATCCGTAAGGATATGGTAGGGGAGCGTTCTGTAGGTCTGTGAAGGTGTCTTGTAAAGGATGCTGGAGATATCAGAAGTGCGAATGCTGACATGAGTAGCGATAAAGGGAGTGAAAAGCTCCCTCGCCGAAAGCCCAAGGTTTCCTACGCAACGTTCATCGGCGTAGGGTGAGTCGGCCCCTAAGGCGAGGCTGAAAAGCGTAGTCGATGGGAAACAGGTCAATATTCCTGTACCGATTCTAGATGCGATGTGGGGACGGAGAAGGTTAGGTCAGCCAACTGTTGGAATAGTTGGTTTAAGCGTGTAGGCGTGCCCCTTAGGCAAATCCGGGGGGCTAAGCTGAGGCGTGACGACGAGGCACTACGGTGCTGAAGTGATTGATACCATGCTTCCAGGAAAAGCCACTAAGCTTCAGTCTAGATTCGACCGTACCGCAAACCGACACAGGTGGGCAGGATGAAAATTCTAAGGCGCTTGAGAGAACTCAGGAGAAGGAACTCGGCAAATTGACACCGTAACTTCGGGAGAAGGTGTGCCCCGGTAGGTTGTAGAGATTTACTCTCGAAGGCCGATGGGGTTGCAGTGAAATGGTGGCTGCGACTGTTTAATAAAAACACAGCACTCTGCAAACACGAAAGTGGACGTATAGGGTGTGACGCCTGCCCGGTGCTGGAAGATTAATTGATGGGGTGCAAGCCCTTGATCGAAGTCCCAGTAAACGGCGGCCGTAACTATAACGGTCCTAAGGTAGCGAAATTCCTTGTCGGGTAAGTTCCGACCTGCACGAATGGCGTAACGATGGCCACACTGTCTCCTCCTGAGACTCAGCGAAGTTGAAATGTTTGTGAAGATGCAATCTCCCCGCGGCAAGACGGAAAGACCCCATGAACCTTTACTGCAGCTTTGCATTGGACTTTGAACCGGTTTGTGTAGGATAGGTGGGAGACTGTGAAACCGGAACGCTAGTTTCGGTGGAGTCGTCCTTGAAATACCACCCTGATTTGTTTGAGGTTCTAACCTTGATCAGTGAATCCTGATCGGGGACCGTGCATGGTAGGCAGTTTGACTGGGGCGGTCTCCTCCCAAAAGGTAACGGAGGAGTACGAAGGTACGCTTAGGGCGGTCGGACATCGCCCATAAAGTGCAATGGCAAAAGCGTGCTTGACTGCGAGACCCACAAGTCGAGCAGGTGCGAAAGCAGGTCATAGTGATCCGGTGGTTCTGTATGGAAGGGCCATCGCTCAACGGATAAAAGGTACTCTGGGGATAACAGGCTGATACCGCCCAAGAGTTCATATCGACGGCGGTGTTTGGCACCTCGATGTCGGCTCATCTCATCCTGGGGCTGTAGCCGGTCCCAAGGGTATGGCTGTTCGCCATTTAAAGAGGTACGTGAGCTGGGTTTAAAACGTCGTGAGACAGTTTGGTCCCTATCTGCCGTGGGCGCTGGAAATTTGAAGGGGGCTGCTCCTAGTACGAGAGGACCGGAGTGGACGAACCTCTGGTGTACCGGTTATGACGCCAGTCGTATCGCCGGGTAGCTATGTTCGGAAGAGATAAACGCTGAAAGCATCTAAGCGTGAAACTCGCCTTAAGATAAGATTTCCCGGAGTCTTGAACTCCCTAAAGGGTCGTCGAAGACCACGACGTTGATAGGTCAGGTGTGGAAGCGCAGTAATGCGTTAAGCTAACTGATACTAATTGCCCGTGCGGCTTGATCCTATAACCTTGTAACACTGCAGCAAACTCATACCGCAGTCACAACATCAACCTTCTACCATTTTGCGTTCGGCGCGACTCAACCCGCGACGAACATACAAGTTACGCTTGGCGGCAATAGCCTTCTGGACCCACCCCTTCCCTTCCCGAACAGGACCGTGAAACAGATGAGCGCCAATGATAGTGAGCTTCCGCTCGCGAAAGTAGGTCACCGCCAGGCTACCCAATACCAAAACCCCCTCAGAAAACACTGAGGGGGTTTTTGCGTTCTTGAACGACGAAACCACGGGGAATTTAGTTGTCGATCCTCGGGGCGGGAAAGGCGCTCTGTGCTAGAATTCGCACCGGCGGGTCTCCCCGCATTGTAGTGTGGTGAACCTGGTCAGGTCCGGAAGGAAGCAGCCACAGCCATTAACTGCAAGTGCCGGGGGTTAGGCTCGCCACTTTCATTTTTGCTTTGGTGTGGGGCGCATGAGTTACCAGGTTCTCGCCCGCAAGTGGCGACCGCGCAATTTTTCGACACTCGTCGGCCAGGAACATGTGGTTCGGGCGTTGACGCATGCATTGTCCGAACAGCGGCTACATCATGCGTACTTGTTCACCGGTACGCGCGGGGTCGGCAAGACCACCATTGCGCGCATCCTGGCCAAATCCCTGAATTGCGAAACCGGCATCACCGCCACGCCTTGCGGCAAGTGCTCGGCCTGCCAGGAAATCGATGCCGGACGTTTCGTCGATCTGCTGGAAGTCGATGCGGCAACCAATACCCGTGTCGATGAAATGCGTCAGTTGCTCGAGAACGCAATCTACGCACCGACGCGTGGCCGTTTCAAGGTTTACGTGATCGACGAAGTGCACATGCTGTCGACGTCGGCGTTCAATGCCATGCTGAAGACGCTGGAGGAACCGCCGGAGCACGTCAAGTTCATTCTGGCGACGACGGATCCACAGAAGATTCCGGTGACCGTCCTGTCGCGCTGTCTGCAGTTCAACCTCAAGCAGATGCCGGCACCGGCCATCTCCGGTCATCTGGCGAACATCCTGCAAGCCGAGGACATCCCGTTCGATCAAGGGGCCTTGGCCCTGATTGCCCGTTCGGCCGGCGGTAGCATGCGTGATTCGCTGTCCCTGCTCGACCAGGCCATTGCGCATGGTGCCGGGCGGGTGGACGAGTCACAGGTCCGGGTCATGTTGGGTAGCGTCGACCAGGATCATCTGTTTTCGATACTGGAAGCGCTGCACGAAGGTAATGCCTCGGCTTTGCTGCAGGTCGCGTCGACGCTGGCGGTGCGCAGCCTCTCCTTTGCCAGTGCGCTGCAGGAACTCGCCGCATTGTTGACGCGTATCCAGGTGGCGCAATGCGTACCTGAGGCGGTCGATGACGAGGATCCGGATCGCGAGCGCATTACGCTGCTGGCGCGCATGCTGTCGCCCGAGTTTGTTCAGTTGGCCTACCAGATCGTCAATCTCGGTCGCGCCGAACTGGGCCTGGCGCCGGACGAGCATGCCGGGTTCCTGATGACCCTGTTACGCCTGCATGCTTTCCGGCCGCGCGGCGTGCCGGAAATGCTGGATACGGTTCGTGCAACACCGCGTCCGACTGCTGTGTCGGCGGCACCCGTGCCCAAGGCACCGGTGGCTGCAGTGACGCCGCCGGCAGCGGCTGCCGAGCGAGCCGCGCCCGCGGCGAAGTCGTTCGCGGAAGATGCTGGCGATGACTGGAATGCCACGGTGGCCCGTCTGGCGCTGAGTGGCCTGGCCAAGGAGTTGGCGCTGAATTGCGAATTGCGGGCACTCGAGGAAGGGCGTTGTCTGTTGCGCTTGCCCTCGACGAAGGGGCACCTGCAGATTAAGCCGTCGCCTGAGCGTTTGCAGCAGGCCTTGAGTGAATACTTTGGTCGGCCACTAGTGCTGAAAATCGAACTTGGTGATCCTTCGTCGGAGACGCCGGCCGAACAGGCGGGGCGGCAGCGGCAGGCGCGTCAGGCCGACGCAGAGGCGGCTATTGAACAGGACATGTTCGTTCAGGAGGCGATTTCCTCACTGGACGCTTCGATTGTGAAATCTTCCATTAAACCCATTGATTGACGGAGCAGCACATGATTAAGGGCGGTTTGGGCGGCCTGATGAAGCAGGCCCAGATGATGCAGGAAAACATGAAGAAGGCGCAGGAGCAACTGGCGCATACTGAAGTCGAAGGTCAGGCCGGTGCCGGCATGGTCAAGGTGGTGATGACCTGCGCGCATGATGTGCGCCGCGTTTCCATCGATCCTTCAGTCATGGACGACCGTGAGATGCTAGAAGACCTGATCGCGGCCGCGATGAACGACGCTGCGCGCAAGGGCGAAGCACTGAGCCAGGAAAAGATGTCCGGCTTCACCGCCGGCATGAATCTGCCGCCGGGTTTCAAGCTGCCGTTCTGACGTGAATCCCAGTGGACTTGAGGCCCTGATCGAGGCCCTGCGCTGTCTGCCGGGGATCGGCCCCAAGTCGGCCCAGCGGCTGGCCTATCACCTGATGCAGCATGACCGGGCTGGGGCCGCCCGGCTGGGTGATGCGATCCAGCATGCCCTGCAGGCGATTCGCCATTGTCAGCGCTGCAATACATTCACCGAGCTCGATATCTGCGAGCGCTGTGCTTCGCCACGGCGCGATCCCAGTCTGCTTTGCGTGGTCGAGACGCCGGTCGACATGAACATGATGGAGCAGACCCAGGCTTATCAGGGGCTTTATTACGTCCTGATGGGCAGGATTTCGCCCATGGATGGCATCGGCCCGCGCGACCTTGCCCTGGAACGTTTGCTGGCCCGGGCCAGTGATGGCCTGGTGCGTGAAGTCATCCTGGCGACCAACTACACCAACGAAGGCGAAGCAACGGCGCATTACATCATGGCCATGCTCAAGGCGCGCGATATCAATGTCACCCGGATCGCTCGCGGGGTGCCCGTCGGCGGCGAACTTGAGTACGTCGACGCCGGAACGCTGGCGCAGGCTTTGCGCGAACGCAAGCTTCTTGGTTCATCCTGATTGCGACAGCGGCTTTTATCGGGGGTTCCATTGGCGTATAATTTAGCGTTTGTTTTTAAACCCATTCAATTCCTTCAGGGGTCAGCGTTATGAGCAATCAAGGGAAAGTGGACTGCGGCCGGCGGCGTCTAGTCGTCGCAACCGCAGCCGTGGGCGGTGTGGGCGCGGTTGCCGCGCTCGTGCCGTTCGTGTCCAGTTTGCTTCCGTCCGAACGTGCCAAGGCAGCAGGCGCACCGGTCGAAGTCGATATCAGCAAGCTGGAAGCCGGTCAGATGATGACCGTCGAATGGCGTGGCAAGCCGGTCTGGATCATCAACCGGACCCCGGAAATGCTCGAAACGCTGCCCAAGCTGGCCGATCAGATGGCCGACCCGAATTCAGAAGTGAAGTCGCAGCAGCCCGATTACGCTGCCAACCCGACCCGTTCGATCAAGGAAAACCTGCTGGTCGTCGTCGGCATCTGTACCCACCTGGGTTGCTCGCCGACTTCGAAGTTCAAGGCCGGTGCCGAAGAAGGCATGGCTGGCGACTGGCTCGGCGGCTTCCTGTGCCCCTGCCACGGTTCGACATTCGACTTCGCCGGCCGCGTGTTCAAGGCGAAGCCTGCACCGACCAATCTCGAAGTGCCGCCGCACGTGTATCTGGCTGATACCCGTATCCTGATCGGCGAAGACAAGAAGGGGGCATGACCATGGCTGGTGGAAATTTCGAAAAGTACAAGTCGGACGGCTCGCTGGCCGGCAACGTGCTGGAATGGGTTGATGCCCGTTTCCCGGCAACCTCGATGTGGAAGGGTCACCTTTCCGAATACTACGCACCGAAGAACTTCAACTTCTGGTATTTCTTCGGCTCGCTGGCCCTGCTGGTTCTGGTCATCCAGATCGTCACCGGCATCTTCCTGGTCATGCACTACAAGCCGGATGCCTCGCTGAACGCCGCCGGTGTGCCGGTCGCCTTCGCCTCGGTCGAATACATCATGCGCGACGTGCCGGGTGGCTGGCTGATCCGCTACATGCACTCGACCGGTGCCTCGGCCTTCTTCATCGTGGTCTATCTGCACATGTTCCGTGGCCTGATCTACGGTTCGTACCGCAAGCCGCGCGAGCTGACCTGGCTGTTCGGCGTCGGCATCTTCCTGGTGCTGATGGGCGAAGCCTTCTTCGGTTACCTGCTCCCGTGGGGGCAGATGTCGTACTGGGGTGCCCAGGTGATCGTGAACCTGTTCGGTGCCATTCCTGTGGTCGGTAACGATCTGTCGATCCTGATCCGCGGCGACTTCGTCGTTGGCGATGCGACCCTGAACCGCTTCTTCTCCTTCCACGTGATCGCCTTCCCGCTGGTGCTGATCGGTCTGGTTGCCGCGCACATTCTGGCGCTGCACGAAACCGGCTCGAACAACCCGGACGGTATCGACATCAAGGAAAAGAAGGACGAGAAGGGCATTCCGCTCGACGGCATTCCGTTCCATCCGTACTACACGGTCAAGGACATCGTAGGCGTGGTCGTCTTCCTGATGGCTTTCAGCGCGATCATGTTCTTCGCGCCGGAAGGTGGCGGCCTGTTCCTGGAAACGCCGAACTTCTATCCGGCCGATCCGCTTAAGACGCCGCCGCATATCGCGCCGGTCTGGTACTTCACCCCGTACTACTCGATCCTGCGTGCCATCGTCTGGAACTTCTTCGGTCTTGATGCCAAGTTCTGGGGTGTGGTCGCCATGGGCGCCTCGGTCGTGATCTTCGCCTTCCTGCCGTGGCTCGATCGTAGCCCGGTACGTTCGATCCGCTATCGCGGCCCGATCACCAAGGTGATGATCACCCTGTTCGTGATCTGCTTCCTCATCCTAGGTTATCTGGGTACCCAGTCGCCGTCCGCGATGGGCGAACTGATCTCGCAGATCTGTACGGTGTTCTATTTCGGTTTCTTCCTCGCCATGCCGTGGTGGTCCCGGATGGACAAGTTCAAGCCGGTTCCCGAACGTGTCACGAAGTGAGAGGGTGCATAAAATGAAAAAATTTCTGATCGCATTGCTCTTCGCACCGGTTCTGGCTTTTGCGGCCGGTGCCAACGTGCCGCTCGACAAGTGGCCCGGTTCGGTGAGCGACAAGGCCGCACTGCAGAATGGTGCCAAGCTGTTCGTCAATTACTGTATGAACTGTCATGGCGCTTCCTACATGCGCTACAAGAACCTGATGGATCTTGGCCTAACCGAACAACAGGTCAAGGAAAACCTGATGTTCACCAGCGACAAGATCGGTGACCTGATGATGGTTGCTGCCCGTCATGACGAGCAGAAGCTGTGGTTCGGCGCGATGCCGCCGGATCTGACCATCATCGCTCGTGCCCGTGGCGAATTGGGTAATCCGGGTGCTGGTGCCGACTGGTTGTACACCTATCTGCGTACTTTCTATCAGGACGAAAAGCGTCCGACCGGCTGGAACAACGTTGCCTTCGAAGCTGTCGGCATGCCGCACGTGCTGTGGGAACTGCAGGGTACCCAGGTGATGAACCATGAAACGCACAAGCTCGAACTGGCCGTTCCCGGCAAGATGAGCCCGGCGGAGTTCGACAAGGCAGTTTCCGACCTGGTCGGATTCATGGTCTGGATGGGCGAACCGCAACAGGAGTACCGCAAGACGCTCGGCATTTTCGTGCTGGCCTTCCTGGCGCTGCTCTTCGTGGTGGCTTACGCCCTGAAGAAGGAATACTGGAAAGACATTCACTGATCCTTCCCGGATCGGCTGACGGCATCGTGGGTTAGACTTCGGTCTGCCCCCGGTGCCGAATCTCATTTTGAGGGTTGCTAAACATGATGAACCTCTACTCGGGCACGACCTGCCCCTTCAGTCACCGTTGCCGCATCGTCCTGTTCGAAAAGGGCATGGACTTTCAGGTAATCGACGTCGATCTGTTCTCCAAGGCCGACGAAATGGCCGCGATCAATCCGCACGGCCGCGTGCCGGTGCTGGCCGAACGTGATCTGGTGCTGTTCGAACCGAACATCATCAACGAATACATCGACGAGCGTTTCCCGCATCCGCAGCTGATGCCGGCCGACCCGATCATGCGTGCGCGTGCCCGCCAGTTGCTGATCGGCATGGAGCGCGAGATCTTCTCGCACATGGAAATCATCGAGAAGAACGGCAAGACCGCCGACAAGGCCCGCCAGGAAATCAAGGCGCGTCTGACCGAGATCGTGCCCATCTTCAACAAGCAGAAGTTCATGCTGGGTGATGAGTTCTCCATGCTTGACGTCGCCATCGCCCCGCTGCTGTGGCGTCTCGACCACTACGGCATCGACCTCGGCAAGGCTGCGGCACCGCTGATGAAGTACGCCGAGCGCATCTTCAGCCGTCAGGGCTTCATCGACGCGCTGACGCCGTCCGAAAAGGCCATGCGCAAGTAAGATGGAACTGCCGTCCACCAAGCCCTACTTGCTGCGCGCCATCTGGGAGTGGTGCTGCGATAACGGCTTTACGCCCTACATCGCGGTCCAGGTCGATGCGCGCACCCAGGTGCCGCGTGAGTTCGTCCGCGATGGTCAGATCGTGCTCAATCTCGGCCCGGATGCAACCAACAAGTTGCAGATGGGTAACGAACTGATCGAGTTCCAGGCCCGCTTCGGTGGCGTGGCCCGGGAGCTGTCGGTGCCGGTGGGCCAGATATCGGCAATCTATGCGCGGGAGAACGGGGCCGGCATGGCTTTTGAAACCGGCGACGAGACCCTGCCTTTCGACGAGAACGAAGAAGCCGTACCGATGGACGAAGTCCCCGATGACGAGCCGCCATCGCCGTCACACCCCGAAGGCGGGCGGCCCAAGCTGCAACGCGTCAAATAGGGACACGGCATCCCCGGGATGCACCAAAAATGGGAGAACCGGAATCGGGTTTTCCCTTTTTTTATGGCAACTCCTTGATTTTTATGGGTGGCATGCCTGTTGCTCAATGCTCGACCGGAAGGAAGATCATGAGCCAGGAAGTCAAATCCACTTGTTGTTACTGCGGCGTCGGTTGCGGCGTGTTGATCCGTGCGGAAGGCGGTGTCATCACCAGCGTGCGCGGCGATCCGGAACATCCGGCCAACCTTGGTCGTTTGTGCACCAAGGGCGCATCCCTGCACCTGACGGCAGGTACCGCCAATCGTCTGGTGCACCCGGCCTTGCGTCCGGCGCGCGGAGAGCCGGCGCAGGGGGTGGCCTGGGACGATGCCCTGGAACATGCCAGCGAGCGTTTTGCGCAAATCATCCGGACGCACGGCCCCGATGCGGTCGCCTTCTATATCTCCGGTCAGTTGATGACCGAGGACTACTACGTTTTCAACAAGCTGGCCAAGGGCCTGATCGGGACCAACAACGTCGATACCAATTCGCGGTTGTGCATGTCATCGGCCGTGGCCGGCTACAAGCAGACGCTGGGTGCCGATGCGCCGCCGAGTTGTTACGACGACATTGACCAGGCCGGGGTCATCCTGATCGCCGGCGCCAATCCGGCCATTGCTCATCCCATCGTCTTTCGCCGCATCGAGGATGCGCGGGTGGCCAATCCGGACCTGAAGGTCATCGTCGTCGATCCGCGCCGCACCGAAAGCGCGGCCATTGCCGATCTCCATCTGCCGATCAAGCCGGGCAGCGACATCGCGCTATTTAATGGCATGTTGCATGTGATGATCGGCGAAGGACTGATCGACGAGACCTATATTGCCGAACATACCGAGGGTTTTGCCGAACAGGCCGCCATCGTCGCCGAATACACCCCGATGCGGGTCGCCGAATTGTGCGGGATTCCAGCCAGCGACATCGTGCGCGCGGCGCGCTGGTTTGCCACCCGGGGGCCGGCGTTGTCGCTTTACTGCCAGGGGCTCAACCAGTCGGCGCACGGTACGCACAACAATGCCGCGCTGATCCAGTTGCACCTGGCTTGCGGCCAGATCGGCAAGGCCGGTGCCGGCCCCTTCTCGCTGACCGGCCAGCCGAATGCCATGGGCGGTCGCGAGGTCGGCGGGCTGGCCAATCTGCTGTCGGCGCATCGTGACCTGGCGAATCCGCAGCATCGCGCCGAGGTGGCGGCCTTGTGGGGAATCCCGGAAGTGCCGGCAAAGCCCGGCAAGGCTGCGGTCGACCTGTTCAAGGCGCTGGCCAGCGGCGAGATCAAGGCGGTCTGGATCGCCTGCACCAATCCCGCACAATCCCTGCCGCATCAGGCGGCGGTTCGTGCCGGACTGGCCAATGCCGAATTCGTCGTGCTCCAGGAATGCTTTGCCGATACCGATACCGCCGCCTATGCCGACCTGTTGCTGCCGGCAACCGGCTGGGGCGAAAAGCACGGCACGGTGACCAACTCCGAGCGCCGCATCACGCGTGTCCAGGCGGCCGTACCGCCGACTGGCGAAGCGCGCCATGACTGGCAGATCGTCGTCGACTTCGCGCGGCGCCTGGGGCGCAAGCTCGATCACGCGGCCGTCGATCGTCTTTTCCCTTACGCCAGTGTCGAGGAAATCTTCAATGAACATCGCGCGTCGACCGCCGGTCGCGATCTCGACATCACCGGTCTGAGCTATGCCTTGCTCGAACAGCAGGGGCCGCAGCAGTGGCCGTTTCCGCAAGGGGCGACGGCCGGGCGGGCGCGCCTTTATGCCGATGGGCGTTTCCCGACTGCCAACGGCCGGGCACGTTTTGTCAGCGTCCAGCATCAAGCGACTGCCGAACAGGCTGACAAGACTTATCCGCTCAGCCTGTTGTCCGGGCGCATGCGCGACCAATGGCACGGCATGAGCCGGACCGGAATCGTGCCGCGCCTGTTCAATCTGGAAGATGAACCTCTGCTGCAGATGCATCCCTGCGACATGCGCCATCGCCAGCTTGAGGATGGCGATCTGGTTCGCCTGTTCAACCGTCGCGGCGAAATTGTCGTGCGTGTTGCTGCCGGCAGCGGCTTGGTGCGCGGCCGGACCTGGCTGCCAATGCACTGGGGCAACCGGTTCATGAACGGGGCCGGCGCCAACGCGCTGCTTGGCGACGCCGTCGATCCCTGGTCGCAGCAGCCGGAACTCAAGCACACCACGGTCGAAGTCGCCAAGAGCGGCCTGGAGTATCCGTTGGCCGTGATCCGCCGTTGTACGGATCTGGACGATGCCTTGCGTCAGCTCGAACTGGCGCGCAGCCTGTTCGACGAATTTCCCTATGCCACCGCTTCGCTCTATGGTCGGGCCAGTCCGCTGGTCGTCTTCCGGGCGGCGACGGCGGCACCGATGCCGGCCGCCTTGTTGCAAACCATCGATGCCACTTTCGGTCTGACAGGCGATACTGGCGCCATCGTCTTCAGCGATGCCCGGCGCCATATCGCCAAGAAAGCCGTGGCCCTCGACGGGCAATTGCTCGGCGTCCGTCTGGCTGGCGAAACCCAGGCACTGAACTGGCTGCGTCAGGCGATGGCGGAAGGCGAACTGGATGCCAGCCTGCTGCGCTTTGCCCTGGCGCCGACGGCGGCACCCCCCGCATCGCTGGCGCCGCGCCAGATCGTCTGCAAATGTGCTGACGTCAGCGACGATCAGATCATTTCCGCCGTTGCCGGCGGTGCCGACCTGGCCGCCTTGCAGGATACGCTCAAATGCGGCACCTTCTGTGGCGGCTGCATGCCGGACATCAAGCGCCTGCTGACCCGGCAGCCACAACAACATCCAGAGGCCGCCTGAGGCCCGAACGGAGGAGACCCGTGAGTTACGCTCAATACATCAAGGAAATCGGACGCGGTGCCCAGGGATCGCGCGATCTGTCGCCGGAAGAGGCACGCCAGGTCTACGCAGCGATGCTCGACGGCGGCGTTCCCGACCTGGAACTCGGAGCGATCCTGATCGCCCTGCGCGTCAAGGGCGAGTCCAGCGACGAGATGCTCGGCTTCCTGGCCGCCATCGACGAGCGCATGAATCGCCTCGACATGCCGCACGGCCGGGTGCGCCCGGTGGTGCTGCCCAGTTACAACGGCGCGCGCAAGGAAGCCAACCTGACCCCGCTGCTGGCCTTGCTGCTGCAGCGCTTCGGCGTGCCGGTGCTGGTCCATGGTCTGATCGAAGGCTATGGTCGGGTGACCAGTGCGCAGATCCTGCGTGAGCTCGGCCACATGCCGGTGATGTCGGCGCAACAGGCGCAGCAGACGCTGGAAGAAAAGGGTCTGGCTTTCCTGCCGCTGACCGCGCTGGCGCCCGGCCTGCACAACATGCTCTCCCTGCGCGCCCGGATGGGCGTGCGCAACAGTGCGCACAGCCTGGTCAAGCTGCTCAATCCCTTCCGTGGCGAGGCGGTGCTGGTGGCGCCGGCGACGCATCCCGATTTCATCACGCTGATGCGCGACATCCTTGTCGAGCGCGGGCAGCGCGGCTTGTTGCTGCGCGGTACCGAAGGCGAGCCGGTGGCCAATCCGAAGCGCCGGCCGCGTCTCGAATATGTCCGTAACGGCAGCGTCGATACCTTGTTCGAAGCCGAGCACGACAGCCTGCGCGGCCTGCCCAACCTGCCCGAAGCCTGCGATGCGGTGAGCACCGCGCGGTGGACGCGGCGGGTGCTGGAAAAGCAGGTGCCGCTGCCCAAGCCGATTGCCAACCAGTTGGCCTGCCTGCTGTTTGCCAGCGGTTATGTCGACGACCTCAACCAGGCCAAGGCCATCGTCGCGGTCGAGGCGACCGGGCTGTTGATGGGTGGCAACTGAGCGCTGCATGCACTGTGCTGGTCAGATGGGCACGTTAATGGTGCATCGTATCGCACGCGGCTTCATGTAAATCCTGTTTAATCAATGATTTGGTCCGCTGGCACGCGGATTGCAACAAGCCCGGCAAAGCAGCGAATCCACCGCCAACGGGGGCGGTCCGATGGCAACGACGTCATGCGCTGAAACATCTTTGCACCGCAAGGTGCGCGCAACGTTGGAGCCCCGTCATCATGAGCAAACCCCGTCTGGTACTGATCGGCAACGGCATGGCCGGTGTCCGCACCATTGAAGAACTGCTGAAGATCGCCCCGGATCACTACGAGATCACGATCTTCGGCGCCGAACCCCACCCCAACTACAACCGCATCCTGCTGTCACCGGTCCTGGCCGGCGAGATGACGGTGCCGGAAATCGTCCTCAACGAACTCGACTGGTATGCCAGCAATGGCATCACGCTGCACACCGGCAAGCAGGTCGTCGCCATCGACCGCGTCCGCCGCAAGGTGATCGCCGACGACGGCAGCGAAGCGCCCTACGACCGCCTGCTCATCGCTACCGGCTCAACGCCCTTCATGCTGCCGATTCCCGGCAACGACCTGCCCGGTGTCATCGGTTACCGCGACATCAAGGACACCGACGAAATGATCGCCACCGCCAAAGTGCATAAGCACGCGGTCGTCATCGGTGGCGGCCTGCTCGGCCTGGAAGCCGCCAACGGCCTGAAGCTGCGCGGCATGGACGTGACCGTTGTGCATATCGGCCCGTGGCTGCTCGAACGCCAGCTCGACGAGACGGCCGGCCGCATGCTGCAACAGTCGCTGGAAGACAAGGGCCTGAAATTCCTGCTGCAGAAGCAGACCGAAATGCTCGTTCAAGGCGAGAGCGGGCGTGTCGCCGCGGTGCGCTTCAAGGACGGCATGCAGATTCCGGCCGACCTCGTCGTGATGGCCGCTGGCATCCGCCCGAACTACGCGTTGGCCGAAAAATCGGGCATCTATTGCAACCGTGGCATCGTGGTGAACGACACCATGCAGACCTACGACCCGAAGATCTACGCCGTCGGCGAATGCGTCAGCCATCGTGGCATCGCTTACGGCCTGGTGGCGCCGCTGTTCGAGCAGGCCAAGGTCGCCGCCAACCATCTCGCCGGCTACGGCATCGGCCGCTACACCGGTTCGGTAACTTCGACCAAACTCAAGGTCACCGGCATCGACCTGTTCTCGGCCGGCGACTTCATGGGCGGCAAGGATACCGAGGAAATCGTTCTCAACGACCCGCACGGCGGCGTCTACAAGAAGCTGGTGATCAAGGACAACAAGCTGGTCGGCGGCGTCATGTACGGCGACACCGCCGATGGCCCGTGGTATTTCCAGTTGCTCAAGGACGCCCGCGACATCCATGACATCCGCGACTCGCTGATCTTCGGCCAGAGCCTGGTCGGCGACGTCGGCCACGCCGGCAACAGCAAGGCCGCTTCCATGGCCGACAGCGCCGAGGTCTGTGGCTGCAACGGGGTGACCAAGGGAACCATCGTCAAGGCGATCAAGGAGCAGGGGTTGTTTACGCTCGACGAGGTCAAGAAGCACACCAAGGCCGCGTCGTCCTGCGGTTCCTGCGCCGGGCTGGTCGAGCAGATCCTGGCCTCGACCATCGGCGGCGCCTATACGCCGGCCGCCTCGGACAAGAAACCGATCTGCGGTTGTACCGAGCATTCGCACCAGAAGGTGCGCGAAGCCATCCGCAACGAACACCTGACCACCAAGGAAGCCGTGTTCGCCGAACTCGGCTGGACGACGCCGAACGGCTGCGAGAAGTGCCGGCCGGCGATCAACTATTACCTGATCTCGACCTGGCCGCACGAAGCCAAGGATGACCCGCAGTCGCGGCTGATCAACGAGCGCTCGCACGCCAACATCCAGAAGGACGGCACCTATTCGGTGGTGCCGCGGATGTGGGGCGGCCTGACGACGCCGGCCGAGCTGCGCGCGATCGCCGATGTCGCCGAGAAATACCAGGTGCCGACGGTGAAGGTCACCGGCGGCCAGCGCATCGACCTGCTCGGCATCAAGAAGGAGGATCTCCCCGCCGTGTGGGCCGACCTCAACGCTGCCGGCATGGTTTCCGGCCACGCCTACGGCAAGTCGATCCGCACCGTGAAGACCTGCGTCGGCGCCGAACACTGCCGCTTCGGCACGCAACTGGCGATGGACATGGGCGTCAAGCTGGAAAAGATGCTGTTCGACATGTACGCCCCGCACAAGGTCAAGCTGGCCGTCTCCGGCTGCCCGCGCAACTGTGCCGAAGCCGGCATCAAGGACGTTGGCGTGATCGGTGTCGATTCCGGCTACGAGCTTTACGTTGGCGGCAACGGCGGGATCAAGACCGAAGTTGCCCAGTTCCTGTGCAAGGTGAAGTCGGACGAGGAGGTCATGGAATATTCCGGGGCCTTCCTCGAACTCTACCGCCAGGAAGCCTGGTACCTGGAGCGCACCTGCCACTGGCTGGACCGCGTCGGCCTCGATTACGTCAAGGGACGCATCGTCGAGGACGAGGACGGCCGGCGCACGCTGTACGCGGGACTGGTCGCTGCCTTGAAGGACGCCAAGGACCCCTGGTCGACCTCGCGTGAGGCGCAGCCGGTCAAGCAATTCATCCCGATCACGGTCGCTGCCTGAAGCAGACGAAAGGAACTGAAATGAGCCACTGGAAACTGATCTGCAAACTGGAAGACATCCCGGCACTGGGTTCGCGCATTGTCCGCCCCCCCAAGGGCGGCGACATCGCCATTTTCCGCACCAGCGACGACAAGGTCTTCGCGCTGCACGACAAATGCCCGCACAAGGGCGGACCGCTGTCGCAAGGCCTGGTCCATGGCGAGCGCGTGACCTGTCCGCTGCACGGCTGGAATATCGGCCTGGCCGACGGCCAGGCGGTGGCGCCGGATGTCGGTGGCTGTGACCGTTTCGACGTCAAGCTGGAAAACGGCGAGGTCTGGCTGGCAATCTGATCGCACCAAAGCGGACGGCGGCTGTCAATACGCCTTCGGGCGGACAGCCGCCGTTTTCTATTTGCGCTAAAGTGAAAGCCATGACTACAGCCATCATCCTTTTTGCCCACGGTGCCCGCGATCCGGAATGGGCGGCGCCGATGCGCCGCGTGCAGGCGGCAATCCGTTCTACCGCGCCGGCGATGTCGGTCGAACTGGCCTTTCTCGAATTCATGACCCCGGACCTGCCGACTTGTGCCGCGGAGGCCATTGCTGGCGGCGCCCGCAAGGTGGTGGTGCTGCCGATGTTCATTGCCCAGGGTGGGCATCTCAAACGCGAAGTCCCGGAAATGCTGGCCGCCATGCAGGCGCGCTGGCCGACGGTCGAGTTCGTGCTCGACCGCGCCATCGGCGAGGAGGAAAGTGTCGTCCAGGCGATGGCCGAGGCCGCACTCCGCAAAGCTGGCGCAGCGCTTGCTTGATTCCGGGCATGTTAAGCGTACTGGTCATTGATGAATCCCGTAGCCGGGCGGCGGAAATCTGCGCCGGGCTGGCGCTCGCCGGTTATCAGGTGGCGGCCATTCTGGCCGATTCGGCCAACCTGACGGCCGAGGTCGAGAAGTTGCAGCCGGATGTGATCCTGATCGACACCGAAAGTCCCAGCCGCGATACGCTCGAAAACCTCGCCGTGGTGCATAAGAACATGCCGCGTCCGGTCGTCATCTTTACCCAGGAAGACGGTCAGAGCGCGATCCGCGATGCCGTCAAGGCCGGGGTTTCGGCCTATATCGTCGATGGTCTGGACCCGAAGCGGATCAAACCGATAGTCGATGTCGCCCGCGTCCGCTTCGAGGATACGCAGGCGATGCGCCGCGAACTCGACGAGATTTCGCGCAAGTTGTCCGACCGCAAGCTGGTCGACAAGGCCAAGGGCATCCTGATGAAGGCTCGCGATCTGGACGAAGAGGCGGCCTATCACGCCATGCGCAAGCTGGCGATGGAGCGCGGCCAGAGCATGTCCAAGGTGGCCAAGGACGTCATCGACATGGCGCGCGTCCTGCTCTGATTCCGCCTCTTTTTGTGCAGATTCGCCGGGTGTTGCACTGCAACAGTGCATGTGGTTTTTCCAGCGAATTCCCGGCTTTCTTCAATTTATCCATGTTATTCAAAGGCTTGTCTGTTTTTCTTAGACCTGGCACGGCCGTTGCGTTAAGGAAGGCATAGCACGGTCAAAGGCGGCCGGGCACGAACCGGGTGTTCCGGTTCCAGGACAATGGCGTCCATCCTCGCTGCCCCGTGCAGCAAGGATGCGACGCCTTTTTTATTTTTAGCCATCTGGAGTCAATGCAATGGAAGATAAAAAGCCGGCTGCCGCAGCCCAAGAATCCTCTCCTGTCTCGACCAAGCGTCGCGATTTCGTCACTGCCGCCCTGGGAGCATCCCTCATGTCCATGGTTCCCCCCGGTGTCCGTAGCGCAGCCTGGGCTGCCGGCTCGGATGCCCCCGAAAAGAAGGAAATCCGCATTGGCTTCATCCCGCTGACCGATTGCGCTTCGGTGGTCATGGCGGCGGTCAACAAGTTCGACGAGAAGTACGGCATCAAGATCATCCCGACCAAGGAAGCCTCCTGGGCTGGCGTCCGCGACAAGCTGGTCAATGGCGAACTGGACATGGCGCACGTGCTCTACGGCCTGATCTACGGTGTGCATCTGGGCATCGGCGGGCCGAAGAAGGATATGGCCAACCTGATGACGCTGAACAACAACGGCCAGGCGCTGACCCTATCCAAGGCGCTGGCCGACAAGGGCGCGACCGACGTTGCCAGCCTGGCCGCGCTGATGAAGAAGGAACCGCGCGAATACACCTTTGCCCAGACCTTCCCGACCGGCACCCACGCCATGTGGCTGTACTACTGGCTGGCTTCCGGCGGCATCAACCCGATGAAGGATGCCAAGGCCATCGTCGTCCCGCCGCCGCAGATGGTGGCCAACATGCGCGTTGGCAACATGGACGGCTTCTGTGTCGGCGAACCGTGGAACCACCGCGCGATCATGGACGGTATCGGCATCACCGCAGCGACCACCCAGGACGTGTGGAAGGATCACCCGGAAAAAATCCTCGGCTGTACCGCCGAATTCGTCCAGAAGAACCCGAACACCTGTCGCGCCGTGATCATGGCCATTCTTGAAGCCAGCCGCTGGATCGATGCCAGCATCAGCAACAAGATGAAGATGGCCGAAGTCATCGCCCAGCGCGCCTATGTGAACACCAGTGTCGATGCGATCAACCAGCGCATCCTCGGTCGCTACCAGAACGGCCTGGGCAAGACCTGGGACGATCCCAATCACATGAAGTTCTTCAACGACGGCGCGGTGAACTATCCCTACCTGTCTGACGGCATGTGGTTCCTGACCCAGCACAAGCGCTGGGGCCTGCTCAAGGATCACCCGGATTACCTCGGTGTGGCCAAGAAGATCAACCAGACCGAGCTTTACGCCCAGGCAGCATCCAAGCTGGGCGTCAGCGTGCCGAAGAGCCCGCTGCGTTCGTCCAAGCTGATCGACGGCGTGGTCTGGGACGGTTCGAACCCGGCCAAGTATGCCGATGGCTTCAAGGTCAAAGCTTGAGTGAGCGAAGGAGATCGGGATGAGTACCACCCTGACGATGCGCGGTGAATTTGCCGGCGAACTGCCGGCCAAGCCCGAAACAGAGACTGTGCCGGTCAAGCCGGTCAAGGAAAAGACGATGGAAACACACGCCAATCCTGCAACCCAGGCGGCTGCGGCCGCCCCTGCCAACCCCTTCGGCGAGATGCTGTCGAATGCCATGCGGGCGGTCTTGCCGCCGGTGCTCGGGGTCTTGCTGCTGGTCGGCATCTGGTACGTGGCAACGCTCAAGGGCGGTTCCATCCCCGGACCGGTCGTCGTCTGGCAGGCAGCGGCGGAACTTTTCGCCGATCCCTTCTACAACAACGGTCCGAACGACCAGGGCATCGGCTGGAATGTGCTTGCCTCGCTCGAACGCGTCGGTCTCGGCTTCGGCCTGGCGGCGCTGGTCGGCATCCCGCTCGGTTTCATGCTCGGCCGTTTTGCCTTCCTGTCGGCAATGATCAACCCGATCATCAGCCTGCTGCGTCCGGTGTCGCCGCTGGCCTGGCTGCCGATCGGTCTGCTGGTGTTCCAGAAGGCCGATCCGGCGGCGACCTGGACCATCTTCATCTGCTCGATCTGGCCGATGATCATGAATACCGCCCAGGGTGTGCAGCGGGTGCCGCAGGATTACCTCAACGTCGCCCGCGTGCTCGATCTCTCCGAGTGGAAGGTGGTCACCAAGATACTGTTCCCGGCCGTGCTGCCTTACATGCTCACCGGCATCCGCCTGTCGATCGGCACCGCCTGGCTGGTCATCGTCGCCGCGGAAATGCTCACCGGTGGCGTCGGTATCGGTTTCTGGGTGTGGGACGAGTGGAACAACCTGAAGGTCGAACACATCATCATCGCCATCTTCATCATCGGCATCGTCGGCCTGATCCTAGAACAGGCGCTGATCCTGCTGGCCAAGAAGCTGACCAAAGAATCGTCCTGAGCGGAGTCAAGATCATGGAAAAATTCGTACAAATCGAAAATGTCGGTCAGACCTTCGACACGAAAAAAGGCAAGTTCGTCGCCCTGCGCGACATCGACCTGACCCTGAAGCAAGGCGAGTTCGTCGCGCTGATCGGCCACTCCGGCTGCGGCAAATCGACCCTGCTCAACCTGATTGCCGGCCTGACCAAGCCGACCACCGGCGTGCTGCTCTGCGATGGGCGGGAAATCGCCGGTCCCGGCCCGGAACGGGCGGTGGTCTTCCAGAACCACAGCCTGCTGCCCTGGCTGACCTGCTTCGAGAACATCTATCTGGCCGTCGAGCGCGTGTTCAGCCAGAAGGAAGGCAAGGCCAAGCTCAAGGCACGCACCCAGGCGGCGATCGAACTGGTCGGGCTGGCCCATGCCGCGCACAAGTACCCGCATGAAATCTCGGGCGGCATGAAGCAGCGTGTCGGCATCGCCCGGGCGCTGTCGATGGAGCCGAAAGTGCTGCTCATGGACGAGCCCTTCGGCGCCCTCGATGCGCTGACCCGGGCCAAGCTGCAGGACGAGTTGATGAAGATCTGCGAGAAGACACAGGCAACCGTGGTCATGGTCACGCACGATGTCGATGAGGCGGTACTGCTCTCCGACCGCATCGTGATGATGACCAACGGCCCGGCGGCGACCATCGGCGAGATTCTCGAGGTCAATCTGCCGCGCCCGCGCGCCCGCCTGGAACTGGCGCACGATCCGGCCTACATCGATTGCCGTGCTGCCGTGCTCGAGTTCCTCTACGAGAAGCAGGCGCACGTCGAGAAGCAGGCCGCCTGATCAGCCTGACTTTCCGATGGCGGCCCGCAGCGCAAGCTGACGGGCCGTTTTCAATGGCGCGTCGGCAGGGGATGCGTTCGTTGCAGGTGCTCGTAGGTCTGCATCAGGTCGAGCACGCGCTGGTTCTGCCCGGCCTCGAGCGCGTGCTGCATGTTCTCGATGATCATCGCGTGCAGCTGGCAGACCCCTTCCGGGCTGCACACCAGCACTTCGCTGAGTTCGGCGGCAATGGCCATCGGCAGGTGTTCGTGTTCGGCGATGGCTTCGATCTCACCACGGTCGAGATCGCAATAGTCGATCAAATCTTGCATGGACAGCATAGGGACTCCTCTGGTGTCGTTTTGGCATCAGTCGGTTTGTCTTTGTTCTGTCCGCCTTGTCGTTGTTATCGGTGGGGGATTACTTCATTTATAGCACGGTCGGCCGTAAAAACAAGGCTGGGCCTCAGAAGACGAGCGGCGCCTCGTTGCTGATGCCGGCTTCCTGCAGGCGGCTGACGGTGGGCTGCAGCTTGAGTTTGGTCCGCTGCCGCAGGGCTTCGGCCCGGCTTTCCAGCACCTCCAGGCCGACCTCGACCGACTGGTTGCCCCGGCCAAAAACAATGGTGTTGCCGCTGGGGCTGGACGGGAAAACGTGGCAGTGACCGAGAAAGGCTTCCGCGATGCGCTCGACGCTGCGCTTGAAGCCTTTTTCGCGTAGCAGGTTGACGCAGAACAGGCCGCTGTCGCTCAACCGGGCCTGCGCCGACTGGTAGAACGCCGGGGTGTCGAGCATGCCGGGGCGACCGCCGGCGTCGAAGCCGTCGGACAGGATCAGGTCGAAGCTACGCTTGCCCTGCTGCAGGTAATCGGCGCCGCAGCCAATCTGCACGTCGAGGCGCAACGGGTCGTCGGGCAGCTTGAAGTACTGACGGGCGATGAACTCGACCTGCGGATTGATCTCGACCACGGTGATCCGGCAATCCGGGTAGTACCGATACAGGAACTTGGCCAGCGAACCTGCCCCGAGCCCGATCAGCAGCGCACTGCGCGGCCAGCGCCCGGGCGGGCGCAGCAACAAACCCGCCATCATTTCCCGGGTGTAGTCGAGTTCCAGCGACCAGGGGCGGGCGATGCGCATTGCGCCCTGTACCCAGTCCGAGCCGAAATGCAGGTAGCGGACGCCGTCTTCCTCGCTGATGTCGATGGCGTGGCGGGGGGCTGAGCGCGGCATGCTGGATTCCGTGGGTGGTTGGCGTGGCGTCCCCGAGAGGAATCGAACCTCTAATTGAGTCTTAGGAGGACCCGGTTATATCCATTTAACTACGGGGACGCTGAGGCGGCGGGATTTTACCTGCTTCGCGCCGACGCAGGGAGTGCCGGGGCGAATTGTACCGGCTGCCGAAGGCATGTGATAGATTGGCCAGAAGAATATAAAAAATGGAGGAGATATATGATGTTTGGAAAATTTGCATATCGGCCGATTGCCCAGCAGTTGATCATGGCCATCCTGGCAGCCCTGATCCTTGTCTTCGCCCTGATGACGTTGATCGTCCAGAAGCGTGCCGACGGGGCGGCATTGAGCGTTGCCGAACACAATCTGACGCACGAAGCGAAATTGATGTCGGGCATGCTCGACGCCCTGTTCGATGCCGTGCGTGAGCGCGGCAGCCGGCAGTCCGATTTTTTCCTGCGTTACCTCAATGGCAAGCTCGAGCCGGGCGAGGGCATGGCGCGTACCGGTGACGTCGACCTGCCGGTGATGCGCCTCGGGGGCGAGGTACTGAACGCCAATGATCGCGTACTGGCTGCCTTCCGCAACCTGACCGGCGACGATGCTGCCTTGCTTGTGCTGCATTCGGGCAAGGTCTACCGCCTGTCCACGCTGCTGCGCAACAAGGAAGGCAAGGCCATGCATGGCGTGCCCTTGCCGGAGAACGACCCGGTTGCCCGTTCGCTGATGGCCGACAAGGATTACCAGGGGTTGGCAATCCGCGGCGGCAAATACTATTTCAGCACCGTTCGCCTGCTGCGTGATGGCAATGGCAAGGCCTGGGGCGCCTATTCGGTCCGTATCTCTCTGGAAGAAGAACTGAAGCGCATCCGGGCGCAATTCGGCAGCCTGGTGGCTGGCAAGACCGGTTATGTGTACATCGTTCGTCCGGCTGATACCAAGGGCGATGGCGAATTCGTGCTGCATCCGCGTTACCAGGAGAAGCTGATCTCCGAAACCGACCTGTCGGCCGAGGTCAAGCAATCGGTCCTCGACCTGCTGGAGAAAAAGAACGGTACCTATCGTTACCGGATGCCCGACGGCAGCGGTAGCGAGCGCGAGAAGATCGTTGTCGCGTCGACCTCGGAATCCTGGGGATGGACGGTGGCGACCGGCAGCTGGCTGGAGGAGTACCTGGAGGAAAGCCATGCCCTGCGCGACCTGCTGATCGTCGTCAGCCTGGTTGCCGCCGTGGTGCTGGCGCTGGTCGTGCTGGTGCTGGTCAATTCGCGCCTGCGCGGTCTGTCGCAGCTGGTGACTGAAGTTTCCCGCGTCAGTGCCGGCGATTTGCGGGCGACGGTGCAGGAGGACAATCCAGACAGTCGCAATGAGGTGCACGTCATTGCCCACGCCTTCAACCAGATGGCCGGCAGCATGCGCAAGCTGGTCAGTGGCGCGTCGCAGACCTCCGGGCAGGTCGGCGCAGCGGCCAACGAGTTGCAGGGCGCGGCGCAGCGTGCACTGGAAAGCGCCAGTCAGGCATCGCAGTCGGCGTCCGGCATTGCCGCGTCGGTCGAGGAGTTGTCGGTCAGTATTTCGCAGGTGGCCGACAATGCCCGCCAGGCCGCGCAGATTTCCGAAGAGGCCAAGGAAGTGACCGCCAATGGTCGTCAGGTGGTCCAGCGGACCATGCAGGAGCTTGAGCGGGTGGCCGACGATATTGGCGAATCGGCCCGCCTGATCGAGTCGCTGGGCGAGCGTTCGAAACAGATTTCCAGCGTGGTCGGCGTGATCCGCGAAATTGCCGAGCAGACCAACCTGCTGGCGCTCAACGCCGCCATCGAGGCGGCGCGGGCCGGCGAGCAGGGCCGCGGCTTTGCCGTGGTGGCGGACGAAGTGCGCAAGCTGGCCGAACGTACCGCCCTGTCGACGCAGGAAATCTCGACCACGGTGTCGGCCATCCTGCAGGAAACCGACAATGCCGTCGGGCGCATGCAGTCGGTCAGCAGCAACATGACCGGCAGTGTCGAACTGGCACGCGAAGCCGGCGAATCGCTGACTACCATCGACGAGCGGGCCGAGCAGACGGTCAGCGTGATCATGCATATCGCCGACGGAACCCGGGAACAGAGCGCCGCGAGCCAGGAAATCGCGCGCCTGGTCGAGCATATCGCCCAGGCCGCCGAAGGCACCAACGAGCGCGCGCTCGGCAACCGTCAGCGGGCGCATGAACTGGAACGCCTGGCCGCCGAATTGCAGGCACAACTTTCCCGTTTCACCACCTGAACGATTAGAATCGGGATCTCCCAATTTCCCAGTGCACGGCGCCTCGCGGGGCGCCGTTTTCATTGCCGCCGATGCCCTACCTGAAACTTTCCGACGCCTGTCTCGCCTACGGCCACGTGCCGCTCCTGGATCATGCCGAGTTTCAGCTCGATCCCGGCGAGCGCGTCGCCCTGATCGGTCGCAACGGCACCGGCAAATCGTCGCTGCTGGCGGCGATGGCCGCCGGTTCCGGCAAGGGGCGGCTGGACGACGGCGAGGTCTGGGTGCAGCCGGGCATTCGCGTCGGTTACGTGCCGCAGGAACCGCCTTTCGATCCGGAACACTCGGTGTTCGAAGCCGTGATTTCCGGCATGGGCGAGACCTCGACCCTGCTCGCCGAGTATCACGAGGTGTCGCACCGCCTCGGCGAAGGGCAGGGCGATCACGACGCCCTGCTGGCGCGCATGGATACGCTGCAGCACGAACTCGAGGCGCGTGGTGCCTGGGCCTACGAGGCGCAGGCGGAAAAGGTCATCGCCCGTTTCGGGCTCGATCCGGAAGCGAAGGTCGGCAGCCTGTCCGGTGGTCAGAAGAAGCGCCTGGCGCTGGCCCAGGCGCTGGCGGTGGCGCCGGAGGTGCTGCTGCTCGACGAGCCGACCAACCACCTCGACATCGCCGCCATCGAATGGCTGGAGACGCTGTTGATCGAATCGGGCGTGACCCTGCTGTTCATCACCCACGACCGTTCCTTCCTCGACCGGGTCAGCACCCGTATCGTCGAACTCGACCGCGGCCAGCTGGCCAGTTTTCCCGGCAACTTCAGCCAGTACCAGCAGCGTAAGGAAGCGATGCTGCACGAGGAGGCGCTGGCCAACGCGCGCGCCGACAAGCTGCTCAAGGAAGAGGAGGTGTGGATTCGCAAGGGCGTCGAGGCGCGACGCACGCGTGCGGTGTTCCGCGTCCAGCGGCTTGACCGCCTGCGCGCCGAACGCCAGGCGCGGCGCGAGCGCATGGGCAAGGTCAACCTGCAGCTCGAAGTCGGCGACAAGAGCGGCAAGCTGGTCGCCGAACTCGATCATGTCGTCAAATCCTACGGACAACGGCCCATCGTCGCCGATTTCTCGGCGCGCATCCAGCGTGGCGACAAGATCGGCCTGATCGGTCCCAACGGCGCCGGCAAGACGACGCTGCTACGGTTGATCCTCGGCGAACTGCAGCCGGACGCCGGCAGCGTGCGTCAGGGCACGAAGATGGAGATCGCCTACTTCGACCAGTTCCGCACCCAACTCAATCCGGATTCGACGCTGGCCGACGTCATTTCGCCGGGCTCCGACTGGGTCGAGATCGGCGGCGCCCGCAAGCATGTCATTGGTTATCTCGAAGACTTCCTGTTCGCGCCCGAGCGCGCCCGTTCGCCGGTCAGCTCGCTCTCCGGCGGCGAGCGCAACCGGCTGCTGCTGGCCCGGCTATTCGCCAAGCCGGCCAACGTGCTGGTTCTCGACGAGCCGACCAACGACCTCGACATCGATACTCTGGAACTGCTCGAACAACTGCTCCAGGACTACGACGGCACGCTCTTCCTGGTCAGCCACGACCGGACCTTCCTCGACAACGTCGTCACCCAGACCATCGCCGCCGAAGGCAACGGGCGCTGGAAGGAATACGCCGGCGGCTACAGCGACTGGGCCAACTACCAGGCGAGCCAGCCCAAGGTCGTTGTCGACAAGCCGAAGAGCGAAGTCAAACCGGCCGCAAAGCCTGCCGAAGCGGCAAAAGCCAAAACCGACAAGCTGAGCTGGAAGGAACAGCGCGAGCTGGAGGCGCTGCCGGAAAAGATCGCCGCGCTGGAAGCCGAACAGGCGAAGCTGACCGCATTGCTCGAAGACCCCGGCCTCTACCAGCGCGATCCGCAGGGCGCGCAGAAGGCGTCCGAGCGGCTGGCGGCGATCGACGACGAACTGCTGGCGCTGCTCGAGCGCTGGGAAAATCTTGAAGCCCGTATCGGGAACCCCAACTGAAACGGCGGATCGTAGACCGATGACCCTGACCAAACCCATCTGGCGCACGCCGCTGATCATCCTGATCGCTGGCTGCGTGATCCTCACCCTGTCGATGGGCGTGCGCCACACCGCCGGCCTGTTCCTGCAACCGATGACCCTGGACCATGGCTGGAGCCGGGAGACTTTCTCCTTCGCCATTGCCCTGCAGAACCTGGTCTGGGGCCTGGCCTCGCCGTTTGCCGGAGCGCTGGCTGACCGTCACGGCGCCGGGCGCACCGTGGTCGGTGCCGCTGTGCTATATGTGCTTGGCCTGGTGCTGATGTCGCAGGCCGCCTCGCCGCTGGCCTTCGACCTGACGGCCGGCGTGCTGATCGGCCTCGGCCTGTCGGGGACGACCTTTGCGGTGATCATGGGCGTCATCGGCCGGCACACGACCCCCGAGAAACGCAGCCTGGCGCTTGGCATCGCCAGCGCCGGCGGTTCCTTCGGCCAGTTTGCCGTGCTCCCCATCGGCCAGGCGTTGATCACCGCCTACGGCTGGCAGAGCGCGCTGGTTCTGCTCGCTTGCGGGGTCGGCCTGATCGCCCCGCTGGCCTATGCCATGGCCGACGGCCACAAACCGGCGGCCGGCGGCGGCCAGTCGATTGCCCAGGCGCTGCGCGAGGCGGGTGGCCAGAAGAGCTTCCATTACCTGTTCTGGGGCTATTTCGTGTGCGGTTTCCAGACGGCCTTCATCATGCTGCACCTGCCGTCCTTTCTGGTCGACGGCGGTCTGACCGCCAATGTCGGCATGACCGCGGTGGCGCTGATCGGCCTGTTCAACATCTTCGGTTCCTTCCTGTTCGGCTGGGCCGGCGGCTGCGGCAGCAAGAAGAACCTGCTGGTGCTGATCTATGCGGCGCGGGCGGTGGCCATCCTGATCTTCATGATGCTGCCGCTGACCACGGTCAGTGCCTGGGTGTTCGCGGCGGTGATGGGCATCCTCTGGCTGGGCACGGTGCCGCTGACCAACGGCCTGGTAGCGCAGATATTCGGCCTGCGCTACATGTCGATGCTGACCGGCATCGTCTTCCTCGGCCACCAGCTCGGCAGCTTCCTCGGCGCCTGGCTGGGCGGGCGCATTTTCGACCAGACCGGTTCCTACGAACTGGCGTGGATCATCGCCATCGTGCTGTCGGTGGCGGCGGCGCTGTGTTCGTGGCCGATCAATGAAAAGCCGCTGCTGCGGCCGGCGACCGCATGAAACCGCAATGGCGCTGGTTCCTGGCCGGGGTCGGGCTGGCCCTGGCCGGCGTGCTGCTGGCCTTCATCTTCATGGCCTACCAGATGCCGGAACTGCTGCTCGACTGGACCAACCTGAACTATTGCGGTTGATCGTCGTCCGCGACGCCAAGGTGCCGGCGGACCGCATCCGGGCTCAGGTGCAGTAGTTCGCCGATGTCGCGGTAGTCGTCCGGCAGGGCCGGGTCGTCCCAGCCATGCGCCGAATGGCGGGCCAGGCGGACGGCCAGCGAAACGTTGCGTACGCGGACCTGATCCTGATGCTGGTCGTCGATCAAGAGGGACAGCAGGTCGGGCAGGTGCCAGACCTTGCACAGGGCGACCTGGATATCCTGATAGGTCAGTCCCAGCACCTGATACTGGGCTTCGGCACTGCGCATCGTCGGCTGCGCCTGTTGCCGGGCCTGGATGTCCAGCGCCAGGCTGGGGGCGAAACACCACACCAGAATTTCCGCCAGATCGTGCAGCAGCGCGGCAATGCGGATTTCCTCGAGATTCATGTCCTGACGCCGGATCGCCCAGTCCTGAGCGTAGTCGGCAGCACGCTGGGCGCGCCGGATGACGTGAAGGACGCCGAGCAGCGCGTGCGGGTCGTGCGCCTTGAGTGCGTCTTCGATGCTTGGCAGATTGTCGAAACGACGGAAGAAGGGCAGCAGTCCGGACATCATCACGGCGCCGGCAATGGTCGTGATGTCGTGCTGCAGCGAGCGGCCGCGGAACGGCTGGATGTAGGCCAGCACGCGCACGGTCATGATCGGGTCGCGCAGGATCAGGTGAGCCAGTTCGCGGGCATCGAGATCGTCGAGGTCTTCGCGCATTTCGCCCAGCCGTCTTTTGGTCGCGCGCAGCACGGGCAGGCTGTTGTTGCTGAACAGCAGAACCCAGGCGTCCCGGTCGGGTAAAGGGTGGTCGATCATGCGCTCGATGTCCGCGAAAGACTGTATGGCCCGGAGTGTAAGTGGCGGCATCGCGGCGGGCAAGCGATACCCCGTGCAATAATGCAGCCCTTGATCAATTCCGGATGTCCGTCATGCGTTACCAGATCGTTCCCGTCACGCCCTTCGAACAGAATTGCACCATTTTCTGGTGTGAAAACACCCGGCAGGCGGTGGTGATCGACCCCGGTGGCGACATCGAACGCATCCTGCGGGCGCTGGAAACCGAGCAACTGACGCTGGCAAAAATCCTCGTGACCCACGGCCATATCGATCACGCCGGTGCGGTTGCCGCGCTGGCCGAACGCTGCAGCGTGACGATCGAAGGTCCGCATGCGGAAGACGCGTTCTGGATCGAGGGCATGGCCCAGCAGAGCCGGATGTTCGGCTTTCCGGAGGTGGCTGCCTTTACGCCGGATCGCTGGCTCAACGATGGCGACAAGGTCAGCTTCGGCGACATCGAACTCGACGTGTTGCACTGCCCCGGGCATACGCCGGGCCATGTCGTCTTCTTCCATGCGCCGAGCAAGCTGGCTCAGGTTGGCGATGTGCTGTTCCAGGGCTCGATCGGTCGTACCGATTTCCCGCGCGGCGACCACGACACGCTGATTGCCTCGATCAAGAACAAGCTGTTCGCGCTGGGCGACGATGTCGATTTCATCCCCGGCCATGGGCCGATGTCGACGCTCGGCGAGGAGCGTCGCTACAACCCCTTCCTCAGCGGGCGGTTTGGCTGATCAGGCGGCCGGGTGAATGCGGCCGGCCCAGCTCAGTGCCTGCATCTGGGCATCGACGAAGCGGGCCGGGTCTATCCCCAGTTCATCGAGAATGCCGGTGGCGACCGGCAGGTTGCGGCGGTCGGCAGCCTCCAGTGCCAGCAACAGTTTGCCGGCGGTGCCGCCGTGGTGCGCCAGCGCTGCGTTGACCGTGCTGGCCAGCGGCAGTTGTTGCAGGATTTCCGCCATCGGCATGTTGAGCAGCACATCCAGCAACGAGAAGCTGCCGATCATGAAAGCCCCGTCAGCCAAGTTGGGCAGATCGGGTGCAGGGCTTAGTTCCACAGACAGCAATTCCATCAGCCGGCCGCGAATCGCTGCTTTGTAGAGCAGGGGGTTCGGGTGATGATCGTTTTCCGGGTCGGCGTAGATCAGCAGTTGCAGCCAGCGTTCCAGTTGTCGTCGGCCAAGCAGGTTGATGGCCTGGGCAAAGCTGGTGATCGGCGTGCGCGGGGCGATGGCGGCGGAATTAACCAGGCGCAGCAGGCTGTAGGACAGCTTGGTTTCCTGACGGAAGATCTGGTCGAGTTCTGCTGTGTCGGCATCCTGAGCGATCAGGGCGATCAGTTGCAACATCTTCTGGCGCGTGGTGTCGGCCTTTTTGCCGAGCGCGGCGCGGGTCATCAGGTATTCGCCGGTGCACAGGGTGCAGGCGTGGCCGTGTGCCCAGTCGCGGTCGCTGTGATTCTGCACGCCGGTGGCGACGATCATCGTTCTTGCCGACAGGCCCTGCAGGGTGAAGGAGGGCAGGGTCCTTGCCTGGCTGAGGGTGATCAGCAGGTGTTCCCAGGCGCCGCTGGCCGGGAGTTTGCCGTTGGCGGCCAGCGCCAGCGCCAGCTTGCGCTTTGACTGGCGCAGGCCGCTCTCCAGCGGGTCGGGCTGGGCCGACGGGCAGGTATGAAAGGTGGCGATCAGACGTGCCGGGCTGGCGCTGTCCAGCGGCGCTGCCGGCACGAACCAGGGATGCCGGTGGTCGAAAGCGTCGAGCAGCGAATGTCGGACGATGTATTCTGTGGCCTGATGATTTTCAGAACCGTTGGCGGACAGTTCGACGAGGTAGCCACCGCAGGCATCGACCGGGTCGAGCAGGGGGTGGATGAAGGTGTGGACCTGGGATGTCATGTTCTGCCGTTGCAGGAGTTTTGCGGGATGTTAGCAAATTCGCCGACGTATTGGGGGGAGGCTTCGCGCGTGCTGGCGGCGGGCGATGCCGTGATGGCCGGGTTGGTTACCCGCCACGGCGATGCCTCGCTGGTCTCCCGGGGCGACTCTTTTGCCACGCTGGCCCGATCCATCGTCGGTCAGCAGATCTCGGTCAAGGCCGCCGACAGTGTCTGGGCGCGCTTTGTCGAGCGTTTGGGGCCGGTTGCGCCGGAACAGGTGCTGCGCTTGGGAACGACGGGGCTGGCGGGTTGCGGGCTGTCGCAGCGAAAGATCGAATACCTGTGCGATCTGGCGGCGCACTTCGCCGATGGTCGGCTCGATCCGGTCGGCTGGGCCGATCAGGACGATGCCGAATTGATCGCCGAATTGTGCCGGGTGCGCGGGATAGGGCGATGGACGGCGGAAATGTTCCTGATTTTCAACCTGATGCGCCCCGATGTCTTTCCGCTCGACGACATCGGTCTGCAACGGGCGGTCGGCGCACACTACCTGAGCGGCGAGAAGCCCTCGCGACAGGTGTTGGCGGATTTCGGCGAACGCTGGCGGCCATGGCGTTCGGTGGCGACCTGGTATCTCTGGCGCAGCCTTGATCCGGTGCCAGTTGAGTACTGATCGATTGACCGTCTGCCCTTTGGGGTAAAATGCGCGCCAACTTCAGAACCGAGCAGTCCATGAAAACTAGTTTTCTCGATTTCGAGCAATCCATCGCTGACCTCGAAGCCAAGATCGAACAGCTCCGCTTCGTCCAGGACGACAGTGCGGTCGATATCTCCGAGGAGATCGGGCGGCTGGAGAAAAAGAGCGCCCAGCTAACCAAGGATATCTACGCCAAGCTCACGCCCTGGCAGATTTCCCAGGTGGCCCGCCATCCGCAGCGGCCATATACGCTCGATTACGTCCAGCACATCTTTACCGACTTCGAAGAATTGCACGGTGATCGCGCCTTTGCCGACGACCATGCGATCGTCGGCGGCCTGGCCCGCTTCAACGGTCAGGCGGTGGTCGTCATCGGCCATCAGAAGGGCCGTGACACCAAGGAAAAGATCTATCGCAACTTCGGCATGCCGCGTCCGGAAGGCTATCGTAAGGCCCTGCGCCTGATGAAGCTGGCGGAAAAATTCGGCCTGCCGGTGATGACCTTCGTCGACACGCCCGGTGCCTATCCCGGCATCGGCGCCGAAGAGCGCGGCCAGTCCGAAGCCATCGGCCGCAACCTGTACGTGATGGCCGAACTGAAGGTGCCGGTGATCGTCACCATCATCGGTGAAGGCGGTTCCGGCGGTGCGCTGGCCATCGCCGTCGGCGACACCGTGCAGATGCTGCAGTATTCGACCTATTCGGTGATTTCGCCGGAAGGTTGTGCCTCGATTCTGTGGAAGAGTGCCGACCGTGCCCCCGACGCTGCCGAAACCATGGGGATCACGGCCCAGCGCCTGAAAACCCTGGGGCTGATCGACCGCATCGTCAACGAACCGGCCGGCGGCGCCCATCGCGACCATGTCGCCATGGCGGCCAGTCTCAAGAAGGCACTGCAGGAATCCCTCAAGCAGTTGTCGGCCCTGCCGGTCGACGAGTTGCTGGCCCAGCGCTACGAGCGTTTGATGAGCTATGGGCGGTTCAAGGAACAAGCCGTTTCCTGACCTGATCGCCCGGGTCGGCGACTTTGTTGCCGACCGCTGCGCCGGCGATGCGCCGATCTGCGTCGGCTTGTCCGGCGGCTGCGATTCGGTGCTGTTGCTCGCGCTCCTCGGTCGTCTGGGCTGGCCGGCGGGCATCTCCGCGATCCATGTGCACCACGGACTGTCGCCGCATGCCGATGCGTGGGCGCAATTCTGTCATGACTATTGCCGGCAACTGGCCGTTCCGCTGACGGTTGCCCGGGTTTCCGTCGACCGCAGCAGCGGTTGTGGCGTTGAAGCGGCAGCTCGCGAAGCCCGTTATGCGGCATTTGCCGCGCATCTGCCAACAACTTGCAACCTGTTGCTGGCCCAGCACCGCGGCGATCAGGCCGAGACCGTGCTGTTCAATCTGCTGCGCGGCAGCGGGGTTGCCGGCGCAGCCGGCATGCGCAACCAACGGGTCTGGCAGGGGCGGCGCATCCTGCGCCCCTTGCTAGGCGTGCCTCGGCTTGAGATCGAAGCCTGTGCCCGCGAGCTCGGTCTGGACTGGGTCGAGGACGAAAGCAATGCCGATACCGGGTTTTCGCGCAATTTCCTGCGCCATCGGGTGCTGCCCGAGATTGCCGGTCGTTTTCCCGGCGCCGAGGCCGCGCTGGCGCGGGCCGCCGACAATTTCCGCGAGGCGGCGGATCTGCTCGATGAACTGGCGGCGGCCGACTGGCAGGCGGTCGCGGTGGGCGATCAGGCCAGTCTGAGCGGTTTGCGTACCTTGTCGATGGCCCGTCTGAAAAACCTGCTGCGCTGGCGTCTGCAGGTGCTGGGCTGGCAAGTCCCGGTGGCCGACCGGCTGGCCGAGTTCGCCCGCCAACTGCTCAGTGCTGCGCCCGACCGGCATCCGGAACTGTCCCTGCCGGCGGGACGGATGCGCTTGTCCCGGGGGCGGCTGGCCTGGTTGCCGAAGGAATAACAATTGGTTACCGAGCGCCTTTCCCCTGTCGGAAGGCTTCAGTTACAATCACTGGATTAATTTCACGCATACAGGCCATGATTACCGGATCCCTTGTCGCCATCGTTACGCCCATGCACGAGGATGGCAGCCTCGATTTGAATTCCCTGCGCAATCTGGTCGACTTCCACATCAAGGAAGGCACCGATGCCATCGTTGTTGTCGGTACGACCGGTGAGTCGCCGACGGTCAATGTCGAGGAACACTGCGAATTGATCAAGCTCACCGTTGATCACGCTGCCGGCAGGATTCCGGTGATCGCCGGGACAGGCGCCAACTCGACGGCGGAAGCCATCGAACTGACCCGCTTTGCCAAGGAGGCCGGTGCCGACATGGCGTTGTCGGTCGTGCCCTACTACAACAAGCCGACCCAGGAAGGCCTGTACCGCCACTTCAAGGCGATTGCCGAGGCCGTCGAACTGCCGGTGCTGCTGTACAACGTGCCGGGGCGCACCGTTGCCGACATGAGCAACGACACCATCCTGCGCCTTGCCGAAGTGCCCGGCATTGTCGGCGTCAAGGACGCCACCGGCAACATGGATCGCGCCTACGACCTGATCCAGCGCGCGCCCAAGGGCTTCGCGCTGTACAGCGGCGACGACCCGACCTGCGTGCTGTCGATCATGATGGGTTTCCACGGCAATATTTCGGTGACCGCCAACGTTGCGCCGCGCCTGATGCATGAAATGTGCGTTGCGGCGGCGGCCGGAGATGTCGCCAAGGCCAAGGAGATTCATTTCCGTCTGCTCGGCCTGCACCGCGATCTGTTCTGCGAGGCCAACCCGATTCCGGTCAAGTGGGCGGTCAGCCGCATGGGCCTGATGCCGGCAGGTATCCGCCTGCCGCTGACCCCGTTGACCGAAGCCAATCAGGCACGCGTACTGGCCGCGATGCGCCAGGCTGGCATCAATGCCTGACGGAGTATGAAAAAGATGAATCGTCGGATTTCCGGTTTTACCCTGAGCATCATCGCCGTTGCTGTCGCCGGTTGCAGCATGCTACCCGAGTCACGCAAGATCGATTACAAATCTGCCGGCAAGGTGCCGACGCTTGAGGTGCCGCCAGACCTGTCGCAGATCAGCCGTGATGATCGCTATCTCGTGCCCGACGATGCCGGCCGTGGCTCTGCCACTTTCTCAGCCTATGCGGCCGAGCGTCAACCGGGGGCCCAGGTCGGGCAGGTTTTTGTCCTGCCAGAAGTGGACAAGGTGAGAGTTGAGCGTTCCGGCAGCCAGCGCTGGTTGGTTGCGGCCGTGCCTGCCGATGCCTTGTGGGACACGATCAAGGATTTCTGGCAGGAAACCGGCTTCATCGTCAATATCGAGCGTCCAGAAGCCGGCGTGATGGAAACCGACTGGGCGGAAAACCGGGCCAAGATTCCGTCGGATATCATCCGCAGTACTCTGGGGCGTCTGATCGAATCTTTTTATTCCTCGGGCGAGCGTGACAAGTTCCGTACCCGTCTTGAGCCTGGCAGCCAACCCGGAACGACTGAAATTTACATCAGCCACCGGGCGATGGAGGAGGTATATACCTCTTCGTCCAAAGATGAAACCCGCTGGCAACCACGTGCGCCGGATCCCGAACTTGAGGCGGAGATGCTGCGCCGTCTGATGGTCCGTCTCGGCGCCGATGGCAAGCGTGCGGAGGCTGCTCTGGCAACCCCCAAGGCCGAGCCGCGGGCGCGTCTCGCCGGGGCTGAGGATGGCGGCGGCAAGCTGGAAGTCTTCGACCGCTTCGACCGTGCCTGGCGTCGCGTCGGTCTGGCGCTGGATCGGGTCGGTTTCACCGTTGAAGATCGTGACCGTGCCGCTGGCCTCTATTTCGTCCGTTACGTTGATCCCGAGATCGACAATGCCAGCAAGAAACCGGATGGTGTGCTGTCGAAGCTGGCATTCTGGCGTGGGTCCGACAAGTCGGCGACGTCGCGCGAGCAGTATCGCGTGCACGTCAGCAACAGCGGTGGCAGCAGCTCCACGGTGCAGGTGCTGACCAGCGAGGGTGGTGTCGATCGCTCCGAGACGGCACGCCGGATTCTCGGTCTGCTGCAGCAGCAACTACAGTAAGTTCCAGCAGGACACCGGTGGCTTCGGCCATCGGTGTTTGGGCAGCGGAAATGAAAAACGGGGCCGAAGCCCCGTTTTTCATTGGTACTGGAAAAGAATTACTTCTTTTCTTCAGCAGCCGGGGCAGCAGCCGGAGCGGCAGCAGCGTCAGCCGGGGCAGCCGGGGCAGCGGCCGGAGCGGCGGCAGCATCAGCCGGAGCAGCAGCCGGAGCAGCAGCCGGAGCAGCAGCGTCAGCCGGAGCAGCAGCCGGAGCGGCCGGAGCAGCTTGTTCTTGAACCGGAGCCGGAGCGGCAACAACCGGCTCTTCCTTCTTACCGCAAGCGGTCAGGCCGAGGGCGATCAGAGCAGCAACGAGGAGGGACTTGTTCATGAGATTTCCTTATCGACAAGAAACAAAAATTCGAGATATATATCAGGTCGGCTTCAACCGATCCGCACAAAATTATAGCGCAAAAAAAATGTTGCGACGCAGCGCAATACGCGATTGTCACGCTAAAGATGGCATTTGAACAAAATTTCACGATTGCTGCAGTGCGCTGGGCGATCCCCGAGCATGGCGTCGGGAAAAGGTGGTTGATAGAATTCGCCTTTTAACGGGAGTGGGCATGCCGGTCGGCAAAGTCGAATCGCTGGATCACGAAGCGCGCGGCATCGTTCGCGAGGATGGCAAGGCTATCTTTGTCGATGGTGCGCTGCCGGGGGAAACCGTCGAATACGCCAGTTTCCGGCGCAAGCCCAAGTACGAGCTGGCTCATCTGGTGCGGGTGCTGAAGCCATCGGTCGCCCGTGTCGAACCGGCTTGCCCGCATTTCGGCATCTGCGGTGGCTGTGCCATGCAGCACATGGAGCCGTCGGCGCAGATCGCCGCCAAGCAGCGTGTGCTGGAGGATAGCCTGTGGCATATCGGTCGCGTTCGTGCCGAAACCATCCTGCCGCCGATCCACGGTGCGCCCTGGGGCTACCGTCACCGGGCGCGCTTGGGCGTGCGCAAGGTCGATTCGCGCGGTGGCATGCTGATCGGCTTCCATGAGTGGCGCAGTAGCTATATCGCTGACATTCGCAGCTGCCTGGTGCTGCCTCCTCACGTTTCCGACTTGCTGATGCCCTTGCGTGAGCTGATCGGTGGTCTGAGCGTTGCCGATCGTCTGCCGCAGATCGAAGTGGCCGTCGGCGAGCACTGTACGACGCTGGTCTTCCGTATCCTTCAGCCGCTGATCGGGGGCGACGAGAAGTCGGTTCGGGCATTTGCCGATCGTCACGACGTGGTGATCTACCTCCAGCCGGCCGGTCCGGACAGTGCCCGGCGCTTCCATCCATTACCGGGGCCGCGCCTGTCCTACACGCTGCCCGAGTTCGATCTCGAACTGGATTTCCGGCCGACCGATTTCACCCAGGTCAACCATGCGGTGAATCGCGTCATGGTCCGCCGCGCGTTACGCCTGCTCGATCCGCAACCGGGTGAGCGGATCGCCGACATGTTCTGCGGCCTGGGTAACTTCACCCTGCCGATTGCGCGCAGCGGTGCCTCGGTCGTCGGTATCGAAGGCAGCCCGGCATTGGTTGCCCGCGGGCGCGAGGCGGCGCTGGCGAACGGTCTTGGCAAGTGGGTCGAGTTCGGCGTCGCCAATCTGTTCGAGTGCACCGAGCAGTCGCTGGCCAAACTCGGTCGCTTCGACAAGATGCTGATCGACCCGCCGCGCGAAGGCGCGCTTGAATTGTGCAAGGCGCTCGGCGACGATGCGCCGGGTCGCCTGGTTTATGTTTCCTGCAACCCGGCCACGCTGGCCCGTGACGCCGGCGTACTGGTTTCGCTCAAGGGCTACCGACTGGCCGCAGCGGGTATCGTCAACATGTTCCCGCACACCGCTCACGTCGAATCGATTGCACTTTTCGAGCGGGCATGAAAAAGGGCGGCCTCGGCCGCCCTTGTTTATACGCGGTGCAGCTTATTCGCGTTCGCCGGTCAGCGCCATGATCAGTTGCAGCAGGCCGACGAAGACGTTGTAAACGTTCAGGTAAACCGCCAGAGTGGCGCTGACGTAATTGGTTTCGCCACCCTGAACGATGCGGCTGATGTCGTACAGGATGTAGGCCGAGAAGATGCCGACGACAGCCGCCGAGATCGCCAGCGACAGCGCCGGGATCTGGAAGAAGATGTTGGCGACGATGGCCAGCAGAACCAGAATGACGCCAGCAAACAGGAACTTGCCCATGCCGGTGAAATCCCGCTTGCTGGTGGCGGCGATCGAGGACAGGGTGAAGAAGATGGCACCGGTGCCACCGGCGGCCAGCGCGATCATCGAACCGCCATTGGAGAAGCCCAGGGCGAATTGCAGGATGCGCGACAGCATCAGGCCCATGAAGAAGGTGAAGCCGAGCAGCAGCGCGACGCCGAGGCCGGAATCCTTGTTCTTCTCGATGCCCCACATGAAGCCGAAGGCAATGGCCATGAACAGCACGAAGGAAATCAGCGGGCTGCCGGCGAAAAAGGAAAAGCCCATCTGGATGCCGACCAGGGCGCCGAGGACGGTGGGTACCATCGACAGGCCGAGCAGCATGTAGGTATTGCGCAGGACACGGTTCTGCGGGGCGGCGAAACTGCCGGCACCTTGACGGGCGATCTCGAAATTGGTGGTCATGGTTGCTAGCCTCACATCAGTCTGGTTTCAACGAAGGCTAAGACTAGCGGAGAGGCGCACAAGTTTCAAACCCTGATTGCCGGTGAGGTGCCGCGAATCCCTGTGATATCATGCGCGCCTTCTGCGGGTCTGTGGCAGAGCGGTTGAATGCACCGGTCTTGAAAACCGGCGTGGGGAAACCCATCGTGAGTTCGAATCTCACCGGACCCGCCATATCTTATTGAAATAAAACAATTTTATTTCGTGCTGCTGGTGGCTTGGCCTAGAGCTTGCCCAAGCAGGCTGGTCTTGAGACCCTGTCTGCCAAAATTGTCTACTACGGTATTTTGGAAGTCATGCTTCCGCTTTTTCTGGCGGAAATCAGGGGTCAGGCCATGCTCGCCAGTGCGCTCATCAGGTCCGAGTTGTCGTTACCGCCAGCCGCCGTGCCGGCGTCGATCAGTCCGTTCTGTGATTCGACGTAGGCTGTATAGCCATGATTCCGCAGGGTTTCTGCCCATTCTTCCGCCAGTTTCCGGGTGGCGTGCCAAGGCCCCCGTTCGATGACGGGCCGGGTGCTGCCATTGCGGTATTGGGTGACGACGCGGTACACGGTTGCTGCCTCGGGAGTGTGTCCGATTATGCTGCCGTAGCCGGGTCGGGATCAAGCCTCATGCAGCGGTCCGGCCCTTTTGCCAGAGCACGTCGCCACGGCCGCCGCTGCGGTTGAGGCTGCGGCCGAGGACAAACAGCAGGTCGGAGAGGCGGTTGATGTAGCGGCGTGCCGGTTCGGACAGGGCTTCCGCGTGGTGCAGGGCGACCATGGCCCGTTCGGCCCGGCGGCAGATGGTGCGGCACAGGTGGGCGAGGGCGGCCGGGCGGGTACCACCCGGCAGGATGAATTCCTTGAGCATCGGCAGGTCGCTGTTGAAATCCTCGACAATGGCTTCGAGGCGGGCAACTTGCGACTGTTTCATGACCTCCATGCCGGGCAGACACAATTCGCCGCCAAGGTCGAACAGATCGTGCTGGATGTCGTGCAGCACGCTGCGGACCGGGTCCGGCAGTTCCTCGCAGAGCAGCAGGCCGAGTGCGGAATTGAGTTCATCGACATCGCCGATGGCGGCAATGCGCAGACTGTCCTTGGTCGTCCGGCTGCCGTCGCCGAGTCCGGTGGTGCCGGCGTCGCCGGTACGGGTCACGATTTTGGACAGGCGGTTGCCCTTGCGTTCCGATTCGCTGTTTTGCTGCTTTTCTTCGCTCACGCGCTTCTCCTTGGTATTGCCGGAATTATACTTTCCGGCCCACGCACTGACTGTCGTCACCATGCCAAAGTTCGCCGCCAACCTGAGTTTTTTGTTTGCCGATGCGCCTTTTTCCGAGCGCTTTTCCCGCGCGGCCGCCGCCGGGTTTGCCGGGGTCGAATACCTGTTTCCCTACGACTGGGCGGCTGGCGAGGTGGCCGCCTGGCTCGCTGCAGCCGAGGTCGAGCAGGTCCTGTTCAATCTGCCGCCGGGCGATTGGGCAAAGGGCGAGCGGGGGCTGGCCTGCTTGCCGGAACGGCGCGCGGAGTTTGTTGATGGCGTCGAACTGGCGCTTGATTACGCGATGGCGTTCGATTGCCGGCAGGTTCATTGCATGGCCGGGCTGAGGCCGTCAGGGCTGGCCGAATCGGTGCTGGAGAGCACTTACGTCGCCAATCTGCGGCATGCCGCCGGGCGTTTCGTGAGCATCGGTGCGAACGTGCTGATCGAGCCGATCAACAGCCGCATCGACATGCCGGGGTACTGGCTCGACGACATCGGCCAGGCCTTGCGCCTGCTCGACCGGATCGGTTGCGACAATGTCCGCCTGCAACTCGACCTGTATCACGCCCAGATCATCCAGGGCGACCTGGCTCGCACCATCGAAAGCAATTTCGACCGGATCGGCCACATCCAGATCGCCGACAATCCGGGGCGGCATGAGCCGGGCACCGGCGAAATCCATTACCCCTACCTGTTCGCTTTGCTCGACCGGCTCGGCTACGCGGGCTGGGTCGGCTGCGAATACAAGCCGCTGGCTGCGACCGAGGCCGGGCTGGGCTGGCGTGAGCGGCTGGCCGGCGGCTAGAGTACGCGGTTGCGGCCGCTGTTCTTGGCGGCGTAAAGCTTGCCGTCGCAGGCGACGATGACGTCATGGACGAGCCGGCTATCGACGACCTCGTAGGTGCCGGGGGCGATCTCGGTGACGCCGAAACTGGCGGTCAGGGTCAATGGTGGCTCGTAGGGCAGCGGTGTTCCGGCAATGCGCTGGCGCAGCTTTTCAGCGATGATGTGGGCCTGGGCCAGCGAGGTCGACGGCGCGACCAGCATGAATTCCTCTCCGCCGTAGCGGAAGATCAGGTCGGACTGGCGCAGGCTGTCGCGGACGATGCCGGCGATGTGCTCGAGGGCCAGGTCGCCGGTCTGGTGCCCATGGTCGTCGTTGAGCCGCTTGAAATGATCGAGGTCGAACATGATGATGGAAAACGGCGATTCGGTCGCCTTGGCGATTTCCATCTGGTTGACCAGCACCCGGTCGAGGAAGCGGCGGCTGAGGAAACCGGTCAACGGATCCTTGCTGTAGACGCTCATGATGACGATGCTGTTGAGCAGCGAGATTTCGTGTCCGAGCTCCAGCGAGTAGCTTTCGGCCTTCTTGAGCAGGGCATAAACGGGGCCGCTGGCACGTGGGTGGTTCATGATGCTGCCGACCTCGGTGACCACGTGGTGCATCGCCGCATGCAGGTCGCGGATCTGGGCAATGTGGCTGCGATCGCGGATCAGGCGGGCGCCGTCGTTTTCCAGCCAGCGGCCGAATTCGCAGCGGGTCGGGTCGAGTTCCGGCATGCCTGGCGGTTCGCGTTGGCTCACGGCTTCGACCAGTCGGGCCATCCATTCGAGATGGGCTTCGAAATAGGCGAGCAGGTTCTTGTCGCTGAGCGCACGAATATGGCTCAGTCGCAGGTGGTTCCGGGTGCCCAAGCGGTTCAGGAAGACCTCCAGGTAGGCGGCAGCGAAGCTCTCTTCCATTTCGCCGAACAACTGCATGACGTGGCGCGCAGTCTCGATGGCGCCTTCGTCCAGTGTCTGGCCCAGGATCAGGTTGCGCAGCACGCCGAACTGGTGGGCGAAAAGCATGAACGGGGTATCGGTGGCGGCGAGTTGGCGGATCATCGCCAGGCAGTGGCTTTCATCGCCGGTGCGCAGGGTGCCGTGCAGGCAATCCTTGATGTGTGGCCAGGCAATGTTGGTGCTTTCGATGGCGAACACCTCGTCCGGCGGATCGGTGTCGATGCGACGGTCCAGTCCCAGCAGCAGTCGTTCAAGCAAATACCGGTTGTCCGGCGATTTCCAGTCGGTCATGTGCTCTCCTGTGTTTTATTGTTTTTTCTTGATTGTACGGAGATGCTCCTATTACTTTCGTAAAGTTTTGCGTTGACCTAATGGCTTTCCCGAGTGCTGCATTGGGCTCGTGCGGTTTAAAATGCGCTCCATGAATCCCTCCGCCGCCGGTTTGCAGACCGATCGAGCCCTCCTGGTTCGTCGCCTGAAGAACATCCTGCCCGCCCATTGCCTGCTGGTCGAGGATGAGGATCTTCGTCCCTATGAATGCGATGGGCTCACTGCCTACCGGCAGATGCCGCTGGCCGTGTGCCTGCCGGAGAACGAAGGACAGGTGGTCGATCTGCTGCGCACCTGCCACCAGCTCGGTGTGCCGGTGGTTGCCCGCGGTGCCGGTACCGGCCTGTCCGGCGGCGCGATGCCGCACGCCGAAGGCGTCGTGCTGTCGTTGGCGCGTTTCAACCGCATCCTCAAGGTCGACCGTGACAGCCGGACCGCCGTCGTCCAGCCCGGCGTGCGCAACCTGGCGGTGTCGGAAGCGGCGGCGCCGTTCGGTCTCTACTACGCGCCCGACCCCTCGTCGCAGATCGCCTGCACGCTCGGCGGCAACGTCGCCGAGAACTCGGGCGGCGTGCATTGCCTGAAATACGGGCTGACCGTGCATAACGTGCTGCGCATCCGCATGGTCAGCATCGAGGGCGAAATTTTCGAGATCGGCTCGGGCGCCCCGGATGCACCCGGTTACGATCTGCTTGCCCTGTTCATCGGCTCCGAGGGCCTGCTCGGCGTGGTCACCGAAGTGACGGTCAGGCTGGTGCCCAAGCCGGAGCTGGCGCAGGTGGTAATGGCTTCCTTCGACGATGTCGCCAAGGCCGGCGACGCGGTTGCCGCGATCATCGCCGCCGGCATCATCCCGGCCGGGCTGGAAATGATGGACAAGCCGGCGACCGCCGCCGTCGAGCCCTTCGTCAAGGCCGGCTACGACCTCGACGCCGCGGCCATCCTGTTGTGTGAGTCCGACGGCACGCCGGAAGAAGTCGCCGAAGAAATTGCCCGTGTGCGCGCGGTGCTGACCGGCTGCGGCGCCCGCGATCTGCGCGTCTCGCAGTCGGAAGTCGAGCGCCTGCGCTTCTGGGCCGGGCGCAAGGCGGCGTTTCCGGCAGTCGGCCGGATCACGCCGGATTATTACTGCATGGACGGCACGATTCCGCGGAAGCGCCTGGCCGAGATGCTGGCGGCCATCGCCGCCATGGAAACGAAGTACGGCCTGCGCTGCGCCAACGTCTTCCATGCCGGCGACGGCAACCTGCATCCGCTGATCATGTACGACATGTCCAAGCCCGGCGACTGGGAGAAGGCCGAGGCCTTCGGCGCCGAAATCCTGGAACTGTCGGTGGCGCTCGGCGGTTCGATCACCGGCGAGCACGGCGTCGGCATCGAGAAGATCAACCAGATGTGCGTGCAGTACGCGACGCCCGAGTTGGAAACCTTCCACGCGGTCAAGGCGGCGTTCGACGACAAGCGCCTGCTCAACCCGGAAAAGGCGATCCCCAGCCTGCACCGCTGCGCCGAATACGGGCGCATGCACGTGCATCGCGGCGAACTGAAATTCCCCGACCTGGAGCGCTTCTGATGACGCTGGACGAAATCGTCGCCGCTGTCCGCGCCGCCCACGCCGGGCACACGCCGCTGCGCCTGCGCGGCGCCGGCAGCAAGGATTTCTACGGCGGCCTGCTGGCCGGCGAGGTGCTCGACCTGTCCGGCCATCGCGGCATCGTCGATTACGAGCCGACCGAGCTTTACGTCACCGCGAAATGCGGCACGCCGCTGACCGAGATCGAGGCGGCGCTGGCCGAACATGGCCAGATGCTGGCCTGCGAGCCGCCGCGTTTCGCCGGGGCGACGCTCGGCGGCTGCATTGCCGCCGGCTTGTCCGGCCCGCGCCGCATGCAGGTGGGTGCAGTGCGCGACTTCGTGCTCGGCGTGAAATTGGTCGACGGGCGCGGTCAGGTGCTCAATTTTGGCGGCCAGGTGATGAAGAACGTCGCCGGCTACGACGTCTCGCGGCTGATCGCCGGCAGCCTGGGGACGCTCGGCGTGATCGCCGAGGCGACGCTGAAGGTGCTGCCGAAGCCGGTTGCCGAGACGACGCTGGAATTCGCCTGCGCCGCCGACGAGGCGGTGCGCCGGCTGAACGACTGGGGCGCGCAACCGCTGCCGGTGTCGGCCTCGTTCTGGCACGAGGGGCGGCTGTGGCTGCGCCTGTCCGGCGCGGCGGCGGCGGTCGACGCGGCGGCGCGCAAGCTGGGCGGCAAGGCCTTGGCGGATGCCGGGTGTATCTGGGAAGACATCCGCGAACAGCGCCACGCCGCTTTCGTGGCGCCGGTGCTGTGGCGGGTCGCCCTGCCATCCACCGCGCCGACCCTGGCGGTCGACGGCCTGCAGGCAATTGAATGGGGCGGTGCCTTGCGCTGGTACGCCGGTGAGATCGACGCGGCGGCGATCCGTGCTGCCGCCAGTGCGGCCGGCGGCCACGCGACGCTGTACCGGGCACCGGAATCGCTGCGCTGCCGTGTCGATCCGTTCACGCCACTGCCACCGGCACTGCTCGCGCTGCACCGGCGTCTGAAAAAGGTCTTCGACCCGGCCGGCATCCTTAACCCCGGCCGACTTTACGCGGAGTTCTGATGGACTGCCGGATCGCCGACGAATACCGCGACACGCACGCCGGCCAGGTGGCCGGCGAGATTCTGCGCAAGTGCGTGCACTGTGGTTTCTGCACCGCCACCTGCCCAACCTACCAGTTGCTCGGCGACGAGCTCGACGGGCCGCGCGGTCGCATCTACCTGATCAAGCAGCTCCTCGAAGGTCAGCCAGTCAGCGAAAAGACCCGGCTTCACCTCGACCGCTGCCTGACTTGCCGCTCCTGCGAGTCGACCTGCCCGTCCGGTGTCGACTACGGTCATCTGCTAGACATCGGTCGCCAACTCGTCGAGGACAAGCTGCAGCGGCCGGTCCGTGAGGCACTGCCGCGCGCGCTGCTGAAAACCGTGCTGCCCGAGCCGGCCCTGTTCGGCGCTGCCGTGGCGCTCGGCCGTGTATTCAAGCCGCTGCTGCCGTCGGCGCTTGCCGACAAGCTGCCACCGGCGCCGGTCGAGGCCAAACCGTGGCCGGCGAATGGCCAGCATGGCCGGCGTATGCTGGCGCTAGCCGGTTGTGTCCAGCCGGTGCTGGCACCGAACATCAACGCGGCGACCGCCCGCGTGCTCGGACGGCTCGGTATCGAATTGTTCGAAGAGAAGAAGGCCGGTTGCTGCGGCGCCGTGCGCCACCACCTCAACGACCAATCCGCCGCCAAGGCAGATGTCCGGCGCAATATCGACGCCTGGTGGCCGCATGTCGAAGCCGGGGTCGAGGCCATCGTTGTCACCGCCTCCGGCTGCGGCGTCCAGGTGCGCGACTACGGCCATTTGCTCGCCGATGATCCGGCTTACGCGGAAAAAGCCGCGACGATCAGCGCGCTGTGCCGCGACCCCTCCGAAGTGGTGGCCGGCGAGGCCGCACGACTTGCCGATCTGCTGGTGCCGGCCGAGCGCGGCAAGCTGGCCTTCCATTCTCCGTGTACACTTCAGCATGGGTTGAAAATCAGGGGCGTGGTCGAGGGCTTGCTGAGGTCTGCCGGCTATTGCCTGACATCGGTCGCCGACGGCCACCTGTGCTGCGGCTCGGCCGGTACCTATTCGGTCCTGCAGCCGGAAATCGCCGGCCAACTGCGTGACAACAAATTGACTGCGCTCAATGCGGGCGCACCGGCCGTGATCGCGACCGCGAATATCGGCTGTCTGACACACCTGCAGGCCGGGGCATCGCTGCCCGTGCGGCACTGGATCGAATTGATGGATGAGGCAATCGGATGAGCAAGCAACCGACAATCAGGGAAATCAGCGCCGGGCTCGGCGAGCAGGATGCCGCCAGGGTCAAGCGCGTGCTTGACGGCGGGATCCGCATTCCGGCGCAGCCCCGCGTCCTCAACGAGTTGCGCAAACTGATCGCGCGCCAGGAGCTCGACGTTCGCCCGCTGGCCAGGACCATCAACCAGGATCCGGGGCTGACGGCGATGCTGTTCAAGGTGGTCGGCAATGCCGCTTACCGCAAGCATCAGCCCTTCGACTCGGTCGAGCAGATACTGCATGCGGTCGGTGTCGAGCAAACCTGTAACCTGATTCAGGCGATTGCCCTGCGTAACGTCGGCATGGCTTCCGACAAGCGTGTCTATGAGGCTTTCTGGGCGCGTTCGCAGGCCGTGGGCGAGCTGGCGATGCTGATCGCCGACGAGCGCGTGGCGGTTTGCAACCTGTTTCCCGATCAGGCCTATCTGGCCGGCATTTTCCACGCTTGCGGCGTGCCGCTGCTGCTGCAGCGCTTTCCCAGTTATTGCCGGGAGCTGCGGCTGGGTACACCGGGGCACTGGACCAACTGGCAGGAAGAGGATCGCAAGTTCAATACCGATCACGCTGTGGTCGGCTACCTGATCGCTCGCCACTGGTGCCTGCCGGACTTTATCTGCAACGCCATCCGTTACCAGCATTCGATGCTGGAACTGGGCGATCACGAAGCGCGCAGCATGGTCGCCATCCTGCAACTGGCGATTGAACTTCATGCCCGCGATCAGCGTGTTCCCAATTCCGACTGGGATCTGGCCAAGCCCCAGGTTCTGCCAGAGCTTGGCTTGAGTGAGGATGCGCTGCCCGAGTTCGTCGATGTCGTCCTGGAGCGCTATGGTGCGACGGCCGCCGTATGACTTTCATGCTAATCTTCGCGGCTTGGAGGAGGATTGATGCCTATCGCCGTTGACGCATGCGCAGCCCAGCACCAGGGGGATCGCAAGGAGCAGCAGGATCGTGTTGCCATCCTGCCGCATGCGCGCAGCAAAGGTGTGGCCCTGGCGGTCGTGGCTGACGGCATGGGCGGTCACACCGGTGGGGCATTGGCCGCCGAGCAGGTGATTCACACCACCAAGAACAATCTTGACCATTTCGCGCCGGCCGAGGAAAGTGCCCGCTGGCTGCTGGAAAACAGCATGCGCGAAGCGCACACGATGATCAAGGCCTCCCGCTTCATGAATGAAAAGGATCCGCACAGCACGGCGGTAATGATGCTGTTGCAGCCGGGGCGGGTGACCTGGGGACATTGCGGCGACAGTCGTCTTTATCGCTTCCGCGATGGCCAGTTGCTCGGTCGTACCGTGGACCACTCCTTTGTCGAGCATCTGGTGGCCATCGGCAAGATCACGCCGGAGCAGGCGGAAACCCATCCCAACCGCAACGTGTTGATGACTTCACTGGGCGGCCAGGACGAACCGCGCTTCGACTTTGGCGATACCGATGACCTGCGCCCTGGCGACAGTTTCATGCTGTGTTCGGATGGTATCTGGGCCTACTTCGACGAAGCCGAAATGGGCGCCCTGCTCAAGCAGAATTCGGCGCGCAAGGCCTGCGAGAAGATCATCGAACTGGCGCGCCAGCGAGCGGCCGGTAGCGGTGACAATCTCTCGCTGGCCGTCATCCGCCTGCTGGAGATCGAGGTGCCAAAAAATCGGCCGCCAGCCGGCTTCGTGCCGCGTACGTCGAGTTAACGCAAAAGCGGCCCGCAGGCCGCTTTTTTCATTCCGGGGAGGCTCAGCCTTTTCGGCCGAGGCCGCCGAGCAGCGCCGCCACCACCCGTTTCGGCTTGTGCGGATCAGCCTTGGCCGGGGCCGTGGGCGAATCTGGCACTTCACCGTGGGGTTGGGGTGTGGATTCATAGGGCTTGCTGAAGTCGAAGCCGTCGGCGGCGATCATCGGGTTGCGCCGGGGGCGTTCCGGACGGTCCCGGCGTTCGCTACGCTCGCTGCGTTCCGGCCGGGTGGCTAGCGGTGCCTTGGGCGGCGGCGTACGCTTCTTCTTGTTTCCCGGCGGGTATTCGTATTCCGGTTCCGGTTCGAAACCGGCCACTTCAACCTGTTCGATCGGGCGCTTGATCAGCTTCTCGATATCCATCAGGTACACGACTTCGTGTGCGCTGACCAGCGAGATGGCGTTGCCCGTCTTGCCGGCACGACCGGTCCGGCCGATGCGGTGTACGTAGTCTTCCGGAGTATGCGGCAGTTCGTAATTGATCACGTAGGGCAGGTCGTCCACGTCGAGGCCGCGGGCGGCGACATCGGTGGCGATCAGGGCATGCGTGTCGCCAGCCTTGAAAGCGTCGAGCGCCTTGATCCGGTCGAGCTGGCTCTTGTCGCCGTGAATGGCGTCAGCCTTGATGCCGGCGCGCTGCAGTTCACGGGTCAGGCGCGAGCAGCCCTGCTTGGTGCGCATGAAGACGATGCACTGGCGAATCTCACCGGACTTGAGCAGCTTGGTCAGCAGGCCGCGTTTGCCATATTCGGAGACCGGATGCACGCGGTGAGTGATGGTGTCGGAAACCTGATTGCGGCGGGCGACTTCGACCAGCACTGGCGACTGCAGCATGGTGTCGGCGAGTTTCTTGATCTCTTCCGAGAAGGTCGCCGAGAACAGCAGGCTCTGACGTTGCGCCGGCAGCATGTTCAGGATGCGGGTGACGTCCGGGATGAAACCCATGTCGAGCATGCGGTCGGCTTCGTCGAGGACCAGCGCCTGTACCGAGTTGAAGCTGACGCTCTTCGATTCGACGTGGTCGAGCAGTCGGCCCGGCGTGGCGACGAGGACTTCGACGCCTTTTTTCAGTTCGGCGATTTGCGGCTTGATATCGACGCCGCCGAAGGCGCACATGGCGCGGATCGGTGTGTGCTTGCTGTAAGCCTTGACCGATTCGAACACCTGCAGTGCCAGTTCACGCGTCGGTGCCAGGATCAGCGCACGTACCGGATGTTTGGCCGGCGACGGGCTGCTGCTGGCAAATGGCAGGATGCGCTGGAGGATGGGCAGCGTGAACGCGGCGGTCTTGCCGGTGCCGGTCTGGGCGCCGCCCATGATGTCCTTGCCGCTGACGACGAGCGGGATGGCCTTGGCCTGGATCGGCGTCGGCTTGCTGTAGCCCATGTCGTTGAGGGCGCGCAGCAACTCGGGCGCGAGGCCGAGGTCGGCGAAGGTGATTTCTGGGACTGCTTCCGCAGGCGGGGGGCTGACCGTGTTGTCAGCTAACGTATTGATTTCAGACATGGGCCGGAATTATACCCGCGAAGGCGCCTGCATATCGGGCGAGTTTGTACAAGGCCGCCCAGCGGCTCAGGGAATCTGCGCCAGCGCCTGCAATTGCTCGCGGTTGATCGGTTTGACCAGAATGTCGTCGAAGCCGACGGCAAGGAAGCTGGCGCGCTCTTCGGGGAAGGCGTGCGCTGTGTAGGCGATGATCCGGATGTTGCGTCCAGCGTACTGCTGGCGCAGGCGTTCGCAGGTTTCCTCGCCGCTCAGGCCAGGCATGCTGATGTCGAGCAGGACCAGCCGGAAGTCATGGCGGGCGGCGAGTTCGAGCGCGGCTTCGCCGCTGTCGGCCTCGTGTGTCTGCCAGCCCATCTTGCGCAGCAGGGTGGTGGCAATCAGGCGGTTGGTCGGGTGATCGTCGACGATCAGGGCCAGGTGTTCACTCATCCTGCGCTTTCTTCGGCATCAATACGGTAAAGGTCGCTCCCTGGCCGGGCTCGGATTCGACGCTGACCTGGCCGCCCATGTGGGTGACGAGTTGCCGGACCAGCGCCAGCCCCAGGCCGGTGCCGCCGTGTTCGCGGGTGAGGAAGTTTTCCAGCTGCTTGAATTTCTCGAAGATCACTTCCTGATCCTCGCGGGCAATGCCCGGGCCGGTGTCGCGCACGTAAATGGCGATCCATTCCTTCTCGTCGCGGGCGCCAAGGATGATGCTGCCCTGCTGGGTGAATTTGACGGCGTTGCTGAGCAGGTTGTTGATGATCTGGCGCAGGCGGGTGGCGTCGGTTTTCAGGTAATCGGGCAGGTCGGCGGCAAGGTGCAGCGAGATCGTCAGCCCCTTGGCTTCCGCGCTGCTGCGATGCACGGCCAGTGCATTTTCCAGGAAGCCGTGCAGGGGAACCTCGTTCTGCTGGAATTGCATCTCGCCGGCTTCGATCTTGGCCAGGTCGAGGATTTCGCTGACCAGGGTGAGTAGGTGTTCGCCGCTCTGATGGATGATTTTCGCGTATTCGAGATGTTCCGGCGATTGCAGGTCGCTGCGCAGCAGGTCGGCGAAACCCAGAATGCCGTTCAGTGGCGTCCGCAATTCGTGCGAGACGGTCGCCAGGAAGGCCGACTTGGCGCGGCTCGCCTGTTCGGCTTTCTCGCGGGCTTCTTCGAGGCGCTTGAACGACTCTTCGACGGAGTCGGCCATGGCGTTGAAGGAATGCGCCAGTTCGCCCATTTCGTCCTTGGCAGAGTCGTCCAGGCGGCGACGCAGGTCGCCGTCGCGGAAGGCGCGGATGCCGTCGATCATCGAGGTGATCCGGGCAGTCAGCAGATTGGCCATCCAGATGGCGATGAAGATGACCACGACGACCATGGCCACGGTTGATCCCCAGAGACCGATTGCGGTGGTGGTCAGGCTCTGTTCGATGCCTTCCAGCAGGTCGCTGCGCTGGGCCTTGAACTGACGGTCCTTTTCGCCGACCAGGGTATTGATCTTCTCGGCCGTGTCGGTGGCGGCCTTGTGGAAATCGTCCACATTCGCGCCGATGGTGACGAAGCCGAATCCTTGCGGTGTCTTGCCGTACTGGCCGGTGTAATAGGGAATCGCGGCCGCCGTGGTCAGTTTCCACAGGCCGGAGAAGAAGATCACGAAGGAGCCGGAGCCGCCGTGTTCGGTCAGTGCATTCCAGCCGTCGCATTGGGGCGAGAAATTGAGGTAGCGGCAGTCCAGGCCGAGGGTGCCGGCCTTGATCTGCTCGGGCGCCGGCTTGCGGGTCAGGCGCTGGTCGCGGAAGGGGGGAATGTCGGCCAGGAATTCGTGCGAGGGTTTGCCGCTGGCCTGCCATTCGGCGTACAGCTCGGTGTCCAGCCACGGGGTGACCGGGTGGCCGGTCTCCGGGTCGTAGCCGACGATCATGTAATCGCGCGGATGCGAGATTGAGCGGCTCTTATGGTCCCAGATGAAGGCGTAATTGCCCTTGATCGCGTCGATGATCGGTGTGTAGCGCTCGGCGGTCGGCATCAGCCGGTCGGTGAACTGGCGGATGTGGTCGTGATCGAGTGCCAGCGTGACGTAGCCGGTAACCTGGCCGTTGCGCACGACCGGTGTGGCCCAGCGGACGATGCCGCGGAAACGCTTGCCGACGGGATTTTCCGTGCCGGCGTAGGCAGCCTTTTCCGGGGAAAAGGGCAGCCCGATCTTTTCCAGGCGCTCGGGGATGTAGGGACCGATCAGGTCGGTGCGGACGTAGGCGCCGATGACGTCGGATACGTAGATTTCCCCGGGCTTGAGGCTTTTCAGTTCGGCAAAGTAGTTTTCGGCGCGGACAAAGGTGTTGCGACGGTCGCTGACATTCTTCAATGCCTTGTCGGTCAGGTCGCCCTGAGTGATCTTGATCTTTTCGTTGCCGGCCAGGTCGATGTAAGTCATTTCGACGAACAGCGGCGTGACTTCGGGTTCGCCCAGATATTCCGGTGGGCGCAGGTGGAAGTCGCGGGCATTGTCCGGCAGGATGGGGCGCGTCCGTTTGGCTTCAAGGCTGACGGTTTCGACCGGCTCCCAGGTTTTGGTGTCGGGCGCCAGCCGCCAGGGGCCGTGCCGATAGAGGGTGCGCTTACGTTGCGCCAGGAAGCGGCGGAAAGCGGCTTCGCTGAGGTCGCTGTCGGCCGCCTGCAGGATGTCGGCATCGCGGGCATAAAGGAAGCGGGCGATGTTGCGGGCCGCGTCGGTGGTCAGGGTCTCGATGGCCTCGCGTGAGCGCTCGTCGAGTGCCTTGATCGAATCCTCGGTGACTGTCTTGCCAATGTCCTGGATGGTTTGCAGCGAGGTGTCGGCCATGTCGGCCGCCTTCTGCGATACCGCATCGCCCAGGCCCTGCGCCGTGTACCAGGCGAACCAGGCCAGCAGGACCAGTGGTACGACCTTGATCAGAACGAAGATGGAGATCAGCTTGCCGCGGATTCCGTGCAGAAATTTGGGCAGCCGGTTCTTCATTTGGAATGTCTCGGTAGGCGCCGTAGCGGTCAGGCTGAGCTTACTTGTTTTCTGTAGCGGTTGGCGGTGCCGTCTCGGTCGGCGTGGCCGGTACCGCGGTTGTGCTGGCAGTTTCGGTCTCCGCCGCGGCGGCCGGCCGGCGGCGTTTCGCGCCGGGGGGTTCCGGCGGAGGGAGTTGCGGGGCGATGGTTTCCAGCTGGTTCTCCCGCATGTACTCGTCCATCTCGCGCCAGCCGCTGTATACGCTGGCCTTGGGTAGCCAGCTGTAGATTGCGTAACAGTCCTCGATGGCCCGCCCGGAATGGCGGCAGGCGCTGCCGACGGCCTTGCCTTCGGCGTCGACCTTGGCTTCCTTGAGGGCCGGGTTCTCGATGCCGAGCTTGGCGGTCACCTGGTCGCAACCGGCCAGGACCATTGCGGTCAGGCTGAGAATGAGGGCGTGCTTGATCATGCGGGGGATTCTCGCATATCTGTCACCAATCTGTCGAAATCTGGCAACCTGACAAGGCGTTATAATGCGCCGACGTTTTTTGCCGGGTGTTGCACATGCTGCGTGTCGTTCGTTCCTTGTTGATTGTTTCTTCCCTGGTGCTGGCCGGGCCCGGTCATGCTGCCAAAACACCGGCCAAGGCGCCGGCCGTCGAGCCGACGTTGGCGCATAACCTCGATGTTGCCAATGAAGCCCGTCTGGCTGAGATCATCGAGCGCTATCGCAAGGAAACCGGTAATTCGATTCGTCTGGTCCGGATCGAGAAAGGCGACAAGCCGGCGACGCTGAACCTGCTCAGCCGCTATCAGATGAGCGATGTGCTCAGCCAGCCCAAGGATTTTGTGCCGCTGCACTCGATGATGAGCCGGGCGGGTGTCCCGCTGTCGCTGAGCTTGTCGGAAGTGCTCAAGCCGGGCGTCACCGACGCTCGGGGCCGCCTGGTGGCCCTGCCGGTGCTCTATTCGACGCCGGTGCTGTTCTACAACAAGAACGCCTTCCGCAAAGCCGGGCTGAATCCCGACGTGGCGCCGAAGACCTGGTTCGAAATGCAGGGCTATCTCGACAAGCTGCAATCGGCCGGCTATGACTGCCCGTACACCTCGTCGTGGCCGGTGTGGGTGCATATCGACAATGTCAGCGCCGTTTCCGGCGTGCCGGCCACCGACGCCAAGGGCGGACTGCGTTTCAACGCGCTGCCGCAGGTCAAGCATGTGGCGATGATGGCGACCTGGAGCAAGGCCCGCTATTTCCGCCAGTTCGGTCACGGCAATGAAGCCAGCCAGCGGTTCCGCGACGGCCAGTGCGCGATGATCACCACCGATTCCCGCGAGCACGCCGACTTCCAGGATGCGCGCGGTGTCGAACTCGGCGTTGCGCCGCTGCCGTATCACGACGATGTCTATGGCGGTCGCCGTCCGGCGCTGGCCGACGGCCCGTCGCTGTGGGTCGGTGCCGGCAAGCCGGCGGCTGAATATCGTCAGGCGGCGCGTTTTGTTTCCTTCCTGCTGTCGCCGGAAATCCAGATCGAACTGGTGCGCAACCACGGTGGTCTGCCGATGACCGAAGCGGCGCGCCTGGCCTCGCTCAGCCGCCTGCTGCAGGATGGCAAGCAGGCGCTCGACGCAGCCTACGCCTCGCTGCAGGGCAAGGCCGATACGCCGTCGCTGCGGGTCAGCAATGTCGATGGTGCGCGCATCATCGCCGACGAAGAGCTGAGCGCCGTCTGGGCCGACGAGAAGCCGGCCAAGGCCGCGCTCGACACGGCGGTCAGCCGTGGCAATTCGGTACTCGGCGCACGCCCCGCCCTGAAGAAGGTCCAGCCCTTCTGAGCGCTTTACGCCTGCCCCGCTGGATTGCCCACCGGGGCGGCGGCGCGCTGGCGCCCGAAAATACGCTGGCCGGCATCCGTCTGGCGGCCCGGATGGGATTCCGGGCGGTCGAGTTCGACGTGATGTTGAGCGCCGATGCCTCACCTTTCCTGATTCACGACGAAACCCTGGAGCGCACCACCAACGGCCACGGCGCGGTCTGCCGGACCGGCGATCGTGAACTCTCAGCGCTCGACGCCGGCGCCGGCGAACGGGTGCCGAGCCTGAGCGAGGCGGCGCTGCTTTGCCGGCAACTGGGCCTGCGCGCCAATGTCGAAATCAAGCCGGCGCAGGGGCTGGCGCGGCAGACTGCCGAAGTCGTCGTCCGCCAAGCGCAAACTTTGTGGGGCGGCGACTCGCTGCCGCCGCTGTTGTCCTCGTTCTCGCTGGAAGCCCTGGAAATCTGTCGCGATCTCGCGCCGGAACTGCCGCGGGGGGTGCTGTTCGAAACCTTGCCCGGCGATTGGCCGGCGGTGGTTCGCCAACTCGGGGCCGTTTCCGTTCATTGCGACGCGACCCAACTGAGCCCGGAACAGGCGGCAGCGGTTCGCCAGCAGGGTCTGCTGCTGTGTTGCTATACGGTCAACGAAGCGGTACAGGCGGAGCGTCTGCTGGCCTGGGGCGTGAACAGCCTGTTTACTGACCGCCTCGATCTTTTTGCGGCAGACGCTGCCACCTGAGCGCGGATCGGCATTTTTTCTTTTAAAATCACGGGTTCCGTATTCTTCGAGCCCAAGGGGCAGATCGTTCATGAAAAGCGCCGAAATCCGCCAGAAATTCCTCGACTTCTTTGCCGCCAAGGGCCACCAGATCGTCTCGTCCAGCTCGCTGGTGCCGCACGACGATCCGACGCTGCTATTCACCAACGCCGGCATGAATCAGTTCAAGGACGTCTTCCTCGGTTTCGACAAGCGCCCCTACAACCGGGCGACGACCTCGCAAAAATGCGTGCGCGCCGGCGGCAAGCACAACGACCTCGAAAACGTCGGCTACACCGCCCGTCACCACACCTTCTTCGAGATGCTCGGCAACTTCAGCTTCGGCGACTACTTCAAGCGCGACGCGATCAAGTACGCCTGGGAACTGCTCACCGAGGTCTATGGCCTGCCGAAAGACAAGCTGATGGTCACGGTGTATGCCGAGGACGACGAGGCCTACGACATCTGGCACAAGGAAGTCGGCGTGCCGGCCGAGAAAATCGTGCGCATCGGCGACAACAAGGGCAGTCGCTACGCGTCCGACAACTTCTGGATGATGGGTGATACCGGCCCCTGCGGCCCGTGCACCGAAATCTTCTACGACCACGGTGAGAAGCACTGGGGCGGCCCCCCGGGGTCGCCGGAAGAAGACGGCGACCGTTTCATCGAAATCTGGAACAACGTCTTCATGCAGTTCAACCGCGACGAAGCCGGCGTCATGCATCCGCTGCCCAAGCCGTCGGTGGACACCGGTATGGGCCTGGAGCGCATTTCCGCCGTGCTCCAGGGTGTGCATGCCAACTACGAGATCGACCTGTTCCAGGCGCTGATCGCCGCCGCCGCCCGTGAAACCAGCGACGCCGACATGAATTCGCCGTCGCTCAAGGTGCTTGCCGACCATGTCCGTGCCTGCTCCTTCCTGATCGCCGATGGCGTCATCCCGGGCAATGAAGGCCGTGGCTACGTGCTGCGCCGCATCATTCGCCGCGCCATTCGCCACGGCTACAAGCTCGGCGCCCGCGCCGCCTTCTTCCACCGCATCGTCCCCGATCTGGTCGGCGAGATGGGCGAGGCCTATCCGGAACTCAAGGAAAACCAGGCCAAGATCGTCGCCACGCTGAAGCAGGAAGAAGACCGCTTCTTCGCGACCATCGAGAACGGCATGGAAATCCTCGAAGGCGAACTCGCCGCGATGGCCGACAAGGGCGTCACGGTGTTCAACGGCGAAACCGCGTTCAAGCTGCACGACACCTACGGCTTCCCGCTCGACCTGACCGCCGACATCTGCCGCGAGCGCGACGTCACCGTCGACGGCGCCGCCTTCGACGCCGCCATGGCCCGCCAGAAGGAACAGGCGCGTGCCGCTGGCAAGTTCAAGATGGCGGTCAATCTGGAATATGCCGGCGCCGAAACGACCTTCCACGGCTACGAATCGCTCGACGCCAAGGGCAAGGTGCTGGCGCTGTACAAGGACGGCGCGGCGGTCGATGAACTGCACGAAGGTGACCTCGGTGTCGTCGTCCTCGATCACACCCCGTTCTACGCCGAATCCGGCGGCCAGTGCGGCGACCGTGGCGAACTCAAGGGCGTTGGCGGCATCTTCGCGGTCGAAGATACGCTGAAGATCCAGGCCGCCGTGTTCGGCCACCACGGCATCCTCAAGACCGGCAAACTGGCCGTCGGCCAGGAAGTCGGCGCTCGCGTCGATGCCGTCGCCCGCGCTGCCACTGCCCGTAACCATTCGGTCACCCACCTGATGCACAAGGCGCTGCGCGAAGTGCTCGGCGCCCACGTTCAGCAGAAGGGCTCGCAGGTCGATCCGGACAAGACCCGTTTCGACTTCGCCCACAATTCGCCGATGAGCGCCGAGGAAATCCGTGAGGTCGAAGAAATCGTCAATGCCGAGATCCTTGCCAACGCCGCTACCGACAGCCGGGTGATGGGGCTCGAAGACGCGCAGAAATCCGGCGCGATGATGCTCTTCGGCGAGAAGTACGGCGATGAAGTACGCGTCGTCGCCATCGGTTCTTCCAAGGAACTGTGCGGCGGCACCCACGTCGCCCGCAGCGGCGACATCGGTCTGTTCAAGATCGTCTCCGAAGCCGGCGTTGCTGCCGGCGTGCGCCGCGTCGAAGCGGTCACCGGCACCAATGCACTGGCCTACGTCCAGGAACAGGCGACCCGCGTCGCCGGCATCTCGGCGCTGTTGAAGACGCAGCCGGACGATATCGCCGAGCGCATCGCCGGCATGCTCGACAACGTCCGTTCGCTGGAAAAGGAACTGGCCCGCCTGAAGTCCAAACTGGCCGCCTCGCAGGGCGACGATCTGGCCGCCGGCGCGGTCGACGTCAAGGGTGCGAAAGTCCTGGCGGCAACGCTGGAAGGTGCCGACGTGGCGACCCTGCGCGAGACCATGGACAAGTTGAAGGACAAGCTGAAGTCGGCGGCGATCCTGCTGGCTTCGGTGGCCGATGGCAAAGTGACGCTGATCGCCGGCGTCACCGCCGACCTGACCGGCAAGGTCAAGGCCGGCGAGCTGGTCAATATGGTTGCCCAGCAGGTCGGCGGCAAGGGTGGCGGGCGTCCGGACATGGCGCAGGCCGGCGGCACCCAGCCGGAAAACCTGCCGGCGGCGCTGGCTTCGGTCAAGTCCTGGGTGGAGGGAAAACTGTGAAAAAAATGCTGATGATTGCCTTGCTTGCCGCTGGGCCGGCCCTGGCGACGGAACTGGATCGTACGCCACTGACGGCGGTGACGGCCGATGGCCAGTCGGTACGCTTGTTCCCGAACGGTCGCTGGGAATATGTCGATCAGGCCAAGGCGGCGGAAGCGCAGAAAGTTGCTGCCGAATATCCGGAAAACAAGACTCGCCCAATCGAGTCTCAGGGGATCGTGATCGGCGGTATCGGCCGCTACGTGATGCCCGGTGACAAGGATTACAACCGCGGTTCGCTGAATCCGAAGATGCGCTGAGCGCTCAGCGCAGCAAACGATCGTCCGGGGTTTCCCGGACGCATTCCCCGTCGATGAAGTCGCCGCCGCCGGCCTGGCCCGGCATCGGCGCGGCTTCGCGCATGGCCTTGCGCAGGGCGCGGGTCTTCCACCAGAACCAGCCGGCGAAGAGCAAACCGCCGACAGCGGCCACCGCCAGTGCTACCAGCGAGAACATCAGCGCCAGTACGATCAGCACGCCGGTCAGGATGAAGGCAACGATGCGCCCGAGCAGGGTTTGCGGTGGGCGGACGAAGTTGCTGCGGGCGTGAAAGCGATTCATTGTGGCTGACAGGGTTGGGGAAACAGGCTGACATTGTGCCGCAGCATCCTGGCGGCGTTTGTATTGTCTTGTCGCTGCTTGTGTAACCGTAGCCTCAAGCGGATTTTTCCTGGGTCAGGCTGTTGGCCCATTGCAGGGCGCCGGTCTGTGCCCGGTTGAGGGCCTTGGGGCCGATCGCCGGCAGGCGGGCAAAGCAGCTGGCCAGACGCGACAGGTCGCCGCTCTCGCTGCATTCGGTCAGGCTGAGCAGGTCGGCCAGTGGGCCGGTGTCGTCGCACAGCGCGCCTTTGACATCGTCGCCGAGGCCGAGCGGGGCCACGATCTCGCGGATCGGCTGGCCGACCAGCACCGGCATCAGTGACATGATGCCGACCATGAAGGCCTTGTCGGCGAAAGCCGGGTTGGCCGGTTCGACTTCGGCGGCCAGCAGTTCCATCAGGCGGCCGCGGGTTGCCGCCAGTTGCAGCAAGGGGCTGGCGGTGCCGTTCTGGCTGCCGGAAGCGAACAGCAGGAGTTGCAGCCAGCGTTGCAACTGGCGCCGGCCGAGCACGGCGATGGCGTGGCCCAGCGAAGTGATCGTTTCGGTAGTGCCGCTGCCGACCGAATTGGTCATGCGCAGCAGGTTCATGGTCAGGCCGGGTTCGGGTTTCAGCGCCTGTTCAATCGCGCCGGTATCGGCGTCCGACAGCAGCAGGCCCATGAGCTTCATCAGCGAAAGCTGGGAATGGTCGAGCTTGCGGCCGGCGATGATGGTCGGCTTGGCGAAGTAATAGCCCTGGAACAGTGCGAAGCCGAGCTTCATGCATTGTTCCATCTGTTCCCGGGAGTCGACCTTTTCGGCGAGCAGGACTTTGCCGCTCGGCTTCAGTTTCATCGCCAGTTGCATCAGTTCGACGCGGCTGAGCGGCTGGATGTCGACCTTGACGATTTCCACCAGCGAGAGCAGTTCGGCGTATTCCGGGGCGAGCTGGATGACGTCGTCGAGCGCCAGCGTGAAGCCGGCGGCCTTCAACATCCGGCAGCGGTCGACGACGGCTTCGCTGGGCGGAACGGTTTCGAGGATTTCCAGCACCACCGACTGGCGCGGCAGCAGTTCCAGCATGTCGCTGAACAGGAATTCCTCGTCGACGTTGATGAAGCCCCGGCAGTTGCCGAGCGCCGCTTCGACGCCGAGTTCGGTAAAGGCATTGGCAATGACCGTGGCGGTTGCCGCGACGCCGTCGGTGACGTCGGCGGCATTGCCACTGCCGTTGCGGAAGAGCAGTTCGTAAGCGTGGAGCCGCTGGTCGCGGTCAAGGATGGGTTGGCGTCCGAGAAAAAGCTGATCGGCGGCGTCGCTCACGAAATCTCCTTAGAACGGCAGTTGTATCCCCGGCCAGACGGCGTTCAGCGCCTGCCGGAAGCCGGCCTGGATGCGCGCCAGTGCTTCGGCGTTGTCCGCTTCGAAGCGCAGCACGACCACCGGCGTCGTGTTCGACGGCCGGGCCAGGCCGAAACCATCCTTGTATTCTACGCGTACGCCGTCGATGGTGATGATCTCTTCAGCACCGTCGAAGCGGCCTTCGGCCTTGAGCTTGTCGATCAGGACGAAGGGTTCGCCTTCGGCCATCTTGATGTTCAGTTCCGGGGTCGATGGCGAATTCGGCAGCGCCTTCAGCGGGGCATTGACGTCGGCCGAGCGGCTCAGGGTTTCTAGCAGGCGGGCGCCGGTGTACAAACCGTCGTCGAAACCGTACCAGCGTTCCTTGAAGAAGGTGTGGCCGGACATCTCGCCGGCCAGTGGGGCGCCGGTTTCCTTGAGCTTGGCCTTGACCAGCGCGTGGCCGGTGTTCCACATCAGTGGCGTGCCGCCGTGCTGCTTGATCCACGGGGCCAGCAGGCGCGTGCATTTGACGTCGTAGATGATGGTCCCGCCCGGCACGCGCGCCAGCACGTCGGCAGCGAACAGCATCAGTTGGCGGTCCGGGTAGATGATTTCGCCGTCCTTGGTGACGACGCCGAGACGGTCGCCGTCGCCGTCGAAGGCGATGCCGATTTCGGCGTCGGTATCCTTGAGCGCCTGGACCACGTCGGCCAGGTTTTCCGGCTTGGACGGGTCCGGGTGGTGGTTGGGGAAGTTGCCGTCAACCTCGCAATACAACGGCACGATCTCGCAACCCAGGCGCTTGAACAGTTCCGGTGCGACCGCGCCGGCCACCCCGTTACCGCAATCCATGACGATCTTCAGCGGCCGTGCCAGTTTGACGTCGCCGACGATCTTGTCGATGTAGGCGGCAACGACATCGGCGCTGCGCTTGCTGCCCTGGCCGTTGCGTACCTGGCCAGCCTCGATGCGCCGCTTCAGGTCCTGGATCGCGTCGAGTGCCAGCGTGGTGCCGGCGATCACCATCTTCAGGCCGTTGTAGTCGGGCGGGTTGTGGCTGCCGGTGACCGAGACGCAGGAGTTGCAACCGAGCTCATAGGCGGCGAAGTAGGTCAGCGGGGTGGGCACGCAGCCGACGTCGATGGCGTCACAGCCGGCGGCCATGATGCCGTCCATCAGCGCACCAGCCAGTTCTGGTCCCGACAGGCGGCCGTCGCGACCGACGGCGATCGCCGTCTGGCCCTGTTCGAGTGCCAGCGTGCCGAGCGCCTGGCCGATCCTCCGGACGACATCGGCGGTCAGCGATTTGTTGACGATCCCACGAATGTCGTAGGCCTTGAAGATTTCTGCGGGGAGAGCTTGGTTCATGATGGGCGCTTATGACGTTTCGAAAAGGAAGAAGTGTAAGAGCCTTTGCGGGAGCCAGTCCAGCCGTCCGGGAAAACTGCCGCCGACAAAACCGACGTGACCGCCGCTGGCCGGTTGTTCAAGGCGGACGCAGGCGGCCACTTCGGCGGCGCCGGGCAAGAAGCGGGCGGGCAGAAACGGGTCGTTCTTCGGATTGACCGCGAGTGCCGGGACGGCAATCGATTTCAGGAAGGGCTTGGCCGAACAGCGCCGCCAGTAATCGTCGGCGCCGGCAAAGCCGTGCACCGGGCCGGTGACGGCGTCGTCGAACTGCCACAGGTTGGCGGCGCGGCGCATGCGGGCTTCGTCGAAAATGCCGGGGAAGCGGCGCAGGCGCTCGGCCGAGATGGCTTTCAAAGTGTTCAGGAAGTGCCGGGTATAGACGCGGTTGAAACCGCGCGCCAGGTGGTGGCCGCAGGCGGCGAGGTCGAGCGGCGCGCACATCGCGGCGACGCCGGTCACCACCTCGGCGGCGGCTGTGCCGCGTTCGCCGGCCCACTTGAGCAACGCGTTGCCGCCGAGCGAGACGCCGGCCGCGTGCAGTCGCCGGCCACCTTGCCCGGCCTGGATGCGACGAAGGATCCAGTCGATCTCGTCGCTGTCGCCGGAATGGTAGGCACGTGGCTGCCGATTGAGTTCGCCCGAGCAGCCGCGGAAATGCGGCAGCATCAGGCGCCAGCCGGCGGCCCGGCAGGCGTGCGCGGTCGAGATCGCGTAGTGGCTGCGCGAACTGCCTTCGAGACCGTGGAAAAGCACCAGCGTCGGTGCGTCGTCCGGCGCATCGAGAAAATCTACGTCGATGAAATCGCCGTCCGGCGTCGGCCAGCGTTCCCGGCGCAGCGGCAGCGGGCGCGGCTTGATCAGCAGCGGCCACAGCGTCTGCAGGTGGCCGCCCGGCAGCCAGGACGGCGCGTGATAGGCGGGCGGTTGAGCGCTCAATGCAGGGTGTGCGGCATGGCGTCGGCCATCGCCTGGTGGCCGTCGTCGGCGGCCGAGGCGTGGCGGCTGGCCAGGCGCCAGCCGTGGGCGCCCCGGACATAGACGTGGGTGACGTGCAGCGGCCCGTGCGGCGAGGGATCGTCCCCGACGAACAGGATTTCGGTCAGGTGATGTACCGCCATCACCGTGCCCTGCCAGTGGGCGATGCGCTCGGGCTGGATACGCAGGCGGGCGTTGGCAAAGATGCTGCGCCAGCTTTCGCGGATCGGCACGATGCCGGTCAGGCGCACCCCGGTCGGATGCACGCACAGGGTTTCGTCGTCCTCGCACCAGTAGTGCATCAACAGGTCGGCATCGCCGCCGGTGAGGGCGTCGTAAAAGGCGATTTCCAGGTCGTCGGGCGAGGCGAAAGTGATCGGCTGGCTCATGCGGGTATCCATTTCTCGCAGGCGGCGGCGACTTGCGCGGGGTAGAGCCGGTTCAGGCAATCGAGGTGGCCGAGCGGGCAGTCGCGCTTGAAGCAGGGGCTGCAGTCGAGTTTCAGGCTGAGGATGTCGGCCCGGTCGGACAGCGGCGGCGTGAAACCGGGCGACGACGAGCCGTAGAGGGCGACGATGGGCCGGTCGACGGCAGCGGCGACATGCATCAAGCCGGAATCGTTGCAGACCACGAAATCGCTCAGGGCGAGCAGGTCGACCGCCTGGTCGAGGGTCGTTGTGCCACAGAGGTTGCGACAGCAGCCGGGGGCCAGCGTAGCGATTTCCTCGGCGACCGCGTGATCCTTGGGCGAGCCGAACAGCCACACGGCGTAGCCACGCCCGGCGAGTGCTCTCGCCAGTTCGGCGAAATGCGCCGCCGGCCAGCGCTTGGCCGGGCCGTACTCGGCGCCGGGGCAGAAAGCGACGACCCGGGCCGGACGTTCCATGCCGAGTTCGCCGAGCGTGCGTGCCTGGTCGGCGGCGGTCGAGCGCAGGCGCGGATGGGCGAGCGGCCGCTGTAGCGCGGCACCGGGCATCTCGGCCAGTTGCATGAAACGTTCGAGCATCAGCGGCAGGGCCGCCTTGTCGAGCGTGTGGCGGACGTTGATCAGGCCATAGCGCGACTCGCCGGTGAAACCGACGCGTTGCGGAATGCCGGCGAGAAACGGGACCAGTGCCGACTTCAGCGAGTTGGGCAGGACCCAGACGGCGTCGTAATCGCGCGCCGCCAGTTCGCGGGCCAGCCGCCAGCGTGCCTTGAGCGAGAGCTGGCCGTGGCCGAAAGGACTGTCGACGAGGTCGGCGATCTCGTCCATGCGGCGCAGCACCGGCGCCACCCAGCGCGGTGCCAGGGCGTCGATCTGCAGGCCGGGATGGCGCTCGACCAGCCGCGCGAACAGCGGCTGCGCCATGATCGTGTCGCCGATCCACGAGGGGGCGACGATGAGGGCTTTCTTCATGTGAAAACGGCGGGTGTTGTGCCCGCCGTCCCTGTGTCAGTGATGGCCCTTGGGCGCCTCACCGGTGAAGACATACTTCGTGCTGCAGTAGGGGCAGACGACTTCGCCGGTCTTCAGCACGTCGAGGAAGACGCGCGGATGCTGGCTCCACAGCGCCGAGCCCGGCTGCGGGCAGTGCAGCGGCAGGTCGGCTGCGGTGACTTCGATGGTCTTGTTATCGGACATCGTTCTCTCCCTGAGGATAGCGATCAGACGTGGGCCAGCCAGTCGGCGTGGGCGGCCGAGCGGCCATAGACCACGTCGAAGTACTTTTCCTGCAGTGCCTTGGTGATCGGGCCGCGGTGGCCGGGGCCGATCTGGCGGTTGTCGAGTTCGCGGATCGGCGTCACTTCGGCGGCGGTGCCGGTGAAGAAAGCCTCGTCGGCGCAATAGACTTCGTCGCGGGTGATGCGCTTCTCGACGACTTCGATGCCCAGTTCGCCGGCCAGTTGCATGACCGTGGCGCGGGTGATGCCTTCCAGGCAGGCGGTCAGGTCCGGCGTGTACAGCTTGCCGTTCTTGACGATGAACAGGTTCTCGCCGGCGCCTTCGCAGGCATAGCCTTCCGGATCGAGCAGCAGGGCTTCGTCGTAGCCGTCGGCGGTGGCCTCGTTGTTGGCCAGGATCGAGTTCATGTAGTTACCCGAGGCCTTGGCGCGGACCATGGTGATGTTCACATGGTGACGGGTGTAGGACGAGGTCTTGATGCGGATGCCGCGCTGCAGGCCTTCCTCACCGAGGTAGGCACCCCACGGCCAGGCGGCGATGATCACGTGCACCTTGGCGCCCTTGGGCGAAACGCCCATCTTTTCCGAGCCGTAGAAGGCGAGCGGACGTAGGTAGCCGGATTCGAGCTTGTTGGCGCGGATGACTTCCTTCTGCGCCTCGTTCAGTTCTTCCTGCGAGTACGGCATCTGCATCTGGAAGATGTGCGCCGAGCGGAACAGGCGCTCGGTATGTTCCTTGAGCCGGAAGATCGCGGTGCCGGATTCGGTCTTGTAGGCGCGGACGCCCTCGAAAACGCCCATGCCGTAGTGCAGGGAGTGGGTGAGGACGTGGGTGGTCGCTTCGCGCCAGGGCACAAGCTTGCCATCCTGCCAAATGAAACCGTCGCGATCCGACATGGACATGGTGGGAATCTCCGTGATGCTCTCTTGAAAGCAGACGATTTTAGCCGAAATCAGCGGTTAAAATAATGCTTTTGCACAAGATGCCACCGATGATCTGGAAGCCGAACGTGACTGTCGCCGCCGTGATTTTCCGCGACGGGAAATTCCTGCTGGTCGAGGAGGAAACCGAAACCGGGCTGGCCTTCAATCAGCCGGCCGGTCACCTCGAACAAGGCGAAGCGCTGGTCGATGCGGTGATCCGCGAAACGATCGAGGAAACCGCCTACCACTTCAAGCCGACGCATCTGGTTGGCGTCTATAACTGGCGGCATCCGGCCAAGGATGTCACCTACCTGCGTTTTGCCTTTACCGGCGAATTGCGAGGCTACGATGCCGGTCGCCGGCTCGACGACGGTATCGTCGGCGCCCGCTGGCTGACCCTCGACGAAGTCCGGGCCACGCAGGCGCGCCATCGCAGCCCGCTGATCCTGCGCTGTTGCGAGGACTGGTTGGCCGGTAAACGCTATCCGCTCGATCTGCTGGTGCATTACGACTGATGCGTCGGCTGTTCGCGCTGCTGGCCTTTTTTGCGCTGCCGGTGGCGGCGGCCGGCGAAGCGCGGGTGTCGGTGTGCCACGGTTACAGTTGTGTCGCCCAGGCGGAGATCGTGTACTCGGCGGCACAGCTGGACGAAATCCGGCGCTTGCTGCTTGCTGCCGCTGATGCGCCGGGGGAACGCGATGCCCTGGCCGAGGTCGTAGGACGGCTGTATCGATGGGGCGGTGAGCAGTCGGCGATCGCCAGCGACCGTGCGGGGAATTTTGCGGATGGTGATGGGGTGGGCCGGATGGATTGCATCGACCACTCGACCTCGACCACGCGGCTGCTGCATCTGCTGGGCGAGCGCAAATGGTTGCGCTGGCATCGTGTGCTGGAACCGCAGGCGCGATATTTTCTGGGGCTGATCGCCAACCACTGGTCGGCGGTCATCGAAGCGAGCGACGGCGAGCGTTACGTCGTCGATAGCTGGTTTGTGAACAACGGAGAGCCGGCGGTGATTCTGCCGCTGGACGAATGGAAGAAAGGGGCTGGGCCCGATGTCTAAGGGAACCGTGGTGGTGGGATTGTCCGGCGGCGTCGATTCGTCGGTCGCAGCGCTGCTGTTGAAGCGCCAGGGCTGGAAGGTGATCGGCCTGTTCATGAAGAACTGGGAAGACGACGACAATGACGAATACTGCTCGACGCGCCAGGACCTGGTCGATGTGATGAGCGTCGCCGACGTCATCGGTATCGATGTCGAGGTGGTCAATTTCGCTGCCGAATACCGTGACCGCGTGTTCGCCGAGTTTCTGCGCGAGTACCAGGCCGGGCGCACCCCGAATCCGGACATCCTGTGCAACTCGGAAATCAAGTTCAAGGCCTTCCTTGACCACGCCATGCAACTGGGCGCCGAGAAGATCGCCACCGGTCACTACGCCGGCGTGCGCGAGTTCAACGGCGAATACCAGTTGCTCAAGGCCGAGGACGGGACCAAGGACCAGAGCTATTTCCTCTACCGGCTGAACCAGGCGCAGTTGTCGAAGACGCTGTTCCCGCTGGCCGACCTGTACAAGCGTGAAGTGCGCAAGATCGCCGAAAGCGAAGGCCTGCACGTCGCCACCAAGAAGGACTCGACCGGCATCTGCTTCATCGGCGAGCGGCCGTTCAAGGACTTCCTGAGTCGCTACCTGCCGCCCAAACAGGGCGAAATCCGCCGTCTCGACGACGGCAAGGTGCTCGGTAGCCACGACGGTCTGATGTACCACACCATCGGCCAGCGCAAAGGCCTGCACATCGGCGGTTTGAAGGAGAAGGGCCAGCCCGGCGGTGGCGATCACGACGCCTGGTTTGTCGCCGGCAAGGACATGGAGAAGAACGTGCTCTACGTCGTCCAGGGGCACGATCACCCGGCACTGCTGCGCGACGATCTGCTGGCCGAGCAGTTGAGCTGGGTGTCCGGACGGGCGCCGCACACCCACTGGGTTTACACCGCCAAGCCGCGTTACCGGACCAGCGATCAGCCCTGCCATGTCGAGGCGGTCGATGGCGAAACCTGCACGATCCGCTTCGCCGAACCGCAGTGGGCGCTCACGCCGGGTCAGTCGGTGGTGGTTTACGAAAGCCGGGTTTGCCTGGGCGGTGGGGTGATCCGCTAGTCGCCGTCAGGCAGCGCGCATCGGCGAGTGTTCGATGACGTGGCGGAAGGCGTGCAGGAGGTCGGGGTCGAATTTTTCGGCGTCCGGCCCGGACATCAGGTCGATGATTTCGTGATGCGTGCGTCCCGGATGGTAGGGGCGCGGCGCCGCCATCGCGTCGTAGTTGTCGGTCAGCGAGACGATGCGGGCGAATAGCGGAATCGCGGTGCCGCGCAGGCCGTCCGGATAACCCGTGCCGTCGAAGTTCTCGTGGTGGTGACGGACGATTTCAGCAAGCCGGTCAGCGCGTTGATCGGCGATGGCGCGAACGATCCTTTCGCCGATCAGCGGGTGGCGGCGCATGGTCTCCAGTTCGTCTTCGGCAAAGCGGCCGGGCTTGTGCAGCACGCGGTCGGGGATGCCGATCTTGCCGATGTCGTGCAGGCCGGCGCCGAGGCTGAGCAGGGCGAGTTCATTGCTGTCGAGCTCGATGTGCCGGCCGAGTTCCTGGGCCAGTGCAACGACCCGGCTGCAGTGGTCGTGGGTGTCACCATCGCGCTCGTTGAGTGCGGTGCAGAGTGAGTTGAAAATCCGGTGCATGGGCGTGATCTAAAAGGGGGAGTGCTTCATTGACCCTGCAGATGCTGCCGGGTTCAGAATAAAAAAGGCGCCGTTGCGGCGCCCTGGTAAGGTGTTTTCGACCGGGTCAGGTCTGCGGCACGGTGTCGATGAACGACTGGCGCTGCATCAGCTTGTCGTACAGGCGGGCCAGGTTGGGGTGGCTTTCCTGCCAGGCGATGTCGGGGAAGCGCAGGCAGAGGTAGCCGAGTGAGGCACCGACAGCGATGTCGGCCAGCGAGAAATGGGTGCCCATGCAGAAGTTCTTTTCGCCCAGATGCGTTTCCATGAAGCGCAGCGTCCGCGTGATCACGTCGCGCTGGCGGGCGATCCAGTCGGCACTCTGTTCCTTCTTCGGGCGCAGGCCTTCCATGACCGCACTGACGGCCGCGTCGTTGAGGCCGTCGGCGACGGCTTCCCAGCGTTTGACCTCGGTGCGCTCGCGGTTCGGCGCCGGCAGCAGCTTGTTGTTCGGGGTGATGTTGTCGATGTGCTCGACGATGACCCGCGAGTCGAACAGCGGGGTGTCGTCGTCAAGCAGCAGGGCCGGAATGCGGCCCAGCGGATTGATGTCGGGTACGGTGCTACCGGCCTGACGGGGCGAATCGATCACGAAATCGTATTCCATCTTTTTTTCAGCCAGGACGATCCGGACTTTGCGGACGTAGGGGCTGGTATGGGTGCCGATCAGCTTCATCGCATGCTCTTGGATTGGGGAGTGCAATTATAGCGTATGGCGCTGGGTGTGGTCGGGCGGGTAAAATCACGCCCTCACCGAAAAGGATGTATTTATGGACTTCAATCCCCTGACCGCCATTTCCCCGCTCGACGGCCGCTACGCCGGCAAGGTCGACGCCCTGCGCGAACATTTCTCCGAGTTCGGCCTGATCCGTGCCCGCCTCAAGGTCGAGATCGAGTGGCTGAAGGCGCTCGCCGCTGAAGCGCATTTCACCGAAATCGCCGCTTTCTCGCCGGCGACCATCGCCGAACTGGATGCGCTGGTCGCCAATTTCGGCCCGGTGCAGGCAGCCGAGGTCAAGGCCATTGAAGCCACCACCAACCATGACGTCAAGGCGCTCGAATACTGGATCAAGGGCAAGACCAAGGGCAACGCCGAAGTGGTCAAGGTCAGCGAGTTCATCCACTTCGCCTGCACTTCCGAAGACATCAACAACCTGTCGCACGCGCTGATGTGTCAGGGCGCCCGCGAACAGGCCATGCTGCCGACGCTGGACAAGGTCATCGAGAAGCTGCGCGAACTGGCCCACGCCTACGCCGACATCCCGATGATGAGCCGTACCCACGGCCAGCCGGCGACGCCGTCGACGATGGGCAAGGAAATGGCCAACGTCGCTTACCGCCTGCAACGCGCCCGCGTCCGTATCGCCGGCGTCGAACTGCTCGGCAAGATCAACGGTGCCGTCGGCAACTACAACGCCCACCTGGCCGCCTACCCGGGCTACGACTGGGAAGGCTTTGCCAAGCGCTTCGTTGAGTCGCTCGGCCTGACCTTCAACCCCTATACCATCCAGATCGAGCCGCACGACGCGCTGGCCGAGCTGTTCGACGCCTTTGCCCGCGCCAACAGCATTCTGGTCGACCTCGACCGCGACGTCTGGGGCTACATCTCGCTCGGTTTCTTCAAGCAGAAGGTCAAGGCCGGCGAAATCGGCTCGTCGACGATGCCGCACAAGGTCAATCCGATCGACTTCGAGAACTCCGAAGGCAACCTCGGCCTGGCCAATGCCGTCCTCAAGCACCTCGCCGAAAAGCTGCCGATCTCGCGCTGGCAGCGCGACCTGACCGATTCGACGGTGCTCCGCAACATGGGCGTCGGCCTCGGCTACACGCTGCTCGGCTACGATTCGCTGTTGAAGGGCCTGGGCAAGCTGGAAATCAATGCCGACCTGATGAAGGCCGACCTCGACGCCAACTGGGAGCTGCTCGCCGAGCCGATCCAGACGGTGATGCGCCGCTACGCCGTGCCGAACGCCTACGAAAAGCTCAAGGAACTGACCCGCGGCACCCGCGTGTCGCGCGACGGCATGCAGGCCTTCGTGTCCACGCTGGACATTCCGGAAGCCGCCAAGGCCGAACTGCTCAAGCTGACGCCGTGGGACTACACCGGCAAGGCCGCCGAACTGGCCAAGCGTATCTGATAGCAACGACCCCGACAGGCCGATTCGCTTTGCGGATCGGCCTTTTTCATGGAGAAAAAAATGTCCTTTTCCGAAAACCTGAAGAAATTACCCGGCATCTCCCACCTGGCCGCCCTCAATTTGCTCGATGCCGACGGCAATGTCGTCGCCACGATCGAGAACAAGGCCGGCAGCCAGGGTTCGCTGGCCGTCTACAACCATCTGGCCCAGACCTACGGTTCGATCAATGTCGAAGCGGCAAAAAAAGGCATTGAAATCTTTGCCGAACACAGCGAGGACGAGCGCGCCAACCCCGGCAAGCACCCGAATATCGCCCGTCTGCTGAAGATCGAAGCCGGGGCGCCGGTGCTGCGGGTCAAGCACGTATTCGCGGTTTGAGGCGACGCCTCAGTCCGCGTCTTCAACAAAGGTCCATTCCCGCCCGTCGGCCCGCAGGCACAAACGGCCGTCGCTCAGGGTGACGGCAAGCCCGGGATAGTCGATATCCAGCGCGCTCTCGAAGCGCGCACCGTTGCGGAAGCCGAGTTGCAGGCGGCCGGCTTGCGGCAGGACCTCCAGGCGTCCCTGGCAGGCCGGGCAACGGGCGGCGAGAATGCCGCCCTCGCTATCGACCAGTTCGTCGCAGGCATCGAGCCAGGCCGAAGGGGGGATTTTTGCGCCGCAAAGAGGGCAGTTGGCGTCGCGTTTCATTCCAGACTCCGGTTGCATTCATGAACCGCCAGCTTAGCGCGAACCGCTTTCGCCAGAACGAACTTTGTGCCGGCATGCGCTTGCCATTGGCTTATCGTTCGAATTCATTCATTGGTTTCGTGAATATCGGTCAGCGAGCGGGCTGTCATGCCGCCGGGCTGGCTGCGTATAATCCGTCAGAGAACTTCGGGGGCGGAGTGGTTCGCAAAATCAATCATTTTCCTTCAACACAACGGAGATTACACGATGAAAAGCAAGTTGCTGCTCGCACTGATCGCTACGGCGACCGTCACCACCGCACATGCCCAGGTCAAAGTCGAGGATGCCATCAAGTGGCGTCAGTCGGCCTATGCCACGATGGGCTGGAGCATGAGCCGGATCAAGGCCAATATCGACGGCACCTACAACAAGGATGACGTGATCAAGGCGGCCAATGTGATCCAGGCCATCGCCAATTCCGGCATGGGCGCGCTCTACGTTCCGGGCAGCGACAAGGGCAAGGGCTGGGTCGATACCCGCGTCCAGCCGGCGCTGTTCACCGATGGTCCCAAGGTCGGCAAGATCGCCGGCGACTTCAACGCAGCCGCCAACGAGCTGGCCAAGGTTGCCGCCACCGGCAATGCCGGCGCGGTCAAGGATGCCTTCGGCAAACTGGGCGGTACCTGCAAGTCCTGTCACGACGACTATCGCACCAAGCAGTAAGCTGCTTGTCTGACAGGAAGCAAAACGGGGCGCCGCGAGGCGCCCTTTTCATTCGACAAGGAGTTTCAGGATGAACAGCAAAAAAAGAATACTGGTCTGGGATCTGCCCACCCGCTTGTTTCACTGGTTATTGGTCGTCGCCGTCGTTGGTCTGGTGGTGAGCGGCAAGGTCGGCGGCAACCTCATCGACTGGCATGGCAAGATCGGCCTGCTGGTGCTTGGCCTGGTCGTTTTTCGCCTGGTCTGGGGCATCGTCGGCTCGACCTACGCGCGTTTCTGCCAGTTTTTCCCGACACCGGCCAAGATCGCCACCTATCTCAAGGGCGGCTGGCAGGCACCGGGTCACAACCCGCTTGGCGCTTTTTCGGTATTCGCCCTGCTTGGCGTGCTGATCTTTCAGCTACTGACCGGCCTGGTGGCCAACGACGACATCGCCTTCGTCGGCCCGCTGTACGACCTGGTCGGGCGCGACTTGAGCAACCTGGCCACCGGCTGGCACCATCTTTCGGTCAATGTGCTGATCGCGCTGGTCGTGCTGCACCTGGCGGCGATCATGTTCTACGCGCACGTGAAGAAGGACAATCTGGTCAAGCCGATGGTGCGTGGCTGGAAGGAAGTCGACCAGGGCGAATCGGCCCGGGGCGGCGGCGCGCTGGCGCTCGTGGTGGCCCTGGTGATCGCGCTGGCCGCCGTGTTTGCCGCCAGTGGTGTGTGGTTGCCCGAACCGCCGCCACCACCGGCTGCGGTGGAGACGCCGGCCTGGTGAATTTTCGGGGAATAAATATCAACACTGGCAAGAAATGCCTTGCCTATAATCTAAGTGAGGAAAATACCAATCCGCTGAGAGGGAGGCATGTCCTACCGCGCCATTCTTGTGCTGGCCAGTCTGTTGCTGATGGCGATCTTCGCTGGCGTCGCCCTGTTCGGGGCGCGCCTGGTGGATGTCCGTCTGCAGGCCAGCCTGGAAAGTGAGGCGCTGCGCCTGAAGACGGCCTACGAGTTGTCGCAGGGCGAGCTGGAACAGCAGATGATGGCCCTGGCCGGCATGGTTGCCGCCGATCCGGAAGTCATCCGCCTGCTCAAGGCGGCCGGCGCCACGGTCGAAGGCGAAGGCAATGGTAGTGGCGGCGAGGAGGCCGATCTCCTGCGGCGCCAGCTTTACCTGCATTTGCGCCAGCACTGGTCCTACATGCAGAAGGAACTGGGCATCCGCCAGATGCAGTTCGTCTTGCCGGGCAGCCTGTCCTTCCTGCGCTTTCATGCGCCGACCCAGCATGGCGATTCGCTGGCCGGGTTGCGCTGGCTGTTGCGCGATGTCGAACGCAAACGGACAGCGGCCAGCGGTTTCGAGACGGGGCGCGCCTACGCCGGCATTCGTGGGGCGGCGCCGATCTTCGACAGCGAGCTTCGTCCGGGCGATGCGCGAGCCCTGGTGGGGGTCATGGAAGTCGGCATGGCCTTCGATGGTTACATCGAGCGCCTGAGCGAACGTACCGCCGTCGGCTTTGGTGTGCTGCTCGACCCCGCCTCCGTGACCTCGGCAATGTGGGAAAACTACCGTCCGCCGGCCCCTGCCGAGCAGCCCGGTGCCTGCTGTTACCTGCTGGCGGCGTCGCGCGGCGAACTGGCCGACTGGATGGCCGACAAGGCACTGCCCGCGTATGCCGGGACTTTTCGCAATGATCTGGTGGACCATCAAGGACACCGCTTCCAGTTGATCCGTTTCCCGCTGCGCGATTATCCGGGGCTGCAGGACCCGACCCGGCCACCGATCGGTTCGGTGGTGATCTGGCAGGATGTCGGCGCGATGATCGAGGCCAGCGGCGATTTCAAGGATAAGGCGTTTTTCAACCTGGCTTTTGCCTATGCGGTGACCCAGTTGCTGGTGCTCTTCCTGGTCAATCTGTCGCGCCGCGAATGGATCAGCCAGTTGCTAGAACAGACCGCGCGCGTCAAGGAGCTGTCGCATCAGAACGAAGTCCTGCTGATGGCGGCCGGTGAGGGGATTTTCGGTGTCGACCGCGGGCATGTGGCGACCTTCATCAACCCCGCCGCCCAGAAAATGCTGGGTTACGCCCCGGACGAAGTGATCGGCAACAATCTCCACAGTCTGATTCATGCCCTGCGTCCCGATGGCTCGGCGTACGACGAGTCGGCCTGTCCGATTGCCATGACCCTGGCTGATGGACAAGCGAGGACACTGGAAGAAAACCTGCGCCGGCGCGACGGCAGCAGCTTTCCGGTGCAGATGACGGTGTCGCCGATCCGGGAAAACGGTGTCTGTACCGGCGCCGTGGTGGTTTTCCACGACATCAGCGAGCTCAAGGAGAAGGAAGCGGCGCTGACCTGGCTGGCCAGCACCGACACCCTGACAGGACTGGCCAACCGGCGGCATTTCATCGCGCAACTCGAGGCCGAGATTCACCGCTGGCAGCGGACGGGATTCACCTCGGCCTTGCTGATGGTCGATCTCGACTGGTTCAAGCGGATCAACGACACCTGGGGGCATGCGGCGGGCGACGAGGTGCTGCGTCACTTTGCCGACGTGTTGCGCCGTTCGCTGCGGCGGGTCGATTTGCCGGGGCGGGTCGGCGGCGAGGAATTTGCCGTGCTGCTGCCCGGTAGCAGTGCTGAGGATGCGCTGGTGGCGGCCGAACGCCTGCGGCGCAATATCGAGAACGAGCCGGCGATGACCTCGTTCGGTAGCATTCCGTTCACGGTCAGCATCGGTGCCACCCTGCTGATTACCGGTGACGACTCGCCCGATCAGCCCCTGCTGCGCGCCGACCGGGCGCTGTACCGGGCCAAGGCGGCCGGGCGCAACCGTGTCGACGGTGACTTCCCGGACAGCCTTACGCCAGCTGGCGAGCCGACATCAGTTGCTTGACCCATTGTTTCTGGGCTTCCTGACGCCGTTTTTCGGTTAGCCGTTCGATGATGCGGTCGCGCACCTCGGCGAAGGGAATCATGCCGCTGGGCAGGATTTCGTCGCAGCGGATGATGTGCAGCCCCATTTCCGAGGCCAGCACTTCACTGACTTCGCCTTCGCTCAGGGCAAATGCCGCGCTTTCGAGTTCCGGGTACAGCTGATTGCGGCGGACCACGCCGAGCAGACCTTTTTCCACCGCGCTCGGGCACTGCGAGTGGCGTAGCGCCGCCTTGGCGAACTTTTCGGGGGCCGTGTGGGTGACACGCAGGCCGTCGAGCAGGCGATGCGCCTGGTCGGCTTCCTGCGGGGTGTCGACGGTGATCAGGATGTGGCGCAGGCGACGGGCCTCGGGGCGATCGAAGGCGTCCGGGTGCAGGCGGTAGTAGATTTCGGCATCGACTTCGCTGACTTCGGGCACGGCCGAAACCACGCGGTCGAGGATGGCCTCGACCCGCAGGTCGCGTTCGACCGAAGCGGCCAGCGAATGCCGGTCCAGGCCGATGCGGGCGAGATCCTGGAGGAAGGTTTCCTCGTCCGGATAGCGTTTGCGGATTTCCTCGATCCGGGTGCGCAGGGTCGGTTCGGGCACCATGACATTGCGCGCCTGTTCGCTGGACAGGATGCGTTGCTCAATGCTGTCCTGCTTCGCAGCGACTTCGCCGAGTCGGTTGCGCTCCGGCGGGCTCAGCGTTTCGGGTGCTTTCTGGAAGAGTTCCCAGGACAGCTTCAGTTCGAGGTAGGCGTGTTCCATGGCTTCATTCCGGGGTGAGGGATTCGAGCAGACGCTCCGGGATCTGCAGGAGGCGTCCAGGCAGGCTGTCGAAATGGATGTGGTAGGCGACGCCGCCGGGCGCATCGCGGATGACCTTGATGACTTCACCGATGGCGCCTTCGGCAATCACGGCATCGCTGCCGACCGGCAGTTCGACGACGATCCGCACTTTCTCGCGGAACTCGAAGCGCGACGGGGTCCACGGCTCTTCGGCGCCGATCAGTTCTTCCTCGCGGCAACCGACGATCATGTTGATGTCGAGAAAACTGACCGAGTAGATGATCTGGTCCTGCAGGAAGGTGCCGACATCGACCACGTAGCCGATGCTGCCGCGACGTACCAGCGGCGCCCCCGGATCGAGCCCGGGATAGGTGCCGTCGTTACGCACGTTGCGGATCAGGCGGACGCTGTCCTCGATCTGCCATTTGGGTCTGCTCATCGGGTTGGACTCAGTCGCGGAAGATCTTGTCGATGGAAACGAAGGAGCTGTAACCCCCGTCCGGCTTGGCCTGGTTCTGGAACACGGCGAAGACCTTTTCGGTCAGCGAGTCGGACTCCACGAAATCCTGGTAAGCGCGTTCCAGCCACAGACGGTAGATGGCGCGCTGCTGCTCTTCCTCTGGCGGCAGGTTGGGCGTCTGGCGGGTCAGATAGTCGTGAAAGCGCTGCAGGATGTGCAGGCGATTGACGTGGACCACCGAAGGTTCGAAGGGAATCTCGAAGTACTCCAGGAAATCTTCAGCGGAAACCAGTTCTTCCATGGCTTCGGCAAGGCTCAGTGTATCTTCCATGATGGCCTCCTCAGGCTGCGGCAAGGGATAAATCGGAATTGGGCCGGGACGACGCCCCGGTGCCCTGGAACTCATCGACAACTTCAAGCAGTTTTCCGGCGCCGAGCTGGTCGCGGCTGTCGAGCGCAACCAGTTTGATCAGGCGTTGGCGCGAGGCCTCGATCCGGCCCAGACGCAGCAGCACCACGGCACTGGCTTTCAGCGCCAGCAGGTAGAAACGCAGCAGGCCGAAGGAACTGGCGGCGGCGGAACCGAGGTGGTTGTCGCCGATCTTCGCCCAGTCATCGGGCAGGCCAAGGTGCTGGGCAGTCAGGTGCATGACCCGCTCGGCGACCTTCAGCGCGTCTTCCAGGCGGTGCTGGTAGAAGTAATAGCGGTACAGACCAACCAGCACGGTCAGGTTGTCCGGGGCCAGCAGGTTGGCGCGCAGCAAGGACATTTCCGCTTCCGGATCGCCGTATTCGGCGGCCGCCCGGGCGATCAGCGCTTCGGCCTCGGCCGGCAGCGGATCCTCGAAATAGAGCTTGCAGTCGGAGAAGTCGAGCAGATCCATGTCAGTGCGCTGCCTCGTGCATGGCTTCACTGTCGCAGCAAAGGTCGCCGGCCGAGCAGGTCTGGCATTCGCCACCGTGGTTCGGCGCCGGTTGCTGGCGCAGGGCGGCGAGTTCGTTCTCCAGCGTATCGATACGGTCGATCAGGCAGGCAATCGAGCGTGCCACCGGGTCGGGCAGGACGTTGTGGTCGAGGTTGATGCCGTTGCCGGCCGGGCGGGCCAGGCGGGTATCGACGATGCGGCCGGGAATGCCGACCACGGTACGGTCGGCCGGCACGTCCTTGACCACCACCGAGTTGGCGCCGACGCGGACGCGCTCGCCGATGCTGATCGGCCCGAGAATCTTGGCGCCGGCGCCAACGACCACGCCGTCGGCCAGGGTCGGATGGCGCTTGCCCTTGTTCCATGAGGTGCCGCCCAGGGTGACGCCGTGGTAGAGGGTGACGTCGTCGCCGATCTCCGCCGTTTCACCGATGACCACGCAGGCGCCGTGGTCGATGAAGAAGCGGCGGCCGATGGTGGCGCCGGGGTGGATGTCGACATTGGTCAGCAGGCGGCCGGCGAACGACAACAGGCGGGCGCTGTAGCGCCAGCCGCCGCGCCACAGCTTGTGCGCCAGGCGATGGGCGAGGATGGCATGGACACCGGGGTAGGTGGTCAGCACTTCCAGCGTCGAGCGGGCGGCCGGGTCGCGTTCGAAGACGCAGGCCAGGTCTTCCTTGAGGGTGGCCCACAGGCCGGGAGCGGAAGGATTCGGTGCGGTCATGGTCATCGCTTCAGACATGGAGCGGACTCCTGGAAGAAGCCAGCAGGCCGAGCAGATCGGTGGCCTCCGGCGGGTGCTTGTGGGCGGCGACAAAATTGCGGACGCTGGCGAGCAGGGCTTGCGCCTCGTTCTCGCCGAGCTCGATGCCGAGTTCGCGATAGACGACCTGGACCGCGCGCGAGCCGGAGTGTTTGCCGAGCACGATGCGGTGCGCCTGGCCGACTTCGCGCGGGTCGAAGCCCTGGTAGTTGTCCGGATGCTTGAGCAGGCCATCGACGTGGATGCCGGCCTCATGGGTGAAGGCGCCGGCGCCGACGACGCTCTTCTGCCAGGGCACGGCGCGGCCGGACGCGCTGGCAACGGCAGCCGACAGGGCAGGGAAGGCGCGCAGTTCGACGCCGGTGTCGATGCCGTGCAGCTTCTTCAGCCCGAGCACGACTTCCTCTAGTGGTGCATTGCCGGCGCGTTCGCCCAGGCCATTGACCGTGGTGTTGACGTGCGTTGCCCCGGCCTTGCAGGCGGCCAGGGTGTTGGCCGTGGCCAGGCCCAGGTCGTCGTGGGCGTGCATCTCGATCTCCAGCCCGGTGCGGGCGCGCAAGGTCGAAATGCGGTCAAAGGTGGTGAACGGTTCGAGGATGCCGAGCGTGTCGGCAAAGCGCAGGCGGCGGGCGCCGGCGCGTTCGGCGGTGGCGGCCAGCGCGCACAGGAAATCCAGGTCGGCTCGCGAGGCATCCTCGCAACCGACACCAACTTCCAGCCCGAGGTCGAGCGCCATGCCGATGTAGCGCGGCAGCTCGCGCAGCAGCCAGCCGCGCTCCTGCTTCAGTTTGTAAGCCAGATGCTGGTCGGAGGCCGGCACCGAGATGTCGATCAGGTGCGCACCCAGATTGGCGCTGGCGGCGATGTCGGCCGCGTGCATGCGGCTCCACACCATCAGCCGGGCGTTCAGGCCGAGCCCGGCAACCGCCCGGATCGACTCGCGCTCCTCGGCACCCATGGCCGGAATGCCGACCTCCAGCTCGGGCACGCCGATGGCGTCCAGGCGGCGGGCGATGTCCAGCTTTTCCGCCAGGGAAAAGGCAACACCGGCCGACTGCTCACCGTCGCGCAGGGTGGTGTCGTTGATGGTGACGAAGCTGGACTGGCTCATGGGAATCTCCTTGCAATGTGTCTAGCAAGGGGGGTGCCAGTTTTTAACTAACTGAATTTTAACGATTAATTTATTGCGGTTTGGTTCTGGTGCCTTGCTTGTCGCAAAACCGACAAAACGCCTGGCCGCTCTGGCGGGATCAGTCCTGTGCCGGCCGGGTACGGTAGTGGGCTTCGGCCATGCCGGCCGCCGCTTCCCATAGCGCCGGTGCGCCGGCTTCGATCGGTGGGCGGCAGCGGGCGGTGATCTGTTCGAGCGTGACCGCGCATTCCACCCAGGTGCCGCCGTCGGTGGCGGCGTTGTGCAGCATCGGCTGGAAACGGTCCAGCGCCTTGGCAAATCGGGCGTCGTCGCTCTCCGCTGCCTCGAATTCCAGCCACAGCGCGTGGAACTCGGCCGCCTGTGCCTCCGGCAGCAGGCCGAAGATGCGTTCGGCGGCCAGGCGTTCGCGCTCGGCCTGCCCGGCATGCGTCGCCGGGACGTGGAAGGGTACGTCGCCGGCGTCGATCTCGACGATGTCGTGAATCAGCAGCATCTTGACGACGCGCAGCACATCGACCGAGCCGGCGGCGTGATCGGCCAGCACCAGCGCGTATAGCGCCAGATGCCAGGAGTGCTCGGCACTGTTTTCACGGCGCGAGCGGTCGATCAGCGGCGACAGGCGAACGACATTCTTGAGCCGGTCGATTTCCTTGAGGAAGTCCAGTTGCCGTTGCAGATCGGCGGGGGTCAAGACTTTCTCCACTTCGCCCAGGGATCGGCATTGTCCGACGCAGCATCACGATTCGACGGCCGCCGCTCCGGGCCTTTACGCTGGCCGGCATCGCGGTCGTGGGCGGCGGCTTTCCGCGCGCGCTTTTCACGCAGGCGCTCGGCATCCTCCAGGCTCAATTCGGCCGGCTCGCCCGGTTGTTGATCGCGGGGAATGATGCGGTCCCGGGGCGGCAGCTCGAACTGCTCGGCCGAGGCGCGCGGCAGGCTCTTGAACTGGTACAGGTAAAAAGCCTCAACCTTCTCCCGCGCCCAGTCCGTCTTCTTGAGGAACTTCACGCTGGATTCGACGCTGGGATTGTTGTTGAAGCAATTGATGTTCAGGTAGGCGTAGAGGATGTCGAAGCCGTAGTGATCGACGATCTCCGTCAGCAGTTGTTTCAGGCTGAGGCCATGCAGCGGGTTGTTCTGGTAATCGATATCGGTATTCATGGTGCAGGATTGCTGAGGATGGGATTCAAGGCGGTTGTAAAAAGGCGCGAAAACGACGAACATGCCGCCCCCCCCTGTTATACCCGAATTTTCTCCCCGCCATGGCTTTCAAGAATAGTCCCTTCCGCTTCCAGATGGTCGATGTGTCCCTGCTCGATCCCGATCCCGCACACGTCCGCCAAAGCATCAACGAGGAGGCGCTCAAGGGGCTGACCAACGCGGTGCGCAAGCTGGGCATCATCCAGCCCATCGTCGTCCGACCGGCGGCTGATGACCGTTACTCGGTCATTGCCGGCGAGCGCCGGCGCCAGGCGGCGATTCAGGCGGGCGAAACCCAGGTGCCGGTCATCGTCCGCGACTGTAGCGACGAGGACGCGCTGGAAGTGCGGGTTTTCGAAAACATCGGCCTGGGCGTCCGCTCGGCGCTCGAACCGCGCGACATGGCCACGGCCATCCAGGCCATCGCCCAGCGTTTCGCATCGCCCGAAGAAGCCGCCCAATACTTTGGCCGCGCCCCGACCTGGCTGGCCCAGGCCACAGCCGCCGCCAACCTGTCGGAAAAAGTCACCGCCCTGCTGGATGCCGGGAAAATTTCCAGCACCGGCGCCGCCGTGCAACTGGAAAAACTGGCCAGGAAGAACGAAGCCAAGGCGGAATCCCTGATCGAGCAGATCGAGCAGTTGCCGGACGGCGAAAAGATGTCGAAGAAGGACATGGATGAAGTCCTCGCCGTCGCCCCTGCCAGCAGCGAACCCACCGAAGCGGCGCCATCACCCGTTGCGCCGGCACCGGCAGTCAACCAACCCGAACCGGCAGCCGCCGCTATGGATACGCCGCCCAGGGAAGCGCCGCCCGATGCTCCTCAACCTACGCCCACGCCCCGCACCAAGGTCAACCCCGGCAAGGTGAAGCTGGTGGCTGAACTCCTCGGCTTGAGCGAGGAAGATGAAGAAACGATCCTGGCGCGGCTGATTGACGAGTTCTTGTCGCTGAGGGGCGGTTGAATTCGGCAATAGCTGACAAACGCAGGGTAGCTGTCGGTCGATAGCTGTCGAGACAAAAGTACCTGGTATTCCCTCGTCTGCCGTTGAGTCCGGAAAACCTGGCGAATCACGTTTTTGCACGTTTTCTTGAGATTCGTCCGGTAGGCCGGACTCTTGAGCCTCTTTCTAATTGGCAGCGCCGGTGCCGGCACGGTTTCTATGCTTTTCCGGCGAACAGTTCGATCTTGCGGGTCGGCCCGGAGATGATCAGCAGGTCGCCGGGAAGAATTTGGCTGCTCGGCGTTGCGTGCTGAAAATCTTCATGGGCCCGCTTGATGCCGACCACGGTGACGCCGAATTTCTCCCGGATCATCGACTCGCCGAGCGTTTGCTGATGGGTGCTGGCCGGGGCGTGAATCCTGGCGATGGCAAAGCCATCGTCGAATTCGATGAAATCGATCATTCGGCCGCTGATCAGGTGGGCTACCCGTTCGCCCATGTTAGCTTCGGGATAGACCACATGATGGGCGCCGATGCGTTCAGCGATCTGGCCGTGTTCAGCAGTCAGCGCCTTGACCCAGATATCCTTGATGCCGAGCTCGGTGAGAACCATCAGCGTCATCAGGCTGGCGGCAATGTCGGTGCCGATACCGACGATGGCGTGGGAGAAGTCGGCCACGCCCAACTGGCGCATGATCGCAGTATTGGTCGAGTCGGCCTGCACGGCGTGGGTCAGCAGGTCGGCCCATTCGCGGACCAGTAGTTCATCACGGTCGATACCCATGACATCATGCCCAAGATGAACCAGCGACTGGGCAACCGAGCTGCCGAAGCGGCCAAGTCCAATGACGACGACACTGTCGCCCTTGGCAAAGGAATACTGTTCGGTGAAAAGTCTAGCCAACAATGGGATGCTCCTCGGGATAGCGGAAAGGCATGCGTCGCTCGCCCAGGGCCAGTGACGCTGCAAGGGTGATGATGCCGACTCGTCCGGTGAACATCAGTACGGTCAGTACCAATTGGCCGAATGGTGGCAATTCGGCGGTGATGCCGGTGGACAGGCCAACCGTGCCAAAGGCGGAAATCACCTCGAAAATCACCTTGTCGGTGGGCAGGTCGGTGTGGATGAGGATGCTGATTGTGCCGAGCACGACCATCGCACTGCCCAGGACGAGAACAGTGATGGCCTGGCGCTGGGCGGACAGGCTGACCCGCCGCCCAAAAGCCTCGCTATCGCTGCGGCCACGAATTTCGGCAATGACCAGTAGCGCCAGTATGGCGACGGTGCCAACCTTGACACCACCCGCCGTACCGGCGCTGCCGCCTCCGACGAACATCAGGAAGTAGTGCAGTGCCCAGCTTTCGTGGGTCATGGCGCCGATATCGATGGAGTTGAAGCCGGCCGTGCGCGCGGAAACGGAAGCAAAGGCTGCCGACAGGAGCTTGTCGGGAAGGTTCATCGGACCGAGTGTGGCCGGATTCGCCCATTCAAAGAGCAGCAGGACGAGAAAGCCGCCAAGCAACAGGATGCCGGTAGCGAGCAGTGTCAATTTGGTATGCAGAGACCAATGGCGGGGATCGTGGCGTTTTGCCCGCAGGTCGTGCAGTACCGGAAAACCGATGCCGCCAACAACAATGGCAAGCATGACCGGCAGCAGGACCAGTGCGTCTGTCGCGTAACGCATCAAGCTGTCAGGGTGGATCGAGAAGCCGGCATTGTTGAACGCCGAAACGGCATGAAAAATCCCGCTCCAGAGGGCCTCGTGCCAGGGTAGGTCGTAGGCGAGGTGCAGCCGCAGGGTAAGCAGGGCGGCAATCAGCAACTCGGCCAGCAGCGTGACCGTGAAGACGAGGCGGGCGACGCTGCCGACATCGCCGAGTCCAAGCGTGTGCGTTTCAACCTGGCTGATCAGCTTGGTCCGCAGACGTAGCGAGCGATTGACCATCAGGCCGAGCAGGGTGGCGGCGGTCATCATGCCGAAGCCGCCGATCTGGAACAGGGCCATGATGACGATCTGGCCGAAGCTCGACCAGTACGTGCCGGTGTCGACAATGACCAGTCCAGTAACGCAGACCGCCGAGACAGCGGTGAAGAATGCCGTCAGCCACGGAGCGGAAACACCGTCTGTCTGTGCCAGTGGCAGCATCAGCAAGGCGGTGCCGAAGAGGATCGCCATCAAAAAAGCCAGCGCTACGGTCTGGCTCGGATGTAGCAAAAATTTCATGCGTCGATACGGAAGAAGCGATGGGCCGAATTCTGGCAAGCACGGCATAAAAATGTCGTAAAGAATTGCTTGCCGTTTGCTGCCGTCCTAGCGCAGCCGCACGAAAATCAGTAATCGGTTATAAACTGATCGCCCTGACGGAGGAGGAAGACACAATGAAAAAAATACTGCTGGCGCTGACTGGCGCCATGATGCTGTTCGCCCAGAGCGTTCGCGCCGAGGCGGTGCTGACGGTCGATCAGCTTGGCAACGGGGTGTTTGCGCTGATCGGTCAGACGGCGGGTCGCTTGTATGGGAATTTTGGCTTGAACGCCAATTACGGGGTGATCGATACGCCGGAAGGGGCCATCCTGATCGATTCGGGGGCGTCCAGCGTTGCTGCCAGGCTGCTCGATGGCGAAGCCCGCAGGCTGACCGGCAAGCCGGTCAAGTGGGTGATCAACACCGGCGTTCAGGATCATCGCTGGCTGGGCAACGCCTATTTTGCCGCGCAGGGTGCGCAGATCATCGCGCTGCAGCGCACGGTGACGGACCAGGCGCGTCTTGGTCAGGGGCAGATCGAGTCGCTGGCGCGCGAACTGAAGGAACAGATGGATGGCACGCTACCGGCGCCGGCCGTCCAGCCACTGACGGGCGATATGCAGACGCTGACCCTCGGTGGGCGTACGCTGGTGTTGCGTTACTTTGGGCATGCCCACTTTGCCGGCGATGCCGTGGTCTGGTTGCCGCAGGAGAAAATCCTGTTTTCTGGCGACCTGATTTATGTCGACCGTTTGCTCGGCATCCTGCCCGAGAGCAATGCCGAGACTTGGCTGGCGGCGTACCGGCAGGCGGTCGCCTTGCAGCCGGCGCGCATCGTGCCCGGGCACGGCCGCGTCTGCGATGTCACCCAGGCCCAGCGCGAAACGGGTGACTATCTGGCTTTCGTCGTCGGCGGCGTGAAGAAGTTTGCCGAGGACATGGCGGGGGTGGATGCCGCTGTCGCCGCCTTGAACGATGCGCCCGCGTTCAGGCATCTGCGTAATTTCGATGATTTGCACCGGGGCAATGTCAATCGCGCTTATCTGCGCTTCGAGTCGGCGCAGTAGTTTCGCCCGCTCCGGTCTGCGGTGCCTCGGGCGCCGCAGTTGCTGCCATGGTCAAGTTCTCGCGTCTGGGTGTTCTGCTGTTGTTGTCTCTGTCGTTGCACGCCGCGATCATCGTCGGCTGGCAGCGCGCTGGCGCACGCCCTGCGCCAGCGCCGGACGTGATCGAAATCCGTGTCGCCGCGCAGCTTCGGGAGGTGCCACCGGCCGACGTCGAAACGCGTGCGCCAGCGACTGCCGCCCCGGATGTTCGCCCGCGTCAGCGCAGGATTCCGGCGGTCGAGCCCAAAGCAGCCGCAAAGCCAGCCTCGCTGGCGGCCCCGGCGCCACCCAGTGCCGAGGAATGGCAACTGGCTTCGAGCTACAAGCTGAAGAACAGCAAGCGCTATCGCCACAACTGGGGGCAGCAGGTGCGGAGCATGATGGGCACGGCGGTCGAGGGGTCGGAGCAGGGCATGGTGCGTTTCCGGATCGAGATCGCGCCTGACGGGACGTTGGCGAATGCCACCGAGTTGTGGTCGACCTCGAAAACTGCTTCGGAGCGCGCCTGGAAGGCGATCAAATCCCTGCCGCCCTTGCCGCCCACGCCAACGGGCAAGCCCCTGATATTCGAGCGGACGATTTCGTTCATGCCCTACGAAACCGGCTGGCCACCCAGCTACACCCTCGATTGCCTGCCCGATCCGCCGGCCTTCAGGAATCCCTTTGCCTGGGATGGCAAATCGCCGGCCTCACCGTCGCCGCGACAAACGCCGGAAGCACAGCAGCCGGCCGCCGATGAAGAAGCGGTGAAATGTGTCACGGACTCGACAGCCGAGACGATAGAACAGGAAGAAGGCGAGATGAAGCGCCAGGTGGAGGTTTATCGCTGGGGGCGGTAACGCTCAAACCGCGTACGGCCGATGCAGCCAGTTGCGGATGATGTCCACATCGCGTTGCGGCAGGTAGGCGAAGCCGGTCAGGGCGTCTTCGACGGTGCTCTGGGCGACCCAGTGCGGGACGGCCTTGGTGGTGAGCATGTGGAAGTACCAGGCCATCGGGTAGCCGACGGCGCGGTCGAAGCGTTGCAGGGCTTCCTGGAGATTGAGGCCGCTGGTGCCGGGGGCGGCTTCGAAATCCGGCGGGTCGCCGGGCAGGGTGGCGATTGGCTGGGCGCGGAAGATCGGCTGGTGGTAGCGGTCGAGGTGTTCGCGGGTGGCGATCACCCAGTGGTTGGCATAGTCGCTGTTGGCGCCGGCGCTGCTCTTCGACCAGTCGTCGAGCATGCGGTGGATGGGCGCGGCTTCCTGCTTTTGCGCCTGCATGCGCGTGAGGAAGGCGCCGATGTGCTGGATGCGGCGCAGCGTGTAATAGGGCAGGCCGAGCGGTAGCGGGTTGAGGTTGCCGCCGCGCGGGTCGACCAGTTCTTCCAGCGTCGTCGGTTCGTTGCTGAACAGGCGATGCGCGCGCATTTCCTGCAGGTCTTCGATTTCCAGTTGCAGAAAATTGTCGGCCTCGTCGCCGACGTTGGCGGTCAGGTAATGGGTCTGGCCGACCAGTCGGGTGGCGTACAGGGTCCGCCCTTCGTTTTCCTCGATCAGTTGCTGGATGTCGCCGTCGCAGGCGTCGAGGGCATCTTCGACCCATTGTTCGAGGTTGTCGGTGATCCGCTGGCCGTGTTCGTCGACGATGCCGCCCAGACGATACCAGCCGCCGCGCGCCAGGGCATGGCGGAACTGCCAGTCCGGCAGCGCTTCGTGCAGGGCCCGGGCCAGGCTGGTGCCGCCGGCGCTGACCGGCGTGCGGGCGCAGGTTTCGACAATCGCGGGCGACAGGGATTTGCAGTATTCGGTCCAGGCCTGGTTGCTTTTCATGATCACTTTCCGGCGGTAGGGGTGGCTGGGGTTTCGGCGAGTCGGCTGGCGACGGCTTCCCGGACTTCGAGTTCCGGGTCGTCGAGCAGCGGCGGCAACAGTTCCGGCGGCGCGTTGCCAACGGCGGCCAGGCGGACCCACCACTCGCCATCAGTAAGCAGGCGGGCAGCCAGTTCGGGCAGGGCGCGTTCGGCGACGATGGCCCGGACTTCGGGTTCGGCATCGTTAGCCAGCAGGTGCAGGGCGAAGGCCGGCAGCCGGCTGGCGACGACCTTGCGCACCTCGCGCTCCGGATCGCGGGTCATCTGGGCGAGCTGGCCGTGGGGCAGGCGACGGGCGACGGTGGCACGGACCAGGTAATCGCTGTCGTCGATCAGTTGCTGCAGTTCCGTTGGTGGCAGGCGGGCGGCGACGCTCAGGCGGACTTCACGGTCCGGGTCGCGGGCCATGGCATGTAGTTGGTTGTCCGGTAGGCGGCTGGCGACGACGCGGCGAACGACTTCGTCGCTGTCGCTACGCAGCCGGAAGATCCGGTCGATCGGGGCGTAGCGGGCGGCAATGGCGCGCCGTTCCCAGAAGATGTCGTCGAGGTAGTTCTCGGCTTCGCCGGGGTTGCGGCGAAAAAAGCGGTCGATCTGGCGGCCGCTATGGGCACGCACGCAGGCATCCCCGGGTTGGCAGCGATCCGCTTCGGGAAAGGCAGGAGACAGGGGGCAATGCGCGCAAAGCCCGCCTGTCGGACGTTCTGTCGTTTGCTGGACCATGGCCGGGCGAGTGACGCTTGGTGGCTGCCCTTACCGCTGGTGGAACCAACGGTAAGGCGCGATCACACTGCCAGCGGTGCGTAGGTGAAGCAGTTCTTCGGGCAGACGCGGCCACAGGCGCTGCAGCCGATGCAGTCGTCGATGTCCTTTAGCGTCATCTTGGCGGCGGCGCTTTCGTCCTCATCCTCATCCTCGTCGGAGTCGATCAGATTCAGCACGTCACGCGGGCAGACCTTGTAGCAGCGACCGCAGCCGATGCACTTGTCTTCGGCCAGCGCGACGACGAACTCGGGAACCCAGGAGGCGCCGCCACGGGTCAGCGCAGTGTAATCAGCCATGACTATTTCCTTTCTTGACAAGTTCCGGGCCAGTGGCTGCCGACCGCGGTTTGTTCGGTGTGTATATGTCCAGGTCTGCGCCGGCACCTTCCGGTAGTTTGCTGTCCTGGGGCACGCAACCCTGTTCAGCAAATTTGGTGCCACTTTGTAAGTTATTGTTTTTGTTGAGTTTGGCTGTGGTGTTGTGAGGAATGCGACAGGCGTTTTCCCACACATCGCCCGAGGTGTCATATGGACAAGGCTGCGTCTTTTTGCTTTAATTAATCCAACAGGTGTTGGATTTTTTGTGCGTCCCGTTTCTGTCGGGCAAGCTATGACCTGAGGGTATTTGGGCTTTCGGGTTTGAGGAGCGCAGAAATGTCAAAGCAGTCTTGCTTGAAGCCGAGGCAATGTGCAGGAGCCGTGCTGGTGCTTCTGGCTACGCTCGGTGGGTGCTCGCTTGCGCCGCCTTATGTGCGTCCGGATGTGGCGCTCGGAAAGTATTCCCCGACCGATATGCAGCCAGTTGGCGGCCAGACTCAGGCTGCCGATCTGGCCTGGCAGGATTATTTCGCCGATCCCCGTCTGCGTGATCTTGTCCGGGTTGCGCTGGACAACAGCCGCGACTTGCGCGCTGCCGTACTGCGTGTCGAAGAGGTCCGTGCGGCCTATGGCATCACTCGGGCAGAGCGCTTTCCGACCATTGGGCTGGGTGCCGACGGGGCGCGCAGCCGGACGCCAGCCGACCTGAACGTGACCAGACGGATCCAGTACGGTGGGCAGTACCAGGTTGGTCTGGGGCTGGTCGGCTGGGAGCTGGATTTCTGGGGGCGGGTGCGTAATCTGGAAACGGCTGCACTGGAGTCTTTCCTGAGTAGTGATGCGGCGCGCCGCGCTGCTACGGTGGGGCTGGTGGCCCAGGTTGCCGATGCCTACCTTGGTTTGCGTGAACTGGACGAACGCATCGCGCTCGCCCGTCACACGGTGACAACGCGTGAGGAGGCCCACCGGATATTTCGTCGGCGCGTGGAGGAAGGGGCCACCTCCAGGCTCGACCTGACCCAGGTCGAAACCCTGCTCACACAGGCCCAGGGGGTACTTGCCCAACTGGAACAGGCCCGTGCGTTGCAGGCTCATGCGCTTACCCGGCTGGTTGGGGCACCCGTTGACCTGTTGCCGCAGGTGGACGGGTTGGACGATGGACAGATACTGCACGAGCTGGATCCCGGCTTGCCTTCGATGTTGCTTGCCGGACGGCCGGACATCATGGCCGCAGAACACCAATTGAAAGCGGCCAACGCCAATATCGGTGCGGCGCGCGCAGCGTTTTTCCCGCGCATTGCCCTGACCGCTTCGGCCGGTACCGCCAGCGCCAGCCTCGACGGCCTGTTCGAAGCCGGTAGCGGTGCCTGGCGTTTTGCCCCCAGCTTGTCCTTGCCGATCTTCGATGCCGGACGGAATCGTGCGGCGCTGGCGCTGGCCGAGGTCAGGCGCGATCAGGCGGTGGCCGGTTACGAGAAGGCGGTGCAGCAGGCTTTCCGCGAAGTGGCCGATGCGCTTGCCATGCGCCACTGGCTCGAAGAGCAGGTGCGTATTCAGCGTGTGGGCTTGAGCGCACAGAGTGAGCGCGCCCGTCTGGCCAAGCTTCGCTATGACAATGGCGCTGCGCGCTATCTGGAAGTGCTGGATGCGCAGCGAGACCTGTTGGCCATCGAGCAGCAACTGGTGCAAACCCGGCGGGCCCTGTTGTCCAGCCGGGTGGCGCTGTATGCGGCATTGGGCGGCGGCAGCCGGGTGGCTGAGGACGATTGAAGGAGTGGCTGGGATCATGAACGCGATATTCAAGAGACGATGGGTGGGGCTTGCTGCTGTTGCGGTCTTGCTCGGCGCCGGGCTGGCCTGGTACGTGGTGCAGCAGCCTGGACCGGTGGCTGGGTTTGTCAGCGGCAACGGACGCATCGAAGCGACCGAGGTTGATGTTGCTACCAAGCTGCCGGGGCGTGTGGTCGAGGTCTATGCCGGCGAGGGCGATTTCGTACTTGCCGGTGCGGTATTGGCCCAGATGCAGGTGGACGGCCTGAATGCTCAGCGTGACGAAGCCGTGGCCCATCAGCAACAAGCGCTGAACGCGGTGCGTAGCGCCGAGGCGCAGGTGGCGGTACGTCAGAGCGATCTGGTGGCGATCCAGGCGCTGGCCTTGCAGCGGGAGAGCGAGGTGGATGCCGCTCAGCGCCGCCTAGCTCGCTCGCAGACCTTGTCGGCGGAGGGCGCGGCCTCCATTCAGGAGCTGGATGATGACCGGGCACGCACGCGCAGCGCGGAGGCAGCGCTGAATGCTGCGCGCGCCCAGATTGCTGCCGCGCGTGCAGCGGTACTGGCGGCCGAGGCTCAGCTCGTTGGCGCGCGCTCCTTGGTCGAAGCTGCGGCGGCAACCGTGGCGCGCATCGATTCGGATATTGCCGACAGTCAGTTGAAGGCGCCGCGCGACGGGCGTGTCCAGTTTCGCCTGGCACAGGCCGGGGAGGTGCTCGCCGGTGGCGGCAAAGTGCTCAATCTGGTCGATCTGTCTGATGTCTACATGACTTTCTTCCTGCCGGAAACGGTGGCTGGCAGGGTGGCGCTCGGGGCCGAGGCGCGCATCGTGCTCGATGCCGCGCCGCATCTGGTGATTCCGGCGACCATTTCCTTCGTCGCCAGCACGGCGCAGTTCACCCCCAAGACGGTGGAGACTGCCAGCGAACGGCAAAAGCTGATGTTCCGTGTACGCGCACAGATTGCCCCGGAACTGCTGCGCCAGCATCTGGCACAGGTCAAGACCGGCTTGCCGGGGGTGGCCTGGGTACGCCTCGACCCGGAGGCAGAATGGCCGGCTGAACTGGCGCTGCGGGTTCCGCAATGAGCAGCGATGGCGGCGCACCCGCGCCGGTCGCTCGTCTGAGCGGCGTCGGTTTGCGCTATGGCGCGACGCAGGCGCTCGTGGGCGTCGATCTGGAGATTCCTGCGGGCTGCATGGTCGGGCTGATCGGTCCGGATGGTGTTGGCAAATCCAGCCTGATCTCCTTGCTCGCCGGCGCGCGTGCCGTCCAGCAGGGCAGGGTGGAGGTGCTCGGCGGTGACATGGCCGTGCGCCGCCACCGCGAGGCTTCGTGCCCGCATATTGCCTACATGCCACAAGGTCTGGGCAAGAACCTCTATCCGACCCTGTCGGTGGAAGAGAACCTGCAGTTCTTTGCGCGATTGTTCGGCCACGGTGTCGCCGAGCGCAGGCGTCGCATCGACGAGCTGACCCGAGCCACCGGCCTCCAGCCTTTTCTGGCGCGCCCGGCGGGCAAGCTCTCCGGCGGTATGAAGCAGAAGCTTGGCCTGTGTTGTGCGCTCATTCATGATCCGCAGTTGCTGATCCTGGATGAGCCGACGACCGGGGTCGATCCGCTTGCCCGCAGCCAGTTCTGGGCGCTGATTGCACGGATCCGGCGTGATCGGCCGGGTATGAGCGTGATCGTGGCCACCGCCTATATGGACGAGGCTGAACGCTTCGACTGGCTGGTGGCGATGAATGCCGGGGGCGTGCTGGCCACCGGAACGCCCGGCGAACTGCATGCCCGAACCGGCACGGCAACGCTGGAGGCCGCCTTCATCGCCCTGCTGCCGGAAGCGGTGCGGCGCGGTCATCGCGCGGTGGAGGTGCCGCCCCTGGCAGAGGACGAGGATGCGCAGATCGCCATCGAGGCGCGTGAGTTGACCATGCGTTTCGGTGATTTCACTGCGGTCGATCAGGTCAGTTTCCGGATCCGGCGTGGGGAGATTTTCGGCTTCCTGGGATCCAATGGCTGTGGCAAGTCGACCACCATGAAGATGCTGACCGGCTTGTTGCCGGCAAGTGCCGGCGAGGCCTCGCTGTTTGGTCACAAGGTCGATGCCCGCGATATCGATACGCGCCGCCGCGTGGGGTACATGTCGCAGGCCTTCTCGCTGTATTCGGAGCTTACGGTACGCCAGAATCTGGTGCTGCATGCCCGCCTGTTCAATGTGCCGGCGCCGGAGATCGACCGGCGGGTGGCCGAAATGAGCGCACGTTTCGAGCTCGACGCCGTGCTCGACAGTCTGCCTGAACAATTGCCATTGGGCGTGCGCCAGCGTCTGTCGCTGGCGGTGGCGATGGTGCATCGGCCGGAACTGCTGATTCTCGATGAGCCGACTTCCGGTGTTGATCCGGTGGCGCGGGACAATTTCTGGCGCTTGATGATCGATCTCGCGCGCAAGGATCGTGTGACGATCTTCATTTCCACTCACTTCATGAACGAAGCGGAGCGTTGCGATCGCATTTCACTGATGCACGCCGGGCGGGTGCTGGTCAGTGAGTCGCCAGCCGAACTGGTACGCCAGCGTGGTACGGCCTCGCTGGAGGCGGCGTTCATTTCCTATCTTGAAGAGGCTGGTGCGCAGGAGTACGGGGTGACTGGCGAGGTGGTGCCGGTGGCCGTCGAGCCGGCCGCAAGCACGGCTGCGGTTAGGCGCCCTGTGCTGTTCAGTCCGGCACGCGCACTGAGCTATTCGCAGCGAGAGGCGATGGAGCTGATGCGCGATCCGGTGCGCGGTACCCTGGCCTTGCTCGGGAGCCTGATCCTGCTGCTGATCATGGGTTTCGGTATTACCCTGGATGTCGAGAATCTCGACTTTGCGGTGCTCGATCACGACCAGAGCACACTCAGTCAGAACTACGTGCTCAACCTTGCCGGCTCGCGCTACTTCACCGAGCGTCCACCGATCACCGATCATGCAGATATGGATCGGCGCATGCGCGCCGGTGAACTGGCCCTGGCCCTGGAAATTCCCCCGGGGTTCGGGCGTTCGCTGCTGCGCGGTCAGCCGGTGCAGATCGCCGCCTGGGTCGATGGTGCCATGCCGCAGCGCGCTGAAACCGCGCAAGGCTACGTCGCCGGCATGCACCAGACCTGGCTGGCGGAGATGGCACGCACCCGGCTGGGGGTGAAAGTCGGTGCCGGCATCGCCAGCATCGAGACCCGCTACCGATACAACCCGGACGTGCGCAGTCTGCCGGCCATCGTACCGGCGGTGATTCCCCTGTTGCTGCTGATGATTCCCGCCATGCTTACCGCCCTCGCCGTGGTGCGGGAGAAAGAGCTTGGTTCCATCCTCAATCTCTACGTCACCCCGGTGACGCGGGCCGAGTTTCTGATCGGCAAACAACTGCCTTATGTGCTTCTGGGCATGCTCAATTTCTTGCTGATGGTCTGTTTTGCAATGTGGCTGTTCGGCGTCCCGGTCAAAGGCAGCTTTCCCGGTCTGACCCTGGCGGCACTGGTCTACGTGCTGTTCGCGACCGGTTTTGGCCTGTTTGCCTCGACCTTCACACGGAGCCAGATCGCCGCGATGTTCGTCGCCATCCTCGGGACTTTGCTACCCGCCGTGCAGTTTGCCGGCTTGCTCAATCCGGTGTCCTCGCTTGAGGGCATGGGACGGGTCATTGGTGAGCTTCACCCGGCCAGCCATATGCTGACCATCAGCCGCGGCGTGTTTACCAAGGGACTGACCCTGTCCGATCTGGACCACTCGTTCTGGGCGATGAGTCTGGCGGTGCCCCTGATCATCGGGCTATCGATTGCGTTGCTGCGCAAACAGGAGCGTTGAGATGGACAAGCGCAGATTGGCCAATGTTTATCGCCTGGGGGTGAAGGAGCTGTGGAGCCTGTGGCGTGATCCGATGATGCTGGCGCTCATCGTCTATGCCTTCACGCTGGCCGTCTACAGTGCCGCCACCGCCATGCCGGAAACCCTGCACAACGCCTCGCTCGCGGTGGTCGACGAGGATGCCTCGCCACTGTCGGCACGCGTGGTCTCGGCGTTTTATCCGCCCCACTTCACCCGTCCGCAGCGGCTTGAGTTACCGCAGGTGGATGCGGCGATGGATGCGGGCAGCCACACTTTCGTGCTCAATATTCCGCCCGGTTTCCAGCGCGACGTTCTTGCCGGACGCTCGCCGGTCATCCAGCTGAATGTGGATGCCACCCGGATGTCGCAGGCCTTCACCGGCGCTGGCTATATCCAGCAGATCGTCCTGGGCGAGGTCAATGAGTTCGTCCAGCGCCATCGCGGCGGGGCCGTGCCGCAGGTCGATCTGGTGCTGCGCGCACGCTTCAATCCGGGGCTGACAAGAGCCTGGTTCGGCTCGCTGATGGAAATCATCAATCAGGTTACCCTGCTGTCCATCATCCTTACCGGCGCCGCCTTGATCCGCGAGCGTGAGCATGGCACGGTCGAGCATCTGCTGGTGATGCCGGTGACGCCAGCGGAAATCATGCTCGCCAAGGTATGGTCGATGGGTCTGGTGGTGCTGTGTGCGACGGCGTTTTCGCTGAAGGTGGTGGTTGAGGGCGCGTTGCAGGTGCCGGTTGAGGGCTCGTTGCTGCTGTTCCTTGCTTGTGCGGTCCTGCATCTTTTTGCCACCACGTCGATGGGCATCTTCATGGCGACGGTAGCGCGCTCGATGCCGCAGTTCGGCCTGTTGATGCTGCTGGTGCTGTTGCCCTTGCAGATGCTCTCCGGTGGTGTGACGCCGCGTGAGAGCATGCCGGAACTGGTACAGAACCTCATGCTGGTTGCGCCGACCACGCATTTTGTTGCAGCGGCGCAGGCCATCCTCTATCGCGGTGCCGGACTGGAAGTGGTGTGGCCACAGTGCCTGGCCATTCTTGTCATCGGCTCGCTGTTGTTTGCGGTGGCGCTGCTGCGCTTCCGCAGCACGATCAGTCAAATGGCTTGACCCGTATGCGTACTGAACAACGTCAGACGAGCTCTCCTGGTCGCCCGCGTGGCGCGGCTGACAGCCGTGATCGCCTGCTGGCGGCGGCGCTTGCCGCGTTTACCCGGGTCGGTTATGAAGCCGCCGGATTGCGTGCGATCGCCGATGAGGCAGGATGCGATGTGTCCATGGTTGCACATCACTTCGGCAGCAAAGCCGGCCTGTGGCGTGCGGTGGTCGAGTGTGTCGGCCAGCGGCATGATCTATGGTTGCGGGATGTCATCGGCTTGGTGAACAGCAAAAGCCCTGTTGCCGACCGTCTCGGAGCGCTGGCCGACAGCATGATCGACGGTCTGGTGGATGTTCCCGGCTACGTGAGCTTTGTCAATCGTGCGCTGGCTGAACCGGGAGAGCGGCGGGATGCCCTGGTCGAAAGAGTGATCCGCCCTGGCGTGGAAACCTGTACGCCGCTCTGGCGTGAAGCGATGGCGGCTGGGGTGCTGCGTGCACTCGACCCGACTGTTCTGCACATTGGTCTGTTCGGTGCCTGCACGATGTTGCTGATGATGACTGATGTCTGCGCTGAGCTGGGTGGCCGGGCGCTGGACGTCGGTGATCTGAAGGCCGAATTGCGTACGCTAATGCTCAGCGGGCATGTCGGCCGGACGCCCGGCTGAACAGCCCGCCGTTGCTTTGCTCAGTCGTCGTCGCTGTCCCGGCTGGCGACGATGACGCCGTTGGCCACGTTCAGGTCGCTGGTTGCTTCCAGACAGTGGCCGCTGACGCCGGTGATCAGGTAGATCAGCGCAGCCGGTGTTTCAGCGACCGGCTGCAGGCGCGGTGAAATGTCGTTTTCGCTACACTCGGTGAAGATCATGTCGGGAAAGCCAGCGCGCAAGGCGTTGATGCTTTCCTCTCGTGTCACGGCAGCAACGACTTCGGCCAGGCGCTCGGGCGTCATCTCAGGCATCCTCGCCGTCGAGCGCTTCGGCGAAGCGGCTCAGTGAACTGGGCTGCACACCCATGACCCGGGCCAGCCAGGGGGGCGGGCTGCTCAGGGCGGCTTGCAGTTCGCCGAGAATTTCACTGGCAGCGCCACCCTTCGGCTTTTTCAGCGGATGGACGCCGGCGCGCACGACTTTGGCAGCGGCGGGGCCGCCGATCGACTGGATGAAGACCAGATCGCAGTCGGCGATGACTTCGGCGCGCGCCTTGTTCTTGTCTTCGGCAGCGTCGGCGTCAAGGGCCGAACGGATGGCGATCAGCTTTATTGCCGAGGCCGACAGTTGATAGATCAGGAAGCGTTCGCAGGAACCGAAATGACCATCGAGGTTTTCGCCCTTGTTGTTGGCGATGGCGACGCGGATGGAACCAGGCATGTCGCCATCGACATAGCTTTCGATGACCGGCAGCTCGCTGTTAGTGACGTTTTCACCCCACAGGAAGCGGACGGCATCCTTGAGGGCTTCGTTGCTGACGCCGACCACACAGTTTTCTTCGGCATGACCACCGGCCAGGATGCTCCGCAGGTCTTCGACGGTGATCGAGGCAAGCTTGGACTCAGTGAGCGGCAGGTCGTACTTGTCGGACAATGCACCGACCAGGGCGCGAACGTCCAGGCCATCGAGAGTACGGGCCGCCAGCGCGATACGGAGGGCGGCTTCACGGGATGCGATAGGGGGTGCAGACATGTTTGTGCTCCGGTTGAGGGTCTGGAATGGAACGCCCGCAACGGCTGACCGCAACAGGCGCTCGGTTCCGGACTCTCGGTCAGGCCGGCGAGATACAGCCGGACGGACAGACGTTCACGCACATCGGCGAGTCATTCTCGCCTTCGCATTCGGTGCAGGCGTCGGCGTCGATGGTGTAGAACACCTTGCCCTTCTTGATCGCCTTGGTCGGGCAGATCGGGCGGCAGTCGTCACAGGCGGTGCATTCGTCTGGGTTGATATACATTGCCATGATGTTTAGCTCCTAGTTGTTAGCAGAGAGCGCCAGCGTTGAGGGCTGGCAACTCGCTACTGCCTCACTCAATCTTCAGCCGCGCCGAGTCGCTTGGCCCGTACCGAGATGGGCAGGCGCGGCGGTTTGGCGATAGGGTCGACGTAGTAGCTGCCACCGTTCTCCAGCTTCAGTTCGCCGCCCCATTTCTCCGGGGTGTCGAACTCGATGGAGTTGATGGCAGCTTCCAGATCGCGCTTCGGCAAATAAAACACCAGCCCACCGGCAGCGTTCTGACGAATCATGATGTTGGCCATTTGAATTCCTCAAGCGACTTGGGGAGAAGGCAGGATTGCTCCCGCGCTTCTCCCTTTTGTCTGGCAGATTACCGAACCAGGTCGTGGTTGTAGTCCGTCGTGCCCATGCCGCGGGTCTGGTCGTCGAGCTTTTCCAGAACCGTGTTGGTCAGGGTGGTCAGGATGTACATGGCGCCTTCGTAGCCCAGCGTCGTCATCCGATGCAGGTGGTGACGGTCGAAGATCGGGAAGCCGATACGGATCAGCGGAACTTCGAACTCGGGACCCTTGTGCAGCGTGTCACGCTGGATGTATTTGCCGTAGCTGTTGCCGATCAGGAAGTCCGGCTTGTCGGTGAAGCACAGGCTGCGCAGGTGCCAGAGGTCGGCGCCCGGATAAACCTTGCCACCGGCGCCGTAGGGCGAGGTAGCCAGCAGTTTTTCCATGGCCTTGGCCCACTTCTTGGAACCGTTGTTGCTGACGATATGGGTCGGTTCGATACCGAATTCCATCATCAGCTTGACCATGCCCATGACGAAGTCCGGGTCACCGTAGATGGCCATCTTCTTGCCGTGCAGCCAGGCGTGGGAGTCGGTCATCATGTCGAGCAGGCGGCCGCGCTCCAGGGAGATGGAGGCCGGGATCGGCTTGCCGGTGACTTCGGAAACCTTTTGCAGGAATTCGTCGGTCCACTCGACACCCATCGGGATGTTGAGCTTCGGCACTTCGTGGTTCCAGGTGCTCTCGACGAACTTCTTGGTCTTTTCCAGTTGCATCGGCTGGATCAGGAAGGTCGTGTGGGCGTTCGGGGCATCCTTGACTTCGTCGATCGTCGTGCCGCCGGCGTACATGCGGAATTCGCCGTCAGCCGGGGTGTCGAGGATTTCTTCCGGATCGGAGAGCATCGTGTAATCGACGCCCATTTCCTTCATGTAGCGCTTGATGATGCGGAAGTTGCCGAGGTAGGTTTCGAAGCCCGGCACGAAGTTGATCTTGCCGTTCGAGCCGACAACCTTGCCTTCCATGTTGTTCAGTGTGAAGTAGCGGAGGATGCCTTCTTCCATGTTGTCCCAGCCGGTGACGTGCGAGCCGACGAAGGACGGGGTGTGCGCGAACGGAACCGGGAAATCCTTGTCCAGGTTGCCTTCCTTGCGGGCGTTACCGATGAAGGCGTTCAGGTCGTCACCGATGACTTCCGCGATACAGGTGGTCGACATGGCGATCATTTCTGCACCGTAGAGCTTGGTGGCGTTGGCCAGACCTTCATGCACGTTCTTCTGACCACCGAACACGGCGGCGTCTTCCGTCATCGAGTCGGCGATGATGGCGATCGGCTCCTTGAAGTGACGGTTGAAGTAGGTGCGGAAGTAGGCGATACAGCCTTGCGAACCGTGGATATAGACCAGGGTCTTGGCAAAGCCCAGCGAGCACAGGGCAGAGCCGAGCGGCTGGCAGGCCTTGGCCGGGTTGATGGTCAGGGCTTCGCGCTTGAAGTTGAGGTCCTGGTATTCCTGGGTGGTCGTCCAGGCGAAGGTTTCAGCGATCTGGTCGGCAGAATGGCCTTCTTCGAATTGCTTCTTGCCCTTCAACGTCGCCTTGTAGTCGTCGTCACGGAAGAGGGGGAAACACGGCTTGATGTCATCTACGGTTTGCATCTTGATCTCCTTCGCCCGCACCACCTATCTGTGGATACGGGCGTAAGTTGTACGATTGCTGCGGAATCAGGCAGCCTTCTTTTCAGCTTCCGAAGCAGCCTTCTGCCACGGGGCCTTCATCAGGTTCCAGCACGGGTTGTTCAGGGTCAGGTCCATGTCCTTGGCGAAGATGGCGAAACCGTCACAGCCGTGGTAGGGGCCCGAGTAGTCCCAGGAGTGCAGCTGGCGGAAAGGAATGCCCATCTTGTGGAAGACATACTTTTCCTTGATGCCGGAACCGATCAGGTCGGGCTTGCAAGCCTTGACGAATTCTTCGAACTCGTAGCCGGTGACGTCGTCGTAAATCAGGGTGGCGTCGCCCATTTCCTTGATCGTGCGATCGTAGTCATCGTTGTGGGCGAATTCGTAGCCGGTACCGACCACTTCCATGCCCAGGTCTTCGTAGGCGCCAACCACGTGACGCGGACGCAGGCCGCCGACGTAGAGCATGACCTTCTTGCCTTCGAGGCGCGGACGATACTTGGCGATCACGGCATCCATCATCGGGGTGTACTTCTCGATGACTCGCTCGGCGCCTTCCTTGATGCTGTCGTCGAAGAAGGAAGCGATCTTGCGCAGCGATTCCTTGATCTTGGTCGGGCCAAAGAAGTTGTACTCGAGCCAGGGAATCCCGTACTTCTCTTCCATGTGGCGGGAGATGTAGTTCATCGAGCGGTAGCAGTGCAGCAGGTTCAGCTTGACCTTCGGGGTGTTCTCCATTTCGGCCAGGGTGCCGTCGCCGGACCACTGGGCAACCACGCGCAGACCCATCTCTTCGAGCAGGATGCGGGAAGCCCAGGCGTCACCACCGATGTTGTAGTCGCCGAGGATGGCGACGTCGTACGGGGTGGATTCGAAAGCCTGACCGTCACGGTTGGAGATGATCCAATCGCGGACCGAGTCATTGGCGATGTGGTGGCCCAGGGATTGGGAAACACCGCGGAAGCCTTCGCAGCGCACCGGAACGACCGGCTTGTTGATCTGGGCAGCAGCTTTCTTGGAAACCGCTTCGATGTCGTCGCCGATCAGGCCGATCGGGCATTCGGATTGAACCGAGATACCCTTGTTCAGCGGGAAGAGCATTTCGATTTCATCGATCAGCTTGGCCAGCTTCTTGTCGCCGCCGAAAACGATGTCCTTCTCCTGGAAATCCGAGGTGAAGTTCATTTCGCAGAAGGCATCGACGCCGGTGGTGCCGACGTAGTAGTTGCGGCGGCCGGCGCGGGCATATTGACCGCAACCGATCGGGCCGTGCGAGATCGAGATGATGTCCTTGATCGGACCCCAGACCACGCCCTTGGAACCGGCGTAGGCACAACCACGCATGGTCATGACGCCCGGCAGGGACTTGCGGTTGGAAGTAATGCACTTCTTCGACGACTCAAGTTCCTTGTCGTTGATCATCAAGTGCTTGGCACGGTCCTTCTTGGCTTTCTCGGGGTAAACCTCAAGCACCTCTTGAATGAGGGCTGCGGTTTCTTCGCGGGTGAGCGCTGCCATGGTGTAACTCCTTTCGTTGCGCCGGCATCTATTTGTGCACGACGCCAACATTGGTTGAATACTGGCGATACAAGGTTCGCCGCCGGAGCGACGAACCCGGACTGCTATCAGGCGGCCTTTTCGGCAGCCAGTTCAGCAGCGGTCTTGCCGACGATGCTTTCGTCTTCGGCTTCCATGATGCCGAATTCCATCAGCAGCTCTTCCAGCTCTTCCATCTCGATCGGGGTCGGGATGACGAAGTTGGTGTTGTTGACGATCTTGTTGGCCAGGGCGCGGTATTCGTCGGCTTGCTTGTGCGTCGGGTCGAATTCGACGCAGGTCATGCGGCGGATTTCGGCGTGCTGGACAACGTTGTTGCGCGGCACGAAGTGGATCATCTGGGTGCCGAGGCGGGCAGCCAGGGCCATGATCAGTTCGTCTTCGCGGTCGGTGTTACGCGAGTTGCAGATCAGGCCGGCCAGACGGACGGAACCCGAGTTTGCATACTTCACGATGCCCTTGGCGATGTTGTTGGCGGCGTACATGGCCATCATTTCGCCGGAGCAGACGATGTAGATTTCCTGGGCCTTGTTTTCGCGGATCGGCATGGCGAAGCCACCGCAGACCACGTCACCGAGCACGTCGTAGAAGACGAAGTCGAGGTCTTCGTCATAGGCGCCTTCTTCTTCCAGGAAGTTGATGGCGGTGATGACGCCACGGCCGGCACAGCCGACGCCGGGTTCCGGACCACCGGATTCGACGCACTTGACGCCACCGAAACCGATGGACATGACGTCTTCCAGTTCGAGGTCTTCAACCGAGCCGGCTTCAGCAGCCAGGTGCATGACGGTGGTTTGAGCCTTGCTGTGCAGGATCAGGCGGGTGGAGTCGGCCTTCGGGTCGCAGCCGACGATCATGACCTTCTTGCCGGATTCGGCGAGGGCGGCCACGAGGTTCTGGGTGGTGGTCGACTTGCCGATCCCGCCCTTGCCGTAAATGGCGCATTGACGCAGTTTTGCCATGGTGTAATCTCCTTAGTCTGTCAGTCGATTTGAAATGCAATTGGTGAGTGTCGCGACTGATCTTCTGCATGTTGCGTGCCAGCTCGGCTGATGGCTTTCAAGTTGTTGTTTATTAAATGAAAAACAAAAAACATGGGGATGGGGGCGCGGTGGGGTTGTGCGACAAAGACCCTGGCTTGTGTCGGGGTGACGACAATCCAAGCCTGCCGCGCGAGGCGCGCCTGCCGATCAATCGCTGCAACCTGCCGGCGGTCGTGCTTGGCAGCCTGACTTATCAGCGTCATCCCTCACCGCTGCTGCTCGACGGCGTTGCCGAACTGCACCGCGACCTGTTCCGCCGCCTGGGCGAAGCCGGCGACGATGCGGCGGTGCGCGGGGAAGTCTTCCGCGATTACCTGACCGTGCATTTCCAGCTCGAATGGCCCGAGGAAATGGGCTTCACCGGCAACAACAAGTCACGCGCCCGCGCCAATTACGCGCGCATGATCCGCGGCTGGAGCTTCGATGCCGACAGCCGCGAGGGCGCGGTGCTCAAGGGTTGGGTCGAATCGCGTTTCGGCCTGCTGCCGCGCTGGCACGGCCAGCCGCTGCGCGATACCCACGACGACGCCTGGCTGCATTACATGGAAATGCGCTCGCAGGGTCTGTACGGGACCAGCGCGCTGGAGGCGCAGTTCGACCTGGTCTATACCTATTGCCAGCATGAACTCGCCCGTCGCCATTCAGGGGCCGGGCATGTGACGCTGTACCGCGGCGTCAACCGGGTGGCTGATCATGAAATCCTGGACAGCCGGGAGGGGGGGCGCCACACCATCCTGCTCAACAACCTCAATTCCTTCACCTGCAGCCGTGATCGGGCTTGCGAATTCGGCGATTACATCCTGACGGTGGACATGCCGCTGACCAAGATATTTTTCCACTGCGGCCTGCTGCCCGGCGTGCTGCAGGGGGAGGACGAATTCCTGGCCATCGGCGGTGTCGTCGATGTCACCTTGTCGACAATCTGAGGGTTGAGGCCGGTTCAGTCCCGGCCGTGCAGTCCGGGATCGGCGGCGACGATGGCATCGAGCGTGGCCAGCGCCTCGGCGTAGGCAAAGTTCTCGATTTCATTGCCCAGACGGGCGGCCGAGCGGCCGGCGGCGAGCACCAGGCGCGGCTGCAGCCGGTGGAAATGATCCAGGGCATTGATGTCGTCGCTGGCCAGCAACTCGCGTAGTTCGGCCAGTTCGCCGGCCAGCCGGGCGTAATCGATGGTCGGCGCCGGACTGTCGGCGACGGCCCGTTCGTGGGCTTCACGCAGGGCGGCGAAGGCGTCGCAGAACTCAGCCAGCAAGGCGGTCAGCGCCGCCGTCGGCAGGGCGGCCGAGGCTTCCGGCGTCATGGTGTTGCCGATGCCTTGTTCGATGACGCCGGCCTTGGCGGAAATCTGCAGCAGACCGAGGGTGGCCGCCGATCCCTTGAGCGAATGCGCGCGTCGCCGGGCGGTCGGCGTGTCGCCGTCGGCCAGCAACTGCTCAATGCGGTGGCCGTCGTCGCGGTGTGTGCCGCAGAACTGGTCGAGCAGGCGCCACAGGCGCTCGCTCTGGCCGAGTGTCGAGCGCAGGCCGAGCTTGCAGTCGAGCCCGGGCAGGCTGCTCAGACCCTGGCAGACTTCGTCGCCGGCGGCCGGTGCCGGCAGGCCGGCGGCGCGCCCGGTGTCGCCGCCTTTCAGCCAGCGCAAGAGCGCGGTGTACAGGACGGCCGGCTCGACCGGCTTGGCAATGTGTTCGTTCATGCCGGCGGCGCGGGTGGTCTCGCGGTCTTCGTCGAAGGCGTTGGCGGTCATCGCCAGGATCGGGATGCTTTCGCGGCCGGCGAGTTGGCGGATGCGGCGGGCGGCTTCGAGACCGTCCATGTTCGGCATCTGGACGTCGAGCAGGATCAGGTCGTAGGCCGTCTTGCCGGCCATGTCCACGGCCTGGCAGCCGTCGTCGGCGACATCGACGCGCAGATTGACCTGGCGCAGCATGTCGAGCGCGACCTCCTGATTGAGCAGATTGTCCTCGGCGAGCAGCACATGGTAGCCCTCGAGCTGGCTGCGCAGCAGGGTCATGTCGTCGCTGCTGTCGCCGACGCGCTGGCGGTGATGCTTCTGATCGAGGCGATCCTCCAGGCGTTCGAGGGCAACCAGCAGGCTCGACGGGGTCAGCGGCTTCGGAATGAAACCGGCAAAACCCAGGCTGCTCATGTCGTCGCGTGGCGCGCCCAGGGTGCCGCTGACGAGGAAGGTTTTCGGTGCCTTGGCCAGTTGCCCGGCCTGGATGCGCCGGCCGACCTCGATGCCGTCGAGGCCAGGCATCTGCCAGTCGAGCAGCAGCAGGCCGTAGGGGTCGCCCTCGGCTTCGGCTGCCTGCAGGCGGGCCAGGGCTTCGTTGCCGCTGGCCAGGCAGTCGGGGCGGGCACCCAGTTCGCTGAGCACTGCGGCCATCGAGATGCGCGCGTCCTCGATGTCATCGACGACCAGCGCGCGCGTGCCGGGCGGCAGGATGTCGGCGTTGCTGCGGTGATTGAAGCCGGCCACCTTGCCGAACGGCAGTTCGATCCAGAAGGTGCTGCCCTGGCCCGGCGTGCTGTTGACGCCGAGCTTGCCGCCCATCAGGTCGACCAGCCGGCGGGTGATCGCCAGTCCCAGGCCGGTGCCGCCGTAGCGTCGGGTGGTCGAGGCGTCGGCCTGTTCGAAGGCGCGGAACAGGCGCGATAGCTGCTCCTCGTTCATGCCGATCCCGCTGTCCTGGACTTCGAGGCGGATCAGCAGGTCTTCCGGGGTTTCGTCGAGGATGCTGCCGCGCACGACGATGCTGCCGCGCTCGGTGAACTTGACGGCATTACTCAGGAAATTGATCAGGATCTGGCCGAGCCGGAGACCGTCGCCGTGCAGGGCGGGGGGCAGCGAGGAAATGTCGGCGACCAGTTCGAGGCCCTTGGCCTGGACCTTTTCGCTGACCAGCGTGCACACGTCGCCGATGACGCGGTCGACGTCGAAATCGGTGGGTTCGAGCGACATCTTGCCGGCCTCGATCTTCGAGAAGTCGAGGATGTCGTTGATGATGCCGAGCAGGTGGGTGGCGGCACCGGCCACCTTGTCGAGTTGCTGGGCCTGGCGTTGATCGCCGATTTCGCGGCGGAGCATGTGGGTGAGGCCGATGATGGCGTTCATCGGGGTGCGGATTTCGTGGCTCATGTTGGCCAGGAAGGAACTCTTGGAGCGGCTGGCCGCCTGCGCGGCATCGCGCGCTTCAGCCAGTTCTACGGTACGGGCGGTGACCAGTTCTTCGAGGTGATTGCGGTAGCGTTCGAGGTCTTCTTCGGCTTGCTTGCGCTCGGTGATGTCGCTCCAGACAATGGCGGCCTGCGGCGTGTCGTCGAGATGGATGGCCTTGACCGACAGCGAGAAGATGCGGCTCGAGCCGTCCTTGCAACGGTAACTTCTCTCGAACGAGGCGTTGCCGTCACGGAGTACCAGGCGGATGTCGTCATCGACCTCGGTGCGCTTGCCGGCATCGGTCTGGATCGCATACAGGTCGAGGTCGGCGAACTCCTCGCGGCTGTAGCCAAGGTGGCGGCAGGCGGCGTCGTTGAACTCGACGAAGCCCATGCGCTTGATGTCGATCAGCAGGATGCCGTGTTCGGCCTGGCCGACGATGGTCGAGAACAGTTCTTCGCGACGGCGCAGCGCTTCGGTGGCGATCTTGATCGACGTGATGTCCTGGACCATGCCGTTGGCCCGGCGGGCCTTGCCGTTTTCGTCGAATTCGATCTCGGCGCGCTGGCGGACCCACTTGTTGCGGTCGCCGGCGGTGATCCGGTGTTCGACGTCGAAAATGCCGTGATGCACGGCCTGCTGCCAGTTTTCCCTGACCCGTTCGCGGTCGGCGGCGTCGATGGCGGCGAAGAAATCCTGCGGGGCGATGCCGCCCTGCAGCGGCAAGCCCATGATGCTGGCCGCCTCGGCTGAACCGCTCAGGCGATTGCCGGAAAAATCGAAACTCCAGCTGCCGATCCGGGCAATCGCCTGGGTGCGGGCCAGGACTTTCTGGCTGGCAAAGACCTCCTCCTCGGCCAGGTGTTCGGCGGTGATGTCGCGACCGACGCCGAGGATGCCGTAGAGAAAACCGTTTTCGTCGCGCACCGCGACCTTGTGAATGGTCTGCAGTTCGCGGTGGCCGTCGTGGAACTGCCGCCATTCCTGATGGGCGACCGGGTAGCCGGCGTCGATGGCGATCCGGTCGAGCTTGCGATAGCGCTGGGCGTCTTCCTCGGGAAACAGTTCGAGGTCGGTCTTGCCGACGATCTCGGCCTCGCTGCGCCCGGCAAAACTTTCGAAACGCGGGTTGCAGCGTTGATAGCGGCCGTCGGCATCCTTGAACCAGATCAGGTCGGGCATGCTGTGCAGCAACAGCGTCAGTTGCTGGCGTTCCTGGCGCAGGCCGGCCTCGGCTTGCGCCCGGCCGCGCAGGCTGTCGCCGAAGGCCATGACCGCCTGTGACAAATCCTTGAGGAAGAAGCCCTTGACCTGGCGCAGTGCGCTGACATTCCCCGCTTCCAGGGTGCCGCCCTCGCCCAGGCGCTTGAGGGCGGTGGCGACAATCGCCATGTAGCGGGCGGTGGCCCAGACGACGGCCACCCAGAAAAGGACCATCAGCAAGAACAGCAACCAGGAAGTGCTGGCTGCGCGCGCCATGCTTTCCTGGCGCTGCTGCTGGGCAATGGCCATGCGCTCCAGCGACGCCTGGCTGAGGTTGGCGGCCAGTTCGTGCATCTGGGTCGCGAATTTCATGTAGAAGACGTAGGCGTTTTCCACGTGTGTGCCGGCCACGGTCGGGTCGATGCTGACGATGTCGGTGGTCGAAATCGCCTGTGCCCGGTAGTCGAGAAAGGCGCCGTGGGCGCGCTTGAACGCTTCCTCCAGCTCAGGGTGCGGGTTATCACCTTGCAGCGTGGCCAACCGTCTTTCAATCGTGGCCAGGGCATCGACGACTGCGGTATGGACCTCGTAGGCCCTGCCTTCGCTGGTCTTGCCGGCACGGGCTTCGCCCAGCAGATCGATGAGCAGGCCCTGGATTCTCTGCATGTCGAGCGCCAGGCGGCCGGCATCGGCCTGGACGCGCAGGTCGCCGGCGTGGGCGTCGGCCTGGCGGCGGTTGTCGTCTTCATACTGCGTCAGCGTCTGCCAGCCAAACAGGAATGCCGTGGCGATGCCCAGCACCACGGGCATGAAGAACAGCAGCAGGAATTGCAGGCGACGCAGCAGCATCGGGGTCAGCGCAGCAGTTGCGGCCACAGCCCCGGCGGAATGCTGGCGACGTATTCGTAACCGGCGTCACCGCGCTGGGCAAAGATCACGACCGTGCCTTCGGGTTTGACGAAGAATCCGATCAGGTCGGCGAGGTTGGGGGCGTGGGCGACCAGTACCCGGTTGCTGCCGGCGGCGACCGGGTCGCGCAGGATACGGGCGAGCGCGGCCAGGCGCGGCTTTTTTTCTTCGCTGGTCATGTTGGCCGAATACATCAGCGGTTCGCTGACCGTAAAGCGTTCGCCGAACATCAGGTTGGCCGATTCGCGGGTGCAGCACATCGGGCTGGCGAGAATCTCGCCGACCGGAATCTTCGCCACGCGCAACTGCTTGCCGATATCGCGCATCAGCTTGCGGCCGTCATCGTTGAGGATGCGTTGTGTCTCGCAGTCCTTGAGATCGACGTTGGGGAAACGGTCGGCACGGCTGTTGTCGGTATTGCCATGGCGGATGTACAGCACATGACCGCCGGCACGCAGCTGATCGAGGGTGGCGCGGGTGGCCATGACTTCGGTGAACGCCTTCTTGCCGTTTTCAGGGGTGGCCTGGGCAAAGGCGAGGGTGGGCAGGCAGGCCAGTACGGCCAACAGCAGGCGGCGTGCGTTCATGGGGTTTCCTTTCCGGCTTCGTCGGGATGGTCTGCATAGCGGTCGGCGATGCTGGTGAAGTCTTCGATGCGCTGCAGGAAGCAGTCGACGATGCGCGGGTCGAAGTGCTTGCCCCGGCCGTCGACGATGATGCGAATGGCTTCCTCGAGCGGGAAGGCGATCTTGTAGTGCCGTTTGGAAATCAGCGCGTCGAAAACATCGGCCAGGGCCATCAGGCGGGCCGACAGGGGAATTTCGTCGCCCTTGAGACCGCGCGGGTAGCCGCTGCCGTCCCATTTTTCGTGGTGTCCGCCGGCAATTTCGCGGGCGGCTTCGAGAAAGTCGAGCGAATAGCGATCCTCTTCGGCTGGCTGATTCTGCTGGCGATCGGTGAGCACGCGGGCGATGGCTTCGTCGAGCGCGTCGGCGCCGATGCGTGCGTGCGTCTTCATGATCTCGAACTCTTCCGGCGTCAGGCGGCCGGGCTTGAGCAGAATGGCGTCGGGGATACCGACCTTGCCGATATCGTGCAGCGGTGCCGCCTTGGCAATCAGCTTCTGGCGCAGCGGCGTCAGTTCGGCGAATTCGGGGCGTTGCGCCAGATCGGTCATCAACACCTCGATGTAACCGCGCGTGCGCAGCAGGTGGTTGCCGGTCTCGTTGTCGCGCTTTTCGGCCAGCGTGGCCAGCGCGTGCATGCCGACATCCTTGATCAGCTCGACTTCTCGTGTGCGCTTGGCGACGCGGGCTTCGAGGATTTCGTTCTGGCGGGCCAGGTGGTCACGGGCGGCCTGCAGTTCGAGGCGGGTGCGGATGCGGGCGAGCAGGATGGCTGGGCGGATCGGCTTGGTCACGTAATCAACGGCGCCCATCTGCAAACCGACGGCCTCGTCGTTGTCGGCGTCCATGGCGGTGACGAAGATGACCGGGATGTTGCGGGTGGCCGGGTCTTCGCGCAGGCGGCGCAGGGTTTCGTAGCCGTCCATGCCGGGCATCATGATGTCGAGCAGGATCAGTTCCGGGCGCGGGTCGCTGTTGGCGACATGCAGGGCGCGCTCGCCAGAGTTGGCAACCCGGACGCGGTATTCGCTGCCCAGTATGCCGCCGACGACGGCCAGATTATCCGGTGTGTCGTCGACGACCAGGATGGTGGGACGGGATTCGTTCGCCATTAGGGTTTTGCTCCGCCTGTTGTTTTTGTTAATTGTTGGTCATTAACAGATTTTTGCCTAGTTTGCACTTATGCCTGTGGTTTGTCTAACGCTCTTCCCTGTCGTAAATCCGACATGTTGCAACGGGGGAAAACGCAATTGACGGTATATGGTCGATAACGGATGGGCCTGGATTTTGCATTGACGGTGATCGACCCAACTCAAGAGAAAAAACATGACTCCCGAACTGCGTGAAAAATTGCTGGCCGGCCTGCGCGACGGCAGTATCGTTCCTTATCTTGGCCCGGGCGTGCTCGCCGATGTCAGGGATGCCGCCAGCGGTGCGCCGATTCCCGCCGACAGCGACTCCCTGATCATCGCCATGAACGGTGGCAAGCCGATGGCGCCCAAGCTGATGTACGAATTCCCCCGGGCGGCGATGAATGTCGAACTCAAGCGCGGACGCAGCGCCGTCACCCGCTTCCTGAACAAGACCTATGGCGACACCCAATGGACGCGGGCGGCGGTGCATGACTGGCTGAAGACGATTGCGCCGGCCTACGTCATCGACATCAATCGCGACACCCAGCTACAGGCCTCCTACGCCGGGGTGCCGCATACCCTGATCGTCGGCATCGCCCGCATCGCCGGGACGGCCTTCCGCTACAAGATATTTTCCTGGGACGGCAGCAGCTACCAGCGGGTCGAACAGATCCCGCCGGGCCGGCCCATCCTGTTCAAGCCCATGGGCACGCCCTTGCCGGAAGGCGACTACATCGCCTCGGATGCCGACTACGTCGACTTCATCACCGAGCTGATGGGCGGTTTCTCGATTCCGCCCGAGGTCAAGGAGTTGCGTAAGGGCAAGCAGTACCTGCTGATGGGCATGCGCCTGAACCGCGACACCGAACGCATGGTCATGGCCGACATGATCTACTCCGCCGCCCAGCCGGCCGGCTGGGTGTTCATTCCCGAGCCGACGGCCAAGGAGCAGCGCTACTGCAAGAAGATCGGGCTGGAGATCATCGACGGCGACATCTTCGAATTCATCGGCGCAGCGGTGCCGGCCTGAATCAGCTCACTGGCTCGGTCTGCGCCAGCCGGCGGTCGATTTCCTGCAGTGCTTCGGAAAATTCCGCCGGCGGTAGCGGGCGCGCCAGGTGATAGCCCTGGGCGTGGTGGCAGCCCATGCGGGCCAGCATGCCCAGTTGTTCCGTGGTTTCCACGCCTTCGGCCACGACCTTGAGCCCCAGGCTGCGGGCCATGGCGACGATGGCTTCGACCAGTGAGTATTCACTGTTGCCGACCTGCATGTCCTGGACGAAGGAGCGGTCGATCTTCAGCGTATCGAGCGGGAAGCGCTTGAGATAGGAGAGCGACGAATAGCCGGTGCCGAAATCGTCGAGGTAAACGCGCAGCCCGAGCTGCTTGATCGCCTGCAGCCAGGCCTGGGCTTCGGCAATGTTGTTGAGCAGGACGCCCTCGGTGATTTCCAGAACCAGGCTTGCCGGCGATACGCCGTGGCGTTGCATGGCCTCGGCAATGGCCGCCGGCGGCAGCCCATTGGGTATCTGGCGACCGGAAACGTTGACCGACAGGTAGCAGGGAATGCCGGCCGCCCGCCAGTCGGCCAACTGGCGGCAGGCGGTCTCGATGACCCACAGGCCGATTTCGTTGATCAGGCCTGTCTGCTCGGCAATCGGGATGAAACGGTCGGGTGGCACCAGGCCGCGTTCCGGGTGGCGCCAGCGAATCAAGCCCTCGGCGCCGGTGACGCGACGGCTGGCCAGGTCGGCGATGGGCTGGCAGTAAAGTTCGAATTGCCCGCCGGCGACAGCCAGACGCAGATCGTTTTCCAGGTGTCGCCGTTGCTCGGCGGCCTCGGCCAGGTTCGGCGCGAAAAAGGCTGGCTGGTTGCCACCGGCGTTCTTGGCCTTGTCGCAGGCCAGTTCGGCATTGCGCAACAGGCTGGGGGCGTCGGTCGCATCGTGCGGGAACAGGGTGATGCCGATGCTGGCGGTCAGCTGGATCGGTGAGCCGTCGAGCAGGTAGGGCTGGCGCAGGCTGAGCATCAGACGCTCGACCACCTTGCCGATGGTCTCGTCGTCGCCGAGATTCTGCAGAACCACGGCAAAGATGTCGCCGGACAGCCGGGCCAGTGTGTCGTTGCCCTTGACCTGGGCGCCCAGGCGGGCAGCGACCACGCGCAGGATTTCGTCGCCAGCCGGCACGCCGATGCCTTCGGTGATCTGCCGGAATTTGTCGAGATCGACATGCAGCAAGGTGAAGCAGGGGGTGGCCTGCTGGAAATGCTGGCGAATCCGCGTGCCCAGCAGATGTTCCAGGCTGGCGCGGTTGGCCAGCCCGGTCAGCGGATCGGTCATCGCCTGCCGTCTCGCTTCCGCTTCGGCCTCCTTGAGCGCCGAGACATCATGCGCGACGCCTTGCAGGAGATCGTCGCCAACCGGGCTGAGCATGATGTTGAGCCAGAAGTGCGTGCGGTCCTGGCGTTGCAGCATCAGGTCGCGCTCGGCTGCCTCGCCGGTGACGAACACCCGTTCGATCAACATGCCGATGGCGGTCGGTTCGGACCAGGGCAGGTCGAGCAGTAGTAGTTCGCCGGTGAACTTGTCGGCGCGGGCAATACCCAGCAGGCGCGCCAGTGCCGGATTCCAGGAGGCGACGCGGCCATTGCGCCTGACCAGGAAAATGCCGCTCTCGGCATTTTCGAAGATGGCGTGGTACTTCTGTTCGTCCAGTTCCTGCTGCAAGCGCAGGGCATGCTCTTCGTCGAGGGCACGGACCAGGTCGCCGGCCAGTGCATTGACGTCGGTGACCAGTCGACCGATCTCGGTCTTGGCGTGGCCGGGCGGGATTTTCAGCCGGTCGCCGGCCGTCGGGCTCATCCGGTGCAGTTCGCGGGAAATGGCGCTGATCGGGTGAATCACGAAAGCCAGCAGGGTGACCACCATGACGCCCGAGATCAGCGCCAGTTGCCAGACCAGTTGCCAGGTCCGGTCAATGACTTCGGTCCGGATGTGTCGTTCGATGACGTCAGGGTCGGGTGTCAGTCGTATCTCGCCGATGACTTCGCCGCCGACGAAAGGCGAGTGGATGTCGCGGACCAGGTTGTCGGCCTGTATCTCGCCGGATGGCGGCTGGCTTCGGCGTGCCAGGTCGGCCAGCAGGTTTCCGTTTTCGCGGATGGTGACGCGCAGGACCACCGGGTTGCTGAGCAGCCCCTGGGCAACCTCGCGGGCCAGTTCCCTGTCCTTGACGAAGCCGGCAACCTGCAAGGTGCTCTGGACAGTGTCGAGCAACTGCTCGATGCGTTCGCGGGATTGTGCTTCGGCCTGGGCGCGCGCCGATTGCATCGTATAGGCCACAGTAACCACGCCGACCAGGCAGAAGGCCAGGATGGTGACCAGGATGGAACGGAGCAGGATGCCGTCGCGGACGAATGCGGTTTTCATCGGCAGACCTAGGGTGGAAGCTCGAACACGATGCGCAGCCGGCTATCGACCTGGGCGCGCCTGACATAGGCTATGCCCCCGGGCTGGCGCAGCACCTGGCGGATGACCTCGTCTTCACTGGCGGTCTGCAGCGGCGGACTCGCCTTGCCGGAGAAGTGCAGTCGGCTCCAGTAGGCGTTTATGCTGGTCTGGTCCTTGTTGACCAGACGTTGATAGAAGTGGGCGCGCAAGGGGGAATCCCGCGGCTGGTCGATTGGCTGGGCCGGGTTGCCGGAGGGCAGTGCGCGGAAACGGCCCATGAAGATGTTGGTCACGGCTTCGTGGCTGAGGGTTTCCGCCGTCTGGGCGCGCATCACGACGACCGGTTCCGCCTGCACAGCAAGGTGAACCGACAGGATCAGGAGGGCGATGAGTGCGCGCAACATGATCGTGGTGCTCAGAAAACGAAGTCCAGCGTCAGGCTGAACACGTTCAGCCGGCCGTCCCAGTCACGCTGGGTATTCCGTTGCGGGAAACGCGAGTCGGATTTTCCGTGCACCATGTCGATCTGGGCCTTGAGCGCCATGTTCTGCCTCAGGTCCCAGCGGGTGCCAAGTGTCAGGGTAGCTTGGTCGGCGTGGGTTTCGGCGATGAAGTCGCGGACCGCGGTGGCCAGTGCCGGTGCCATCGGCGTGGTCAGCCGGGCCGCCGTCGAGCGGGTGCGCGAATAACCGATATAGGGTGTGGTCTGGCCGATCCGGTAGGCGAGGGTCAGATAGCCGGCATGGGTGTCCTCATAGGCGGCCGTGTCGTAGCGAATCCGGCTGATCTGCCCCTGGGCCTGAAAGCGCCCCTCGTCGTAGGCGAGACCCACGGAGTCGTAGGTGGCCGTGCGACCGACGACTGAAAGCTCCGGGGCCGCAGCCAGGATGTCGAAGCCGGCGACCTCTCGCAGTGGTTGCTGATGCTTGAAGCGGATCTGCGAGCGTCCGACGCGTAATTGCCAAGGGCCGTTGAGATAGTCGAGATGCCCGCCAAGCATGCGCGAGCCGCGCAAGTCCCAGGTGTGAGGCTCGACGAAGGGGGTTTTCTCCGCTGCCCAGCCGGCGAACAGCTTGCCGCGCAGCAGGCCGCTGCCGGTATCGGTGGTCAGGCTGGCATCGATGCCGTCAAACCAGGAAACGACGATGGGCCCGAAATAATCGGCGGGAGGACGCACCGTCAGGTTGGCGTAGCCGATCATCCGAGAGTCGGCCTGCAGGTAGAACTCGGTACCCATGCGACCGAGGCGCACGGTGAAATCCGGCGAAATGTCGTGGCGCAGGAAAGCCCAGCTCAGTTCGGGGCGCCAGCTGCCGTCGTAACGATAACGGGCAATGCCCTGAACGACGGCTTCTGTCCTGGCGTTCAGCCGCAGATTGGTCTGCAGGCCGAGGATGGAATCGATCTTGCCGCTCCAGTGTCGCCCCAGACCATCTGGTTGCGACAGGTCGCGAACGTACTCCGTCCTGTCTTCGTCGGAACGGGCAAGACCCAGCGTACCAAAACCCTTGATTTCGAGTGCTGACCAGAACGTCTCGTTGCTCGCCGTTTCGGCGTAGGCCGCTGGCGTTCCAGCCAGACTGAGGGTCATCAGGAGTGGGAGCCAGGCGCAGCGTTTCATGGAAAAGCCGATCTGTTTGCTATTCGAATTCTATTGAAATGGATTATGCGCTTTCTCTTATGGATTTGTCGCCGGGATATTCCAGGAATGCCGTCATCCGCTTTGTCCGGAATCCGACATTCGGCTTCGCGCATTGTGCCGATTCCGCGTGGTTGGTGGCTTCCAGCGAAGGCAAGAAAATTGCTAACTAGCTGCTACCAACAATATTTCAACTCAGGGAAGGAAAAAGCAAAATGCTGATGGATCGTTACGAATCGTTGTTTTTCAACGCCAATTTCAAGGAAGCCGCCAGTGAAGCCGGCTGGGTCGCCTACCGTGGCGAACTGATCTTGAAGGAAGGCGAAGTTGCCGATGCCCAGGGCCGCCGCAAGCCGCCGGTCGAAGTCCTGAAACAGGCCATCCTTCTCACCGCCGGCGACGAACTCAAGCTGCTGGTCGGTTCCATCGACGAGCTGCAATTCTTCCCCGCGCTAATGGATAAATACGGTGCCGATATCAAGCCGGGCAGCCTGGTCGTGCTGTACACCGTCAATATCGACAATCCCTTCGTCTACACCGTGAATGGCGCACCGGTCGTCTTCATTCCCATGGTTCAGGGCATGGTGTGGACCGAACTGTGCGAAGTCCTTGGTCTCGAAAAGGGCGATTTCAAGGGCATGGGCGCTGCCGACAAGGTGGTCAAGGTGTACGAGGAGCTCAAGAGCCATGACTTCAAATGCCCGGAGGTGGCAATTGAGGAAGCACTCCGCAAGACCAATGCCAACAAGCGCGAAAACCACGGCGCCATCTGATGCCCTGGGATGAGCGTATGGCGCTCGGGGTGGCGGACATGGACGCCACCCATCAGGAATTCGTTGCCCTGGCCGATGCCTTGCAGACGGCTTCGGACGACGAATTTCCCGCCCTGTTCAAGCAATTGGCTGAACACACCCGGGCGCACTTCGAGCACGAAGGCAAGTTGATGAAAGCCTGTCGTTTTCCTGCCATCGGCGAGCACAACAGCGAGCATCTGCGCGTGCTTGGCGAACTGGCGCATTTCGGCCGCGGTGTCGCTGCCGGTCGCCTGAAGTCGGCCCGTGATTACGCCCGCGGCCTACCCGCCTGGTTCGCTACCCATCTGGCAACCATGGATGCCGCGCTGGCAGCATCTCTCAAGCGAATGCCGCCTTGAGCTAAACCGTCCCTTCTTTCCTGCGCTGATGAGGTTTAGACATGTAAGTCACATGCTAGACTGCAAAAAAAATTCAACAGATTGCAGGGGAAAATAATGGCAGCCACGTGGTCGTTGCGTGTCGGGACCTTGTTCGTCACGGCTGTTTTTCTCGGAATGTTCGCTTGGGTTGGACTCGATCTCCAGCAGTCACGCGAGCGGGAGTTACTGGCGGCAGAACAACAGGGTGGCACGCTGACCAGGCTGCTTGAAGGCCATTTCCAGGGCTCGGCCCGTCAGATCGATCATTACCTTTCCGATTTTGTTGAACGTTTCCAGCATGCTGTGGCAGACCGTCAGTCGCGTGCCGTTATCGAATACGAGCTGCAGCGCTACCAGCAACATTTTCCCGAAGTGCATAGTTTCCGGGTGGCCGATCCGGAAGGCCGTTATCTCTACGATGCGAGCGGCGTCCTGGCCGCAGCCAATATTGCCGACCGTCCGTATTTCATGCGCCTGCGCGATGATCCCGACGCCGGATTGGTCATTTCGCCGCCCATCGTCTCCCGGGTGACGGGCGATGTAGTGATCGTTTTTGCCCGGCGCCTCGAGGATCGTGACGGGCAGTTTGCCGGCATCATTCTAGGGGCCTTGCGTGCCGACTATTTCGAACGTTATTACCAGTCACTGGATATCGGGAAGCACGGCATCGTCGCCCTGTGGAGCCGGGATCTCGAACTGTTCGCCCGCTGGCCGGGAATTCCGGGACAGCAGATACGACGCCTGGACAACAGCGTGATTCCGGAGCGCCTGCAGGCCGGCGAGGTCGCCGGCAGTTTCCGGCGCACCGGCGAGCTTGATGGGGAGTCCCGGGTGTTTGCCTATCGTGTGGTCGAAGGTTTTCCCTTCATTTTCACCGTCGGTCTGGCCGAGCAGGAAGTCCTGCGCGAATGGCAGCGTCGGGCGTTGATCTACGCGGTACTCGGTACGGTTCTGCTGCTTGCCCTGATCGCCTTGATGCGTTCGTGGCGTCGCGGTTATCGCCAGGCCGAGGCGCTGGCCGAAAAGATGAGTCGCGCCTATACCGAGAAAACCCGTCAGGGCCGGGCCTTGCTCGACTCGATTCCCGATCCGGCCTGGTTGCTTGATAACGACGGGCGCTTCCTGGCAGTCAACGAGGCTTTTTGTCGCCAGCGGGGCCTGCCGATGGAGGCGGTCGTCGGCAGCACGGTGGATGATCTGTTTTCCGCCGAAGAAGCACGGCGGTTGCGCGAAGGCCAGCTTGAGGTCTATCGCAAGGGGGCGCCGGTGCGTCAACTGGTCTGGTTGTAGTTGAAGGGAGAGTTGCGGCCCTTCGAGTTCCTGCGCGTTCCGGTCTATGGTGATGCCGGTGAGGCCTGCGGCCTGGCTGGCGTTGCCTGGGACATGAGCGAGCGTTTCGAAGCCGAGGAGCGCCAGCGCCTGATCACGCACTTCTTCGATCATGCCAGTGACGCCGTGCTGATTCTCGACAAGGAGCGTCGTGTGCTGACGCTGAATCAGGCCGTCACCAAGATGAGTGGCTATGAACTGGCCGACATGCAGGGGCGCTTGCCACGTTTCATCGTCGAGAGTTTCGAGGATGCCGCGAAGCTGGAGAGCATTGTTCATATGCTTGAGGAGCAGGGGCGCTGGCAGGGTGAGTTACGGGCGATGCGCAAGGATGGCAGTCCTCTGCCGATCAGTTGCAACATCAGCGCGATCCATAACGACGCCGGTGAACTGGTCAACTGGTCGGTATTCGTCGCCGACCTGAGCGAGCGCAAGGCCGCCGAGGCGCGCATCGAGTCGCTGACGCATTTCGACCAACTGACCGAACTGCCGAACCGGCAGGGCTTTGCCCGCCTGATGGGGGAATGGCTGGCCGCCGGCAGACAGGGGATTTTGATCATCATCGATCTCGATGACCAGCTCAGCCGCATCAATGATGCCTTTGGGCATGCTGCCGGTGACGCCGTATTGCGCCGGATGGGCGCGCGCCTGAGTCGCTCGCTGCGCGATGGCGATGCGCTTGGTCGTCTCGGTGGCGACCAGTTCGGTGTTCTGGTGCTGCAAGGCAACAACCCGAAAACTGCCGAAGTGGTTGCCCGCAAATTGTTGGACAACCTGGCGCGGCCGGTTGCCATCGAAGGCAGCGATGTGGTCCTGACAGCCTGTGCGGGGATCTGCAGCCTGTTCGAAGATGGTGCCGACGTTTCCACGCTGCTGCGCAATGCCGATGCCGCCTTGCATCACGCTCGCGCGTCGACCGGCCAGAACCGTTTCCGTTTCTTTGCCGCCGACATGAATGTGCGCATGGCCGAGCGGCTGCGACTGGAAAGCGAGTTGCGTGGTGCGCTGAATCGCGGTGAACTGGAATTGCACTATCAGCCGCAAGTCGATCTGACGAGCGGCGAGATCGTCGGTTTTGAAAGCCTGTTGCGCTGGTTTCATCCCGAGCTTGGCATGGTCTCACCGGTCAAGTTCATTCCGATTGCCGAGGAAAGTCGCCTGATCCTGCCGATCGGTGTCTGGGTGCTGGAAGAAGCCTGTCGCCAGAACAAGGCCTGGCAGGATGCCGGGATGCCGCCGAAGGTGGTGGCGGTCAATCTTTCCGCCGTGCAGTTTCACGGGGTCGACATCGTCGCAATGGTCAAGAATGCGCTAGAGATGTCCGGGCTGGAAGCACGTTATCTCGAACTGGAAATCACCGAAAGCGTCATCGTCGAGGACCCGGAGCGGGTCATCCAGTTGATGCAGGCCTTGAAGGAAATCGGCGTCAGCCTGTCGATCGACGATTTCGGCACCGGCTACTCCAGCTTGTCCTACCTCAAGCGTTTCCCCATCGACAAGATCAAGATCGACCGCGCTTTTGTTCGCGATCTCGAACACAACACCAACGATGCGGCGATCGTCCGTATGGTGATCGGGATTGCGGCCGAACTGGAGCACAAGGTCATTGCCGAAGGGGTCGAGACCGACGAGCAGCTCGACTTCCTGAGGCGGCACAAGTGCGACGAATACCAGGGCTTCTACTGCAGCCCGGCCTTGCCGGCCGGGCGTATTCCCGAACTGGTTGCCGAGTGCCAACGCTGAAGGCCAGTCAAGGCTGCAGGACGCTGGCCAGCGGCGCGTCGGCCATGGCCTCGCGCCGCTGAACCACCTTCAGCACCAGCAACAGCACGCTGCCGACCAGCATCACCCCGGCCGCCAGGTAGAGGCCGACCGCGTAGTCGCCGGCACGGCTGGCGGCCAGCCAGCCGGTGATGGCCGGCGCCAGGATCTGGGCGACGCCGTAGGAAACGGTCATCTTGCCCATCATCTTGGCCGGGCGGGTCGGGTAGTAGCGGCCGGCCATGGTCAGCACCAGGCTGACCATGCCGATGAAGGTGCCGCCGAACAGCATCGCTCCGGCCAGCGCCGCCGGCAGGCCGCCGGCCAGCGGTAGCAGGATGCCGGCGATCTGCAGCACGGCGGCGGCGATCAGTGCGTTGAGATCGCCGATGCGCCGCGCGATCAGATCCCAGACGATGCAGGCCGGTGCGGCGCCGACGCCGAGCGCGAGGAAGACCAGCGTGCCCTGGCCGGCCATGCCGGGCAGGCGGTCGACGATGGCGACGATGAAGGTGGCGCTGACCACGTAACCGACGCCGGCGCAGAAGTAGGCGGCCATGAACAGGCGCATGAACAGCGGCGACGGCGGGTTGTCCTCGAGCTTTTCGCCGCTGCGCGTCAGACCGCTGGTGTCCGGTGCCGGCAGCCAGCGCAGCGCCGGGATGGCGAGCAGGCAGCCGAGGGCGGTCAGCGCGAACCACTGCTCGCGCCAGTCCAGCCAGTGCTGCATCAACGCCACGGCAGCGGCACAGCCGGCAATGCCGAGCCCGATGCCGGCAAAGTGGATGCCCAGTTCGCTGCGATGCTGGTGGCGGATCAGCCAGTTGAGGATCAGCCCGGTGCCGAACAGCATCGCTGCCGCGCTGCTCAGGCCGGCGACGAAGCGGGATATTGCCCACACTGTTGGATCGGTGCTCAGCCCCATCATTGCCGTACTGGCGATGGCCAGGATCATGCCGATCCGGTAGAGCTTGTCCTTGAGCACCAGATCGCTGACCAGCGAGGCGAGCAGGGCGCCGCACAGGTAGCCGCCGTAATTGATCGCCGCCAGCCAGCCGGCGTCGGCGATGCCCAGGCCGGCCTGCTGCTGCATCAGCGGCAGCAGTGGCGTGTAGGCGAAGCGGGCGACGCCCATCGCCAGCAGCAGGCTGAATATCCCCGCGCCCAGTACCTTGAGCCGTTCTCGTTGTTCGTTCATTGTTGTCTCCTGTTGGTGCGACAACGATAAACGGGCTAAGCTATCTCAACAATTGATTTATCAAGAACGAATCGTTCGTTATTGGAGATGGTTATGGAACTGGTCGCGCTCAGAACCTTTCAGGCGGTGGTCGAGGAAGGCGGCATCCTGGCTGCGTCGCGCAAGCTGAATACGGTGCAATCCAACGTCACCGCGCGCATCCGCCGGCTGGAAGAAGAGCTCGGTGCCGAGCTGTTCTTCCGCAAGGGACGCGGGCTGGAACTGGCACCGCCGGGCCGCGTGCTGCTTGACTACACCCGGCGCATGCTGATGCTGGAGCGGCAGACGACGGCGGCGGTGCGCCAGGTCGGCGAGAGCACCGGCGAGTTGCGTATCGGCGCCATGGAAACCTTTGCCGCCCTGCATCTGCCGCGCGCGCTGAAGGCGGTGCGGGCCAGCCATCCGGGCATGGAGCTGCGGGTGTTTACCGACACCAGTGCGGCGCTGGCCGACAAAGTTCGCCAGCACAAGCTCGACTGCGCCTTCATTGCCGGACCGGTGGTCGATCCCGATCTGCAGTTCGAGGAACTGGTGGTCGAGGAACTGGTACAGGTGCATGCCGCCGGCAGCGATCCGCTGCAGCAGCCCCTGATCCTGTTCCGCGAGGGCTGTGCCTACCGGGCCCGGGCGCAGGCCTGGCAGCGCAGCCAGGGACATACGCTGAGCGATGCGATGGAATTTGGCACGCTCGAAGGCATTCTCGGCTGCGTTTCGGTCGGCCTCGGCTGGACGCTGATGCCGCGCCGGGTGGTCGAGCAGTCGCTGCACGCCGACGATCTGGTCGTGGAAACGGTGCCGCCGGAAATCGCCCGGGTACCGACCGGCATGATCAGCCTGCGCGAAGCGCCGCCGCTGGCCGCCCTGAAAACCCTGGCCTCGGCGCTGCTGCCCACCTGAAAGGGCGAAAGCCTCGCACCGGGGGGAGTACGAGGCTTTCAGGACGGTTTGGGGGAGGGGGAGGAGACCCGACCGTCAGGGCTGATGTCTGTTCAGCTCATGGATCACAGCATAAGGGGGCGCCGGCTCGCCCTCAAGTAACGGTTTGCAACAGTCGGTATCCGCCTGTGCGGGGGCGCTTGGCAGGCATTCGCTCAGGGTGGCGAGCGGGTCGCTCAGCTGCACCGGTTCGCTGGTGTGCGGCGGGGTCGGCGCCACTGGTTGCAGCGGCGGCAGGCCGATGGTGGCTCGCAGGCGCTGGCAATCCGGGTTGGGGCTGCCGTCGTCGAGCCAGGTCGGAAATTCGCGGCAGGGGGTCGGCCGGTTGGCATAGATGCCGCAGGCAATGCCCGGCTGGCCGATGGTGCCCTGCAAGGCAACGCAGCGGGCGCCGCCGGCTTCGGTGCCTTTCATGCAGGCCATCACCGGGTTGAGCATGGTCACCAGTTCGGCCGGAACGAAGCCGCCGCTGCCGCCGGCAACCTCGCCGCAGTAGAAGGAAACACGGAAATGCTGGCAACAGGCCCCGCAGGAAAAGCAGGGGTTATCCGGGGTATCCGGCATGTCGAGAAAAACGCGGTTGTCTTCCTGAATCAGGCGAATCTGGATGTCGTTGTCCATGGCGTAACCCGTGTGAGCGGCGCGCGAATTTACCCAATCCGCCGGAAAAAGTCATCCACGCCCGGAGAGGCTTGTCAGACAGCCTTTTCCGCCAGCGCGATCAGCGCTTCGGCCTGCTTTTCACAACGGACGCGGGTCAGTTCGTCGAGACCGCGCAACCAGCGCCGCGGGATGCCCTCCAGCCCGTAACGGGCGCCGGCCAGCATGCCGGCGATGGCGCCAGTGGTGTCGGCATCGCCGCCCCGGTTGACGATGTCGATCAGGCAGTCCTCGAAGCATTCGGTGGCAAACAGCGACTGGAAAACCGCCTGTATCGTGTCGACCACGTAACCGCTGGGATTTTCGCTGTGCTTGCGATCCCAGGCGAAGACCGGGAAGGCCTGGACCAGGCCGCCGGCGCGTTCGCGTTCGACGTCGATGACATCGCGGCCGGCGAGGAAGTCCTGGACCATGAAGATCAGGGTTTCGCAGGCGGCGTCGGACAGCAGGTTGTGGTGCGTGACATGGGCCTGCGCCCGGCTGGCGGCGCGGACTGAGGATGCCGGTTGACCGTAGCAGGCCAGCGCCACTGGCAGCACGCGCATCGCCGCGCCGTTGCCGGCGTCGTGCTCGGACAGCGGGGCTTCCGGCTGGCGCGTGCTGCGGAAGCTGACCAGGTTGCGGCGCACGGTGTTGCCGATGTCCACCGGCTTGGCGCGCATCCAGGCGTCGAAGGCGTCGGCGGCGGCCAGTGCATCGACACGGCCTGCAGCGAGGATGGATTCGCCGAGCGCCAGCGCCATGGTCGTGTCGTCGGTGACCTGGCCGGCCTTGAGGCGCAGCCAGCCGCCGCCGACGATGTTTTCGTGGACGCCGTGGTGGGCGCGGATTTCCTTGGGCGTCATGAACTCGACTGTGGCGCCGAGGGCGTCGCCGATGGCCAGGCCGACATAGGCGGCGACGGCACGCTCGGTCAGCGGCGAGCGTTCGGCGGTGACGCGGCGGCGAACCGGCGCGTTGCGGGCGATCAGTTCTCCGGTCCAAAACATTTGGCGTAATCCTTGCAAACCCCGCAGGAGGGGGCGGGGCAGACGTAAATGCCTTCCCTTGAACAGAACTGGCGATAGAGGAATTTCTTCCATTTCATGTCGCCGGTGTTGGCCGCGGCCAGCGTCGGGAAATTGACCTGCATCAGGCGGGTCAGTTCGTCGCGCCCGGTGAAGCCGAGGTCCTGCCACAGATGGTCCATGCCGACGCAAGCCGTGGTCAGGATGTCGACGACCCACAGTTCGGATTCGCGCAGGCCGGCGCGATGGTCGAGCAGCAGGCGCTGCAGTTCCTCGAATTCGGGCAGATCGACCGCTGGCGTATTTCTGCGGTCAACCGTCTGGCCGGGGAAAAAACCGGCCAGCAGGCTGGCGTAACGGGCTTCGCCCAGGCCGAGGTCGGCGGGCAGGCAGCCGGCACCGTCAGCCTGGCCGGCGACGATGCTGGCGAGCAGCGGGCGATTCGGATCGCATGCCGCCGCACCGACTGCCGGCGCGGCCAGCAGTCCGGCGAAGAGCATTGCCCGGGTGGGCAGGCGATCCGGACCGTTCATGACATCACTTGCTCGGATACTCGACCAGGATGTCCTCGTCGCGGACGATCATCTGGCAAGCCAGGCGCCACTGGGTCGGCGGGATGTCGTCGAGGTACATCTGTTCGACTTCGGCCTTGGTGATGTGGCCGAGGTCGAGCAGCGCGGCAACTTCGCGGACGTTGAGCGGGCCGCCCATCGGACGGCGCTTGCCTTCAACGGAGGAGACCTTGACCAGGCAGGTACCGCAGTTGCCTTCCTGGCAACCGAAGTCGATCGGGATGTGATGTTCCTTGGCCAGCGCCAGGATGGTCTGGGTGTGGCTGCCAGCAACGGCATAAACGGTTTTGTCCTTGTGCATCGGACTGCTGAAAGTAATGAGGGCCATGTTCGGTTTCTCCGGTTGAGCGGGTTGATTGGGATTTCTCTGTTGGGGTTGGCGTGCTTTTAGTCTTATGCGGGTTTGACGACGATTTCGCCGCCAAGAATCTGGGCCTGGCAGGCCAGGCGGTGGCCGCGCGGGGCCATGTTGTCCTTCAGCACCTGGTCTTCAAGGACGCTCGGCGGGGCGAGGTTTTCGCCGCCTTCGATCACCTTGGTCAGGCAGGTGCAGCATTCGCCTTCGCGGCAGCCGTAGGTGATGCCGGCACCGACCTTCTCCGAGACTTCGATCAGCCGGGTGCCGGCGGGAACGGTCACGGCGACGCCGATATCCTGGAAGGTGACTTTTGCTTTGGGCATTGTTTTTTCTCCTGTTTCAGGCCAGTTCGGCCATGTCGATGACGCGCGTTTCGAGGCGGCCGGTCAGGTGGCGCGCCAGTTGTTCGCCGAGGTCGCGGCAGGCGTCGAGTTCGCCGGCATCGGGGACGAGCTTGATGCGCAGGCCTTCGACCGGCACCCGCAGCTTGAGTCCGCGCAGGCGATCCTCGATCAGCCGCACCGCTTCGCCGCTCCAGCCGTAGGAGCCGAAGGCGGCGCCGAGCTTGCCCTTGACGTTGACCGTGGTCAGCGACGAGAGCACGTCCCACACCGGCTTGACCGCGTCGGCGTTGATCGTCGGGCTGCCGAAGGCGAGGCCGTCGGCTTCCTCGATCAGGTCGGTGAAGATGCCGTCCTCGCCGCCTTCGAGGTCGTACAGCGAGACGCGCACGCCTTCAATGCGCTCGGCGCCGGCGGCCAGGGCTTCGGCCATGCGCCGGGTGTTGCCGTAGGCCGAGATGTAGAAGACGACCAGCGTCTTTTCACTTTTTGCTTCGTTGAACAGCCGCGGTGTCGCCAGTTCGCGGTAGCGGTGCAGGTAGTCACGCGGCTGATGGCGCAGGATGGGGCCGTGCGCCGGGCAGAGGGTGGCCAGCTCGAGCGGCTCGATCAACGCCACCGCGTCGAGCACGTGCTCGCGGAATGGGCGCATGATGTGCGCGTAGTAGTACTCGAAGGAAAAGCGGAAATCACCGACCCGGTCGTTGAACAGCCGGGCATCGCAGAAATGGCAGCCGAAGATGTCGCCGGAGAACAGGATGCCGTCCTCGACCAGGTAGGTGCATTGGGTGTCCGGCCAGTGCAGGTAGGGCGTGTGCAGGAAACGCAGGGTGCGCCCGCCGAGGTCGACTTCGTCGTCGGTGGTGACCGGGATGTATTCGGGCGGCTTTTCGCCGGTCGGCTTGAGCAGCGCCTTCAACATCATCTGCGCGCGGCTGGACAGGTACACCTTGGCCTGCGGCGCGCGCTTGAGCAGTTCCGGCAGGGCGCCGCTGTGATCCGGTTCGAGGTGGTTGAGGACGATGGTGGTGATTTCGTCGTAACGGGCCACCGATTCGAGCCGGGTGAAGAAGGTGTCGGCGAAGCTTTCCTTGACCGTGTCGATGACGGCCACGCCCTTTTCGCCGCGCACGACATAGCTGTTGTAGCTGGTGCCGTTGGCGGTTTTCAGGATGATGTCGAAGGAACGCAGGTGCGGGTCGAGGGCGCCCACCCAGTGGACGCCCGGGGCAATCTCGACGGCGCCGTCAGTGAGTCCCGCAACCGGCATGTTCTTCCTCGTCGTGCTCATGGCTGCCACAGCTGCCATGGCCCTCCGGCCCGTGCACGCAGGCTTCGATATTGCCAGCCGGCAGCTCGACGCCGTTGAGTCCGACCCAGGCGTCGACTGCGTCCGGATCGAAACCGACCATGCGTTCGTCGCCGATTTCCATCAGCGGGCGGCGGATCAGCAGCGGGTTCTCCAGCAGCAACTGCAGCGCGTGTTCGAAGCTGATGTTCTCGGGCACGATCTCGCCGCTCTTGATCGCCGGCGCCGCCGGGTTGAACCAGCGGGCGACCGGCAGCTTGCCGATGAACTGGAGCAGGCGCTCGGCCGTCCAGGCCTCGGTTTTCAGGCTTTTCGCCTGGACGGTGTGACCGGCGGCGGCAAGCAGCGTCTTCTGGCGCAGATTGCCTTTACAGCCGGGTTTTTCGTAAAAAGTGATGACCGCCATCAGGCTGCCTCCCGCCACAAGCCGAATTCCTTCAGCTTTTCGATTGGAATGCCGGTCAGTGATCCCGGCGGATTGAGGAATTCCCCGAGTTCATTGACGATTGCCATTTCGATCGGGCAGATCGCCGCGCATTGCGGATCGGCATGGTCGCCCAGGCATTCGGTGCATTTGTCCGCGCTGATCAGGAAGTGCGGTGCTTCGTCGCGATCCGGCTGGTAGATGGCGTCGTTCGGACAGACATCGACGCAAGCCCAGCAATTGACGCAGGATTCGGTAATCTGGAGTGCCATTTACGCCACCTTCAGAGAGTCGGTTTGCGGCAGCAATTTGCCGGTCGCCGCGATTTCCTTGTACACCGCCATCACCGCGTCCTCGATCGGCTCCATCGCGTGTTCGCCGTTCGGCGCAATGCCGGCGGCTTCCAGCTTGGCCCAGGGTTCGTAACCGACCTTGGAACAGAGCACGACCTCGCAGCCTTCGAGGATGCGGATGTTGCGGTCGAGCAGCGATTCGCTGGCGCCCGCCTCGACCACGTCGCCGTCGCCGCAGGCATCCATGCCGCCGCAGTAGAGCTCGGTCTTGCGGTGGCTGATGAAACGCACACCTTCCGGCGAAGCCTCGTAGATCAGGAACTCGCGGGCGTGGCCGAAGTGTTCGGCAACTAGGCCGTTCTTGCCGGCTACCGCCATCAGCACCGGGCGCGAACCTTCGGGGATGTCGGTCGGCTTCGGCTTGGCGACACCGCGCTCGGCTTCCAGCTTCTCGATGATCGAGTCATGCACCGCCTTGCGGCGGACCATGGCGGCTTCGTAATCGACGTCCATGACGTCGATCTTGTCCATGGTGAACTCGTCGCCGCGATCCTCGCCCAGCAGGCCGACCGCGTCGGCGCGGCACTGGCGGCAGTGGCGCATCATCGCCATGTCGCCGGCACAGGCATCCTGCAGCTCCTGCAGCATTTCCTGGGTCGGTTCCGGCTGGCCCATGATGCCGTAGTAGGTGCCGTGTTCGGCCTCGGCGATCAGCGGCATGACGTTGTGCAGGAAGGCGCCCTTTTCCTTGACCACCTTCGAGACTTCCTTGAGGTGCTGGTCATTGACGCCGGGGATCAGCACCGAATTGACCTTCACCAGGATGCCGCGGTCGGTCAGCATCTGCAGACCCTTTTGCTGCTGCTCGATCAGGATGCGCGCGCCTTCGATGCCGAAGATGCGCTTGTTCTCCCAATAGATCCACGGGTAGATCTTGGCGCCAACTTCGGGGTCGACACAGTTGATGGTGATCGTCACGTGGTCGATGTTGTGTTTGGCGATCTCGTCGACGTGCTCGGGCAGGGACAGCCCGTTGGTCGACACGCACAGCTTGATGTCCGGGGCCTTCTCGGAGAGCTGGCGGAAAGTGTCGAAAGTGCGGCCCGGATTGGCCAAGGGGTCTCCGGGTCCGGCGATGCCGAGCACCGTCATCTGCGGGATCTCGGCCGCCACCGCGAGCACCTTCTTGATCGCCTGGTCCGGCGTCAGCAGCTCGGAGACGACGCCCGGACGGGATTCGTTCGAGCAGTCGTACTTGCGGTTGCAGTAATTGCACTGGATGTTGCAGGCCGGCGCCACGGCGACGTGCATGCGGGCAAAGTAGTGGTGCGCCTGTTCCGAGTAGCAGGGGTGATCCTGTACCTTGGCACGGATGTGATCCGGCAGATGGGCCAGGCCGTCCGGCGCCGTGCCGCAACCGCTGGAAGAACAGCCGCCGCCTTCGGCGGCCGGTGCGTTGTTGCTGATGACTGGAAGTTCCACGATGAGGGCTCCAAGAAAACTGTTCGGAGTCCTTTCAGCAATCGCTGTGCCAGTGGTTTATTGTTCAATAAATCAATGGCTTGCGTGGTTTGTGTTTTTGCCCTGTCAGGCCGGATGTCGCAAACCGGACATCGCCGGCCACAAACCCTCGCCGCCGGTAGCGAGATGGCATAGATAGACGCGCAGATCGAATTCCAACTGGTGGTAATCCGGCTCGATGCGTCGGCACAACTGGTAGAAGGCCTTGTCGTGCTCGGCTTCCTTGAGGTGGGCGAGTTCGTGGGCGACGATCATGCGCAGGAATTCCGGCGGCGCCTCGCGGAACACGGCGGCGATCCGGATTTCATGCTTGGTCTTCAACTTGCCGCCCTGCACCCGCGCCACGCGGGTGTGCGTGCCCAGCGCCCGGCCGACCGACTGCAGCTTGCCGTCGAAAACGATCTTGCTCGGCTGCGGCGCATTGCGCAGGAACTCGCCACGCAAATCCTGCACGTAATCGTACAAGGCCCGGTCGGTGCGTACCGCGTGCGCCTCCGGATACTTCTTGCGCAAAGCCTCGCCCAGACGCCCCTGCTCAAGCAGGCGGGCGACCGGTTCGGTCAGGTTGGGCGGATAGCCGGCGAGGTAGGCGGTGGGCACGAATGGAGGCGGTCAGCGCTGAGGGCGCGATTGTCCCGGTAATTGACCGGTTTGGGTAGCACCCTCGGCTGGCCTCCGCCTTCAATGCAGACGCTGGATGAACGGGGCGAAATGGCGGTCGGATTCAAGAATATGGCCCATGCACCAGCGCGGCAGATAGTCACTCAAGGCCTCGGGCGTGATCAGTCCGGCGTGGGCGTCGGCAAACATCTTCGCCAGCGCTGTCTGGCACTGACGATGTTCTTCGCGATGGCGGGCGAAGGCAACGTAGCCGGTCAATTCCAGCACCTTTTCCTCGGCCGAAAAGTGCTCGGCCGTGACCACGAGCAATTCCTGCCCGACCGAATTGAAAGACAGGTCGTCGGCGATCCTGTCCATCGTTTGCTGGCAAAGGGCGAGGATGTTGCGGTGCTGGTTGTCGAGCATCCAGTTGCCAACGCTGTAACTGCGTTCCCAGTAGGACAGATCCTGCATGGCGGTGTCTCCAGTTCATGTGATGATGCTGGTGTCCAGTCAGGGGGCTCCGCGCAAATTCTTCCGGTCGGGGGCCCGCGTATGCCTTGATCATGCTTCTGACGCGTGTTTTGACTGGTGGTTGGAGCGATTGTTCCTGATAAGTTGCTCGGGGCTCAGCCCGTCAACAACGCGATGTAAGCCGGATAGCTGTAGCTGCGGTTCTTCTTCTGGCCGGTCAGTTCCTGCACGATGCCCAGACCCTCAAGCAGCTTTACTGCTGCGTTGGCTGTGGGGAAGGTGGTGTCGAGTGACTGTCGCGCCAGTTCGACAGTGAAGCGCGGCATCATCGGCAGTGTTTCGAAGAGGCGGTAACAGGCCGGGCCCGCCTTGGGCGAAGCGAGCAGGCGACGACGGTCGCTGGCGATCAGGCTGGCCATGGCAACGATGCTGCGCTCGGCTTCACTGGCCGCAGCGGCAACACCATCGAGAAAGAAATCGACCCAGCCTTCCCAGTCACCTTGAGTGCGGATGGCCGACAAGCGCTGGTAGTACGCTGTCTGATGCTGTTTCAGGTAACCGCTCAAGTACATCAACGGCTCGGGAAGCAGCCGCCAGTGTTCCATCAGTGCTGCGATCAGCAAACGCCCGATGCGCCCGTTGCCATCAAGGAAGGGGTGGATGGTTTCGAACTGGGCATGGACCAGGGCGATTTTTACCAGTGGCGGTAAGTCTGATGCCGCATCATCGTGGATGAAGCGTTCGATGTCGGCCAGCAAATCCGCTACCTGCTCGGCTGGTGGCGGCACAAATGCCGCGTTCCCCGGTCGTGTGCCGCCGATCCAGTTCTGCGAACGCCGCAATTCGCCGGGTTGCCTGCCGTTGCCGCGTACGCCGTCGAGCAGCAGCCGGTGGGCATCGCAAAGCAGACGCACGCTGATCGGCAGTCCGGCTGGATCGCGCAGATTGTCCTGGACCAGTCGGAAAGCCCGCAGGTAGTTGGTCACCTCTTCGACATCGTCAGCATTGCCGATGGCAAAGCCGGCCTCTTCTTCAAATAGATCGACCAGCGTTGCCTGCGTGCCCTCGATCTGGGATGTCAGCAAGGCCTCCTTGCGCACCGCGCCGTAGAGTAGCCAGTCCACTGACGGCACCAGCCCCGAAACACCGGACAAGCGTGCTAACGCCAGCTCCGCAGCGCGATTTCCTGCCACGAAACATCCGCTCGCCAAGGCTGGCTCGCGCGGCGGCAAGGGCAGCGGGACAAAGGCCTGAACGGTTTCGCCCAGCGTGGTGGAAACGGCGTAAGTGCCAGTACGGCGCATGGTGTGAAAGGAGGCTTTAAACGATGCTTAAGATATTAAAGCAATGTTTAATACAATGTCACGCCCTGTTTCCGTAAGCGGTTTGCCTTTGGGGCATGCTGGTCAGTGCTTCGATTCGCCGCCTTCCGCCGACGAACGTTCATGATTTTCTCCCGCCATCGTTTCGCGATATCCCCGGCAGGCATCGCGCAACACCTGCAGGTGCTGCTGGTAGTTGCGGCAGCCCTTGCACAGGGCGAGGTGCATGCCGAGTTCGAGACGTTCGCCGAGGCCGAGTTCGCGGTCTTCGGCTTCCGACATGCGGCGGGTGGCGTCCTTGCAGTTCAACATGGGCGTTCTCCGGCGAGGAACCAGCTTTTTTCCAGGCGACCGCGCAGCGCGCTGCGGGCGCGGTGCAGGATGACGTGGCAGTTGCTGGTGCTGATGCCGGCGGCAGAACAGACTTCGCCGGTATCGAGTTCGAGAAACTCGCGCATCATGAAGACGCGCGCGGTGTTCTTGGGCAGATGCGTCAGGCAGGCGTCGAAGACGGCCCAGAAGTGCTTGTCGCGCAGCGAGCTTTCCGGATCGCCCCAGGCGGCCGGGCGGTGCGCCGGCTGCCAGTGGGCGTTTTCCTTGAACAGGGCGTCGAAGGCCTGGTCCAGGCTGTCCTCTTCATCGCCGAAGGCCGAAATCGGCGTTGTCCGCGATTGCTGGCGGATCAGGTCGACGATCTTGTGGCGCAGGATGCCGAAAACCCAGGTCTTCAGCGCCGAGCGGCCGGCGAAATCCTTGCCGCTGGTCAGCGCGGCGGTCAGGGCGTCCTGGACGGCGTCTTCGGCGAGCGCGGCATCGCGCAACTGGAGCTGGGCGAAAGCCAGCATGTCGCGGCGGACCTGTTCGACAAAGGCGTTGTCGATGCTGGCTGGGGGAGCGATGGCGGCCTCCGTGGCACGGGCGTCAAAGCCGCCATGGTAGCTCAACGGGCGGCTTCCAGCGCAGCACGCAGCTTGGCCGGATCGGTGTCGCCAGCCAGGCGCGCGACTTCCTTGTCACCCTTGAAGACGATCAACGTTGATTGCATGCGCACGCCCAACTGGCGGCGTAGTTCGCGGGCGTTGTCGTAATCGACGACGAGCAGGCGGCCGGGTACGGCGGCATCGCCGCGCCAGCCGTCGAAAACCTTCTGCTGCGCCCGGCAGGTCGGGCACCAGTCGGCGTGGAAATGCAGAGCGACAGCCTTGCCGGCAGCCTGTTGCTGGGCAAAGTCGGCCGCCGACCACGGGGCGATGTCGAGCGCCTGGGCAAAACCGGCGATGGTGGTGAAGGCGAGGGCCGCGAGCAGGCGGATGGTTTTCATGTTGGACTCCGAGGGTTTGAGGATGGTGATGATTGGTCGGAGTTGGTGGGGGAATTCTTACACTGCGATGTCTGGATCGGGCTGAATGAACGCATAGCAATGCACTAGACCGGAAAATATCGTCGTGTTGGTCATTGGTTGTCAGGCGGCATTCGGCCAGAAGCGGCCTGTGGCGATATTGCCGCAAAGTTGTCGTTCAGGTAACAATCAGCGGCCACTTATACCCCATTTGGTTTACAGCGCGATGCATTTATGAAATAAGTTCTCCACAACGTCGTCATGCATCCTAAATCATGCCCAGCATTCACTCTCATTACGAAAATCTGCGTATAGCTCGCAATGCGCCGCCAGCCGTCATTCGTGCCGCTTATCGAGCGTTGGCGCAGGAGTATCACCCTGACAGAAACCATGGCTCAACTGACGCAGCTCGGATTATGGTTCTTCTAAATGAGGCATATCGAGTACTTTCAGACGATACACTCCGAAAGGAACATGATGAATGGCTTCGCCAAGCGGAAACAGCATTGGCGCCAGAACCAGTAAGTGAGGGCAATCCAACTTCGTCGAGCAGTAAAGACAATGGAGGGGCTTCAACGCGAGCTACTGGAAATCCTAGCGCAGCAGCGCATACATCTGGCCACTACGGTGAAACCAGCAATAGCGTAAATAGCGTCTTTGGGGAAATCACCAGTAATCCCAAACAGCATTTACCTTATCTCATTGGCCTTGGCTTACTCGCTTTACTGTTGCTTTGGGGATATGCGGGGTAATGCTTCGCATCCCGTCAGGCAACAACTAAGCCTATGCGTTTCAAAGAACTATCGGCTTTTCCTGGCTACCTGCTGCCGCAATTACTCGAGGCACTTGCACCACAACCCAGATGTCATTACATGTCTGACGGCAAAAAGTAGAACGAGTGAAGCGCCTCTCGTCGACACTCATGTCCGCTGTTTTCATTAACGTACTACCGCTTTGGGTCGATTCGAGCCGGTCAAAGTACTGTGATCCCGTGCTTACTCCGTGCCGAGCACTATCCCCTGGCGACGCAGGTCTGCGAGGAGTTCAAGGCCGAACTCGACTAGCCGTTCTGGTTCGGCGTGCTGTAGTTCGGCGGCGATCTGCCGGCAGGCGGCTTCGCCGCTTTGTGGCGTTTCCGCAAGCAGCGCGAGCAGGTGGGCGGTGACCGGGTTGGTTTCGCTGAAGCGGACGATGTCGTCGGCGTCGCGATAGACCAGCAGGTGCGTTGCCTGCGCCTTGCGCGGGCGCCAGTCGGGGCCGATGCGGTGGACCGGCCAGGCGTAGGCGAGGTTGAACAGCACCGGGTTGAGGATGATCGTGCCGTGGCGCAGGTCGCCGACCGGGTCGTGCGGCGGGATCGCTGCGTCGGCGATGTCGGCGGCCAGTTCGACCCATTCGTAATGCGCCAGTTCGGGCAGCCAGCGCGGCAGGCGCAGGCCTGGTGTTTGCGCCAGGAACTGTACGAACTCGCGCGGGATTTCGCGGAACCATGGCGTGCGCAGCGGCCAGTCGCGGCGGAAGCCGCGCCCCAGGCGTAGCCAGCGCGCCTCGCCGAGGATGGCGCGGCAGACCGGGAAGGCGCTGTCGACGAAGCCCTGCAGGTTGTTGCCGACCAGTTCGCGGTACACGCCCATGCCGCGTGCCGGCACGCCGGGCGGGCGGGGGGCGCGTTGCGGGTCGCGCAGGTGATTGGCGAAGGCTTGCTGGAAGCGCTGGAATTCCATGTTCAGACCGCCTTGCGCTGCTTCGCTGCGGCCTGCAGCCGGGCGATGGTGTCGACTTCGACGGTCAACGCAGCCAGATCGGGAAAATTGAAGTCGCGTTCAAGGCAGGTCGGCACCTCGCCGCCGATGCGCGCATAGGCGTCGGCGAGCAGCGCCCACACCGGGTCGATCACCGGCGCGCCGTGGGTGTCGATGATCAGCCCGTCCGGCTCGACGTAGTGGCCGGCGACATGGACGTAGCAGGTGCGTTCGAGCGGCAGCGCGGCGAGGAATTCGTGCGCGTCGAAGCCGAAGTTGCGGCTGTTGACGTAGATGTTGTTCACGTCGAGGTGGAGCAGGCAGTCGGCGGCCTCGGCCACGGCGCCGATGAATTCGGCGGCGTTCATCTCGGCACCGGGCGGCTCGACGTAGGTCGAGGCGTTCTCGATGCCGATCTGCCGGCCGAGGATGTCCTGGGCGCGCCGGATGCGTTCGGCGGCCCAGCGCACTGCCGCCTCGGTCTGCGGGATCGGCAGCAGGTCGTAGAGCTGGCGGTCGTCGGCGCACCACGACAGGTGTTCGGTGTACAGCGTCATCCCGTGTTCGCGCATGAAATCGCGGGTGCGGTAGAGCAGCGCTTCGTCGAGCGACCCGCTGCCGCCGAGCGACAGCGACAGGCCGTGGCAGACGAAGGGGTAGCGTTCGGTGAATTCGCGCAGTTGCCGCGCCGAGCGCCCGCCCATGCCGGCCCAGTTTTCCGGTGCCAGTTCGAAGAAATCGATGGCTGCCGGCACGCCGGCCTGCAGCGGGGCGATCAGTTCGCGCCGGAAACCGAGGCCGGCGCCGTGCGGCGGGCGGGCGTGCATCAGGCTTCTCCGCGCGCCGGGTAGTCCTTGGCGACGACAAAGTCGATGGCGCCGAGCATGTCTTTGAAGTGCGGCCGGGCGAAGGGCATGGTCTGGACGTTGGCCCAGTACAGCGTCAGGTCGGGGCGGATCAGGAAGACCCCGGGCTCGGAAAAACGCGCCGGTTCCTCGACGCCGGTCGAGGTCAGGCCGCGGCCGGTGGAAATGTACAGGCCCCAGGCGCGGGCGTCGGCCTCGCTCAGACCGTAGCCGAGATCAAGCCGGTCGAGCGACCATTCGTCGGCGGCGCGGCGGGCGCGTTCTTCGGTATCCGACGAGAGTACCTTGACGACCACGCCGCGGGCGGCGAATTCGTCATGCAGGCGGTTCAGTTCGCTCAGGTAGGTGCGGCACAGCGGGCAGTGGTAGCCGCGGTAAAAGACCAGCAGCGTGAAGGCAGGTGCTGCACCGGCGGCGAGCGTCAGGCGGCTGCCGGAGAGTTGCGGCACATCGAGCGCTGGGACCGGCTGGCGGGGAATCAGGGATTGCGGCATGAGGATATTCCTTGAAAGGGCCGGCATCGAGCGCCGGCCTGCTGGTTCAGCGTCTTACTTCTTGGCGCCGCACTTGGCTTCGCCACACTTGCCGTCAGCCTTTTTGTCGGCCGGCTTCTTGTCAGCGCCGCACTTGGCATCCGTTTTCTTGTCGGCGCCACACTTGGCGTCCTTCGCCTTCTTGTCGGCACCGCACTTGGCTTCACCGCATTTACCTTCCTTGCCCTTGGTGTCGGCCTGCGACAGCTGGTAGCCGGCCGACAGTTGCTTGGCGGCGAAGGGATTGTCGGCGGCGTGGGCAACCGGGGTCAGGGCGACGGCGGCAAAGGCGGAACCGATGGCCAGCGAGGTGAGGGTTTGCTTTTTCATGATGATCTCCATTGAGGTGGGGGTGATGGCAGAAAGCCTGCCTGTTGCTTGGTCGGCGTCACGGCCGACTTTCTTACAGAAGATTTCAGAACAGCGTGGTCAGTCGGACCCAGGAATCCGGCAAACGTTCGACGATGATGGCTTCCAGCCATTTGTCGGCGCCGCTGAGGATGGCGATGCCGGTGAGCAGCAGCAGGACGCCGAACACGGTCTTGATCCGACCGATGTGCTGCATGACCCAGCCACGGGCACGACCGAAGCCGGCGCGCGAGGCATAGGCGACGCCGACCAGCGGCACCGCCGCGCCGATGCCGAACAGACCGAGCACGACGCCACCGCGCAGGGCGCCGCCTTCAGCTGCGACCAGACTCAGCGCGGCGCCGAGCAGCGGGCCGGAACAGGGACTCCAGACCAGCCCGAGCACGCCGCCGAGCAAAAAGGCGCCGCCCAGCGAGCCGCCATTCAGCCGCGCCGACGCAGCATTGGCCTGACTGGCGATGGGCAGCATCCATTCGGTGAAGCGTGCGTTCAGCGCCGGCACCAGCATGACCAGGCCGAAAGTCAGCAGCAGCCAACCGCCAAACGTCCGCACATGGTCGCCGTCGATGCCCAGCGCCGGCCCGAGCGCGCCGAGCAGCATGCCGATCAAGGCGAACGACAGCGCCATGCCGACGCCCATCGCCACTGGCGCGAGCTTGTTCTGCTGCACGGCGCCGCCGACGACCAGCGGCAACACGGGAAAGACGCAGGGCGACAGCGTGGTCAGGCTGCCGGCCAGCAGGGCGAGGCCGAGAACGGCGGGGGAAAGGGTTTCGAGCATGACGTCTCCTTGAGTTGGAGATTGGTCGCGGCGGGGGGCGGATTTCTTACAGGGATTGTGGCGGTTGCAAATACGATCTGGCCGCTCTGTCTGCTGTGTTTCTTTGGTTTGTTTCAAATGAGTGTCAATGTTTTCATTTGAACGCAATCTTCCTGAAATGTCGGCTGCCTACTATTTCGAACGAACTTGCGCTAACGCGCATCAACGACATTTCACGGAAGAGGGCAGGCATGCTGGCGGAACAACGGGCTCGGGCAATCGTCGAGCTGGTCAATCAGAAAGGTTTCCAGACCATCGACGCGCTGGCCGGCGAATTCGGCGTTACGCCGCAGACCATCCGGCGCGACGTCAATTCGCTCAACGATCAGGGCCTGCTGCGCCGCCGCCATGGCGGCGTCGAACTGCCGCAGCAGGGCGAGAATCTCGCCTATACGGCGCGGCAGCAATTGAATCTGGCGGCCAAGCGGACGATTGCCCAATTGCTCGCTGAGGATGTACCCGAACGCGCCTCGTTGTTCATCGGCATCGGCACCACGCCCGAGTTGTGTGCGCTGGCGCTGGTTCATCATGCGCAATTGCGGGTCATGACCAACAACCTCAATGCCGCCATGCGTCTGGCCCGCAACCCAGACTGCGATCTGGTCGTCGCCGGTGGCCGGGTGCGCAATCTCGACCTCGACGTGGTCGCCGGTGAGGCGCACGACTTCTTTTCGCGTTTCAGCGTCGATATCGGGATTTTCGGCGTCGGTGCGGTGGCGCCCGACGGCACCCTGCTCGATTTCAGTCTCGACGAGGTGGCCATGCGTCAATCGTTGATGCGCCATTGTCGGCAGCGCTTCCTGGTCGTCGATCACAGCAAATTCACCCGCGACGCGACCGTGCGCGGCGGCCATATCACCGATGCCAGCGCCGTTTATAGCGACCGTCCGCTCCCCCCCTTGATCCGCGCGATGCTGGCGACGGCCGGCGTCCGCGTTGTCGTGCCAACCCTTCCCCCAACCTCTGGAGAACAACCATGATGCCCAAGCGTTTCGTCCGTACCCTGGCCGCTGCCCTCGTCGGTGGCGCCGCACTCTTCGCCGCCGGCGCCGCCAGCGCCCAGGAAACCGCCATCTGCTACAACTGCCCGCCGGAATGGGCGGATTGGGGTTCGCAATTGAAGGCGATTCGCAGTCGCCTGAACATCGTCGTGCCGCCGGACAACAAGAACTCCGGCCAGTCGATTGCCGCGCTGATCGCCGAGAAGGCCAGTCCGGTGGCCGACGTCACCTACCTTGGCGGCATCGCCGCCGATCCGGCGCGCGACGCCGGCGTGCTGACGCCGTACAAGCCGAAGGGTTGGGACAAGATTCCGGCCAGCCTGAAGGATCCGGAAGGTCATTGGTTCACCATCCATTCCGGCACCCTCGGCCTCTTCGTCAACAAGGCCGCGCTCGGCGGCAAGCCGGTACCGCAAAGCTGGAGCGACCTGCTCAAGCCGGAATACAAGGGCCTGGTCGGCTATCTCGACCCGACCTCGGCGGCGGTCGGCCAACTCGGCGTCATGGCCATCAATCTGGCGCTCGGCGGCAGCTACGACAACCTCGATCCGGCGATCCGCTTCTTCAAGGAACTGCATAAGAACCAGCCGATCGTGCCGAAGCAGACTTCCTACGCCCGCGTCATCTCCGGCGAGATCCCGATCCTGCTCGATTACGACTTCAACGCCTACCGCGGCCAGTACAAGGACATGGCGCCGGTCGCCTTCGTCATTCCCAAGGAAGGCACGCTGGTCTTCCCGTACGTGATGGGGCTGGTCAAGAACGGACCGCATGCAGCCAACGGCCAGAAAGTGCTCGATTTCGTCCTCTCCGACGAAAGCCAGGCGATGTGGGGCAATGCCTTCCTGCGCCCGGTGTTCGCCGACAAGCTGTCGGCCGAGGCCAAGGCCAAGTTCCTGCCGGAAAGCGAATACGCCCGCGCCAAGCCGGTCGACCTGAAGAAGCTCGCCGCCGCCCAGGCCGCGATCATCGAGCGCTACCGCAACGAAGTGAAGTGACCCTGCTGCGGGCGCCCCTGGCGGCGCCCGCAGTTTTTCCGCCGTCGATCGATCGAAACACCATGCCCCGTCGTCAGTTCCTGCTGCTGCTCCTGCCGGCAGCCTTGTTCTTCAGCGCCTTCTTCCTCCTGCCCATGGCCCGCCTGTTCTTCATCGGCGCCAGTGGCGAGAGCGGTTGGCTGGCCTACCTGGCGATCGTCACCGACGCCAATTATTTCCGCGCCCTGTGGACGACGCTGGCCGTTGCCGCCGTCACCACCGTGCTGACCCTGGCGATCAGCAGCATCGCCGGCGTCTTCCTCGAGCGCCACCGTTTTCCCGGACGCGCCGCGCTGGTCGCCGCGATGACGCTGCCGCTGGCCTTTCCCGGCGTCGTCGTCGGCTTCATGGTAATCATGCTGGCCGGCCGCCAGGGGATCATCGGCGAAGTGTTCACGATGTTCGGCGGCGAGCGGCCGATCTTCGCCTACTCGTTGGCCGGGCTGTGCATGGGCTACGTCTATTTCTCGATCCCGCGGACCATCCTGACGATCATGGCTGCCGCCGAAAAGCTCGATCCGCGCCTCGAGGAGGCCGCCCGCTCGTTCGGCGCGACACCCTGGCAGGTGGTCCGCGACGTGATCCTGCCCGGCTTGCGACCGGCCCTGATCTCGGCCGGCGCGATCTGCTTCGCCACTGCCGTCGGCGCCTTCGGCACCGCGTTCACGCTGGCAACGCGGATCGAGGTGCTGCCGATGGTTATTTACACCGAATTCACGATGTCGGCCAACATCGCCATGGCCGCCGCCCTGAGCTTTTCGCTGGGGGCAGTCGCCTGGCTGGCGCTGGCCGTGGCGCGCAGCGCCTCGGGCAGCACCGTGGCCGCGGCCGGTTGAGGAGGCGCGATGCAACACGGAAGATTCCTGTACGGCCTGCAGTTCGCCTTCACCATCGCGGTCTGCGCCTTTCTCGTCGTCCCGGTGGTGATGTCCATCCTCGCTGGTTTGACGGTCAACTACTTCGTCGGCCTGGAAAGCGGCTTGACGCTGCGCTGGGTCCTCGAGGTCTGGGACGGCTACCGCGATACGCTGTTCCTGTCGCTCGGGCTGGCGCTCGCCTGCCTGGTACTGACGCTGCTGCTCGGCGTGCCGCTGGCCTATCTGCTGGCCCGCTCGCGCGGCCGCCTGGCCCGCGCCATCGAGGAACTGCTGATGCTGCCGGTGGCCGTTCCCGGGCTGGCCACGGCGCTCGGCCTGATCGTCGCCTACGGCGGCCTGGCCGGTTTTCGCACCTCGGCCGCCTTCATCCTGGTCGGCCACGTGCTGTTCACGCTGCCCTTCATGGTCCGCTCGGTACTCGCCGTGCTCAGCGTGATCGACCTGCCGACGCTGGAAGAGGGCGCCGCCTCGCTCGGCGCCGGTTTCGCCCAGCGTTTCCGCGACATCGTCCTGCCCAACTGCCGCAACGGCATCCTGGCCGGCGCGCTGATGGTGGTGACGCTGTCGATGGGCGAATTCAACATGACCTGGCTGCTCCATACGCCATTCACCAAGACCCTGCCGGTCGGCCTGGCCGACGCCTACGCTTCCTTGCGCCTGGAGATCGGTAGCGCCTACACGCTGATCTTCTTTCTGCTCATCACCCCCCTGCTGCTCGCCCTGCAGGCGCTGGCTCGGCCGCGCCGCACCGTCTTCGCCGAGCGCGACCCTTCTGCCGAGAACGATTCATGATGCAAGCCGTCCCCATCTCCCTGGAAAACTGCGCCAAAACCTTCACCGACGGTACGCGCGCGCTGGAACCGGTCGACCTGGCCATTGCCGCCGGCGAAACCCTGGTCCTGCTCGGGCCGTCCGGCTGCGGCAAGACGACCACGCTGCGCCTGATCGCCGGCCTCGAACAGCCCGATGCCGGCGGCCGGGTCCTGTTCGGTGGCGAGGATGTCACCGCGCTGCCGATCGAGAAGCGCAATGTCGGCATGGTGTTCCAGTCGTATGCGCTGTTTCCGAACATGAGCGTGGCCGAGAACATCGCCTATGGGCTGCGCCTGCGCCGCCAGTCGGCCGCCGAACAGCGTGCCCGGGTCGGCGAGATGCTCGCCCTGATGCGTATCGAACGGCTGGCCGACCGCAGCATCGACCAGCTTTCCGGCGGCCAGCGCCAGCGCGTCGCCCTGGCCCGGGCGCTGGCCGTGCGGCCGCGCGCCTTGCTGCTCGACGAGCCGCTGACCGCGCTCGACGCCAAGCTGCGCGACACCCTGCGCTTCGAAATCGACAGCCTGCTGCGCGAACTGGGCATCACCGCGATCTACGTCACCCACGACCAGGCCGAGGCGATGGCGCTGGGCGACCGCATCGTCGTCATGGACCACGGGCGCATCGCCCAGGTCGGCGCGCCGCGCGACATCTACCAGCGGCCGGCCTCGCGCTACGTGGCCGAGTTCATCGGCACGATGAACCGCCTGAGCGGCCATGCCGAGGGCGAAGTCTTCCGTTGTCCCGGCGGCTACGTTGCCTGGCCGGAACTGCCGGCGACAGCCCGGGAAATCCTCTTTCGGCCGGAAGACACGCGCATCGCCGCCGAAGGCGAGGCAGCCAGCCTGCACGGCACGGTCAGCGCGGCCTTTTTCTGCGGCGACCATGTACGCTTGTTCGTCGATGTCGGCGAGGAACGGCCGCTGGTCCTCGAAACCCCGGCCCGCCGCGAATACCGGCACGGCGAAACGGTCGCGCTGGCGGTCGAGCGGCACGGCCTGATGGTGCTCTAGGAGACGACGATGCTGATTGCCCAACTTACCGATACCCACATCAAGAACGCCGGTCGCCTGGCTTATGGCCGGGTCGATACCGCTGCCTGCCTCAAGGCGGCGGTGGACGCGCTGCGCAAACTCGATCCGCAACCCGATCTGGTGGTCCTCACCGGCGATCTGGTCGATATCGGCAGTGCCGAGGAATATGCCTGCCTGCAAGCCATCCTGGCGCCCTTGCCGCAAGCGCTGGTCGTCGTTCCCGGCAATCACGACGAACGCGAGGCGATGCGCCGCGCCTTCGCGCCGGCCGGCTATTTTCCGGCCTCGGGATTCCTGCAGTTCGCGATCGACGATTACCCCTTGCGCATCGTCGGCCTCGATACCCTGGTCCCCGGCCAGGGCGGCGGCGAACTCTGCGCCGAGCGCCTCGACTGGCTGGCACGCACGTTGGCCGAACGGCCTGCGGCGCCGACGCTGATCCTGATGCACCATCCGCCCTTCGCCACCGGCATCGGCCACATGGACCGCATCGGCCTGCGCGGTCGTGAGGCCTTTGCCCGGCTCCTCGAGCAGCATCCGCAGGTGCAGCGGGTGCTGTGCGGTCACCTGCACCGGACCATCCACGCCATGGTCGGCGGCCGTGCGGCGCTGACCTGCCCGAGTACCGCCCACCAGGTCGCGCTCGACCTGCGCGAACAGGCACCCAGCGGTTTCCGCATGGAGCCGCCGGGCTTCATGCTGCACCGCTGGCACGACGGCGTGCTGGTCAGCCATGTCGCGAACATCGGCGATTTCGCCGGTCCTTATCCCTTCTTCGATGAAAGCGGCGCGCTCATCGACTGAGCGGCACCAACAAGCATGCATCTGGCACTTTTCGATCTTGACCACACCCTGCTCGACGGCGACAGCAACAGCCTCTGGCTGGCTTACCTGGTGGCTGCCGGGCAACTGCCTGCCGACGTGCTGCAGCGCCAGGCCGCAGAGTACGCACGCTACGAGGCGGGCAGCCTGGACATCGGCGCCTACCTGGCTTTTCACTTGTCGCTGCTGAGCACCCGGCCGCTCGCCGAATGGCGGGGCTGGCGCGACCGTTTCGTCGCCGAGGCGATCGCGCCGCGCATTTCGCGCACCGCTTTCGCCAGCGTCGACGCGCATCGCCAGCGCGGCGACCGGCTGGCCATCGTCACCGCAACCCATGATTTTCTCGCCGCCGGGATTGCCGAGCTGTTCGGCCCGCTGGCGCTGATCGCGCCGCACGCCGAAATCGTCGGCGACCGCCTGAGCGGGCGCGTCGTCGGCGAGATCAGCTTCGGCCCGCGCAAGCCGGCTGCGGTCGAGGCCTGGCTGACCGGGCAGGGGCTGAGCCTGGCCGGATTCGCGCAGGTGCACGCCTATTCCGACTCGCACAATGACCTGCCGCTGCTCGAACTGGCCACGTTGCCCTGTGCGGTCAATGCCGACCCGGCGCTGGCCGCGCACGCCCACCGCCTGGGCTGGCCGGTGCAGCAATGGCGGGCCTGGCCGGCTTCAGCGCAGGACGATGCCGGCGGCGATGGCGAGCATGACCGTGCCGGAGACCCGCTCGATGCCGCGCAGGTGGCGGTGGAACCAGGCCAGTAGCCGGGGCTGGCCGACGCTATGGGCGATCAGGGCGTCCCAGGCGAAGACGATGCTCGCCATCCACAGGCCGTAAAGCGCCTGTTCGCCGGCCGGCGTGTTTGGCGCGATGAGGGCGCCGAAGAGCAGGGCGTAGAACAGCGAGTTCTTCGGGTTGAGGATGCCGGAGAGGAAACCCTGCAGCAGATGCGGTGCCAGTCGGGCAAAGTGTTTTGTCGTCGCCGAGGGGGCTGCGTCGGTGATCGGCAGCCGACCGTTGCTGCGCAGAAACAGCAGGCCGAGCCAGACCAGATAGAGACAGCCGGCCCACTTCAGCACAGCAAACAGTTGCGGCCACTGCGCCAGGAGTGACACGCCGGTCAGCGCCAGGGCGATGTAGGCGGCGTTGGCCAGCGCGATGCCGAGGCTGGTGGCGATGGCCGGGCGCAGGCCGTGCACGATGCGCGTGCGCATGATCAGGAAGAAATCCGGCCCGGGGCTGAGCAGGGCGACGAAGTGGGCGCTGGCGACGAGGCCGAACTGGGTGAAGTCGAAGGGCATGGCGGCTTCCGCAAATGGGCGGAGTATCGCCAGCCGGTGCCGGTCGGTCTTGGACGAAATTGCGCGGCTCAGCGCCGCCTGGCGTACTGCCCCGGGGTGGCCGCGACGCGTTCGCGGAAGCTGCGGTGGAAGTGGCTCTGGTCGGCAAAGCCGGTAGCCAGCGCGGTATCGCAGATCGGCGTGCCGGCGGCGAGCAGGCGGCGGGCGCGCTGGATGCGGCGGTCGAGTTGATAGGCGTGCGGCGTCATGCCGGTGTGGCGGACGAAACGGCGGATCAACTGGTAGGGGCTGAGGCCGGCGCGGGCGGCGAGTTCGGTGAGCGGAATGCTTGCGTCGCAATGCGCGTCCAGCCAGTCGCGGACGTTGGCGATGGCGGGCGGCAGGGCGTCGATTGGCGGCGCGACGGCGAGCGGTTCGCTCAGCGCGACGAACAGTTGGCCGAGGGCCTCGGCAAAACGGCCGGCATCGGCGCCGGTGCGGACTGCTGCGAAAACCTCGGCGAAGCGACGGTAGGCGAGCGGGGAGCGGGCGTGCCGCCAGGCAGCGTCGGTCAATGCGGCAGCGAACGGGGTCGTCGCCAGGAAGTCGGCCATCCAGTCTGCGTCGATGTAGAGCATGCGATAGCTCCAGCGACCATGCGCCTGCGGGTTGCAGGCATGGACGCGCTCGGGCGGAATGACGACCAGGTCGCCGGGGACGAGCCGACGCTCCTCCGCGCCGACGGAAAATCGGCTGCTGCCGGCGTCGACCGCGCCGATCGACCATTCGGCGTGGGCATGCGGTCGGTAGCAGGCCTGCGAGTCGGCGGCACTGCGTGCTTCGACGAAAGGCAGGGCGGGCGTTCGGTGGAAGTGCGGCCGGCTGGCCGCTACAGGGCGGGGGCTTGCTTGCATGCGGCGATTTTCTCAGGAATCTTGCCTGTCGCGCGGAGAGTTTGCCGGTCAGCCGCTCATCAAGCTGCACGAATCGGGCTGAGCCGCCGCTTGGTTCCACTGGCCCTCAAGGCAGGACAAAACTGCTCTTTTCCAGCACCGAGCTTGCTGGCCGGTCTTGGTCCCAGACCCGGAACTGGATCGGCTGGATGCCGCTGGCGCCGCTGTCGGCGGGGACGGCGACGGTCAGGGAAACCGGCCGGATGCTGCCGGCCTCGACGGTGAACTCCCGTTCGCCGACGATGCCGATATTGGCCGGGCCGCTGACATCGACCGTGAAGCTGCGACGGTTCTCGTCGAGATTCATCAGCTTGAGCGTGTAGGCGTTTTCGATCGTGCCGTCGGCGGTTTCCCGGTGCAGGGCACCGCGGTCGCGCAGTACATCGACCAGCAGCAGCGAGCGCTCGGCCAGCGCCCACCCGGCGAGCAGCGAGAACACCAGCAACAGGGCGGCGTAGGCGGCCACGCGGGGTCGCCCGATCCAGCCCCTGGTTGGCGTTGCCCCGCCAACTTCGCGTTCGGACATGAAGCGGATCAGTCCGCGCGGCGCGCCGATCTTGTCCATCACCTGATCGCAGGCGTCGATGCACAGGCCGCAGTTGATGCACTGGTACTGCAGGCCGTCGCGGATGTCGATGCCGGTCGGGCAGACCTGCACGCAAATGCCGCAATCGACGCAGTCACCGCTGCTACCGGCCTGACGGCGGCTGTTGCGTGGTTCGCCACGGGCCGGGTCGTAGGCAACGTTGCGGGTGTCCGGGTCGAACATCACGCCCTGGAAGCGGGAATAGGGGCACATGTGCTGGCAGACGGCCTCGCGCGCCAGGCCAGCCTGGACGTAGGTGAAGGCTGCGTAGAAGATGAGCCAGAAGCTCTCCCAAGGGCCCAGCCGGCCTGCCGGCACGGCCGGCAGCAGTTCGCGGATGGGGGTGAAGTAGCCGACGAAGGTGATCGCCGTCCACGCGGCGAAGAGCAGCCACAAGCCGTGCTTGATCGCCTTGAGCCCGAGTTTGCGGGCGCTCAGCGGACTCTGGTCGAGTTTCAGGCGAGCCAGGTGGTCGCCTTCCACCCTGGCTTCGATCCAGGCGAAGATCGCGGTGTACACCGTTTGCGGGCAGGCAAAGCCGCAGAACAGGCGGCCGGCGATGGCGGTCACGAAGAACAGGGCCGTCGCCGCCAGGATCAGGCCAAAAGCCATCAACAGGGCGTCCTGCGGCCAGAGGACGAGGCCGAACAGGTAGAACTTCTCGTGCGCGATATCGAGCAGGACAGCTTGCCGCGTCACCCCGTTCGTCTCCCAGTTCAGCCAGCAAGTACCGTAGAAAACGATCTGGGTCAGCCAGACCATGGTCCAGCGCAGGCGGTTGAATTTCCCCGCGGTGGCTCTGGCGTGTATTTTTCCCTTGTTCCGATAGAAGGCCAGCCTGGCTTCCTGGGCTTTGGTGATGGGTTTGTGCATTCCGTTTCCTTCCGGTCGCGATGTCGAGACGATCGGGGCGGAGTAAATCACCCGGCCTGGAATGGGAACAGATTCAGATGCTGTGATTTCCGATAGGCACAGATTGCCGGCTATAGCTGCTGTTCGATCAACTGGCCGAGAACCGCCGTTGCCGCCGTCATTGCCGCGGTGTCGGGGTGGCCGAAATTGAGCCGCAGATAGTGGCCGAACTCCCGCTTGGCCGAAAAGATCGGTCCCGGGGCGATGCTGATGCCCTGCGCCAGCGCCTGCTGGTGGAGCCGCAGGGTATCGACCTGAGGCGGCAGTTCCAGCCACAGGAAATAACCGCCCTCGGGGCGCGCCAGCCGGGTGGCGGGCGGGAAATGCCGCTCGATCGCTTCGACCAGCGCCGCTTCCCGCGCGGCCAGCGTATTGCGCAGACGGCGCAGATGGTTTTCGTGGCCGCCCTGTCTGAGGTAATCGGCGATGGCGATCTGTACCGGCACCGTCGTCGCCAGGCTGAGCGAAAGCTTCTGGCGCTGGATGCTGCGCGCGTGACGGCCGGCAGCGACCCAGCCGATCCGGTATCCCGGCGCCAGGCTCTTGGCGAACGAACAGACATGCATGACCAGCCCGCGCCGGTCGGCGGCCTTGCTGCACAGCGGCGCTTGCGGGCCGAAATGCAGTTCGCCGTACACATCGTCCTCGATCAGCGGTACTTCGTGGCGATCGAGCAGTTCCAGCAGTTCCCGCTTGTGTTCGTCGGCGACCCGGCTACCCGTGGGGTTGGCGAAATTGAGCATGAACAGGCAGGCCTTGACCGGATGCCGGCGCAAGGCCTCGGCCAGCGCCGGCAGGCTGACCCCGGCGCGGGGGTGGCTGGGAATCTCGATGACCTTGAGCCCGAGCCGTTCGCTCGCCTGCAGGCCGGCGTAGAAAGTCGGCGATTCGACGGCGATCAGGTCGCCGGGCCGGGTGACCGCCTGCAGGCAGAGATTGAGCCCTTCCATGGCACCCGAAGTGATGACGATCTCCTGCGGCGAGACGTCGGCGCCGAGCGCCAGGTAGCGTAGCGCCAACTGCCGGCGCAGCTCCTCGTTGCCCGGCGGCAGGTCGCTGAGGCTGGCCAGCGGATCGAAGCGGCGGGCAGCATTGGCCAGATGACGCCCCAGCTTGTCGAGCGGAAACAGTCGTGGGTCGGGAAAGCTCGAACCGAGCGGAACGACAGCCGGGTCGCGCACGCTGTCCAGGATCTGGAAAATGAAATCGCTGACCTGAAGTTGCGTCGAGCCGCCGACCGGGTGGCTCATCGCCGGCTCGGCCAGGCGCTGGCCCAGCCGGGCGCGAACGAAATAGCCCGACTTCGGCCGCGCTTCAATCAGCCCGCGACTCTCCAGCAGATAGTAGGCCTGGGTCACCGTGATCGGGCTGACCGCGTGGCTGCGGCAGGCGCTGCGGACCGAAGGCAGGCGCTCGCCCGGACGAAGCAGGCCGTCGGCGATCAGCTTTTCCGTGTGCGCAGCGAGTTCCCGGTAGCGACTCATGGCCGGATGTTATCAGGTCCGTCCGCCGGCCATCGGCTGGATATCTGGGATAATCCCGGCCTTTCACCGTTGCCCCTTCTGCCGATGACTGCCATTGCCTCCCGCCTTGTTGACGCCGCCCAGATACTTTCACACGAAGTTGACGCGATGCGTTTCGCGGCGCCGGTCAGCCATGTCTATAACCCGCTCGACTACGCCTGGACGGTGCATCGCGCCTACCTGGAGCGTTTTGGCAGCAACAAGAAGCGGATCGTCTTCCTTGGCATGAATCCCGGCCCGTTCGGCATGGCTCAGACCGGCGTGCCGTTTGGCGAGATCGCCGCAGTGCGTGACTGGCTTGGCCTGTCCGGCGCGGTTGGCAAGCCGGCGCTGGAAAATCCCAAGAAGCCGGTGGACGGCTTTGCCTGCAAGCGCGGCGAAGTCAGCGGGCAGCGCCTGTGGGGCCTGTTCCGCGACCGCTTCGGTACGCCGGAAGCCTTCTTTGCCGAGCATTTCGTCGCCAATTATTGCCCGCTGGTCTTCTTCGACGAAGGCCGCAACCTGACCCCGGACAAACTGCCCGCTGCCGAAGCCGGGCCGTTGCAGGCTGCCTGCGACGCCCACCTGCGGCGCATGGTCGAGGCGCTACAGGCGGAATGGGTGATCGGCGTCGGTGCCTGGGCCGAGAAGCGCGCCACCATCGCCCTGGCCGGTCTGCCGGTCCGCTTCGGTCGCATCCTCCACCCCAGCCCGGCCAGCCCGGCCGCCAATCGCGGCTGGGCGCCGGAAGCCACCCGGCAGATGGTCGACATGGGTTTGTGGCCGGCCTGACCATCGGGGCGGCGTCTAGGGGCATCGCGATTTCTGCATTGTCGGGAATGCAACAGGTGTGGCGGCTTGTAGTGGATTGATTTAAATGGTTTTTATTGTGGCGCCGGTTTTGCTTGCCTGACAGTCATGAAAACCCATCTCGACTGGTCGGCCTACGACACCTACGGCGTTGGCGACGCCTATGCCGGCATTCCCGCCACCGGCGGCAACTACGCCAAGGCGGTGGCGGTGTGCATGAACAACCACCAGTGCCAGCGCGACGGCAAGGGCGTGATGTGCCCGAGTTACCGCATCACGTACGACCCGGCGCATTCCACCGGCGCCCGGGTCAAGGCGTTCAAGGCGGCGCTCAACGGCGAACTCGGCGACGATCCTTTCGACCATCCCGACCTCGCCGCCGCGATGGACCTCTGCGTGTCGTGCAAGGGCTGCAAGAAGGAATGCCCGAGCGCCGTCGACATGACGCTGATCAAGACCGAATACCTGGCGCAGAAGAACGAGCGCCAGGGCGTGCCGCGCCGGGCCCGGCTGTTCGGCGCGCTGCCCCGCTGGCTGCACGAATGGCGGCCGACGCTGCAGGCGCTGGTGCGCTGGCGCAACAATTCGCCCTGGGTGGCAAAGCTCGCCGAGCGCTGGCTCGGCATCTCGGCGCGGCGGCCGATCCCGCAGATCGTCGCCGCCGGCTTCCAGGCCGACGCCGCGCCAACGACCGGTGAGCGCGGCAAGGTCGTGCTCTTCGTCGACACCTTCACCCACTACTACACGCCCGAAATCGCCGCCGCCGCGTTGAAAGTGCTGCGCGCCGGCGGTTACGCGGTCAAGGTGCTCGAACCGGCAAAAACCGACGGTGAACCCGAGCGCCCGCTGTGCTGCGGCCGAACCTACCTGTCGCAAGGTATGGTCGAGGAAGCCAAGCTCGAAGCGCGCCGGGTCATGGCCGCGCTCGCCCCGGCGCTGACCGCCGGCACGCCCATCGTCGGCCTTGAACCCTCCTGCCTGCTGGCGCTGCGCGACGAGTTCTACAGCCTCGGACTCGGCCCCGAGGTCGGCCAGCTCTCGAAACAGGCCTTCCTGTTCGAGGAATTCCTGATGCGCGAAGGCAACAAGGGCTTGAAGCTCGACCTCAAGCCCATCCCCGGCGGCCGCGCGCTGGTGCATGGCCACTGCCACCAGAAGGCCTTCGGCGCGATGAAGTCGGTGAAGAAGGTGCTCGGCTGGATTCCAGAATTCGAGTTCGAGATTATCGACGCCAGTTGCTGCGGCATGTCCGGCAGCTTCGGCCTGGAAGCCGAACACCACGATGCTTCGGTACGGATGGGCGAACTCGCGCTACTGCCTGCGGTGCGCGCCGCCAGCGCCGATACCGTGATCGTCGCCGACGGCTTTTCCTGCCGGCACCAGATCAGGGATGGCAGCGGGCGCCAGGCGGTGCATGTGGCGGTGTTGCTGGAACAGGCACTGGGCTGCTGAAAATTTTTTGGGGTTACTCCGCGAGATTTAGTCGATGTGTCTGGTTCTTGGAGAAAGATACGCACCCTGCCAGCGTGCGCCGAGGAAGCCTGCATCCTCAATCTCCAGTTCTTGAGCGATGGCTCGGCGCAAGTTTTTCGCAGCGGCAGATTCGTCAAATTTCGATGGCGTGGACCATTGGCAGGGGAACTCGGCTACGGGAAGCGCCTCGCCTCCGTGGCTGGTAACGAGTTCGACCAGGTTTCTTGTTTTTCCCGGACCTGTGATGATGTAAGAACGTACTGATGAAAACTCTTCGATTTTGAACAAGTATTTCCGTTTGAACAGCAGAAAATACGGGCGAGTCAGGATGAGCTTTCCGGCTCGGGACTGGATTTCCAGATAGGTTGCCCGATCACGGAACTCCGTAAATGCGCAGACGAGCGTAATCATCAGCATGGTCAGAAAGGCGAACCAGCCTTCCGCTGTCGCAGTACCAAGCGGGAATAGGTTGATGACTGAAAAGAGCGTGAACGGCAAGCTTGCCGCAGTTTTAAACAGGCTGAGCGTGTAAGAATTGTTGTGTAAACGGTCACCCGGCAGGAAACTGCCACATTGCCAGGAGCGATGATGACCGTAGGAAAGAAAGCAGTACCCAAGGAGTTACTGGATAGCCTGTTGGCTGACTACCGCAAGCCGGAAGACCTGATTGGCGAGAATGGGTTGCTCAAGCAACTGACCAAGCTACTGGTCGAGAAGGCGTTGGAAGCGGAGATGGCCGATCACCTCGGCCACGGGAAGAATGAGCCGGTAGAGAATCCTGCCGGCAATACCCGCAACGGCAAGAGCAAGAAGACCTTGAAGGGCGAGTTCGGCGAACTGCCCATTGAGATTCCCCGTGACCGCCACGGTACGTTTGAGCCGCAGCTGATCCCGAAGCACCAGACCCGCTGGAGCGGCTTTGACGACAAGATACTGTCGCTCTACGCCCGAGGAATGACGGTTCGCGAGATACAGGCCCATCTTGAAGAGATGTATGGCACCGAGGTGTCGCCGACCTTGATTTCCTCCGTCACCGATGCCGTGATCGAAGAGGTCAAGGCTTGGCAGTCCCGGCCCCTGGATAGCATTTACCCCATCGTCTATCTCGACTGCATCCACGTAAAGGTCAGGGACGGCAGTGTGCGGGTCAAGGCGGTCTATCTCGCCATCGGCCTCAACATGGCTGGCGAGAAGGAAGTGCTGGGCCTATGGATTGCCCAGACCGAGGGCGCCAAGTTCTGGCTGCAGGTCATCACCGAGATGAAGAACCGTGGCGTACAGGACATCTTTATTGCCTGCGTCGATGGCCTCAAGGGCTTCCCGGAGGCCATTGAGGCTGTCTATCCCCGGGCTGCCGTTCAGCTCTGCATCGTCCATATGGTGCGGCATAGCCTGAACTACGTCTCGTGGAAAATGCGACCGGAGTTCGCCGCTGACCTGAAGCGAATCTACACCTGCGCCACCGCTGACGAGGCCGAGCAGATGCTCGGCGAATTCGAGGACAAATGGGACGATGCCTACCTGCCGATCAGTCAGTCTTGGCGTCGGAACTGGCCGAGGATCATCCCGTTCTTCGACTACCCGCCGGAGATTCGCAAGGTCATCTACACGACCAATGCGATCGAGTCGGTGAACATGAGTCTGCGCAAAATCACCAAGAACCGTGGTTCGTTCCCGAGCGATGAAGCGCTGCTGAAACTGTTCTACCTGGCGCTACGCAATATCAGCCGGAAATGGACCATGCCCATTCGGGATTGGAAGGCCGCACTGACTCGCTTTACTATCCAGTTCGAAGACCGGATGGACAACGCTTAATCCCAACCCCGTTTACACAAAATTCCGGACACCCTCAACAGGCTGTTGGCGTAGCGGATGATCAAGGCGATTCCAGTCGTTGTCGAGCTACAAGCTGGGGATGCGTGACCCGGCTCGGCCGCGAGAGTGGTCACTCAGGTCTCTCTCATTAGACGGCTAGCAGCCTTGGTATTTTGCCTGCATGGAAGCTATTTGTCATTTTGCGTTGTTTTTGGCCAACCTTTAGCCAAAAACATGTCCGATTCCGTCCGCTTCCGGTCCCGTTCCGGTCTGTCGCCGGTTCTGCTGCCCGCCTAAGCTTCGTCTCCAGGGAAACCGTCACGGGAGACGATCATGGAGCGCGAAGTCCTGTTGTTGTTGCCGCCGCCGGCCGGGCTCGATGCCGATTCGCCGCTGTCGCGGAGGTTGTTCGAGCGCTGGTGGCAGGGCGCGGCGGCGGTGGCGCTGGGGGCTGCCGAGGGCTGGCCGGTGCCGGTCGAGCGGCGCTTCGCCGGGGCCGGCGTGCCGCTGGCGCTGCACTTCTGGTTGTGGCGGCGGCGGGCGTCGCGGGTGATCGTGGCTGGCGTCGGCGCTGCCGGGCTGGTGGCCGAATTGCGCCGCCTCGGCTGGGCCGCCGAGCTGCTGGGCGGCGCTTCGTGCGACACTGGCGCGGCCGACGCGCCGGGTTTGCTGCGTCCGGCCTGATCGGGAGTTTTCCATGGACATGCTGTTCATCCTGCACCCAAAACACACGGCCTTCGATTTCGCCGGGCCGGCTGAGGTCATCCACATGGCGGCGCAGGCCGGCGCCCCGTTTCGTCTACGCGTGGTCGGGCCGCAGGCCGAGTGCGTCAATTCGCTGGGCGTGGTCAATCGCGTTGATCCGCTGCCGGAAACGCTGGCCGACGACACCCTGGTCTTCCTGCTCGGCACCGAGGACGAGCCGCGCGATTACGCGACGCCGGCGGCCCTGGCGATCATCGACTGGCTGCACGCGCAGTTCGATCCGGCCCGCCACCGGCTCGCCTGTATCTGCTCGGGCGCGCTGCTGGCGGCGCGCGCCGGCTTGCTCGACGGCCGCCGGTGCACGACGCACCACGCGCTGATCGACATGTTGCGCGACTGGGCACCACGCGCGCAGGTACTGGAGAACCGAATGTTCGTCGAAGACGGGCCGTTGTTCACCTCGGCCGGCATCGCTGGTGGCGTCGATCTGGCGTTGGCCATCGTCGAACGCTTTGCCGGCGGCCCGCTGGCGACGCAGGTGGCGCGGCGGATGGTGATCTATTTGCGGCGCACCGGCGCCGACCCGCAGCTGTCGCCCTGGCTGGCCCACCGCAATCACCTGCATCCCGCGGTGCACAAGGCGCAGGACCTGATTGCCCGCGATCCGGCAGCTGATCTGTCGGTGAGCGAGATCGCGGCGAAGGTGCATGTCAGTCCTCGCCACTTGAGTCGGCTGTTCCGCAACGAGGCGGGAGTCGGCATCCTCGATTACCGGCGCGGCCTGCGCGTCGAACTGGCGCGCCAGCTGATCGCTATGGGACAGAGCGTTGAGCGTGCGGCGACAGGGGCAGGCTTTGCCTCGGCGCGCGATTTGCGCCGGGTGTGGAAACAGCACACCAAGGGTTCGCCAGGATGTTCTGGCGATTGAAACAGTTTTTCTATTCCGCGATGTGCAGGATGCTGCGGTTGCGCCCTTCGCGCTTGGCCCGGTAGAGCGCAGCGTCGGCGCCGGCAATCAGCTCCCGGGCAGTGAGCGGGACGCGGTCGGGGGGCGCACAATTGACTCCGATACTAATGCTGACCCGTCCGTCGTCGCGGCTGGGATGCACGATGCCGGCGTCCGCGACTTCCCGGCGGATACGCTCGGCCAGCGCAAAAGCTTCGTCCGGCGTCAGCCCGCCGGCGACGATGGCGAATTCCTCACCGCCGATGCGGGCGGCGAATTCGCTGGCGCGCTGGGCGTTGTCGCGCAGGATGTCGGCGATCCTGCGCAGGCAGGCGTCGCCGGCCGGGTGGCCGAGGGCGTCGTTGTACTTCTTGAATTCGTCGACGTCGATCATCAGCAGGGCAATGGCCTGGGTGTGGCGGGTGGCGCGGGCCAGTTCGCGGTCGAGGGCGGCGTCGAAATGGCGACGGTTGAACAGGCCGGTCAGCGCATCGGTGGTCGATAGTTCGGCCAGGCCGGCATTGGCCGCTTCGAGCTGGGCGAGGCTGAGGCGCAGGCGGCGGTTGAGCGAAACGATGTAGGCGATCAGCAGACCGCCGAACAGCAGCACCAGCGCCGCCCAGGCCAGCGCCTGGTAGGCCCAGCCCGGCATCGGGGCGTCGGGGGTGAACAGGAAGCCGTCGAGCGTGTAACTGGCCGGCAGCAAGCCGGTTTCGGCGAATATCCGGGCAATTTCCTGCCAGCGCGTTCGACTCATGTAGCCGATGTCGACGATATCGGCGAGAAACAGGTTGTAGAGCGACTGGGCTTCCAGCGTCAGGGTCATCCGGTCCATCCTGGGATGATATTTCTCCAGGATCAGGTCGATGATTTCCGCCTGGTGGCGGTAGGCATAGCGCCAGCCTTCGGCCAGCGCGTCGCGCATGGCGGCGACGGCCTGCGGGTGCTCGCGGGCGAAGCGCTGGCTGGTGAACAGCGTGTCGCCGTAGAGATCGATGTTCAGTTCGCGGGGATTGAAGATCTGGTAGGGAATGCCGTACTGGCTGGCCTCGACCGGTTCGGTCGAGATGTAGGCGGTGGTCGCGTCGACCCGCTCGGGACCGTTCGCCGCCAGGCTCTTGACGCTGCCGCTGTGGATCACCTGGCGGACCTTGGCGAGATCGACGCCGGCCTTCTTCAGGTAGGCGGTCAGCTCGGCCGAGTGGCTTTCGCCCATCAGCGTCCGCCCTTCGAGGTCCTTGACGGTGCGGATTTTCGGATCAACCCGGGCGAGGATGACAAACGGCGAATGCTGGAAGATCGCGGCGACGGCGACCACCGGCAGGCCCTGGTTGAAATCGATCAGCAGCGAGGAGTTGCCGACACCGAATTCGGCACCGCCGTCGACGACGGTCCGCGCCAGATCGACTTCCGGGTGGCCTTCGATCAGTTCGACGTCCAGCCCGGCGCGCCGGAAGTAGCCCTGTTCAAGCGCGGCGTAGAAGCCGGCGAACTGGTACTGGTGGAACCATTTCAACTGGACCCGGACCTTCAAGGGGTTGTCGGGCGTGTTGGCCTGGGCCGATGGCGTGGCGATTCCCGCGAACAGGAAAATGACCAGGCAGGTAATCAGTCGAAAAAGGCCCATGGCTGGCGCCGACGAGAAAAGATTGATTCGAGTATAGCGCGGGAAAGCGCCGGCAACGGCGATTCAGGCGTCGAAATGCAGCGCCAGGCTGGCCAGGGCTTTGGGGAGCGGCAGGTTTTCCTCGGTTTCGAGGATGCCGGGCACCGGGTGCGGGTATTCGAAGAAGACGCCGTAGGTGCCGGGTCGCTGGCCGTGCAGGTAAACATGGGCGCGCAGGCGGTCCAGTTCGCTGTGGCGCAGGGTGACGATGTTGGGATCAACCCCGTCGTCGGGCGCGACGTCGCAGGCGTCGCCCAGCTTCTCGTCGAGGCTGACGAGCAGGCGGCGCAGTGAGCGGTCCTTGGGCAGTGACCAGGGGTTGGTGTTCATCGCAGCAACTCCGGTTTGATCTGTTCCAGCCAGGCGTCGATGCGGCTTTCGCTGAGCATCGCCTGATGATGCTGGTCGATGGCCAGGCCGAGGAAATGGTCGCCGTCGACCGCCCGCGACGCCTTGAATTCGTAACCGGCCACCGGCCAGCGACCAACCACCGTCGCCCCGCGGGCGACGAAGGCATCGTGGAGGATACCGATGGCGTCCACGAATTCGTCCGGGTATTTCTGCTGATCGCCGAGGCCGAAAATGGCGATGGTCTTGCCGGACAGGTCGGCGTCGGCCAGTTGCGGCAGGAATTCCTCCCAGCTCGGCTGGCTCAAGCCGGTCGATTCACCGGGCAGCTCGCCGTCGCCCAGGGTCGGACTGCCGACGATCAGGCAGTCATGGGCAAGGAAGTCGGCGAGGGTGGTGCGACCGATGTTGACCGGTGCGGCAGCCACCTCGCCGAGCTTTTTGGCGATCTGCTTGGCGACCAGCCGGGTGCGGCCGGTGTCGGTGCCGAAGAAGATGCCGATCTTGTCCATTTCAGGCGACCGCGACTTCCTGCGTCAGTTCTTCGGGCAGCACGCCGATCGGATTGCCGAGCGTGCCGTCGGGGCCGTTCTCGAAGCGCACCAGATAGATCTCCTGTTTTGGTTCGAGTTCGGTATGGCCGAAATGCACCACCACGCCGCGCGTACCGGTGGGGACCAGCAGCGCGTCTTCGTCATCGACGCCGGGCATGCCGCCGTCGTTGAACAGGTCTTCGGCGGCATAGACCAGGTCGCCGATTTCGTAGAGGACGGTTTCCATGATCTCAGGCCCAGACGTCGGCAGGGGCCTTGAGGCGCTCGACCGGCTGGTCGAACATCAGGTCCTCGTCGATGATCGCGCCGACATCCTCGGGCTTGACGCCCACGTACATGGTGCCTTCCGGATAGACGATGACGCTGGTGCCGAGATGACAGGGGCCGAGGCAGCCGGTGTTGGTCAGCTGAAAGCCGGCGTTCCACAGGTTGCGGGCGGTGAATTCGTCCTGGAAGGCCTGCCAGGTCTGGCCGCAGCCCTTTTCCTGGCAGGAACCGCGCGGGTGACCGGCGGGACGGCCCTGGACGCAGACGAGGACGTGTTTCTTCGGTTTGGGCATGGTGTTCTCCTTGTTGATGGCCTAGGCTTTCGCAAGGAAAGTGCCAGCTATTTGTCCTTTGTTTTCAATGAAATGGCTTGTGTCGGCCTTGTCGCGTTTGCGACAAGGCAGGGTTTTTCCTCAGCGCGCCCCGTGCTTCTCGACGACCATGCCGTCCAGCGCGTCGATGACGCCGTCGCTGCCCTGTTCCACCTGCAGGAAGGCGCCGTGGAGCTTTTCCTGGACGGCGTAATCGGTTTCCCAGCCCTGGCCCATGAAATCCATGGCCAGGTGCATGTTCTGGTGCACCTGCTTGTGCGGTTCGGCAATGCGCCGGAAGCTCTGGACCTTGCCGAAGACGGCCAGGGTTTCCTCGTTGTTCAGCCACTTGCCGAGGCGGCAGTTCAGTTCGTTGACCGTCACCGCCTGGGCGTTTTCCGAGTCGCTGCCGCGGTTGACCGCCATGTAGCCGTTCTGCTTGTAGATGAAGTGGTCGATCTTGGCCAGCGAGGCGAAGCTGACGTCATGCACGTAGCGGATCTGTGCCAGGGCATTGGCCGACGAGCTGGCGACGTCGGCGAAACGGGCGTCGAAATCGCCGATGGTGGCGCAGGATTCGGAGGCGATGCCGCGCATTTCGTCGGCGTTGGCGACCATTTTCCCGGCATCCACCTGCAGCGTGTCCATGACGCTGGAGATCGATGCCGAGGCATTCTTCGAGTTTTCCGCCAGCTTGCGCACCTCGTCGGCGACGACGGCGAAGCCGCGGCCGTGCTCGCCGGCGCGGGCGGCTTCGATGGCGGCGTTGAGCGCCAGCAGGTTGGTCTGGTCGGCGATGGTGGCGATCAGGCTGACCGAGCGGGCGATTTCCTCGCGGTGGGCGTTGAATTCGGTGATCGCATGGCCGGTGTCCTCGATTTTCCCGACCAGGCGGTTCATTGCCTCGACCACCTCGGCAATCGCCGCGCTGCTTTCCTGGGCAGCGCTGGCGTTGTCGGTCGATAGCCGGGCCAGTTCGTCGGTGGCGGCGACGATGCCGAGCATGTCGCGCTGGCTGGTACGCATGTTCTTCAAGAGGTTCTCGGCATTCAACTGGCCGAGGCGGGAGAGCAGGTTGTTGCGCATCTCCTGGTGGTAGTTGCGCATCAGGATGGCCAGCGATTCGTTGCCCTGATCGACGGCCTGGCGGAAGACGCCATGCAGGCCGGCGCTGTCGATCTGGTCGGCAAAACGGTTCTCGCTGGCGGCCTGCAGGGCTTCGCGCTGTTTGGTGAAGCAGCTTTCCATCTGTTCCAGCATGGCATTGACGTTGTCGCAGACCACGCCGAGTTCATCCTTGCGCCGCAGGTCGGGGATACGCTGGCCGATGACGCCGCGCGAGATTTCGGTGGCGACGCGGGAAATGTGGTTCAGCGGGGTCAGCGCGACGCGCAGCTTGTGCAGGTAGAAGAAGCCGCTGCCCAGGCCGAAGGCCATCAGGCAGCTGAACCACAGCCAGTCCAGCGGCAGCCAGCCGTGCGTGGCCATGCCGATGATGCCGGCGATGAACAGCAGCGCGTTGAGAAAGACGACCTCAACGAAGGCGCTGCGGATGAAGGGAGAACGCTGCATGCTTGGAATTCCTGATAGCTGTGAAATCTTGGCCGAACAAGGGCCGGGCACATTGTCGCCGGCCCTTGTTACGGAAATGGGTCGCTGCTCCGGGTGGGTCAGAACTGCTTGACCTCGATGTTCAGCGTCTGGATGCGGTAGGCGATCTGGCGCGGCGTCATGCCGAGGATGCGGGCGGCCTTGGCCTGGACCCAGCCGGCCTGTTCCAGCGCGGCGATGACGCGTTCGCGTTCGGACAGCGAGGGATCGTTGATATCGACTTCGCTCGCCGGCGGCGGCATCTCGCCGCTTGGCACCGCCGTCTTCAGCGGCCGGGCCGAACTGCGTTCGCGACTGCTCGGGAAGCGGATCAGGTCGACATCGATCAACCCGTCTTCGGACAGCACGGCGGCGCGTTCCAGGCAGTTTTCCAGTTCGCGCACGTTGCCCGGCCAGTCGTGGCTGGCCAGCCGGCGCTGGGCCATGTCGCTGAGCGTCAGCTTGCGCTTCTGGTCGTTGCCGATCTTGGTCAGCAGGTGGCGGGCGATTTCCGGGATGTCCTCGATGCGCTCGCGTAGCGGCGGCAGGAACAGCGGCATGACGTTCAGGCGGTAGAACAAGTCCTCGCGGAAGTCGCCCATCTCGACGGCGGTTTCCAGATCGCGGTGGGTGGCGGCGATGATGCGCACATCGACCTTGATCGTCTTGCTGCCGCCGACGCGTTCGAACTCGCCTTCCTGCAGGATGCGCAGTAGCTTGGCCTGGAAGGCGGCCGAGACTTCGCCGATTTCGTCGAGGAACAGCGTGCCGCCGTTGGCCTGTTCGAAGCGGCCCTTGCGCGCTTCGACGGCGCCGGTGAAGGCGCCGCGTTCGTGGCCGAAGAGTTCGGATTCGAGCAGGTTCTCGGGCAGCGCGGCGCAGTTGAGCTTGACCAGCATGTTGCGCGCGCGCGGCGAGTTGTAGTGGATGGCGTTGGCGATCAGTTCCTTGCCGGTGCCGGTTTCGCCGCGGATCAACACGGTGGTGTTCCACTTGGCGACCATGCGCGCCTGTTCGAAGACCCGGCGCATGACCGCCGAGCGTCCGACCATGCTGTCGAAACCGTGCTGGTGGCGGACGGTGCGGCGCAGCAGGTCGCGTTCTTCGAGTAGGGTCGATTTTTCCTGCTGAACGTCGAGCGAGAGCTTGAGGCTCTGGCCGATCAGGTTGGCGACCATCTCGACGAACTGGGCGCGTTCCTCGAGCAGGCCGTCTTCCGGTGCTTCCGGCTGGACCGCGAGGACGCCCTGGAGGTTGCCGCCGACCTTGATCGGCACGGCGATGAAGGGCAGTTCCGGTTCGTACAGCCCGACCCGGTTGAGGAAGCGTGGCTCGTCGGCGACGCGTTCCAGCTTGAAGGTGCGGGGCTTTTCCAGGATCAGGCCAATGATGCCTTCACCGGGGCCGTATTGGGCGCTGTCGGCAGTCGGGCCGTCGGGGTTGTAGATGGTATGGATGGCCAGCTTGCCGCTTTCGGCATCGACGACGCCGATCAGTCCGCGGCTCAGCCCGGCTTCGTCGTGCAGCACGCGCAGCAGGTCGTGCAGGGTTTCGTTGAAGGCCAGCGAGCGGCTGAGCACGCGGCTGACAGCGTACAGCGCCGACAGCAGCAGGATGTTCAGTTCGTGCGTTCGACAGTAGCCGCCCGGGGGCGGGCATTCGTCGGCAGCGTGGAGGGTGTGGTGGTCGTGCATGTTGTGTGTCCTGCTCAGATCGGGTCGCCGTCGACGCGGAATTCGACGATGGCGGCGCAGCCGCCAGCCGGACTTTCGTCGAGATCGATGATGCCGCCGTGGTCGGCGACGACCTGCTGGGCCCGCGACAAGCCGGTGCCGATGTGTTTGCCACTGCCGTTCTTGGCCGTGAAGAAAGGCTCGAAGGCCTTGTGCCGCCACTCCATCGGAATGCCCGGGCCGCTGTCGAGGATGGCGACGCGCAGGCAGTCATCGACGACTTCACTCTTGATCTGCAGTTCGCGGCGCGGCCAGCCCTTGACGTTCATGGCTTCGATGGCGTTTTCAACGAGGGCCTTGAACAGCATGCGCAATTGCAGTGGCCGGCCGTTCAGTGGCGGCAGCACCGCCGAGGGTTGCCAGTCGACGGTGATGCCGGCGCTGAGCAGGCGCGGCGTGCACACTTCGAGCACGTCGCGCAGGATTTCGTTGAGATTCACCCGGATGAGGATTTCATGCGGACTTTGCGGGATCACCTGGCGCAGCGATTCGATGTGCTCGCGGCTGTTGTCGAGCGCGTGCCTGAGCATTTCGGCGCTGGCCGGATCGCGGCGCTGGAGCACGGCGACTGCCGAAGCCATGACGTTGAGCGGCTCTTCCAGGCGGAACACCGCCGCCGACAGCCCTTCGCGGATCGCCGCCGTGCGTTCTTCCTCGGCCAGCGAAGCTTTCAGCGCGGCGCCCTTGGCTCGCTCCTGTTCCTCGCGCAGGTTGGTGATGTCGGAAATGACCAGCAGCAGGCCGGGCTGGCCGGCGGCGCAGAAGTAGCTGTCGGCGCATTCGCTGTGCATGGCGATCACCGAGGCGCTGACCGACAACCAGCGGGCGCGGCCGCCGGGGCTGTCGACGCGCATTTCGCGGTTGCTGAATTCGCAGAGCCTGGGGTCGCTGGCCAGGGCTTCGTACCATTCCGGTGCCAGGGCATCGAGCAGACGGTGCGCCGGCTCCTTGACCCGCATGTCGGTGAGCAGTTTCTTGTAGGCGTGGTTGTCGAGGACCACGCGGCCGGTCGGGTCGAGCAGGGCGAAGGCCACCGGCGAGGCGTCGATCACCGATTCGATCAACTGCTTCTGGTTGAGCACCGTGCGCTCCAGCCGATGCAGTTCGGTGATGTCGCGGTGCATGCCCAGGAAATGGGTGATTTCACCCTTGTCGTTGACGACCGGCGTGATCGACAGTTCGGCGAGATAGGTACCGCCGCATTTGCGCTTGTTGAGCAGCTTGCCCGACCACGGCCGGCGGGCCTTGAGCGAGGCCCACATGTCGGCGTACAGCGCCGGCGGTGTGGTGTGATTGGAGAGTACGGATTCGTTCAGGCCGACGATGTCCTCGGCGCTGTAGCCGGTGATCCGGCTGAAGCTGTCGTTGGCATAGAGGATGCGAGCCGACGGATCGGTGATCGAAATGGCCAGGTCGGCCTGATGAACTGCCTGGCGATAGACCTCGGGCGGCAGGATGTCTTTGAGGTCGTTCTGGGTCAGGGGCTGAGCCGACATGATCTAACTCCGGAAAGGGCCGGTAAGGGTCTGGATCGGTTAAAAGCAGATTCCATGCCGCCTTGTGCGGTTTGCTGCAAAGGCCCTGTTTGTCGTGGTCTCGGCGTGAATTCGACAATTTTCTGTGGGCTTTGCGACAAATTGTTTTGCCTGTAATGCACCAATTTGGTGTGTTGCCTCCAAAAACGGGGCTGGACGGGCATGGGGCGGGGAATCCCGGCGATGGCACGGCTTATGCAATGAAGTCGGCGAGGTCCAACCCGAGTCTTCCGTCCATGAGCGAAATCCTGTTACTGCTGCTTTCCACCGCACTGGTCAACAATGTCGTGTTGATCAAATTCCTTGGCCTGTGTCCGGTCATGGGCGTATCGAAAAGTGTCGATAGCGCCTTCGGCATGGGTTTGGCGACGACCTTCGTGCTGATGCTGGCCAGCGCCGCCTCGTGGATGCTCGACAACTGGCTGCTGCAGCCGCTCGGTCTGGGCTACCTGCGCATCCTGACCTTCATCCTGGTGATTGCGTCGGTCGTGCAATTCACCGAGATGTTCGTCAAGAAGACCAGTCCCGGGCTGTACCAGTCGCTGGGTATCTACCTGCCGCTGATCACCACCAACTGCGCCGTGCTCGGTGTCGCGCTGCTCAACGTCCAGCAGGAGTTCAGCCTGTTCAAGAGCCTGCTCTACGGTTTCGGCTCGGCACTCGGCTTCACGCTGGTGCTGCTGATCTTTGCCGGCCTGCGCGAACGCGTGGCGCTGGCCCGCGTGCCGGCCGCCTTTGCCGGGGCGCCCGTTGCCTTCATCACCATCAGCCTGCTCGCCCTGGCCTTCATGGGCTTCTCGGGCCTCAATGTTTAAGGGAGGACTGCCATGATCGCCGCCATCCTCAGCCTGACCGTGCTCGGTGCCATCCTCGGCATCGCGTTGGGCATCGCCAACAAGTTCCTCAAGGTCGAGGGCAATCCCATCGTCGATGAACTGGTCGACCTGATGCCCGGTTCCAATTGCGGCCAGTGTGGTTATCCCGGTTGCGTCGGTGCGGCCGAAGCCATTGTCGCCGGGACTGCTCCGGCCACCTGCTGCCCGCCCGGTGGCAAGGCGCTGGTTTCGGCGATTGCCGCCAAGCTCGGCCTGACCGTCGATCTCTCGGCGCTCGGCGACGACGGTCCGAAAATCGCCACGGTTGCCGAGGAGCTGTGCATCGGCTGCTGCCGCTGCGCCCGAGTTTGCCCGACTGACGCCATCCTCGGCGGGCCGAAACAGATCCACAACGTCTTCCGCGAAGCCTGTACCGGCTGCGAAGCCTGCATCGAAAAATGTCCGACCGAGGCGCTGGTCATGAAACCGGTGCCGGTCACCCTGCAACACTGGGTGATGCCCAAGCCCCGCCTGGCCTGAGAGTTCATATCATGGGATTCATGAATCTGTTCAAGCACTTCCTCGGCGACGACTGGGGCGTGCATCCCGACGACCGCAAACGCCCCGCCGCCGACCGGCCGCTACGCACGATGCCGGTGCCGGAAAAACTCTATCTGCCGCTGCAGCAGCATCTCGGCGGGCCGGCGCGGCCGGTGGTGCTGGTCGGCCAGCAGGTCAAGAAGGGCGAATTGATCGCTGAAGCACAGGGCATGATCTCGGCGCCGATCCATGCGCCGACGTCGGGCACGATTGTCGCCGTCACCGACATCACGGCGCCGCATCCCTCGGGCCTGACCCTGCCGGCGATCATCCTGGCGGCCGACGGGCGCGACGAATGGGTCGATTGCCAGGGGTGTGCCGACCCGTTCGCCCTTGATCCTGCCGAGATCGGCAAGCGGGTTGCCGCGGCCGGTGTCGTCGGCCTGGGCGGCGCGGCCTTCCCGTCGGCGGTCAAGCTGACTGGCGCCGCCCGCTCCAAGGTCAAAACCCTGGTTATCAACGGCGGCGAATGCGAGCCCTACCTGTCCTGCGACGACCGCCAGATGCGCGAGCGGGCGGCCGACATCGTCGACGGCATTCGCATCATGCTCCACGCCACCGGCGCCCGCGAGGCGCTGGTCGGCATCGAGGACAACAAGCCGGAAGCCATCGCCGCCATGCAGGCGGCTGCCGCTGGCGTGGCCGAGGTGCACATCCGGCCGATTCCCGCGCGTTATCCGATGGGTTCGGAAAAGCAACTGGTTCAGGTATTGACCGGCAAGGAAGTGGCGGCCGAGAGCCGTACTTTCGACATCGGCATTCTGGTTCATAACGTCGGCACGGCGCTGGCCGTGCGCGCGGCGATCCGCGACGGCCGGCCGCTGATTTCGCGGGTGGTCACGGTCAATGGCAACTGCGCCAACGACCCGGGCAACATCGAGGTGCTGGTCGGCACCCTGGCCGAGGAAGTGATCGCCTTTGCCGGCGGCCTCAAGGGCGACGGCATCGGCCTGGCGCGCCGGGTCATGGGCGGGCCGATGATGGGCATGCAGATTCCGCACTGGCGCGTGCCGGTGGTCAAGGGCACCAGCGGCATCCTGGCGTTCGACGCGCAGGAAGTCGCCGCTCAGGAACCCGATCCCTGCATCCGTTGCGGCAGTTGCGTGAAAGCCTGTCCGATGGGCCTGCTGCCGCTGGAAATGAGCGCCCGCATCCGCAATTCGGCTTACGACGAGGCGGTCGGTATCGGCCTCAAGGACTGCATCGCCTGCGGCTGCTGCGCCTATGTCTGCCCGTCGAAGATCCCGCTGGTCCAGTATTTCGTTCATGCCAAGGGCGAACTGGCGGCGCAGGACCGCAACAAGCTGCGCAACGACGCGACCAAGAAGCTGGCCCAGCAACGCCAGGAACGGCTGGATCGCGAAGCGCGCGAGAAAGCCGAAGCCGCCGCCAAGCGCAAGGCCGAGCGCGAAGCTGCCGCTGCCGCCAAGGCAGCGGCTGAAGCGGCAGCCAAGCAGGCCAGCGAAACCGCCGGCGCCACCGAGGGAGAAAGCGCATGACCCCCGCCACCCTGACCGCCCAGACGGTCGCCTCGCCGCATGCCCATGGCGGCAATTCGGTCAGCCGGACCATGTTCCGCGTGCAACTGGCGCTGCTGCCGGCGACCCTCTATGGCTTCTGGCTGTACGGTTGGCCGGCCTTCTTCCTGTGGGCGCTGACCATCCTCTCCTGCGTCGCCTTCGAGGTCCTGTCGCTGAAGCTGATGGGCACGCCGCGCGTCAAGGCAACGCTGTTCGACGGCTCGGCCGTGCTCACCGGCTGGCTGCTGGCGATGACCTTGCCGCCCTGGGCGCCGTGGTGGGTGGCGGTGGTTGGCGGCTTCATCGCCATCGTCATCGGCAAGCAGGTGTTCGGCGGGTTGGGCCAGAACGTGTTCAATCCGGCCATGGTGGCGCGGGTGGCGCTGCTGGTGTCCTTCCCGTTGCCACTGACGCTGTGGGTCGCGCCGCTGCCGATGGGCACGCTGCCGACGCCCGATTTCGTCAGCAGTCTGCGCATCTTCCTGACCAGCCTGCCGGTGCCGGACGCGATGACCAGCGCCACCCTGCTTGGCCACGCCAAGACCGAACTGGCCCGCGGCATCGACCTGGCAACGGCGCTGCACGCCGGCCCCGACCTGTCGTGGATCGGTATGCGCGCCGGCAGTTTCGGCGAGTCGGCGGCGGTACTGATCCTGTGCGGTGGCCTCTACCTGTTGATCACCCGCGTCATCACCTGGCATGCGCCGCTGGCCGTTCTGGCCGGTGTCACCATCCCGGCGGCGATCGCTCACGCCGTCGATCCCGGCCGCTTCCTGTCGGCCGAGGCGCACCTGCTGTCCGGCGCGCTGATGCTCGGTGCCTTCTTCATCGCCACCGATTACGTGACCTCGCCGAACACGACCACTGGCCAGATCATCTTCGGCCTGGGCATCGGCCTGCTCACCTGGGTGATCCGCAGTTTCGGCGGCTACCCGGAAGGCGTCGCCTTCGCCGTGCTGCTGATGAATGCCATGACGCCGGTCATCGACCGCTTCTGCAAGCCGCGCATCCTTGGCCGTGACCGTAAAGGCAAGCCGCTCGACATTCCGGAGAACGCCTGATGAACCTCGATACCCTGCGCGACAAACTCGGCTACCAGCCGCTGCTGCTCGGCATCGTTGCCCTGCTCGCCAGCGGTGCGCTGGCGGTGGTGTCCGACGCCACGGCGCCGGCCATTGCGGCGGCTGAAGCCAAAGACCTGCGCAATTCGCTGTCTGACGTGCTGCCGGCCGGTCTGGCCGACAATGATTTTCTCAAGGATACGGTCGAGCTCGACCGCAACGGCAAGACGGTGACCATCTATCGTGCCCGCCAGGGTGAGGCGCTCAAGGCAGTGCTGTTCAAGGTGGCCGAGCGCGGCTATTCCGGCGAAATCCAGGTGCTGATGGCGGTCGATATGGATGGCCGCACGCTCGGCGTGCGCGTCCTCAAGCATACGGAAACACCGGGCCTGGGCGACAAGATCGAGGTCAAGAAGGACAGCTGGGTGCTGAGTTTCAACGGCAAGTCGCTGCTCGATCCAACGCCGGAGCGTTGGGGCGTGAAGAAGGATAACGGCGTCTTCGACCAGTTTGCTGGCGCCACCATCACGCCGCGTGCCGTGGTCAAGGCAGTCAAGGGCGGTTTGGAGTTCTTCACTGCCCACAAGGCGGAAATCACCGGTCAGGCGGCCTAGGAGATAACGATGAGCGATATCCAGTACGGCAGGATCATCAAGGACGGGCTGTGGGAACAGAACGTCGTTTTCGCGCAGATGCTGGCGCTGTGCCCGCTGATGGCGGTGACCACCAGCGGCACCAACGGCCTGGGCATGGGACTGGCGAGCACGGCGGTGCTGGTGTGCGCCAATGTCCTGGTGTCGTTGATCCGCAAGGTGGTCAGCGCCCAGGTGCGGATTCCGGTTTTCATCGTGCTGATCGCCACCCTGGTGACCATCGTCGACCTGGCGATGAATGCCTGGCTGCATGAGCTGTACAAGGTGCTCGGCCTGTTCATCGCGCTGATCGTGGTCAATTGCGCCATCCTCGGTCGTTCGGAGTCCTTTGCAGTGAAGAACGGCGTCGTCGCCAGTGCCGTGGATGGGATTGCCATGGGGCTGGGCTTCACCGGTGCGTTGGTCCTGCTCGGTCTGGTCCGGGAATTTTTCGGCGCCGGCACGTTGTTCGCCCAGGCATCGCAACTGCTTGGCCCGTCGTTCGCCTTTCTCGAAGTGCAGGTGCCGGGTTACGGCGGCGCCCTGCTGATGATCCTGCCGCCCGGTGCCTTCGCCGCGCTCGGCTTTCTGCTGGCCGGCAAGCGCATCATCGACCGCAAGCTGGCCGAACGCGAAGCCGCCAGCGCCGAACCGGCCGCCGCCTGAGGAGTACAGTCATGCAGATTGGTGTCGCCTATTCCGAACCCGGCCAGCAGGTCTGGCTGAACATCGAAGTCCCGGACAGCGCTACGGTACAGGAGGCCATCGAGCGCTCCGGCATCCTCAAGCAGTTTCCGCATATCGACCTGGCAGCGCAGAAGGTCGGCGTTTTCGGCAAGCTGGCCAAACTGGACGCAGCCTTACGCCCCGGCGATCGCGTCGAAATCTACCGCGCCATCATCTGCGACCCGGCGACGGTGCCGCGCAAGGACAGCGACGAAGACGAATAGGATTGTCGTTTTTGCGACATTGGAATACCGGTTCATGCACCGTGTTTGTGCGTAAATAATTGATAATACTGAAATATTTCTGTCCTATAATGCGCGGCCTTGTCCCTGGGAGATGCCCGTGCATACGACGAATTATTCCGCCGCCGACGCCGTGACCGCGCTTGGTGCCAATCATGGTTACTGTCTGGATGGCGACTTCGTCCATCTCAACGCCGATGTCAGCCTGGCCGAAGCCGATCTGGCCGACGGCACCCACTGGGCCCTGCAATTGTGGGCCAGTCCCGGCGGTTTCGACGGCCTGGCGCTGAACGGCGTCAAGGTCGCCGAACTGGCCCTGCAGCCGACGCCGGGCAATTTCAACGTGGCCGCCTGTGTGACTGCCTTGCCGCCGGCCGGTTGCGCCGCCCAGGTCATGGCCATGGCCCTGGTTGGACAGCGCGTGGACGGCAGCGTCCAGGTTCGCGACTTGTCGGTCTATGCGACGCCGCAGACCTTCTTCCAGCCTTTCCTGCTCGGCGACGTGAGCTGCCGGGTGGCCGACGGCGTGGCGGAAATCGCCATCGAGCGCATCGCCAGCCCGCGCAGCCCGGACAACCTCAGCGGCACGCTGGCCCTCGAAGTCTGGGCGCTGGATGCGCCCTATCAAGGCGGCGCCTGGCAGGGGCAGCCGGTGGCCAGCGTGGTCCTCGGCCAGTTGTCCGGCGGCAGCGCCTGGGCCGATTGCCAGTACAGTGTGCCGGCGGTGAACGCCAGCGGCGCGCTGACTCTGATGCTGCGCGAATGGACGCCGGCCGGTTACCTGACGCGCGATTACCGCAACCTGGCGGCGGCAGTGATCGCCGAGCCGGTAGTGGCGGCGGTGAGTGAGCCGGTCAGCGGCGACGTCAAGGCAGCGGTCAAGCTGGCCGCCAAGGCGGGCAAGGGTGCGACCAAGAAAGCAGGCGCCAGCAAGTCCGCAGACAAGACCGGTCCGGTCAGCGTCAATACCGCCAGCGCGGCCGAACTGGCTGCTGTCAAGGGGATTTCCAAGGCGGTCGCCGAAGCCATCGTTGCCGCCCGGCCTTATGCCAGGCTCGACGACTTGCTGCGGGCCAAGGGCGTTGGCGCCAAGCTGCTGGAAAAGGTCGGCAAGTTGTTGAAGATTTGAGTTTTTTCGCAGGCTTGTCGTAAAGGCGACAAGCCTGCTGATGAAAATTATCAAATAAAACAAGGTGCTGCCCGGTGGCACCCATTTTGCTGAGTGTTAGCCAGTCATCTGGAGAACGCGCATGAAAGCCAGCGAAATCCAGGCCCTGCTCGACGAGCCGGCCTGCAGCCATAACACCAAGGAAAAGTCCGGTTGTTCGAAGCCGAAGCCGGGCGCCACTGCCGGCGGCTGCTCCTTCGACGGCGCGCAGATCGCGCTGCTGCCGATCGCCGACGTCGCCCACATCGTCCATGGGCCGATTGCTTGCGCCGGTTCTTCCTGGGATAACCGCGGGACGCGCTCTTCCGGCGTCACGCTGTACAAGATCGGCATGACCACCGACCTGTCGGAAACCGACGTGGTCATGGGGCGTGGCGAAAAACGCCTGTTCCACGCGATCAAGCAGGCGGTCGACAGCTACGCGCCGAAGGCCGTCTTCGTCTACAACACCTGCGTCACCGCACTGATCGGTGACGACGTCGAAGCCGTCTGCAAGGCCGCCAGCGAGCGCGTCGGCATCCCGGTGGTGCCGGTCGATGCCGCCGGTTTCTACGGCACCAAGAACCTCGGCAACCGCCTGGCCGGCGAGGCCATGTTCAAGTACGTCATCGGCACCGCCGAGCCGGCACCGGCCAAACCGCGCGCCGACGGCCTGCCGACTTACGACGTCAACCTGATCGGCGAATACAACATCGCCGGCGAGTTCTGGCACGTTGCGCCGCTGTTCGATGAACTCGGCCTGCGCATCCTGTGCACGCTGTCCGGCGACGCGCGTTTCCACGAGGTGCAGACCATGCACCGGGCGAAGGTGAACATGGTCGTCTGCGCCAAGGCCCTGCTCAACGTCGCCCGTAAAATGCAGGAAACCTACGGCCAGCCGTTCTTCGAAGGCAGTTTCTACGGCGTTCAGGATGTTTCCAACGCACTGCGCGATTTCGCCCGGCTGATCGGCGACCCCGACCTGATCGCCCGCACCGAGGCGGTCATCACCCGCGAGGAAGCCAAGGCCCACGCCGCGCTCGAACCCTGGCGCGCCCGCCTCAAGGACAAGCGCGTGCTGCTCTACACCGGCGGCGTCAAGTCGTGGTCCATCGTTTCAGCGCTGCAGGATCTGGGCATGAAGGTGGTCGCCACCGGTACCAAGAAATCGACCGAGGAAGACAAGGCGCGCATCCGCGAACTGATGGGCGAGGACACCAAGATGATCGACGACGGCAGCCCCAAGGCCCTGCTGTCGACCTATCACGAGTACCGGGCCGACATCCTGATCGCCGGCGGGCGCAATTTGTACACCGCCCTCAAGGCGCGCATTCCCTTCCTCGACATCAACCAGGAACGCGAATTCGGCTACGCCGGCTACGCCGGCATGAGCGAACTCGCCCGCCAACTGGCGCTGTCGATGGAAAGCCCGGTGTGGACCGCAGTCCGGAAGCCGGCGCCGTGGGCGCAGGGAGTTTCGGGAGCGGTGCTGACGGCCTGAGTCTTATTGCGCAATCCAGTTTTCCAGTATTAATCCCGGTACCCGGGAAAACTCGCTCAGCTTATGGCTGACTACCATCCTGCCGCCACTCCAGGCATGGGCGGCGACGGGCAGGTCGTTCGCCGACGGGTGTGCCCTGTCGTTCGACGGCGGCGCCAACCTTGAGCCTTTTTACGCTCGCTGGAAAACGTTTTCTGCCGGCTGAATGGGCACCTGGCCAATTGCGTTTGGCTTTGTCCGGCTTGCCGTGATTGTCGGGTTTGCTACACGTTGACAGAATTTAACTAACTGTTTTACTTGTTGTTTTATCTTGGCGCGCTCATTGCTTAGGAGTGGTTAATCTCTGAGGAGCGTTGCCCACATGGCCGAAATCATCCAATCCAAGAAAGCGCTGGCGGTGAATCCGTTGAAGGTCAGCCAGCCGATCGGTGCGTCGCTGGTTTTCCTCGGGCTGAATCGTAGTCTGCCGCTGATGCATGGTTCGCAAGGGTGCACGGCGTTCGGCAAGGTGTTTTTCGTGCGCCATTTCCGCGAGCCGATTCCGCTGCAGACGACGGCGATGGATCAGGTGTCGTCGATCATGGGCGCCGACGAGAATGTGGTCGAGGCCTTGCGCACGCTGTCCGACAAGAGCAAGCCGGACATCATCGGCCTGGTCACGACCGGGCTGTCGGAGACGCAGGGGACCGACATCCTGCGTACGGTCAAGGAATTTCGCGCTGCGCATCCCGAATATGACGGGGTGGCGGTGGTGCCGGTGAATACGCCGGATTACGTCGGTTGCCTGGAAAGCGGTTACGCGCTGGCGATCGAGGCGCTGATCCGCACGCTGGTGCCGGCGAGCGATTGTGCCGGCAAGCGGCCGAAGCAGGTCAATGTGCTGGCGTCGGGGATGCTGACGCCGGGCGATATCGAGGCGATCAAGGACTGGGTCGAGGCTTTCGGCCTGCGCCCGGTGGTGGTGCCGGATATTGGCGATTCGCTGGATGGTCACCTGGTCGAGGCCGAGTATTCGGCGCTGACCATCGGTGGCACGCCGCGCGCGGAAATCGAGGCGATGGGCGAGTCAGTGGCGACCCTGGTGATCGGGCCGTCGCTGTTCAATGCGGCGGATATCCTCAAGGGCCTGACCGCGGTGCCCGATCATCGCTTCGCTGGGCTGATGGGGCTCGATGATTGCGATGCCTTCACCCAGGCGCTGGCCGAGATTTCCGGCAAGCCGGTGCCCGAAAAAATTGAACGCCATCGCGCGCAGTTGCAGGATGCAATGGTCGATAGCCATTTCATGACCGGGTTTGCCCGGGTGGCGTTGGCGGCCGATCCTGACCTGCTCGGCATGCAGGTGCGTTTCCTGACCGGCATGGGCGCTGAGGTGGTGGCTGCAGTCAGCCCGCACAAACATGAAAGTCTGGCTGGCTTGCCGATCGACAAGGTGATCGTCGGCGATCTGGAAGACATGGAAAAGGCGGCACGTGCCGCCGGTGCCCAACTCGTCATGTCCAATTCGCATGCCGTGGATACCGCGCACCGCCTGGGTTTGCCCCTGATGCGCGCTGGTTTTCCGCAATACGACTACGTGGGCGGTTACGCCCGCACCTGGGTGGGGTACCGCGGTACGCGGCAGACCCTCTTTGATCTCGCCAACTTGATGCTGGGACAACATCATGAACTCGAAGCCTATCGTTCAATCTACTGGACCGACGACCGTGATGGTGTCGGACAACCCCATGTCGTCACGTCGTCTGCAGCTGGTCTGGTCCATTAAGCAGGCGCCGGAAGCCGTGCTCCGCATTGCCTTCGCCTCGACCGACCGGACCCGGGTCAATCAGCATTTCGGTGCTGCCGAGGGTTTTGCCATCTACGAGGTGACGCCGGACAAGGCGACGCTGGTCGGCGTCGGCGAGTTTTCGGAAGAAGCCATGGATGGCAACGAGGACAAGCTGATCGCCAAGGTCGATTTCCTGGCCGGCTGTGCCGCGGTCTATGTTATGGCCATCGGTGCGTCGGCGATAAAGAAGCTGATGGCCGCCGGCATCCAGCCGATCCGCGTGGGCGAGGTCGATGCCATCGACGAATTGCTGCTGGAGCTGTCCGGTGCCATGCGCGACGGCGGCGTAGCCTGGGTTGACCGGGCCATCGCCGCGCAGACCAAGGCGGCGGCAACGGATCGCTTCGCGGCGATGGAAGACGAAGGGTGGCAGGGATGAGCGCCGGCATGATCGAACATCGTGGCATCGTCCAGCGGATCGAGGACGGCCGCGCCATCGTCGTCATGGAAACCAGCGGCTGTTCGGCCTGTGGTCACGGCAGCAGTTGCGGCATCGGCAAGATCGCTGCCGGCCGTCCGGCGACTGTCCTGACCCTGCCGGCCAGCGCTGGCATCGCCGCAGGTGACATGGTCTGCGTGGCCTTGCCGGAAAGCCGGCTGACGTTGTCGGCGCTGCTCGGTTACCTGTTTCCGGCCTTCGCCATGCTGTTCGGCGCCTGGCTTGGCGCCGTGCTCGAAGGTAGCGACGGCGCAACGGCGCTGGGCGCCATCGTCGGCTTCGTTGCCGCCCTGATCATTGCCCGCGTCGCCATCGGCCTGGTTCCCGGATTGATGCCGGCGCCGCAACTGCTGCCGCTATCCCGTTCTTCACAAGTTTCCCCACAGGAGTTCCACCATGAGCACTGATCCCATCTTTGAAACCGATTTCGTCAAGGAAATGGCGCGCCAGATGCGCGCCTTGGATACCTACGGTACCTATTCCGGCTGGACCGTCGAGAAAATTCTCGACCCCTACATCATGACCAAGGAGCGCAAGGCGACCATTCCGCTGATCGGTGATCCGGATGATGAAACGATTTCGCGCGTCAAGGCCTTCTACAACGCCATCGCCGTGTTGATCGAGAAGGAATGCAAGCTGCTGGCCGTGCCGCTGGTGCACCTGACGCATGAAGGTTTTGGCCGCGCCATCATCACCGTTGGCAAGCTGGTTGCCGTCGAGAAGACGCTGCGCGACGTGCATCGTTTCGGCTTTCCCAGCCTCTCCAAGATGAAGGATGAAGCGGACAAGCTGCTCGGCATCGCTCTCGAACGCATCGGCCAATATCCGGACGTCGCCGGGCTGTAAGGACGGAGGAAATGATGACTGACGAAGAACTCGCCGCTCTCGACAAGGAAGTGAAGAAGTTGAAGCGTATTGCTTCGGAATGGGCGTCGCAAATGCACGACCTCGTGGAAGACCGCCTGCCGGCGGGCTACCAGGAAATTCCGGGCATCGCGCAGTCGACTTACGACGCTTGTCAGGCCTGGGCTGAAGCCAGCCAGCGCTTGGCGGCGGCGCAGAAGGCGCAAACGGTTTGAAGGTGGCTAGTGACGGGGGCGGGCGATGACACCGCCGTCCCCGGATATCGGCGAGTCGCTGTGCCAGGCACTGCGTGAGCAGGTCGGCAAACTCGGTCTGTCGATTGGCGACGAACCGGTGTGGGCTGCCGCCAGTTTCGAGATGGAGCGCGATCCCTACTCACAGCAAGAGAGTGTGATTGCCGTCTGGCGGGGTGGTCAGCGTTTTGGCAAGGCAACCTTTTTCCCGGACGGGCGGGTCTTCGCCGAATACCAGGTGCTGCTGCCGCATCCCGCGAAAGCGGGTAGTTACGTCGATGCCGTGCAGGTCTGGGGAAGGGCGCCAGTGTGGCGCGGTGACGCGGTTATTGCGGAGTATCCGGCATGAATATGGACACACGTGTGCTTCTCCTGCACAAGCAGGGCACCAGCGGGCGCTTGCGCTATCTGCGTCTGCCTTCTGGTGTCGCCCTGTTTACCCCCTTGCCGGCCGATGCCGCGCTACGGCCGGAAGACTGGTCGCCGACGGTGCAGGTACATCCGAGCGCCGTGCTGCGCGAGGCCGAGGTTCGTCTTGGCTTGGCCGAAGGGGCAATCGAGGCGGTGCCGGAATTCCAGTGCTGGGTGGATACCTCCGCCGGCGACGTCGCGGTGCTGCTCGGCGCTTTTGCCAGCATCGATCCGCCATTTGCCGCTGCCGAGCAACTGGATGGTCGATTCATCACGATTGCCGAGGCACGCTCCTTGAGCGCCATCGAGCGCGACCTGATGCGTCGTGCTTACGAACATGTTTTGGGGTGATTGTCGCAAATGCGACAAGCCGCTGCGCAGCAACAATTCATTTAATTCATAGGCTTGGCGATAGGTTTCGGGATGGCACAGGGCTTGCAATGAGTAAGCCATCAACCCCTGGGAGAATCGCCATGATCAATCTGACCCCCGCCGCCGTAAAAGCAGTACAACGTTTCATCCGTGGTTCCGAAACGCCGGTCGCCGGCCTGCGCCTGATGATCTCGGGCGGCGGCTGTTCCGGCCTGCAGTACGGCATGAAGCTCGAAGCCGAGAAGGCTGAAGATGACTGGGAAGTCGAAGTCGACGGCGTCAAGCTGCTGGTCGATCCGATGACCATGCCGATGATCGACAACGTCACTGTCGATTTCGTCGACACGCTGACCCACACCGGTTTCAAGTTCGACAACCCGAACGCCAGCGCGCAGTGTTCCTGCGGCTCGTCGTTCTCGGTCTGAGGGAAGAATCATGTGGGAATACTCTGACAAGGTTCGCGAACACTTCTTCAACCCGCGCAACTCCGGTCCGCTGGAAGAAGCCAACGGCATCGGCGATGTCGGCTCGATCCAGTGCGGCGACGCGCTGCGCCTGATGCTCAAGGTCAATCCGGAAACGGAAGTGATCGAAGACGCGCATTTTCAGACCTTTGGTTGCGGTTCGGCCATCGCCTCGTCGTCGGCGCTGACCGAGATGATCAAGGGCTTGACCCTGGACGAGGCGCTCAAGGTCTCGAACCAGGACATCGCCGACTTCCTCGACGGCCTGCCGCCGGAAAAGATGCACTGCTCGGTCATGGGCCGCGAGGCGCTGCAGGCTGCCGTTGCCAACTACCGTGGCGAGGAATGGTCCGACGACCACGAAGAAGGCGCGCTGATCTGCAAGTGCTTCGCCATCGACGCAGTGATGATCGAAGACGTGGTCACCGCCAACAACCTCAATACGGTTGAGGAAGTGACCTTCTACACCAAGGCCGGTGGCGGTTGCGCCGCCTGCCACGAAGGCATCGAGGAAATCCTGGCCAAGGTCAAGGCCTCGCGCGCCGGCCCCGGCGAAGTTTCGCCGCCGCCGCCGTGCCCGGCCACCCCGGAAGCCCCGAAGCCGCCGAGCAAGAAGCTGTCGATCGTCGAGAAGATCAAGATCATCGAGGAAGTGCTCGAATCGGTCCGCCCGATGCTCCAGCGCGACCACGGCGATGTCGAACTGGCCGACGTTCAAGGCAAGAAGATCTACGTGCATCTCAAGGGCGCCTGCTCCGGTTGCATGATGGAAGCGGCCACCCTCGGCGGCATCCAGCAGAAGATGATCGAAGCCTTGGGCGAGCTGGTCCAGGTGCTGCCTTCGTCGCACATGCCGGTCGAAGCCTGAGAACGCCCAACCCCAACAGAGAAACCGAAAAAGGACAGCGCCATGGAACCGATCTACCTGGACAATAACGCCACCACGCGCTGCGAGCCGGCCGTGGTCGAGGCGATGCTGCCGTTCTTCACCGAGCACTTCGGCAACGCTTCGTCGATCCACGCCTTCGGCAGCGAAGTCGGCAAGGCGCTGAAAAAGGCCCGCGCCCAGGTGCAGGCGCTGCTTGGCGCCGAGCACGACTCGGAAATCATCTTCACTTCCTGCGGCACCGAATCCGATTCGACCGCCATCCTGTCGGCGCTCAAGGCGCAGCCGGAACGCAACACGGTGATCACCACCACCGTCGAGCACCCGGCCATCCTGACCCTGTGCGAATGGCTGGAGAAGGAAGGCTACATCGTCCACAAGCTCAAGGTGGACAAGAAGGGCCGCATCGACATCGACGAATACAAGTCGCTGCTGCACGACCGCGTGGCGGTGGTTTCGGTGATGTGGGCCAACAACGAGACTGGCACGCTGTTCCCGGTCGAGGAAATGGCTGCGCTGGCTTCGGCCAAGGGCATCATGTTCCACACCGACGCTGTCCAGGCGGTCGGCAAGCTGCCCATCGATTTGAAGAACAGCAAGATCGACATGCTGTCCCTGTCCGGTCACAAGCTGCATGCACCGAAGGGCATCGGCGTCCTCTACCTGCGTCGCGGTTGCCGCTTCCGCCCGCTGCTGCGTGGCGGCCACCAGGAACGCGGCCGGCGCGCCGGCACCGAGAACTCGGCGTCCATCGTCGGCCTCGGCATGGCCTGCGAACTAGCCATGCAGAATATGGAAAAGGAAAACACCGAAGTCCGTCGCCTGCGCGACAAGCTGGAAAAGGGCATCCTCAGCCAGGTCACCCATTGCTTCCCGACCGGTGATCCGGGCAACCGCCTGCCCAACACCAGCAACATCGCCTTCGAATACGTCGAAGGCGAGGCCATCCTGCTGTTGCTCAACAAGATGGGCATCGCCTGCAGCTCGGGCTCGGCCTGTACCTCAGGTTCGCTGGAACCCTCGCACGTGATGCGCGCGATGGGCATTCCCTACACCGCCGCCCACGGCACGATCCGTTTCTCGCTGTCGGTGCACAACACCGAAGCCGAAATCGACCGGGTCATCGAAGCGGTTCCCCCGATCATCGCGCAATTGCGCAAATTGTCGCCGTACTGGCGCGACGGCGGCCCGGTCTCAGCCGAGCAAGCCTTCGCCCCGACCTACGCCTGACCCGGTTTTTGCATCAGTCTCTCTCTGTAGTAACTTCACCGCCCCGGAAGCGATTCCGGGGCGTTTTTTTTGTGCCCCAAAAAACAAAAACCCGGTCTGCGAAAACCGCAGACCGGGTCGGTAATTCCCTGGGCGCTCAGCGCCTCAGACGCACGCCCCGTCGTCAGCCACGCCTTCGGCGGCGGCCTTCTTCGGTTTGACGAACTGCTCGCGCGAGACACCGAGCCACATGACCAGCGGGCTGGCGACCAGCACCGACGAGTAAATGCCGAACAGGATGCCGATGGTCAGCGCCAGCGAGAAGTAATACAGGGTCTCGCCGCCGAAGATCAGCATCGACAGAACCATGACCTGGGTAGAACCGTGGGTGATGATCGTCCGGCTGATCGTGCTGGTGATGGCGCGGTCGAGGACCTGCGGCGTGGTCATGCCGCGGACCTTCTTGAAGGTTTCGCGGACGCGGTCGAAGACGACCACCGACTCGTTGACCGAGTAGCCGAGCACGGCCAGTACGGCGGCCAGCACCGACAGCGAGAATTCCCACTGGAAGGCGGCGAAAAAGCCGAGGATGATGATCACGTCGTGCATGTTGGCGATGATCGCCGACAGCGCGAAACGCCATTCGAAGCGGAAGGCGAGGTAGATCATGATGCCGATGATCACCACCAGCAGCGCCAGGGCGCCGTTTTCGGCGAGTTCGCGACCGACCTGCGGGCCAACGTATTCGACACGTTGCAGGCTGGCACCCGGTGCATCCACGGTCAGCGCCTGCATCACGCGGTCACCCTGCTGGGCGCTGTCGGCGGCGTCGCGCAGCGGCAGGCGGATCATGACGTCCTGGGACGAACCGAAGTTCTGCACCGTGTAGTCGTTGAAGCCGTTCTTGCCCAGCGCGCCGCGAATCTTTTCAAGATCCGCAGCTTGCTGGTATTTGACTTCGATCAGCGTGCCGCCGGTGAATTCGACGGACAGGTGCAGGCCCTTGGTGGCCAGGAAGAAAACTGCCAGGACAAAGGTGATCAACGAAATGACGTTGAATACCAGCGCGTGGCGCATGAAGGGGATGTCCTTCTTGATACGGAAGAATTCCATGTCCGTGTTCCCTTATTTCTGACCGTCGGCGGTTGCCGTGCCGGGTTTCCAGACATTGCCGATGGCGATCTTGGTGAGCTTCTTCTGGCGGCCGTAGATCAGGTTGATCATGGCGCGCGAAACGACCACGGCGGAGAAGATCGAGGTCAGAATGCCCAGGCAATGGACCACGGCGAAGCCGCGCACCGGGCCGGAGCCGAAGATGAGCAGGGCCAGGCCGGCGATCAGCGTGGTGATGTTGGAGTCGAGAATGGTGCCGAAAGCGCGCTCGTAACCTTCCGACAGTGCCGCTTGCGGTGGCATGCCGTTGCGCAGTTCTTCGCGGATGCGTTCGTTGATCAGCACGTTGGCGTCGATGGCCATACCCAGCGTCAGCGCGATGGCGGCGATACCGGGCAGCGTCAGCGTGGCCTGCAGCAAGGAGAGCAGGGCAACCAGCAGCAACAGGTTGGTGGCCAGGGCAATCACCGAGACCAGACCGACGACCTGGTAGTAGGCGATCATGAACACGGCGATGGCGACGAAGCCCCACAGTGTGGCGTTGAAGCCGCGTTCGATGTTTTCCTTACCGAGCGACGGGCCGATGGTGCGTTCTTCGACGATGTCCATCGGTGCCGCCAGCGAGCCGGCGCGCAGCAGCAGGGCGACGTCGTTGGCCTCGGAGGTGGTCATGCGGCCGGAAATCTGCACGCGACCGCCACCGATTTCGGTGCGGATGACCGGGGCGGTAACGACTTCGCCTTTACCCTTTTCGATCAGCAGGATGGCCATGCGCTTGCCGACGTTGTCGCGGGTGATGTCCTTGAAGATGCGGGCACCCGCCGAATCCAGCGTCAGGTGCACGGCCGGTTCGTTGGTCTGACCGTCGAAGCCGGGTTGGGCGTCGGTCAGGCGGTCGCCGGTGAGGACGACCTGCTTCTTGACCAGCAGCGGCGAGCCGCCGCGTTCGGTGTACAGCTCGGTGCCGAAGGGGATGTTGCCGGCCAGGCCGGCTTCGAGCGCACCGGGGCTGTCGTCGACCATGCGGATTTCCAGGGTCGCGGTACGGCCGAGGATGTCCTTGGCCTTGGCCGTGTCCTGCACGCCCGGTAGCTGGACGACGATGCGGTCGGCGCCCTGCTGCTGGATCACCGGTTCGGCAACGCCGAGTTCGTTGATCCGGTTGTGCAGGGTGTTGATGTTCTGCTTGATCGCGAATTCGGCGATCTTCTTTTCAGCTTCCGGCTTGAGCGTGGCCAGCAGGCGCAGGTCGTCGCCCTGGCCGGCTTCGGCCAGCGTCAGGTCGTTGCTGTTGTCGGCCAGCGTCTTGCTGGCGCGTTCGCGGGTTTCGGCGTCGCGGAACTTGATGACGATGCGGTCGCCTTCGCGGTTGATGCCGGCGTGGCGGATGTTCTTGTCGCGCAGCAGGCTGCGCAGGTCGGCCGCAGTCGAGTCGAGGCGCTTCTGCAGTGCGCCGGGCATGTCGACCTGGAGCAGGAAGTGTACGCCGCCGCGCAGGTCGAGACCGAGGTACATCGGCAGCGCGTTGAGCGAGGTCAGCCATTGCGGCGAGGCAGTCAGCAGGTTCAAGGCGATGACGTACTGCGGGTCGCTGCTGTCCGGGTTGAAGGCGCGCTCGATGGCGTCCTTGGCCTTCAACTGGGTGTCGGTGTCCTTGAAACGGGCCTTGACGCCGACATTGTCGAGCTGGATTCCGTCATGGCCGATGCCGGCGGCCTGGAGGACTTCTTCGACGCGGGCCAGGGTGGTCGCATCGACCTTGAGCGTGACCTTGGCGCTGGAGACCTGGACGGCCGGCGATTCGCCGAAGAAATTGGGCAGGGTGTAGATGAAGCCGAAGACCAGCGCAATGGCGACGGTGACGTACTTCCAGAGAGGATAACGATTCATGGCGGCTTTGAAGCGAAAAAGGCGGCCGTAGCCGCCCTTCGGGATGGATTACAGCGACTTCAGCGTACCCTTGGGCAGGGCGATGGCCACGGCGGGCTTCTGGACGATGACTTCCGTACCTTCGGCGATTTCCACGGTGACGTAGTTTTCATCGACCTTGGTGATGCGACCGACCAGGCCGCCGCCGGTAACCACTTCGTCGCCCTTCTGCAGTGCAGCGATCAGCTGCTTGTGCTCCTTGGCCTTCTTCATCTGCGGGCGGATCATCAGGAACCACAGCACGACGAACATCAGGATCATCGGCAGCAGTTGCATGAAGCCGCCAGTCGGGTCGGCGGCGCCAGCGGTCTGGGCGTGGGCAAGACTAATCATTGGGAAGGTCTCCGGATAACAAAAAATTCAGAACGGGGGATTCTATCACTGGCCGGACGTTCGGTCGCGGGCAAAGGCGGCTGACCATTCGTCCAGTTTTTCCGATTCGATGGCAGCGCGCATTTCGGCCATGATGGTTTGGTAAAAATGCAGGTTGTGGATGGTGTTGAGCATGCCACCGAGGATTTCGCCGTTGCGGAAGAGGTGGTGCAGGTAGCTGCGCGTGAAGTTGGTGCAGGTGTAGCAGGTGCACGATGGGTCGAGCGGGCCGGTGTCGGCGCGGTAGCGGGCGTTCTTGATCTTGACGTCGCCGAAGCGGGTGAACAGGTGGCCGTTGCGCGCGTTGCGGGTCGGCATCACGCAGTCGAACATGTCGATGCCGTGCTTGACCGAAAAGACCAGGTCTTCCGGCGTGCCGACGCCCATCAGGTAGCGCGGTTTGTGCGTTGGCAGGCGCGGCGCCGTGTGCGCCAGGATGCGCGCCATGTCTTCCTTGGGTTCGCCGACCGACAGGCCGCCGATGGCCATGCCGTCGAAGCCGATGTCGCACAGGCCGGCCACCGACTCGTCGCGCAGGTCTTCGTACATGCCGCCCTGGACGATGCCGAACAGGGCGTTGGTGTTTTCCAGTTGGTCGTGCTCGTCGCGCGAGCGTTTGGCCCAGCGCATCGACATGCGCATCGACTTGGCTGCTTCTTCGCGGCTGGCCGGGTAGGGCGTGCACTCGTCGAAGATCATGACGATGTCGGAATTGAGCACCCTCTGGATCTGCATCGAGATTTCCGGCGACAGGAAGAGCTTGGCGCCGTCGTGCGGCGAGCTGAACTTGACGCCTTCCTCGCTGATCTTGCGCAGCGCCCCGAGCGAGAACACCTGGAAGCCGCCGGAGTCAGTCAGGATCGGCTTGTGCCAGTTCATGAAGTCGTGCAGGCCGTTATGCGCCTTGACCACTTCAAGCCCCGGGCGCAGCCACAGGTGGAAGGTGTTGCCCAGACAGATCTGCGCGCCGATGTCGTTGAGGCTCTGCGGCGTCATCGCCTTGACCGTGCCGTAGGTGCCGACCGGCATGAAAACAGGCGTCTGGACGACGCCGTGAGCCAGGGTCAGGGTGCCGCGGCGGGCGGCGCCGTCGGTCTTGAGGAGTTCAAACTGCATCGGAGCGTTCCAGGAGCATGGCGTCGCCATAGCTGAAGAAGCGGTAACGTTCGCTGACCGCGTGCGCGTAGGCAGCGCGGATCGCGTCGTAACCGGCGAAGGCCGAGACGAGCATCATCAGTGTCGATTTCGGCAGGTGGAAGTTGGTGATCAGCCGGTCGACCACCTGGAAGCGGTAGCCGGGGGTGATGAAAATCTCGGTTTCACCGCTGCCGGCGACGACCGTGCCATCGGCCTGGCCGGCCGATTCGAGGGTGCGCAGGCTGGTCGTGCCGACGGCGATGACGCGTCCGCCGGCGGCGCGCGTCGCGGCGATGGCGGCAGCGGTTTCCGGCGTCACTTCGTAGCGTTCGCTGTGCATGCGGTGATCGGCGATTTTCTCGACGCGCACCGGCCGATAGGTGCCGGCGCCGACGTGCAGGGTGACGAAGGCGGTCCCGATACCCCGGGCGCGTAGCGTTTCGAGCATGGCCTCGTCGAAGTGCAGGCCGGCGGTCGGCGCAGCGACGGCGCCCGGTTCGCGGGCATAAACCGTCTGGTAGCGCGATTCGTCGGCAGATTCGGCCGGATGCTCGATGTAGGGCGGCAGGGGCAGGGCGCCGTATTGCTCGGCCACCGCCCAGAAATCGTCGTGGTCCAGCAGTTCGAGCGCGAACAGGTCGTCTTCCTTGCCGGTACGGCCGGTCATGCGGACCGTGAAGGCATCGGCCAGGCGCAGCAGGCAGCCGGGCTTGGGCGCCTTGCTGGCGCGGATCTGGCAGATCGCGTGTTTCGCATCGACGATGCGCTCAAGCATGATCTCGACCTGACCGCCGGTTTCCTTGATGCCGAAGAAGCGCGCCTTGATCACCTTGGTGTCGTTGAACACCAGCAGGTCACCGGTGCGCAGCAGATCGGGCAGGTCGGCAAAGCGACGGTCCGCGTGCTGGCTGCCGGCAACGTGCAGCAATCGGCTGCCGGTACGTTCCGCAGCCGGGTGCTGGGCAATCAGTTCGGGGGGGAGATGAAAGTCGAAGTCATCAACGGTGTACGTCATGCTCATCCCGGAATCATTCGTCGCTGCTGTGGTGCTTGCCGCCGAGCTTGTCCATGACCGCGAAAAGGACGCCGGAGACGACAAAAGTCATGTGCAGGCCGACCTTCCAGGCAAGCTGGTCGTTGGTGTAGTTCTCGACATGCATGAAGGCCTTGAGCAGTTCGATCCCGGAAATGGCGACGATCGAGCCGATCAGTTTCATCTTCAGATCGGCAAACCCGACGTGGCCCATCCAGCTCGGCCGGTCTTCAGTATCGCCGGTGTTGATCTTGGAGACGAAATTCTCGTAACCGGCAAAGATGATGATGATCAGCAGGTTGGCGATCATCACCACGTCGATCAGGGTCAGGATGCCGATGATCACGTCGCTGCCTTCGGCGGTCAGCACGGTCGGGGCGAAGCTGATGAATTCCTTGACGAACTTGATCAGCAGAATGACGATCGCGAAGATCAGCCCCAGGTAGAAGGGCGCCAGCAGCCAGCGGCTGTTGAACATCAGAAGTTCGAGTTTGTGTTCGAGGGATTTCATGGGTGTGTGGTCCGCGAGTGGGAGGCGGCATATTGTGCAGTGCGGCAACCGAGAAATCCAGTCGATTGAAGTGCGGCGATGGCCTAGGCTGCGGACCGGGCGCCGGGAGATGGCCGGCGGCTTGGTGATTTCGCGTTTATTGTCCGGTTTTTCCGAAGTGACAATGGGGTATTGTCTGAGGCAATATCGCCCTCCTCAACAACAACGAAAGCCCGGTTGCCGGGCTTGACCATGGAAATATTCCTACTGCTCGCCCTGATTCTCCTCAATGGCGCTTTCGCCATGTCCGAAATTGCCCTGGTCACCGCCCGCCGGGCACGTCTGGCCAAACTGGCCGAAGGGGGCGACGGCGCTGCCGCCGTTGCGATCAAGCTGGGCGACGATCCCAATCGCTTCCTGTCCACGATACAGATCGGTATTACCTCGATCGGCATCCTCAACGGTATCGTCGGTGAGGCCGCGCTGGCCGGGCCGCTGGCCCTGTGGCTGCAATCCTTCGGCGTCGAGCAGGGGGCTAGCGAGATTGGTGCTACGGTACTCGTGGTCCTGGTCATCACCTATGTCTCCATTGTGGTCGGCGAACTGGTGCCCAAGCGGATCGGCCAGATCAATCCAGAGGGGATTGCTCGCCTGGTCGCCCGTCCGATGAACCTGCTGGCCATGATCTCCCGGCCCTTCGTCCGCTTGCTGTCGAGTTCGACCATGCTCCTGCTGGGGTTGATGGGACAGCGTGAAACCAAGGGGCCGAGCGTGACCGAAGAGGAAATCCACGCCATGCTGGTCGAGGGTTCCGAGGCCGGGGTCATCGAAAAGAACGAACACGCCATGGTGCGCAACGTATTCCGCCTCGACGAACGGCAAATCTCCTCATTGATGGTGCCGCGTTCGGATATTGTCTGGCTCGATGTCGAGAACACCATGGAGCAGAACCTGGCGGTGATCACCGAGTCGGAACACGCTCGCTTTCCGGTATGCCGCGGTGGTCTGGATAACATCCTCGGCGTGCTCAACGCGCGCCAGCTGCTCGGCAAGACCTTGCGCGGCAGCGAGGCCAGCCTCAGCGAAAAACTGCAGCCCGCCGTCTATGTGCCGGAATCGCTGACCGGGATGGAATTGCTCGAACAGTTCCGCTCTTCGGGCACCCAGGTGGTGTTCGTGGTTGATGAATACGGCGAGATCCAGGGCATGGTGACGCTGCAGGATCTGGTCGAGTCGGTGACCGGTGAGTTCGTCCCGAAAAACAAGGAGGATGCCTGGGCGATCCAGCGCGACGATGGCTCCTGGCTGCTCGACGGCCTGATTCCCCTGCTGGAACTGAAGGACACGCTGAGCATGAAAACCGTGCCGGAAGAAGAGAAGGGGCGCTACCACACGCTTTCCGGCATGGTGATGCTGTTGCTCGGGCGCCTGCCGGTGACCGGCGACAAGGCTTGCTGGGAGGGCTGGTCGTTCGAGGTCGTCGATCTGGACGGCAAGCGCATCGACAAGGTACTGGCGGCACGTTTGCCCGATGAACTGGGCGGTCCGCTCGAGATGTCGGCGGCCGAAGCCCCCACGGCACGCTCGCAGGACTGAACGATGCGGGACACTTCCCCGGCGGTGACGGCCTTCGCCCCGATCCATTTCTTTCGGGCGCGCTGGCACGGCCAGGTGTCGCACCGCCGTCTGTTCTACTGGGACATGCTGGGCGTGGCAACGCTGCTCAATGCCGCGCTGGCGCTGGTGTCGCTGATCCTGCTGGCCAAGGGCTGGGACGGTTCGGTCTGGCTGCTGCTGCACGCCGTGCTGGTGCCCTACAACATCTTCCTGCTGGCCAGCCTGTGGCGGCATGTGCACGCGCCTGCACTGTTCCGCGTGATCGGTACCGGCTGGTTCGGCATGACCTTGCTGGTTTAGGTCCGGCAGATATTTTCCAGACGCTTGTAGACGCAAAAAAGCCGGCAAGTTGCCGGCTAGTGAGTGCAGACGTTTGGTTAGGTGGCATTACTCTGAACAGCCGCACGCTGCACGTTCGGCAGGCCTGCCGATCTTGCCTGCCAAAGGTCGTATGCGGTTTGCTGCGCCAGCCAGGCATCGGCGCTGCCGCCGTTCTCGACGCCAAGCCATCCCTCGATGCGCAGTGCCATGTTCGGGGAAATCGCCGCCCTACCGTTCAGCACACGGGAAAGGGCGGCACGGGTGACGCCCAGCTGCACGGCAGCATCGGTGACGGTTAGCCCCAGGGCTGGCAGTACGTCTTCCCGCAGCGTTTCGCCGGGGTGCGGGGGGTTGAACATTCGACTCATCTTCTACCTCTCAGTGATAGTCCTGGTAATTGACCAGAATGGCGTCGCCATCCTCGAAGGTGAAGGTCAGGCGCCAGTTGCCATTCACCGTAACCGCGTAGTACCCGGCCAGATTGCCGAGCAGGCCGTGGAATTTCCATCCGGGCACGTTCATGTATTCCGGGGTCTTCGCTGCATCAAGGCGGATCAGCTGGCGCGATAGTCGTGCCGCGTGGTGCGGCTGGATGCCTGCCTTGCTGCCGGTCTCGAAAAAAGCCTCGAGCCCCTTGTGCTGAAAACTTTTAATCATGATTGATTGTATAGCGTAGCGTATCGGGTTGCAATTGATTGAGGCAGGGCAAGCCTGGTAGGGCGTTCCCCGATTCGGGCCTTGCCGCTGTTGCTTGGGGTTGTTTCGAGTTCGGCCAGGACGCGGTCGACGTCTTCAGGCGTTAAGTCAGCCAGGGGCGTTGCGCCCAGGCGATCCCCCAATACTGCAGGCGGGGTTTGTACATACGGTCGCGCACCGGAGTGAACGACAGGAAAACCGCCGCGATTTCCGCGACTGTTTCGGGCGTTTTGAAACCATTCTGCATTTGGACATCCTCCAAATCCGCTTCGGATTGAAAAAATGTCCCAACGGCCGCTAGGCCTTGTCAGATGGTGCCCCGAGCCAGACTCGAACTGGCACGCCTTTCGGCGGCGGATTTTGAATCCGCTGCGTCTACCGATTCCGCCATCGGGGCGAATGGAGCGCGGATTATCCCCGAATCACTTCTTTGGTTCAAGCACTTCCGGGCAGGGGAAGGCTTTGGCCAGGGCACCGGCGACCAGGGTAGCGGTGGTCACCGTGGTGTCGGGCGGTACGCGTTCGACGTGGATGACGACGGCACGGACCAGGCGCAACGAGAGGTCGGCGTCGTTGGGCAGGCAGAAAGCGTTGATGCGGACGCCGATCCTTTCGGCGAGAAAGTCGCTGACCGCGTAGCCGTCGGCGAAGCCGGCGACGTAGGAAATGCAGCGGTTGCTGCGGATGGCGAAGAAGGGGTCGGTATTTTTCTCGCCGGCGTAAAGGCGTTCCGCGCTGCGACAGTCCTCCAGCATTTCCTGGGCGGTGTAGGCGTGGGCGTGGCCGGCAAACAGCGCGGCGCAGAGGATGAGCAGTCTGATCATCGGGATTCGAACCAGGAAAGGGTGTCGTGGAGGCCGACGACGCTGCCGACCACTATCAGCGCGGGCGGCTTGATGCCAGCCTCGACGATGCGTTGCGGTAGCTGGTCGAGCGTGGACAGCAGGGTTTGCTGATCGGGCAGGGTGCCGCGGCGGATGATGGCGGCCGGCGTGCTGGCCGGCAGGCCGTGGGCGATCATCTGCCGGCAGATTTCCGGGGCGCCGCCAACGCCCATGTAGAAGACGACGGTTTGGCCCGGACGCGCCAGCGCCGGCCAGTCGAGATCGATACTGTGATCCTTCAGGTGACCGGTGACGAAGGTCACCGACTGGGCGTGATCGCGATGCGTCAGCGGAAAGCCCGCGTAGGCGGCGCAGCCAGCGGCGGCGGTGACGCCGGGGACGACCTCGAAAGCGATGCCGGCGGCGTGCAGGACTTCCAGTTCTTCACCGCCGCGACCGAAGATGAAGGGATCGCCACCCTTGAGCCGGACCACGGCCAAGCCTTGGCGGGCCAGATCGACCAGAAGCTGGTTGATTTCTTCCTGTTTGAGCGTGTGTTTCGCTGCCTTCTTGCCGACATAGACCTGGCGGGCCGAGGCCGGAAAGAGCGCGCGTACGCCTTCGCCGACCAGGTGGTCGTAGACGATGGCGTCGGCGCTGCCGATCAGGCGGGCGGCCTTGAGCGTCAGCAGGTCGGGGTCGCCGGGGCCGGCGCCGACCAGCCAGACCTTGCCGGTGGTGAGTATCGTGTTTTCAGTCATCAGCCCGGCATTCTGCAATACGCCGGGTGATGTGCGCCAGTGCTTCCTCAACCTGATCGATCAGGATCAGGCACAAGTCGCCGGCTTGCAGGCGGGCGAGTGCCGTGTCGATGGCGAGGAATTCGCCGGTGATCTCGTCGATCCGGCTGACGCGGGGAGCGTTGGCCAGGCCGCTGCGCAGCAGCGCGATGACTTCGCCGTCGGCGCGACCGCGCTGGCAGGCATCCTGGTAGAGAATGACGTCGTCGAAGGCCGGGCCGAGGATTTCCGTCTGCTGCCGGATATCCTCGTCACGCCGGTCGCCGGCGCCGCTGATGACGACTGCCCGGCGTTTGGCCGGCATGGCTTCGACGGCCTTGACCAGCGCCAGCATGGCGTCCGGGTTGTGACCGTAATCGGCAATCAGGGTGGCGCCGCGATAGTCGAAGACATTGAAGCGGCCCGGTGCCGTGGAGGCATCGCTGACGAATCCGCCGACGGCCTGTTCGATCTTCGCCCAGTTATAGCCGAGCGCCCAGGCGGTGGCGATGGCGGCCATCACGTTTTCGACCTGGAAACCGATGCTGCCGTTGCGGGTCAGCGGCACGCGTGCCAGCGGGATGCGGTGCTTGCGCCGACCTTCGCCGCAGACGATGTCGCCCTGGTCCACGTAGAGAACGCGCTTGCCCTGCGCGCGATGGGCGGCCAGGACCGGGGTTGCCGGATCGAGGGCGAAGAAGGTGACCTGACCCGGGCAGTGCTGGGCCATGGCGGCCACCACCGGGTCGGCCGCATTGAGGACGGCGGTGCCGCTGGGGGCAACGTTCTGGACGATGACGCGCTTGATCACCGCCAGGTCGTGTACGGTGGTGATGTAGTTGAGGCCGAGGTGATCGCCCAGGCCCAGATTGGTGACCACGGCAACGTCGCACATGTCGAAGCCGAGGCCCTCGCGCAGCAGGCCACCGCGCGCGGTTTCGAGCACGGCGGCATCGACATCGGGATGGGCGAGGACGTTGCGGGCGCTGCGCGGACCGGAGCAGTCGCCGGTATCGATACGCCGGTTCTGCACGTAGATGCCGTCGGTGCTGGTCATGCCGACGCGCAGGCCGTTTTCCTCGAAGATGCGGCCGATCAGGCGGCTGGTTGTGGTCTTGCCGTTGGTGCCGGTGACCGCGACGACGGGAATACGCCCGTTATCGCCATCGGGATACATCATGCCGACGATGGCCTCGCCGACTGGCCGGCCCTTGCCGAACGACGGGTCGAGGTGCATGCGCAGGCCGGGGGCGGCATTGACTTCGACGATACCGCCACCCTGATCTTCCAGCGGCTTCAACATGGTGTCGCAGACGACGTCGATGCCGGCGATGTCGAGCCCGACCGTTTGCGCGGCGGCAACGGCGGCGGCGGCGAGCTCGGGATGAACGTCGTCGGTGACGTCGGTAGCGGTGCCGCCGGTGGACAGGTTGGCGTTGTTGCGCAGCACGACGCGGACCCCGCGTTCCGGGATGGAGTCGGCGTTGTAGCCCTGCTCGGCGAGGCGGGCCAGCGCGATTTCATCGAAGCGGATCTTGGTCAGCGAGGTGGCGTGGCCGTCGGAGCGACGCGGATCGCTGTTGACGATGTCCACCAGCTCGCGGACGGTGTGCGTGCCGTCGCCGACGACCAGCGGCGGATCGCGGCGGGCGGCGGCGATCAGTTTGTCGCCGATGACCAGCAGGCGCCAGTCGTGGCCCGGCAGGTACTTTTCGACCATGATGTCGTCGAAGAAACCGACGGCGACCCGGTAAGCGTGGCGTACCTGTTGCTCGGTCGTCAGGTTCACCGAGATGCCCTTGCCCTGGTTGCCGTCCTGCGGCTTGACCACGACCGGCAGGCCGATTTCCTGCGCGGCCTGCCAGGCATCGTCCTCGTCGTCGACCGGGCGGCCGGTCGGCACGGCGACGCCGGCGGCGTGCAGCAATTGCTTGGTCAGCTCCTTGTCCTGTGCGATGGCCTCGGCGATGGCGCTGGTGTGGCTGGTTTCGGCCGCCTGGATGCGCTTTTGCTTGCTGCCCCAGCCGAACTGCACCAGGCTGCCCTGGGTCAGGCGGCGGTAGGGAATGCCGCGGGCCTGGGCGGCGGCGACGATGGCCCCGGTCGAGGGGCCGAGGCGGATGTCCTCGTCGAGGTCGCGCAATTCCTTGAGCGTTCCGTCGAGATCGAAGGGCGTGTCGTCGAGTGCTGCCTGACACAACTGTTCGGCACGTTCGAAAGCGAGCCGGCCGACGTCTTCCTCGGTGTATTCGACGACCACCTGGTAGACGCCCGGGTCGACGGTCTTGGCGGTGCGGCTGAAGGTGACCGGGCAACCCGCCTGCGCCTGCAGGCCGAGGGCGGCGAATTCGAGGGCATGGGCCATCGAGACAGTATCGAGATGGTCGGTCGGAATCAGTTCGGCCAGTTCCGGGAAGCGGGCACGCAGGCGCGCCTCGAAACCGGGCAGGTCGGCGATGGCGCACTCGGCACCGGTACAGGTGACGATGGCCTGGATGGCGGTGTGGCGGCTCCACAGGTTGGGGCCGCGCAGGGCACGGATACGGGAAACGTCCATGGTGATCTTGTGTTCCGAGCGTTAGTTACGGCCGGCGCCGGCGGGCTTGCGGGCGCGGCGGGGCAGCAGGGCGAAAGGGTCGGCCAGTTCGAGGCCGTAGGTCTTGATGCCGGTGACGATGACGTCCTGGGTCAGGCCGAGCGCCCAGCCGGCGGCAACGGCGGCGAGCACGTTGGCGATGGTTTCCGGGCGCTTGGCCTTGCCGATCGCCGGTACGTCGCCGAGCCGGCACAGACGGATTTCGTCCTGGCCGGTGCCGAGGTAGATCCGGCTCTCGCTGACGTAAACACCACGCTTGCCCGCCTGCAGGTGGGCGTCGAGCGCCGGACAGTCGGGATCGGTGGCGAACAGGATGACCTCGCCGTCGCACAGTTCGGCGAAGTCGGCGGCTTGCGGGTCACAGGCGTTGAGCACGGCGTAGCCGGACTTGAGGACGACGTCGACCTGGGTGCGGTAAGTCGAGCGCCAGGTCGTGTAGTACTCGCCGCCGGTCGGCTGAATGTCCCATTGCGACAGGTCTTCGACCGCCGGCAGCACATTGGTGACGACGCCGACCGAGCAGCGATCATAGGCCAGACCTTCGCCGAGGATGACCTTGCCGCCGTTCTCGATCACCGCTGCCTCGACGGCGCGGTTGAGCAGCAGCCGGCGACCGCCGGTCCAGTTGGCGGCATCGTTTTTCTGTACCTGGCGGCGGCCGAGGTAGAGGCCGTCGCTACAGGCCAGGCCGACCTGCTTGCCGGACAGGTGGAGCATGTGGGCGACCAGGCGGGCGACCGGCGTCTTGCCGCGCGAGCCGGAAATGCCGACGATCGGGACGCGGCCGCTTTCGCTCTCGGCGAACAGGTTGTCGACGATCGCCTGGCCGACCGGGCGCGGTTTGCCGATGCCAGGCTTGATGTGCATCAGCAGGCTGGGGCCGGCGTTGACCTCGACGATGGCGCCGCCTTGTTCGGCGAGCGGTTTCGAAACATCCTGGCAGACCAGGTCGATGCCGGCGATGTCGAGGCCGACGACGCGGGCGGCCAGCGCGGCGACGGCGGCGGTCTCGGGATGGACGTCGTCGGTGCAGTCGAAGGCGTGGTTGGCGTTGCGCTGGATCAGCACTTCGCGGTCGGCGGCCGGGATGCTGTCGCCGGTCAGACCCTGGCGTTCGAGTTCGATCTTGGCGGCTGTGTCGATGCGGATGATCGAGAGCGGGTGAAGTTCGGTTTCGCCACGGCGCGGGTCGATGTTGATCTGGCTGTCGATCAGTTGCTGGACGGTGGATTTGCCGTCGCCGCTGACCGTGATCAGGTCGCTGCGATTGGCGGCGACGAGCTTGCCGCCAACCACCAGCAGGCGGTGCTCGATGCCCTGGATCGAGCGTTCGACGAGGACGCCGGAGCCTTCCTCGGCGGCAATCGGGTAGGCCTTGCGCACCGCTTCCGGGGTCACCAGGTCAATGAAGACGCCGCGCCCGTGGTTGCCGTCGGTCGGTTTGACGACGACCGGGTAGCCGATGTCCTCGGCGGCGTCGACAGCATCGTCGGCGCTATCGACTTCGCGGCCTTCGGGGACCGGTACGCCGACCGAGGAAATCAGTTCCTTGGTCAGGTCCTTGTCACGCGAGATGGTCTCGGCGATGGCGCTGGTGGCGTCGGTTTCGGCTGTCCAGATGCGACGCATCGCGGCACCGTAGCCGAGCTGAACCAGATTGCCGTCGTCGAGCAGGCGGATGTGCGGGATCTTGCGCGCCTCGGCAGCGTTGACGATGGCTGCGGTCGACGGGCCGAGGTACTTGCGGTCGACCCTGCGCCGCAATACCTTGATCGCCGCGTCGAGGTCGAAAGCTTCGTCGTTGATCGCCGCAAGCAGCAGTTCGCGGCCGGTGTCCAGCGCCAGGCGGGTGCATTCGCCGTGAAAGTCGCTGACGATCAGCTTGTAGACGCCGCGCGTGGTCGTCTCGCGGGTGCGTCCGAAACCGTCGGGCAGGCCGGCCAGACTCATCAATTCGAGCGTGATGTGCTCGAGGATATGGCCAGCCCAGGTGCCCTCCTGCAGGCGGCGCAGGAAGCCGCCGCGCTCGTCGTAGTTGCAGCGGTGCTCGACCAGCCCGGGCAGCCAGGCGGCGAGGCGTTCATGGAGGCCGGGAATCTTGTTCGACGGCAGGTCTTCGAGTTCGCCGATGTCGATCCAGGTTTCCAGGCTGGGCGGATAGGTCCAGATGCTGGGTCCGCGCAGGGAAAACTGTTTCAGGAAGATGATGTCTTGTTTCTTCATGGGGTGGGCTGTTGCCGGCTGGGTGGGATGCGTTGTGTCCGAATGCGATTATTAACGTTTTTGCCGTTCTGCGGCTGACCGTTTGCGGAAAGTGTTACTCGTTGCTACCGGGCGTTACCTCGCCGCCACTAGAGGAAGCGGTCGAGCAGCTTGCGACTGTGCCGGTCGAGCCGGCTGAGGTCGCGCACCAGGTACTGGATGCCGTTGCCGTCGGCGATCAGCAGCCGGGTCGCCGACAGGCGACGGATGTCCTCTTCGCCCTTGAGCACCAGCGCGGTGTCGCCGCGGTCGGTGCGGACCTGCCAGGTGCTCGGGCAGGCGAAGCTGGACACCGACAGCAGCTGGGCGATCTCGGGCACGAATTCGCGGCTGGCCAGTTCTTCCTCGATCAGTGCGCGGGTTGCCGCCGGCAGGTCGGCGAGGCGGTCGGCCCAGCCGATTTCGTGGCCTTCGGCGCTGAGGATGGAGATGCCGTCGTCGGGGGCAGCGATCGGAAAGGCGCGGACCGGGGTGACGGCCTCGTGGCGGTCGCCGTTTTCGGCCTGAAAGACCAGTCGCCCGAAAGCGTCGCGGGTTAGCGTGAAGTTGGCCTGGCTCATCGCGGTTTCCTCAGACGGTCGCGGTTTTCGGCAGGTCCGGGGCAGCCGGTTCGGGCGCCTCGGTGTCGACGTTGCGGAGTTGTGCCATGTACAGCTTGTGGTAGTGGCCTTCGGCGGCCATCAGCGCGTCGTGGTTGCCGACTTCGACGATGCGGCCACGGTCCATGACCACCAGCCGGTCGGCCTTCCTCAGCGTGCTCAGGCGGTGGGCGATGGCGATCGTGGTACGACCCTTGACCAGGTTGTCGAGCGCCTTCTGGATTTCCTTCTCGGTTTCGGTATCGACCGCAGAGGTTGCTTCGTCGAGGATCAGGATCTTTGGGTCGATGAGCAGCGCCCGGGCAATCGAGATGCGCTGGCGCTCGCCGCCGGACAGGCCCTGGCCGCGTTCGCCGACCAGCGAGTCGTAGCCGTGCGGCAGGCGCAGGATGAATTCGTGGGCGTGGGCGGCGCGGGCGGCGGCGACGATTTCCTCGCGCGTCGCGTCGGGCTTGCCGTAGGCGATGTTGTCAGCGATGGTGCCGAAGAACAGGAAGGGCTCCTGCAGGACCAGGCCGATGTGGCTGCGGAACTCGGCGACCGGCACCGAGCGCACGTCGACGCCGTCGATCAGCATCTGGCCCTCGGTGACGTCGTAGAAGCGGCAGATCAGGTTCACCAGCGTCGACTTGCCGGAGCCGGAATGGCCGACCAGGCCGATCATCTCGCCCGGTTCGATGACCAGGTCGACGTCCTTGGTGACGGCGCGGGTGCCGTAGCGGAAGCAGGCCTGCTTGAGTTCGATGCGGCCGGTGACTTTTTCCAGATGCACCGGGTTGGTCGGCTCGGGCACGCTGGAAACATGGTCGAGGATGTCGAAGATGCGCTTGGTGCTCGAGGCGGCGCGCTGGGTCGCCGAGACGATGCGGCTCATCGAGTCGAGGCGGGTGTAGAAGCGGCCGATGTAGGCGAGGAAGGCGGTCAGCGTGCCCACCGTCGAATCGCCGTGGGCGATCTGCCAGATGCCGAAGACCCAGACGACGAGCAGGCCGACCTCGGTGAGCAGCGTCACCGTCGGGGTGAACAGAGACCAGGTGCGGTTGAGCTTGTCGTTCATCTGCAGGTTGTGCTCGTTGGCGGCGCGGAAGCGCTCACCTTCTCGCTTCTCCTGGGCGAAGGCCTTGACCACGCGGATGCCGGGGATGGTGTCGGCCAGCACGTTGGTCACTTCGGCCCAGACGCGGTCGATCTTCTCGAAGCCGGTGCGCAGCTTCTCCCGGACGAAGTGGATCAGCCAGGCGATGACCGGCAGCGGCAGCAGCGTGACCAGCGCCAACCAGGGGTTGATCGAGAACAGGATGACGGCGGTCATCGTGATCATCAGCACGTCGGTGGCGAAGTTGAGCAGGTCGAGCGAGAGGAAGATGTTGATGCGGTCGGTTTCGTTGCCGATGCGCGCCATCAGGTCGCCGGTGCGCTTGCCGCCGAAATATTCGAGCGACAGGCCGAGCAGGTGGTCGTAGGTCTGGGTGCGCAGGTCGCGGCCCATGCGCTCGGAGACCAGCGACAGGATGTAGGTGCGGATCCAGCCCAGTCCCCAGGCGACGATGGCCGCACCGAGCAGGCCGCCGAGGTACATGCCGACCAGGTTCCAGTCAATCGGCTGGCCGTTCTGGAACGGGATCAGCACGTTGTCCATCAGCGGCATCGTCAGGTAGGGCGGCACCAGTTGCGCTGCGGTCGACGCCAGGGTCAGCACGAAGCCGAGGAAGAGCTGCCAGCGGTAGGGCCGGGCGAAACGCCACAGGCGGAACAAGGTCCAGGTCGACGGGGCGACCGTCGCCTCGCGATTGCAGATCGGGCATTCCTCGGCGCCCGGCGGCAGCGGGGTCTTGCACTTCGGGCAGCTTTCGGCTTCCGGGCGTTGCGGCGGCTGGCCGCAGACCAGACTGTCGCGGTGCAGGTCGAATTCGTCGATCAGGCGCAGCGCCGCCAGGTTGTTGGCCAGGGTGTAGCGCCAGCAGGCCAGGCGGCCATTGCCGTCGAGCAGTTCGAGTGTGCCGACGCCGGCATGGTCGTGGTGGTCAAGGCGCAGGCCGGCGGTGAGCGGCCATTCGCGAATCTGGCCGTCGGCATCGACGGCGATCAGGTGCAGGTCGGTGACGGCGATCAGGCCGCGGGCAAAGCGCAGGCGGCCATCGAGGTCGGTTTCCAGCCAGGCGGCCAGGGTTTCGGTGGGGGCGATTCGGCTTCCGATCGTTGCCGCCCAGGGTTCGGGCAATATCGCTGGGGCGACGGGAACGGAGATTTCGGCGTGCTGCATCAAGGGCTCGTAGGGGCGAGGAATGGGCTTTAACGTATCGGCGGGCGGACGGTTGACCGTCGCCTGCCTTAAAATCGCGACTTTGGTTATTTGTCCGGTCGACGTGGCGAAAATTGTGATCTTCAACAAGCCTTACGGCGTGCTCAGCCAGTTTACGCCGGAAGGTCGCTGGCGGGGGCTCGGCGAGTTCATTTCGCTGAAGGATGTCTATGTCGCCGGCCGCCTCGACGCCGACAGCGAGGGGCTGTTGCTGCTCACCGACGACGGGCGCCTGCAGGCGCGTATCGCCGATCCCAAACACAAGCTGGTCAAGACCTACTGGGCGCAGGTCGAGGGCGAGCCGGCGGAAGCCGATCTTGACCGTCTGCGCGCCGGCATCCGCTTGTCCGATTTCACCGCGCAACCGGCGCAGGTGCGTCGTATCGACGAGCCGCCCGGACTGTGGCTGCGCGATCCGCCGATCCGTTACCGGGCGGCGATTCCCACTTCATGGCTTGAAATCCGCATCGCCGAAGGCAAGAACCGCCAGGTGCGGCGGATGGGCGCGGCCATCGGTTATCCTGTACTGCGCCTGGTCCGGGCGGCGGTCGGCAAGTTGTCGGTGGCCGGACTGGCGCCGGGCGAATGGCGTTTAATGGAAGGAAATATCAATGATCTGCGTGCGTGAATCGCGATTGCTCAGGCATGGCCTGGCGGCCCTGCTGGCCATTGGCCTGAATCTGACGGCTTGGGCCCAGGAAGCCATGCCGGTGATCGAACTGAGCGCCGGCTTCCATCGCATCGAAGCCGAAGTGGCGGCGCAGGACCGGCATCGTCAGGTTGGCCTGATGCATCGTCCGACCATGCCGGCACAGCGCGGCATGCTGTTCGTCTTTCCGCAGGCCAATACGCACTGCATGTGGATGCGCAACACCTTTATCCCGCTGTCGGTCGCCTTCCTGGACGAGGAAGGGCGGATCATCAACATCGAGGACATGACGCCGCACAGCGAGGACAACCACTGTGCCCGGCGGCCGGCGCGTTACGCGCTGGAAATGAATCGCGGCTGGTTCGCGCAACGCGGTATCACACCGGGCAGCAAGCTGCGCGGTCTGGAACGCGCGCCGGCACCGCGTTGATGCGCCCAGGCTGGTTTTCCCGCTTACCCGCCCATGCGCCGGTGGGGAGCTTGCGCCGCTGGCTGACCGAGCCCGATTCGCTGACTGCGCGTTGTCAGCGTCATTGCCGGCAATTCCGGGTGCGCGTTGTGTTTCAGGGGCGCTGCCGGCCGCTGGCCGACGAAGCATTGCGGGCGCAATTGCCGGTGCGCGAGGTGTTGCTCGAGTGCGACGGCGTGCCGGTGATTTTTGCCCACAGCGTCCTGTCGCAGACGCGCAGCGGGCGTCTGGGGCGCTGGTTTGCAAATCTGGGTGGCCGTTCGCTGGGGTCGCTGTTATTTACCCATCCGGGTTTCCGGCGCGGGCCGATCGAATTCCTGCGGATCGACCGTCATCATCCGCTGCATCGGCGGGTTGCTGCCTTGGTCGGCGATGCGCCGGCCTTCTGGGCGCGGCGCTCACGGCATGTGCTGGGCAGCGGCAGCGTGCTGGTGACCGAAGTCTTCCTGCCGGTGATTACTTCTCTTCGCCGTCCTGTGGCGGTTTCTGCGGGCGGAAACTGATCCGGCGCTGCATGAAGCCAGGCAGGTTCATCGGGTGCGCCTGACGGCTCAGCGCGAAGCTGAGGAAGAACTTGCACCAGATGGTCGAGCCAGCAAGGGCCATCCAGGTATCGTATTCGAGTTCACCGGCCAGTACGCCAGCGATGGTGGCGGCGGTGATGCTGCCGGCAACCAGGTTGATCACGGCCTCGTAAGGCGCCCATTTCTCCGGATTGGGTGGCGATTCGCCGTGCTTGATCGCGACTTCGGAGAAATCCTTGTTGATGGCGATGCGCCAGGCCCGACGCAACCAGAAGAAGGTGATGGGAAAAAGCGCCAGGAAAAGAATCCAGGTCATTGCGATGTGGACATTGAAAGCCATTTGAACCTCGGTACTTCACGAGCCGGCAACAGGCCGGTCCGACAATAAAAAACCCCGCAGACATCGCCTACGGGGTTTCGAATCTCCCGCCCGATGTCCGGACGGGAGAGCTTACCTCAATACTGCTTAGTGTGCGCCATCAACAGCCTTGGCACCGCGCGGGATACGCACGTTTTCAACCATGGCCTGGATGTGCTCCGGCGGTTCCTTGGTCATCTTGTCGACGATGAAGGCCACCAGGAAGTTGACCAGCGCGCCGATGGCACCGAAGGCTTCCGGCGTGATGCCGAAGAAGCTGTTGGCGCCGCCGATTGCGTCGACGAACTCGGTGCCCTTGATGAAGAAGATACCCTTGTGAGCGAACACGTAGATCAGGGTGACAGCCAGACCAGCCAGCATGCCGGCGATGGCGCCTTCCTTGTTCATCTTCTTGGAGAAGATACCCATCATGATGGCGGGGAACAGGGAGGAGGCGGCAATACCGAAGGCCAGGGCAACCGTACCGGCAGCGAAGCCCGGGGGGTTGAGGCCGAGGTAACCGGCGATGACGATGGCGACCGCCATGGAGATCTTGCCGGCGCGCAGTTCGCCTTGCTCGGAGATGTTCGGCATGAACACACCCTTGACCAGGTCATGCGAGACAGCAGCGGAGATCGCCATCAGCAGACCAGCAGCGGTCGACAGCGCGGCAGCCAGACCACCGGCAGCAACCAGGGCGATAACCCAGTTCGGCAGCAGCGCGATTTCCGGATTGGCCAGCACGATGATGTCGGCGTTGACCGTCAGCTCGTTACCCTTCCAGCCAGCAGCTTCGGCCTTGGCCTTGGCATCGGCGTTCTTGGTCTTGTCGTTGTAGTACTGGATGCGACCGTCGCCGTTCTTGTCTTCGAACTTCAACAGGCCGGTCTTTTCCCAACGCTTCATCCAGTCCGGACGATTTTCGTAGACCAGGGAGGCTTCTTCGGCATATACGTCGCCGCGGGCCTTGATCGTTTCGGCATTGACCTTCATCGAACCGTCAGCAGCCGTTTCCAGACCAACAGCGGAGTTGACCGTGGCGTGCAGGTTCATCTTGGCCATGGCAGCAACGGCCGGAGCGGTCGTGTACAGCAGGGCGATGAAGACCAGTGCCCAGCCAGCGGACGAACGGGCGTCGGAAACCTTGGCCACCGTGAAGAACCGCATGATGACGTGCGGCAGACCGGCAGTGCCGATCATCAGCGACATCGTGTACACGAACATGTTCAGGGTGGAACCCGGAATCGAGGTCGTGTATTGGTTGAAGCCGAGGTCGGTGACAACCTGGTCAAGCTTGGTCAGCAGGGAGATATCGGTGCCGCTGATCGAGGCGCCCAGACCCAGTTGCGGGATCGGGTTGCCGGTCAGCTGCAGCGAGATGAACACAGCCGGAACCGTGTAGGCCAGGATCAGCACGATGTACTGGGCAACCTGGGTGTAGGTGATGCCCTTCATGCCGCCGAACACGGCGTAGGCGAACACGATACCCATACCGATGTAGATACCCATTTCGCTGGAAACGCCCAGGAAGCGGGAGAAGGCCACACCGACACCGGTCATCTGACCGATGATGTAGGTGATCGACGCGGTCAGCAGACAGATCACGGCCACCGTGGAAGCGGTTTGCGAGTAGAAACGGTCACCGATGAACTGGGGAACCGTGAACTTGCCGAACTTCCGGAGGTACGGCGCCAGCAGCATCGCCAGCAGAACGTAACCACCCGTCCAGCCCATGAGGAACAGGCCGCCGCCGTAACCCATGTTGGAGATCAGACCGGCCATCGAGATGAACGAGGCGGCAGACATCCAGTCGGCGGCAGTTGCCATACCGTTGGTCACAGGGTGAACGCTACCGCCGGCAGCGTAGAACTCGGACGTGCTACCGGCACGTGCCCAGATCGCGATCCCGATGTACAGCGCGAAAGATGCGCCGACCACCAGGTAAGTCATAGTTTGCAGATCCATGCTGGCTCCTTATTCTTCGTGCACGTCGAACTTGCGGTCGAGGTCGCCCATTGCCTTGGCGTAATAGAAAATCAAGGCAATGAAGATGTAGATAGAGCCCTGGTGAGCAAACCAGAAGCCCAGCGGGTAACCCCCGAGTGAAATGCCGTTGAGTGCGGGCGCAAATAGGATGCCGGCACCGAACGAGCACACGAACCAGATCGCCAGGATCTTACCCAGCAGACCGAGCGTGGCTGACCAGTAGGCCTTGCCTTGATCGTCCATTGTTATCTCCTCCAGAAAATTTAAAGGGACGGGCTGCGCTTTCACAGCACCGCCACGGTCCGCAGTTTGGGTGGGCAAGCTTACAGTTTGCTGACAGGCGTTTGATAAAGCGTAATTCGTTGCATGAAATATTTCGGACATGAAATAAGGGAGTCTCAGGCTCCCTTTATCGGTGGCGGCGAACGGCTTCTGGCTATGAGAACCAAGTGAATCTTGTGGGTGCTTTTGGCCACATTCATACCAGTTAACGGAGGCTTCACGCTCGCTTGTCATAGTTCCCCAACGATCATTCGTGTTGCACACAGGATGAGCTTCGAGGGGATGTCAAAGTGTCAGAGAATGTTTGGTTTGTCGATTTGGGGCGGCTTGTTTGCAGGCGGGCCTTGTGGCTCCTTGCCTTGCCGGTGCTGGCCGCGCACGCGCAGACGCCGGCTGACATCAATGCTGCCGGCCGCCAGGCCGATTTCGTCCAGCGCCAACTACAGGAGCGCCTGCAGGAAGAAATCGAGCGGGCGCGCAAGGCGGTGCCGGCGGTTGGCGGTGCCGATCTGCGCCAGGCGCCGCAGCCTGCCGTCAGTCCAGGCGGTGCCTGCCGGCAGATCGACGAACTGGTCATCGACGGCGGCGAGCGCCTGCGCCAGCGTACCGTGCTCGACCTGTCGGCGCGCTTCGTCGGGCGTTGCCTCGGCGTCGCCGAGATCGAGCAGATCCTGGCCGGAATTACCGCTGATTACATCGAGCAGGGCTACATCACCACGCGCGCCTACCTGCCTGCCCAGGATCTGGGTAGCGGTCGCCTAAGCATCGTCATCGTCGAGGGCGTCATCGAGGGCTATCAGCTCGAGGGTGAGGGCGCGCAGAAAATCTTCGTTCCCGGTGTCTTTCCCGGAGCGCCCGGCGACCGGCTCAACCTGCGCGACCTCGAGCAGGGTATCGATCAGATCAACCGTCTGGCTGCCAACCAGGCAACGATGGAGGTGCGTCCCGGCAGCAAGTCGGGGCAAAGCATTGTCGTCGTCCGCAACCGGCGCACGCTGCCCGCACACCTGTACATGAGCTACGACAATATGGGCGCCGAATCGACCGGCAGGCGCGCTTACGCACTGACCGCGACGATTGATTCGCCGCTGGCGCTCAATGAACGCTGGATGTTCACCAGCCGTCGCTCGCATCCGGGCGACGACGAGCACAAGTCGGGTAGCGACGCCTTCGATTTCTGGTTGCCGGTCGGTAACTGGTCGTTTGGTTTCAATGTCAGCCGCTCAACCTATGTCAACGTGCTGCAACTGGCCTCTGGGACCAGGATGCACACTAATGGCGAAACCCGTACTCAGACATTGACTGTGGATCGGTTGGCCTATCGCGACCAAGCGTCGAAGTTAACGGTATTCGGCCGGGTTTCGGTGCAGGACGCACGCAACTACATGATGCAGCAGCTACTCGAAGTGAACAGCCGCAAGCTGGCGATCGCCGAACTGGGCACCAGCGGCTTCCTGCTTGCTGGTGGCGGTGTGATCAATGCCCAACTGGTCTATGCCCAGGGGCTGAAGGCCTTTGGTGCGCTCGAGGACCCCAGCGACATCAACCACGATGCGCCGCGCGCCCAGTTCAAGAAGCTCAACCTTGATCTCGGTTTCAGTCGGCCGCTGGCCCTGGGTGATTTTGCCCTGAACTGGTCGAGCCAGCTCAGCTACCAGTATGCGCAACGTCCGCTCTACGGCTCGCAGCAGATTCAGATCGGCGGCATCGGCAGCGTCCGCGGCTTCATGCGCAACAGCATCGCCGGCGACCGTGGCTACTACTGGCGCAACGAACTGGCCTGGCCGTGGCAGACATCTTTCGCCGGCGAGAGCTGGCGCGGCCGGCTGTATGCCGCCTATGACACCGGTAGCGTCCGTGGCATCGCCAGCGGCACTGCCAGCGGGCAACTGGCTGGTGCCACCGTCGGACTCGCTGCGCAATGGCGCGGCGCCGCCTTGGAGCTGTACAACAGCCGCCCAGTCGACGTGCCGGCTACCTGGACGAGGGAAGCGCCGCAAACCTGGTTCCGTGTCTCTTATGCATTTTGAGGATTGATCGATCATGAACCGTATTTATCGAATCGTTTGGAATGCCAGCCGCGGTGTCTGGGTGGCCGTCGCTGAATGCGCCAGGAGCCACGGCAAAAGCAAGTCGGCGGCGGCGCTCGTGCTGCTCGCGCCGGCACTTCTGTCGGCGCAGACCCCGTCGGCGGTATCGGCCGGGGGGGCGACCACCACCTATGTCGCGCCGAACGGCGCGACCGTCGTCAATATCGCCGACAGCAATGCGGCCGGCCTGTCGCACAACAAGTTCACCCAGTACAACGTCGATCCCAAGGGGCTCGTCCTCAATAATGCCCAGGCGACGCAGCTGTCGGTGACCTCGCAGCTGGCCGGCCAGGTGATGACCAACACCAACCTGACGCGCCAGGCCACGGTGATCCTCAACGAAGTCGTCAGCAATCGCCGCTCGGAGCTCAACGGCTTCACCGAGGTGCTCGGCGGCAAGGCCGACGTCGTCGTCGCCAATCCCTACGGGATCACCTGCCAGGGCTGCGGCTTCATCAATAGCGACCGGGTCACGCTGACCACTGGCGCGCCTTTCCTCAACAACGACGGCTCGCTTGGCGGTTTCGAGGTGCGCCAGGGCGATATCGCGATCGCCGGCGACGGCCTCAACGCCAGCGCCCAGCAGATTCTCGACCTGGTCGCCCGGGCCGTGCGCGTGGACGGCAAGGTCAACGCCGCCGACCTCGGCGTCAGCCTCGGCGCCCATCGCTGGAGCTACGCCAGCCGCGCCGCGACCGCACCGCTGGCCGGCATCGGCAGCGTCAGCTACGCCCTCGATAGCTCGCTGCTCGGCGGCATGTACGCCGACCGCATCCGCATCGTCGCCACCGAAGGCGGCGTCGGTGTGCGCATGCTCGGCGAGATGGCGGCGACCGCCGGCGAGTTCACGCTCAGCGCCGAAGGGCGCATCGAGATCGCCGGCAAGCTCTCGGCCCAGACCGACCTGAGCCTGCGCAGCGGCGACCAGGCGGCGGATGCGATCCGTTTGACCGGCGGCGGCCTGGCGGCACGCCGCGACCTCGACCTGACGGCGGCCGGCGGCATCGTGCTGCGCGGCGGCGCGCTGGTCGCCGGCGACGATCTGACGCTGCAGGCGGCGCAGCTCGACGACGCCGCGCAGGGCGCTGGCGGTGCCGACGACAACCGGCGCTACGCTGGCGACAGCCTGGCGCTGACGGTCGGCGGCCGGGCGGCAATCGACGGCACCGCCTGGGGCAGTGGCCAGGGCTGGTCGGCGGCTTTCGGCACGACCGCGCTCGGCGGCGCCGGCACGCTGCTCTACGCCGGCGGACCGCTGCAGCTGCGCAGCGACGGCGGCACCGATCTCGGCGCGGCAACGCTGCGCGCCGGCAGCGACCTGACGCTGGCCAGCGGCGGCGCGCTGAGTCTGGCGGGCACCGTCCAGAGCGTTGGCGGCGACCTCGACCTGAGCGCCGGTGGCCTCGCCAACGCCGGCACGCTCAGCGCCGACGCCGGCGTGCTGACGATCCGCGCCGGCGGGACCAGCAACAGCGGCACGATCTACGGCAAAACCGCGATCGACATCGCCGACGCCGCCGGCAACGGCAGCGCCACCTTCACCAACAGCGGCCGGCTGCTCAGCGACGGCAGCCTCAACCTGCTTGCCAGCAGCGCCGGCAACGCCGCCGCCGGCTGGATCCAGGCCCGCGACGGCAGCACCGTCTCGGTCGCCAGCCTGAGCAATTTTGGCAGCTGGCTGCTGTCGACCGTCAACGTCGGCAGCGACCGGGTAACGGTGGCCAATGCCCTCGCCAACAGCGGCCTGCTGCAGTCGGGGCGCGCTCTCGAGTTGAGCGCCGGCAGCACCGACAACGCCGGCAAGCTGCTCGCCACCGGTGCGTTCGACCTGAACAGCGGCAATTTCACGAATACCGCGGGCGGCGTGCTCCAGGGCGGCGCCCTGGCGCTGACGGCGGCCCGCGTCGACAACCAGGCCGGCGCCACGCTCAAGGGCGACAGCGTCGCCCTGAGCGCGAGTGCCGGGCTCGACAACGCCGGCACCTTGAGCGCCGGGAACGGCGCACTGACCATCCGTGCCGCCGGCACCACCAACAGTGGCACGGTCTATGGCAAAACCGCGGTCGATATCGCCGACCGCGCCGGCAACGGCAGCGCCGCCTTCGTCAACCGCGGCACGCTGATCAGCGACGGGACGCTGGCCCTGCTCGCCAGTAGCGCCGAGAACCAGAGCGCCGATCCTCTGCAAGCCGACAACGCCTGGATTCAGGCCGCGACCGGCAGCACCGTCTCGGTCGCCAGCCTGAGCAATTTTGGCAGCTGGCTGCTGTCGACCGTCAACGTCGGCAGCGATCGGGTGACGGTGGCTGACGCCCTTATCAACCGCGGCCTGCTGCAGTCGGGGCGCGCGCTCGAGGTGAGCGCCGACAGCACCGACAACGCTGGCAAGCTGCTCGCCGCCGGGGCTTTCGACCTGGGCACCGGCAATTTCACGAATACCGCGGGCGGCGTCCTCCAGGGCGGCGCCCTGGCGCTGACTACGGCCCGTGTCGACAACCAGGGCGGGGCGACGATCAAGGGCGACAGCGTCGCCCTGAGCGCAAGCGCCGGGCTCGACAACGCTGGTACCTTGAGCGCCGAGAACGGTGCGCTGACCATCCGCGCCGCCAGCACCAGCAACAGCGGAACGGTCTACGGCAAAACTGCGGTCGATATCGCTGACGCCGCCGGCAACGGCAGCGCCGCCTTCGTCAACCGCGGCACGCTGATCAGCGACGGGACGCTGGCGCTGTTCGCCAGCAGCGCCGAGAACAAGAGCGGCGGCTGGATGCAGGCCGCCGCCGGCAGCACCGTCTCGGTCGCCAGCCTGAGCAATTTCGGCAGCTGGCTGCTGTCGACCGTCAACGTCGGCAGCGACCGGGTGACGGTGGCCAATGCGCTCACCAACAGCGGCCTGCTGCAGTCCCGGCGCGATCTGGTTCTCGCTGCGGCAAGCGTGGACAACGCCGGCAAGCTGCTTGCCACCGGTGCCTTCGACCTGAACAGCGGCAATTTCACGAATACCGCCGGTGGCGTGCTCCAGGGCGGCGCGCTGGCACTGACGGCAGCCCGTGTCGATAACCAGGGCGGGGCGACGATCAAGGGCGGCAGCGTCGCCCTGACGGCGAGCGCCGGGCTCGCCAACGCCGGCACGCTGAGCACCGAAAAAGACGCACTGACCATTCGCGCCGCCGGCACCAGCAACAGCGGCACGATCTACGGCAAGACCGCGGTGGACATTGCCGACGCCGCCGGCGACGACAGCGCCGCCTTCGTCAACAGTGGCACGCTGATCAGCGACGGCAGTTTCAAGCTGCTCGCCAGCAGCGCCGAGAACAACAGCAGCGATGCCCAGCAGCCGGACAAGGCCTGGATCCAGGCGCGGAGCGGCAGCGTCGTCAAGGTCGCCAGCTTGAGCAATTCTGGTACCTGGCTGCTGTCGACCCTCAGCGTCGCCGACAAGGAAGACCAGTTGGACGTCGGCAACACCCTGAACAACGCCGGCAAGCTGCTGGGGGCAAACGACCTGACGCTGGTCGCCGGCGCACTGAACAACAGCAAATCGCTGGCTGCCGGCGGCACCCTGTCGATCGCCGGCGACAACCTCGACATCGATAACGCCAGCGGCGCAGCGATCCAGGCCGAACGCCTGGTCCTCAGCGGCAATCGCCTGGTCAACAAGGGCACCATCCAGGGCGGTGCGGCGGCCGACAGCACGCTCAGCTTCGATACGCTGGAAAACGCCGCCGACGCCACGCTGACGCTGGCCGACGAGGCGACCGGCGGCGGTAGCATCAACGTCCGCCGGCTCGACAACGACGGCACGCTGCAGTCCTACGGCAGCCTGACGGTCAATTACAGCGAGGTGATCGACAACACCAAGACGCTGCTCAGCGGCGGCGCGATGACGCTGCGCAGCACATCGGCCGGCGGCCGCATCGATGTCGGCGGCAGCGGCACCCTCCAGGCCGGCGGCGTGCTCGACATCGACGCCGTCGAGGGCGGTCGCGGCGTCGTCCTCGACATCGCCAAGGGCGGCCTGGTCCTCGGCGACACCGTCGATATTGCCGTCGGCACGCTGGCGCTGGCTGACGAGGCCCGCCTGTCGTCGACGCGCAACATGCAGGTCTACGCCAACACGCTGACGCTGACCGGCGCCAACAGCCAGATCCTGGCCGTTACCGGCGGTAGCGGCTGGGCCGACATCCAGTTGGTCAACGATTTCGCCAACAACGGCCTGGTCTATTCGGCCGGCCAACTGACTTTCGCCACCGACGGCAAGCTTGATAACAACCAGAACGGCGCCTTCGCGGCGCAGAAGGATCTGGTCGTCAAGGCGCTTGGCGGGAACGTGACCAACCGCGGCGCCATCTGGAGCGGCAAGACGGCCTCGGTGACGGCGTCGAAGCGGCTGACCAACGTCGGCACGCGCAGCGGTGCCGTCGGCACCATCGACGCCGACGAGGCGGTCAAGCTGATCGGCTATGAAATCGTCAACAGCAGCACGATCAGCAGCCTGGGCAACATCACGCTGCAGGCCGGGACGATCTACAACGAGATCGATGGTGGCGATGACCGGGTCTGGGGCGCTGACAGCGCCAAGACGACAACCTATCTCAGCCAGTACTACAAGGCAGATGCAGTCGAGAGCGAATTCTGGGCTTACTACAAGGATGAGTGGCACCGCGACCAGTACTACGCCGGCGGCAAGCCAACCTTCAAGCCGCAGATCGTCGGTGCTGGCACCGTCAAGCTGACTGGCTACAGCAATGCCTACAACACCGGCGGCGTCATTTCGGGCAAGGATGTGGTGATCGGCAGCGCTTCCGGTGGACACTTCCATCTCAACGAGATGGCGCTGCAACGTATCAATTACGTTGATAACTATTCCGACTACATTTCCTGGTACGGTCTGAAGACGGATATCGCGATCGTCAAGAAAACCGATTCGCACCATGGCTCTGTCGTCATCCCCAACACGCAGCAAATCGACAGCATCGGTGCCGGAGTGTTTGCCAGCAATTCGCTGCAGATCGACGGCGCCGGACTGAATGTCACTGGTTCGACAGCAACGCCGGTCAGCGGCGCCAAGTCGGCGACGGCGCCGACTGGCACGTCCACGAAGGGAACAAGCGACATCGGGGTCGATGCCGGTCGCAGCTACGACGGCGGCGAAGACGCGGGCGGCGGACAGACCGCCACCTATACCAGCAGCGGCAAGATCGATTCCCGCACCGGTGCCGTGGTGGCGCCGTCGACCCCGGCGACGCCGCAGGGGCCGGTCAGCTTCGGCGGTATCACGATCAACCTGCCGAGCAGCCCGAACGGCTATTTCGTCATCGCCACCGCGCCGAATGCGCGCTACTTGGTCGAGAGCAATCCTCGCTACCTGTCGGCCGGCAACTTCGCCGGTTCCGACCTGCTCGCCAAGCAGCTCGGCTACGATCCGGACACCCTGATCAAGCGCCTCGGCGACGGTGCCTACGAGGCTTATCTGATCCGCCAGGAGCTGGTCGCCCAGGTCGGCCGGGCGATGCTCGCCGGCTTCTCCAGCGAGAGCAGCCAGATGCAGTACCTGATGGACAATGCTGCCAAGGAAGCCAAGCAGCTTGGCCTGGAATGGGGCAAGGCGCCCAGCGCAGCGCAGGTGGCCGCGCTGAAGAGCGATGTCGTGTGGATGGTCGAGCAGGAAGTGTCCGGGCAGCGCGTATTGGTCCCGGTCGTCTACCTCTCGGCCGAGACCCGCGCCAGCATCGAAACGGGCTCGGTGATCGCCGGTGCCGACGTGAACATCAACGTCGACCGCTTCGACAACGTCGGCGGCACCGTCGCCGGCACCAAGACGCTGACCGTCGTCGCCAAGCAGGACATCACCAATCTCTCGGGCACGATCAAGGGCGGCAACGTCAGCTTGACCTCGACCGAGGGCAGCGTCGTCAATCGTACCTACAGCAGCGGGTCGGGCAACGACGAGTTCTACACCACCGATATCGGCCGTACCGCCCAGATCATTTCGACCGGCGATCTGAGCATCGACGCCAAGCGCAGCATCGATGTCATCGGCGCCCAGGTCAATGCCGGCGGCAATGCGACGCTGAATGCTGGTGACGGGGTCAATTTCGACAGCCTCGAGAAGCTTACGACGACCTCGAGCAAGTCGGGTTCTGAAGGTGCTCTCGGTGGCAGCAGCAAGAGTTCGACGATGACCACCGTCGAGCAGTTGAAGTCCGGGCTGACCGTCGGCGGCAACCTGGCCGCCAAGTCGGGCAAGGACATCACCTTTGCCGCCACCGACGTCAAGGTCGGCGGCGACGCGGCGCTCGACGCAGCGGGCGCGGTCAACATCGTCAGCAAGGCAGATACCACCAAGACCACCGAGACCAGCAAGGAAAGCGGTCTCGGCGTCGGTGGCGGGCTCTGGGGCGAAACCTCGACGACCAAGACGCAGACGGTCAGCAAGAACGTCGCCAGCAGCTTCGCGGTGGGCGGCGACGCCAGCATCAAGGCCGGCAAGGACGTCACGCTGCAGGGCTCCAGCCTCGAGGTTGGCGGCGATGCCGACATCAAGGCGAGCAACATCAACGTGCTGGCCGGGCTCGACAAGGTCGAGACGCATACCGAGACGACGACCACGACCTTCCTCCGGGTGACCGACGGCAAGGGCTCGGCCGATGCCTCGGCCGGGGCGGTGGCCAAGGGTGAGGCCGGCAAGGCCGGCCTGAGCGGCAACGTCGGCGCCAGCGCACAGGCCTCGGCCGAAGGCAGCGGCGGTCTCGAACTGATGGCCAATGAAAAGACGGTGACCGACAGCCTCTCGGCGCGCAATGTGGCGTCGACGATCAAGGTCGGCGGCAACACCCGCCTGAGCGCCGACGGCACCGTCAAGGTCCAGGGGTCGAGCATCGACACCGCCGGCAACACGACGATCCAGGCGCGCGATGTCGAGGTGCTTGCCGGGCGCGACGTCGACATCTCGGTGACGACCAGCGACAAGACCTCGATCGGCCTGATGGCCAGCTCGAGCAACAGCGCCGGCGCCGGGGCGTCGGTCAACGGCAGCGTTGGCGTCGGCGGCATCGCCGTCGGTGCCGGCGTTGGCGCCAGCGCCCGCAGCGAGAGCAGCGTCAACTTCCTCGAATCGACGCAGAGCAAGGAAACCAGCCTGGAGATCCGCAACCAGGCCGCTGGCATCAAGAGCGGCGGCAACATGAGCGTCGATGCCAAGAACAAGGTCGTGCTCGAAGGCAGCCAGCTGGCTGCCGGCGGCAACATGGATCTGCGCGCGGCGAGCGTCGATGTGCGGACTTCCGAGGATGTCTCGCTGAAGACCACCGAGACCACCAGGACCAGCGTCGGCCTGATGCTCGGCAGCAACAACGAGGCCGGCGCCGGCGGTTCGGCGGCGGCCGGGGGCGCAGCCCTGCTGCCGTCGGCGAAGGCATCGGCGAGTGCCGGTTCCGACAACACCCTTGACCTGCTGAGGGTCGAGACCGGCAAGACCAGCACGCTCGAGACGCGCAACAACAAGTCCGGGATCAGCGCCGGCGGCGACCTGTCGCTGACGGCCAAGGATCTCACCGTCAAGGGCTCGGACATCGCCGCCGGCGGCGATGTCGCGCTGAAGGCCGAGAACATGCGCTTCCTGGCTGCCGACGACCGCAAGGAAACGAGCAGCAGCAAGAACACCACCTCGGTCGGTCTCTACGCCGGCGCCAACGCCGGTGCCAATGCCGAGGCACAGTTGAACGCCAAGGCCGGGGCCTCGGCCGAGATCAGCATGGGCTACCGCGTCAACAACGTTGACGAGAAGTCGGTCAGCGGCAGCACGACGGCCGTGGTGTCGACGATCAAGGCCGGCGGCGATCTCACCCGCGACGCCAGCGGCGGCACCATCCGCGATGTCGGCACGCAGATCGACGTCGGCGGTTCGATGAGCCAGCGCGCCGGCACCATCGAATCGCTGGCGGCCCGCGATACCACCTACGAATCCTCGACCAAGCTCGACAACACCGCCAAGGTCGGCATGTACGCCGGTGCCTCGGCGCAGGCCGGAGTCACTTCCGGGGCCGGCTACGATGCCTCGGTCGGCGGCCGCGTCAGCGCCAGCTCGTCGTACGAGAAGACCAGCGCCGACACCTCGACCGCGATCGCGTCGACGATCCGCGTCGGCCAGGGCTTCAGCAGCGAGTCGTCGGGCAAGACGACACTCGAGGGGACGCGCATCGCGGCCGGCGGCGACGTCGCCATCCAGGCCGCTTCGCTCGACTACAAGGCGGCGCAGAACACGGCCAGCAGCCGTTCCGAGAAAATCGATGCCGGCGCGGTGTTGACCGTCAACGTCAATGCCCAGAGCGTCGTCGGCGGCAGCCTCAGCGTCAGTGCCTCGGGCGCGACGGCCGACAAGTCGCGCGTCCAGGAAGTCGGCGGTTCGATCCAGTCGGGCGGCAACGTCCGCATCAAGACCAGCGGCGACACCACGCTCAAGGGCACCAGCATCGAGTCAGCCGGCAGCACGACGCTCGACGCCGGCGGCAAGCTCAACCTGCTGGCGGCAGAAGACCGGACGACGGCGAGCAGCCGCGGCGCCGACGCCTCGGTCAATATCGGCATGAGCACCGGCGGCAAGGCCGGCAGCGGCGGCAAGTCGCAGACTGGCGGCATGCTCGAGGTCAGCGCAGGCTACAACCAGTCGGACAGCAGCAACTCGACCAAGAGCGGCGTGAACATCCGCAGCGGCGGCGACACCGCGCTGCGCAGCGGCGGCGACATGGACCTCGAAGGGACCAAGATCGCCAGCGCCGGCGATACTACGCTCAACGCCGGCGGCAATATGCAGCTGCGGGCGGCGCAGAACACCAGCAGCTCGACCGCCTTCGGTCTCAGCGCCGGTGTCGGCGTCAGCCAGGAGACCTCGCGCGGTGCCACAGAAACGAGCACGACGCGCAAGGCTAACCTGAGCGGTGCCGCCAACCTGGATATCGAACGCAGCACCAGCTACGACGCAGTTTCGATCAACAGCGGTGGACGTTCGCAGGTCAGCGCCGGCAAGGATCTGCGCAACGAGGGGGCCTCGGTGGGCGGTGCATCGACGTCGGTCACCGCCGCCGGCAAGGTCACCGATGTCGTTCAGAAGGACTCGTCGATGGCGCTCTCGCTCGGCATCCAGGCCGATGTCACCTTGAGCAAGACGACCACCAAGCCGAATAGTCCGGCTGCCGGCGACAGCGGCGATCAGGGCAAGGGCGCCGCGCCGGAGGATAAATCGGCGTCGCCCAAGGACGACAAGGCTCCGCCGGCGGGCGACGACGCCGGCAAGGCCGCCCCGCCGGCCCCGGCCGATGATGGCAAGGGGCCGGGCGCCAAGGGCGACGACGACGCCAAGGGGGCTCCGGCACCGTTACCGCAACCAGCGCCAATCGACGGTGGCAAGGGGACCGACGCCGGCAAGGGTGGCGCCGACGACGGCAAGGGGGCTCCGGCACCGCTGCCGCAACCGGCGCCAATCGACGGTGGCAAGGGGGCCGACGCCGGCAAGGGTGGCGCCGATGATGGCAAGGGGGCTCCGGCACCGCTGCCGCAACCGGCACCGATCGACGGCGGCAAGGGCTCGGACGCCGGCAAGGGCGGTGCCGATGTCGCACCGATCGACCTGAAGATTCCGTTGCCGCCACCGATCGACAGCGGCAAGGGCTCGGATGCTGGCAAGGGGGGTGCGAATGCCGCACCGATCGACCTGAAGATTCCGTTGCCGCCGCCGATCGACAGCGGCAAGGGCTCGGATGCTGGCAAGGGGGGTGCGAATGCCGCACCGATCGACCTGAAGATTCCGTTGCCGCCGCCGATCGACAGTGGCAAGGGCTCGGATGCCGGCAAGGGTGGTGCGAATGCCGCTCCGATTGACCTGAAGATTCCGTTGCCACCACCGATCGACGGCGGTAAGGGCTCGGATGCTGGCAAGGGGGGTGCGAATGCCGCCCCGATTGATCTGAAGATTCCGCTACCGCCGCCGATCGACGGTGGCAAGGGCGCGGGGCGTCCGGGCGCGGCCTGAGGCGAGGGGATCGGTTATTCTTGACGCGGCCAGCTCGTCTGGCCCTTACCCGGGCTGCCTGCTGCAGGCAGCCCGCTTGCGTATTTTTGCGGAGTTCTTGCGTGAAAAAAGTCTTGCCACCGACGATCCATGTGGCGCAGACCGGGACCGCCAGGGGGCGCGGGGTCTTTGCCGGGAAGGTATTCCTGCCGGGCGAACTGGTCGAAGTGTCGCCGGTCGTGCTGGTCGATTGCAAGCATTTCGATCTGCCGGTGGAAATCACCCACTATGCCTTCAGCTGGCAAGGCCTGACCGGCGGCGCATCGCTGCAGGCCCTGGCCCTCGGCTACGGCAGTCTGTACAACCATGCCAATCCGGCGAACATGGTTTACCGCGGCGATGTCGAGAACAACGCCATCGTTTTCCTGGCGGCGCGACGGATCGAGGCCGGCGAGGAATTGACGATCAACTACAGCGCACCCGGCGGCGGCGCCGCCTGCGAGGGCGAGCGCTGGTTTGCCCAGCACGATGTGCTGCCTTGCCCGGATACGCCTGCCGACAGCTGAGCAGCGGTCAATGGGGCATTTGGTCCAGCAGGGCCTTTGCCTCGACCAGGTCGGGAATGTCGATTTCCTGATCGCAGCGGGACAGCCAGTGGCGCAAGATTGCCCGGTTGTCCGGCGAAGGGCTGTGGCGGACCAGACTGCTGGCGGCGCGCAGCGCCAGTATCGTCGCACCCTGTTCGCGGGCCTGTTCCAGGGCTTCGCCAAATAGCGCGAGTGCCGTCGGGCGCCCGGCGCTGCCGCGGGCGAGCTGGATTTCGCCCTGAATGCGGCGTATTTCCGGAATCAGGTAGTTGTCCTGGGTGTGGACGATGACGCTCATGCAGCGGGCCGCCAGCTGTTCGGCTTCGTCAAGGCGTCCGAGCAGGTGCAGGGCGTCGAGCCAGAAGGCCAGGAAGGTCGCCTCGACCGCGGACATCGCACGGTGCGCCGCCTCGGCAGCCTGTTCGATGAAGGCCAGGCCGCTGTCGTCGCCGGTGGCGCAACGGACCCAGCCGGTGACCAGGGCGGCGGTTGCCTGCCAGAGCTGCAGGCCGTTGCTTTGTGCCAGTTCGGCGAGTTCGCCGAGGTGTTGGCCAGCCAGCTCGGGACGGCGCAGGTGCTTGCCGAGCACGGCGGCAAAGGTCAGGGCGAAGGCCAGCGTGTGCGCGTGCTTGCAGGCGCGGGCCTCGGCAATGGCGGCGTCGGCTTGCGCCAGCGCCAGTGCCGGACGTCCTTCGATCCACTCGATCCAGGACAGGAAGGCGCGGGCCGGTACGGCGCTATTTTCACCGAAGCGTTCGATCCGTTGCCCGCCATCGTCCACCCGTCCGAACTCGATGGCGGTTTCGAGGTGGCTCCTGGCTTCGTCGTAGCGGGCCAGCCAGAAATAGTTGTTGCCGTAGGCGTAGGCTACTTGCAGGCGGATGCCCGGATCGTCGCTGCCGCGGGCTGCCTGCTCGAGGTGTCGGGCCAGTGCCAGCGGATGTTCGGTCGAGCCGGTCGAGCGACCACCCAGCCAGAGGCCCCAGAGTACGCGGATGACCTCGATGTCGCTGCCCAGGCGGTCGGAGAGTGCGAGCGCCCCGGCCAGCAGTTCGCGGCTTTCGGCATTGCCGTAACCCTGGGTGGCAAGCAGCGCGGTGCCCAGGCCGACGCGGAGGTGAAACTCGGTTTCGCGCGCTTGTCGGGCGTCGCCGATGAAGCGCAGCGCCGCCAGGCCGTTGCGGAAGAAATGCGCGGCCTGCTGCTGCAGCGAGGCGCCGGCGGCTCGGTGCCCGGCTGCCAGCCAGGTGGCGGCGGTTTCCGGGGCTTCGCCGTCGTCCAGATGGATGGCCAGCAGTTCGGGATGGCGATTGACCCTTTCGCTGAACTGCGATCGCAATACCCGCGCCAGGCGTAGGCGGATGCGCCGCCTTTCCTCGTTGGGAATCGACTGCAGCGCGGCATCGCGGATCAACGCGTGACGGAACGACGGCAGGGTCTGGTTGGCGGTGATCAGTCCGTTGCTGCGCAGGGCGGCCAGGCCGGCGTGGAGGTTTTCCTCGGTATCGTCCCAGAGCGCGGCGAGCAGCTGCGGCTCGAACTCCCGGCCGATCACCGCGGCTTGCTGGGCCAGCTTGCGATGACGTCCCTGGGCGTCGATCCGGGTTGCGAGGAGGTCGTGCAGGTTGCCGGGAATGCCCTCCTCGGCCAGTCCCTGGTCGAAGGCGTAGAGCAGCTGTTCGACGTAGAGCGGGACGCCGTCCGAACGCCGGACGACATCGGCGATGCGGGCTGCGTCGAGGCTGTCGTTGACCAGGCTGCGGGCGAGTTCGGCGGTTTCTTCCCCGGGCAGCGCGGCGAGGGCCAGTTGCGGTGCGTAGTCGCCGATGTGTTCGGGGTGGCGCGAGGTGGTGACGATCAGCAGCGGCTGCCGGCGCCGGCGCCAACGTTCGCTAGCCAGCCGGCGCAGCAGTGCCAGGGTTTCGCTGTCGCACCAGTGGGTGTCTTCGACGACCAGCAGCCAGGGTTCGCCTTCGGTCATGTCGTCAAGCAGGCGGCTGATGCCGTCTTCGATGCGTCCGGTCAGCTGTTGCCCGTCGCTGATGGCGTCGAGGGCGGAGGGCAGGCCGAGCAGGCGCTGGATGACTTCGGCATGATCGGCAAGAAAACCCGGGCCACGCTCGATTCGTTTCTTCAGGCGAGCCTGGCGTTCGGCTTGGGGCTGGTTGGCGTCGTCACGCAGCATTCTGGCCAGCGCGGCGGCAATCGGCTGGTAGGGTGCGTGCTGGGTTTCCGGCAGGCAGTGCAGGGTACTGGCGCGCGCGCCGCGGCTGCGCAGCTGGCGAACCAGGGCTTGCAGCAGGCGCGATTTGCCGATGCCGGGTTCGCCGGTGATCTGGACGCAGGCGATGCCGAGATTGGCCGCGTCGCGCCAGCATTCGAGCAGGAAATGCATTTCCTGGCGGCGGCCGACCAGCGGGTGGCTGAGCGCCCGGCGTCGGGTCAGGGGGCGCTCGCGCCGTTCGCGGATGCGGATGTTGCCATCGTCCACAGGCTGGCCGCCGATGTGCTCGCGAATCTGTTCGAACATCCCGGGCGAGACGTGGATATCGTTGCGCTGGACTTTGCCGAGCATGGCGATGGCCTGCTGGCTGATGCCGCCATCGACGTCGGGAAAGGCGTAGCGCTCGTCGAGCAGACTCAGTCCCCGATGCAGTGCCTGGCGGCATTCGATGCGGGAAAAGCTGGAAATGCAGGCACGGGTTTCCAGGGCAGCGTTGATCGCTTCGCGGGCGGCTTGCTCGCGGGCTTTCGGAAAGCCGAAGTAGCCAATCAACAGGTTGGCGTGGATTGCCGAAAAACGCCCGTTGTGCCGCTGGACGACATCGCGGACGCTGCCGGCGGCGGCAGCCAGTTCGGAGAAATAGTCCTCGCTGGCGGCGCCGTCTGGCGGCGAGATGCGGCAGGCGAGTACGGTCAGCGGACTGCGCTGGAGCACGCGCGCCGGTTGCTGTGGGGGAATGGCCTGTTCGCGGCACAGGCGCTGGGCCAGTTCTGTGGTCCGGCTTTCCGGTTCCAGGCCCATTTCCCGCTGCAGGTAGCGCTGGCAGTCGAGATAGGTCTGCCAGATCTGGCCGTAGTGGCCGTCTTCGGCCAGCAGTTCCATCAGCTGGCAGTAATTGGCCTCGATCCACGGCGTCAGTTCGAGCTTGCGCCGGACGTGGCGGATCGCGGCCTCGCGCTGGCCCTGGCGGGCATGCCAGGCGACGAGCCGGTCGAGCATGCCGATCGCCCGCTGCAGCAGCGCTTCGCGGCGGACCTGGAGCCAGTGGTCGAACTCTGCCGAATCGGCGACCTGCACGCCTTCGAGGAAATTGCCCCAGTACAGCGCGGCTTGTCTGGCCAGCGCCTGCATCGCGGCCGTCGTCTCGTGGTCGCCCGGCGCGTCGGCGATGAATTCGACGAGATCGATGCTGACTCGCCGGTCGGGGAAGAAGCCGATCGAGTTGCGGTTGGCCTGGAGCGGGTCGATGCCGATTGTCTCGAACAGTTGGCGCAGCTCGTAGAGGGCGCGGCGCAGGCTGATCCGTGCCGCTTCGCCGCTGGCGTTGGGCCACAGCAGTTCGGCCAGCGCGTCGCGGCGAAACCACTGGCCCGGCGCGGCGGCCAGGTAGCCGAGCAGGGCGCGGATCTTGTCGTAGGCGAAATTGCCGTGCTCGACGCCGTCCAGGCTGAGCGAAACCTTGCCGAGAAGCTGGATCTTCAGTTGCGTTTCGGGACTGGCGCTGGCGGGTGCGTTCATCGTTGCCGTCGGGCGGGAGAGGTGGCTTTGTCGCCCGGCGGGCGGGCAAAAAAAGGGGGAGCTCTTGTCTCCCCGGGGATTGCGTTGGCAGTGGCTTAGCCGGCGAAATTGGCTTCCGCGAACGACCAGTTAACCAGATTGTTCAGGAAGGTTTCAACGAACTTCGGACGCAGGTTGCGGTAGTCGATGTAGTAGGCGTGTTCCCAGACGTCGACGCAGAGCAGGGCCTTGTCGCCGGTGGTCAGCGGGGTGCCGGCGGCGCCCATGTTGACGATGTCGAGCGAACCGTCGGCCTTCTTGACCAGCCAGGTCCAGCCGGAACCGAAGTTGCCGACGGCCGAGGTCTGGAAGGCGGTCTTGAAAGCGTCCAGCGAACCCCACTTGGCGTCGATGGCGGCAGCCAGGGCGCCGCTCGGGGCGCCGCCGCCGTTCGGCTTCATGCAGTTCCAGAAGAAGGTGTGGTTCCAGACCTGGGCGGCGTTGTTGTAGATGCCGCCAGCCGGCGCCTTCTTGACGATGGCTTCGAGGTCGAGGGCTTCGTATTCGGTGCCCTTGATCAGGTTGTTCAGGTTAACCACGTAGGCGTTGTGGTGCTTGCTGTAGTGGTAGTCGAAGGTCTCGGCCGACATGTGCGGGGCCAGGGCGTCCTTGGCGTACGGCAGGGCGGGCAGTTGATGTTCCATTGTTTTCTCCGTTGTGTTTGAGGGGGTAAAGCAAAATTCTAGTCAGCTTGCGATGGTGCCACAATCTGCGTCACGGCGGCAGCGAGGCGACCGTTTGCCAGGCGGATATCCAGGTTGTCGCCGGTACTGACCGAGCTGCCGTCGCGCAGGGCGCGGCCGTCCGGGCCGGTGACCAGCGCGTAGCCTCGCGACAGCACGGCAAGCGGATCGAGTTGCTTCAGACTGCCGTTCAGGGCATTTAGTTTCATCTGTCGGCGCGTGGATTGCCATTGGCCGGCCTGTTGCAGGCGCCGGGCAAGCTCGCGGATGGTCTGGCGCTGTCGCTCGATGCGTTCGGCCGGATGCACCAGCCGACTGCGCAGCCAGTCGAGCGCCTGCTGGCGGTCAGCCAGACGGCGCTGGCCGAGTTGCTGCAGGCGTTGCTGCTGCCGGGCGAGCAGGGCCAGCAGCTGCTGGCGTTCCGGCGCGGCCTGTTCGGCCGCGGCGGTGGGGGTGGCGGCGCGATGGTCGGCGGCGAAGTCGGCAATGGTGAAGTCGGTTTCGTGACCGACGCCGCTGATCACCGGCAGGCGACTGGCGACGATGGCGCGGGCGACACATTCCTCGTTGAAGGCCCACAGATCTTCGATGCTGCCACCGCCGCGACAGAGGATGATGGCGGCGCAATCGCTGGCCGCGGCTGCGGCGATGGCGGCAGCAATGCGCGGGCCGGCGCCGTCGCCCTGGACCGGGGTGGGGAACAGGCTGATGGCGACATGCGGTGCGCGTCGGTGCAGGGTGCTGAGCACGTCACGCAGGGCGGCGGCCTGCGGGCTGGTGACGATGGCCAGGCGCGGCGGGAAACTTGGCAGCGGACGCTTGCGGCCGGGATCGAACAGGCCTTCGGCTTCCAGTTGCGCCTTGAGCCGCAGGAAGCGTTCGAACAGGTCTCCCTGGCCGGCGCGGCGGATGGCTTCGATGTTCAGCTGGAACTCGCCGCGTGGCTCGTAAAACGAGACCAGTGCCCTGGCCTCGACCTTCTGCCCGTTCTCCAGCCGCCAGCCGAGGGTCTGTGCGCGGCTGCGCCACATCACGCAGCGCACCTGGGCGCCGGCATCCTTGAGCGAGAAATAGACGTGTCCGGAGGCGGCGTAAGTCAGGTTGGAAATTTCGCCGCCGACCCAGCTCAGGGGAAAGGCGGACTCCAGGCAGTCGCGCACCAGACGGTTGAGCGTGCTGACGCTGAGAACAGAGTTATTGACAGGGAGTGTGGTCTCGGGCATGGGCGGATTCTACCCGGGCTTTTGGCGCAGTGATAGACGCTTGACATTTTTGATAGTGTTTAAGATGTTGAATATTAAGCGTTTTAATTTTATGCCTCGTTTTTTGGCAGGGTAAGGGAAATCCTTGTTTTTTGCGGGTTTGCGGCGAGTGGGCACAGTTGTTCCACAGACTTATCCACAGCTTCTGGGGATAAGCGCCGGCAGGGCCGGGAATTCGTTATGCTTGCCCCGGGGGCGATGGGGAGGCAGAATTGCGGACTGAATTCTCCTCAAGGACAATGTCACGTGTTTGAAATCGTCAAAGCGGCCGGCTGGCCCATCTGGCCCTTGTTGTTGGCTTCGGTCATCTCGGTGGCGCTGATCATCGAACGTTCTATCGCCTTGCGTCGTGCCAAGATTGTTCCGCCCGGTTTGTTGCAGCGGGCCGTCGGGGAATTTCGTCGCGGTGCCGACAACAGCAAGCTGCTTGACGAACTGAATCGGCACTCGCCACTGGGTCAGGTGCTGGCCGCCGGCCTGCGCAATGTCAACAATTCCCGCGAGATCATGAAGGAATCGATTGAGGAGGCCGGCTCGGCGGTTGCCCATGAACTCAATCGTTACCTGACGACGCTCGGGACCATCGCCTCGATCAGCCCGCTGATGGGCCTGTTCGGCACGGTGGTCGGGATGATCGAGATCTTCGCCTCGCAGGCGCCGGGAACCGGCAGCCCGCAACAGCTGGCGCACGGTATCTCGATCGCCCTGTACAACACCGGCTTCGGTATCTTCATCGCCATCCCGAGCATGATCTTCTGGCGTCACTTCCGCGCCCTGGTCGACGGTTTCGTCGTCGAGATGGAGCAGCAGGCGGTGCGCCTGGTCGAAGTGATGCACGGCGACCGGAAGTAAGTCATGAATTTTCAGCGCGGACGCGGCCGGGAAGAGCCGGAAATCAACCTGATTCCGATGATCGACGTGCTGCTGGTGATCATCATCTTCCTGATGTTGACGACCACCTACTCGAAATTCTCCGGTCTGGAAATCAATCTGCCGACGGCCGAGTCCAGCCAGGAGAACAAGCAGCCGAACGAAATCGATGTGGCGGTGACGGCCGGTGGCCAGATCCTGGTCAACAAGGTGCCGCTGGCGACCACCGACGTTGCCGCGATTTCCGTCGCGCTGCAGCAGGCGGCCGGCAATCGCGCCGAGCCGGTGATCGTCATCAACGCTGACGCCAAGGCGACTCACCAGAGCGTTGTCGATGTGATGCAGGCGGCGCAATCGGCCGGTTATCCGCATATTTCCTTCGCCACCCAGTCGGCGCAGTGATGCTGGCCCGCTGGTTGCAGCGACAGTGGTTCCAACGCCGGCTGACGCCGGCGTTGTGGCTTTTGCTGCCCTTGCTGCTGCCGGTGAACCTGCTCTTCGTCGCGGTCGCTGCCTGGCGTCGTCGCCATACCCGGCCGTTACGCCTGCCGGTACCGGTGGTGGTGGTTGGCAATCTGATCGTCGGCGGTGCCGGCAAAACCCCGCTGACCCTGTGGCTGGCCGGCGAACTGCGGGCGCGTGGCTGGTGCCCGGGTATCGTCAGTCGCGGCTACGGCGCCGCCGGTGGCGCAGCGCGGCCGGTCATGCCGCACTCACCGGCGCAGGAAGCTGGCGACGAGCCTGTGCTGCTCGCCCGGCGCAGCGGTGTGCCGGTATGGGTCGGCCGGGATCGGGCGGCGGCCGGCAAGGCGCTGCTGGCAGCCCATCCGGAAGTCGATGTGGTGTTGTGTGACGATGGTTTGCAGCATTACCGCCTGGTACGCGATGTCGAGCTGGCGGTGTTCGATCGGCGCGGCGCCGGTAACGGCTGGCGCCTGCCGCTGGGACCGTTGCGCGAGCCCTTGCGGCGCCTGGCATCGGTCGATGCGGTGATCGGCAACGATTTTGCGGCGCAGTGCCTGGCTGGCCGCACGCCGGCCTTCGCCATGCGTCTGCAGCCCGGCGAATTCTGGCGTCTGGACGAGCCGGCACAACGCTGCCCGGCAGCAGCGCTGCGCGGCAGGAAGTTGCACGCGCTGGCCGGCATCGGCGATCCGCAGCGATTTTTTGCGACGCTGCAGGGGCTGGGGCTTGAGTTTGTCGCCCACCCCTTTGCCGATCATCACGCCTATGTCGCGGCCGACTTGCGCTTCGGCGACGACACCGTGCTGCTGATGACCGAGAAGGATGCAGTAAAATGTGCTGGACTGACGACGGGGGAGGCCTGGGTGCTGCCCGTCGAGGCCGACGTGTCGTCGGCATTGACCGATTTGATAGTGGAGAAGCTGCGTGGACGCCCGATTGCTTGAAATTCTCGTTTGCCCGGTCTGCAAGGGCCCCCTCGAACACCGTAAAGCGGCGCAGGAGCTGGTCTGCAAGCCGTGCAAGCTGGCGTATCCGATCCGCGACGATATCCCGGTGATGCTCGAAGACGAGGCGCGCCAGCTGGGCGCCGACGAAGCGTGATCACGCCGGCCTTCAAGGTTGTCATCCCGGCGCGTTTTGCGTCGAGCCGGCTGCCCGGCAAACCGCTGCTCGATCTTGGTGGCAAGCCGATGGTCGTGCGCGTGGCCGAACGGGCGCACCTGTCCGGTGCCGAGGAAATCTGGGTGGCCACCGATCATGCCGAGGTGCGGGCCGCCTGCGAAGCCCACGAATTCGCCGCGCTGATGACGCGCAGCGATCATGCGACCGGCACCGACCGGCTGGCCGAAGTTGTCGCCCAGCGCGGCTGGAGCAACGACACCATCGTCGTCAATGTTCAGGGTGACGAGCCGCTGATCGAGCCGGAAATCATCGTCCACACCGCCCGCCAGCTGGCGGTCAGCGGTGCCGACATCGCTACCGTTGCCCATCCGATTGCCGATCCGGCCGATTTCTTCAATCCCAATGTGGTCAAGGTGGTGTTGCGGGCCGACGGCGATGCCGCCTATTTTTCGCGGGCGCCGATTCCCTACGCTCGCGATCACTTCGCCCGCGAGGGCGGCGGTGCCAGCCTGCCGGCGGATTTTCCGGCGTATCGTCACGTCGGGCTGTACGCCTACCGGGCGAGCTTCCTGAAGGCTTATGCCGGCCTGTCCGTGGCGCCGACCGAAAGCTTCGAAGCGCTCGAGCAATTGCGTGCGCTATGGCATGGTTACCGGATCAGCGTCGCCCTGGTCGACGCGGCGCCGGCCCCCGGCGTGGATACCCCGGAGGACGCCGAGAGGATGCGCAAACTGTTTGACCGGGCGGAAATAAGCAGGTAACTTCGACCGTCTAGAGAACGGCGCCACAACAGCCGACAACAAGAATTTTCATACGTAACCAGAGGGATTTTCCATGAAACTGATTCTTTTGGGCGCACCCGGCGCCGGCAAGGGTACGCAAGCCACCTTCATCTCGAAGGAATTCGGCATCCCGCAGATTTCCACCGGCGACATGCTGCGCGCCCAGGTCAAGGCGGGTACCCCGCTGGGTCTGGAAGCCAAGAAGCACATGGACGCGGGCGGCCTGGTGCCGGACGCCGTGATCATCGGCATGGTCAAGGATCGCCTGACCCAGGACGACTGCAAGAACGGTTACCTGTTCGACGGTTTCCCGCGCACCATTCCGCAAGCGCAGGCGATGAAGGATGCCGGCGTGCCGATCGAATTCGTGCTCGAAATCGACGTGCCGGACAGCGACATCATCGAACGCATGGCCGGCCGCCGCGCCCACCTGCCGTCGGGCCGCACCTACCATGTCAAGTTCAATCCGCCCAAGGTTGAAGGCAAGGACGATGTCACCGGTGAGGATCTGGTCCAGCGCGACGACGACAAGGAAGAAACCGTCAAGAAGCGTCTCGATGTCTATCACTCGCAGACCAAGCCGCTGGTCGAGTTCTACGGCAAGTGGGCAGCTGAAGGCGATGCCGCGGCACCGAAGGTGCGCAAGATTGCCGGTGTCGGTTCGGTCGACGACATCACCAAGGCGGTCTTCAACGCCCTGAAGTAAATCCATGACGGCGAACAATGCCTTCTACGCGCAGTCGGGAGGCGTTACCGCCGTGATCAACGCAACGGCGTGCGGCCTGATCCAGGAAGCGCGCCGTTTGCATTTGCTGCATCCGCAACGGATCGGCAAGGTCTACGCCGGCCACGACGGTATTCTTGGCGCGCTGACCGAAGACCTGATCGATACCAGCCGCGAGTCCGACGCGGATATTGCCCGCCTGCGCTACAGTCCGGGCGGCGCTTTCGGTTCCAGCCGCTTCCATCTCGGTCCGCTGAGCACGCATCGGGCGCATTTCGAGCGCCTGGTCGAGGTTTTTCGTGCCCACGAGATCGGTTATTTCTTCTTCAATGGCGGCGATGGTTCGATGGGCGCCGCCTGGCATCTGTCGCAGACGCTGGCCGAACTCGGTCATCCGCTGACGGTGATCGGCATTCCCAAGACCGTGGACAATGATCTGGCGCTGACCGACACCTGTCCCGGTTTCGGCTCGGTGGCCAAGTACGTCGCCACCTCGATGCGCGAGGCTGGTTTCGACGTGGCGTCGATGGCGCGCACCTCGACCCGGGTCTTCATCCTCGAAGCGATGGGTCGCCACGCCGGCTGGATTGCCGCTGCTGCCGGCCTGGCCAGCGAAAGCGAAGGCGATCCGCCGCATATCCTGCTGTTCCCCGAGGTCAGATTTGACGCCGAGCGTTTCCTGGCGCGGGTCGATGAATGCGTGCAGCGTCATGGCTATTGCGCCATCGCCGTCGCCGAGGGTTTGTGTGATGACGGCGGCTGCGAGATTGGCGGGCGCAGTTTCGACGATTTGCCCAGTCATACCCGGGCCGGCGGCGTCGGGCGCTTCATCGGCGAACTGATTCACGCCCGTTTTGGCCACAAATATCACCTGGCGCTGGCCGATTATCTGCAGCGGGCGGCGCGTCACCTGGCGTCCGGCACCGACGTCGAGCAGGCGCATGCACTCGGCGTTGCCGCAGTCGATCGGGCGGTGCGTGGCAGCAACAACATCATGCTGACCTTGCAGCGTCTTTCCGATCGTCCCTACCGCTGGGAAATCGGCGAAGTGCCGCTGAGTGCCGTGGCCAACAAGGAACACCGGATGCCGGCCGAATTCATTTCGGTCGATGGCTTTCACATCACCGAGGCCTGCCGGACCTATCTGCAGCCCTTGATCGAAGGCGAAGACCCGCCGCCTTTCCGCAGGGGCTTGCCCGATTACGTGCGTCTGGCCAATCATCGTGTGTCACGGGTTTTGCCGGATTTCGTACCGTGACTTGATATGCAAATGCTATTGTTTTAGCAGTCCTTTGCAATGTTTTGCAATTGTGACGGAAGCGAAGGTTAGAATCGTCGGAAATATCAGAAAGCAGGCGGAGTAAATGAGTATTTCAGGTGAGGCGGCCGTCAGTGGTCTGCGGGAGGATCTGATGCACCACGATCCACTGCTCGACTGCCTGGTCGAATTGACCCGTATCCACGGCAGGCCGAGCACGCGTGCGGCGCTGGTCGCCGGCTTGCCGCTGGAAAATGGTTTGTTGACGCCATCCTTGTTCTGGCGTGCGGCCGGGCGCGCCGGTCTGTCGGCCAAGCTGGTCAAGCGTTCGCTGGACAGTATCGATGAGGTGCTGTTGCCGGCGGTGTTGATGCTCAAGGGCGACGAAGCCTGTGTCCTGCTCGGTTGGGACGATAGTGGCGAGAACGCCCGCCTGCTGTTTCCGGATACCGGCCAGGGCTCGGTGGTGATGCCCCGCGCCGAACTGGCCGCGCGCTATCTCGGCGTCGCCATCTTTGCCCGCCCGCATTTCCGTTTCGACAAACGCACGCCGCAGGTTGGCGAAGTCAAGCTGCGCCATTGGTTCTGGGGGGCTTTGGCCGATCAGTGGCCGGTCTATCGCGATGTGCTGGCGGCGGCGCTGCTGATCAACGTGATGGCCCTGTCGTTGCCGTTATTCACCATGAACGTCTATGACCGGGTGGTGCCGAACCGGGCGCTGGAAACGCTGTGGATGCTGGCGCTTGGCGTCGGCATCGTGATCGCGGTGGACATGGTGTTGCGGACTTTGCGCGGTTATTTCATCGATCTGGCCAGTGCGCGTATCGACATGCAGCTGTCGGCCCGCATCATGGAGCGAGTCCTTGGTGTGCGCATGGAAGCGCGGCCGGCGGCGGTCGGTTCGTTTGCTTCGAACCTGCGTTCTTTCGAATCGGTGCGCGATTTCATTACTTCGGCGACAGTGACGACACTGATCGACCTGCCGTTTGCCATGCTCTTCCTGCTGGTCATCGGCATGATTGCCTGGCCGCTGCTGTTCCCGGTGCTTGGCGCCATGCTGGTCGTGCTGGTGTACGCCTACGTCCTGCAGCACAAGATGCACGAATTGTCGGAAACGACCTATCGGGCCGGTGCCTTGCGCAATGCCACGCTGATCGAAAGCCTGACGGCCCTCGAAACGATCAAGACCCAGGGGGCCGAGAGCATCATGCAGGCGAAGTGGGAAAAATCGGTTGCCTTTGTCGCCCGCATCAACAACCAGATGCGTTTCCTGTCGGCAGCGGCGACCAACGGCGCGATGGAAATGCAGCAGGTGGTCAATGTCCTGGTGATCATCGTCGGTGTTTACCTGATCGGCGACGGCAAGCTCAGCATGGGTGGTCTGATCGCCTGCACCATGCTGTCGTCACGCGCGGTGGCGCCGCTGGGGCAGATGGTCGGCCTGCTCATGCAGTACCACAATGCCAAGGTGGCATTGACCTCGCTGGAGCAGGTCATGGCCAACCCGGTGGAGCGTCCGGCCGATGCCAATTTCGTTCATCGGCCCGAACTGCGCGGCGACATCGAATTCCGCGATGTCGAATTCAGCTATCCCAATACCCAGGTTTCCGCGCTGCGCGGCATCAACTGCAGCATCAAGGCCGGTGAGAAGGTGGTGATCATCGGTCGCATCGGCTCCGGCAAGACGACGCTGCAGAAACTGATCATGGGTCTGTACCAGACCACCGGCGGTGCCGTCAGCATCGACGGGGTCGATGTGCGTCAGCTCGACCCGGCCGACTTGCGGCGCAATATCGGCTATGTGGCGCAGGATGTGACCCTGTTCTACGGCACATTGCGCGACAACATCTCGATCGGCGCGCCCTATGCCGACGATGCTGCGATCCTCGCTGCGGCTGAAGCCGGCGGACTGACGGATTTCGTCAATCGCCATCCGGATGGCTTCGACATGATGATCGGTGAGCGCGGTGATTCCCTCTCCGGCGGACAGCGCCAGGGGGTGGCGATTGCCCGAGCCTTCCTGATGGATCCGCCGATCCTGCTGCTCGACGAACCGACCAGCGCCATGGATTTTTCGTCCGAACAGCAATTCAAGCAGCGTCTGAAGAGCATTGCCGCCCACAAGACGGTGATCATCGTCACGCATCGCAACAGCCTGCTCGATCTGGCGACGCGAGTGATCGTCGTCGATGAAGGCAAGGTGGTCGCCGACGGACCGCGCGATCAGGTGATCCAGGCGCTGCAGAGCGGGCGTATCGGGAGGGCATCGTGAGCCGCCTGAAAACAGCCTTTACCACGGTGCACGCCTGGCTCGAGAAGCTGGCGCTGCGCAACAAGCCGCGGGTCGAGCGGGTGCTTGGCCGCCTGCCGAATCGCGAAGACGTCGAAGTGGTCGATTTCGCCACCGACGCCGATCTGGCCATGCTGCGCCAGGAACCCCTGCGCGCGCGTTTCCTGCTGCGTTCGATCGGCCTGGTCTTCGTGCTCTTTGTCGTCTGGGCGGCGATTGCCCAGCTGGATGAAGTGACGCGCGGAGAGGGTCGGGTCATTCCGTCCAAACAATTGCAGGTGTTGCAGTCGATCGACGGCGGCCTAGTGTCCGAAATTCTGGTGCGCGAGGGCGAGATCGTCGAAATCGACCAGCTCCTGATCAAGATCGATGAGACCCGTTTCGTTTCGTCGGTCAAGGAAAACCGGGCGCAGTATCTCGGCCTGCTGGCACGGACGGCGCGATTGCGCGCGATTACCGAGGGCAGCGAATTCATCCCGCCGGCAGAAGTTGTCGCCGAAGCGCCGGAAATCGCCATTCAGGAAGGGCAGTTGTTTGCCGCAAAGCGCAGCGAGCTTGAGGCGGCGCTGTCGATTGCCCGGCAACAGCTTGCCCAGCGCCAGCAGGAGCTGAACGAAGCCAGTGCCAGGCGGGCGCAGGCGGCGCAAGGCTATGACCTGACCTCGCAGGAATTGACGCAGACGCGCCCGCTGATCAATTCCGGTGCCATTTCCGAAGTCGAACTGCTGCGTCTTGAGCGTGATGTCTCGCGCTATCGCGGCGAGCGTGACATGGCTTCTGCCCAGATTACCCGGGTGCAGGCTGCCATCAATGAAGCCAAGCGCAAGATCGAGGAAGTTGAACTCAGCTTCCGTAACGATGCGGGCCGCGAGCTCTCCGAGTCGACCACCAAGCTCAGCGGGCTGGCCGAGGGTAGTGTTGCCCTGTCCGACCGGGTCAAGCAGTCGTCGATCCGCTCGCCGGTCAAGGGTATCGTCAAGCGTTTGCTGGTGAATACCGTCGGCGGTGTCGTCCAGCCGGGCAAGGACATGATCGAAATCGTGCCGCTCGAAGATGCCCTGCTGCTCGAAGCTCGGGTGCTGCCGCGCGACATCGCCTTCCTGCGTCCGGGACAACCGGCCATGGTCAAGTTCTCGGCCTACGATTTCTCCATCTATGGCGGCCTGGAAGGGACACTGGAGCACATCAGTGCCGACACGGTCACCGACGACAAGGGCAACGCCTTCTATCTGGTACGGGTGCGCACCAACAAGCCGGGCTTCGGCGACGCCAACCTGCCGATCATTCCCGGCATGGTGGCCGAGGTTGACATCATGACCGGCAAGAAGAGCGTGCTGACCTATCTGCTCAAGCCGGTTCTGCGGGCCAAGAGCGTAGCGATGACGGAGCGCTGATGGAATACGAAATCGTTGATACCGAGCATGCCTTCCTGCCCAACTGGCAGGCGGCCATGCCGGCTGCCCGGATGGTGTTGCGAGCGGCAGCGCAGGGCGGTGCTGGTGCAGATGTTTCGATTCGCTGGTGCCGTCTGCGTGCCGGGGAGTCAATCACCGTGATTCTGCCTGCTCTGCTGGCCCGCAATGGAAAAACCGTGATCCTGGCCGATGAGCCGGGCGATGCGCTGATCCTCGAAGCCCTGTCGGCCGGCGCGGCCGGTTGCTGCAACACGCATGCGGCACCCGAGGTGCTACAGCAGGTTGCCGCGGTGGTCGGTAACGGCGGCTTGTGGGTCGGCCAGAACCTGTTGCAGCAATTGATCGGCCGTACGGCCCGCATCCTGAGCAATCAGAATCCTGCGTCGGCCAAGGCTGCCTTGCCGGATACGCTTTCGGAGCGGGAAAAGCAGGTGGCTGCAATGGTTGCCAGCGGTGCAAGCAACAAGGAAATCGCCAATCGTTTGTCAATTGCCGAGCGCACCGTCAAGGCTCACCTGACCGCCATTTTTGACAAGACCGGTACCCGTGATCGTCTGCAATTGTCCTTGAAAATCAACGGCCTTAAGCTGTAATTCACGGATCGTTCGGTACAGTCCGAAAAACTGTACTTTAGTCCAATAGCCAAGCTGCTTGACGCCACCTACTATGACGTATCGCCTACCCATTTTGGAGTATCGTCATGGCTCAAGCTGCTGTTATTGCCAAAGTTTCTTCCCTCACTGGTGAAGCCTATGCCCGCGACAGCGCGGGTAATCTGCGTCGGCTGAAAGCCGGCGATGTCATCCGTGAAGGCGAGGTGGTTGTTTCCGGCAATGGCGCCCAGGTCGTTCTGGCCCTGGCCGACGGTCGCAGCATGGTCATCGCCGAACGCCAGGCAGTAACGCTCGACGCCGAAGTGGCGGCCCAGGACAAGCCGGATGCCTCGGATAGCGCGGTTGCCCGTTCGGGAGGCGGCTTTGATCAGTTGGCCGGCGTCATTGCCGACGGCGGCGACCTCGATGCACTGCTCGATGCAGAAGCGCCGGCAGCCGGTGAGGCGGCCAGCGGCAATGAAGGCCATTCGTTTGTTGAGTTCCTGCGCGTTGTTGAAAGCGTGGATGGGCAACAGTATGGCTTCGCTACCGAGCGCAATGCCCCAGAAGATACGTTCCAGGGTGGTTTGTTGCCGGAAGATCCGCCGGGTATCGAAGTGAGCAATGTGACGGTGTCGGAAGGCCAGACGGCGATCTTCACGCTGACGCTGAGCAACCCGTCGGCGAACCCGACGACGGTGACGCTGAACCTGGGCAACACGGCGGTGGATACGGACACCGACGCGACGCTGGGCAGCGACCTGTCGAACGACCTGTATGTGACGTTTGACAACGGTGCGACATGGACGCCGGTGGTGGGTGGTCAGGTTCAGGTACCGGCGAACACGACGACGTTCTACGTGTCGGTGCAGACGACGGCTGACGAACCGACGCAAGTGTACGAAGGCCCGGAAACCTTCACGCTGACGGCAACGACGGTGACCAACAGCGCCACGGGCGTGGGCACGATCACGGACGACGGCACGCCGGGCACGCCGCAGCCGCCGGTGACGCCGCCGACGATCCAACCGCCGCCGCTGGACGACCGTCCGGGCGTGACGGTGAACAATGTGACGGTGTCGGAAGGCCAGACGGCGATCTTCACGCTGACGCTGAGCAACCCGTCGGCGAACCCGACGACGGTGACGCTGAACCTGGGCAACACGGCGGTGGATACGGACACCGACGCGACGCTGGGCAGCGACCTGTCGAACGACCTGTATGTGACGTTTGACAACGGTGCGACGTGGACGCCGGTGGTGGGTGGCCAGGTTCAGGTGCCGGCCAACACGACGACGTTCTACGTGTCGGTGCAGACGACGGCCGACGAACCGACGCAAGTGTACGAAGGTCCGGAAACCTTCACGCTGACGGCAACGACAGCAGTGAACACGGCGACGGGTACCGGCACGATCACGGACGACGGCACGCCGGGTACGCCGCTGCCGCCGACGGTGACGCCGCCGACGATCCAACCGCCGCCGCTGGACGATCGTCCGGGCGTGACGGTGAACAATGTGACGGTGTCGGAAGGCCAGACGGCGATCTTCACGCTGACGCTGAGCAACCCGTCGGAGAACCCGACGACGGTGACGCTGAACCTGGGCAACACGGCGGTGAATACGGACACCGACGCGACGCTGGGCAGCGACCTGTCGAACGACCTGTATGTGACGTTTGACAACGGTGCGACGTGGACGCCGGTGGTGGGTGGTCAGGTTCAGGTACCGGCCAACACGACGACGTTCTACGTGTCGGTGCAGACGACGGCTGACGAACCGACGCAAGTGTACGAAGGCCCGGAAACCTTCACGCTGACGGCAACGACGGTGACCAACAGCGCCACGGGCGTGGGCACGATCACGGACGACGGCACGCCGGGCACGCCGCAGCCGCCGGTGACGCCGCCGACGATCCAGCCGCCGCCGCTGGACGACCGTCCGGGCGTGACGGTGAACAATGTGACGGTGTCGGAAGGCCAGACGGCGATCTTCACGCTGACGCTGAGCAACCCGTCGGCGAACCCGACGACGGTGACGCTGAACCTGGGCAACACGGCGGTGGATACGGACACCGACGCGACGCTGGGCAGCGACCTGTCGAACGACCTGTATGTGACGTTTGACAACGGTGCGACATGGACGCCGGTGGTGGGTGGTCAGGTTCAGGTACCGGCCAACACGACGACGTTCTACGTGTCGGTGCAGACGACGGCCGACGAACCGACGCAAGTGTACGAAGGCCCGGAAACCTTCACGCTGACGGCAACGACGGTGACCAACAGCGCCACGGGCGTGGGTACGATCACGGACGACGGCACGCCGGGTACGCCGCAGCCGCCGGTGACGCCGCCGACGATCCAGCCGCCGCCGCTGGACGACCGTCCGGGCGTGACGGTGAACAATGTGACGGTGTCGGAAGGCCAGACGGCGATCTTCACGCTGACGCTGAGCAACCCGTCGGCGAACCCGACGACGGTGACGCTGAACCTGGGCAACACGGCGGTGGATACGGACACCGACGCGACGCTGGGCAGCGACCTGTCGAACGACCTGTATGTGACGTTTGACAACGGTGCGACGTGGACGCCGGTGGTGGGTGGCCAGGTTCAGGTACCGGCCAACACGACGACGTTCTACGTGTCGGTGCAGACGACGGCCGACGAACCGACGCAAGTGTACGAAGGCCCGGAAACCTTCACGCTGACGGCAACGACGGTGACCAACAGCGCCACGGGCGTGGGCACGATCACGGACGACGGCACGCCGGGCACGCCGCAGCCGCCGGTGACGCCGCCGACGATCCAGCCGCCGCCGCTGGACGACCGTCCGGGCGTGACGGTGAACAATGTGACGGTGTCGGAAGGCCAGACGGCGATCTTCACGCTGACGCTGAGCAACCCGTCGGCGAACCCGACGACGGTGACGCTGAACCTGGGCAACACGGCGGTGAATACGGACACCGACGCGACGCTGGGCAGCGACCTGTCGAACGACCTGTATGTGACGTTTGACAACGGTGCGACATGGACGCCGGTGGTGGGTGGCCAGGTTCAGGTACCGGCCAACACGACGACGTTCTACGTGTCGGTGCAGACGACGGCTGACGAACCGACGCAAGTGTACGAAGGCCCGGAAACCTTCACGCTGACGGCAACGACGGTGACCAACAGCGCCACGGGCGTGGGTACGATCACGGACGACGGCACGCCGGGTACGCCGCAGCCGCCGGTGACGCCGCCGACGATCCAGCCGCCGCCGCTGGACGACCGTCCGGGCGTGACGGTGAACAATGTGACGGTGTCGGAAGGCCAGACGGCGATCTTCACGCTGACGCTGAGCAACCCGTCGGCGAACCCGACGACGGTGACGCTGAACCTGGGCAACACGGCGGTGAATACGGACACCGACGCGACGCTGGGCAGCGACCTGTCGAACGACCTGTATGTGACGTTTGACAACGGTGCGACATGGACGCCGGTGGTGGGTGGCCAGGTTCAGGTGCCGGCCAACACGACGACGTTCTACGTGTCGGTGCAGACGACGGCCGACGAACCGACGCAAGTGTACGAAGGTCCGGAGACCTTCACGCTGACGGCAACGACAGCGACGCAGGCGACCCCGTCTACGGGCGTGGGTACGATCACGGACGACGGCACGCCGGGTACGCCGCTGCCGCCGACGGTGACGCCGCCGACGATCCAACCGCCGCCGCTGGACGACCGTCCGGGCGTGACGGTGAACAATGTGACGGTGTCGGAAGGCCAGACGGCGATCTTCACGCTGACGCTGAGCAACCCGTCGGCGAACCCGACGACGGTGACGCTGAACCTGGGCAACACGGCGGTGAATACGGACACCGACGCGACGCTGGGCAGCGACCTGTCGAACGACCTGTATGTGACGTTTGACAACGGTGCGACGTGGACGCCGGTGGTGGGTGGCCAGGTTCAGGTACCGGCCAACACGACGACGTTCTACGTGTCGGTGCAGACGACGGCCGACGAACCGACGCAAGTGTACGAAGGTCCGGAAACCTTCACGCTGACGGCAACGACAGCAGTGAACACGGCGACGGGTACCGGCACGATCACGGACGACGGCACGCCGGGTACGCCGCTGCCGCCGACGGTGACGCCGCCGACGATCCAACCGCCGCCGCTGGACGATCGTCCGGGCGTGACGGTGAACAATGTGACGGTGTCGGAAGGCCAGACGGCGATCTTCACGCTGACGCTGAGCAACCCGTCGGCGAACCCGACGACGGTGACGCTGAACCTGGGCAACACGGCGGTGGATACGGACACCGACGCGACGCTGGGCAGCGACCTGTCGAACGACCTGTATGTGACGTTTGACAACGGTGCGACATGGACGCCGGTGGTGGGTGGTCAGGTTCAGGTACCGGCCAACACGACGACGTTCTACGTGTCGGTGCAGACGACGGCCGACGAACCGACGCAAGTGTACGAAGGCCCGGAAACCTTCACGCTGACGGCAACGACGGTGACCAACAGCGCCACGGGCGTGGGCACGATCACGGACGACGGCACGCCGGGCACGCCGCAGCCGCCGGTGACGCCGCCGACGATCCAGCCGCCGCCGCTGGACGACCGTCCGGGCGTGACGGTGAACAATGTGACGGTGTCGGAAGGCCAGACGGCGATCTTCACGCTGACGCTGAGCAACCCGTCGGCGAACCCGACGACGGTGACGCTGAACCTGGGCAACACGGCGGTGGATACGGACACCGACGCGACGCTGGGCAGCGACCTGTCGAACGACCTGTATGTGACGTTTGACAACGGTGCGACATGGACGCCGGTGGTGGGTGGCCAGGTTCAGGTGCCGGCCAACACGACGACGTTCTACGTGTCGGTGCAGACGACGGCCGACGAACCGACGCAAGTGTACGAAGGTCCGGAGACCTTCACGCTGACGGCAACGACAGCGACGCAGGCGACCCCGTCTACGGGCGTGGGTACGATCACGGACGACGGCACGCCGGGTACGCCGCAGCCGCCGGTGACGCCGCCGACGATCCAACCGCCGCCGCTGGACGACCGTCCGGGCGTGACGGTGAACAATGTGACGGTGTCGGAAGGCCAGACGGCGATCTTCACGCTGACGCTGAGCAACCCGTCGGAGAACCCGACGACGGTGACGCTGAACCTGGGCAACACGGCGGTGAATACGGACACCGACGCGACGCTGGGCAGCGACCTGTCGAACGACCTGTATGTGACGTTTGACAACGGTGCGACGTGGACGCCGGTGGTGGGTGGCCAGGTTCAGGTGCCGGCCAACACGACGACGTTCTACGTGTCGGTGCAGACGACGGCCGACGAACCGACGCAAGTGTACGAAGGTCCGGAAACCTTCACGCTGACGGCAACGACAGCAGTGAACACGGCGACGGGTACCGGCACGATCACGGACGACGGCACGCCGGGTACGCCGCTGCCGCCGACGGTGACGCCGCCGACGATCCAACCGCCGCCGCTGGACGATCGTCCGGGCGTGACGGTGAACAATGTGACGGTGTCGGAAGGCCAGACGGCGATCTTCACGCTGACGCTGAGCAACCCGTCGGCGAACCCGACGACGGTGACGCTGAACCTGGGCAACACGGCGGTGAATACGGACACCGACGCGACGCTGGGCAGCGACCTGTCGAACGACCTGTATGTGACGTTTGACAACGGTGCGACGTGGACGCCGGTGGTGGGTGGCCAGGTTCAGGTACCGGCCAACACGACGACGTTCTACGTGTCGGTGCAGACGACGGCCGACGAACCGACGCAAGTGTACGAAGGCCCGGAAACCTTCACGCTGACGGCAACGACAGCGACGCAGGCGACCCCGTCTACGGGCGTGGGTACGATCACGGATGACGGCACGCCGGGTACGCCGCAGCCGCCGGTGACGCCGCCGACGATCCAGCCGCCGCCGCTGGACGACCGTCCGGGCGTGACGGTGAACAATGTGACGGTGTCGGAAGGCCAGACGGCGATCTTCACGCTGACGCTGAGCAACCCGTCGGCGAACCCGACGACGGTGACGCTGAACCTGGGCAACACGGCGGTGAATACGGACACCGACGCGACGCTGGGCAGCGACCTGTCGAACGACCTGTATGTGACGTTTGACAACGGTGCGACATGGACGCCGGTGGTGGGTGGCCAGGTTCAGGTACCGGCCAACACGACGACGTTCTACGTGTCGGTGCAGACGACGGCCGACGAACCGACGCAAGTGTACGAAGGTCCGGAGACCTTCACGCTGACGGCAACGACGGTGACCAACAGCGCCACGGGCGTGGGCACGATCACGGACGACGGCACGCCGGGCACGCCGCAGCCGCCGGTGACGCCGCCGACGATCCAGCCGCCGCCGCTGGACGACCGTCCGGGCGTGACGGTGAACAATGTGACGGTGTCGGAAGGCCAGACGGCGATCTTCACGCTGACGCTGAGCAACCCGTCGGCGAACCCGACGACGGTGACGCTGAACCTGGGCAACACGGCGGTGGATACGGACACCGACGCGACGCTGGGCAGCGACCTGTCGAACGACCTGTATGTGACGTTTGACAACGGTGCGACATGGACGCCGGTGGTGGGTGGTCAGGTTCAGGTACCGGCGAACACGACGACGTTCTACGTGTCGGTGCAGACGACGGCTGACGAACCGACGCAAGTGTACGAAGGCCCGGAAACCTTCACGCTGACGGCAACGACGGTGACCAACAGCGCCACGGGCGTGGGCACGATCACGGACGACGGCACGCCGGGCACGCCGCAGCCGCCGGTGACGCCGCCGACGATCCAACCGCCGCCGCTGGACGACCGTCCGGGCGTGACGGTGAACAATGTGACGGTGTCGGAAGGCCAGACGGCGATCTTCACGCTGACGCTGAGCAACCCGTCGGCGAACCCGACGACGGTGACGCTGAACCTGGGCAACACGGCGGTGGATACGGACACCGACGCGACGCTGGGCAGCGACCTGTCGAACGACCTGTATGTGACGTTTGACAACGGTGCGACGTGGACGCCGGTGGTGGGTGGCCAGGTTCAGGTGCCGGCCAACACGACGACGTTCTACGTGTCGGTGCAGACGACGGCCGACGAACCGACGCAAGTGTACGAAGGCCCGGAAACCTTCACGCTGACGGCAACGACAGCGACGCAGGCGACCCCGTCTACGGGCGTGGGCACGATCACGGACGACGGCACGCCGGGTACGCCGCTGCCGCCGACGGTGACGCCGCCGACGATCCAACCGCCGCCGCTGGACGACCGTCCGGGCGTGACGGTGAACAATGTGACGGTGTCGGAAGGCCAGACGGCGATCTTCACGCTGACGCTGAGCAACCCGTCGGCGAACCCGACGACGGTGACGCTGAACCTGGGCAACACGGCGGTGAATACGGACACCGACGCGACGCTGGGCAGCGACCTGTCGAACGACCTGTATGTGACGTTTGACAACGGTGCGACATGGACGCCGGTGGTGGGTGGCCAGGTTCAGGTGCCGGCCAACACGACGACGTTCTACGTGTCGGTGCAGACGACGGCCGACGAACCGACGCAAGTGTACGAAGGTCCGGAGACCTTCACGCTGACGGCAACGACAGCGACGCAGGCGACCCCGTCTACGGGCGTGGGTACGATCACGGACGACGGCACGCCGGGTACGCCGCTGCCGCCGACGGTGACGCCGCCGACGATCCAACCGCCGCCGCTGGACGACCGTCCGGGCGTGACGGTGAACAATGTGACGGTGTCGGAAGGCCAGACGGCGATCTTCACGCTGACGCTGAGCAACCCGTCGGCGAACCCGACGACGGTGACGCTGAACCTGGGCAACACGGCGGTGAATACGGACACCGACGCGACGCTGGGCAGCGACCTGTCGAACGACCTGTATGTGACGTTTGACAACGGTGCGACGTGGACGCCGGTGGTGGGTGGCCAGGTTCAGGTACCGGCCAACACGACGACGTTCTACGTGTCGGTGCAGACGACGGCCGACGAACCGACGCAAGTGTACGAAGGCCCGGAGACCTTCACGCTGACGGCAACGACGGTGACCAACAGCGCCACGGGCGTGGGCACGATCACGGACGACGGCACGCCGGGCACGCCGCAGCCGCCGGTGACGCCGCCGACGATCCAGCCGCCGCCGCTGGACGACCGTCCGGGCGTGACGGTGAACAATGTGACGGTGTCGGAAGGCCAGACGGCGATCTTCACGCTGACGCTGAGCAACCCGTCGGCGAACCCGACGACGGTGACGCTGAACCTGGGCAACACGGCGGTGGATACGGACACCGACGCGACGCTGGGCAGCGACCTGTCGAACGACCTGTATGTGACGTTTGACAACGGTGCGACATGGACGCCGGTGGTGGGTGGCCAGGTTCAGGTACCGGCCAACACGACGACGTTCTACGTGTCGGTGCAGACGACGGCCGACGAACCGACGCAAGTGTACGAAGGCCCGGAAACCTTCACGCTGACGGCAACGACGGTGACCAACAGCGCCACGGGCGTGGGTACGATCACGGACGACGGCACGCCGGGTACGCCGCAGCCGCCGGTGACGCCGCCGACGATCCAGCCGCCGCCGCTGGACGACCGTCCGGGCGTGACGGTGAACAATGTGACGGTGTCGGAAGGCCAGACGGCGATCTTCACGCTGACGCTGAGCAACCCGTCGGAGAACCCGACGACGGTGACGCTGAACCTGGGCAACACGGCGGTGAATACGGACACCGACGCGACGCTGGGCAGCGACCTGTCGAACGACCTGTATGTGACGTTTGACAACGGTGCGACGTGGACGCCGGTGGTGGGTGGCCAGGTTCAGGTGCCGGCCAACACGACGACGTTCTACGTGTCGGTGCAGACGACGGCCGACGAACCGACGCAAGTGTACGAAGGTCCGGAAACCTTCACGCTGACGGCAACGACAGCAGTGAACACGGCGACGGGTACCGGCACGATCACGGACGACGGCACGCCGGGTACGCCGCTGCCGCCGACGGTGACGCCGCCGACGATCCAACCGCCGCCGCTGGACGATCGTCCGGGCGTGACGGTGAACAATGTGACGGTGTCGGAAGGCCAGACGGCGATCTTCACGCTGACGCTGAGCAACCCGTCGGAGAACCCGACGACGGTGACGCTGAACCTGGGCAACACGGCGGTGAATACGGACACCGACGCGACGCTGGGCAGCGACCTGTCGAACGACCTGTATGTGACGTTTGACAACGGTGCGACGTGGACGCCGGTGGTGGGTGGCCAGGTTCAGGTACCGGCCAACACGACGACGTTCTACGTGTCGGTGCAGACGACGGCCGACGAACCGACGCAAGTGTACGAAGGTCCGGAAACCTTCACGCTGACGGCAACGACGGTGACCAACAGCGCCACGGGCGTGGGTACGATCACGGACGACGGCACGCCGGGTACGCCGCTGCCGCCGACGGTGACGCCGCCGACGATCCAACCGCCGCCGCTGGACGACCGTCCGGCAGTGATTGCAGTCTCCAGTCCGACGACTGTCGAAGGGATGGCGCTTGATTTCGTGGTGACCCTGAGTAACGAAAGTCTGTTCTCGACGACTGTCAATCTGGATTTCGACGACGACACGGCGAGCCTTGCGCTCGATACCACGACGCCGATCGAGGTTTCCTTCGACGGTGGCAACAACTTCACCACGGTTACGGTGGCTGCGGATGGTACTTTCAGCGTCTCGGTGCCTCCTTCGACGACCTCGTTCATCGTTCGCTTGCCGACCATCGATGATGGAGAAGTCGAGCAACCTGAACAGCTTTTCCTTTCTGCTGCGACCGCACAGAATGCCGTCCCAGTTGCTGGAACCGGTACGATCAACGACAACAGCATCGATGATGGCAATGAGGCGGTTTCCACGCAGGAGGATGTCTCCATCGTTTCCGGTACGCTGATTGCCAATACGGTTACTGCCGCTGGTAGCGTCTCAATCCTGAGTTTCTCGGTGGCCGGTGATCCGACTGTGCATGCTGCGGGCAGCAGCGTGACCATCGCGGGGCGCGGCGAGTTGACCATCAATGTTGATGGCAGCTATTCCTTCGTGCCGTACCAGGATTACAGTGGCCCGGTGCCGACGGTGACCTACACGGTCACCAACGGTATGCGCACCGATACCTCGACGCTGGATATCACGGTGACGCCGGTTGCCGATACGCCGAATGTGACGATCCAGATCGGCAACCCGGTGACCAACAACCTGACCATCAATAACACCAACGCTGGCATTGCCGGCCAAGGGTATACAGTCACCGCCTACAATCTCGATGGTTCTCCGGGTACGGTCAGCGTTGTCAACGGCGCGGGTGCGGGCAATGTCAGTGGCTTTGGGGTTGCTCAGGCATCCTCTGGAAACGATAGCGAAATCGGTCATCTGAACGGAAATTCCGAGAAGATTGCCATCGCTTTCGATGATCCGGTGTCCAGCGCCACCATCCAGTTCGCCTGGTTGCACTCTGGCGAGCGGGCGACCTACACGCTGTTCGACGATCAGGGTAACCAGATTGGCCAGGGCACCGTTGCCGGCGTCACCGATGTGGTCGATTCGCCTTTCACGGTGGTCAGTGACAACGGCGCGCAAATCGCACGCATCGAGTTCACGGCTCCGCGTGCGGGTGACGATTACCTGATCCATTCGGTGACTTTCGCGCAAACCAAGACGCATCCGCTGACGATCACGGCAACGCCGACCGATATCGATTATTCCGAGGAAATCGCCACGATTACGGTCAGCGTTCCGGCTGGGGTGACGCTGTCGCATGGCACGCAGAATCCGGATGGCACCTGGACCCTGCCACTGACCAGCGATGGTCCGTATGTGGTGACGGTTGATCCGGTGACCAAGGCTGTCACGATCACCGGGCTGACGATGACCACGCCGGTCGACATGACTGGCTCGATGAACATCACGGTGACGGCAACGGCCCGGGATGGTTCGGATCTGGCTGATGGCTCTGCTTCGATCGCCACGCTGGGCATCCAGCCAACTATCGCGGTGGTTTCGGAAGAAGGTTTGCCTGGTGGTAGCCCGGATTCGGTCGGGGTTCCCGATACGACCAATTCGGCTAGCTTCAATGGAACGATGCTCATTGGAGGCGATGGTGACAGGATAATTTCCTTCACTCCGCCATCCGGCCTGACTTCAGGTGGTCAAGCCCTGTCCTGGACTACCACTCTCGTGGGTACGGCCACTGTACTCTCTGGCTCGGCGAATGGCCGGGAAATCCTCACGCTCACGATGCAGAGTAACGGTCAGTATTCCCTGGTGTTGAAGGGAGGTCTGGATCATCCAGTGGCAAACATCGAGGACATGCTGCGTCTGGACTTTGGTGTGACGGTGAGCAATGCGACCAACAGCAACACCTCTACCCTGACGCTCCTTGTTGAGGATGATGCGCCGACGGTCAATGGGCTTGCATCGATTGCCGGTGCCAATCAGGCAGGGCAAACCGTGCTTGGTAGCCTCCCCGTTTCGCTGTCCGCCGATGGTACGGATTTCACCTGGCGCCCGGGGGCATCGTCGATGCCGACTTTGTTCGCCGATGGTCAACTGGTTCAGACCGAGTTCAACGATGCCGGTGATGTGATGACTGGCTTCATAATGCGCGCGGGGGTTCGCGAGAACGTCTTCACGCTCAATATCGATCTGGATTCCGGTGGTACTCAGTTCCGTACCTATACTGAACTGCTTGGGGTCTCCTCTCAGTCGAGCAGCTTCAAGAATACTGGAGGAAATTCCGGCAATCTGCTGCTGAGTGATTCCGCCTCCGGCCTGGTGTTGATTGATATTACCGGGGAACGTAATGGTCAGCCGGCCAATGTCAATTACTCAACCCAAGGGATTTCTGTAAATGGTGGTGCGGGGAACTGGATCGATACCGCAGGTAATGAAAAGCTCACCCTGAATTTCGGGGTGGACGTCACCTCGGCAGGTTTTACACTTGAGGCTCAGGGGCAGACAGCAACGATGTCGTGGGTTGCCTATCGGGATGGCGTCGAAGTGGCGCGTGGAAATAATGTTGCGATCACGACGAACGAGCAGCCGCTGACCATTTCCGTAGCGAATACGGGCGGCTTGGCTTTCGATCAGGTCGTCTTTACCTCGAATAGCGGTTCGTGGCGTCCCGAGGTATCCAGCCTCAGCTATATCAACTATCGTGCCGATATCAGCATGAATCTCGGCTATCAGCTCACTGATTCCGACCTGGATACCGCCAGCGGCAGCATTAATGTCACGCTGCTGGGCCGTCCGGCACCGACGGTTGGCGGTGCTAGCGCTACGCTCTCTGAAGAGGGCTTGGTCGGCGGTAACATCGATAACCTTGGCGTGCCGCAGGATACGACGAATGCCACTGTCTTCAGCGGAACCATGGCGGTTTCCGGTAGTGGAACCTTGTCCCTCGCCCTCTATCCGCCTTCGACGACGGTGACTTCTGGTGGCGAGCCGCTGCAGTGGAGCGGTGTCGGTACCACGAATCTGGTGGGCTCGGCCGCCGGTTCGCCTGTCGTCAGTGTGACGATTGCCAGCAATGGAAGTTACACAGTAACCTTGCTGGGTCCTGTCGATCATGCTCAAGCAGGCGTCGAAGATGTCTTGTCTTTCGACATTGGTGTGACGGTCAGCGACGGTACGGTTGCGAGTAGCGCAACGCTGACGGTCAACGTTGAGGATGACTCGCCGGTAGCAGGTGCTCAGACCAGGCAATTGGATGTCGGACAGATCGATACCAACCTGATGGTAATCCTTGATGTGTCCGGCAGCATGACCAGCACATCGGTCGACCGGCTGGCGGCTGCGCGGACAGCAATTACCAATCTGATCAACTCGTATGACGGATATGGCGATGTTGCAGTCAAGATCGTCACGTTCTCGACCACGGCTGCAGATCGGACCAGCTTCTGGATGACGGCGGATGATGCCAAGGCCATGTTGAGTTCGATCACGGCCAATGGCTGGACCAATTACGATGCGGCGCTGGCGCAGGCGATTCAGTCCTGGACTTCTGCCGGGCGGATTCTGGAAGCCCCGGCCGGAGGTTCGCTGCAGAATGTGGCCTATTTCATTTCCGATGGACAGCCAAACGCCAGTGATGGAAACGGCTCGACCTTGGCCAATAACAGTAATGGTGGTACCAATGTCACCGCTGATTCCGGAATTCAGCCGGATGAAGCAGCAATCTGGGCAAATTTCCTTGCCACCAATGAGATCAAGGCCTTTGCGCTGGGGATTGGTACCGGATTGACCGCAACGGACAAGGCCTACCTTGATCCAATTGCCTACGACGGTACGACGGGTAGCAGCACCGAGGCACTGATGGTGCCGAACGTGAATACCCTGTCGGCGGTGCTTCAGTCGACCGTTGCGCCGATTGCGCAGGGCAATGTCCTCTTGGGTAATACGCCGGGCAATGTGGGTGCGGATCAGGGCTATTTGTCGGTAATCCAGATCGACGGGCGAGTATTCAGTTGGGACCGTACGGCGAATACCGTCAGTGTCTCAGGCAGCGGTACAGCGTCCGCTACATTTGACGCTGTCACGCACCAGCTGAACGTAAGCACCGCAGCCGGCGGGTTGTTGATCATTGACCTGGATAATGGCGATTACAGCTATCGTCCTCCGTTCTCCGGTACCGGTTCCCTGTCCGAAACCTTCGGCTTCACGCTGCGGGATTTCGATGGCGATACTGCGAATGGATCAGTGCAACTGAATGTGACCTACAGCCAGGGTGCGGTGACCAGTGTTGGCACTGCCAGCGGCAATACCATCAACGGTACTGCGGGGAATGACATTCTCAGCGGGCTGGCCGGCAACGATACGCTCAGTGGCGGTGATGGAAATGACTGGCTGTCTGGTGGCGATGGTGATGACATCCTGAACGGCGGTAATGGTAACGATAAGCTGGTCGGTGGCAATGGTAACGACACGCTTAATGGCGGTGCCGGTAACGACCTGTTGATTGGTGGTGCTGGCAGCGACACGATGACCGGTGGTATGGGGGCTGACACTTTCCAGTGGAGTTTGGCTGATCGTGGGAACAAAGGCTCGCCAGCCCTCGATACCATTACCGACTTCAACCGTAACGAGGATATCCTTGATCTGCGGGATTTGCTGGTCGGCGAAAACCACAGCACGGGTATCGGTAACCTTGCCAACTATATCGACATCACGACGACGACCTCCGGTGGCGTTACCAGTACGATACTGCGCATCAGTCATGATGGAGGCTTTGCTGGAGGAACCTATAGTTCTGGACAGGAAAGCCAGCGCATTACGCTGACCGGGGTCAATCTGTACAGTGAGTACGGTGTGGCGAACAACAACGATGCTGCGCTGATCCAGCAGTTGTTGAATAACGGAAAGCTGATCGTCGATTGATCCTGGTAGTCAGCTAGCAAAGTAAAAGGGGCGGAATTTCCGCCCCTTTTTTTGTCAGCCTCGACTTGCGCTGAGGCGTTTGGGGTCCGGGATTTCAATCTGCCGGCCGCGGACGACGATCAGGCCTTCCTCGACCAGTTCGTGCAGGATGCGGGAGAAGTGTTCCTGGGTCAGGTTGAGGCGCGAGGCGACGATGCCCTTGGTGGTGCTCAGGCTGACCGTGGCGGTCTGGCCTGGCGTGGTGCTGGCCGGAAGCTCGCGTAGCAGGTAGGTGATGATGCGTTCCTTGCCGGAATGCAGCGAGTTGGCTTCGAGGTCGGCCATCAACTGGTGCAGGCGGACGGCCATGCTGGCGAGCATCTTGCGCGCCAGTTTGGGGTCGCGGTCGAGTTCGGCGAAAACGGTTGCCTTGGCAATGTGGATCATCTGCGCATCGGCGAGTGCCTGGGCGTAGACGATGTAGGGCGTGTCCATGAACATGATCGCCTCGCCGAAAGTCTGGCCTGGCTGAATGATTTCGACGACTTTCTCGTTGCCCTGAGCCGAGGTGAAGGCGAGCTTGATCTGGCCGCTGAGCAGCAGGTGGAAACCGTGATTGGGGTCGCCCTTGTGGAACAGGATGTCGCCCTTGGCCGCCCGGACTTCGCGGGCGCCGGCGGCGATGCGGCCGACTTCTTCGACCGACATGCTGGAAAACAGCGGCAGGCGGCCGATCAGGTTGGCGATGTCGGGGAGGGAAGCAGTCATGGCAGGCTCGTCGGGACGGAGCGTCCGATCATGTCACCGCCATCGGCTGCGCACAATACCTCCTAATGCTTACTGCCCGGCGCCGGTTTTCAGCTTGCGGTACAGCGTCTGCCGGCTGATCCCGAGTTGCCGGGCGGCGGCGCTGAGATTGCCCTGGTGGTCGACGATGGCCTGCTGGATGGCGGCCAGCGACAGCGTGGCAAGATCCTGCGCCGGCAGCACGGTACTTGTCGTCGACGGCCGCTCCGTACCGGCCTGGAGCGCGGCCAGGATATCGTCCGGCAGGTGTTGCCAGTCGATGCGGGTATCGCCCGGGTCGAGCATGGCGCAGGCGGTGCGCAGCACGCTGGCCAGCTGGCGCAGGTTGCCCGGCCAGTGGTAGGCCGCCAGGCGCTGGCGCAGTCCCGGCGCAATGTCTACCGGCAGATCTGGGAAAAGTTCGGCCAGCAGCTTGTCGCACAGCGCCGCGAAATCGCTGCGCTCGCGCAGGGCGGGCAAATTCAGGCTGAGGCCGTTGATCCGGTAGTAGAGGTCGCTGCGGAAGCGGCCGCTGGCGCAGGCGGCCGGCAAGTCGCAATGGGTGGCGCAGATCAGGGCGAAATTGACCTTGACTGGGGTGCCGCCGCCGAGCGGCGTCACCTGGCGCTCCTGCAGGACGCGCAACAGGCGGGTCTGCATGGTCAGCGGCATGTCGCCGATTTCGTCGAGGAACAGGGTGCCGCCGTCGGCTTCGCGCAGGCGGCCGATGTAGCCTTCCTTGCGGGCGCCGGTGAAGGCACCGGAGACATAGCCGAACAGTTCGGCCTCGATCAGGTTTTCCGGCAGTGCGGCGCAATTGATGGCGACGAAGGGGCCATCGCGTTGCGGCGAGGATTCGTGCGCGGCGCGGGCGAACATCTCCTTGCCGACCCCGGATTCGCCGCCGATCAGCAGCGGAATGTCCTTGCCGACGATACGCCGGGCCTTGTCGGCGGCGGTGCGCCAGCGGCCGTCGCCGGTATCCAGCGCACTCAGCGCGTCGTCTTTCTTCGGTGCCGGCGTGGCCGGAACCGACAGGATGCGCGGCTCGTGTCCATCGAGCCGGGCGTACAGGCTCATCCCGTCGTGGCGACGCAGCGCCAGGCCTTGCCCGGAACGGCGGCGGGCCTGTTCGAGCAGGTCGGCCAGGCGCGTGTCGAGCGCACGAAACAGCGGTGTGGCGCCGATGTCGGCACTGGCCAGGCCGAGCATCTGTAGCGCATTGCGATTGGCGCCAACGATCCAGCCGTCCTCGGAGAGAGCAACGATACCCTCGGCGACCGTGCCGATGCCGGCCGGGTCCGGGTGGAGATGCAGGCGCAGGTGGCGCTGGCAGGCATCGACGACCAGGCGGTTCTCGATCATCCGCGCCGCAGTGTTGACCAGGCCGAGGGTGTGCGGATGACGGCTGCGCCGGTCGCCGGAAATGTCGAGGATGCCGAGCAGTTCGCCGGTTGCGGAGACGATGGGCGCGGCGGCACAGGTGAGAAAGGTGTTGCGCTCCAGGAAATGCTCGTCGCCGTGGATTTCGACCCCGGCCGCTTCGGCCAGCGCGGTGCCGATGGCATTGGTGCCGCGCTGGCGCTCGTCCCAGCAGGCGCCCGACATCAGGGCGACGCGCTCGGCCTTGCCGAGAAAGTCGGCATCGCCGAGGGTGTGCATGAGCACGCCCCGGTTGTCGGCGAGGATGACCATGCTGTGGCTGTGGCGCACCTGTTCGAACAGGTATTCCATGATCGGCCGCGAATGGCTGAGCAGTTCGTGATTGCGGCCCAGTGCCCGGCCTAGCTCCTTGCCGCTGAGATTGTCCGGGATGGCCAGACGGCCGGTCGGCGTCAGGCCGGCAGCCAGGCTGCGCCGCCATGAACGGGCCAGGCGCTCGTCGACGGCGGCATCGGTGAAGTCGCTGCCTTCGAGCAGCTTCAGGCGGGCTTGTCGCAACTGCGGGGCCGGCACGGGGGAATGAGTGCGCATCGTGTTTGTCTCCTCGCCCGTTCGTCGCCGGACTTTATCGGGAGTATAGGGGGCCGGGCCGGGCATGCAAGCCCTGGCGAACGAATTGCCGGACACTGTTCCAGAATGTGACAGTTGTTTCCTTGTGCGACGTTCCAGTCGTCGCCTGGCTGCTGGTCGATTTCTGGAAATTCTTTTTGAATCAATGATGTGTTGTTCTGGCACGGCCCTTGATATGGGTTGCTGGCCATCAGGCAACTGATTCACTCATTCGTAAAAGACAGGAGACAAGATGATCTACGCAGCCCCCGGCGCCGCTGGCGCAAAAATCGCCTACAAGGCCAAGTACGACAACTTCATCAACGGCCAATGGACCGCCCCGGTCAAAGGCCAGTACTTCGACGTGGTGACCCCGGTCAATGGCAAGGTCTATACCCAGGTTGCCCGCTCCACCGCCGAAGACATCGAGCTGGCGCTCGACGCCGCCCACGCCGCCTTCCCGAAGTGGGGCAAGACCGATGCCGCGACCCGCTCGAACATCCTGCTCAAGATCGCCGACCGCCTCGAACAGAACCTCGAACTGCTCGCCTACGCCGAGACCGTCGACAACGGCAAGCCGATCCGCGAAACGCTGAACGCCGACATCCCGCTGGCCGTCGACCACTTCCGTTACTTCGCCGGCTGCCTGCGCTCGCAGGAAGGCGGCATCTCGGAAATCGACGAGAACACCATGGCCTACCACATTCATGAGCCGCTCGGCGTCGTCGGTCAGATCATCCCCTGGAACTTCCCCATCCTGATGGCCGCCTGGAAGCTGGCCCCGGCGCTCGGCGCCGGCAACTGCGTGGTCTTGAAGCCGGCCGAATCGACGCCGATCTCGATCCTGATCCTGGTCGACCTGATCGCCGACCTGCTGCCGCCGGGCGTGCTCAACATCGTCAATGGTCTGGGTCGTGAAGCCGGCATGCCGCTGGCCACCTCCAAGCGCATCGCCAAGATCGCCTTCACCGGCTCCACCGCCACCGGCCGCGTCATCGCCCAGGCTGCCGCCAACAACCTGATCCCGGCGACGCTGGAACTGGGCGGCAAGTCGCCCAACATCTTCTTCGCCGACGTCATGGACAAGGACGACGGCTTCCTCGACAAGGCGATCGAAGGCCTGGTCCTGTTCGCCTTCAACCAGGGCGAAGTGTGCACCTGCCCGAGCCGCGCGCTGATCCAGGAATCGATCTACGATGCCTTCATAGAGCGCTGCCTGAAGCGCGTCGCCGCGATCAAGCAGGGTTCGCCGCTCGACACCGAGACGATGATGGGCGCGCAGGCCTCGCAGATCCAGATGGACAAGATCGAGTCCTACCTCAAGCTGGGCAAGGAAGAGGGCGCCCAGGTGCTGATCGGTGGTGAGCGCGCCCACCTCGGCGGCGACATCGAAGGCGGCTACTACATCCAGCCGACGCTGTTCAAGGGCCACAACAAGATGCGCATCTTCCAGGAAGAAATCTTCGGGCCGGTGCTCGCGGTGACCACCTTCAAGGACGAAGCCGAAGCCCTGGCGATCGCCAACGACACGCTCTACGGCCTCGGTGCCGGCGTCTGGAGCCGCAACGGCAACGTCGCCTACCGCATGGGCCGCGCCATCCAGGCCGGTCGCGTATGGACCAACTGCTACCACGCCTACCCGGCGCACGCCGCCTTTGGCGGCTACAAGGAATCGGGCATCGGTCGCGAAACGCACAAGGTCATGCTTGATCATTACCAGCAGACCAAGAATCTGCTCGTCTCCTACGCCGAGCAGAAGCTGGGTTTCTTCTAAGCGGATTTCTTCTCCGACTCTGCGTGCCCTTGTGGGCTTTGACGGGGGCCGATGGCCCCCGTATTTTTTTGGAGGATGACATGGTCGAACGCGTTATTGCCACACCCGCCGCCCTGGCCCTGATCGAGCATTTGCAGCACACGCACGGGCCGGCGTTGTTCTTCTACCAGTCGGGCGGCTGCTGCGACAACAGCAGCCCGAATTGCTACCTCGACGGCGAACTGACGCTGGGGGCCCAGGACATCCGGCTCGGCGAGATCGGCGGCGTGCCGTTCTACATCAGTGCCGCGCAGTACGAGTACTGGCAGCACACCCAGCTGATCATCGATGCCGTGCCGGGGCAGGGCGGAACGTTTTCGCTCGAATGCGGTAGCGGGCAATGTTTCATCACCCGTTCCCGGCTGTTCACCGACGAGGAAACGGCGGATTTGCGGAGCGGCTGAGCGTGCTGGCGGTATACTGCGGCCTTCATCAAAACGGATCGACTCCATGGCCGCCAACGACACCGCCAGCATGGCGCTTTTCTGCGACTTCGAGAACATTGCGCTGGGCGTACGCGACGCGCAATACGAGAAATTCGACATCCGCCCGGTGCTGGAGCGTCTGCTCGCCAAGGGCAGCATCGTGGTCAAGAAGGCCTACTGCGATTGGGATCGTTACAAGAGCTTCAAGGCCGCCATGCACGAGGCCAATTTCGAGCTGATCGAAATTCCCCATGTGCGCCAGTCGGGCAAGAATTCGGCCGACATCCGCATGGTCGTCGATGCCCTCGACCTGTGCTACACCAAGTCGCACGTCGATACCTTCGTGATCATTTCCGGCGATTCCGACTTCTCGCCGCTGGTCTCCAAGCTGCGCGAGAACGCCAAGAAGGTCATCGGCGTCGGCGTCAAGCAATCCTGCTCCGACCTGCTGGTCACCAATTGCGACGAATTCATCTATTACGACGATCTGGTCCGCGACCGCGAGGCACAGCGTGGCGGGCAGCGACGCGAACGCGAGAAGCGTTCGCCGGAAGAGGAAGCCAAGCGGCGCGAGAAGATGGAAGAGCGCAAGGCCAAGGCGGTCGATCTGGTCTGTGCCACCTTTTCCGACCTCATGGCCGATCGCGGCGAAGCCGAACGCATCTGGGCTTCGGTGCTCAAGGAAGTGGTCAAGCGGCGCAATCCCGGCTTCAGCGAGAGCTATTACGGCTACCGAACCTTCGGCAACCTGCTCGAAGAGGCGGCTAGCCGTGGCCTGCTGCTGGTCGGGCGCGACGACAAGTCCGGCACCTACGTGACGCGTGCACGGCCGCAGGATAGCGAGCCGGTCGTCGCCGACGCAGCGCCTGAAGTGCAACTGGAAGCTCCGGAAACGCCGGCTGCCGGCGAAACGGAAGCTGTCGCGGCACCTGTCGAGGAAAAATCGGGCGGTCGTCGTCGCGGTGGCCGGCGTACGCGCAAGGATAGCCGGCCGGAAGAGCCAGCGCAGGTGTCCGTTGAGACCGTTTCGCCAGTGGCCGAGCCTGTCTCGTCCGAGCCGCCTCAGCCAGCGCCGGTGGTGATCGCTGAAACCACGGACAAGCCCAAGCGCGGCGCTCGACGCCCGCGCAAGGCGGCCGAGGCCGTCGTCGAAACGACGGAAGCGCCGGCGGCGACGCCGCTCGAAACAGTCGCCGCGGCGGAAGAGAAGAAGCCGGCCAGAAAAACGACGCGCAGCCGCAAGCCGAAAAAGGCCGATGGCGCCAAGAAGTCCGACGAATCGGCCGGCTAGATCACTTTCAGCAACATCGTCCGCAGTTCCTCGGCCCGTCGGCGACCCTCACGGGTCTGCACGACGGCATGGAACCAGGGATCGAACTGCAACCGCAACTCCTCATGCGTTTGGGCGGCGAAGGCGGCTTCGACGATGTGCAGGTGGGCGAACGGGCCGCAGAAGGTCTTCAAGGTGTTCTGGATGAAGTTGCGCGCCTGCTCCATATCCTTGGAATTGGCCGGTTGCGGTGCTGGACGGAAGGCCGTGATCGACGGTAGCGGTTCGGCTGGTGCAGGTTGGGTGGCGCCGGTTGCGGCATCCTTGACGGCACCGATTTCGATGAAGCCGGATTCCTCAAGCAGTCCCAATGTGTGCTGGAGGTCGTCGGCCTGCAGCATCTCCCGCAATTCATCGACGGTACGTTTGCCGTCGACCATGATCAGTACTCGTCGCTGACGCGGGGTCAGCCCGCCGGACTTGGCGGTGAGCTCTTCATGCCCTTTCTGTGTCTTGGCGAATACCACGCCCATGTTTGTCTCCGTTGGTTTTTTTAAAAATAGTGCAACGGATTGTACAGAAAAAGAAAAGCCCGCCAAGAGGCGGGCTTCGTCATCGACGGTGCAGGTCGTCAGTTCAGGCGGCGGCCTGAACCGGAATCTTGTGGCCGCGACGGACGATACGGTTCTGCGAATCGACGTAGATCAGGTCCGGCTCGTGGCGGGCCAGTTCAACCTCGGTATAGGCGGCGAAGGTGGCAATGATCAGGATGTCACCCGGTGCGGCGCGGCGGGCAGCCGAGCCATTGACCGAGATCACGCCTGAACCGCGTTCGGCACGAATCGCGTAGGTGGTGAAACGCTCGCCGTTGTTGACGTTCCAGATGTCGATCTGCTCGTATTCCTTGATATTGGCGGCTTCCAGCAGATCTTCATCGATCGCGCAGGAGCCTTCGTAATGCAGGTCGGCGTGGGTTGCCGTCACGCGATGCAGCTTGGATTTCAACATGGTTCTCTGCATGGTTTTTCACTCATCCAGAAAGTTGGGGGAAGCGAATTTTAACGGCATTGGACTCGCTGTCAACGATCTTTTTCGAGTGAAATCAGTCCTCGCGGAATGTTCTGGCCAGCGCATTGCTGATCGGTTGGGCGAGATACTGGAGTAGCGTGCGTTCACCGGTGTTGATGATGACTTCGGCGGGAATGCCGGGTTGTATCCGCAGATTCAAACGCTTCAGGTGTTGCAGGCCTTCGGCGGTCAGATGGATGTGACTGGTGAAGTAGGGGGTACCGGTCATCTCGTCGATCAGGCGGTCGCCGGCCAGGTGCACCAGGCGCCCTTCGACCACCGGTGTGGTGGTGGCCTTGAAGCCGGTGAAACGGATGTCGGCGAGCTGGTCGATGCGTACGCTGTCGACGTCGGCCGGTGAAATACGCGCCTCGATCACCAGATCGGCGCCGGCCGGGACGATATCGAGAATATGGGTGCCGGGCTGCAGCACGGCGCCGGGTGAATTGGTGCGCAGGCCGATCACCTGGCCAGCCACCGGGGCCCGTATGCTGGCACGCTTGACGCGATCTTCCAGCGACATCGATTTTTTCAGCAACTCGTCGAGTTTCTTCTGGGTTTCGGTCAGTGCATCGATGTCGGCAGTGCGGAATTCGGCCTTGCGGAAGTCGATGAGCAGTCGGGTTTCCCGTTGCTGGACGCGAAGGTTGGCGATGTTGGCATCGTTTTCGGCAATATCGCCGCGCAATTCGGAAATCTGTCGATCGATCTGGCTGAGTTTGTGCCGGCTGATGAAATTGCCAGCGACCAGTCGTTGCAAGTCGCTGAGTTCGGATTGCAGGGACTGCAGTATTTCCTGTTTGCGGGCATTGATCTGCTGCAAGCCGGCAATCTGGGATTCGGATTGCTGGATGCGCCCCTGCAAGACCTTGATCTCGCCCTGGCGGGATCCCTTGCGTGCCTGGAAGAGTGCGCTTTCACTGTCGATGAATTGGGCGAGATGCGGGATCTCGCCGGCGAAATCGTCGGGAAAGACAATTGCCGGTAAACCGTCACGCTCGGCTTTCAGCCTGGCCTCGGTGGCGCGCAGGGCATGCACCTGGCTGTCGCCGACTTCCATGTCGGCCTGGAATTGCGTCTGGTCGAGCGTGATCAGCAATTGCCCCGGCTCGACATGCTGTCCCTCGCGGACATGAATCTCGCGAACGATACCGCCTTCAAGATGCTGGATGCTTTTGCGTTCAAGTTCGACCTTGACCACGCCGGCGGCAACCACGGCGCTGGCAATCGGGGCGAAAAAGGCCCAGCCGCCGAAGAGAACGAAGGCCGACAGGATGACGCCCAGGCCGATCCGGCGCGCCCGCCCCGTGTCGACAATGGCCGCCAGTTCGTCAGATACGGGGGGCAGTTCGGTGCCGACGGGGTTCATGCCCAGGCCTCCTTGATCTGTCGAACCGGCGCCAGTTTGTTCAGTTCGGCGAGTACGCGGTCGCGGGGGCCGAACATCGACAGGCTGCCATCGGCCAGCACCAGCAGTTTGTCGGTGGCGGAAAGAATCCGGGTCTTGTGGGTGATCAGGAACACGGTCGAGGCGTTTTCCCGAAGGATATCCAGCGTTTCCAGAAGCGCCTCTTCGCCGACGTGATCGAGGTTGGCGTTGGGTTCGTCGAGGACGATCAGGCACGGCCGGCCGTAAATTGCCCTGGCAATGCCCAGGCGCTGGCGCTGGCCGCCGGAAAGCTTGCTGCCGCCGTTGCCCAGTTGCGTATCGTAGCCTTGCGGAAGGCGCAGGATCATGTCGTGGATGCCGGCGTCGCGTGCTGCCTGGACGACCTTCTCCGGATCGGCCGGACCGAATCGGGCAATATTGTCGCTGACGCTGCCTTCGAACAGTTCGATGTCCTGGGGCAGATAGCCGATGTGACTGCCCAGCTCATCCTTGTTCCAGCCGTGGATTTCGGCACCGTCCAGTCTGACGCTACCTTTGACGCAGGGCCAGATGCCGAGGAGGGCACGGGCCAGCGTCGACTTGCCGGCGGCGCTGGGGCCGATCACGCCGACGATGGTCCCCGGGGCGCAGTGGAAGGAAACATCGCTGAGCAAGGGGCTGTTGCCGCCGGGTGCAGTCACGACGATGTCTTCGACGCGCACTTCGCCGCGCGGCGTCGGCAGTGTCATCCGGGTTTCTGGGGCGGGATCGGCCTGCAGACTGGCGTTCAGTCGCTGGTATTGTTCGCGGGCGGTGGCAAATTGCTTCCAGCTGCCAAGCATCTGATCGATCGGGGCCAGGGCGCGGCCAAGCAGGATCGAGCCGGCGATCATCATGCCCGGCGATATTTCCTGACGAATGGCCAGATAGGCGCCCAGGCCGAGGATCAGTGACTGGATGATGATGCGCAGGCTTTTCGAGACGGCGGTCAGGATCGACGAAATTTCCGCGGCGGCGTTCTGCTTGACCAGAGCACCCCGGCTTTCCGATAGCCAGCGCTGGCGGAGCCGGGACAGCATGCCCATGGCGCTCATGACTTCGCTGTTGCGCAGCACTTGCGTGAGCATCCGGCCGGCCTCGTGGTAAGCCTGTTCGGCCGCCTTCTGGTGCTGGCCGGTCAGGCGTTCGTTGGCCAGGGTGATGCCGAGTAGGAGCAGGGCGCTGAGCAGGCCGATCAAACCGATCCACGGATGGAAGGCAAACATCACCAGCAGATAGACGGGTACCCAGGGCGTATCGAAAAAGGCAAACAGGCCGTGCGATGAGACGAACTGGCGTATGCCCTTGAGATCCTGCAGCGGTTGCGTGCCTGCGGCCATGCCGGCGGAGAGCCAGGCCTGACGGTAACCGACATCGAACAGCAAGGGGGCAAGCTGCAGGTCGAGACGATTGCTGACCCGGCGCATGATGTCCTGGCGTGCCCATTCGAGCACCCCCATGGCGATCAGGAAAACCAGCATCAGCAGGGTCAGCATGTACAGCGTCGGCATGCTGGCGCCGACGACTACCCGGTCATAGACCTGCAGCATGTAGATGGCCGGAACGAGCATGGCAATGTTGATGCACATGCTGAACAGGCCCACGTTGATGAAGCTGTCCCGGCAGGCGCGCAGGGACAGCCGTATCGTCTGATGCGGAACGGTCAGCATCGAATGCGGGCCGGGCGCCGGGGCTTACTGGAAGCAGGGGATGGAATAGACATCGTCGACGAAATTGAGATCGACGATGTCCGCTTCCGGGGTATCCGCGACGAACTTGATTTCCTCGAACCACCAGGCCGTCATCTTGTTGCCGTTGCTGATGTCGGTGATGTCCGTGTAGCCGCCGTACTTGTTCTTCTGGACGATGAACTGGCTGGCGTCACCGACCAGGGTCAGTGTGTCGTTGCCGCAACCGCCATCGACCACGGTCTTGTTGGCAAAACTGCCAAGGATCAGTTGATCGTCGCCCGAACCCATGTGAATGAGCTTCTTGTTGGTCCCGACATAGACCGTGTCGTTGCCACAGGAGGCATCGAGGTAGCCTTCATTCACGCCAATCCAGGCCTGGTCGTGGCCGGCGCCGAGTTGAACGGTGTCGATGCTGCCGAGAACCACCAGCTTGTCGTCCCCCCAGCCGAGCGAGGCGTGTTTCAGGTTGCCGGCGACATGAATGCTGTCATTGTTCGATCCCCCATTGATCGAGCAGGTGACGTTACCGGCGACGTACACCTGATCGTTGCCATTGCCCAGGCTGGCGTAGCGCAGGTCGCCCTCGACCACGATGCGGTCATTGCCGCTGCCGGTGTGCAGGTTGTCGGCGTTACCCTCGGCGAGGATGACGTTGTCGCCGTCGTGCAGGCAAGCCGTCTTCAGGTCGCCACCGGCGCGGACGTAATCCTTGCCGCTGTAGCCGATGATGGTGTCGATGTTCTTTTCAACCACGGTACAGTTGTCGCCGTGGCCGAGGTTGGCGTGCCTCAGGTCGCCGCCGACCAGCAGTTTGTCATTGTTCTTGCCGGTGAATACGCAATCGGCGTTGCCGCCGACAGTGATCTGGTTATTGCCGTCGCCGAGGTGGGCGTAGCGGAGGTTGCCGCCGACAGTGACGATGTCGTCGCCAGCCCCGCAGGCCGCATTGACATGATCGAGATTGCCGCCAACTTCCAGTTGGTCGTTGCCGGCGCCAAGATCAACGTGGCGGGCGTTGCCCATGATGTTGACCGTGTCGTCGCCGCGGCCGGCGTTCACATGGTCGACATTGCCGCCAATGGTGATGCTGTCATTGCCGTCGCCGGTGTCGATGCTACGGACGTGCCCGGAAATCTTGAAGACATCGTTGCCCTTGCCGAGGCTGACATTACGGATATCCCCGGTGATGTCGTAAGTGGCGTTGATCGAGCGGTCGTGAATATCGGTTCTGGAATTGCTGCTCATGGTTTGCTCCTGGATTATGGCGCGCTTCACCGCAGGCTGCGGCTAGTGAAGTGGCATATTCTAAATGCAAACCGGTGCTTCGTGTATACCGTCGGTATATGTTATTGGATTAGATTTCCAGGTTGTCGATCAGCCGGGTCTTGCCCAGGCGGCTGGCGGCAAGGATCACCAGCGCCTGCTTGTCGTCGCCAGTCGGGGACAGGTCGTGCTGGCGACGGATGGCGATGTAATCGGTGGTCCAGCCCTTGGCATTCAGTTCGGCGATGGCGGCTTGTTCCAATGCCGCGAAATCGCGGTTGCCATTGCGGATGGCGTCACGGATTTCGTTGAGCAGCCGGTACAGGCGCGGTGCTTCGGCGCGTTCGTCGGCGCTCAGGTAGCCGTTGCGCGAGGACAGCGCCAGGCCGTCGTCGGCGCGCACGGTTTCGCCGCCGATGATGTCGATCGGCAGCAGCAGTTGCCGGGTCATGTTGCGGATGACCATCAACTGCTGGTAATCCTTCTTGCCGAACAAGGCCGCCTGCGGCTGGACGCAGTTGAACAGCTTGGTGACGACGGTGGCAACGCCGCGAAAATGGCCGGGGCGGAACTCGCCGTCGAGGATGTTCTGGATGCCCGGCGGTTCGACGAAGTATTCCTGCGGCTCGGGGTAGAGGTCGGCTTCGGTCGGCGCGAACAGGACGTCGACGCCGGCGGCGGTGAGCTTGTCGCAGTCGGCCTGGAAGGTGCGCGGGTACTTGTCGAAATCCTCGTTTGGGCCGAATTGCAGGCGATTGACGAAGATCGACGCGACCACGGTGTCACCGTGCGCACGCGCCTGTTCCATCAGGCTGATGTGGCCGGCGTGCAGGTTGCCCATGGTCGGCACGAAAACGATGCGGCCACGCTTGGCCAGCGCGCCGCGCAGGTCGGCGATGCGGGAATGGATGTGCATGATCTCAGGCAGCGTAGGTGTGTTCCGGGCCGGGGTAGCTGCCGTCCTTGACGGCGGCGACGGCGCGGCTGGCAGCGTCGTGCAGGCTGCTGGCGCCGTCCATGAAATTGCGGACAAACTTGGCCTTCTTGCCCGGCGGGATGTCGAAAGCGTCGTGCAGCACCATGACCTGGCCCGAGCAATCCTTGCCGGCACCGATGCCGATGGTGATGATGTGCAGCGCAGCCGTGACTTCGGCGGCAAGCACGGCGGGAATGGCTTCGAGTACGATCATCGTGGCGCCGGCATGCTGTACTGCGACGGCGTCGTCGAGCAGCTTGCGGGCGGCGCTGTCGCCTTTACCCTGGACCTTGTAGCCGCCGAGCGCATGCACCGACTGCGGCGTCAGGCCAACGTGGGCGCAGACCGGGATGCCGCGGCTGACCAGGAACTGGATGGTCGGGGCCATCTCGGCGCCGCCTTCGAGCTTGACCATCTGGGCGCCGGCGGCCATCAGCGTGACGGCGTTGCGGAAGGCCGCTTCCGGCGATTCCTGGAAACTGCCGAACGGCATGTCGGCAATGATGAAGGCGCGTTCGGCACCGCGCTTGACGGCGGCGGTGTGGTAGGCGACGTCGGCGACGGTGACCGGCAGCGTGGTGTCGTGGCCCTGGATGACGTTGCCGAGCGAATCGCCGATCAGCAGGCAGTCGACGCCGGCGCCGTCGAGCAGGCGGGCGAAGCTGGCGTCGTAGCAGGTGAACATGGCGACCTTCTCGCCGGCGGCGTAGAGCTTGGCGAGGTCGGCCTGGGTCAGGCGGCGGGTGATGCTTTGAGCAGACATGGGCGTCCCGTGGCGTTGTTGACGGCGCCAAGGATACACAGCGGCGCCGAAGTGGCAAGGGTTAAATCAAAGGCGGCAGATACCCTGGTTGGCAACCGCCGGCAGCCAGGCGGCCAGACAGCCGCGACCGGGGATGGCCAGGTCCGGTGCCAGGTCGGCCAGCGGTTGCAGGACGAAGGCGCGCAGGTGCAGGCGCGGGTGCGGCAGCGTCAGGCGCGGCGTCGCCAGCGTCAGGTCGTCGTAGAGCAGGATGTCGAGGTCGAGCGTGCGCGGGCCGTTACGTTCGGCACGGACGCGCCCGAAGGCTTGTTCGATGCCGAGCAGCGCGTCGAGCAGGGCTTCCGGCGCCAGCGTCGTGTCGATCAGGGCGGCGGCATTGACGAATTCCGGCTGGTCGGCGATGCCGACCGGCACCGTGCGGTAAAGCGCCGATTTCGCCAGCAGACGGCTTTGCGGCAACTGGTCGAGCGCGGCAAAAGCGGCGTTGACGGTGGCCGCCGGGTCGCCAAGATTGGCGCCCAGGGCAATATAGGCGAGACTCATGCGTCGCTGGCTTGGGGCGTGGCGTTGGCTGGTTTTTTCCGGCGCCGGCGCTTTTTCTTGTCGCCGGCGGCTTCCGGCAGCAGCATTTCGGCGCGCTTGTCACCTTCGGCGTTCTGGAAGCGCGTCCACCATTCGACCAGTTCCATGTCGATTTCGCCGGCCTGCGCGCGCAGCAGCAGGAAGTCGTAACCGGCGCGGAAGCGTGGCTGTTCGAGCAGCGCGTAGGGGCGCTTGCCGGCGCGCTGTTCGAAACGCGGTTGCAGCGCCCAGATGTCCTTGATGTCGCCGGCAATGCGGCGGGTGATGGCGAGTTTTTCGCCCTGCACGTCGAGGACCGTGTCCATGGCCTGGAACAGCGCCGGAATCTTGGCTTCGCCCTTGGCCTTCATCTTGTCCCAGTGCGCCAGCACTTCGTGCCAGAGCAGGGTGGCGAACAGGAAGCCGGGCGAGGTGCCCTTGCCGCGACGGACGCGTTCGTCGGTGCTGGCCAGCGCCAGCATGACGAACTTCTCGCCGAGCGGTTGTTCGAGAATGACGTCGAGCAGCGGCAGCAGGCCGTGGTGCAGGCCCTCGTCGCGCAGTTGCGTGATGCACTTGACCGAGTGGCCCGAGGTCAGCAGCTTGAGCATCTCGTCAAACAGGCGGGCGGCAGGAACGTTTTCCAGCAGTTCGGCCATCTCGCGGATCGGCTTTTTCGCCTCCGGGTCGATCGACAGGCCGAGCTTGGCCGCCAGGCGCACGGCGCGCAGCATGCGCACCGGGTCCTCGCGGTAGCGGGCGCGCGGTTCGCCGATCATGCGCAGTGTCCTGGCCTTGAGGTCGCCGACGCCGTGGTGGTAGTCGATGACGGTTTCGGTCGTCGGGTCGTAATACAGCGCGTTGGCGGTGAAGTCGCGGCGGGCGGCGTCTTCCGCCTGCGAGCCGAAGACGTTGTCGTGCAGCACGCGGCCGTGTTCGTCCTTCTTCGTCGTCTCGTCGAGCGTGCCGCGGAAGGTGGTCACTTCGATCACTTCCTGACCCATCATCACATGGACGATCTGGAAGCGGCGGCCGATGATGCGCGAGCGGCGGAAGCAGCGGCGAACTTCTTCCGGCGTGGCATTGGTGGCGACGTCGAAATCCTTGGGGTCGGCGCCGATCAGCAGATCGCGCACGGCGCCGCCGACGACGTAGGCCTTGAAGCCTTCGGCCTGCAGCGTTTCGCAGGTGCGCCGGCTGCCGCTGGACAGGCGGTCGCGGGTGATGCCGTGGCTGGAGACGGGAATCACGGCCGGCTCATGCCGGTTGCCCTTGTTCTTGTTGCCGCGGAAGACGCGGGAAATGAGTTTGCGGATCACGGGTGCCTGAGGGTCAAGCGCATGCTGCGCTGCGAAAAGCGGGAATTTTACCGCAATGTGATGATTTTCCAGCCCATTTCAGTGGCGTGATGACACAGTTTGTCATCCGGGTCGACGGCGACCGGGGTGCGGACGTGCTTCATCAGCGGCAGATCATTGTGTGAATCGCTGTAGAAATAGCTGTTGTCGAAGCTGCCCCACCACAGGCCGTGCGCTTCCAGCCACTGCTCGACGCGGACGATCTTGCCGCTCTGGAACGACGGTGTCCCGGTCGAGGTGCCGAAGAAAGCGCCGTCCTTGACGTCGACCGCCGGAATCGTGCCGATCAGGTGATGGATGCCGAATTCGCGGGCAATCGGGCCGGTGACGAAACTGTTGGTGGCGGTGACGATCACGCACAGGTCGCCGGCATCGAGGTGGCTGCGCACCAGCGCCCGCGCCTTGTCGCCGATCAGCGGGCGGATGTGGCGGTCCATGTACTCGCGGTGCCAGGCGTCGAGTTCGGCGCGCGGGTGGCGGGTCAGCGGCGCCAGCTGGAATTCGAGGAAGGCGTCGATGTCGAGCGTGCCGGCCTTGTAGTGCTCGTAGAACTCGACGTTCTTGGCTTCCTGGACTTCGCGGTCGACGACGCCCTTGGAAATCAGGAATTGCGCCCATTCGAAGTCGGAATCGCCGGCGAGCAGGGTGTTGTCGAGATCAAAAAGGGCGAGGTTCATGCGGTGGCTTCCTGGGTGAGTAGTTCGCGCAGCAACGGCAGGGTCACCGCGCGCTTGTGTTCTAGGGTGTAGCGGTCGAGGGCGACGATCAGCGCCGACAGCGCGCGCATGTTGCGCGGCGCGTGGCGCATCAGGTAGTCGATGGCTTCGGGCGTCAGCTTGAGCGCCCGTTCCCTGGCCTGGGCGGCCAGCGCGGCGGCCTTTTCGGCGTCGGACAGCGGCTGTAGCCGGTAGATCAGGCCGGCACCGAGGCGGGTACGCAGATCCTCGCGCAGCGCCAGATGCGACGGCGGTTGGCCGGCGGCGGTGAGCAGGCGTTCACCGCTGGCACGGAGCTGGTTGAACAGCGCGAACAGGGCGATCTGGCCGCTTGCGTCGAGCGCCTCGACATTGTCCACGGCCAGCGGGCCGTCGGCGGTGACGCCGTCGAGGCCGGGATTGGCAGCGGCGTCGATGTAGTTGAAGCCGCAGGCCAGCAGCAGGTGGGTCTTGCCGCAACCGGCCTCACCGTGCAGGCAGAAGGCGGTCGCCTCCAGCGCGCCGGCCAGCCAGCCGGTCAGCGCCGCCACCGTCTCGTCGTTGCCGCCGGCAACGAAGTTGTCCAGCGACGGCGGACTTTCCGGCAGCAGGTCGAGGGTCAGCTGGCGCATCGTCGACTTATTGCCAGCGCAGCATCGCGTACTGCTTCTTGCCCCGGCGCAGGATGGTGAAGCGGCCGTAGAGGCGGTCGTCGCCGGCGAGGCGGTGGTCGAGCGACTCGGTCTTGGTGCCGTTGATCGTCACGCTGCCACCCTGGATGAAGGTGCGCGCTTCCGACTTCGACTTGGCCAGGCCGCTCGCCGCCAGCGCGTCGATCAGGCTGTCGGCGGCGCTGTCGAGCGTGATGCCGGGCATGCCGTCCTGCGCCAGTTGTTCGAGGTCGTTCTCGGTCAGATCGGCCAGTTGGCCGGAGAACAGGCATTCGGTGATGCGCCGCGCCGCCATCAATGCCACTTCGCCGTGCACCAGGCGGGTCGCTTCCTCGGCCAGGATGCGCTGGGCTTCGGGCTTGCCGCCGCTCGCCTTGTCCGCCGCCTCGATCTCGTTGATGCGCGCCACCGGCAGGAAAGTGAAGAACTTCAGGAACTTGTAGACGTCGGCGTCGGCCGTGTTCAGCCAGAACTGGTAGAAGGCGTAGGGCGAGGTCTTCTTCGGGTCGAGCCAGACGGCGCCGGATTCGGTCTTGCCGAACTTGGTGCCGTCGGCCTTGGTGATCAGCGGCACGGTCATGCCGTAAACCTGGGTATGGTGCAGGCGGCGGGTCAGGTCGGTGCCGGCGGTGATGTTTCCCCACTGGTCGGAACCGCCGACCTGCAGCTTGCACTGGTGGCGCTTGTAGAGTTCGGCGAAGTCGTAGCCCTGCAGCAGGCTGTAGGAAAACTCGGTGTAGGAAATCCCCTGGTCTTCGCGTACCAGCCGCTGCTGCACCGATTCCTTCTTGATCATGGCGTTGACCGAGAAGTGCTTGCCGATGTCGCGCAGGAATTCCAGGCAGTTCATGGCGCCGAACCAGTCGTGGTTGTTCGCCATCAGCGCCGCGTTGTCGCCTTCGAAACTGAGGAAGGGCTCGACCTGACCGCGAATCTTGCCGACCCAGGAAGCGATCACGTCCGGCGTGTTGAGCTTGCGCTCGGTGGCCTTGAAGCTGGGGTCGCCGATCATGCCAGTGGCGCCGCCGACCAGCGCGATCGGCCGATGCCCGGCCTGCTGGAAGCGCTTGAGGATGAGCACCGGCACCAGATGGCCGAGATGCAGGCTGTCGGCGGTCGGATCGAAGCCGCAATACAGCGTGATCTTTTCCTCCTGCAGCATTTTGTCGAGCGTTTCCGCGTCGGTGAGCTGGGCGATCAGACCGCGCTCATGCAGATCCTGAAGCAGGGGGGACTGGTACATCGATGAAATCTCCACGGGATGGGCGCCATGCCGGGCGCCGGAAAGACGGACCCGCGATTTTAGCAGAGCTGGCGCCATGGGTTAGGGGCTCGGCCGGCTTTCGGGTAAAATCGCGGTTTTTTCCAGCGGCCCATGGGCTGCTTCCGGCGAGCTTTCAAGATCATGACCCAGAATACCTCCCTCTCCTACCGTGATGCCGGTGTCGACATCGATGCCGGCGATGCCCTCGTCGAGCGCATCAAGCCCCTGGCCAAGAAGACGCTGCGCGACGGCGTGCTCGGCGGCATTGGCGGCTTCGGCGCCCTGTTCGAAGTGCCCAAGCGTTACAAGGAGCCGGTGCTGGTGTCCGGGACCGACGGTGTCGGTACCAAGCTGAAGCTGGCGTTTGACCTTAATCGTCACGACACCGTCGGCCAGGATCTGGTCGCGATGAGCGTCAATGACATTCTGGTGCTTGGCGCCGAATCGCTGTTCTTCCTCGATTACTTTGCCTGCGGCAAGCTCGATGTCGATACCGCCGCTGCCGTCGTCGGCGGCATCGCCAAGGGCTGCGAACTGGCCGGTTGCGCGCTGATCGGTGGCGAAACCGCCGAAATGCCGGGCATGTACCCGGCCGGCGAATACGATCTCGCCGGTTTCGCGGTCGGCGTCGTTGAAAAATCCAAGGCCATCGACGGCAAGTCGATTGCCCCGGGCGACGTGGTGCTCGGCCTGGCGTCTTCCGGCGCCCACTCCAACGGCTACTCGCTGGTGCGCAAGATCATCGACCGTTCCAAGCCGGACATGAACGCGCCGTTCGACGGCGATCGTTCGCTGGCCGACGTGGTCATGGCGCCGACCCGCATCTACGTCAAGCAGGTGCTGGCGACGATGGAAAAGGTCGCGATCAAGGGCATGGCCCACATCACCGGTGGCGGCCTGCTCGAAAACGTGCCGCGCGTGCTCCCGGAAAACACCGTCGCCGAACTGGAAAAGGCCGCCTGGCCGCGTCCCAAGCTGTTTGACTGGATGCAGGCCGAAGGCAATGTCGCCGAGAGCGAGATGCACCGCACCTTCAACTGCGGTATCGGCCTGGTCGTTGTCGTCGCTGCGGCCGACGCCGATGCGGCGATGGCCGAGCTGAAGGCGCAGGGCGAAGCGGTTTACCGCATCGGCACGATCCGGGCCCGTCAGGGTGACGAGGCGCAGACCGTCGTCATCTGATCTTGTCAGGCGGGTCGCGGCGCTCTGCTGCGGCCTGGGCCTGACCCTGGCGGCGGTTGCCGAGGCGCCGTCGCCGGTCGCCGTGGTCGAAGGGCTGGCCAGTTACTACGGCAGCAAGTTCCATGGCCGCAAGACGGCCAGCGGTGAGGTTTTCGACAAGACCGTCTTCAGCGCCGCCAGCAACCGCTTCCCGCTCGGCAGCCACGTTGCCGTGCTGCGTCCGTCCAATGGCCTGTGCGTCGTGGTCCGCATCAATGACCGCATGCATCGCCGGCATCGGACGCGGGTCATCGATATTTCGAAATCTGCCGCCGATTACCTGGAAATGCTCCAGGCCGGTGTCGTCAAGGTCAAGGTTGCCTTGCTCGACGAGTCCCTGCAGGCCCGCGGCCATCTCGCCTGCGCCGACGCCTTCGCTTCTCCCGCAAGGGAAAACGCTGCCACGGTCGGTACCGGGGGCGATGTTGGGTACAATTCGTCTGGAATGATCAATCTCGGGCCAAGCCCAGGAATCTCCCCACCATGAACAAGATGAAACGTCGTGGCGTTCTTGCGCTTTCCTTTGCCGGTCTGCTGGGACTTGGTTTCTATGCCTGGTCGGCCAACCGCAGCGAAGCGCCGGCGCCCGCGCCTGGCCAAAAGGCCGCCGCACCGGCAGCTCAGGCGGCACCGGCACGGCCGGTGGCGGTCGAGGTCGCCACCGTGCTGGCGGTCGATTTTGCCGACGACACCACTGCAGTCGGCACGCTGAAGGCTGCCGAATCGGTCGTGCTGCGTCCGGAAGTCAGCGGGCGCATCACCCGGATCGGCTTTCGCGATGGTGCGCTGGTCAACAAGGGTGATCTGCTGATCGCCTTCGATGCCACCATTCCCGACGCCGAACTGGCGCAAGCCCAGGCCAATCGCGACCTGGCGCTGGCCAGCTTCAAGCGCAACCAGGAATTGCTGGAAAAGAAATTCATCAGCCCGCAGGCGCTCGATGCTTCGGCAGCGACGTTGAAGGTGCAGGAAGCGGCGGTCCAACTGGCGGCGGCCAAGGCAGCGAAGATGCGCATCCAGGCGCCGTTCCGCGGCATCGTCGGGTTGCGCGATGTGAGCGTCGGCAGCTACATCAAGGAAGGCGAGGCGCTGGTCAATATCGAGGACGTCAGCAGCCTGCGCGTCGATTTCCGTCTGGCTGAAACCTGGCTGGAGCGGGTCAAGGCTGGGCAGTCGCTGGAGCTGGGCAGCGATGCGCTGCCCGGGCAGCGATTCGTCGCCAAGGTCGAGGCCATCGATCCGCAGATCGACCCGAACGGTCGCTCGATCGCCGTGCGTGCGCGGCTGGACAATGCCGCCGGCCAGTTGCGCCCGGGCATGTTCGTCCGTCTGCGGCTGGCCTTCGGCGAGCGCAAGGGTGTGCTGATGGTGCCGGAAGAAGCCATCATGCCGGGCGCCAAGCCGGCCGTGTTCAAGGTGGTCGATGGCAAGGCCGAGCGGGTCGTGGTCCGTACCGGCATCCGCCGCGATGCCCAGGTCGAGATTGTCGACGGACTGGCGGCGGGCGATGTCGTGGTCAGTGCTGGCCAGCTGAAGCTGCGCCCGGGGGCGCCGGTGACGGTACCGGGAGCGAAGGCGCCTGAAGGCGCCCAGGGCAAGCCATGAGAATTTCGGAAATCTGCATCGAACGGCCGGTCTTCGCGACCGTGCTGTCGCTGGTCGTGATGCTGATCGGTATCGTTTCCTACGATCGCCTGTCGGTGCGCGAGTACCCGAAGATCGACGAGCCGGTGGTCACGGTGACCAGCGATTACCGCGGTGCCTCGGCCGACATCATCGAGTCGCAGGTGACCAAGCCGCTTGAGGATTCGCTGGCCGGTATCGAAGGCGTCGAGGTGATCACCTCGATCTCGCGGGCCGAACGCAGCCAGATTTCGGTGCGCTTCAAGCTCGAACGCGAGCCGGATTCGGCCGCTGCCGACGTCCGCGACCGCGTTTCCCGGGTGCGCAACCGCCTGCCCGACGAAGTCGACGAGCCGGTCATCGCCAAGGTCGAGGCCGACGCCAACCCGATCATCTGGCTGGCGTTCTCGTCCGAGAAACATTCGCCGCTGGAAGTCACCGACGTCGCCAACCGTATCGTCAAGCCCAAGTTGCAGACGCTGACCGGTGCTGCCGATGTGCGTGTTTTCGGCGAGCGCAAGTTCGCCATGCGCATCTGGCTGGACAAGCAGCGGCTGGCGGCCTATCGGCTGACGCCGGCCGATGTTGAGGATGCTTTGCGCCGGCAGAATGTCGAAGTGCCGGCCGGGCGTATCGAGAGCGTCGAGCGCGAGTTTTCCGTGGTATCGACCACCGACCTGCGCACGCCTGAAGAATTCAGCGCGGTCATCCTGCGCAATGTCGATGGTTACCCGGTGCGTATCGGCGATGTCGCGCGGGTCGAGATCGGCGCTGCCGCCGAACGGACTTCGGTGCGCTTCAAGGGGCGCTCGGCGGTGTCGCTGGGCGTGATCAAGCAGGCCACGGCCAACCCGCTCGAACTGTCGAAGGCCCTGCGCGCCGAACTGCCGCGTATCACCGAAGAGCTGCCCGAGGGCATGCGCGTCGATATTTCCTACGATTCGTCGGTGTTCATCGACCGCTCGATCAAGTCGGTGTTCACCACCATCGCCGAAGCCATCGTGCTGGTGCTGGCGATCATCTTCTTCTTCCTGCGCAACCTGCGGGCGACGCTGATTCCGCTGGTCACCATCCCGGTCTCGCTGATCGGTGCCTTCGCCATCATGTTCGTGCTTGGCTTCACCATCAACACGCTGACGCTGCTGGCGCTGGTGCTGGCCATCGGCCTGGTCGTCGACGACGCCATCGTGATGCTGGAGAACATCTACCGCCACATCGAGGAAGGCATGTCGCGGCGCGAGGCGGCGTTCAAGGGGGCGAAGGAAATCGGCTTTGCCGTGGTCGCGATGACGTTGACGCTGGCCGCCGTGTACGCGCCGGTCGCGTTCATGACCGGGCGCACCGGCAAGCTGTTCATCGAGTTCGCGCTGACCCTGGCCGGCGCCGTGCTGGTGTCCGGTTTCGTTGCGCTGACGCTGTCGCCGATGATGTGCTCGGTGCTGCTCAAGCACGAGGAAAAGCATTCGAAGGGCTTCATGCTGATCGAGTCCTTCCTCAACTGGCTCAACACCGGCTATCGTCGCGTGCTGACGCAGGCGCTGGCCCATCGCTGGATCGTCTTCGTCGCTTTCGTCGCCGTCGCCGTCGCCTGCGGCGTCCTGCTCAAGGCGCTGAAATCCGAACTGGCGCCGATCGAGGATCGCGGCGTGATCATCGGCGTGTTCAACGGGCCGGATGGCGCCACGCTGGACTACACCGAGAAGTACGCGCAGCAACTGGAAAACATCTACAGCCAGACCCGGGATATCGAGCGCTATTTCGTCGTTTCCGGCAACCCGACCGTGAACCAGGGCATTTCCTTCGTCGGCCTGAGCGACTGGAGCGAGCGCTCGCGCAGTTCGTCCGACATCGCCAAGGAACTGTTCCCCAAGTTCGCCGCCGTGCCCGGCGTCATGGCTTTCCCGGTGACGCCGCCGTCGCTCGGCCAGAGTCCGCGCGAGCGGCCGATCAATTTCGTCATCGTCACCTCGGCGCCTTATGAGGAACTGCAGCAGGTGACCCAGCAATTCCTCGGCGAACTGGCGAAGAATCCGGGGCTGACCAACGTCGATACCGACCTCAAGCTGAACAAGCCGGAGCTGTCGGTGGTGGTGCGGCGCGACAAGGCGGCCGACGTGGGCGTACCGGTCGAGACCATCGGCCGGACGCTGGAAACCTTCCTCGGTGGCCGCCAGGTGACCCGCTTCAAGCGCGACGGCGAGCAGTACGACGTGATCGTCCAGGTCGCCGACAGCGACCGCCGGTCGCCCGACGACATCCGCGACATCTACGTGCGCGGCGGCGATGGCAGCATGATTTCGCTCGACAACCTGCTCGACGTCCAGGAAACCGTGGCGCCCCGGGAGCTCAACCACTTCGGCCAGCGCCGGGCGGTGACCATCACCGCCAACCTGGCGCCGGGCTACACCATGGGTGAGGCGCTGACCTACATGGACGGGGTCGCCGGGCAGATGCTCAAACCGGGCTACGCCGTCGATTACAACGGGCAGACGCGCGAGTTCCGCCAGTCGTCGGCGTCGCTGGCGATCACTTTCGTGCTGGCGCTGGCTTTCATCTACCTGGTCCTGGCGGCGCAGTTCGAGAGTTTCCGCGATCCGCTGATCATCATGCTAACCGTGCCGCTGTCGATGGCCGGCGCGCTGTTCGCGCTCTGGGCGACCGACGGCACGCTCAATGTTTACAGCCAGATCGGCCTGGTCACGCTGGTCGGCCTGATTACCAAGCACGGCATCCTGATCGTCGAATTCGCCAACCAGCTGCAGGAAAAGGGCCGGGAACTGCGCGAAGCGGTGATCGAAGCCGCCGAACTGCGCTTGCGTCCGATCCTGATGACTACCGGGGCCATGGTCCTCGGCGCCGTGCCGCTGGCGCTGGCCACCGGCGCCGGGGCCGAATCGCGTCAGCAGATCGGTTGGGTCATCGTCGGCGGTCTGCTGCTCGGTACCTTCCTGACGCTGTTCGTGGTGCCGGCGGTCTATACCCTGCTGGCCACCCGGATCCAGCCGCATCCTGCTGAAACCCCGCTTTCCGAAGAAGCTCATTGATGAAACTCTTTTCTCCCCTCTATCGCCGGGCCATGGACTGGTCGCGTCATCCACGCGCGCCCTGGTATCTGGGCGGTCTGAGTTTTGCCGAATCGTCCTTTTTTCCGGTGCCGCCCGATGTCATGCTGGCGCCGATGGCGCTGGCCAACCCGCCGCGCTGGTGGCGGCTGGCGCTGATCACCACCTTGGCATCGGTGCTTGGCGGTCTGGCCGGCTACCTGATCGGTTATTTCGCCCTCGATGCGATCCAGCCCTGGCTGCAGGAAAGCCGTTACTGGCCGGCTTACCAGACGGCGGTCGAGTGGTTCGGGAAATGGGGCTTCTGGGCGGTCTTCGTCGCTGGCTTCTCGCCCATTCCCTACAAGGTATTCACCATCGCCGCTGGTGCCTTGTCGATGGCGCTGTTGCCGTTTACGCTGGCTTCCATCGTCGGCCGCGGCCTGCGCTTTTTCCTGGTTGCCGGCCTGATGGCCTGGGGTGGGGCACGGATGGAGGAAGCACTGCATCGCTATATCGACAGGCTGGGCTGGGCAGTGGTGCTTGTCGTGGTGATCGTGGGCTTGTGGATCGGCCTGCGCTGAACCGGGATACGGGGAGAAAATAAATGGACAATAAACTCAAGGTGTTCATCGTCGACGACGATCCGATTCTGCTGGAGGTGCTCGGCGCCGTGCTTGAGGCGGATTTCGACCGGGAATTCTTCGGCTCGGGCGAGGATTGCCTGGCGCGGATTGCCGAGTGCAAGCCGGATATCGTCATCCTCGACCTGACCCTGCCGGGCATCAGCGGTTTCGAGGTCTGCCAGCGTCTGAAGGAGGATTGGGATACGCAGGACATTCCCATCCTGTTCGTTTCTTCCAGCGACGATATCGACACGCGCCTGCAATGCTACGAAGCCGGCGGAGAAGATTTCATTACCAAGCCCTTCGACCCGGACGAGCTCCTGCGCAAGGTCAAGGTGGCGGCACGCATCCTCGGCGAGAAACGCAACCTGCACGAGCAGGCCGGTTATGCGCAGCGCACGGCGATGTCGGCGATGGTCAGCATGGGCGAACTGGGTGTCGTCCTGCAGTTCCTGAGCAAGTCCTTCTCCTGCGGCAGTTCGGAAGAACTGGCGGCGGCCTTGATCGACAGCATGCGCCAGTATGAACTGAATGCCGCCGTCCAGCTGCGCATGGACGACCGGGCCCGGTCGTACAGCGAGAACGGTTGCGATCTGCCGCTGGAAGTTTCGGTGCTCAACCATGTCCGGCATTCCGGGCGGATTTTCCAGTTCAAGACGCGCTGCGTGTTCAATTACGGGCACGTCACCTTGCTGGTCAACAACATGCCGCTGGACGATCCGGACCGCTGCGGTCGTATCCGCGACAACGGTGCCTTGCTGGCTGAAGGCGCCGACGCCCGGATGCGTGCGATCGAGGCCGAGGAACTGGCGCGCCACCGGCGGGCCGGCATCGAGGCAGCCTTGCCGCGGGTGCAGTCAACGCTCGATTCGGTGCAGGCCAGCTACCGCCGCAATTCGATGGAACTCACCGAGATCATGATCGAATTCCAGGAAGCCCTGGGCCGTTCGATGATGTCGCTGGGACTCACCGAGAGCCAGGAGGAGTCGATGACCACGCTGGCGGCGGATTACATGCAGCGCATGGTCGCCAGCCAGGATGCCAGCCTGCAGACCATCGGCCAGTTGCAGGAACTGGCGCAAAGCCTGGAGCAGGTGCTCAGGCGTTGAGGAAACGGGCGACGCGCTGGCTGACGCGTTCGCTTAATCCGGCGTCGATGCAGTCGAAAGTCTCGGCGGCAAAGGAATTGCCCAGCCAGGTAATCTGGCGCTTGGCCAGTTGCCGGGTGGCGAAGACGCCGCGGTCGCGCATTTCCTGGCGCGGAATCAGGCCGTCCTGGGCCTCCCAGACCTGACGGTAACCGACGCAGCGCATCGCCGGCAGTTCGGGGGTGAGCCGGTATTTCTGCCGCAGCATCGCCACTTCTTCGTCCAGGCCGGCGAGCAGCATTTCGTCGAAGCGGCGGGCGATGCGTTCGTGCAGCACGGCGCGGTCCGACGGTAGCAAGGCCAGTTGCAGGAAATTCCAGTCCGGTTTCTGTTGTTCGCTCTCGGCCAGCACCGCGGACATCGGCCGGCCGCCTGCCAGACAGACCTCCAGCGCCCGCTGGATCCGCTGGCTGTCGTTGGGCGGCAGCCGGGCAGCCGTCGCCGGGTCGAGTTCGGCCAGGCGGGCGTGCATCGCCGGCCAGCCCAGGCGGGCGGCGTCGGCGTCGATGGTGGCGCGCAGGGCATCGTCGGCCTGCGGCAGCTCGGCCAGTCCGTGCAGCAGGGCGCGGAAATAGAGCATGGTGCCGCCGACCAGCACGGGGATGCGTCCGGCGGCGCGGATTTCGTTCATCGCCGCCAGTGCCTCGGCGCGGAAGCGGGCCGCCGAATAACGCTGTTCCGGCGTGATCAGGTCGATCAGGCGGTGCGGATAGCGGGCCAGTGTTTCCCGGTCGGGCTTGGCGGTACCGATATCCATGTCGATGAAGACCTGGGCCGAATCGACGCTGATCAGACCGACCGGCAAACGGTCGGCCAGCGCCATGGCGGCAGCGGTCTTGCCCGAAGCAGTCGGACCCATGATGAGGATGGCTGGCGGTAATTTCATGGCGGGCAATGCTAGCACGGGGGGCTATAATCCGCTGACCATGACCGTCATTCTCAGTCGTCGTCGCCTGCTCTCCGCCGGCTTGCTCGCGCCGGCCGCCGGCCTGCTGCCGTCGTTTGCCGGGGCGGCCGGTGAGCGCATACCGGGCTTGAGTGCCCGTCATGCCTTCGTCGGCAGCCTGGATGAAACCCTGCTGGCGATCGATGCCGACCGCCCGGTGCAGATTGCCTCGATCAGCAAGCTGATTTCCGCCTGGGTCGTGTTGAGCGCCGAACTGCCCCTGAACGAGACGATACGCATCGAGCAGGCGGATGCGGTGAGCTCGGAACATACCCGCTCCAGCCTCCCGGTCGGCTCGCGCTGGCGCCGCGAGCAGTTGCTTGAATGGCTGGTAGTGGCCTCGGACAACCGCGCAGCGGCGGCGCTGGCGCGGACTTTTCCCGGCGGCTGGGAAGAGTTCCGTTACGCGATGCGGGCGTTGATGACGCAGATGCAGTTGTTCAGCTTCGATTTTGGCGACGCCGCCGGGTTGTCGCCGGTCAATCAGGCCAGCGCCCGGGATCTGGGCGTGCTGCTGGCGACCCTGGCACAGATTCCCTATTTCCAGGCGTTGTCGCGCAAGACGGCGGTCGGCGGCAAGCTCAACGTGAATCGCTTCGCCCATGACCGCTCGGTCTCGCTGCTTGCCGGCAAGACCGGGTTTACCTCGCTGGCCGGCTTCTGCCTGGCCGAAGCCGAGCAGTTCGACGGCCGGGTGGTCGCCATGGTCGTGCTCAACGCCAGCGACCGTGAAGCCCGGGCGCGCGATATGAACCGCCTGCGCAGTTTCGCTCGGGAAAACCTGGCTAAAGCCTGAATCGGTGTCGGTTTACCGGCGCATGGTGCGCAACATGGCTTCGGCGCTGGCCGCGTCGGCAGGCCGGCCGAAATGGTAGCCCTGCATCAGGTCGCAGCCCAGTTCCAGAAGAAAGTCACGCTGTATTGCCTGCTCGACGCCTTCAGCAATGACTTCCTTCTGCAGGCTGGCGGCGATGGCGATGATGGCGCGGACGATGGCGATATCGTCCGCATCGTCCGGCAGATCGCGGACGAAGGATTGGTCGATCTTGATCCGGTCGAAAGGCAGGCGCTTGAGGTAACCGAGACTGGAGTAACCGGTGCCGAAGTCATCGACCGACAGCTTGATGCCGATCGCCTGCAGTTCCTGGAGGACATCGATGATCCGGTCGGTGTCGTGGATGAACGCGCTCTCGGTGATTTCCAGCTCCAGCCAGCGCGCATCGAGACCGGTTTCGGTGAGGATGGCGCCGACCCGTTGCGCCAGGTCGGGCTGACGTAACTGCACGGCTGACAGATTCACCGCCATCACCACCGGTGGTAATCCCATGTCCTGCCAGCGACGGTTCTGCTGACAGGCTTCGCGCAGCACGCGCTCGCCGATCTGGGAGATCAGGCAGCTTTCCTCGGCCACCGGGATGAAGCGTGTCGGCGGGATGATGCCGAGTTCGGGATGTTGCCAGCGGACCAGGGCTTCGAAGCCGACCAGGCGTTGTTTCCTGGCGTCGGTCTGGGGCTGGTAGTGGACAAAGATCTCGTCGCTGTCGAGTGCCCGGCGCAGATTGTTTTCGAGCGTGACGCGTTCCGAAATGCGCAGGTTCATTTCCTGCGTGAAGAAGCGATAGGTATTTCCGCCGCTTGCCTTGGCCTGATACATCGCCGTATCGGCGTTCTTCAGCAGGCTGCCGATGTCCTTGCCGTCCTGTGGATACAGGCTGATGCCGATGCTGGCGCCGACGCGCAATTCGTGGCCGCTGACGAAGAAGGTCTGGCCGAGGACGTTGATCAGGCGCTGGGCGATGCTTGCCAGTCGGGCCGGCGCACCATGGTGACGGATCAGGATGGCAAATTCGTCGCCGCCCTGGCGACTGATCGTATCGCGTTCGTCGAGACTGGCGCTGAGCCGCTGGGCAACCTGCAGCAGCAACTGGTCGCCGATGTCGTGGCCAAGGGTGTCGTTGATGTTCTTGAAATGGTCGAGGTCGAGGAAGATCAGTGCCAGTTCGGCCTGATCGCCGAGCGTTTCGGCCAGGGCGCTGGCCATGTGCTCGGCCAGCAGGAAGCGGTTGGGCAGATCGGTGAGTAGGTCGTGTTCGGCCAGATGGCGGATGCGTTGCTGGTCTTTGTGTAGTTGCGTGATGTCGCGAGCGACGCCGGCCACCCCGGCGAGTACGCCGCGATCGTCGAAGACCGGTGTGGCGATGTATTCATAATGGCGCTGGCCGCCCCGCTCGGTTGACTGGCTGCCGGTCTGTTTTTGTTGACATTGTTGCGACAGTGCCTCGCTGGAGAGTGTCGTCAGGGCCTCGGCGAGAGTCGGCGGGAGCACGGCTTCGGCGGGTTGCCCGAGAATGGCTTCGACCGGTTTGCCAGACAGTTCGGCGTAGGCGTCGTTGACCGCAATCAGCAAGCCCTGGCGGTCGCTCAGCCAGGCCGGGTCGGGCAGGCTGTCGAGCAGGGCGCGGGTGCGGCGGAAGGTGGTTTCGTAGGCCCGGGTCATGCCCTGGGCGATTTCCCGGGCGCGGTCGTAGGTGCGTAGCCAGACGATGATCCAGCCGGCCAGGACAAGGGCGAGCAGGCCGGTGCTCAGCGTCGCCCAGAAGGCTTGCTGGCGCCAGTTGCTGAGGAAGTGCTCCGGCGTGTGGCCGACGACCACGTAGAAGGGCAAGTCGCCCACCTGGCGGACGACGTAGAGGCGTTCGATGCCGTCGAGTGCCGAATGGGTAGTGAAATTGGTGTAGCTGCCTTGCTGCCGGATCAGTTCGGCGATTTTCGGATGGCTGACCGTCTGACCGATCTTGTCCGTTGCGGCCGGGTAGCGGGCAATGAGTTGCTCCTGGGCATTCACCAGGGCGATGCTCTGGCCGTCACCCAGGTTCAGGCTGGCGAAGAAATCCTGGAAGTGTTCGGCGCGAATCGCCGCCTGGATCAGGCCGGCGAAGTTTCCCTGCGGGTCGTCAATGCGGCGGCTGAGGGTGATGACCCAGTTGTGCGTGATGCGGGCGAACAGGGGTTCTGAAATGACCAGTGCGCCCGACTTGTCGTCGCGGTTGCGCTGGAAATAGGCGCGGTCGGCAATGCGTGCTGTCGCCGCTTTTCCAGCCGCGTCGAAGATGAAGCGGCCATTCTTGTCGGCAACGCGCAGGCTTTGCGATTCATCGTCAATCAGCCGCAAATAGCGGGCCAGGGTGGCGTTGATATCGACCTGATACTTGTCGCGCAGCGGCGAGAGATAGACCTTGCTGCCGAGCAGGATGGTGTCGATCTTGGCGATCGTGTTGCGGGCGTGGTCGTCGAGAACGTGCGCAAGATTCTCCAGGTTGCGCAGGGCGAAGCTGCTTTCGCGCTCGTGAGCGATGATCAGGCCGATTGCCAGCAGGCTGGCATAGGTGATGAACGCCAGCGTTCCCAGTCCGAGCAGGGCATAGCGGCGCCAATTGTCCTGCTGCGGCGAAACCAGTTGCTGGAATCGCGAAATAAGAGACTTCATCGAGGCTCCGGGCGTGATGAACCCGGATTATCGACCGCGAAGAAACAATTTGTCGAGTTCGTCAAGCGATAGCGCGGTCCACGTCGGCCGGCCGTGGTTGCACTGGCCGGCGCGTTCGGTCTCTTCCATCTGGCGCAGCAGGGCATTCATCTCCGGAATCGTCAGCTGACGGCGGGCGCGTACCGCACCGTGGCAGGCCATGGTTGCCAGCAGTTCGTTGCGGCGGGCGGTGGCCAGCTGGGTGATGCCGTGTTCGCGCAGATCGGCGATCAGCGAGCGCGCCAGCGCTGCCGGATCACCCGACTGGAGCAGGGCCGGCACGGCGCGCACGCCGAGTTGGCCGGGACCGAGCGGGGCGATCTGGAAACCGAGGTCGGCCAGCGCGTCGGCGTGCTCCTCGACCGCCGCAACGTCGACCGGATCGGCCGAAAAGACCGCCGGGATGAGCAGGTTCTGGGTCGCCACCTGGCGGCTGTCGAAGGCGGTCTTGAGCTTTTCGTAGAGGATGCGCTCGTGCGCCGCGTGCATGTCGACGACGATCAGCCCGCCCGCGTTCTGCGCCAGGATGTAGATGCCGTGCAGTTGCGCCAGGGCGTAGCCGAGCGGCGGCCCGTCACGGTCGACCGGCACCTCCGGACGGAATTGCGGCGCATCGGCTGCGCCCATGCTGGTCGTTACTGGGCGTTGGGCGGCCTGGGCGAAAGCCAAGTAAGCCGTGGCGGCGGGTTCGGCAACACCGAGGCTGCCCTGATGGCGCAGTGGCGGCGGGAAAGTGGGGGCCGTGGAGGCTGGGGATGTCCACGGCTTTTTCTCCGCGAAAACCGTGGTTTGTTCCCTGTTTTCATTGACCGGCGCCGGTTCGGTAGCCTGGATCGGCGTCGCCAAGGTGCGCTGTATGGCGTGATAAACGAACTGATGCACGGCGCGCGAGTCGCGGAAGCGGACTTCGGTCTTGGCCGGATGGACGTTGACGTCGACCAGCCCGGGGTCGATCTCGAGGAACAGGCAGACGGCCGGCTGGCGGGCACCGTGGAGGACATCACGGTAGGCCTCGCGCAGCGCGTGGCCGATGATCTTGTCGCGCACGAAGCGGCCGTTGACGAAGACGTTCTGGCCGTCCTTGGCCTCGCTGGCGCGGGTCGGGTCGATGGCGAAGCCGGTCAGCGAAATCGGACCGGCGGCAGCGTCGACCGTACGTGATGCCGTGACAAAATCGTCGCCGACCACTTCGGCGATGCGCCGGGCGCGGTCGGCCGGCGCCAGCTGGAACAGGCTGCGGCCGTTGTGCGTCAGGCTGATGGCGACATCGGGCCGGGTCAGCGCCAGGCGGCGGACGGCGTCGGCGCAGTGGGCGAACTCGGTGCTCTCCGACTTGAGGAATTTGCGCCGCGCCGGGGTGTTGTAATAGAGGTCGCGCATCTCGACCACGGTGCCGGCCATCAGCGCCGCCGGTTCGGGTTCTGCGCCATTTTCGCCGCGCAGCTTCCAGGCGTGCGCCGCGCCGCGTTCGCGGCTGGTGATGGCGAGCCGGGCGACGGCGGCGACCGAGGCCAGTGCCTCGCCGCGAAAGCCGAAGCTGGCGACGCGTTCGAGGTCGTCGAGGCTGGCGATCTTCGAGGTGGCATGCCGGGTCAGCGCCAGCGCCAGCTCGTCCCTGGCAATCCCGCAGCCGTCGTCGGTGATGCGGATCAGCTTGACGCCGCCTTCCTCCAGGTGCACCTGGATCGCCGTGCTGCCGGCGTCGAGGCTGTTTTCGAGAAGCTCCTTCAATACGGAGGCGGGTCTTTCAACGACCTCGCCGGCGGCAATCTGGCTGATCAGGAGGTCGGGGAGGCGGGCGATGGTCGGCATGCCCGGATTATAATGCGGCCTCCTTCATTCCCCGGAACGTTCGCATGAGACGTTTGAGCCTTGGCGCGAATCTCCTTGCCGGCCTTTTGCTGGCGGGTTTTTTGGGTGCCTGCTCAACCCGCATGGGCAGTGACGGTCGTACCGAAACCCGGGTTGATGCCCGGTATCTGCTGAAAACCGAGGTTGATCGCATTGCCGATACGACGCGGCGCGAGATTGTCGATGGTTTGCTGCTGATTGCCGACAAGCTCTACAAGCGCAACCCGCGCGAGTGGCGCCAGGCCGGACTGCCCAGCCGGGAGGCTGCCGTCGATCGGCTGCGGCGGCGACTCCATCATGACTGGCCTGAACTCCTTGGTCAGCGCGAGCGCTTTGCCGCGCAGCTGGCGTTTTCCGAAGGCTTTTCCGGTGATCGTGTGGCGGCGCTGGTGTTCGGCCTGCTGACCATGGTCGATGCTGCCTTCGAGCACAAGAACGACTTCTACGTCCTAGACAGCCTGAACGAAACCAAGTTATACAATGCGGCGCGCAATATGGAAGTCGCCATCTGGAAGCTCGGCCAGGACCGGCGTGCCGGCGGCGAGCTTTTCCTGCTGTCCAATGAACTTGATCCGGCCAATCGCAATCTCTCGTTCGAACGGGAGTTCGGTCGTGTCATCGGCTTGCTTGACCTGATTGCCCAGGTTGTTGCCGACCGTAACGGCCGCACCTTGTCGCGGATGACGCAATCCGTGGCCACGGCCATCTTTCTTCCTGTAGGTTTCTGAACATGAAAAACATCGTCATCCTGATTTCCGGCCGGGGCAGCAACATGGAGGCACTGATCGCCGAGCGCGATGCGGGGCGTCTCCCCGTCAATATTGCCGCCGTGATCAGCAACCGCGCGGATGCCAAGGGACTGGAAACGGCCGCCGCTGCCGGAATCGCGACGCGTTGCCTGGATCACAAGGCCTTCGCCGGCCGTGAGGCCTTCGACGCTGCGCTCGCTGCCTGCATTGACGAATTTTCCCCGGACCTGGTCGTTCTCGCCGGCTTCATGCGCATTCTGACGCCGGATTTCGTCCGCCACTATGCGGGCCGTCTGCTCAATATCCATCCTTCCTTGCTGCCGTCCTTCCCCGGTTTGCACACGCACCAGCGGGCACTGGACGAAGGGGTGCGCATTCATGGCTGCACCGTGCATTTCGTCACCGCTGAACTCGATCATGGCCCGGTGGTCGTTCAGGCGGCAGTTGCCGTGCTTGATGACGACGACGAGGCGAGCCTGGCGGCTCGTGTCCTGCGTCAGGAGCATCGCGTTTATCCGCAGGCCGTGCGCTGGTTTGCCGAAGGCCGGTTGACTCTGATTGACGGGCGCGTCCGGGTTGCCGGCGAGGTGTTCGAACAGGACGCGTTACTGGCGCCAGCCCTGCGCTGAACCCGATGCGGAAGCTGTTCATCGCAGCCTTGCTGCTTTCCTTGCTGGTCCATGCCTTCGCCTTGTTCGGCATCGACTACGGGATGTTCGGGGAGCCGCCGGAGAGCGTCCCCCTGAAGGCCGAGTTGCGAGCCTTGCCGCCGTTGCCGGTTCCCGAACCATCGCCACCCCCCCGGCCGAAGCCGCCGGTCGAGCCAATCCCCGCGCCTGCGCCGGTGCCGCCGGTTGATACCGCTGCTGGCTTGGCAGCGATGCCAGCCCGGGATGATGCCGCGGCGAACGATGCTTTGGCGACTGCCGTGGCAGACGAGGCGGTCAGTCCGCCTCGGCCGCCTGCCGTTGAGCCGGTCTTGTCGGGTAGCGGCCGACTGGCCTTTGTGGTGGTCAAGGAGTCTCTTGGCATGCAGATCGGGCGGGCCCTGCATCAATGGGATTTTCCGGGTGATGGCAGTTATCGCCTGAGCAGCATGATCGAGACCAGCGGCCTGGTCGCCTTGCTCAAGCCCTTGCGCCAGGAGCATGAAAGCTTCGGTCGGCTGGTGGCGCATGGCCTGCAGCCGGAGGGCTTCCGCATTCTGCGCAATGGCAAGCCGCGCGGAGATAACGCCGATTTCGACTGGGCGACCGGAGAGGTGAGGCTGGAGCGCGACGGCAGTGTGCTCAAGATTGCGCCGGGTACGCAGGATCTGTTGTCGCTGATTTATCAACTGGCTTATCTCCGGTCGCCGGAAAATGGATCGACGATAGGTGTGGTTGCCGGTCGTAGCTACGAGCGCTACCAACTGGATTCGCTTGGCGAGGAAGAGATCGAGACGCCGGCCGGCCGTTTTCGTACCTTGCACCTGCGCGCTGCGGGTGAAACACTGACCGAAATCTGGATTGCGCTGGATCGGCAGCGTCTGCCGGTTAAAATCCGCTTTACCGATAAAAAAGGTGACAGTTACACCCAGCTTGCCACCACGCTAGATATTTCCGGCACCGGGCCGGAAATGCCGTCAGGAAAACCATGAAAGTCCGCTTCACGCCCGCCCTCTTTGCCCACGCCGAAACCCTGCTGGGGCAATTGCTGAATTTCGATCATCCGGCCGATGCCGTGGTCTCGCGTTATTTCCGTGAGCATCGCCAGTTGGGGCATGCCGATCGCGGTTTCGTTGCCGAAACGGTGTTCGCGGTCCTGCGCCGGGGGCGCAGCATCGAAGCGCGTTGTGCCGACAATCTGTCCGACCGCCGGCGTCTGCTGGTTGCCTTGCTGGTCGTGCGTGGCTGGAATCTGCGCGAACTGGCCCCGGTGCTGAAAGCCGGCGAGGAAGCTTGGCTCTCCAGTGTGGCGGCGTTCGACGAGTCGGCCTTGTCGCCGGCGGTGCGCTGCGACCTGCCGGACTGGCTGTACGAGCGCTTGCTGACGAGTTTTACTGCGGACGCAATCCCGGTCCTGGCAGAAGCGCTGAACCGACCGGCGCCGCTGGACTTACGGGTCAATACCCTGAAAACCGACCGTCAGGCCCTGCTCGCGCAACTGGCCGAAGCCGGCATTGCCGCCCAGCCCGGCGCCTGGTCGCCGCTGGCCGTCCGCCTGCGCGACAAGCCGGCGCTGGCCAAGCATCCCTTGTTCCTGGGCGGGGCTTTCGAGGTGCAGGACGAAGGCAGTCAGTTGCTGGGGCTGCTGGTCGAAGCCAAACGCGGCGAGATGGTCGTCGATTTCTGCGCTGGCGCCGGCGGCAAGACGCTGCTGCTCGGTGCGCAGATGCGCAATACCGGCCGCCTTTACGCGCTCGACGTTTCCGAGCGCCGCCTGAGCAAGCTCAAGCCGCGTCTGGCGCGTTCGGGCTTGTCCAATGTCCATCCGGTGCGCATCGAGCACGAGCGTGACCAGAAGGTGAAACGCATGGCCGGCAAGGTTGATCGCGTGCTGGTCGATGCGCCGTGTTCAGGGCTGGGCACGCTGCGGCGCAACCCCGACCTGAAATGGCGCCAGGACGCGGCGTCGATTGCCGAACTGACCGCCAAACAGACCAACATCCTGGCCGCGGCAGCGACTCTGCTACGCCCGGGCGGACGGCTGGTCTATGCCACCTGCAGCCTGCTGGCCGAGGAAAACGAGCGCATCGTCGACGCCTTCCTGGCCGCCCATCCGGCGTTCCGCCTGGTGCCGGCCGAACAGGTGCTGGCCCGCCAGGGCGTGGCCGTGAGCGGCGACATGCTGCATCTGCTGCCGCATCTTCACGATACGGACGGCTTCTTCGCCGCCGTATTGGAGAAGCAGAATGGATGAGTCGACGCGTCAGGCGCTGAGCCTGATCGGCAAATTACTTGCGGACTTCGGCGATCCGCTGTTCGTCTGGCAGTTGGTCGCGCTGGGCAGCTGCCTGGTGCTGGCCTGGGGGGGCGCCCACTGGTGGCAACGGACGCATCGTGAAGATGCCGGCGGACGCTTCCGTCAGCTCGGCGGACGCCTGGCTTTCCCTGTGTCGGGGATGGTGCTGACCGGGGCGACCCAGATGGCGCTCAAATCCTTCATGCCGGTAACCGTGCTGCAAGTGGCGATGCCCTTGCTGGCGTCGATGGCGCTGGTTCGCAGTGTCGTCTATGTGCTGCGCCAGGCCTTTCCCGGGGCCAGTTGGCTGACTTCCTGGGAAAAGCTGATCGCCACGCTGGTCTGGGGCTGGCTGGCGCTGTACATCACCGATCTGGCACCGTTCGTGATCGAGGCGATGACCCAGGTCGGTTTCAGCATCGGCAAGCAGCAACTGAACCTGTGGCTGATTTTCAGCGGTCTGGTGACCATTTTCCTGACCGTGGTCTTTGCGCTGTGGATCTCCGGCGTCATCGAGGCCCGCCTGATGGGCATGCGCTCGCTCGACGGCAATCTGCGTATCGTCGGCGTCCGGGTTGCCCGGGCCGTGCTGACGGTGCTGGCCGTGCTGGTCAGCCTGTCGATGGTCGGCATCGACATGACTGCCCTGTCGGTGTTTACCGGGGCGCTTGGTGTCGGTCTCGGTTTCGGCTTGCAGAAGATCGCCAGCAATTACGTGTCCGGTTTCATCATCCTGCTCGAGCGTTCGATCCGCATCGGCAACATCGTCCAGATTGGCGCCGACAGCGGGGTCGTCAGCCAGATCACCACACGCTATACCGTCATCCGTAATCCGGGCGGCATCGAATTCATCGTGCCCAATGAAATGCTGATCGGCACGGTGGTCCAGAACCAGACCTATTCCGACAACAGTCTGCGTCTGAGTACGACGGTCGGTGTGGCTTACGACAGCGATCTCGATCTGGCGATGCGCCTGTTGGTCGAGTCGGCCCGGCGTCAGCCGCGGGTGCTGCCCGACCCGCCGCCGCGGGTGCTGCTCACCCAGTTTGCCGACAGCAGCATCAATCTTGAACTGGGTTTCTGGGTGGCCGATCCGGAAAACGGCAAGATGAACGTCGTTTCGGACATCAATCTGGCCATCTGGCAGGCCTTCCGCGAGCATGGTGTGCAGATTCCCTTCCCGCAGCGCGAGGTCAGGTTGCTGGCGGATCGCTGAACAACAAATTTTTACCACATTGTGGCGACACAGGCAGGTGAATTCGTTGTGTTTCTCGAAACGACTGCATATACTCCTCATACAGCTTTGATCTGTTGAGGTTTTTATGCTCGCTGGGACGATAAGCAAGTACCTTTTCCGGATACGGACGCGTAATGGCGTTATCGTTGAGCATCTCTCTTTCTACGGTCGGGATGAGGAAGAGGCTCGCCGCAAGGTCGCGCAGATCTACAACTACTGCGAAATTCTGGAGTGCAAGCACCATCAGGTCAGCATGAACGGCCGCCTGGGGTCGATCAACTACGAAGACGTGGTCGATCTGATCAGCGCGTCGTGACTGGCAGGCTGCCGCGTTCCAGCAGTTCGTTGAACAGTTTCCGGTAATCGTGGGCGCCCGTGCTGCTGGCGTTGTGCCGGAACACGTCCTGATTCAGTGAGGGGCTTTCGGCCACCGTCACATTCTCGGAAATCACCGTATCGATGACTTCGTCGCCATAGCGTTCGCGCAGGCGGTTGCGTACGTCCTCGCTCATCCGGCGGCGGCGGTCGAAGCGTGTCAGCAGGTAGTAACGCGGGACACGGCGCTTCATCACCGGTTCCAGAACCTGCAGCGTTCGCGTGATGTGGTCGGCGGCCTGTAGCGACAGGTAATCGGTGGATACCGGGATGACCAGACAGTCGCAGGCGAAAATCGCGTTCAGCGCCAGCACGCCGATGTAGGGACAGCAGTCGATCAGGCAATGCCGTTCCGGATTGGCTTCCTCGAGGACGTCCAGGCCATGGCGCAACTTGTTGAGAATGGCCGGTCCTTTACCGAAGATCGAATCGACCTTGATCAGTTGCTGGTGAGCGGGGATCAGGCGGCCGATATGCTCCCACTCAACCTCGAGTTCCTGCAGGGTGCGCAAATCCTGGAAAAAGGCGAACAGGCTCTGTCCGGCATCGAGTGGCGCCTGGCCGTGGATGCTCGACAGGTGACCCTGAGGATCGAGGTCGATCAACAGCGGCGGGTTGCCCGAGCGGTTCAGGGCTGCGCCGAGATTGAGCGTGGTGGTCGTCTTTCCGACGCCGCCTTTCTGGTTGAATATGGCGATTCGCATGGTTTGGCCGTTCTATACAAGGCGCTATTTTTCACTTAACATTCAGCTTTCTGCAACTCTTTCCGGATTTATTTGCCGGTACGGGTTGTGATCGTTCCGGCGGCGGTAGCCGCCGTTTTCGTTTTATGGGGTTGCCTCATGTCGCATGTCATGAATACCTACGCCCGCTTGCCGGTGGCTTTCAGCCATGGCGCCGGCAGCCGGATCACGGATACCGAGGGGCGGGAATACCTGGATGCCTTGTCCGGCATCGCCGTCAATACCCTGGGTCACGCCCATCCCAAGCTGGTCGCTGCGATCGCGGCGCAGGCCGGGCGGATGCTGCACACCTCGAATCTCTACGGGGTGACCGGCCAGGAACAACTGGCTGACAAGCTGTGCGCGCTGTCGGGCATGGACGAAGTCTTCTTCGCCAATTCCGGTTGTGAAGCCAACGAAGCAGCGATCAAGCTGGCACGCTACTACGGTCACAAGAAGGGCATCGAACTGCCGACCATCATCGTCATGGAAAAGGCCTTCCACGGCCGCACCATGGCGACCCTGTCGGCGACCGGCAACCGCAAGGTGCAGGCCGGTTTCGAGCCGCTGGTCGCCGGCTTCATCCGCGTCCCTTACGGCGATCTCGAGGCGGTCCGCGCCGTCGCCGAACACCACAACAACATCGTCGCCGTGATGCTGGAAATCATTCAGGGCGAGGGCGGCATTCATCTGTGCGATGCGGCCTACTATCAAGGCGTGCGCCAGCTGTGCGACGCCCACGAGTGGCTGATGATCTGCGACGAAGTCCAGTGCGGCATGGCGCGCACCGGCAAATGGTTCGGTTACCAGCAGGTCGGCGTCCAGCCGGATGTGGCGACGCTGGCCAAGGGGCTGGGTTCCGGCGTACCGATCGGTGCCTGCATGACCGGCGGGCGGGCCACCGGCCTGTTCGGGCCGGGCAACCATGGTTCGACCTTCGGCGGCAACCCGCTCGCCTGCACGGCAGCGCTGACCACCATCGCATGTATCGAGGAAGAAGGCCTGCTCGACAACGCCGCCCGGATCGGTGCGCTGATCCGTCAGGGTTTTGCCGAGGGGCTGGCCGGGGTCGCCGGTCTGGTCGATATCCGCGGCCACGGCCTGATGATCGGTATCGAACTCGATCGCCCTTGCGGCGATCTGGTCAAGCGGGGCCTGGCTGCCGGCCTGCTGATCAACGTCACCGGCGACACCGTGATCCGCCTGCTGCCGCCGCTCAACTTCAGCGAGGCTGACGCCCGCGAGCTGGTCGAGCGGATGCTGCCGCTGATCAAGGCCTTCCTGGCGGAGTGAGGCAATGACGATCAAGCATTTCCTGCAGTTCAAGGATTTCAGCCGTGACGAACACCAGTACGTGTTCGAGCGCACGCGCTGGATCAAGGACCAGTTCAAGTCCTACCAGAAGTACTGGCCGCTCAGCGACCGTACGCTGGTGATGATTTTCGAGAAGGCCAGCACGCGCACCCGCCTGTCGTTCGAGGCCGGCATGCACCAGCTCGGCGGTTCGGCAATCTACCTGAACACCCGCGATTCCCAGCTGGGGCGCGGCGAGCCGGTCGAGGATGCAGCCCAGGTCATCTCGCGCATGAGCGACATCGTGATGATCCGCACCTTCGAGCAGGACATCATCGAGCGCTTCGCTGCCAACTCGCGCGTGCCGGTGATCAACGGCCTGACCAACGAATACCACCCCTGCCAGATCCTCGCCGACATCTTCACCTACATCGAGCATCGCGGCTCCATCCAGGGCAAGACCGTGGCCTGGGTCGGTGACGCCAACAACATGTGCAATACCTGGCTGCAGGCCGCCGACGTCCTCGACTTCAAGGTGCATGTGTCGACGCCGCCCGGCTACGAACTGAATCCGGCCCTGATCGCCGGCGTCGATCCGACGCGCTACGCGGTCTTTGCCGACCCGATGGACGCCTGTCGCGGTGCCGACCTGGTCACCACCGACGTGTGGACCTCGATGGGCTTCGAAGCCGAAAACGAGGAACGCATGAAAGCCTTCGCCGATTGGTGTGTCGACGCCGAGATGATGGCGGTGGCTGATCCTAAGGCCGTGTTCATGCACTGCCTGCCGGCGCATCGCGGCGAGGAAGTGACGGCGGACGTCATCGACGGTCCGCAATCGGTGGTCTGGGACGAGGCGGAAAACCGCCTGCACGTTCAGAAGGCCCTCATGGAATACCTGCTGCTCGGCCGCCTCAAGGTCTGATCGGCATTGTCAAAACGCAACTGGAAAAGCAAATGAGCGACGTCAAGAAAGTGGTTCTCGCCTACTCGGGCGGTCTGGATACCTCGGTCATCCTCAAGTGGCTGCAGGACACCTATCAATGCGAAGTGGTGACCTTCACCGCCGACCTCGGCCAGGGCGAAGAGCTCGAGCCGGCGCGCGCCAAGGCGCTGAAGTTCGGCATCAAGCCGGAAAACATCTTCATCGACGACCTGCGTGAGGAGTTCGTCCGTGACTTCGTCTTCCCGATGTTCCGTGCCAACACCGTCTATGAAGGCGAATACCTGCTCGGCACCTCGATCGCCCGTCCGCTGATCGCCAAGCGCCTGATCGAGATCACCAACCTGACCGGTGCCGACGCCATTTCGCACGGCGCCACCGGCAAGGGCAACGACCAGGTCCGCTTCGAACTCGGCGCCTACGCGCTGAAGCCGGGCGTCAAGGTCATCGCCCCGTGGCGCGAATGGGACCTGCTGTCGCGCGAGAAGCTGCTCGCCTACGCCGAGCAGCACGGCATCCCGGTCGAGATGAAGCACAAGCAGGGCGGTTCGCCGTACTCAATGGACGCCAACCTGCTGCACATCTCCTACGAAGGCCGCCATCTCGAAGATCCGGCCGCCGAGGCCGAGGAATCCATGTGGCGCTGGACGGTGTCGCCGGAAGCGGCACCCGATGCGGCCGAATACCTCGACATCGAATACGAGCAGGGCGACATCGTTGCGCTGAACGGCGAGCGCCTGAGCCCGGCCCAGGTGCTGACCAAGCTCAACCAGCTCGGCGGCAAGCACGGCATCGGTCGCCTCGACCTGGTCGAGAACCGCTACGTCGGCATGAAGTCGCGCGGCTGCTACGAAACCCCGGGCGGCACGATCATGCTGCGCGCCCACCGCGCCATCGAGTCGGTCACCCTCGATCGCGAAGTCGCCCACCTCAAGGACGACCTGATGCCGCGCTACGCCAGCCTGGTGTACAACGGCTACTGGTGGAGCCCGGAGCGCGTCGCGCTGCAGACCCTGATCGACCACACCCAGCAGAACGTCAACGGCTTCGTCCGCGTCAAGCTGTACAAGGGCAACGTGATCGTCGTCGGCCGCGATTCCAAGACCGATTCGCTGTTCGACTCGACCATCGCCACCTTCGAGGACGACGCCGGTGCCTACGACCAGAAGGATGCCGGCGGCTTCATCAAGCTCAATGCGCTGCGCATGCGCATTGCCGCCAATCTCAAGGCACGCAAGGGCGGTTGATCGGTGGAAGGTACTGTATTCGGCTTCAACGAGGAGCAGATCGCCGACTTTTTCTCGACCTGGGGCGTCGGCGCCTTCATCCTGTTCATGCTGTTCATCATCGGCGAAATCGCCTGGAAGTCGAAAGCCGGCAAGACCGGGACCTTCGTCCTGTTCTTCGTGCTGGCTTTCGGCATGGTCGGTTTCATCGCCAAATCCATCATTGAAAAACTCTGGGGTATCTGATGTCTCAATTCGACAACGTTTCCGTGGTCAAGGCTGCCAACGTCTATTTCGACGGCAAGTGCGTCAGCCACACCGTCATCCTCGCCGATGGCACCAAGAAGACCGTCGGCGTGATCCTGCCGTCGTCGCTGACCTTCAACACCGGCGCGCCGGAAGTCATGGAAGGCGTCGGCGGTTCCTGCCGCGTCAAGCTCAAGGGCGAGAGCGAGTGGAAGACCTACGGCGCCGGTGAGTCGTTCAACGTGCCGGGCAATTCCAGCTTCGAGATCGCCTGCGACGCGCCTTACCACTACGTCTGCCATTTCGAGTAATCGCCATGCCGAGCTTTGACTTCACCTCCGAAGCGGACATGGTGGCGTTGAAGAATGCCGTCGACGTCACCTCGCGCCAGATCGATAACCGCTACGACTTCAAGGGCACCTCGGCCAAGGTCGAGTTGAACGAGAAGGACAAGCTGATCACCTTGTGGGGCGACTCCGACTTTCAGCTCGACCAGATCAAGGACCTGCTTTTCCCGGCACTGGAAAAGAAGGAAAAGGACAGCGTCAAGCGGCTCGATGCGCAGAAGGTGCAGAGCGTTTCCGGCAACAAGGCCAAGCAGGAACTGAAGATCCGCGATGGCATCGACAGCGAGCTGGCCAAGAAGATCGTCAAGCTGATCAAGGACGCCAAGCTCAAGGCACAAGCCTCGATCCAGGGCGACGCGGTGCGGGTGTCGGGCAAGAAGATCGACGAACTGCGCGAAGCGATTGCGCTTGTCCGCTCGAAAATCACCGATTTCCCGATCAAGGACGGCAACTACCGCGATTGATCGCCGGCAAACCGGTCAGGAAAGGCGGCTGCGGCCGCCTTTTTCCATTCAGTGGCGCAGGCCCTTGATCCAGACCGAGTAGAGCTGTTCCGACAACTGGCGCATCACTGGCAACTGGGCGGCAATGCCGGCCTGCATTTCGGCCGGTGTCTGGGCGCTGGGCTGGTCGGCCACCGACAGGGCTTCGTCGGCCCATTGCTCGCACCAGGTGGAGATCATTTCCGGCGTCATCTCGACGTGGCACTGCATGCCCAGATGCGGACCGAGCACGTACATCTGGTTGGTGCAGTAGGCATTGCCGAACAGCCGGGTGGCGCCGGGCGGGATGCTGAAGGTTTCGCCGTGCCACTGGAACACCGTGCCCGTCCGGCCGGCCAGTTCGCCCAGCCAGTGGCGGGCGCTTGCGTCGTCCTGCGCGTCGGCCGTGCCCCAGCCGATTTCCTTGACCGGGTTCCGGGTCACCTGACCGCCGAGGGCCTTGCTGATCAGCTGGCCGCCCAGACAGTGACCGATCACCGGGATGTCGCGGGCGACCGCGTCGCGGATCAGCGCGCAGACCAGGGCGATCCAGGGCAGTGGGTCGTTCACGCTCATCGGCCCGCCCATGAAGCACAGGCCGGCGTAATCTTCGGCGCTGACGGGGACGGTTTCACCCTCGTCGATGGCGATCAATGTCCATGGAATCCCTTGCTGCTCAAGGAATATGGCAAAATAGCCCGGACCTTCGGTAGGGGAGTGACGAAAGATGGCGACCGGTTTCATGGCTGTGCTGCGCTTGGCGGGAAAGGGCGTTCATTTTACGCTCGCCGCGTTTTGTCTGTTGCTGTCCTCCGCGCTGGCCGCGCAGGAAGTCGGGCTGGCCGGCATCATCGGCAGCAAGGCGCTGCTCAAGATCAACGGCGGGGCGCCGCGCGCGGTTCCGGTCGGGGCGACGGTCGATGGCGTCAAGGTCGTTTCGGTCCAGGGTGACCAGGTGGTGGTCGAGATCAACGGTCGCAAGCGTCCGCTGAAGGTCGGGCAGAACGCAGTCGGCGTGGCGGCCAGCAGTGATTCCGACCGTCTGGTACTGCAGGCCGACGGGCAGGGGCATTTCTTCACGACCGGGACGATCAACGGCGTGTCGGTGCGTTTCCTGGTCGATACCGGGGCCAGCATGATTTCCCTGGGTGCCAGCGATGCGCGGCGCATGGGGCTGGATTTCAACCGTGGCCAGAAGGGCATTTCGCAGACCGCGAACGGCCAGGTCGTGGTCAGCAAGATACAACTTGATAACGTGCGGATCGGCGGCATGACACTGCATCAGGTCGATGCGGTGATCCACCAGACCGATCTGCCGATTGCGCTGCTGGGAATGAGTGTGCTCAACCGCATGGAGATGCAGCGTGACGGCAGCACGATGACGCTGAAAAGGCGCTTTTAGGAGAGAGAATATGCCGCAAAAAGATCAGGAAATCGCGCTCTTGCGTACCGAACTGGAAATGCTGATGCGCGAGCGCCAGTCGCTGTTGCGCGTGGTCGGCGCCAGCGCTGCGCTGATCGCCTCGCTCGACAGCAAGCGCCTGCCGGTCGGCGCCGTCGAGGCGGCCGACGTGGTGGCGACGGCGATCAACGGACTGCCGGAAGAAACGCTGCAGGATGCACTGAACGCCGTGCATGCGGAAATCGAGGAAGGACCGGTGGCTTGACCGAAGACGAACTGGTCCGTTTGCGCCGCAGCCTGCTGCCGGCGCCGGCAGCAGGGGAGGCAGTGATCGAGGATGGTGCTCGCAGCAGCGAGCTGACGCCGGCCGCCGTCCTGTTTCCCATCGTCCGGCGCGAACCGGGTTTCACTGTGCTGCTGACCCAGCGCACCGCGCACCTGCGCGATCATGCCGGGCAGGTGAGTTTTCCCGGCGGCCGGGTCGAGGCCGAGGACGCTTCGCCGCTGGAGACGGCCTTGCGCGAGACCGAGGAGGAAATCGGGCTGGCGCGCCGCCACGTCGATATCCTCGGTTACCTGCCGGAATATCGTACCGGTACCGGTTTTTGCGTGGTGCCCGTGGTCGGGCTGGTGACGCCGCCGTTCTCGTTGGCCCTCGATCCTTTCGAAGTGGCCGAGGTTTTCGAGGTGCCGCTGGCCTTCCTGCTCGATGAGGCCAATCACCAGCGCCATTCGGTTCATCTGCGTGGCGCTTTACGTCATTATTATGCAATGCCCTACGGCGATCATTTCATCTGGGGAGCGACGGCTGGCATGATCCGCTCGCTGACCGAAAGGCTTGTGGTATCTTGATGCCTTGGCCTGGAACAAACCGCTGCGCAGGGTAATACACCGCCCATGAGTCTTTTTTCGTTGATCGCCGTCTTCCTGATCGAGCAATTCAAGCCGCTGGACTATCGGCGCATCGTCGCCGAGCCGCTGGGCTTGTGGGCCGGCTTCGTCGAGTCGAAGTTCAATGCCGGCAGCCGCCACCATGGCGTGGCCGCCTGGTTGATCGCCGTTCTCCTGCCGGTGGTGCTGGTCGGCCTGCTCTACGTCCTGCTGTATTCGCTGAACCCGCTGCTCGGCTGGCTGCTCAACGTCGGCGTCCTTTACCTGACCATGGGTTTTCGTCAGTTCAGCCACCATTACACGGAAATCCAGCTGGCGCTGCGTCTCGGCGACCTGGAACGGGCGCGTCAGTTGCTCGCCGATTGGCAGGGCATCGCCACCCAGGGCCTGAGTGCCCGCGATGTGTCCCGGCTGTCCATCGAGGGCGCGCTCGGCGCCTCGCATCGCCACGTCTTTGCCGTGCTGCTGTGGTTCATCCTGCTGCCCGGTCCTTGTGGCGCCTTGCTCTACCGTCTGGCGCTGATCGTGCGCGACCGTTGGACAGCCGATGCCCCGACGGCGCATAATGAATTTCCGATATTCTCCCGCCAGGCTTTCGGTATCATCGACTGGCTGCCTTTACGGACTACGGCTGCGGCATTTGCCGTCGTCGGCGATTTCGAGGATGCGGTGCACTGCTGGCGAACCCAGCCGGCGCTGTGGCCGGACCGCGATCTCGGGATCGTGCTGGCCAGCGGTGCTGGCGCCCTGGGCGTGCAACTGGGCGGTTCGGTGATCGAAGAGGGCGAGGTCTCCGACCGCGCCGAACTCGGGATCGGCGATCCGGCCGATGTGGATTTCATGCAAAGTGCCGTCGGCTTGGTCTGGCGCGCCACTGTGCTATGGATGTTGTTGCTCTTTTTGTTGGGGCTTGCCAGTCTGGCGGGCTGAAAATAATTTTTAAGAGGAGTTCTACATGAGCAGAGAAGTTGTCGTTCTGAGCGCGGTCCGTTCCCCCATCGGTTCCTTTGGCGGCTCCCTGGCTGATTTCGATACCAGCGAACTGGCCGGTATCGTGATGAAGGAAGCGATTGCCCGCTCCGGCGTCGATCCCCAGCAGATCAATTACGTCACGGTGGGCACCACGATGCCGACCGATTCCCGTTATGCCTACGCCTCGCGCGTCGCCTCGATCCAGGCCGGCCTGCCCATGGAATCGGTGTCCATGCAGGTTTCCCGCCTGTGCGCCTCCGGCCTGCAGGGCATCGTTACCACCGCCCAGAACATCATGCTGAACGATGCCGACTACGGTATCGGCGGCGGTGTCGAAGTCATGTCCAAGGCCGCCTACCTGCTGCCGGCGTTGCGTTCCGGTGCGCGCATGGGCGACACCAAGGCGATCGACTCGATGGTTGCCGTCCTGACCGACCCGTTCGGCGTCGGCCACATGGGCATCACTGCCGAAAACCTGGCTGCCAAGCACGGCATCAGCCGCGAAGAGCAGGATGCCTTCGCCGTTGAGTCGCAGCGTCGTGCCGCTGCTGCCCAGGATGCCGGTTACTTCCAGTCGCAGATCGTCCCCATCGTCAAGCAGACGCGCAAGGGCGACGTGGTTTTCGATGCCGACGAGTACATCAAGCGCGGCACTACCATGGAAACCCTGGCCAAGATGAAGCCGGCGTTCAAGAAGGACGGTACCGTCACCGCCGGTAACGCCTCCGGCATCAACGACGGCGCGGCCTTCTTCGTGCTGGCCGCCGCCGATGTCGCTGCCAAGGCCGGTTACAAGGCCCGTGCCCGTATCGCCGGTTACGCCGTTGCCGGCGTGCCGAACGACGTCATGGGCGAAGGTCCGATCCCGGCGACCAAGCTGGCGCTCAAGAAGGCCGGCCTGACGCTGGACCAGATGGACGTCATCGAATCGAACGAAGCCTTCGCCGCGCAAGCCCTGTCGGTGTCCAAGGTGCTCGGTCTCGATCCGGCCAAGACCAACCCGAACGGCGGCGCCATCGCCCTCGGCCACCCGGTTGGCTGTTCCGGTGCCTTCATTGCCACCAAGGCGTTGTACGAACTGGAACGCGTTGCCGGCAAGTACGCACTGGTCACCATGTGTATCGGTGGCGGTCAGGGTATCGCGGTCATCCTCGAGCGCGCCTGATCTCTTGCCTGCTTTGCCAAAAACCCGCCGGATCGCTCCGGCGGGTTTTTTTATTGGTGCGCACCATGTTGTCACTTCGCACCAGTATGGGGCGTGCATATTCATCGGAATTTCCTAATCCGCTGTTTCAATGAGGTTTTGGGTCGTGGCACGGTTTCTGCTGAATTGAAAACGAGAGCATCCTCATAAAAGAGTCGGACATGAACTTCTATAACGAGATGTACGACGCCGACGGTGGCGTCCGGGAGCACTACAAACGCTACGAAGCGTGGTTGAAGGAGACGCCGCCCGAGCGCATCGAGCGCAAGCGCGCCGAAGCCGATCTGGCTTTCCACCGCGTCGGCATCACCTTCGCTGTCTATGGCGAGGAGGCCGGCAAGGAGCGCCTGATTCCCTTCGACATCATTCCGCGCGTCATTCCATCGAAGGAATGGAAGGCGATGGAACGCGGCATGCGCCAGCGGGTCAAGGCGCTGAACATGTTCCTGTGGGACATCTACCACGATCAGGAAATCCTCAAGGCGGGCAAGATCCCGGCCGAACAGGTGCTGGACAACGCCCAGTACCGTGCGGTGATGAAGGGCGTCGACGTGCCGGCCGGCATCTACGCCCATATCGCCGGGGTCGACCTGGTCCGCGCCGGCGCCGGCGAGTTCTACGTGCTCGAAGACAACCTGCGCGTGCCGTCGGGTGTGTCGTACATGCTCGAAGACCGCAAGATGATGATGCGCCTGTTCCCGGAGCTGTTTGCCCGGCACAAGGTGGCACCGGTTCAGCATTACCCGGACATGCTGCTGGAAAAGCTGCGTGCCGTCGCGCCGCAGGGCATCACCGATCCGACCGTGGTCGTGTTGACGCCGGGGGCTTACAACAGCGCCTATTTCGAACACAGCTTCCTGGCCCAGCAGATGGGCGTCGAACTGGTTGAGGGCCGCGATCTCTTCGTCAAGGACGAGACGGTGTACATGCGCACGACGCAGGGTCCGCAACGCGTCGACGTGATCTATCGCCGGATCGACGACGACTTCCTCGATCCGCTGGCTTTCCGCGCCGATTCGGCGCTCGGCGTGCCCGGCATCCTCAAGGCCTACCAGGCCGGCAACGTCACCCTGTCGAACGCCATCGGCACCGGCGTCGCCGACGACAAGTCGATCTACCCCTACGTGCCGGAGATGATCCGTTTCTACCTCGGTGAGGAGCCGATCCTCAACAACGTGCCGACCTACATGTGCCGCAAGAAGGACGATCTGGCCTACGTGCTCGATCACCTCGGCGAACTGGTGGTCAAGGAAGTGCACGGCGCCGGCGGTTACGGCATGCTGGTCGGTCCGGCCTCGACCAGGGAGCAGATCGAGAAATTCCGCCAGTTGCTGCTGGCCAAGCCGGACGGTTACATCGCCCAGCCGACGCTGGCCTTGTCCAACTGCCCGACTTTTGTCGAGGAAGGCATTGCGCCGCGTCACCTCGATCTGCGGCCCTTTGTGCTGTCGTCGGGCAAGTGCGTGAACATGGTGCCCGGCGGGCTGACCCGGGTCGCCCTGACCAAGGGCTCGCTCGTCGTCAATTCGTCGCAGGGCGGCGGTACCAAGGATACCTGGGTTCTGGAGGATTAATCATGCTGAGCCGTACTGCCGATCACCTGTTCTGGATGTCGCGCTACATCGAGCGCGCCGAAAATCTTGCCCGCCTGCTCGACGTCACCTGGCAGATGTCGCTGGTGCCCCAGTCCGAAGAAGCCGCCAACCAGAGCTGGGCCGCGATCATCGCGCTGAACAGCCTGGAGGAGGCCTACGCCGCCAAGTACGACACGGTCAATGGCGAGAACGTGCTGCGTTTCATGGTCAGCGACCACGACAATTTCTCGTCGATCTACAGCTGCTTGCGCATGGCTCGCGAGAACGCGCACGCGGTGCGCGGCACGCTGACCACCGAGATGTGGGAAACGATGAACTCGACTTGGCTGGAAGCCCGCGAAAAGAGTTTCGAGCAGATCGTCAATGCCGGCGTCGGCGATTTCTTCGAGTGGGTCAAGCTGCGTTCCTCGCTGTCACGCGGGACCACGCTGGGCACGCTGCTGCAGGACGAGGCCTTCCACTTCATCCGCCTCGGCACCTTGCTCGAACGTGCCGACAACACGGCGCGCATCCTCGACGTGAAATACCACGTCCTGCGTCCGCACGGCGAGGAAGAGGAAGCCACCGATTTCTACCAGTGGGGCGCCTTGCTCCGCTCGGTGTCGGCCTTCGAGGTCTATCGCAAGGTGTACCGCGACGTGATCACGCCGGAGCGGGTCGCCGAGCTGCTGATCCTCAACAGCGACATGCCGCGCTCCCTGCGCTTCTGCCTGAACGGCGTGGTCAAGAATCTCGAACTGCTGTCGAACAACCATTCCGGCGAAACCCTGCGCCAGGCCGGTCAGCTGTACTCGCAACTGCGTTACGGCCGGATCGAGGACATCCTCAAGGACGGCCTGCACGAGTGGCTGACCGACTTCATGGATCGCATCTACCTGATCGGCAACGGCATCAGCAAGGACTTCCTGGTGCCGATGGACGAAGCCGCCTAGGCGCTTTCCAGCGACACGGGCGCGCTGCCGGCCACCGGGTCCAGGGTCTCCAGCATGCGGGCCGCCTTGTTCGCCTGTTCGACCAGGCGGCGCAGGGCGCTGAAACCGCTCATCAGTTCGTCCATCTGCTCGATCGGGATGCTGCCGGCAGCGCCCGCTTCGAGCAGTTTTGCTTTCAGCGCGTGGTAGGCCAGTTCGAAACCGCCCAGTTGTTCGGCTTCGGGCAGGGTCTGACCGGCGAGCAGGGGATCGACCCGTTCGAGCAGCCCGACGGCCTGGGCGGCCAGGCTGCGGCTTTCATCGACCAGGTCGTGAACGGCGATCAGCGGCAGCGTCGAATGAATCCGCCCGAGTTCGGCGCACAGTTCGTGGCAGGTATCGTAGTAGCGGTGCACGCGCAGCAGCGTCGCCAGGTTGTGCGCCGTGTCCTGGGGCATCGGATGCCGGTTGACCTCGGCAACGAAGTCGAGGATCGCCCGCGATAGCGGCGGGAAAGGATTGACCCGAGGCCAGGCGGCCGGGCCGGCACCATCCGGCGTGCTGCGCAGGCGGGCCATGTCGAGGACGATGTTGCCCAGCCGCGAGACTTCGCGGTGCAGGGCATCGACCGCCAGTGAAGGTACCGAGCCGACGTTGCGGTCGATGTAGTGCGGCCGGCCGATTTCCTCTTCCTCGGTCCGGAAGCGGCCTTCCAGGAAACGCGCCAGACGGCCGGTCAGCGGCCACATCAGGATCACCCCGAGCAGGTTGAAGACGGTATGGAACAGGGCCAGGCTGACGGCGGGCTGGGCACCGAGTTCGAGCCAGTCGCGCAGCATGCCGATCAGCGAGAGCAGCGCCGGCAGCATGAACAGGGCGACAATGCCAGTCAGGAAATTGAACATGACGTGGGCGGCGGCGGCCCGGCGTGCGTTCGGCGTGGCGCCGATGGCGGCGAGCAGGGCGGTGGCGGTGGTGCCGATGTTGGCGCCGATGACCGCGGCGGCGGCTTCATTCATCGGCAGGACGCCGGCTTCGGCCAGTGTGAGCACGATTGCCAGGACTGCGGCGGAGGCCTGCATGACCACGGTCAACAGCACCCCGGCCAGTACGAAGGCCAGGATCGACCAGATGCCGTGTCCGGAAAGGGCGCTCAGATCGAGCCCGCTGCCGCCGGCGGCAAAGGCCTGCTGCAGAAAACCGATGCCCAGGAACAGCACGCCGAAGCCGCCAATGGCGTTACCGACGGCGCCACGCCGGGTTTCCGCACCGGAAATGCGCAACATGATGCCGATGCCGATCAAGGGCAGCGCGGCCGCCTCGATTTTCAGCTTGAAGCCGATCACGGCGACCAGCCAGCCGGTGAAGGTGGTGCCGACATTCGAACCAAAGAACACCCACAGCGATTGTCCCAGCGGCAGCAGGCCGGCATTGACGAAGCCGATGGTGGCGACGGTGATCGCCGTCGATGACTGCACCAGGGCGGTCGAGAAAATGCCGAACAGCAGGCCGCGCAGCCGGGTCGCCGTCCAGGTGTGCAACAGGCTGGCCAGCGAGGGGCCCAGCGCCAGCTTCAGCCCGTCGGTCATCATCGTCATCCCGAGCAGGAAGAGGCCGATGCCGCCGAGCATGGCAGGCAGGTTGATTCCGTCCATAACGCACCATACTGTTTGTGTGTGCATAGCGTGGCGCCAGACGCCCGCGCCGTCAAGCATTGCGCCGATGTTAGAATGCGCCGCCTGATGCCGAGCGAAGCGATGTGCCATGCAATTTGACGTGATCATCATCGGTGCCGGTGCCGCCGGCATGATGTGTGCCGCCCAGGCCGGGGCCCGCGGGCGGCGCGTGCTGCTGGTCGACCATGCCGAAAAGCTCGGCGAGCGCATCCGGATTTCCGGCGGTGGCCGCTGCAATTTCACCAACCGCAGCGTCAGCGCCGACAACTACCTGTCGCAGAACCCGCATTTCTGCCGCTCGGCGCTGGCCCGTTTCACCCAGCACGATTTCATCGCGATGCTCGACAAGCGCCGCATCGCCTACCACGAGCGCGAACACGGCCAGTTGTTCTGCAACGACTCGGCCGAAGAGATCATCGCCATGCTGCGCGACGCCTGCGTGGATGCCGGCGTGCGCTGGGCGATGCCGTGCGCGGTGCAGGGCGTCGAACGCCTGGCCAACGACGCGGCGCTGCCGTGGCGGGTGCTCACCGATCAAGGGGCCTTCCGCAGCCAGTCGCTGGTCGTTGCCACCGGCGGCCTGGCAATTCCGAAAATCGGCGCTTCGCCTTTCGGCTATCAACTGGCCGAACAGTTCGCCATTCCCGTGGTGCCGCCGCGACCGGCGCTGGTGCCGCTGGCGCTGGCGCCGGAACTGCTCGAACCGCTGAAGCCGATGGCCGGCGCCACCCTCGATGCCAGTGCCAGTTTTGCCACGGCGGCCTTCCGAGAAAACGTGCTGATCACCCACCGCGGCCTGTCCGGCCCAGCCATTCTGCAGATTTCCAGCTACTGGCAGATGCAGGAATACGGCAGCGGCAAGAAACGGCCGCTGGAAATCGACCTGCTGCCCGGCATCGACGCCGGCGACTGGCTGGAAGGGCAGCGCCAGGGCCGGGTGCATCTGCCCAACCTGCTCGCCGAACGCCTGCCCCGGCGCTTTGCCCACGAGTGGTGTGCGCTGGTCGGCGGCGACAAGGCGGTCAATCGGCCAATCGGCGAACTCGGCCGGCGCGACCTCGAACATATCGCCAGCCAGCTCAACGCCTGGTCGCTGATGCCGGCGGGTACGCTGGGCTTTGCCAAGGCCGAAGTCACGCTCGGCGGCGTGTCGACCGCAGCATTGTCATCAAAGACCATGGCGGCGCGAGAAGTGCCCGGCCTCTACTTCATCGGCGAAGTGGTCGACGTCACCGGCTGGCTGGGCGGCTACAACTTCCAGTGGGCCTGGTCGTCGGGCTGGGTGGCCGGTCAGTTCGCCTGATCAGGCTTGCGTCATCGCCCGGGCCACGGCCTCGGCGACCTTGATGCCGTCCACGCCCGCCGACAGGATGCCGCCGGCGTAACCGGCGCCTTCGCCGGCCGGGTAGAGGCCGCGGGTGTTGATGCTCTGGAAGTTGTCGCCGCGCTTGATGCGGATCGGCGATGAAGTCCGTGTCTCGACGCCGGTGAGTACCGCGTCAGCCATGGCGAAGCCGTGGATCTGGCGGTCGAAGGCGGGGATGGCTTCGCGCAGCGCGTCGATGACGAAGGCCGGCGCACAGGTGCTCAGGTCGGTCATGTGCACGCCGGGCTGGTAGGACGGATCGACCTTGCCGAGGGCGCTCGACGGCCGGCCGGCGAGGAAGTCGCCGACGCGTTGCGCCGGTGCGTCGTAGTTGCTGCCGCCGGCGATGAAAGCCTGGCTTTCCCAGTGGCGCTGGAAGTCGACGCCGGCCAGCGGGTTTTTGCGGTAGTCGCCGGGGAAATCCTCGGGTTCGACATTGACCACCAGCGCCGAATTGGCGTTGCGCTCGGCGCGCGAGTACTGGCTCATGCCGTTGGTGACGACGCGGCCGGGTTCCGAGGTGGCGGCGACTACCTGGCCGCCCGGGCACATGCAGAAACTGTAGGCGGCGCGGCCGTTGGCGCAATGATGGACGAGCTTGTAGTCGGCGGCGCCGAGCAGTTCGTTGCCGGCGTTGGGGCCGAAGCGGGCCTTGTCGATCAGCGTCTGCGGGTGCTCGATGCGGAAACCGATGGCGAAGGGCTTGGCTTCGACATAGACGCCGCTGCCGTGGATCATCTGGAAGGTGTCGCGGGCGCTGTGGCCGATCGCCAGCACCACATGGCGGCTGGCGATGCGCTCGCCGCCGGCGAGCTCGACGCCTTCGACCTGGCCGTTTTCAATCTGCAGGCGCTCGACGCGGGCGCCGAAGCGGATTTCGCCGCCCAGCTCGCGGATCGTCGCGCGCATGTTCTCGACCATCTTGACCAGCCGGAAGGTGCCGATGTGCGGCTTGCTCACGTACATGATCTCTGCCGGCGCGCCGGCCTTGACGAACTCGGCCATGACCTTGCGCCCGAGGAAGTTCGGGTCCTTGATCTGGCTGTACAGCTTGCCGTCGGAGAAGGTGCCGGCGCCGCCTTCGCCGAACTGGACGTTCGATTCCGGGTCGAGCACGTGCTTGCGCCACAGGCCCCAGGTGTCCTTGGTCCGCTCGCGCACGGCCTTGCCGCGTTCGAGGATGATCGGCCGGAAACCCATCTGCGCCAGCAGCAGCCCGGCCATCAGGCCACAGGGGCCCATGCCGATGACTACCGGGCGCTCGTTCAGGCCTTCGGGGGCGCGGGCGACGAAGTGGTAGTCCATGTCCGGCGTCGGCACGATGTGGCGGTCGTCCTTCAGGCGGGCAGCGACGCGGGCCTCATCGCGCAGTTCGACGTCGATCTGGTAGAGCAGGACGATGGCCGATTTCTTGCGTGCATCGTGGCTGCGCTTGAACACCGTGTAGCCGATCAGTTCGTCGTCGGCGATGCCGAGCCGGGCGCACAGCGCCGGGCGCAGGGCTGCCGGCGGGTGATCGAGCGGCAGCTTGAGTTCGGTCAGGCGCAACATGCCGGGTCAGCGCGCCTTGAACGGGTTGTGGCAGCTCTTGCAGCTGTCGTAGACCGCCTGGTAGGCGGGTTCGATGCGCTTGAGGTCCTTGCTCTGCGCGGCGGCCAGCAGTTCGTCGGTGGTGGTGAAGAAGCGCTTGCGCTCTTCCTCGAAGCGCGTCGGTTCTTCCCAGACGCGCGGCGTCGATTTGGTCGGCGGGTAGTTGGTGTCCGGGCCGAAGTGCGCCCAGGGCAGCTCGCGTTTTTCAACCAATACAGTAGCCATGCGCAGGAAGCGGTCTTCCTCGTAGCGCTTTTCGCGCAGCATCACGCCCATCGGCTCGAACACCCGCAGCATTTCCTTGAACGCATCCTGACGGGTTTTCACCGGCTGGCCGGGACGAGTGTCCTCGACTTCGCCGCAGGCGGGCAGGAGCAGGGCCGGGATCAGGGCAAGGAGGGCGGTTCTGGCGATCTTGTGCATGGATATCAAGCGGTGGATGAAGCAGAGGCCGGATTATAACCGGCGCCACCTGCATCCACCGTCTTACCAGGCGCGCGCACCCCGCATGTAGCTACGTGTTTCGGCGGTGCGCTGCACCGCTTCGACCGGCTTCGCTTCGGGCGCGGCAATGACTTCGGTGTCGCGGGCGACCGGCAGCAGCAGGTCGCGCAGGCGCAGGACCATGATCAGCAAATCCTCGTCGTCGGCGGCATCTTCGACTTCGTTGAGGCGCTGGCGGGCGTAGGCGGGTTCGCGGGTCAGTCGTTCCAGGTCAACGGTTTCGCCCAGGCTGCGCTTCACCTGCAATTTGAAGCGGGCCAGCAACTGCGCGGTTTCCATTTGCTTGTCCATTGGCCGAATTCTCCTTTTTTCTGGGTGCATCTCCCCGTTGGGGTCGGGTACCGGAAATTAGCGAAAATCGTGCCGGATGCTGCGCTGCAATATAGTGTTTTCCAATCAATGCTTTAGGCATTTCCCCCTTGGCGGGTGTGGCTTTCCCGGTGTTTGCCGATGGTGCGGCCTGCCCGATGATGGTGCGTTACAGCATGCCGCGTTCGCGAATGAAGGCGATGATGGTTTCCAGCCCTTCACCGGTTTTCAGGTTGGAAAAGACGAAGGGGCGCTGGCCGCGCTGCGCCTTGGCGTCGGTCGCCATGACGTCGAGCGAGGCACCGACCATCGGCGCCAGGTCGATTTTGTTGATGACCAGCAGGTCGGACTTGGTGATCCCGGGGCCGCCCTTGCGCGGGATCTTCTCGCCGGCGGCGACGTCGATCACGTAGATGGTCAGATCGGAGAGTTCGGGCGAGAAGGTCGCCGCCAGGTTGTCGCCGCCGGATTCGACGAGGATCAGCTCGACGCCGGGAAAGGCGCGCTGCAGGCGGTCGACGGCTTCGAGGTTGATCGATGCGTCCTCGCGGATGGCCGTGTGCGGGCAGCCGCCGGTCTCGACGCCGATGATCCGCTCGGGCGCCAGCGCCGAATGATTGACCAGGAACTTGGCGTCCTCGGCGGTGTAGATGTCGTTGGTGACCACGGCCATGTCGATCTTGTCGCGCAGGGCCTGGCACAGCGCCAGGGTCAGGGCGGTCTTGCCGGAACCGACGGGGCCGCCGATGCCGACGCGCAGGGCTTGTTTGCTCATGTTTTTCCTAGGATCTGAAGAGACGGGAATACTGGGTTTCGTGACGGGCGCAGGCGATGGCGAACGCCGGCGTGAAGTTCGACCATTCGCTTTCCGGCAGTTTCAGGGCAAGGGCAGCAATTTCGGGGATGCGCCCGCCAAGTTCGGCGAGCAGCCGCTGGCCGCTGGCCTGGCCGAGCGGCACCGCTTTCAGCGCGGCCATTACCTGGTTTTCGGCCCAGGCCCAGAGATAGGCAGTCAGCGCCGCTTCCGGGGCGATCTGCCAGGTCGCGGCGATGCCGGCCCAGCCGGTCGGGAAGGCGATTTCGCCGAGTCCGGCCAGCGTCGATTCGACATCGGCCAGCGCCGGGTCGCGCAGATCGCGCACCAGCCGGTGCAGCGAAAAGCCCATCTGGGCTGTTTCCGCGCGCAGCTCGGCGGATTCGCGGCTGGCCAGGAATTCGGCGTTGAGGCGGGCGATTTCAGCCTTGTCTGCTGCGGTCCACGCGCGCATCAGCGCAAAAATCAGCGGCGCTTCGTAACGGCCGATACCGTATGCGAGCAGATCGGCGATCCAGCGGCCGGCACTGGTCTCATCGCGGATGGTGCCGGATTCGACCGCCCATTCAAGACCTTGCGAATAGGTGTAGGCGCCGACCGGCAGCGCCGGGCTGGCGAGTTGGAGCAGGCGGGCGAGTTGCAGTGAAGGGGTCAACGCGGTTTGAACTCGTGGATTTTCGGCACGGAACGGTGCGGACCGTGGCCGGGGTTGTGCAGATCGGCATGGTCGGGCTCGTCACCGTGGTGATGATGGCCGCCGTGCGCCCCATAGGCGCCGGATTCCGGCTGGAACGGCGCTTCCGTCTCGCTGATCGAGCAACCGAGCCCACGCGCCATGTCGGCAAGCACGTGGTCGGTCTGGAAGCGCAGCTTGCCGCCGTTCTCGGTGGGAAGGATCTGCACCGGGACGTGCCGGTTGCCCAGGTGATAGGCGGCGCGGGCGAACAGCAGCGGAGTGTCGGCGACGGCCTCGATCAGCTTTTCCGGGGCGGCGAGGATTTCGACGACGGTTGAGCCGTCTTCAGCAATCAGTTTGTCGCCGCCGTGCAGGTGGTCGCCGCGCTCAAGGAAAATGCCGGCCTCGCTGCCGGAAGCCAGCGTCACTTTGAGGCGGCTGCGTTTGCGTTCGTCGTAGGCGAGCGCCACTGTGTCGGTGGCGGGGGCGGTGGTGCGTTTATTCAGGATCAGCATGGTCAGAACAGGAAATAGCGTTGGGCCAGCGGCAGTTCGGTCGCCGGTTCGCAGACGAGATGCACGCCGTCGGCCTTGACCACGTAGGTTTCGGGATCGACGGTGATTTCCGGCGTGGCGCCGTTGTGCACCATGTCGGATTTTTGCACGCCACGGCAACCGGAGACGGCGACCAGCGGTTTGGCGAGGCCCAGCGCCTTGATGGCCGGATTTTGCAGCGCCGCCTGCGAAACGAAGGTGACCGACGTCTTCAGCGCCTTGCCGAAGCTACCGAACATCGGCCGGTAATGTACCGGCTGCGGTGTCGGGATCGAGGCGTTGGGGTCGCCCATGGCGGCGGCGGCGATCATGCCGCCTTTCAAAATCAAGCTTGGTTTGACGCCGAAGAAGGCCGGTTTCCACAGCACCAGATCGGCCAGCTTGCCGACTTCGATCGAGCCCACCGTATGGGCGATACCATGTGTGAGCGCCGGGTTGATGGTGTATTTGGCGATGTAGCGCTTGACCCGGAAATTGTCGTGGCGCGCGTTGTCCTCAGGCAGCGCGCCGCGCTGCAGCTTCATCTTGTGCGCTGCCTGCCAGGTGCGAATGATGACTTCGCCGACGCGGCCCATGGCCTGCGAGTCGGAGCTCATCATCGAGAAGACGCCGAGGTCGTGCAGGATGTCTTCGGCGGCGATGGTCTCGCGGCGGATGCGCGATTCGGCGAAGGCCACGTCCTCGGCGATGCTCGGGTCGAGGTGGTGGCAGACCATCAGCATGTCGAGATGCTCGTCGATGGTGTTGACCGTGTACGGCATGGTCGGATTGGTCGAGCTGGGCAGGACATTGGGCAGCCCGGCTGCCTTGATGATGTCCGGGGCGTGGCCGCCGCCGGCGCCTTCGGTGTGGAAGGTGTGGATGGTGCGGCCCTTGAAGGCATCAATCGTTGCTTCGACGAAGCCGGACTCGTTCAGCGTATCGGTATGGATGGCCACCTGTACGTCCATCTCGTCGGCCACGCTCAAACAGCAGTCGATGGCCGCTGGCGTCGTGCCCCAGTCTTCGTGCAGCTTCAGGCCGATGACGCCGGCCGCGACCTGCTCGCGCAGCGCTTCCGGCAGGCTGGCGTTGCCCTTGCCGAGAAAACCGAGGTTCATCGGGAAGGCCTCGGCGGCTTCGAGCATGCGGTGGATGTGCCAGGGGCCGGGCGTGCAGGTGGTGGCGTAGGTGCCGGTGGCCGGCCCGGTGCCGCCGCCGATCATGGTGGTGACACCCGAATTGAGTGCTTCGTCGATCTGCTGCGGGCAGATGAAGTGGATGTGGCTGTCGATGCCGCCGGCGGTGACGATCATGCCTTCGCCAGCGATCACTTCGGTGCCGGGGCCGACGACGATGGTCACACCGGGCTGGATGTCCGGGTTGCCGGCCTTGCCGATGGCGGCGATGCGGCCGTCCTTGAGGCCGATGTCGGCCTTGACGATGCCGGTGACGGCATCGACGATCAGCGCGTTGGTGATCACGGTATCGACCGTTTCCGCTGAAACGCGCTGGCTCTGGCCCATGCCGTCGCGGATGACCTTGCCGCCGCCGAATTTCACTTCCTCGCCGTAGATCGTGTAGTCCTTCTCAACCTCGATGATCAGCTCGGTGTCGGCCAAGCGGAGACGGTCGCCGGTGGTCGGGCCGAACATCTCGGCATAGGCCTGACGGGTAATCTTGTTCGCCATCACAGTGCTCCCTGAACGAGGCCGCGGAAACCGTAAACCTTGCGCTCGCCGGCCAGCGCGACCAGTTGCACGGTGCGGCTCTGGCCCGGCTCGAAGCGCACGGCGGTGCCGGCGGCGATGTCGAGGCGGTAGCCGCGCGCGGCTTCACGATCGAAGCTCAAGCCGGCATTGGTTTCGTAAAAATGGTAGTGCGAGCCGACCTGAATCGGCCGGTCGCCGGTATTGGCCACCACGAGGGTGATGGTCGGGCGGCCGACGTTCAATTCGAGTTCGCCGGATTCGGCGAGGAGTTCTCCGGGGATCATCGCGTTCTCCTCAAACAATCGGGTGATGGACCGTGACCAGCTTGGTCCCGTCTGGGAAGGTGGCTTCGACCTGGATTTCCGGGATCAGCTCGGCGATGCCGTCCATCACGTCGGCGCGGGTCAATACCTGGGTGCCTTCGTGCATCAGCTCGGCCACCGTTTTGCCTTCGCGGGCGCCTTCCATGATCGCGCAGGTGATCAGCGCGACGGCTTCCGGGTAGTTGAGCTTCAGGCCCTTGGCCTTGCGCCGCTCGGCGAGCAGGCCGGCGGTGAAGATCAGCAGTTTGTCCTTCTCACGCGGTGTCAGTTCCATGACGACTCCTTCAGGTATTCCAGATTCGGGGCAGCACGGCCGGACGGCCGCAGCCGGCCGGACGCAGGATTTTCCACAGTTCGGCGAACCATCCCCGGGCGGCTTCGCTGTTGTCGCCCAGGTAACGCGCGATGAGCAGGCCGGGCGGGGCGGTGATGCCGTGTAGCGCAGCATCGGCGGGGGCGATGGTGCGCAGGCTTTCGAGCAGCGCAGCAGCCTGTTGCGGCAGTTCCGGGAAGCTGCACAGCAGCGTGCCGCAGACCGTCTTGCCGGCCCAGGCGGCCGGGCTGGCGAGCAGCGCATCGCTGCCCGAGACACCGCCGCGCTCGATCCACAGCGGCTTGCCGTCGCGGTCGATGCGGCAGAACAGGTCGAAACGCCCGTGCTCGAAACGTTCGCCGGACGCCGCGCGGCCCAGGCAGAGGATGTCCCAGCCCAGGTAACGGCTGTCGGCGGCGAGCGTGACGCGGGTGTCCATGCGTGCAATCGCGCCGTCGAAGACGATGCTCTCCTGCGGCAGCCATTCCAGCGTCGCGCCGGCAGCGACGTTCAGCGTCACCGTCTGCGATGCCGCAGCGCCGCCCGAGCGATACCACTTGCCGGCGCCCGGCGTGGTGATCTGGGCGTGGCTGTCGCGGTCGACGGCAATGTCGATCGCCAGATGATCGCCACCGGCGATGCCTGACGGCGGATGCAGCACCAGTGCCTGGCAGACGGCCTCGCCTTCCGGGTAAAGCGCTTTCTGCACGCGCAGCGGACCGCGATGGCGGTTTTCGCGCAGCACACTACGGGCACCTTGCCGGGTGAAGGCGAGGTGCAGTTCTGCGTGCCAGGTGGCCGTGTTGTCCGCCTGGTAAACGGGGAGGCGCGAAGTCATGACCGGATTATCAGGGAAACGGCTGGCGACGGGGAATACGCAGGAATGCGCAGGTGGTGTTCGCCGGTAAACGCCGGGCGGCCGCCCGGAAGCGGCCGCAGCATGCAAGATGGTTGGAGGAAAACGCCTCAGAAGTGATATTCGGCGCGGATCATCGGGGTCTTGGCGTAGGCACCATTGCCGGCGGCACCCTTGTGGTCGTTGCCGAACTTGTTCTTCCAGTACTGGTAGCCAACACCCGCCTTGAACGTGTTCTTCTGGGCGCCGATCAGACCGCTGAAATCGTAGAGCAGGGCCATGTCGATGTTGGTTTCGGCCTTGGTCTTGGTCTTGGCGATGTTTTCGTTATCGCCCTTGGCGGCGATGAAATTGGCGTAGCCACTGAAAGAGAAACCGCTGTCGCCGAGCGGAATGCCCCAGGCCAGGTTGAGCATGGGGTGCGGGTCATAGTGGTAGCGGCCGGGCTGGCGGAAGACGGCGCGTGCCGGTTCGTTGCTTTCCCACAATTGCAGCAGGCTGATGTTGAGGAAGCCCGGCACATTCATCATCACCGTCGGGCCGGCGACCAGCATGCGCTTCTTCGACTGGTAGCTATCGCCGCTCTTGTTGTTGTAGTCGAAACCGGCGGTAAAGCCGAAGCCACGGAACGGGCCGACCGCCAGACTCTTGCCGGCGATCTTGCCGAAGTCGAAGGTGTGACGGTAAACAATATAGACTTCCTGAGCGCTGCTCTCCTTGTTGGGAACACCGTTGGTCGTCGGCGAGTCGTTGCTGTCCGACATCAGCATGTCGACGTTGAAGTAGTTGCTGCCGTACTTGTAGCCACTGGCGTGGGTCAGGTTGATGATGTTCTTCTTGATGTCGTTGTTGTTGAACGGCTCGGCGAACTTGGTGCCGTAGCGGTAGCCGATCGAGGTATCGCTCCAGTCGGCGGCGCTGGCACCGGTAATGCCGACGGCGAGCAGGACGCTGGCGGTGAGGATGGACTTCTTGGCAAACATGATTGAACCTCCTGGTTTTGAGTTTGGGTGATCTCGTGCGGATGCTGCGGTGCAGCAGCCAGGCGACGGGCAAAATTTATCAGGAAGCGGCGTTGATGACCGGCATACACGGTATCGCTGAAATCATATAGTCGGTTTCTTATATCCCATTGAATATAATGGGCTTATCTCGCAGCAAATATACTTTCGGCATGCACGGTGAGGGGGCGTTTTTGCCGCTCATGCACCAAATCGAGGCGTGCTTTTTGCGCTATTTTGGTGAAAACCTTCTGCTGGCTTGACCGACGCGGCCTCGGGAAATTTCTGGTTTTAAAAAGTTGTTTAAAAACATAGACTTATTGCTTGGCACGGCGATTGCATGAAGACGGCCATTCACAACCGTTCAGGAGAATCGCTCATGTCCCTTCCCTTCAATGCCTGCCGTCGCCTGCTGCTTGCCGCTGGCCTTGCCTGCCTGACTGTGCCGGCGTTTGCCCAGGCTCCGCAGAAGATCAAATTCACGCTTGATTGGCGTTTCGAGGGCCCGTCCGCACCTTTCCTGATGGCCAAGGCCAAGGGTTACTTCGCCGCCGAAGGGCTGGATGTCGAGATCGATTCGGGCTCGGGTTCGGCCGGTGCCGTCACGCGCGTCGCGACCGGCGCCTACGACATGGGCTTTGCCGACTTCAATGCACTGGTCGAGCATGAGGCGAAGACGCCGGGCTCCAAGATCCAGGCCGTCTATATGGTGTACAACGCAACGCCGGCCGCTGTCTTCGTGCTCAAGAAGTCTGGCATCACGAAGCCCGCCGACCTCGTCGGCAAGACTTTGGCGGCACCGGTCTTCGATGCTGGCCGCAAGGCCTGGCCGGCTTTTGCCAAGTCGAATGGTCTGGCCGTCGATGCCGTCAAGTGGCAGAGCGTCGAACCGGCGCTGCGCGAAACCCTGCTCGCGCGTGGTGACGTGGATGGCATCACCGGTTTCTACTTCACCAGTCTGCTCAACCTCGAAGCGCGTGGCGTCAAGCCGGAAGAGATCGTTGCCCTGAAGTATCCGGATTTCGGTGTTGCGCTCTATGGCAACGCGATCATCGCCAGCCCGAAACTGATTGCCGAGAAGCCGCAAGCGGTGGCCGGCCTGCTGCGCGCCTTCAACAAGGCGCTCAAGGAAACCATCGCCAACCCGGATGCCGCGATTGCCTACGTCAGGGAGCGCGATCCGCTGATCAACGTTGCCCTCGAAACGCGTCGCCTCAAGCTGGCACTTGAATCCAGCGTGATCACCCCGGAAGTCAAGGCCAATGGTCTCGGTGCCGTGACCGGCGAGCGCCTGCAACGCTCGCTCGCCGAAACCGTCGAGGCCTATGGCCTGCCGGCGATGCCGAAGGCCGGCGATCTGTTCAGTGCTGCCTTCTTGCCGGCCGCTGCCGAGCGCGCACTCAAGTAAGTCCCCCGGCCGGCGGCAGTCGCCGCCGGCCGTTGCCGTTACCGATAGGGAATCCGCATGTCTTTCGTCAAGTTCGAGAACGTCAGCCTGGCCTACGCACCAGGTGGCGCCAACGCCATCGAGGATGTCAGTCTGGACATTCGTGAGGGTGAATTCGTCGCCGTCGTCGGCCCGTCAGGTTGTGGCAAATCCACCCTGATGAAGCTGGTCTCCGGCCTCAAGCCGCCAAGCAACGGTTACGTCTTCGTCGATGGACGCGAGGTCGGTGGTCCGTTGAAGATCGTCGGCATGGCCTTCCAGGCCGCCAACCTGCTGCCCTGGCGCAGTACGCTGGACAATGTGATGCTGCCGCTGGAAATCGTTGAACCCTTCCGCAGCAACCTGAAGAAGGAAAAGGCGCAATACACGGCCGACGCCGAGGCGCTGCTCGCCCGCGTCGGGCTGGCCGGCTACGGCGACAAGTTCCCCTGGGAACTGTCCGGCGGCATGCAGCAGCGGGCGTCGATCTGCCGCGCGCTGATCCACCAGCCGCGCCTCCTGATGCTCGACGAGCCTTTCGGCGCGCTCGACGCCTTCACCCGCGAAGAGCTCTGGTGCATGTTGCGCGACCTCTGGCAGGAGAAGCCATTCACCGTCATTCTGGTGACCCACGACCTGCGTGAGGCGGTCTTCCTGGCCGATACCGTCTACGTGATGAGCAAGCGCCCGGGCCGCATCCTGGTGCGCAAGGAAATCGAACTGCCGCGCCCGCGTCCGCTCGATGTCACCTACACCGACACGTTTGCCGCCTACGTGCACGAGCTGCGCGACCACATCGGCCGCATCCGCGAATCCTGAGGAACTCCCATGGTCATCAAACCTTCCACCCTCATCAAGGCCGCGCCCTGGTTGCTCACTGTCGCCATTTTCCTGATCTGGGAAATCATCTGTACCGGCCTGGCCATTCCCGATTACCTGATGCCGGCGCCGAGCGCGATCTGGGTCTCCGGCGTCGAATACGCCGGGCCGATCATGATGCACGCCATGCAGACGCTGTGGACGACGCTGGCCGGCTTCGCCATCGCCGTTGTCGTCGGCATGATGCTCGGCCTCGCTGTTGGTGCCTCGCCCTTGGTGTACAAAGCCTGCTACCCGCTGCTGGTCGGTTTCAACAGCATTCCCAAGGTCGCCTTCGTGCCGGTGCTGGTCGTCTGGTTCGGCATCGGCACCATCCCGGCCATCCTCACCGCCTTCCTGATCTCCTTCTTCCCGGTCGTGGTCAACGTCGCCACTGGCCTGGCGACGCTGGAGCCAGAACTGGAAGACGTGCTCCGCTCGCTCGGCGCCCGTCGCTGGCAGATCCTGATCAAGGTCGGTATTCCGCGCTCGCTGCCGTTCTTCTTCGCTTCGCTGAAAGTGGCGATCACGCTCGCCTTCGTCGGCTCGGTGATCTCGGAAACGGTCGCCTCCAACCTCGGCATCGGCTACCTGATGATGTCGGCCAGCTCGTCGATGAACATGCCGCTCGTCTTCGCCGGGCTGATCGTCATCGGCGTCATGGGGGTGGTCATGTACGAACTCTTCGCCCTGGCGGAGCGGCGCCTGACCGGCTGGGCGCACCGCAACCCGAACGCGCCGGGCTGAAATCGCGCAACTGTCGCGACAACGGCGCCCGCGGGCGCCGTTTTTCATGGTGCGGGGCGCCGGTTCAAACCCCGATATCCTCATTCCACAATTCCGGCCGGGCGGCGATGAAGTCGCGCATCAGGGCGATGCAGCTTTCGTCCTGCAGCACCTCGACGGCAACGCCGCGCGAGCGCAGTAGTTCTTCTTCGCCCATGAAGGTCCGGTTCTCGCCGACGATGACGCGGCGAATGCCGTAAAGCAGAATCGCCCCGCTGCACATCGAACAGGGCGACAAGGTGGTGTACAGCACCGCCTCCCGATACACCGAGGCCGGCTGGCGGCCGGCGTTCTCGAAGGCATCCATCTCGCCGTGCAGGATGGCGCTGCCCTGCTGGACTCGCCGGTTATGCCCGCGCCCGATGATGCGACCGTCGTGCACGATCACCGAGCCGATGGGAATGCCGCCCTCGGCCAGGCCCTGCCGGGCTTCGGCAATGGCGGCCTGCATGAATTCGTCCATGTCTTGCCTCTCCTGTCACTCGCCGCGATAGACCGGCGTGCGTTTTTCCTTGAAGGAATTGATGCCTTCGGCGTAGTCACGGCTGTTGTATACCACACGGCGCAGGCCCTGGATGCGCTCGAAATCGGCCGGCGACAGGGCGTGTGCGGCAGCCAGGATGCGTAGTTGTTCCTTCATGACGCCAATCGCCAGCGGCGAGTTGTGGGCGATGGTCTGCGCCATGTCGTGCGTGAACGCGGTGATTTCGGCAACCGGTACGACGTGGTTGATGATGCCCTGGCGTTCGAGGCGGGCAGCGGTCATCGGACGACTGGTGAATAGCAGCTCCTTGGCGATGTGTGGTGGCGCGGCGTTGAGGAAGGTGAGCAGGCCGGTCGCGTTGTAAGGCACGCCGAGCTTGGCCGGCGTTGCGGCAAAAGTCGCCTCGGGCGTGGCGACGATCATGTCGCAGGCAAAGACCAGTTCGCAGGCGCCGCCCCAGACGCTGCCCTCAATCAGCGCAATCACTGGCGCCGGAAAGGCTTCCACCTCGCGGATCAGCATGCGCAGCGGGTCCTGCCAGCCGAGCGGGTCGACGCCGCCGAGCGGCAGTTCGGCGACATCGTGGCCGGCCGACCAGACCTTGGCACCAGGCTGCGCACGCAGGATGGCAACGCGCGCCCCGGCTTCCCTGAAGTCGGCGAGGGTGGCGGCGATGGCATGGACCAGTTGTTCGGACAGCGCATTGCGCTTGAGGTCGTGATTCAGGGTGATGGTGCCGATGCCTTCGTTGACCGAGGCAAGAATCAGGGACATGAATTTTCCTGTAGATAATGATCTTGGACTATTGTGCCCCAGACTGTTACCGCCAGCACCTGCGTCGCGCTCAGGCTGCGCTTGTTGCCGAGACTCATCGGCGCACTGCTTGCTCTGGCCGTGCGTTGCCAGCTCGTTGGCCGACAAGGCTCCACCGAGGTGATCGCCCTGCGCGGCACGAATGGCTGATCGTCCCGACTTACTCGCTCAACTGCCCGCGTCCCGCCGCCTTGGCCCGGTATAGGGCGGCGTCGGAGCGCCGGCGCAGGTCTTCCAGTGTGGTGTCGCCGCTTTCCAGACAGGCCAGACCGGTGCTGAAATCGAGCGGGTAGCCGAGTTCGGCCGGTGCCATGTCTGCCAGTAGTCGACGCAGGCGGGCATCGTAACGCTGCGTCGCTGCGTTGCCGGCCAGCGGCAGCAGGGCACAGAATTCCTCGCCGCCGATTCGCGCCACCACGTCTTCCTGGCGCTGCTGGCTGTGCAGCAGCTTGCCGAACAGTCGCAAGGCGGCATCACCGGCTTCGTGGCCGCGTTGGTCGTTGATTGCCTTGAAGTGGTCGAGGTCGAAGGAGAGCAGGGCGAGCGGCTGGTTGTGCCGGCGGGCCAGGGCGAAGGTCCGTTCGCCGTGTTTTTCCCAGCCGCGGCGATTGAGCAGCGTGGTCAGCGGGTCGGTCAGGACCAGCGCTTCCAGGCGCAACTCGGCTTCTTCCCGCCAGGCCACGAGCAGTGAGACGTTGGCGAGCACCATGGCGACGTTGGCCACCAGCAGCGACGCCACGTTGACCGGATGCGGGGCAGCGAAATTCGGATAAAGCTCGGGGTAGAAAGCGCCCAGCACGCCGCGCGCCAGGGTCAGAACGCCCATCGTCGCAAAACAGGTGAGCAGGGCGAAGCGCCAGCTACCGCGCAGGGCGCTGCGCGGGCGCAGGGTGGCGTAGCAGAGGATGGCCAACTGCAGGGCGATGAGCAGGTTGGCCCAGCCGACGCGGGCGCTGTAGCTGTCGAACAGCAGCAGGTAGCCGATGGGCAGGGCGATGGCGAGTCCGCCCAGCAGGCGACCGCCGGCCCGCTCGCCCAACCATTCGCTAAGCGCCCGGAAAAGCAGCCAGTGACTCGTCCCGTAGCCTGCCATCGAGAGCGTCGACAACAGCCGGTTGGCCCAGTCGGGGGCGACCTGCTCGGACAGGATGACGGCGATCCAGGCCCCGGCATGCACGATCAGCGAGAGCCTGGCCGCCCGCGCCGCCGGGCTCAGTCTCTTGCCCATGATGACTGGCAGGAGCACGGCCAGGGCGAGCAGGTTGGTCACGCTGACGACGAGCAGCGTCTGTGGATCGAGCGACATGGAGGGAGGTGGAAGCAGGCCCGGGGGGCGGCAAAGGCGAACATGTTACCAGTTCGCCAGGCCCGCGAAAGCGCCCCGTCCCAGGCGAAGCAGCTGACGGATCAGTCCGCGGCGGCGGAGACTCTTTCCCCCAGCACATGCGTCGCCGTCACGCAGCGTTCGTCGCCGAGGATCATCAGCGCGAACAGCGTCGCCGCCAGTTCGTCGGTCTTTTCCAGGCGGAAGTCGAGTTCCGGCGTCGCGCGCGGGTTGAGGACGATGAAGTCGGCTTCCTTGCCGACCGCGAAGTTGCCGATGAACTCGTCGAGGTAGAGCGCCTGCGCGCCGCCCAGCGTGGCCAGGAACCAGGCGCGTAGCGGCGGCAGCGGGCGGCGGTGGACTTGCGAGACCTTGTAGGCTTCGTCGAGCGTGCGCAGCATGCTGAACGAGGTGCCGCCGCCGACGTCGGTGGCGAGGCCGACGCGGATGCTGGCATCGACGGCGGCAGCGTGGTTGAAGAAGCCGCTGCCGAGGAAGAGGTTGGAAGTCGGGCAGAAGGCTGCCGCCGTGCCGGTTTCGGCCATGCGCGCGACTTCGGCCGGCGACAGGTGGATGCAGTGGCCATAGATGCTGCGTGGGCCGAGCAGACCGTGGCGGTCGTAGACGTCGAGGTAGTCGCGCGCTTCCGGGAACAGCGACTTGACCCAGGCGATCTCGTCGAGGTTTTCGGCCAGGTGCGATTGCACGTGCAGGTCCGGTTTGCTTTGGTAAAGCTCGCCGGCCAGGCTGAGCTGGGCTGCGGTCGAAGTCGGCGCGAAGCGCGGCGTCAGGCAGTAGCGCAGCCGGCCCTGGCCGTGCCAGCGCTCGATCAGCGCCAGGCAGTCGCGCTCGGCGTCGGCGACGGTGTCGCACAGCGCCGGCGGCGCGTGGCGGTCCATCATGACCTTGCCGGTCAGCATGCGCAGCCGGCGTTTTTCGGCGCCGGCCATGAAGGCGTCGACCGAGCCGGCATGCACCGTCGAGAAGACGGCGGCGGTGGTCGTGCCGTGGGCGAGCAGGCGGTCGAGGAAGTAATCGGCGGTGTGTGCGGCGACTTCCGGGTCGGCGAAGGCGGTTTCGGCCGGGAAGGTGTAGTCGTTCAGCCAGTCGAGCAGTTGCCGGCCGAAGGAGGCGATCACCGCCGACTGCGGGTAATGGCAGTGGGTGTCGACCAGGCCGGGCAGGATCAGCTGGTCGCCGTAGTCGGTGATTTCGGCGGCGGCGCGTTCGGCTGGCGCGATGCTGGCTTCGACTGCCGCGCGCGTGCCGGCGGCAGCGATGCGGCCGGCGACGATCCACAGCGCGCCGTCGGGAAAGTACTCATAGCTGTCGGCGGCGTCCGCTTCGCCCGGGTCGGCGAGGAAGTGGAGGACGCGGCCGAAGACCAGTTGTTTGCGGGTGGCGTTCATGTCAGTGCGCAGTGTTGGCCAGTTGCCGGGCCAGCCGGTTATGTTCGGCGACCAGCGGCGGCAGGTCGAGCGGCAGCAAGTGGCCGTCGGTGACCACCGCCTTGCCGTTGATGATCGAATGGCGCACCGTTTGCGGTGTGCAGAAGACCAGCGCGGCGACCGGGTCATGCACGGCGGCGCCGGCCAGGTCGAGGCCGCCGGTAGCGAAGGCGACGAGGTCGGCGCTCATGCCCGGGGCGAGGGCGCCGATGTCGTCGCGGTTGAGGACTTTGGCACCGCCCAGCGTCGCCAGTTCCAGCGCCTGGCGGGCGCTCATCGCCGCCGGACCGTGGCCGACGCGGGCCAATAGCATCGCCTGTCGCGCTTCGCCGAGCAGGTGGGCGGCGTCGTTCGAGGCGCAGCCGTCGACGCCCAGCCCGACATTGACGCCGGCGGCGCGCATCGCCGGGATCGGCGCAATGCCGGAAGCCAGGCGCATGTTCGAGCACGGGCAATGCGCGACGCCGGTGCCGCTGCGGGCAAAAAGATCGATGCCCGGCGCGTCGAGCTTGACGCAGTGGGCGTGCCAGACATCGTGGCCGACCCAGCCGAGCGATTCGGCGTATTCGGCCGGCGTCATGCCGAACTTCTCGCGGCTGTAGGCGACGTCGTTGTCGTTCTCGGCGAGATGCGTGTGCAGTGAAACGCCGTAGCTGCGCGCCAGTTCGGTGGCGTCGCGCATCAGTTCGCGGCTGACCGAGAACGGCGAGCAGGGCGCGACGACGATGCGCTGCATGGCGTGGCGTTTGGGATCGTGCCAGGTTTCGATCAGGCGCTGCGTGTCTTTCAGAATCGCCGCTTCGTTTTCGACGAGGCGGTCCGGCGGCAGGCCGCCCTGGCTTTCGCCGACGCTCATGCTGCCGCGCGCGGCGTGGAAACGCATGCCGATGGTGGCGGCGGCTTCGATGCTGTCGTCGAGCCGGCTGCCGTTTGGGTATAGGTAGAGATGGTCGCTCGACGTGGTACAGCCGGAAAGGATCAGCTCGGCCATCGCGGTCAGCGTCGACACGCGGATCATTTCCGGTGTCAGCCCGGCCCAGATCGGATAGAGCCGGCGCAGCCAGCCGAACAGTTCGGCGTCCTGGGCGCCGGGGATGGCGCGGGTCAGGCTCTGGTACATGTGGTGGTGGGTGTTCACCAGGCCGGGCAGGGCGACCGTGCCGGCCAGCGAAATGACCTGATCGGCGGTGGTTGGCAGCTCGGCGCTGGGGCCGACCGCCTCGATCACGCCGTCGCGGATGAAGACGCCGCCACCGGGGATTTCGCGGCGGGCAGCGTCCATGGTGACGAGGACGTCGGCGTCCCTGAGCAGCAGTGTTGTCATGGCAGGAAAGGCTTGCCGAGCGAAGCCGGCAGGTTCAGTTGCAGCAGCTTGCGGTCGCGCGAGATCAGCACCAGGACGACGATGGTCGCCAGGTAAGGCAGCGCCGCCAGCAGTTGCACCGGCACCGAAATGCCGAGGCCCTGGGCGTGGAACTGCAGGATGGTGACGAAGCCGAACAGGTAGGCGCCGAGCATCAGCCGGGTTGGTTTCCAGGTGGCGAAAACGACCAGGGCGACGGCGATCCAGCCGCGTCCAGCGCTCATGTTCTGGACCCACAGCGGCGTGTACACCGTGGCCAGGTAGGCGCCGGCAATACCGGCCATGGCACCGCCGAAGATCACTGCGCCGTAACGGATGGCGATCACCGGGTAGCCGATCGCGTGGGCGGCCTCCGGCGCTTCGCCGACCGCCTTGAGCAGCAGGCCGAGGCGGGTTTTCGTCAGGGTCCAGGCGACAAGCGCGAAGGCGATCAGCGACAGGTAGACCACCCAGTCCTGCCGGAACAGCGCCGGCCCGAGCAGCGGGATGTCGCTGAGCAGCGGAATGGCGATCGGCTGCAGGCCGGGCAGGCTGTAGCTGACGTAGTGCTGGCCGATGAAGGCCGACAGGCCGATGCCGAAAATGGTCAGGGCCAGCCCGCAGGCGGCCTGGTTGGCGGTCAGCGACAGGGCGAAGAAACCGAAGATGGCTGCCGCCGCAGCGCCGGCCAGGGCGCCGGCGGGCAGGCCGATGACGGCGCCGTAGCCGGTCTCGGCGGCAGCGGCGAAGCCGGCGATGGCGCCGATCAGCATCATGCCTTCGACGCCGAGGTTGATGACGCCGCTGCGTTCGGCGACCAGTTCGCCGAGGCCGGCGAAGATCAGCGGGGTGGCGGCGGCGAGCGTGCCGGCGAGGATCAGGGGAAGGTAGTCGAGCATCGCAGTCTCCGGTCAGCGGGCGCGGCGGCGCAGGCGGTTATCGATGAAGGCGTCGGCGCCAAGCAGGAAGAACAGCAGCATGCCCTGGAAGATGCCGGTGATCGCCGCCGGCATCTGCAGGCTCAGTTGCGCTGCTTCGCCACCGAGGTAGATCAGCGCCATCAGTGTGCCGGCGAGGACGATGCCGAGCGGGTGCAGGCGACCAAGGTAGGCGACGATGATCGCTGCAAAGCCGTAGCCGGGCGAGATGTTGAGGTTCAACTGGCCGACCGGTCCGGCGACTTCGCCGACCCCGGCAAGGCCGGCGGTGAGACCGGAAATGACCAGGCTGAACCACACCGTCTGCTTCGCCGGAAAGCCGGCGTAGCGCGCCGCCGCCGGTGCCAGGCCGCCGACTTCGAGACGGTAGGCGAGAAAGCTCCTGGCGTTGAACAGCCAGAAGGCGAGCACCGCGAAAATGACGATCCACAGCGAACTGTTGATCCGGAAACCCTCGACCAGCAGGCCGAACAGCGCCGCGTCGTCGAACAGGATCGACTGCGGGAAGTTCATCCCCTCCGGGTCGCGCCAGGGGCCGTGCATCATGTACGACAGCAGGTGGCTGGCAACATAGGTCAGCATCAGCGTGGTCAGTGTTTCCTCGGCGTTGAAGCGCGTCTTGAGCAGCGCCGGGATGGCGCCCCACAAGGCGCCGCCGATGGCGCCGGCGACGACCATCGCCGGCAGTACCCAGGCGGCGCCGGTTTCGCCGTAGGCGATGCCGATGCCGCCGCCGAACAGCGCGCCGACGATCAACTGGCCTTCGGCGCCAATGTTGTAGATGCGCGCCTTGAAGCCGATCGCCAGGCCCTGGGCGATGAGGATCAGCGGGCAAGCCTTGATCAGCAGTTCGCTCCAGCCGTAGCCGGTGGTCAGCGGTTCGACGAAGAAAACGTGGAAGGAGTCGAGCGGCGACTTGCCGAGCGCCCAGAACAGCACGGAGCCGACCAGCAGCGTGGCGGCGATGGCGATCAGCGGCGCCGTCCAGCGCATCAGCTGCGACGGCTGGGCGCGGGGTTCAAGCAGGTGCATGGCTGACCTCCGCGTCGGTGTCGGTGAACAGGCCGGCCATCTGCAGGCCGACCGACTCGGCGTCGGCCAGCTCGCGTGCTTGCGGTGCCGACAGGCGGCCGGCGGCGAGGACGGCGATGCGGTCGCTGATTTCGAACAATTCCTCGAGCTCCTCGGAAATGACCAGGATGGCGACACCGCTGCGCGACAGATCGAGCAGCGTCTGGCGCAGGAAGGCCGAGGCGCCGACATCGACGCCCCAGGTCGGCTGGGCGACGATCATCAATTTGGGGGCGAGCATGATCTCGCGACCGACGATGAATTTCTGCAGGTTGCCGCCGGACAAGGAGCGGGCGGCGGCGCCTGGCCCGCCGCAGCGGACGTCGAAGCGGGCGATGCATTGCTCGGCGAAGGCCTGCGCCTTGTCGAAAGCGACCAGCCCCCAGCGCTTCATGCCCTGGCGGTGGCCGGTGAGCAGCGCGTTGCGGGCCAGCGACAGCGCCGGTACGGCGCCGCGCCCCAGTCGTTCTTCAGGAACGAAGACCAGGCCGCGGTCGCGCCGCCGGCCGGCGTCGAGGTGGCCGACGGCCTCGCCGGCCAGCCAGACCGCTTCGCGGTCCACCGTCGTTTCGCCGGACAAGGCGGCCAGCAGTTCGGCCTGACCGTTGCCGGAAATGCCGGCGATGCCGACGATCTCGCCGGCGTTCACCGTCAGCGAGATATCCTTGAGCGAGGTGCCGAAGGGGTCGTCGGACGCCAGGCTGAGGCGTTCGACCTGCAGCACCGGATGGACCGGACCGTGGTAGGGCGGGGCAACGCAGACCGGCAGCTCGCGGCCGATCATCATGCGTGCCAGCGAAGCTGGCGTTTCGTCGCGCGGGATCGCGGTGCCGGTCACCTTGCCGCCGCGCATGATGGTCGCGCTGTCGCACAGCGACTGGATTTCGTGCAGCTTGTGGCTGATGTAGAGGATGGAAACGCCTTCGGACGCCAGCCGGCGCAAGGTCTCGAACAGTTTCTGCACGGCCTGCGGCGTCAGCACCGAGGTCGGCTCGTCGAGGATCAGCAGCTTGGGGTCCTGCAGCAGGCAGCGGACGATCTCGACCCGCTGGCGCTCGCCGACCGACAGGCTATGTACCAGCCGGTGCGGATCGAGCGGCAGGCCGTAGCGTTCGGAAACCTCTTTCACCCTTACCGCCAGCGCCGCAAGGTCAAAGGCTTCGTCGAGGACCAGGGCGATGTTCTCGACCACGCTCAGCGTCTCGAACAGCGAAAAATGCTGGAAGACCATGCCGATGCCCAGGCGGCGCGCCTGCGCCGGATTGCTCACGTTCACCTGGCGACCGTCCCAGAGCATTTCGCCACTGTCGGCCTTGACCGCGCCGTAGATGATCTTCATCAGCGTGCTCTTGCCGGCCCCGTTTTCGCCGAGGATGGCGTGGATCTCGCCGGGCATCACGCTCAGGCTGATGTCGTCGTTGGCGACGACGCTGGGATAGCGTTTGCTGATGTGCAACAACTTGAGACGGGCTTCGGGCGAGCTCATGCTTACTCCGGCAGGTCGGGGCGAACGGGAATGGTGCTCAGGCGCGGACGGCCGGCCTGGTGCAGCAACTGGCGTGCATGATGCAGGCTGAGCAGTTCGGCGGCAACCGCCAGGGCAATCGCTGACGGTTCCTTGCCGACGATGCCGGGAATGCCGATCGGGCAGGTCATCTCGCGCAGGCGGTCGGGTGCCAGACCACGGTCGCGCAGCCGGCGCTCGAAACTGGCGCGTTTGCTGTGCGAGCCGATCAGCCCGAAATAGGCGAAGTCGCGGCGGCGGAAGATCGCCTCGCACAGCGCAAAATCCAGCGTGTGGCTGTGCGTCATGACAACGAAGAAAGTGCCGGCCGGCGCTTGTGCCACTTCGCTTTCGGGCAGGTCGGTGAGGCGGGTGTCGACACCGCTCGTATCGACATCGGCAAAGGCTTGGTCACGCGTGTCGATCCAGGTGACGGTGGCGCCCAGTGGCAGCAACTGGCGGATCAGTGCCCGGGCGACGTGGCCGGCCCCGAAAACCCAGACCGGGAAGGCGCTGCCGGCGATGTCCTGCACGAAATGCCAGTCCTCCGGCCCGCCGAGCAAGGCGGTGGCGCAGGCGGCGGCGCCGGTCTGCCAGGTCGATGCCGTATCGCCGGCGGCCAGCCGCCGTTGCAGGCGGGCGCCGCCAGCCAGCGCGGCGCTGTGCTGCGCCCAGACGGCAGCCTCGTTGGCGGAAATCCTCTCATAGGCCAGCCAGACGACACCGCCGCAACACTGGCCGAGTCGGGCGCCGAGCGCGTAGCGCACCACCTGCGGCCGGCCGCCACCGGCCAGCAGGCGGTCGGCGTGGGCAGTCGCCTGCCATTCGAGGTGGCCGCCGCCGATGGTCAGTTCGGTGTCGCTGGCGCCGACCAGCATCGTCGTCCCGGCGTCGCGCGGCGCCGAGCCCTGGACGGCGGCGACGGTGACCAGCACGACGTCCTCGCCAGCGGCGAGGCGGGCGGCCAGCGGGGCGACCCAGTCGGCGGCCATGTCAGCTGCCCCCACCGGAAATTGCGCGCAGGATCGCTTCCGGCGTTGCCGGCGCGTCGAGCTGCAGTGGCCGGCCGGCCGGCAGGGCGGCAGCAACCGCATCGCGCAGCGCCTGATACACCGAGAGGGCGAGCATGAACGGTGGTTCGCCGACCGCCTTCGAGCGGTGGATGCTGTCCTCGACGTTGGCGTTGTCGTAGAGGCGGACGTTGAAGACGTCCGGCAGGTCGCTGGCGGTCGGGATCTTGTAGGTCGACGGCGCGTGGCTCATCAGCTTGCCGTCCGGACGCCACCACAGTTCCTCGCTGGTCAGCCAGCCCATGCCCTGGACGAAGCCGCCTTCGATCTGGCCGATGTCGAGCGCCGGATTGATCGAGCGGCCGGCGTCGTGGAGGATGTCCACGCGCAGCACGCGGCTCTCGCCGGTCAGCGTGTCGATGGCCACCTCGCTGCAGGCGGCGCCGTAGGCGAAGTAGTAGAAGGGGCGGCCGAGCTTGGTCACCGGGTCGAAATGGATTTTCGGCGTCTTGTAGAAACCGGCGTCCCACAACTGGATGCGCGCGCGGTAGGCGCGCATGACGAGGTCGGCGAAGGCTTCGTCGAAACCTGGCGCGCGCACCCGGCTGTCGGCGAACTGCACGTCGGCGGCGGCGACCGCGCCGTTGGTCAGTTCGCCGACAAAGGCGGCCAGTCGCGCCTTGATGTTGTTGCACGCCGCCTGCGCCGCCTTGCCGTTGAGGTCGGTACCGCTCGACGCGGCAGTGGCCGAGGTGTTGGCGACGCGCCGGGTGTCGGTGGACGAGAGGCGGACATCTTCGAAAGGCAGGCCGAATTCGTGGGCGACGATCTGCTTGATCTTGGTGTACAAGCCCTGGCCCATTTCGGTGCCGCCGTGCGAGACGAGCACGCTGCCGTCGGTGTAGACATGGACCAGCGCGCCGGCCTGGTTGTAGTGCGTGGCGTTGAACGAGATGCCAAACTTGATCGGAGTCAGCGCGATGCCGCGTTTCAAGACCGGGCTGCCGGCGTTGAATTTGGCAATCGCCGCGCGGCGGGCGGTGTAGGCACAATCGCGTTCGAGTTCGGCGACCAGCGCCGGGGCGACGTTGTCCTCGACGAGCGTGCCGTAGGGCGTGGTGCTGCGCGCGCCCGGTTCGACGTCGTAGAAGTTGGCGCGGCGGATGGCCAGCGGGTCGAGGCCGAGGTGGCGGGCGATGTCGTCGAGCACGTTCTCGATGACGAACATCCCCTGCGGCCCGCCAAAACCGCGAAATGCCGTGTTGGAGACGCGGTTGGTCCTGCAGCGCAGGCTTTTCAGGGCGAGCGCGTCGAGGTAGTAGGCGTTGTCGATGTGGCAGATGGTGCGGTCGTTGACCGGCCCCGAGAGGTCGGCCGAGTGGCCGCAGTCGGACGCGAATTCGAGTTTCAGGCCGAGCAGGCGGCCGCTGTCGTCGAAGGCGCTGTCCCAGTGGTAGCGGTAGGGGTGGCGCTTGCCGGTGGCGACCATGTCGTCATCGCGGTCGAGGCGGATTTTCACTGCCCGGCCGGTGCGTGTGGCGAGCAGCGCGGCCAGGCAGGCCCATTGCGCTGATTGCGATTCCTTGCCGCCGAAGCCGCCGCCCATGCGCCGGCATTCGACGCTGACGCGGTGGGCGCGCCAGCCCAGGCAATGGGCGACCAACTGCTGCATTTCGGTCGGGTGCTGGGTCGAGCAGAGCACGTGCAGCGTGCCGTCGTCGCCCGGCTGGGCATAGGAAATCTGGCCTTCGAGGTAGAAATGTTCCTGACCGCCAAGCACGGCGTTGCCGCTCAGGCGGTGCGGCGCGTCGGCAAAGGCGGCGTCGATGGCGCCGCGCTGCATGAAAAACGGCGGCAGCACCCAGGATTCGGCGGCAATCGCCGCGTCCACGTCGAGGATGGGCGGCTCGATGTCGTAGTCGATCCTGGCCAGACGCGCTGCCTGGCGGGCGATGTCGCGCGTCTCGGCGGCGACGACGAAGACCGGCTGGCCGTGGAAGCTGACCGTGTCGGCGGCGAGGATGGGGTCGTCGTGCAGGATCGGCCCGCAATTGTTTTCGCCGGGGATGTCGGCGGCGGTGAGCACGGCGCGCACGCCGGGACAAGCGCGCACGGCGCTGAGGTCGATGTTGCGGATGCGGCCACGGGCGACGGTCGATAAACCGGGCGCCGCGTGCAGCGTGCCGGCGGCTTCCGGCAGGTCGTCGATGTAGTGGGCGCGGCCGCTGACGTGCAGGCGGGCGCTTTCGTGCGGCAGCGGGCGGCCGATCAGCGTATCGCTCATGGCTGGTCCTCCGGGGCGATCGGCGTCAGCGCAGCGAGGCGGACCGGCGTATCGCCGGCGCCCGAAGTTTCCAGCCAGAAGCGTTGCAGCAGGTTGGCGGCGACGCTCAGCCGGTAGGCGCTGCTGGCGCGCACGTCGGTGAAGGGGGCGAAATCGCTGCCCAGCGCGTCCATCGCCCGGCGCACGGCGGCGGCGTCCCACGGTCGGCCGAGCAGCGCCGCTTCGGCGCCGGCGGCTCGCTTCGGGGTCGCGGCCATGCCGCCGAAGGCGAGGCGGGCGCGGCGGATGCAGCCTTCGTCGTCAACATGGACGGCCAGCCCGCAGGCGACTGCAGAAATGTCCTGGTCGAGTCGCTTGGCCACCTTGTAGCTGCGGAAGTGGCGTTTTAGCCCGGCGGCCGGCGCGTCGAGGACGAGCGCGCGGACGAATTCGCCGGCGGCCAGCGCCGTCTTCTGGTAATCGAGGTAGAAGTCTTCCAGCGCCATTTCCCGCGTCGCGTCACCGCGCTGCAGCACGATGCGTGCGCCGAGGGCGATCAGCGCCGGCATCGAATCGCCGATCGGCGAGCCGTTGGCGACGTTGCCGCCGAGTGTGCCGGCGTTCTTGACCGGCGTCGAGGCAAATCGTCGGGCCAGTTCGGCCCATTGCGGCTCGAAGGCGGTGAGCGCCGCGAAGGCGTCGGTCAGGGTGGCGCCGGCACCGATTTCCAGCCGGCCGGGGCCGATCTGGATGCGCTTGAGTTCGGCGACGGCGCCGGTCAGGATCAGTTCGCCGAGGTCGCGCCCCTGCTTGGTTACCCACAGGCCGACATCGGTGCCGCCGGCGACCAGCCGGGCTTGCGGTAGCCGCTCGCGCAGTTCGGCGAGTTCGGCCAATGTGCGCGGGCTGTGGCTGCGCCGGCCGTCGCCGACGTAATCGAGCGGCGGCAGCTCGGCCAGCGTTTTCAAGGCGGCGATTACCGGCAGGCGGTCGAGCTGGCGACGCGGCAGCGCGTAGGCGTCGCGCGCGGCATCGACGATCGGCCGGTAGCCGGTGCAGCGGCACAGGTTGCCGGACAGCGTGTGGTCGATCTCGTCGCGTTCCGGGCAATGGTCCTGGTTTTCATAAAGGGCGAACAGCGACATGGCGAAACCCGGCGTACAGAAACCGCATTGCGAACCGTGCCGGTCGACCAGCGCCTGCTGTACCGGGTGCAGTTGCTCGCCGGCCGCCAGGTCCTCGACCGTGAACAGCGCCTTGCCGTCGAGCGCGGGCAGGAACTGGATGCAGGCATTGACCGCGCGCAGGCGCAATTCCTCGGCACCGGGTGCGCCGACCAGTTCGCCGATGACCACCGTGCACGCGCCACAGTCGCCCTCGGCGCAACCTTCCTTGGTCCCGGTCTGGCAGAGATCCTCGCGCAGGTACTGGAGCACCGTGCGCGTCGGTGCTGCCCCCTGTATGGCGTGGATGGCGCCGCGGAAATAGAACTGGATCGGACGTTCGGACATGGCTGCAAGTTTCGCTGATGGCATGGATCAAAATTAGCACAGGGCGTGTGTGCCGGGCAGCACCCGCCATGGATAAGGACTATGCGCCGGGGCTTATGGTTCGCCAGAATCCGGCGTGCGGCGCTGCCGCCTCGTCTTCCAGGCAGGGGCCGACGACCTCGATGCGGCGCTGGCCGCGGGCGAAGACCTCGCGGCAGGGCAGGGCGAAGGTCGGGTTTTCCGGATGGTCGCCGGTCAGCGTCAGCAGTCGGTGTTCGGACAGCGCATAGACGACGCGGCCGATGCCGCACCAGTAGATTGCCCCGGCGCACATGGCGCAGGGCTCGGCGCTCGAATACAGCGTACACCGGGCGAGCTGGGCCGGCGTCAGCAGGCGGGCGGCACGAGCAGCGGCGACCAGTTCGGCGTGGCGGGTCGGATCGCCTTCGGGCGGCAGCGAATCGTTGCCGGCTTCGACCACGATGTTGTCGTGCTCATCGACGACGATGGCCGCGAATGGGTGCTTGCCGGCATCGCGGACCTGGCGGGAGAGCATGATGCAGTGCTGCAGGAAACGGGTATCCTTGCCGTTCGGCTGGGGGTGCATGGGGAAACCTCCGATCAATGTTGCCTGGCATTATCCGGCGTCGGGCCGGCGCGTGATGACAGCGGCGAGCAATACTGTTCATAACGTTGGCAAGATAGGTTGCTGCGGCGTGCGTTGTTACAGTGAAGGCGATTCAACAAACCCCGTAAAGGAGATTTCCGCATGATTCCGAAAAGCTTCAAGACCCTTGCCGCTGCAGGCCTGCTCGCGCTCTCCTGCGTTGCCGGCGCGCAGACCGGTGCCCCCCTCAAGGCTGGCTTTGTCTACATCGGCCCGACCGGCGACCACGGCTGGACCTATTCCCATGATGTCGGGCGCAAGTCCGTTGAAGCCCAGTCCGGCGGCAAGGTGAAAACCAGCTACGTTGAAAACGTCCCGGAAACCGCCGACGCCGAACGCGTCTTCCGCGATATGGCCCAGAAGGGCCACAAGGTCGTCTTTGGCACCTCTTTCGGTTACATGAACCAGATGGTCAAGGTCGCCAAGGCCTTCCCCAACACGGTTTTCATGCACGCCACCGGCTACAAGACCGACAAGAACCTCGGCGTCTACGACGTCCGCACCTACGAAGGCGCCTACATGCTCGGCGTCATCGCCGGCAAGATGAGCAAGGGCAACAAGCTTGGCGTCGTCGGTTCGATCCCCATTCCGGAAGTCATCCGCAACATCAACGCATTCACGATTGGCGCCCGCAGCGTCAACCCGGCCGCCACGACCCGCGTCATCTGGGTCAATAGCTGGTTCGATCCGGGCAAGGAACGCGAAGCCGCGCTGGCGCTGATCGCCCAGGGCGCTGATGTGCTCATGCAGAACACCGATTCCCCGGCCGTCGTCCAGGTCGCCCAGGAAAAAGGCGTGCTCGCCTTCGGCTGGGATTCCGACATGAGCAAGTTCGGCGGCAAGGCCCACCTGGCCGCGTCGATCCTGAACTGGGGCGTGATCTACAAGAAGACGCTCGACGAAGTCCAGGCCGGTACCTGGAAGAGCGGCGACATCTGGTGGGGCGTCAAGGAAGGCGCAGTCAACATCGACAACTTCGGCCCGGCCGTTTCCCCCGAGCTGAAGAAGATCGCCGAACAGCGCCGCGACGATATCAAGTCCGGCAAACTCCACCCCTTCACTGGCCCGCTCAAGGACCAGTCGGGCAAGGTCGTCCTCGCCGCCGGCAAGAGCTACACCGACCCCGAACTGAAGCAGATGAACTTCTACGTCGAAGGCGTCGAAGGTTCGATCCCGAAGTAAGCAGCAACACGGCACCGGCCGGTTTCGCCCGGCCAATGCACAAAGCCCCCGGCCTTGGTCGGGGGCTTTGTTTTAGTGTTTAATCACGGCATGAAATCCATCGTCATGCTATTCCTCTCGCTGTTGCCGGTTTCTGTCCTAGCTGAGAATCCTTACGCGGTTGAATCCGCAATTTATAAAGTTGTTGTTCCGGTCGGCAATTCAAACTATTTCGGCACCGGCGTACTGTTGTCACCCGACAGGATTTTGACGAATTGTCATATCGTCCAGGGCAAGGGCGGATGGCCGAAGGTGATGCAGAGAAAGACAGGCGATTGGTTCAAGGTGGCAAAGTACTACCAGCTTGGAAAGCTTGACGCCTGTGTTCTTGTCGGGGGCTTCCGGGGGCAGCCTGTTGCGCCTAGTGCGAAGATCGTCGAAGGAGAAAACATCTGGCTGTATGGATATCCATCAGGCATTCCGGTAATCGGGCAGGGGTCTGTCCTTGGGTATGCTGATGGCGGAAAAACCTTGAAGCTCGGGGCTTTCTGCTCGGGAGGATCGTCGGGCGGACCGGTACTGAATGCTCGCGGCGAATTAATCGGCCTCAATTTCGCCGTCTATCGCTATCAAAAATCCTGTCTCGCCATTCCTGTGAGCGAATTGCGGCCGTATCTATAGTTGCGATCGATGTGCTTCCCGATTTGGCGCGTTTGCACTCAATGGGCATGCTTGTTGTGACAGGTGGAAATTAACCGTTGTCAGGACATCGGCCACTGCGGACCGTCGGGCTGTGGCCAGTGTCGGGTTGAAGCAATGAGCTGGGCGCTGGCCGAACCCGAATTGAATATTCCGTTGCTGATTCGGGAATCGATGCGGCTCCTGATCGAGGAAATCCGTCTCCTGGAGCTGCGCATTTCCCGCCTTGAAGGCGAACTTACCGCAATGGCCAGACAAAGCCCAGCCTGCACCTGAACTGAACTGCAGCCTGGAGTCTTGTTATTCCGTATGGTTCGCGGCACGATGCGGGCACTTCGTTAGGCAAACATAACTGCTTCATACTTTCACAAGGGAAAGGCATGTATTGGTACTTCAAAATCTTAAGCTACTCCTTATTTGTGCTCGCCATAGCTTTATTGTTTTATAGATTGCACCTGTTGTTCACAGGAAACAGAGTTTTTGGTGTGGTCACTAATTTAATAACTAGAAACAGAACAATTACTGGTATAGCCAAATCAACACTCATGGAAATTTCTTACAAGAATTCAAGCGGAGTTGACTGCAAATTTGAAGCTGACAATGGATTATTGGTTTTTATCTATAAAATAGGAGATTCGGTAAGTTTATCAGAGAGAAATGGCAAAATAATCGTTAATTCATTATTCAATATTCTCGCTGCGCCCATTTTTTTATTTGCAATGAGTTACGTGGTTTTTAATTTTCTTGCCTAATAAATCAAAGGAATGCGGGGGCATGGAAAATCGCGGAATCAATAGTTCAAAACCGTGTTTTTTCATCAGAAGAATTTGGCGTATTTGAAATCGCGGGCGGCGCAAAAAATCTTGGTTCAGCGACATCCGGCACGGCAGCCATAGCATCGTGTTGGCGCTGTGGCGCTCAAAAGTTGCCGAGCAAAACAAGCGCATGAAACTGCACAACAGCATGAAGAAGCCATTTAAAGCAAAAGCACTGTTGGCTATCGCGGCGCAACCACTTGTAACGCCCAGTTCAAGTCTGCGCCTAACAACTGGTTCAAAACGCTCGCTTCGCTCAATGGGACGGGCTAAAGCCCGCCTCTAACCAAATGTTGAACATCCGCTTTCACAATCGACCAAGTTCCGCTTCGGGTCGGGAGCACGAATTCGCTTAATGGGCAAGCAGCCGTTAGAGGCGTTTGGGAGCTGGACGGCAGTTGACCGACACATTGCCGTCTGTGTCTCGTTTAAGGCCCAAGCTCGGCTAAGGCCGACAAGTAGCCCCCTTTCACACTCCTCCCGCAATCCCCGATCTCCAATGCCGGTTATACGCCCGCCGCACGGCCGCTTCTCGTAGAATCGGGCCGACGCCGCGCTTTCACGGAGAATTTCTGCGATGACCACCCACGACCCCGTTCTTGAACTCGTCTGCCGCATGCCCAAGGCCGAGCTGCATGTGCATATCGAGGGCACGCTTGAGCCCGATCTGGCTTTCGCGCTGGCCCGGCGCAATGGCATTGCGCTGCCTTATGCCGATGAGGCAGCGTTGCGGGCGGCTTATGATTTCGACAGCCTGCAGTCCTTTCTTGATCTCTACTACGCTTGCGCCGACGTGCTGCGTACGGCCGATGATTTCCGCGACCTGATGCTTGCCTACCTGGAACGGGCAGCGGCCGATAATGTGGTTCATGCCGAGATTTTCTTCGATCCGCAGACCCATACGGCGCGGGGCATTTCCTATTTGACGGTGCTCGACGGCCTCGAGGAGGGGCTGCGTATCGGGCTTCAGCGTTGGGGGATCAGTGGCCTGCTGATTCTCTGTTTCCTGCGTCACCTGAGTGAGGAAGATGCGTTCGCCACGCTGGCCGAAGCCGAGCCCTGGCTCGACCGGATTCACGGCTTCGGCCTCGATTCTTCGGAAAAGGGCCATCCGCCGAGCAAATTCGCGCGGGTTTTCGCGCGCTGCCGCGAACTCGGCAAGCCGGTGGTCGCTCATGCCGGCGAGGAGGGGCCGCCGGCCTATGTGGTTGAGGCGCTCGACCTGCTCGGCTCGGCGCGTATCGACCACGGCGTGCGCGCGGTCGAGGACCCGGAACTGGTCGCACGGCTGGCGCGCGAGGCGATCCCGCTCACCGTCTGCCCGCTGTCCAACCTGCGCCTGTGCGTGTTCGGCTCGATGGCCGAGCACACGCTACCGCAACTGCTCGCGGCCGGCGTGCGGGTCACCGTCAACAGCGATGATCCGGCTTACTTCGGCGGTTACCTGAACGACAACATCCGCGCCGTTCAGGCGGCTTTCGGCTTTGACGCGGCGACCTGGCAGCGCATTGCCCGCAACAGCTTTGAGGCGAGTTTTGTCGATGCCGCCCAGAAGGCGGTGTGGATCGCCGAACTCGACCGCGTTGTCGGGCAAGGCGCCTGATCGCCGGATTGTTTGCCCTCAGGCCAGCGCCAACTGCACTGGCGGCGTGATCGCGGTCTCGTCGCAGTTGTTGCCGGGGCCGCTGCGGTCGATGACGAGGAAGTCGCTAACTGCGTTGAGCGCCAGCAGCGGGTGGTGCCAGGTGCCGGGCGCGTAATTGACGCCCGCGCCGGGCTGGGCGAGGAAGGCGCGCAGGTCGTCGGGGCCGGGCGGGGGGCCGGGCGGTGCGACGACGATCAGGTAAGGCTGGTCGCCGAGCGGCATGAAGGCCTGCGAGCCGAGCGGATGGCGTTCCAGCATTTCGATGGCGAAGGGCAGGGCGCGCGGCTGGCCACGGAAGAGGCTGACGATCAGTTTGCCGTCCGGGCCGGGCACCAGTTCGGCGAGATCGTGGTAGCGCTCGGTGTTGCCGCCGTTGATGGAAAAATGCCGTTGCGCGGCGTTGACCGCGATGACTTCGCCGAAGGGGGCGAAGGCGCTTGCGGTCAACGGTTCCGGAAGAAGAATTTTCACCGCGCCACCTTGCCCCACAGGCGCAGCCTTGAAACGCCGCCGTCCGGGATGATGTTCAGGCGCACGTGCGTCACCGGGCCGAGGTCGGCCAGGCCGTCGAAGGTGTGGATGGCGTCCATCGACAGTTTCTGTTCGGCGAGCAGCACCGGCCAGAACATGCTCTGGGTGATCACCGACTGGTCGGTGCCGCCGTCCATGCGCGCCGCCTGGATCGAGCAGCGGTCGGGGAAGTTGCCCTTGAAGTGGGCGGTGTCGACCTCGACACGCTCGATGATGCCGGGCGCGCCCAGTTGCAGGATGCACCAGTCGTTGCCCGGTTCGCGGCGGCGGCGGGTTTCCCAGCCGTCGCCCATGTTGATGCCGCGGCCGGGGGCGATCAGGTTGGCCGCCGAGCCGAAGTGGGCGTCGTTCCAGGCCACCGCGCGGCCGCCGTTTTCCAGCGCGACGAGGTCGTAGATGCGGTCCGGCTCGCTGGCGTCGAAAACGCCGACCGGCTGGCCGTAGGCGCGCAGACGGGCGATGCCGCCGTCCGGGTACATGTTGATGCGCAGGTGGCTCCAGGTGTCGGCGCTGTCGACGGCGAGCAGGTGGTGGCTGTTGCCGGTCAGCGTGGTGGACGGCAGGATGCGCGTCCAGCGGGCCTTGGCCAGGACTTCGGGGTCGTCCGACTCGCAGTCGGTGGCGTCGATCGAGACGGCCGGCGCGAAGTTGCCGGTGAAGTGGCTGGTATCGACGTCGAAGCCGCGCAAGATGCCGCGCCGGCCGAGCTTGACCAGGCTCCAGTCGTAGCCGGTGGTGCGCTTGCGGCGGGTTTCCCAGCCGTCCATCCACTTGCCGTTGGCGTCGTACTTGCCGGGCACGAAAACCGCCGGCTCGGGGTCGAGCATGCGTTCGAGCGGGGCGAAGAACTCGTCGGTGGCGAACAGCGCGCGGGCGCCGATGCGGGTGTCGGCGAGGTTGACCGAACGCTTGGCCCAGTCGGGCAGGTCGGCGGCGGCGGAAACGATGGGGGCGGCGTGGATCATTTTTTATCGTCCTGGCGGTAGGGATGGGTCGCCTGCCAGTGGCGGGCGATGTCGAGGCGACGGCAGACCCAGACGCGGTCGTGCCGTTCGATGTGATCGAGGAAGCGCTGCAGCGCGAGGAAGCGGCCGGGCCGGCCGAGCAGGCGGCAGTGCATGCCGATCGAGAGCATCTTCGGCGCTTCCTCGCCTTCGGCGTAGAGCACGTCGAAGCTGTCCTTCAGGTACTGGAAGAACGGGTCACCGTGGCTGAAGCCCTGCGGCAGGCAGAAGCGCATGTCGTTGGTGTCGAGCGTGTACGGCACGATCAGGTGCGGCACCGTGCTGCCGTCGGTTTTGGTGACTTCGGTCCAGAACGGTAGGTCGTCGCCGTAGTAATCGCTGTCGTAGAGGAGGCGCCCGTCGTCGGCAACCAGGCGGCGGGTGTTCGGCGAATCGCGGCCGGTGTACCAGCCGAGCGGGCGGCTGCCGGTCATCTGTTCGATGACTTCCAGCGCTAGGCGCATGTGCTCGCGCTCGGTTGCTTCGTCCATCGTCTGGTAGTGAATCCAGCGCCAGCCGTGGCAGGCGATCTCGTGGCCCAGTTCGACGAAGGCGGCGGTGACTTCCGGGCTGCGCTGCAGCGCCATGCCGACGCCGAACACGGTGAGCGGCAGGCCGCGTTTCTCGAATTCCTTGAGGATGCGCCAGACGCCGGTGCGCGAGCCGTATTCGTAGATCGACTCCATCGACAGGTGGCGGTCCGGGTAGCTGGCCGGGTTGAACATTTCGGAGAGGAATTGTTCGGAGCCGGCGTCGCCGTGCAGCACGCAGTTCTCGCCGCCTTCCTCGTAGTTGAGGACGAACTGGACGGCGATGCAGGCGTTGCCCGGCCATCGGGCGTGCGGCGGGTTGCGGCCATAACCGGCCAGATCACGTGGGTATTCGCTTTTCCGTATATGGCTCATGGTCGGCTCCAACTATACTGCTGCCCTTGTCGTTTATCGAGAAATCAAGCATGGAACATTCGCCCGCCAGCCCCTACCGCGACGACATCGTGATCTCGTGGCCCGAACTTCATCGCGACACCCGTCTGCTCTGCCATCAACTGATCGACAAGGGCCCGTTCAAGGGGATCATCGCCATCGCCCGTGGCGGCCTGATCCCGGCGGCGCTGGTGGCGCGCGAGCTGGAAATCCGCCTGGTCGATACGATCTGCGCGTCCAGCTACGAAGCTACCGACGATGCCGCTGCCCAGACCATGCGCAAGGAAGTCAAAATCCTCAAGGGCATCGAAGGCGACGGTGAAGGTTATCTGCTGATCGACGATCTGGTCGATACCGGCAACACCGCCCGCGTCATCCGCAAGCTGCTGCCCAAGGCCTTTTTCGCGACGATCTACGCCAAGCCGCAGGGGCGCGAGGTGGTCGACCTGTGCGTCAAGGAATTCAGCCAGGACAAGTGGATCTACTTCCCCTGGGACATTGACTACCAGTTTGTCGCTCCGATCAAGAAACATCGCGCCAGCGCCTGATCAGCGGTAACCGCCGCCGGCCCAGGCGGCGATCTGCTGCCGCTCGTCGTCGGTCATTTCGGTGATGTTGCCGAGTGGCATGGCTTTCAGTTGCACCGTCTGCGCCAGGATGCGCGGGCCGTTGGCGCGGATTTGCGCTTCCGTGTCGAGCACGACACCGGCTGGCGCTGCCGGCATCAGGGTCGGCGTCGCCGAATGACAGCCGGCGCAGCGGGCAGTGAGCAGTGGCTGGATGTCGGCGACGGCCGGCGCACCGTTGGCGGAAACGGCGAGCGGTGCCGGTGCCAGCCAGATGAAGACGCCAAGCAGCAGGGCGCCGCCGGCGGCCGGGTAGGGCCAGGCGAAGACGCCCTTGTGGCGCAGGTTGAAGAAGTGGCGGATGAGGACTGCGGCGAGCAGGATCAGCGCCAGCACCAGCCAGGCCTGCGGGTGGTTGTAGGTGAAGGCGTAGTGGTTGGAAATCATGCAGAACAGCACCGGCAACGTCAGGTAGTTGTTATGCACGCTGCGCTGTTTGGCCCGCAGGCCGTGAATCGGGTCCGGGGTTTCGCCGCGCTGCATCATGGCGATGGTTTTCTTCTGGCCGGGAATGATCCAGAAGAAGACGTTGGCGCTCATCGTCGTGGCGATCATCGCGCCGACGTGCAGGAAGGCGGCCCGGCCGGACAGCAACTGAGTCAGCCCCCAGGCGACGGCGACGACGAAGAGGAAGTAGAGCGCCGCAAACAGCAGCAGGCTGCGCCGCATCAGCACCCGGCACAGGGTGTCATAGACCAGCCAGCCGACGACCAGCGTGGCCAGACCGATGCCGACGGCGCTGGCGGGGGTCAGCGCGGCGCGCATCGGGTCGATCATGTAGGTGGCCGCTTGCGCGTAATAGAGCACACCGAGCAGGAAGAAGCCGGTGATGAAGGTCGAGTACGACTCCCACTTGAACCAGTGTAGTTCTTTCGGCAGGTGGGCCGGTGCGACCAGGTATTTCTGCGGGTTGTAGAAACCGCCGCCATGCACCGCCCACAGCTCGCCACCGACGCCTTTTGCCTTCAATGCCGGGTCGGTCGGCGGCTGCAGCGAGTTGTCGAGCCAGACGAAGTAGAACGAGGAGCCGATCCAGGCGATGCCGACGATCAGGTGTAGCCAGCGCAAGAGCAGCGAGCTGACGTCGATCAGGTAATTGAAGTCCATCAGCTGCCCCGGTAGGTGGAGTAGGACCACGGCGAGACGAGCAGCGGCACGTGGTAATGGCCATCGGCATCGGCGACCCCGAAACGCAGGGTGATGCGGTCGAGGAAGGGCGGTTCGGGCAGTTCGGCGCCGACGGCGCGGAAGTAGGCGGCAGCGTCGAAGACCAGTTCGTAGATGCCCGGCAACAGGTCGGCGCCGGCCAGCAACGGCGTGTCGGTGCGCCCGTCGGCGTTGGTCGTGCCGCTGGCGAGGACGACCGGCGTCGCGCCGTCGAGGCGGTTCAGGGTGTAAGTCATGCCGGCGGCCGGGCGGCCGTTGGCGGTGTCGAGTACGTGGGTGGAGAGGCGTCCCATGGCGGATTTCCGGCTGCGTTGTCGATGCGTCGATTATAGGAAGCCACGGCCCGTCGGGGGCGTATAAAGGCTATCGGAGTTTTCGGATGTCGGCGCGCGCACTATCTGTCCTGGCGCAGGAAGCTTATACGCGCGGCACGGCTTGCTGGCTGCGCTGAGCGTCCGTAAGCTAGGCTCAGGACTGACTTTATGGATCGCACGATGACCTCGCCCCTGACTTTCGCCACCCTTTCTCAACTCGATAGAGACGGCTTCGTTGCCGCTGTTGGTGCGGTGTTCGAGCATTCGCCCTGGGTCATGGCGCGGGTCTGGGAGAAGCGCCCTTTTGCCGATCGGGCGATGCTGCGCGCGGCGATGTCCGAGGTGCTGACCGGTGCGGCGCGTGCGGAGGTGCTGGCCCTGATCCTGGCCCACCCGGAACTGGCCAGCAAGGCGGCGCTGCGTGGCGAGCTGACGGCCGATTCGGCGCGCGAACAGGCCGGTGCCGGGCTGGATGCCTGCACGCCGGCGGAACTCGCGGAAATCCGCCAGCTCAACGACGCCTATCGCGATAAATTCGGCTGGCCCTTCATCGTCGCCGTACGCGGTTTGACCCGCCAGGACATCATCGCCGCCATGCGTCGCCGCCTGCAGCGAGACGCCGACGAGGAATTTGCCGAGGCCCGGGCGCAGGTCCTGCGCATTGCCGACCTCCGCCTTGATCCATTGCTCTCCGCTACCTGATTTCAGGCCCGCTGGCGCTGCCGGGGCATGGCTTCGGCAGATGGGTTGATGCGCTGGCGGATCACTTCGCCGATCTGCTCGCGGAACCAGCGGCATTCTTCGGCGTGGTGTGTGCGGTCGTGCCAGAGCAGGTAGAACTGCATTTTCGGGAAGTCGACCGGCGATTCGGCGTAGCAAAGATCGCCGAGTGCGCAGCAGTGTTCGGCAAAAATTCGTGGTGCCGAGAAGATCAGGTCGGCCTGCTGCAGGACGTAGGGCACGAGATTGAAGTAGGGCACGCTGGCGACCACGTTGCGCTTGATCCGGTCGCGCGCCAGTTGCATGTCGATGACGCCGCGCTGACCGACCGCGTAGGGGGTCGGCGCCAGGTGTTCGGCGTTCTGGTAGTCGTCGGCGGTCAGCCGGTGGCCGGCCAGCGGATGGCGCTTGCGCATCAGGCAGACCACGTCGTCCTCGAACAGCGGCGCCAGCCGCAGATGCTCGGGCGGCTGCGGCCAGTTGCCGACGACGATGTCGAGTTCGCCCGATTCCAGTGCCTTGGTGTAGTCGTGTTCCGGACCGAAGGAGTGCAGTACGACCTGGGAGTGCGGTGCATGCTGGCGCAGGTGGGCAACGATGTTGCCGATCAGGATGGCGTTCAGGTAGTCCGGCGTGGCGATGTTGAACACACGCTTCGTCTTCATCGGGTCGAAACGCACCTGCTGCAGGCCAATCGCCTCGATCTGGGCGAGCGCGACCTTGACCGGTTCGAGCAGCGACTGGCCGCGTTCGGTCGGCGTCATGCCGTTGCGGCTGCGCACCAGCAGCTGGTCGCCGGTGATGTCGCGCAGTCGCCGCAGCGCAGTACTCACCGCGGGCTGCGACTGGTTCAGGCGGCGGGCGGCGTTGGAGACGCTGCATTCGGTAAGGAGTGCATGCAATACCTGCAGTAGATGCACGTCGATTGATTCCCAGGAGCAACTGGCGGCCATGCTTTTCTCCAAAATTGAAATTGTTTTTCATTTGTTCCAGCAATATCCGGGCCTTGGATGAAAAGCCGGAAAAGCCCGTTTTTTCGTAGTCAGGCGCACCGCATTGGCGCGCTGGCGGCAGATATCGCACCTGGGGGATGCATGGCCGTTCAGTTGATCGAGCCGATGAAGGCGGCCAGTTCCGGGGTTTGTGGATTGGCGAAGACTTCGCGCGGGTCGCCGGCTTCATGCACGCGGCCCTGGTACATGAAGACCAGTTTGTCGCCGACTTCGCGGGCGAAACGCATTTCGTGCGTCACCATGATCAGCGTCATGCCTTCGGCGGCCAGATCCTTGACCACGGCCAGCACTTCATTGACCAGTTCCGGATCGAGCGCCGAGGTGATTTCGTCGCACAGCAGCACGCGCGGTTGCATGGCCAGCGCGCGGGCGATGGCGACGCGCTGCTGCTGGCCGCCGGACAACTGGTCGGGGAAGGCATCGAACTTGTCCTGCAGGCCGACCTTGAGCAGCATCGCCTTGGCCAGTTCGCGGGCTTCGGCCTCCGGCATCTTGCGCACGATGCGCGTCGCCAGCATGACGTTCTGGCCGGCGGAGAGGTGCGGGAACAGGTTGAACTGCTGGAAGACCATGCCGACCTTCTGGCGCAGCGCGCGCAGGTCGGTTTCGTGCGGGTGGATGCGCTCGCCGTCGACTTCGATACAGCCTTCGTCGAAGCTTTCCAGGCCGTTGATGGTGCGCAGCAGGGTGCTCTTGCCCGAGCCGCTGCGGCCGATGAGGGCGATCACCTGGCCTTCTTCGATGTCGAGGTCGATGCCCTTGAGCACGTGGTTGCTGCCGAAATGCTTGTGCAGTGCGTCAATGCGAACGAGCGCCATGGAGATTCCTTTCGAGAGTGCGGGCATAGGCCGAGAGTGGGTAGCACAGGGCGAAGTAGCCGAGGGCGACGAAGCCGAAGACGAGGAAGGGCTGGAAAGTGGCGTTGGCGAGCATCGAGCCGGTCTTGGTCAGTTCGACGAAACCGATGATCGACGCCACCGCCGTGCCCTTGACCACTTGTACCGAGAAGCCGACGGTCGGTGCGATGGCGATGCGCAGGGCCTGCGGCAGGATCACGTAGCGCATCTGCTCGAAGCGCGACAGCGCCAGACTGGCCGAGGCTTCCCACTGGCCCTTGGGGATGGCCTCGACGCAGCCGCGCCAGATTTCCGCCAGGTAGGCACTGGTGAACAGCGTCAGGCCGATGGCGGCGGCGATCCACGGCGAGATTTCCAGGCCGATCAGGCTGCCGCCGAAGAAGATGATGAACAACTGCATCAGCAAGGGCGTGCCCTGGAAAATCTCGATGTAGCCGAGGGCCAGACGGCGCGGCAGGGCATGTTTGGCAATGCGGGCGAAGAGGATGGCCAGCCCGGCCAGGCCGCCAAAGACGAAGGCGGTCAGCGACAGGGCGAGCGTCCACACGGCGCCGTCGAACAGGTTGCGGACAATGTCCCAGGTTGAAATGTCGTTCATCACGGCCTCCGCGCGATCAGCCGCCGGCCGATCTGCATCATCAGCTGGCGGATACCGATGGCCAGCAGGAAGTAGATCGCGGTGACGATGAAATAGGTTTCGAAAGCGCGGAAATTGCGCGACTGGATGAAGTTGGCGGCGAAGGTCAGTTCCTCGGCGGCAATCTGCGAGCACACCGAGGTGCCGAGCATGACGATCACCACCTGGCTGCACAGCGCCGGCCAGACCTTGAGCAGTGCCGGCGGCAGGACGACATGGCGGAAGGTCTGCAGGCGGTTGAGCGCCAGTGACTGCGCCGCCTCGATCTGGCCCTTGGGGGTCGCTTCGATGCCGGCGCGGATGATCTCGGTCGAATAGGCGCCGAGATTGATGATCACCGCCAGGATGGCCGCCTGCCATTCGTTCATCTGCACCCCGATGGCCGGCAGGCCGAAGAAGATGAAGAACAACTGGACCAGGAAGGGGGTGTTGCGGATCAGTTCGACATAGACCGCGAACAGCCGGTCGAAGGGCGCCAGCCGCCAGGCGCGGCAGACGGCGCCGACGATGCCGAGCGCAATGCCGGCGACGGCGCCGATGGCGGTCAGCGCCAGTGTGCGGCCGGTGCCGGCGAGCAGCGCATCGGTATGCTCGAAAACCGCCGGAAAATCGAAGACGTAGGACATGGATTTCTCCGGTGCCGCCCGCAGGCGGCACCCAGCAGGGTCAGTGAATCAGAGGTCGGCCGGCAGCGGGGCTTGCAGCCAGCGTTGCGAAACCTGGTTCAGGTCGCCGCTCTTCTTGAGCTTGGCGATGACCTCGTTGACCTTGGCCAGCAGCGCGGCCTCTCCCTTGTTCACGCCGACGTAGCAGGGGGAGTTCTTGATCAGGAACTTGGTGTCCAGGCGACGGATCTTGGTGCGCTCGTTGACCGCGGCGGCGACGACGTTGCCGGTGGCGATCAGTTGCACCTGGCCGGACAGGTAGGCCGAGATGGTGGCGTTGTTGTCCTCGTAGCGCTTGATGTTTACGGTCGGCGGGGCGATCTTGGTGAATTCCAGGTCCTCGACCGAACCGCGGGTGACACCCAGCGTCTTGCCGGCGGTGTCGGCGGCGCCCTTGACCGTGCTGTCGGCCGGGCCGAACACGCCGTTGAAGAACGGCGCGTAGGCGATCGAGAAGTCGATTACCTTCTCGCGGTCCGGATTCTTGCCCAGACTGGAAATGACCAAGTCGGCCTTGCCCGTGGTCAGGTAAGGAATGCGGTTGGTGCTGCTGACCGGGATCAGCTCGACCTTGACGCCGAGTTCGCGGCCGATCAGGTTGGCAACGTCGATGTCGTAGCCGCGCGGCTTGAGGTCGGGACCGACGGTGCCGAAGGGCGGGAAGTCCTGCGGTACAGCGACGCGCAACACGCCGGCCTTCTGGACGTTGGCCAGCACGTCGGCGTGGGCGAGACCGCTGAATCCGGCCGAGAAAAGGGCGGTGGCGAAGACGGCTTTGAGGAAGGTACGTTTTTGCATGGCGAGGCTCCAGGGAAGGTTCAGGGTTTGACGAAAGTGATGCCGACGCGGCCGGCGGCCGAGTTCAGGTGCTGCTGCATGGCTTTGCGCGCGGCGCTGGCGTTGCCGGCAGCGACTGCAGCGAGGATGGCGTTGTGCTCGTCGGCCGGCTGCCAGATATGGCTGCGGTCGGCGAAGGGTAGGCGGAGGCTGTAGGCGAGGTGGGCCTGGAAGTGTTCGGTCAGCGCGGTCAGCGCCGGGTTACCGGATAGTTCGGCCAGCGCCAGGTGAAAGCGCAAGTCGCAGTCGGCGGCGGTGAGCAGGTCGCTGGCGGCCAGCGCCCGCTGCATTTCCAGCATGCATTCGCGCAGCGCCTCGATCCCTTCGGGGCCGGCCTGGCGGGCGGCCAGTGCGGCGTTGGCCGGTTCGACGACGTAGCGCATCTGGAAAATGGCGGCCGGCGGCATGGCGCTCGGCCCGGCCGGCAGGTCGGCGGCGCTGGCCGGTTTGCCGGCGGTGACGAAGACGCCTTTACCGGCTTGCGAGCGCAGCAGGCCGAGCGCTTCCAGCATGGAAATGGCTTCGCGCAGCGAGGCGCGGCTGATGCCGAGGTTCTCGGAGAGTTCGCGTTGTCCGGGCAGGGCACTACCGGGTGGGTAGTGGCCGTCGAGGATGCGGCGTTGCAGGGTTTGGGCAGCGATGTTGGCTAGGCTAGGCATGGGTTATCCGTTCAGACCGGTCAGACCAGTGGTGACCTATAAGCATGCTGCGTGCCAAAGTATTCTTTTCCTTATTTTGTGATTTATATATCTGTATTAATTGAACTTTTAATTTTTTGTTGTCTTTGTTTTGGCGTCGACTGCTCGCCCCAGTTCAGGGAGGTTTTTGTCGCATTGGCTTCAATGTGGTGCGTTTTATGACGAATGAGTGCGGAAGCTGGGGGATGTACTAGGTTCATCCGGACGACATTTGGGATTAAGATGAACGGCATACAAAAATGCTTCGGCAATATGCTGGGCAGTAGTCTCGAGAGGACAGGCTCATGACGTGCAGGCTGGTCTGGGAACCGGAAGGCGTATTGGCAATTTACGAGGGCGGGTTGCCGTCGGCCGGCCTTCTTGACGTGGTCAGGCGGATTCAGAGTGATCCGCGATTTGACGACGCTCGCTATGTGATTCACGACTTCTCGGCAGTCAGCCGGCACGATATCGGGCCGTCGGCGCTAACCGAGCTGGCCGCGCTGCATTACGGCGCCAAATTGTCGTCACCTAACTGCCGGATTGTCTTCGTGACGATGGATTCGCGATTGGCTGACGAAATCCGCAAAGTCCTGGGGGGCGACCTGAAGTCTTACCAGTGCGAGGTCCGTCCGACGCTAATCGATGCTCGCGACTGGCTGGACGCCCAGCCGCAACTGATGTTGCTCAGCGACGTCATGGGCTTCATCGGGCGCTGATGCCCGGTAATTGCCCGACAGGCAATCGAACAGCAAGGCGTAGAAGGCTTCCGGATTGATTGGCTTGGCGATGAATTCGTTCATGCCGGCGGCGAAACAGCGGGCGCGGTCTTCGGCAAAGGCATTGGCGGTCATCGCCGCGATCGGGATGTTGCGGCAGTTCTCCAGCCGGCGGATCCGGCGTGTTGCCTCGACGCCGTCCAGGCGGGGCATCTGCATGTCCATCAGGATCAGGTCGTAGGTCTGGCTGCCGGCCATCTCGATGGCCTGCATGCCGTCTTCGGCGGCGTCGGTGGCGAGGCCGGCATCGGTCAGCAGCATCAGGGCGATTTCCCGGTTGATCGGTTCGTCCTCGACCAGCAGGATGCGGCGGCCGGCGTATAGCCTGCGCAGTCGGGTTTCGTGATCGAGCGTCGCTGGCTCGTTATCGGCCTTGGCCACGGGCACCCTTTTCAGCCTGGCCGTAAACCAGAAGGTGCTGCCTTGTCCCGGGGTGCTGATTACGCCGACTTCGCCGTTCATGGCTTCGACGATCTTGGCGGTAATCGCCAGACCGAGTCCGGTGCCTCCGTATTTGCGCGTGGTCGAAGTGTCGGCCTGCTCGAACGGCTTGAACAGGCGTTCGCAGACTTCCGGGGAAATGCCGATGCCGGTGTCGCTGACTTCGAAGCGCAGCAGCAGGTCGTCCGGCGTTTCCGCCTCGACCCGGCCGCTCAGACGGATTTCGCCCTGCTCGGTGAATTTGATCGCATTGCTGGCGTAGTTCAGCATGGCCTGTTGCAGGCGGGTCGAGTCGCCAAGTAGCTGTTCCGGCAGATCGCTGGCATCGACCCGCAGGCGCAGCTGTTTGGCGCTGGCCTTTTCCTGGATCATCGAGCGCACGTTTTCGAACAGGCTGCCCGGGTGGAAAGCGGTGGCCTCGAGTTCCATTTTGCCGGCCTCGATCTTCGATAGATCGAGAACCATATTGATGACTTCGAGCAGATGCTGGCCGGCGGCTTCCAGCTTGTCGAGGCGGACGCCCTGTTCGGGCGGCAGGCCACCGCGGCGGATCAGGTGGGCCATGCCGCTGATGGCATTGAGCGGGGTGCGGATTTCATGGCTCATGTTGGCCAGGAAGGTGCTCTTGGCACGGCTGGCCGCTTCGGCCGCTTCCTTGGCCTGCTGCAGCGCGGTGGTCCGCTCGGCGACGCGTTCTTCCAGGCTGGCATTCAGTTCGCGCAGCGTCTGTTCGCGCTCGAGAATGGCGTTCGCCATGCGGCCGATGTCGCCGGACAGTCGGTTGAATTCGGCAATCCGTCCGCGCGGCCATTCGTCGACCTTCTCGCCCCGGGCCAGCCTGTCGGCGCGCTGGATGATCGCCCGCAGCGGGCGCAACAGGCGCGATGCACCGTAGAGGGCGAGCAGCGTACCGATTACCAGCGAGGCCAGGAAGCCGCCGACGACGATGAATACCGTCATGCGGATTTCCGGATGGGCGAGGCCGGCCGGTACGCGGGCGATGAACGACCAGCCGAGTTGTTGCGAGCGGGCGCCGCCGACGTAGTAATTCTCGCCATCGACCGCGAACTGGCTGGGCAGCGGCGTGCCGGCCAGCACGGCGGCCAGCAGCGGCGACGAATAGAGGTTGAGGGCGCTGCCGGTGCGCGTGGTCGAGGCGGTGTCGGCCAGGACTTCGCCACGCTGGTCGATGACCCAGATGGCGCGCTGGTGGGTTTCGTTGCCGCGGCCGAGATCGAGCAGGTAGGAGAGCGGCAGTTCGGCCAGCAGCATTCCCCGGTCGGCCAGCGGTATGCCCAGGCCGACGGTGACGATGCCGGTCAGCGACGACAGGTATTTGTCGCTCCAGACTGCGCTCTGCTTGTCCCGTACCTCGATGAACATCGGTGCCGACGACAGGTCGCTGCCGACCACTTCGGCTTGCAGGTGGCGATAGTTCGGTGCCAGGCTGGCCGTGCTCACCCGACCGTCCGGTGACAGCAGGTAGAGGGCGCGGAAAGCCTTGCCCTCGCCGACGGCCTTGTCCATCAATTGTCGGGTCCGGCCATTGCCGTCGAGCGCTTCGCCGAGCAGGACGAGCTGATCCTGCAATGCGCCCAGTTGCAGTTCGATGCGCAGGGCCAGTTCGCGTGCGTCGCCTTCGGCGCTGCTGCGGATTTCCTGCTCCAGTTGCGGAATCCGGTTGAACAGGAAGACCGAGGCGACGATGGTGAAGCTGAGCACCGAGGTCAGTGCCAGCAGGATGCCGAGGAAGTTATGCAGGCGCCACTCGCGCCGCTGCGATCGGCTCATCTGACCTGCTCGAATTTGCCGTTGCGGATTTCGGTGAAATACACCTGGCGGGTGGTGTCGCCGTTGGCATCGAAGACGATCTGCTGCTGTGCGCCTTCGTAAGGGCCATAGTTGAGCAGGGCCTGCTTCAGGCTTTCGCCATCCCGACGGCGTTGCAACGCGGTGATGATGATGTTGGCGGTGTCGTAGGCGAGCAGGGAAAAGGAACCGAATTCGCGCTGGAAGCGCTGCTTGTAGGCTTCGCGGAAGGATTGGTACGGCTGGCGCGAGTCGTTGCGGTCGTAGGCGTGGGCGATCAACAGGCCATTGACTGACTCACCACCCATTTCGGTCAGCAATTCGCCGGATGCCGCCCATTCGGTCGACGTGATCACCAGCGCCGGCGCCTGGCGGCGGGCCTGCTGGCTGAGACGGGCGGTGTCGAGCGAGCTGGCGACGAAAAGCAGAGTGTCCGGCGTTGATGGCAGCAGTTTGGCGATGACCTCGGCAAAGCTCGGCGTTGCCGCTGATTCGAAGCGGCTGGTATCGGTCACGCGGCCGCCCAGATGTTCGAACTTGTCACGGAAAGCCTTCACCCAGGTTTCGGAATATTGCAGGTTGGAGGCATCGAAAGCGATGCCGACCCGGCGCGAGCCGCGTTCGAACAGTATGCCGGCATGATGGATCGCCGCCTCGCGGGTGGTCCGGTTCACCCGGAAGAAATTGTCGTCCTTGCCATGGAAGTCGGTCGAGGCCACGGTCGGGCTGATGATTATCTGACCGGCGCGGTTCATCATCGGCACGACGATGCTGGCCATTGAACTGGTCACTGGCCCGATGATGATCTCGGGCTTGAGCGCGATCAACTCCTCGGCGGCACGGATGGCCTGCTCGCGCTCCTGGCCATCGTCGCGGACGATGAGTTCGATCTGGCGGCCATGAATGCCGCCGGCACGGTTCTGTTGTTCGATGGCCAGGATGACGCCGTTGCGCACACTCTCGCCGAAGTCCGAGCCGCGGTCAGACAGGCCGGCGAGCAGGCCGATGCGGATAGGTTCATCGTTGCCGCAGGCCGACAGCAGTAGCAGTCCAAGCACGGCCAGGATCTTGTGCAATTTTTCGCTCACCCGTTCCTCCCCCTGAAACGAGTCATCAGTTTAACGCCTTACATGCATAAGGCACCATGGTGGTGCGGCAGGTTTATTGGCGAATTTCGCGGGTGTTGTCCGGCGGAGCAAAGTCCCCGGTGCTGCGGAAGGGGTTGATGTCGAGGCCGCCGCGGCGGGTGTAGCGGGCATGGACGGCCAGCGCGACGGGGGCGCAGGCGCGCTGGATGTCGCAGAAAATGCGCTCGACGCACTGCTCGTGGAATTCGTTGTGATTGCGGAAGGAAACCAGGTAGCGCAACAGTCCGGCCCGGTCGATCGGCTGACCGCGGTAGCGGACGACGACCATGGCCCAGTCCGGTTGGCCGGTGACCAGGCAATTCGACTTGAGCAGGTGCGAGTACAGGGTTTCCTCGACCGGCGAACCCGGCAGCGTGCGCAGTAGCTGCGGACTGGGCTGGTAGCAATCGCAGTCGATGTCCAGATCGTCGAGCAGGATACCGGCCGGGCTGCCGATGCGGGCCTGCGGACGGCCGCGCAGATCGGCGATGTCCACCGCGACCGGGGCGCCGGCTGCACTGCTCAGGTCGCGGATCAGGCAGGCCTCGACCGCCGCCAGATCGGCAAAAACCGTCTGATTGAAGGAATTCAGGTAGAGCTTGAAGGACTTCGATTCGATCAGCATCGGGCTGTCCGCCGGTACCCGGAAACTGGCGACGGCAACCACCGGCTTGCCTCGAGGATTCAACCAGGAAAGCTCGTAGGCGTTCCACAGGTCTTCGCCGACGAAAGGCAGCTGGTCGTTCCGGATGCCCAACTCGTCGCGCTTCAACTGGCGGGGAATCGGGTAAAGCAGTTCCGGGGCGTAGTCAGCGCGGTATTCGGTCGGCTTGCCGAGCGGGGAGAGGATGCTGGGATCGGTGGGCTGGCTCATGGGCTGGATTTTACCCGCAAGCCCATTGTTGCGGGATGGCAAGCCGCAGTTCCGTGTGACCCCTCCTTCAATGTTTCGACTGATTTTCCCGGGCAAGGGAAAGCGAATCGAGTGCCGAGCTGGCTTCGCCGAAATCGTATTGTTTCAACGCCATCAGAATTCTCCGGTACATGATCGGCGAAACCGACCGGAATAACGCCGAGTTTTCCTCCAGCTTGTCGAAGGCATCCAGATCGCCAAGGTCGATCAGGGTTTTCAGTTCCCGAATGGCAAGCACCAGCCTTTCGTCATCCGCAGGGTTGTCGGGGAGCACGACGTCCGTTACCGGGCGTCTGCCTCCTGCATCGTCAAACACCGTCGCAGCGTCCGCTGACGGCAGCGAAATGGCTATGCCAGCCGGCAGGGTCCCGAGGCCGGGTTTGCTCAGCTTGATCGAAAACCAGAAGGTACTGCCCTGACCCGGTTCGCTGATGACGCTGATTTCGCCGCCCATCATTTCCACGAGGCGTTTGCTCAAGGTCAGGCCGAGTCCGGTCCCGCCGTATTTTCTCGAGGCTGAGCCGTCGCCCTGTTCAAAAAGCCTGAACAGTCGTTGTTTGTCCTCGGCGGGGATGCCAATGCCGGTGTCCTGGACCGAAAAACGCAGTTGCGCCTCCGTTGATGTTTCGGCGGCCAAGCGAACGCGGATATGAATATGTCCGCTTGGCGTGAATTTCACGGCATTGCCGGTCAGGTTGAGCAGGACCTGGGAGAGGCGCAGGGGATCGCCTTCGAAGACTTGCTGGCTCAGCTGTTCATCGATGTCGATGGCGAAGGACAAGCCCTTCAGCATGGCCTTTTCCCTTGACAGCAGATCAAGGTTTTTCATGACCTCACCCAGCTGAAAAGCGGATTTTTCCAGGGTCAGGCGTGCGCCCTCGGCGGTGTCCCGCGGAGTGGTGTAAGAGCGGAAGGTGTTGAGTTTGCCGTGGTGGCCCTGCAGGGCCACCACGGCGGGCGCAATCAGGAGGTCATCGGAGAACTCCGGTAAGGTTGGGTTTGCGAATCTCAATCTCTACTGAGGAGTAAACCGATGACCCAAGACAGAATGCAACTTTCCGAGCTGCTTGAAAAGGCCGGCGCCGACGATATCGTGCGCGAGATGATCGGCTTTGTGGCCCAGCGCCTGATGGAGCTGGATGTCGAGAACCGCTGCGGCGCCAGCCATGGCGAGCGTTCCGAGGCGCGAACCAATTCCCGAAACGGCTTTCGGGATCGCGCGTGGGATACCCGCGCCGGCACGGTGGCGCTGCGCATCCCTAAGCTGCGCTCCGGCAGCTACTTCCCGCCCTTCCTGGAACCACGGCGGACCGCCGAAAAGGCGCTGGCGGCCGTTATCCAGGAGGCCTACGTGCAGGGCATCTCGACGCGTTCGGTCGATGATCTGGTCCAGGCTATGGGCATGAGCGGCATCTCCAAGAGCCAGGTCTCTCGCCTCTGCGCCGAGATCGACGAGCGGGTGCAGACCTTCCTTGCCCGTCCCATCGAAGGCGACTGGCCCTATCTGTGGATTGACGCCACCTACCTCAAGGTACGTCAGGCCGGAAGAATCGTTTCCGTCGCCGCCATAATCGCCATCGGCGCTAACAGCGATGGCCGACGCGAAGTGCTTGGGCTGCAGGTCGGCGCCTCTGAAGCCGAACCCTTCTGGACTGAATTCCTGCGCAGCCTGTCGCGTCGCGGCCTGCGCGGCGTCAAGCTGGTGATCTCGGACGCCCACGAGGGCCTGAAAGCTGCTGTACGCAAGGTGATCTCTGCAACCTGGCAGCGTTGCCGGGTACATTTCATGCGCAATGTCCTGGTTCATGCGCCGACCAACCAGCGTCGCATGGTGTCTGCCCTGATCGCCACCATCTTTGCCCATGAGACAGAAGCTGCGGCACGGGACCAGTGGCGAACCGTCGCTGACCAACTCCGTGAGCGCCTGCCAAAGATCGCCCGGCTGATGGATGATGCCGAGGACGATGTGCTCGCACACATGGGCTTTCCTCGCGAGCACCGGAGCAAGATCCACAGCACCAATCCGATTGAGCGGCTCAATGCCGAAATCAAGCGCCGTACCGACGTCGTCGGCATCTTTCCCAACGAAGCGGCCATCTACCGCCTGGTCGGCGCCCTATTGCTTGAACAGAACGACGAGTGGGCCATGCAGCGACGTTACATGACCCTGGAAACCTTGGCCGAGGTCGGCGACAATCCCGCCGTCAGCTTGTCCGCCGTGACCCTCTGACTGGCAATCCAACCTCACCGGAATCCATGACTTCCTGATTGCCTCTTACACCACGAACGGGGACACGATCTGCGCCCTCGATGTTGGCGATATCAAGAAGGTCATTGATCAGTGTCAGCAGGTTCCTGGCGCAAAGGCTGGTCTTGTCCAGGTAGTTGAGCGTTTTGGGATCGACGGTCCGGCGTCTGGCCAGATCTGTCATGCCGAGTACGCCGTTCAGGGGAGTCCGGAGTTCATGGCTCAAATTGGCCACGAAAATGCTTTTGGCGCGGCTGCCCGCTTCAGCGGCTTCCTTGGCAATCGACAGTGCGGCGGTGCGTTCGTCCACCAAGGCCTCAAGATGGCTGCTGTAACGCGCCAGTTGCCGGTTGGCAGCTTCCAGTTCGGCGGTCACGGTATCGATGAATCTGACCAGGGAAGAAACGACGCGCGCGTGTTGCCGTGCGTAAGGGTCTCGTACTGCGGCGCTCGGTAACTTGCCTGCCGGCCCGGGTGCTTCGCCGCGGGAGTGCAGCGCATCGCTGGGCGGGCCCTCACGCATGCCAACGGCCAGCAAGGTGGCATTCAGTAGTCCCAGGGTTTCGCCGTGGCCGTGGAATTCCCCGTAGGTGTAAAAGCCCGCAGTTGGCGCCGACAACTCGAACGGCCAGGTTTCCAGTTCGGCGTCTTCCTGAAGCAGGTAGCGTCTGCAGCCGCAGACAAAGACAAGAATCCCCTGTGGCTTGAATTCACGCATGAAGCGGTGGATGCCATCGGCCGTCTCCAGCATCCTCGCCGGATCGCCATAGCCGATGCGAAAGCGGTCGCCGGCAGCAATGTCCGCCATGAAGAGCAGGGCATTGTCTTCCGCGGTATCGATGGGGACGCGGGCGAATGTCTCGCCATTGCGTTCTATGAGAAAGGGAAATTCGGATGCGGTCAGCGCGAATTCCGCCTCACGCTCTGTCTGGATATAGCGCCGGTAAACATCAAAGGCCGGCATGTTGTCGATGGTCAATACCTTGAGTCCATCGACCGAGGTAATTTGCATTTCCTTGCTGAGGGGATGCCAGCCGAGGGAGGTACGGGTTTCGATATGCAATTCGCTGCCATCAAGAGCGACGGCAATGCACCCCTGGTCCATGGTTTTATCGCCCATCAATATCCAGGAGCAATTCATTGCCGCATAGTCGCCGGCACCGCCTCCGAAGACGGGAACCGTGCCGAGGATCTGTCCGATGCCCTTGAGCAAGGGGTTGACATCGAGCGAGAGCGGTGTGGCCAGCAGCAATATCCCGGCGAATGAGCTTGAGCCGGCACCAAGCGCCTGAGCCAGTTGCTGGCCGAGTTCGTATTCACCGCCGCGGGCGCATTCTCCGGCCAGCACATGCAGTCGGGTGGCTTCAAAGAATGAGAGGATGATCAGTGTGGAGCCGGTCATCGTCCGTCCGGCGGCGACTTCACCGACCGTGCTGGCACCCACGACGATGGTTCCGGGAAGGCTGCCGGCTATCTCGGCAGCGATTTGCGCTGCCAGTGATGGATTGTCTGGCATCGAGTAAACTTGGGCCAGGCAGGCTCTGCTGGTGGCGCGGCAGCCACTGACTTCGTCTGATCCAAGATATTGCTTGAAGGATTCCAGATCGCTCAGAAGGTGTACGAGTTGTTTCATGCAAGTCTCCGTGCCCGGGTTTCGACCCCGATGCTAGTCGCGAATCCGTTCCTGAACCGGCTAATAATAGGGGGGCGAGCAACTTGACGGAAAAATGCCAGAATGCCATGCCAGAAGGGCACGGCACCCTGCTTTGCCTGGAATCGTCCGCTGCCCGGCAAGCGCTCCTGCGTCGTATTGCCGAAGTTCACGGGCTTCGTTTCCAGGGTTGCCGGAACGAATGCGAAATAAGCGCCGCACTCAACCGCGGGCAGAAATTCTCGGTCATGGTCATCGCTCATTCGACCGCTCAGGGAGATAGCCTGCAGGTGGTCGAAGCCGTGCGCTTGTCGCCATTGCACGCGACCTTGCCGATTGCCTTCCTGATCGGCGGGCGTGAGCTTTCGCTGGCCCGCAGCGCAATGAGCGCTGGGGTCACGGAAGTATTCCTGCGTGAGGAGCATGAAGCCCTGGTGAGTTTTGTCGGCGAATGTGCGGCCGCTACCAGCGATGTGAATTACGGGGGCAAGGTTCTACTGCTCGAGGATTCCGAATCGCATGCCAGCTATGTCCGGCACTTGTGCGAAGCACTGGGCATGAGGGTCGATGTCGCAGCGGATCTTGCTTCGGCAGAAAGACGCTACCGCGAAAATTCCTACCAGTTGATCATCGTCGATGTGGTCTTGAAGGACACGAAATCGGGAATCAGCTTTGTGCGTGACATCCGCCAGAACCACGAATCCAGGCTGCCGATTCTGGTGATGTCGAGTTTCGACGATGTCCCGCGTCGGATCATGGCGATGAAAAGCGGTGCCGATGACTTCATCAGCAAGCCGTTCACGCCTGAAGAGTTTGTCTGGCGGGCCAGAAAGATCATGGAGCGGCAGGCCAGCTATGACGTGGCACGGCAGATCGACAAGCAGGGTCGGGCAGCGGCGGAGGACGTGCTGTTGTCCCAGCTTTCCCGCCGGGAGACAGAAATTTTCCAGATGATCATTGCCGGCAAGGGCGATCGCGCCATTGCCAGCGATCTCGGTATCTCTTTCTGGACAGTCCGCGGACACATTCAGCAAATATTCAATAAGACCGGCGCCATTAACCGACGGGAGTTGATGTCCCGCTTCATCAGGGCGTCCGGCAGGCACTGAAGCTTGCCGTTTCCACCAGAATGACGGGCGGTGGGGCTGACCGCCGCCATGCCCGTCACACCGCCAGCGCTTCCCGCACCCCATCCTGCGGCATGGTCTCGCCGCGACCGCGCATGATGAATTCGCCGCGTTCCATCAGCAGGTACTGGTCGGCCAGGGATTCGGCGAAGTCGTAGTACTGCTCGACCAGCAGGATGGCCATTTCGCCGGTTTCGGCGAGCATGCGGATGGCGCGTTCGATGTCCTTGATGATCGACGGCTGGATGCCCTCGGTCGGTTCGTCGAGGATCAGCAGCGACGGGCCCATGGCCAGCGCGCGGCCGATGGCCAGTTGCTGCTGCTGGCCGCCGGAGAGGTCGCCGCCGCGGCGGTGCATCATCTGCTTCAGTACCGGGAACATGTCGAAGATGCGCTGCGGGATCTTGGTGCTGCCGGGCTTGGTCGCCAGGCCCATCAGCAGGTTTTCCTCGACCGTCAGCCGCGGGAATATCTCGCGGCCCTGCGGCACGTAGCCGATGCCGGCCTTGACGCGCTCGTGCGGCGGCAGCGCGGTGATGTCGCGGTCGGCCAGGGTGATGCTGCCGGATTTCGGTTTGACCAGGCCCATCAGCGTTTTCAGCAGGGTGGTCTTGCCGACGCCGTTGCGGCCGAGCAGGGTGGTGACTTCGCCCTTCTGCAGTTCGAAACTGAGGCCGCGCAGAATGTGCGAGCCGCCGTAGGCCTGGTGGAGGTTGTCGATTTTGAGCATGGTTAGCGTCCCAGATAGACTTCGATGACCCGTTGGTCGTTCTGCACCGTGGCCAGGTCGCCTTCGGCCAGCACCGAGCCTTCGTGCAGCACGGTGACCTTGCCGCCGAGTTTTTCGACAAAGGCCATGTCGTGTTCAACAACGACCAGCGAATGCTTGCCGGCCAGCGAGACGAAGAGTTCGGCGGTGCGCATGGTCTCGTCGTCGGTCATGCCGGCGACCGGTTCGTCGAGCAGCAGCAGCTTCGGTTCCTGCATCAGCAGCATGCCGATTTCCAGCCATTGCTTCTGCCCGTGCGAGAGCAGGCCGGCCGGGCGGTCGGCTTCGCCGTCGAGGCGGATCAGTTTCAGCGTGTCGGCGATGCGGTCGCGGTCGTCGCCGCTCAGCCAGGCCATCAGGCTCTTCCACACGCGCTTGTCGGTCTTCATCGCCAGTTCGAGATTCTCGAAAGCGGTGTGCTGTTCGAAGATGGTCGGTTTCTGGAACTTGCGGCCGATGCCGACGTGGGCGATTTCCGGTTCGGTCAGCCGGGTCAGGTCGATGGTCTGGCCGAAGAAGGCCTTGCCCGAATCGGGCCGGGTCTTGCCTGTGATCACGTCCATCATCGTCGTCTTGCCGGCGCCGTTGGGGCCGATGATGCAGCGCAATTCGCCGGCGTCGATGGCCAGGCTGAGCTTGTTCAGGGCGCGGAAGCCGTCGAAGCTGACGGTGATGTCTTCGAGGTAGAGCGCGACGCCGTGCGACAGGTCGAGCTCGCCGGTGACGACGTGGCCGAGCTGGGTGGCGCTGTCGCCACCGTCCGGTTGATCGATGAGGGCTGCTTGGGCGTTCATGCCTGGGCTCCTTGTTTCTTGCTCATGATTTTCTTCCACAGGCCGACCAAGCCCTGCGGCAGCAGCAGGGTGACGACGATGAACAGCAGGCCGAGGAAGAACAGCCAGTATTCCGGGAAGGAGACGGTGAACCAGCTCTTGGCCAGATTGACCGTGAAGGCGCCGATGACCGGGCCGATCAGCGTGCCACGCCCGCCGACGGCGACCCAGATGGCGATCTCGATGGAGTTGGCGGTGCTCATTTCAGACGGGTTGATGATCCCCACTTGCGGCACGTAGAGCGCGCCGGCAATGCCGCACAGCACGGCCGAGATGACCCAGATGCTCAGCTTGTACCAGAGCGGGTTGTAGCCGATGAACATGACCCGGCTTTCGGCGTCGCGGATGGCGGTGAGTACGCGGCCGAATTTCGATTTGACCAGCCAGGCGGAAAAAACCAGCGTCGCGGCGAGCGCGATGGCGGTCAGGCCGAACAGCACCAGCCGGGTTTCCGGCGCGGTGATCGAATAGCCGAGGATGCGCTTGAAGTCGGTGAAGCCGTTGTTGCCGCCGAAACCGGTTTCGTTGCGGAAGAACAGCAACATCGCTGCGTAGGTCAGCGCCTGGGTGATGATCGAGAAATAGACGCCCTTGATCCGCGAGCGGAAGGCGAAGTAGCCGAAGACGAAGGCGACGATGGCCGGTACCGCGAGGACCAGGAAGGCGGCCCAGCCGAAGCTGTCGCTGCCGAGCCAGAACCAGGGTAGTTCCTTCCAGTCGAGGAATACCATGAAGTCGGGCAGGTCGGCGCCGTAGCTGCCGTCGCGGCCGATCTGGCGCATCAGGTACATGCCGAAGGCGTAGCCGCCGAGCGCGAAAAAGAGGCCGTGGCCGAGCGAGAGGATGCCGCCGTAGCCCCAGATCAGGTCCATGGCGACGGCGACCAGCGCGTAGCACATGATCTTGCCGATCAAGGTGATCGCGTAGGTCGATACGTGGAAAGCATTTTCCGGCGGCAGCGCCAGGTGCAGCACCGGGACGACGACCAGCGCCAGGGCGAGGAAGACGCCAAGGGCGATCCAGGCCTTGCGGTCGAGTGCGGCGAAGACGCGTAGCGTCAGCGGCACGCGGCCGGAAGCGGGGAGCGGGAGGGCGGAAGTTATGGCAGACATGGGTCGCTCCTTACTGGTCGGCAAAGCGGCCCTTCAAGGCAAAGATGCCCTGCGGACGCTTCTGGATGAAGATGATGATGGCGACGAGGATGGCGATCTTGGCGATCACCGCGCCGGCCCAGCCTTCGAGCAGCTTGGAGAAGATGCCCAGGCCCAGCGCTGCCCAGACCGCACCAGCCAGTTGGCCGACGCCGCCGACGACGACGACCATGAAGGAATCGACGATGTAGCCCTGACCCATGTCCGGGCCGACGTTGGAAATCTGGGAGAGCGCCACGCCGCCGAGACCGGCGATGCCGGCGCCGAGCGCGAAGGCCATGGTGTCGATGCGCGAGGTCGGCACGCCGACGCAGCCGGCCATCGGACGGTTCTGCGTGACGGCGCGGACGAACATGCCGAGCCGCGTCTTGTTCATCAGCACCCAGACCAGGAACAGCACGAACAGCGCGAAGCCGATGATGATCACGCGGTTCCACGGCAGGATGAGGTTGGGCAGGAGTTCGACGCCGCCGGACATCCAGCTCGGGTTAGCGACCTCGACATTCTGCGCGCCGAAGATCACGCGTGCCGCCTGGATCAGGATCAGCGACAGGCCCCAGGTGGCGAGCAGGGTTTCCAGTGTGCGCCCGTAGAGCCAGCGGATCACCGTCCGCTCCATCAGCACGCCGACTGCGGCGGCGGTGAAGAAGGCGACCGGGATGGCGGCCGGCAGATACCAGTCGATCAATTCGGGGAAGTGCGTGCGGAACAGGCTCTGCATCACATAGGCGGTGTAGGCGCCGACCATCAGCAGTTCGCCGTGGGCCATGTTGATGATACCCATGACGCCGTAAGTGATGGCCAGGCCGAGCGCGGCCAGCAGCAGGATGGAGCCGAGCGACAGGCCGGAGAAAACGGCGGCCAGCGTGTCGCCCCAGGCCAGGCTGCGTTCGATGGTCTTGAGCGCCTGGATGGCCGCTTCGCGTACCGACTTGTCGGCCTCGTTGGCCGGGTCGGTCAGCGGCAGCAGCAGGCTGCGCACCGCCGGCGTCTGTACTTCAGCCAGCGCGGCCACGGCAGCCAGACGGACGGCCGGGTCGGCATCCTGCAGGGTGGCCTTGGCGTAGGCGGTGGTCAGCAGTTCGAGGATATGCGGGTCGCTCTCGCTGGCTTTGGCCTTGGCCAGCACCGGTGCCAATTCGGCACCGACATTGCTCTGCAGTTCGCGGGCAGCGTTCAGGCGTACCTCGCGATCGTTGTCGAACAGCTTGAGCGCGGCCAGGGCGTTGGCCAGTTCGCCGCGCAGGCGGTTGTTGACCGTGATCGTGTCGGCGCCTTCGGGCAGTTCGACGGTTTCGCCGCTGAAGGCGTCGAGCGTGTTCTCGCCGTCGAAGACGAAGAGTTTGTCGTCGAGCACGTACAGGCTGTCGTCAGCCATGGCTTGCAGGATACCGGCCGTGCCAGGTTCTGCCGCAGCGGCCAGTTGCTGGATGGCGGCGATCTTGTCGCTGTTGTCGTCGGCGGCCAGTTGCCGGACCAGGGCCGGGTCGGGGCCGGCCCAGGCGCTCAGGGCGCCGGTCAGCAGTAACAGGGTGGTGAGTAGTTTTTTCATGGGGTTCCATCCGCAATTTGTGCAGTGCAGCGACAGATTACGGAGCGGACCCCCGGCGGGGAATACGATGAATTGCGTAGGGCCGGCGGTGGACGGCCGGCCCGGTCGGTCAGCGCTTGCGGGTCTGGCGCAGCGAGAGGATCACCGAGGTGCCGATGATCGCGGCAACGACGCCGAGCGAGAACAAGACGGGGATCTTGTAGATGTCGATCAGCAGCATCTTGGTGCCGATGAAGATGAGCACCATCGACAGGCCGTATTTCAGCAGCGCGAAGCGGTCGGCCATCTCGGCGAGCAGGAAGTACATCGCGCGCAGGCCGAGGATGGCGAAGATGTTCGAAGTCAGTACGATGAACGGGTCGGTGGTGATCGCAAAGATCGCCGGAATCGAATCCACTGCGAAAATGATGTCGGAGAATTCAACCAGGACCAGCACCAGGAACAGGGGGGTGACGTAGCGCACCAGTTTGCCGCCTTCCTCGCGGTAAACCACGAAGCGCTCGCCTTCGAGCTGATTGGTGACCTTCATGTGGCCGCGAATCCACCGCAGGATGGGATTGGTTTCGAGATCGGGTTCCTGGTCGGCGAACCACCACATCTTGATTCCGGTGACCAGCAGGAAGGCGCCAAAGACATAAAGCAACCAATGGAACTGCGCCACCAGCCAGACGCCGGCGAAGATCATCCCGGTACGCAGGACGATGGCGCCCAGTACGCCATAGATCAGCACCCGTTTCTGCAACTCCATGGGAATGGCGAAGAAATTGAACAGCATCAGCCAGACGAACAGGTTGTCCACGGCCAGTGATTTCTCGATCAGGTAGCCGGTGACGAATTCCAGCGCCTTCTGGTTGGCCATCGCACGGCCGGCGGTCTGGTCGAGATAGGCCCACAAGCCCAGGGCAAAGAGCATCGAGACGCTGATCCAGATCAGCGTCCAGGTGCCAGCTTCGCGTACCGAGACGCGGTGCTGTTTGCCGCCGCCAACGACGAACAGGTCGATGGCCAGCATCGTCAGCACGATGCTGAAAAACGTGGCCCACAGCCCCCAGCTACCGATAGTTTCCAAAATTTTTCCCGGCGATGTGCGATGGCCGGGTGGCCACCGAAAATGCCGCCGAGAATAGGCGGTGGGTCAGTACCGGTCAATGTGCAGGCACTCGGAAAAGCCGAGGGATGATTCCGCTAAAACCGCAACCGCCAAGCCACTCCCGGCGCCGGTCAGCAGTAACAGGGTGGTGAGTAGTTTTTTCATGGGGTTCCATCCGCAATTTGTGCAGTGCAGCGACAGATTAAGGAGCGGAGCCCCGGCGGGGAATACGATGAATTGCGTAGGACTGAGCGGTAAACAAAAAAAGCCCGGCAGATGCCGGGCAAACTTACGCGAACTGATGTATTTAGTTCAGATAGATGCCACCATGGCGGGCCGCATAGAACAGGAAATCGTCGATGCACTTCTGCAGCGCTTCTTCGAAGATGCTGTCCTGCCAGTTGTCACGTCCGTAGGTGATGCCAAGCGAATTGACGTAGTTTTGACCGTTTTCGTTGGTGTAGTGGGCGGTGATCTCGATCCGCCGGTCGGACAGGTGGCCATCGAGGGTCAGGCCGCAATGGCCGCCATCACGATAGTGCAGGGTGAAGGAAATGCTGACCGGGGAAGCCTTGATCTCGGCAATGATCTTGCGCTCCGCGAGCCTGGCCTGATACGACGCGACAACCGGTTGCAAGCGGGCAACGACCATTTCCAGAAAAGCCTGATTTTCAGCCGGTACGTCCACGGCGCTGACGTTTACACGGGAAATCTTGGCATCGATGCTGCTGAAGAACTCTTCGCGATTCACTGCATACCTCCCTGATGTGTTGAAAAACATCGTGACCACGACGATCGCGCACGCTGGCTTGGGACATCGCAGTGCTATCTGGTTTGGGGAGGGGTGTTTTTGTTTTAGGAAGCCTCGCGATTATGCCACCGTCAGCCTGAGGGGGTGAGGTTTTTTCGCTTCGAAATAGGGTCTTGGGGGCAATTTGCAGTGCTGTCGCTATACTGCGCCTGAGCGTCGTTTGCCGCCGAGTCCATTTGCCGTCAGGAGTTGCCATGCAGGATTGTTTGCCCGCCATCGAAATCGAACACGGCAGCGTACCGCCCAGTTTCAGCGTCATCTGGCTGCACGGCCTGGGGGCCGACGGTTCGGATTTCGTGCCGGTGGTCCCCGAGTTGGGCCTGCCCGACGATGTCGGCGTCCGCTTCATTTTTCCGCACGCACCGGAAATCCCGGTGACCTGCAACGGCGGCTGGGTGATGCCGGCCTGGTACGACATCTTGTCGTTGTCGCCGAACGAAAGGCGGATCGACGAAGCCGGCCTGCTCGCTTCCCGCGAGGCGCTGCGTTGTCTGATTGCCCGGGAAAACGAGCGCGGCATTGCCTGTTCGCGGATTTTCGTCGCCGGTTTCTCGCAGGGCGGGGCGGTCGCCTACCTGGGCGCGCTGACCCACCCGCAGGCGCTCGGCGGCGTGATTGCGCTATCGACCTACATTCCATCGGCGTCCTTGCTGGCGCGCGAGGCGGCACCGGCCAACCGGCTGATCCCGGTATTTGCCGCCCACGGCAGCGACGACGACGTGGTCGCGCCCGTTCTCGGCAAACAGGCGCGCGACCTGCTGCTGGGCGAAGGCTATGCCGTCGACTGGCATGAATACCCGATGCAGCACAGTGTCTGCATCGAAGAAATTGCCGATATCGGCCGCTGGTTGCAGGCGCGCCTGGCATGAGCGCGGTGGAAGTCAGTCGCACCGATTTGACCGACGATCTGCCGCTGTATCCCGGGCTCGATCTGGACCGGATCACCCTGGTTGAAGGCGGGGCGGCACTGGCCGCAGCGGGCGGCGCCTTGCGGGCGGCGGAGGTGATCGGTTTCGACAGCGAATCCAAACCGACCTTCCGCAAGGGCGAGGAATCGACCGGGCCGCACCTGATCCAGCTCGCCACCGACGATCATGCCTGGTTGTTCCAGGTGGCCAATGCCGAGGTTCATCCCTTGCTGCGCGAGATACTCGAGTCGCCGACGCTGCTCAAGGTCGGCTTCGGCCTGGGCAACGACCGCAGCGCGCTCAAGCGCCGTCTCGACATCGTGCCGCGCAACCTGCTTGATCTCGGCGAGAAACTGCGCGGTCCCGGTCATCGCGGCACCGTCGGCGCCAAGGTCGCGGTCGCGCACTTCTTCGGCCAGCGATTCCAGAAATCGAAAAAGACCGGTACCAGCAACTGGGCCACCCGCCGTCTCGACGAACGGCAACTGCGCTATGCCGCCAACGACGCCCATGTTGCCTTGCGCCTTTATCAGGCGTGGCGTGCCGCGCACCCCGACGCCTGAATTCGATCTGACTGGGGTAATTGCTGGCTGTGGTATTTCTTGCGATTGGCTATGATGCTGCTGGCAAGTCCGGGATGCGTCGTTGCTTCCCGGGTGGGCCAATGCAGTCTTTCAATGATCGTTCTAGGGAGTGAAAATAATGTTCAGGAAATGGATGGCGGTAATGGGGTGTGTGCTCTCTTTCGGTGCTGCTTCGTTGCAGGCCCAGGAAGAATCGGTGATCAAGCATGGTGAGATGAATGTCTCGGTGATGACCATGGGGGCGGGCGAGCATGTCGTCATCGCGCTGCATGGCGGTGGCGGAACTGACCGCCGCTTCTTCTTCAGTGGTAACGGCGGCGAAATGGGGCAGGCGCTGGCGGCTGCCGGGTTCCGCGTGATTGCACCGAGCTGGGCCGGGCAGGCTGGCGCCGGTTTCAATGAGGTTGCTGCCTTGGTCGCGCATGCCAGGGAAACCGGTGCGACGAAGATTTCCCTGATGGGCCATAGCCGTGGTGGCGAACTGGCTGCCAACTATGCACGCAGTCAGGATGACGGGGTCTTCAATACGGTAATCCAGTTCGCTTCGGTGGATGATCGCGGATTGCCGATGACTCAGACCAAGAAACTGTTTGCCTACAACAAGAATGATCGTTGGGCCGCATGGCAGCCAAAGGCCTTCACCCAATCTGCCGAGCCCAAGGTCCAGATTGAACTGGGCGGGCGTGGCCATCCTGTTTCCGACCTGATCAAGGAGAAGGCTGATCTGGTTGAGGACGTGGTCGGTCTGCTCAAGCAGTAAGCTTTCCGGAACGCCAAAAACAAACGGGGGCTGAGGCCCCCGTTTTGCTGTGACTGAAGTACCGGTTTACTTGCCTTCCGGAACATCCTTCTTCTTGTCGTTGCCTTCGATGAACGGGCTCCACGGCTGGGCACGGACCGGACCCTTGGTCTTCCAGACGACGTTGAACTGACCGTCAGCCTTCACTTCGCCGATGAACACCGGCTTGTGCAGGTGGTGGTTCTTCTCGTCCATCTTGACGGTGAAGCCGGACGGCGCCTTGAAGGTCTGGCCGGCCATGGCGGCGATGACCTTGTCGGTGTCGGTGGACTTGGCCTTTTCAACGGCCTGGGCCCACATGTGGATGCCGATGTAGGTGGCTTCCATCGGGTCGTTGGTGACCACAGTTTTGGCGTTCGGCAGCTTCTGCTTGGCGGCCCAGTCCTTGTACATCTTGATGAACTTGGTGTTTCCCGGGTTCTTCAGCGACTGGAAGTAGTTCCAGGCGGCCAGGTGGCCGACCAGCGGCTTGGTATCGACGCCGCGCAGTTCTTCTTCGCCGACCGAGAAGGCGACGACCGGGACGTCGGTGGCCTTCAGGCCGGCATTGCCGAGTTCTTTGTAGAAAGGCACGTTGGAGTCACCGTTGATGGTCGACACGACGGCGGTCTTCTTGCCTTGCGAGGAGAACTGCTTGATCTTGGCGATGATGGTCTGGTAATCGCTGTGGCCGAACGGGGTGTACTCTTCCATGATGTCGGCGTCGGCGACACCCTTGGACTTCAGGAAGGCACGCAGGATCTTGTTGGTGGTGCGCGGATAGACGTAGTCGGTGCCGAGCAGGACGAAGCGCTTGGCCGAACCACCGTCCTTGGACATCAGGTATTCGACGGCCGGGATGGCCTGCTGGTTGGGGGCGGCGCCGGTGTAGAAAACGTTCTTCTCGAGTTCTTCACCTTCGTACTGGACCGGGTAGAAAAGCAGGCCGTTGAGTTCCTTGTAAACCGGCAGGACCGACTTGCGCGAGACCGAGGTCCAGCAGCCGAAGGTGACCGCGACCTTGTCCTGGGTCAGCAGCTGGCGGGCTTTTTCGGCGAACAGCGGCCAGTTGGAGGCCGGGTCGACGACCACCGGCTCGAGCTTCTTGCCGAGGACGCCGCCCTTCTTGTTGATTTCCTCGATGGTCATCAGCGCGGTTTCCTTCAGCGCTGTTTCGGAAATCGCCATGGTGCCGGACAGCGAGTGCAGGATGCCGACCTTGATCGTGTCGGCGGCGTGTGCGGCCATGCCGATCGACGACAGGGCGGCGGCGAGGACGGTGGCCTTGATGAAGCTGCGACGAGTGCTCATGAAAACTCCTTGATCTGAATTGACTGACGTTTCGGAAAAACTGTTTGCTGCGGTGCAACGTCAGATTAAGGAGGGCGAGCTTCTGGACAAATACGTCAGATTGCGTAGGTTTGCGTATTCGGTGAAGCGGGCTCAGCTCGGGTTGCTCAGATAGGCTTCCAGATGCTGGTCGAATTCCCGGAAATGCGCTTGCAGGGCATGCTGGACTTCGTCGATTCCCTGGATCGCCAGTACGCAGTTGCCATCCGCCGAGAAGACCAGGCGGATTGCCTGCAATTGTGTGGCAATGCCCTGGTGGGCCTGGTTGTGCGCAACGCGGTGTGCCTTGGGCACGTTGTCGGCCATGTATACCGATTCGATGGCGTTGTGTTTGAGCGTGGCTTCGACGAAGGTCCGGACCAGTTGCTCGATGTTGCTGTGGCAGGACTCACGGTGACCGGACGGGCAGTCGCGGCAATTGTCGATGCTGTCGTCACGGTCGCAGACGGACTTGATGCGCTGGATCAGGTCAAGCAGATAAGCGTGGTCGCGGTGCATACGATCCACGGCATCGTTACAGATCAAGTGCATACACGCCTCCAGGGGAGTGACTGTGGTGTTCCTGTCGAGCGTATTGAGTATAGAAGGTTTTACGGGAAAAAATGCTGACGGTGTCAGCCTTGCGATTTTTCCAGGGCTTCCAGCAATCGCAATGCCCGTTCGCGATTCTTGGCGATGGCGGCAGCGCGTTCATCTACCTTGGCGGCGTCGGCGAGCGATGCCTGCAGCAGTGCCTGGTGCGGCGTCAGACCGCCCAGTGCTGCGTGCAGCATGCTGTCGATTTCTGCGTCGGTTTTCTCTTCCGGCATGGGGTCTCCGTGGGTCTTGCGGCGATACGAATGAAAAGGCCCCGCGGGTCGCGCGGGGCCTCTCGTCATGCAAGCCCGGGAATTACTTGCCTTGCTTCATCGCTGCAGCGATGTTCTTCTGGGCGGCATCGGAGAATTGTTTGGCCATGGTGTTCATGTTGCCGAAAGCCGAGTTGGCAGCGGCGATGGCGCTCTGCACGGCGGCAACGGCACCTTCGGAACCGGCCGGGGCAGACTTGGCAGCCAGGTCAACCATGTTGGCGATCGACTTCTGGAATTCGCTGAACTGAGCTTCAACCATCTTGGCCAGTTCCTGTTGGGTCTGGCTGGAGATTTCGTAGACCGAGCGCGAGTAGGCAACAGCCTTCTCGACGGCCGGCTGGGCCAGGGCCTTCTGGGCGGCCAGGGCTGCTTGCGGGTCCTTGGCTTCGAGCACGGTCTTGACGCCGGAAGCGGTGTCTTCCAGGGCGGCGCGGGCGGTGTTCAGGTTGAGGGCGGCGATGCGCTCTGCGGAGGCCAGTGCCGTGTTGGCGACGGACAGCAGGGAATCAACGGTAGCCTTGTTGGCGGCGGCAAATTGCTCGGTATTGATGGACATTGCTGTCTCCTTGAATGAGTCATGAAAGTGTTCGCTGCGCAGTATAACGGAAGAATATTGTGCACTGCAACATAATTTGTTCGACCCGGTGTTCGCTGCCCGATCGGGTAAAATCAGGCCTTGCCGTTTATCTTCGTTTTTCCAGAGATGCTGTCGATGAAAATGCGTGTGTGCCTGAAGCCGTTGCTCCTCTCCGTTGTTCTGGTTTGCGGCCCGGCTGCCGTATTTGCCGAAACGCCGGGGGTACCCAGGGCGGTGGGGCTGACCGTCAGCAAGGCGACGGCGCCGGTGCTGACCTTGCATGGTGCCAGCGGCGACGTGCAGCTGAGTCTGGCCGAGCTGGAAAGTCTGGGCATGCACGAGGTACGGACGACGACCTTCTGGCCCGAGGACGATGGTAGCTATGCCGGCCCCCTGTTGCGCGATGTATTGCAACGTGCCGGCCTGGACAAAGCGGATGAGATCCGGGTGCGCGCCAAGGACGGTTTTTCCCAGGTGATCCCCCGCCAGGACTGGGAGCGCTGGCCGGTCCTGCTGGCGACCCGCCATGATGGGCAGCCGATGCGCCCGCGCAACAAGGGGCCGTTGCGCATCATCTATCCGCGCGACATGTCGCCGGAATTGGCCGACTCGGTCTATCGTCTGCGCTGGGTGTGGCTGGTGGACAGCATCGAAGCAAAGGCCGGACGATGACCCGGGCCTGGCTGCGCGGCGTTTTCCTGCCAGCAGCATTGATCGCTTTGCTGACGGGCGGCCTGGTCGTCTACCTGACGCACAGTACCAGTCAGATCAAGGCAGCCTTGCCGATTTCATCGCTGCACAAAGAGCGGGACTTTTCGGTCCTGCTCTACGATTTCCTGCGTCTCGAGCATGCGCTGGTGCGCTACGCGGACAGACCTGGCGCCGATTCTCGCGAGCAGTTCGGTTTCGCGCTTGATCTGCTGGTCCTGCGTTTGCAGGACAACCGTTCCCTGTACGCCGGCAGCGATCCGCGCATCGATGCGCTGTATGCCGATGCCGATGCCCTGGTCGCCACACTCGATTCCTGGCAGGATGATTCGCCCGAGCCGTCGGCGAGCGTGCGCCAAGCCGCAGTGCGGCAGGCAGCCCAGTTGCATGCCGTGCTGAAGTTGTTGAACGACGACATATTCCAGGCCTCGATGGCGCAGGCCTCGGTGCAACGCAACCATATTGCCGCACTGCGCCAATCGGTCAGTGTGCAGATCCTGTTTGCCGGTCTGGGCGCCTTGCTGTTGCTGTGGTTGTTGATCCAGAACCGGCGCGCGCTCGATGCCATGAAACGCAGCGAAGAAACCCTGCGGGCGATTGTCGACAACACGCCGTTCGAATTCTGGGCGCGCGATCGCGACGGTCGCTGCATCATGGAGAACCGTGCGCTGATCCAGCACTGGGGTAGCCTGCTCGGTAGCCGCCCCGAAGACAAGGCGAGTTCCCCGGAGGTGCTGGCAGTGTGGCTGGACAACAACCGTCGGGCGATGGCCGGCGAACTGGTCGATGCGGAGGTCGAATACCTGCACGCTGGCGAACGGCGTTTCTACCAGAACATCATTGCGCCGATCCGGGTGGATGGTCAGGTGACCGGTATCGTCGGTCTGAATCTCGACATCACCGAGCGCAAGCGGGCGGCGATGGAGCTGGAGCGCTACAAGCTGCATCTGGAAGACCGTATCGGCGAACGCACCCGCGAACTGCTCGCTGCCAAGCAGGCAGCCGAGGCGGCAAGCGTTGCCAAGAGCGCTTTCCTGGCCAATATGAGCCATGAAATCCGTACCCCGCTCAACGCCATCACCGGGATGACTCACCTGCTGCGCCGCGCGGGCGTCAGTCCCGAGCAATCCGGGCGTCTGGACAAAATCGAAATGGCCAGCCGGCATCTGCTGGAAATCATCAATGCCGTTCTCGACCTGTCCAAGATCGAAGCCGGAAAGCTCTGGCTCGACAGAGCCGAACTGCATGTTGCCGGCCTGGTCAACGAGGTCATCGGGATGATCCAGGGCAGTGCGGCAGCCAAACGGCTGCGTCTGCACGCCGATATCGACATGCCGGACATCTGTCTGCTCGGCGACGCCACCCGCCTGCGCCAGGCCTTGCTCAACTACATCGGCAACGCGATCAAGTTCACCGACCACGGCGAGGTTGCCGTTCGGGTCGGCCTGCTTGAGGAAAGTCCGGTCGATGCCCTGTTGCGTTTCGAGGTGTCCGATACCGGAATAGGGATCGAGCCGGCGGCGGTGGCCCGGCTGTTTTCGGTATTCGAGCAGGCCGATAATTCGACCACCCGGCAGTATGGTGGAACCGGACTCGGGCTGGCGCTGACCAAGCGCCTGGCCCACTTGATGGGGGGCGATGTCGGTGTCCGCAGTCAGCCCGGACAGGGGAGTGTTTTCTGGTTTACCGCCCGTCTGGAAAAGGCCGCTGGCAGACCGGTCGTCAATGGCCTGAATGCCGTGCCGGAGGAAGCCTTGCTGCTTGATCGCCACGCCGGCAAGCGCGTGCTGGTGGTTGATGACGAAGCGGTCAATCGCGAAGTGATCCAGGGCTTGCTGCACGATGTCGGCCTGATCGTCGATGGCGTCGAAGACGGCGACCGGGCGGTTCGCCTGATTGCCCGCCAGGCTTACGACCTGATCCTGATGGACATGCAGATGCCGGTCATGGACGGTCTTGAGGCAACCCGCGCGATTCGCGGCCTGCCCGGTCGTGAATCCCTGCCCATCGTGGCCATGACCGCCAACGCCTTTACCGAGGACCGGGAGCGTTGTCTGGCCGCCGGCATGAACGACTTCATTGCCAAACCGGTGGTGCCGGAGGTCTTGTTCGGGACCCTCCTGAAACGCCTGGATGGCGGTTCGCCGGGAAAAAGCCGTTGAATCAGCCTCCCCGCATTTTTCCCAAGGCCAGATTGGCCGCCGCCGTCCGCGTTTCCACCCCGAGCTTTTCGTAAATGTGCTCCAGGTGCTTGTTGACCGTGCGCGGGCTGCTGCCGAGGATGTCGCCGATGTCCTTGCTGGTTTTGCCCTGGACCACCCAGTAGAGCACTTCGGCTTCGCGCTGGGTGAGGCGGAAGGCGGCGATCAGGGATTCGACGGCGGAGGCGTCGTTTTCCTCGCGCAGGACGACCAGCCATTCGTCGTCGCCGGTCTGGTCGTGGAAGGAGGCGAGCAGGCGCTTGTTGCCCTGGGCGGTGAGCAGCGGCGCCGGTTCGCGCTGGTCGCGGCGGGCGGCGTTGGCGGCGGCGATCCAAGCGAGCAGTTCTTCCGGGGCGACGGTTTCCGGGTTGGCGAAATAGGCGTTGAGCAGGTCGCGGGCCAGCGGCGTCTGCCAGACGATGCGGCTGTCGGCGGCGCGCACGGCGACGGTGGCCTGGCCGAAGGCGTCGAGCGCGCTGCGCGCCTGCTTCATCTGGCGGGCGTTCTGCATGTGCGCGGCGATGCGCGCCAGGACTTCGGCCGGGCGGATCGGCTTGGTCACGTAGTCGGCGCCGCCGGCGGCGAAGGCGGCGACGACGTGCTCGGTTTCGGTGAGCCCGGTCATGAAGACGATGGGAATCTGCTGTGTCGCGAAGTCGGCCTTCAGCCGGCGGGCGACTTCGAAACCGTCGATGCCGGGCATCAGCGCATCGAGCAGGATGACGTCGGGCAGGCTTTGGCGCGCCCGCTGCAGCGCCGATTCGCCGTTGGTGGCGACGAGCACGGTGTAGCCGGCCTCGTCGAGCGCGTCGTGCAGCAGCGAGAGGTTCTCGGGGACGTCGTCGACGATCAGGACGATGTCGGAGATGGCGCGGTCAACGGGGTTCATGGGCAGATTTTCTCAGGATTTCCTTCATCGCGTCGAACTGGAACTGGCGCGCCAGTTCGCGCAGGACGCGGACGAACTCGCCGTGGCGGGCGTCGAGCTTTTCGATCTCGGCGAGCTGGGTGAGGATGCCGCGCAGGTAGCCAAGGTTGATCGCTTCTTCCAGCGCGCTGACCTGCCCGGCGTCCGGGGCGACCAGCGGCAGCGGTTCGGCCGGCGCCGGGGCGGGCGGTGGCGTGTCGGCGGTGACCCATTCGAGGCCTAGCTTTTTGCCCAGCCAGTCGAGCAGTTGATTGACCTTGAGCGGCTTGACGATGAAATCCTCAGGCGCAATGCCGACATCGTTGTCCAGCCCCTTGTCGAAGGCGTTGGCCGAGAGAATGGCGATATGGGCGTCGGTCAATTGCTGCTGGCGGATGCGGCGGATGGTTTCCCAACCGTCGATGCCGGGCATGCCGAGGTCCATGAAGACGAGGTGCGGTTTGCACCGGGGAATCGCTTGCAGCGCTTCGTAGCCGCTGGCGGCCTGGTCGACGATGAAGCCGAGCGGTTCGAGCACGCTCTGCAGCATGTCGCGGTCGACCTTTTCGTTGTCGACGACGAGGATGCGTTTGCGCACGCCGACATAGCCAACCCGGTTGAGCTTCGGCAGTTCGCGTGCCGCCTGTGCCGAATGCACCTGCGGCAGGAAGAGGCGGATGCGGAACAGCGTGCCCTCGCCGGGCGTGCTCGACACCTGCATTTCGCCGCCCATCAGGTCGGTCAGCATGCGGGCGATGGTCAGGCCGACGCCGCTGCCGCCGGCCTGCACCGTGCTGCCGCGGACGAAGGGTTCGAAGATGCGTTCCATGTCCTCGGCCGGGATGCCGGGGCCGGAGTCGCGGATTTCGAAGACGGCCATCTCGCGCCGGCATTCGACCTTGAATTCGACGCCGCCGCGCACCGTGAACTTGACCGCGTTGCCGAGGATGTTGATCAGGATCTGGCGCAGCCGCTTCTCGTCGGCGCGGACCACGGCGGGCAGCTCGCCGGCCGGCCGGTAGTCGAACGACAGCCCCTTGTTGCGCGCCTGCAGCTCGAACATGCCGACGATCTGCTGCATGAAGTCGGGGAAGTCCATCGCCTTGACCTCCAGCGTCAGCTTGCCGCCTTCGATGCGGGCGATGTCGAGGGTGCCCTCGATCACCGACAGCAGGTGGTCGCCGGACTTGCGGATGACGCTGACCGCCTGCTTGCGCTTGGGCGGCACTTCGGGGTCGGCGTCGAGGATCTGGGCGTAGCCGAGGATGCTGTTCAAGGGCGTGCGCAGTTCGTGGCTGATCGCCGTGATGTAGCGGCTTTTCGCCTGGTTGGCGGCGTCGGCTACCTGTTTGGCCTTCTGCAGCGCCTCGTCGGTGCGTTGGTGCGATTCGATTTCCTGCAGCAGCAACTGCGTCTGGCGGTTCGATTCCTCCTGCGCGACGCGCCGGCTTTCCTGGGTCAGCACCATCCACCAGGCGCCGACGCCGGAGAGCAGCAGCAGTGCGGCAAAGGTCTTGACGAAGGTTTCCTGCAGCGCGGCGACCATGCCCGGCTTGCCGTCGCCGAGCATCAGCAGTTCGTGCGTGTACAGCACGCCGAGGACCAGCGCCAGAATCGGCACGATGCCGAGCATCAGCAGCAGGTAGTGGCCGAGCCCGGTTTCCAGATAGGGCAGGGCGGCTTTCGGCAGCAGCCGGCGCAACAGTGCATGCCACTGCGCCGACAGATTGGCGTGCGGTTTGCACAGGTCGTGGCAGCGGGCGTCGAGCGAGCAGCACAGCGAACAGATCGGCCCCTGGTAGGCCGGGCAGTGGGCCATGTCTTCGCCTTCATACTCGCGCTCGCAGATGACGCAGGTGTGACTGTGGGGGGCGGCACCGCCGGCCGTGCGCGCCAGGTAGTAGCGGCCGCCGGTGGCCCAGGCGATCAGGGGCGAAATGACGAAGGCGGCGGCCATGGCGACGAATGGCGCGTAGGGCTGGACGGCGTCGCCGAGCAGGCCCGAGAAGGCGGCTACCGAAAGCAGCGAGGCGACCACCATGGCGCCGACGCCGACCGGGTTGATGTCGTAGAGATGGCTGCGCTTGAACTCCATGCCCTTGGGCGACAGGCCGAGCGGCTTGTTGATGACGAGGTCGGCAACCACCGCCGCCATCCACGAGATGGCGATGTTCGAGTACAGCCCGAGCACCTGGCCGAGCGCCTGGAAGACGTTGAGCTCCATCAGCAGCAAGGCAATCGCCGTGTTGAAGACGACCCAGACGACGCGCCCCGGGTGGCTGTGGGTCAGCCGGGCGAAGAAGTTGGACCAGGCGAGCGAGCCGGCGTAGGCGTTGGTGACGTTGATCTTGAGCTGCGAGACGATGACGAAGATGGCGGTGACGGCAATCGCCAGGGTCGTGTTGTCGAAGACGTGGGAAAAGCCGATCAGGTACATCTGGTTGGGGTCGACCGCCTTGTCCGGGCTAAGGCCGTCGCGCAGCAACAGCCAGGCGAGCAATGCGCCGCCGAGCATCTTGAGGATGCCGGGAACGACCCAGCCCGGTCCGCCGACGATCACCCCAAGCCACCAACGGCTGCGGTTGGCGGCGGTCTTCTCGGGCATGAAGCGCAGGTAATCGACCTGCTCCCCCATCTGGGTCACCATGGCGATGCCGACGGTCAGCGCCGCACCAAAGAGGTGCGGGTTGAAACTGGCGCCGTTGCCGTTCTCGCCGGCGTAGGCGAGCAGGCCGGCGAAGGCGTCGGGCTCTTCGAGCAGCACGAAGACGTAGGGCAGGACCAGCAGGAAGATCCACACTGGCTGCGTCCACGCCTGGAAACGGCTGATCGCGGTGACGCCGTGGGTGACCATGGGGATCACCACCAGGGCGCAGACCAGGTAACCCCAGGCCGGCGGCAGGCCGAAGGCGAGTTCCAGCGCGTAGGCCATGATCGCCGCTTCGAGGGCGAAGAAGATGAAGGTGAAGGACGCATAGATCAGCGAGGTGATGGTCGAGCCGATGTAGCCGAAACCGGCGCCGCGCGTCAGCAGATCCATGTCCAGCCCGTGTTTGGCGGCGGTATGCGAGATCGGCAGGCCGATCAGGAAGATGATCAGCCCGGTCGCCAGGATCGCCCAGAAGGCGTTGATGAAGCCGGCGTTGACCAGCATGGTCGCGCCGACCGCCTCGAGCACCAGAAACGACGCTGCGCCGAAGGCGGTGTTGGCGACGCGTAGTTCGGACCACTTGCGGAAGCTGTGCGGGGTGAAGCGCAGCGCGTAATCTTCGAGCGTCTCGCTGGCGACCCAGGTGTTGTAGTCACGGCGGATCTTGATGATGCGTTGGGCGGGGGCGTTATTCTGGTTCATGCACCAGATTGAAGCAGGTTTTATGCCTTGGTGAACCGGGGTTTTTGTCTGCCTCGCAACTTCTTGGTGCAGGTTTGATTTGTGTTCTGACGCAGGAAGAAATACATTGTCTTAATAGATATCGCTGTCAGGGCACTTCGCTCCTGAAGCAACGATTTCGAGATTGGAGCGCAATTGCCTGTTCCCAAGTCCTGCACCGGAGAGTCATCGCCGCTGGGGTCGCGCCGTCGGGGGATACTGAATCCCGAGGTGTTGCCCTGGATCGTGCTCGGACTGCTGTTGGCGCTGGTCTTTGCCGCCTGGTACCTGGCTCGGGAAACTGCCAACCAGCGCGCCAGCGAGAGTTTCCTCTACCGTGCCGAGAAGGAACGCGATTACATCCAGCGGCGCATGTCGGCGCACGAGCAGATATTGCGCGGTGCCGCCGCCTTCTTCGAAGCCAGCGATGACGTCACCCGGGATGAATGGCGGCGCTATGTCGCGCGCCTGCAACTCGGCGGAAATCTGCATGGGACGCAGGGGCTGGGTCTGGCCCTGGTGTTCGCTCCCGAGGCCAAGGCGGCCCATGAAGCGAGCTTGCGTGCCGACGGCATCTCGCCGCATGAAATCCGCCCGCCCGGCCAGCGCGATCAGTACAGCAGTGTCACCTATCTGGAGCCGCAAAACGAGCGCAACCGGCGGGCGATCGGCTACGACATGCTGACCGACAACGCGCGGCGCGAGGCCATGGAGCGCGCCCGCGACAGCGGGCAGCCGGCGATGACCGGGAAAGTGATTCTCCGACTGGAGCCCGAGGGGCCGGACCGGCAACCCGGTTTCCTGATTTACCTGCCGGTCTATCGTACCGACCTGCCGCGTGACACCGTCGAACAACGGCGGCGCGCGCTACTTGGCTTTGTTTTCAGTCCTTTCCGGGCTGGCGATCTGCTGCGCAATATCAAGGCAAGCCGCGAGATGGATGTCGATTTCGCGCTGTTCGATACTACAGTTGCGCCGGAAAACCTGCTCTACGATTCGCTGGCCGACGAACCGGCGGTATCCGGTCGCCATCTCGTCGATCTGCCGATGGAGCTCGGCGGCCACCGCTGGGTCGTCCGCTTCCGTAGCAGTCCCGAATTCGACCTCGCTTCGACCAGCAGCTTGCCGCAAAGCATTGCCGGTTACGGACTGCTGCTCGGGCTGATGATCTTCGGTCTGCTCTACGGCAATTCCCGTCACAACCGGCGGATCGAAGCGATCGCGCATCGCTTGCGGGACAGTGAGCAGTCGCTGCGCAGCATCCTCGACAACACGCCGGATGCCGTTTTCATCGCCCGCCCGGATGGCAGTTACGAATACGTCAATCAAACGGCCGGCGAGCTGGTCGGCTACACCCGGGAAGAGCTGCTGGTCATGGGTATCGGCGGGCTGGCGCCCAGCGGGCTGGACGAGGTACACCATGAACTGTTCAAGCAGGTTGTCGACGAAGGGCGTTGTTTTGCCGAAATCGATCTGCGCCGCAAGGACGGCAGCATCGCCCATGCCGAAATGAGCGCGGTCCTGTTGCCCAACGGCAATGTGCTCGGCCTGTGCCGGGACATTGCCCGGCGTCGGCAGGCGGAGCAGGCCCTGCTTGCCGCCGAGCGCAAGTTCCGCGGCCTGATCGAGCAATCCCTGGTCGGGGTGTACATCATTCAGGATGGCTATTTCCCTTACGTCAATCCGCGTTTTGCTGAAATGTTCGGCTTCGCCAGCCCCGACGAGGTGATCGGGCAGGTTCCGGTCAGCAATCTGGTGGCGCCGGAAGCACGGGACACCGTCGCTGAAAACCTGCGGCGGCGGATGAGCGGCGAAGTCGAGGCGGTCAATTACTCCTTCGTCGGCGTGCGTCAGGACGGTAGCCGGCTGGATGTCGAGGTCTATGGGCGGATCATGGAGCACGAAGGGCGGCCGGCCGTCATCGGTGTCCTGCTCGACGTTTCCGAGCGCAAGCGGGTCGAGGCCGAACTCGAACAGAACCGCCTGCACCTGGAAGACCTCGTCGCCGCGCGCACCAGCGAACTGCTGTTGGCCAAGGATGCTGCCGAAGCCGCCAATCGGGCGAAGAGCAGTTTCCTCGCCAACATGAGCCACGAACTGCGTACGCCGATGAACGCCATCATCGGCCTGAGCGAAATTCTCCTGCGTCGCTACGACGATCCGGCGTTATGCGACAAACTGGGCAAGATTTCCGGCGCGGCCAATCACCTGCTGCGTCTGCTCAACGACATCCTCGATCTGTCCAAGATCGATGCCGAACACCTGGTGCTGGAGAACGTGCCTTTCCGTTTCGGCAGCTTGCTGGCCGATGTCGACAGCCTGGTTCATGACCGTCTGGAGGCGCGCCATCTGATCCTCAACCGGCAGATCGACCCGCGTCTGGCCAGCCTGGAACTCCTGGGCGACCCCTTGCGCCTGCAGCAGATACTGCTCAATCTGGTGACCAATGCCGTGAAATTCACCGAGCGGGGCGGGGTGACGATAGACCTCGGGGTCGAAGCCGAAAGCCCGGGTGACATCTCCCTGCGCCTGAGTGTCGAGGATACCGGCATCGGCATCCCGGCCGAAGCGCTGGGGCGCATTTTCTCGCCCTTCGAGCAGGCCGACAGTTCGACCACCCGTCGCCATGGTGGTACCGGACTCGGTCTGGCGATCTGCAAGCGCCTGGTCGAACTGATGGGTGGTTCGATCGAAGTGAGCAGCACGCCGGGCCTGGGCAGTTGCTTCAGCTTCGTGCTGCGCTTCCACAAGGCCGCCAAGCCGGCCGCCGATGCCTCGTCGATGGCGATTGCCGGCGGCGAAGCCGAGACGATCATCCGGCAGCGTTATCACGATCGACGCATCCTCGTCGTCGAGGACGATCCGATCAACCAGGAAGTCGCCCGGGAACTGCTGGAAACCTCGCTCGGGCTCGCCGTCGACGTCGTTTCCGACGGTCGCGAAGCGGTCGACAAGGCGGCTCAGGTCCCTTACGACCTGATTTTGATGGATGTCCAGATGCCGGTCATGGACGGGCTGGAGGCGACGCAGGCGATCCGTCAGCTTGCCCTGCATGCGACAACGCCGATCCTGGCGATGACGGCCAACGCCTTCGTCGATGACCGGCAGCGTTGCCTGGCTGTCGGCATGGACGACTTCATCGCCAAACCGGTCAATCCGGATGTCCTGTTCCTGATGATCAAGCGATGGTTTGACCGGATGTCCGCTCAGGTCGGCAAAGACGGCGCCTGATTGCTGCGGCACCGGTTCAGTCGATGATGCATGCACTGTTTAGGTGCGTGCATGCCGACATCAAGCCTTCATGAAGTGCGTCGCACAATGGCGGGCAATAAAAATCAAGGCCTTGTAAGCATGGTTCATGTCTTGCTTCTAGGCTGGTGAACAATCCATCCGGAGCTTGCCCGTGTCCATCCATGTCGCACTGAACCACGTCACGCATTACAGCTATGACCGTCTGATCAATCTCGGTCCGCAGATCGTCCGTCTCCGCCCCTGCCCCCATTCGCGCACGCGCATCCTGTCCTATTCGCTGAAGATCGGCCCGGCGAAGCATTTCATCAACTGGCAGCAGGACCCGCAGGGCAACTACCTGGCGCGCCTGGTGTTCCCGGAAAAGGCCCGCGAATTCCGCGTCGAGGTCGACCTGGTCGCCGAAATGTCGGTGATCAATCCCTTCGACTTCTTCCTTGAACCGCACGCCGAGAAGATTCCCTTTGCCTACGTCGCCGAGGAACGCCACGAACTGGCGCCTTATCTCTACAAGGTCAATTATGGCCCGCTGTTCGATAAGTACCTGGCCGGCATCCCGCGCGAGGCGACGCGTAGCGTCGATTTCCTGGTTGCCCTCAATGCCCAGGTGCAGCGCGACATCAGCTATACGATCCGTCTCGAACCCGGTGTGCAGACGCCGGAGGAAACCCTGGAAAAGCGCTCCGGCTCCTGTCGCGACTCGGCCTGGCTGCTGGTGCAGTTGCTGCGCCATCTCGGCCTGGCCGCGCGCTTCGTTTCCGGCTACCTGATCCAGCTCACCGCCGACGTCAAATCGCTCGATGGCCCGTCGGGCCCGGAAGCCGATTTCACCGACCTGCACGCCTGGACCGAGGTTTACCTGCCCGGCGCCGGCTGGATCGGGCTCGACCCGACTTCCGGCTTGTTCGCTGGCGAAGGCCACATTCCGCTGGCCTGTACGCCGGAGCCATCTTCTGCGGCACCGGTCAGCGGCGCCATCGACAAGTGCGAAACCGAGTTCTCGCACTCGATGGGCGTCACCCGCATCTGGGAAGCGCCGCGCGTGACCAAGCCGTACACCGACGAGCAATGGTTGGAGATCGAGAATCTCGGCCACCACATCGACGACGAGCTCATGCGTATGGACGTGCGCCTGACCCAGGGCGGCGAGCCGACCTTCGTTGCTGTCGACGACCCCGACGGCGCCGAATGGAATACCGCCGCACTCGGCCCGACCAAGCGCTTCTTTGCCGCCGAGCTGTTCCACCGCTTGCGCGATAAGTACGCCCCGAACGGGCTGATGCACTTCGGCCAGGGCAAGTGGTACCCCGGCGAGCAACTGCCGCGCTGGTCGCTGAACTGCTTCTGGCGCAAGGACGGCGAGCCGATCTGGAACAACCCGGCGCTGTATGCCGACGAGCGCAAGGATTACGGCGCCACCGCCGACCAGGCCGGGCATTTCCTCAAGCGCGTTGCCGAGCGCCTGGGGGTGACCCCGGACTACGTCTTCCCCGGCTACGAGGATGTCTACTACTACATGTGGCGCGAACGGCGCCTGCCCGGCAACGTCGACCCGTTCGACTCACGCGTGGACGACGCCATGGAGCGCGAACGCCTGATGAAGGTATTCACCCAGGGCATGACCTACGTGGTTGGCCATACGCTGCCGATCATGAAGAACGTCTACAACGAGTGGCAGACCGGGCCGTGGTTCCTGCGCGCCGAGCGCTGCTACCTGTTCCCCGGCGATTCGGCGATGGGCTACCGCCTGCCGATCGACTCGCAGCCGTGGACGGCGCAGAGCGACTATCCCTACGTCAATGTCCCGGATGCAGAGACGGCGACCGATCCGCTGGCTTCCTACGCCGCCCTGCGCGCCCGCGTCAGCGGCGAAGTCGGCGCCCGCGTGCCGCAGATGCAGGATAGACGTGGCGCAGCTGCCGGGATCAGCGCCGACGGCAAGGGTCGGGCCTGGGAAAAGCCGACCGACACCCGCCCGGGCTTCAAGGAATCCGCCGGCTGGATCACCCGTCTGGCGATGTGCGCCGAGCCGCGCGACGGCAAGCTCTACATCTTCATGCCGCCGACGCAGACGCTCGACGATTACCTGGAAATCGTCGCCGCCGTCGAAGCCACTGCCGAAGAGATGCAGCTGCCGGTGATCATGGAAGGCTACGAGCCGCCGTCCGACCCGCGCCTGACGCATTTCCGGGTCACCCCCGACCCCGGCGTGATCGAGGTGAACATCCACCCGGCCCGCAACTGGGATCAACTGGTCGGTCAGACCACGCACCTCTACGAAGCGGCTCACCTGACCCGCCTGACCACGGAGAAATTCATGGTCGACGGCCGCCATACCGGCACCGGCGGTGGTAACCACTTCGTCCTCGGCGGCGCCACCCCGAACGATTCGCCCTTCCTCCGCCGGCCGGACCTGCTCAAGAGCCTGGTCGCCTACTGGCACAATCATCCCAGCCTGTCCTACCTGTTTTCCGGCCTGTTCATCGGCCCGACCAGCCAGGCACCGCGGGTGGACGAAGCGCGCAACGACAGCCTCTACGAGCTGGAAATCGCCTTCAAGCAGATTCCGCCGGCCGGCCAGAATGTGCCGCCCTGGCTGATCGACCGCATCCTGCGCAACCTGCTCACCGATGTCACCGGCAACACGCACCGTTCGGAATTCTGCATCGACAAGCTGTACTCGCCCGACGGCCCGACCGGCCGCCTCGGCCTGCTCGAACTGCGCGCCTTCGAAATGCCGCCGCACGCGCGCATGTCGCTGGCTCAGCAATTGCTGCTGCGGGCGCTGATCGCCCGCTTCTGGAACGAACCCTACAGCCCGCAACGCCTGGCCCGCTGGGGCACCGAGTTGCACGACCGGTTCATGCTGCCGCATTTCGTCGAGCAGGATTTCCGCGACGTCATGGAAGAAATGACCGCTGCCGGCTATCCGTTCAAGCACGAGTGGTTTGCCCCGCATTTCGAATTCCGCTTCCCGAAATACGGCGATTTCGCGGTCAAGGGCATCGCCTTCGAACTGCGCCACGCGCTCGAACCCTGGCACGTCATGGGCGAGGAGGGCTCGGCCGGCGGCGCCGTGCGTTACGTCGATTCCTCGGTCGAGCGCGTCCAGGTCAAAGTCACCGGCATGGCGCCGGACCGCTACATCCTGACCTGCAACGGCGAACCCGTGCCGCTGACCAATACCGGAAAAAACGGCGAGTTCGTTGCCGGCGTCCGTTACCGGGCCTGGCAGCCGGCGTCCTGTCTGCATCCGACCATCGGTGTGCATGCGCCGCTGGTGTTCGACATCGTCGATACCTGGATGCAGCGTTCGCTCGGCGGTTGCCAGTACCACGTGGCGCATCCGGGCGGGCGCAGTTTCGATACCTTCCCGGTCAATGCCTTCGAAGCCGAAAGCCGTCGTCTGGCCCGTTTCTTCCGCTTCGGCCACACGCCGGGACGGATCGAGGTCAAGGCACCGCAGGTCAGCGCCGAGCACCCGTTTACGCTAGACTTGCGCCGTTTCTAACCGGTTGGGCGGCGGCTTTCCGCCGCCAGCCGAACGACAGGCCGGTAGCGGCCTGTTTCTTTTCCTGCCATGGCCCGTACACTTCTCGCCATCTATCCGCATAGTGCCCGCCGTTACGACGAAATGTTGATGGCGGATGGCGACGTGCGCCCGCACTGGCGGGGCTTCTTCAACCATCTGGATGCCGTGTCGCCGGAAGACATGCACCAGCGGCTGGATTTTGCCGACCGGCGCATCCTGGAAAACGGCGTCACCTACAACGTCTACGCCGACCCGAACGGTGCCGACCGGCCGTGGGTGCTCGATCCGGTACCGCTGATCATCCCGCCCGACGAATGGGCCGAGATTTCTGCTGCCGTGGCCCAGCGGGCGGCCCTGCTCAACGCCATCCTGGCCGATCTCTATGGTCCGCAGACGCTGCTCGCCAAAGGCCTGCTGCCGCCGGCGCTGGTCTATGGTCAGCACGGTTACCTGTGGCCGTGCCAGGGCATACAGCCGCCGGGCGGGGTCTGGCTGCACCATTACGCCGTCGACCTGGCACGCTCGCCGAACGGGCGCTGGTGGGTCATCGCCGACCGCACGCAGGCGCCGTCGGGTGCCGGTTACGCGCTGGAAAACCGGCTGGTCGTCTCGCGCGTCTTCCCGGAAATGTTCCGCGACCTGCACGTCCAGCATCTGGCCGACTTCTTCCGCGACCAGCAGGAAGGCCTGACCAAACTGGCGCCGCTCGATCCGGGCGAGCAGCCGCACATCGTGCTGCTGACGCCGGGGCCGTACAACGAAACCTATTTCGAACACGCCTACCTGGCCCGTTACCTTGGTTTCCCGCTGGTCGAGGGCCAGGACCTGACGGTGCGCGGCGATACCGTGTTCCTGAAAACCCTGCGCGGCCTCAAGCGGGTGCATGTGATCCTGCGCCGCCAGGACGACGACTACTGCGATCCGCTCGAACTGCGCGGCGATTCGGCGCTCGGGATTCCCGGCCTGATCAACGTCGCCCGCGCCGGTCGGGTGGCGATTGCCAATGCGCTCGGCAGCGGACTGCTCGCTTCGGGGGCGCTGATGGGTTTCCTGCCGGCGATCTGCCGCGAACTGCTCGGCGAGAAGCTGGCCATGCCGTCGATCGCCACCTGGTGGTGCGGCGAGAAGCCGGCCCTGGAGTTCGTCAAGGAGAACTTCGACGATCTGGTGATCAAGCCGGCCTACCCGACCCAGCGCATGGAGCCGGTGTTCGGCCATGAGCTGGAGGGCGAGGCGCGCGAGGAAATGCTGCGCCGGATCGAAGCCCGGCCGCATGCCTATGTCGCTCAGGAAATGGTCAACCTGGCGCAGGCGCCGACTTGGAGCCGTGCTCACGAACGCCGGCTGATCGCTCGGCCGGTTGGTCTGCGCGCCTACGCCGCAGTCAATGGCGACGGCGAGTATTCGGTCATGCCCGGCGGCCTGACCCGCGTTGCTCAGGGCGCTGGCGCGCGCATCATCTCGATGCAGCGTGGCGGCGCGTCTAAGGATACCTGGGTGCTGACCAACGGCCCGGTCAGCGAATTCACGCTGCTCAAGCCGTCGTTCGGCGTGCGCGACCTGGTCCGCGCCGGTGCCAACCTGACGTCGCGGGTGGTCGAGAACCTGTTCTGGCTCGGCCGCTATTCCGAACGGTTCGATGACAGCGCCCGCCTGCTGCGGGTTGCCCTGGCGCGCCTGGTCGATGTTGGCGGCGAGAAGACCCAGGCCGTGGCGTCGGTGCTCGAACTGGCCGAGCGACTCGGTGTCCTGCCGACGCCCGAAGAAGATAACGAAGTCGGTGAGGGCAGCGAACATTCGCTGCTTGAAGCCATCTACGATCCCGATCAGCCGGGCAGCCTGGCCGGCAACATCCGCAGCCTGATGTGGTCGGCCTCGCATGTGCGCGAGCGTCTGTCGCTCGATCACTGGCAGTCACTGAACCGCTTGTTGCGCGAACAGCAGACGGCGCAGAAGAAACATCCGACGCTGACCGAGGCGATTGCCTTCCTTGACCGCGTGCTGCTGGTTTCGTCGTCGCTCAACGGCTTCGCCATGGACAACATGACCCGCGACGATGGCTGGCGGTTCCTGATCATCGGCCGCCGTCTCGAACGTTTGTCCTTCCTCGCGCGCGGCGTCGCCGATTTCCTGCGCATGGAATCGGCGCGCGGTCAGGGTTGCCTCGAATGGCTGCTGGAAATGGCCGATTCGATCATCACCTACCGCTCGCGTTATTCGCGCCATGCCGAACTGCTGCCGGTCATCGACCTGCTCGTCTTCGACGAGAGCAATCCGCACGGGGTCAGCTTCCAGACCAATGTGCTTGGCCGTTACCTGGAACGCATGGCCAGCGAGCTTGGCGCCGATTACGACCAGCGCCTGAGCGGGGCCGTCGAGCGCCTGCGTGCCTTCGACCTGGGCAAGCTGGAGCATCTGCAGTTCAACCAGTGCCGCAGTTGTGCGCCCTGCGAAGAACTGGCCACCTTGCTGCTCGATCTCGATGCCGCCGCGGCGCATCTGTCGGACGGCCTGGCCATGCGCTACTTCACCCATGTCGGCGACGTCAGCCGGCAGACCATGGCGCTGTGAACATGGAACCGGTCCGTTACCACGTCCTGCACGAAACCAGCTACGACTACGGCAGTCCGATTTCGCTGTCGCAGCAGCAACTGCACCTGTCGCCGCGCTTCCTGCCCTGGCAACTGGTGCACGAACAGCGCATCGACATCGAGCCGCAGCCGACCTGGCGCCGCGACGGCCTGGATGCCTTCGGCAATCCGGTGAGCTGGATTTCCTTCCACGCGCCGCACGACAGCCTGCGCCTCCGGTCGACGATGAATATTTCGGTCCTGTCGCACATGCCTGACGCCGAGCAGCTTGCGTCCTCGATGCCCTGGGAAGAACTGCGCGAGCGCCTGGCCTACGACGCCCAGCCGCCGGAGCCGGAAGATCTCGAAGCGGTGCGCTTCCTGTTCGAAAGCCCGCACGTCCGCGTCAAGCACGAACTGGCGCAGTATGCGGCCGACTGTTTCCCGCCGGGCACGCCGGTGCTGGTCGGGGCGCACAATCTGATGACAAAGATTTTCGAGGAATTCGAGTTCGACCCGGAAGCGACGACGGTATCGACACCGGTACTCGAAGTGCTGGAGAACAAGCGCGGCGTCTGCCAGGACTTCGCCCACCTGATGATCGCCTGCCTGCGCGCGCTCGGGCTGTCGGCGCGCTACGTCAGCGGTTACCTGCTGACCCGGCCGCCCCCCGGCAAGCCGCGCCTGATCGGCGCCGATGCCTCGCACGCCTGGGTCTCGGTGTATGCCCCGGGCACGGCGGACAACTGGGTCGATTTCGATCCGACCAACAATCTCCTGCCCGATACCGAGCACATCACGCTGGCCATCGGCCGGGATTTCTCCGACATCTCGCCACTGCGCGGCATCATCCTCGGCGGTGGTAGCGCGGAGCCGGAAGTGGCGGTGACCGTGGTGCCGCTCGACGAAGAGGAAATTCCGGAAGCCCTGCGGGCTGCCGCCGAGGCGGTCAAGGCCGCCGACTGATGCGGCGGGCGGTCATCGTCGGCGGTGGTCCGGCTGGCCTGATGGCCGCCGAGCGCCTGGCAGCCCAGCCGGGGATCGAAGTCGATGTCTTCGACGCCATGCCCTCGCTGGGGCGGAAATTCCTGATTGCCGGCGTCGGCGGCATGAACATCACCCATGCCGAAGCCATGCCCGATTTCATTGCCCGTTATGGCGCACGGGCTGCCCAGATCGCGCCGCTGCTCGACGATTTCGGGCCGCAGGCGGTGCGCGACTGGATTCACGGTCTGGGCATAGCAACCTTCATCGGTAGTTCCGGGCGGGTTTTCCCCCGGGAAATGAAGGCCGCGCCGCTGTTGCGCGCCTGGCTGCACCGTCTGCGCGGGCAGGGGGTGCGTTTCCACGTCCGGCATCGCTGGCAGGGTTGGGATGCGGCCGGCCGCTTGCGCTTCTCGACCCCGGCCGGTGAGGTCGCGCACGCTGCCGACGTCACGCTCCTGGCGCTGGGCGGCGGCAGCTGGGCCAAGCTCGGTTCCGACGGACGCTGGGTCGAGGTGCTGGCCAGCCAGAATATTCCGGTCGCGCCGCTGCGTCCGGCCAATTGCGGTTTCGATGTGGCCTGGAGCGAACATTTCCGCCAGCGTTTCGCCGGCCATCCGGTCAAACCGGTGGTCGGCGAATGCGGCGGTCTGCGTCAGCAAGGCGAATTCAACATCACCGAGCAGGGGATCGAGGGCGGGCTGGTCTATGCATTGTCGGCACCGCTGCGCGATGCGCTCGATGCCGGTGCGCCCGCGCACCTGGTGCTCGACCTGGCGCCGGGGCGTAGCCAGGAGCGTCTGCAGTCCGACCTGGCCCGGCCACGCGGGCGCGATTCGCTGGCCAAGCATCTGCGTCGTTGCGCCGGTATCGAGGGAGTCAAGGCCGGGCTGCTGCACGAATTCTGTCCGCCGCCGGTACTCGGCGATCCCGTTGCCCTGGCCGCGGCGATCAAGGCCTTGCCATTGCCGGTCAGGGCCACACGACCGCTCGACGAGGCGATCAGCAGTGCTGGCGGCGTCCGTTTCGAAGGGCTGGATGACAGTCTGATGGCACAGACCCGCCCTGGGCTATTCCTGGCCGGCGAAATGCTGGACTGGGAGGCGCCGACCGGCGGCTATCTGCTGACCGCCTGCCTGGCCAGCGGCTACCGCGCCGGTAACGGCGCCGCTGCCTGGCTGTCGCGCCAGCCGGCCTGATCAGTCGAGTCGGGCCAGGGCCTGCGCCAGCAGCTCGGCTGCGGCAGCAAAGTCGAAATCGGCGATCTGCCGCTCGAAGCGGGGAAAGTCCTCGCCCAGCAGTTGGCGCAGGACGGCACCATCGGTTTGCAGGCGGGCCTGGGCCGAGAAATCGCAATCCTGGAGTTGCCGGGTCAGACTGGCCAATTGCTGGCGCACTTCGCCGGCGGCCATGTTCAACTTCGGCTGGCTGGGCTGGACGGACGGCGGCGCCAGTTCGAGCGCAGCGTGCAGTTGCCGGTACTGCTGCTCGCAGTCGGCGATGAGGCGGAGGATTTCATCGTTTGGCCGTGTCTGGCGGATGGCGTGGTCGACGTCGGCCGCACTCTGGAACACCGCACTGGCGCCAAGCGTCGCCGCCGCGCCCTTGAGCGAATGCGCCAGCCGCCGGGCTTCCTCGTTTTCCCCCCGGGCCAGCAATTCGCGCATGCGCGCGAAGTCGCCGGTGTGATTGTCGGCCAGGCTGCTCAGCAAACGGCGATAGGTCGACAGTTTGCCGCGCACGGCGTGCAGGCCGGCCTTGAGATCGAGGCCGGGGATGCGCGAGAGTTGTTCGAGCTGCGCCGCCTCATCGTTGGCGGCGGGCGGCGGCGAGTCGGCCGGGAGCGTCTTGCCGGCTTCCAGGTCGGCGCGTTTTAGGGTCACCGAGAACCAGAATTCGCTGCCTTCGCCCAGGTGACTGTTCACGCCTATCCTGCCGTCCATCATTTCGGCCAGGCGGCGGCTGATCACCAGCCCCAGGCCGACGCCGCCGTGCCGGCGGGTGGTCGAGCTGTCGCCTTGCTCGAAGGGGTTGAACAGGCGCGGTAGAAGATCGGCCGGGATGCCGATGCCGGTATCACGGATCGAGAAGCGCAGGGTGATCGAGCGGGACTCGCTGGTTGGCGCGTCGACCGACAGGGTGATGCTGCCGCGGTCGGTGAACTTGACGGCGTTGGACAGCAGTTGCTGCAGGATCTGCCTGAGGTAACCCGGATCGCCACAGAGGCGTGCCGGAACCTCCGGGGCAAGGTGGTGCACGAAATCCAGCCCCTTGCTGTGCGCCTGTTCGGCGAACGGCTGGCAGGTTTCGGTCAGCAGGTCGGCCAGCGAGAAATCGGCGTTCGCCGGTTTCTGGGTGCCCGATTCCAGGCGCGACAGATCGAGAATGTCGTTGAGCAGCTGCATCAGCTGGTTGGCAGCGTCGGCAATCCGGCCCAGGCGCTCGTCGTCGTGATCGCGCTGGAGCAGGTGGGTCAGCCCGAGGATGGCGTTCATCGGGGTGCGGATTTCATGGCTCATGTTGGCCAGGAAACTGCTTTTCGCCCGGCTGGCCGACTCGGCTTCTTCCTTGGCATGCTGCAGTTGCTGGGTCCGTTGTTCGACCAGGCTTTCGAGTTCGGCACGGTAACGCGCCAGTTCCTGCTGGTCGCGCTTGCGCTCGGTGATGTCCTCCTCGATGGCCAGGTAATGAGTGACCTGGCCGTCGGCCTGGCGAACCGGGGAAATGATCGCGTAGGCGTTGTACAGGGTGCCGTCCTTGCGCCGGTTGATGAATTCGCCCCGCCACAGGTCGCCTCCGCGCAAGGATTGCCATAGCGCCTGCGGGGTTTCCGGTGGCGTCTGCTCGGATTTAAGGAAACGCGGATTGCGACCGATGGCTTCTTCCGGCTGGTAACCGGTGCAGGTGACGAAGGCGCGGTTGACGTATTCGATGTTGCCCTCGGCGTTGGCAATGACCACGCTGTGCGGACTTTGCTCGATGGCCAGCGACAACTGGCGCAGGCTGGCTTCGTTGGCGGCCATGGCGCGGCGCTGGCTGATGTCGGCAAGAATGCCACTGGCCATCGTCACCCGACCGTCGCCGTTGCGCTCGGTGATGCTGCCGCGGTCCTCGACCCACAACCAGCCTTTGGCGGCATGGCGGACCCGGTATTCCAGGCGGTGTTGATCGCTGCTACCGTCGAGGAGGGCGGCGAAGGAGCGCTGGTAGGCGGCCTGGTCGTCGGGGTGGATGCGTTCGCGCCACTGCAGTACGGACTTCGGCTGGGCAGCCGTGGATTCACCGAACAGGTTGCACAGGCTGTCGCTGCAGAGGAATTGGTCGTTGCCCGCACGATATTCCCAGGCCCCGGCCCCGGCGGCGGCCAGGGCGAAGTCGAGCTGGGTCTGCAGGCGCTGGCGGTCGCGTTCTTCGCACAGGTGGATCAGGGCAGCTTCCATCTCGTGCAGGGCCAGTTGCTCGAACAGTCGCTGCTGGCTGACCATGCCGGCGAGCCGGCCACGCTTGTCGAGAACCAGCATGTGCCTGACGCGGTGCGTGGCCATCGCGGCCAGGGCATCGCTGACCGAACTGTCGATGTCGACACTGTACAAGGGGGCGGTCATCGCTTCGGATAGCGTAATGTCGCTGGCTGCCTGCACGCGATTGAGCAGGCGAGGAATGTCGCGTTCGGTCAGGATGCCTTGCGGGACACCGTTGGCGGAGCACAGCACGTAGTCCGTTGTATTGCTCAGCATGCGGGCCAGCGCCTCGTTGAGCGGCGTCTCCGGCGAAAGCTGGGGCATCTCCCGGTCCATCGCGCTGCTCAGGTTCTGCATGTGCTTGAACGCTAGGGCACCGAGATGGCGGCGGAAATCGGTTTCACTGACGATGCCGGCGGTGCGACCATCGCCAGCCAGCACCACCAGATGGCGGATGCGATGCGTGTCGAGCAGTTTGCGGGCCGCCAGCAGGTCAAGTTCAGGTGGCGCGGTAACCAGTGGGCTGGACATCAGTTCGCTGATCGGGGTGTTGCCGGGCAGGCGCCAGTGCAGGGCGCGCAGCAGGTTGCTTTCGGTGACGATGCCGCTGGCGCATTCCGGGCTGCCGACCAGCAGGCTGGAAATGCCCGCCTCGCTCATGATCCGGGCAATTTCGGCAAGCGGGGTAGACAGTTCGACGGTACGGACGTCGGTCGTCATGATGTCCGCCAGGGTCATGGGAAAACGCGGGGTCATGAGGATCTCGGATGTTCCTGTTGGTAGTGCTGGATGCCGGTGCAGGTCTGCTTCAAGGCGTCGATCAGGTCGGCAAACAATGGTTCGGGATCGTTGGCCGGACCACCGGGCAGCAGGGCGTCGTTGAGGGCGCAGGCGGCAGCATGGATACGCCAGAGGCCGAGCGTTCCGGCCACGCCCTTGAGATTGTGCGCCAGCTGCCGGGCATCGTGCAGGCGGTTTTCCCGGCGTGCCGCGTCGAGGATTTCGTCGTCATGACCGTGGCCCGTGATGAAGCTGTCGAGCAGACGCCGGTAATTGCCGATCCGGTTGCGTACGGCGACCATGGCCTGTTCCATGTCCACCCAGTGCTGGGCGGCCAGTGCGGCCTTTTCATCGTCTGCCGGCGGGGCATGCGTGACGGGCTGGCTGGCCGTATGCAGCGGCATCCATTTGGCGATCGAGGCGTACAGGTTGTCGGGATTGACCGGCTTGGCGATGTGGTCGTTCATGCCGGCTTCGAGGCAGCGTTTGCGGTCCTCGCCGAAGGCGTTGGCGGTCATCGCCAGGATCGGCGTGAGACAGCCATCGGCGCGCAGCCTGCGGGTGGCTTCGAGGCCATCCATGACCGGCATCTGCATGTCCATCAGGATCAGATCGTAGGTGTTGCCCAGGCAGAGTTCAATCGCTTCCGCACCGTTGGTGGCAACGTCGATGGTGAAGCCGACGTCTTCGAGCAGTTCGCGGGCGACTTCCTGATTGATCGGGTTGTCCTCGACCAGCAGGATATGCGGCGATTTCTGGAATTGGCGGAGTTGGGTGGCGGCGCCGGCATCGGCCACGGCGATGGCAGCGTTGTCACCCTTGCCGGCCTGCAGGCGGGCGGTGAACCAGAAATTGCTGCCGACCTCGGGCGTACTGTCTACTCCGGTATCGCCGCCCATCAACTGGGCCAGGTGACGGGCGATGGCCAGGCCGAGGCCGGTACCGCCGTAGCGCCGGGTGGTCGAGTCGTCGGCCTGTTCGAAGGCCTGGAACAGGCGTACCTGCTGTTCCGGCGTGATGCCGATGCCGGTATCGCGAACCGCGAAGCGGACCAGCAGGCCGCTGCTGTCCCGGTCGACCAGGTCGACCTCGACGCGAATGCTGCCGTGCTCGGTGAATTTGGCCGCATTGGTGAGGAAGTTGAGGAGAATTTGCCCGAGCCGCAGCGGATCGCCATGCAGGACCTCGGGCAGAGCGGGATCGATGTGGCAGGAGAATTGCAGGCCGCGCGAGCGGACCCGGTCGACGATCAGGGTCGAGGTGTTGTCGATGATCTGCTGCAGGCGGAAGTCGCTGGGCGCCAGAACCAGCTTGCCGGCCTCGATTTTCGAGATGTCGAGAATCTGGTTGATGATCGCCAGCAGGTGGTGGGCGGCGTCCTGGACCTTGGCCAGGCGGTCGAGCATGCCCGGATCGCCGGTCTGGCGGGTGGCCAGGTGGGTGAGGCCGATGATGGCGTTCATCGGCGTGCGGATTTCGTGGCTCATGTTGGCCAGGAAGGCGCTCTTGGCCCGGTTTGCTTCTTCTGCCGCATCGCGGGCGCTGGCCAGTTCACGGGTGCGTTCGGCGACCAGTTCTTCGAGGTGCAGACGGTAACGTTCCAGTTCCCGGTTGGCCTGCCGCTGTTTTTCCTCGCGCTCGATCAGGGCGCGCGCATCGGCCAGGCGGCGGGAGATGTCGGTGATGAAGACGATCAGGTAGCGTCTGCCATCGACCCGGATGATTTCGGCCGACAGGCTGATGTCACGGCGATGGCCGTCGCTGGCGACGCCGACACTTTCGTAGTCGATGATATGGCCATCGCGCTCGAGGATGGCGATCATCCGGTCGCGGTCTTCCGCTTTTCCCCACAGTCCGGCTTCGAGCGTCGTCTTGCCGAGCAGCGCTTCCCGGGTCCAGTGGTAATCCTGCAGCATGCGTTCATTGACATCGACCAGTCGGCCGTCTTCGAGGCGGGTGATGCAGGCCGCGACCGGCGCGGCCTGGAAGGCGACGGCGTAGCGAGCCAGGGTCTCGCTCTCTTCCTTGAGTGCCAGCAGCATGCTGTGCTCGTTGTCGCGAGCTGCCTGTAGTGCCCGGTGGGCGTCAGCGAGTTCGCCGAACTTGCGCCGCATCAGGTAATAGAGCAGGCCGGCGGTGATCGCGATGTAGAACCAGCCCTTGAGCAGGTTGACCAGCGCGCGTTCCTTTTCGCTGGGGATCAGCCAGTTGACGGCGAGGTCGCTGAACAATATCCAGCACGCGCCGAAGGCCATGTACCAAAGAACTACCTTCTGCATCGCCCGGGCATATCCGGGATCTTTGGTGGCCGGTGTTGCCTGGACTGGGTTCATTCAGCGTAGGCGGCGGCGATGCGTTTGAAGGTTTCGAATTCGCCAACAAAGGCGCTGACCACGTCGGGGTCGAAATGGCTGCCGCTGCCGGCGACGATGATCCGGTAGGCTTCTTCCATCGGCATTGCCGGCTTGTAGACGCGGGCGCAGATCAGTGCATCGAAAACATCGGCCAGCGCCATCAGGCGCGCGGAGATGGGGATCTCATCGCCGGCCAGGGCGCCGGGGTAGCCGCTGCCATCCCATTTTTCGTGGTGGCAGCGGGCGATTTCCTGGGCGATGCGCAGGAATTCGACCGGTCGCGCCGAATCGGCTTCGGCCTGGGCAATCGCCTGGGCGCCAATTTCGGCATGGGTCTTCATGATTTCCCACTCTTCCGGCGTCAGCTTGCCGGGTTTGAGCAGGATGTGATCGGGAATGCCGACCTTGCCGATGTCGTGCAGCGGTGCCGATTGTGCCAGCGCATCGATGGTGCGGCGGTCGAGATAGGCGCTGAAGCGGGGATGATGTTGCAGGGCATTGGCCAGCGTGCGCACGTATTCCTGGGTGCGGCGCAGGTGGTTGCCGGTTTCCGGGTCACGCGTTTCCGCCAGGTGGGCGAGGGCGTGGATACTGACTTCCTGAATCAGCTGGTTTTCCGCCATGCGCCGGGCGACTTCCTTTTCCAGGAAGGCGTTGTGGTCGCTGAGCATGTCGCGGGCCCGCTTGAGTTCGAGTTGGGTACGCACCCGGGCGAGCACGATGGCCGGCCGGATCGGCTTGGTGATGTAGTCCACCGCGCCGCAGTCGAGCCCACGTTCCTCGTCGTCGGTACCATCCATCGCCGTGACGAAGATCACCGGAATGTCGCGGGTGGCGGCGACACTGCGCAATTCGGCCAGGACGTCGTAACCGTCCATGCCCGGCATCATCACGTCAAGCAGGATCAGGTCGGGCGGCGGGGTCGCGTTGGCGATCTGCAGGGCGCGCTGCCCCGAATTCGCTGCCCGGACATGGTAGATCGGCTGCAGTAGTTCGCCGAGGACGCTGAGGTTCTCGGGAACATCGTCGACAATCAGAATGGTCGGCTGCGCTTGGATCTTGGTTCTCCAGCCTGGATAGGGGGTGGAGGGATTATCACCCGTGCGGCCGGTTCTGGCTACTGCCCTTTTATTCAGGGCGCCGGCTCGAGGCCGACCAGCCGGCGATAGCTGGCGAAACGGCTCTTGTCCACGGTGCCGGATTCGACGGCCGGGCGCAGCGCGCAGTCCGGCTCGCGGTCGTGCCGGCAGTCGCGGAAGCGGCATTGGCCCAGGTAAGGACGGAATTCGCGGAAGGCGTACTCGATCTCGCCCCGGCCTAGGTGGCCGAGGCCGAATTCCTGCAGGCCGGGCGAGTCGATCAGGTGGCTGTCGGCGTCGAGGTGGTAGAGCGTGGCGTGGGTCGTCGTGTGCTTGCCGGAATCGAGCGCCTGCGAGATTTCGCGGGTGGCGGCGCGGGCTTCCGGGATCAGGGCGTTGACCAGTGTCGATTTGCCCATGCCCGACTGGCCGACCAGCACGCTGGTCCGGCCCTGCAGGTGGGGGCGCAGGTCGTCGGCGTGGTGCAAGGCCGACAGTTCGAGTACGCGGTAGCCGAGGGCGGTGAAAATGGCGGTCTGGCGCCGGGCTTCGGCCAGGCGGTCGGTGAGGTCGCACTTGTTGAGGGCGATCAGGACTTCGATGTCCTCGCTTTCGGCGGCGATCAGGGCGCGGGTCACCAGGTCGTCGGAGAAGGCCGGTTCGCTGGCGACAACGACGACCAACTGGTCGACGTTGGCGGCGATCAGCTTCTGGCGGATTTCGTTGGAACGGTAGAGCAGGCTGCGCCGCGGCAGGATCTTTTCGATCACGCCCTGGTCGGCCGAACTGCGGGCGAACTCGACCTCGTCACCGCAGGCGACTTCGCTTTTCTTGCCGCGCGGAAAGCAGGGCAGGCGCGTGCCGTCCCCGGTCTCGACGATGTATTGCCGACCGTGGGCGGCGACGACCCGGCCGTGCATCATTCTTTGAAGTGGTAGTAGGTCTGGTTCAGGTAGGCAGCGACTTCGGCTTCCTCTTCCGGAAACCAGCCGGTGTTCATCTGGGCGTTGCAGGCAGCGGTCCGTTGCAGGATGTCGAGCTTGGTCGACAGCATGCGTCCCTGGCGGGTGTAGATGGTGCTGCCGTCGCCGCCGTACATCTTGGCATGGCAGGCCACGCACTGGGCATCGTGCTTGGCCTGGCCGGCCTTGGCGTCGGCATTGCCCCACGGATCGGCGGCGAAGGCCGGGAAGGACAGCAGGGCGGCGGCGAGCATCGGGCTGGTCGTTTTCATGCGCTTGTCTCCTGGTGTTGCAGTCGTCCGATGCGTTGGGCGGCTGGTGGGTGGGAATCGTGGAACAGCGAGTGTAGCGGGTCCGGCGTCAGTGTCGAGGCATTGTCATCGTAAAGCTTGACCAGGGCATGCACCAGATCATCGGCCGAGGCGTGTTCGGCGGCGTAGGCATCGGCCTCGAACTCGTGTTTACGCGAGAACTGGCTGGATAGCGGGGTCAGCGGGAACAGGAAGACCGGTACCACCAGGAAGAACAGGATCAGTGCCAGCGCGGTGCTTTGCACCGGTACGCCGAGGCCGGCGTAGAACCAGGGGGCGTCGATCAACTGACCGAGCAGCCAGAGGAAGGCGAGTGAGACCGTGAACATCAGCACGATGCGCTGGACGATGTGACGCTTGCGGAAATGGCCGAGTTCATGCGCCAGCACGGCTTCGATTTCGGCCGGGCTGAGGCGTTCGAGCAGGGTGTCGAAGAAGACGATGCGCTTGTTGTTGCCGAAACCGGTGAAATAGGCGTTGCCATGGCTGGAGCGCTTCGATCCGTCCATCACGAACAAGCCGCTGCTGCGGAAACCGCAACGCTTGAGCAGGGCTTCGATGCGGGTTTTCATCTCGCCGTCGGGCAAGGGTGTGAACTTGTTGAACAGCGGCGCGATCCAGGTCGGGTAGACGAACAGCACGAGCAGGTTGAAGGCGCTCCAGAACAGCCATACCCACAGCCACCAGAGGTTGCCCATTGCGCTCATCAGCCACAGCACGACGGCGATCACCGGGGCGCCGATGGCCAGCCCGAGCAGCGTCTGCTTGACGAGGTCGGAGACGAACAGGGCCGGCGTCATGCGGTTGAAACCGTGGCGCGCCTCGATGACGAACTGGCTGTACAGCGACAGCGGCAGGTCGATCACCGCGGAAATCAGCATCACGGCGAGAATCATGGCCAGGCCGTAGGCAATGCCTTCGAGGTGTGCCGACCAGAAGTCGTGCAGCCAGGCCAGGCCGCCGCCGAGCGTGAAGGCGAGCAGTACCGCTGTCTCGACGACAGTGGCCAGCATCGCCGCCTTGCTGCGGTCGATGGTGTAGCTGGCGGCCTTTTCGTGGGAAGCCGGCGTGATGCGTTCGGTGAATTCCGCGGGAACCCGTGTCCGGTGGGCCGCGACATGGCGGATGTGGCGCAGCTTCAGCCACAGGCGGGTGAGCACGGTCAGGCTCAGGATGCAGAGGAAGAAGAGGGTGAAATTCTCGGTCACGGGCAGATGTCGGGGAAGCTGTGAGAAAATGGCGTTTTTAAAGTTTCGGGCAATTATATGGCAGGCAATGCAAACAACCTCGTCTGGGTGGACATGGAAATGACCGGTCTGAACCCGGACGGTGACCGCATCATCGAAATGGCGTTCGTGGTGACCAATTCCGAACTCGAGATGGTCGCCGAGTCGCCTTCCTGGGTGGTGCACCAGTCCGACGAAACCCTGGCCGCCATGGACGATTGGAACCAGAAAACGCACGGACGTTCCGGTCTGATCGACAAGGTCCGCGCTTCCACGCTGGATGAGGCTGCCATCGAGGCCGAGGCTCTGGTATTCCTGCAGAAGTACTCAGGCAAGGGATTTTCCCCGATGTGCGGCAATTCCATCGGTCAGGACCGCCGCTTCATGGCCCGCTACATGCCGACGCTGGAAGCCTTCTTCCACTACCGCAATCTTGATGTCAGTACCCTCAAGGAATTATGCAAGCGCTGGCAACCTGAGATTTACAAGGGCTTCAAGAAGCGTGGCCGGCACACGGCGATGGCCGACATCCACGAATCGATCGACGAACTCAAGTATTACCGCGAGCACTTCCTGATCAAGTCGTCCGGCGGTTGAGCAGTTCCCGGTCAGCGGCGGTAGAGACGGAAGCGTTCCCGTCGCTCGCCGGGACGGTTGCCCTGCCAGACCGACGTCCATTCGGGGCCGGGTGGGGCCAGTTGGTCCTCCGAGTAGGCGGCGACGATCAGCCAGTCGCAGGCCTTGCCTGCCTTGGTCGAGTGATTGACTGGCGCGAGATCGGCGAAATAGGAGAATGATCCGAGCTGGGTTGAATTCAGGTTCCGCTCTGCAAGGCAGCGCTTGTCGCGAGGCAGCTTCGCCGCAATGGCTTCGGCCACCGGGCGGTAGCTTTTGCCGTAGTCGAACCAGGGCAGTATCAGTGCGGTGGTCATCAACCACCAGGTCGTGAAGCCCATCGTCCAGTGCACGAGACTGCGGTAGGGGGAGCGAGGTACCCGCAGCATGAGCCAGATCCACCACAGGCTTGCGGCCAGACCGACCAGCAGCCCGATCAGGTCAAGTTCGCCGGAAAACCCCGGGCGGAGTTTGACGATTCTGTCGGCCAAGGTCTGGGGGACGCCCATCGTCATGCCTGCCCAGGCCACCCACACCAGCAAGGCAAGAAAGCTGAACAGGCTCAAGGCAAACCAGTCGAATGCGTTGGCTGCTCCCCGGCGCAGGCTGAGTGCGCCGGGGGTGGCGAGCAGGGCCAGCGAAGGAAGCAGCAGCAGGCTGCTGATCGCGTTCGGACGATAAGCCCAGACCAGGAGCAGCAGCGTGATCAGCAGGAAGCTCAGTGGTAGCAACAGGCTTTGCGTTTGCCAGTCTTTGCGTCGCGACCAGAGCGTCCAGGCGGCAAGCGGCAATACCGGAAAGGCGAACCAGGGTAGCAGTGCGAGGTACTTGCCCAGTCCAAGCGCCGTTAACGGTGTTTTCAGCGGGGCGAGTTCGGCCACTAGCCAGGCATTGAAGCGTGCAGGCTGCAGCAAGCTCAAAGCCAGTGGCCAGGGTAGCGCCAGCACGATACCGATGCCCAGGCCGATCAGCAGGGTGTGCGCGGCCTTGCGGCGATCCGGCGACAGCCACCAGGCCAGCGGTGCGATGGCGAGTAGTGGCAAGGTTGGCGCGATGCCAGCGCCGAGCAGGCAGGCGGCCAGGGCCAGGCCGTAGAAAATGCCGGTCAGGCGGGGTTTGCGCCCAATCGTGGCGAGCGCGCCGAGGCCGCCGGCGTAGGCCGCCAGCGCGATCAGCATGGGTTGCGCATCGTGGGCGTGGAACAGCAGGCCGACACAGCCAGCCAGCAGCAGCGGGCTGGCGGCAGCGCTGTCGGTGCCGTAGAGCTCCCGGCCGGCGTAGTAAAGCCCGGTCAGCGCCAGTGCGATCCAGATGCCGCTGGCCAGGCGCATGGCTTCGTGGGCCGGCAGGGCCCAGTCGAAGAGCAGGCCGGTGAGGGCCGCGCTCCAGTAAAACAGCGGCGGTTCGTGGAAGGGGCGGCCGGCCAGCGAGGGGGCCAGCCAGTCGCCGGTCGACAACATCTGCCAGGCCGTGCCGATATGGATCGCGTCTTCACCCTTCCACGGGTCGCGGCCGAACAGGCCGGCCAGGACGTAGAAGGCAAGCATGCCGGCGAGCGCCCAGCCGGCAGGAGGCAGGCGAATGCCGCGACGGATCAGGGACAGTTGCTCAGGCATGGAATGCGCAAATGAAAAAGGCAGCCCATGGGCTGCCCTTTCTGGCGAAATTCAAACCGATCAGGCAGCGGCCTTGCCGCGCATGGCGCCGAACTTCTGGTTGAACTTTTCAACGCGGCCGGCGGTGTCGACGATCTTCTGCTTGCCGGTGTAGAACGGGTGGCAGGCAGAGCAGACTTCGATGTGGAAGTCGTTCTTCGGCATCGTGGACTTGGTGGTGAAGACGTTGCCGCAAGAGCAGGTCACTTGCACGTCGTGGTAATTCGGGTGAATGTCGGCTTTCATTTCATATCCTTTAAGCGAGCGACCGGCGGTATTGGCCGATCTGGGAAGCGCGAGATTATCGTTGAATAATCACGCGCTTGCAATAGTTTTTTCAGCCACGACGCATGGCGTCGAAGAATTCGGCGTTGCCCTTGGTGGACTTGACCTTGTCGAGCAGGAATTCCATCGCTTCGAGGTCGTCCATCGGGTAGCAGAGTTTCCTGAGCACCCACATCTTCTGCAGCACGTCCGGCTTGAGGAGCAGCTCTTCGCGGCGGGTGCCGGAACGGTTGACGTTGACTGCCGGGTACATGCGCTTCTCGGCCATCCGGCGGTCGAGGTGGATTTCGGAGTTGCCGGTGCCCTTGAATTCTTCGTAGATCACTTCGTCCATGCGCGAGCCGGTGTCGATCAGCGCCGTGGCGAGGATGGTCAGCGAGCCGCCTTCCTCGATGTTGCGCGCGGCGCCGAAGAAGCGCTTCGGCTTCTGCAGGGCGTTGGCGTCGACGCCGCCGGTCAGCACCTTGCCGGAGGCCGGCTGCACGGTGTTGTAGGCGCGGGCGAGGCGGGTGATCGAGTCGAGCAGGATGACCACATCCTTCTTGTGCTCGACCAGGCGCTTGGCCTTCTCGATGACCATCTCGGCGACGGCGACGTGGCGCGAAGCCGGTTCGTCGAAGGTCGAGGCGACGACCTCGCCCTTGACCGTACGGGTCATTTCGGTGACTTCTTCCGGGCGTTCGTCGATCAGCAGGACGATCAGCACGACATCCGGATGGTTGGCGGTGATCGCGTGGGCGATGTTCTGCAGCATCACGGTCTTGCCGGTCTTCGGCGGGGCCACCAGCAGGCCGCGCTGACCGCAACCGATCGGGGCGATCATGTCGATGACCCGGCTGGTGATGTTTTCCTCGGACTTGATCTCGCGTTCGAGCTTGAGGTGACGCGTCGGGTGCAGCGGCGTCAGGTTCTCGAACATGATCTTGTTCTTGTTGGCTTCCGGCGGGAAACCGTTGATCGATTGCAGCTTGGTCAGGGCGACGTAGCGTTCGCCGTCCTTGGGGGTGCGGATTTCGCCTTCGACCGTATCGCCGGTGCGCAGGTTGAAGCGACGGACCTGCGACGGGGAAACGTAGATGTCGTCCGGGTTGGACAGGTAGGAGGTGTCCGACGAGCGGAGGAAACCGTAGCCGTCCGGCAGCACTTCCAGGGTACCGTCGCCGTAGATGGTGTCGCCGTTCTTCGCCTTGGCCTTGAGGATGGCGTAGATCAACTCCATCTTGCGCATGCGGTTGGCGTTTTCGATGGCGAGTTCGGTCGCCATGTCCAGCAGTTTGCTGACGTGTAAGGTCTTGAGTTCTGAAAGTTGCATTGGAAGTGTGTGTGGCGCCGGAATGTAAGCGCGGGCGACAGCCCGAAGATCGGGGCGCAGGAGCTAGAGGGCTTGGGAGGGAAGAGACGCCGGGGCGCGTGGCCGTTTGCGTCAGCCTGAAGGTGCGCGTTGCACCTTCAGGGCGGGAGACTACGGAGATTACAGCGTGCTGTCAATAAAGGCAGCGAGTTGCGACTTGGACAGGGCGCCAACCTTGGTGGCTTCGACGTTGCCGTTCTTGAAGATCATCAGCGTCGGGATGCCGCGGATGCCGAATTTGGCCGGCGTCTGCTGGTTTTCATCGATGTTGACCTTGGCGACTTTCAGCTTGCCGGCGTATTCGGCGGCAATTTCGTCGAGGATCGGGGCGATCATCTTGCAGGGACCACACCATTCTGCCCAGTAGTCGACGAGCACGGGTTGCTGCGCTTGCAGCACCTCGGCTTCGAAGGTGTCGTCGGTGACGTAGTGGATGTGCTCGCTCATGTGTGCCTCGTGGTTTCAGGGGTCTGTATACGTTTGGAATGGGGCGTTCAGCCCGATAAGTGTTTTGTGATGCTAGCGAAAAAAGCCCGGCATGGGAAGCGTCAGCGCCCTGTTTTGAACAGATTGGCCAGCTCGACGGCCGTCTTGACCTGCATCTTGTCGAACAGGTTGGCGCGATGCACTTCGACGGTGCGCATGCTGATGTTCAGTTCGTCGGCGATGACCTTGTTGTATTTTCCGGCGAGTACCAGCTCCATGATCTGCCGTTCGCGGGTGGTCAACCGCGATACCCGGGCATTGACCGAATCCTGGGTGGCGCTTTCGGCCCGCTGGCGGGTGTCGAGCGCCATGGCTTCTTCGACCCGGCTGGCCAGCTCATTGTCGTTCAGCGGTTTTTCGAAAAAATCGAAGGCGCCGCGCTTGAGTGTGGCCACGGCCAGTGGCACGTCACCGTGGCCGGTCAGGAAGATGACCGGCAGCGTTGAGCCGCGCTCGAGCAGCGCGTCGAAACAGTCGAGTCCGCTCATCCCGGACATGCGCATGTCGAGAACCACGCAACCGCTGGTGGCCGGCGTCCATGCGGCCAGGAAATCCTCGGCTGATGCGTAAACGGCAAACGGCAGTCCGCGGGATTTGAGCAGCCAGCTCAGTGCGTCGCGGATGGCTTCGTCGTCGTCGACCAGATGGGCACGGGGCGTGTTCATGCGCTTTCCAGGGGCAGGGTGAAGATGAATATCGTACCGTTTCCGGTCGGCGAGTCGGCGTTCTTTTCCGCCCACAGGCGGCCGCGATGAAACTCGATGATCGAACGACAGATCGACAGACCGACACCCATGCCTTCCTGCTTGGTGGTGAAGAAGGCGGTATACAGTTTATCCTCGATTTCCGGGGCAATCCCGCAGCCATGGTCGGCGACGCTGACGCGGACCTCGTTGTCGTCCGCCTGTACGTTCAGCCGGATCAAGCGATGGGCCGTTGGTGTTTCGTTCATCGCATCCATGGCGTTGCGTACCAGGTTGAGCAGGACCTGCTCGAGCATCAGTCGGTCGGCCGGCAATAGCGGCAGGTCGGGGATTCCGGCTTCAATGCGGATCTGTCGCTTGCGCGCTTCCGGTTCGACGAAGCCCAGGCAGTCATCGATGACTTCGCCGAGGGCGCAGGGTGCACGCTTGGGCTCGCTCTTGCGCACGAAATCATGAACCCGGCGGATGATCTTGCCGGCACGCTGGGCCTGGACGCCGATTTTCTCCAGCGCCGGTTTGAGTTCGGCGCAGGAGAGATTTTCGCTGTTCAGCAGGTTGAGGCAGCCGGTGTTGTAGCTGGCGATTGCGGCCAGCGGCTGGTTCAGTTCGTGGGCCAGGGTCGAGGCCATCTCACCCAGGGTCACCAGGCGGGCGGTGAATTGCAGTTGCTCCTGCTGCTGGCGGGCCAACTCTTCGGCGTTCTTGCGCTCGGTGATGTCGAGGACCGATGCCATCCAGCCGGTATGCTGGCCGTTGCCGTCGATCAGCTTGGCTTCGTAGACCAGCGCCTGGAAGCGCTCGCCGTTCTTGCGCATGAAAGTGATCTCGAAGCCGTCGCTGGGGGCTTCGCCGGCCATGACTGCGCGGTGCATGGCTTCGGTGTTTTCCAGGTGTTCGGGCGCCCAGTAGGGCATTGGTGGTTCGTGGCCGACCAGTTCATCGGGCGCGAAACCGGTCATCTTGCAGAACGCCGGGTTGACGTAGATGACCCGTCCCTTGAGGTCTCGGGCGCGCATGCCGACCGTCAGCGAGTCTTCCATGGCGGCCCGGAAAGCATGCTCGGCGCGCAAGGCTTCCTCGGCCCGGGTGCTCTTGTGCATCAGGTCGCGGACCAGCCACAGGCTCCAGAAGACCCCGCCGGCGAGCAGCAGGATGGAAATCGTCAGCAATCGCTGCAAGGCGTTCTGATCGCTGGGGTAGTTGCTGATCTTCAGCCGCAGGCCGTGGCCGGGTGGATCAAAAGGAATCTGGTAGCTGTCGGCGTTGGTGCCCTCAAGATGGGTTTTGGTGGCGTAGAGCATGTCGTTGTCGTCGACGATTTCCAGCTTGTATTTCTCGGTGAACCACCAGGGCACCTGATTGGTCAGCAGGTCGTTGAGCGGGTAGGTGGCCAGCAGCATGCCGGTCAGGTGCGATTCGTCGTAGATCGGCACCAGCAGGTCGATCAGGCTTTCTCTTGCAGCAGAGAAGTAAGGCTCACTGTAGGCGGGTTTGCCCAGTCGTTTGGCGACGTCGAAGGCACGGATACGGCGTCCGGGGTTAGGTTCGTTGGTGATCTCGTGGCCGGGCAGGGAAATCAGCGCACGGCCTTGTGGGTCCAGCCAGCTGATCCGGGATATTTCCGGACTGTTTTTCAACAGATGTGTCGAGCGGACGCGGAACAGGCGTTCACGTTCCTGGGGGTCGTTCATGTCCACGGCCAGTTGCTGTAGCAGGTCACGGTTGCCTTCGAGGTGAAAGCGCAGGTTCTGTTCCAGCCACAGGACATCCTTGATCAGGATGTTGCGCTGTTCTTCACGCTCCGAATGCTGGAGCAGCCAGAGCAGGGCAAACAGGGCGGCCATCAGCAAGACGATGCCGAGTTTTGGCAGGGCCAGCAGCCAGGGCAGATGGCGTTTTTCGGCTAGGGTCGGGGCGCTTGGTGAGTCCATGGTGCGATGTTAACCCGGCGGGTCGAATGTGGATATCCACAATACGCAGGTGTTGCCCGTTTCGTAATACTTTCATCCAGTCGCAATTCGATTCTCGCGACCAACAAATCTTTGGAGGAGATATCCATGAAAGTTTCCAAGCTTCTCGTCGGCCTGTTCGCCTGTGCCGTTTCGCTCGGCGCCTACGCACAACAGCCGATCGTGATCAAGTTCAGCCACGTCGTTGCCAATGACACGCCCAAGGGCAAGGCCGCTGACTTCTTCGCCCAGAAGGCCGCAGAGCTGACCAAGGGCAAGGTCAAGGTCGAGGTTTATGCCAACTCGACGCTGTACAAGGACAAGGAAGAAATGGAAGCGCTGCAGCTCGGCGCCGTCCATATGCTGGCCCCGTCGCTGGCCAAGTTCGGCCCGCTCGGCGTGCGTGATTTCGAAGTCTTCGACCTGCCGTTCATGTTCGACAGCTACGCCGACCTGCACAAGGTCACCACCGGTCCGGTTGGCAAGAGCCTGCTGGCCAAGCTGGAGCCCAAGGGCATCAGCGGCCTGGCTTTCTGGGACAATGGCTTCAAGTCGTTCTCGGCCAACACCCCGATCCGTACCCCGGCTGACCTGCGCGGCAAGAAGCTGCGTATCCAGTCGTCGAAGGTGCTCGAAGAGCAGGTTCGTGCCCTGAATGCCCTGCCGCAGGTGATGGCTTTCTCCGAGGTTTATCAGGCCCTGCAGACCGGTGTGGTTGATGGTACCGAGAACCCGATTTCCAACCTGTACACCCAGAAGATGCACGAAGTCCAGAAGCATCTGACGCTGACCGAACACGGTTACCTCGGCTACGCCGTGATCGTGAACAAGAAGTTCTGGGACGGTCTGCCGGCGGATATCCGCAAGCAGCTTGACGATGCCATGGAACAGGCAACCCGTTACGCCAACCAGATCGCCAAGGTCGAGAACGACACTTCGCTGGACAATGTCCGCAAGAGCGGCAAGACCCAGGTGCATACGCCGACCGCTGCTGAGCGTGCCGAGTTCAAGAAGGCCCTGGTGCCGGTGCACAAGAAGATGGAAAGCCGTATCGGCAAGGAAACGATCGACGCGGTCTACAAGGCTACCGGCTTCAATCCGAACAAGCTGTAATCGTTTCAGTCCTCTGGGCGCCCGCTGTTGCCAATGGTGGCGGCGGGCGTTTTTGCAAGGAGAGGGGTCATGGGAAAACTCATCGATTTTCTTGAAGAATTCATCATCGGCTCGCTGATGGCGGTAGCCACCGTGGTGATCTTCATTTCCGTGGTGCATCGCTACGGTACCGGGTTTGATATCCCGGTTGTTCAGGACTGGCTGCTGTCCATCGATATGGGCTGGGCGCAGGAGTTCTGCATCATTCTTTTCGTGTGGATGGCGAAATTCGGCGCCGCTTACGGTGTGCGTACTGGCATCCACGTCGGGGTCGATCTGCTGATCAACCAGTTGTCGGAGAAGCCGCGGCGCAGCATGATCCTGCTCGGTCTGGCCTGCGGCATCCTGTTTACCGGCGTGATCGGCCTGTTTGGTGCCTATTTTGTCTGGGAAAACGGCATGGCTTACGTCACGCTGAGCAATTTTGGCCTGGACACCGGGCATTTCTTCGAGGGACCGGTTACGCCTGATCTCGAATGGCCGACCTGGATCGTTTATTCGGCGATTCCGCTGGGTTCCTTCCTGATGTGCTTCCGCTTCGTCCAGGTGATGATCAAGTTCGCCAACACCGGTGAATTGCCGACGCACGACCATGGTCACGTCGAGGGTCTGGAAGAGGGCGAGGTACTGCAGGTTGGCGAGGCCATCGCCATCGCCGAGCAGCGCGAGCATGCGCATGCCGGTCTGAGCGACCGCGAGTGGGAGAAACAGCATCCCGCTGCCGACAAGAAAGAGGAGAAGTAAGCCATGAGCGCAGTCATCATTTTTGGCATCCTTCTCACCCTGATGGTGATCGGCATGCCGGTCGGCGTGGCGCTGGGTCTTACTGTGCTCGGCTTCATGTTCGCCTTTACCGATACCCCGATCGCCTCGGTGGCCCTGAAGATGTTCACCGGCATCGAGAAGTTCGAGATCATGGCGATCCCGTTCTTCATCCTGGCCGGCAACTTCCTGACCCATGGCGGCGTCGCCCGGCGCATGATCAACTTTGCCACCTCGATGGTCGGTCACCTGACCGGCGGTCTCGGCATGTCGGCGGTGCTGGCCTGTGCGCTGTTCGCGGCGGTTTCCGGTTCGTCGCCGGCAACTGTGGTGGCAATCGGTTCGATCCTGATTCCGGCCATGGTCAAGCAGGGCTTTCCGCTGCGCTTCGGTGCCGGTGTCGTCGCTTCGGCCGGCGGTCTGGGTATCCTGATCCCGCCCTCCATCGTCATGGTGATGTACGCGGTGACGACCAACTCGTCGGTCGGCGCGCTGTTCATGGCCGGCGTCGTTCCGGGCCTGCTGCTGGCCTTGGCGCTCGGTGCGACGACCTGGTGGCAGGCACGCAAGGGCGGTTATCCGCGCTTGCCGAAGGCGAGCTGGGGCACCCGCTTCAAGGCCTTCCGTGAAGCTTTCTGGGGGCTGATGCTGATCGTCGTGGTCATGGGCGGTATCTACTCCGGCATGTTCACGCCGACCGAAGCGGCGGCCATGTCGGCGGTCTACGCCTTCTTGATCGCGGTGTTCGTGTACAAGGATCTGACCTTCAAGCAGATTCCCAAGGTGCTGCTCGATTCGGCCAATATGAGCTCGATGCTGCTGTTCATCATTGCCAGCGCCATCCTGTTCTCGTTCATCCTGACCTCCGAGCAGATTCCGCAGGGCATCGCCGACTGGATCATCCATCTCGGCCTCGGTCCGGTGGGCTTCCTGGTCATCGTCAACATCCTGCTGCTGATCGCCGGTAACTTCATGGAGCCGTCGTCGATCATCCTGATCCTGGCGCCGATCCTGTTCCCGGTTGCTGTGGCCCTGGGTATCGATCCGATCCACTTCGGCATCATCATCACGGTGAACATGGAAATCGGCATGATCACGCCGCCGGTCGGTCTCAACCTGTTCGTTGCCAGTGGCATCACCCGCGCCGGCATGAGCGAAATGACCAAGGCCGTGCTGCCGTGGTTGTACACGATGCTGGTCTTCCTGATCTTCATCACCTACATCCCGGATATCTCGCTCTGGCTGCCGCGCACGCTCGGCATGATGTAGCGATCCGCTGATCGAACCAGGCCGCGCTTCTCCGGAAGCGCGGCCTTTTTCATTTCGTGCTCTCCAGCCTGTGGCACAATCGCTGCCTTGAATTGAAAGCCTGACTGCTCATGAAATTTGCCCTGTCCATGGTGGCGCTGGTCCTGGCCGCGCTGATCGTTCCTTTCCTGATCCCGGGTACCGGCAAGCAAGAGGGTTTTGATCCGAATGCCAACCTGCCCTGGCAGATCGAAGTTGATGGCCGGGGCGGTGCCCGTGTCTTCGGCGTGAGTCCGGGCTTGCAGACGCTGGGTGAAGTCCGCGCCATCCTCGGCGGAGAGCCGGAAGTGGCGATCATTGCGGCGCCCAATGAAATTGGTTCGCTGGAGGCTTACTACACCCAGTTGCCGCTGGGTTTCGTGCTGGCCAAGGTGATCCTGGTCGTCGATGTTGCGCCCGAAGCCATCATCGCCATGCGTGAACGTGCCCTGAAGGCCGAGCACATGGAAAGTACGACGCGCAAGATCCGCCTGCATCCGGACGATCTTGCTGCTGCCGATGCCATGCGGGTGAAGGCGATCAGCGTGATTCCGACGGTCAATCTCGACGAGGCAACCATCGTTCAGCGTTTTGGCGAACCCGCCGAGCGTCTGCCGGTGTCCGACAAGCGCGTTCATCTGCTTTACCCGGACAAAGGCCTTGATGTCGTGGTCGACGCCGACGGCAAGGAACTGCTGCAGTATGTGGCGCCGCGCGATTTCGCCCTGCTGCGCGAACCTTTGCTGAAGGCAGCCGAGGTTCAGTGAGGCGGTCAAGACCTCGGCTTATCTGCTAAAATTCCCCGTTTTTCAACCGACTAGCTTTTTCGGAGCAAATTCATGGCTATCGAGCGCACCCTTTCCATCATCAAACCCGACGCCGTCAAGAAGAACGTCATCGGCCAGATCTACTCCCGTTTCGAAGGCGCCGGCCTGAAGGTCATCGCCGCCCGCATGACCTGGCTGTCCGAGCAGGAAGCCGGCCAGTTCTACGCCGTGCACAAGGATCGGCCCTTCTTCAAGGATCTGGTCTCGTTCATGACCTCCGGTCCGGTCATGATCCAGGCCCTGGAAGGCGAGAACGCCATCGCCAAGAACCGTGAGCTGATGGGCGCCACCGACCCGAAGAAGGCCGACAAGGGCACCATCCGCGCCGATTTCGCCGAGTCGATCGACGCCAATGCCGTGCATGGTTCCGACGCCCCGGAAACCGCTGCCGTGGAAGTTGCTTTCTTCTTCCCGGGCATGAACACCTACGCAGGTCGTTAATTTTGCCTGTCGTCGGGCTCGCCGTTTCGGCGGGTTCGACGCCTCGGGATGCTGATGCAGAATCTTCTTGATTTCGATGCCGACGGACTGACCGCCTGGTTTGCCGAGCAGGGCGAAAAGCCCTTCCGGGCTCGCCAGGTGCTGCGCTGGATGCATCGTTCCGGGGTGGCGGATTTCGATGCCATGACCGACATCGCCAAGAGCCTTCGCGAGAAGCTCAAGGTAAAGGCGGTCGTGGCGCCGCCAACGGTGGTCTCCGACAAGCTGTCGGACGACGGGACGCGCAAATTCCTGATCGATGTCGGCAACGGCAATGCGGTCGAGACGGTGTTCATCCCCGAGGATGAGCGCGGTACCCTGTGCATTTCCACGCAGGCCGGTTGCGCGCTTGATTGCGCCTTCTGTTCGACCGGCAAGCAAGGTTTCAACCGCAACCTGACGGTGGCGGAAATCATCGGCCAGCTCTGGCAGGCCAACAAGGCGCTGGGCGCCGTTCATGGCGACGAGCGGGTGATCTCCAACGTCGTCATGATGGGCATGGGCGAGCCGCTCGCCAATTACGACAACACCATCAAGGCCCTGCGCCTGATGCTCGACGACAACGCCTACGGCTTGTCGCGGCGGCGGGTCACGGTGTCGACTTCGGGGCTGGTGCCGACCATCGACCGGCTGCGCGAGGATTGCCCGGTGGCGCTGGCGGTGTCGCTGCATGCGCCGAACGACGCGCTGCGCGATCAGCTGGTGCCGATCAACCAGAAATACCCGCTCAAGGAACTGATGGCTGCCTGCCGGCGCTACCTGGAAAAGGCGCCGCGCGACTTCATCACCTTCGAATACACGATGATGGCCGGGGTCAACGACAGCGACGCGCATGCCCGCGAACTGCTGGCGCTGGTCCGCGACGTGCCGTGCAAGTTCAACCTGATTCCCTTCAATCCTTTCCCCGGGTCACCGTTCCGCCGCTCTCCCGCGGATCGTGTCCGCCGCTTCGGTGAAATCCTGTTGCAGGCCGGTATCGTCACCACCACGCGCAAGACGCGCGGCGACGACATCGACGCGGCCTGTGGTCAATTGGCCGGACAGGTCAAGGATAAAACCCGGCGGACGGCCGGGACGACGATTCCCATTCAGGAGTTGAGAACATGATGCGCTGTTTCCGGCAGTTCCGGTGGCTCTCTTTCCTTGTCTTGTTTGGCGCGGCCGCTCAGGCCGCGGCTCAGTTCGATGTTCCCCCGTCGGCGCAGCAATTCGGTGGTGCTGGCGATACGACCATCTCGGTATCTGATCCGCGCAGTCGGGCGAGAATACATACCGAACTCGGTGCGCTATATTTCCAGGCGGGCACGCCGGCGGTTGCGCTGGAGCATCTGTCCATGGCGCTGCAAATTGATCCGCGTTTCCATCAGGCGAACAGCGTGCGCGGACTGGTCTATGCATCCTTGCGCGAATTTGCCAAGGCAGAAGCGGATTTTGCCCGTGCCCTCTCGCTGGCGCCGAACGATCCGGAAATCAATAACAACTATGGCTGGTTCCTCTGTGACACCGGCAAGCCGAGCCAATCCCTTCAGTATTTTGATCGTGCTCTGCGTGATCCCCTGTATGAAACGCCGGATCGTGCCTACACCAATGCGGGTTCCTGTCTGCTCAAGGCTGGCGACCTGGATCAGGCGCAAACCTACCTGTTGCAGGCAGTGCGTGTCTCGCGCAATGGGGCTGTTCAGGCGCGTGTCGGGTTGGCCACCATTTTTTTCAAGCGCGGCAATCTCCAGGAGTCCAGGTTGTATCTGAACGATGCGCTGCGCATGATGGAGCCGCCGACCGCCGAGGCTTTGTGGCTGGGGGTCAGGCTGGAGCGCAAGTCGGGCGATCAACGGGCGGAAAGCGGTTTTGCTTCGCAGTTGCGCAGCCGTTATCCGACGTCGGTGCAATACCAGGAATTCCTCAAGGGTGATTTTGAATGAGCGATCAAATCGACAACGCCGAAGCCACCGAAGTCCCGGACCAGGAAGTCGTACCCGAGGCCTTGCCGTCCGTCGGTACAGTGCTGCGCAACGCGCGCGAAAGCCGCTCGCTGCCGGTCGCTGATATTGCCCAGGCGTTGAAACTGGGGCAACGGCAGGTTGAGGCGCTCGAGCGCGACGATTGGTCGGTTCTGCCCGGTACCACCTTCATCCGGGGGTTCGTGCGTAATTATGCCCGGCTGGTCGATATCGACCCGGCGCCTCTGATGGATCGTCTTGAAGGTCAGCTGGAAAAGCCAGTCGATACCCTGGCGGTTCCTGCCGCTGCCCCTCCCAGGATCAGCAATGCCTCGAAGTCGCGTGACGGGCTGGTCGTCGGCATCGGCGGTTTGCTGTTGATCCTGGCGGCGCTCGCCTATTTCCTGCTGCCGAACGATCTGACCGAATTGCGCGATGCCTGGCAGGGCTTGCTCGGCGGGGCCGAGATTCCGGTTGAGACAGCGCCGCCTCCAGCGGCAGCGGCCCAGGAGGTTCTGTTTCCACCCGATGCCACGGCACAGCAATTGATCGCGCCGCAGGCTGCGCCGAGCGAAGGCGTGGCCCAGCCGCCTGCAGTCAACGCGCCGTCCGAAGCCGCTGTGGTCACCTCGCAATTGCGTTTCGTGCTCAGCCAGGCCTCCTGGCTGGAGGTGCGGGATCGTGACGACAACATCATCTTTTCGCAGCGCCTGATCGCTGGTTCCGAGCAGGCCGTCGACGGTCGGGGCCCGCTGTCGGTGACGATCGGCTATGCGCCTGGCGTCAAGCTTCTCCACCGGGGCCAGGTCGTCAACCTTGAGCCGCATACCCGTGGCGATGTTGCCCGTCTGGTGCTGGAGTAAACCTTGAGCGCAATCAGCAAGCGTCCGACCCGCGCGACCGCCATCGCCCACGTCCGCCTTGGCGGTAACGCACCGGTGGTCGTCCAGTCGATGACCAATACCGATACCGCCGATTATCTGGCTACGGCCATCCAGTGCGCCGAGCTGGCGCGGGCCGGCTCCGAATTGGTCCGCATCACCGTCAATTCGATGGAAGCGGCGGCGGCCGTACCGAAGATCCGCGATCATCTCGACAAGATGAACTGCAACGTGCCGCTGATCGGCGACTTTCATTACAACGGTCATCGTCTGCTGACCGAGCACCCAGCCTGCGCCGAGGCGCTGGCCAAGTACCGGATCAATCCCGGCAACGTCGGCTTCGGCAAGAAGAAGGACGAGCAGTTCGCGCAGATGGTCGAACTCGCCTGCCGCTACGACAAGCCGGTGCGCATCGGCGTGAACTGGGGCAGCCTCGACCAGGAATTGCTGGCACGCATCATGGACGAGAACAGCAAGCGTACCGAGCCACTCGATGCGACCGAGATGATGCGCCACGCGATGGTCACCTCGGCGCTGGAATCGGCGGCGAAGGCCGAGGAAGTCGGCCTGGCCGGCGAGAAGATCATCCTCTCGTGCAAGGTATCCAGCGTCCAGGACCTGATCGCCATCTACCGCGAACTGGCGCGGCGCGCCGATTACGCGCTGCACCTCGGCCTGACCGAGGCCGGCATGGGCTCCAAGGGCATTGTCGCCTCGACCGCCGCGCTGTCGGTGCTGCTCCAGGAAGGCATCGGCGACACCATCCGTGTTTCGCTGACGCCGGAACCGGGCGGTTCGCGCAGCCAGGAAGTGATCGTCGCCCAGGAAATTCTGCAGACCATGGGCCTGCGCGCGTTCACACCGATGGTCGCGGCCTGTCCAGGCTGTGGCCGGACGACCTCGACCTTCTTCCAGGAACTGGCCGGCGAGGTGCAGGATTTCGTTCGCGCCCGCATGCCGGAATGGAAGCTGCATTACGATGGCGCCGAGAACATGACGCTGGCCGTCATGGGCTGCATCGTCAATGGCCCGGGCGAGTCGAAGCACGCCAACATCGGCATCTCGCTGCCGGGCACCGGCGAAGCGCCGTCGGCGCCGGTCTACGAGGACGGCGAGAAGACCGTGACCCTCAAGGGCGACAACATCGCCGCCGAATTCAAGGACATCATCGAGCGCTACGTCCAGCGCACCTACAAGAAGAAACTGCAAGCATGAGTCAAACGTTGCAAGCCGTGCGCGGGATGAACGACATCCTGCCGGAAGAAGCGGCATTCTGGGAACTGTTCGAGGACACCGTCCGCACCTGGCTGAAAGGCTATGGTTACAAGCCGATCCGCATGCCCATCGTCGAGCCGACGCCGCTGTTCAAGCGTGCTATCGGCGAAGTCACCGACATCGTCGAGAAGGAAATGTATTCCTTCGTCGACGGCCTCAACGGCGAAGCGCTGACCCTGCGTCCGGAAGGCACCGCCGGCTGCGTGCGCGCCGTCATCGAGCACAACCTGGCGGCGCGGCAGACGCAGCGCCTCTACTACATCGGCCAGATGTTCCGCCACGAGCGGCCGCAGAAGGGGCGTTACCGGCAGTTCCATCAGGTCGGTGTCGAGACTTTCGGCATCGCCGGCCCGGACATCGATGCCGAGCTGATTCTGATGGGCGCCCGCCTGTGGACCGACCTCGGTCTTGACGGCATTGAACTGCAGATCAACAGCCTCGGTCAGCCGAGCGAGCGCGCCGAGCATCGCGCCGCGCTGATCGCCTACCTGGAACAGCACGTCGAGGTGCTCGACGAGGACGCCAAGCGTCGTCTGTACACCAACCCGCTGCGCATCCTCGACACCAAGAACCCGGCGCTACAGGACATCTGTGCGGCGGCACCGAAGCTGATCGACTTCCTCGGCGCCGAATCGCTGGCGCACTTCGACGGCGTGCAGCAGGTGCTGCGCGACGCCGGCCAGCCGTTCACGATCAACCCGCGCCTGGTGCGCGGTCTCGATTACTACAACCTGACCGTCTTCGAATGGGTCACCGACAAGCTCGGCGCCCAGGGCACGGTCTGCGCCGGTGGCCGCTACGACGGCCTGGTCGAGCAACTCGGCGGCAAGCCGACGGCGGCTTGCGGCTTCGCCATGGGCGTCGAACGGCTGATCGCGCTGATCAAGGATTCCGGCGGCGCCCCGGCTGAGCCGGCGCCCGACGTCTATGTCGTGCACCAGGGCGAAGCGGCCGGCCGGATGGCCTTCCGCGTCGCCGAAGGTCTGCGCGACCAGGGGCTGGACGTGCTGCTGCATTGCGGCGGCGGTTCGTTCAAGTCGCAGATGAAGAAGGCCGACGGCAGTGGCGCTGCTTTCGCGGTGATCATCGGCGACGACGAAGCGGCGACCGGCGAGGCACAATTGAAGGCCTTGCGTGAAGAAGGCGTGGCCCAACGTAAACTGAAGGTCGACGAACTGGCGGAAGCCATCATCGACCACATGATTGATTCGGACGAAGAGGAATAAACAGCATGGCGCATTACGACCTCGAAGAACAGGAACAGATCGACACGCTGAAAACCTGGTGGAAGATGTACGGCAACCTGGTCACCTCGCTGGTGACCGCCGCCGCCCTGGCCGTCGTTGGCTGGCAGGGCTGGAACTGGTATCAGAACAACGAGACGGCCAAGGCGGCGACGGTGTTTGCCGCACTCGAACAGGCGGTTGAACAGGGCGATGCTCAGCGTATCAAGGCGACGGCCGGCGAACTGACGGCAAAATTCGGGCGTAGCGGTTACGCGTCGCTCGGTGCCTTGCTGGCCGCCCGACAGTCCTTTGATGCGGGCGACCTGAAGACAGCCAAGGCCCAGCTGACCTGGGTGACCGATAACGCCAAGGATGAATTGCGCGATATCGCCCGTTTGCGCCTGGCCGCCGTGCTGCTCGACGAGCAGGCTTACGACGAGGCCCTGAAGGCACTCGAGGCGACTTCGGCGGCGGCCTTCCAGGCCCGTTTCCAGGAACTCCGCGGTGACATTCTGGTGGCCCAGGGTAAACCGGCAGATGCGCGCACGGCCTACCAGGCGGCGCTCGACCAGGCGGCAGCCAAGGCCGGAAGCCCGGCGCGCGAATTGCTGCAGCAGAAGCTCGACAGCCTTGGCGGTGCAGCATGAGTCGCCGCCTGATGCCGCTGGCCATCGCTGGCGCCTTCTTGCTGGGAGGGTGTTCGACGCTGAACAACGCCGTTGACTCGATCAATCCCTTCTCTTCCAGTGCGCCGAAGATGTCGCCGCTGCCGGCTTTGTCAGCCGATACGCAAACGGTGCGCAGCGTCTGGTCGCAGGGCGTGGGCAAGGCGGGCGGTGCGATGTTCTCGCCGGCTGTCGTTGGTGATGCAGTATTCGTCGCCGATCAGAAGGGCGGGGTCTACCGCATCGAAGCCGGCCGTATCGTCTGGAAGGTTGATGCCGGGCAAGCCCTGTCGGCTGGTGTCGGTGCTGATATCCACATGGTCGTCGTCGGTACCGCCAAGGGCGGCGTCTTGGCGTTCGACGCAGAAACCGGCAAGGCCCTGTGGCAGTCGCAGGTCAGCAGCGAAGTGCTGGCGGCCCCGGCGGTAAGCGGCGAGGGCGTGGCCGTGCGTAGCGGCGACAACCGCATTTTCCTGCTTGATGCGCGCGATGGCGCGCGCAAATGGATGTACGAGCGGCCGATGCCAGCGCTCTCGGTGCGCAGCGTGGGCGCGCCGGTCTTTGCCGATCGTTACGTGTTTGCCGGTTTTCCCGGTGGCAAGCTGATGGCCCTGTCGCTGGCCAATGGCGCGCCGGTCTGGGAGGGCGCGGTGGCGCAACCCAAGGGCACGACCGAACTCGACCGCGTTGCCGATATCGTGTCGCCGCCGGCCATCGATGGCACCCAGATCTGTGCCGTGGCCTTCCAGGGCAAGGTCGCCTGCTTCGACATGGCGCAGGGTGGCAGCATGATCTGGTCGCGCGATCTGTCCTCGGCGCGCGGCCTGGTGCTGGACGGTCGTTATCTGTTCGTCACTGACGACGACGGTGTGGTCTATGGCCTGGATCGTCTGAGCGGCAGCAGCCTGTGGAAGCAGGACAAGCTGCGCCGCCGCAATGTGACGGCGCCGGCTGTGCGCGGCAACGTCGTTGCCGTTGGCGACGTCGAAGGCTATGTCCATTTCCTGTCCCGCGAGGAAGGGGCCTTTGTCGGTCGCTTCAAGACCGACGGCAGCGCCGTACGGGTCCCGCCCCAGTTGCTGGGCAACAGTTTCCTGACCCAGTCATCCGGTGGCGATGTCAGGGCAATCGAGATTCAATGAAACCTACTATCGTTCTGGTCGGTCGGCCCAATGTCGGCAAATCCACGCTGTTCAACCGCCTGACCAAGTCCCGCGATGCCATCGTTGCCGATATTCCGGGCCTGACCCGCGATCGTCACTACGGTCATGGCAAGCTGGGCAAGAAACCTTTCCTGGTTGTCGATACCGGTGGCTTCGAGCCGCTGGTCAAGGAAGGCATCCTGCATGAAATGGCGCGTCAGACCGAGCAGGCGATCGCCGAAGCCGACGCGGTCATTTTCGTGGTCGACGGTCGCACCGGCCTGACGCCGCACGACAAGGAAATCGCTAACAAACTGCGCCGGCTGGAGCGCCCCGTCTTTGTTGCGGTCAACAAGGCGGAAGGCCTGAACAGCGGCATGGTCGAGGCTGATTTCCACGAACTCGGCCTGGGCGAACCGAACGCCATTTCCGCCGCGCATGGCGAAGGCGTACGCGGGCTGATCGAGATGGCGCTGGAGAGCTTCCCCGAGCCGGAAGACGACGAGTGGCACTCCGATGCCATCCGGGTGGCCATCGTCGGTCGTCCGAACGTCGGTAAATCCACGCTGATCAATACCCTGCTGGGCGAGGAGCGGGTCATCGCCTTCGACGCGCCCGGTACGACTCGCGACTCGATCGAGATCGACTTCGAGCGCAACGGGCGCAAATACGTACTCGTCGACACGGCCGGCATGCGCAAGCGCGGCAAGGTTTTCGAGACCATCGAGAAATTCTCGGTGATCAAGACCCTGCAGTCGATCGAGGATGCCAACGTGGTCATCCTGATGGTCGACGCCCGTGCCGACATTTCCGACCAGGACGCGCACATCGCCGATTTCATCGTCCAGTCCGGGCGGGCACTGGTTGTTGCCGTCAATAAATGGGACGGTCTCGATTCCTACGTCCGCGAACAGACCCGGCAGATCCTGCAGCGCAAGCTGAAATTCCTCGATTTTGCCAAGTTTCATTTCATTTCGGCGCTGGAAAACGTCGGTCTGGTCAATCTGTTCAAGTCGGTCGATGCCGCCTACGGCGCGGCCATGACCAAGCTGTCCACGCCGCGCCTGACGCGGGTGCTGGCCGATGCCATCGCCCGTCAGGCACCGCCCAAGCACGGCCTGTTCCGGCCGAAGCCGCGCTATGCCCACCAGGGCGGGTCGAACCCGCCGATCATCGTGGTGCACGGCAACGCCGTGGATCAGATTGCCGACAGTTATCGCCGTTATCTGGAACACACCTTCCGTGAGGCATTCCACCTTCAGGGGACACCGCTGCGCATCCAGTTCGTCGCGGGCAAGAATCCCTTTGCCGACAAGGAGCGTCGCTGAGTCACAAATTAACCACAAAATTTCCAACACCATTCTTCTAATTTGGGTACATTAGGACCCTCATAACAACACACATGGAGTCCACACCATGAGCAATAAAGGGCAACTCTTACAAGACCCCTTCCTTAATGCCCTGCGCCGCGAGCATGTTCCCGTTTCCATCTATCTGGTGAACGGCATCAAGTTGCAAGGTCAGGTCGAGTCTTTCGACCAGTATGTCGTTCTGCTCAAGAACACCGTGACCCAGATGGTCTACAAGCACGCCATTTCCACGGTCGTGCCGGCCCGTCCGGTCAATCTTCAGCAAGAGCAGGCCGCAGAATAAGACGCTTCATCCCGCCGTCCTGCGCCTGCAGGACGGTATTTTCTTCCGCAGGATTTTTCCATGCATGAGCGCCCCGCTTCCGGCGAGCGCGCCGTTATCGTGCAACTGGATTTCGGGCAGGTCGATGTTGAGGACCAGCTTGAAGAACTCCGTCTGCTGACCGAATCAGCCGGTGGCCTGGTTGTTGCCGAAGTGCGTGGCCGGCGTCACAGTCCCGATCCCCGGACCTTTGCCGGTAAAGGCAAGGTCGATGAAGTGGCAGCCATGATTGCGGCGGCCGATGCCCAGTTGGTCATCTTCAATCACGCCCTGTCGCCCGTTCAGCAACGCAACCTCGAACAGTCGCTGAAGTGCCGGGTGGTCGATCGCAACAGCCTGATCCTCGATATCTTCGCCCTGCGTGCAGCCAGTGCCGAGGGCAAGCTGCAGGTCGAACTGGCGCAGCTCGAACATCTGGCCACCCGTCTGGTACGTGGCTGGACCCACCTCGAACGGCAGCGGGGCGGGATCGGCATGCGCGGTCCGGGCGAAACCCAGCTCGAAACCGACCGGCGCTTGCTCGGCAACCGCGTCAAGTTGCTCAAGGAGCGGCTGGGCAAGTTGTCGCGTCAACGCGGCGTGCAGCGCAAGGCCAGGCGGCGCGGCGATGTGCTCAATGTCTCGCTGGTCGGCTACACCAATGCCGGCAAGTCTACCCTGTTCAATACCCTGACCCACGCCGGCGTTTATGCGGCCGACCAGTTGTTCGCCACGCTGGATACCACGTCGCGCAAGTTGTGGATCGAGCAGGCCGGCAATATCGTCATTTCCGACACCGTCGGCTTCATCCGCGATCTGCCGCACTCGCTGGTCGATGCCTTCCACGCGACGCTGGAAGCAGCGGTCGACGCCGACCTGCTGCTGCACGTCGTCGATAGCGCCAGTCACGCCCGCGACGAGCAGATGGCCGAAGTGGGCCGTGTCCTCGAGGAGATCGGTGCGCGCGATGTGCCGCAACTGATCGTCTGGAACAAGATCGACCTGACCGAGGCCTCGGCCGGGGTCGATCGTGACGAATATGGTAATATCTCCCGCGTTCGCATCAGTTCGCGCACCGGTGACGGTATGGAACTATTACGCCAGGCTCTGGCCGAACACGCCCGTGCCAAAGCCGAATCGCGCCGCAAGGCGCTCGACGAGGCAGCACGTCTGGCACAATCCGATTTCTCCTATTGACTCCCCGAGACCCATGATTCCTACCCTAGGTATTCTCATGTCGATCAACGACCCGCAGTGGGGCAATCGCGGTAGCGACGACAAGCCGAACGGCAATGGCCCGCGCCGCCCCAACGATGGACCGCCCGACCTCGAAGAACTGTGGCGGGATTTCAACCGCAAATTGTCCGGCATGATGGGCAAGAAGGGCGGCGGCGGTGGCAACAATGGCGGCGACGGTCCGCGCATGCCGCCGGTTGACTTCAATCCCAAATTCCTCAGCGGCGGCCTCGGCCTGCTGGTCGGCCTGATCGCCATCGTCTGGCTGGCTTCCGGCTTCTATATCGTCGATGCCTCGCAGCGCGGCGTCGTGCTCCAGTTCGGCAAACTGACCGAAACCACCGAGCCCGGTCTGCGCTGGCGTCTGCCGTATCCGATCCAGTCGCACGAACTGGTCAATCTGACCGGCGTGCGTACTGTCGAGATCGGCTACCGCGGCAGCGAACGCAACAAGGTGCTCAAGGAAGCCCTGATGCTGACCGACGATGAAAACATCGTGAACATCCAGTTTGCGGTCCAGTACATCCTCAAGGATCCGGTCGAATTCCTGTTCAACAACCGTCATCCGGAAGAAGCCGTGATCGGCGCTGCGGAAACCGCCGTGCGTGAAATCGTCGGCAAGAGCAAGATGGACTTCGTGCTCTACGAAGGTCGCGAGCAGATCGCCAGCGACGCTTCCCGCCTGATGCAGGACATCCTTGATCGCTACAACGCCGGCATCCTGATTTCCAAGGTCACCATGCAGAACGCCCAGCCGCCCGAGCAGGTGCAGGCGGCGTTTGACGATGCGGTCAAGGCCGGGCAGGACCGCGAACGTCAGAAGAACGAAGGCCAGGCCTACGCCAACGACGTGATTCCCCGAGCCCGCGGTACCGCCGCCCGTCTGATGGAAGAAGCGCAGGGTTACCGCGAACGCGTGATCTCCACCGCTCAGGGTGATGCATCGCGCTTCCGCCAGATCCAGACCGAGTACGCCAAGGCGCCGGAAGTCACGCGTCAGCGCATGTACCTGGAAACCATGCAGCAGATTTACGCCAACACCACCAAGGTCATGGTCGATGCCAAGGGCCAGGGCAACCTGCTCTACCTGCCGCTCGACAAGCTGATGGGGGCTGCCAGCGGCGCCGCCGCGGCCCCGCAGGGCATGATCGACGGTGGCGGCTCGGCTGCTGCGGCGACCCGCCAGTCCTCGGCCTTTTCCGGCGGCGTTCCGCCGCAATCCGAAAGTTTCCCCGCCGTTGGTGGTAACCCCTTGAATGCCAATACGCGTGCCGGTTCGCTGGGTACGCGTGAACGGGAGGCTCGCTGATGAGTTCGCGTCTCAATGTGCTGGGCGGCATCGTCGCCCTGATCCTGGTTGTCCTGTCGATGTCGGTGTTTACCGTCGATCAGCGACAGTACGCGCTGGTTTTCCAGCTCGGTGAAGTCAAACGGGCGATTACCGAACCCGGCCTGAATTTCAAGATTCCGATGATCCAGAACGTGCGTTTCTTCGATCGTCGCATCCTGACGCTGGACAGCGCCGATCCCGAGCGTTTCATCACCTCGGAAAAGAAGAACGTGCTGGTTGATTCCTACATCAAGTGGCGCATCGTCGATCCCAATCTGTACTACATCTCGGTCGGTGGCGACGAAACCCGGGCGCGTACCCGCCTTAGCCAGACGGTCAACGCCGGTTTGCGCGAGGAATTCGGTAAACGCCTGGTCAATGATGTCATTTCCGGCGAGCGTGACAAAATCATGAACCAGATGCGTGAAAAGGCTGATATCGACGCCCGCCGCATCGGCGTGCAGATCGTTGATGTCCGTCTGAAGCGGGTCGAACTGCCGGACGAAGTCAGTGGCGCGGTGTATAGCCGGATGGAAGCCGAGCGCAAGCGGGTGGCCAACGAGCTGCGTTCCGAAGGTGCGGCCGAGGCGGAAAAGATCCGCGCCGATGCTGATCGTCAGCGCGAAGTGATCATCGCCGAAGCCTACCGTGAAGCCCAGAAGGTCAAGGGTGAGGGCGATGCCAAGGCGGCGGCGACCTACGCCGAAGCCTTCGGCAAGAGCCCCGAGTTCTATGCCTTCTATCGCAGTCTCGAGGCTTACCGCAACAGCTTTGCCAACAAGAGCGACGTGCTGGTTGTCGAACCCAACTCCGATTTCTTCAAATACATGAAGAATATCGGTCGCTGATCATCGTCAATGACCTCGACCCTGTTGCTGGCGTTCGCGTTGATGCTGGTGCTGGAAGGCGCGATGCCGTTCATCGCGCCGGCCGCCTGGCGTGAAACCTTTCGCCGCCTGATCCAGTTGTCCGACGGTCAGATCCGTTTCATCGGTCTGACCTCGATGCTGATCGGACTCGTCCTGCTGATAGTCTTCTCATGAACTGGCTGCTTCCTGAATACATTGCCGATGCCCTGCCGTCCGAAGCGGCGCGCATCGAAACCCTGCGGCGCAATCTGCTCGATCATTTCCGTGTGCGCGGCTTCGAGTACGTCATGCCGCCGATGCTCGAATACCTCGATTCCTTGTTGACCGGTACCGGCCAGGATCTGAACCTGCGCACCTTCAAGCTGGTCGATCAGTTGTCCGGACGGACCATGGGCGTGCGTGCCGACATGACGCCGCAGGCGGCCCGTATCGACGCGCATCTGCTCAATCATCAGGGCGTCACCCGTCTGTGCTATTGCGGCAGTACCCTGCACACCCTGCCGGCCAACGTCTCGGCCGGTCGCGAGCAGGTCCAGCTGGGGGCCGAACTGTACGGTTATGCTGGCGTCGAAGCCGACCTCGAAATCGTCCGCCTGATGGCGACGGCGTTCGACCGGGTCAAGTTGCCGCTGGCACGCATCGACCTCGGCCATGTCGGCATCTTCCGCGCCCTGGTCGAAGCAGCCGGTCTGCCGGGCGATGCCGAAGCCGAGTTGCTGGCGCTGTTGCGCGACAAGGATGTCCCGGGGCTGACCGAGTCCACCGCTGCCGTGCCGTCGCCATACCGCGAAGCGCTGCTGGCGCTGCCAACGCTGTATGGCGGGCCGGAAACCGTTAATCGCGCCGTCGCCTGCCTGCCCGACCTGCCGGCCATCCGTGCCGCGCTGGAACAGCTGCGCCACCTCATTTCGAGCGCGCCGGAACTGCCGTTCTCCATCGATCTGGCTGACCTGCGCGGTTATCACTATCACAACGGCATCGTCTTTGCTGCCTACTGCCCGGGTTTTCCCGCGGCGATCGCGCTTGGTGGGCGTTACGACGGTGCCGGCAAGGCCTTTGGCCGGGCGCGTCCGGCCACCGGGTTTTCGCTGGACCTGCGCCAGTTGGCGCAACTGGCGCCGGCCGGCAAGTCGGTCCGCGGTGTGCTCGCCCCGTATGCCGGTGCCGACAAGTTGCTGGCTTCGCACATTGCTGCGCTGCGCGAACATGGCGAGACCGTCGTTGAACTGCTGCCGGGCGAGACCGCCTGCGAAGGCCCGTCATGCGACCGCAAGCTGGTCCAGGTCGGCGGGCGCTGGATCATTGAAGCTATACAAGAGGATTGAGAGAGAAAATGGCCAAGAATGTCATCGTCGTCGGTACCCAGTGGGGCGACGAAGGGAAGGGGAAGATCGTCGACTGGCTGACCGACCACGCCCAGGGTGTGGTGCGTTTCCAGGGCGGTCATAATGCCGGCCATACGCTGGTTGTCGGCGACAACGTCTACAAGCTCAACCTGGTGCCGTCGGGCATCGTTCGCGCCGGTGTCGATTGCTACATCGGCAACGGTGTCGTGCTCGACATCCATCACCTGATCTCGGAAATCGCCGAACTGGAAAAGGGCGGCATCGACGTCCGTTCCCGCCTCAAGGTCAGCCCCGGTTGCCCGATCATCCTGCCGTACCACTCGGCCATCGACAAGGCGCGCGAAGCGGCCAAGGCCGGTGACAAGAAGATCGGCACGACCGGCAAGGGCATTGGCCCGACCTACGAAGACAAGGTTTCCCGTCGCGGTCTGCGCGTTTACGACCTGTTCCACCCGGAGCGTTTCGCCGAGAAGCTCAAGGAAGTGCTGGAATATCACAACTTCGTGCTGACCCAGTATTTCAAGGCCGACCCGGTCGACTTCCAGACCGTTTACGACCAGGCCATGGCCGATGCCGAAGTGATCCGGCCGATGGTCGTGGACGTATCCGCCGCGCTGTACGACGCCAACAAGGCCGGCCACAACATGCTGTTCGAAGGCGCCCAGGGCACCCTGCTCGACATCGACCACGGTACCTATCCCTTCGTCACCTCGTCCAACTGCGTTTCCGGTCAGGCCGCAGCCGGTGCCGGTGTCGGTCCGGGCATGCTGCACTACGTGCTGGGTATCACCAAGGCTTACTGCACGCGCGTCGGCGGCGGTCCTTTCCCGAGCGAGCTGGACATCGACACCGAAGGCACGCCGGGCCACCAGATGTTCTCGGTCGGCAAGGAATTCGGTACGGTGACCGGGCGCAAGCGCCGCTGCGGCTGGTTCGATGCCGCGCTGCTGCGCCGTTCGGCGCGCATCAACGGCCTCACCGGCCTGTGCATCACCAAGCTCGACGTGCTCGACGGCCTCAAGGAAATCAAGATCTGCACCGGTTACCAACTGGGTGACAAGGTCATCGACCTGCTGCCCATCGGTGCCGACGACGTCGCCCGTTGCGTGCCGATCTACGAAACCATGCCGGGCTGGGAAGGGACGACCTTCCGCGTCAAGCGCTGGGAAGACCTGCCGGTCAACGCCCAGGCCTACCTGAACCGTCTCGAAGAACTCTGCGAAGTGCCGATCGCCATCGTGTCGACCGGTCCCGAGCGCGACGAGACCATCCTCAAGCAGCATCCGTTCAAGTAATCCGGATTGTTCCCGGGCAATGCACAAAGCGGGCCGTCTGGCCCGCTTTGTCTTTCAGTGCGGACGAACCGCCTGCCAGCCTTCCGGGCAGGCTTGGGTGTAGGGGTAGTATTGTCCGGAAGAGCGGCAGTAGAACCAGTTTCCGTTCGGCGGAGGCGGCGCGCCATGAACGACGCGCGGCGGCGTGTTGGCGTGATAGAGCGCGGTGCCGATGGCCAGGCCACCGATGGTCAGCACCGCAGCCGGACCGATCCAGTCGTTGCGGTGATGGTGTTTCTGAACGCGCGGTGGCGCATGGTAGTGATGATGGTGTTGACTGACCTGGGGCCGATGGTCGTGGCGCCAGTGGCGATCCGGGCCGGCGCTGGCCTGGCCGATCAGGCCGATGCTCAGGCTCGCGGCGAGCAGGGTGTTGACTATCCTTTTCATGATGAACCTCGCAATGGGTGTTGGCATGAGGTCAGGATAGCCAGCTGCTGGCGCGATTGCTGCAACCAGATGTTAGTAATTGTTAAGCTCGGGGAAGCTTGTGCTGTGAGACAATTCGCTTTGTCGACGCGTGCGCCAGAAATGAAAAAAGGCCTTGCCGTAGCAAGACCTTCTGTCAAAATCGCTGGTGCCCAGGAAGGGACTCGAACCCCCACGCCTCTCAGCGCTAGTACCTGAAACTAGTGCGTCTACCAATTCCGCCACCTGGGCACAGGTGCGAAGAGCCGCCATTATAGAGAAAGAAAAAGTGATGTCAAGAAAGAAGTTGTCGAAGATACGTCGTGCCGATCCATTTTTCGAGCGCGAGAGCAAACGTTATGAATTCCCTTTGCCGTCGCGCGAATACGTGACGCAAACCCTGACCGACGAAGGTCGTCCCCTGAGCTTTGCCAATCTGGTCGATCTGCTCGATATCGCCAGTGTCGAGCGCGAAATGTTCCAGCGCCGCCTTGGTGCCATGGAGCGCGAGGGCCAGTTGCTGCGTAACCGCAAAGGCGATTACATCCTGCCCGAACGGGCCAGCCTGACCGCTGGGCGCATCCAGGGACACCAGGATGGTTACGGCTTTCTGGTGCCCGATGACGGCAGCGCCGACATCTTTCTCGATCAGCGGCAGATGGGCAAGGTGCTCCACGGTGACCGGGCGCTGGTCCGGATCAACGGCATCGACCGTAAAGGCCGGCCGGAAGGCAGCATCGTCGAGGTTACCGAACGCGTGAATACCCGCCTGGTCGGCCGCGTTTTCGTCGAACACGGCGTCGTCATCGTCGCCCCGGAGAACAAGCGCATCGCCCAGGACATCCTGGTGCCGCCGGAAAAGAAGTCCAAGCTCAAGATCGAGTCTGGCCAGGTGGTGATGGTCGAGATCATCGAGCAGCCCAGCAAGTTTTCCCAGCCGATCGGGCGCATCGTCGAGGTGCTCGGCAATTACGCCGATCCGGGCATGGAGATCGAGATTGCCCTGCGCAAGCATGACCTGCCGTTCGAGTTTTCCAAGGCGGCGCTCGAAGAAAACAAGAAGATGCCGGACAAGGTGCGCAAGACGGATTTCAAGGGCCGTGAGGACCTGCGCGAATTGCCGCTGGTGACCATCGACGGCGAGACCGCCCGCGACTTCGACGATGCCGTCTTCTGTGAAAAGCAGGGGCGTGGCTGGCGCCTGGTGGTGGCGATTGCCGACGTCTCGCATTATGTGCGTCCGGGCATGGCCCTCGACAAGGAAGCGCTGGAGCGCGGCAATTCGGTCTATTTCCCGCGCCGGGTGATCCCGATGCTGCCGGAAAAGCTGTCCAACGGTATCTGCTCGCTGAACCCCGATGTCGAACGCCTGGCCATGGTCTGCGACATGTCGATCAGCGCCGCCGGCAAGATCGGCAAGTACCGTTTCTACCCGGCCGTCTTCCGTTCGCATGCGCGGCTGACCTACAACAAGGTCTGGTCCTGGCTGTCGGGCGAGGGCAAGCCGGAAAGCGAGGCCGAACAGGCGGTGCTGCCGCACGTGCATAACCTGTACAAACTCTACGCCGCGCTGCACAAGGCGCGCGGCCAGCGCGGCGCGATCGACTTCGAGACCACCGAAACGATGATGCTGTTCAACGATCAGGGCAAGATCGAGAACATCGTCCCGGTGGTGCGCAACGACGCCCATCGCATCATCGAAGAGTGCATGCTGGCGGCCAATGTCTGCGCCTCCGACTTCCTCGCCGAGCACAAGCAGACCTGCCTGTATCGCATCCACGAAGGACCGTCCGAGGACAAGCTGCGCAACCTGCGCACCTTCCTCGGCGAATTCGGCATGGCCTTGAGCGGCGGCGACGATCCGCGTGCCAAGGACTACGCCGCATTGCTCGAGAAGATCAAGCCGCGGCCCGATTTCCAGTTGCTGCAGACAGTGATGCTGCGTTCGCTGCGCCAGGCCATGTACAGCCCCGACAACGTCGGTCACTTCGGCCTGGCCTACGAGCACTACACGCATTTCACCTCGCCGATCCGGCGTTATCCCGACCTGCTCGTCCATCGCGCGATCAAGGCCGTACTGGCCGGCGAGAACTATGAGCCAAACAAGCCCTGGGACGATATCGGCCTGCAATGCTCGGCCACCGAGCGGCGTGCCGACGAAGCGACGCGCGATGTCGAGAACTGGCTGAAGACCTTCTTCATGAAGGAACGCATCGGCGAAGTTTTCGCCGGGACCATTTCGGCAGTGACCGCTTTCGGCATTTTTGTCGCGCTGGACGAGGTTTACGTGGAAGGCCTGGTCCATGTTTCGGAGCTGGGCCAGGACTACTTCCAGTTCGACAACATCAAGCACCAGATGCTCGGCGAGCGCAGCGGCGAACGCTTCCGGCTCGGCGACCGGGTGCGGGTCAAGCTGGTTCGCGCCGACCTCGAATCGAACAAGATCGATTTCGTGCTGGTCCGTGACGAGCCAAAAACGCCTGCAGCGACCAAGCCAGGTCAAAAGAAGGGGGTCGCCCGGCGTCGTCGCGGATAGACTGTTGCAGATGCAGCACAGGGGCACATTCAATGCGCCCCATTTTTGTGCGTACTGGAGTGACGTATGACCAAAGTGATAAAATATACGTTTGATCCATGCATCTTGAGGGTGGGATGAGCCACGAAGCTGACGCTCCGTTGATGGTCGAATCACAATCCAGGTCGATCATGACTGATCTGCCGCCGGCGCTGGAAACGGGCAATTACCTTATCGACGACGAACATCGTCTACTACTTGGTATCATGGGGAACCTGCGCCGGGTCTGTGTCGATCCGGCCAGCCTGGACAGTTGCCGCGGCTGCGATCATCAGCGCCAGAATGCATGCGAGAAGGAAGTCGTCAGCCAGCTTGGCGACCTGTTTGCCTTCATCCTCGAACATTTTTCGACGGAAGAACGCATCATGCGCGACGCCCTGATGTCGATGACCGACAAGGCCTTGTGCGATGCCCACATCGAGGATCATGCCGCGATTGCCCAGAAAGTCCAGGAAATCGTCTCCCGACTCGACAGCGAACAGACCGTTCGCCGCATCCGAGAACTCGATACCCTGCTCAGGCGCTGGGTTGACAACCACATCGGCCTGCACGACCTGATGCTGGTCCGCTGGCTGAACAACGAGCAGGGCCTGGTCAAGGCCGGACAGCCGGGCTGAGTGCCGGATTCGCACCGACCCGGTGCGGCGCGGTAGAATTCGGCTCCTTCCTTTGGGTTGCCCACCATGTCATCGCGTCTGATCTACGGTTTTCACGCCATTACCGCCAAGCTTCGCCAGGATCCCGAGTCGCTGAAGGAGATCCTGATCGACGCCGGCCGGCAGGACGCCCGTGCCCGCGAGTTGTTGAAGCATGCCGAACTGCAGGGGGTGAAGTTCATCCTTGCCGACAGCAAGCGTCTCGACGACCTGGCCGGCGGCGGTCGGCACCAGGGCGTGGTCGCCCGCATCGAAGGGACGCGCAAGCCGGCGCATCTCGACGATGTGCTCGATACACTGGAAGAGCCGGCCTTCCTGCTGGTCCTCGATGGCGTCACCGATCCGCGCAATCTCGGCGCCTGCCTGCGCGTCGCCGACGCCGCCGGCGTCCATGCGGTGATTGCGCCCAAGGACCGGGCCGCCGGCCTCAACGACGTGGCCGTCAAGACTGCCTGCGGCGCGGCAGAAACCGTGCCCTACGTGATGGTCACCAACCTGGCGCGCACGCTGCGCGAACTGAAGGAACGCGATATCTGCGTGATCGGCACGGCCGGTGAAGCCTGCGAGGATCTTTACGTTGCCGAATGGCCGCAGGCTACCGCCTGGGTCATGGGCGCGGAAGGCGAGGGCATGCGCCGTCTGACCCGGGAAACCTGCGATCAGCTGGTCAGCATCCCCATGCACGGCAGCGTCGACAGCCTGAACGTGTCGGTTGCCGCCGGTGTCTGCCTGTTCGAAGCCCGTCGTCGCCGTAGCTGATTCATGACCCATCGTCGCGCCGTCGCCTTGATGGTTCTGGTGACGCTGCTGTGGAGCATTGCCGGGGTCGTTGCCCGCCACCTGGAAGCCGCTGCCGGCTTCGAGGTCAATTTCTGGCGCAGCGGCTTCAACGCACTGGCGCTGGCCATCGGCCTGACCTGGCTGCGCGGGCCGGGGCTGTGGGCTGGCCTGCTTAATGCACCGCGCATCGTGTGGATTTCAGGATTGTGCTGGGCGGTGATGTTCACCGCTTTCATGCTGGCGATCACCATGACCACGGTCGCCATGGTGCTGGTGACGATGGCCCTTGGGCCGATGATCACCGCGCTGTTTGCCCGTTGCTTCCTGAAGCAGCGCTTGCCGTTGCGGACCTGGCTGGCGATCGCGCTGGCCGGGCTGGGCATTGCCTGGATGTTTGGTGCTGAAGCCCCGGCCGGCGCGCGTCTGCTCGGCTCGCTGGTGGCCTGCGCGGTGCCGCTGGCGGCGGCGGTCAACTGGACCCTGCTACAGAAGACCGGTCAGGGCAGCGACGCAGGGCCGGACATGCTGCCGGCCGTGCTCATCGGTGCCGTGCTGTCGGCCTTGTGTACCCTGCCGCTGGCCTGGCCGTTGCAGGCAACGACCCACGATCTCGGCCTGCTGGCCTTGCTCGGTGTTGTGCAACTGGCCATTCCCTGCCTGCTGGTGGTTCGCCTGACGCGTGTCCTGCCGGCCCCGGAAATCGCCCTGCTGGCGCTGCTGGAAGTCATTTTCGGTGTTGCCTGGGCCTGGCTGTGGGCCGGCGAACAGCCCGCCGTCAGTGTGCTGGCCGGTGGCGGACTGGTCCTGTTCGCGCTGGTCTTCAACGAAGGACTGGCCTTGCGGCAGCGGGCCTCCGGAACTTTTTCCGAAGCCGAAGGTAATATCAAGCAACTCTGATACGATACCCCGAAACAGGGAGAATCCACATGGGCAGTGTTGCTATTGCCGGCATCGGTGCGTCAGCGGGCGGTCTGGAGGCGATCACTCAGTTGATCAGCCATTTGAAACCAGATCTGCCGTGCGCGTACGTTGTTCTGCAGCATTTGTCGCCGAGTTACCGCAGTATGATGGTCGAGATACTCGGCCGCGAGACCCCCCTGCACGTCAAGGAAATGGAACAGGGCGACGTGCCCGAGGCCGGAGTCATTTACGTCGTTCCTGCCAACTCGAATGCCCTGATCCGGGAAGGCTGCTTCTGCCTGATGACGGCGGCGCCCGAGGTCGTGCCTAAACCGTCGATCAACCAGTTCCTGATCTCGCTGGCCGCCGAGGAGGGCGATGCCGCCATCGGCATCGTGCTTTCCGGCACCGGTTCGGACGGCGTTGCCGGTCTGCGGGCGATTCAGGCGGCTGGCGGTTTCACGCTGGCGCAGCGACCGGATAGTGCCAAGTATGACGGCATGCCCAGGGCAGCGATTGAGGCTGGTGTGGTCGATCATGTGCTGACCCCCGAAGAAATCGCCGCACAGATTCCCCGTCTGCTGGAGCTGCCGCCGGCCGGCAGCGAGGTCGAGCCGCCGCCGGATCTGTTGCAAAACCTGCTGGTCAGCCTGCGTGATCGCCTTCAGTTCGATTTTTCCGGTTACAAGGTCGGCACCTTGATGCGGCGCATCCGTCGTCGGCAGTTTGCCACCGGCGGTGAGGATCTGGCAGCCTACCTGCGCTGGGTCGAGCGTCACCCGGAGGAACTGGAACTGCTGGCCCGCGACATCCTGATCTCGGTGACGGCCTTCTTTCGCGACCGCGAGGCTTTTGCCGCCTTGCGTCGGGTGGTTGGCGACATCGTGGCACGCAAAGCCTCGGGCAGCGAAATCCGGGTCTGGGTGGCGGGTTGTGCCACCGGCGAGGAGGCCTACTCGATTGCCATGCTGTTTGCCGACGCGCTGGGCGATAAACAGGAACAGTACCGGGTCCAGATTTTCGCCACCGACGTCGATGACGAGGCGCTCAATGTCGCCCGCCGCGGTGTTTATCCCGCCGCTTCGATGAGCGAAGTCGGGCCGGAGCAGCTTGACCGCTATTTCAAGCAGATCGGCAATACCTATGAGGCGGGCAAGGTACTGCGCGACATGATCGTGTTTGCCCGCCACAACCTGGTCAGCGATCCACCTTTCATGCGTCTCGATCTGGTCAGTTGCCGCAACGTGCTGATTTATTTCGATGCACCGCTGCAGAGCAAGGTGCTGAAGATTTTCCACTTCGGTCTGGCCGCCGAGGCGTATCTGTTCCTCGGTCGTTCTGAGAGCATCGCCCAGGCCGAGCAGCATTTTTCGACCATTGATCGCCGCGAGCGCCTGTTTCGCAAGCAGGGCGATTCGATGCCGATTATCCCGACCTCATCGAGTCTGCCGGTCAGTTCGCTGAGGACGACGGTGCAGCGGCGCGACCGGCGCCTGGAATTGCTGCTCTCCGGGCTGGTGTCGCATTTCGGCCTGACCGTGGCCATCTGCGACCGTGAAGGGAATGTGCTGCATACTGCGGGCGAGGTCGACAAGCTCATGCACTTCCCGGTCGGCGCGTCGCGCCTGTTGCTGGGCGATGTCGTACTCCCCGATCTGCGTGGCGAGGTGCTGACCCTGCTGCGTCGCTGCCAGCAGCAGAACTCGACCCAGAAGGGCCGGCGTCGGCGTCTGGGCCACGATTATCTGCGCATCATCGTCGAGCCGGTTTCCGACGGTTCTGGCGAATTGCTGCTGGTTATCTTTGCCCCGGAAGCGGTCAAGGAAGTTGCTGCCGAGGAAATTCAACCCAGCGCCACGCAGCAGCTTGAAGATGAACTGCTGACTACGCGCGAGCATCTGCAGGCGCTGGTTGAGGAGATGGCAACCGCCAACGAGGAAATGCAGGCCCTCAACGAGGAGTCGCAGGCCGCCAACGAGGAGTTGCAGGCGACCAACGAGGAACTGGAAGCCGCCAACGAGGAAATGCAGGCGACCAACGAGGAACTGGTCAGCCTGAACGAAGAACTCAACGTCAAGACCATCGAGTTGTCGCGTCTGTCGGAGGATTACGCCCACCTTTACGATGCACTGGAATATCCGGTTCTGGTGTTCGATCGTTCGCTGCAGCTGAGCCGTTTCAATGCGCCGGCAGCGCGGCGTTTCGACCTCAGGTCGACAGCCTTGCGCCAGCATTTGTCGCGCTTGCGTCTGCCGGAAGCGCTGGGCGAGATGGAAACCTGGCTGGGACGGGCGCTGGCCCACGGCGACCGTGAGCAGATACTGGTTCAGGTGGACAAGCGTGACCTGCGCGTGCTGATTTCCCCCGGGCTTGGGAAAACCGGGAGCATCAGCTCCCTGGTGGTCAGCTTCATCGATGTGAGCGACATCGTCCGTACGCAGGCAGCTTTGTCCCAGTCCGAGGAGCGGCTCAACGCCTTGATGGAGAACACCACGGTGATCTTCGCCATGCGCGATGTGTCCGGGAACTACATTTACGCCAACCGCCGTTTCATCGAGTTCTTCGGACTCGAAGACAAGGAAGTCCTGGGCAAGAACGATTTTTCGCTGTTCGAACACGAGCTGGCTGTCAATTTGTGGAACAGCACGGTTTCCTCGCTGCGCAGTCTGGATGCGGTGACCGTCGAATACGAGATCAACGATGCCCGTGGCACCCGCTACCTGCGTGCAGTGCATCAGAGCCTTTACGATCCGGGTGGTAATCCCGTGGCCTTGATCCTTGAGGCAGAGGATGTTTCGGCGAGCAAACTCGCCGAGCAGCAGTTGCGGATTACCGCGCGGGTTTTCGATCAGGCCGGCGAAGCCATTGTCGTGACAGACCCGCTGGGTGTGATCCAGACGACCAACAAGGCTTTTTCGGCGATCACTGGCTATGGCATCGAGGAGTCGGTTGGCAAGCAGGTCGGTCGCTTATTGAAGTCGGGTCGGCATAGTGCCGATTTTTACGCCGCGATGTGGGGTGCTTTGCGTGACAAGGGTTTCTGGCAAGGCGAAATATGGAACAAACGCAAGAGTGGCGAAGTTTTCCCCGAATGGCTGACGATCAACCGGGTCGACGATGCTGACGGGCGGGTCGAGCATTTCGTCTCGGTCTTTTCAGACATCACCGATATCAAGAACGCCCAGCGCAAGGCCGAGTATCTGGCCGCCCACGACGTGCTGACCGGCTTGCCCAACCGCACCCTGTTTCAGGACCGCCTGCGTCATGCACTGGCCCAGGCAAGGCGGAAGCAGGAACGGCTGGCGCTGATGTTCATCGACCTCGACAACTTCAAGGACATCAACGACACCCTCGGTCACGATATCGGCGACGAGCTGTTGAGGCAGGCGGCGAACCGCCTGCAGCAGGTGATGCGCGATGTCGATACGGTGGCCCGGCTGGGCGGTGATGAATTCACGGCGGTGCTCTCCGATTGCGACGCTGAGGGGGCGGGCCGGATTTCGCGGCGTATCGTCGATGAGCTGGCGGCTTCGTTCGACATCCAGGGGCGCCAGCTGTTTGTCTCGGCCAGCGTCGGCGTCGCCTTCTTCCCGGAGGATGGGCAGGACAGCAATGCACTTGTCAAGGCGGCCGATACCGCGATGTACCGGGCCAAGGAGCTGGGGCGCAACCGGGTCGAGTTTTTCGTTCCTGACCTGCATGTGCGCCTGCTCAAGCGGGCAACGATGGAAAGTGCGATGCGGGCAGCGCTCGATCTGGGGCGGCTGCGTCTGGTCTATCAACCCAAGTTCAGCCTGCAGGCGGGCCATCCTCTGGTCGGTGCGGAAGCCTTGCTGCGCTGGCGCGACCCCGAGCTGGGCGACGTTTCGCCAGGGGAATTCATTCCGGTGTGCGAAGCCTGCGGATTGATCAAGGACGTCACGCGAATGGTGCAGAAACTCCTGTTGAGCCAGATCGCGACCTGGTTGAAGCTGGGCCTGAAGGTGCCGCCGATTGCCTTTAACTGCTCACCACGCAATGTACGCGAGGCCGACATGGCGGAATCCCTGGTGCTCGCCTTGCAGGACAGCGGTGTTCCGGCCGGTCTGGTGCAGGTCGAAATCACCGAAGGCGCCCTGCTCGAGAACAGCGAGGCCGTGATCGGCAACCTGAATCAGCTGCACCACAATGGCGTCGCCATCAGTGTTGATGATTTCGGCACAGGGTATTCCTCGCTGACCTATCTCAAGCGCCTGCCGTTGGCCGAACTCAAAGTGGACAAGAGTTTCGTCGATGGCTTGGGCAGCGATACGGATGACGAAGCGATTGCCCGCGCGGTACTCGGACTGGCGCAGGCGCTGGGCCTGCGCTCGGTGGCCGAAGGGGTGGAAAACGAAAGACAGATGCAGTGGCTGAGCAGCCATGGCTGCGAGGTGGTGCAGGGCTACCATTTGTCGCGGCCGCTGGAAACGGTTGACTTCGAGGACTTGTTGGCGAGGGTTGAAGGTGGATAGGCGTTTCATCGACGAATGCGAAAAGGAAGAATTGCATCTTTCCGGGGCCATACAGCCGCATGGCGCCCTGCTGGTGATTGACGAGCACTACCGGATTAGTCATTTCTCGACCAACGCCGGGCAACTGCTGGCGGACGATTTCGTCGTCGCGATTGACGCGGCGATGCCGGTACCGCTGGCGGAAATGGCCGGCGAGCTAGGTGAAAGGGCGGGCAGTCGACTGCAGTACGAAGCTGCCTTGAATGGCCGCGATGGCCGGCTTGACGTCGTGCTGACCCGCAATGCCCGGGGCCGGATCATCGTCGAATTGACCCCCTGTTGTGAGGACCCTGTTTTTCCGAGCATCGCGACCCAGGGGGTTGTGCCGCCGGCAAGCAGCGATGAAGTCGAGGCTCAGCGTCAGGCGCTGATCGAGAAGGTCTGCATCCATACCGGTTTCCAGCGGGTGATGTATTACCGCTTTCTCGAGGACGGCGACGGCGAGGTGCTGGCCGAAGTGCGTCAGGAAGGCGTGGAGGGCTCCTATCTGGGATTGCGTTTCCCGGCCAGCGACATCCCGCAGATCGCCCGCGTGCTCTATCAGCAGAATCCCTGGCGACTGATCCCGGATGCGCTGGCGGCTCCCGTGCCCCTGCTCGGACGGGACGACATCCCGCCCGATCTGAGTTATTCCGACCTGCGCAGTGTTTCGCCAGTCCATGCCGTTTATCTGTCCAATATGGGCGTCGGCGCGTCGTTGTCCTTTCCGATTGTCGTTGGCGGACAGTTGTGGGGGTTGATCGCCTGCCATCACGCCACGCCATGCCAGGTCGGGTTGGGCAAGCTCAGCCAGGCGTCGCAGGACGTTCGCTCGCATACGCTGGGTCTGGCAGCCTACTTTGCCCAGCGCCGCATGCAGTTGCTTGACGGTCTGGTGCGCCGTTTTGGCGAAGCCCGCGAAATTGTTCATGAAGCCGGCGATATCGTGGCCGCCTGGCCGCGTCTCGGAAGCTGGCTGGCGGCCGAATTCGGTGCCGATGGCGTGCAACTGTGCCTGAACGAAGGGCATGTGGATTGGGGAGAAGGATTTGAGCCCGAGGCTTTGTCCCATATCGACGACTGGTTCATCGGTCAGCAGATCGATCCGGTCTGGCTGGCCGAATCGCTGTCGCGACAGTTGCCGGATTGTCCGCTGTCGCGCGTGGCCGGTGTGCTCGCGGTCAAGGCGAAAACGGCGGACGGCCTGATGTTGCGCGTCTACCTGACGCGGCACGAGCACATCCACGATGTGGCCTGGGGCGGCAATCCCGACAAACCCGTGGAGCGCCATGACGGGGTGTACGGCATTGCACCGCGGCGTTCCTTCGAGAAATGGGTGGAGAAGCGTCTCGGGCGCAGTCGTCCCTGGGATAACGAAGCCCGGCTGCTCGGTCTAAAACTGCGTGAACTTCTGATGCAACTGGGCCGCCGTGAATGATCCGCTGAGCTGTCTGCGGGCGCGGACGTCGGCCCTGCATCGGCAATTGGAGGCCTGTCCCGCGTTCAGCCGCCTGACCCGGGACGATGTCTCGCCCACCGAAGTGACGAAGGCGTTGAGCATCTTCCATGCCTTTTACCACGGCCTGGAAGATGAACTCATGCGGCGCCTGGCGGCGACGCCTTTTGCCCATCTTTACCGGCCGCGACGCGCCTTGCTGGCTGTCGATCTGGCGACATTGGGGGCACCGCTTCCGGTGGCTGCCGAAGTCAACCTGCCGGAATCTGCGGTCGGCCTGCTCGGCGTGGTTTATGCCGTCGAGGGTTCGGCGCTGGGCGGCCAGGTGCTGGGTCGCCATCTGTGCCGTTGCCTGGGTGAGGACTTTGCCGGCTCGCTGGCCTATTTCAATGCTTTTGCCGGTGGGACGCACTGGCAACTGCTCCTGCGTGTGCTCACCGACAAGCTGCACGAGGAAAATGCCGTGGATGCCGTCGGCGATGGTGCCGCCCTGGTTTTTTCCTCGTTGATCAGGCTGGCCACCGAGACCGGGCCAGCCTGACCTAGACGCGCGACTTCAGGATGCTGCGCGCCAGCCGCCGCCCAGTGCCTTGAACAGATCGACGGCCGCATTCAGGCGGGCCTGACGCGTGGCGATGGCGGCCAGTTGCGCCTCGTTGGCACTGCGCTGGGCGTCGAGCACTTCCAGGTAGCCGGAATAGCCGGCGTCGTAACGCAGGCGGGCCAGGTCGAGGGCTTTGCGGGCGTTGTCGGCGCGATTCTCCTGCGCGCTTTCGGCGGTGCCCAGTTCGTTCAGGCTGACCAGGGCGTCGCGGACTTCCTTGTACGCCGTCTCCAGTGTCTTCTGCCAGGCGATCAGCGACTGCTGGTTGAGCGCCTTGGCCTGGTCGACGCGGGCGCCGGTCTTGCCGAAATCGAAGATCGGCATCAGCAGCGACAGCCCGGCAGACCAGGTGCCGGCGCCGCTGGAGAACAGATCGGACAGCGTCTTGCTCTCGCTGCCGAGCACGCCGGTCAGCGAGAATTTCGGGTAGTAGGCGGCCTTGGCGACGCCGATGTTGGCGTTGGCGGCGATCAGTTGCTGTTCGGCCTGGCGGACATCGGGGCGGGCCTCGATCAGATCGGCCGGCAGACCGGCCGGCGGTTGCGGCGGCAGCGGGATGGCCGACAAGGGGCCAGCAGCGACTTCCAGGTCGGGCTTGCCGGTCAGTAGCGCCAGCTGGTGAGCGAGCAATGCCCGGCTGCGCCGCAGTTCGGCCTGCTGGGCCTGCAGTGCGGCCAGGGCGCCGTCGGCCTGGTACTGGTCGAGCGGCGACACCAGGCCGGCATCGACCCGGGTCTTCACCAGTTTCGCGCTTTCCTCGCGGCTGCTCAGCGATTCGGCGGTGATCGCCAGCTGGGCATCGAGGGCGCGCAGGTTGAGATAGTTGGCGGCGACCAGACCGGCCACCGACAGGCGGATGCTGTCGCGACCGTACTGGCTGGCGAGCAGGCTGGCGCGGGCGGCCTCGTTGCTGCGGCGGACGCGGCCCCAGACATCGAGTTCGTAGGACAGGCTGAGCCCGGCGCTGCGCGCGCGCAGGACTTCCGGCGAATTGACCGACCAGGTGGCGGTCTTCTCGCTCAGGTGCGTATTGCTGCCGGCGGCCTGGGCGTCGACGTTGGGGAACAGGCTGGCGCCGGCCTCGCGGGCAGCGGCGTCGGCCTGCTCGACGCGGGCGACGGCGCTGCGCAGGTCGGCGTTCTGGCGTAGTGCCAGGTCAACCAGTTCGTTCAGCGTCGTATCGTTGAACAGCGTCCACCACTGCTGGACGATGGCCGGGTTGTCGGTTTTCGTCTCGGCGACGGCGGTCGGCGCTTCCTTGAAGGCTGCCGGCAGCCAGTTGGCCGGGCGCAGGTAGTCCGGGCCGACGGCACAGCCGGAGAGCAGCACGGCCAGGGCCAGCGGGGTCAGGCGAAACAGGGGGCGGCGCATCATGCTTGCTCCTCTTCGACGTCGAGATGCGTCGGGTCGATCTGCTTGCCGCGCTCCAGCCAGAGGAAGAACAGCGGCACGAAAATGGTGGCAATGAAGGTGGCGGCAATCATCCCGCCGAAGACGCCGGTACCCATCGACTGGCGGGCGGCAGCGCCAGCGCCGGTGGCCTTGACCAGCGGCACCACGCCGAGCACGAAGGCCAGCGAGGTCATGATGATCGGCCGCAGGCGCAGGCGGGCGGCAGCCAGGGCGGCATCCTTGACGCTCAGGCCTTCAGCGTATTTCTGGGCGGCGAACTCGACGATCAGGATGGCGTTCTTCGAGGCCAGGCCGATCAGCACGACCATGCCGATCTGGAAGTAGATGTCGTTGGGCATGCCGCGCAACCAGATCGCCGTCAGTGCGCCCATCAGCGCGAACGGGACGGCCATGACCACGGCCAGCGGTAGCGACCACTTCTCGTACTGGGCGGCGAGGATCAGGAAGACCATGATGATGGCGAAGGCGAAAGCCTGGATCGACGAACCGGAGGTCTGCTTTTCCTGGTAGGCCTGGCCGGTCCAGGCGATGCCGTAGCCGTCGGGCAGGGTCGCGGCGGCAACTTCCTCGACGATGCGGATGGCGTCGCCCGAGCTGATGCCGGGTTTCGAATCGCCCATCACCTTGGCGGCGACGAAGCCGTTGAAGCGCTCGACCTGTTCCGGGCCGACGACGTTCTTCACGGTGCTGATTGCCGACAGCGGAATCATCTTGCCGCTGGCTGTGCTCTTCACGTAGACCTTGCCGATGTCGTCCGGCTTCATCCGGTAATTGGCTTCGGCCTGCAACTGCACGCGATAGACGCGGCCGGCCTTGTTGAAGTCATTGACGTAGAGCGCACCCATGGTGCTCTGTAGTGTCGAATAGACATCGGCCAGCGGAATGCCCAGCGCCAGGGCCTTGGGTTCGTCGACCTCGATGAACAGTTGCGGCACGGTCGGGCGGAAGAAGGTCGAGATACGGGTGAATTCCGGGTGTTTCTGCAGGTCGGCCATGAAGTTCTGGACGACTTCGTTGAGTTTCATGGCGTCGCCGTCGACGCGGTTCTGCACATAGACCTCGAAGCCACCGGCAGTACCCAGCCCCATGATCGGCGGCGGGTTGAACACCAGGCCCATGCCGTCGGCCTGCATCATGCCGATGCCCATGAACTTGCCGGCCAGGTCCTGTGCCTTGCCTTCCCGCTCCGACCAGTCCTTGAGCGGAATGAACATGGTGCCGGCGTTGGGCTTGTTGCCGCCACCGATCAGGTCGAAGCCGGAGACGACAAAGGTGTGCTTGACCGCCTCGTCGTGGGAGATCATCTCACGCATGTTCTCGCCGGTCGCCTGGGTGCGCTTGAGCGTCGCGCCGTCGGGCAGGATCAGCGCCGAGATCAGGTAGCCCTGGTCTTCCGAGGGCACGAAACTGCCGGGAATGACGCGGAAGAACAGGGTGCTGATGCCGATCACGGCGACGAAGATGAGGGCGCCGACGATGCCGTGCTTCAGGGTGAAGCCGACAGTGCGCACATAGTTGTCGGTAAGCCGGTCGAACAGGCGGTTGAAGCCGGCGAAGAAGCGGTTCGGGCTGTGCTGGGCCTTGAGTAGCAGGGCGCACAGGGCCGGCGTCAGGGTCAGCGCGACGACGCCGGAAAGGAAGACGGCGACCGCCACGGTGACGGCGAACTGCTTGTATAGCTGGCCGGCGATGCCGCCGAGGAAGGCGACCGGCACGAACACCGCGCACAGCACCAGGACGATGGCCACCAGTGCGCCCTGCACCTGGTGCATGGCCTTGATCGCCGCCTGCTTGGGCGGCAGTTTCTCCTCGCTCATCAGGCGTTCGACGTTTTCCAGCACGACGATTGCATCATCGACGACGATACCGATGGCGAGCACCATGGCGAACAGCGTCAGGGTGTTGATCGAGAACCCGAACAGCCACAAGCCGGCGAAGGTGCCGATCAGCGAGATCGGTACCGCCACCATCGGGATCAAGGTCGCGCGCCAGCTCTGCAGGAAGAGATAGACGACAGCGATGACCAGTAGCGCGGCTTCGATCAGCGTCCACACGACTTCGTTGATCGACGCCGAGACGAAGCGCGTGGTGTCGAACGGGATGACGTACCCCATGCCCTCGGGGAACTTGGTTTTGAGTTCTTCCATCTTGACCCGGACGCGCTTGGCAACGTCCAGCGCGTTGGCGCCGGTCTGCAGGAAGACGCCCATGGCGATGGTCGGTTGGCCGTCGAGGGTGACCTGCTGGTCGTAGCTGTAGGCGCCGAGTTCGATGCGGGCGACGTCCTTCAGGCGCAGCAGGCCGCCGGGGCCGCTGGCGCGGATGACGATGTTGCCGAACTCTTCCTCGGTCAGCAGACGACCCTTGGCGGTCACCGTGTACACCAGCATCTGGTCGTCGGGTGCCGGTTCCTGGCCGATCTTGCCGGCCGCGTTCTGGGCGTTCTGGGCGCGCACGGCGCTGGCGATTTCCGCCGTCGTCACGCCGAGCTGGGCCATGCGGTCGGGCTTGAGCCAGACGCGCATCGAGTAGTCCTGGGCGCCGAAGATGGTCACGTCGCCGACGCCTTGTACGCGCTTGAGTTCGTCGACGATGTTCAGACTGGCGTAGTTCGACAGGAATAGGGTGTTGTACTTGCCGGCTTCGGAGTCGAGCGCGATCACCTTGAGAATGTCGTTCGAGCGCTTCTGCACGATCACGCCGTTGCGCCGGACTTCCTCGGGCAGCCGGGCTTCGGCGGCCTTGACCCGGTTATTGACGTTGACCGCCGCAGTATCGACATCGGTGCCGACATCGAAGGTGGCGGTGATGGCGACGCTGCCGTTGGCCGACGCCGAGGAGGTGAAATAGGCGAGGTTCTCGACCCCGTTCAACTGTTCCTCGATCGGTGCGGCGACGGTGCGGGCCAGGGTTTCAGCCGAGGCGCCGGGATAGGTGGCGGTGATCATCACCGTCGGCGGGGCAATCTGCGGGTACTGGGCAATCGGCAGCACCTGCGCGGCGACCAGGCCGGCAATGACGATGATGATCGAGATGACCGACGCGAAGATCGGCCGGTTGATGAAGAATTTAGACATGTTCGCCCCTTACTCGGCCTTGGCCGCGGCTGCAGGTGCGGCGCCGGCCGGCTTGCCCGCTGCGGCCGGCGGATGCGGTGCGACCGGGGCGCCGGGACGCAGTTTCATCAGGTTGTCGACGATGACCTTGTCGCCGGGCTGCAGGCCACCGAGCACCACCCAGTCCTTGCCGAACCATTCGCCGGTCTGGATCGGGCGCGGGGCAACCTTGTTCTCGGCGTCGGCGGTCATCACCAGATTGCCGCGCTCGCTCTGGATCACTGCCGTCTGCGGCACCAGGAAAACGCCTTCGCGTTCACCGGTGAGCAGGCGGACGCGGACGAACTGGCCGGGCAGCAACTGCTGTTCCGGATTGGTAAATTCGGCGCGCAGCGCCTGGGTACCGAGGGTCGTGTCGAGATTGGCGGCGACGAAGTTGAGTTTGCCCGGCTGAGCATAGACCTGACCGTTGGCCAGAATCAGTTCGACACCGCGCACGTCTTCGTCGCGGACACGGCCGGCCGGCAGTTTGGCCAGATCGCTCTCGCCCAGCGAGAAGCTGACCCACATCGGGTTGGTCTGGTAGATCGAGGTCAGCAGGCTGTCGCTGCCAGTATTCACCAGATTGCCCTCGGAACGCACGGCGCGGCCGCTGGTGCCGGCAACCGGTGCGGTCACGGTGGTCCATGACAGGTTGAGTTCGGCCTGGCGCAGCGCAGCCTGGGCGACGGCATCGGCCGACACGGCATCGTCGTAGTCCTTCTGGCTGATCGCCTTGGCTTCGGCCAGACCCTTGAGCCGCTGCTTTTCGCGTGCCGTCTGGTCAGCACGGGCGCGGGCTTCGGCCAGGGCGATCTCGTACGGTGCCCGGTCGATCTGGAACAGGGGCTGGCCGGCCTTGACCACTTCGCCTTCCTGATAGAGGCGGCGCATCAGGATGCCGCCGACCCGGGCGCGCACTTCGGTCTCACGGGCGCCCTCGGTCTGCGCCATGACTTCGATCGAGGTGGGTACGGCGCGCGGCTGCATTTCCAGCACGGTCACCGGCATCGGCCCCATCTGCGGGCCGGCTGCCCCTTGTTGATCGGAACAGGCGGCGAGGCCGAGGGTGCAGATGGCCAGGGCAAGCAAGGTGGGCTTCAGCGTTTTCATGGGGTTGGGGCTCCGGGTGATTTTTGCGCTATTATATACAGACACGGATGTATGTAAAACATTTCGTTTTATCGGGCGGGCGGTTTACCATGGCGCCGCCCAAGGCTTGAACGAAGGGTGACAGGAGAGGAATATGGTCAGGAAAACCAAGGAAGAAGCCGAGCAAACCCGGCTGGACATCATCGATGCTGCCCGTCGTGTGTTTCACGCGTGTGGCGTCAGTCGTTCCTCGCTTGACCGTATCGCCCGCGAAGCTGGCGTCACCCGCGGTGCGGTGTACTGGCACTTCAAGGACAAGGCCGAGCTGTTCTTTGCGATGCGCGACGCCATGTTTGCGCCGATGATCGGCAGTACCGATGCCGTTCTCTTCAATCCGGCGCTGCACAATCCGCTGGATGCCATCGAAGGTTCGATCCGTGAGTTTTTCCGGGTGCTGGTGGAAAATGCTGAATTCCGCGAGGTTTTCGAAATCATGATCTCGCGCTGCGAATACGTCGACGAGTTTGCCAGTATCGAGCAGGAAGTCGGTCGGCCGGCGCAGGAATTCCTCGACAAGATCCTGCGTATGTACCGCCTGGCAGCCGAGAAGGGCTATCTGCGGGCCGGGCTTGAACCGGAAGTCGTGGCTCGCGATACCTGGGCCTTTACCAGTGGCCTGTTGCACCTGTTGCTTGGCTGCCGTCGGGGCAGTGGTATGGAAGCCGAAATTGCCGGCATGATCGCCGCACACATGGCCCTGCGTCGTAATCCGGGCTAAGCCTTTGCTGGGGTCTCTTCCTGGTTTTTGCTGGTGGCAGTAGCCTTGGTGATCTGATACCTTAGCGTCATGGCGGAGGGGAATCTTTGGACAAGGCACAGGTTTTCTCGGCAATAGCTGCGCAGATCAGCGAGCACGGTATGGTCTTCCCGACCAGCGTCCGGCTGGCACTGCGCATCCGCGACATGCTGGCCGATCCCGATTGCCACATCGACGCCGTCGCCAAACTGGTGCAGGCCGAGCCGGTGTTGTCGGCGCGCATCGTCGCACTGGCCAATTCGGTGGCCTACAACCCCTACGGGCGGGAAATCGACGATCTGCGCTCGGCCATTGCCAGGATCGGGCTGGCCACGGTGCGCACCCTGGCCATGGCAGTCGTCGCGCGGCAGATGGCCGGGAATTCGATACCGGCGGACGCCAGCGCACTGGCGGAGAAACTGTGGGCGCACAGTGCCCATGTGGCGGCGCTGGCGCGGGTGCTGGCCCGCCGGGTTACCCGGCTCGATCCGGAGGCGGCGATGTTCGCCGGTATCGTCCATGAAGTCGCGGGGTTTTACCTGCTTTCGCGCAGCCAGGATTACCCCGGTATCCTCGGCGACGATTTTGCCGAATGGATCGAAAGCGGCGAGCGCACGATCGGCGAGCCGCTGCTGCGGGTGCTGAATGTTCCGGAGAACATCCGGGCGGCGGTCGACACCTATTGGGATGGTTATCTGGGGATGCCGCCGGCGACCCTTGGCGACACGCTGCTGCTGGCCGAGGAATTGTGTCCGGTCCCGTCGCCGCTGCATGTCCGGGTCGATGGTGGTTCACCATCCCGCGGGAGTGCCGAAATCGAGTTGCTGATCGGCGAGGAATTGCTCACCGAAATTCTCGAAGAGTCCCGGCGGGAGGTCGATTCACTCTCCGATGCCTTGCGTTTTTGAGAGCTTTCCGGCAAAGCTGAAATTGTTATGAATAACCTGCTGGATATTGCGGTTTTTGTGGTTTGTAATAATTAATTTTGCTTGTACCATAAGTTCGTCGTTCTCCGGGCGGCATCAAGAACAGCCCAGCAACCCCAATAAGAGTCTGCACGCAATGAAAACAATATTCCTAGTCGATGATTCAGCCACCATCCTGCTCAGCATTTCGAACATTCTCGGCAAGGCGGGTTACGCCACCGAGAAGGCCGGAAGCGGTGAAGAGGCGTTGAAGAAATTCCAGGCCGGCGTCAAGGTCGACCTGCTGATCACCGATCTGAACATGCCCGGCATCAACGGGATCGAGTTGATCAAGGAAGTGCGCAAGCTGCCGGCTTACAAGTTCATTCCCATCCTGTTCCTGACCACCGAGTCGCAACAGTCGCGCAAGCTGGAGGCCAAGGCGGCCGGTGCGTCGGGCTGGATCGTCAAGCCCGCGACCGCGGACGAACTGCTGAATACCATCAAGCTGGTCCTGCGCTGAGGTCATTGACATGCCGATCGATAACCTGAAACGTCGGGGCTTGATCGTTGCGCTCCTGGTGGCGGCAGTTGCCTTCGTCGTGGTCTACCTACTCAACGAATGGTTTCACGAGATCTTGCTGCCCGGCCTGGGATTCAGCAATCCGCTGGGCGATGCCGTTGGTTCTGTCTTCCTGGTGCTGGCGGCTTACCTGGCGCAACGCCTGGTCTCCCTGGCGGTGTACCGCGATGCGATGCTGGGGATGACGACGCAGCAGGAGGAAATCGTCGGCAAGATCAGCAATGTCGAGACGGTCAGCGAGGAAGTCGCCCGGGAACTGGCCGGTGTGCGTAATTTCAACGAAGTGTTGCGCAAGCAACTGGACGGCATCGTTGCTGCTACCGAAAAAGCCGCTTACGACATCACCGAGCGTTTGCAGGCGATCGATTCGGTGGTGACCACCCTCGATAACTTTGTCGCCGAAACGGCCACGACATCCAGCGAACTGGCGAGTCACTCAGAAGAAGATATCCAGGGCAATCGTGCGCTGATCGAGAAAATGGATTCCTATATCCGCAAGCGCATCGAGGAAGCTCAACTCGATCAGCAGCGCATCGAACAGATCGTGACCGAGGCCCAGGGCCTGGGTACGCTGGTGCGGCTGGTCAAGGATATTTCCAGCCAGACCAATCTGCTGGCGCTCAACGCGGCCATCGAAGCCGCGCGTGCCGGCGAAGCCGGGCGTGGTTTTGCCGTTGTTGCCGACGAGGTGCGCAAGCTGTCGACCGAGACCGATGTTGCGGTCAACAAGATCAACGAGGGGATCAACGGGGTTGCCAGTTCGATCCGCACCCAGTTCCAGGACAAGCTTGCGCATTCCAACGTTGAAGGCGAGCGTGCGGCCCTGACCGAATTTTCCGCGCAGCTTGGCAGCCTGGGTGAGGGTTACCAGACCCTGCTCGATCATGATCTCAATGTTCTGCGGACGGTTCGCGAGGCCAGCGGGGAACTGGCCCGGATGTTCATGGATGTGCTGGCCTGCGTTCAGTTCCAGGACATCACCCGGCAGCAGATCGAAATCGTATCCAACGCCCTGCGCAAGCTCGACGAGCATGCCGATACCCTGGCCCGGCGCATTCGCGATGCAGAAGGCGAAACTTTCGAATATGTGCCGCTGGCCGAGCATCTGGACGACTTGTACGGAAAGTACGTGATGGATGCCCAGCGGGTCAGTCATCAGGAAGCCTTGCATCAGTCGCCCAGCGCGAATGCCAAGGCAGCCGGCGGGTCGGCAAAGATCGAACTGTTCTGACGGAGGTCGTATGGGGAGCAACAACCGTTTGGTCATTGTCGAAGACATGACCATCTACAACGCGCTCGACCAGAAAAAGCGGCTGGTGGCCGCGCTGGATGGTGCGGATGGCCTGGAACTGGATCTTTCGCAGGTTGCCGAAATCGATTCGGCAGGTTTGCAGTTGTTGATTCTGACCAAGCGCGAAGCCGCTCGACTGGGCAAGCAGATGTCCATCGTTGCGCATAGTCCGGCGGTTCGCCAGACGCTCGACTTCTGCAATCTCGCCGCTTTTTTTGGTGACCCGGTTGTCATTACCGCGCATGAGCAGCATTAAGGAGCAGACTCGTGGATGAACTGACCAGCGTATTCATTCAGGAAGGTCGGGAGCAGTTGCAGGCCATGGAGAGTGGCTTGCTCGAACTGGAACAGCAACCGGACAACCAGGACAACATCAACGGCATCTTCCGCGCCGCCCATACCGTCAAAGGGGCGTCAGGTGTCATCGAATGCCACTTCATCGAAGGCTTCATGCACAAGGTGGAGAATGTGCTCGATCGCCTGCGCAATGGTGATATTCAGGTTTCCAGCGATCTGACCGGTTTGCTGCTGCGCTGTTGCGACCATCTTGGGCGCCTGATGGATGTGCTCGAGTTGGGGGCGCCGGAGCCCGAGGCCGAGGTCAAGGCCGCTGGCGATGCCTTGCTCGAGGAGTTGGTTGCCTATACGGCGCCGGCAGCGCCGGTTTCCGGCGGCAGCGTGGTCGAAGCTGAGGCCGATGTCGAAGCCTCCGGTGGGGGCGTGGTCAATACCGACAGTTGGCACATTTCGGTGCGCTTCGGTCCGCACATGCTGCGCGGTGGCATGGACCCCTTGTCGTTTATCCGTTTCCTTGCTTCGCTGGGCGAGATACTGGCACTGGAGACTGTTCCGGACGCGATGCCGGAAGCTGCGGAGATGGATCCCGAATCCTGCTATCTGGGTTTCGAGATCCGTCTGCAGACGCGCGCCTCGAAAGCCGAGATCGAACGTGTCTTCGACTTCTGCCGCGATGATTGCGAATTACGCATCCTGCCGCCGAACAGCAAGCTTGCCGAATATCTCAAACTGATCAAGGAGCTTCCCGAGGACGACATGCGCCTGGGAGAGATCCTGTTGCGCTGCGGCGCACTGACCCAGGGCGAGCTCGACGACGCACTATCCTCACAGCAACAAGGACGTCTGCCCGACGTGGTGGCAGGGAGGAGCAGCGAAGTGCCGCCGATAGGCGAGATTCTTGTCGATCACAAGGTGGTACACAAGGAAGTGATCGATGCTGCGATCAACAAGCAAAGTCAGGTCTCCGAGAAGAAAGCGGTTGAGGCTCGTCTGATCCGGGTGCAGGCGGATAAGCTCGATCAGTTGATCGATCTGGTCGGCGAGTTGGTCATCGCCGGCGCCTCGGCCAATTTGCTGGCGCAGCGCAGCGGTCAGAGCGAGCTGGTCGAATCTACGTCCATCTTGTCGCGCCTGGTCGAAAACATCCGCGACTCGGCGCTGCAACTGCGCATGGTCCAGATCGGCGAGACCTTCAACCGCTTCAACCGCGTCGTCCGCGATGCCTCGCGCGAACTGGGCAAGGAAATCGATCTGGTCATCACCGGCGCCGAAACCGAGCTCGACAAATCGGTCGTCGAGAAGATCGGTGATCCGCTGATGCATCTGGTGCGCAATTCCATGGACCACGGGATCGAGAAACCGGATGTGCGCGAGGCCCGGGGCAAATCGCGCCACGGTCGTCTTGAACTCAACGCCTATCACGATTCGGGCAGCATCGTCATCGAGGTGGTCGACGACGGCGGTGGTCTGCCACGCGACAAGATCCTGCAGAAAGCCATCGACAAGGGGCTGGTCCAGCCGACCCAGCAACTGAGCGATCAGGAAATCGTCAACCTGATCTGGGAACCGGGGTTCTCGACTGCCGAGCAGGTCACCAACATCTCCGGTCGCGGTGTTGGCATGGATGTGGTACGCCGCAATATCCAGGGGCTGCGCGGCAGTTGTGAAGTGAGTTCGAGCGAAGGCGTCGGGACGACCTTCACCATCCGTCTGCCGCTGACGCTGGCGATCATCGACGGCTTCCTGGTTGGTGTCGGCAAATCCGCCTACGTCATTCCGCTCGACATGGTCATCGAATGCATCGAATTGACCGAAACGTCGGCAGACCGCGATTTCCTCAATCTGCGCGGCGAGGTCCTGCCTTTCGTTCGCTTGCGTGACATGTTCGAGATCGGCGGCGACCGGCCGGCGCGCGAGAACATCGTTGTCGTCCAGTTTGCCGGCCAGAAGGCGGGGATCGTCGTCGATCAGTTGATGGGCGAATTCCAGACCGTGATCAAGCCCTTGTCCACCATCTTCCGCCATCTGCGCGGTATTGGTGGATCCACTATCCTGGGAACTGGGGAAGTTGCCCTGATCCTCGATGTCCAGGCGCTGGTCCAGCGCAACGTGCGTCAGGAAGAGCGTGACATGAATGCCAATAATGCCTTGCCCCGCTCGACAGCGGCCAATTAACCCCTTCAGTTTTCGTCAGGTTCGATTCAGGAGTTCTTCATGTTGAACAATCTTAAAATCGGTGTCCGGCTCGGGATCGGCTTCACGGTCACCCTGGTCTTGTTGATTGCCATTGCGGTGATTGGCTACAGCCGTCTCGTTGCGCTCGAGATGCAGGTCCAGGATCTGGTTCAGGATAAATATCCGAAAACGGTTCAGGCCAACGACGTCATTGATGCTCTCAACGTGGTGGCACGGGTGGTCCGCAATGCTGCGCTGGCCGCTTCCAAGGAGGAGGCCGCCCGTGAGCTAGACCGGATTCCCGAGCAAAGCAGGATCATCACGGAGCGACTCGAACAACTGAACAAGACGGCAACCAGCGAGACGGATCGGGAAATCCTGAAGACCGTCGCTACGGTTCGTGCCGCCTACGTGGGTGAATTACAGAAACTCTCGGGCTTCCTGCGTGCAGGGCAGCGTGACGAAGGTGTCGCGGTCCTGACCAGCACCATGCGCAAGGCGCAGGCGGACTACATCGGCGCCCTGCAGGAGCTGATCAAATACCAGTCGAACATGGTCGAACAGACTGGTCGCGAGGCAACCGAACTGGCACAGAGTGGCGAAAACCTGATGCTGACGCTGGCGGTCATCGCCGCCTTGCTGACCGCGATCTTCGGTTTCGTCATCACGCGCAGCATCACCCGTCCGGTCGGCGAAGCGGTGGTGATCGCCGACAAGATCGCCGCCGGCGACCTGTCGATGAAGATCGATGCCAGCGCCAAGGATGAGGTCGGCCAGGTACTGCGTTCGCTGGACAAGGCGGTGACCGCCGTGCGCAACATGAGCGCTGAAGCCGGCCGTCTGGCCCAGGCGGCTGTCGATGGCAAGCTGGCAACGCGCGCCGACGCCAGCCAGTACCAAGGCGAGTACCAGCGAATCGTGGTCGGCGTGAACAACACGCTCGATGCCGTGATCGGCCCGCTCAACGTGGCGGCGAAGTATGTCGACGATATTTCCCGCGGTGCGATTCCGGCCAAGATCACCGACAGCTACAACGGTGACTTCAATGTCATCAAGAACAACCTGAATACCTGTATCGACGCCATCAATGCCCTGGTGGCCGATGCGGCGATGCTGTCGCAGGCCGCTGTTGAAGGCAAGCTGTCGACGCGTGCCGATGCCAGCCGGCATCAAGGTGATTTCCAGCGCGTGGTCAAGGGCGTGAACGACACCCTGGATTCGGTCATCGGGCCGCTCAACGTCGCGGCGCATTATGTGGACCGTATCTCCAAGGGCGACATCCCGGATTGCATCACCGATTCGTACAACGGTGATTTCAATACCATCAAGAACAACCTGAATACCTGTATCGAGGCGGTCAACAAGCTGGTCGCCGACGCCAACATGCTGTCGGCGGCAGCCGTCGCCGGCAAGCTGGAAACACGTGCCGACGCCAGCCAGCACGAGGGCGATTTCCGAAAGATCGTTCAGGGCGTCAACGACACGCTGGACGCCGTGGTTTCGCCGATCCAGGATGTGCAGCGCGTGATGGCAGCGATGGAGCAGGGTGACATGACGCAGACGATCACCAAGCCTTATCAGGGTGACTTCGCCACGCTGAAGGACGCGCTCAATAACACCATTGCCCGTCTGTCCGAAACCATCGGCCAGATCATCACCGCGGCCGATGCCTTGTCCAACGCCTCGGGTCAGGTCTCGGCCACCGCCCAGTCCTTGTCCCAGTCGTCGTCGGAGCAGGCTGCGTCGGTCGAGGAAACGACGGCCAGCCTGGAACAGATGACGGCTTCGGTGTCCCAGAATACGGAAAACGCCAAGGTCACCGACAACATGGCGACCAAGTCGGCCAAGGAAGCGGTCGAGGGCGGCGACGCGGTTGGCAAGACGGTCGATGCGATGAAGTCGATTGCCGACAAGATCGGCATCATCGACGACATCGCCTACCAGACCAACCTGCTGGCGCTGAACGCAGCGATCGAGGCGGCGCGTGCCGGCGAGCACGGCAAGGGCTTTGCCGTGGTGGCGGCGGAAGTGCGCAAGCTGGCCGAGCGTTCACAGGTCGCGGCACAGGAAATCGGCGAACTGGCCGGTTCCAGCGTCAAGATGGCCGAGCGGGCGGGCAGCCTGTTGCAGGAAATGGTGCCGAGCATCCAGAAGACGTCGGATCTGGTCCAGGAAATTGCCTCGGCCTCGCAGGAGCAGTCCAGCGGTGTCGCCCAGATCAACAACGCCATGGGACAACTGAACAAGGCGACCCAGCAGAATGCTTCGGCGTCTGAGGAACTGGCGGCAACCGCTGAGGAACTGGGCGGTCAGGCCGGCCAGTTGCAGCAGTTGATGGGCTTCTTTACCGTCGAACAGGGCACGGTCGGTTTCTCCCGCAAATCCGCTTACAGCGCACCGGTTGCTCGCAGCGTCAGCGCCCCGCGCAGTGCGCCGACGCGCACGGTGACGGCGGTTCTGGACGAGTCCGATTTCGAGAAATTTTGATTTAGGGGGCCATCATGGGACAAGTTGTCCAGAGCGCTGGAAAATCCGGAAAATCGGTGGCCGAACTGGCCGCCGACAGCGCACCGCAGCAGTACCTGACCTTCACGCTGGGCGGCGAGATGTTTGCCGTCGCCATCCTCAACGTCAAGGAAATCATCGAATACGGCACGGTCACCGAAATTCCGATGATGCCGGGCTTCATCCGCGGGGTGATCAACCTGCGCGGCGCGGTGGTGCCGGTCATCGATCTGTCCTGCCGGTTTGGCGGGAAATCGTCGCAGGTGGCGCGGCGGACCTGCATCGTCATCGTCGAGCTTGAACAGGACGATCAGAAACACGATATCGGCGTGATGGTCGATGCCGTTTCGGAAGTGCTGGAAATTCCGCGTTCCGATATCGAGCCGCCGCCGAGCTTCGGCGCCAAGATCCGTACCGATTTCATTTCCGGGATGGGCAAGGTCGGCGGCAAGTTCGTCATCATCCTCGACGTGGCCCGCGTGCTCTCGGTCGAGGAAATTGCCATGCTGACCCAGATCGGCGAAAGCAGCGCCAGCGAAGCGGCCTGAGTCAAAGAGGGAGGGCATCATGCTGAATAACATGAAGGTGGGTTCGCGCCTGGTCATCCTGCTGACCATCATTCTTGGTTTCCTGTTCGTGATTTCCTTTGCCGCCTTGCGTGGCCTCGAGACATCGCGGCAGGACCTGCAGGTTACCAACGAAGAAAAACTCAAGCCGACCCGGCTCGCCGGCCGCTTGCAGCGGATGGTCGCCGATACCCGAATCCAGAGTCTGCTGACCTTGCAGCACGATCCAAAGTCCGAGTTCGTCAAGCTGCACGATCATCCGACTACCATGCACATCGAAACGATAGGCAAGGCGCGGGCGCAGTTGATCGAAGCCTTGGCGGAAATCAAGCAACACAGCATGGGTGACGAGGAGCGCCAACTGCTGGCGAATGTCGAGTCGGCTGCCAATGTCTACCTGACGGAAGCCCTTGATCCGACGGTCCGCCTGTTGCAGGCCGGTGACTTCTATCAGGCCAATGTGCTGCTGTTGCAGCAAATGAATCCCAAGGCAGCACAGTTCCAGGAAGCCATTGCCAAGCTCAATAATTTTTACAATGACAGCGCCAGAATACTCTACGAGCAGGCTTCGGCGCAGGGGGAGCGGGCACGCTCTCTGACCTTGACCCTCGGTGCGGCAGCCATCCTGCTGGCCATTGTGCTGGGCTGGCTGATCATCCGCAGTATTACCCGGCCACTTGGCGAGGTGGTGCAGGCTGCGCACAAGATGGCGGTTGGTGACCTCAACTTCAAGCTGGCCAGTGAGGACAGGAACGAGGTCGCCGAGGTGGTTCGTGCCGTGGCATCGGTACAGCGTGCTGTGCAGGAAATGGTGCAGGATACGCGCCGCCTGGGCGAAGCGGCGGTTGCCGGCGAACTGTCGGTACGGGCCGATGCGCAAAAGCATCACGGCGAATACCGGGCCATTGTCGATGGCATCAATCACACGCTGGATGCGGTGATCGGACCCCTGAACGTGGCCGCCAGTTATGTGGACCGTATCTCGAAGGGGGATATCCCGCCGGCAATTACGGACAGCTACAACGGCGATTTCAATGCCATCAAGAACAATCTGAATACCTGCATCGCGGCCGTCAACCGGCTGGTTGCCGATGCGCGGACGCTTTCCGTCGCCGCTGTCGAAGGGCGGCTGTCGACCCGGGCCGATGCCACCCGTCACCAGGGCGATTTCCGCAAGATCGTCGAGGGTGTCAACGATACCCTGGATGCGGTGATCGGCCCCCTGAACGTGGCCGCCAACTACGTCGACCGCATTTCCAAGGGCGATATCCCGGCCAGGATCACCGACAGCTACAACGGCGATTTCAACAACATCAAGAACAACCTGAACACCTGCATCGAGGCGGTCAACAAACTGATTGCCGATGCCAACATGCTGTCGGCGGCGGCCGTCGCCGGCAAGCTCGATACGCGCGCCGATGCCGGCCAGCACCAGGGCGATTTCCGTCGTATCGTCGAAGGAGTCAACGCCACGCTGGACGCGGTGGTGACGCCGATTCAGGATGTCCAGCGCGTGCTGGCCGCGATGGAAAAGGGCGACATGACCCAGAGCATCAGCGCGTCCTACAACGGCGATTTCGACGTGCTCAAGCAGGCGCTCAACAACACGATTGCCCGCCTGTCGGAAACGGTGGCCCAGATCATCACTGCTGCCGACGCCCTGTCGAATGCCGCCGGCCAGGTTTCGGCAACAGCGCAGTCGCTGTCGCAATCCTCTTCCGAGCAGGCCGCTTCGGTCGAGGAAACCACGGCCTCGCTGGAGCAGATGACGGCATCGGTCGAACAGAACACCGAAAACGCCAAGGTCACCGACAACATGGCGACCAAGTCGGCCAGTGAAGCGGTCGAGGGCGGCGACGCGGTCGGCAAGACGGTCGAGGCGATGAAGTCGATTGCCGACAAGATCGGCATCATCGACGACATCGCCTACCAGACCAACCTGCTGGCGCTGAATGCGGCCATCGAGGCGGCACGCGCCGGCGAGCATGGCAAGGGTTTTGCCGTGGTGGCGGCGGAAGTGCGCAAGCTGGCCGAACGCAGCCAGGTGGCGGCGCAGGAAATCGGTCAGCTGGCCGGTTCCAGCGTCAAGATGGCCGAGCGGGCGGGCAACCTGCTGCAGGAAATGGTGCCGAGCATCCAGAAGACTTCTGATCTGGTCCAGGAAATCGCTTCGTCATCGCAGGAGCAGTCAGTCGGCGTCGCCCAGATCAACAACGCCATGGGGCAGTTGAACAAGGCGACCCAGCAGAATGCTTCGGCGTCCGAGGAACTGGCGGCAACCGCCGAGGAACTGGGCGGCCAGGCCGGCCAGTTGCAGGAATTGATGAGTTTCTTCTCGGTGCAGCCGGGACGTTCGCCATCGCCTGCCAGAAACCCGGCAGCGACTGCGTCCAGACGCCCTGTCGCGGCGACGGCGAGTGCGCGGCGCGCGGTCGCGGTGCTCGACGAGGCCGATTTCGAAAAGTTCTGACCCCGGGTACCGGCGACGGTACCCGAAACAAACATAAAAATAACGCGGAGAGACAACATGGCCTTTCAGATCAGCCGATTGCATTCATTGAAGACCCAGCTGTTCACGGTTTTCTGGGCATTGACCGCGGCGCTGCTGTACTACGCCATTTCGGCCATCCTCAGCGACTGGCAGCAGTTGAAGTCGCTCGACGATGTAGCCGATGCGCAGAAGATCGCCATCACCAGTGGCAGCCTGGCCCACGAACTGCAGAAGGAGCGCGGGTTGTCGGCTGGTTTCCTGTCCTCGCGCGGCGAGCGTTTCCGCGATACCTTGACCAGTCAACGCCAGTTGAGCGATCTCGTGTTCAAGGAATTCGAGACCCTGCAGGCCGAAATCGACGTTGCGCGCCTGGGCGACAGTGTCCGCGGCAAGCTTGACGCCAGCCTGAAGGCCATGAAGCAACTTGCCGAGACGCGGCGGGCGATCGACGGTCTGCAGATGCAGCCGCCGGCGTCGTTTGTCTATTACTCGAACACCATCGATCAGTTGCTCGACATGGTCACCGAGAGTGGCAAGATCAGCGACCAGGACATCACCAGCAAGGCGCTGACCGCGCTCGATCTGTTCCTGCGCGCCAAGGAAAACGCCGGGCGCGAGCGGGCCACGGTCAATGGCATCCTCACTGCCAACGCGCCGGTTGCCTTGCCCCAGTTCCGGACCCTGGCCAGCGTGGTGGCGGCGCAGGGCGCCTACGTCAAGCAGTTCCTCTCGGTGGCCGACCCGGCCCGTGTCGATGAGCTTTCCGGACTGCTGGCCGGGCCAGTAAACGGCGAGGTCGAGCAGATCCGCCAGCGGGTTTTCGACAAGGTCAACGAAGGCGGTTTCGAGGTCGAGCCGGCCCATTGGTTCAAGATCATTACCGACAAGATCGACGCCATGAAGGTGGTCGAGGATCATCTGGTCGGCGACCTGAGCGCCAAGGTCGAAGCTTTGCGCGCCGCGGCGCGCTGGTCGCTGGGCATGGGGGTCGCGGTCGTCCTGGTCGGTGTGTTGTTCAACATCCTCTTCCTCTGGGTGATGATCCGTCTGGTGCGTGGTCTGGGCTCGGCGCAAGGCAGTGTCAGCCGTCTGGCGGCCGGCGATTTCTCGCGCCAGATCGAGGTCGACCGCAAGGACGAACTCGGTGCCGTCCAGGCGTCGCTGGCGGAAATCCAGCAGGTGCTGATCAGCATGGACCACGACGCCCAGGCCCTGGTCGCTGCCGCCCTGCAGGGCGATCTGTCGGTGCGTGCCGATGCCTCGCGGCATCCGGGTGAGTACGCCAGCATCATCGCCGGCATCAACCAGACCCTGGATGCGGTCATCGGGCCGCTCAACGTCGCCGCCAACTATGTTGACCGGATTTCCAAGGGCGACATTCCGCCGCCGATCACCGACCCCTATCACGGTGATTTCAACGTCATCAAGAACAACCTGAACACCTGCGTCGAGGCGGTCAACAAGCTGGTCGCCGACGCTGCCATGCTGAGTACGGCAGCGATCGAGGGCAAGCTGTCGACGCGCGCCGACGCCAGCCGTCATGCCGGGGATTTCAAGCGCATCGTCGACGGCGTGAACCGCACGCTCGACGCTGTGATCGGGCCGCTCAACGTCGCTGCCAGCTACGTGGACCGGATTGCCCGTGGCGATATTCCGCCGCGCATCACCGATAACTACAACGGCGATTTCAACACGCTGAAGAACAACCTGAACACCTGTATCGCTGCGGTCAACAAACTGGTCGACGATGCCAACATGCTGTCGGCCGCTGCGGTCGCTGGCAAGCTGGCGACGCGCGCCGACGCCGGCCTGCACCAGGGCGACTTCCGCAGGATTGTCGAAGGCGTCAATGCAACCCTGGATGCCGTCGTGACGCCGATCCAGGATGTCCAGCGGGTGCTGGCGGCGATGGAGCGGGGCGACATGAGCCCGCGCATCACCGAGGCCTACCAGGGCGATTTCGCTACCCTGCAGACGGCCCTGAACAACACGCTGAACAAGCTTTCCGACACCATTGCCCAGATCATCGTCGCCGCTGACGCCTTGTCCAATGCCGCCGGCCAGGTCTCGGCAACGGCCCAGTCGTTGAGCCAGGCATCGTCCGAGCAGGCGGCTTCGGTCGAGGAAACTACGGCCTCACTGGAGCAGATGACCGCATCGGTCACCCAGAACACTGACAATGCCAAGGTCACCGACGGCATTGCCACGCGCGCGGCGACCGAGGCTGGCGACGGTGGCGAGGCGGTCAACCGGACCGTCGAGGCGATGAAGTCGATTGCCGGCAAGATCGGCATCATCGACGACATCGCCTACCAGACCAACCTGCTGGCGCTGAATGCGGCGATTGAGGCGGCCCGCGCCGGCGAGCACGGCAAGGGCTTTGCCGTGGTCGCGGCGGAAGTGCGCAAGCTGGCCGAACGCAGCCAGGTGGCGGCGCAGGAAATTGGTCAATTGGCCGGTTCGTCGGTCAAGATGGCGGAAAGCGCCGGCCAGTTGCTCGAAGCCATGGTGCCGAACATCCAGAAGACCTCGGATCTGGTCCAGGAGATTGCCTCGGCCAGCCAGGAGCAATCGTCGGGCGTGGCCCAGATCAACCAGGCCATGGGCCAGTTGAACAAGGCGACCCAGCAGAATGCTTCGGCCTCGGAAGAACTGGCCGCCACGGCCGAGGAACTGGGCGGGCAGGCCGGGCAACTGCAGGAATTGATGGACTTCTTCACCGTCGAGCAAGGGCGCGGGCAAGGACGTCGATGACCGATTACAGCAGTCTGAGCACCCGGGATATCGAACGTCTGTCGCGCAGCATCCGGCCCGGCGAGTGGGCGGTCGAGCGCGAGCGGCCGATTTCCACGCTGCTCGGCTCCTGTGTGGCGGTCTGCCTGTTTGATCCGGTACTGCCGATTGCCGGGATGAATCACTTCATGCTGCCGCAGATGAAGCGCGGCGCGCACGCCGACGAAGATGTACTGCTGGCTGGCGACGCCTGCATGGAAGCCCTGCTCAACGGCATGCTGCAGCGCGGTGCGGCCAAGCACCGCATGCAGGCCAAGGCCTTCGGCGGCGGTGCGGTGATCGACACCACGGTTCAGGGGGCGCCGGCGGTGGGCAAGCGCAACGCCGATTTTGCCCATGAATGGCTGGACCGCGAAGGCATTCCGCTGGTGGCTTCCGACTTCCTCGGTCCGTGGTCGCGCAAGATCCTGCTGGTTCCGGCTACCGGCGACGCTTACTGCAAGCGGGTCACGTCCAGCCTGGTCAGCCAGGAATCCCTGCGTCGCGAGGAACAGGCCTACGCCGAATCCCTGCTCAACAAGCCGGCGCAGCCTGCCGGCAAGAAAATCGAGTTGTTCTGATGAGCGAATCCGCAATCACCGATCAGGAATTCGGGCTGTTCCAGCGCCTGATCTACAAGCTTGCCGGCATCAGCCTGTCCGACGCCAAGAAGGTGCTGCTCGTCGGTCGTCTGCAGAAACGCCTGCGCTACTATCAACTGGATAACTTCAGCCAGTATTACCGCATGCTCGCTACCGGCGAACATCCGGAAGAACTGCAGACCATGGTCGATCTGCTGACCACCAACGAAACCTATTTCTTCCGCGAACCCAAACATTTCGACTTCCTGCGCGAAGAAATCCTCGCCAACCGGCGCAGCCCGTCGACCTTCCGGGTTTGGAGCGCAGCCAGTTCGACCGGCGAGGAGGCCTACACCCTGGCCATGCTGCTGGCCGAGAACCTGAAGGATGCGCCCTGGGAGATCGTCGGCTCGGACATCAGCACGCAGGTGCTGGAGAAGGCTCGGCGCGGGCATTATCCGATCGAGCGTAACGAGGGCATTCCGCCGGCTCTGCTCGGCAAGTACTGCCTCAAGGGGGTGCGCAGCCAGGCCGGCACCTTCCTGATCTCGCCGACCCTGCGCAGCCGCTGCACTTTTCACCACATCAACCTGACCCAGGAAATCACCGCCGACATCGGCCGTTTCGACGTGATCTTCCTGCGCAACGTGATGATCTATTTCGACATGGAAACCAAGCGCAAGGTGGTGGGCAATCTTCTGCCGCGCCTGCAGCCGGGTGGGTATTTCATCATTGGTCATTCGGAAACGCTGAACGGCATTTCCTGCGGACTGACCCAGGTTCGTCCGACCATTTACCAAAAAGACTGACGGACATGGCAGGAAACATCAAGGTAATGATCGTCGACGACTCGGCGCTGGTGCGCCAGGTCATTTCCCAGGCACTTTCGCGGGAGCCGGGCATCGAGGTGGTTGCCACCGCGTCCGACCCGGTGTTTGCCGTGGACAAGCTGCGGGCCTGCTGGCCGGATGTGCTGATCGTCGATATCGAGATGCCGCGCATGGATGGCATCTCCTTCCTGCGCAAGATCATGACCGAGCGGCCGACGCCGGTGATCATCTGCTCGTCGCTGGCCGAAAGCGGCGCCCAGGCGACTTTCGACGCCATGGCGGCCGGCGCGGTGACCATCATCACCAAGCCCAAGGCCGGTCTCAAGGCTTTTCTCGAAGATTCATCCAACGACATCGTCCAGGCGGTGCGTACCGCCGCCAAGGCCAACCTGCGCGCGCTGCCGCGCAGCGGTACGGCGGCACCGCTGAATCGCCCGAAACTGACCGCCGACGCCGTCCTGGCTTCCGGCACGCCGACCGCCATGGCGCGCACCACCGACCAGTTGATCGCCATCGGCACCTCGACCGGCGGCACCCAGGCCCTGGAGGCCATCCTGACACGCCTGCCGGCGACCTGCCTGGGCATCGTCATCGTCCAGCACATGCCCGAGAAATTCACCGCCATGTTCGCCGAACGCCTGAACAGCATCTGCGAGATCGAAGTGCGCGAAGCGCGCGACGGCGACCGGGTCATGCCCGGTCGGGCGCTGATCGCCCCCGGCGGCCGGCACATGATGCTCAAGCGTAGCGGTGCGCAATACCTGGTCGAGGTGGTCGACGGGCCACTGGTCAATCGCCACAAGCCGTCGGTCGATGTGCTGTTCCGTTCGGTCGCCAAATTTGCCGGTGCCAACGCGCTGGGCATCATCCTGACCGGCATGGGCGACGACGGTGCCCGCGGACTCAAGGAAATGCACGATGCCGGCGCCCACACCATCGCCCAGGACGAAGCCAGTTGCGTGGTCTTCGGCATGCCCCGCGAGGCCATCAAGCTGGGCGCGGCCGATCAGGTGATGCCGCTGGACAGCGTCCCGGAAGCGATGATGGGCTACACCCGGGCCAACCGCTAGGCGCCCTGGCGTTTCTGCCACATGCTCCAGCTGAACACCAGCAGGCCTAGCCAGATCAGCGCGAAACTGAGCAGTTTTCCGGTCTGCAGCGGTTCGCCGAAAATGTAGATGGCGGTCAGGAACTGCATGGTCGGGTTGATGTACATCAGCATGCCGACGGTGGCCAGGTTCAGGCGTTGGGTGGCGGCGGCGAAGGCGATCAGCGGCAGGGCGGTGAGGATGCCGGCGCCGATCAGCCAGAGCGTGGTCGAGGGCGTATCCAGGACGAACACCGTATGCCCGCTGTTGGCCTGCCAGATCGCGTAGGCGAAACACAGCGGCAGCATGACCAGGGTTTCCAGCCACAGGCCGGGCAGGGCATCGACCGGCACCTGCTTGCGCACCAGGCCGTAAGTGCCGAAGGTGCCGGCCAGGAACAGCGATACCCAGGGCAGACCGCCGAGGGTGACGATTTCATTGACCAGACCGGCGACGGCCAGGCCGATGGCCAGCCATTCCTTGCCGTTGAGCCGTTCCTTGAGCACCAGCAGGCCGAGCAGCACGTTGACGATGGGCGTCAGGAAATAACCCAGGCTCGACTCGACCACTTGCTGGTTGCCGACCGCCCACAGGAAAACCAGCCAGTTGCTGCCGACCAGCAGTGCCGCCAGGCTGAGCATGGCGATCTGGCGCGGCTTGCCGAAAATCTGCCGGACCTTGTGCCATTGGCGGCTGAGCATCAGCAGCAGGGCGACGAAGACGCAGGCCCACAAGGCGCGGTTGGCGAGGATGTCCATCGGCGCGACATGATTGAGCTGATGGAAGTACAGCGGGAAAAATCCCCAGATACCATAGGCGAGCAGGCCGAAGCCGACGCCGGCCAGTGCGTTCTTCTGCATGGTCAGGCTTTGCCGCGCAGGACGTCGAGGGCGGCCGAGCGATAGTCGCGGCGATACAGCACGACACACACCAGCAGGGCAGCGAGCGCCAGGATCAGCGGATGGAACAGCCAGCCGGCAGCGGCCAGGCCGAAATAATAGGCCCGGATGCCGCGGTTGAAATCGTCGCCGGCCAGGTTGTTGGCACCGGCGACCTGCCGGGCGTAGGCGTCGATGGCCGGGTCGCCGGTCGCCCCGGTTGGCGCGGCGCCGACGAGGATGGACAGCAGGTTGAACTGGCGCAGCGACCAGGTGAACTTGAAGTAGGCGAAGACGAAACTGCCGAGTACCAGGATCAGCTTGATCTCCAGCAATTCGCGGCTGCCCGGCCCGGCGAAGGGCAGGTCGGCCGCCACGCCGAGCAGCGTGTCGGCGGCGCCGAGGGCGGCGAACAGGCCGGCGATGATGTAAATGGTGGTGTTGGCGTAGAACGAGACGCTGGTCATCAGGTTGCCGATCAGCGTCGAGTCGGTCACCCGGACATCGCGTTCGAGCATGCGGTAAGCCCATTCCAGCCGGTAGCGCTGGCTGGTCCGGATCAGCCCGCCGGCACCGCGCACGCTGTGTTCCGAAAACCAGGCGTAGCCGGCCCAACTGGCAAAAAACACGGTCAGTGCCAGCCAGTCGATGGCGGAGAGATGGGGAAATGCATGCATGGCGGAAGTTTGCCACAAGCTCGTCATCGGCAGGCTTAGGGATTTTCCCCGGCCATGCTTGGCGCGAGGCAATTTAGCACAACAATGTGTCAAAATTATGTCAAATAACAAAAATATTGATATTTGCATTGTTTTGATTTAATGTATTTGACGATTATGTAACTTATGAGGTGTCGCCTTGGTCATCGTCAGCCCCCGTTTCAACCCGCCGGAGTTTGTGCCGGAAGTGCTTGATTCCCTGTTGCAGGGGAGTCCGGTGGCGACATTCGTGATCGACGGGCAACATCGCGTCACCCACTGGAATCGCGCCTGCGAACTGGTGACCGGTATTCCGGCAGCTGAAATCATCGGTAGCAGCGATCACTGGCGTGGCTTTTACGCGGCGCCGCGCCCCATACTCGCTGATTACATCGTTGCCGGCGAGATCGAGCAGGCCATGCGCAACTACGAGGCCGGGCACTGCAAGGCTTCCGAGGTGGTTGTCGGGGCTTACGAAGCCGAGGGTTTCTTTCCTTCGCTCGGAGAACGGGGCTGCTGGCTGTACTTCACCGCCGCTCCCGTGCTCGGCCCGGGGGGGGAAGTCATCGGCGCCATCGAGACCCTGCAGAACATCACTGCCCGCAAGCTTGCCGAACAGGCCTTGCTCGACCAGAACAGCGCACTGGAAGCCGCCGTCGCCGAAAGAACCCGGGCGCTTGAGCAGAACAATGCCGAACTGCGCGCGCTGCTGCAGGAGCGTTGCGAACTGCAGGAGCAGGTCGGATCGGCCAGCAGCACGGCGTTTTCGGCAATGAGCAGCATGGGCGAGATGGGCGTGCTGTTGCAGGCACTGCAGCGCTTCAACAGTTGCCAGCAGGCTGGAGAACTGGCGCAACTGGTGCTCGATACGCTGGTTTCATATGAGCTCGTCGGCGCAGTGGAACTGCGCCTGCCCGGGCAGGCGGTTCGGATGTTTCCCGATTCAGGTGGCCTCGAAGCCGCCACCTTCGCCAACTTGCGCGACATGGGGCGGATCGTCGGCTTCCATAGCCGGATGATTGTCAATTACCCCTGTCTCTCTATCCTGGTCAGCAACATGCCGCGGGACGACGAACGGGCAGGGCGGATCCGGGATAATTTGGCCATCCTGGCCGAGGCGGCCGATGCCCGGGTGCGGGCACTGGATGCGGAACTGCGTCGGCAACAGGGAGAGGCGGCGATCAGTGGCAGTCTGGCGGGGATCAACAAGCTGCTCGCGGCCATCGAAGGGCGGCAGAAACAGTCGATGGCCGAAACCCGGATGGCTATCCATCGCCTGGGGGAAACGCTGGAAAAACGTTTTGTCCATCTCGGCCTGACCGAGCAACAGGAGCGTTATCTGCTGGAAACCGTGCGCGATGGACTGGATGGCCTGATCGATGCCCAGGACGGGCAACTCGACATTCAGTCAGAACTATCCGCCATCATCCACCGTCTGACCGACGCGGTCTGACCTGGGGATCAGCGGGGTTTGCCGCGCAAGGCACGGACCTCGAAGCGGTTGCTGTCGACCAGCGTGCCGCGACCATCGTGCAGGCTCAGGCGGTGCCTGCCCGGTTGTGGCAGCCAGCGCTCCCTGGTACCGGCGGGCAGCGGCTGGTCGTTGATGCGCCATTGGCCGCCCTTGGGCATGGGGCCGGAGAGGCGCAGCAGGATGCGTTGGCGGGCGGGCGGAATGTCCGGGTCGAGGGCGATCACCGTGCCGTCGGCCGGATAGACGATGCGGGTCAACGCCTGGCCGGCGGCGGCGCGGACGACCGGCTGTTCAGTACCCTGGATGAACCACTCGCGGCGGGGCGGTTCGAGCGCCGGTTCGAAGCGGATGGTCAGCCCGACGACGCCGGCGGGGGCTGTCGGCGGCGGGGTATGCGCAGCGCGCTGCAGGCGGTCCATGACCTCGCGCCACACCGGGGCCGCGCCGGAAATACCGGAGACGTCGTGCATCGGGCTGCCAGAGGCGTTGCCGACCCAGACGCCGACGGTGTAACGGGGTGAGAAGCCGACACACCAGTTGTCGCGCATGTCCTTGCTGGTGCCGGTCTTGACCGCCGACCAGTAGGGCGTCGTCAGCCAGGATTCTAGGCCGAAGGTGCCGGCGCGGGCGGCGCGGTCGGCGAGGATGTCGGCAACGAGAAAGGCTGCGGCCGGGGTGTCGACGGTATGCGGCTTGCCGTCGAAAACGCCCTCGCAGCCGCCCTGGCGGCAGGGCGCCGGTGCCGGCTGGCGGGCCGGGACGGCACGCAGCGGCGTCCATTTGCCGGCGTTGGCCAGGGTCCGGTAGGCGTTGGCCAGCATCAGCAGCGAGATGTCGGCCGAGCCGAGGGCCAGGCTGTAGCCGTACCAGTCGCCGTCTTCCTTGAGGCTGGCGAAGCCGTGCGTCTTCAGGCGCTGGTGAAAGCTGTCGGCGCCGACGCGGACCAGCGTCTGCACCGCCGGGATGTTCAGCGAACCGGCCAGCGCCGGCCGGGCCGACACCCAGCCACGGTAGCCGGGATCGTAGTTCTGCGGTGTGTACAGGCCGTTGCCGGTGTCCAGGCTCAGCGGTGCATCGTCGATCAGCGAAGCCGGCGTCAGCAGGCGGCGTTCGAAAGCCTGGGCGTAGAGAAAGGGCTTCAGCGTCGATCCGGCCTGACGCAGCGCTGTCGCGCCATCGACTTCGGCGGCGCCGGACAGGTCGCCACTGGAGCCGACCCAGGCGAGGATCTCGCCGCTGGCGTTGTCGATGACGATGACCGCGCCGTCCTCGGCGTTCTGGCGGCTGAGCGCCGACAGGTGGCGGCGCAGGCTGTCGACGGCAAAGGCCTGCAAATCGGCGTCGAGGCTGCTGCGCCGGTCGCGGCCGGGTTCGGCGAGTAGTTTGCGGGCGAGGTGCGGCGCCAGTTGCGGCGCTTCCGGGCGTAAATCGCGCAGGTTGTGGTTGAGCGCCTGGAAGGTGAAGGCTTCCAGGCCACGGCATTCGTCGGCGCGCTGCAGTTCGGTGAGCAGCGCGCAGGCGCGCCGGGCGACGGTATCCGGCGTGGCGTTGGGTGCGCGCAGCAGGACGGCGGCAATGGCCGATTCGCGGTCGTCGAGGCCGTGCGGCCATTTGCCGAACAAGGCCCGGCTCATCGCCGCGACGCCCTGTAGTTCGCCGCGAAAACTGACCAGGTTGAGGTAAGCCTCGACGATGCGGCCCTTACTCCAGCTCCGCTCCAGACGCAGGGCGGCGGCTGACTGGCCGATCTTGGCGAGAAAGCTGCGCTGGCCGCGTCTTTGCCCGTCTTCTTCGATCAGCCCGGCCAGCTGCATGGTCAATGTGCTGGCGCCACGGGTGCGGCTGCCGCGCAGGTTGCTCCAGGCGGCGCTGCCGGCGGCCAGCCAGTCGACGCCGCCGTGTTCCATGAAGCGCTTGTCTTCGGCGGCGATCACCGCGCGCAGCAGGGCCGGCGAGATGTCGGCGAGCGGCGTCCACGCCAGTCGGCGCACCTGCATGTCGACGCGCAGGCTGTGCAGCGGTCGGCCGTCGCGCGCGAGCAGCGTCGCTTCCGAGGGTCGGTAGGCGGCACGGACTTCGTCGAACGACGGTAGCGCGACTGCCGGCAGCGGCGCCAGCAGCGTGCAGATCAGCAGGAGGGTGCGGCGGATCAGCGGGTCCAGAGTTTTTTCCAGCCGTCGTGGCCGAGGCGCTGCATGGTCTCGATGTTGCGCTCGTAGATCGATTCGGCGTCGGGGAAAGCCGCCACCGCGCGGTCGATGCTGCTTTCACGGAGCAGGTGCAGTGTCGGATAGGGCGAGCGGTTGGTGAAATTGGCGATGTCGTCGGGGTCGCTGCCGGCGAATTCGTATTGCGGGTGCAGGCTGGCGATCTGGAACACGCCTTCGTAGTCGAGATTGCGCAGCAGCGCGTCGGCTTCGGCGAGGAAGAAGTGGTAGTCGAGAAAATCGGTCATCGCCAGCGGGTGGATCAGCAGCGTGGTGTCGAGCTCGGCTGCCGGCGTCGTCGCGAGCAGGGCGAATTCGTGTTCCAGTTCGGCGAGCAATTCGTCGGCATTACTGGCTGCACTCAGCGCGTAGCGCACCTGTTTCTTGACGACCACGCTTTTGGCGAACGGACAGAGGTTGAGGCCGATGACGGCACGTTCGAGCCAGGTGCGGGTGGCGTCGATGATCGCTTCGCCATCGCTGGTGGTATAGGGGTGCAGCAGGTCAGACATGCGGATTGGTTTCGTGAGGGTGTCGGACATTCTAGCGCCGGGGGCCAACAATGTCGCACATCCGACAGGTGCCAAGCCGGCCAATGCCCGCCAGCCGGCGTTTGCCAGCGCTCCTGGTGCTGGCATCGCTTTTGCGTCATCTGCTCATCTTCTGCCAGGCCATCGACCATGAACGCTATTGACCGCATCCCCTACCAGTGCATCTCCGCCACACAGGCGGCCGAACTGCTCCGCCAGGAAGCCAGTCTGGCCGTGTTCGACGTGCGCGATCTGGTCAGTTACCGTCAGGGCCATATCGAGGGCGCTGCCCAGCTTTCGGAAGAACGTGTGCTGGCCTGGGTCAAGCGCTTGCCGAAAGAGCAGCCGGTGCTGATCTACTGCTATCACGGCAACGCCAGCCAGACTTATGCGCAGATGTTCAGCGACTTCCGTTTTCAGCGCGTCTTCAGCGTCGACGGCGGTTATGAGAAGCTGGTGGCGGCGCTGGCATGAGCAAGAAGTTCTACATGACGCCCGGTTCATGTTCGACCGGCATCCACATCCTGCTTGAAGAATGCGGCCTGGTGTTCGAGGCCTGGATCATCAATCTGCTGGCCGGCGACCAGTACAAGAAGGATTACCAGGCGATCAATCCCAAGGGCACGATTCCGGCGCTGGTGCTCGACGATGGCACGGCGCTGACCGAGTTTTCTGCAATTGCCTGGTGGCTGGCGCGCAGCTATCCGAAGCGCAAGCTGTTGCCGACCGACATTGCTGGTGAGGTGCGCGTGCTCGGCTGGCTCAACTACATCGTGCATACGCTGCACACCCAGGGTTTTGCCCGCATCTTCACCACCGAGCGCTTCGCGCCGAGTACGAGCGATCACGAATCGGTAAAGGCGCAGGGCCGGCAGATCATCGACCAGGGCTTCGCCCTGATCAACGGCGAACTCGCCGGTCGCGACTGGTTCGCCGACAATTTCGGCATCGCCGACGCAGCGCTGTTCTACGTCGAGTTCTGGGCGGTGCGCAGCGATATCCCCTTGCCCGAACATTGCGCTGCCCATTACCAGCGCATGCTGACGCGGCCAGCGGTACGCCAGGTGCTGGCCGAGGAGGGTTACGCTTCGGCGCTGCGTTGAGTGTCTGGCCTGGGCGCCCGGATTCCGCTACATTGCGCAGCGATCCATCGTTCAGGAAAAACCGTGTTTCATCTCGCCGAAAGCAGCAAGTCCTTCCAGGAAGTCGTTTTCGAACTCGAACCCGCGCTGCAGCGCCTGGGTTTGAGCGTGCTTGCCCGCCACGATCTCGGCGAAGCGCTGGCGCGCCGGGCGCGCGGCGAGGCGCGGAGCTTCGACGAGGATTACCTGCTGCTCGACATCGTCGGCTGGCGCGCGGTCGAGGAACTGCTGGCTGCCGACCTGCGTGCCGGGCTGGCCTTGCCCTGGCGCTTTGCCGTATATACCGAGGACGGGGCCACCCGCCTCGGCTTCCAGCCGCTGTCGCCGCCGGGCGGCGATGCCCGGCTGGCGCGCTGGGTGGCCGAGGTCGAGGACAAGCTGACGCAGCTCATCGACGAGTTGCGCTGATCACTCGCCGACCTGCAGGCGGGCGTTCGGCAGCTCGCCGAAGACGTCCGGCGCATACATCGCCTCGACCCGCGTTGGCGGCAGCGCGAAGTCGCCGGCATTGTTCAGGCGCACGGTGTAGGCGATCTGCGTGCGGCCGCGCGGCAGCATTTCGTAATAGGTGCGCCAGGCGCCGAAGCTGCGTTCGATGAAGCTCGGCCAGCGGCCTTCGCGGGCGTCGCTTTCGCCGCGCGTGGCGATGGCCGAGTCGCGCCCGTCGCCGTCGCCGAGGATGCGCGCGCCGGCCGGTACAGGGTCGCTGATCACCACCCAGCTCATGTCGTGGTCGGCGTCGATGCTCAGCGTCACCCGCCACAGGTCACCACGGCTGAACTTGCCCGGCGTCTTCTGCTGCAGCGGCGTCAGTTGCCGCTGGATGCGGTAGCCGGCGTAACGCGGCGAGCCGTCGGGGATCGCTGCCAGCACCTGGATGTTGGCCCAGGGCTTGCCGCTGCCGGCGTGGCTGAGCGCCAGCGCGTCGTCCTTGCCGGGTTTGGCCGGCCAGGGCAGGGTGAGCGGCTTGCTGTCGGCACTCTTCCAGTCGAATTCGGCGCTGGCCGGGGCCAGCGTCGCCTTGGTGACGCCGGTCACCGCCTCGCGCTCGAACTTCTGCGCGAAGCGGTCGAGCGTCACCCGCGCCCAGGCGTTTGCCGTGGTCGTCAGCCAGCGGCCGCGCTGCTGGCGTTCGAGCGCGCCCTGCAGCAGGCGCGGCAGGTCGGTCTGCCACTCGGCGTCGTCGAGCATCGCCTCGATCAGGCGGAAGGCGTTGGCGTCGGCGCTGGCCATCATCCACCAGCCGTAGTCGGCGCGCTCGTTGGCGAAGACCAGCCGGCTGCCGGCGTAGCCGAGGCGGTTGCGCAGTTCCTGGCGGGCGGCGGCGTACTTTGCTTCGCGCTGCGGCAGGTCGGGTAGCGCCTTGAGCACCAGCGTCCAGTCGATCAGCGCCGCGGTCGGCAGCAGCAGCGGGTCGATGTCGAGCGCCGCTGCCGCGCGCTGCGGCTTCTCGCCCTGGCGGACCAGTGCCTGTAAAGCGTTGAGGCGGCGGTGCAGGCGCACATCGCCGGCAAAGCCGGGCGCCCATTCGTCGCGCTTGATACGACCATCGACGAAGGCATTCAGCCCCTGCAGCATGCGCCGGCGGCTGTCTTCCGGCAGCGTGAAGCCGGCCAGCGTGACCACGTCGAGCAGGTAGGCGGTCAGCGTCGGGCTACCAGCCAGGCCGGGGAAGTAGGCGGCCAGGCCGTGGTCGTCGAGGTAGCCGGGCAGGGTGTCGGCGATCTGCTGCCAGCGTGCCGGATCGTGCAGGCCGACGGCGACCGAGGTCTTCTGTTCCAGGCAGGCGTAGGGGTAATCGGCGAAGAAGCGCAGCAGACCGGGCGGCGGCGTCGCCAGCTTGGGCGACAGCGCGACCTCGACGCCGCCCTTGCCGGGCAGGGCGCCGGTCGGCAGGGTCACCGCCAAGCGGGTGTCGCCGTCGACGCGCAGGAAGCTGGCGTGCTGGACGGTGACCGGCACCGCCGGCGCCACCTGTTGGGTGATGCGCAGCGTGTCGGCCGCCTTGCCGCCGTCTTCGCGCGCGGTGAATTCCCAGGTTTCCGCCGTAATGCCTTCGCCGGCCTGCATCGGCCAGCGCAGTTCGCCGGCGCTTTCCGGTGCCAGCGTCAGTTTCTGCGCCGCCAGCGTTTTTGCCCCGTTTTTGCCGTCGACCGTGAGATTCATCGTCCGGGCGGTGCCGTTGCGCAGCGTCAGCATTGCCGTGTAACGGTCACCTTCGCGGACCAGCGGCGGCAGGCCGGAGATGATCTGGAGGTCCTGCCTGCTGCGGATGCTGGTGCTGCCGGTACCGAACAGTGCACTGCCGGCGCTGGCGACAGCGACCAGCTTGAACTTGCTGAGTGCATCGTTGAGCGGCACGCGCAGCGTCGCCCGGCCGTTGGCGTCGAGCGCCACTTTCGGCTGCCACAGCAGCAGCGTGTCGAACAGCTCGCGGGCCGGCGCTTTGCCGCCACCGCCGCCGGGCGGCAGCGCCTTCTTGCCGAAGTGGCGCTTGCCGATGACCATGCCTTGCGCGGTTGCCGTTTCGACCGCGTAGCCGCGCGTCGGCAGCATCGCTTCGAGCAGCTGCCAGCTGTCGTTCGGGCGCAGTTCGAGCAGTGCCTGGTCGACGGCAGCGAAAGCGACCTCGCTGCCGGTCGGCAGCGGCTTGCCGTCGGGCGTGCTGACGCGAATGTTCACGGTCGCCTGCTGACGCGGCTGGTAGTCGGTCTGGTCGCTGCTGATCTCGACCTTGAGCTGGAAGGCTTCGGTACCGACGGCGATTTCGGCGAGGCCGATGCGGTACGAAGGTTTGGCCAGATCGACCATGGCTGTCGGCTGCTCCGGGTTCCACCAGGCGCGGAACCAGGCCAGCGGCTCGCGCCAGCCCCACTGGAACAGGCTATACCACTTCACCGGTTCGACCCGTCCGCGCACGACCAGCACCGAAACGAAAGCGTTCGGCCCCCATTCGCCGCGCACCGGCACTTCCACCGTCGGTTTGAAGCGCGACAGCGGCTGGACGAAAGTTTCGAGGATGCCGCCGGCTTCGACCGAGATCAGCGCGGTGGCTTCGCGGAACGGCGTGCGCACCTGGAAGCGGGCGGTTTCGCCAGCCGCCCAGGCCTTCTTCTCGGGAATCACGTCGATGCGGTCCTGGTTGCCGGCAGAAAACCACAGGTCGCCACCACCGGAAACCCAGTAGCTGGTGCCGGCGCGGGCAACGTTGTTCTTGACGTCGCGGGTCTCGGCGAGCAGGTAGATGGCGCCCGGATCGGCCGTCGACAGCTCGCACAGCAGCAGGCCGCGACTGTCGGTCTGGCCGGCGCAGACTTCGCCGAGGTCGCGGTATTCCTGGGTGTTTTCGTAGGCGTAGAAGCCGCCGACGATGCGTCGCCGGTGGCTGCTGTCGATGCGGCGTTTGGCGGTGACCTTGACCGTCTGGCCGGCGACCGGCTTGCCGGCGGTGTCGAGAACCACGGCCTGGAGCCGGTTGCTGCTGCCGCCGCTGGCCCAGTCGGCGATCTTGACGCCGATTTCCAGCGCCGACGGGCGCAGGTCCACGACGCCGCGGATGGTCTGGATTTCGCCGTTCGGGTCGGCGAAACTCATTTCGGCGTAGAGTTCGGCCGGGCCGCCGGGCTTGGCCGGCAAAGGCACTTCGAGACGGCCGGCGCCGGCGGCGTCGAGTTTGAGCTGCTGCTTGTCGAGGACCAGGCTTTCTTCGTTGACGCCGGCATCGATGGCAAATGCGGCCAGCGCCTCGTCGTCAAAACCGACGTTGAAGCGGTAGTCGCCGTAGCGCGCGTGGTGCACCCAGCGCGGGCGCAGCGTCGCCGAGACCTCGACCTCGGCGTGCTTGGCGGCGCCGCCGTTGAGGAAGGACAGGCCGAGCGCCAGCGGCACCTTGCTGACCGCGATCTGGCGCGCCGGCACGCCCTGGACGCTGCCGGTGAACACCGGCAGGCGGAAGTCGGCGACGCGGAACTCGCTGCTGTAGATCTCGCCGTCGGCACCGCCCTGGAGGACAATCTGCCAGGTGCCGAGCTTGGCCGATTCCGGGACTTTCCAGGCGTTGACCGCGCTCGCCTGGGCGTCCCAGCTGAGCGGCTGGGTGAATTCGGTGCCGCTCTCGCTATGGCGCAGGACCAGCTTGTTCGGCAACTTGTCCGCGGCCGGCAGCGAGAAACCCCGGCTGTCGCGGCTGCGCGCCAGGTGTTTGACCGATAGCGTCTGGCCGGGACGGAACAGGCTGCGGTCGAGGATACCGTGGATGCGCAGCGGGCTGTTGTCACCCCAGCTGTAGACGCCGAAACGCCACGGCTCGATGCCTTCGTTCCAGTCCGAACGGACGAAGCTGAAATCGCCGCCGCTGCGGGCGCTGGCGAACAGGAAGCGGTCGCCGTCGCAGTACGGATTGTCGAGCGCCTGGTCGATCCTGGCCCGGCCGAGCGCGTCGGTTTTGCCCTGCCACAGCTGCTTGCCGGCGCAGGTCGACACGCGGACCTCGGCGTCGGCCACCGGCTTGCCGGTGTCGAGCGTGGTGACCCAGACCAGCGCGTTGTCCTGGCCGACCTTGAGATGCACGGCGAGGTTGGTGACCAGCACCGCGCTGCGCACGTACATCGGCTTGGGCGTCGACAGCAGGGCGTTGCCGAGCAAGCGGCTCTCGATTTCGACGATGTGGTAGCCGGGTTTGCCGAGCGGAATGCCGATCACCTCGAACTCGGCGCTGCCGCCGGGTTTGGGTAGCTCCTGCCGGGTGACGCCGGGGCGCTGGGCGAGGAAAGAGAGTTCGCGGGCGTAGTAGGGGTCGTAGCGCTCTTCGGTCTTGCCGTCGACCACCACCTTGTATTTGTTGCTCTGTTGTTCGAACTTTGCCAGCGCGCGCATGGCGGCGATCACGTCGGCGTCCTCGGTCAGCCGCTGGTCGCTGAAACGGTGGCTACCGGGCAGCGCCAGGCCGGCGGTCTTGAGGCTGGCTTCGACGTTGCGCAGCGTCACCGGCAACAATCCGCCTTCCTTGAGTTCGACGATGCCGAAATCGCCGGGGAACTTGGCCAGCGGCGGCAGCGCGCCGGTGCGCACGGTCAGCGGGAAACGCTCGGCGTTACTCAAGGCGCGGCCGGCTTCGTCCTTCACTGCAGCCGGCAATTCGAGTTTGAATTCCGTGTTTTGCGGCAAGGGGCCGGGGAAAGCAATGCTGTCGAATACCGCTTGCGGATTCTCGCGGTCCAGCGGCTGCGGCCGGCGTGGCCCCTCGGCGGAGGTCAGGCGGATCTTGTCGAAATACTTCACGTCGACCGGTGCGCTGAAGTTGAGCCGGATCGCCGACAGCGGCGAGCAGGGTGCCCCGGCCTTTTCGCGTTCGCACGACAGGCTGGCGGTGAATGGTTCGCGCACTGAGTAGACGAAACTCTGTTCCTTGTCGGCCGGGGTGCCGTTGGCCGCCCTGATGCCTTTGCCCCAGACCAGTTTCATCTTGCGCCCGGCCGGCAGGGTTTCGCTGCAGGTGACGACGATGGCGTGGTCCGGCATGTTGGCTTGTCCCAGTACCGCCTGGCGGATGGCGGGGGGCAGCGGCCGGGCCGGGATGCGCTGGCCGACGCCGTCAGCTTCGCACCACAGTCGGTCGTTGAACGAAGCCGGGTCAAGCGGGCCGCCACCGTCGATGACGAAGGCCTGGTCTTCCTCGATCAGCGCGCCGGCACTCGGCCGGATGCGCCAGGGGCGGGGTGCGGCACCGGTGAATTCGAAGCGGCGCTTGCCGCTCAGGGTTTCGCCCTGCAGGGTGCTCAAGCCGTCGCGCAGCGTGAACACACAACGCTCGCCGGCTTGCAGCGGGCGTTGCGGGCGCCAGGTCCAGGTCCGTTCGCTGCTCCAGCGGCCATCGCCGGAAATTCCGGCGCAATCGATGGCGAACGGCGCGGTGGCGGTGTCGTCACCCAGTTTGACCATGGGCTGGCTGAATTGCGCCGAGACCTGAGCGACATGGCCGACCTGGCCCTGCGGCTGGAATTGGCGAACATCGGCAGCGTGGCTGGCTGATATGAACAGGAGCAGGGCGAGTAGCGAAAGTGGGTGGCGCATGTCAGGAGAAGTGTGCGGGAATGCTCAGGGTGAATCGACTGCCCTGGCCGGGGGTGCTATCGACGGTCAGGCTGCCGCCCATGGCCTCGGCCAGGCGGCGGCTGATGCTCAGGCCGAGGCCGGTGCCGCCGTATTCGCGGGTGTGCGAGCCATCGGCCTGGGTAAAGGCTTCGAAGATTTGTTGCTGTTTGTCGGCGGCAATGCCGATGCCGGTATCGCTGACCCGGACGCGCAACTGGCCGTCGCTGACTGCCGCATCGACGGTGATTTCGCCGGCACGGGTGAATTTGACGGCGTTGCTCAGCAGGTTGGTGAGGATCTGGCGCAGGCGCAGCGGGTCGCCAAACAAGCCTTCCGGTAGCGGAGCATGCGGCAATACGTGCAGGTGCACACCCTTGGCTTCGGCAGCGGGGGCGAATAGTGCGCTCAAGTCGCGGATCAGGTTGTTCAGGTCAAGCGGCAGGTGTTCGAGTTGCAGGTTGTGCGCTTCGATTTTCGAGTAGTCGAGAATCTGGTTGAGGATGTCCAGTAGCGAAACTGCCGAATCCCGCACGATGCCCAGTTGGCGGCGTTGTCGTTCATCGAGCGGGGAGCGCAGCAGCACTTCGGTCATGCCGAGTACGCCGTTCATCGGGGTGCGCAGTTCGTGGCTGATCGTCGCCAGGAAGGTGGTTTTCGCCAGCGAGGCGGCTTCCGCGCGTTCCTTGGCGAGCAGTAGCTGGCTTTCGTATTCCTTGCGCTCGGTGATGTCTACGGTGACGCCGACGTAGTGCTTGAGCTGGCCATGGTCATCAAGGACGGCGTTGATATTGACGATGCCGTGGAAGAGCGTGCCATCCTTGCGCTTGTTGATGATTTCGCCATCCCAGTGACCCACGGACTGAATGCTTTCCCACATGCGCCGGTAGAACGCCTTATCGTGGCGGCCGGAAGCGAGCAGGCGCGGGTTGCGGCCCAGCACCTCGCTGGCGCGGTAACCGGTGATGCGCTCGAAAGCCGGGTTGACGGCGATGATGTCGCCCTGCGGCGTGGTCAGGAAAACGCCGTTGTTGGTCGCGGCAAAAACGCTGGCGGCCAGCTTGCGTTGGCTGGACAGTTCGCGTTCACGTTCTTCCAGGCGGCGCTGGCGCAGCCAGACCAGGAAGGCCGCACCACTCAATGCGAACAGGATGGGCAGAACCACCAGCGAGATACGCCGGGCCTCGCTGCGCCAGCGTTCGAGGATGGTGTTCTGCGACAGATGCACGGCGACCAGCGTCGGGAAGCGGCTGGAGGCCCGGTAAGCACTGAGTACCGGATTGCCGTCGGGCAAGGTTTGCCGGAGCGAACCGCTTTCCTGGCGAGCCAGCCATTCCGTCACCTGGCCGGCAGCGCCGGCATGGCCGGGCAGATCCTGCGGGTTTGATGAAAGCAGCAGCAGGCCGTCGTGTCGCAGGATCTGGGCATGGCCTTCTTCGCTGGGCAGTAACTGGCTGAAATACAGGGTGAAATACTCAGGGTTCAGTGCGGCGACGATCCAGTGGCGGTGCTTGCCGTTGTCGATCCGGCGCAGGACCGGCACGAAAGCCGGGCCATTGTTGCGGAGCTTGTCGGCCAGCGGCGTTTCCGCGATGCCATCGGCAAGGTCGCGTCCCTGCCACAGGCTGCCGATATGCATGATCAGCGAGTCGTCGCTGATCATCGGAAAGAAGCCGCGCAGGGCCACCTTGCCGCCGACATTACCGGGGCTGGTACTGGCCAGTATCTGACCTTGCTCGTTGATCAGTGACAAGGAGCGCAGATGGGGCGTCTTGCGCAGCGCATCGTTCATCTGTTCGCTGAAGCGCGTGCTGACGCTGTCGGTACTCTGCCCGGGCGCCAGACCGACAGCGGCCAGTTCGATCATCTCGAAGGTCTGGGTGAGGTGTTTCTCGAAATTCCGGGCATGGGTGACGGCAGCCTCGATGCCGTTGTCGAGCGCAGCCGTGCGCAGTCGCCACAGTGTGAAGGCGTAGGCGCCCAGCCAGCCGGCGATGAGCAGGCTGAGAACGACAAACAGTGCGCTGCGGCGATGAATCGACATGCTTGCGCTCCGGCGGGTCAGCGAACGACGATGGGCTCCAGTCGGTGGCGGACGGCGTTGGTCATCAAGCGGCCGTCCATTTTCATGGCCTGCAGTTCGCGTTCGACATGGCTATGGAATGCATCGTCGCCGGGGGCCATGGCCCAGGCGTACGGGGTGGTGTGATATTTGCCCGGCGGGGTGACCAGTCTGGCCCAGTCGCTGTTGTCGAGCATCCGGCGGCTGTAGGGGAAGTCGGTCATGAAGACGTCGGCGCGGCCGCTCTGAACTTCGTATTCGCGGGCATGCGGGGTTTCGAGGATACGCAGTTCGGCATGCTGGAGTTTTTCCTTCATCACGCTTTCATGCAGGGTGCCCCGGGCGACGGCGACGACAATGCCGGGGCGGTCAATGTCTTCCCAGTCCTTGATACGCGGATTGGTCCGGGTGGTGATCGCGTAGATGTCGCTGAGCAGGTAGGGCTGGGTGAAGCGCAGGCGTTCCTGGCGGGCCGGTGTGATGCCGATGGCGAACATGGCAATGTCGCAGCGGTCGTTTTCGATATCGTCGATCAGCGTGGCAAAGGAGCTGTTGACGAACTGCGTGCGCACGCCGAGCCGGCGGGCCAGGTCGTTGGCATTGTCGATGTCGATGCCGCTTGGGCGACCAGTCTTGGGATTGCGGAAGGAAATGCCGTAATAATCCGGCCAGATGCAGACCCGCAGGGTGCCTTGCTCGACGATGCGTTCCAGCCGTCCCTGCGCCATGGCCTGGAGCGGCAGCAGCAGACTGATGAGCAACAGGGCGGAAAAACATCTTCTGCGGGGCATGTGGCGAATCCGGAAAATCATGCGGTTCAGTTTAACCGCATATCGTCCTGCCGTCATGCTCCTGGCAACAAGGCCTAGCCGGTTTCAGCCAGGCGGGCGGCCTGGATCATTTCGTCCGGTGCGCCGACCCGTTCGAGCAAGTGGCTGTGGCCGATATGCAGCAGTTCCTCGATGGCCCGGAAATCGTCGGGCAGGGCGGCGTCGTTCCAGCCATTGGCCGTATGGCGCGCCAGGTCGACGGCGAGGTTCACGTTGCGCACGTTGAGGGTTTCGGCATCGGCCGGATCGAGCAGGGAGAGCAGCAGTTCGGGCAGGCCCCAGAGTTCGACCAGTTCGCGCATGATGTCGGCCAGCGGTGCGCCGAAAACCTCTTCCTGGACGGCGCGGGTGCGCAGGCTGGGGTTGGCGGTGAGGCGTTCTCGGGTGCGGATGGCCAGTGCCGGGGCGAAGCAGTGCATCAGGATTTCGACAAAGTCGTGCAGCAGCGCGGCCAGGGCGATTTCCTCGAAGCGGGTGTTCTGGCGCAGCAGCGCCCAGTCACGGGCCCACAGCGAGGCCTGGCGCGAGCGGGCGATGACCTTGAGCAGGCCGAGCATGGCCTTGGGGTGACCCTTGAGCTGGTGCTCGATGATCGGCAGTTCCTGGCAGCTGTCGAAGAATTTCATCGTGCCGATCATCACCAGCGAGCGCTCGATGGTGGTGATTTCGGCGTTCTGGCTCTTCGGCCGATTTTCCTTCATGTAGCGGAACACGCGCAGCGTCATCAGCGGATCGTGCATGACGATGTTGGCCAGCGTGCGCGTGTTGATGGTTTCCGCTGCATCGCGCAGTTCCGCCAGGCGGTTGGCCGTCAGCCGCAGGATCGGTAATTCAACTTCCTTGAAGTGTTCGACCCAGGCATTGGTGCCGGGAAAGGGGAAGTCGATCATCAGGGTCATGCTGGCGCTCCTTGGCGGTCCGGATCAGCGGTTGAGCAGCTTTTTCAGGAAGGCCTCGACATAAGCCGGTCGTACCGGCTTGACGATATAGCCGCGGGCGCCGAGACCGGCTGCCTGCTGAACGAGTTCGCGCGAGGTGTCGCCGGTGACCATGACGACCGCCGTGTTCGGGCTGATTTCGCGGATTTTCGGCAGTGCGTCCAGCCCGGACATCAACGGCATGTTGACGTCGAGGAACAAGACCTGCGGCTGGTGTGTCTGGGCGGCACGGACGGCTTCCTCGCCGTTGCCGGCCTGGGCGACGATGTTCATGCCGAGTTCGGTGAGCACGCCCTTGAGCAGCAGGCGGATCGAACTGTTGTCATCGACGATGACCGCCGTCGGCCGGCCGCCCGCCCGGCGGACACCGGGCGTTGCCGGTGCGGCGTTCGCTGCCGGCGGCGTATCGGCCCGTTCGGCCTGCTGACGCACTTCATAAACCTGGCGCAGCTCGTCGAGAATCTGTTTCTGGCCGAAAGGCTTGCGCAGAAAACCGGACGCCCCGTTGTCCGCCGCCCGTTTGTCGATGTCGGCATCTTCCGACCCGGTCATGAAAACGACGTCGATCTCGGGAAAGTTGCTGTTCACATCCTTGAGCAATTCCAGCCCGTCGCGTCCCGGTAACTGGTAATCCAGGCAGACGATGGTCGGCTCCAGGCGGCGGATGTCGTCCAGCAGCGTGTTGCCGTTTTCCAGTTGTCCGACGATGGTGTAACCCTGGCTCCCAAGCAAGGTGACGAGCAGGGTACGCATCGAGGCATTGTCTTCGACGATCAGGACTCTCATTTTTTCCGGTGCTGTTCTCGGTTGTCACAATGTCGCGGAAACGCCGCGCCCGCCTATGTTAACCGCGAAATCGACGGAATGGGCGTGCAGAATGCACAATGCCCCGGGGACGGGGCATTGTGCATGGGGCGGGAGCGGATCGGTCAGAGGATCATGCCTGCGCCGACCGTGTTGTTGTTGCTCTCATCGATGACGATGAACGCCCCGGTGCCGCGATTTTCAGCGTACGGATCGACGAACAGCGGTTGCGCCAGCTTGAAGGTGACTTCGGCGATGTCGTTCATCGCCAGTTTGTCGGCGGCGACCTTGTCCAGCGTGTTGACGTCAAGGCGGTGGTCGATCGCGGTCAGCTTGGCCTTGGAATCGCGCGTCGTGTGGCGGATCAGGTAAGTGCGAGCGCGGTCGAGCGGGGCTTCGGCCAGCCAGCAGACGGTGGCGCGGATTTCCTTGACGGCGGCCGGGGCTTCGGCGGTTTTCACGATCATGTCGCCGCGCGAGCAGTCGATTTCGTCGGCGAGCAGGATGGTCACTGATTGCTCGGTGAAAGCTTCGCCGATGTCGACGCCGCCGATCTGCACGGCCTTGACCGTCGATTCGAGGCCGTTGGGCAGCACGGTGACCGGGTCGCCGACCTTGATGCTGCCGGATTCGACGCGGCCCATGAAGCCGCGGTAGTCGTGCAGTTCGGGGTTGGTGGAATCCTGCGGGCGGCAGACGTACTGGACCGGGAAGCGGAACGGTTCGTCGTGTTCGGTATGTGCGGCCGGCACGGCTTCGAGGATTTCCATCAGCGTCGGGCCGTCGTACCAGTCGAGGCGCTCGCCGCGCTCGACGATCATGTCGCCGTTGAGCGCCGACAGCGGGATGAAGCGGATGTCTTCGATGCCGACCTTGGCGGCGAATTCGAGGTAATCGGCCTTGATCTTCTCGTAGGTTTCCTGAGAGTAGTCGACCAGATCCATCTTGTTGATGGCGACGACCAGGTGCGGGATGCCGACCAGCGAGGCCAGCTTGGAGTGGCGGCGGGTCTGCGTCAGCACGCCCTTGCGCGCATCGATCAGGATGATGGCCAGGTTGGCGGTGGACGCAGCGGTGACCATGTTGCGGGTGTACTGCTCGTGGCCCGGCGCATCGGCGATGATGTATTTGCGCGTGCCGGTGGAGAAGTAGCGGTAGGCGACGTCGATGGTGATGCCTTGCTCGCGCTCGGCTTGCAGGCCGTCAGTCAGCAGCGACAGGTCGACTGCGCCGAGGCCGCGCTTCTGCGAGGTCTTCTCGATGGCGTTCAGCGTGTCGGCGAGGATGGTCTTGGTGTCGAACAAGAGGCGCCCGATCAGGGTGCTCTTGCCGTCGTCGACGCTGCCGCAGGTGAGGAAGCGGAGGAGGCCGTGGTCTTCGATTTGAGTAGTCATATTCGGTGATTCCTGGTTGGGTGCGCGTCAGCGGACGGGATATTCACTCTGCTGGCTGCGGAACTCGCTCCCGATGGTCGCTCAGACAGTCTTCGCCAGCGCCGCGAACATCCCGTCCGCTGCCGGTGACCGCCGAAGCGGCATCAGAAGTAGCCTTCCTTCTTGCGTTGTTCCATGGAGGCTTCGCTGGTCTGGTCGTCCAGACGCGTGGCGCCGCGCTCGGTGATGGTGGTGGTGGCGGTTTCGACGACGATCTTCTCGACCGTGTCGGCGTCCGACTCGACCGGTGCCGTGCACGAGATATCGCCGACGGTGCGGAAGCGCACCAGCTTCTCAATGATTTCCTCACCGGCCTTCGGCAGGTTGGTCAGTTCGCCGGACACCAGCGGTACATTGACCGGCACGATGGCGCCCTGACGCAGTACCACCGGGCGGGTGTGGGCGAAGTAGATCGACGGCAGTTCGAGCTTTTCGCGCTCGATGTATTGCCAGACGTCCATTTCCGTCCAGTTCGAGATCGGGAAGGCGCGGATGTTCTCGCCTTTATGGCTGCGGGCGTTGTACAGGCTCCACAGTTCCGGGCGCTGGTTCTTCGGGTCCCACTGGCCGAATTCGTCGCGGAAGGAAAAGATGCGTTCCTTGGCGCGGGCCTTTTCTTCATCGCGGCGGGCGCCGCCGATGCAAGCGTCGAAACCGAATTCCTCGATGGCTTCGAGCAGCGTCACCGACTGGTGCTTGTTGCGCGATTCGCCTTCGTGCTTGAGGACGACCGTGCCGCGCTTCATCGAGTCTTCAACCGAGCGGACAATCAGGCGCTCGCCCAGTTCGGCGGCGCGCTTGTCGCGGAAGGCAACGACTTCCTGATAGTTGTGGCCGGTGTCGATGTGCATCAGCGGGAAGGGGAACTTGCCGGGGCGGAAGGCCTTTTCGGCGATGCGCAGCATGCAGATCGAGTCCTTGCCGCCGGAGAACAGCAGCACCGGGTTGGCGCACTGGCCGGCCACTTCGCGCATGATGTGGATGGCTTCGGCTTCGAGCCAGTCGAGATGGGAGAGTGTGTTGCGTTGGGTCATTGCTGGGTAATCCGCAGGGATTGTTGAATGGAGCGGATTGTAGCAAGCGCTTAATATTCAATTAAGAACATGAGTGCATCTTGTTATGCGATTTTTGAATAAAACGTCAGTCAACAAATCGCGACGAAATCGGTCATTTCCTTGTGATAGATTCGGGCTATGACAACGATCAGTACCCTGTTCCTGCTGGCCGGCCTGTTGCTGTTCATCAGCGTGCTGGCCAGCACCATCTCCGCACGTCTCGGCCTGCCGTTGCTGCTGCTTTTTCTCGGTGTCGGCATGTTGGCCGGGGAGGATGGCATTGGTGGCATCGTCTTCGACGATTTCAAGACGGCCAACCTGATTGCCCAGTTGGCGCTGGCGGTGATCCTGCTCGATGGCGGCCTGCGTACCGATTCCGGCAGCTTCCGTGTGGCGCTGAAGCCGGCAGCGGTGCTGGCTACCTGGGGTGTGGTCGGGACCGTCGGGCTGCTCGGCCTTTTTGCCACCTGGCTGCTCGACGTCGATTGGCGGCTGGGGCTGCTGCTCGCGGCCATCGTCGGTTCGACCGATGCGGCGGCGGTGTTCGCGCTGTTGCGCAACAGCGGTGTGCGCCTCAACGAGCGGGTCAAGAGCACGCTGGAAATCGAATCGGGCTCGAACGACCCGATGGCCATCCTGCTGGTCGTGGTGATGATCGAGGTGCTGCTGCATCCGGAGCGTTCCGGGGTGTCCAGTTTTGCCTGGATGCTGCTCAAGCAGGCCGGGATCGGCCTGTTGTTCGGCATTGTCGGTGGCAAGGTGCTGGCCTGGTTGCTGCGCCGACTGAATCTGGCCGAGGGCTTGTACGCGTTGCTGATCCTGTCGGGTGGTCTGCTGATTGTCGGCGCCGCCAACCTGCTCGACGGCAGCGGCCTGCTGGCGGTGTATGTGGCCGGGGTTATCGTCGGCAACCGGAAAAGCCATGCCACCGAGCACGTACTGCGGGTCATGGACGGCTTGGCCTGGCTGGCCCAGGCCGGCATGTTCGTGGTTCTGGGGCTGCTGGTGACGCCAACTCACCTCACCGAGTACACTTGGCATGCGCTGTTGCTGGCGCTGTTCCTGATGTTCGTCGCCCGTCCGCTGGCGGTGGCCATCGGCCTCTATCCCTTCCGCTATACACGCAACGAAATTGCCTTTGTCAGCTGGGTCGGCCTGCGCGGCGCGGTGCCGGTCGTGCTGGCGATCATGCCGGTGGTGATGGGCGTGCCGGATTCGCAATTGCTGTTCGACGTGGCGTTCTCGGTTGTCCTGTTGTCCCTGCTGGTTCAGGGGGCAACCATTCCGGCGGCGGCGCGGCTGCTCAAGGTCGAACTGCCGCCGGCCGACGAACCGCGTGATCGGGTCGAGGTCTGGCTGGGCGAGGAAGCGGCCCTGCCGATGTTCGAATTCCGCGCCAGCATCGGCTCGGCGGCCGAGGGGCGGCACCCGGATGAGCTGGCGGCCGAATTCATTCACGATGAGGTTCGCTGCATCGCCGTGGTGCGCAAGGGGCGGCTGCTCGACATCAAGGGCGATTTCCGGTTGCGGCCGGGTGATTCCGCCTGGTTCATCGCGCCGGAAGCGCTGGCCGAGCGGCTGGCGCGCATCTTCGGCGTGGCGATGCAGGACATCGGGCGCAATACCCGTTACTTCGGCGAATTTGCCGTGGCGCCCGATTGCACGGCCGGCGACCTGGCGCTGGCCTACGGCTTCGCGTTCGAGGAGGCAGAGAACCCGCGCCGTCTCGACGAGGTGTTCATTGCCCGCCTGGGGCACCCGGCAGTCGTCGGTGACCGCGTCCAGGTCGGCAATTTCGTTCTCATCGTGCGCGAGATGGGGGCCGCCGGCAAGATCGCCAGCATCGGCCTGAAGTGCCCGCTGCTAACCGGTGATACCGCCTGAGTCAGGACTGAGGCGGTTCGTTCCTGGCCATCCAGGCGAACAGCGATGAACGCATCACTTCCTCGACGCTCATGTCGATGGGCGTGACCCAGGTACGTGGCACGAACACCGTATAGCCGCCGATCATGTAGCCCATCGGCAGATAGACGGCGACGCGATCGCCCGGCATGAATCCCTGAGGCAGGCTAGCCAGGTTCTGGCGCGTGATCAGGCCGACGATTTCCAACTCCTGTCCAGGCATGCGCAGGATGACGACCTGTTGCGCGACCTGGGTGCTGTTGGGGGTGAAGTAGTCGGCGAAATTTTTCAGCGACGAGTAGATGCTCTTGACCACCGGCAGGTTGGTGAACGGCAGTTCGATGAAGGACAGCAGGCGGCGCACGCGCGGTTGCGAAATCAGGAAGCCGAGCAGGACGATGATGCCGATGCCGATCGCCAGGCCCAGGCCGGGCAGGTAGAAATCGCCGAGCAGCGGGCGTAGCCACCACATGGCGAACTCCTCGGTGCCGGTCAGGAACAGGTAGAGCAGGTAGATGGTGACGCCCAGCGGCAGGGCTGCGAGCAGGCCGCGGATGAAATACTGGGAGAGTAGCTTCATTGTTGTGGTTTAGAGGCTGACCAGCACGTCGCGGTTCGACTCGCGCAGTACGTTGAGGGTGGTGCTGCCGAGCAGGAAGTCCTCGATCGGGCCGAGGCCGTGCTTGCCGACGACGATCAGGTCGCAGTCCTGGGCTTCGGCTTCATCGATGATCAGGCGGGCGATGTCGCCGTGCCGCGTGAGTTGCGCGGTGTCGGCGGGCAGGCTTTCACTGGCGACCAGTTCGCGTAGCTTGGTCAAGCCTTCGCGTTCGGCGTCCTGGCGGTAGCGGTCGATCAGTTCGCCGGCAATGCTGGCGTGCTGCATCTTGCCTTCAAAGGGCGTTTCAACAGCGTGCAGCAGCACGATTTCGGCATCGGGCAACAGCTCGCGGGTCAGGCGCAGCGCGGCCAGCGCGGGCGGGAAAAAGTCGGTGGCGACCAGGGCGCGGCGGTAATTGCCGGCGGCCGCCTGCTTGACCACCAGAACCGGGCAGGGGCTGCGGCGGATCAGGCGGGCGGCGGTGCTGCCCAGGCGCAGCGCATTGAAGAACCCCTGGCCATGGGCGCCGACCACCAGCAGTCTGGCTGCCAGTTCGCGTGCCTGGTGGGCCAGCATGTCGGCCGGCTTGCCGTGCAGGACGGCGCAGTGGCTGGCAGTATCGGCGTGCGGGCTGATGCTGGCCAGCAGTTCCGCCAACTGCTGACGTATGGTGGCTTCGTGTTGCTCGCCCAGTTCCTGCGGCGCCAGGCCGAGCAAGGCCTGCAGGCTTTCCAGCAGGCCGGGATGGATGACGTGGCTCAGGTGCAGCGGCCAGCCATGCGCGGCGGCCAGGGTGCCGGCGCGGGCGATGGCAGCGCCGGCGTGCTCGGAAAGGTCGGTGGCGGTAAGGATGCTCGGATTCATCAGCGATTTTCTCCTGGGCGGATCAGCGCGGCGAAGTGTTCGACGGTGTAATCGACCGCGTCGCGCATCGGGTAGAGCACGGTCGGCGCGCCGGCCTGCTTCATGCGCATGCCGTGTTCGTCGTCGCGGGCGACGAAGGCGACTTCGCCGCGGAAACGACGTTCCTTCAGTGCATTCAGGAAGGCGACGTTGGAATCGACATCAGGTAGCGTGCTGACGATCCACTTGGCGCTTTCCAGTGGCAATTCCTCAAGGAAACCCGATTCCTGGCCGTCGCCGTAATGCACCGGGATGCCGCTGGCCCGCATTTCGGCGACGCGTTCCGGGTCGAAGTCGATGCCCAGCACCCGGATTTCTTCCTCGTGCAGCAGGCGCGCCAGACGTCCGCCGTAGCGACCGAGGCCGAAAACGATGATCTCCGGCTTGTCATCAGTGTGGGCGTCGGTTTCCACTGCCTGCTCGCGGAAGGGGTTCCGGCGTTCGAACCAGCCTAGGAAGGGCGCCAGTTTCTGATAGAGCTGGTGCGAGTACAGGATCATGTAGGTGGACATGGCGATGGTCACCAGGCCGACCAGGGTGGTCAGGCCGAGCGCATCGACGCCGACGTGGCCGAGCGAGATGCCCATGGCGACGAAGACGATGGAGAATTCGCTGATCTGGGCGACGGTCAGGCCGGCGAGGAAGCCGGTGCGCTTGCGGTAGCCCATGAAGCCCATGATCGCCATGACGATCAGCGGGTTGCCGATGAGCACGAACAGCGAGAGCACGACCGCCGGCATCAGTTCGCCACCGAGCGTGGAAAAGTCGAGTTTCGAGCCGAGGTCGATGAAGAAGAACAGCAGCAGGAAATCGCGGATGCCCGACAGGCGGGCGTTGATGGCGTCGCGGTAGGCGGTCGAGGCAAGCGAGAAACCGGCCAGGAAGGCGCCGGCCTCCTTGGAAAAGCCGGCCCATTCGCCGAGCGCGGCCAGGCCGGTGCCCCAGGCGATGGCGAAGATCAGCAGCAGTTCCTGCGAATGCGCCATGGCCTTGACCACGCCGGGCAGGATCCAGCGCATCAGCACATACAGTGCAGCGCCGGCGAGCAGGATGCGCCAGGACAGCGAGACGATGACCTCGACCAGACCGGCTTCGTCGCTGCCGCGCAGGGCGCTCATCGCCATCATCGCCAGGACCACGGCCAGATCCTGGACGATCAGGAAACCGACGGCGATGCGGCCGTGCAGCGAATCGAGTTCGCGCTTGTCCGAGAGCAGCTTGACGATGATGATGGTGCTGGAAAAAGTCAGCGCGATGGCGACGTAGAGCGCCTCCATCGGGCTCTTGCCGAGCACCAGGATGAGCGCGAAACCGCCGACGATGGTAAACGCCAGCTGGCCGAGACCGGTGGCCAGCGCCACCGGGCCGATGTGGCGGACGTGGTGCAGGTCGAGCTTGAGACCGACCAGGAAAAGCAGCACGGTGATGCCGACGTGGGCGAGCAGGTCGATCTGCTCATGCGCGGCGACCAGGCCGAAGACCGCCGGGCTGGCGATGATGCCGACAACGATGTAGGCGATGATCACCGGCTGGCGCAGGCGCACCGAGATAGCCCCGGCAATCGCCGAGATGATCAGAAGCAGTGAAAATTCGCTGAAGGCACTCATGTCGTTTTCCTGGAAGGCGCCGGAACCAAGCTGGCACAAGGCAGAAGCGTGCAGGGCATGGGTGCGAGCTTACCAGAGAAAGCTTGCCGGCGATTTTTTACGACATTTTTACGCGCAACTTGCCAGAATGCGCGCACCGTCTTCCCCATGCTGCATGCCGAGGTATCCGGATGCCCCGTGTCAAATCGCCTGTCGAGCGCCTGTCCCCCGGCCAGAAAATGGTCCTGAGCGCGCTCGCCTGCGTGCTGGTGGCCATCGTCGCTGCGCCCCTGCGCGAGGTGCTCGACCTGGCCAACATGGTCATGCTGTTCCTGCTCACGGTGCTGGTCGTCGCCGTCAGCCTGGGCCGCAATCCGGCCATCCTGGCGTCGGTGCTCGGTGTGCTGCTGTTCGATGTCTTTTTCGTGCCGCCGCATTTCTCGCTGGCGGTCAGCAACCTGCAGTACCTGATCACCTTCGCCGTCATGCTGGCGACTGCGCTGATCACCGGGCACCTGACGGCCACGCTGAAGGAGCAGGCGGCGGAAGCCGAGCGGCGGGAGCGGCGGACGCATGCCCTGTACGAAATCGCCAGCAAGCTGGCCGGGGCGCTCAACGAAGCGCAGGTCAGGGAGATTGTCGCACCCTTCGTGACGGCTGAACTCTCGGGCCGGTGCGCCTTGTGGCTGGCCGAGCGCGATTTTTCCGGCGATGCTGCGGTCGAAGGGTTTTCGCCGGCCATTGCCGATCTGGTCATGGCCTCGGGCCTGCGCCGCGTTGACCACGATGCCGGGCATGCCCTCTATCTGCCGTTGAAGGCGCCGATGCGGGTGCGCGGGGTCTTGCTCGTGCAGACGCCCGACCGTCTGCCGGAAGCCGATCTGGCCTTTGTCGAAGCCCTGGCGTCGCTGGTGGCGATTGCCGTCGAACGCCTGCATTACGTCGAGGTGGCGCAGCGTAGCGAGGTCGATATGGCGACCGAACGTTTGCGTAGTTCCATCCTGTCGGCCCTGTCGCACGACCTGCGCACGCCACTGACGGTTCTGATCGGGCTGGCCGATTCGATTTCCCTGGCCGTCCCGGAACTCCCCAGTGTCGCCCAGGACAAGCTCGACGAGTTGCGCGAGCAGACCCGGCGGTTAGCCGGCCTGGTCGGCAACCTGCTGGAAATGGCCCGCCTGAATGCCGGTTCGGTGACCCTGCGCCAGGAGTGGCAGTCACTGGAAGAAGTCGTCGGCAGCAGTCTCAAGCTGGTCGGCGATGCCCTTGGGCGGCATCGCCTGCGCGTCGAACTGCCGCGCGATCTGCCCTTGCTGCGTTTCGACGCGGTGCTGATCGAGCGGGTGCTGTGCAATCTGCTGGAAAATGCCGCCAAATACTCGCCGGCCGACGGCGAAATCCGCGTTTCGGCGCAGGTCGCCGGCGATTTCGTCGAACTTACAGTCAGCGACCAGGGGCCAGGTTTTCCCGAACCCCTGAGTGGCGACCTGTTCGACATGTTCGTGCGCGGCAACGGTGAATCGACGACGCCGGGCGCCGGGCTGGGCCTGGCCATCTGCCGGGCGATTGTCGATGCCCACGGTGGTCGCCTGCGGGTCGCCAATCATCCTGACGGCGGCGCCCGCGTCCTTGTCAGCCTGCCGCGCGGCGAACCGCCGCTGATCGAGCCGGAGGTCGCATGAGCGACGAAAGACCGCAGGTCCTGGTGGTCGAGGACGAAGTGAATATCCGTCAGTTCGTGCGTCTGGCACTGGAAGCCGAGGGCTGTGCGGTGATCGAGGCAGGGCGCCTGGCCGATGGCCTGCGCCGCGCCGGCGAAGGCCATGTCGATCTGGTCGTGCTCGATCTGGGCTTGCCCGACGGCGACGGGATCGAGTTCATCCGCAGTTATCGCGGCTGGTCCGAGGGCGCTGTCCTGATCCTCTCGGCCCGCGTCGAGGAAAGGCAGAAGATCGACGCCCTCGATGCCGGCGCCGACGATTACCTGACCAAGCCCTTTGGCGTCGGTGAATTGCGCGCCCGGGTCCGGGCCCTGTTGCGCCGTCGTCAGCGCAACGCCGGCGAGGCTTCGCCGGTGTTCTGCTTTGGCGAGATCAGGGTCGATCTGGCCCGGCGCCTGGTGACTCGCGGGGGGGAGGAAGTTCATCTGACGCCGATCGAATTCCGCCTGCTGACGATGATGATCGCCCATCCCGGGCAGGTGCTGACGCAGCGCAAGCTGCTGGCCGAGATCTGGGGGCCGTCCTACGTCGAGAGCAGCCACTACCTGCGCGTCTATGTCGGTCATCTGCGCCAGAAGCTCGAGGACGACCCGGCGCAGCCGCGACATTTCCTGACCGAAACCGGCATCGGCTACCGTTTCCAGCCCGGGCCATGAACCGTTACGCTCCCGTTCTGCGGGCGCTGGGCATGATCATCATGCTCTTCGCGCTGACCCTGCTGGCGCCGCTGATCCTCTCGTATGTGGTTGATGACGGGGCGCAGGCGGTCTACGACGAAGTGTTCGCGCTGACGCTGCTGTGCGGCTGCTTCCTGTGGTATCGCTACCGCAACGTGCAGCGTGAGCTGAACGTGCGCGACGGCTTCCTGATGGTCGTCCTGGTGTGGACCGTGTTGCCGGCTTTCGCTGCCTTGCCGTTCATGCTGCAACTCGGGGTCAGCCATACCGATGCCTATTTCGAGGCCATGTCCGGCCTGACCACGACCGGGGCGACGGTGCTTGCCGGTCTCGACGACCTGCCGATGTCGATCAACCTGTGGCGTCACCTGCTGGTCTGGATCGGGGCCATGGGCCTGATCGTGCTGGCGATCGCCATCCTGCCGCTGCTCGGCATCGGCGGCCGGCAGATGTTCAAGGCCGAGACGCCGGGGCCGATGAAGGATGCCAAGCTGACGCCGCGCATCGCCAGTACGGCCAAGGGGCTGTGGATCGTCTATGTCGGCGTGACGCTGTTGTGCATCGCGGGCTACCGCTGGGCTGGCATGAGCTGGTTCGATGCGGTCTGCCATGCCTTCTCGACCATGGGGCTGGGCGGTTTCTCGACTCACGATGCCAGCTACGGCTATTTCGATTCGTCGGCTATCGAAGCAGTTGCCATCGTCTTCATGCTGATCGCCGGGATGAATTTCGGCACCCTGTTCCTGGCGGTCAGCCGGGGCTCGCTACGTCCTTACCTGCACGATCCGGAGGCGCGCTGGTTCCTCGTCGTCTGCGTCGTTTCAGTGATCGGCATCGCCGTCTTCCTGCGCGTCAACGACATCTACCCGGGGATGGGCGAGGCCTTGCGCCATGCGGCCTTCAACGTGGTTTCGATTGCCACCACCACCGGCTACGCCAGCGTCGATTATGCGCAATGGCCGTTGTTTGCCCCGCTGTGGATGTTGTTCCTGTGCAGTTTCGCCACCAGCGCCGGGTCGACCGGCGGCGGCATCAAGATGGCGCGGGCCCTGCTGCTCTACAAGCAGGTTTACCGGGAAATCCTGCGCGCCATGCACCCGCGGGCGATACACAGCGTACGTATCGGCGGGCAGGTGGCGCCGTCGGGCATCCTGTTCGCGGTCCTGGCCTTCGGCTTCATGTACATGGTCAGTCTGGTATCGCTGACCTTGTTGCTGCTGTTTACTGGACTGGACGTGATGACGGCGTTCACCGCCATCGTCGCCTCGGTCAACAACACCGGCCCGGGACTGGGCGAAGTTGGACCATCGACGACCTTTGCCGTGCTCAATGATTTCCAGACCTGGGTCTGCATTTTCGCGATGCTGCTCGGGCGGCTCGAAATATTTACGCTGCTGGTGGTGCTGACGCCGGCCTTCTGGCGGCGCTGACGGAGAATCAACGATGAACATCCTGATCCTGGGTGCCGGGCAGGTCGGCGCCAGTCTGGCCGAAGCCCTGGTTTCGGAAGCCAACGACATCACGCTGGTCGATCTCGACGCGGTTCCGCTGGCGCAACTGGCCGACCGTCTCGACGTACGTACGGTGACCGGCAATGCCGCCTTCCCCTCGGTATTGCGTGAAGCCGGCATCGAATCGGCCGATCTGCTGGTGGCGGTGACCCAGTCGGACCAGTCGAACCTGGTCGCCTGCAAGCTGGCGCATAGCCGTTTTGCCGTGCCGACGCGGATTGCCCGGCTGCGCTCGGCCGATTTTCTCGATCCGGCCCTGTTGTCGACAGAGAATTTCGCCGTCGATTTCGCGCTCTGTCCCGAGCAGGAAATCAGCGATTACATCGCCAAGCTGGTCGAGTATCCAGAAGCGCTGCAGGTGGTCGAGTTTGCCGAGGGGCGGGTGGTCATGGTCGGCGTGCGGGCTTACGAGGGCGGTCTGCTCGTCGGCAAACCGATCCGGGCCATGCGCGATCACCTGCCGGCCGGCGTCGATGCCCGTATTGCCGCCATCTTCCGCGATACCCGGGCCATCGATGCCAATGGCGATACGCTGGTCCAGGCCGGCGACGAGGTCTTCCTGCTCGCCGCCAGCGAGCACATCCGTACCGTCCTCAAGGAACTGCGCCGGATGCAGAAGCCGGCGCGCAAGCTGATGATTGCCGGTGCCGGCAATGTCGGCGCCCGCGTTGCCCGCCGCCTCGAGGGGCAGTGTGAGGTCACGGTGATCGAAAACCGGGCAGCGCGCGCCTCGCTGGTCGCCGGCTGGCTTGATCGCGCGCGGGTGATCACCGGCGAGGCGACCGACGAGAACTTGCTGATCGGCGAAGACATCGCCGAGACGGACATGTTCCTGGCGCTGACCAACGACGACGAGAACAACATCATGGCGGCCTCGCTGGCCAAGCGGCTGGGGTGTCGCCGGGTGCTCGCGCTGATCAACCGCGAGGCTTATGCCGACATGGTCCAGGGCGGGCCGATCGACATCGGCCTGTCACCGGCCCAGGTTTCGATCGGCAGCCTGCTGACGCATGTCCGCCAGGCCGACGTGGCGCGGGTGCACAGCTTGCGCCGGGGCGCGGCCGAGGCGCTGGAGCTGGTGGTCCGCGGCGACCGTCGCAGCTCACAGGTGGTCGGCCGGCGGATCGAGGAACTGCCGCCCCTGCGCGGTGCCAGCATTGCCGCCGTGGTGCGCTCGGGGCAGGTGATCATTCCGCATCACGACACGCTGATCGAATCGGGCGACCACGTCATCGTCTTCTGCACGCGCAAGCGGCACATCGCCGCCGTCGAGAAGCTGTTCCAGCCGGTGCGTTCGCTGTTCTCGCTGCGTTAGCGGCGCTGCAGCAGCACCCCGCACTCGAGGTGGTGGGTGTAGGGAAACTGGTCGAACACCGCCGATGCGGCGATGCGGTGGGTCGTCTGCAGCGCGGCGACGTTGTCGCGCAGCGTCTGCGGATTGCACGAGATGTAGAGGATGTTGGCGAAGCCGGCAGCAAGTTCCAGCGTTGCCGGATCGAGCCCGCTGCGCGGCGGGTCGAGGAAAATGGTCGAGAACTCGTAACTGGCGAGGTCGATGTCCTGCATGCGCTGGAAGGTTTCGCGCCCGCTCAGCGCGGCGCTGATTTCCTCGCTGGCCATGCGCACGATGGCGGTATTGCCGACGGCGTTGACCTCGAGGTTGTGCAGCGCGGCCTTGACCGAGGTCTTGCTGACCTCGGTGGCCAGCACCTTGCCGAACAGCGGGGCCAGCGCGATGGTGAAATTGCCGTTGCCGCAATAGAGTTCGAGCAGGTCGCCGCCTAGGGGCGCCGCCTGGCTGCGCGCCCAGCTCAGCATCTTCTGGTTGACGCTGCCGTTGGGCTGGCTGAAGCTGCCCTCGAATTGCCGCATGTGCAGTTGCCGGCCGTCGACGGTCAGGCATTCGTCGACCCAGTCGCGTTCCAGCACCAGCTTCTGCCCCTTGCTGCGACCGATGATGGCGATCTTCAGGGCGCCGGCCAGTTCCCGGGCGGCGCTTTCCCAGTCGGCGTCGAGCGGCCGGTGGTAAATCAGCGTGACCAGCATGTCGCCGCTCAGCGTGGCGAGAAATTCGATGCTGTACAACCGGCGACGCAGCGTTTCCTGTTCCAGGATCGCGCTGCGCAAGCGCGGCATGAGCGAGCAGATGGCGTTGTCGGTGGCCGGGAAATCCTGCATCAGCACCGGCTGGCGCGGGTTCTCCGGATCGAACATGGCGTAATCCCAGGCCTCGCCGTGTTGCCAGACGCGAAATTCGGCGCGCAGCCGGTAGTGCAGCGGCGCCGACTCGAACACCGCCGGCTCGGGCAGGTCGAAGGCGGCGAAATCGTCCTTGAAGCGGGCAGTCTTGGCCGCGAGCTGCGCGGCGTAAAGGGCGGGGTCGAGGACGGGCAGGGGCATGGTGCGGGCAGGGGTGCTGGCAGAATCGGGAAGGGGCGGACTATACCGCGTGCCGGCACAATGCAGAAGCGCTGGCCGCCGTGGCCCGGTTGCCGGCGGCTTCCGCTATACTTGTGCAAAAAAACGCCCGGTCTGCCATGAATCCTGTCTTCGTCATCGTTCTCGCCCAGCTGTTCGGCACTTCGCTGTGGTTCTCCGCCAACAGTGCGGCCGATGCGCTGGTGCTTGCCTGGGGTATCGGTGCCGCCGACATCGGTACGCTGACCAATGCCGTGCAGCTGGGCTTCATCGTCGGCACCCTGGCGTTCGCGCTGAGCGGTCTCGCCGACCGTTTCCCCGCCAGCCGGATCTTCGGCATTTGCGCGCTGCTCGGTGCCGCGGCCAATGCGGCGTTCGCGCTGGGGGCGAGCGACCTGCAGACGGCCGTACCGCTGCGTTTCCTGGTCGGGCTCTGTCTGGCCGGGGTCTATCCGCTGGGCATGAAGCTGGTCGTGACCTGGGTGCCGGAACGCGCCGGGGCGGCGCTGGCCTGGCTGGTCGGCATGCTGACGCTGGGTACGGCACTGCCGCACGGCATCCGCTTTCTCGGCGGCGGCCTGTCCTGGCAGCTGACGATGCTGTGTTCGTCGCTGCTGGCGGTGATCGCCGCCGCGATGATCCTGCGCCTGGGCGACGGGCCGCACCTGCAGCGCCGGCATGGCGCGCCGCCGCTACGCCTGGGGCGGGTGCTGCATGCCTTTTCGATCCCGGCGTTCCGGGCCTCGGCGCTCGGTTATTTCGGCCATCAGTGGGAGTTGTACGCGTTCTGGACGCTGGTGCCGGTATTGCTCGCCGGCAGCGGCCTGGCGCCGGCGGGGAGCGCGGCACTGGCCGGCTGGTCGTTCGTCGTCGTCGGCATCGGCTCGCTCGGTTGCGTGCTCGGCGGTTACTGGAGCCGGCGCATCGGCAGCGCGCGGGTCGCGGCCTGGGCGCTGGCCGGGTCGGCCCTGTGCTGCCTGCTGTTTCCGTTGAGCGCCGGCTGGCCGGCCTGGCTGACGCTGGCGCTGCTGCTGGTCTGGGGGTTCAGCGTGGTTGCCGACTCGCCGCATTTCTCGGCGCTGTCGGCGCGCGCCTGTCCGCCCGAGATCGTCGGCAGCGCGCTGGCTTTCCAGAATGCGGTCGGCTTTGCCGTGACCATGGTGTCGATCCAGATCGGTACCCGCTGGGTCGGCGACTGGGGCGGCCTGGTTGCCTGGATGCTGCTGCCGGGGCCGCTGCTTGGCCTGCTCGGCCTGTGGCCGCTGTGGCGGCGTCCTGCCGCCTAGTCGCCGCGACGACGCAGCATGTAAACGTACAGCGATTCGACGCGCTCGCGCGCCCACGGCGTGCGGCGCAGGAATTTCAGGCTGGAGGCGATGCTCGGATCGACGTTGAAGCAGCGGATGTCGATCTGCCGACCGAGTTCTTCCCAGCCGTAATGCTCGACCAGCTGCTCGACGATGGTCGCCAGCGTGACGCCGTGCAGCGGATTGTTCGGCTGCGCTTGCGTCATGGTCAGTGCTTGCGGGCTTTCGGCAGCGGCTTGCGCTGGCGCTGGCCGGGGCGGCCCTGCGGCGCTTCCGGTTTCGGCTTGGGCATCAGCAGGTTCTTGCCGGCGCCGGCGGCCGAGCCGCGGTGGGCCTGAATGGCGGCGCGCAGTGTTGCCGCTTCGATGACGATGGCCGGGCTGGCTTCTTTGGGCTGGTGGGCGCCGAGCAGGCCGCGCAGTTCGAACAGGCGTTGGTCGTATTCGCCCTTGCGCGGCAGGATGCGGATCAGGCCTTCGGCGACCGGCGTCAGGCCGACGCGCTCGCCGTCGGCGACCAGCAGGCCGGCCTCGCCAAGACGGACGAAGGCGTCGCCGAGTTTTTCTTCCGACGGGATGTTGCGCTGGATCAGGTCGATGGCGGCCATGATTTCCTGCATTTCTGCGGGGCGTCGCTTGGCGGCCATGGCGGTGGCGAGGAGGAGGAGGACGTCGACGTCGTGGATCGGCTGCATGGGTGACCTGAGTGTTGCGCCATTCTGGCGGGTCGGGCAGTGTAAGCCCTGCGCGATATCCGCGCTAGAATCATTGCTGTTCAACGGATCGGCGGGAGGGGCTGGGCCATGGTGGCAAATCATTCATTGCAATCCGGCGGGATCGCCGGCCTCGTCCGCGTGCACGGCGCTGCGCGATGATGGAAGCCAGGCGCAGTTCTCTGGCCGGACAGATCGACCTGGTGCTCGAGGCGACCGGCGTTGGCCTGTGGGAATTCGATCACCGGCAGGGCGTGGTGATTCGCAGCCCAGGTCTGATCAGTGTTCTTCACTATGGTCAGGCGCAGGCTTCCGAAGCCTTGGAGACCTTGCTGCTGCGTCTCCATGAAGCTGACCGGCACATCCTGCGCGACGCGCTGCTGGTCCAATTGAACAATCCTGCAGGACAGTTCGAGGTCGAGTTCCGGATTCTCGATGGCCGTGGGGAAATGCGCTGGTTCAGTTCGCGCGGCAAGGTGATCGAACGCGATGACAACGGTGCGCCCCTGATCTCGGCCGGGATCGCGATCGACATCAATACCCAGAAGCGCCACGAAGTCGAATTGCAGCACAGCGAAGCGCGCTTCCGCCGTCTGCTTGAAAACGTTCCCCTGCCGATGGCGCACATCAATGCCGCGCGCGAGGTCCGTTTCATCAATCGCCAGTTTACCGAGTGCTTCGGCTATACCCTGGCCGATGTGCCCAACGTCTGGGCCTGGGCGGAACTGGCGTTTCCCGATCCGGTTTACCGCGAATCGACCGGTACCCGTTGGGAACTCAGCGTGACGGAAGCGATGAGCACGCAGTCGGCCATTCCGCCGATGACCTGTCGGGTCAATTGCCGCAACGGCCAGGTCCGCATCGTCGAGGTCTCCGGCATGCCGCTGGGCGAGGACTATCTGGTCAATTTCATCGACGTCACCGAGCAGCGCGAGCAGCGGCAATTGCTCGAGTTCGGCAATGACATCCTGCACCGCATTTCCATCGGCGAGCCCCAGAACGAGGTGCTGACGCAGATCTGCCTGGCGGTGGAAGCGCTCGATCCGCAGATACGCTGTTCGGTCATGCTGCTCAACGATGACGGCAAGCGACTGCGCAGCGGCGCCGGTCCCAGCCTGCCCGAGGCTTACCTGAAGGCCATCGACGGCGCGCGGGTCGGGCCGGCGGTCGGCTCCTGCGGGACGGCCGCGTATCGCGGCGAAGAGGTGTTCGTCGCCGACATCGCTAGCGATCCCTTGTGGGCGAATTACAAATCCACTGCCCTGGTGCATGGGCTGGTGGCCTGCTGGTCGTCGCCGATCATTTCGCCGGAGGGGGCGGTCCTCGGGACCTTTGCCATCTACTGGCCGACCGCCAACCCGGTCGTGCCGAGGCTGGTACGCGCCTATCTCGATGTGGCCAAGCGGCTGGCGGCGATTGCCATCGAGAGTGCCCGGCGCGAAGCGGCGATGCTGGCCATGCTGGAGGAACAACACCGGGCCCAGGCCCAGTTGCGCAAGCTGTCGCAGGCTGTCGAGCAGAGTCCGGTGGCGGTGCTGATCACCGATCTCGAGGCGCGCATCGAATACGTCAACCAGGCGTTCATCGAGGTCAGCGGTTATTCCGCCGAGGAACTGCTGGGCAGCAACCCGCGCCTGCTGAAAAGCGGCCTGACGCCGCCCAGCCACTACGAGTCGATGTGGCAGACCCTGCTGCGCGGCGAAAGCTGGCAGGGGCAACTGACCAATCGCAACCGCCAGGGCGAGATTTTCTACGAATTTGCGGTGATTTCGCCGATCCGCGAGCCGGACGGTCGGGTGACCAATTATCTGGCGGTCAAGCAGGACATCACCGAGCGCAAGCGCATCGGCGAGGAACTCGACCGGCACCGGCATCACCTGGAAGAACTGGTCAGCCAGCGGACCGCCGAACTCGAATGCGCGATGGCTGCCGCCGAAGTCGCCAACCGGGCGAAATCGGCCTTCCTGGCCAACATGAGTCACGAAATCCGGACCCCGATGAATGCCATCGTCGGCCTCACCCATCGCCTGCTCAAGCAGGCCGGCGATGCCGAGCAGAAGGGGTATCTGGAAACCATCAAGGCTTCGGCCGATCACCTGCTGGCCGTGCTCAACGACATTCTTGATTTGTCGCGCATCGAAGCCGGCAAGCTCGAACTGGCGCAGACCGACTTCAACCTGCCCGAACTGCTGGAGCGGACCCTGGGCCTGGTGCGCGAACGCGCCATGGAGAAGGGGCTGGCCCTGCATCTGGACGCGGCGCAGATGCCGGAATGGGTGCATGGCGATCCGACCCGGCTGGCGCAGGCGCTGCTCAACTACTTGAGCAATGCCATCAAATTCACCGAGCAGGGTGGGGTGACCCTGCGCGGGCGCGTGCTCGAAACGCTGGACGGACAATTGAAGCTGCACTTCGAGGTATGCGACTCGGGGATCGGCATTTCCGCAGAAGTGCTGGAGCGCCTGTTCAACCCCTTCGAGCAGGCCGACAATTCGATGACCCGCTTGCACGGTGGCAGCGGGCTGGGGCTGGTGATCACCCGCGAGCTGGCGGAGTTGATGGGCGGCACCGCCGGTTGCGAGAGCACGCCGGGCGTCGGCAGCCGTTTCTGGTTCTCGGCGCTGCTTGGCCAAGCCAGCCAGGGGGCGGCGGTCCATCTGCCGGCCCTGCCCGGCGAATCGATCGAGGCCGTGCTGGCACGCGACTGCGGCGGCGCGCGCATCCTGCTGTGTGAGGACAACCCGGTCAATCAGGAAGTGGCGCGGACCCTGCTGTGCGATCTCGGCCTGGTCGTGCGCCTGGCGGAAAACGGTGCCCAGGGGGTCGATCTGGTGATGAAGGAAGCGGTCGACCTGGTGCTGATGGACGTGCAGATGCCGGTCATGGACGGGCTGCAGGCGACGCGTCGCATCCGCGCGCTGCCCGGCAAGGCGTCGCTGCCCATCCTGGCGATGACGGCCAACGTCTTTGCCGAGGACCGCGCTGCCTGTCTGGCCGCCGGAATGAACGATTTCGTTGCCAAACCGGTCGATCCGGATTCGCTCTACGCCGCCCTGCTGCGCTGGTTGCCGGCCACGGCCGCGTTATCCGTGGCGAACCCGGTGCCGGCACTGGCGCCGGTGGCCGACGCGGAGGGCAGCCTGCGGGCCCTGTCCGGTGTGGACGCCGAGGCGCTGCTGCAGATGATGCGCGGCAAGGCCGGCAAGGCCATCCAGTTGTTGCGGCTGTTCGCCGAAAGTCACCGGCAGGATGTCGAGCAATTGCGTTCGGCGCTGGCGGCAGGCGATCCCGGCGCAGCCGAACACGTCGTCCACGCGCTCAAGGGGGCGGCGGGCACGCTGAGCCTGACCGAAACGCATCAACTCGCGGCACGGGTCAATGACAGGCTGCGCCAGGGCGAGACGGCGGCCGCCATGGCCGACGACATCGATCGCCTGGATCAGGCGCTGCTCCGGATCTGCGCCGGGATTGCCGGACTGCCTTCAGACTGAGCGGGCGCAGAGCCGTTCGATCTCCGCCTGCAAGGCACGGATGTCGATCGGCTTCGAGACGTAGCCGTTCATGCCCGCGTTCAGGCAGGCATCGCGGTCGCCGGCCATGGCATTGGCCGTCATCGCGATGATCGGTAGCGGCGTGCGGCCGTCGGCCGCTTCCCGGGCGCGCCATTGGCGGGTGGCTTCGAGTCCGTCCATGACCGGCATCTGCACGTCCATCAGCACCAGGTCGACGGTGTGCGCAGCCAGCATGTCGAGGGCTTCCTGGCCGTGGTTGGCGACACGGACCCGATGCCCCAGCTTGCCGAGCAGGGCGCAGGCCAGCCGCTGGTTGATCGGATTGTCCTCGACCAGCAGGATGTGCAGCGGGGCAGGCGCCGTGGCTTCGGCCGCTTCGGGCGGGTTGTCGGCGGCGCGCCGCCGGTCCGGCCGGCGGGCGATTTCGCGGACCTCCAGTTCGGCGGCGAGCAGCTCTTCCGGCAACAGGGGTTTGGGCAACTCGCGCGAGGCGAAACTGCGGGCGCCGGCCTGCGACACCACATTCATCGGCGTCAGCGCGATGACTACCGCGCCGGGGCGCAAACCGCCGCGATAGAGCGGCATTTCGGCAAAACTGGCGGGCAGCCACTCCTGCTCGGCAACGAGGACGTCGAAGCGTTTCTCTTCCGGCTGTTCGTGCAGTTGCAGCAGTTGCTGACGCAGTTCGCTGCTGCTGGCGCAGAGTTGCACCTGGCGTCCGAGGCGGCGCAGGCCGGCGGCCAGCAATTTGCGCAACCGGGCGTTACGGATCGCCAGCAGCCACAGGCCGTCGGCGGCCGACGGGGCGCCGGCGGGCAGGTTGATTGCCTCCGGGGAAACCGGCAATTGCAGTTCGAAATGGAAGTTGCTGCCCTTGCCCGGTTCGCTGTCGACCGCGAGTTCGCCGCCCATCAGGTGCACGATCTCGCGGCTGATCGTCAGCCCCAGGCCGGTGCCGCCGAAGCGGCGGGTGACCGTGGCGTCGGCCTGGCCGAAGGCTTCGAAGATCTCGGCCTGCTTGTCGAGGGGGATGCCGATGCCGGTATCGATGACGGCCAGGCGCAGGTGACAGCTGTCGTCGCTGCCGCCGGCCGCCCGGCAGATGCGCAGCGAGACTTCGCCGGCTTCGGTGAACTTGATGGCGTTGCCGATCAGGTTGAGCAGCACCTGGCGCAGGCGCCCGGGGTCGCCGATCAGCAGGTCGGGAATTTCCGGTTCGATCTCGATCAGGATTTCCAGCCCCTTTTCGGCGGCGCGTGCGGCCAGCACGCGGGCCGTGCCCAGCGACAGTTCGCGCAGGCTGAACGGCGTCGATTCGAGGGTCATGCGCCCGGCTTCCATCTTGGAAAAGTCGAGTACGTCGTTGAGGATCAGCATCAGCGACTCGGCCGATTGCCGTACCAGTTCGAGGTACTGGCGTTGGGTGGCGTCGAGTTCGGTATCCAGGGTCAGGGCGGTGAGACCGAGGATGCCGTTCATCGGCGTGCGGATTTCGTGGCTCATGTTGGCCACGAACAGGCTCTTCGCCTCGTTGGCGGCTTCGGCGCTGCGCATGGCCTGGCGCAGGCGCTGCTCGTCTTCCTTGCGCTGGGTGATGTCGCGGAAGGCGGTGACCGAACCGACGATCCGCGGGCCGTCGTAAAGCGGCGTGCTGCTGACCTCGACCAGGACGCTGCTGCCGTCGGCCCGGGAGAATCGCTCTTCGCCGAAGAAATGCTTGCCGCCGCGGACGGTCTGGTAGATCGGGCAGGTCGACAAGGGCCCGCAGCCGTCGATGCCGTGGCGATGGAACAGGTAGTGCCCGATCTTGCCGACCAGGGCTTCGCGGGTGAAGCCGAGCAGTTCCAGTGCCGCGGCATTGACCAGGACCACCCTGCCGTTTTCGTCGAGCACGTAGAGTCCGTCGCCCATGGTCTCGGTGATGGCGACCAGGTTGCGTTGTTCCCGAAGCAGGCGCTCGCGGGATTTGAGCAGGCGGATCAGCAAGAGCAGGAGGGCGCCCAGGGTCAGCATCATCAGGCCGAACTGGGTCCAGAATTCGGTGCGCAGCACCTGGATGAACGTTGCCGGCGTGTAGGAGAGGATGTAGGCGCTGGTCACGTCGGAAACGTTGCGGATCGGCAGCAGGCTGACGATCCAGGGCTTGCCGTCGAGTGCGACGGTCAACGAGAAGGCCCGGAATTCGCTCATGCCCTGGCGTACCTTGTCGCTGGCAGCCAGCAACTGGTTGATTGCCGCTACTTCGGCCGAGGGCGGCGGTGGGCTGTCGGGCAGCGTGACCTGCGGATCCTCGATCAGGAAATCCGGGTGAATGAGCGATTCCCCGTAGAGCCAGCGTTCCGATTCGAACAGGATGGGCAGGGTCTGTGACTTGGCCAACACGAAATGGAACTCGTGGGTCGGCTGGAGCTGGCGCATGGCGTCGCGGATGGCCAGGAAACTGATGCTGGTTTCGACGCTGCCGAGCAGACGGTCGCCGTCTAGCAGCGGATGGACGAAGCGGAAGCCGGATTTGACCCGCCCGGCTTCGAAACCCTGGACGGGCTTTCCGGTTTCCAGCACCTGCCGGATCGACGGTCGGATGTTGAGCAGGTTGTCGCCGTATTTGTGCGGCTCATGGAAGCGCAGGAAGCTGGTGCCGTCGGTGGTCTGGAAATGCAGCTGACGGATGCCGAGCTGGGTGAGATTGCGGTAGGTCGGCGAGAGCAGGCGGAAAAGCTGGGCGCGGTAGGGAATCTGGGCGTCGCCGCTGGTGCCCGAGGCGGCATCCATGAGCCTGAGGATTTCCGGCTGCTTGATGCGCTCGGAGAAGAGGATGCTGGTGGCCTTGTCGTAGGTCTGCAGGCTGGCGCGGTAGGTCGTCGCCAGCGCTTCGGTGTGCTGTTCCTCGTGCAGTGCCTGCTTCTGCTGCTGGCCGCTGTGGAGCAGCCAGGTGCCGATGACCGGCAGCACCAGGAAGGCCGCCAGTGCCCAGCGGCGATGGAGACGGGATGCGGTGCCGAGCGCGGATTCGGCCATGCTCAGAAATTGCCTTTTTCCGGGATGCTGGTCTGCCGGCGCCAGCGGCGCAGGACGTCGTAATCGCCGTCGGCTGCGTTGACCGCGCCATTGCGCAATTGTCCGCCCCATTCGCTCATCAGGGTCCGGTCGCGCTCCTTCGGGTCCAGTTCGGCCAGGGTCTGGCGCAACTGCGTCATGCGCGCGGCAGACAGGCGCCGGCTGTTGGCGACCAGGGCGAACGACGGCAGCGGCGGGGTTTCGCCGAATATGACGATGCCCAGGTGCGTGTATTTCCTGGCGATGCTGGTCTTGGCACCGCCGAAATCGTAGTCGCCGCGGGCCACGGCGAGGACCGCCTCGTCGTGTTTGTCGAGATAACGGTAGCGTTGCTGGGCAAGGGACTCGCCGCGTTGACGCAGGAGCGCGTCGACGGCCAGGTAGCCGCAGGTCGACAGCGGCTGGGTCAGCGCGAAGGTCTTGTCGCGCATGGGTTTCGGCAGCGGCTGGTCGCTACCGAAGAGGGCGCAGGAATAGGTGGCCTGGCCGTCCCTTTCCAGGAAGTGGACCAGCGGTTCGGCCTGTGGGTAGCTGTCGCGCAGGGTGATGTAGGGCAGCGGGCCGAGGTAGGCCAGGTCGATCTGGCCGGTGCGGAAACGTTCGAGGATTTCCGCGTAGGAGGTCGAATAGCGGATTTCAATGCGCACGCCCAGCCGCTTTTCCAGGAAATTGAGCATGGGCTTGAACTGCTTGACCACCTCTTCCGGCTGCTCCATCGGCAACGGCGCGAAATACAGGGTCTCCGGTTGCGCCGTCGCCAGCGCCGGCCACAGGCAGAACACTGCGGCGATGCGCAGCATCTGGCGTCGGAGGCGGGCCTGCAGTCGGTCTGGCATTCGAGTTAGGCAAAATCCCAAAACGAATATTCTAGACCCAAACCGGCAGCGTGCCTTGACTTAAGGCAAGCGCCGGTGATTCTGCCGGGATTTCAGGCGCGGCTCTGGATTTCCTCGATGTAGCCGAGCATGCCGGTGCGGATGTTGCCGGCGTTGCCTTCGTCGGTGTCGATGTGCATGGCCAGGCGGAAAGCCGGGTTCACGCGGACGACGACGTCGCCGAAGATCAATTCGCGCTCACCCTCGACGCGGACGCGGACGACGTAGTTGTCGCGCACGCGGAAACGCAGGGCATCTTCCGGCGACATGTGGATGTGACGCTGGGCGCAGACCACGCCGCGTTCGATCTGGGTGCTGCCGTACGGGCCTTCGAGCGTCAGGCCGGGCGTGCCGGCGAGGTCGCCGGACTGGCGGATCGGCGGCTGCACGCCGAGCTTGAACTGCTCGGTCATGGCGATTTCGACCTGGGTTTCCTTGCGCGTCGGACCGAGCACGCGGACGTTGGCGATGCGGCCCTTGGGACCAACCAGGTGCACTTTTTCCTCGCAGGCGTACTGGCCGGGTTGCGACAGTTCGTGCATCGGCGTCAGTTGATGGCCGGGGCCGAACAAGGCTTCGACGTCGGCCTGGGCGAGGTGTACGTGGTGGGCCGAGATTTCCACCGGGATGGCCGGGGTCTCTTCCGCCTTGGCTTCCAGCAGCAACTGGTTGCGCTCGATGGCGCGCAGCGCTTCCCAGGCGACCAGGCGTTCGTCGTCGTTGGCGACGACGAGGATCTGCACTGGCGAATCGTCGGCCGAGATGACGGCATACGCGTCGAATTTACCGAGATTGCGGTTCTTTTCCTCGTCGAGCTTGATGCCCATGTAGCCCAGGCCCTGGCAGGCCAGGCTGCGCACCGTGGCGCTGGTTTCGCCGATATCGCCGGTGAAGGCCAGGACGTCGATGCCGCCCATGGCTGCGGCGTAGGCGCCGATGTTCTTCCTGACCTGGTAGCAGAAGGCCTTGTGCGCGAGCAGCGCGCGGTGGTGACCTTCGGCGGCGGCGGCCTCGATTTCGTGGATGTCGTTGGAAATGCCGGAAATCCCCTTGAGGCCGCTCTCGCTGTTGATCAGCGTGGACAGTTGTTCGGGCGACATCTGGTGCTGTTCCATCAGGTGGATCATCACCGCCGGGTCGATGCTGCCGGAGCGGCTGGGCATGATCAGGCCGTCGGACGGCGTCATGCCCATGGTCGTGTCGACCGAGCGGCCGTGGTCGATGGCACACAGCGAGGCACCGATGCCGAGGTGGCAGGAAACGATTTCCAGCTCGCCGAGCGGACGCTTGAGCACTTCCGCCGACTTCAGCGAAACGTAGCGGTGCGAGGTGCCGTGGAAGCCGTAGCGGCGGATGCCGTGCTGCTTGTACAGGTCGTAGGGCAGGCCGTAGAGGTAGGCGTAGGGCGCCAGCGTCTGGTGGAAGGCGGTGTCGAACACGGCGACCTGCGGTACGTTCGGGAAATGCTTGAGCGCGACGCGGATGCCAGCGACGTTGACCGGGTTGTGCAGCGGCGCGAAGACAGCCAATTCCTCGATGTCGGCGATTACCGCCGGGGTGATGACGACCGAGCTGGAGAACTTGTTACCGCCATGGACGACGCGATGGCCGATGGCAGTAACGTCTTCCGGATGGAAGGTGAAGGCCGGGCCGAGCAGGGCGGTGGCCTCGGTCATCACCTTGAACAGGTCGGACAGCTTGAACGGTGCATGCTCCATGGTCTGGCGCTGCGGCCCGACCATCACGGTGATGCGGGCGAACTGCTTGTCGGCGTTGTCGATGATGCCGTGGATGTCGGCGCCGCTTTCGCGGGTGTCGTAAATGCCGAAATGGATCTGGCTGATGCCGACATTGAGCGCGACGACCTTGCCCGGCTGGCTGGTGGTCAGCGACAGCGCGTAGGGGTCATCGGATTTGGCCGTGCCATTGGTGCCTGCCGCATGGGTGTCGCTGGTCATGGCGCGGGTGCGTTCGGCAAGCAGGCGCGACAGATAGACGATGGCCTTGGGGTTGCTGAGCACGCGGCTGGTGAATACTTCCTGCGGGATCATCAGCACGAAACAGCGGTTGCCGGCAATGACGTCGGCGCTGATCCGGTCGCCGGTCAGCACCGCCATGATGCCGAACACATCGCCGGGGGCGAGCTGGGCAATGACGGTGCGGGTGCCGGTGTTGTCCGAGGTCGAGATTTCGGCGTGGCCGCTGATCATGACGCCGATGGCCTGGCCTTCGTCGCCGGTTTCGAGCATGGCCTCGTTGCCCTCGAAGGTGGCGAGCCGGGATTTGATGACGATTTCCTCGACCTGGTCGGCCGGGAAGCTGGCGAACAGGGGAACCTGTTCGAGGAAGAAACGTTTGAGATCGATTTCGCTCATGCTGTGCTCCGCGTTGTGACGCTGATTTTATGGTGCTTAGACTACCATTTTGTTGCGGCGCAGCAAAGGTGCCCGCGAATTCTTCCGGGCTTCATGGCATGCTATCTCCTGACGATTTGCAAAATATTCGGCATGCATACCCTGTATTCGCGTATTTCCAAGCTTTCCTGGCTGCTGGTGCTCGGCTTTCTGGCCGCTTGCGATAACCCGGGCGACAAGGCCCTCGAGGCGCCGCGTAGCAGTGTTTCCTTCCTGCACTATTTCACCGACTCGTTGAGTGGTGGGGTCGATGAAATGGCCAGGACTTTCGACAGCCTGAGCCATTTGTACGCCTTGAAAGCGGTCTCGCTCGATCATGAAGCATTCAAGAGCAGCATCCAGGACACGCTGAAAGCCGGCAATCCCCCCGATCTCTACTCCTATTGGGCAGGCGCACGGACCGCGTCGCTGGTCGAACATCTGGCGCCGATCGACGACGTCTGGCAGCAGGCGCAACTCGATGAGCGCTTCTCGCCGGCGCTGATCGATGCTGCGGTTGAGTATCAGGGGCACAAGTATTTTCTGCCGCTGACCCAGCATTTCATCGGTTTTTTCTACAACAAGCGCCTGTTTGCAGCGCATGGCCTGCAAGCGCCGGCCACCTGGGGTGAGTTCCTGGCCGTGTGCGAAACCCTGAAGGCCGCCGGGGTGACGCCGATTGCGCTGGGGGCGCGGGATAAATGGCCGGCCCAGTTCTGGTTCGACTACCTGCTGCTGCGCACCGCACCCCACGAATTCCGCCAGGCCTTGATGGCTGGCCAGGCCAGTTTCGACGACCCGCGGGTCAGCGCGGTTTTTGTGCGCTGGAAAAACCTGATCGACAAGGGTTATTTCAACCGCGAACCGCACCCCAACAACCTGGCCTGGGACAGTGGGGCCAACGAGATGCTGTTCCGGGGCGAAGCCGCGATGACCCTGATGGGCACCTGGAGCATCGGCTACTTCACCAATCCGGCGCATGGCTGGGTGGCCGGCAAGGATTTCGATTTCTTCCCCTTCCCGGTCATCGACCCGACATTGCCGAAGGTGGCGATGGGGCCGATTGACGGCCTGATTCTGCCCAAGCGGGCGGCCAATCCTGCCGGGGCGCGCCAGGTGATGATCTATCTAGCTGGTGTCGAAGCGCAGCGGGCCTTCAGTCAGGGCTCGGGGGCGCTGGCGCCCAACCGGCTGGTGCCGGAAGCCGCCTACAGCGACATCCAGCGCCGGGTCCGCAATGAAATTCAGGATAGCCCGATCTTCACCTTCGCTTTCGATCTGGCGGCACCGCCGGCGGTGGCAGAAGCGGGACTGAACGCCTTCGCCGATTTTCTGGCCTTTCCCGATGAGTATCCGCAGATCGTCCGGGAACTGAGCAACGAGACCCGGCAGCGATTCGCCGGACGAGGGAAAGATCTCCCGTGAAACTCACCCGTACACCCGGCTTCCGGCAAAAGATCAATCTCAGCTTTGCCGTCCTCATCCTGCTGGTGGCGATCAATGCCATGGTCGGGGTATATACCGCGTATTTCATCGCCGGCCAGGTCAGGTTGCAGGAGGGGGTGGCCAGCCTGATGGACGACATGCTGCGCATTCGCGATGCCACCGATCAGTTTGTCCGCCAGCATTCCCGTCATGCCGAGAATGAAACCTTTGCCGCACTCGACAGCGTCCGCCAGCGGGTGGCGACGATGCCGGACAGCAGCGAGCGTTTCGCAGCCATCCTGCCGCAGATCGACGATTACCGTCTGCAGTTCCAGAAATACGTGGTCGAGCGCGATCGCCGGGCAGCGCTGGAGAGCCGGGTGCGCGAGCTGGGGCGACGGATGCAGGCGGCCCTTGCCGATTCCCGTATCCGTCAGGATGTCGCCTTCGATCGACAGGGCTTTGACGATGTTCTCCGGTTGGTGCTCAGCCTGCAGTGGTACGGGCAGCAACCCGAGCTGGCCGCGCCGACGGTCGCGGGCGGAACGCTGGCGGACATCCACCAGGCGCTGGAGCGATTGCGCTCTTCGGCCCCCGGGCGGCAAGCCGACCGTGAAGCACAGCGCCAGCTTTACCGCATGCTGCAGGACGCCAGCGACTACGTGAACAGTTTTGAAAGTTACCTCGGCTACCGCAGCCTGACGGCAGAAAGCGAACATCGCCTGGCCGAAACGGCCTCCCGGCTGCACGCCATTGCGCTGCAGGTCAGCGAGGATACGCGGGTCGAGATCCAGCGGCTGATTCCGACCTCGATCGGGCTGATGGTGCTGGTTTTCCTGGTCATGCTGGTGGCGGCGGGCGTACTGGCCACCAGTCTGCGCCGTTCCATCCTGCAGCCGATTCTCAGCCTGATCGGGACGGCGCGCTCGATCACCCACGGCAACCTGCATGAACGGGCCGCGCTGACGGTCAAGGATGAAATCGGCGAACTGGCGGCATCGTTCAACCAGATGACTGACAGCCTGCGCAGTGCGCGTGAGGAACTCGAGCAGCGGGTGGACGAGCGGACCCGGCAGCTGGCCGACACCAATGCCCGCCTGCAGGACGAAATTGCCGTACGGACCGCCTCGCAGGCGGCGCTTGGCGAGTATCAGGTGCATCTGGAACAGATGGTTGCCGAACGCACCCGCGAACTGCAGACCGCCAAGGACATGGCCGAGTCGGCCAATCGCGCCAAGAGCATCTTCCTGGCCAACATGAGCCACGAATTGCGCACGCCGATGAACGGCATCATGGGCATGATCGCGCTGGCGCAAAAACACCTGGTCGATGCCAAGCCCCTGGATCTTCTGGACAAGGCGCAACGCTCGGCACAACGGCTGCTCGGTGTGCTCAACGACATTCTCGACCTGTCCAAGATCGAGGCCGAACGTTTGTCGCTGGAATGCGCGCCGTTCCGGCTCGACGTGGTGCTCGACAACCTGTCGGCCTTGTTTGCCCACAAGGCCGAGGAAAAGGGCTTGCTGCTCCGTTTCGATGTTGCCCCGGCACTGGCCGGCCAGCGCTTCATGGGTGATCCGCTGCGTCTGGAGCAGATCCTGATCAACCTGCTCGGCAATGCCATCAAATTCACCGAACGCGGCGAGGTTACGCTGCGCATCACCGCCGGCGCGCAAACCGGCGTCGGCCGCTCACTGCGCTTTGCTGTCAGCGATACGGGAATCGGTATTTCCGCCGAAGAACGCGCCCGCATCTTCTCCGCCTTCGAACAGGCCGATGGCTCGATGACCCGCCGCTACGGCGGCACCGGTCTGGGCCTGGCGATCTGCCGCCGACTGGTCAGCCTGATGCACGGCGAGATCGGTGTCGACAGCGAACCCGGTCAGGGCAGCGTTTTCTGGTTCACCGTCTGCCTGCCCGAAGCCGCCGCGAGCGCCGACGAGGCAACGGCGGTGGAGCTTGCCGACGAGTTTTCCGAGATGGCCTTGCGCCAGCGCTTCACCGGCAGCGACATCCTGGTGGTCGAGGACGAGCCGATCAATCAGGAGGTGATCCGCGAACTGCTTGCCGGTGCCGGGCTGAACGTCGACCTGGCGACGGACGGTCTGCAGGCAGTGACGATGGCGGCGGAAAAGTCTTACGCCCTGATCCTGATGGACATGCAGATGCCCAATCTCGACGGTCCCGGGGCAACCCGGGCGATCCGCGCCGGCCAGGGGGCGAGCCGGCAGGCGCCGATCGTCGCCATGACCGCCAATGTTTTCGAGGAAGATCGCCGTCTGTGCCGTGAAGCCGGCATGGACGACCATCTTGGCAAGCCCGTCGTGCCACGGCTGCTGTTCGACAAGGTGCTGCACTGGTTGTCCGCCGGCAGCGCATAGCCGCACCCTATGAATGCAATCGGTCAATACAATTGGCCGGGGGCGACCATCTCTCCTAGTATGACTTCGTTGCTTCAACGAACCCGCGACTACACAAGGAGAGAGAGCCATGGAAAACCAACACCCGAAATCCACCGGTCAATGCCCGGTCATGCACGGCGCCGCCAGTTCGGTGTCCACCAACAACATGGCCTGGTGGCCCAAGGCGCTGAGCCTGGACATCCTGCACCAGCACGACAGCAAGACCAACCCGCTGGGTGCCGACTTCAACTATCGCGAAGAAGTGAAGAAGCTCGACGTCGAGGCGCTGAAGGCCGACCTCAAGGCCCTGATGACCGACAGCCAGCCTTGGTGGCCGGCCGACTGGGGCCACTACGGCGGCCTGATGATCCGCATGGCCTGGCACTCGGCCGGTACCTACCGCATCGCCGACGGCCGTGGCGGTGGCGGCACGGGCAACCAGCGCTTCGCGCCGCTCAACTCCTGGCCCGACAACGCCAACCTCGACAAGGCCCGCCGCCTGCTGTGGCCGATCAAGAAGAAGTACGGCAACAAGCTCAGCTGGGCCGACCTGATGATTCTTGCCGGCAACATGGCCTACGAGTCGATGGGCCTGAAGACCTTCGGCTTCGCCTTCGGTCGCGAGGACATCTGGCACCCGGAAAAGGACATCTACTGGGGTTCGGAAAAGCAGTGGCTGGCACCGACCGGCAGTGAAGGTAGTCGCTACTCCGGCGAACGCGACCTGGAAAACCCGCTCGCCGCCGTGATGATGGGCCTGATCTACGTCAACCCGGAAGGTGTGGACGGCAAGCCCGACCCGTTGAAGACGGCGCAGGACATGCGCGTCACCTTCGCCCGCATGGCGATGAACGACGAGGAAACCGTGGCCCTGACCGCCGGCGGCCATACCGTCGGCAAGGCGCACGGTAACGGTAGCGCCGCCAATCTCGGCCCGGCGCCGGAAGCGGCCGACCTCGAAGAGCAGGGCATGGGCTGGAATAACCACAGCAGCCGCGGCATCGGCCGCGACACCGTGACCAGCGGCATCGAAGGCGCGTGGACCACGCACCCGACGCAATGGGACAACGGCTACTTCGAACTGCTGTTCAAGTACGACTGGTGGCTGCAGAAGTCGCCGGCCGGCGCCCACCAGTGGGAACCGATCAACATCGCCGAGGAAGACATGCCGGTCGATGTCGAAGACCCGACGATCCGCCGCAAGCCGATCATGACCGACGCCGACATGGCGCTCAAGTTCGATCCCGAGTACCGCAAGATCGCCGAGCGCTTCCGTGCCGACCCCGCTTACTTCTCGGAAACCTTTGCCCGCGCCTGGTTCAAGCTGACCCACCGCGACATGGGGCCGAAGTCGCGCTACATCGGCCCGGACGTGCCGGCCGAAGACCTGATCTGGCAAGACCCGGTGCCGGCCGGCAATAGTGACTACGACGTCGCAGCAGTCAAGGCGAAGATCGCCGCCAGCGGCCTGTCGGTCGGCGACCTGGTGGCGACCGCCTGGGACAGCGCCCGCACCTTCCGTGGTTCGGACAAGCGTGGCGGCGCCAACGGTGCCCGCATCCGCCTGGCCCCGCAGAAGGACTGGGAAGGCAACGAGCCGGCCCGCCTGGCCAAGGTTCTGGCCGTGCTCGAAGGCATCGCCGCCCAGACCGGCGCCAGCGTCGCCGACGTGATCGTGCTCGCCGGCAATGTCGGGGTCGAGCAGGCAGCGAAAGCCGCCGGGGTCGACGTGATCGTGCCCTTCGCCCCGGGGCGTGGCGACGCGACGCCGGAAATGACCGACGTCGAGTCCTTCGCCGTGCTCGAACCGCTGGCCGACGGCTTCCGTAACTGGCTGAAGAAGGATTACGCGGTCAGCGCCGAGGAAATGCTGCTCGACCGTGCCCAGTTGCTCGGCCTGACCGCCAACGAAATGACGGTCCTGGTCGGCGGCATGCGCATGCTCGGCACCAACCACGGCGGCAGCCGCCACGGTGTCTTCACCGACCGCGTCGGCGTGCTCAGCAACGACTTCTTCGTCAATCTGACCGACATGGCCTACACCTGGAAGCCGACCGGCCGCAACAGCTACGCCATCGTCGACCGCCAGAGCGGCGCGACCAAATGGACGGCCACCCGCGTCGATCTGGTGTTCGGCTCCAACTCGATCCTGCGTGCCTACGCCGAGGTGTACGCCCAGGACGACAACAAGGAAAAGTTCGTCCGTGACTTCGTCGCCGCCTGGACCAAGGTCATGAACGCCGACCGCTTCGATCTGGCCTGATCCGCCACATCCGCCCGACCAGCCACGCCGGAGACAGTTCCGGCGTGGCTTTTCCATCTCTTGCTTATCTGCCCGGCTGGGTCAGGAACTGATCGATCTTTTTGCGCAGGCTGCTGCTGTCGGGCGAGGTCAGGCTGGTGTAGGCGACGATCTGGCTGCCATCGCGGTTGATCAGGTACTTGTGGAAGTTCCATTTCGGGGTGCTGCCGGTGCGTTCGGCCAGTTGGCGGTAGAAGCCGTTGGCCTGCGGTCCCTTGACCACGGTCTTGGCGACCATCGGGAACTCGACGCCGTAGGTCATCCGGCAGAAGTCGGCGATCTGCTGGTTACTGCCCGGCTCCTGTTCGCCGAAGTCGTTGGACGGAAAACCGAGCACGACCAGGCCGCGATCCTTCAGTTCGGCGTAGAGTTTCTCCAGGCCTTCGTACTGCGAGGTGAAGGCGCACTTGCTGGCCGTGTTGACGACTAGGATGACCTTGCCGGCGTACTGGCAGAGCGGCATCGGCGAGCCATCCTGAAGATTGGCGAACTGGTGGTTGAGCAAGCCCGGACAGGCCGGTTGTGCCTGCGCCAGCGGCAGGCCGAGGAGGGCCAGGAGGCTCGATAAACCCAGTCGGCGTAACCACTTCGTTTTCATTGCAGCGTCCTTTCTCGTTGAGGTTCAGCCGCTTTGACAGCGATTACGCCTTTACGTGCAGTCCACACTCCTTGGATTCCGGTGCTTCCCACCACCATCTGCCGGCGCGGATGTCTTCGCCGAGGGAGACGGCGCGAGTGCAGGGGGCGCAGCCGATGCTGGGGTAGAACTTGTCGTGCAGGGCGTTGTAGGGCACGGCGTTCTGCTTGATGTAGGTCCAGACTTCCTTCTCGCTCCAAGCGGCGAGCGGGTTGAATTTTTCCAGGCCGTTGCCTTCGTCGTATTCCTGCGTCGCCAGCTGGCCGCGGGTGGCCGCCTGTTCGGCGCGCATGCCGGTGATCCAGGCGCGCTTGCCGGCCAGGGCGCGGCGCAGCGGTTCGACCTTGCGTGCGTAGCAGCAGGCCTTCCTGAGCGTGACCGAGTCGTAGAAGGCGTTGATGCCGTGCTGCCTGACATAGCTTTCGACTTCCTCGGCCTGCGGGAAGTAGAGCTTCAATTTCAGCCCGTAGTGCCGGTCGACCGCCGCCATCAGGTCGTAGGTTTCGGCCGGCAGACGACCGGTGTCGAGGCTGAAGATCTCGATCGGCAGCTTGGCCTTGACGATCAGGTCGGTGAGGACCATGTCTTCGGCGCCGAGGCTGTTGGCGAAGGCGGCCGGCGACCACGCGCCGGCGATGTCGGCGAGCAGCGCGCGCGCGGCGTCGGCCTTGGCGGCGGTGCTGGCAGCGAGTTCGGGGGTGATGTTGAGCAGGGCTGGCGTCATGGCTGGCTGGGCTTTCAGGCGGTGCGGCGGCGGAAGTGCGGTTCGGGTTGGTCGGTTGACGCCTGATAGGTCTCGGAGAACGGGGCAAAGCCCTTGCCGATGGCGTAGATGGCGTCCTTGCCGTCCTTCAGCGCGTAGCTGTCGAAGCCGACGCGCTTCATGAAAAAGAGCTGGTCGTGCAGCACGTCGCCGACGGCGCGCAGCTCACCTTGGTAATGATAGCGCTGGCGCAACAGGGCGGCGGTTGAGTAGCCGCGACCGTCGACGAACTTCGGGAAATGTACGGCGACGACGACGAAGTATTCGAGGTCGGCGGCAACGTCCTCGACCTTGTCGTCGGGCAGCAGCAGGAGGCCGATGCGCTTGTGGCAGGAGACGATCTCGTTCCTGCGCGCGCGCCACACGGCGAGCGGGAAGATGACATCGCCGGTCGGCAGGGCGACGGTTTCCGGGGTTTCGCCTTCGGCCAGCGTCAGTGTCGTCCAAGTGTCGGCCGTGACATTGCCTTGTTTGATCAGTTGTGCCATTTATGCGGCCTCCTTCTGCTTGGCCTTGCCGTGGGCGCGGCCTTCGTAAACGCGGTTCTTGAACGGGTCGATGCCGATCCGGTCGAAGGTGTCGATGAAATGCTCGTCGGGGTGCCGGTTTTCCAGATACACCTTGATGATCTTCTCGACCACGTCGGGCATCTCGTCGGCTGAGAACGACGGGCCGATGACCTTGCCGAGCTTGGCGTCGTTGCCCTGGCGACCGCCGAGCGTGACCTGATAGAACTCGGCGTCGTTCTTGTCCACGCCAAGCACGCCGATGTGGCCGACGTGGTGGTGGCCGCAGGCGTTCATGCAGCCGGAGATGTTGAGGTCGATGTCGCCGATCTCGAACAGGTAGTCGAGGTCGTCGAAGCGCTGCTGGATGGCGGTGGCGATGGGGATCGACTTGGCGTTGGCGAGGTCGCAGAAATCGCCGCCGGGGCAGCAGATCATGCTGGTCAACAGGCCGATGTTCGGCGTCGCCAGGCCGGCCGCCTTGGCCACGCGCCAGACGTCAGCGAGGTCGGCGAGGCGGACGTCGGCGAGGATGATGTTCTGTTCGTGGCTGATGCGCAGTTCGCCGAAGCTGTAGCGGTCGGCGAGGTCGGCGACGACTTCCATCTGGTCGGACGTGATGTCGCCCGGCGCGACGCCGTGCGGCTTGAGCGACAGCGTCACTGCCGCGTAGCCGGGCACCTTGTGCGGTTGCGTGTTGCGCTCGACCCAGCGGGCGAAGGCTTTCTCCTCAGCGATTTTTGCCTGGTAGGCGGCATCGACGGCGGTGATCGTCTCGTAGGCCGGCGCACCGAAATGCGCGGCGACACGGTCGTATTCGGCCTGGGTGATGGTCGCCGGGCCGTCCTTGGCGTGCGCCCATTCGGCTTCGACCAGCTTGCCGAATTCCTCGACGCCGAGCGCCTGCACCAGGATCTTGATGCGCGCCTTGTAGGCGTTGTCGCGGCGGCCGAAGCGGTTATAGACGCGGAGGATGGCCTCGCAGTAGCTGAGGATGTGCTGCCAGGGCAGGAACTCGCGCACCACCTGGCCGCGGATCGGCGTGCGACCGAGGCCGCCGCCGACGATCACGGTGAAGCCGGTGACGCCGTCGACCACCTTGAGATGCAGGCCGATGTCGTGGAACCAGGTGACCGCGCGGTCTTCCTCGGTGCCGGAAATGGCGATCTTGAACTTGCGCGGCAGGAAGGCGAATTCCGGGTGGAAGGTGGTCCACTGGCGGAGGATTTCGGCCAGCGGGCGCGGGTCGATGATCTCGTCGGCGGCGACGCCGGCGAACTGGTCGGTGGTGATGTTGCGCAGGCAGTTGCCCGAGGTCTGGATGGCGTGCAGGTCGACCTCGGCCAGCTCGGCCAGGATGTCGGGCACGTCGGTCAGCTTCGGCCAGTTCAGTTGCAGGTTGTGGCGGGTGGTGAAGTGGCCGTAGCCGCGGTCGTACTTGCGGGCGACGTGGGCGAGTTTGCGCAGTTGCGCCGAATTGAGCATGCCGTAAGGCACGGCGATGCGGAACATCGGTGCGTGGCGCTGGATGTAGAGGCCGTTCTGCAGGCGCAACGGGCGGAATTCGTCGTCGGTCAGCTCGCCGGCCTGCCAGCGGCGGACCTGGTCACGGAACTGCTCGACCCGGTCAAGGATCAGCTGGCGGTCGATGGCGTCGTATTGGTACATGCGTTTCCTCTGCGGGCCGCGCGCAAGTGCGGCAATGATTCGAGGAGCGCATCGTAACCGGCGAGCATTGAATCAAAAAGAATATTGCGTTAGATTGTTATCGTATTTTGTTATTAAGCCATTCATGAAACTTCAGCAACTGCGCTACATCGTCGAGATTGAACGCCAGGGACTCAACGTCTCCGAGGCGGCCGAAGTGCTATTCACCTCGCAGCCGGGCGTGTCCAAGCAGATCAAGCTGCTTGAGGACGAGCTCGGCATCGCCATCTTCGAGCGCAGCGGCAAGCGCTTCACCGGCGTCACCGAACCGGGCAGGGTGGTCATCGACATCGCCCGCCGCATCCTGCGCGAGGCGGAAAACCTCAAGCGCGCCAGCGCCGAATTTTCCAGCGGCGATTCCGGCAAGCTGGTGCTGGCGGCAACGCACACGCAGGCGCGCTACGCGCTGCCGACCGTGGTCCGAGATTTCGTGGCCCGTCACCCCAATGTGAAGCTGGAGATGCACCAGGGCAATCCGCTACAGATCGCCGACTGGGTAGCCTCCGGCGAGGCCGACATCGGCATCGCCACCGAATCGCTTGACCAGCACCCGCAGCTCGTTTCTTTTCCGGTCCAGCAATGGACGCATTGCGTGATCGCACCGGCGGGACATCCGATCCTGAGCAGCCAGCCGCTGGCCCTGCAGGAACTGGCACGCTGGCCGCTGATCACCTATGACGCGGCCTTTACCGGCCGCTCGCGGATCAATCGCGCCTTCGAGCGCCTGGAAATCGAACCGAACATCGCTCTGACCGCACTCGATGCCGATGTGATCAAGACCTATGTCAGCCTGGGGCTGGGTTTGGGAATCATCGCCAAACTGGCTTTCGATCCTCAGCGTGATGTCGGATTGGTGGCGATCGATGCCGGCCACCTGTTCGAGTCCAATACGACGCGGCTGGCGGTGCGCCGAGGTAGTTATTTACGCCGTTTCGACTACGACTTCATCGAGCTGTTTGCGCCGCATCTCAACAAGCGTGTCATCGAGATGACCCTGCAGGGGGGCGGCGAGGCTTGGCAGCTATAAGGCTGCGGGCTGAAGGACGAATCAGGACTTCGGGTCGGGTAACTGGACTGCCTTGCGCTTGATTCGCAGGAAGGCGGTATTGTTGATCTTGTCAGTCTCGTAGGCGGCAAGGCGTTCGCCCATGGCCTTGCCGAGTTGTTGCAGACGGTCCTGCGGCGATGGGTGGGTTGAGAACAACAAATCGAAGCCGTTGCTGTTGGCGTTCTGAGCATAAAGGTTGAGTACGCGGGGCAGGCCGTAGGGGTCGTAACCGGCGCGAGTGGCGTATACGACACCGAGACGATCGGCTTCGTATTCGTCACCTTTGTCGAGACCGGAGGCGTAGAGGTTCTGGACAATGTTGGCGAGCGGTCCGGCCAGGATGTCGGCGTTCTTGACCCCGCCCTTCTGTGCTGTCGTGACGGCCACATTGGCCAGGGCGTTGGTTGTGTCCTTCTTGCGGACAGCGACGAGATAATGGCGTTTGATGACGTGGGCAATTTCATGTGCAACGACGCCGGCCAGTTCGGACTCGTCATTCAGCGTACGCAGCAGGCCCTTGGTGACGAAGACATAACCGTCCGGGGCGGCGAAGGCATTGACGTTGCTGCTGTTGATCACGCCAAACCGCCAGTTGATGTCGTTGCGTCCGGTTTGACGCGCGATCCAGCCGCCGAGCTGGTTGATGTACTGCATGGTCTCGCGGTCGGCAATCAAAGGTGCCGCACCAAGCAGGGTGGCAGCAGAGAGCTGGCCGATCTGGGCCTCTTCGGCCGGGGTGTAGTCCGGGCGGCTTAGTGTGGTGGCAACGTTGCTGATCGCCTGCACCTGGTTCTCATCGATGCCGGCACGGCGCAACTGTTCGGTACAGCCGCTGGCAAGCAGCAAGCCGGAAAGAGCAATGATCAGGGTTTTCAAGGTCTTTGCCTCCGGATGTCAGGGGTTCAGTTCCGCGATTTCGCGGGCAGTCAGTTTGCGGCTGGTGGCGAAACGGTTGATGTCGGCCGGGCGTGCCCGGAAGCCATCCAGCTTGGCGACCTCTCTCAGATTTGGTTGGGCTTTGGCCAGATCTTCCTTGGACAGTCCCTTGACGCCGGTTGTGGCAGCCCCTTGGGTCGTGCCAGTGCGAACTACGTTGCCGAGCGTGGCGAGGGCATTGCCATCGCCGCTGGCTGCAGCAATGCGAACATTCAGCAGGCGGACCCAGCCGGTCTTGCCGTCAGCGGTCCTGATCTTGGACCAGCCGCCCTTTCCTTCGAGCACGGTCAGCGGGGTGTCGGCAGTCAGATTGCCCAGATTGGCAGCATCGACGAAGGCGTCCGCCTTCAGTTCGGCCGCACGAATCAAGGTGCCGGGGGTGGCCAGGGCACTGCCCGCCAGCAGCATGCTGCCGAGGGCCAGGATCAGTTGACGGAAGGCGGGTCGAATCATGGGTGCTCCCGGGGTTCGAACAGACGGACGGGTTGGTGACGGCCTTTGACGATGTACTCGCCATGGTCGACGAAGGCAAATACATTATCACAGGCATCACGGGTTGCTTGTGAAACAAGAATGCGGGCGACACCCTTGGTCTGTCCTTCGATACGGCTGGCGAGATTGACTGTGTCGCCGATGGCTGTGTAATCGAGACGTTGTCTGGCACCGAGAAAGCCGACTACCGCAGGGCCGGTGTGCACGCCGATGCCGATGTCGAAATCCTTGCCTGCATCGCCGAGTTCCTGGCGGAACCGCTCAAGTCCTCGGGCCATGGCCAGCGCAGCACGAACCGCTTTGACCGCATGCTCTGGGTCTTCCAGTGGCGCGTTCCAGAAGGCCATGATCGCATCGCCAATGAATTTGTCGAGGGTGCCGTCGTGTTCGAAAATTGCGGCTACCTGAAGGTCGAAATACTGGTTGAGCAGACGGACGATTTCTTCCGGCGGTCGGTTTTCCGAAATTGTGGTGAAACCGCGGATATCCGAGAAAAGAACGCTGATTTCCCGGCTGGTACTGGCTTCGGCCTCGGCCAGGCGGCCTTCGTCGGTGAGCGAACGGACGATATTGGGGTCAAGGAAGCGGGAGAACATCTGAACCGCGAGGTCGCGTTGATGGCGTTCCCGAAGGTAGGATGCCGTGGCGGCCAGGGCAAAGGTGAGCCAGATGGCCAGCAGTGCCGAGAATGGCGTCCATTGGATGTTCAGGGGAAGCAGCAGCCAGGCCGTGGTAACGATGATCGCTGTGGTAAGTGTGAGGGTGCCGGCTATGGCCAGCGGGTTGGGTCGTCGCGTGAAAGCCAGGCCGACACCGATCATGCCGGTCAGGCCGAAGATCAGGTTCCAGGGATGGTTGGCCGGACGCAGCCAGTCATCGTTGCGCAGGTTGGCGACGGCGGTGGCGAGGATTTCCGGGCCAGGGGTGGTGGCGCCCAGAGGGGTCGGACGAAGGTCGTGCAGGCCGGGAGCGGCTGCACCGATGATGACGATCTTGTCGGTGAGGTCGGGCGGCTTGCCATCACTGCGCTGCGCGGCGAGGAAAATTTCCCGGTACGAATAATGGGTGAATGGACGTCCATACCAGTGCAGCGTGATGGCATCGCGGGTCGGGATCGCCCAACCGGCCTGTTCGCCGATTCGGCGCGGCAATGAGGGCAGTGTCCAGCCGCGGTGGGGGTAGTCGATCCAGTAGCGCCGTCCAATCTGATCATCGTCGGCGAGGAAGTTGATCAGACCAGTGTTCCAGGCAGCCGGGTCGATCGCTTTCGGCGCGATCAACGGAAGTGCTGCATCCGGTTCGGCATGATTGCCGGGCCTTGCCCCCAGTCCTGGCGGCAGATTGGCCAAAGGGGTTGCCAGGCCGTCGGCGGCGACAACCAAGGGCAACAGGACTCGGTGCTTGGCGATCGCCTGGGCAAGTACCGCGTCGCTACCCGGTCGAAAGAGGTCGGGTTCACTGAAAATCAGGTCGAAAGCAATGACCGCTGGCTTGCCGCCGGCGATGAAATCGACCAATTCGCCGTGGGTTGCCCGGGGCCACGGCCAGTTACCTGCCAGTTCGAGCATTTCCGGATCGTCGAGGCTGGCCTGGTCAATGTCGATGAGGACAATGTCAGGAGGCGGGGGGCGCTGGCGGGCATGTTGGCGCAAAAGGACGTCGCCCAGGCGGGCGTCGAGGTCGGCAAAAAGGGCAAAGTGGTCGCCCAGTGCGAAGACCAGCAATAGCAGGACAAACAGTGCGTGGGCCAGCCAATGCCGAGGCTTTCCCGCGACATGCGCGGCGGTACCCGAAGGCGCCCGAGTAGGACGGGTAGGCAAAGCGGAGGCTCCGTATGACAAAGGCCCGCCGGGGGGCGGGCCTTTCCTGTGCGGGGCTTAGTTGACCTTGGCCTTGCTGCGCAGGTCGTTGATCAGCTTGTCCACCTGCATCTGGCCAGCACGCTGCTGCAGCTGCGGCTTGACCTGTTCGAACGGCGGCGGGGTCAGGGCGCGGCTGTCGTCGAGCTGGATGACGTGGAAACCGAAGTCGGTGCGCACCGGGGTCTTGGTGTACTCACCCTTCTTCAGCTTGGGCAGGGCCTCGGCGAACGGCGGCACGTAGGCGTTCGGGGCGCTCCAGTCGAGCTCGCCACCCTTGTCCTTGGAACCGGGATCAAGCGACTGCTTGGCCAGGGCGGCAAACTTCTCGCCCTTGTCGAGCTTGGCGATGATGGCCTTGGCGTCGTCTTCCTTTTCGACCAGGATATGGCGGGCCTTGTATTCGGTATTGCCGAGTGAGGTCTTGATCAGGTCGTATTCGGCCTTCAACTGGGCGTCGCTGATCGGGTTGCTGCGCACGTAGTCGGCGAGGAAGGCGCGGATCAGCACGGCCTGGCGTGCCAGTTCGATCTGGCCCTGGATCTCGGGTTTCTTGTCGAGGCCCTTCTTCTTGGCTTCCTGGGAGAGCAGTTCGCGGCGAACCAGTTCTTCCTTGACGGCGTTCTTCAGTTCTTCGGAGTCGGGCGCGCCCTGGGCCTTCTGTTCGGCCATGAAGGCATTGAATACCGATTGCGGGATGGCCTGGCCGTTAACCGTGGCGAAAGGCTTGCCCTGGGCCAGGACCGGGGCGGAAATGAGGCTGCCGGCCAGCATCAGTGCGGCCAGGGAGGTCAGTTTGAACATGTTGGAATTCCGTGGGGTTGAACGAAAATCATGGGGTTTCCGGCGTCCTGGCATTGATCGCCAGGGCATGGATGCGACCTTGCATCAGGTCGCCTGCGGCATCGTACACCAGGCGATGACGGGCGAGTGTATTTTTACCGGAAAAAACACTGGCCACGATCTCGACCCGGAAATGACCGCCGTCGCGGGCGCCGGCGTGGCCGGCATGGCGATGCGATTCATCTTCGATGTTCAGGGTCTCGGGCTTGAGTGCGGCCAGGCGCTCGCGCAGCAGGGCCAGGGTGTCGGCGTGCATCAGGCGGGCAGGACTTTCTTGAACGGTTTGACGGTGACTTTTTCGTACACGCCGGCGGCGATGTAGGGGTCGGCGTCGGCCCAGTCTTTGGCGGCAGCCAGCGAGGCGAATTCGGCAACGATCAGGCTGCCGGTAAAGCCGGCGCTGCCCGGGTCGGGCGAATCGATTGCCGGGCAGGGGCCGGCCAGCAGCAGGCGGCCTTCCTGCTGCAGGGCGAGCAGGCGTTCGACGTGGGCAGGGCGGGCGGCCATGCGCTGTTCGAGGGTGCCGGGGCGATCCTCGCCGATGATTGCGTAGAACATTATTTTTCTTCTTCCATGTATTTCGACAGCATCGCGCCTTGCGCCAGCACGAAGGCAAACATCAGGCCCATGCCGCCGAATAGTTTGAAATTGACCCAGGTATCGGTCGAGAAATTGAAGGCGACGACCAGGTTGAGCACGCCCATGACGAGGAAGAAGCCAATCCACGCGAGATTGAGGCGCTCCCAGACCGCGTCCGGCAACTTCATCTGCTCGCCGAGCATGGCCTTGATCGCATTCTTCTTCATGAACCAGGCGGCAATCAGCATGCTGCCGGCGAAGGCCCAGTAGAGCAGGGTCGGTTTCCACATGATGAAGGCTTCGTTCTGGAAAGCCAGGGTCATGCCGCCGAAAACGACGACCAGGCCCAGGCTGATCCACAGCATCTTGTCGACCTTGCCGTGACGGAAATGGACCCAGGCGATCTGGGCGGCGGTGGCCACGATGACAACGATGGTCGCCAGCAGGATGGGCGCTTGCGCCGGGTTGACCGCGGCACCGCCAAGCAGGCTGGCGACCCAGCCGGCAGCAGCCTCCGGGTGCGCGCCCGCATACTTGAAGCTGGCGAAAAAGAGGATGACCGGGAAGAGATCGAAGAGTAGTTTCATGGCGCCGCATTATATACTTCATGCGGTTTTGACAAGCGCGGATGGCGAATGCACAAGGTTTTGATCATTGACGACAGCGAAATCAACCTGACCTTGATCAGGGCGCTGGTACTCAAGCTTGGCGAGTGCGAACCGGTGATGTTCGATCATCCGCTGAAGGCGCTGGAATGGTGCCGGGGCAATGTGCCGGATCTGGTCATTGTCGATTACATGATGCCGGAGATGGACGGGTTGCGTTTCATCGCCGCCTTCCGCGCCTTGCACGGCCGGACCGAAATCCCGGTGCTGATGATCACCGCCAACGATCAGAAGGATGTCCGCTACGAAGCACTGCTCGGTGGCGCCAATGATTTCCTGACCAAGCCGATCGACCGCATCGAGTTCTCGGCGCGCGTGCGCAACATGCTCGCGCTGCGTACCGGCCAGAAATTCCTGGCCGACCGTGCCGCCCATCTGGCCGGCGAAGTTGCCGAACGAACCCGCGACATCCGCGAACGGGAGCGCGAACTGATTTTCCGCATTTCGCGCGCCGCCGAATTCCGCGATCCGGAAACCGGCGCGCACATCCAGCGCATGGCGCATTACTCGGAAATCATTGCCCGTGGACTCGATCTTGACGCCGCAACCTGCAACCTGATCCTGCAGGCGGCACCCCTGCACGATGTCGGCAAGATCGGCATCCGCGATCACATCCTGCTCAAGCCGGGCAAACTGACGCCGCAGGAATTCGACATCATGAAACAGCACGCGATGCTGGGCTACGACCTGCTCAAGGACAGCGGTTCGGAAATCCTTCAGGCCGGTGCCGAAATCGCCCGCTCGCATCACGAGAAATACGATGGCAGCGGTTATCCCCGCGGGCTCAAGGGCAATGCGATCCCGCTGTTCGGGCGCATCGTTGCCGTGGCCGACGTGTTCGATGCCCTGACCTCGGAGCGCCCGTACAAGAAGGCCTGGCCGCTCGACGACGCCATGCGTTTTCTGGAAGAGGGCCGCAGCACGCACTTCGACCCGCTCTGTGTCGAATCCTTCATCGCCGGCTGGGAGGAAGTGCTCGAAGTCCGGCAACGCTTCCGCGATGAGGAAGCCCCGAAAATCTGAGTCATGGCAGACGGAGACCGCGCATGAATCCCTATGTACTCGACAAGCCGGCCATCCTCGAACGACTGGGTGGCGACGAGGACATCTTCGCGATGATGGTGGACATGTTTCTCAACGAACAGGACAACAACCGCCAGGCGCTGCTGGCGGCGCTTGCCGCCGACAGCGCCGCCCTGCAGCGCGAAGCCCATACGATCAAGGGCTTGCTGGCGACTTTTTCCGACGGACTCGGCGCAGAACTGGCGCAGGCCCTGGAATATCAGGCAAAAAGCGGCCTGGTTGACGATGCGCAAGCTCGGGTTACCGAGTTACTGGCTCGCGTCGACGAGGTTGCCGGTGTGCTGCGCGGCCTGTCAGCCGGGTAGGTTCAGGTAGCCTGCCGCTGCGGCCGGCGAGCCCGCCGGGTCGTAGGGAACGACGCCGAGCAGCGGAGCATCGAGCAATTCTTTCAGCGTGGCGAGATTTTCCTCGAATCGGCTCATTGCCGGGTCGACCCGGTTGGCCACCCAGCCGGCGATGAACAATCCGCGATTGGCGATGGCTTCGGCCGTCAGTAACGCGTGATTGAGGCAGCCCAGGCGCATGCCGACCACCAGGATCACCGGCAAGCCCAGGACCATGGCCAGATCGGCACCGTTGCGGTCGATCCCGAAGGGCACGCAGAAACCGCCGGCGCCTTCGACGATGACCAGGTCGGCCTGGCGTCTGGCCGTGCTAACGGTATCGGCGATACGCGAGAAATCGATATCGACGCCGACTTCGGCCGCGGCGATGTGCGGTGCGATGGCCGGTGCGAAACAGTAGGGATTGACGATGTCGGCCGGTAGTTCGACGCTGCTGGCGGCCAGGATGCGGCGGACGTCATCGTTCTCGCCCAGCACGTCGGTGCCGGCGGCAACCGGTTTCAGCCCGGCCGCCGACAGTCCCGCCTGGCGGGCGCGGTGGAGCAGGGCGCAGGTGATATGGGTCTTGCCGACTTCGGTGTCGGTGCCGGTCAGGAAATAAGCGGAACTCATGATCTGGCGTGGATGAAAACGATATCGTAGGTCAATGGTATACCATCGTCTTGTCGTTGGCATTCATAGGCGGCTTCGAGTCGGCGCAGGGTGCCGGGACTCATCAGGCCGGTCCGGCGACCGGGGCCGACCTGGTTGGCGCCAACTGCCTTGACGGCGCGCAGCAGGCTGCGCAGGTCGGGGTAGCACAGGGTTTCCTGCCGGGTTTCCAGGCTGACGTCGGCAAAGCCGGCGAGTTCGACTTGCCGGCGAAGGTCGTCGGCACATTGGAAGCTCAGTGTGTGCTGATGGCTGTCGATGCCGCCAAAGGCCGTGCGCAATTCGTGAAAGGTCGCCGGCCCCAGCGTGCTGACTGCCAGCCGACCGCCGGGGCGCAGCACCCGCCGGGCTTCGCTGAAAACCTGCTGCGCATCGCACCATTGCATGGCCAGGCTGGACCAGTAGAGGTCGAGGCTGGCATCGGCCAGCGGCAGTCGTTCGAGGTCGCCGGCCAGGCGCCGGCAGTCGCCGGCAATGCGTCCGAGCATGGCCGTCGACAGGTCGAGGGCGAACAGCTCGGCGGCCGGGAAACTGCGCTGCAGCATGGCATGCGCGTAGCCGGTGCCGCAGCCGGCATCGAGGATGCGCTGCGCATCGATGGCCGCCGGCAGGGTGGCGGCCAGATGGTCGCAGATGCGGCGCTGGACGATGGCAGCCTGGTCGTAGGTGGCGGCGGCGCGTTCGAAGGACTGGCGGACGCGGGCCCGGGAGGGTCTAGTCATTCAGGAAGCGGCGGGCGGCGGCGAGGAAATCGTCGGGGCGCGAGAGGAAAGGGGCATGCGCGCAGGCCAGCAGCAGTTCGAGTTGGGCGCCTGGAATCAGCGTGGCCAGCATCTGTGCGGCGGCGGCGGGCATCAGCGGATCGGCGTCGCCGTGCAGCAACAGGGTCGGTGCGCGTACCTGCGTGGCGTCGGGGCGCAGGTCGACGTCGCGCAGCCAGTTCAGGCCGGCGTCGAGAACGTCGGCGGCGGGCAGCGGGTCGGCCAGGTCGAGGATCTGGCGCGTCACTTCCTTGGCCAGCGCGTCGCCCCGGTTGAAGCCGCCGACGAAGCGCGGCAGCATGCCGGCCGCGTCGGCGCGGATGGCGGCGGCAAATTCGGCCAGCGTCGCCGGCGCCATGGCATGCGGCCAGCCGTCGCGCTGGACGAAGGAGGTGGTGCCGGCGACCAGCAGCAGCTTGCCGACCTTGTCCGGATGGCGGGCGGCGACGGCCAGCGCCAGTTGTGCGCCGATCGACCAGCCGGCCAGCGTTGCACCTGCCGGCAGTCGGCTGGCGATGTCGGCAACGGCTGCGTCGAAATCGGCGATCAGCGGTGTATCGCGGTAGCCGGGCAGGTCGATGAATTGTCCGGCCAGTGCCTCGACGGCGGCATTCAGCGGGCCACGCCCGAGCGCCCAGCCGGGCAGGAAGAAGAGGGGAGCGTTCATGCAAGTTCCTTGAGGGCGGCGAGTAGTCGGTCGATGTCGTCTGCCGTGTGGGCTGCTGATAGCGAAATGCGCAGGCGGGCTGTACCACGCGGTACGGTGGGTGGGCGGATGGCCGGCACCCACAGGCCGCGCGCCCACAGGGCCTGGGCCAGGTCGAGGGCAGCCTGGTTGTCGCCGACGATCAGCGGCTGGATGGCGGTCATCGAGGCCGGCAGGGTCCAGGGTAGATCGCGCGCGCCGTCGCGCAGGCGGGCGATGTTGGCGTTCAATTGCTGGCGCAGGGCGTTGCCGTTTTCGATCCGCTGCAGGCTGGCGAGCAGTGCACAGGCGATGGCCGGCGGGGTGGCGGTGGTGAAGATGTAGCTGCGCCCCTTGTTCAGCAGGTAGTCGATGGCGCGCGTCGAACCGGCGACGAAAGCGCCGCCGACGCCGGCGGCCTTGCCCAGTGTACCCATCAGCAGGATGCGCGGGGTGGCGGGCAGGTTGAAATGCGCCAGGCTGCCGCGGCCCTTGGCGCCGAGCACGCCGAAACCGTGCGCGTCGTCGATCACCAGCCAGGCGTCGAAGCGCTCGGCCAGCGCGAACAGGCCGGGCAGCGGCGCCAGGTCGCCGTCCATGCTGAACACGGCGTCGGTGACGATGACTTTGCGCCGCGCGTTGCTGGCCGCCAGCAGGCGTTCGAGCGCCGGCAGGTCGTTGTGCGGGTAACGGTGGACGTCGGCGCCGTTGGCCTTGGCCAGTTGCATGGCGTCGATCAGCGAGGCGTGGTTGAGCTTGTCGGCGAAGACCGCATCGCCGCGACCGGCCAGGGTCGGCGTGACCGCCAGGTTGGCCAGGTAGCCGGTGGAAAAGGTCAGTGCGGCCGGAAAACCGGTGAATTCTGCAAGCGCGGCTTCGAGGTCGGCATGCGGCTGCAGATGCCCGGCGACCAGGTGCGAGGCGCCGCTGCCGGCGCCCCAGGTCACTGCGCCGTCGGCGAGGGCGCGGGCCAGTCCGGCGTCACCGGCCAAGCCGAGATAGTCGTTGCTGGCGAAGTTCAGCAGTTCACGCCCGTCGACCGTGGCGATGCGTCCGCAAGGCGAATCCAGGATCCGCCGCTGCCGGCGTAGACCGGCCGCAGCGAGTTCCTGCAATTCTGCGTCTAGGCTGCCCTCGAGCAGGGAGGATGAGGTTTCAGGCATGTGGCCGACCAGGAAAATCCGTCAGGATGTCAGGCCCGACTTGCAACCGGGCAAAGGAGACGGATTTTAACGGAAGCCGGCCCGGCCGGTGTGATCTAGGCTGGCTGCAAAGGCAGCAGGTTGCGCTGGGAAACGATGAAGCGCTTGCGGATGCCGCCGGCGATTTCGCCTTCGACTTCCCACATCGCCAGACCCTTGACGATGGCCACCTGTTCGATGGCGATGACGACTGCACCAATCTTGGTGCACAGATAACGGGTACCACGTTGAATCGTTGCCTTGACTTTCATGGGCGTCTCCTCTTGTCACGTAGTGGAGTGCCTATCCTAACCAAGCATCGCTTCGATTGCACCCTGAAAACCGGACATAACGTTTCGGTTTTTCCGAAGGCGCTGTTGCCGTGGCGGTCTCAGGGGGTCGGCTGGAAATGCGTCCAGGCGAACAGCAAAATGCCGGCCGCGATCAGCCAGCCGAGGGTGGCCAGGAGCAGCGTCGGCCACAGCGTCAGCCGGGTGCTCAGCCAGAACACCGCGAGCAGGTAGATGGCGTAGGGAATCAGCGACCACAGGCCGAACAGCGCCGTCGTGCGCAGGTCGGCCATGCCGCGTTCCTGGGCGACGATGGCGTGGGCGATCAGGGCGAAGGTCGGAAACAGCGGCACCAGGCCGGCGATGTAGAAACTCTTCGAGCGCGACAGCAGGGCGATGATCAACACCGCCAGCGCGCCGAGCAGGGATTTGAGGAATAGACCGATCATCGCAGTGCGCGCTCCAGTGCGCCGTCGATGGCGCGGCCAAGTAGGGCGATCTCGTCGTCGCCGACGATGTAGGGCGGCATCAGGTAAACCGTATTGCCGATCGGTCGCAGCAGCGCGCCATGGTCGAGCGCGGCGCGGTAGAAGCGGCGCGAGAAACTGGGGTCGTCGCTGACGACGTCGAAGGCGGCGATCATGCCGCGCTGACGCAGGTGCTTGACTTGTGCATGGCCGGCCAGCGGCGCCAGCATGGCGCCGATTTTCCGCGATCGGTCGCGATTGGCGGCGAGCACGTCGTCCTCGGCGAAGATGTCGAGCGTCGCCAGTGCCGCCCGGCAGGCGAGCGGGTTGCCGGTGTAGGAGTGCGAGTGCAGGAAGGCGCGGGCGACCGAGTCGTCGAGGAAGGCGGCGTAGAGGGTGTCGCTGCTGAGGACCACCGAGAGCGGCAGGTAGCCGCCGGAAATACCCTTGGACAGGCACATCAGGTCGGGGCGGATGTCCGCTTGCTCGTGGGCGAAGAAAGTACCGGTGCGGCCACAGCCGACGGCAATCTCGTCGCAGATCAGATGGACTTCGTACTGGTCGCACAGTTGGCGGGCCAGGCGCAGGTATTCCGGGTCGTACATCGCCATGCCGGCGGCGCCCTGGACCAGCGGTTCGACGATCAGCGCGGCGGTGCGCTCGCCGTTCTTTTCCAGCCAGTCGGCCAGGCCAGCAGCAGCGCGGCGGGCGACGTCGGCCGGCGTTTCGCCGGCTTCGGCCAGACGGAAATCGGGCGTGGGCAGCACATGCGCGGCGTGGCGCACCAGCGGCGCGTAGGCGTCCTTGAAAATGGCGACGTCGGTGACCGCCAGCGCGCCGACCGTCTCGCCGTGGTAGCTGCCGGTCAAACAGAGGAATTCCGCCTTCTCCGGACGGCCGACGTTGCGCCAGTAATGGAAGCTCATCTTCAGCGCGATTTCGGTCGCCGAAGCGCCATCGGAGGCGTAGAAGGCGTGGCCGAGCGCGCCGCCGGTCAGCGCCGACAGGCGCTCGGACAACTCGACCACGGGCTGATGCGTGAAGCCAGCCAGCATCACGTGCTCAAGGGATTCCAGTTGCTCGCGCAGTGCCGCGTTGATGCGCGGCTCGGCGTGGCCGAACAGGTTGGTCCACCACGAACTGATGCCGTCGAGGTAACGCCGGCCGTCGAAGTCGATCAGCCAGGCGCCTTCGCCACGGGCGATCGGCAGCAGCGGCAGATGCGCCGGCGACGCCGTGTCGGCATGGTGGCGCATCTGCGTGCACGGATGCCAGACGGCAGCCTGACTGCGCGCCAGCCAGTCGGCGTTACGGCTCATCAGTGCAGATGCTGCGAGGTGGCGGCCGGTTGTTCCGGCATTTCGGCGTGGACCAATTCGCCGTCGATGTTGGGGAACATCGGCGCGCCGCAGTCGTCGCAGAACTCCATCGGGAAGTGGTGATCGAGGAAGCGGACTTCCTTGACCCCGGTTTCGCGCAGCGCAGCCTCGATTTCGCCGGCGATGTCGGCGTTCTCGTCGTCTCCGCCGAGCAGCGGCCAGACGATGCCGTGATACACCGCCTCGCCGTCCTTGGGGCCGAGGCCGACGCGGTATTCCTCGAGCCGGCGGTCGTAGCAAGGGCCGATGACGGCGCGGATGGCATCGGGCATCAGGCCGAGCGTGGTCTGCAGGAAGGCGATCGAGGCCTTGGCCGAGTATGGGCGCGAGGCGCGGTCGGCGTTGCGGCAGGCGGCGTGATAGGCGTCCGGCAGCAGCGGCTGCCAGGCGCAGCCGGTGAGCAGCGGTTCCAGGCTGGGGCTGCCCTGCTTGATCCATTCCTTGAGCGAATCTTCCTTGCCGCCGTCCTTCTCGTTCCAGCGGAACAGGGCGTTGCCGCGTGGCACGGCAATGGCGCCGATCAGGTAGCGGACATCCGACAGGAAGCGGTTGGTTTCCGGCAGCTGGCTGCCGTCGACGGCAAGATGCTTGCCGGCCAGCGCGGCTTCGCCGAGTTCGCGGGTCAGCTGCCAGGTGTCGCAGAAGCTGCGCGGCAACTGGTCCGGGCTGAACAGGAAGTCGGCCAGCGCCACCTTGGCCTGGCCGCCGAAGACGTGTGCGCCGAGTTGCACGGCGAGCGCCTGCAGCGAGCTCTTCGGCAACTGGCAGGCGGCGATCGAGAAGCGCGACCAGGCCAGCACCGGCGCGGCGAACAGCATGACTTCCCAGTGCTGGCCGTCAACGTCCAGGCGATGGGTTTCGGCGCGCGATTCGACCATGTCGGCGAGTTCGTCGTGGGCGCGCGGGTTGGCCTCGAACAGCCGGTCGAGCGCGATGTTGATGTCGTCTTCGCCGCCGTTCTTGAGCAGGCTGTCCACGGCTTCGGCGAGTTGCGCTTCCCAGTAGGCATCTTCCAGCTTGCCGCCGGACTCGGAAAGGCCGTTGGCCAGGCGTTGCAGTTCTGCCGCGTCGCGCGAAAGGCGGTCGCGCGAACCGAAGCGGGTACGTTTCATCGGTGTTCCAAAAAAAGCAAAAGAGGAATTTTAACAGCCGGTAAAATCGGGCGTCGTGTTAAACCGCAAAACTGCCGACAGGTTCCCGTCATGCTGATCTTCCTTTCCCCCGCCAAATCGCTCGATTACAAGACCCCGCCGCATGTTTCGAGCTTTTCGCAGCCGGCTTTCCTGGATCGCTCGCAGACGCTGATCGACCAGTTGCGCGCGCTGTCGCCGGCCGACATCGCCAACTTGATGGACCTCTCCGATCCACTGGCGCTGCTCAATTTCAACCGCTACGCCGAGTGGTCGCAACCGTTTACGCCGGACAACGCCAAGCAGGCCGTGCTCGCCTTCGACGGCGACGTCTACGATGGCCTGTCGGCGAAGACCCTGTCCGCCGCCGACCTCGACTTCGCCCAGCAGCAGGTGCGCATCCTTTCCGGGCTTTACGGCATCCTCAAGCCGCTCGACCTGATGCAGCCCTACCGCCTGGAAATGGGCACGAAATTCGCTAACCGCGGCGGCAAGGATCTCTACGCCTTCTGGGGCGAAACCCTGCTCGACGCGATCAACGCCGAACTCGATGCAATGCCGCGACCGGTGGTGGTCAATCTCGCGTCCGAGGAATATTTCAAGGCGGCGGTCGGGCGCAAGCTCAAGGGAACGCTGATCCAGCCGGTGTTCGAGGACTGGAAGAACGGCAAGTACAAGATCATCAGCTTCTTCGCCAAGAAGGCGCGCGGTCTGATGACGCGCTACGCCGTGGTCAACCGGCTGACCGCGCCGGAAGGCCTGAAGGATTTCGACAGCGAAGGTTACGCCTTCGCGCCGGAAGCCTCCGACGACAAGACCTGGGTGTTCCGCCGCCGGCAGGAGTGAGGCGGCGCGAAGTTTTCCCTTTGCCCGGGCCGCCGAAGCAGTGACTTACAGCTTGCTGCGGACCCAGCGCACGATGTCGGCCGCGCCCATGGCGCCGGCTTGGCGGGCGATTTCGCGGCCGTCTTTGAATAGCGCCAGCGTCGGGATGCTGCGGATGCCGTGACGGCTGGCGAGCATCTGTTCGGCTTCGGTATCCACCTTGGCCAGACGGAGCAACGGCTCCAGGTCGGCGGCTGCCTGCTCGAATTGCGGCGCCATCATGCGGCAGGGCGCACACCAGGGCGCCCAGAAATCGACCAGGACCGGGATGTCGTTGCGGGCGATCATTTTCTCGAAGCTGGCATCGGTCAAGGTCACCGGGTGCCCGGTGAACAAGGCTTGTCCGCATTTGCCGCACACCGGGTGTTCCCGTAGTCGCGCCTGCGGCACGCGATTCACGGCGGTGCAATGTGGACAGACGATGTGCAGGTTTTCTTCCATGACCGTTTTCTCTTGATCGACTCGATACCGGCTAGATGGCGACGTTCGGGGAAAAATCAATGGGCCGTCTTCAGGCTGCCTTGGGCGTCAGCGCCTGCATTCGTCCTTCGAATTCCTTGCGCAGTTCGCGGCGCACCTGGGCTGCCTGGTAGCGGCGGACTTCTTCGGGGGTGCTTGGTGTCAGCGGCGGGATCGGGGTCGGCTTGCCGTCGGCGTCGACGGCGACCATGGTGAAGAAGCAGGAATTGGCGTGGCGGATGACCTTGGCTCGGATGTCTTCGGTCAGTACCTTGATGCCGATTTCCATCGAGGTGTTGCCGGTGTAATTGACCGAGGCCAGGAAGGTCACCAGTTCACCGACGTGGATGGCCTGGCGGAACATGACCTGGTCGACCGACAGGGTCACCACGTATTCGCTGGCGTAGCGGGCGGCGCAGGCGTAGGCAACCTGGTCGAGCAGCTTGAGGATGGTGCCGCCGTGGACGTTGCCGGAGAAGTTGGCCATGTCCGGCGTCATCAGGACGGTCATCGCGAGTTGGTGCTGGGGAAGGTGCATGGCAGGGTATCGAGATCAGAAAAAAAAGGGCAGGATCGCAATCCTGCCCCGTGTGCGTTGCCAGGCTGAGCCTCAGTCTTCGAGCAGGCTGCGCAGCATCCAGGCGGTCTTTTCATGGACTTCCAGGCGCTGGGTGAGCAGGTCGGCGGTCGGCTGGTCGTCCGCTGCGGCGACCACCGGGAACAGCTTGCGCGCGGTGCGGGCGGTGGCTTCCTGAGCAGCAACCAGGTGGCGGATCATGTCGTCGGCGCTCGGTACGCCCTCGACTTCCTTGATCGAGGCGAGCTTGACGAATTCCTTGTAGGTGCCCGGAGCCGGGAAGCCCAGCGCACGGATGCGCTCGGCGATCATGTCGAGGGCGTTCCACTGCTCGGTATATTGACCCATGAACATGTTGTGCAGGCTGTTGAACTGCGGGCCTTTGACGTTCCAGTGGAAGTTGTGGGTCATCAGGTACAGCGTGTAGCTGTCGGCCAGCAGGGCGGACAGGCCGGCGACGGTCTTCTTGCGGTCGGCTTCGGCAATGCCGATATCGATGTTCGGGGTCTTGGTTTTCTTGGCGCTCATGACGGTTCTCCTGAAATAAGTCAGCGGGTTGACTATGGCCGGCGGCGGCACTGGCAAAACTCGGCGGGCCGTTTCCGGATGAATCCTGCGGTGGCAAGGGTTTTACGTCTTTGCCTAATATAGCGCATATCCCGCCGGCCTAGCCAATGGAAGCGCGCTATTGGGGAGATTGTCCCTGCGTATCGATCAACAACGACGCCTCTTTCGGCTTGACAATACGAAACGCCAGCTTGGTACGCCCGCGCAATTTGAGCAGCGCCTTGTCCTTGCTGACCAGCAGGTCGGCGCCGCTGCGTTCGGCCAGTTCGAGGAACTTCTGGTCGTCGCGGTCCTTGCACCGGGGCAGGGGGGCGGCTTCGCCGGCGGGAACGACGGTGATCAGGGCGCTGTAGCGGGCGTAGCGCTCGGCGATCATGTCCGGCGTCAGCTTCAGTTGCGGGTAGGTCAGGACGCGCTGCAGTTCGTCGAGCGTGCGCTCGTCGACCAGGCATTCGATGCGCCCGGCTTCCAGCGCGGCCATGATCGGGACGGCATCCACGTTGGCCCAGTGGAAGAGGTCGAGGACGACGTTGGTGTCGAGGACGATGCGTAACATGGGGCGGGATTATAATGCGCGCCTTTTCAAGCATTTGCCGAAAGTTTCCCGATGTCCCGAATTCTCCTCGCCCCGCTGGAGGGCCTCGCCGATCCGCTGTTGCGGAACGTGCTGACGGCGGTCGGCGGTTACGACTGGGGGATTTGCGAATTCGTCCGGGTGTCGAACAACGTGCTGCCGGCGAAGACTTTCCTGCGCACCTGTCCGGAATTGCTCAATGGCAGCCGAACCGAGTCGGGGACGCCGATGCGCGTACAGTTGCTCGGTTCCGATCCGGAGTTGATGGCGGCCAATGCGCGTCGCCTGGTAACGCTGGACCCGGCCGGCGTCGATATCAACTTCGGCTGTCCGGCGCCGACCGTGTTCCGTCATCGCGGCGGTTCGGCGTTGCTCGGCGAGCCGGAATTGCTGCAGCGCATCGTCGCCGCAGTGCGCGCCGAGGTGCCGGCGCACATTCCATTCACCGCCAAGATGCGTTTGGGCATCGACGATACGAATCTGGCCGTGGCTTGCGCACAGGCGCTGCAGGCCGGCGGCATCGACGAACTGATCGTGCATGCGCGGACCCGGGTCGATGGTTACCGGCCGCCGGCGCGCTGGGAATGGATCGCGCGTATCCGTGAAGCCATCGCCATTCCGATCATCGCCAACGGCGAGGTGTGGACGGTCGACGACTACCATGCCTGCCGGGCGGCAACGGCCTGTGCCGACATCATGCTCGGCCGCGGTGCGGTGGCCGACCCGCTGCTGGCGCAACGCATCCGCGGCCACGAGCTGGGTGGCTGGCCGGCGGTGGTGCCGTGCATCGCTGCCTACTGGCAGGGCGTGCGCCGCAAGGTCCTGCCCGAACATGCGGGCGGCCGGCTCAAGCAATGGCTGGCGCTGGTCCGCCGCAACTACCCGGAAGCCGGCCTGTTGCACGACCGGTTGCGGCCGGTCAAGGCAGCCGAGGAAATCGATGCGCTGCTGCTCGCCGAAGGCATCCTGTGCGAAAGGCCGCTGATCGCATGAGCGGGAACTCGCGCTTCATCAGCAGCGCCCAGGACGGGCCGCACCCGGATCTGCCCGATCTGCTGCGCCGGCACCTGGCGCACCCTTTCCGCAAGCCGCTGGCCGATTACAACCGCGAAGCCTTTGCCGCGGCGCTGGCGGCGCGCGATGCCTGGAATCCGCAGGCGCCGCTGATCGTCGATGCCGGTTGCGGCGTCGGCTGGAGCACGCTGCGCATCGCTGCCGAGTTTCCCGACCATTTCGTTTTCGGCGTCGATCAATCGATCGACCGCATCAATCGTGGCAAGCCTTTGCCGTTGCCGGCCAATGCGGTGCTGGTGCGAGCCGATCTGGTCGATTTCTGGCGTCTGCTGGCGGCCGAAGGCATCCGGCTGGCGCGGCACTACAACCTCTATCCCAACCCATGGCCGAAGATCGGCCATCTGGCGCGGCGCTGGCACGGGCACGCGGTTTTTCCGGTGTGGCGCGAACTGGGCGGCACGGTCGAATGTCGCAGCAACTGGGCCATCTACATCGAGGAAATGGCCCAGGCGCTGAGTCTGTTGAGCGGCCAGACGGTCGTTGCCGAGCCTTATGCGACCGACGACCCGATGACGCCGTTCGAAAAGAAGTATCTCGCTTCCGGGCATGGTCTGTGGCGTTGCCGGGTGGATCTGGGATGAGCAGCATCTGCCAGTCCTGCGGTGCCTGCTGCGCCAGTTTTCGCGTCGATTTCCACCCGGCCGAGCTGGCCGGCGGCGCCTTCGCCTGGGGGCAGGGCGTGCCGGCGGCGATGACGGTGCCGGTGACGCCGGCCATCGTGCGCATGTGCGGCACCGATGACGCCGCGCCGCGCTGCGTGGCGCTGGCCGGGGAAATCGGAGGGCAGGTCAGGTGTACGATCTACGACGAAAGACCGTCGCCGTGTCGTGAATTCGACGTCGAGCACGATGCTTGTCTACAGGCTCGCAGACGGCATGGATTGGTACTTTGATACCGCTCTATTACTTTCGTTATATTTATCGAAACGCAACAAGCAGCTAATCTCCACGGCAATCCCCGGAGATGCGCTAAATGAAATCCGTCCCAGAAGAACAACAACTGCAGTCCATGCTCAGCGGCGTGGACATTCCGCCTTGCCCGTCGATCCTGGTCGAACTTGACCGGGAACTGAAGAAGGATGAGCCGGATCATCGCGAACTGGTGCGCCTGATGTCCAGCGACGTCGCCCTCTCGGGGCACGTCATGCAGATTGCCAATTCACCGGCATTCTCGACTGGCCACAAGTTGTCGTCGATCAACCAGGCGATCAACGTTCTGGGAACGCGGCAGGTATTCAACCTGGTGGTCTCGCAACTGCTCAAGGTCGCCTTGGCGGGCAAGGATTCGGCCAGTCTCGAACGTTTCTGGGAAAGTTCGGCGCTGACCGCGCGTCTGTCCGGCGAGATTGCCCGCCGCCTGCGCTGCATTCGGCCGGATGTGGCCTACACCTTCGGCTTGTTCCACGATTGCGGCATTCCGCTGCTGATGCGGCGTTTCCCCGAGACGCGCTCGGTACTCGGCGAGGCCAACGACGCCGAGGACATGATGTTTACCGAGGTCGAGGACAAGTACCTGGGGACGAACCATGCGGTGGTCGGCTACTTCCTGGCGCGCCGCTGGCGACTGCCCGACGAGGTGGCCGAAGCCATCCTGCGCCACCACGACTACAGCGTCCTGCAGCGGCGCAGCGAATTTTCATCCGTTGTCCTGGCGCAGATCGCCATCAATGTGCTCGCCGAACACATCATCCGCCTGCATGCCGGTGGCGTCGATCACGAGTGGGCCAAGGCCGCGCCGCTGGTCTGCGATTTCTTCGGCCTGTCGCTCGGCGGTGTCGACGACCTGATCGAGGATTTGCGCGACTGGCTCGGTTGAGCCAGCCGCACTGACGATCAGCGGACCAGGTCGAGCAGTTTGGCGAAGGCTTCGTCGAACTGCTTGAGGCCGGCCGTCTGCAGTTCTTCCCCGATCACGTCGAGATCGTGACCCAGCGCGGCGATTGCCGCCAGTTGATGGGCCGTGCCCTCGCTGTCGTCAGCCAGCGTGGCGAGCGCTTCGCCATGGTCGCGGAAGGCCGCCAGCGTGGCATCGGGAACGGTATTCACGGTGCCGGCGCCGATTAGTTGCTCCACGTAAAGCACGTCGCGGTAATTGGGGTTCTTGCTCGAGGTTGAGGCCCACAGCAGCATCTGCTGGCGGGCCTGGCCGGGCAGGGCCGGCAGGTCCTGCCAGTCGGCGTAAGCCTGGCGGGCCATGGCAATCGCTGTCCGGCCTTGCAGTTCGGCCGGCAGTTTCGGATCGATCAGGCTGTCCAGTCGGCTGATGAAAACGCTGGCGACCGAGGCGATGCGGTCCACCGGCAGACCGGCGGCGAAACGCTGCTCGATGCCGGCGCGATAGGCCTGCTGCACGTCGGCGAGTTGCCCCGGCGAAAAGATCAGCGTGACATTGACGTTGATGCCGTCGGCGATGGCGGCGGTGATCGCGCCCAGGCCGGCCGGCGTTGCCGGGATCTTGATCATCGCGTTCGGGCGGCCGATCTCCGCCCACAGGCGCCGGGCGGCAGCCAGGGTGCCGGCGGTGTCGGCGGCCAGGGTCGGCGACACCTCGAAGCTGACGAAACCGGCGTTGCCGCCGCTTTGCTCGTAGAGGGGCAGGAACAGGTCGCAGGCACCCTGGACGTCGGGGAGTGCCAGGGCTTCGAAGCGCAGTTCAGCCTCCAGCGGGCTGCTTTTCAGCTTGCCCAGGGCTTCGGCGTAAGCCGCATCGGTACGGATCGCTTTGTAGAAGATGGCCGGGTTCGAGGTAACGCCGGCAATCGCATCGTCGGCGATCCAGCGGGCGAGTTCGCCGGATTCGAGCAGTTGGCGGGACAGGTTGTCGAGCCAGACTTGCTGGCCGAGGCGGGAGATGGCGGCAATGCGGGACATGTCGTTGGGTCGCTGGGCAAAAGGGGCAAGTCTATCAGCCTGTGTGCATAAAGGACATTTATCCCCGTTTGGGTCGGACAAGCCTGTGGATAAGCTCTGGATGCCTGCTGCAATCCATTGAGCGACAAGGGCTTTGTGGTCGCTGCCTGAAAAATGGGCAATCGCCATCCGGTTCAAGCGTCGAAGATATGGCGCACAGGTGAACTAACATATAAAATATATAAGACCTGCGGGTGCCGGCCAGGGGCATTGCCATGCGAACCATCCAGCCGCCGCCGTTGTCGTAAAATATTCGTTTCCCCTAGAGCAACCCTTTACGAAAGGAAGTCGCCGTGCTTGAAGCCTATCGCGCCCACGTAGCAGAGCGTGCAGCCCTCGGTATCCCGCCGCTGCCCCTGTCCAAGCAACAGACCACCGAACTGGTGGCCCTGCTGAAGAACCCGCCGGCCGGCGAAGAAGCCGCCCTGGTCGAACTGATCACCTACCGCGTGCCGGCTGGCGTCGATGATGCCGCCAAGGTCAAGGCTGAGTTCCTGGCCAAGGTGGCCAAGGGCGAAGAAGCCTGTGCGCTGATTTCCCGCGAGAAGGCTGCCGAACTGCTCGGCACGATGCTCGGCGGCTACAACGTCAAGCCGCTGATCGACCTGCTCGCCTGCCCGACCTGCGGCGCCGTCGCCGCCGAAGGCCTGAAGAAGACCCTGCTGGTGTTCGACTTCTTCCACGATGTCGCCGAACTGGCCAAGGCCGGCAACGCCAACGCCAAGGCCGTCATGCAATCCTGGGCCGATGGCGAGTGGTTCACCTCGCGCCCGGCTGTGCCGGCTTCGCAGAAGCTGACCGTGTTCAAGGTCACCGGCGAAACCAATACCGACGACCTGTCGCCGGCGCCGGATGCCTGGTCGCGTCCTGACATCCCGCTGCATGCGCTGGCCATGCTGAAGAACCCGCGTCCGGGTATCGAAGCCGACGAGCCGGGCTCGCGCGGCCCGATCAAGCAACTCGAAGCTTTGGCCAAAAAGGGCAACCTGATCGCCTACGTTGGTGACGTGGTCGGTACCGGTTCTTCCCGCAAGTCCGCTACCAACTCCGTGCTGTGGTTTACCGGCGAAGACATCCCGTTCGTCCCGAACAAGCGTTTCGGCGGCGTCTGCCTGGGTTCCAAGATCGCCCCGATCTTCTTCAACACGATGGAAGATGCCGGCGCCCTGCCGATCGAAATCGACGCCGGCCAGATGGACATGGGCGACGAGATCGAACTGAAGGTCGACCAGGCCACCGGCAAGGTCACCGCCACCAAGAATGGTGCCGTGATTGCCGAATCCCAGCTCAAGACCCTCGTCATCCTCGACGAAGTCCGCGCTGGCGGCCGCATTCCGCTGATCATCGGTCGTGGCCTGACCACCAAGGCCCGTGAATTCCTCGGCCTGCCGCAATCGACGCTGTTCCGCCTGCCGCAGAACCCGGCCGACAACGGCAAGGGCTACTCGCTGGCCCAGAAGATGGTCGGCAAGGCTTGCGGCGTGACCGGTATCCTGCCGGGCACCTACTGCGAGCCGAAGATGACCACCGTCGGTTCGCAAGACACCACCGGCCCGATGACCCGTGACGAACTGAAGGACCTGGCCTGCCTCGGCTTCTCCGCCGACCTCGTCATGCAGTCCTTCTGCCACACCGCCGCCTATCCGAAGCTGGTCGACGTCAAGATGCACCGCGAACTGCCGTCCTTCATCAGCACCCGTGGCGGCGTCTCGTTGCGTCCGGGCGACGGCGTCATCCACTCCTGGCTGAACCGCCTGCTGCTGCCGGATACCGTCGGTACCGGCGGTGACTCGCACACCCGCTTCCCGATCGGCATTTCCTTCCCGGCCGGTTCCGGTCTGGTCGCCTTTGCCGCCGCCACCGGCGTCATGCCGCTGGACATGCCGGAATCGGTGCTGGTCCGCTTCAAGGGCAAGATGCAGGACGGCATCACCCTGCGCGACCTGGTCAATGCCATCCCGTACTACGCGATCAAGGCTGGCCTGCTGACCGTCGAGAAGAAAGGCAAGAAGAACGTCTTCTCCGGTCGCATCCTGGAAATTGAAGGACTGCCGGACCTCAAGGTCGAGCAAGCCTTCGAACTCTCCGACGCCGCCGCCGAGCGTTCCGCCGCTGCTTGCGCGATCGCCCTGAACAAGGAACCGATCGTCGAGTACATGCGTTCGAACATCACGCTGATGAAGTGGATGATCGCCGAAGGCTACCAGGACGCCCGCACCCTGAAGCGCCGCATCGCCGCGATGGAAGAGTGGATCGCCAACGGCACGCTGCTCCAGGCTGACGCCAACGCGCAGTACGCCGCAGTCATCGAAATCGACCTGGCCGAAGTCACCGAGCCGATCCTGGCCTGCCCGAACGACCCGGACGACGTCAAGCTGCTGTCCGAAGTCGCTGGCGACAAGATCGACGAAGTCTTCATCGGCTCGTGCATGACCAACATCGGTCACTTCCGCGCTGCCGGCAAGGTCCTCGAAGGCAAGGCCGACATCCCGACCCGCCTGTGGATCGCTCCGCCGACCAAGATGGACGCGCTGATCCTGACCGAAGAAGGCTACTATGGCGTCCTCGGCAAGTCCGGCGCCCGCATGGAAATGCCGGGCTGCTCTCTGTGCATGGGCAACCAGGCGCAGATCCGCAAGGGTTCGACGGCGATCTCCACCTCTACCCGCAACTTCCCGAACCGCCTGGGCATCGACACCCGCGTCTACCTCGGCTCCGCCGAACTGGCCGCGATGTGCGCCCTGGCCGGCCGGATCGTCACGGTGCCGGAGTACATGGAGCAGATCAAGCTGGTGAACGCCAAGGCCGCCGAAGTCTATCGCTACATGAACTTCGACCAGATTCCGGAGTTTGTGGAGCAGGCGGCTACGGTCGAGATGTAAGTTCGTGTGCCGGATTGGTTCCGGCATTCGGGCTGATTGAAATTCAGGCCCCGTCCAGCCGTATCAACGGTGAGGCGGGGTTTGTTTTTTAAAGGGAAACTTCTGTTCCGGCTGGAAGATTTTCCGAAATGGTGTAAAGTAAAGGTGCAATCCTCTATCAGGAGAAGATCATGGAAATCGCATCTGTAGGCGCATCCGGTGCGTATGCCAACAACAGCGTTCAGTCCGCACGTCCCCAGCCAGCCCAGGAGCAGCAACAGGTCGAGCGGCGCGAGCAGCAGGCGCGTCCGGAACAGCAGGTTCAGCAAACTGAAGAAACGGTTCGTCCGGTGATCAATGCCCAAGGGCAGGAGACGGGGCGTCTGGTCAATACGACCGCCTGAGCATTTCCCGCCTGGTGCGGGTGATTTGTTAGTGAGGTAATTGCGATGATTCCGGGTGCGCAAGGCGCAGGTTCGGCGGCGTGGGGGCAGTTGCAGACGCAGCAGGCCCAGCGTAATGCCGAGCAGGCCGAACAGCGTGCGCGGGCCTTGCAGTCACAGGCGAGAAGTGCGCAACAGGACGCCGACCGGGCGCAGGAGAATGCGCGCCAATTGCAGACCAGTTCGGTGCAGGCGCGTGGAGATGCAGACAGTGCGCGGCGCAATGTGTCCTCGCTGGAATCGCTGGGCCAGGTGAATAATCAGCTCGGTGACTTGCGCAAGCAGATTTCAGAGGTTCTTGCGCCGAGCGAGCCAGCCGTCGTTGCCCCTGCATATACCAATGCCGAAGGTCAGACGACCGGTACCTTGATCAATACGGTAGCCTGAGTTCGTTCACTCAGGGGCTGTCAGGGCGCTTCGGCGCTTTTTTTTCGGGTTTTTCAGGAGTTTCAGGTGCAGGAAAATCACTGGTGTGCCTCGGTCGATGCGACGATACAGTTGCGTACCGGCTGCAATCCGCTTGAAAAGCACGGCCCGCAGGCGGTTGTGGTTCATGCCGACGCCTGGGCGCCGATGGATGCCATCGCCGACCCGCATGACATCCGTCAGGTGGTCGATTACGAGGTGATCTTCCTGGCGATTCGCCGCCTGGAGCAGAATGCGCACTGCGAATGCCTGGAGTCGAGCATCCTTGAAGTGATGGACGCCATTTTCTCCATTCCGCCGGTCAGTTCGGCCTTTGTTTCCATGCACAAGCCGCATGTCTATAACGGGCAGGCGACGCCGGCCATTTCCCTGTCGATGACACGGATGCAATGGCAGAAGATGCGCAAGTGATCGCCGCCATCGGTGCGGTTGCCGCCAACGGCGTGCTCGGACTGGATAACTGGTTGCCCTGGGATATTCCCGAGGAACTGGCCTGGTTCGAGAAGCAGGTCGCCGGCGCGGCCCTGGTCATCGGCCGGCTGACTTACGAGTCGATGGATGCCGTGCCGCCGGATTCCTTCATCGTTTCGCGCCAGGCCGATCTTGCCTTGCGTCCGGGTTGTCATCGGGTGTCTTCGGTGGAGGAGGGCTTGCGGCGGGCACTGGCCACCGGCAAACCGGTCTTCGTGATCGGCGGCGCATCGATCTATGCGGCAGCCTGGCCCTATTGCCGCTATTTTTACCTGACCCGTATCGAGCGCGATTTCGCCGGCGATACGCGCTTTCCCGAAGAAATTCCCCTGGCCAGCTGGCAGTTGCGCAGCGAGCGTGTCGAACATTACCGGGAGCGGAAAACCGGAATCGTCGTGGCTTGCCGTTTTCTCCAGTACGAGCAGGCCAGTCCGCGCTTACCGAATGCAGGCTGATTGATGTTTGCGCATGGTCTGAGCACAATGGCGGCAAACACAAGAAAAGGATGATGCATTGATGATCTGGCGCTGGCTTGTCGATCGCCTCACGCTGCCGGCCAAGCTGGCGGGCGAGTTGCAGCGCAGTCGTCAACAACTGCAGGAAATCCAGCGCCTGGCCGGAATTGGCAGTTGGGAACTCGATCTGGAGAAGAACGAACTGTCCTGGTCGGACGAGCTTTACCGGATCTTCGAGATCGACCCGGCGCTGGGGCCGGCGGATTACGAACATTTCCTGCAAATGGTCCACGAGGAGGACCGGGAGCGCGTCGATCAAGCTTACCAGGCCGCGCTGGCCACCCGTCAGCCCTACGAGGTCGAGCACCGGATGGTGATGCCCGATGGCCGGATCAAGCAGATCAGGGAGCGCGGCGAAACTATCTACGACGAGGCCGGCAAGCCGTTGCGGTCCATCGGTACGGCACAGGACATCACCGACATCCGCTTGCTTGAGTCCCAGATGCAATTGCTGGGCAGCGCTTTTCACCACAGCGGTGAAGCGATCATGATCACCGACCACAACAACCGGATCCTGACGGTGAATGCCGCGTTCACCATGCTCACCGGTTATGCTCAGGACGAGGTTGTCGGGCAAGACCCGCGCATCCTGTCCGCCGGCCGGACCAGCCGGGAAGATTACAAGCGGATGTGGGCCGCGATCAAGGAAAAGAGCTTCTGGCAGGGTGAAATCTGGGATCGCCGCAAGGATGGCGGGGTGTATCCGAAATGGCTGTCGGTCTCGGTGATACGCGATGACCAGGGCGATATCCGCTACCACGTCGCGCATTTCACCGATGTGTCGACCGAGCGGGCGACCGAAGCCAAGATCCACTACATGGCGCATCACGACATGTTGACCGGGCTGAACAACCGTTTCAGCCTCAAGGACCGGCTGGAGCACGCGCTGGCCGTGGCGCGCCGGGAATCGGCGCGGGTGGCGCTGCTGTTCATCGATCTCGACCGCTTCAAGGTCATCAACGATACCTTGGGCCATCACGTCGGCGACGAGCTGCTCATCCATGTCAGCCGGCGCTTGCGTCAGTGCGTGCGCGAAAGCGATCTGGTGGCGCGCCTGGGTGGCGACGAGTTCGTCGTGATGCTGAGCGGCATCGAGCATTCCTCATCGGTGGCAATGGTCGCCGAGAAACTGGTGATGCGGGTTGCCGAGCCTTACCCGGTCGGCGCCCACACCTTGTACACCACGCCCAGCATCGGCATCGCTATCTACCCGATGGACGGCGAGGACGGCGAGACGCTGATGCGCAATGCCGACGCGGCGATGTACCACGCCAAATCGGCCGGGCGGAACAACTTCCAGTTCTTCGATGCCAAGATGAACGAGGCGGCGGTCGAGCGTCTGGGCATCGAGCATGCGCTACGTCTGGCCCTGGGCCGGGATGAGTTCCGGCTGCATTTCCAGCCGATCATCAACCTGCGTACCGGCAAGGTTTCGTGCGTCGAGGCGCTGATCCGCTGGCAGCATCCCGAGCGTGGTTTGCTGGCGCCGGGCATGTTCATCGGCGTTGCCGAGGAAACCGGCTTGATCCAGCCGATCGGTGACTGGGTCATCTGGGCGGCGTGTCGCCAGTTGGCAGCCTTCCGCGAAGCCGGCCTGACCGGAGTCAAGATGGCGATCAACATTTCGGCGATCCAGATGCGCAACAGCGACCTGTCGGTACTGGCGCGCGGGGTGATCGAGGCCTATTCGCTGCCGCCGGGCGATCTGGTTTTCGAGATCACCGAGTCGGTGGCGATGGAGCATCCCGACGAAACGGTGCGCGTCCTCGACCTGCTGCGCGACATGGGCGTCAGCCTGGCGCTGGACGACTTCGGTACGGGCTATTCGTCCTTGAGTTATCTGCGCATGTTCGCCCTCGACAAGCTCAAACTCGACCGTTCCTTCGTCGAGGAAATCGGCCAGGATGTCGATGGCCAGGTGATTTGCGACGCGACCATCGGCCTCGCGCACAATCTCGGCCTGACGCTGGTCGCCGAAGGCGTCGAGACCGAGGCGCAGCTCGACTACCTGCGCGCCCGCGGTTGCGATCTGGTCCAGGGCTATCTGTTCAGCAAGCCTTTGCCAGCCGAGCAGGTCATGGATTTCATCCGCCAGCGCAACGCCTGATTTTTTACCCGAGTTTTTCAGTCAACAAAGTGCTTGCCAATTGCCACGGCTTTTTTTATGATTCAAACGAACGTATGAATTGTGGAGTCCTAGATGGCAGAAGTGCGCAACACCGATACCCGCGAACGCATCCTTGATGTCGCCGAGCGCCTGTTCATGGCGCATGGCTACGACGGCACCTCGATGCGCCAGATTACCGGCGAGGCCGGCGTCAATCTGGCTGCGGTCAATTACCACTTCGGCTCCAAGGAATCGCTGATCCAGGAAGTCTTCCGCCGTCGTCTCGACTGGTTGAACGAAGAGCGCATGCGCGTCCTCGATCGCCTGGAAGCGGAAGCGGGTGGTCAGCCGGTCAAGCCGTCGTTGATCGTCGATGCCTTTTTCGGCACGCTGCTGCGTATGGCTGAGGACGATGCCCGTGGCGGCATGACCTTCCTGCGCCTGCTCGGGCGGACGCTGACCGAGCCATCGGAATTCATCCGTGCCTTCCTCGCCCACGAGTACAAGGTGGTCATGGACCGCTTCAAGGAAGCGCTGTTCCGGGCGCTACCCGATGTGCCCAAGGCCGAGATCGTCTGGCGCTTCCATTTCATGCTCGGCGCGACTTCCTACGCCATCGCCGGGACCGACGCGCTGCGCCTGGTCACCGACTGGCAGATCGAGGAAGAAGACTCGGTCGACCGTCTCGACCGCCTGGTGCCGCGCCTGATGTCCTTCCTCATCGGCGGCCTGCGTGCGCCGCTGCCGCAATTCGATCAATCCGGCCGCTAAGCCGGGATCCAAATAAAAAATACCAAGGAGACATGCATGTTCGACAACACCATCCCTCTGCTCGGGGTACTTGCCCTGGTGGCTTTGGCCGGGCTGGTCACGGTGCGGCCGCTGCGCCGCGCGCTGATCACCCGGTCCATTTTTTCCGCCTACCGCAAGGTTCTCCCGCAGATGTCCGACACCGAGCGCGACGCGCTCGAAGCCGGCACCGTCTGGTGGGAGGGCGAGCTGTTCCAGGGTAAGCCCGACTGGCAGAAGCTGCACGCCTACCCGGTACCCAAGCTGACCGCCGAGGAGCAATCCTTCCTCGACAAGGAATGCGAGGAAGCCTGCCGCCTGGTCGACGACTGGAAAGTCACCCACGAACTCTATGACCTGCCGAACGAAGCCTGGCGCTACATCAAGGATAAAGGCTTCCTCGGCATGATCATCCCGAAGAAGTACGGCGGCCTGGAGTTTTCCGCCTACGCCCATTCGCAGGTGGTGACCAAGCTGTCGACGCGCTCCTCAGCCTTGTCGGTGTCGGTCATGGTGCCGAACTCGCTCGGCCCGGCCGAACTGCTGTTGCATTACGGCACCGAGGAACAGAAGAACCACTACCTGCCGCGTCTGGCCAAGGGCATCGAAGTGCCGGCCTTCGCGCTGACCAGCCCGTGGGCAGGTTCCGATGCGGCATCGATCCCGGATTCCGGCGTCGTCTGCAAGGGCATGTATCAGGGCAAGGAAGTGCTCGGCATGCGCGTCTCCTGGGACAAGCGCTACATCACGCTGGCGCCGGTGTGCACGGTGTTCGGTCTGGCCTTCCACCTCTACGATCCGGACGGCCTGCTCGGCGACAAGACGCATATCGGCATCACCTGCGCGCTGGTCCCCTACGATCATCCGGGCGTCGATACCGGCCGCCGCCACTTCCCGCTCAACGCCATGTTCATGAACGGCCCGACGCGCGGCAAGGAAGTCTTCATGCCGCTCGACTTCATCATCGGCGGCCCAAAGATGGCCGGGCAGGGCTGGCGCATGCTGATGGAGTGCCTGGCGGCCGGGCGCTCGATCTCGCTGCCGTCGTCGAACACCGGCATGGCGCAGATGACGGCGCGTGCCGTCGGCGGTTACGCCCGTGTCCGCTCGCAGTTCAAGATGGCCGTTGGCAAGTTCGAAGGCGTCGAGGAAGCGCTGACCCGCATCGGCGCCTACACCTACATGATGGACGCGGTGCGCAAGATGACCGCCGGCGCCGTCGATCTCGGCGAGAAGCCGTCGGTGGTTTCGGCCATCGCCAAGTACCACGTCACCGAACGTGCCCGCGTCGTCGTAAACGACGGCATGGACGTGATCGGCGGCAAGGGCATCTGCCTTGGCCCGTCTAATTTCCTCGGTCGTGCCTACCAGCAGATTCCGGTGGCGATCACCGTCGAAGGCGCCAACATCCTGACCCGTTCGCTGATCATCTTCGGTCAGGGCGCGATCCGCTGCCATCCTTACCTGCTGCCGGAAATGCGCGCCGCGCAGAACCCGGACGTCCGCCAGGGGCTGGTCGATTTCGACCGGGCGTTGTTCGGCCACATCGGCTTCACCATGAAGAACGGCTGGCGTGCTTTCCGCCAGGGGCTGACCGGTTCGCACTTCGTCACGGTCAACACCGACGTGGCGCCGGAAATGAAGCGCTACTACCAGCAACTGACGCGCTTCTCGGCCGCCTTTGCCTTCCTTTCCGACGTCTCGCTGCTGGTCCTCGGCGGCAGCGTCAAGCGCCGCGAAAAGCTGTCGGCGCGCCTCGGCGACATCCTGGCGCAGATGTACCTGATTTCCTGCACGCTCAAGCGTTACGAGGCCGAAGGCCGCAGGAAGGAAGACGCCGCGCTCGCCCACTGGGCGATCTGGGACGCGATGTACAAGGCGCAGCAAGCCTTCGACGGCGTCATCGCCAACTTCCCGGTGCGCTTCATCGCCGCCGTAGTCAATCGCATCGTCTTCCCCTGGGGCCATCCCTATGTCGTGCCCTCGGACGAGGTCGGCCACCAGGTGGCGAAGGCGCTGATCGCGCCGTCGGCGACGCGCGACCGGCTGACCGCCGAATGCTACCTGCCGCTGGAGGAAAACGAACCGGTTGGCGCCATCGAACTGGCCCTCAAGGCAACGCTGGAAGCCGAGCAGATCGAGGCCAAGATCCGCGCCGCCGAGAAGGATGGGCGCTTCGAGGGCAATCCGCAGGCCAACGTCCGCGACATCGCCATCGTCGCCTTCGAAGCGGGCGTCATCAACGCCGCCGAATACGAAGTGATGAAGCGGCGCAACCACCTGCGCGACATCGTCGTTCGTGTCGATGACTTCCCCTTCGACTACGGCGTGGCCACGGCCAACAAGCCGGCCGACGACCGGATGGCGGCTTGAGCATGAACAAGACGATCTACGTGGTCGACGGCGCCCGCACGCCGTTCCTGAAAGCGCAGAAAGGGCCGGGGCCGTTCGCCGCCTCCGACCTGGCGACCCAGGCCGGTCGTGCGCTGCTGTTGCGCCAGCCTTTCCTGCCGTCCGATCTCGACGAGGTCATCCTCGGCTGCGCCGCACCGTCGCCGGACGAGACCAACATCGGCCGCATGGTCGCGCTGCGCCTCGGTTGCGGCAAGAAGGTGCCGGGCTGGACGGTGATGCGCAATTGCGCCAGCGGCATGCAGGCCATCGATTCGGCCATCGCCAACATCCAGTGCGGCCGTTCGCAGTTGGTGCTGGCCGGTGGCGTCGATGCGCTGTCGCGGGCGCCGCTGCTGTATTCGGACACGATGGTGCACTGGTTTGCCGGCATGATGGGTATGCGCACGATGGGGCAGAAACTCGGCCATTTCCTCAAACTGCGGCCGGCCGCCTTGCTGACGCCGGTGATCGGCCTGATGAAGGGCCTGACCGACCCGGTGGTCGGCCTGCTGATGGGGCAGACCGCAGAAAACCTGGCCTGGAAGTTCGGTATCAGCCGCCAGCAGATGGACGAATTCGCCGTGCGCAGCCATCAGCGCGCCATCGCCGCTCGCTCAGCCGGCCACCTCGGCGAGATCGTGCCGCTGGTCGATGGCAACGGCAAGGTTTACGCCGAGGACGACGGTGTGCGCGCCGATGCGACGCTGGCCGGGATGGCCAAGCCGAGCCCGTTCTTCGACAAGAAATACGGCAACATCACCGCCGCCAACAGCTCGCAGATCACCGACGGCGCCGCCTGGGTGCTGCTGGCCTCGGCAGAAGCGGTGGAAAAATGGGGGCTGCAGCCCATCGGCAAGATCGTGGACAGCCAGTGGTCCGGGCTGGAACCGGAACAGATGGGCCTCGGCCCGGTGCATGCGTCGACGCCGATCCTGCAGCGCCACGGCCTTCAGCTTTCCGACATCGATTACTGGGAGCTCAACGAAGCCTTCGCCGCGCAGGTGCTCGGCTGCCAGGCGGCCTGGAAGGACGACGCCTACTGCCGCGAGCAACTCGGTCTGGATGGTGCGCTCGGCGAGGTTCCCGAGGACAGGCTCAACGTTGACGGCGGGGCGGTGGCCATCGGCCACCCGGTCGGTGCTTCCGGCGCGCGCATTGTCCTGCACTTGCTACATGTGCTGCGGCGTAATCAGGCAAAACGCGGTGTCGCGACCATCTGCATCGGCGGTGGTCTCGGCGGTGCCATGCTGGTGGAGGCCTGCTGATCATGAAACATTGGCAACTCAACAAGGAAGAATCCGGCATCGCCGTCGCCGTGCTCGATCGCGCCGGAGAAAGCACCAACGCGCTGTCGGCCGAAGTGATGGCCGAATTCGCGCAGATCCTCGACCAGCTCGACCTCTATCCGCCCAAGGGGCTGATCGTCCGTTCGGGCAAGGCGGCCGGTTTCATCGCCGGCGCCGACATCGGCGAGTTCTCGCAATTGAACACGCCGGAAAAGGGCAGGGCGCTGGTCGCGCGCGGCTGGGAGCTGTTCAACCGGCTGGCGGCGGTGAAATATCCGACGCTGGCGCTGGTTCGCGGCCATTGCCTGGGCGGTGGTCTCGAACTGGCGCTGGCTTGCCGCTACATCCTGGCGGTCGACGAGCCGGGCACCAAGCTGGCGCTGCCGGAAGTCATGCTCGGCATCTTCCCCGGCTGGGGCGGCATGCTGCGTCTACCGCAGCGGGTCGGTCCGGCGGCGGCGCTCGACCTGATGCTCACCGGCAAGTCGCTCGACGCCAAGCGGGCACGCAACCTCGGGCTGGCCGACGAATGTGTGCCGCCGCGCGTGATGGAAATGGCCGCACACAAGCTGCTGTTGTCGAACCGTCCGCGCCGCCCGCTACCCTTCGTCCAGAAGCTGCTGGCCGGTCCGCTGAAAGCGGTGGTCGCCAACGGCGCGCGCAAGCAGGTAGCGAAGAAGGCGCGTCCGGAGCACTATCCGGCGCCCTACGCGATCATCGACCTGTGGCAGAAGCACGACGGCAACGCGCTGGCGGCGCCGGCCGTCGTCGACCGCATCATCCAGTCGCCGACGGCGAAGAACCTGCTGCGCGTCTTCCATTTGCAGGAGCGTCTGAAGGGCTTCGGCAAGGACGGCGATTTCGTGGCGAAACACGTGCATGTCGTCGGTGCCGGCGTCATGGGCGGCGACATCGCCGCCTGGTGCGCACTCCGCGGCCTGACGGTGACGCTGCAGGACCAGTCGGTCGAGCGCATTGCTCCGGCGATAAAGCGGGCGCACGCGCTGTTCAAGAAGAAGCTGCGCGATCCGCTACGCGCCCGCGCCGCCTTCGACCGCCTGATTCCCGATCCGGCCGGCGCCGGTGCCGCTCGCGCCGACGTCGTCATCGAAGCGATTTTCGAAAACGTCGAGGCCAAGCACGCGCTGTTCCGCAGCCTCGAGCCGCGGATGAAGCCGGACGCGGTGCTTGCCACCAACACCTCCAGCCTGCGCCTGGAAGACCTGCGCTCGGCGCTGGTCCGGCCGGAGCGCCTGGTCGGCATCCACTTCTTCAATCCGGTGGCGATGATGCCGCTGGTCGAGGTGGTCGAGGCCGACGGCGCCGATCCGGCGATGGTTCGCGCCGCCTGTGCCTTCGTCAAGCAGATCGATAAGCTGCCGCTGCCGGTGAAGAGCGCGCCCGGTTTCCTGGTCAATGCGGTGCTCGCGCCCTACATGCTGGCGGCGATGCGTGCGGTCGACGACGGTATTTCGCCGGAAACGGTCGATGCGGCGATGCTCGCCTTCGGCATGCCGATGGGACCGATCGAACTGATCGACACGGTCGGCCTCGATATCGCCATGGCGGCCGGCCAGCAGCTGGCGGGCGGCGCCGAGGCGCCACGCTGCCTGCTTGCTCGGGTCGAACGTCAGCAGCTGGGCAAGAAATCTGGTCAGGGTTTCTACGCGTGGAAGGATGGCAAGCCGGCCAAGGCCGTTGCCGCCACGGTGCCGCCGGGGCTGGCCGAGAAACTGGTCAAGCCTTTGGTTGAGCGCACGCAGGCACTGGTTCGCGACGGTGTCATCGTCGATGCCGATCTGGCGGATGCGGGCGTAATATTTGGAACCGGGTTTGCACCTTTTACCGGTGGGCCGATCAAATTTTTGCTGGATTCGGGCATCTCATCGCGAAAGGAGTCCGTGTAATCAGCAGTAGGTAGCAAGCAGGGTGGTTTTAGCAATGCGATACCGGCACAAGATCGGTACGCACGATTCCGGAAGTCTGGAAATAGGTAGTCAAAACTCGTAGTAGACGTGATCGGCCCCCCCGATCTGATAAACAGGAGGAGATTTGGATGAGACAAAAAACAGGCAATTCCCGCTATCCGGGGTTTCGTCGCAGCACCCTGGGTGCTGCGGTGGCGATCGCCCTGGCCGGCGGTTCAACGTCGGTCATGGCTTTCGAGTTCCAGCATGGCGAACTGAGCGGCAGCTTCGATACCACGGTTTCGCTGGGCGCCTTGTGGCGCATGGAGAAACCGGAAAGTTCGCTGATCAGCATCGCCAACGGCGGAACATCGCGCGATCCCAATTCCGACGACGGCAACCTGCGCTACAAGCGGGGCGAACTGGTGTCGACCGTGCTCAAGGCGACGCATGATCTTGAGCTGAAATACCATAACTTCGGCGCCTTCGTCCGTGGTTCGTATTTCTACGACCCAACGATTCGTGCCAAAGATAGTCTCACCCGCGATGCGCGGGACATTCTCGGCTCCGATGCAGAGATTCTCGATGCCTATGTGCGCGGAAATTTCAAGGTCGGCGATCGCAATCTCAATCTGCGCCTGGGCAAACAGGTGGTCAGCTGGGGGGAAAGCACCTTCATCCAGAACGGTATCAATGTCCTCAACCCGGTCAACGTCAGCCGCCTGCGTGCTCCCGGTTCGGAACTGAAGGAAGGCTTCATCCCCACGACGATGGCCTACGCCTCGCAGGAATTGACTGACAATCTTTCGGTCGAGGTGGCGCTACTGACCGAGTGGAAGAAAACCAAGATCGATCCGGCGGGTTCGTTCTTCAGCACGAATGATTTCGTTTCCGAAGGGGGTAATATCGCTTATACCGGGTTCGGTCGTCGCAACGATATAAATGGTAATGCTGGCGTTTTTCCGAGTAACGCAAATGCGGCACTGTGGGCGCCTCGTTCGAAAGATAGAGATGCTAGCAATGACGGTCAGTATGGGATTGCTTTTCGCTATTTCTCCCCTGAGTTGAATAATACCGAATTCGGTTTCTTTCATGCCAATTACCATAGTCGTACCCCGTTTGTGTCGGGATATCGGGGTGGCATAAGCGCAGCAGGAACAATTTCCAATAATATCGGAGCTTTTGAACAAGGGGTCCTTACGGCTGCGGGTGTTCCGCTAGCTGCCACCGGTAATCCAGCTTGTACGGCTCTGAATATTCCGACATTTGGCGCATTGCATACGGCGGGCAATATTGGCGCCTTGATGGGGCAAGGACTAACCCTTGACCAAGCCACCAACCTGTCGGCGCTGAATGCAACCAATGCTGCTTGTGCAGCAGCAGCTGGTCGGGCTGGAACCTATTTTGTTGAATACCCGGAAGATATCAAGCTGTTTGGCTTTAGTTTCAATACGGCTCTGCCAAACGGCATCGCTCTCCAGGGAGAGTATTCCTACCGCCCCAACCAGCCATTGCAACTTCCCTCGGCTGAGTTGCTGGGAGCAGCGCTGGGTATCGGCAATCAGCTAACCAGTACTGATCCAGTGCAAGCCGCAAGTGTTGCTTATGGTACGGAGATCAAGGGTTATCGTCGCGTCAGGATGCATCAGGTTCAAGTTACCGGTACCAAGGCCTTCGGTCCGACATTTGGTGCCGAACAATTGGTTGTCGTCGGTGAGGTTGGCTACACCCGCTTGGAATTGCCCTCCAACATCAAATTTGCCGCATCAGGATGCCATCTTCCGCAGGTCGGTTCGTCGGCGAGCAGCGCTTTTAATTCGACTTCCAGCGGTTGTTTTGCTACTGAGAATTCGTGGGGGTATCGCCTGGTTGGTCGTCTAGACTATCCGAACGCCATCGGCGCGGTCACGGTCTCCCCGCGGGTGGCTTTTTCGCATGATGTGGATGGTCGTAGCCCGACTTTCAACGAAGGTGCCAAGGCGCTGACGTTAGGTTTTGGCTTCAATTATCGCCAGAATTGGCAAGCGGATATTGCCTATACTGCGTTTTTTGGTGGCAAGAAAATTTCCGGGACCGATACACCAAATGCGGCATCCGGAGCCTTGCCGGCCGGCCAGTCCGCCAGCTACGCCAGCCACACCAACCCCATGGTTGACCGCGATTTCCTGTCGATCAGCCTGAGCTATTCGTTCTGATCTGCACCAACGACAAGACACCAGGAGACATAGAACATGAAAAGAACCCTATCCATGCTGAGCACTGCGGTTGTTCTGGCTTTTGCCGGGACGGCCGTGCACGCCCAGGTGTCGGCAGCCGATGCTGCCAAGCTGGGCAAGAGCCTGACGCCGATGGGCGCCGAGGCAGCGGCTAATGCGGCGGGCACGATCCCGGCCTGGACCGGCGGCCTGACCAAGCCGGTCGCCGGTCATGTGCCGGGCGGCCACTATCCCGATCCGTTCGCTGCCGACAAGCCCTTGTTCACCATCGATGCCAGCAACGCCGACAAGTACAAGGCACAGCTGACGCCGGGTCAGATCGCGATGCTCAAGAAATATCCGACCTGGAAGATGAACGTCTACCCGACGCAGCGCAGCGCGACCTTCCCGAAGGCCAATCTGGACGACACGATGGCCAACGCCACCCGCGCCAAACTGGTCAGCGGCGGTGCCGGCGTGACCGGGACCACCGGCGGTGTTCCCTTCCCGATTCCCAAGGATGGCCTGGAAGCGATCTGGAACACGGTCATGCGCTACAAGGGCGATACCTATGCGATGAACTGGAGCCAGGCGGCAGTGACGCGCGACGGCGCCTATACGCCGGTGCGCTTCGAGTACGAGTATGACTTTTCCTATGGCAACCTGACCAAGCCGGAGAAGGACCGCGAGCCGAACAAGCTGGTGAACTTCCTGCAGACGGTGACGGCACCGGCCCGCCTGGCCGGCCAGATCCTGCTGGTGCACGAAACGGTGGACCAGTTGAAGGAGCCGCGTACCGCGTGGACCTACAATCCGGGCCAGCGTCGTGTCCGTCTGGCGCCGAACGTCGCCTACGACAATCCGGGCACGGCCGCCGACGGTCTGCGCACCAACGACGATTTCGGCATGTTCAACGGCGCCACCGACCGCTACAACTGGAAGCTGGTCGGCAAGCAGGAGCTGTTCGTTCCGTACAACTCCTACAAGCTGTCCGGCAACCAGGTGAAGATGGCCGACGTCCTGCGTCCGGGCCACATCAACCCGGATCATGCACGTTATGAGCTGCACCGCGTCTGGGTGGTCGAGGCGACCTTGAAGGAAGGCACCAGCCACATCTACAAGAAGCGCACCTTCTATATCGATGAAGACAGCTGGATGATCATGGTCTCCGACAAGTACGACGCACGCGGCGAGTTGTGGCGTGTTTCGGAACAGCATGCGATCAACTTCTACGACGTGCCGATGTTCTACGGCACCATCGAAGTGCACCATGACCTGCAGTCCGGTCGTTACCTGGCGATGGGCTTGCGCAACGACGAACCCAAGGTCTGGGAAAAGACCAAGCGCAGCGCGGCGGACTTCACGCCGGCCGGCCTGCGTGGCATCGGAACGCGCTAAGCGCTGACCGGCCTGGGCTTCCTGCGGGGCGATAGCGGCCCCGCAGGACAGCCTGCATGCCAACTTCCGGGAATCTTCATGAACAAAAGCATAGGTTTGATCTTTGCCGTTTTCGTTGCGTTGTCCGTCAGCTATGCCTTCTCGGCACGCAAGGGGCCGCCGATGCCGGCCACCGAAATCACCCTGAACAACGCCTTGCTGCTTGATACGCAGCGCGCCGGCCAGCGCCTGGTTGCGGTCGGCGAGCGCGGTTACATCTTCATTTCCGACGACGAGGGCGGCGCCTGGCGCCGGGTGCCCAGCGGCGTCGAAACGACCCTGAATGCCGTCGCCTTTGCCGACCTGCTCGGCGTTGCCGTCGGTCACGATGCCGCGATCGTGCGCAGCGACGATGGCGGCCAGACCTGGAAAGCGGTTTTCAGTGCGCCGGAACAGCTGCGTCCCTTGCTCGACGTCGCTTTCGTCAGTCCGCAGCACGTGCTGGCCATCGGCGCCTACGGTGCCGTCTTCGAAAGCACCGACGGCGGTTTGAACTGGAACGAACGCCAGATCGTCGACGGCGACCGTCACTTCAACGCCCTGGCCCGTCTGGCCGACGGCACCCTGATGATCGCCGGCGAGGCCGGCACCTTGCTGCGCTCGAACGATGGCGGTGCCAACTGGGAAATTCTGCCGCCGGCCTACGCCGGCTCGTATTTCGGCATCCAGCCGCTGGCCCAGGGTGGCGTGCTGGTCTATGGCATGCGCGGCACGGTGCTGCGCAGCGACGACCGTGGCGACAGCTGGCAAACGCTGACCAGCGAGGGCGCCGGTTCGCTGTTCGGCAGCACCATGACGACCGACGGCAGCATCGTGCTGGTCGGCCAGAACGGCACCGTACTCGGCAGCCGTGACGGCGGTACGTCGTTCAAGCGGTTGCCGGTGCAGGGCAGCCGCCTGTGGACGGCGGCGGTACCGGCGCCGGTCGCCGGCGAGGCAATGATTTTCGGCGAAGGCGCTGTTGCCCGTGTCGATGCGGCAAGCGGAGAAAAACAATGAAAACGAATTCCGTCGTAACCGCCATCGGCCAGGTCCTGTTCGGCTGGCGACGCAGCTTCCTGGCGCTGTTCGTGCTGATCACCCTGGCGCTCAGCTGGTCGGCGACCCAGTTGCGGGTCGATGCGGGTTTCCAGAAGATGATCCCGCTCAAGCATGAATACATGCAGACCTTCACCGAGTACCAGAAGACCTTCGGCGGTGCCAACCGCGTGCTGCTGGCGCTGCGTATCGACGAAGGCGACATCTACACGCCCGAGTTCTTCGCCACGCTCAAGGCAGTCACCGACGAGGTCTTCTTCCTGCCCGGTGTCGAACGCGCTTCGGTGACGTCGCTGTTCACGCCCAACGTCCGCTTCATCGAAGTCGTCGAGGATGGCTTTGCCGGCGGCAACGTGATTCCCGCCGATTTCGCCGGCACCCCGGAAGACCTTGAAGAGGTTCGCGCCAACGTGCTCAAGTCGGGACGCGTCGGTCGCCTGGTGTCGAACGATTTCAAGGGCGCGCTGGTCAGCGCCGAACTGCTCGAAGTCGATCCGTCGACCGGTGCCCGCCTCGATTACGCGGCGGTCGCCGGCAAGCTCGAGGAAATCCGCAGCCGCCATCAGAAGGACGGCGTCACCGTGCACATCATCGGGTTCGCCAAGGCGGTCGGCGACATCACCGAGGGCGCGCGTGCGGTCCTGCTTTTCTTCCTGGTCGCCTTCGTGATCACGGCGGTGCTGCTCTATCTGTATTCCGGTTCGGCGAAGCTGACGGCGGTCGCGCTGATCTGCGCGATGATCCCGGTGATCTGGCTGCTCGGCCTGCTGCCGCTGCTCGGCTACGGCATCGACCCGATGTCGATCCTGGTGCCTTTCCTGATCTTCTCGATCGGCGTCAGCCACGCGGTGCAGATGACCAACGCCTGGCAGCTCGAAGTGATCGGCGGCGCCGACGGCCTGACCGCCGCGCACAAGTCCTTCCTCAAGCTGTTCATGCCCGGGGCGATGGCCCTGCTGGCCAATGCGCTCGGTTTCATGGTCATCCTCTACATCGAGATCGACATGGTCCGTGAACTGGCGATCACCGCCAGCCTGGGCGTCGCGCTGATGATCGTGACCAACAAGATGCTGCTGACCATCCTGCTGTCGTGGATGGACCTGTCGCCCAGCGAGCGGCAACGCTCGGCCGGCCGCAAGAACAGCGGTGACTGGTTGTGGGTGTGGTTGAAGCGTGCCGCCGCGCCGCGGCCGGCGCTGCTCATCCTGGTCGCCGCCGCCGTGCTGCTGGCCGTCGGCACCTGGCAATCGCGCGACCTGCGCACCGGCGACCTCGGCAAGGGCATACCCGAACTGCACGACGACTCGCGCTACAACCGCGATACGGCGGCCATCGTCGACAGCTTCTCGATTGGCGTCGATGTGCTGTCGGTGATCGCCCAGTCGCGCAATGTCGACGGCGCCTGCACCGATTTCACGATCATGGACACGCTCGACCGCTTCGAGTCGACGATGCGCAACGTTCATGGCGTGCAGGGCGTGCTCTCGCTGCCGGGCATGGCCAAGACCGTCAACGCCGGCTGGAACGAAGGCAATCCGCGCTGGCGCGTGCTGTCGCGCGATCCGAGCATCCTTGCCCAGTCGGTGACGCCGATCGACACCAGCACCGGTCTGCTCGATACCGACTGCAACGCCATGCAGATCATGATCTTCACCCGCGACCATGAAGGCAGCACGATTGCCCATGTGGTGAACGAAGTGAAGAAGTTCATCGCCGCCAATCCGTCCGAGAACCTCGAACTGAAGCTGGCTTCGGGCAATGTCGGCGTGATGGTGGCGACCAACGAAGCCGTCGATGCTGCCGAAGTGACCATGCTGCTGCTGCTGTTCGGGTCGATCAGCCTGCTGTGCCTGATCGAGTTCCGCTCGTGGCGGGCGACGCTGTGCATCATCCTGCCGCTGGCCATCGTTGCCGTGCTGTGCAACGCCTTGATGGCGCTGCTCGGCATCGGCCTCAAGGTGTCCACGCTGCCGGTGATCGCGCTTGGCGTCGGCGTCGGCGTCGATTACGGCATCTACCTCTACGAGCGCATGGAGCACGAGCTGCACAAGGGCGTCAGCCTGCCTGCCGCCTTCCTCGAGGCGCTGCGCCAGCGCGGCACGGCAATCGGCTTCACGGCCGCGACGATGTCCATCGGTGTCGGTACCTGGGCCTTCTCGGCGCTCAAGTTCCAGGCCGATATGGGCATCCTGCTGGCCTTCATGTTCATCGTGAACATGGCCGGTGCCATCCTGCTCCTGCCGGCATTGGCCGCCTTCCTGGTGAAACTTCCCGGCCAGGCGGGAGCAAAAACCGCCAGTCACTGAACGGGCAAGGAAAAATGCCTTGACCGGAAGTGCGCACTGTCTATAATTCAAACGTTCGTTTTATTTTTGACGAAACCAGACCAGACCAACAAAAGGAGACAAGCTTGAACAAGCTGATCGTTAAGAAAGCCGCGGTACTCGGTGCCGGCGTGATGGGCGCGCAGATTGCCGCCCACCTCGCCAATGCCAATGTGCCGGTGCTGCTGTTCGACCTGCCGGCCAAGGAAGGCGACAAGAACGGCATCGTCAACAAGGCCCTCGACGGCCTCAAGAAGCTCGACCCGGCACCGCTCGCCAGCAAGGGCAAGCTCAAGTTCATCGACGCCGCCAATTACGACGAGCACCTGCCGCTGCTCGCCGACTGCGACCTGATCATCGAGGCCATCGCCGAGCGCATGGACTGGAAGAACGACCTCTACGCAAAGATCGCGCCGCACATTGGCGCCAAGGCGATTGTCGCTTCCAATACCTCCGGCCTGTCGATGAACGCACTGGCCCAGGGCTTGCCGGAAAATATCCGGCCGCGCTTCTGCGGCATCCATTTCTTCAACCCGCCGCGTTACATGCACCTGGTTGAAATCATTGCCACGCAGAGCACCGACGCCGGTACGCTAGCTGCGCTGGAAACCTGGCTGACCTCGCGCCTCGGCAAGGGCGTGATCCGTGCGCTCGATACCCCGAATTTCGTCGCCAACCGCATCGGCGTCTTCTCCATCCTCGCCGTCATGCATCACACCCAGGCTTTCGGCCTTGGCTTTGACGAAGTCGATGCGCTGACCGGTCCCAAGATCGGCCGCCCGAAGAGTGCCACCTACCGCACCGCCGACGTCGTTGGCCTCGATACCCTGGCGCACGTCGTCAAGACCATGCAGGACACGCTGCCGAATGACCCGTGGCACAGCTACTTCACGACCCCGGCCTGGCTGCAGGCGCTGATCGGGCAGGGCGCGCTGGGCCAGAAGACCCGTTGCGGCATCTTCCGCAAGCAGGGCAAGGAAATCCAGGTGCTCGACCTGGCGGCACAGGATTACCGCAAGTCGGCCGGCGAAATCGCCGCCGACGTCGATGCCATCCTGAAAATGCGCAACCCGGCCGAGAAGTTCGCCGCCCTGCGCGCCGCGACGCATCCGCAGGCGCAGTTCCTGTGGGCCATCTTCCGTGACATCTTTCACTACGCCGCCGTGCAGCTGGAGCACGTCGCCGACAACGCCCGCGACCTGGATCTGGCGATGCGCTGGGGCTTCGGCTGGGCGCAGGGGCCGTTCGAAACCTGGCAGGCCGCCGGCTGGCGCGACATCGCCCAGGCCGTCGCCGCCGACATCGCAGCCGGCCGCAGCATGAGCCAGGTTGCCTTGCCGGCGTGGGCGCTGGAAGCCCAGCGCACGGGTGTGCATACCGCCGAAGGCTCGTATTCCGCCAGCAAGAACACCTATGTGCCGCGTTCGACGCTGCCGGTTTACCAGCGCCAGCTCTTCCCCGAGCGCGTGCTGGGTGAAACCGCACTGGCGCCGGAAAAGTCCGGCGAGACCTTGTTCGAGAACGACGGCGTTCGCCTGTGGCGTCTGCCGGCGATCGATGGCGGGATCGGCATCCTTTCCTTCAAGTCCAAGATGCACACCATCGGCGACGAAGTGCTCGACGGCCTGATCGCCGCCGTGCGCCACGCCGAAACGACGCTCGACGGCGTGGTGGTCTGGCACGAAGCGCCGTTCGCCGTTGGCGCCAACCTGCAGCAGGTCGGCGAAGCCTGTGCCGCCGGTCAATTCGAGATGCTGGAAAAGACCGTCGAGAAATTCCAGCGCGCTTCGCAGACGCTGAAATACGCGCAGGTGCCGACCGTCGCTGCGGTGCAGGGCATGGCGCTGGGCGGTGGTTGCGAATTCGTCATGCACGCCGGCAAGCGCGTCATGGCGCTGGAAAGCTACGTCGGCCTGGTCGAGGCCGGGGTCGGCCTGATTCCGGCCGGTGGCGGCTGCAAGGAGTTTGCCGTACGCGCTGCCGAGTGGGCCGCGCAATCGGCAACGCCGGGCGAGGTTTTCAACTTCCTGCAACCGGTGTTCCAGACCATCGCCATGGCCAAAGTTGCCAAGAGCGCGGTCGAAGTCATCGACATGGGCTTTGCCAAGCCATCCGACACCATCCTGTTCAACGCCCACGAGCTGCTCTTCGTCGCCATCAAGGAAGCGCGCGCCATGGCCGATGCCGGTTACGCGCCGCCGCCGATGGCCCGCGCCATCCCGGTCGCCGGCAAGAACGGCATCGCGACGCTGGAGATGATGCTGGTGAACATGAAGGAGGGCGGCATGATTTCCGCCCACGACTACAAGGTCGCCAAGTCGGCCGCCATCGCGCTGTGCGGCGGCGAAGTCGAAACCGGCAGCCTGGTCGATGAAGAATGGTTGATCACCGTCGAGCGCCGCCTCTTCGTCGAATTGCTGAAAACCCCCGAAACCCAGGCCCGGATCAAGCACATGCTCGAAACCGGAAAACCTTTGCGTAATTAATCGGGTCAGGAGACAAATAAAAATGAGCAAACAGATTCAAGACGCCTACATCGTCGCCGCAACCCGCCTGCCGGTGGCCAAGCGTAACGGCATGTTCAAAAACGTGCGGCCGGACGACATGCTGGCCGCCGTCATCAAGGCCGTGGTTGCCCAGGTGCCGGGCATCGACCCGGCGCGCATCGGCGACGTCATCGTCGGCTGCGCCATGCCGGAAGCCGAGCAGGGTATGAACGTCGCCCGCATCGGCGCACTGCTGGCCGGTCTACCGATCACCGTGCCGGGCATCACCATCAACCGCTTCTGCTCGTCAGGCGTGCAGGCGGTTAGTGACGCCGCCAACCAGATCCGCCTCGGCCTGGCCGACGTGATGATCGCCGCCGGTACCGAGTCGATGTCGGTGATGCCGCAGATCATGGGCAACAAGATGTCGATGAACCCGGCGATTTTTGCGAAAGAGGAAAACCTCGGCATCGCTTTCGGCATGGGCCTGACCGCCGAGAAGGTCGCCAACCAGTGGAAGATTTCCCGCGACGCCCAGGACGCCTTCGCCCTGGCCTCGAACCAGAAGGCCTGCGCGGCAATTGCCGCCGGCCACTTCAAGGCCGAGACGACGCCGTACGCGATCAGCGAAAGCCTGCCTGACCTGGCGTCCGGCAACATCAAGTTGCGCGAGCGTGTCGTCGATACCGACGAAGGCCCGCGTGCCGATGCCTCGCTGGAACGCCTCGGCAAGCTGAAGCCGGTCTTCCATGCCCGCGGTTCGGTCACTGCCGGCAACTCCTCGCAGATGTCGGACGGTGCCGGCGCGGTCATGCTGGTGTCGGAGAAGGTCCTCAAGGAACACAACCTGACCCCGCTCGCCCGTTTTGCCGGTTATGCCGTCGGCGGCGTGGCGCCCGAGATCATGGGCATCGGCCCGATTGCCGCCATCCCCAAGGTGCTGGCCCAGGTCGGTATTCATCAGGACGACCTCGACTGGATCGAACTCAACGAAGCCTTCGCCGCGCAGTCGCTGGCGGTGATGCAGGAACTGGGGATCAATCCGGACAAGGTCAATCCGCTTGGCGGCGCCATCGCGCTTGGCCATCCGCTCGGCGCTACTGGTGCCATCCGTATTGCCACGCTGGTGCACGGTTTGCAGCGCACCGGCGGTCGTTACGGCATGGTCAGCATGTGTATCGGCACCGGCATGGGTGCGGCCGGCATCATCGAACGGATCTGATGAAACCCGCCTGGCTCGCCAAACTCTCGCCGGCCTGGCGCGCCCGCATGGTGCGCCTGGGCTTCAACCTGCATCCGGCGTTTCGCGGGACAGGCGGGCGGGTCGTGCATGTGGCGCGCGATCTGCGCCACATCCGCATCTGCCTGCCGCTGAACTGGAAGACCAAGAACATCGTCGGCTCGATCTACGGCGGTTCGCTGTTCGCAATCACCGACGGCGCGCATCCGATGATGCTGATGGCGGCGCTGGGCGATGCCTACATCGTCTGGGACAAGGCGGCCAGCATCCGTTACCGCAAGCCGGGTTACACCACGCTGTACGCCGATTTCCTGTTGCCGGAGGAAGAAATTTCAGCAATTCGCGGCGCCCTGGTGGAATATCCGGAGCTTGAGCGGACTTATACGGTCGAATTGAAGGACAGGCACGGCACGGTACATACCGTGGTCGAACGCACGGTCTACATTGCCGAGAAAAATCACTACCGGCGCAAAGGCGGAGGAGACAAAAATGGAAAAAATCTGGCGCAATAGTTACCCCGCAGGGGTACCGCACGAAATCGACATCGACCACATTCCGTCACTGGTGGTCCTGTTCGAGGATGCTTGTGCGAAGTTCGGCGATCAGGTCGCCTACATCAGCATGGGCAAGGAAATGACCTACCGGCAGCTCGATGAGGAATCGAAGCACTTTGCCGGCTGGCTGCAATCGCTGGGCCTGAAGAAGGGCGAGCGGGTGGCGTTGATGATGCCCAACCTGCTGCAGTACCCGGTGGCCTTGTTCGGCACGCTGCGTGCCGGTTGCGTGGTGGTCAATTGCAATCCCCTGTACACCCCGCGCGAACTCGAACACCAGTTGAAGGATTCCGGGGCGACGGCCATCGTCATCGTCGAGAACTTCGCCCATACCCTGGAGCAGGTGATCGCCCGCACGCCGATCCGCCATGTCGTGGTCACGCCGATGGGCGAACTGCTCGGACTCAAGGGCCACCTCGTCAATTTCGTCGTGCGCCATGTCAAGAAGCTGGTGCCGGCCTGGAAGCTGCCCGGGGCCATCAGCTTCAACAGCGCGCTGGCAAGCGGTCGCCGGCATGGCTGGCAGCCGGTGGCGCTGGACCACGACGACATCGCCTTCCTGCAATACACCGGCGGTACCACTGGCGTTTCAAAGGGGGCGATGCTGACCCACGCGAACATCGCGTCCAACGTCACTCAGGCTTACAACTGGATCATGCCGGCGGTGCGCGAAGGCCAGGAATTCATCATCACTGCCTTGCCGCTGTATCACATCTTCGCGCTGACGGCGAACTGCCTGACCTTCCTGATGATCGGCGCGAAGAACCTGCTGATCGCCAATCCGCGCGACATTCCGGGCTTCGTCAAGGAATGGTCGAAGTATCCGGTGACCGTGGTGACCGGCGTGAACACCTTGTTCAATGCGCTGCTCAACAATCCGGAGTTCGCCAAGCTCGACTTCTCGACGATGAACGTCACGCTGGGTGGCGGCATGGCGGTGCAGGCGCCGGTGGCCGAGCGCTGGCTGAAGACGGTCGGGGTGCCGCTAATGCAGGCCTACGGCCTGACCGAAACCAGCCCGGCGGCGACGATCAACCCGCTCGACCTGCACGATTTCAACGGTTCCATCGGCCTGCCGATTTCGTCGACGGAAGTTTCGGTGCGCGACGACAGCGGCGCCGAAGTGCCGGTCAACCAGGTCGGCGAAATCTGCATTCGCGGGCCGCAGGTGATGAAGGGCTACTGGAACCGCCCGGACGAGACCGCCAATGTCTTCTACCCGGACGGCTACCTGCGTACCGGCGACGTCGGCTACGTCGATCAGAAAGGTTTCGTCTACCTGGTCGACCGCAAGAAGGACATGATCCTGGTGTCTGGCTTCAACGTCTATCCCAATGAAGTCGAGGAAGCCGTCGCCATGCTGCCGGGGATCATCGACGTCGCCGCCATCGGCGTGGCCGACGAGCACTCCGGCGAAGCGGTGAAGATTTTCGTGGTGCGCAAGGATCCGCGCATCACCGAAAAGGACGTGATCGAGCACTGCCGCACCGTGCTCACCGGTTACAAGATTCCCAAACACATCGAATTCCGCGACGACCTGCCGCGGACCAACGTCGGCAAGATCCTGCGCCGCGCCCTCAAGGAAGGAGCCTGAGTTGTCCATTCCCGTTTCACTCAACCGTAACCTGACGCTGCCGGTCATCTGCGCGCCGATGTTCATCATCTCCAACCCGGACCTGGTCATCGCCCAGTGCAAGAGCGGCGTCATCGGCTCGTTCCCGGCGCTCAACGCTCGCCCCAAGGAAATGCTCGACGACTGGCTGTTGCGCATCAAGCGCGAACTGGCCGCCGATCCGCAGGCGGCGCCGTTCGCGGTCAACCAGATCATCCATCCGTCGAACGATCGCCTGGAGCACGACATGGCGCTGTGCGTGAAGCACGAGGTGCCGCTGATCATCACCAGCCTGTCGGCGCCGACGCAGATCGTGCCGCACGTACATGCCTACGGCGGCAAGGTCTTCCACGACGTGATCAGCGTGCGCCACGCCGAGAAGGCGCTGGAAGCCGGTGTCGACGGCCTGATTCTGGTCTGCGCCGGCGCCGGCGGCCATGCCGGCACGCTCAGCCCGTTCGCGCTGGTCGGCGAGATCCGCAAGTTCTACGACGGCCCGATTGCCTTGTCGGGAGCGATCACCAACGGCAGCGCCATCCTCTCCGCGCAGGCCATGGGCGCCGATTTCGCCTACATCGGCACGCGCTTCATCGCCACGCCGGAAGCCAATGCGGTCGAGGGCTACAAGCAGGCGATCCTCGATTCCGCCGCCAAGGATGTCGTCTATACGCCGTATTTTACCGGCGTCCATGGCAACTACCTGAAGAAGAGCATCGTCGCCGCTGGCCTCGATCCGGACGACCTGCCGGTCAAGGACAAAAGCGCCATGAGCTTCGGCGGCGCCCGCGACGCCAAGGCCTGGAAGGACATCTGGGGTGCCGGGCAGGGTGTCGGCACCATCGACGAGGTCATGCCGACGGCCGAACTGGTCGCCCGCCTGCGCCAGGAATACCGCAGCGCCAAGGCGGCGCTGTGCAGCAATCCCTTCTGAAAACAACAATCGGAGACAAGCAATGAGTGAATACCGCGCCCCCATCAAGGACATGCGCTTCGTCATGGACGAACTGGCCGGCTTCAAGGAATTGAGTAGCCTGCCCGGTTTCGAGGAAGCCACGGCCGACATGGCCGACGCCATCCTGGAAGAATCCGCCCGCTTTGCCGGCGAAGTCCTGGCCCCGCTCAACCGTACCGGCGACAAGGAAGGCTGCAAGCTGACCGCCAGCGGCGTGACCACGCCGAGCGGCTGGAAGGAAGCCTACGCCCAGTACCGCGACGCCGGCTGGAACGGCATGACCTCGCCGGCCGAATTCGGCGGCCAGGGCCTGCCCGACACGCTCGGCATCGCGGTCAAGGAAATGCTCTGTTCGGCCAACATGGCGTTCAGCCTCGGCCCCTTGCTCACCACCGGCGCTGTCGAGGCACTGCTGACCTGCGCCAGCGACGAACTCAAGGCCATCTACCTGGAAAAGATGATTTCCGGCGAGTGGACCGGCACCATGAACCTGACCGAGCCGCAGGCCGGTTCCGATCTGGCGCTGATCCGCTCGCGCGCCGAGCCGCAGGCAGACGGCAGCTACAAGGTGTTCGGCCAGAAGATCTTCATCACCTACGGCGACCACGACATGACCGAGAACATCGTCCATCTCGTGCTTGCCCGCCTGCCGGCCGCGCCGGCCGGGGTGAAGGGCATATCGATGTTCCTGGTGCCCAAGTTCATGGTCAATGGCGACGGTTCGCTTGGCGCACGTAACGACGCCTACTGCGTTTCCATCGAACACAAGCTCGGCATCCACGCCAGCCCGACCTGCGTCATGGCCTACGGCGACAACGGCGGCGCCATCGGCTACCTGCTCGGCGAGCCGAACCGCGGCCTCGAATACATGTTCATCATGATGAACGAAGCCCGCCTCGGCGTCGGCCTGCAGGGCATCGCGCTCGGCGAGCGTGCCTACCAGCAGGCGCTCGGCTATGCCCGCGAACGCAAGCAGGGCCGCGATGCGCTGACCGGCGAAGCGCTGGTTACCATCGACCGTCATCCGGACATCCGGCGCATGCTGATGTTGATGAAGTCGCGCGTCGAAGCCTGCCGCGCCATGGCTTATTACACCTCCGGCCTGCTAGACCGCGCGCATGCGCTGAGCGATGCCGAAGAACGCAAGAAAGCGCTGTACCTGGCCGAATTCATGATTCCCATCGTCAAGGGCGGCGGCACCGAAATGGGCATCGAAGTGACCTCGCTCGGCGTCCAGATCTACGGCGGCATGGGCTTCATCGAGGAAACCGGCGCCGCCCAGCACTGGCGCGATTCGCGCATCACCACCATCTACGAAGGCACCACCGGCATCCAGGCCAACGACCTGCTGTTCCGCAAGCTGATGCGCGATCAGGGCGCCACCGCCCGGATCGTCTTCGGCGAGGTCTACGCCACCGCCAAGGCGCTCGGCGCCTCCGGCAAGCCCGAACTGCAGACGATCGGCCAGCGCCTGGGCGTTGCCCTGAAGGCCTGGACCGAAGCCACCGAATGGCTGGCGGCCAACGCCAAAACCGGCCTCGGCGGCGTGCTGACCGCCGCCGTGCCGTATCTGCACCTGGCCGTCACCGTTTGCGGCGGCTGGTTCATGGGCAAGGCCGCGCTGGCCGCGGCCGGCTACCTCGATCAGGGCGAGGGCGACCCGGTGTTCTACCGCAACAAACTCGCCAGCGCGCGTTTCTACGCCGACCAGATGCTGCCCCAGGCCAACGCCTACGCTGCCACCGTGATGGCCGGCGACGCGGCGATTGCCGGGCTCGGTAGCGAACTGTTCGACGCCTGATTTTTTCGGCTGTACTTTCTCCATCCCTGCGTTTCACCCCCGCCCGTCGGGGGTGTTTTTTTGGAGTCCGCCATGCAATTTCCCGAACTGACGGTGATCGAGCCGACGCTGGCCGATGGCGTCCTTGAACTGCGCCTGAACCGCCCCGACAAATCCAACGCCCTCGACGACGCGCTGTGGCAGGAACTGCGCACCGCCTTCGACTGGGCCGACGCCACGCCGGCCGTGCGCGTCGTCGTGCTGTCCGGTGCCGGCCGGCATTTTTGCGCCGGCATCGACCTCGCCATGCTCGGCGGCATCATGGCGCGCATCGCCAATCCCGACCAGGCGCGCAGCCGCGAAGCTTTACGCCGGCTGATCCTCGACCTGCAGGACTGCCTTGGCGCCGTCGAACGCTGCCGTAAGCCGGTAATCGCCGCTATTCATGGCGCCTGCTTGGGCGGAGGGCTCGATCTCGCCTGCTGTTGCGACATGCGTTACGCCAGCAGCGACGCACAGTTTTCGGTGCGCGAAATCGACATCGGCATGGTCGCCGACGTCGGCTCGCTGCAACGCTTGCCCGGCCTGATCGCGCCGGGGCTGGCGCGCGAACTGGCCTACACCGGCCGCGACCTCGGCGCCGACGAAGCCTTGCGTAGCGGCCTGGTCAATCAGGTCTGGGCCGATGCCGAAGCGCTGCACGCCGGCGTACTCGCCATCGCCCGCCGCATCGCCGGCAAGTCGCCGCTGGCCGTGCGCGGCAGCAAGGAAATCCTCAACTACAGCCGCGACCACTGCGTTGCAGACGGTCTTTCCTACGTTGCCACCTGGAACGCCGCCATGCTGCTGTCGGCCGACCTGAACGAAGCGATGCAGGCCGCCCGCGAGCGCCGTCCGCCGCAGTTTGCCGACTGAACCGGGGCGCGTTCAGGAAAATCCGGGCCCGGGCTTCCGGAAAATGGCAGTCAAATCCGGACCGGGCTTGCTATGCTTGGTCAGGACGAAACACGCAAAGGAGTTGCCCGATGGCCATCGGATGGATGACGATACTCTCCAATGTTCCCTGGAGCGAAGTGATCAAGAACGCGCCGGTGGTCGCCGACGGCGCCCGCAAACTGTGGAACAAGGTCGGTGGCAAGGGCGCGGCCAGCGAGCCCGCTGCCCCGGTGCCGGCGGCTTCGCCGGAAGACCGGCTGGCCGAGCTGCAGGCGCGCGTCGACGCCCTGCATGCCCAGATGCTGACGGCCAGCGAAGTGATCGCCTCGCTGGCTGAACAGAACGCCCAACTGGTCGCGCGCATCGAAAGCAATCGCCGGCGTACGCTGGCGCTGCTGATCATCAATATCGGCGTGGCCGGTCTGGCGCTGACCGCCTGGCTGAACTGAGCGGCGGCCGATCAGCCGCCGAGCAGGACCATCAATTCGCCCTGGGCGTTGTGCGGCTTGCTGCGGCTGGAGCGTCGACGCTGGTAGGCACCATGGCTGTTCATGTCCCAACCCTGCTGGTTGTCGGCCAGGTAGAACTTCAGGCCTTCGGTGATGACGCGGCGTTTCAGTTTCGGGTCGAGAATGGGGAAGCCCAGTTCGATGCGCTTGAAGAAGTTGCGGTCCATCCAGTCGGCTGACGAGAGATAGATGTTTTCCTTGCCGCCGGCGTGGAAATACATGATCCGGTGGTGTTCGAGGAAGCGGCCGATGATCGAGCGCACGCGGATGTTCTCCGACAAGCCCGGAACGCCGGGGCGCAACATGCAGATGCCGCGCACGATCAGGTTGATCTCGACGCCGGCTTTAGACGCTTCGTAAAGCGCGTTGATGACTTCCGGCTCGACCAGCGAGTTCATCTTGGCGACGATGCGCGCCTTCTGGCCGGCACGAGCGGCTTCCGCCTCGGCCTCGATGGCGGCGACGACGTTCTGCTGCAGCGTGAACGGCGCCTGCCACAGGTGCTTCAGCGTCCGTGCCTTGCCCAGGCCGGTCAGTTGCTTGAAGACCTCGGAAACGTCGTGGGTGATTTCCTCGTTGGCGGTGAGCAGACCAAAGTCGGAGTAGAGACGGGCAGTACGCGGGTGATAGTTGCCGGTGCCGAGGTGAGCGTAGCGCTTGAGGCCGCCTTCTTCGCGGCGGACGATGAGCAGCGCCTTGGCGTGAACCTTGTAGCCGACCACGCCATAGACCACGTGGGCGCCAACTTCCTCAAGCTTGGTCGCCCAGCCGATGTTGGCTTCCTCGTCGAAACGGGCCATCAGTTCGACGACCACGGTGACTTCCTTGCCACTCTGCGCGGCGCGCAGCAGCGACTGCATCAGTACCGAATCGGTGCCGGTGCGATAGACCGTCATCTTGATCGCGACCACGCTCGGGTCCTTGGCCGCCTGGTTGAGCAGTTCGATGACCGGGGCGAAGGACTGGTAGGGGTGGTGCAGCAGGATGTCGTTGCGGCGGATGGCGTCGAAGATGCTGCCGCCCTTGGGCAGGCCCTTGGGGGTGCCGGGAACGAAGGGGCGGAATTTCATGTCCGGGCGGTCGACCCAGTCGGGCACCTGCATCAGTCGCACCAGGTTGACCGGGCCATGCACGCGGTAGAGATCGACCTGCTGCAGGCCGAATTGCGAGAGCAGGAATTCGGTGATCGCCGGCGAACAGTTGTCTGCCACTTCCAGGCGCACCGCGTTGCCGAAATGGCGTTGCGGCAATTCACCCTGCAGCTTGGTGCGCAGGTTGGTGACTTCTTCCTCGTCGACGAACAGGTCGGAATTGCGCGTGGCGCGGAACTGGTAGCAGCCGAGCACGGTCATGCCGGTGAACAGCTCACTGACGAACTCGTGCAGGATCGACGACAGGAAGACGAAACCATAGGCACAGCCGGCCAGTTCCTCGGGAACCTGGATGACGCGGGGCAGGACGCGCGGCGCCTGGACGATGGCGATGTTCGAGCTGCGACCGAAGGCGTCCTTGCCTTCGAGTTCGACGGCGAAATTCAGGCTCTTGTTGAGGACGCGCGGGAAGGGGTGCGACGGGTCGAGCCCGATCGGCGTCAGCACCGGCACCATCTCACGCTGGAAATAATCGCGGATCCATTCGCGTTGCGCTTCGTTCCAGGTCGAGCGCCGCAGGAAGCGGATGCCTTCGGCGGCCAGCGCCGGCAGGATGACGTCGTTCAGGTGCTGGTACTGCTCGGTGACGATGGCGTGCGCTTCGGCCGACACCAGGCGGAAGGTTTCCTGCGCCGTCTTGCCGTCGATGGTGACCACCGGCGTATGCGCCCGGATCTGTTCCTTGAGGCCGGAGACGCGGATTTCGAAGAACTCGTCCATGTTGCTCGAGACGATGCACAGGAAGCGCAGGCGCTCGAGCAGGGGCATCCGTTCATCCTGCGCCTGGGCCAGTACCCGGCGGTTGAAGGCGAGCAGGCCGAGTTCACGGTTCAGGTAGTTTTCTGCCGGAAATCTGGGGGTAAGCGGAGTATTGATCATGGCGCGCAATCCAAAAGCAGTTTCTCAAGTATAGGCCTCAAGCTGCTCATTTTGTTGCGTTTGTGTTACGGCAAGATGACGCGCCCGGAGATTGTTCGATTCAGCGCATGTCCTTGGCCATGCGCAGTGCGTCGGCTTCCAGCACCAGGGTGTCGGTGCCGGCGCAACCGGTCATGTCGATTTCCTCGATATCGGGCAGGGCCACCGGTTCCAGTTCCTCTTGTACGGTCAGGCCGGCACGCTGGGCTTTCCAGCAGGCAATCATGACTTCGTTCTCGGTCAGGCCGCATTCCATGCCCTCGGGCAGGGTGGCGCCGAGTTCGAGCAGGGTGCGCACGACCTCGGTCCGCTTGCCGCGGATGGCCATGCTCAGCGGCGAGGTTGGCAGGCGGTTGTCCGCTAGATTCACGTGGGCGCCGCGTTGCGCCAGTTCGCGGACGATCTCGGCGTGACCCATGAAGCAGGCAATGCCCATGGCTAGGCCGGGTTCGCCGTTGCCGTCGTCGAGTTCGACCGGTTCGCCAGCATCCAGCGCCGCCTTGACGTCGGTCAGCTTGCCGGCACGGATGGCTTTGATCAGCATGATTTGTGAGGACATTTTTATCTTTCAGTAAGTTTTGCTGAATCTTACTGTTAGATATGGAGGCTGATTGCTAAGGAGTGTAATTTTTCGGGAAGCATGGCAAGTCAGAAGGTATTTCTGAATGCCAGTCGAGATTGTAATGCCCATAAGCAAATAGGCCCCGATACGATCGGGGCCTATTGTGATGTCCTGGCGGAGAGGGAGGGATTCGAACCCTCGGTAGGGGATTACCCTACACACGCTTTCCAGGCGAGTTATTGAAATCCTTGAGACGTAATATTGACAACGGTTTCAGCGGTATTGATTGAGCAAAAAAATAATTTCGGGCACAATTTGGGCACACCTCATTATTGAAAGCTCGAAATGGCAACGTTCCGACAGCGCGACTCAGGCTACTACCAGGCGATAGTGCGGCGGAAAGGTCGGCCGGTTGAATCAAAGACTTTTCGGACGAAAACGGAAGCCCAGGAGTGGGCGAGGGCAGTTGAGTCGGAGATGGATCGCGGCTTGTATCAGTCGGCGTCGGATGCTGAGCGAACCACATTCGCAGACTTGCTCAAGCGGTTCCGCGAAGAGTATGCGCCCCACCACTACCGCAAGCGCGACGACGGGAAAGAAGCCTGGCGGTTTCAGTGCGACAGGCTCGAAGAGTTTTTCGGCGAATACGCGCTTGTCGCGATTGATGCAAAGTTGATTGCGAAGTACCGCGACGGTCGCATGCGGCCGGCGCCGGGATCTGAGCGCAAGGCCATCAGCGAAAGTACGGTGCGCAAAGAGATTTTCATGCTCTCGAAGATCCTGGGCTTTGCGCAGACGGAATGCGGGATCTTGCTGCCGCGTGGCAATCCAGTCGAGAAAGTACGCGTGCCGTCCGACGGCAAAGCGCGAGACCGACGGCTTACTGCAGACGAATGGGCGGCGCTTGAGCGCGAGATTGGCAAAAGCCGTAGTCCGTATCTAAAACCCGCGTTTGAGCTGGCCGTCGAGACGGCGATGCGACAGGCGGAGCTGCTGTCGCTGGCGCCTGGGATGATCGACAAGAACCGTCGGCTGGCGCTGCTGCTTGACCCGGATAAGATCAAAACAGAAGAGCCGCGAGCGGTGCCGTTATCGAGCCGGGCGCTTGCTGTTATAGAGTCGTTGCCTCGGCCGATCAAGGGTGGCCGGCTGCTGCCAGTTGATCGGATGACGCTGTATCACGCATTTGCGGCCGCTTGTAAGCGGGCAGGGGTGGCTAACTTTACGTGGCACGATCTGCGGCACGAGGCGCTGTCGCGGCTGGCCGAGAGAGGGGATTTCTCTGTGCTTGAGCTAGCGGCGATCAGTGGGCACAAAACGTTGCAGATGTTAAAGCGCTACACGCATCTGCAGGCCGAGTCGCTGGCGAGGAAGTTGGGGTGATGGTGCGGCGCAGTGCTACCATTGCCGTAACAAGAAGCGGCAAATGCACCGGCGGCAACCGGGGCATTTGCCTAACCATAACTGGCCTGATAGGAGGCGTAGAAATGGCTACCAATACTTTACATGTCAATTGCACAAGATCCAGATTTAAACAGCCACGACGAAGGGTCGGATGTCGGTGATGCTGACGATATTGCGCTGCGCCCCGGTCCTAATGCTGATGCGCCGGCAGATGTTGAGCGGTACATCAGCGCTGAGGTGCGGGCGCTTTACGATGTGTACAGCTACCGACATGCGGCTGCGATCCTGGCCAACTCTTTCCCGGATGAACTGGCCGAGATCGAGGCGGCTTTGCTCGCCTTCCGTATCACCAAGCGAGACATTGGAATGCCGGGCGGTAACGAATCCGACATGCCGAAGAAGTTTTCCCGCACTTTGCGGCCTGTTGGCTGGGTTGAGTCTCGGATTCAAGGCGATTTACTGGTGAGGATGCAGGAGTATGACGAAGAGTTTCTGCCCAGCGGGAAAGTTAAGAAAGTGAAGCGGTCGGAGAGCACTCCGCGAATGATCGAGAACTTTATCGATGGTCACAAGATCGACTATGTAAAAGGCCGGGTGGCCTTCGACTTGGAATGGAACTCGAAAGATCAAACCTTCGACCGGGATCTGTACGCCCTACGTGCCTTCCATGAATGCGGCCTGATTAGCGCCGGCGTCATGGTTACGCGCAGCGAGAAGCTGAACCCGGTCTTTGACGTGGTGCCGCAACTGAACAAGGCGGGCGAGGAAGTCGGCAAGACCGTAAGAGCAAAATACGGTGCCAGCACGACATGGATGGGCAAGCTCCTGTACCGGCTCAACGCCGGCCGACACGGCGGCTGCCCTGTCCTGGTGTTCGGCATCACACCAAAACTTATTGAGGACTGGAACCCATGACCAAGAACAAGGCCGACACGGCATTAGACGCAGGGCGGGATTTGTTGGCCCGGCATGGTGGCCGGCGCTTTCATACGATCTTGGCTGATCCGCCTTGGCAGTTCCAGAACCGAACTGGGAAGATGGCCCCTGAACACAAACGGCTGTCTCGCTACGGCACGATGACGCTGGACGACATCATGGCGCTGCCGGTCGAGCAACTAACGGCCGATACCGCTCACCTGTATTTGTGGGTGCCCAATGCCCTGTTGCCAGAAGGTATCAAAGTGCTGGAAGCCTGGGGCTTCTCGTACAAGAGCAATATCGTTTGGCACAAAATCCGAAAGGACGGCGGGCCGGACGGGCGCGGCGTTGGTTTTTACTTCCGCAACGTTACCGAGCTGGTGCTATTCGGTGTCCGTGGCAAGAATGCCCGGACGCTCGCGCCAGGTCGGCGGCAAGTGAATTTTCTGGCAACACAGAAGCGCGAACACTCACGCAAGCCGGACGAGTTTTACGACATTGTGGAATCGTGTAGCCCAGGCCCATTCCTTGAGCTGTTTGCACGCGGACCGCGAGAAGGTTGGGACGTGTGGGGCAACCAGGCTGACGAGTATTACCCGACGTGGCCGACTTATTCCAATCATTCGCAAGCGGAGCGTGAGACCGGAATAACTGAAATGGTTGCTGAATAACCGCAGAACGCTCAGGGCGACAGATGTCGCCCTGATTGGCTATTTTGTCGAGAGCACTTCCCAGCCCTTGCCCTTGTCTTCAAGGGTAATTAACTGTTTCCAGGGCTTATCAATCTGGGTGCCCAGTCCGCTGAATACAGCCCTGGCGAGCGCGGTATCTTCGACCGTCCACGTGAGTTGCATGTAAGTCACGCGTGAATTTTTAGCGCTGGCGATGGGGACGATTGCAGCTTCTAAAACCTTGGGCTTGCCGTACCGAATGCCGCATGATGCATCAAGCGTGGCCGCGCCTTTTGGCGTGATTTTCCATACTTGAACAGTGCCTTTTTTGGCTCTTTTTCCGAATTCCTGCTCATCGACCGTTTTGGAGTTGACGAGGTAGCTGATTTTTTTGCTTCCGACAGCGCTCATGTCGATCTTCTCGAAAAGAGCAACATCGGGCTTCGCCAGCGTTTCCATTAGCTTGTGCGGATGGCTGGATGCTTCTGTGGCAATGGCTTCCCAGTCCAAAATTCCGTCAGCAATACGGGCGCAACCGACCGGGGCTAACTTTTTGTTTATCGCCTGGGCAATGTCGCGCTTGTCAGAGGAAGAGACCGCTTGAGCTGCCGGAATGATGGCAAGCGATACTAAAGCGGCGGTTGCTAGTCGGGTTGTCTTGATCATTGCGCTCACCATTTCGTCGTAAATGATCGACGGATGCTTTCTTTCCGTGCTTCGTTCGCAATCGATGAGTATGCGTACATCGCCTGTTCGCATCGGGCCATGTTAGATTCAACTCCGCTTTCGCAAAGATATTTGATTCGTTCGAGCACGTGGCGGTTTGCAACCAGATAGCTGGCGTGGAAAACACGTCCATCGTCCTCGGCCACGGTGAGATTGTTTGCGCTGAGATACTGCGGTTGATTCAACGCTTGTGCGGACGCCCGTTCGATTAGCGTTGGCGCAGCAAAAGGGGCGGCGATTACTGCGGCGCCGATGGTTGCTGCTACCGCTTTTTTGACTGGGCCAGCCTCCGAAATCCAGTCTCGAACGGTCGTGAATAGATCAACGCCATCTTTAACATTGTTGGCGCCACGCCATGCCCTAGGCAAAACTTTTCTTAGCGTTGCTCGTAAGATCAAAGGAACCACGTGCCTACCTCCCTGATGTTATAGATACATAATTGTCATTCATGGTACTAAAATAATATCTATAACAGCAACACAAAAAACAGGGGCAGTAGCTCAAATACGTAATCAAGCCGACGCCGATTTATTGAGCTAGCTTGTAGTCGTGCAGCTCAACCGCTCCGCTCCCAAGCGCCTGCCGGGCGATGGTTTCAACGTCTCCGGCGTGCGCTTGTAACAGCGCCCGCACTTCCGCCAGGGCGCGCAGCATCAAGCGTTGCTGCGCCGGCCGTGTTTTCCGTAGCGCCTCAGCAGCAGCGAAAAACCGCACGCCGTCGCTGCCGGCGAGCGATGGCATGGCATAAGCATTGCCCGCCTCGAACTCAAGTTCGTACATCGCATCCGCGCCGCAAAAAAGCTCTTCGGCCACGTAGCCGGCGGCGGAAAACAGCATGTCTTGATAGCTGCCAGGCGCCGCGTCGCATTCGAACGGCATGCAGATGCGCTCTGATGTGCAGATATACATAATGCGCATGCCGAGCGCCATGCCGGCAACGGCGTGGCCGGCTTCGTGGATCGCGATCGAGCGCATCAGTAGCTCAAATGCGCCGTCACGCCGAGGCCGATGAGCGCGACAATCCAAAAAAACAGCTTCACGAGCAGGGTCGCGAGCCAGTTGCCGAGGCGCCAGCCGATGGCGCCGCCGACGCCGTAGGCAAAGCCGGATTTGATTTTTTGCCACATGTTCACGTCCCTTTTTAGAGTGATTCGAGTGCTGCACGCGCGGCAGCGAGGCCGGCTGCGTAGCCGCGGTGGTAGTCTGTGTCGACGTCCTCGTCGCTGTATTCGCGGAGATTTTCGCGCAGTTCGTTGATTTCGGCTTGATACCGCGAGAGTCGTTCGATGATTTCGCTCGCGCAGTGCGCACGGATCGCTTCAACCCCGCCCGCCGCGATCTTTTCAGCGATCTCGACGGCTTGATCGCGTGTGTCAACGACGCCGGCCGCGCGAAAATCGTCGTTATAGACTTGCCAGTTCCATTTGCCGGCGATGGCGCCGTCGGCGTAACAAGAGATGTAGAGTCCGATTTCTCCGCATTGCGCGGCCTCGGTTGGTTTTACCGCGCTCGCGGTCGGCGTCCAGAGAATTGCTGCGTTTTCCATTTCAAATCTCCCAGATTTCTTTACGAGCTACCGGAGGTTCCGGCGGGGGTTGGATGTCGCCGCCCCACATTTCGACCGACAAAACGGCGGTGTAGACGAGGACGGCGAGGTATTTCATGGCGCTCTATTACTCGTCTTCGTTGGCGATAAATGCGTCGAGCTGCACATCAATGTTTGCGAGCTCGGCGGCGTCAGGCAGGTGCTCAGTGCCCCGGCTGCGCATCGCTTGCGCTAGCGTGCCATGCTCGCGCAGTGCGAGGTAGCTCACGCTGCCACGCTTGATGATCGCTGCGACGCTGTAGTAGCGTCGGTCGTGGTCGTTGCGGCCGCCGCTGGTTGTGTACTCTGCACCGCACTCCAGGGCGTCGCCTGGGGAAACATTGCTGACGTCGTATTCGCGCGACGCTTTATCGATCGTGCAGCGTACGCGCTGGACGTTTGCTGCGTTTTTTCCCGTTGCGATGCACAGCCAGTTGCTACCGCGCTTGTGTGCGCAGTAGGGCCAGCCGCCCGACATGCCGTCAGATTCCACGCGCTTGAATGTGTATTCTTGAGTCATTTTCAAATCTCCTGAGTTGCCGGCGGGGTTAACCGAAAAATTCCGGGTAGCTGTACTTTGCTGGGTAAAAACGGGCGGTCGGCGTCTCGTATTGGTTGATCTGATTGAGATAACGCTTACTAGAAGAGACTTTCAGCCATTCGCGACTTGCCGGTTCGTGCGCGTCAAGCGTGTCGTTAAAAAGCACATTGTGAGAAAAAAGGATCTCGCGGACGGCCGGCTCAACACGGACTTGAGCGATTACTTTGCCGTTGCTGCCGATGACTGCTTTGAGTGTCTTCATTTCAAATCTCCTGTTGTTTGAAAAAATCGGGACTTATTAGTTATGCCGCCGGCTGGTCTTCGCTGTTACAAGTGATCTGGATTGCTGCATCCCGGCCCTGGCTTTTGCTGGTGGTTTGCGATTGATTGTTTGCGAGCATGGTATTTCCTCCTGTTTGTCGATCCGTCTTGCTTGCAGTACCCGTGCCGTCGCGGAACACCGGGCCGTTTTTGCTCAAAACAAGGGGCGCCAGTTGAAGACGCAACGGATTTTTTGCGGTGCTTTTCCGCAAAAAAACGTCCGTCTGAGATCGGCGGAGGTTTATCCCCTTGTTTTGAGCTGGCCCGGTGTTACACGTCGGCGTCTTCGGGTGCTGCATGCGTTTAAGACGGATTGACGGACAGGAGGCGCGCGCAACGATCGGCCTTCGCAAACCACAAGGCCAGCTTGCTGGCCGACTGATTGACCGGCCGCAGGCCGGGAAGGGGCTTGCCCCTACGAGCGGCAGGATGCCGCAAGGGGCAGGAGAGACGCTTTCGCGTCTCTCGAACGGGCAGAGGGGCTTGTCCCGCAGGGATAGCCCGGAGGGCTACCCCGGCAGCACGCGGTGCCGGCTTGCCGGCAGCCCCCGGGGTTACTTGCCGGGAATGACTTTTTTGGCAGCAGCAGCGGCACGACCAAGGTCGACGGAAGGTGAAAACCCGCCAAAAATCCCTCGAACGATGCCCGGTAGCTGCATGATCACAAGCAGCATGACGGTCATTACAACAGTAATCCCGAGCATCGCGCCGAGAACAAGAGTAAATTCCGGCTCGCGATCTGCTGCCCAAGCGGCCAGCATTTTTGTCTGCGTCGCGCTAACTGCGCCGGCCAGCGCCCCGCCTGAGCCCAGCACGATTTCGAGGAAAAATCCGACAACAGCTTTGATGAGGACGGCGCTAAGCCCGGTGCCGATTGCATTCATCGTCCACGATTTATTGATCGGCCAAAAAGCCAGGCAGATTGGCATCAGGAGCGCGCACACGACGAGCGTCACGTCAGCGAGGATCGGCACGACTGTGACAGCGACAGTCATCAGCGCGCCGACGGTTAGCACGAGGCCGACGCCCATGTAAATGACTAGCCAGTTCCCCAGCGCGGTCAACGCATCAACGATCGGCTGCACAAATGCATGGGCGTTTGCACTGGCGGGCAAGAGCAGCAGCGGGAAAATGTATTTTGCATTTTTCTTGATCACGATTACCCCTTTCATGGCGCCGGCGAGGCGGCGGTAGATGATTGAACGGCGCGGCGGGCTGCGGTGCTGTCCTTGCGCTCAGAAGCCGCAGCGGTTCTGTCGAGAAACTCGCCTAATATTTGCTGAGTGCGCGCGGTGGCTGTGCGAGTGAGTGCGCCGGCATCCCCGGCAAAAGTGGGCGCGACGATGCTAGTTACAGCTGCGCCGAGCGCCAGGGCGTCGTTTTTGACTGCGACGACGCGGCAGCCGCCGGCGACGGGCTGGATGAAATAAGCGAGCACGACAAGTTGCAAGATGATGCCGGCCAGGCGCGTAATCGACTGATAAAGATCTTCGTCGAACAGGCTTTTGATGAGTGCGAAACCGATTACCAGGCCGGCGATATAGCCAAAAATCTGGCCCCAAGCGAGCATGCAGACATTTTGAATCGCCTGGTCAGACTGCGTGTAAATCGCAGCGCTCATCACGGCGATTGTTTCGATGATTACGTCCCACATGTCAGCCCCTCGTTGCGTAAATAGCCATCACCGCGGCGATGGTGATCAGATAAGCCCCTCGCTCGCGAAGCAACGAAAACACGGCCAGGCGGGCGGCGCGGGCGAAGCGGACGCGAAGCGGCAGCGAGCGCGGGCCGATGTAGCGGCGCCCAGGGCCGCCGGCGACAGTGCCGGCAGCGAGGTATTCGCGGATTGCGCGAGCAAGCCGGCGGCGCTCGGGGTATGTCCGCGCGGTGGTGGCGATGTAGATCTTTGTCGCTCGGTTCACGGGGTGCTCCTGTTTGTTGATGTAGGGGTTATCAGCGGCGCTGGTCGCCATGAAAAAGCCCGGCGGACCGGGCTGGGAGTTACTTGATCGTGAACGCGCGCTCGATGCGCCGCCGGTCAAGTTCCTGCTGGCGCTTGACTGCGGCGGTGTCATCCTCAGCGCGCACCGCCTGATGCGCCTGCATCGCGAGCATTTGCGCGAGCGTGGCCTTGGTTTCGGCGGCAACCTTGCCGGCCAGGATCGAGGACTGCGTTAGCTGTCCGAGTGCCTGGAGATTGCCGCGGGCGTTCGGAATCTGCGCGGCGATCGCTTGAAATGCCTGCGCGTCGTGCTGCAGCTGGTCCGCGACGCGATTCGCTTCATCCGCCTGAGCTTGAAAATATTCCCTGTTGTCGTGCGCGCCTTTCAATGCGGCGGTGATGAATTCATCCGGCGTCATCTGCATGCGGGTGCTCGCGCCGTCGAGCTGCTGATAAACGTCGGTCATGCGCTCGGTCGAGCGCTTGAGTGCTTTCGCGGCATCAACGAGGCGTCGGACCTTGGCGATTGTCTCGCCCACAGAGCCGGCGCCCTCGATGCCGGCGGTGTCGATTGCAATGCCGATCGTGCTGGCGATCGTGCCGGCGTCCATGTTTTCGAGGTTTTGGCGCATCGTGTCGTATTGCTGGAGCAGGGTCACGTAGTGGTCGGCCTGGATGATGAGGTCTTCGGCGAGCGTGAGGTTTGCGAAGAGCAGTTCGAGGTTGTTCAGGATCTGCGTGACTTCGGTCGCGCCGCCAGTAGCGCCGCCAGCGTGAGCGGGCGAGGTGGCGATGCCGGCGGCGAGCGCCAGGGCGGCGATGGATTTTTTGAGCATTTGAGCCTCCTTTACTTGCGCGTCACGCGATGCGTGCCGCCGTGGGTGATGACGTAAGCCGTTTCGCCAGCGCGGACCTCGGTACCGGCCTGCACGACAACGAGCAGCGAATTGCTGCGCGGGTCGCGCAGCACGATTTCTTGGCCAGGCACTGCGCCGCGCTCGCTGAGAAGCGCGCCGCCGGCGGCGCCGAGCAGGCCCCCGATGGCCGTGCCCGCGTGCTTGCCGCGGGCGACTTGGTTGCCTACGAGCCCGCCCAGGGCGCCGCCGACGGCTGCGCCGGTGGCTTGGCGGGTGTTCGTGGTGTCCGGCTTGATTTCGACCGGCCGCACGCTGACGACGTGCATTTCGGCGGCTTTGCCGGCGCTCTGCGCTTGTTTGCCGGCGTAGCGCGCTTGGTCAAACTCGTTGCGCGGCTGAGTCGTTGTGCATGCCGCGCTGGCGAGCGCGGCGAGGAGGACGATTGCTGTTTTCATGATGTAGCTCCTGGTGTTGAAGGTCTGGGTTATGCGCCGTCGAGATAGATGTGCGTCGGTGGCGTCGGCAGCTTTTCCCATTCAGCGGCGGCATCGCACAGGGTTGCTCTGAAATCGTCGAAACCACTCGGCATCGCCGCCAAAAAATCGCTCAAGGCGCTGAGCGGGAGAGACAGTGTCGTGTACGCACGCTTCTCGCCGTCTTTATAAACGCTATAAAATCCGACGCCGGCGATCCCATTGCTCGCGTTGCGAAGCAAGGTGCAGTCGGGGCGCGACAGATGCTCGATCACTGCTTGCATGATCTTTGCTGGTACTGCGATTTTTGCTGTTACTCGCTCAGTCACACTGATCTGCTCGTTGATAACTCTGCTGACGGTCCCCATGAGGACGTGCGGTGCTGTTTTCATGACTTGCTCCTTTTGATTGAGGTGTACGGGTTATCGGCGGCGCTGGTCGCCTTGGCCGGCCGGGAGGCCGGGGGTCTTGCGCCTCCGGCGCGCGGGCGTCAGGCGAGCATGTCGTCGAGGCGCTCGATGACCTCGCGCTGCTCTTCGAGCGTCAGGCGCAGGGACTGCCGCCAGGCTGCGAGGATCACGTCAGCGTCGGGCGCGCGGCCGTGCAGTTCCATTGCTGCGGCGGCGATCTGGCGAGGCGTGCGAGCCTGGCCGATGCTTGTTTCTGCTTGCAGCAAAACGGCAAGCGACGGCGAGCGCAATTCAAGGAGTTCAGCTGTTTGCATTTGAGAGTCCTCCGAAAAAATCTCGAATACGGTCGATGAGCCCGCCGGCTGTGCCGTTCGCCGCGAGGTTTTTTGCTAGCGCGGCGAGCTCGTGAAAACCGTCGGTGATGTGGCTAACGACGGTGTCGATGATGTCGCCGCCCAGGAAGTGGCCGGCGAGCATCAAGAGCAAAACCACGGCGATGCCGTGGATCAGGAGGCGCAGGATCATTTCGTCGCCGGGCGGGATTCGCCGCCGTCCATCAGTGCATCGCGCATCGCATTGAGGCGAAGAAGAGTGGAGAATTGATCGAGCGCGGCAGGCTCTTTGTCGCGCGCCGCTTGTAGCTGTTCGAGCGCCTCGCGGTATTTGTTGAGCGCCTGGCCGGTCCGCGCCTCCGCGGCTGCGAGTTGCTTGCAGATGTTGTCCGGCGTCTCGCCGGGCGGGAGGCGGACGGTGTATTCGTCGCTCAGCTGCCAGAGTTGATAGCGCTCGTTCACAATCGTTGCGCCGGCGAGGACGCCGATTGCGAGTGCGGCGAGCAAGGGGAAAAACTTTTTGGCGAATGCGCCGGCGCGTTCGTGCTTGTTCATTTTGTGCTCCTGGTGGTGGTTGGTAGTGATCGTTATGGGCACGGCCGGTCATCGCGCAGGCGCTGCGCCCGGGCGGCGGCTTTTCGCTTGTCGATTTCGGAAAGTGATTTCCGATTCGCTTTCCGATTTGGAATACGATTGGCGGGCATGAAAAAACCCGCCGGGGTCCGGGAAGCCTTGCGGAGCAAGGCTTACGGGGCGGCGGGTTGGGGTTGGAGGTTTCCGATTCGGAATCCGAATCGGATTCGGATTGGTGCGGGTCAGCGGCTGTAGCCGGTATCGCGCTCGGCTGTTTTGCTTGCTTCCTGGCCGGCGGATTTTTCGGGTTCGGGGGCTGCGCGCTGGGCCAGTTGCTCGGCTTTTTCGAGCGCCTGGCGGCCGATTTCATCCGACGGGCGATCGTTGGTGTTTTCTGAGTCGCGGGATTTTTCGTCGCGCGTCGATTGCCGCTGCTCGGTTTTTTCGTGAGCCTTCGGCTGCTTGGCTTGCTCGGCGGCTTTGACTTTGGCTTCGAGGTCTTTCGTCGCTGCCTTGATCGCTGCCCTTTGTTCCAGTTTCATTTGGATTTTGGCGGTCAGCGATTCGATAGCCCCGGCTTTTTGCCAGTTTTCCATCTTCTTGAGCGCGTTATCCGTCGTTTTCGCGCCGAATTTCTCGATAGCGTTGCCTTTTTCAAGGTTTTTGCGGTTCATGTCGCGCAGTTTTCCGGCAAGCTCGCTGGTCAGTGTGCCGCCGGACTTGATGATGCCGTTGCCTGTGTCGACGTATTTTGTTGACGTGAGGCCCAGGTGATTCAAGTTGCGGCTTGTCGTTGATGTGGCGGACCGGTTGAGCGATTTTGCATAGACCGCGCCGGTTTTCTTGTTCTCAAAATACTGTCGGCCCTCGCTGTCTTTCGTTGGTTTGATATCGCCGCGCTTGATCGCTGTTTCGAGCTCCTTGCCGCGCGGCAGTTTGTCGCCGGCGCGGTGGGCTTCCAGTGCGCGGCGGGCGAGCTCGCCGTCGCGGATTACGTTAGCCTCTTTCGTCGCTGGGGTCATGCGGACCGGTTCGGCCGGCGGGCGGGGCTCTTTGGCTTTTTCGATTGCTGCTGCCTGCTTCGCCTGGGCGGCGGCGAGGCTGGCTTTGGCGGCGCTCATGTCTGAGCGCGCATCAGCCAGCTGCCGCTCGATCTTTGCTAGCTGCTTTTCGCTGCTTCGCGAGCCGCCTTCTCTGCTGCTCGCTGCTCGCTGTGCCGCCCTGGCTTCTTTCTCCGCTTCGTACTGCGCCCGCTGTTCTTGCCGCTGCACCGCTCGCTCTGCTCTGAGCTTCGCTTGCATCAAGAGCATTTCCCGGCCGTCGCATTCCACGATCGGGTTCAGTTCGCCGGACTGCCAGCTGATGACGTTCATTGCTGAGCAGTGGCATTTCATCGAGTCGTCGAGAGCCTGAAAAAACGTCGCGGCCGGACAGGTTTCGCAGCTCGTAGATGGGGACGGGCGGTACGGGTCGGGCAAGTAGCGCATTAGTGCTGTCGGCCCCGCGTCCGGGAATTGAGACATCGCGTTGACTTGCTGCGTTTGCGTATCTGTCATGTTGTTGCTCCTTGAGTGTGGGTTGGTCGTGGGGGTTATGCGTTGGCGCGGACATCGCCGCTGCCTTGGCTTCGAGCTCTGTGATGCGTGCCGCTGCTTTGTCGATTCGTGCCTGGGCGCGGTCGATTTCGCCCTGGTGCGGCTGGACCTTGTTGTAAGCCGCGCTCGTGTCCTTGGCTTGCGACTTGCCTAGGTTTTTAGCGAGCTCGCCGCGTTGATCGCGGGTAATGTGCATCTGCACGCTCTCACGCTGTCTGCTCAATGCGACGTAGCTCATTTCGCGGTGCGTCATGCCGCTGGGCGCGTAGTGCGCTCGATCGACGGTGACGCCTTGGCTCTTATGCACGGTCATCGCATAGCCGTGGTCGAGGCGGTTGTATTTCTCTTGCTGCACGTCGACGCGGGTCTCTTTGCCGTCGAGCTTGACGACAAGCCGGCCGTCTTCTGACTTTTCGACACTGCCGGTCGTGCCGTTCTTCACCCCGAGTTCTTTGTCGTTTTTGAGGAAAATAACCCGGTCGCCCGGCGCGAATTCACGGGCGCCGCGTTCCGCTTGGAATGATTTATCTTCGCCCTGGACGATGCCGGCGGCTTTGGCGTTTTCGCGGGCAATCTGATTGATGTTGTGCACTTCGGCGCGCGACTCAGCCAGCGCCAGCGAAGTTTTGCCGTTTTTGAGATCGTCGATTGTCGCGGCAGCCATCGCTTTTGCGACATCCGTGCGGGTTTCGTGCTCGTGCAAGCGGCCGTTTTTGTCGAGGTATTCAACGACTTTGTCTGTCCTGCCGGCCTTGGCGTCGTGAACCATCGCTTTTTCGGCGGCGTCGCCCTGGCGTCGGATTTCGTTCATTTCTGCCCAGCGGCCGACGGCGTCGCGCTGAGCGCGCATTGCGCCGCCGGCGTCGATCGGCTGGAGCTGTTTTGTATCGCCGACAAGGACAAGCTTCGCGCCGGCGCGGTCGACATGATCTTGCAAGCGGGACATGAGCCGGCTGTCGCACATGCCGGCCTCGTCGACAACGACGATGCTTTTACTGTTGAGCTGCAGCGAGCCGCCGTCGAGCTGGGCGAGCGTTGAGTGGATTGTCGCGCTCTTGATGTTGGACGATTCTTGGAGGCCTTCGGCTGCTTTACCGGCGAGCGCGCAGCCGTGGATCTGGTAGCCCTCGCGCTGCCATGCCTCGCGGGCGGCGTCGAGCATGTAGCTTTTGCCCGCCCCGGCAGTGCCTTCGATGATCGCCAGGCGCTCGCTGCCAGTGACATGCTTCAATGCAGCGGTCTGCTCTTCGCTCAAGCCGTCGCCCCGGCCTGCGGCTTGAGCCTTGGCGGAAAATTCATCGAGGACTGATTGCACGGTTTCTGCGCGCACGTCGTGCGTGTGTTCGCGCGACATTGCGCCAGCGCGCTCGGCGATTCGCTGCTCGATTTCGTACATCTCGCGCGACGTGTAGCGGGTATTCCCGTCGTTGTCGCGCAGTTCGATCAGTTCGCCGGACTGCTTGAGTTGGTCAAGGTATTCGCGGGCGCCGGCGATGTCGGTGATGCCCTGGGCGGCTTGGTAGACTTGGGCTTCGAGCTGCTGGGGCGTGAGTGTGGATGCTTGACGCGTGATCTCGCTTGCGAGGTCGGCGTGCGTTGGCATTTCGCGCGGCTCGTGTTGCTGTGACGACTGGCGCAGGTCGTTGATTTTGTCGGGCGTGATGCCGTATTTTTCTGCTGTCAGCTGCGCTTGGGCGAAGAGTTTTTCGCGGTCGACTTCGCCTTTGTTTTCGCGGGTTGCGAGCGTGGCGGCCGCGCTTGCTTTGCCGCCGGACATGCCTTTGTCGCGTAGCTCTTTTTCGATTTCTTGTCGGCGAGTGGAGAAGTCGCGTTCTAGTTCTTTTGGAATGTCGGCGATGCGGAAACTTGATTTGTCGCGCTCGATCTGGAAGCCCAGCTTTTGCAATTCTGTTGCGAGCTCGGCGCGGTAAGCGGCGCCCAGGGCCATTTTTTGTTTGCCGTCGAAATCGATATTTCGGCCGCTGTCGCTGATGTTCAAAACGATGGCGTGAGTGTGCAACTGAGGATCGCCGTTGCGGCTGGTTGAGTGCTCGAACGTCGCGACGGCAAGGCCGCCGGTGTATGCCTGTTTGTCGATGCCGTTGTGGCCGTGCTGTGTGCGAAATGCGCCGGACTGCTCGGCGTGTTTAATCGCCGATTCAACCGCTCGTTGCTGCGCTTCGCTGATTGCTCTGCGCGTCGCTTCGTCGCCGGCCGCCCAGGCGATGGAAACGGATTTTGGGGCGGAGAAGGTTAAATCTTCGCCGGGTTTGTGTGCATCGCCGACGCGGGCGGTCAGCGCTTCTCCGGTGCGCGGGTGGAAGCCTTGCATTGCGGCGCCGAGTTCGCCTTTTTGGACGTGGCCGGCAAGTTCGAGGCGTTCCGCTCCGCTGCCGATCCAGTGCCCGGGCGGTTCGCCGCCGGCGGTGTAGTAATCCTCTTTTGCGAGGTTGTCGTAGTAGCTTGCGGCGTCGCTGCCGGCTTTAATGCCCTTGCTTGAAAGCATGCTGTTTTTCTCCGGGTTGCGGGATTCGCCCGGCGGCTGGCCGGGCGGTTTTCGTCACAGCGCGGCGGTGTCGATGCCGCCGGTTTCGCCGCTTACCAGTTCCGCCAGCGGCCGGGCTTGCGGTTGTTCTCGCGCTGCGTGTTCTTGCGTTTCACCCAGCCGCTTGAGCAATTCGTCGAGGGGCGTTTCGAGCAAGCCACGCGCTTCGAGCGCGGCGACGAGTGCTTTCGTTTTTGCGGCATTTTGTTTTTCCCTTTCTGCGGCGATTGCGGCGTCGAGCTGCTTGATTTGCTGCGCCAACGCGGCGCGTTTTTGCTGCATTGCTTCGATTGATTTGCGTGCCATGTCATTGCTCCTGCGAGGGTTGAACGTGTGGGTTATGAGCAGGCTTGGTCTTCAAACCGGGCCGTACTGTTGCTCGTAAATTTTTCTCACTCTGAGCATCCGGGCGGTGGCGGTTTCACCCTCGAATGCGAACGGCTGCGACTGCAGCCAGGCGGACCAGTCCGGGCGCCCAGGGACCGGCTTGAGCGGCGCCGATGGCGTCGGCGGCGGCGTTTTTACTGCGCCAGTGCGCGCCCAGGCTTCGTCGCTGCGCGGGTCGTTAACTGAGCCGGCGGCGGCGCCGTAGCCGCGCGCGTTTTGGAGTTTTTCGACGGCGCCAGCGAGCGCAAGAATTGCTTTTTCTTGCTGGTGCAGGCCGGCGATAATTTCGCCGAATTGTTCGCTGCCTGCCGTTGCCGTCGGCGCGGTTTCGAGCGATTCGAGACGCGTAGCGAGCGCGGCGAATGCTTCGATAAATGCCTCTGTTTGTCCGCTGCTTCCGCTGCCGACGGCAAGCGCTCTGACGGTTTCTGCGATGCTCGCGCCGGCTGCTGCTGCACGGGTCTGCACGGTTTTGTATTCAGCTTCGGAGAGCCGGATCGTGATTCGTTTTTGCTGCATGCTTCACTCCTGATTTTCGGGTGGCTTTCATGCAGTTATGAGCGCCGTTGGGCGCGAAATGCCGGCAGCCGGCAAAAGCCCGTTTTTGCTGGGCTTGCCGCTGGGGTGGCTGCCACGCGGCAGCCGTGGCACGAAGGTCCGAAAAGCCCGTGGTTATTGAGCGCGCGCGGGTTTTTACATCTGTCGGCGGCAGCCGGCAGATAAGGCAGGTGTGTTAATTAATTGCTTTTGCTGGTTGGGCTTAGATTGCAGCGGGGTTTGCCGCCCCAGCTTTGTGCTGTTGCGTGCAATTTGTGATGATTGCTGACGTAAAAAACCCGGCTGGTTTTGCCGGGTTGGGGTTGAGGGCTCGGGTGCTTAATGCACTGCTGTTGCCGGTGGCGGGGTGGGCGGCAGGATGCCCAGATCAACGAGCGCCGCGTCGAGTTGATCGCGTGTTGCACCGATTGCTGCAGCGACGTGCTCCACGTCGTGGCGGCCCGGAAAATAGGCAAGCTCGGCAGCGCTCTTGATGATGTTGACCGCGCCCTGTTCGTCCGTTTTGTATCGCGCCGCCAGGGCGGCAACCAGCGCCCGGCGGGCGGCGTAGCACGACGCGAAATAGTCGGCGTACGGCTCGTCGACCGGCGAGCGGCGCGGGCGTGTTTTGCGCTGGCTCATCACTGCGCGGGCTCGATGATTTTGTTTTGCGGGTCGCGGCACTCTGCGGCAGGGAAATCGACTGCGCCGAGGATCGGCGAGATGTCGAAATTTTCGCCGACGCGGGTGATGATGATCGTCGCCGGCTGGCCGTCGCGATGCGTGCCGATTACAGCGAGCTCAGTCGCGCCGCGCGTCGCATTGGTGCAGATGTGCGAGAGGTCCGCGCCGTGATTGTGAAACGTCAGCACAGCGGCGAGCACGGCGGCTTCCGGGGTGTCGAGTGGGGACGCCTGGGCGGTTGCGATGGCGGCGGCGGACAGGGTGATTGCTGCGAAAATCTTTTTCATGATGTAGCTCCTTGAGGGGTGGTCGTGACTGTTATGAGAGCAGCTGGACGTGGCGAAAAAAGCCCGGCAGGTGCCGGGCTGGGGCCGTGGCATTACCAGCCCGGCGGCGAGTGCGGGTATGTGATGTGCAGCTCGAGTAGCGTTGTTGCGGCTGGCGAAGCTAAATAGCAATACATGCCGGCAGCACGGTTGAACAAGACCGGCTCGCCGTTTATTTCCCCAGCTATTTCCGGATCTGCCTCGCAAAACTCCATCCATTCCTTGAGCGGCAGAGTCGTAAAGACGACGTGGCTAGCAACCCAGCTCGCGATTGTCTCGCCGGCCTCGATTGCGCTTCTCAGCGTCGGCCCGGAGCCCCCTTCTGCGGCGCCCCTGCGCTCAAACAAGTGGTGCAAGTAATTCATTTCGAGGCCGGCAGCGTGCGCTGAAACGAGCTCGGCGAAAGTCGCACGAGCAGCCGGGGGGTAATCGCGCTCGACTTCTTGCCTGATCTTTGAGTTATCCATTTTGTTCGCTCCTGAAGTAGCCCGGCAGGTGCCGGGCTGGGTGGTCGGTTACGCGGTCTTGCGGATGAATTCCGGTGCTACTGCCGGCGGGTTGATCGGCTCGATCCGGACAGCGCAGGGAGGGATATCGCCCACGATATTCAAGAGGGCAGTCAAATCTGGAAGCTGTTGCAGCTCTGACGGCAGAACTACTTTGTCTGTGCGAAGTTGGTAGCTCGTAGCGTCGCCGCGCTCAGTGCCAAACTCGCGCGAATTTTCCGAATGCTGCGCTTCGATTCGTTGTTCGTCGCCAAAAAGCTGGCTGGCCCACTCCGCTGTCGCGGGGTCCGGGAGTCGGAGCACAACCTGACTGCCGAGACAGCTACAGAGCGTGTTCGTCACGTCGCGGCCGTAGTGAGTGAACATCTGCGAAATGGACTGAATCACGACGATCGCGAAGCCGCCGAAGCGCCGGCCGCGGGTGAGGAGTGAGTCGATGCCTTGGATGCGCCCCAAGCTGTCAAATTCGTCCATCACGAACGCAATACGGCGGTCCGGATCTTCTTTCAGCGACAGCAAAGCGGAGATTGCCAGCGAAAAAACTGCGGTGATGATGGGCTTGAGTTGAGAAATGCTGCGGTCGGTAAAATTGCAGAATAGCCAGCTTGTCGAGCCCTCGCGCTCAACCCACTCTGTCACGCTGAACGCGTCAGCCCCGGCGTTTTTATCAAGCATCGCCAGGGGCGTCGCGTACGTCGCGCAGATCGCCATGACTGAGCCCATCATTTTCGAGTTTTCGTCGGCGAGCATGCCGGTCACCGGTAGGCCGGCGAGCGCTTCGCGCAGCTCACTCAACGGCATGCCTGTAAGCATGTGAACGATGTCCGAATTCGTCCCGCCGGCTTCATGCACGCGCTGCAGCACAGCAGCAAGGATTCGTTGCGCGTACAGCTGCCACTCTGCCGCGCTGCCTTCGCCGTCTGGGATGATCGCCTTCGCGATCAGCGGGTAATCTTCCGGCCCGCGCACTTCAGCCAGGGGGCTCCAAGGCACGCTGCGAGCGTCGAGAGGGTTTAGTACGATGTCGCCTTCGCGATAAAATTTCGAGACGAGGTTCCCGCCGATGTCGACACAGAGCGCGCGGGCGGACGTTTCGCGCAAGGGCTTGAGAATACCAAGCAAGACCTTCGTTTTCCCGACGCCGGTACTGCCTGCAAGGAGCATGTGCCTGGTCTCGAAGCGCTCCGGGAATGGCACGCCGCCGATTGAAAAACGCGATTTTTCGCGGGCTACCATCTGCTTGACTGTGTCGGCGCTGACAAGCTGATTGCCGCGCACGTGCCCGGTGTTTTCAGCGGCTTGGTGGATGCGCCAGCGGAAATACTCGCTGAGCGCGACGATCATGACAGAGAGGTAAAGCGTTGTGCCCAGGAAATCGCGCGAGCCTGCGGCGAGGAGTGCGGCGAGACCGACGTAAGCCGCCAGGCGGATGGGCAGGCTCAGTGCATTGAAGCCGACGGTTTCGAGCGCAATAGCGGGCAATGCGATCAATTTGCCGAGGCCGGCACCGAGCAAGCCGCCGAGTTTGAATGCTGACATTTTTAAATCTCCTTTTTGATTGAGGTGTACGGGTTATCAGCGGCGCCGGGCGTCGGCGAGCGGGCTGCGTTTTTGTGCGTACGGATCTAGCTTGCGGCGGCGGCGGATGAGCGCCAGCAGGCCGGCGATGGTCAGCGGCAGGCCCAGGGCGCCGACGCCGGCGCCGGTGGCCATTGCGGCAGGGAACTCGTCAAGCTGGGCGGCGAGATCGGGCGCGTTGCGCTGCGCGTGTGCTCGCGTTGCGAGCCAGGCGTTGGGGACGATTGCCGGCGGCAGGCGGGAGAGGTTGTGCTGTGCGATGTAATTCGCGCTCAGAACCGTCTGCGCGGGCTCTGGGAGCGTTTTGAAGTGAATGGCAGGGGCTACCCCTGCGCCGGCGACTGCGCCGGCCAGGGCGAGCGCTAGCGTGATTTTTGCGTTTGCGCGTGCGTCGTTGAGCGCTTGCGCGGTTGTGAATGACATTTTTGACCTCCGGTTTTGTCGACTGACATGAGTTATCGGAGGTCGCGGTCATGCGCAGCTATCCACGCCCTGCCCGCGAGGGCGAGACGCCAGGGCGGCGAGTTAGGCCGGGCTCTGCACAGAGCAAAGGCCGGTCGGGGTGTGGAGAGTTGCCTGTTTTTTGTGCAAACAACCGCCGGCGCTGGAAAAGCAAGGGGTTTGCCTGGGTGGGTCACCCGGTTGTCCACAGAATCTGGGGATAACCGGGCGGCAGTGGCCGGCGGGTGGCGGCTCGATGCCGCCCTAGACGGCCGGGGTTACAGGGTGCGGCAGAGGGTGCGCCACACCGTGTGGCGCAGGGTGTGGCGTTGATAAATTTTTGGCAATAAAAAACCCAGCGGCGTTAGTGCTGGGCGGTGTGTGAGGCTGGGTGCTGCAACGCTACTTCGCGAGCAGGCGACATTGTCGCCGGAATCTCTCTTCTGACTGGCTAGAAAGCCGCATTGTGCTGGCGACTGCGCGTTCGCATTTGTCGATCAGTTCGCGCGTTCCATGAAAACAACGGACCTTTCGTGACGCTTCTTCATCTGGCGACATGCGCGGCGCGGCGGTCACGCTCATGAGGCAGCTGTCCACCTCGGTGATGGTCTTGACCTGGGCGGGTGCGGCGAGCGGAAAGAGCGCCAGGGCGCTCAAAAGCGAAGCGGCGAGTTTCATGACTTCGTATCCAAAGCCTTAATTCTGAAGTCATTTGGCATTTTGTACAACTGGCGTCCTAACCTTCCGCCCGCTCGGGCGGTGGTCTTGCGCCGCTGGCGCGCTAGGGAGTAGCCCGCCCTTTCTTGCTCGCTCAGCGGCCCCGGAGGGGCCAAGACATGGCAGCGCTCAAGGCAAACGAATTGAGCAAGGCGACACACGCTCGCCGCTGGCGGAGGCGGGCGCAGCCCGGCGAGCGCATGCAGAGTAGTCTCTGTGTACTCTCTGTTTGTAATCTCTGTATATAGAGAGTGGTTGTTTTTGCACCGCCGGGTGGTTGATTCCTCAACTCCGGATTGTCGATTTTGCACACTGTAGAAAATCAATGACTTAGCAAAAACACCCGGATTGCTGTTTTTGCACACTGTAGAAAATCAATGACTTACGTTACACCACACGGTGTGGGACATGGTGTGGGACATGGTGTGGGACATGGTGTGGGACATGGTGTGGGACATGGTGTGGGACATGGTGTGGCGGGCGTAAAAAAACCGCCAGGGCGGGCGGTTTGGCGAGAGGGGGGATTGTTGCTAGATCTCTTTTAAAACTTCGTCGCGTAGCTGCTGCAGCCCGGCGGCGATTAGTAACCCCTCGGCGGCGGATTCCGGCGTTTGAGCGACGCCGGCGCGCACTAGGTAATCGACAAGGCTTTCAGAGCGTCGCGGCGGCGGCAGGTGGCGCATGTCGAGTTTGCCTGCGGCACGCAGCATGCGGCAGGCTAGAGAGTGAGGAGTCATGCCGCTTTTTTGTCCTTGCATTTTTCTTTCTTCTCGCGTTTTTCTTTCTCTTTCGCGTCGTCCGCGTCGAGCGCTGCAGCGAGTTTGTCCCAGCGGACGCGGAACGTGAGCGTGTTTTTAAATAAATCTATTTCTAGCTTGCGCATGTCGCTTTCCTCGATCAGCCCGCGGCCGGTTAAAGCGCTGCGGGCGGTGCGCTGCTCGGCGCGCGTCAAGCACGTCTCTTGCTCCCACTCCGCTGCGTCTTTATAGATCCAGCCTTCGGGGTGCTTGCCTTTCCCGCTCCAGTAGATGAGTTGGCTGAGAAAAAGCCCGGCGGCGGCGCTGCCGCCGACTCTAGCGAGTGCCGGGTGAAAAGCGATTGTTTGCTCGAAGCGCTGTTCCAACTGTGCTTTTTTCTGTTCGATCTCGTTCATTGCTCGGTCCTCAGAACAGCGCCGGTTGCTCGGCAGCTGGCAAGGTTGGCGCCTGGCGTCGAGGCTGGCGAGGCTTGTTGCTCGCGCGGGTCGGTTCTGCCGGCAAGTCGAGCGATAGCGCCGGCTGGCTGGGCAAGCCGCCCGCTTGTGCCAGCGCGACGATTTCGGCGCAGGCGCGGCGAATCTGACGCTCATCAATGCCCAGCAGCTCGGCTGCTGCTTCGCGGTCAAAGCCGGTAACGACTAGAGCGCGCGCTTTGTCGCGCAGCTCAACAGGCAGCGCGTTAATTTTCTCGATGTGCTCTGCGGTGATGTGGCCGTCGCAGCGCTCATCGTCGTCGTCGGGCTGGTACCCCGTTTTATCCCAGAGTTCTTCGCAGAAGATTAGCCGGCCTGAGCCGTACGTCTGGCGCGCTTCGTGTTTGTAGCGCGACAGCAGGAACGTTTCGAGCGATGCGCCGCGGCTGGGGTCGTACTGCCCGGCGTGGCGCAGGATTGTGTCTTCGAGATCTTGAAGAATGTCCTCGGGCGTGATCGAGACGTAACCGCTAGTCAGTGCGTAAGCTGGCTTAAACATCGCCCGAGCGAGCGGGGAGTAGTCGCGGGGGCTCATGCTGCACCGCCTGCTGCGCGGGCGCGGTACTCTTTAACTGACAGGCCGGCAGCCTCAGCCGCCTCGCGCTCGATTCTTGTAGGAGCGCCGCGCTTTCCTTGCGCAGCTGCATGAGCAATTTCATTGCGCTGGGCGGTGGCGGTGACACCCTTGCCGCCGCGGAGCCGTGGACGATCTTCCGCGCGGCGCATAGTCTCCAGCCACGCCTCAAGCTCGCGGCGGTCCCAGAGTTGAGTGCCCGGAATGGCGAGTGGCGGCGGGAAGCCGTGTTCGCGTATTAATCTAGCTTTCGCGTTGCGGAAAGTTTTTTCGGACTGACGCAGGACGTACTGTGCAACATCCGCAGCATTGAGCGTCAATAGCAGAGGTGGGTGATTAGACACAGCGAATCTCCGGTGAGATTCGCGCAAGTCGGGAGATGCGCTGGCGACTATCGCCAGCCTCCGGGGTGTCTGTACTACCTACCGCCCCGCCCGACGCCTTGGCGCCGGGACCGTCCTTCGCCGGCATCCTCGCTCGCCGGCTATCTACGTTGTGTCAGTTCCAATTATTACTATTTGCGTGGGCAGTGTCAAGTAAAATTTTAAAATATCCCTTAATATTCAGTTCGTTATATATAAACGGAACGGTGTTGTGTTGCACCGGGCACTATTCGGGCACACAGTGCCAACGGGAATTGTTCGGGCACTACGCGGGCACACTTTGGGCACACTTGAAATTGTGCCCGAGCTAATAACCCTTTGCCTCTGTCGGGTAATATTGGCGGCGCAGAAAAAGAAAAACCCCGCTAATCGTTTGATTTAGCGGGGTTTTTATGTGTTCTGGCGGAGAGGGCGGGATTCGAACCCGCGGTGGGCTATTAACCCACACACGCTTTCCAGGCGTGCGACTTAAACCGCTCATCCACCTCTCCGGAAGCCGCGCATTGTAGCAGAAGCGCGGAGTGGGTCAATCAAATGTCTGTGAATTTTGTATTCAGTGAGCTTTCTGGCCGGCGCGAAAATTGATTAAATCGCGTCAGCGCCTAAGATGAATCACGGGCATTGGTTTTCAACAGGGTTTTGATGAACGTTTCAGGTGTCAGTGCGGGAGGTAGCGCCTATGCATCGGTCGCCAGTCGATCGGGGCAGGGTGGTGCTGCGTCCGGTGCGGCGAAAACCCTGACGCCGGAGGAGCAGCAACAGGTCGCCGAGTTGAAGAAGATCGATCGTCAGGTTCGCCAGCACGAAATGGCGCACATGGCGGCCGGTGCCGGGATGGTGACTTCGGGGGCCAGCTACAGTTACCGCAAGGGGCCGGACGGGGTGAATTACGCCGTGGCCGGTGAGGTGCGGATCGATACCTCGCCGGGGCGTACGCCGGAAGAAACGGTGTCGCGGGCACAGCGTATCCGCGGGGCGGCGCTAGCCCCATCTGATCCTTCTCCGCAGGACAGGGCGGTGGCCGCTGCCGCTACCCAGATGGAAGTTTCGGCACGTATGGAAATGGCTCAGCAACGCTCGGCGGAAATGCGCGGCGAGACGGATGACGGACGAGGCCGTCTGGCGGCCTACGATTCACGGCCCAGGTCGGCCGCAGGGACTACGGTCAATACCTGGGCCTGAAGCGGGTTCAGCCGCGGATCGATTCCGGCAGCTTGTCCTCGATCAGCTTGAGAAGCGGGGCGAAGACCTTGGGTGTGCCGGCGATCAGGTTGCCGGTTTCCAGATAGTTGGCTTCGCCGCGCAGATCGCTGACCAGGCCGCCCGCTTCCGAGATCAGCAGGGCGCCGGCAGCCATGTCCCACGGGGCCAGACCGAACTCCCAGAAGCCGTCGTAACGGCCGCAGGCGACATAGGCCAGATCGAGCGAGGCGGCACCGGGACGGCGCTGGCCGGCGGTCTTTTCCGCCAGTTCCTTGAAGATGGCCAGGTAGAGGTCGATCTTGTCGAATTCGCGATAAGGGAAGCCGGTACCGATCAGGGCTTCGCCCAGGCGGGTGCGCCGGGAGACGCGGATGCGGCGCTCGTTGAGGAAGGCGCCGGCACCCTTGGAGGCGGTGAATAGCTCATTGCGGTTGGGGTCGAAGACGACCGCGTGTTCGAGGACGTTGCCACGGGCCAGGGCGATCGACACGGCGTATTGCGGCATGCCGTGGATGAAGTTGGTGGTTCCGTCGAGCGGATCGATGATCCACTGGTACTCGGCGTCGCGGCCGCCCTTGGCCGGGGTGACACCGGACTCCTCTGCTAGAATGCCGTAATTCGGATAAGCCTCGGTCAGCACTTCGATGATCGCCGCTTCGGCTGCCTTGTCGACCTCGGTGACGAAGTCGTTCGGCTGCTTCGACGAAACCTTGAGCATGTCGAGGTCGTTGGAAGCACGGTTGATGATCTGGCCTGCGCGACGCGCGGCCTTGACGGCGATATTGATGACTGGATGCATGGCTTATGAAAGAGCGATCGGTGGGCCGTGACCCGCCGATTCATATTTGGGAAAGCGCGAATTTTACACCATGAAACCAGAAGTCCTGTTGTCCCGCATCAGGGTGGTCCTGTGCCGCCCCAGCCACCCGGGAAATATCGGTGCGGCGGCGCGGGCGATGAAGACCATGGGGCTGTCCGACCTGCGTCTGGTCAGCCCGAAACAGTTTCCCGATCCGGAAGCCGATACCCGGGCGACCGGCGCCGTTGACCTGCTGGCCAACGCCAGGGTCAGCGACTCGCTGGCCGAGGCCCTGCACGGTTGCGTCTTCGCCGTTGCCCTGTCGGCGCGGCAGCGTGATCTGGGGCCGGCTATCGGCACGCCGCGCGACACCATGGCGCGCTTGCTCGAACGGGCGAGCCTGGGCGAGGTGGCGCTGGTGTTCGGTAACGAAACCATGGGCCTTTCCAACGAGGAAGTCCTGCAATGCCAGGCGGCGGTGACCATTCCGACCAGCCCGGATTTCAGTTCGTTGAACCTCGGCGCCGCCGTCCAGGTGCTCTGCTACGAATGCCGGATGGCGGCGTTTTCCGGTGCCGCGCCGCTGCGCGAGCAACTGACCACCCCGTTCACTGCGCCGCCGGCTACACATGACGAGATCGAGGGCCTGTACGGCCATCTCGAGGCGGTGATGACCGACACCGGCTTTCTCAATCCGGCCCAGCCCGGCCGGCTGCTGCCGAAGTTGCGTCGGCTGTTTGGCCGGGCCGATCTGGAGCGGGACGAGGTCAACATCCTGCGCGGCATCCTGGCGGCGACGCAGCAGCGCACTGGCCACGGTCGCAAGGGCTAGCCGGGAATTTTCGCCAGGAAGCGGTCGAGCTGGTTGGCGAAGGCCTGTCGGTCGGCCTGGCTGAAAGCCGCCGGGCCGCCGGTCTCGATGCCGGCGGCGCGCAGGCCTTCCATGAAATCGCGCATGTTCAGGCGCTCGCGGATGGTTGCCGTGGTGTACAACTCGCCGCGCGGGTTGATCGCGTACGCGCCGCGTTCGATGACCTGTGCAGCGAGCGGGATGTCGGCGGTGACGACGAGGTCGCCGGCGCTCAGTTGATCGACGATGTGCGCGTCGGCAACGTCGAAGCCGCTGGCCACCTGGATGGCGCGGATGAACTTCGATGGCGGCGTGCGCAGCATCTGGTTGGCCACCAGCGTGGTTTTGATCTGCTTGCGCTCGGCGGCGCGGTAGATGATTTCCTTGATGACGCCGGGGCAGGCGTCGGCATCGACCCAGATCTGCATCTCAGTCGTGGAAGGCCAGCCAGGCGGCGAGGCCGAAGAAGACAATCATCAGGTAGCCGGCGATGCCGCCGATCAGCATCTGCTTGTCGCCTTGACGGCCGAGCGGCAGCATCTCGGTGACCTGGACGCGGCGACCGTAGCGCGCTTCGCCGGCCTGGCCGATGCGGATCGAAACCAGCGAGGCGGCGATGCCAAGGGTGATCAGCAGCGGCACCGGGGTGTACGCCCAGGCGATCCACAACATCGGCAGGAAAATGGCCAGGGCGCTGACGCAGCGCATCAGCAGGATGGCGCGCTTGTCGTTCATGCGCCCTCCCGTGCGATCTTCTGCCCCATGGCCTCGCCCATGCGGATGGCGCGGGCCGGTGCCCAGTCAGGATTGAAGCTCAGGGTGTTCTTCGGGAACAACATGACGACGGTCGAGCCGAGCAGGAAGCGGCCCATTTCCTCGCCCTTCTTCAGCCTGACCACGGTCTCGCCGTCGTAGCGCCATTCGCGGACGACGCCCGGGCGCGGCGGATTGACCACGCCGTGCCAGACGGTGGCCATGCTGCCAACGATGGTGGCGCCGACCAGCACCAGCACGAAGGGACCGCTGGCGGTGTCGAATACGCAGACGACGCGCTCGTTACGCGCGAACAGTCCGGGCACGCCGCGCGCCGTGGTCGGGTTGACCGAAAACAGCGCGCCGGGAACGTGGATCATCCGCGTCAGCTGGCCGTCGCAGGGCATGTGGATGCGGTGGTAGTCGCGCGGGCTGAGGTAGAGCGTGGCGAAACTGCCATTCTCGAACTGCGCGCCGAGTTCGCGGTCGCCGCCGACCAGCGCGGTGGTCGAATAGCTGTGGCCCTTGGCTTGGAATACCTGGTCGCGCTCGATCGCGCCGAACTGGCTGATCGCGCCGTCGACCGGGCAGAGGAAATCCGCTGCCGCCGGCAGCCGGGCGTCATCCTTGAGCGGCCGGGTGAAGAATTCGTTGAAGCTCTTGTAGCTGGCAATGTCCGGATTGGCTGCCTCGGCCATGTTCACCCCGTAACGGCCGACAAACCAGCGGATCACCGCGGTGGTCAGCGCGCCGGCTTCAGCGGAAGCCAGTCGCCCGGCGAGGCGGGTCAGCGCCTGTTTCGGTAGCAGGTATTGGGGCAGGACGGCAAGGCGATCGGACACAGGCAGGATTCCAGTACGAAAACCAGGGATTATAAGGGCTCGCTTGCCGCCGGTATGTCATCGCCTGTGACAGGCGTGCCAAATGCCGGGCTCGACGCCCAGCGCTCGCGCCGCCACTTCTCCCGGTCACCGTTGGCACAGAAGGTCCAGGCAATCAGCCGGCTCTGCTTCTGGCCCTGCGCCATCGGGATGATGCGCGATTCGACGACCTTGGCCCTTTTCAGCGCGGCTTCGATGTGCGGCAGGTTGTCGGCTTGCGACAGCAGGCTGGTAAACCACAGCACGCGCTTGGGAATGTTGCAGCTCTGCTCGATCATCGCTTTGACGAAGGCGCGTTCGCCGCCGTTGCACCACAACTCGGTGCCGCCACCGCCGAAATTGAGGCGCGGCTGGGTGCTGCCCTTTTTGGCGCCGGGTTTGCCGAGGTTGTTCCACTTGCGCTGGCTGACCGCCAGCACCTCGTCCGGCGAGTTGTGGAAGGGCGGGTTGCAGATCGACAGGTCGAAATTTTCACCGCTACGCAGCAGGCCAGTGAAGATGTTGTCCCAGACCGGCTGGTGGCGCAGTTCGATGCTGCCAGCAAGTTCCGGGTTCTTGGCGAGGATTTTCTGCGCGTTGGCCAGCGCCGCTTCGTCGATATCGACGCCGAGGAAGGACCAACCGTATTCGGCGTGGCCGATCAGCGGGTAAACCAGATTGGCGCCGGTGCCGATGTCGAGCACGCGCACGCCGGTGCCGCCGGGGATGTTCTTCTTGTTGCAGCTGGCGAGCAGGTCGGCGACGCTGTGCAGGTAGTCGGCCCGGCCGGGGATTGGCGGACACAGGTAGCCTTCCGGAATCTCCCAGCCCTTGACCTGGTAGTGGTGCATGAGCAGCGCGCGGTTGAGTGCCTTGACCGCCGCCGGGTTGGCAAAATCGATGCTGGCGGTGCCGGCTGGCGTGGTCTTGATGTGCTTCGCCAGTGCCGCCGAAGTGGCGGTCAGGGCGGCGAGGTCGTAGCCGTTGGCGTTCTTGTTGCGCGGGTGCATGGCGGTCCTTCCTTCTGCGGGGTCGGGATTGTCCCACGAAAGCCTGTCGCAAGCACGACAATGGCGGCTTGCGCCAATTGTCTGATTTTTAATGCTTTGGCCGCGTCGGTCGCAAGGCACGAAACTGGCTAGTTGTTGCTCAGTTCACTTGCCAGGGAGGCAGCCGATGAAGCTGCAGATCGACCGAGCGCACATCGAAACGATGCTGCAGCGTTTTCCACGTCTTGAATTCGTCCGCGAGCAGTTGCGTTTCGGCAACCGCGTCGAACTCGGCTTCCAGCAACTCGAAGCGGCCGAGCTCGATTTGCTGCAATCCCTGTACGCGACCGGCGACGCCGAACTGCGCGCGCGTGCAGCGCAGATCGCCACCTTGCGCAGCGCGTTTGCCGAGGGCGGCAAGCGCTTCGCAGCCGAAGAACTGGAAATGGCGGTGCCGGCGATAGCCCGTTATCTCGCCGAAGACGCCACGCGCGGCTGGGTGTTTTCGGCGGCGATTACCGGCAAGCCGCTGGCCTGGGTGGTGACGCGGCTCGATTACACACCGCCGTCGGAAGAGGAAAGCGGCAAAATATTTGTCGAGCTCAAAGCCAATTCGCGCGCCCGGATGGCCATGGTCACCGTGCGCATCACCGGACCGGACATTGCTGGCCGGACGATTCCGGAAATCCTGGCCGGCAAGGGTTACGTCAAGGAAACGCCGGGCCTGCTGGCGAGCTACGACGAAGCGGCCACCCTGTATTTCGACTGGCGGGCGCAGTACGGCGCGCAGTTCTCCGGTACCGGCACCGGCTGGTTCGCCGAGAACCCGACGGCGACGCACCGTGACACTGACTATTCGCGCAAGGACCAGATCATCCTGTCGTCGACCGGCTCGCCGGCGCGCCTGGTCAACGACGAGAGCATCCTCGGCGAGCGCGTGCTGGCGCTCGATGCCAGCGGCGACATCCTGGCCAAGTTCGTGCGCCGTGTGCAGCGCAACTCGCGGCTGTCGGGCAAGGATGAAAGCGAGGTCGAGGAAACCCGTGACTGCATCGCCAAGGGTTTGTTCACCGAACTGCCGGTGCATTTCTACATCCTGATGTTCCACCTCGACCTGCACCATTACGTCTGGGTGCATGTGGACGACATGGCGCCCTATGCCTACCAGCCGGAACTCAAGGACAAGCTGGTGCTGCCGCCGGAACAGACCGACCTGATCGACATCCTGACGGCAGAGATGGACGTGCTGATGGACGACATCGTTGCCGGCAAATCGGGCGGCACCACGGTGCTCTGCGCCGGGCCGCCGGGCGTCGGCAAGACGCTGACCGCCGAGGTGTATTCGGAGATCATTCGCCGGCCGCTCTACCGCGTGCACTCCGGCCAACTCGGGCTGAACGTCGCCGAGATGGAAAAGACGCTCAAGGAAGTCCTGACCCGCGCCCAGCGCTGGGGTGCGGTCATGCTGATCGACGAGGCCGACGTCTACATCAAGCGGCGCGACGACAACATCACGATGAATGCCGTGGTCGGCGTCTTCCTGCGCGTGCTGGAGTATTTCAACGGCCTGCTGTTCCTGACCACCAACCGGGTAGACGATATCGACGAGGCCATCGTCTCACGCTGCATCGCGCTGATCCGCTTCCATCCGCCCAGCCGCGACGACCGCCGGAAAATCTGGGGCGTCATGGCGGCGCAGTTCGGGCTGGCCGTCGACGGGGCGCTGCTCGACCGTCTGCCGGATATCTTCCCGCAGGCTTCCGGGCGCGACATCAAGGGGCTGGCCAAGTTGGTGGCGAAATATTGCAGCCAGAAACAGGTGGCAGCGAGCGAGGACGTGTTCCGCCGCTGTTCGATGTTCCGGGCGTTGGAGCAGACGGAGGGGTGAGCCGCTATCAGTAGTGCGGCGGGATCTCGTCGCGCAGACTGCGGAATTCGGTCGGCTGGAGGCCGTTGACCTGATCGCGCAGCGTGCGCACTTCATTGACCAGAAACTCGATCTGCTGTTGCTGGCGGTAAACGATCTTGTTCAGTTCTTCGAGCTGGTCTTCAGTGAAGCTGATCTTGATTTCCAGTTCGGTCAGGCGTGATTCCATGGTGTTCTTCCGTAGGGCTGGCCGGTGGCCGTTGGCGTTCCCTGCGCTGAGTCTGGCGTCGTTCGTGAAGCAGGGGCAGGGTGGCGCCGATCAGGGTCAATGCGCACAATCCGAATATCAGCCAGCCGGTGTTCATGTGTCGATAGGATCGTCTCGGGAAGCAAGCATGTTACTTCGGATCAAAAAAATTTCGTACGAAATGTTGACAAATCCCTTGGGGCGTCTATAATGCGCGCTTCTTCAGGCGGTTAGCTCAGTTGGTTAGAGCGCCACGTTGACATCGTGGAGGTCGTTGGTTCGATTCCAATACCGCCTACCAAATTCCTGACGGAGTCGTTTTGATCACTTTCCGAACTTGCACTGCAGTTCAGAAACTCTAATCGAGTCGGCTTTCGTTCATCCAAAAAAAGTGCGGCTCAGCCCGCACTTTTTTTTCGTCCAGAGAATCCTGTCATGCCCGATATCAAACTTCCCGATGGTTCCATCCGTTCCTTCGAGCAGCCGGTCACCATCGCCGAGGTGGCAGCCAGCATCGGCGCCGGCCTGGCGCGTGCGGCGCTGGCCGGCAAGGTCAATGGCAAGCTGGTCGATACCTCGTACCTGATTGAAGAAAATATCGATCTGGCCATCGTCACCGATCGCGACGCCGACGGCCTGGAGCTGATCCGCCACTCGACGGCACACCTCCTGGCCTACGCGGTCAAGGAGCTGTTCCCGGAAGCCCAGGTGACCATCGGCCCGGTTGTCGAGAACGGCTTCTATTACGACTTCGCCTACAAGCGCCCGTTTACACCGGAAGATCTGGTTGCGATCGAAAAGCGCATGGCCGAGCTGGCCAAGAAGGACATTCCGGTGACGCGCGAAGTCTGGAATCGCGACGACGCGGTCAATTTCTTCCTCGGTCAGGGTGAAAAGTACAAGGCCGAACTGATTGCCGCGATTCCTGCCGATCAGCAGGTGTCGCTGTACCGCGAAGGCGATTTCATCGACCTCTGCCGCGGTCCGCACGTACCGTCGACCGGCAAGCTCAAGGTGTTCAAGTTGATGAAGGTGGCCGGTGCCTACTGGCGTGGCGATCACCGCAACGAACAATTGCAGCGCATCTACGGCACCGCCTGGGCGAAGAAGGAAGACCTCGACGCTTACCTGCACATGCTGGAAGAGGCGGAAAAGCGCGATCACCGTCGTCTGGGCAAGCAGTTCGACCTGTTCCACATGCAGGACGAGGCGCCTGGCCTGGTCTTCTGGCACCCCAAGGGCTGGTCGGTGTGGCAGGAGGTCGAGCAGTACATGCGCAAGGTGTACCGCGACAACGGCTATCAGGAAGTCCGCTGCCCGCAGATTCTCGATCGTTCGCTGTGGGAGAAATCGGGGCACTGGGATCACTACAAGGACAACATGTTCACGACCTCGTCGGAAAACCGCGATTACGCGGTCAAGCCGATGAACTGTCCGGGGCATGTCCAGGTGTTCAATTCCGACCTGCGTTCCTATCGCGAACTGCCGCTGCGTTACGGCGAGTTCGGTTCCTGCCACCGCAACGAACCGACCGGCGCGCTGCACGGCCTGATGCGCGTGCGCGGTTTCGTTCAGGACGACGGCCACATCTTCTGTACCGAAGACCAGATCGAGTCCGAAGTGACCGCGTTCAACGCGCTGGTCAAGCAGGTTTATGCCGATTTCGGTTTCAACGACGTCGCCGTCAAGCTGGCGCTGCGTCCGGAAGGGCGGGTTGGTTCCGACGAAGTCTGGGACAAGGCCGAGGATGCCTTGCGTCAGGGCTTGCGTGCTTCCGGTCTGGAGTGGACCGAGCTGCCGGGCGAGGGGGCTTTCTACGGGCCGAAGATCGAATTCCACATCAAGGACGCGATCGGTCGCTCCTGGCAGTGCGGCACCATGCAGGTCGATTTCTCGATGCCGGGCCGGCTCGGTGCCGAGTACGTGGCCGGCAACGACGAGCGCAAGGTGCCGGTCATGCTGCACCGGGCCATCCTCGGTTCGCTGGAGCGCTTCATCGGCATCCTGATCGAGAACTTCGCCGGTGCGCTGCCGCTGTGGCTGGCGCCGGTGCAGGCCGTGGTGCTGAATATTTCGGAAAAGCAGGCGGATTACGCCGCCGATGTTGCGCAAAAGCTGCACCGGGCAGGCTTCCGGGCCGAAGCGGATTTGCGCAACGAGAAAATTACCTATAAAATTCGGGAACATAGCTTGAACCGGCTGCCTTATCAGCTTGTTGTAGGCGATAAGGAAAAGGCGGACGGACTGGTGGCCGTGCGTACACGCGGCGGTCAGGATCTCGGACAGATGACTGTCGAGGCACTGATCGAGCGACTTCAAGGGGAAGTCGCGGCGCGTAGTGGCACGGCTTAATTATTGATATTTCGGGGGTTTTACCATCGCTCAGAACAAGGCCCATCGTTTAAACGATGAGATTACGGTGCCGGAGATTCGTCTCCAGGGTTTGGAAGGTGAACAGCTAGGGATCGTCAGCATCCGTTCTGCGCTGCAGATGGCCGAAGAGGCCGGTGTCGATCTCGTCGAGATCGCGCCGACGGCGAAACCGCCGGTCTGTCGCATCATGGATTACGGCAAGTTCAAGTACCAGGAACAGAAGCGCGCCCACGAAGCCAAGCTGAAGCAGAAACAGGTGCAGGTCAAGGAAATCAAACTGCGCCCGGGTACCGACGAAAACGATTACCAGATCAAGCTCAGGAACATGACGCGTTTCCTGGAAGAAGGCGACAAGGTCAAGGTGACCCTGCGCTTCCGGGGCCGCGAAATGGCGCACCAGGAATTCGGCATGCGCCAGCTGGAACGGATCAAGGCAGATCTCGACGCGATTGGTGCAGTCGAGCAGATGCCGAAGATGGAAGGTCGTCAGATGATCATGATCATCGGGCCGGCCAAGAAGAAGCAAGCGTAGTAAAGAAGTAGTTATTAGTGCTTTCGGGTAGTACAAGCGTTCCCGCCGGGAACCACCTGACGGCATGACATTAAGGAGCATCAAAATGCCCAAGATGAAGACCAAGAGCAGCGCCAAGAAGCGCTTTTCGGTCCGCGCTGGTGGTTCCATCAAGCGTGGTCAGGCCTTCAAGCGTCACATCCTGACGAAGAAGACCACCAAAGTTAAGCGTCACCTCCGTGGTGCCGCAGCGGTGAACGAGCGTGACGTCGCATCCGTTCGCGCCATGATGCCCTACGCGTAAGGAGATAGCACATGTCCCGAGTTAAACGTGGTGTAACGGCTCGCGCCCGTCACAAGAAGGTTCTCGCACTGGCCAAGGGTTACCGCGGTCGTCGCAAGAATGTATACCGTATCGCCAAGCAGGCGGTGATGAAGGCTGGTCAATACCAGTACCGTGACCGTCGTCAGCGCAAGCGCCAGTTCCGTTCCCTGTGGATCGCCCGTATCAATGCCGCCGCTCGTGAGCTGGGCATGAAGTACAGCACCTTCATGAACGGTCTGAAGAAGGCCAACATCGAAGTCGACCGCAAGGTCCTGGCCGATCTGGCCGTCTTCGATCAGCCGGCTTTTGCCGCCCTGGCCGCACAAGCCAAGGCCAAGCTCGACGCCTGAGCAGAAGCTTGAAGAAAAAAAGGAGGCGCAAGCCTCCTTTTTTGTTTGAATATCGTGCAGTCACGTTGGTAGAAGTCCATGGACAATCTTGATCAGATCGTTAACGAAGCCAAAGCGGCTTTTATTGCCACCTCGGATCCGGATGTGCTGGAGCAGGTCAAGGCCCGTTATCTGGGAAAAACGGGGCAGATCACCGAGCTCCTGAAGGGCTTGGGCAAACTTCCGCCCGAAGAGAAGAAGACCGCCGGTGCGGCGATCAACCTGGCCAAGAATGCAATCGAGGAAGCGCTGAACGATCGGCGTGAAGCCTTGCGCAAGGCCGCGCTCAATGCGCGCCTGGCCGAAGAAGCCCTGGATGTCACCTTGCCCGGTCGCGCCGAAGCGCGCGGTGGCCTGCATCCGGTGACGCGCACGCTGGAGCGCATCGAATCCCTGTTTGCTTCCATCGGCTTCGAAGTCGCCGACGGCCCGGAAATCGAAGAGGATTTCCACAATTTCACTGCGCTGAACACGCCTGAGGATCACCCGGCGCGTTCGATGCACGACACTTTCTATCTGCAGAACCCGGACGGCTCGCTGGCCGACAAGGTGCTGCTGCGCACCCACACCAGCCCGATCCAGGCGCGCTACATGCAGGCGCATGTGGCCAAGTACGGTCAACTGGAAACCATGCCCGAGATTCGCATCATTGCGCCGGGCCGGGTCTATCGCGTCGATTCCGACGCGACGCACTCGCCGATGTTCCATCAGGTCGAAGGCCTGTGGGTTGGCGAGAACGTCTCCTTTGCCGACCTCAAGGGCGTGATCGCCGATTTCCTCAAGAGCTTCTTCGAGACCGACGATCTGACCGTGCGTTTCCGCCCGTCCTTCTTCCCGTTCACCGAACCCTCTGCCGAGATCGACGTCGCTTTCATGAGCGGCGCGCTGAAGGGGCGCTGGCTGGAAATCGCCGGTTGCGGCATGGTCCATCCGAATGTGCTGAAGATCGCCGGCATCGATCCGGAAAAATACACCGGCTTCGCTTTCGGCTTTGGCCCCGACCGCCTGACCATGCTGCGTTACGGCGTCAATGACCTGCGTCTGTTCTTCGAAGGTGACCTGCGCTTCCTGCGTCAGTTCGCCTGATTCATCTTTCGGGACATCCCCATGAAATTCTCCGAATCCTGGTTGCGTACCCTCGTCGATCCCAAGCTGTCGAGCGAGGAGCTCTCCCATCTGCTGACCATGGCCGGGCTTGAAGTCGAGGAACTCGAGCCGGTCGCGCCCGCCTTCACCAGTGTTGTCGTCGCCCAGGTGCTCGAGGTCGTCAAGCATCCCGACGCCGACCGACTGAACGTCTGCCAGGTCGATATCGGCAGCGGTACGCCACAGCAGATCGTCTGCGGCGCGCCCAATGTCGCCGCCGGCCTGAAAGTGCCGTGCGCGCTGCCCGGCGCCGAACTGCCCGGCGATTTCAAGATCAAGATCGCCAAGGTACGTGGTGTCGAGTCTTCCGGCATGCTGTGTTCCGCCAAGGAGCTCGGCATTGCCGAGGATGCGTCGGGCCTGTTGATCCTGCCGGCCGACGCGCCGGTCGGCCAGTCGATTCGCCAGTATCTCGACCTCGACGATCATCAATTCGAACTCAAGCTGACGCCGAACCGTGCCGACTGCCTGTCGCTGCTCGGCATCGCCCGCGAAGTCGGTGCCATCACCGGTGCCGCGACCTGCCTGCCGGTTGTCGCGGAAGTGCCGGCGAGCATCGCCGATACGCGCGCCGTCGTGCTCGACGCGCCGCAGGCCTGCCCGCTGTACTGCGGGCGCGTCATCAAGGGCGTCGATGCCAAGGCGCCGACGCCGGAATGGATGAAGCGCCGCCTGGAACGCAGCGGCATCCGCGCCATTTCGGCCTTGGTCGATATCACCAATTACGTGATGCTCGAACTCGGCCAGCCCTTGCATGCCTTCGACAACACCAAACTGGAAGGCGCGGTCCATGCCCGCCTGGCCAAGCCCGAAGAAAAACTGCTGTTGCTCAACGAGCAGACGATCGCTGTCGACGCCGATGTGCTGATGATTGCCGACGACGTCAAGCCGTTGGCCATGGCCGGCATCATGGGCGGCGAGGAGAGCGGCATCACGCTGGAAACCGGCGAATTGTTCCTTGAGTCGGCTTTCTTCGCGCCGAAGGCCATCGCCGGTCGCGCCCGTCGCTACGGTTTTGGCTCGGACGCTTCGCATCGCTTCGAGCGCGGCGTCGATTTCGGCGGCACGCGCCGCGCCATTGAGCGCGCCACGCAACTGATCCTTGAAATCTGCGGCGGCCAGGCCGGTCCGGTGGTTGAAGCCAAGGCCGCATTGCCGGTCCGTCAGCCGGTGCGCCTGCGCACCGCGCGTGCCGAAAAGGTGCTCGGCCTGCCGCTCGGCGCCGAGCGCATTGCTGGCCTGTTCAAGGGCCTGGCCCTGTCCTTCGAGCAGCAGGGTGACGATTTCCTAGTGACGCCGCCGTCGTGGCGTTTCGACATGGAGATCGAGGAAGATCTGATCGAGGAAATCGCCCGTCTCTACGGCTACGACAACATTCCGTCGCCGGCGCCGCGCGCGCGGATGGCGATGCTGCGCCAACCGGAAGCGCAACGGCCGGCATTCCGCATCCGCCAGATGCTGGCTGACCGCGGCTACCAGGAAGTGGTCAATTTCGCCTTCGTCGAAACCGAATGGGAAGCCGATTTCGCCGGCAAGACCGCCGAAACCGACCTGATCCGCCTGGCCAACCCGATCGCCAGCCAGATGGCGGTCATGCGCTCGAACCTGTTCGGCGGCCTGATCGCCAACCTGGTGACCAATCTCAAGCGCAAGCAGACCCGCGTCCGTCTGTTCGAAGTCGGCCGCACTTTCCATCGCGATGCCGCCGCCGTGCCGGTGGCCGGTTATCGCCAGCCCTGGCGCCTTGGCGGTCTTGCCTTCGGCGGTGCCTTGCCCGACGGCTGGGCCAGCGGTGGCCGCAAGGTCGATTTCTTCGACGTCAAGGGCGATATCGAGGCCTTGCTGGCCCCGGCCGTCCTGCGGTTCGAGAAGCTCGCCCATCCGGCGCTGCATCCCGGTCGCGCCGCGCGCATCATGCTTGATGGGGTCGATATCGGCTGTATCGGCGAACTGCATCCGGAATGGGTGCAGAAATACGAACTGACTGCCGCGCCCGTGTTGTTCGAGCTCGAATTCGATGCACTGAAGGCGGTCGTCGTGCCGGCTTATTCCGAGGTTTCGAAGTTCCCGGCGGTGATTCGCGACCTGGCTGTGGTCGTTGATCGCGATCTTGCCTTGCAGGCCATGTTCGATGGTCTGAGAAGCGCACTTCCGGCTCTTGTCACCGATCTTCAGTTGTTTGATGTGTACGCCGGAAAGGGCGTTCCTGAAAACAAGAAAAGTCTTGCGTTACGGGTAGTTATGCAAGATACTCAACGCACTTTGCAAGATTCGGAAGTTGATGCGGCGATGCAGCAACTGATCGCCTGTCTGGAGAAGACCTTCGGCGCCCAACTGCGAGCCTGAGGAAAGATAAGATAACGATGACGCTCACCAAAGCCGAACTCGCCGACCTGCTTTTCGAGAAAGTCGGTCTCAACAAACGCGAGGCCAAAGACATGGTCGAGGCCTTCTTCGAAGAAATCCGCAATGCCCTGGAAACCGGCGACGGCGTCAAGCTGTCCGGCTTCGGCAACTTCCAGTTGCGCGACAAGCCGCAACGTCCGGGGCGCAATCCCAAGACCGGCGAAGAAATTCCGATCACCGCGCGGCGCGTGGTGACCTTCCACGCCAGCCAGAAACTGAAGTCCGATGTCGAGCTTGCCTTTGATGGAATCGCGGCCTAAGTCCCCCGGCAGCGAAGATCTGCCGCCCATTCCCGCCAAGCGCTACTTCACCATCGGTGAAGTCAGCGAGTTGTGTGGCGTCAAGCCGCACGTGCTGCGTTACTGGGAGCAGGAATTCAACCAGTTGAAGCCGGTCAAGCGGCGGGGTAACCGCCGTTACTATCAGCATCACGAAGTGCTGCTGGTGCGTCGGATTCGCGAGCTTCTTTATAATCAGGGGTTTACCATCAGTGGTGCGCGCAATCGTCTCGACGAGGGTGGTGCCGTTGAGCGCCCTGTTGCGGGCGCAGAAGCGGCGCAGAAAAAATCTGCCGGTCTGCGTGACGAATTGAAGTCAATTATCGAGATGTTGTCGGTTTGAATTTTCCGGATTTGCGCTATAATGCTCGGCTTGTCGGGGCGTAGCGCAGCCTGGTAGCGCACTTGCATGGGGTGCAAGGGGTCGCGAGTTCGAATCCCGCCGCCCCGACCAAAGATAAGAAAACCGGCTCAGGCCGGTTTTTTTATTTCCTGTTTCAATTTTTATATTGAAAAATATATCCGGCTAAATTAAATTAGGTCGCTGATTTAATATTAACCAGGAGATTATCATGGATTTGTCTGCACTTTCCCTTGCCGAATTGCGCGATCTGCAGCAGCAGATTCCCGCCGAATTGAAGCGCCGCGAGGCTGCCGAAAAGGCAAATGTCCTGAATGAAGTCCGCGCTTTTGCCAAAGCCCGTGGTTTTGCCATCGAGGATTTGCTGGGCAAGGAAGTCAAAGTAAAAACGTCTACCGGTGGCAAGGTCAAAGTCAAATACCGTCATCCGCAAAATGCCGAGCTCGAATGGACCGGCCGTGGTCGCAAGCCGAAATGGGTTGAGGCATGGCTCGCTCAGGGCGGCAATCTGGACGCACTGCTGGTTTGATTCATGCGCATTCTGCTCAGTAACGACGACGGTTATTTCGCGCCCGGCCTGGCGGCCTTGCATGAGGCGCTCAGCGGGCTCGGCGAGATCGTCGTCGTTGCGCCGGAGCAGAATCGCAGCGGGGCCAGCAATTCGCTGACGCTGGATCGGCCATTGATGTTGAAACAGGCGGCCAGTGGGTTTTATTTCGTTAATGGTACCCCGACCGATTGTGTTCATCTGGCGGTAACCGGCATGCTGGATTCCTTGCCGGATATTATTGTTTCCGGAATCAATTCGGGCGCCAATATGGGCGACGATACGATTTATTCCGGAACGGTTGCGGCGGCGACCGAGGGATATTTGTTCGGTATTCCATCGATTGCCGTTTCGATGACCAGTTTCGACGGTTTGAATTTTGCCACCGCCGGACGGGTTGCCCGCGAACTGGTCGAGCGCCAGATCCGGAATCCGGTTTCCGGGCCGGTATTGCTCAACGTCAATGTTCCGGATATTCCCTACGAGGCATTGACCGGGATGGAAGTGACCCGCCTCGGGCGCCGCCACAAGGCCGAACCGGTGGTGCGCATGACCTCGCCACGCAAGGAAACGGTGTACTGGATCGGCGCAGCCGGCACAGCCGCCGACGCCGGGCCCGGGACCGATTTTCATGCGATCGAACAGAACCGGGTGTCGATCACGCCGCTACAGATCGATCTGACTCATACGGGACAGTTGCCGGCAATCCGGCAATGGATGGCTTGATCATGCACGGCCTGCAGGGTATCGGTATGACCTCGCAGCGCACGCGTGTGCGCATGGTCGAGCGCCTGCGCGAAAAAGGCATCCGCAACGAGCAGGTGCTGGCGGCGATGGCTGCCGTGCCCCGCCATGTTTTTGTCGAGGAGGCGCTGGCCTCGCGGGCTTACGAGGATACGGCGCTGCCACTGGGCATGGGGCAGACGATTTCCCAGCCCTACATCGTTGCCCGCATGATCGAATTGTTGCTCAACGCCCGCCCCGGACTTGGCAAGACGCTGGAGGTCGGTGCCGGTTGCGGTTACCAGGCGGCGGTGCTCGGGCAACTGAGCAAGGAAGTCTATGCCGTCGAGCGCATTGCGCCCCTGCTCGAAAAAGCCAAAGCCAACATGCGTACGCTGCAGCAGTTCAATGTCCGTCTGAAACACGCCGACGGACATTGGGGGCTGCCTGAAGCTGCGCCATTCGATAGCATCATCGTCGCTGCCGCCGGCGCCTCCATCCCGCCCGAGTTGCTCAAGCAACTGGCGCCGGGGGGGCGCATGGTCTTGCCTGTCGGGGGGCAGGCGCAGTATCTTTGCCTTGTCGAACACACGCCGACCGGCTTCACGGAAACGCGGCTGGACCCCGTCCGCTTCGTTCCCCTGCTACCAGGAACCCAATGACCCGATTCCTCGCCCCCATTGCTGTCGTATTTTTTCTCACTGCCTGTACGCAGGCACCTGCGCCGACCGTCGATCGCACGCCGACCGCTCAAGCCAGGGTTGCCGGTGCGGGCGAGTATGCCGTCAAACGTGGCGATACCCTGTACCGAATTGCCCGTGAGAACGGCATGGATCACAATGAACTGGCGGCGATCAACAACATCTCCGATCCGACGACCTTGCGCGAGGGGCAGATTCTTCGTCTGACCCGTGCCGTCGGCCAGACAGCGGAAGTTGCTCCGGTGGCAACTCCGATCGGCGTCGGCAGCGGGGTCGAAGCCCGACCGCTTGATGTGCCTGTGCCGGTGAAGCAGGGCACTGTCCTGCGTGAGCCGCGCGGCGGCAAGGAAGCCTATTCCGACGAGGCGCATGCCCGCCTGAGTTCGACCCCTGCAAGTGCACCGGCGACGCCGCCTGCTTCGCCTGCCATGCCGCCCCAACCTGCGGCAACGGAGTCTGCGCCGACACCGGCTGCGTCGGCCCAGACAGCTCAGGTGGACGGCATTACCTGGGCTTGGCCGAGTTCGGCGAAGATTCAGTCGCCTTACAACGGCACCACCAACAAGGGCATCGATTTCGCCGGTCGCGTGGGTGATCCCGTGCTGGCTGCGGCCGACGGGCAGGTGCTGTATGTCGGCGAAGCGCTTGCCGGCTACGGCAAGCTGGTCATCGTCAAGCATGGCGCCAACCACCTGTCGGTGTACGCCCATAACAACCGCATCCTGGTCAAGGAAGGCCAGTCGGTAAAGCTGGGGCAGAAAATCGCTGAAATGGGCAGTACCGGTACCTCCGGTGTCAAACTGCATTTCGAGATCCGCAAACAGGGCAAGCCGGTCGATCCGGGTCCCTTCCTGCCGGGTCGATGAGTCTGGACGAAGCGGGCGAGGAGCAGAACGGCGACGAGCTACCGCTCGCCGCCGACGGTGAGACGCTGTTCCCGCTGGCCGCCGAAACCGCCCTGGCCGAAGCCAGTCTGCTGGAGGACGTCACCCAGATCTACCTCAACGAGATCGGTGCCCGCCCGCTGCTGACACCGGAGGAGGAACTGGCGACCGCGCGGCTGGTGCGGGCCGGTGACTTCGCCGCCCGGCAGAAAATGATCGAGCACAACCTGCGGCTGGTGGTGAATATCGCCAAGCACTATCTCAATCGCGGGATACCCTTGCTCGATCTGATCGAGGAAGGGAACCTCGGCCTGATCCATGCGCTGGAAAAATTCGATCCGGAACGCGGTTTCCGTTTTTCGACCTACGCGACCTGGTGGATACGTCAGGGCATCGAGCGCAGCATCATGAATCACTCGCGGACCATCCGGCTGCCGGTGCATGTGGTCAAGGAAATCAACCTCGTCCTGCGTGCCATGCGCCACCTGGAATCGGCCGATAGCCGCGAGTCGACGGTGGAGAAGGTGGCCTTGCTGCTCGACCGGCCGGTCGAGGAGGTGCGTCGCATCCTGTCGCTGAACGAGCACATCGCCTCGCTCGACGCGCCGCTCGATATCGATCCCAACCACACCATGGCCGAGTTCATCCCGGATGATTCCGGCGACGATCCGGAAAGCCTGCTGCAGTCCAGCGAAGTCGGTTCCCTGCTGGCTTCGTGGCTGGACGAACTGAGCGAGCGCCAGCGCCAGATCATCGAGCGCCGCTATGGCCTGAACGGCTGCGAGATTGCCACGCTCGATGCCATCGCCGGCGATCTCGGACTGACCCGGGAGCGGGTGCGCCAGATTCAGCTGGAAGGTCTGGACCGGCTGCGCAAGATCATCCGGCGCGGCAACATCACCCGCGATTCGCTGCTTTAGCGCATGGCCTCGCGGATGGGCGGCGGCATCGCCCGACGGATTTCCTCGGCCAGCTGGAACACCGACATGGCGTAGAAACTCGAGCGGTTGTAGCGGGTGATCACGTAGAAATTCTCGAAACCCAGCCAGTATTCCGTGGCTTGTCCGGGGCTGACCAGATCGACCAGCGTCACCGTCGATTCGGGGGCTGCCGTGGCCACGATGCCGCGCTCGAACAGGTCGGCGACGCGCAGGCTGGGGCGGATACCGGCCTCAAGCAGCGACTGATCCGGCGTGCCCGGTAGTCGCGCCGGCACGGCCACCGGTTGTCCTGCTTGCCAGCCGTGTTGTTCCAGGAAGCGGGCAACGCTGCCGATGGCATCGGCGACGCTGTTGCTCAGGTCGATGCGCTGGTCGCCGTCGAAATCGACGGCATAACGGCGCTGGCTACCCGGCATGAATTGCGGGATGCCGATGGCGCCGGCAAAGGAGCCCTTGACGGCAAGTGGGTCGAGGCCGTTCTCGCGGGTCATCAGCAGGAATTGTTCGAGTTCGCTGCGGAAGAACTCGGCCCGGCGCGGGTATTGAAAGGCCAGCGTGGCGAGTGCCTCAAGCACACCGAAACCGCCGGTATTGCTGCCATAGACCGTTTCGACGCCGATGATGGCAACGATCACTTCTTCCGGCACGCCGTAGAGGGCGCGGGCGCGCGCCAGCGTCAGCGCATTGTCCTGCCAGAAGCGCACGCCGCCAGCGATGCGCTGGGCGTTGACGAAGCGCGGGCGGTAGCGTTCCCAGGAGCGCTGGGTCGGCGAACTCGGCGGGGCAATCAGTTGCAGGACGCGTTCGTTGGTCCGGATGGCGGAAAACTGTTCAAGCAGCCTGCTGGCATCGAAGCCTTGGCGCTGGGCGAGATCGTTGGCGAAAGCCGCCGCTTCGGGGAGGTCGGCGATGCTGCCGGGCGCGGCGACGGCAAACTGTGTGGTCAGGGTGAAGGCCAGGGCGGCCAGGGTCTTGCTCAAGCGATTCTCCGTCTGGGAAGTCGTTTCACGGCGGCGGCGAGGGCGGCCAGCGAGTTAGGGTTGTCCGGGGCGTAGCGGGCCAGCATGAAATGCCGGACCACCGGGTCGAAACGTGCTGCCAGCGCCGGATCTGCAGCACGCAGGCGGGCAGCGAAGGCCAGGGGCGTTTCACCCGGCGCGCAGTGTATACCGATTCGTCGCTGGGCACGATGCCAGAGGCGTATTTCCGGCGCCGGGCGTATCCGTTGGCGCAGGCTCCAGGCAGTCACCAGGGCCAGGATGAGGGCACAGGCCAGACCCAGGGCGATGACCAGTTGACGCCAGTCGACCGCAAAGCCGAGGCGCGACAGCAGGTCGCGTTGGCGTTGCGTGTCATAACCCAGGATATGCTGGTTCCAGGCATTGTTCAGGGCTTCCCAGCGATGGCGCAGGTCGTGCAGCCAGTCGCCGTGACGCAGCAGGAAGGCCGGCAGGGGTTCGCCGGCCGGCAGGGCATCGACGATGCCGCGCTCGATACGTTCCGGGGCGACTGCGGCGGTCGGGTCGACGCGTATCCAGCCACGTTGTTCCAGCCAGACTTCGGCCCAGGCATGGGCTTCCGACTGGCGGACGACCAAATAGCCGTCGCGCGGATTCATCTCGCCGCCCTGGTAGCCGGTGACCACCCGGGCCGGGATGCCGGCGTTACGCATCAGGACGACGAAGGCGGCGGCGTAGTGTTCGCAAAAGCCGCGCCGGGTGCGGAACAGGAAGTCGTCGATGCCATCGCGTCCGAGCAGGGGCGGTTGCAGGGTGTAATGGAAGGGTTCTTCGCGGAAATGGCGGAGTGCCAGCGCGATCACTTCGGCCGGGTCATTTGCTTGCGCCTGCCAGTTGCGGGCGAGTTCCCGGGTTTGCGGATTGTTGTTGGCGGGCAGGCGCAGGTTGTCACTCAGGCTGAGCGGCGATTCCGCAGTGTTGAGACGATAGGCCGGGCTTGAGCTCAGGCGCAGGCGCTGGCGCTTCTCCACCGGGCGGCTGGCCAGTGCGGCCAGGCGTCCGTCGAGGTTGGCGCCAGCGGGCAGGGTGACCGGGGCGTCGAGGGCGAGCAGCCAGCGCTGGCCGTGCGCTTCCAGCGTCATTTCGTAGGCGATGCGCGGGCCGAGTTCCTCGATACGCTCGGGATTGGCCGGCCGGGTCGACTGGCGCCAGGTGCGCCCATCGAAACTCTCCAGTACCGGACCTCGCCAGTAAAGTTGCTGGCGTGCCGGTAGAGCCTCGTCGAAGCGGACGCGGAAAGCGATTTCGCCGCTGCGCACCAGATTGGCAATGTTGCCTGGGGCCATGCTGTCTGAAAGACCCGTCTGGCCGGTAAAGGCATCGGCAGGCAGGCCCCAGAGCGGGCCGTTGATCCGCGGGAACAGCAGGTAGAGTACGAGCATGAACGGCAGTGCCTGGGCCAACAGGCTGCCGGCCTGGACCAGGTTTTCCCTGGGCGGCATGGTTGCCGCCTGCAGTCGCACCAACGCGGCGGTAACCACCCAGAGTGCGAACAGCAGCCAGAGTCCGGTGGGGATGTCCTGGCTATGGAAGTAGTGTGTCAGCAGCAGGAAGTAGCCGAGCATGACGATGACCGTGGCGTCGCGCCGGCTGCGCAATTCGAGCAGTTTCATCGCCATGAACAGGACCAGCGTGGCAACCCCGGCTTCGCGTCCGAACAGGGTGCGGAAATCGGCAAGGATGGCAGCGACGCCGGCGACGACCAGGGCCAGCAGGATCCAGCGACCGGGTAGGCGACGGTCCTCGCGCCACAGCAGGAAGGCCCAGGCGAACAGCAGCGCACCGAAGGCGCTCAGCCACCAGGGTTGCTGCAGCGTGTGCGGCAAGGTGGTAACCACCGCTGCGGCGAACAGCCAGGGCGTCTGCTCGCGGCTCAGGGGATCGGGCTGGCTGCTTTTCATGTCCGGAACAGGGCCAGGGCTTCCAGGCAGCGCTGCCGGTGGGCCGCGCCGTTGCCGGCCGGGATGTTGACGCCGGGCAGGCTCAGGCTGAAAGGGATGCGTCCCTGGTCGGCGGCGAGCACCCAGCCGGTGAGCACGGACAAGCGCGTTTCATCGTCGACGGTCGGGTCGGTGGCCGACCAGGCGAGCTCGAGCTGGCTATCGCTGCCGCCGGCGAATTGCTTGACCAGCAAAGGTCGCGAACCGTCGTCGCGGGCACTGGCTTTCCAGGCCACATGGCGTAGCGAGTCGGTGGCCTGTCGTTCGCGAAAGCCGGCGAAGTCTTCTTGTCCCCCGTTGCTGTTGCCGCTTCCCTGATCTGCCCACAGGCCGTCGGGTAGGGCTTGTGGTAGCGGCTTGGGGTAGACCAGGCAGCGCATGCCTGGCTGCAGATAACTCCAGGCGGTGAACAGGCCAAGCGGATAACGGGTACTCAGGCGCGTGCGCGGCAGGGGTAGCCAGCCGCGTCGATGGGCATGGACCGGGACGCCGACGCTGGCCTGATTGCCGCCACCGACACTGCTGCTGGCGCTCAGTCCTTTTTCGGCTTCAAGCATCAGGCCGTAGCGCGATCCCGGGCGATCGTTGTCGAGCAGTAGCTTGAATTCGGCCGTTTCGCCAGCGAAAACCGGGGCGCAGCGGCCGGGCGTGATGCGCAGGCCATGAAGGTTGCGAAAGGTGTGCACCATGCCGACCAGACCGAGTCCAGCCAGCAGGAAGACCAGGGCGTGACCGAGTGCCAGGTTGTAGTTGATCGCCGCGAGCAGCATGACGAGCAGGGTCAGGGCAAACAGCAGGCCGGCGCGCGACGGCAGGATGAAGATGCGGCGCCGGTCGAGTGTGACCGGCGTCAGCCCGTCATCCGGGTTGCCGAACAGGCGTTGCTGCAGTTCCCTGAGGTTCAGCCGCACGGGGGTCAGGGAATGGCAACGGTGGCCAGCAGGGCATCGATTTCTGCCCGGCTGGCGAGTGTGCCGCCTTGGGCACCGTGCAGGCGGTGGCGGGCGACCGGGGCAAAGACGGCCTGAACGTCGTCGGGCAGGACCATGTCGCGGCCGGCCAGCCAGGCCCAGGCGCGGGCGGCCGAGAGCAGTGCCAGGCCGGCGCGGGGCGACAGTCCATGGCGGAAGCCGGCGTGGTTGCGGGTGGCTTCGATCAGCGCCTGGACATAATCGATCAGCGCCGGTGAGACGTGCAGGGCCGCGACTTCGGCCTGCAGTTGTGGCAACTGTTCCGGCGTCAGCAGGCTGGCCAGCTGGTCACTGGCCTGGCGGCGACTGCCGGCGGCGAGCAGGGCGCGTTCGGCATCGCGGCCCGGGTAACCCAGTTCGATGCGCATCAGGAAGCGGTCGAGCTGGGATTCGGGGAGCGGGAAAGTGCCGATCTGGTCAGCCGGATTTTGCGTGGCGATGACGAAGAAAGGGCTGGGCAGCGCCCGTGTCTCGCCCTCGATGCTGACCTGGCCTTCTTCCATGGCTTCGAGCAGGGCGCTCTGAGTCTTCGGCGTGGCGCGGTTGATCTCGTCGGCGAGCAGCAATTGGGAGAACACCGGTCCGGGAATGAAGCGGAAGCTGCCGTGTTCGCGATCGAAGATCGAGACGCCGGTGATGTCGGCGGGCAGCAGGTCGGCGGTGAACTGGACACGGGCGAATTGTAGGCCGAGCAGGCGGGCCAGGGTGTGGGCCAGAGTGGTTTTGCCCAGGCCGGGCAGGTCTTCGATCAACAGGTGACCACCGGCCAGCAAGCAGGCGGCGGCCAGGCGGACTTCGGCTGGTTTGCCGAGGATGACCTGGTTGGCGGCGTCGAGTATCGGGGTGAAGGCGTGGGGCCGTCCGCCGAGTATGGGTGTATTTTTGCTGCTCATGCAGGATTTCCGTGGGGGGCTGCGGGACACTCCATTCTAATGCTTGAAGCGCCCGCGCAAATAAGACGATAATGACCCTTCGACGAGCGCCATTCGCGGCGCCGCATCGCAGAGAGAGAACAAGTGACGACCACTGCCTTCATCACCCATCGCGACTGCCAGTTGCATGACATGGGGACGCATCACCCGGAATGCCCGCAACGCCTCACTGCCATCAACGATCACCTGATCGCCCAAGGCATCGATGCCTATTTCGTTTATTACGACGCGCCGCTGGCGACTTTCGAGCAATTGCTGCGCGTTCATCCGGCGGCGCATCTGGAACGCATCAAGCGCGCCTCGCCGGAAATGGGGATCGTGCACCTCGACCCCGATACCGCGATGAATCCGCATACCTGGCAAGCGGCCTTGCGTGCAGCGGGCGCAGGTTGCATGGGAGTGGACCTGGTGATGAGCGGTGAATGCGAGAACGCCTTCTGCGCCGTCCGTCCGCCAGGCCACCATGCCGAAAAAGCCACGCCGATGGGCTTCTGCTTCTTCAACAACATCGGCGTTGCCGCCATGCATGCGATCAAGGTGCATGGACTGGAGCGCGTCGCCATCATCGACTTCGACGTGCATCACGGCAACGGTACCGAGGATTGCTTCGCCGGTAACGATAAAGTGCTGATGTGCAGCATTTTCCAGCATCCCTTCTATCCCTATTCGGGGGCCGACAAACCAGCTGCCAACATGTGCAACGTGCCGCTGGCTGCCGGTTGCGGTGGCGAGGAGTTCCGCGATGCGGTGCTGCAGGTGTGGACGCCACGGCTCAAGGAATTCAAGCCGCAGATGATCTTCATCTCGGCGGGGTTCGATGGTCACTACGAGGACGACATGGGCGGCCTCAAGCTGCTCGAGCGGGATTTCGCCTGGTGCACCGAGCACCTGAAGAAACTTGCTGCCGAAATGTGCGACAAGCGCATCGTTTCGATGCTCGAAGGTGGTTACGTGATGACCTCGCTGGCCCGGAGTGTCGGCGCGCATCTGCGTGTTCTGGCCGATCTCTGACGGCGTCTTCCTTTTGTAAAAAGGCGGGCTGGGGTAAAATCCGGCCCTCTTTTTTCATGTTTCCAACGTTTTTACGGATGAATCCATGGCGTTGATTGTTCAGAAATACGGCGGCACTTCGGTCGCCAACCCGGAGCGCATCAAGAATGTCGCCCGGCGTGTTGCCCGTTTCCGTGCGGAAGGCCACCAGGTCGTGGTCGTCGTCTCGGCGATGAGTGGTGAAACCAACAAGCTGATTGCGCTGGCCAAGGAAATGCAGGCCACGCCGGATCCGCGCGAACTCGACGCCGTGGTCTGTACCGGCGAGCAGGTCACCACCGGCCTGCTGGCCATGGGCCTGAAAGCCATCGGGGTCGATGCCAAGAGCTACACGGGTGCCCAGGTCAAGGTTCTGACCGACAGCACCTTCACCAAAGCGCGAATTCTGTCGATTGACGAAGCCAACATCCGCCGCGATCTCGACGCTGGCAAGGTGGTCATCGTCGCCGGCTTCCAGGGCGTCGATGCCGACGGCAACATCACCACGCTCGGCCGTGGCGGTTCGGATACCTCGGGCGTGGCCCTGGCGGCGGCCCTGAAGGCCGACGAGTGCCAGATCTACACCGACGTCGATGGCGTCTACACGACCGATCCGCGTGTCGTGCCGGAAGCGAAGAAGCTCGATACCATCACCTTCGAGGAAATGCTGGAAATGGCCAGCCTCGGCTCCAAGGTGCTGCAGATCCGCTCGGTCGAATTCGCCGGCAAGTACAAGGTCAAACTGCGCGTGCTGTCCAGCTTCCAGGATGAAGGCGAGGGCACGCTGATTACTGTTGAGGAAGACAAGAACATGGAACAACCGATCATTTCCGGTATCGCCTTCAATCGCGACGAAGCCAAGCTGACCATGCTCGGCGTTCCCGATACCCCGGGCATCGCCTACCAGATCCTCGGCTCGATCGCCGACGCCAACATCGACGTCGACATGATCATCCAGAACGTCGGTCACGACGGCACCACTGACTTTTCGTTCACGGTCAACCGCGGCGACTATGCCAAGGCCCAGGGCATCCTGGAAACCGTCAAGCAGAAGCTGGGCGCCCGTGAAGTGACCGGCGACAACAAGATCTGCAAGGTCTCCGCCGTCGGCGTCGGCATGCGTTCGCACCCGGGCGTTGCTTCGAAGATGTTCAAGGCCCTGGCCGACGAAGGCATCAACATCCAGATGATTTCCACCTCCGAAATCAAGATTTCCGTCGTCATCGACGAGAAGTATCTGGAACTGGCCGTGCGCGTCCTGCATCGCACCTTCGGTCTGGATCAGTAAACGTTTGACCAAAGGGCGCGGAGACTATATCATCCGCGCCTCGTTGCAAGACGGTTAGGAGACGTGGCCGAGTGGTCGAAGGCACACCCCTGCTAAGGGTGCATCCGGGCAAAACCTGGATCGAGGGTTCGAATCCCTCCGTCTCCGCCAGAACTGTCGCAACGAGTAAAAAAGCCCTTGATTTTCAAGGGCTTTTTTATTTTCTAAGTTCGCATGTTCGATGGTGATCCATTGAAGTGATCCATACGGTGACACAGACATGCGAACCATACCGAATGCACCTACCTACCTGTCTATCAGTAGGCACGGCATCTATTACATGCGTGTAGCCACGCCCAAGGCGTTAAAACAGGCTCACCCATACCTACCCTCAGAAATCCGTAAAAGTCTCCATACGCGCTCATTGCGTGATGCTGTTGTACGTTCTCGCAAGTTGGCTCTAGACTTCAGGCTCCTTTTCACTGAAGCACTAGATGCCATGACTACAAAAAAACAGGGAGACATAGGACAGTTTCAGATTGACCGGCATCCGGACGGTCGCGTGTCCTACAAGTTCGAAGAGGGCGATACACCTGAAAAAGTGAAGGAGTACATTCACTTGATGCAAGTGACTGGGCAATTACCCTTAAACGCCAATGCAATGGATTTGATGGGTCATGAGCATCCGACAGATGAAGAATTGCGGGAAGTGCGTTTAAAAGCAAAATCCATCAAATCAGGTGGTATATGGTTATCTGACCTAATTCAAGCCTTTGCAGATGAAAAACTCGCAACCGAATGGGGTACAGAGAATACATGGACTCAGACATATCAACCGCTGTTGCGTGATTTCCGTGAAATCGTATCTAAGTCGAAACGTGAAATTAAGAACAAAGACGGTTTAGACGAATTGATATGGGATATTTACGCTAGGGAACTAGGTGAGGAACATTTGCAGATATATACAGATGCTATGTTCAAGTTCCCAAAGAATTATGGTTCCATGAAGGGTTTAAGCGACGCAAAACAAGCTTTGAATGCAGGATTGCCGGCACAATCGAGAGCCAATGCATTTAAGAAAATCCGGATGCTTAAAACGTTTCTGTTGTGGGCATATAAGAAACGCAAACTATCTGAACAACTTGACGACCTGTTACCAACAGAAACCCAAGACAAGAAACGCGACAAGGCTAAAGATGGTTATCAACCATTTACCAATTCAGAACTTAAATTGATATTTGAACGTTCTGACTATCCAACAGAAGGATACAGATACTGGACGCCGCTACTAGGTTTATATACCGGTGCGCGTGCAAATGAAATTGCACAATTGCAGGTTGATGATGTAATTAAAACTGAAGCCGGTATTGATTGCATCAGTATCATGGATTTAGAAGATGATGTTGATGACAATGAGCCTTTGGATGTACCTGATGACAAACCAAAGAAATCATTGAAAACCGCTGCAAGTCGCCGTTGGGTTCCAATTCATCCAAAGCTAATTGAAGTTGGTTTTTTGAACTTCGTGAAGGATATGAAGGATAAAGGGGAAGTCCGTTTATTCCCTGAATTGACATATTCAAAAGTTGGTGGATATGGTCGTAACCTATCTCGTAACTTTGCAGAAGTAACGAAGTCGTTAGGTATTTGGGTAGAGCGCAAAAAAGTATTTCACAGTTTCAGAAGCACATTTAATGGTCGTTTGCTAAAAGAAGGAACGCCACAAGAATTGAGAGAGTTCTTACTTGGACATAGCAACGAATCAATGAATGTGCAGAAATATGGGAAGCTAATATCAGACCGTCCATATCAAGTAATGCTTGATGAAGTCAAGAAGTTAGATTTTGGATTGGTTCATAAGCCATGGGAACCTAGCATCGAATTACCGCCACTGTAATTAAAAAAGCCCACTTCGGTGGGCTTTGTTTTACCATGGATTGAATCCACCTGTATCCCACGGATTTTTAGGCTTTGGATATGCGTATGGGTCCGGATATGGGTTAAATGGTTTTACCGGGGCCGCTTCCTCAACATGCTTTTGTTGAGGTGGCGGAATATTTGGCGGTGGATTACGTACAGGCTCAATTGTAGGTGCAACAGGTGCAGGCTTAACCGGTTCTGGTGTGGGTTCAGGTTTTGGTTTATCAACTATCCATATAGCCGAACTTGGTTGGTCAGGTAGCACATGAGCTTTTTTGAGTTCATCTGCAATGACACTATTTACCGTATCTTTGTACCTATCTGGTACAGCCCTAACTAACTCTTGCAATTCCGGACCGTGTTGATGGAAACACATGCGAGCATATGAACGCCACCAACTATGCATAGCGCCATGTTTCAATTTGCACCCGTCCTTGACTTCATCATAGAAATCACGCCATGCGTAATCCATTCCAACAAGTCTTAATGCTTGTTGTCGTTGGTTGAATTCTGTATTAGCTTCTTTGACACCTAGAATTGACCGTAATGCATAGCATCCTTGAGCATCCATGGGATGTTGCGGGATGTTGAATGCGTAAGCCTTTTCAATTCCGGATTCTGATAATTCAAACTTTGGTGCATGATAAACAACCATTGCAGTTGATGTAGATTGATATACACCGACAGACTTAACAGACTGCAATATCCTCTTGTTGATATTTGCAAGCTTGATTGTTGGCGCAGGCTCTATATTTGATTTAATTATATTAGGTAGCGGCTCGTTATCGTTTTTCGCTAATGCAACTGATACAGGCTTTAGCGATTTCAGCATCTTCTGTCTGACTATCTTTAATGCACTTTGTTCAGGTGTATTAGCCGCAGCAATTTGCGACTCAATTTCTGCCAATTCAATCTTGTTGGATTTAATCTCACTTCTAATTTGGTTGCGTTCTCTGATTCGCCTATTTTGACTTCTGCGAGATTCAACCTTATCTGAATTGGCTTTGCCGATACCTTCACGACCTTCATGCTTAGTAGGCTCAATATCGAGGCCTTGAGCCGCATAGCTTCTATGGTCAATACGAGCATCAATACCAGCTTTTTCAAGATGCTTATTAACTAGCTCGGCCCAAACCTTGCGGCACTCTTCAAGATACGTTTTATCATTCCATTCCCGGTTTTTATTTCCAAACCCATTTTCATCTACATCACGCATGGTTGTCATGATATGCACATGTGGGTTACCGGGATTCAAGTGGATTGAATAATCCGCAATTATTCCGCGCATAGTCATAGTTCTATCTATGTACTCACGCATCAATTCTTTTTGCTGCTCCAACGTTAGTTCAATTGGGAGGGCAAGTTCATGCTCACGAAACAATTGGGCATCACGCCTTATTTCCTTGCGCTCAACTTCATTCCATAGGGTTTGACGGTCTTTAAAACGCTCGGGGACTTTTTTGGGCGTCCGGATTTCACTGAACACGACCTCAGATTTACGAGAGTAATTATATTTATTACCCGATTCCTCATCTATCAACATAGTACCAGCACGATAGGCCGCGCTACGCACAGCATGATTAGATGATGCGTTTGCACGGGAATGTACCTTAATACGATTGTGATATATGGTCATGCGTTCATCCAATTCAAATGTGAAAAGTAATGAACGTAGATAAATCCGTATTGCCAGCTTTAGCTGGCTTGAACATGCGAATGCATGTTCGGGGGAGCCGTGCATCCGTAGGATGACACGGGGGGCTTTAGCCCCCACACATCGACAGGGTTACCGTCGATGTATAAGTGCGCTTTGCCGTTGGCTTTTATCCTCGTTTAAAACTATCACAATATTTAATATATCACGAAAATGCTGATTGTCTTTAAATAACGTGATAATTTGTTTAGATGACAAAAACAATAGGAGGATATATGTCAGATACTCAAATCAAAAGAACCAAAGTTGAAATACAGAAAGACGCATTAGCCAAGCTTGAAGCTGAGGCCGAGAAAAAACGAAAACAAATTGCAATATTAGAATCCCGACAGAAGAAAGCTGATGAAATTAAGCAGCGCGAAATTGACAGCCGTCTAAAGCTTCATTCAGGGGGGATAGTGCATATGGTTGGTTTGCACAGATATGTCTATTCAGACGTTGATGTACGTGATAACCCACAGGATGCGCTTATAGCCAATTTATTAGTCGGTTGCTTACTCAAGGTATCCCAAGAGCTAGAAAATGCGTCTATAGACGATTTAAGGAGCCTTTGGGATGCTGGTAGAGCATTCCGGAAGAAGAAGCAGGTAGATAGAATAACTGCAAACCTAAATCCGCACATACGCGAACTTGAGGAATATTCAAAAATGATATTGCAGAAAGATATAGTAGCTTCTGCAACCTAACGGAGATGAATCGGCATCGTTTTATTGACGCCGAGTCTAATAGACTCGCAATATTGAAACATATCTAATACGGCCTATCACGAATGTTTGCTTAACTTTGATATAACGACAACGTTATGTAGCGCTCCGCGCATACATGGTTTTTCTGGCTAGTTGCGTTTTGTAATTTTAGAGTTTAGCAATTGCATATAGTTGATTTGTTTGCAAAGCAACTTTCGTAAAAAAGCGGCTATTTAAGGCCGCTTTTTTACTATAGTTATTATAGTAACTATAGTAGAGCTAATTTGTTCTTTGCCAAGCCTAGATATTCAACGCAATCCGAAATCATGGCGTTCCGCTTACGACGGTATAGCGTTCTGCTTACGACGGTACAACGTTCCGCTTACGACGGTAGTTATTATTCAATTCTACTTAGTTTTAACTCGCCGTTATTTTCATTTATGTCCCAACCATCCAGTGCATTCAATTCAACTATAGATTTGCGGAGCATATGCCTACGTTTTCGAAGCGTTGCAGATTCGGCCATATCACACCACACATGTGGTACAAGCTTATCAAGTTCTATTTTTCGAGTATCTCCTGCACGCATCCAACTTGATAACCACAGATGCAATCGTTTCGTTATATCGCCCTGCAATATTCGTTGTTCGGCCATTGATACATTACAGAATAGCCCACCAGTCAAAGCTTTGCCGAGCATAGGGTTAATTCCGACATGTATTTTTCCATCCTTTCCAGCTAGGCGCGAAAAAAGATTGGTTTTGAAAAATGTATCTTCAATTTTGTTGCCTTTGTAAATCAAGAAGCATACACAAGATAGTTTAATCAATGATTTTTTTATCATTGATAGATTGGCGCCGCTGTCGGTATATCCCATGATTTTTGCAATTTCGTAAAGTGTCGTATCTAAAACTAGACAGGCACTTTTGGCGGCATCTTTTTCAAGCTGTAAGGCCGAACGAACTTCTTTCATAACCGGTGATTCATGTTCTTCATCAACTCGCTCTACGCGTCCTTTGTCAGATGCGAGTTTATGAATTGCGAGAAATACGGATTGGTCAACGATATTCAATTTGCAGTAATTTAGCCACCGCATCGTATATCCCATATAGACGTGCGTTACATCTAGCGGTTCTCGTTTCGGCGCTCTGGACAGTGGTCGAAATAGACCATCTGTAAGGCAATGCGAAGAGTCAACCTTTGCATTATCGAACGAAATATTGTTATCGGTTGATTTGCGATTTGTTTTTTCGTTGTTTTTCATAATTGTCTCCGCATATCAATTGAATTATTTACAATATTATTGTATTTGGATTGCGCATTGTCCAGTGCTTAGGCGTAATTGATGTTAGTTGTATGGCATTTTTGGCCGTAGTTGTATATGATGACGTGTCGCAACTTGTGCATTCATGGGGACAGCTATGGGATTGTTCGACTTCCTGAAGTTTGGCAAAGCTAATGTAGGTACTAGCGAGGCCGCAAGGTCTATACCAACAATCACTCCAGATGGCGATATTTTTGATTGCTATGCTGAAGTTTTCAAAAAAGTCATTGACAGCGTTACAGGCATAACGCCTGTTGAGAAATCAGAAATTTATGATTTGATTTCGAAATCGGATGGCGGTTTTCAAAACATGGGTGCCTACCATTCGAAAATCTATGATAAGTATTTTAAAGGCAGGGATTGGGCTTGGGTTGAATACGATAAGTGGAATAATTTATTTTCCAGCATTGGCAGATTTCCTAATTCATTTCAATCGAAAACAGGCCCTATATCCGTAGAGGGTGCGCTTGGATTACTTACGGTCGCAGAACTCAAAGAATTATTGAAGTCGAAAAACATTGAGTTTAAGGCAAAGGATAAAAAGCCAGATTTGATTTGTCTGGCAAATAATATTGCAGATATTGATTGCGAAAATATTATTAGAATCAAAATTGCAGAAGAGTTAGAAAAAGAAAAACACGATATTTACACCATCCTGATGCGGACAATCAATTTTCGCGGCAAGAGTCTGTATGATTACAGGCGTGCAAAAAAAATTGGAGTGAAGAAGTTTGAGATTGTCCAAACCTTCGAATCTGATAGAGAGTTTGCGGATATTGCTTTGAAAGAGAACTCAAATGCACTCCCGCCGTTATATCCGTATGACTTAAGCTATTTGAAATCAGTAATTGATTTTTGATGCAAAAATATCGGCGTTGCAATATTATTGTTATCTGCTCGCTATGTAATCATCTATGGAGACGTTCATGACTTCGAAGGTAAAAGATGCGAAAGCCGCACTGCTCAAAGCTCAACAGGCATATCAGGACGCGCTTAAAGTAGAGCGTGAATCTGCAGTTGAGCAAGCAAAGGAATTGGTAGATACATTTGGCATCACTGCATCTGAGTTGGGATTCAAAGCAAAACGGGCTAAACGTGGTACTTCTGTTAAATCTGAAACATCTACGTCCAAGCTTCCGGCGAAGTATGCGAATCCAGCCAATCCATCTGAAACTTGGACAGGTCGTGGTGCTAAGGACAAGCGACCGAAATGGGTGTTGGACTATATCGCCAATGGCGGAAAGATTGAGGATTGCCTTATCAAGACCTGAGCTGTAGAATGCGCAGCTTCCTAGCGTGAGGTGCGCCAATAGGTGCGCCAAACGGGTGATACAATCACCAGCTAGAAGCCACCATCGAACGGCTTAGAATATTGATTTTTAAGGGATATTCTAGTGGTGGTAGAGACGGAACCAGAATCCCTCCGTCTCCGCCAAGCAACAAGAGAACCCCTGAAATTCAGGGGTTTTTCTTTTTTTGTGTCCCCGATTCGGCGGCTACTGCTGCGACGAAAATGCAATAATCCAATCTCCCTGTTACTAATCGGGTAAATCCCGGGATCGTTGCATGTTGTTCTCCTCTCACCCCGTAACGCGTTCGGGGTTTTCGCATCCTGTTTCCAGGTTCCAGGCATGGCTGGTCGTCAGCGTCTTGCTGCTCAATGCGGTGATGGCGACGATTGGTTTTCAGAGTCTTCAGGCGAGTCGTGAGCGCGTCTTCAGCGAGGTCCAGACGAATACAGCGAATTTGGCAGCCTTGCTGGAGTTGGGGGCGGCGGATTCGATCCGGCGTATTGATCTTGGCTTGCTGAGTATCGTCGATGTGCTCGAATCGCAGGCTTCGCTCGGTGGATTGTCGGATGAGGCAATCGAACACCTCCTGCAGTTGCATCTGGCACGACACCCGGCTGTTGATGCATTTCGCGTGAGTCAACGCGATGGGGTGTTGAACTGGGGAAAAGGGGTTGATCCTGCATCGCCGGTTTCCGTCGTTGATCGGCCTTTTTTTTCCGAGCACCGGGCTGCGCCAGGTGCCGCCCTGATTGTTGCAGAACCGGTAATGGGGCGGGTGTCAAAAATCTGGGTGGTGGCGTTTACGCGTTCCTATCGTGATGCACAAGGGGAATTTGCGGGCGTAGTGACTGCTGCCGTGACGCTCGATCATTTCACCCGTTTGCTGTCACCTTTGAGTTTGGGCAAGAACGGGGTGGCAGAGATTCGTCATCGCAGTGAAGCATTGCTGACACGTTATCCTCCGATTGACGGGCGTCATGGAGAGCCTGGTTCGGTTGGTGTTTCTCCTGGCCTGCAGGCCTTGCTTGATGCCAAGGTGGAAGCCGGGTTTTTCAGAGGTGCTGGCGAAGACGGTGTGCAGCGCATTCACGCTTTCCGGACAATTCGCGATACGCCGTTCATGTTGACTGTCGCGATGGCTCCCGTCGATTTTCTGACTGATTGGCAGCGGGAGGTTCGTCATACCGTGGCCTTGTTGCTGATGTTCTTTCTGGCAACGCTATGTGCTGCATGGATGTTACGCCGGTATTGGGGGCAGATTCGCAATCAGGGCTTGTTCATGCAGACACTCGTCGAGAGTTTGCCGGTTCCTTTTTTCTACAAGGATGCAGAAGGTCGCTATCTGGGATGTAATCAGGCATTCGAACGTCTGTTGGGAAAGACGCGCGAGGAAATCATCGGCAAATCGGTATTCGATATGGCGCCGGTCGAAATCGCCCAGCGCTACCATGAGATGGATGCAGCCTTGTTCGAACATCCGGGAGCTCAGACTTACGATTGGGTGATTCAACAGCCCGAAGGGCTGCGGCATGTGATTTTTCACAAAGCGACTTTTCTTCATGCCAATGGCAGCATCGCCGGCTTGATCGGGGGTATCACGGATGTTACGGAGTTGAAGCAGGTGCAACAGGAGTTGCAGTTGCATCGTGACAATCTGGAAGCGCTTGTGGCTGAGCGGACGGAGCAGTTGAAGGATGCCAAGGAAGCTGCCGAGGCAGCAAGTCGGGCAAAGAGTGCCTTCCTGGCAAACATGAGCCATGAATTGCGGACGCCGATGAACGGGATCATGGGGATGATCGATCTGGTCTGGCGACGGACCGGCGATTCCAAAGCACGTTCGCAATTGCTCAAGGCCAAGCAGTCTTCCCAGCATTTGCTCGCCTTGATCAACGATATTCTCGATATCTCGAAGATCGAAGCGCAGCGGATGACCCTGGAGTTGTCGCCATTTCGTTTGCAGGATGTGATTGACAACATGGATGGTGTACTTGCGCACCGGGCTGAGGAAAAGAACTTGCGCCTATTGGTGGCGCCTTTGCCGCACACCATTCCGGATTATCTTTTGGGAGATCCGCTCCGTCTCGGTCAGGTGCTGATCAATCTGGTCGGCAACGCAGTCAAGTTCACGAATTTCGGGTCGGTGTCGGTGCGCTTTGATGTTACTGATGAATCTACCGCAGACATTTTGTTGCGTTGCGAAGTTATCGATACCGGGGTTGGCGTAAGGCCTGAGGACGTCGATCGTCTGTTCCAATCCTTCGAGCAGGCCGATAGTTCAACGACTCGCCGTTACGGTGGGACCGGGCTTGGTCTGGCGATCAGTCGTCGTCTGGTGGAGTTGATGGAGGGCAGGATGGGCGTGGAGAGCCAGTTTGGGGCTGGTAGCACGTTCTGGTTTGAAGTACGTCTGCAAAAGTATCAGGTGTTGTCCGGGGTGGCGGCGGGCAGTACGCTGAATGAACTGCCGGAACTTCAGTTGCGCAGGGAATTTACGGGGACGAGGGTGTTGCTGGTTGAGGATGAGCCGATCAACAGCGAGGTTTCATGTTGTCTGCTGGAAGAGGTGGGTTTGGTCGTCGATCTGGCCGTGGACGGTTTGCAGGCAGTGGAGATGGCGCGCCAAAACTGTTATTCGGCGATATTGATGGATATGCAGATGCCGAACCTCAACGGTGTCGATGCGACTCGGGCAATCCGGGCTGATTCGCTCAACCAGCGTACGCCGATCCTGGCGATGACGGCGAATGCCTACGAAGAGGATCGTCAGGCCTGCTTTGCCGCAGGTATGAACGAGCACCTGTCCAAGCCGATTCACCCCGAGCAGCTTTTCGCGGGCTTGCTGAAGTGGCTTGGCAAAACTGTCTGAGGAAGGCTTGTCGGCTTCCCCGGTCTCTTCCATGTTGTAAGTGTGCTGAAAAAAATATACCAAAAATATTATCAGTGTTCGATATTCATCTGTTTGTGTGAGTCCATCTCGTAAAACGCTGTTTTTTGGTGGTTTTGCGGTGCACCATCATGTGGACTCGTCTATGTCGCCGGGTTATCATTATGTCGGTGCGCCATGTTTATGACATGGCCGGGTGGATAACAAGTGGAGGTGTATCTTGCACACGATGGAAACGCGTTCTGCAATCGGACTCATTCTCGCGCTGGGAATGTTGGGTAATGTCATGGCGGCTGACGCAGCATCTGGCTCTGCAGCGCCAGCGGAAGCCGAAGTGCCGTCGCTGAATGTGCCAACAGTCCGGACGCCGGTTATCGGGGGAGATGCCTCGGTCGGTGCTGGTCAGCGCTCGGCCAGTGCCGGTTATGAACTCTCGGGTTCGGGTATCGGCAGTGCCAGCACGCCGGAGCAAGGTGCCATTCTGACCAATGCGGGCAAGGGGCGTCCGATCCGTTTCCAGAACGGGATTTTTGTCTATCCAGCAGCAAGCCTGGCGATCGGTCACAACGACAATGTCGGCGGTACTGCGACCAATGAAAAATCATCGAGCGTCGTTATTCTTAGGCCGGAAGTGGTCGCCGAGATGAAGCGTAGCGGCGACCGCTATACCTTCAGTTACGCCGGTAACTATGGACACTACGCCGCTTCGTCGGATGATGATTTCCAACATCATGATATCTGGCTTGCTGGCGACAATTACTTCACGACCCGTGCTCGTCTTGGCTGGGGAGTGGGTTACCAGTGGCGTTCCGATGCGCGTGGTTCGACGGATCGCGTCAGCAGCAGTTCTCCCGATGAATGGCATGCGCCGGTGGCTCGTTTGGTCGGTATTTATGGCGCGCCAGGGGCAGTCGGGCGCCTAGAACTGGAGTCTTCGTGGATGCAGAAACGCTACACGAATAATCGCGCTTTTACGCAGGATTCCGACGTCGATATGCTGATGCTTTCCGGGCGTTTCTTCTATCGCGTGATGCCCAAGACCTCGCTGGTTTTCGAAGCGCGTAATACCCGCAGTGATTACGTTTCAGCCACCTCGACCAGTGACAATGATTATCTCAAGTTGCTGATCGGCGCGACCTGGGATATGACGGCGAAAACGACCGGGATGATCAAGCTCGGGCGTGCCTACAAGAATTACGACGATGCATCACGTCGTGATCCTTCCGCGGCAACGTGGGAGGCCGGTGTGACCTGGGCGCCGCTGACCTATTCCGAATTCAGTCTGCAATCGGCGCAGGATATTGCCGATTCGAGCAGCGGCGCCGGTAACTACTACATCAACAATCGTAGCCATTCCCTGAGTTGGAACCACAAATGGGCGAGCTACATATCCTCCAGTGTCAATGCTGGTGTGGTTCGTTCGAACTACAATGGAATTGCCCGCGACGATACGACCAAGAATTTCGGCATCGGTTTCTATCGTGAGCTTGGTTACAACTTCCGCGCTGGCCTTAACTGGAATCGCACCAAACGTGACTCCACTGTGAACGTCAATGATTTCCAGCGTGACGTGTTCATGTTGACGCTCGAAGCTGTCCTGTAACCAAGGGGGAATGTGCCGGTGATGTTGTTTCGTTGGTTGATAGCACTCGTTTTTTCCTTTGGCGTGGCTCATGCCTATGCCCAGACCAACCCGGAGAGCGAATCGGTTCCGTCCTTGACATCCGAGGCGCCGTTGGCTGTTCAGGCGGCGATTACCGGCCTGTCAAACTATCGTTTGTCATCTGGCGATGTGCTGACTGTCCGGGTGCTGGGTGAAGAAGATCTGAGCAAGGAAAAGGTTCGCTTGACCGATGCTGGTACCGTTTCGTTGCCGGCTATCGGCGAAGTGCGGGCCTTTGGCCTGACTATCGGAGAGCTGGAACGCACTGTCGAGGATGCCTTGCGCGGCCGTTATCTGGTGAATCCCAAGGTCTCTGTCAGTATTGACGAATACCGCCCTTTCTACATCAACGGCATGGTCGAGAAGCCTGGTGGTTATCCTTATCAGCCGGGTTTGACGATACGCAAGGCAGCCTCGCTGGCTGGCGGATTTCGCGAACGGGCTTCCCTGACCAAAATCTACATCATCCGTGAACGCGACGTTACCCAGCGTTCGCAGCGCGTCGACCTGAATACCCTTGTTTTCCCTGGCGACATTGTCACGGTTGACGAGAGCTTTTTCTGATCTTCTGACTTTCCATATTAGTTTTGACGCAAGTGAGCGCCATGTCTCAATCTCCAGTAGCAGATTCCGAAAACCACAAGCCCCTTTTCCTCCACGACCCAGAGGATAGGGAAGAAAAACTGGAGTTGCTCGAATATTGGCGCAGCATTCTCAAGCGCAAGAAGCAGATCATTGGCTTTGGGCTGGTTGTTGCCTTGCTTGCCGTCGTGATCGTTCTGGTCATGACGCCGGTTTACCGTTCTACGGCAACTGTTCTGATTGAAGCAAACAAGTCCAAGCTGTTGTCGATCGAGGATGTCTATTCCGGTATTTCGCAGAACCGCGAGCATTTCCAGACCCAGGTGGAGATCATCAAGTCGCGTGAAGTGGCGATCAGGACAATCGAGAAACTCAAATTGTGGGAACACGAGGAATTCGATCCTCGCGCGAAAGAGGGGTCCCTACTGGCCAGTATTGGCTTCAGTGACGAGCCTAAGGAGTGGACCGACAAATTGCTTGCCGAGGCAGTTTACGAGAGTTTCTCCAGCAAGCTGACAGTAGAACCGATCCGGCTCAGTCAGTTGGCCAAGGTCAGTTTCGACTCCAGCGATGCGGCCTTGGCCGCACGGGTGGCCAATGTGACGGCCGAGGTGTACATCGAGACCGATCTGGAGGCTCGTTTCAAGTTGACGCGCCAGGCCAGTGGCTGGTTGCAGGATCAATTGAGCGATCTGCGCAAGAAACTCAACGATTCTGAAAAGGCTTTGCAGGAATTCCGCGAGCGCGAGGGTATTGTCGATCTCAAGAGCGTTACCCAGAGCGGCGCCGGGCGGCAGATCGAGGAAGTCATGGGGCGTCTGGTTGAAGCCCGCATGAAGCGCGCCGAGGCCGAGGGAGCCTACCAGCAGATCCGTTCGGCGCCCAAAGGTAGTGATTTGAGCAGCTTGCCGGCGGTATTGCGCAATCCTATCGTGGCCGATGCCAAGCGGGCCGAGGGTATTGCTGAACGCAAACTGTCGGAAGTCAGTCAGCGTTACGGCAAGGAGCATCCCCGTTACGTTCAGGCTGAAAGCGAACTGGAGTCGGCTCGGGATAACCTGCGTCGTCAGGTCGATTCGATTGTCGCCAGCGTGATTCGCGAGTACGAGGTGGCGCGCGGTACGGAAAGTACCCTGGAGGGGGTACTGAATTCGGCCAAGGGTTCTGTTCAGGTGCTGAATCGCAAGGAAGGTGAGTTGAGCATTTACGAGCGTGAGGTCGAGGCCAATCGTCAGATGTACGACATGTTCATCAAGCGGACCAAGGAAACCAACGTCACCGGTGACTTGCAGACGCCGATTGCCCGCGTGGTCGATCCGGCGGTTATCGCCGACAAGCCGATCAAGCCGAAGAAAACCCAGATTGTCGTGATTGCCTTTGTGCTGGGTTTGTTCCTGGGCGTGCTTGCTGCACTCTTGCGTGATCGTCTCGACAATACCCTGAAGACAACGGAAGACGTCGAGGCGCGTTTGAAGCAGCCGATTCTTACCACGCTGCCCCTGCTCAGCAAGGAAGAGGTGCAGCGAACCAAGACGGCACGAATTTTCCTCGATCAGCCAAAATCCATCTATGCCGAAGCCATCCGGACAGCTCGCACCGGCGTGCTGCTGTCGGGCATTGATTTGCCGCGGCGCACGCTCCTGGTGACTTCCAGCGTGCCGGGTGAAGGCAAGACGACCTTCTCGATCAACTTGGCGATGGCGCATGCCCACACCAAGAAGACCCTGCTGATCGACGCCGACATGCGTCGTCCGGCGGTTTCCAAGGGGTTGGAAATTCCGGTCGGGGCCAAGGGGTTGTCGAATTTCGTGGCTGGTTCGGCGACCTTGCAGGAATGCCTGCAATCCGTCGAAGGCTCAAGCCTGATGTTGATGCCGTCCGGCAGCATTCCGCCCAATCCGCTCGAATTACTGTTGTCGCAGCGCTTCAAGGAAACACTTGAGCATCTGGGCAAGCATTTCGAGGTGATCATCATCGATTCGCCGCCGGTGGAACTGGTTTCCGACGCGCTGGTGATTGCTGCGCTGACCAATGGAACGATCTACGTCAGCAAGGCCGAGTCGACGCCCTATCAGGTTGCGCGCAAGGGTATCCAGCGGATTCGCCGTGCCGATGGCCAGATCCTCGGCGTGGTACTCAACCAGTTCGACATGGCCAAAGCCGGCAAATACTATGGTGACTACAGTGGTTACGGTTACCAGGGGTATCAGGGAGGTTACGGCGTGACCTATGGCGAAGAAAGCGGCAAGGCCTGATGCATCCTGCTTTCGGGCAGTACCCGGCATGATCGATCTGCATTCGCACTTGCTTCCCGGCGTGGATGACGGTGCGCAGACGCTGGAGGAGGGCCTGGCGCTGGCACGACTGGCGGTCGATGATGGCATCAAGGTCTCGGTGGTGACGCCACATGTTCATCCTGGTCGCTATGAAAATTTCCGGACCGCGTTGTTGCCGCGCCTGACTGCTTTCCAGGAAGCGCTGGTGGCAGCCGGAATTCCCTTGCAATTGCGTTTGGGTGGGGAGGTTCGCCTCGGTGTCGAGTCGCTTGAGTTGCTACTGGACGGTGAAATTCCCTTCCTGGGCGAAATTGACGGTTATCGCGTGATGCTGCTCGAGTTTCCCCATCAGTCGATTCCCGTCGGTAGCCAGCAATTTATCGAGAAACTCGGGCAACTGAAAGTTCGCCCACTGCTGGCGCATCCGGAACGGAACAAGGCCATCATGGCCCAGCCTGATCGTCTGGTCGGTCTGCTTGAAGCCGGATGCTGGCTGCAACTGACAGCGGGATCGATTGCCGGGCGTTTTGGTGAAGCATCGCAGCAAGTGGCCAGGCGCATTCTTGAAAATGGCTGGGCGCACGTGATCGCCACGGATGCACATAATCTTCAGCATCGCCCGCCGCGCTTGCGCGAAGGGTTTCTGGCGGCAGCTGATATTGTTGGCGAATCTGCCGCCTGGAAAATGGTCAGTCAGCGACCGGCGGAAATTCTGGGATTGCCATGCAATTGACGGCAAGGCGCGGCCATTTTCTGGCTTTTCTTGCGCTGTTGCTGATATTCGGCAGCGTTTCCGCGTATACCGCACTAAGACACGCAGCCGGTGACTTGGCCAGCCTCAAGGCGCGTTCGCAAATCGAACGCTGGCAGCGGGACGCTCGTCTGAAGCCGCAGATCCGGGATATCGGGCAGGCGCGCAATGCCTTGGTCAAGGCCATCGAGCGTACGCCGGACGATCCTGGGCTCCATGAGAATCTGGCTTATCTATACGGTTTGCGTGCGCTCATGGCGAGGAGTCTGCCCGAGCTAGAACATGCCATGCTCGACGAAGTATTGACGCATTCCCGTATGGCCGGCGCGCGCCGACCGATGGCGCCGTATGCGTGGGCCAACATTGCCATGGCATTGCACAGGAAGAGCGAAGATCCCGTAGCCATGTGGGCGGCACTTGACCGGGCATTGGCCTACGGTCGCCGCGAAGGCGGCGTTCAAATCCGGGTTGCCGGCATCATTCTGGCCCGATGGGATGAGGCGGGGATCGAGCGCCAGACCGATCTGCGCAACATGCTGCTCAACAGCCGCGGACGCGCTGCCAAACAGTTGCGCCAGATGCTTGATTCGGCAGGTCGTCAGGATTTGTTGCCGCAAGGCTGAGCGGCGATTCACATCGCCTTTTCTTTGGCCAGTTTCTCCAGTAATTCGCGCCACAGGCGGACATTCGATGCGCCGCCCTTGCGCGAGTTGCCCGACGCCAGCCACAGATCGTCGTCATTGAAGCTATACACAGGCTCAAGATCCGGGCGTTGCGACGCGGGGCGAAGCTCGGGTACAAGGTTATCCATGATCAGAGGTTCGGCATCCGGGGTCGGATAATAGGCCAGCACCATGTGTGCTTCATCCAGTGTCTTGGCGCGGACGTAAGTAATGCGCAAACGCTCGATGGGGATGCCAAGTTCCTTCAGCGACAGGTACTTGGCAATCGAGTAATCCTCGCAGTCGCCACCGTAGGATGAGAGCATTTCGACTGGCGTGGCCCAGTAATCATCCTGTCGCCAGTGCTGCATGTCCCGGTAATAGGGGACCTGGTTGAAAAAACTGTTGATCTTGCGCAGGGTCAGCGATTCCGCTCGGGTATCGTGCTGGATCGCCCCGGGGGCATCGGTATGGCGCATATCGTTGACCAGTCGCTGCCAGATCATCAGGCGTTTTGGGGCATCCGGTGAAAAACGCTGGGCGACGTGGCGTAACAGGCCTTCGGAGAATGCAACAAGACTCGCGGTCACCGGTAGGGCGATGGCGATCAGTAAAGCGGCGGTAGCGATGTATTTGCGTCTGGCGCTTGCTGTCGGCATCTACGCATATGGTCTTGGGACAGCTGCATTGTACAGGTAGAGCAAGCCTGAAGCGTGCTATGACCTTGGTTGTATTTGTTAATTTTTCATTCAGGGGTAAAGTCAGCAGGTTTTCCTTATGACGGCTTCAACTTGAATTTTCTCGCCCGGACCACTCTTCTGCTACTGGCCTCACTCGTACTTTCCGGGTGTGCATCGGTATTTGATGCGCCCTACGTGGAGGTCGAGCAAACGCCTGTGGCACTCAGTGTGCCCGATGTGGAGATTGAGCCGGAAGCGCCAGCTGCCGAGGTGACGGCAGAGGCCAGGACATACCCGGACATCTGGGCGCGTATCCGCGAAGGTTTCAGGCTCGAAGGCATCGATGGCGATGCCGAGGTTCAGGCGGTTGCCAAGCGTTTTGGCGCCAACGGCATCGTCCAGCGCATTGCGGAACGGGCCGGGGGATTGCTGTATCACGTGGTCGACGCGGTCGATGCCCGTGGCCTGCCGATGGAACTGGTGCTGGTTCCGTTTGTCGAGTCCGGCTATTCGCTGCATGCGGCATCGCATGCCGAGGCACACGGGGCCTGGCAATTCATCGAGAGCACGGCAAAAAACTACGAAATCGGTATCGATCGTTTCCGCGATGATCGTCGCAACCTGGTGGTTTCGACGCGTGCTGCGCTGGATTACCTGCAGGCCTTGCATGCTATGTTCGACGACTGGCAGCTGGCGATGGCCGCCTATAATTGCGGTGAACGCAGGGTGCAGAACGAGATTGAGCGGGCCAGGCGTCGCGGTGTCGCGAAACCGGGGTTCAAGGACATCGCCGCCGCCTTGCCGCAGGAAACCCGTGAGTACGTACCGCGCATCCTGGCGGTGCGGCGCCTGTTGCTCGATCCAGTCGAATATGGCGTCAAACTGCCGGCAATCCCGAATGCCCCGCAATACAGCGTGGTGGAAATTCACCGCGACATCGATGTGCTCCTGCTGGCCAGGCTGGCCGGCCTTACTCAGGACGAATTGTTGCGCCTCAATCCTTCGCTGAAGGCACCGGTGATCATCGGGCGGCATAACGTCAACCTGCTGTTGCCTCCTCAGGCGGCACTACGACTGGTCGACAACATGGCGACTCATGTCGGCCCATGGGTGACTTGGCGGATGCTACGGATCACGCGGCCAGCCACGCCACAGGAAATTGCCGAACGGAACAGGTTGTCGCTGAGTACGGTCCTGCAGGCAAATCCGCTACCAGAAGGGCATTACTACGAAGTGGGCTCCACCCTGCTCTTGCCGGCCGGGCGCCAAGGCGGAATTGATCCCGCGCAGGCTCAGCGGGCCGTGTTACTGACCCGGGCTTCTTCGGAATGCATGGTTCTGCAAACCTGTGCTGGCGATGCGGCAAAGGTGGTCCCGCCAGCAACCGTCAACGGCTTGCCGCGCCGCTGATGAGCATCCAGAGTAATTCCAGCTTGCTCTCCCAGGCTCGCGTTCTGGTGGTCGGGAGTGATCCTGGGGTGTGTTCCGACCTGATTCGCATACTGACGCCACAGATTGCGGAGCTGATTCAAGCGACCGATGGAGAAACCGGGCTCGAACGTTGGAGTAAGTTCAGTCCAGATGTCGTGATTGCCACTCAGGTGTTGCCAGATTTTGATCCGTTTGGGATGAGTGAGAAAATCCGGGCGCTGGATCCTGATGCCTTGATCATGATCGTTTCTGCTGCCGCGAGTAATGACTTCCTGCATCGGGTGATTGAACTTGGTATCGATGCCCATCTTCTCCTGCCGCTCGATTGTTCGCAGCTACTTGATATGCTCGCGCGCTGCCTGCGGGATCGTCAGCGGGTGCTTGACCTTAAAATGGCGAGCATGGTTTTCGAGGTGGTCAATGAGGGCATCCTGATCACCGATGATCAAGCCAGGATACTCGCGGTGAACCCGGCATTTTCCCTGCTGACAGGGTATCGTCCGGATGAAGTGGTCGGACAGCGCACGTCATTGCTGTCCTCGGGTTTGCATCCCCCTGAGTTCTATCGGACGATGTGGGAAACCTTGTTGACCCATGGGCGCTGGTCGGGAGAGATTACCAATCGGCGCAAGGATGGCGTTCTTTACGATCAGTGGTTGTCGATTGCCGCAGTCGATGGCGAAATTGGCGTGCCGCAGCGTTTTGTCGGGTTGGTTTCCGATATCACCGAGCGCAAGCGCGAGGAAGAGCGCATGCGGCGTCTTGCGCATTTCGATAGCTTGACCGGTTTACCCAACCGGGTTCTGTTCCTTGATCGTCTGCAGCGCTCGATTGCCCGGGCTCGTCGCTATCGCCACAAGCTGGCCGTGCTCTACCTGGATCTTGATCATTTCAAGCTCATCAACGACAACTGGGGTCATGCTGCCGGCGATGAAGTGCTTAGGGTATCGTCGTCACGCATGCTTCAGGCCTTGCGCATGAGCGACACTGTCAGTCGGCGCGGGGGGGACGAATTTGTCCTGATCCTTGAACAAGGTGATGCACCAGAGCGCATGGACATCATCTGTCAGAAGCTTCTTGACGAGATTTCGAAGGAAATTCCCTACGGCAACACAACCCTGAAGATTGACGCGAGTATCGGCGTTGCCATCTACCCTGATGATGCCGAGGATACGGATGAGCTTCTTGTTGCTGCCGATCTTGCCTTGTATGAAGCCAAGGCCGCGGGCAAGGGGTGTTTCCGTTTTTTTCATCCGTGGGAAACGCTGCGTTCCCATGGTCGTCGCGACATGGAGCGAGCCTTACGCGAAGGGCTGACGGATTGGCGCTATACCCTGCGTTACCTGCCTGAAGTCTCCCTGAAAACGGGCCGAGCCGAGTACGTTGAAGCGTTGCTGCGTTTTCAGCATCCGGAGTTCGGCTTGCTTGATGCCGGTCGATTTCTCGAGATTGCCGAGGAAATCGGCATCATGCCGGAGCTCGGCCGCAAGGCCCTGGCGCAGGCCGCCGGGGAATTGAACAATATGAACGGTGATCTGGGCTTGGTCATTGACCTCTCGGCCAAGCAACTTTCGGCGCCTGATGCAGTGGGGCACCTGTTGGCGACTTTGGCGGCGGCGGGGGTGCCAACCCGGAGGATTACTTTCGAGTGCTCTGAAGCCGCATTGACCGGTAACGAACGTGCAGTCAAAACGCTGCTTGGACTGGCAGATTCCGGATGCAAGTTCTCGCTCGATGATTTTGGTGCTGGCTACTGTTCCTTCAGCTTGCTCAGCCAGTTGCCGATGAGTTCGATCAAGATCGATCGCTCTTTTACCTGCGAGATTACAGTCAATCCACAAATGCGGGAATTGGTGGCGGCGCTGGTGGCATTTGCCCAACGTCTCGGGGTCAGGGCGGTGGCTGAAGGGGTGGAGACGCCTGAGCAATTGGAAATGCTGCGTCAGATAGGCTGTGATGCCGTGCAGGGGTATGTCTTTGGCAGACCACTCAGTTTCGATGAGTGGCGGGTCTGTGCGCTCGCCATCGACGGTGATTTCGGCATTGTCTCCGGATAGCAGGAGGGCTTTTGGGGGCTGTATTTCACATGTTGAAAAGTGTTGTATTGAAAAGATTTTTCGCTCATGTTTATGCGAAATTGAAGTTGACGAACGGGTAAGTCGGGTGCTAATCTGATGCCATATCAAACCTTGTCGGGGGATCGAATGAAGACCTTTAAGAAGATTGCACTGGCAGCCGGTATTACGCTGTCGAGTTTCGCGGCTGTAGCTGCGTTTTCACCGAACATGACGCTGGCTCAGGTCGATGCTGAAGTTCAGCAGAACCTGGCCGCTGGTCAATCGCTCTCCGCGATTGCTGCTGCAGCCAAGAAGGCCGGTGTTTCTGAAGCTTCGCTGATCAGCGCGCTGCTGAGCCAGGGCGCTGATCTGCAATCGGCGATCGGTGCGATGGTTGCTGCCGGCTACCAGCCTGCTGCCGTGGTTTCTGCCGCGATTGCTGCTGGTGCTTCTCCGGCTGCGGTGACCCAGGCAGCGCTTGCCGCCGGTGTGGATCCGCAGATCGTGACGGCTTCCACGGCTGCCGGTGGTCCCCAGGGCGGTGACACGGTTGGCGGCCCGAGTGGTTCGGGTAATTTCGGTAGCTCGCCGGGCTCCAATTTCAGCGGTGGCGGCGGCGGTAGCGGTGGCGGTAGCGTCAGCCGCTCCTGAGTTTGTTGTTTTGTTGAAAATGGCAGCCTTGGGCTGCCATTTTTTTTGAGGGTGTGTTCATGACCTTGAGACGGCAGCTTTTTCTCGGGATTTCGGTCATCTTTCTCGGCGTATTCGTGGGGCTGGCGATACTGGGAGTTTCCGGAACGCGTACTTACCTTGAGGAACAACTGGGCTCGCATGCCCAGGATGCCGCGTCGTCGCTGGTTCATCCGCTCTCCCAGTCGCTGGCCGACGGCGACATGATCCTGGCAGAAACCCAGGTGGCAACCCTGTTCGACCGGGGGTATTTCCAGCGTATTGCGATTCTCGGCCTGGATGGTTCGGTCATCGTCGAGCGCGAACTGGCGGCCAAGGTCGAAGGCGTGCCCATGTGGTTCACATCGCTGGTGACCTTGCAGGCGCCGGCTGGCGAGTCTTTCCTGACGGCGCGTTGGCGTCAGTTGGGCAAGGTCGTCGTGCTCTCCCAACCGACGCATGCCTATCAGTATCTGTGGAAGTCAGCACTGGAAATCTCGGGCTGGATGTTGCTTGCCTATTTCCTGGCGCTGGCGCTGGTGCGCATGGTGTTGCGCTGGATCCTGAATCCCCTGTCCGAAATTGAACGTTCGGCCGTCGATATCCAGCAAAAACATTTTGGCCAGATTGCCGTCAAGCCTCGAGCCCTGGAATTGGCCAGGGTGGTTGGTGCGATGAATGACATGTCGCGGAAAATTTCCGAGTTTCTTGATGCAGAATCGAGAAAGGCCGAGAAATTCCGCCGTGAAGCCTATCAGGACGATGTGTCCGGCCTGGATAACCGGCGCAGCTTTGATTTGCGTCTGGCGCAGGCGCTGAGCGGAGAAATTGCATTTTCCGACGCTGCATTGCTCGGCATCGAAGTGAACAATCTCAAGGATTTCAACACCGAGGCCAGTTATCGCAAGGGTGACCAGTTCCTGGCCTCGGTGGCTGCCGCTGCCCGAGAAACGCTGGGTGACAAGGCTTCGATTCTCTGCCGTATTGGCGGTAGCTCTTTCGGCTTCGTGCTGTTTGATCAGAATACGGTGACCTTGGCCGATATCGGTCGTCAGTTGCGTGACCGTCTGCAGCAGATTTTTGATGCTCTGGAAGGTGGCAATGATTTTTCCTTCAGTATCGGCATGGTCCATTTCCGCCACGGCGAGGAGCGGGCACGGGTGTTGTCCCGGCTTGATCTGGCCATCGAGAGTGCGCGCCAGTCGGGGCGGAATGGCTTGCAGTATGTGGTCGATGTGGGCTCCTCGGAGTCTTCGATCGGTTCGCTGGCTTGGCGTGAGTTGATCCGTAACGCCCTGGCCGAGAATCGGTGGACGCTGCTCGGTCAGCCGGTGGTTTCCTTGTCCAGCGGTGAAGTGATGCAGCAGGAAATCATGACGCGTCTGGTCGGGAATGACGGCAATTTGGTGCCGGCGTCGGTGTTTCTACCGATGGCGATGCGCCACAAATTGATGCCGGATATCGATCAGGCCCTGTTGTCGCTGGTCTTTCGCCGCCTGGAGGAGCGGGGTGGCAATGAGTGCGTCAATCTGGCGGTCAATCTCTCCAACCAGAGCCTGGATAACCGCGAGTTCCTGACCTGGATTGGTGGGCGCCTGTCGCGCCTGAATCAGCGGGGAGTCCGTCTGTCCTTTGAATTGACCGAATACGGTTGCTCGCTCGACATGGAAGCGGCGCGTCAGTTTGCTGACATGCTGCGTACGCACCAGGTGCGCTTCGGGATCGATCATTTCGGTCTGATGCCAAGTTCGCTGCAGTTGCTGCGCGATTTGCCGCCGGATTATGTGAAGCTTAACGCCGGACTGGTCGCCGAAGCGCCGGAGAACGAGGCTGCACGGGCGCTACTGCGCTCGATCGTGTCGCTGGCGTCGTCGCTTGAGGTCGAAGTGATTGCCCAAGGCGTCGAGAACGCCGAGCAGGTGGAGATGTTGCTCAAGGACTCGGTGAAGGCCGGGCAGGGCTACCATTTCGGTGCGCCGTCGGCCGACCAACTCTAGTCGAAAAGCAGCGCCGCAGCGACTTTGCGGCCTTCGCCTGCGAGAATGTTGTAGGTTCGACAGGCGGCCTGCAGATCCATGATTTCCAGGCCGATGCCGGCTGCTGCAAACGGGCGCATCCATTCGACCGCAGGGAAACGCAGGCGTTTACCGGTGCCGAGCAGGATGATGCCGGCGCCCAGTTCGAGCAGTTTCTGGCGGTCAGCCTCGGTCAGGGCATCGACGCGGGCGGTTGACCAGTCGGCGATGATGCTTTCAGGACACACGATCAGGTTGTTCTCGTGCTTTTGATGATTGACCGCAACGTAGTCGTCACCGTAGGCGGTGAACAGATTGAGGCCGTCAGTGCTGGATGTATGGAGTTTCACTTTGCGGTGCAGCATTCGTAATAGTAGGATTATACCTTTGGCCCAAACCTCGCCAATCCGGACAATTTCATGAAGCACGTCAAGAAATCCGCCAAACTTGCCAATGTCTGCTACGACATCCGCGGCCCTGTGCTGCAGATGGCCAAGCAGATGGAAGAAGAAGGCCACAAGATCATCAAGCTGAACATCGGCAACCTGGCCTCGTTCGGTTTCGATTCGCCCGAAGAAATTCAGCAGGACATGATCCGTAACTTGCCCAACGCAGCCGGCTACACGGATTCGAAGGGTATCTTCGCGGCGCGCAAGGCGATCATGCATTACACCCAGCAGAAGCACATCAAGGGGGTGACGCTGGAGGACATCTACGTCGGCAACGGCGTGTCCGAACTGATCGTGATGGCGATGAATGCCTTGCTCGACGCCGGCGACGAAGTGCTCGTGCCGGCCCCCGACTATCCGCTGTGGACTGCGGCGGTCAGCCTGTCCGGCGGCAAACCCGTGCATTACCTGTGTGACGAAGAGAAGGGCTGGCTGCCCGACCTCGACGATATCCGCAGCAAGATCAACAAGAACACGCGGGCGATCGTCATCATCAACCCGAACAACCCGACCGGCGCGCTGTATCCGGACGACCTGCTGCACGAGATCATCGAGATCGCCCGCCAGCACCACCTGATCATCTACGCCGACGAGGTGTACGACAAGGTACTGTACGACGGCGTCACCCATACCTCGATCGCGGCCCTGTCGGAAGACGTGCTGACCATCACCTTCAACGGCCTGTCGAAAAACTACCGTTCCTGCGGCTACCGTGCTGGCTGGATGGTCGTTTCCGGCGACAAGCGTCATGCCAAGGACTATATCGAGGGCCTCGACATGCTGGCCTCGATGCGCCTGTGCGCCAACGCGCCCGGCCAGCACGGCATCCAGACCGCACTGGGCGGTTATCAGAGCATCGACGATCTGGTGCGCGACGGCGGTCGCCTGCGTCGCCAGCGCGATCTCGCACACGAACTGATCACCGCGATTCCCGGTGTCTCCTGCGTCAAGCCCAAGGCGGCGCTGTACATGTTCCCCAGGCTTGATCCCAAGATCTATCCGATCAAGAACGACCAGCAATTCATCGCCGAACTGCTGCAGGAAGAAAAGGTCCTGCTGGTCCAGGGGACCGGCTTCAACTGGCCGCAGCCCGACCACTTCCGGCTGGTCTTCCTGCCGCACGAGGACGATCTGCGCGAGGCCGTCGGCCGCGTTGCCCGCTTCCTCGAAAACTATCGCAAACGTCACAACACCAACCATCTCATCAACAAAGACTGAGCTATGAAACCCATCAATGTAGGCCTAATCGGCATCGGCACCGTCGGCGGTGGCACCTGGACCGTTCTCAACCGTAACGCGGAAGAAATTACCCGCCGCGCCGGCCGCCCGATTTGCATTACCGCCGTGGCCGACAGGAATGTGGAACTCGCCCAGCAGATCACCGGCGGCAGCGCCCGCGTCACGGCCGACGCCTTTGCCCTGGTCAATGACCCGGAAATCGACATCATCGTCGAACTGATCGGCGGCTACGGTGTCGCCAAGGATCTGGTGATGCAGGCGATCGCCAACGGCAAGCACGTCGTTACCGCCAACAAGGCGCTGCTCGCCGTGCATGGCACCGAGATCTTCACCGCCGCCCAGCAGAAAGGCGTCATGGTCGCCTTCGAAGCGGCCGTCGCCGGCGGCATCCCGATCATCAAGGCGCTGCGCGAAGGCCTGACCGCCAACCGCATCGAATGGGCGGCCGGCATCATCAACGGTACCACCAACTTCATCCTCTCCGAGATGCGCGACAAGGGCCTGCCCTTTGCCGACGTGCTCGCCGAGGCGCAGCGCCTGGGTTATGCCGAGGCCGATCCGACCTTCGATATCGAAGGTGTCGACGCCGCCCACAAGGCGACGCTGATCGCCTCGATCGCCTACGGCATCCCGGTCCAGTTCGACAAGGCTTACGTCGAAGGCATCACCAAGCTCGAAGCCTCCGACATCAAGTACGCCGAACAGCTCGGCTACCGCATCAAGCTGCTCGGCATCGCCAAGCGCCGTGAAAATGGTGTCGAGTTGCGCGTGCATCCGACGCTGATCCCGGCCAAGCGCCTGATCGCCAACGTCGAGGGCGCGATGAACGCTGTCGTCGTCAAGGGCGACGCCGTCGGCACCACGCTCTACTACGGCAAGGGCGCCGGCGCCGAGCCGACCGCCTCGGCAGTGATCGCCGACCTGGTCGACGTCACCCGTCTGGCCACCGCCGACCCGGAACACCGCGTGCCGCACCTGGCCTTCCAGCCCAACGCGATGTCCAATCTGCCGATCCTGCCGATGAGCGAGATCGAGACCGGCAACTACCTGCGCCTGCGCGTCGAGGACAAGGCTGGTGTGCTCGCCGACGTCACCCGCATCCTCGCCGACCAGGGCATCTCGATTGACGCCATGCTGCAGCGCGAGCCGGAAGAGGGCGAGGGTGAGACCGACATCATCATCCTCACCCACGTCTGCAGCGAAAGCGCCGCACTCGCCGCGATCGCCAAGGTCGAGGGACTGGCTGCGGTCAAGGGCCAGGTCAAGCGTATCCGTCTGGAAGAACTGCAGTAAATCTGCCGGTCTGTGCATGGAGAAAGGGGGCTGCGGCCCCCTTTGTCGTTCAGGGCGATGCAGATCAAGGAAACGACCGGCCGGGGTCGGCAGAATCAGGGCTCTTGCTGCTTGCGGCAGCTTCTTACAAGGAAATCCCCATGACTCACGCCATCCATGCCTGCGACCGTCCCACCGCCGAGGCGCTTTATCCCTTCGACGCCCGTGGTGTTGCCAAGCGTTTTCGTCATGCCGCCATCTTCGGCGCGCTCGAGTCGCTGATGCCGGGCGAAACCATGCGTTTCTGCAACGACCACGACCCCTTGCCGCTGCTTGCCCAGATGCAGCAGCGCTATGGTAACCAGGTGTCGATCGAGTACGTGCAGCGCGAACCGGGCGCCATCGTCATCGACTTCAAGGTGATCGGCGGCTGATTTGCTGATAACCGCTGCCCTGACGCTACTGGCCGTGCTCACAGCCGCTTCGCTGGCGGCGGTCGGGGTCGGCACGCCGGCAGCGGTGGCGCATCTGGTGTTTGCCGTCGGCATCGTGCCGCTGATTTTTGCGGCAATGACGCACTTCGTGCCCGTGCTCACGCGAACCGGCGATGCGCCGGCAATCATCCGGTGTTTGCCGGTGTTTGCCCAGTTGGCTGGGGTCCTGCTGGTGCTTGCATTGCAGGGCATATTCCCCTACGAGCTGCTGCAACTGGCAGCCGCCATCGATCTGGCACTGGCCGGCGGCTTGCTCTACTGGATCGTGCGTCGGGCACGTGCCGCGTTGGGGCGGCCGCATCCGGGCTGGCGATGGTATGCGGCAGCACTTGCTGTACTGATGCTGGCGCTAGTGGCCATCCTCGCGATGGCGCTGTGGCCGGCGCATTGGCAAATCTGGCGCCTGCTGCATCTGCACCTGAATACGCTGGGCCTGGTCGGCCTGGCCGCATTCGGTACGCTGCCGGTTCTTCTGCCGACCGTGCTTGGCCGAGGTGACCCGGGGGCAGCACAATGGCTGCAGCGTTACCTATGGCCCATGCTGCTGGCCGTGCTGACGCTGGTTCTGGGCATTGCCGTTCATTGGTCGCTGGCGGCCGTCGGGGCGTCGGTGCTGCTGGTCTTGGCCGGCCTGCTGCTGGTGCGCTGGTTGCAATGCTTCGGATGGCCGCGACTTCCTGGCGATGGTGCGGCGGTATCGCTCATTGCCGCCGTGCTCGGCTGGATGTTGGGTTTGCTCGCCGGTGTGTTGCATGGCGGCGGGGCGATGCCGGCCATGCCCGGGCTGTGGGCCTGGGTGGCAGCGTTCCTGCTGCCGCTGGTGACCGGTGCCTTGAGCCAGTTGCTGCCGGTGTGGCGCTGGCCGGGGCGGCAATCCCCGGAGCGCGACGCGATGCGCAGCCGCCTGGTCGCCCGTGGGGCGCTGCGGGCAGGCTTTTTCCTGCTGGCTGGTGCTGCGTTTCTGGGCGGTTTTGTATTGCCCGGCATGATCTTGGCCATGCTCGGCTTGCTGCTGTTTATTGTTTCCGTGCTGCAGACCGTGCGAATCCGGCAGTCGACGCGTTAAAATCATCGTTTTTCCGCTTTCCAGGGTTTCACCATGCGCTACATCTCGACTCGCGGGCAGTCCGCCCCTCAGGCCTTCTGCGATATCCTTCTCGGCGGTCTGGCGCCGGACGGTGGCCTGTATCTGCCGGAATCCTACCCGCAAGTCAGCCGTGCCGACCTCGATGCCTGGCGCCAGCTTTCCTACGCCGATCTGGCGTACGAAATCCTGTCCAAGTTCATCACCGACATTCCGGCCGACGACCTCAAGGCCATCGTCGCCAAAACCTATACCGCTGATGTCTATCGCTTCACCCGTAACGGTGGCAACGCCAGCCAGATCACCCCGCTGACCAAGCTGGATGATGGGCTATACACGCAGGAGCTGTCGAACGGTCCGACGCTGGCCTTCAAGGACATGGCGATGCAGTTGCTCGGCAATCTGTTCGAGTATGTACTGGACAAGCGCGGCGAGTCGATCAACATCCTTGGCGCCACTTCCGGCGACACCGGTTCGGCCGCCGAATACGCGATGCGCGGCAAGCACAACGTCAAGGTTTTCATGCTGTCGCCGGACGGCAAGATGAGCGCCTTTCAGCGCGCCCAGATGTACTCGCTGACCGATGCCAACATCTTCAACATCGCCGTGCGCGGCATGTTCGATGATGCCCAGGACATCGTCAAGGCGGTTTCCAACGACGCAGCGTTCAAGAAGCAGTACAAGATCGGCGCCGTCAATTCGATCAACTGGGCACGTGTCGCGGCGCAGATCGTCTATTACTTCCAGGGCTATTTCCTGGCGACCCAAACGAACGATGAGCAGGTCTCGTTCTGCGTGCCGTCGGGCAACTTCGGCAACATCTGCGCCGGTCACATCGCCCGCATGATGGGCTTGCCGATCAAGCAACTGGTGCTGGCGACCAACGAAAACGATGTGCTCGACGAGTTCTTCCGTACCGGCATCTACCGCCCGCGGACCTCGGCGGAAACCAGCGTGACCTCCAGCCCGTCGATGGATATCTCCAAGGCCTCGAACTTCGAGCGTTTCGTGTTCGATCTGGTCGGCCGCGACCCGGTGGTGATCCGCGACCTGTGGTCCAAGGTTGATCAGGGCAAGGCCTTCGATCTGAGCACCACAGTCTATTGGAAGGATCTGCCGAAATTCGGTTTCGTTTCCGGGCGCAGTTCGCACACCGATCGCATCAACACCATCCGTTTTGCCCAGGGCCGTTATCAGGTCATGCTCGACACGCATACCGCCGACGGACTCAAGGTCGCGCTGGAAAAACGTCAGCCGGGCGTGCCGATGATCGTGCTGGAAACCGCGCAGCCGGCGAAGTTCGAGGAAACCATCCGTGAAGCGCTGGGCGCCGAACCGGTTCGCCCCGCCGAACTGGCCGGTATCGAAAATCTCGAACAACACGTCGTGGTCATGGATCCGGACGTCGAGGCGATCAAGCGCTTCGTGGTCGAGCGCGTGTGAGTTCCGGACACGAAACTTTCTGGTCGGCACGTTATCGCGATGCCGGCGACGAGTATCTGTTCGGTACGGCGCCGAATTCTTTCCTGGCCGGGCAGGCCGAACGTTTCAGCGCCGGGATGAGGGTGCTTTCGGTAGCCGATGGTGAAGGACGCAATGCGGTCTGGCTGGCAGAGCAGGGGTGTGAGGTCACGGCCACTGAGATTTCGCCTGTTGCGCTGGAAAAGGCGAGAAAGCTGGCTCGTGCCAAACAGGTCGTCGTCGAATTTGTCCAGGCGGACATCCTGGACTGGGCCTGGCCGCAAGAGGCTTACGATGCCGTGGTTGGCATCTTCATCCAGTTCGTTGGGCCGGACGATAGGGAGCGCCTGTTTGCTGGCATGCAGGGGGCGGTCAGACCTGGCGGTCGCTTGTTCTTGCACGGCTACACCCCGAAACAACTCGAATACCGTACAGGAGGTCCTTCCTCGCTGGAGAATCTATATACCCGGTCCATGCTGGAAGCGGCATTTTCCGGCTGGGAAATCGAGACATTGCGTGAGCACGAAGATGTGATCGCCGAAGGGTGTGGTCACGCAGGTAAATCTGCGCTGATTGATCTCGTGGCGCGTAAACCGGTGGCATGATAAGGGCGGGTTGGTGGTAGGCAAGGTGCGAGTTGCTGTCACCGATATCGGACGCCTGGTCAGATAACGCTTTAGTGCATGGGAGCCCCTTTCTTCAAGATATTGGGAGGGGGGTTAATTTGTTCTATGCCATTGCTCGCAAATATTAACGATCCATTATTTTCCCTGCTTTTGTTCCGGTTGCACGCCGAGTCGGCTAAAATCCGAAGGTTTGTACATTTCTGCAAAGATTTGGCGGCAAGGGCGGTGCGGTGTGCAGTCTGCGGAGGCTGGGTAGCGCGAAATACGGCCTTGCGTTGTGTTAACCTCACTTCGGGCTAAGCGAATGATCAGAATTAAACGCGGTCTGGACTTGCCCATCACCGGGGCGCCTGAACAGCGTATTGAGGCCGCAAGGCCGGTACGCAGCGTGGCGGTCATCGGCTTCGACTACCATGGTATGAAGCCGACGATGTCCGTTCAGGTTGGTGATCGGGTCAAGTTGGGCCAGGTACTGTTTTCCGACAAGAAAACGCCTGGCGTTCATTTCACTGCACCGGGTGCTGGCGTGGTCAGCGCCATTCATCGGGGCGAGCAGCGGGTGCTGCAATCGGTGGTGATCGATCTGGATGGCGACGAAGCCGTCGAGTTCGCCAGCTACTCGGATGCCCAACTCGAAACCCTGAGCGCCGGGCAGGTTCGTGAAAACCTGCAGCAATCGGGCTTGTGGACCGCGTTGCGGACGCGCCCGTTCAGCAAGGTGCCGGCCGTGGATTCGACGCCCGCCTCGATTTTCGTGACGGCCATCGACACGCATCCGCTGGCCGCCGATCCGGCAGTGGTGATCGCCGAATCGGCCGAGGATTTTGCCCGCGGCCTGCGTGTGCTGGCCCGTCTGGCCAAAGTCTTTGTGTGTACTGCTGCCGATGCGAAGATTTCCGCCGCCGGCATCGCCAATGTCCAGGTCGAACAGTTTGCCGGTCCGCATCCGGCCGGTCTGGCCGGCACGCATATCCATTTCCTCGACCCGGTCGATGCGCACAAGACGGTGTGGACGATCGGTTACCAGGACGTCATCGCCGTCGGCAAGCTGTTCGTCAGCGGTCGTCTGGCGGTCGAGCGCGTCATCGCCCTGGGCGGTCCGATGGTCGACAAGCCGCGCCTGCTGCGCAGCCGTCTCGGCGCCAGCCTGGATGAGCTGACCGCCGGCGAACTGAAGACCGGCAAGAAGGTGCGCGTCATCTCCGGTTCGGTGTTCGGCGGTCGTACTTCGCGAGGCGCCTGTGCCTGGCTGGGACGTTACCACCAGCAGGTGTCCTGCCTGGAAGAGGGGACCGAGCGCGAGTTCCTGCATTACCTGCGCCCCGGCGTCGACAAGCATTCGGTGCTCAACCTCTACGTCTCCAAGCTGATGTCCGGCAAGCTGTTCGATTTCACCACCAGTACCAACGGCAGCCCGCGGGCGATGGTGCCGGTCGGCAATTACGAAGAAGTGATGCCGCTCGACATCCTGCCGACGCAGTTGCTGCGCTACCTGATCGTCGGTGATACCGAGATGGCCCAGAAGCTGGGTTGCCTGGAGCTCGACGAGGAAGACCTGGCGCTGTGCAGCTACGTCTGTGCCGGCAAGTACGAGTACGGTCCCATCCTGCGTGACAATCTCACGCGCATCGAGAAGGAGGGTTGAGCATGGGCCTGCGCTCCTGGCTCGACAGCATCGAGCATCATTTCCACAAGGGCGGCAAGTACGAGAAGTGGTACGCCCTGTACGAGGCCGTTGATACCGGCCTGTTCAAACCCAACAGCGTGACCAAGACGACGGCTCACGTGCGCGACGGCCTCGACCTCAAGCGCATGATGATCACCGTCTGGTTGTGCACCTTCCCGGTGATGTTTGCCGGCATGTGGAACGTCGGCTTCCAGGCCAACTCCGTCTTTGCCGCCAGCCCGGATCTGCTGGCTGCGCAGGACAACTGGCGTCTGAGCCTGATTGCGCTGTTTGCCGGCTTCGATCCGACCTGCCATTGGGACAACCTGGTTCATGGGGCAGCGTATTTCCTGCCGATCTACGCCGTGACCTTCGTTGTCGGTGGTTTCTGGGAAGTCTTGTTCGCGTCGATCCGCAAGCACGAGGTCAACGAAGGTTTCTTCGTCACTTCGGTGCTGTTCGCGCTGACGCTGCCGCCGTCGATTCCGCTGTGGCAGGTGGCGCTGGGCATCAGCTTCGGCGTCGTCATCGGCAAGGAAGTCTTTGGCGGTACCGGCAAGAACTTCCTGAACCCGGCGCTGACCGGCCGTGCCTTCCTGTTCTTTGCCTATCCGGCGCAGATTTCGGGCGACGCGGTGTGGACGGCCGTCGATGGTTATACCAGCGCGACCATCCTGGGTACCGCGGCAGCCGGCGGCATCGAACTGGTGACGGCCGGCGGCATTACCTGGTGGGATGCCTTCCTCGGCAACATCCAGGGCTCGATCGGTGAAACCAGTACGCTGGCCATCTTCATCGGTGGCGCGGTCCTGCTGATTGCCCGGATCGCTGCCTGGCGCATCGTCACCGGCGTGATGCTGGGCATGATCGCTATGAGCCTGCTGCTCAACATGATCGGCTCGTCGACCAACCCGATGTTCGCGATGCCCTGGTACTGGCACATGGTCGTCGGCGGCTTCGCCTTCGGCATGATCTTCATGGCCACCGACCCGGTGTCGGCGTCGATGACCAATACCGGCAAGTGGATCTTCGGCGCGCTGATCGGCGTCATGGTCGTGCTGATCCGTGTCGTCAATCCGGCATTCCCCGAGGGCATGATGCTGGCGATCCTGCTCGCCAACCTCTGTGCCCCCTTGATCGACCACTTCGTGGTCGCGGCCAACATCAAGCGGAGGGCTGCACGCCATGTCCAATAAAGAATCCACCAGCCGCACGCTGTTCGTCGCCCTGGCGGTCAGTCTGGTCGCTTCGGTCTTCGTCGCCGGCTCGGCCGTCGCGCTGAAGCCGGTGCAGATCGAGAACCGCCTGCTCGACAAGCAGCGCAGCATCCTCGCCATTGCCGGCATCGGCGGCGACAAGCTGTCGTCGCGCGAGGTCAAGGACCTGTTCAACAGCCGCATCAAGGCCCGCGTCGTCGATCTCAATACCGGCGAATACAACGACAGCCTTGATCCGGTCACCTTCGACCCGCTCAAGGCCGCCAAGGACCCGAAAACCTCCGCCGCCCTCAAGGGCAGCGAGGATCTGGCCCTGATCAAGCGCCGTGAGCAATTCACGACGGTGTACATGGTCGAGCAGAACGGTCAGCTCGAATCGCTGATCCTGCCGATCCGTGGCTACGGCCTGTGGTCCACGCTGCACGGCTTCCTCGCCGTCAAGCCGGACCTCAATACCGTGGTCGGTCTCGGCTTCTATCAGCATGCCGAAACCCCGGGTCTCGGCGGTGAAGTCGATAATCCCAAGTGGAAGGCCCAGTGGCCGGGCAAGACGCTGTTTGACGACAGCGGTAAGCCGATCATCAAGATCGTCAAGGGCGGTGTCGATCCGGCCAGCCCGGATGCCGGTCACCAGATCGATGGTCTGGCCGGTGCCACGCTGACCAGCAATGGTGTCGACCGTCTGATGCAATTCTGGCTCGGCGAACAGGGCTTCGGTCCCTACCTCGCCAAGCTGCGCCAGCAGGGAGCTTGATCATGTCCAAGCATACAGCCAAGGAAGTACTGCTTAACCCCGTCTTCGCCAACAACCCGATCGGTCTGCAGATCCTCGGTATCTGTTCGGCGCTGGCGGTGACCTCCAACCTCAAGACGGCATTGGTGATGTCGATCGCGCTGACGCTGGTGACCGGGTTCTCCAACCTGTTCATCGCGTCGATCCGGGCGCAGATTCCGGGTTCGATCCGGATGATCGTGCAGATGGTCATCATCGCCTCGCTGGTCATCGTCGTCGATCAGGTGCTCAAGGCCTTCGCCTACAGCCTGGCCAAGCAACTGTCGGTGTTCGTCGGCCTGATCATCACCAACTGTATCGTCATGGGCCGTGCCGAAGCCTTCGCCATGCAGAATCCGCCGTGGATTTCCTTCCTCGACGGCATCGGCAACGGCCTCGGCTACAGTGCCGTGCTGATTTCCCTCGGCATCGTGCGCGAGCTGTTCGGCGCCGGCAAGCTGATGGGCATCGAAGTCCTGCCGCTGGTCAAGGATGGTGGCTGGTATGTGCCGAACGGCATGCTGTTGCTGCCGCCCTCGGCATTCTTCCTGATCGGCCTGCTGATCTGGGGCCTGCGCATGTGGCGCCGCGAGCAGATCGAGAAGCCGGCGTTCCGCATGGCGCATCAGGTCGTCGACAAGGAGGCCTATTAATATGGAACATTATCTCAGCCTGTTCGTCCGCGCCGTGTTCATCGAGAACATGGCACTGGCCTTCTTCCTCGGCATGTGTACCTTCATCGCCATCTCGAAGAAGGTTGAAACCGCCATCGGTCTCGGTGTCGCCGTGGTTGTCGTGCAGACCATCACCATTCCGGCCAACTACCTGATCTACGCCTATTTGCTGCGTGACGGTGCGCTGGCCTGGGCCGGCATGCCCGATGTCGACCTGTCCTTCCTCGGCTTGCTGTCGTATATCGGGGTCATCGCCGCGATCGTGCAGATCCTGGAAATGCTGCTCGACAAGTATGTGCCCAGTCTGTACAACGCGCTCGGCGTGTTCCTGCCGCTGATCACGGTGAACTGCGCGATCATGGCCGGTTCGCTGTTCATGGTCGAGCGTGACTACAACTTCGGCGAAAGCGTCGTCTATGGCCTCGGCTCCGGGTTCTCCTGGGCGCTGGCGATTGCGCTGCTGGCCGGTATCCGCGAGAAACTGAAGTACAGCGACGTGCCCGAAGGTCTGCAAGGCCTGGGCATCACCTTCATCACCATCGGGTTGATGTCGCTGGGCTTCATGTCCTTCTCCGGCGTTCAACTGTAAGGAGGGGCAGGGATGAATATTCAGGAAATCCTGCTCGCGATCGGCATGTTCACCGTCATCGTGCTGGCACTGGCGATGTTCATCATCGCCGCCCGCGCCAAGCTGGTGTCGAGTGGCGACGTGACCATCGAAATCAATCACGAGCGCACCATCACCGTACCAGCGGGCGGCAAGCTGCTGCAGACGCTGGCCAACAACAACATCTTCCTGTCTTCCGCCTGCGGCGGCGGCGGCACCTGTGCGCAGTGCAAGTGCCAGGTCCACGAAGGCGGCGGCGAGATGCTGCCGACCGAGGAATCGCACTTCACCAAGCGCGATGCCAAGGCCGGCTGGCGCCTGTCCTGCCAGACGCCGGTCAAGCAGAACATGAAGATCGAAGTGCCGGAAGAAGTGTTCGGCGTCAAGAAGTGGGAATGCACGGTCGAGTCCAACCCGAACGTCGCTACCTTCATCAAGGAACTGACGCTGCGCTTGCCGGAAGGCGAGAACGTCGACTTCCGGGCCGGCGGTTACGTCCAGCTCGAATGCCCGCCGCACGTTGCCAACTACAAGGACTTCGACATCCAGCCCGAATATCGCGGTGACTGGGACAAGTTCAACATGTGGCGCTTCGTTTCCAAGGTCGACGAGCCGGTCATCCGCGCCTACTCGATGGCCAACTATCCGGAAGAGAAGGGCGTCGTCAAGTTCAACATCCGTGTCGCTTCGCCACCGCCCAACCGTGACGATATCCCGCCGGGCAAGATGTCCTCGTTCGTCTTCAACCTGAAGCCGGGCGACAAGGTCACCGTCTATGGTCCGTTCGGCGAGTTCTTCGCCCGCGAAACCGACAACGAGATGGTCTTCATCGGCGGCGGTGCCGGCATGGCGCCGATGCGCTCGCACATCTTCGACCAGATGAAGCGCCTGAAGTCCAAGCGCAAGATCAGCTTCTGGTACGGTGCGCGCTCGATGCGCGAAGCCTTCTACGTCGAGGAATTCGACAAGCTGGCCGAGGAAAATCCGAACTTCAAGTGGCATCTGGCACTGTCCGATCCCTTGCCGGAAGACAACTGGACCGGCTACACCGGCTTCATCCACAACGTGTTGTACGAGCACTACCTCAAGGACCATCCGGCGCCCGAGGATTGCGAGTTCTACATGTGCGGACCACCGATGATGAACGCCGCCGTGATCAAGATGCTGCTGGATCTCGGCGTCGAGCGCGAAAACATCATGCTCGACGATTTTGGTGGTTAAGGACGGAACAAGGGAAGGAGGATCGGCATGGAAATGTTCCTGATCACTTTCGGAGTCATCGTCCTGCTGGTCCTGTTGATGGCAGTCGGCGTGCTCTTCGGACGCAAGCCGATTGCCGGCAGTTGTGGCGGCTACAAGGCGATCGACGTCGAGTGTGCTGCCGGCTGCAAGAATCCCTGCGACAAGCGTCTGGCCCGCATGAAAGCGCAAGCCGAGGCGCAGGAAAACGCGCAGGAAAGTGCCCAAACAAAGGAATAGGCATGCTCAAATCGTTGCTCGTCAAGGATTACATGACCGCAGATCCGCTGGCTTTCAAGCCGGAAATGGATGTGCTCACCGCCGTACACCAGTTGCTCGAACATCGTCTGACCGGCGCGCCGGTGGTCGATGCTGAAGGCAAGCTGGTCGGTTTCTTCTCCGAAAAAGATGGCCTGAAGGTCGCACTCAACGCTTCCTACTACGAACAGCCGGGCGGCCCGGTTGGCCAGCACATGACCGTTCAGGTCAAGACCCTGTCCGACACGTCGTCGATGGCCGATGCGGTCGAACTGTTCGTCGCCCATCACTATCACTGCTATCCGGTGGTTGCCGATGGTCGGCTGGTCGGTCAGTTGTCGCGCACCGATGCGCTGAAGGCGCTGGAAAAGCTCTGGTAAGCCCATCGGGTCGGCTTTCATCCCATGAACGCTGATCGGCACCAAGGTCCGGGCGGCATCCGCATCATCGGTGCCGCCAGCGGACTGGGTGCCCAGGATCGGGCCTGTGCCGATGGGCCCGTTGCATTTCACCACTCCCAGGCCTGGCACGAACTGGCCAGGCATCCGCAACTCGACTGGGGGCGGACGCTGTATGCACCGCCTCCGGCCGGCGGGCAGGCTCCGGTGCAGCGGATCGCGGCACTTTGCCGGCAGCTCGCCGACGAGGTTGCCCAGACCCTGAAGGCGGGGAATTTCCCGCTGGTCATCGGCGGCGATCATTCGGTCGCCATCGGCACCTGGAGCGGCGTCGCTGCGGCACTCGGCGCACCGCTCGGCCTGCTCTGGATCGATGCCCACCTCGACAGTCATACCCCGGAAAGCACTTATTCGGGCGCAATTCACGGCATGCCGCTGGCCTGCCTGCTCGGTCAGGGAGACAAGCGTCTGCTTGGCCTTGGCCTCAAGGGCGCGCAGCTCAGTCCGGCGCATACCGTCGTGCTCGGCGCCCGCAGTTACGAACCCGAAGAATTCGATTTCCTGGCACGCGCCGGGGTGCGCGTGATCATGGCCGAAGCAATCGAATCGCGCGGCTTCGCCGCCTGTCTCGACGAGGCCGTGGCGCTCGTCAGGGGCGCGCCGGCGGGCTTTGGCGTGACCCTTGACCTCGATGCCATCGATCCGCGACTGGCGCCCGGTGTCGGTAGCCCCGAACCCGATGGGCTGATGGCCAGCGATGTCCAGACTGCCTTGCACTGGATTGCCACCCAGCCTGGTTTGCGGGCGATGGAAATCGTCGAGTACAACCCGGACCGTGACCGCCATGGAAGTACCGCCCGGCTGATCTCGAACCTGATCGGTGCCTTGCTCGGCCGCTGAAGGCTTGCCCGCTGCCCGGGCGTGCGGGATACTGCAGTCGAGACTGCGGGAGGACAACAAGATGACCCATGAACAGATCCGCCAGGCCATCCGATCGGGCTGGCCGTTTTTCGGCGTCACCCGGCAAGGCCAGGTGATGGCACGCTACGTGCCCTACGGCCCGGTATTTCGCTGGAAACGCAACCAGATGATCCCGACCCCGCTGCAAGGAGAAGATTTGCTGTGGTGGTTGCAGGCCAACGACGAAGGCGAGGAGCCTTGAGCCGGCTTCAGCCGCGCGGCTGAGCGACGAAACGGTAGCGCGCGGCCAGTTCGGCCGCAGCAATGCGTGTGAGTGGCAGGTCGCGCCAGCGTACCGGCGGAGCAGCATCACGCAGGAAAGCGAGCAGGCTGGTTTCGTCGTCAGGTGAGCATTCGGCCAGACAGGCGGCCAGGTCGCGGTCGTCAAGCAGACCGATACCGAGTTCGGCTTCGATCAGGAAGCTGCCTTCGTCGTCGAGCAGCACAGCGCGAACTTCGCCGGCCGACGCCCCGGTGTGGCTGACGAAACCTTCACCGTCGCGGCGAAAAACCCACGGTGTGCAGGCAAGATCGACATAGACCCGCTGCGGGCCGTTCTGGACGAACCAGCGGCCGGCCTCGTCCGAACCATACTGCCGGTTCATGAACTCGACCAGGCCGTGGTGCGTCACCCGTTCTCCCTGCAATCGCCAGTCCCCGCGCCGGTCGAGCGAAAGCCACTCGAAACAGTCGGGGACGTTGGGCCATCTGGCGATTGCCGAGAAATCGACCATCAGTCCTCGTAGGCCGAAAGCGGCGGACAGGCACAGTTCAGGTTGCGGTCGCCATACACATCGTCGATGCGGTTGACGCTCGGCCAGAACTTGTTGGCGGCCACCCAGGGCAGCGGGAAGACGGCTTGCTGGCGGCTGTACGGATGCAGCCAGTCGGCGTCGATGACGTCGGCCTGGGAGTGCGGGGCGTTCTTCAACGGATTGTTGTCGGCCGTCCACACGCCGTTCTCGATCTGGCGGATTTCTTCGCGGATGCTGACCATGGCTTCGATGAAGCGGTCCAGTTCAGCCTTCGATTCCGATTCCGTCGGCTCGACCATGATCGTGCCGGCGACCGGGAAGGACACCGTCGGTGCGTGGAAACCGTAGTCCATCAGGCGCTTGGCGATGTCGATCTCGGCGATGCCGGTGGCGGCCTTGATCGGGCGGATGTCGAGGATGCACTCGTGCGCGACGCGGCCGTTCTTGCCGACGTAGAGCACCGGGTAGTGGTCCTTGAGCTTGGTGGCGATGTAGTTGGCGTTGAGGATGGCGACCTGGGTCGCCTTCTTGACGCCGGCGCCGCCGAGCATCGCCAGGTACATCCAAGAAATGGTCAGGATCGACGCCGAACCGAAGGGCGCCGCCGAGACCGCGCCCTGGCCGCCGTGCGGACCGTCGATGGCGGCGACCGCGTGGTTGGCCATGAACGGTGCGAGGTGGGCCTTCAGGCCGATCGGGCCCATGCCCGGTCCGCCGCCGCCGTGCGGGATGGCGAAGGTCTTGTGCAGGTTCATGTGGCTGACGTCGGCGCCGATGAAGCCGGGCGAGGTCAGGCCGACCTGGGCGTTGAGGTTGGCGCCGTCCATGTATACCTGGCCGCCGTTGGCATGGACGATGGCGCAGATCTCGCGAACCGCTTCCTCGAACACGCCGTGCGTCGATGGGTAGGTGATCATCAGGCAGGCCAGGTCGTCCTTGTGTTCCTCAGCCTTGGCCTTGAGGTCGGCGACATCGACGTTGCCGTTGTCGTCGCAATCGACGACGACGACCTGCATGTTGCACATCTGGGCGGTGGCCGGGTTGGTGCCGTGCGCCGATTTCGGGATCAGGCAGACCTTGCGGTGCGCTTCGCCACGGCTGGCGTGGTAGCGGGCAATCGCCACCAGGCCGGCGTATTCGCCCTGGGCGCCGGAGTTCGGCTGCATGCAGATGGCGTCGAAGCCGGTCACCGTCTTCAGCCATTCGGTCAGGCCGGCGATCATCTCGTGGTAGCCGGCGACTTGCTCGCGCGGGGCGAACGGGTGGATGCCGCCGAATTCCGGCCAGGTGACCGGGATCATTTCGCTGGTCGCGTTCAGCTTCATCGTGCACGAGCCGAGCGAGATCATCGAATGGTCGAGCGCCAGGTCCTTGTTCTGCAGCGACTTCAGGTAGCGCAGCATCTCGTGCTCGGTGTGGTGCGTGTTGAACACCGGGTGCGCGAGGATCGCGTCATCGCGCAGCAGGGCGGCCGGCAGCGCCGGGTCGGCGGCGGCGAGCTGAGCGTCGAAGGTTTCCATGTCGAGCGTGACCTGGGTGATCAGCTTGAACAGTTCGGCAACATCGTTGCGCGTCGTCGTTTCGTCGAAGGAGACGCCGAGGACGCCGGCCGAGACGCGGCGCAGGTTGTAGCCGGCGGCGACAGCCGCCTGATGGATGCTCTCGGCGCGGGCGCCGAGGTCGATATGGACGGTGTCGAAGAACTGCCCGGTGAGCAGCTTGACGCCGGCGCGCTTGAGGCCTTCGGCGAGGATCGCGGTCAGCCGGTGGATGCGCGTGGCGATCGTCTTCAGGCCTTGCGGGCCGTGGTAAACGGCGTACATGCCGGCCATGTTGGCGAGCAGTACCTGCGAGGTGCAGATGTTGGAATTGGCCTTCTCGCGGCGGATGTGCTGTTCGCGCGTCTGCAGCGTCATGCGGTAGGCAGTCTTGCCGCGTGCGTCCTTGGAAACGCCGATGATGCGGCCCGGCATCGAGCGGACGAAGGCTTCGCGGGTGGCGAAGAAGGCGGCGTGCGGGCCACCGAAGCCCATCGGGATACCGAAGCGCTGGCTCGAACCGAGGGCGATGTCGGCGCCCATGGCGCCCGGCGACTTGAGCAGCACCAGCGCCATCAGGTCGGCGGCGACGGCGACCGTGGTGCCGCGTGCCTTGAGGCCGGCGATGATCGCGCTGAGGTCGCGCACTTCACCGTTGTCGTTCGGGTACTGGAGCAGGGCGCCGAAGAATTCTTCGTCTTTTACCGTGTCGACCGCAGCGATCACCAGTTCGAAGCCGAAGTAGGCGGCGCGCGTCTTGACCACGTCGATGGTCTGCGGGAAGCAGGCGGCGTCGACCAGGAAGCGGTTCGACTTCGACTTGGAAACGCGGCGGGCCATCGTCATGGCTTCGGCGGCGGCGGTGGCTTCGTCGAGCAGCGAGGCGTTGGCGATTTCCAGCCCGGTCAGGTCGACGACCATCTGCTGGAAGTTCATCAGCGCTTCCAGGCGGCCCTGGGCGATTTCGGCCTGGTAGGGCGTGTAGGCGGTGTACCAGCCGGGGTTTTCCATGACGTTGCGCAGGATCACCTTGGGCGTCAGCGTGTCGTAGTAGCCCATGCCGATGCACGACTTCTGGATCACGTTCTTGCTGGCGATCGCCTTCAGGTCGGCGAGTGCCTCGTGTTCGCGGCGCGGGGCCGGCAGCGGCAGGTCAGCCGGCAGGCGGATGGCGGCCGGGACGGTCTGGTCGATCAGCTGGTCGAGGCTGGCGGCACCGATGGTGGCCAGCATCTCGGTCATTTCAGTGGTGCAGGGGCCGATGTGACGGTCGATGAATTCGTCGTGCTGCTCCAGGGCGCTCAAGGGCAGGGTCTTCATGTGGATTGTTTCTCGCGGGGGCTATGCAGCGGAACAGCCCGGCCGGTTACGGTCGACCGGGCTGGTGGAGGAAAAACGGCGGGCCGGGATCAGGCGGCGTCGGCGACAGCCTGGTAGGCGGCGGCGTCAAGCAGGGCGTCGACATCGGCGATGTTGTCCGGGGTCATCTTGAACAGCCAGGCGGCGTAGGCGTCGGCATTGACCGACTCCGGCGCATCGACGGCGGCCTGGTTGACTTCGGTGACGGTGCCGGCGATCGGCGCGTACACGTCGGCGGCGGCCTTGACCGACTCGACCACGGCGATTTCCTTCTCGGCATCGTAATGGGCGCCGACTTCCGGCAGCTCGACGAAGACCAGATCACCCAGGGCTTCCTGCGCGTGGTCGGAAATGCCGACGGTGACGGTGCCATCGGCGTTCTTCAGGACCCACTCGTGGGAGGCGGCGTACTTGAGGTTGGACGGGACGTTGGACATGGTTTTCTCCTGAGTGGGGTGAATTAGATGACAGCTTTGCCGTTGCGGGCGAATACGGGTTTGGTGACCTTGGCCTTGAGCAGTTTGCCGCGAATGTCGACCTCGACTTGATCGCCGATGGCGACGCCGAGTGGCAGGCGGGCGAGGGCGATGGATTGCTGCAGCGTCGGCGAGAAGCTGCCGGAGGTGATCTCGCCGTCGCCGTGGGCGGTGACGACTTTCTGATGGCCGCGCAGCACGCCCTTGTCGAGCAGGATCAGGCCAAGGAACTGTTTCTGCTGGCCGTTGGCGGCCAGTGCGGCACGGCCGACGAAATCGCGCTCGTCCTTCATGGCGACGGTCCAGGCCAAGCCGGCGTCGAGCGGGGAAACCGTCTCGTCCATATCCTGGCCGTAGAGATTCATGCCGGCTTCCAGGCGCAGCGTGTCGCGGGCGCCCAGGCCGCAAGGCGCGACGCCGGCTACCTTGAGCGCGTTCCACACGGCTTCGGCTTCGCTGGCCGGGAGCATGATCTCGTAGCCGTCTTCGCCGGTGTAACCGGTGCTGGCGATGAAATACTGATCGACTTCGGCGGCGAAGAAGGGTTTCAGGCCTTCGCTCGCGGCCTTCACTTGCGGCAGCACCTGCCACACCTTGGCGCGGGCGTTCGGGCCCTGGACGGCGATGATGCCGAGATTGTCGGCGCCGTCGCGGCGCTGGGTGATGCTGACGTCCATCTTCCATTCGGCGGCCTTGGCCTGCATCCAGGCCAGATCCTTGTCGGCGGTGCCGGCATTGACCACCAGGCGGAACTTGGTGTCGGTGAGGAAATAGATGATCAGGTCATCGATGACGCCGCCGGCCTCGTTGAGCATGGCGGCGTAGAGCGCCTTGCCGGAAACGGTCAGCTTGGCGACGTCGTTGGCGACCAGGCGCGAGAGGAAGGGGCGGCAATCGGCGCCGACCAGATCGACCGGGCACATGTGCGAGACGTCGAACATGCCGCAGTCGTTACGGACGGCGTGGTGCTCCTCGATCTGCGAACCGTAGTTGACCGGCATGTCCCAGCCGCCGAAATCGACCATTCGGGCGCCAAGTGCGCGATGGGCGGCATTCAAGACCGTTTGCTTCAGCATATCAATCCTTTACTGACGTTTGTTAACGTCGATTCTGGAAACAGAAAAGGGGTGAAACGTAAAACTCGCGTTTTGCGTTTCACCCCTCTGTCCTCGATACCTGAGAGATTTGCCCCATCGGTGGGCGCTGTCTACGCCGCTCTCCAGAGTTTCAGGGGGCGACATGCGCATTGCCAGCGATACGGTGTCGACTGCGCCTCGTCGTGCTATTCGCACTGTCTTCGGCTTGTCTTCGTGTCTCGCAGCCAATGCGCATGCCGCCTGGCCTCATCTTGTGGTCCTTTTGCCTGAGCGTTTTCGGGTGAAATTGCGCCTTCGGCGGCAGACGGATCTGCGCTCTCCCACAGGATGGCTCGCACTATATCCGGTCGTGGCTGTCCAATCAATATGTTGCGCCGCACAAGGCGTCTCGGTGAGGGGCGGCCTTCGTGCTAAACTCCGCGTTTGCCCGTGTCTTGCCATCCGTGAACCCAGCCAATTTCGATTTTCATTGCCATTCGTCCGTGTCCGACGGTTTGTTGCCGCCGGCGGTGGTGGCGCGCCGGGCGGCGGATAACGGTGTCGATTTCTGGGCCTTGACCGATCACGACGATATCGGCGGCTTGGCGCCAGCGGCGGAAGCCGCGGCAGAAGCCGGGATGCGCTTCGTTCCCGGGGTGGAGATTTCCATCGAGTGGCGGGAAACGCCGATCCATATCGTCGGTCTCGGCTTCGATCCGGCCAATCCGGTGCTGGTCGGCGGCCTCGAAGCGCTGCGCAGCGGTCGTCTCGAGCGCGCCCGGCGGATGGGCGAGGCGCTTGACGCCATCGGCATTCATGGCGTCTTCGAAGGGGCCATGGGCTACGTGACCAATCCGAACCTGATTTCGCGCGCCCATTTTGCCCGCTATCTCGTCTCCATCGGCATCGCCCGGGATATTTCCGGGGTGTTCCAGTATTACCTGGCACCCGGCAAGCCTGGCTATGTCGACCACCGTTGGGCTTCCCTGGCCGATGCGCTGGGCTGGATTCACGCGGCCGGCGGTGTCGCCGTGGTGGCCCATCCCGGGCGCTACAGAATGTCCGGTGGTGACATGCGCAAGTTCCTCGACGAGTTCAAGGATCTGGGCGGGCAGGCGATCGAGGTGGCCAGTGGCAGCCATTCGCCCGACCACCTGCTGCATTTTGCCCGGCTGGCACGCCATTACGCTTTTCATGCCTCGCGCGGCTCGGATTTTCACGGGCCGGACGAGAGTTACGTCGACCTCGGTCGGGCGGCACCGCTGCCGCCGGACCTCAAGCCGGTCTGGCGCCTGATCGATTGAAACCATGGCCCGCGTCGTCAATATCCATCCCGATTCCCCGCAGCAGCGCCTGCTTGCCCAGGCGGCCGACTTCATCCGCAAGGGCGCCATCGTCGCCTTGCCGACGGACTCCTGTTACGCACTGGCTTGTCATCTGGGTGACAAGGAAGCGCTCGACCGCATCCGCCTGATCCGCCAGATGGACGAGCGTCACCACCTCACGCTGATGGTTCGCGACCTCTCCGAGATCGCCCATTTCGCGCGTGTCGACAACGCCCAGTACCGCTTGCTCAAGGCGGCAACGCCGGGCAGCTACACCTTCATCCTCGAAGGCAGCAAGGAGTTGCCGCGCCGGGTCATGCACCCCAAGCGCAAGACCATCGGTGTGCGCGTGCCGGATCACCCGGTCGCCCTGGCCTTGCTGGAAGAGTTGCAGGAACCCCTGCTGACGACGACGCTGCAGTTGCCGGGTGAGGACAGTCCGCTGACCGAGGGCTGGGAAATTCTCGACCGTCTCGACGACCAGCTTGAACTAATCCTCGATGCCGGCACCTGCGGTATCGAACCGACCACCGTCATCGACCTGACCGGTTCGGCGCCCGAACTGGTTCGCGCCGGTCGCGGCCCGCTCGCCCCGTTCGGATTCGACTGAACATGCTCGACATCAACGCCCTGATCCAGACCATCGCCATCGCTGCATTGCCGGTGATCTTCGCGATCACCCTGCACGAAGCGGCGCACGGTTACGCGGCCCGCCATTTCGGCGATCCGACCGCCTGGCAGATGGGGCGGATCAGCCTGAATCCGCTGCGCCACATCGATCCGATCGGTACCATCCTGATTCCGGTCGCCATTCTCGTCTTCTCGGCGGGCAGCTTCCTGTTCGGTTACGCCAAGCCGGTACCGGTCGATTTCACCCGCCTGCGCAATCCCAAGCGCGACATGCTCTGGGTAGCTGCCGCCGGGCCGGCTGCCAACCTGTTCATGGCATTGTGCTGGGCCTTCATGCTCAAGCTGGCCTGGGAAATGCCCAGCACCGATTTCACCGTGCCGCTGTCCGAGATGAGCAAGATCGGCATCGTCATCAATTGCGTGCTCATGGTGCTCAACCTTTTACCCTTGCCGCCGCTTGACGGCGGGCGCATCGCCGTCAGCCTGTTGCCGCACCGCCTGGCCTGGCAGTTCTCGCGCATCGAGCCGTGGGGCTTCCCGATTTTGCTGGTCCTGCTGTTCACCGGTATCCTCAGCGACATCATGAGCCCGCTGGTGCTTTTCTCGGCGCGCGCCATCGAAACAATTTTCGGTCTTTACTAAACGACAAACAGCTATGTACGCAGAACGTGTCCTTTCCGGCATGCGTCCCACCGGGGCGCTGCATCTCGGCCATTACCACGGCGTCCTCAAGAACTGGGTTGAACTGCAGCAGGAATATCCCTGTCTGTTCTTCGTTGCCGACTGGCACGCCCTGACGACCCAGTACGACAATCCCCAGAACATCGAGAAGGCAACCTGGGACATGGTTATCGACTGGCTGGCGGCCGGTGTCGATCCCAATCAGGCGACCCTGTTCATCCAGTCGCGCGTGCCCGAGCATGCCGAACTGCACCTGCTGCTGTCGATGATGACGCCGCTCGGCTGGCTGGAGCGCGTGCCGACCTACAAGGATCAACAGGAAAAGCTGTCGAACAAGGATCTGTCGACCTACGGTTTCCTCGGTTACCCGTTGCTGCAGGCGGCCGACATCCTCATCTACCGCGCCGACAAGGTGCCGGTCGGCGAGGACCAGGTGCCGCACATCGAGTTCTCGCGCGAAATTGCCCGCCGCTTCAACCACCTCTACGGCCGCGAACCCGGATTCGAGGACAAGGCCCGCGAGGCGGTCAAGAAGCTCGGCAGCAAGCGCGCCCGCCTGTATGAAGAACTGCGCACCCGCTACCAGCAGGAAGGTCAGCGCGAAGCGCTCGAACAGGCGCATGCCGTGCTCGACGAAATCCAGCACCTGTCGGTGGCCGACCGCGAACGCCTGTTCGGCTACCTCGAAGGTACCGGCAAGATGATCCTTGCCGAGCCGGGGGCATTGCTCACCGCTGCGTCGCGCATGCCGGGCCTGGACGGGCAGAAGATGTCCAAGTCCTACGCCAACACCATCACCATGCGCGAATCGGAAGACTCGGTCGCCAAGAAGGTTAAGAGCATGCCGACCGACACCAATCGCGTGCGCCGCACCGATCCGGGCGATCCGGCACGCTGCCCGGTGTGGCAACTGCACCAGGTGTACACCGACGAAGCCACGCGGGCGACGCTGGAGCAGGGCTGCCGCACCGCCGGTATCGGCTGCATCGACTGCAAGCAGCCGGTGATCGAAGGCATCCTCAAGGAACAGGCGCCGATGCGCGAGCGTGCCCAGCTGTATCTCGACGATCCGGTGCTGGTCAAGAACATCATCGCCGACGGTTGCGAGAAGGCACGCGAACTGGCGCGCGAGACGATGCGCGACGTGCGCGAATCGATGGGCCTGGAATACCACTGATGTCTGTTGCGTCGTTCCGCTTCCGCTGTTCGGCGGTCGACGCATGAATCTGGCGGTCGATCTGCCGCCGCCATCGCTGTTCGAGCCGGTGGCGCGCATCTACGGCGAGCCGATGGAGGCCATGCCGCAGGATCTGTACATCCCGCCGGATGCGCTGGCGATCATGCTCGACGCCTTCGAAGGCCCGCTCGACCTGCTGCTCTACCTGATCCGCAAGGCCAACGTCGATATCCTCGATATTCCGATGGCGCCGCTGACCCGCCAGTATCTCGACTACATCGAGAACATGCGGGCGCAGAACCTGGAGCTGGCGGCCGAGTATCTGGTGATGGCGGCGATGCTGATCGAGATCAAGTCGCGCATGCTGCTGCCGCGGCCGAAGATCGGCGACGATGGCGAGGTCGAGGATCCGCGTGCCGAACTGGTCCGTCGGCTGATGGAATACGAGCAGATGAAGCTCGCCGGCCAGAAGCTCAACGAAATGCCGCAGGCCGAGCGCGAGTTCTTCTGGGTCGAGACTCTGGTCGAGAAGTCACTGCTCATCCGGCAGCCGGAAGTTTCGGTCGAGGACATCAAGGAAGCCTGGATGAACGTGGTGCGCCAGGCGGTGCTGAAACGCAACCACAAGATCAGCCGCGAAGAGTTGTCGGTGCGCGAACACATGGGCATCATTCTTCGCCATCTGCAGGAAAAGGGCGGTTTCGTCCAGTTCGAGACCCTGTTCGATCCGGCCATGGGGCCGCCCGGACTGGTCGTGCATTTCATTGCCATGCTCGAACTGGGCCGCGAAAAGCTGATCCGCATCACGCAGACCGAAGCCTTTGCGCCGATTTACGTCAATCTGCGCGACGGCGAGCCGGAACCGGTCATGGAAGAGGAAGATGGAACCGAGTCAGGTCAAGAAGATTCTTGAGGCGGCATTGCTCGCGACGCACGAGCCGATGTCCACGCACGACATGAAGAAGATGTTCGACGAAGAACTGTCTTCCGATACGCTGCGCAAGTTGCTCGACCAGATCCGTGAAGACTGGGCCGAGCGGCCGGCCGAACTGATCCAGCTCGCCTCGGGCTGGCGTTTCCGTACGCGGGCCGAATATCTGCCTTACCTGGAGCGGCTGAATCCGGAAAAGCCGCCCCGTTATTCCCGTGCGGTGCTGGAAACCCTGGCCATCATCGCCTATCGTCAACCGGTAACCCGTGGCGACATCGAAGAAATCCGCGGCGTCGCGGTCAATTCGAATGTCGTCAAAACCCTTGAAGAACGTGGCTGGATCGACGTCGTCGGCCACCGCGACACCCCCGGTCGGCCGGCGCTGTTTGCCACGACCAAGCAATTTCTCGATGATCTGGGCCTGCGCAGCGTCAGCGAACTGCCGCCGCTTGAACAAATCAGCCAGACACTGGAGCTGAATCATGAAAACCAATAAACGCACGCCTTTCCGTGCCCCGGTCGAGGCCGCCGCCGTTGGCCAGCGCCCGCGTCGCGGCGCCGGTCGCAGCACGCCACCACCCCGGGAATTCGTCGAAGCGCCGCCTGGCGAAGTCGATCAACAGCAGGAGGTGTCAGCCAAACCGGCACCGCGGCGCAAGCCGGCACCGAACACCGGTGGGCGGGCCAACCGTGGCGCCATCGCGCGTGACGGGCGGCCGCTTGCGGCGGCCAAGCCCGAGCGTCTGCAGAAGATCCTGGCCCAGGCCGGCGTCGGTTCGCGGCGTGAGATGGAAGAGTGGATCGCCGCCGGCAAGGTCAGCGTCAATGGCGTCGTCGCCACCATTGGCCAGTCGGTGATTCCGACCGACAAGGTCAAGATCGGCGGGCGCCTGATCAACATCCGTTTCACCGGCAGCAGTTCGCGTCCGCCGCGCGTGCTGATGTACCACAAGCCGGAAGGCGAGATCGTCTCGCGCGACGATCCCGATGGCCGCCCGTCGGTCTTCGCCGCACTGCCGCGCATGCGCGGCGGTCGCTGGATCAACGTCGGCCGTCTCGACTTCAATACCTCGGGCCTGTTGCTGTTCACCACTTCCGGCGAACTGGCCAACAAGCTGATGCACCCGAGTTCGGAGCTGGTTCGTGAATACGCCGTCCGCGTGCTCGGCGAACTGACCATGGAAGCCCAGCAGCAATTGCTCGACGGCGTCCAGCTTGAGGACGGGCCGGCCAGTTTCTCCAGTCTGGTCGATGCCGGCGGCGAGGGCGCCAACAAGTGGTACCGGGTCAGCCTGTTCGAAGGGCGCAACCGTGAAGTCCGGCGCATGTTCGAAGCTGTCGGCTGTACCGTCAGCCGCCTGATCCGTGTTCGCTACGGTCCGTTCACGCTGCCGCCGCAACTCAAGCGCGGTCGCTGTCGCGAACTCGACGAGACCGAAGTCAAGTTGCTGATGCGTGAGCTGGCGCGCTCGGAAAAGCCGAAACAGGCCTGATCGAGCGTCTTGCCAACGTGCTGGCGATTGTGAGGAAGGAATAAACTCGTTATAATTCACGGGTTTGTTCCTCCCGCTGTTTTTGGCGGGCATCTTATTTTTCTGAGGTGGGCGTTTCGCCCATTTTTTATTTGTGCCTATGGATTTGAATTCGCTGCTTGAAACGACGGTAACCGGTCTGGGTTATGAACTTGTCGACATCGAAATGTCGCCGCGCGGCAGGACCATCCGCGTCTTCATCGATGCCCCGGAAAAAGAAAAGGGCGTCGACGTCGAGGATTGCGCCAAGGTTTCCAACCAGTTGACGCGCCTGTTCGAAGTCGAAAACATCGATTTCGACCGCCTCGAAATCTCGTCGCCCGGTATGGATCGTGTCGTCAAGAAGGAAGCTGATTTCGCGCGTTTCGCCGGTCAGGACATCCAGATCAAGCTGCGCATTCCGCACAACAACCGCCGCAACTTCCAGGGGCAACTGCTCGGCTGTGAAGCCGGCAAGGTCGGTCTTCGCCTGGACAAGGAAGACGTGGAACTCGAATTCAACAATATCGAAAAGGCACGTCTGGTGCCGAAATTCGACTGAAGTACCTGGAGGTTTTAGCCCATGAGCCGTGAACTGTTGCTGCTGGTCGATGCATTGGCCCGCGAAAAGAACGTCAACAAGGAAATCGTCTTCGGTGCCCTTGAACTGGCGCTCGCATCTGCGACCAAGAAGCGTATCCACGACGAAGCCGAGGTCCGTGTCGTCATCGACCGTGCCACCGGTAGTTACGATACCTTCCGTCGCTGGCTGGTCGTTGCCGACAGCGAGTACGTCAACGAATACCACCAGATTCCGATGTCGGAAGCCTGCAAGGACGATCCGGAAATCGAACCCGGCGATTACCTCGAAGAACCGCTGGAGCCGATCGACTTCGGCCGCATCGGCGCCCAGGCTGCCAAGCAGGTCATTCTGCAGAAGATCCGCGACGCCGAGCGCGAGCAGATCCTGTCCGACTTCCTGGATCGCAAGGAACACGTCGTTTTCGGTACGATCAAGCGCATGGAACGTGGCAACGCGATCATCGAAGCCGGCAAGATCGAAGCCGTGCTGCCGCGCGACCAGATGATCCCCAAGGAGAACCTGCGCATCGGCGACCGCGTTCGCGCCTACCTGCTGCGTATCGATCGCGGTGCCCGTGGCCCGCAGATCATCCTGTCGCGTACCGCACCCGAATTCGTGATCAAGCTGTTCGAACTCGAAGTCCCGGAAATCGAAGACGGCCTGATGGAGTTGAAGGCCTGTGCCCGTGACCCCGGTATGCGTGCCAAGATTGCCGTCAAGTCGAACGATCCGCGTATCGATCCGATCGGTACCTGCGTCGGTTTGCGCGGCTCGCGCGTTACCGCCGTGCGCAACGAGATCGGCGGCGAGAACATCGACATCGTCCTGTGGTCGGCCGATCCGGCGCAGTTCGTGATCGGCGCGCTGTCGCCGGCCGAAGTGACCTCGATCGTCGTCGACGAGGAAAAGCATGCCATGGACGTCGTCGTCGACGAGGACAACCTGGCCATCGCCATCGGCCGTAGCGGTCAGAACGTCCGTCTGGCCTCCGAGCTGACCGGCTGGACCATCAACCTGATGACCCAGGACGAGTCGGCCAAGAAGGCTGAAGCCGAATACGCCGTTACCCGCGTCATGTTCATGGAAAAGCTGGACATCGACGAGGAACTGGCCGACCTGCTGATCGAGGAAGGTTTCTCGACGCTGGAAGAAGTCGCCTACGTACCGCTCGCCGAAATGCTGGAAATCGACGGGCTGGATGAAGATATCGTCAACGAGCTGCGCAATCGTGCGCGCAATGTGCTCCTGACGGAAGCCATCGCCACCGAGGAAAAGTTGGAAAACGTTGCCGAAGACCTGATCGGTCTGGAAGGCATGACCAAGGAACTGGCGGCAAAACTCGCCGAACATGACGTCAGGACGCGCGATGATCTCGCCGAACTGGCAGTTGATGAACTGACGGAAATGACCGGCATTGAAGAAGAGCGTGCCAAGGAAATCATTCTCAAGGCACGCGCTCACTGGTTCGAGTGAGCAGGGAGGTAGTAAGTATGTCCGCAACAACCGTTTCACAATTTGCCGTTGAACTCAAAATGCCGGTCGAGTCGCTGCTCGAGCAGCTTGGCCGCGCCGGTGTCGGCAAGTCCGGGGGCAGCGATACGCTGACCGACCAGGACAAAACCAGCCTGCTCGACTATCTGCGCCGTTCGCACGGCGAGGCCGAGCCCAAGAACAAGATCACCCTGACGCGCAAACAGACCTCGGAGATCAAGGCCACCGATTCCCATGGTCGCGCCCGTACCGTTCAGGTCGAAGTGCGCAAGAAGCGCGTGCTGGTCAAGCGCGATGTCCATGAGCTGCATCCGGATGCAGCCGAAGCTTCGGAAGAGGCAGAAGTGATCGAGGCACTGGCGGAAGTCCAGCCAGAAGCCATTCCCGAGCCGGTGGTCGAGGCCATTCCGGAGCCGGTCGTTGAAGTTCAGCCCGAACCGGAACCCGAGCCGATGCCGGAACCAGAGCCCGAGCCGGAACCTGAAGTCGCCGAAACGCCTGCGGTTGTCGAAGCCGCCCCCGTCGAAACGACCGAAGCCGCACCGGTTCGCCGCACCATCGACCGCGCCAGCATCATTGGCGAGAAGGAACTCAAGGCCCGCGAAGAGGAAGCACGGCGCTTCAATCGCCTGCGCGAAATCCAGGAGCGCGAGCTCAAGGAGAAACAGGCTCGCGAAGCCAATCTGGTTGCGATGCGCCAGCAGGCCGAAGCGGCCGCTGCTGCCGCCAAGGCTGCCGAGCAGGCCAAGCAGCAGGCTGCTGCCCAGGCGCGCAGCGGTGAAGGCGAGAAGGGTACGCTGCACAAGAAGCCGGATGCCCCGGGCGCTGCCAAGAAGGGCGAGAAGGGCGGCCGTGCTGCCGATGATGGCAAGAAGAAGGGCGGTCTCAAGACCCGCGGCGCCGATGTCGGTAGCGGCTGGAAAGATGGTCGCCACGGTCACAAGAAATCGCACGGCAAGTCCGACGACGGTCAGGGTAGCTTCCAGGCGCCGACCGAGCCGATTTCCCGTGAAGTACATATCCCCGAAACCATTTCCGTTTCCGACCTGGCCCACAAGATGGCCGTGAAGGCCACCGAAGTCATCAAGACGATGATGAAGATGGGTTCCATGGTCACCATCAACCAGGTGCTCGACCAGGAGACGGCGATGATCGTCGTCGAGGAAATGGGCCACAAGGCGGTTGCCGCCAAGCTCGACGATCCCGATGCCTTCCTCGAGGAAAGCGCGGAGCACAAGGACGTGCCGCTGGTGCCGCGCGCCCCGGTGGTAACCGTCATGGGCCACGTCGACCACGGCAAGACCTCGCTGCTCGACTACATCCGTCGCGCCAAGGTGGCGGCTGGTGAAGCGGGTGGCATTACCCAGCACATCGGTGCCTACCACGTCGAAACCGATCGCGGCATGATCACCTTCCTCGACACCCCGGGTCACGAAGCCTTCACGGCGATGCGTGCGCGTGGTGCCAAGGCGACCGACATCGTCGTTCTGGTCGTCGCTGCCGACGATGGCGTGATGCCGCAGACCAAGGAAGCGATCCACCACGCCAAGGCGGCTGGTGTGCCGCTGGTGGTCGCGGTGAACAAGATCGACAAGCCGGATTCCAATCCGGATCGCGTCAAGCAGGAACTGGTTGCCGAAGGCGTCATTCCGGAAGAGTACGGTGGCGATTCGCCGTTCTGTCCGGTGTCGGCCAAGAAGGGTATCGGTATCGACGAACTGCTCGAACAGATCCTGCTGCAGGCTGAAGTGCTTGAACTGACCGCACAGAAGGAAGCGCCGGCCAAGGGCCTGATCATCGAAGCCCGTCTCGACAAGGGGCGCGGCGCGGTGGCCACCATGCTGGTTCAGTCCGGCACCCTCAAGCGCGGCGACATCGTGCTCGCCGGTCAGGTCTTCGGTCGTGTCCGTGCCATGCTCGACGAGAACGGTAAGCCGATCAACGAAGCCGGTCCGTCGATTCCGGTCGAAATCCTCGGTCTGTCGGACGTCCCGGCCGCTGGCGAAGAAGCCATCGTGCTGGCCGACGAAAAGAAGGCACGCGAAATCGCCCTGTTCCGTCAAGGCAAGTTCCGCGACGTCAAGCTGGCCAAGCAACAGGCGGCCAAGCTGGAGAACATGTTCCAGCAGATGGAAGAAGGCCAGGTCAAGACCCTGCCGTTGATCGTCAAGGCCGACGTGCAAGGTTCCCAGGAAGCCCTGGTGCAGACCCTGTCCAAGCTGTCCAACGAGGAAGTCCGCGTCCAGATCATCCACGGTGCGGTCGGTGCGATCAGCGAATCCGACGTCAACCTCGCGCAAGCCTCGGGTGCCGTCATCATCGGCTTCAACATCCGTGCCGATGCCGGTTCGCGCAAGCTGGCCGAGAACTTCGGCGTCGATATCCGTTACTACAACGTGATCTACGATGCGGTCGATGAGGTCAAGGCGGCACTGTCCGGCATGCTGTCCCCGGAGAAGCGCGAGCAGATCACCGGCATGGTCGAGATCCGTCAAGTCTTCCACGTTTCCAAGGTCGGCGCCATTGCCGGCTGTTACGTGCTCGAAGGCATCGTCAAGCGCAATTCGCGCGTTCGCCTGCTGCGCAATCACGTGGTTCAGTGGGACGGCGAGCTGGATTCGCTCAAGCGCTTCAAGGACGACGTCAAGGAAGTCCGTTCCAACTTCGAGTGCGGTCTGTCGCTGCGTGGTAACAACGACATTCAGGAAGGCGATCAGCTCGAAGTGTACGAAATCCAGGAAGTGGCGCGCTCGCTGTAATGAAGAAGCAGGCAAGAGGCTTTCAACGGGGAGACCGGGTCGCGGAGCAGGTGCGCCGCGATCTGGCCGACCTGATCCGCAGCGAACTGAAGGATCCGCGCGTCGGCATGATCAGTCTGACCGCCGTCGAACTGACGCCGGATTATGCGCACGCCAAGGTGTTTTTCACCACGCTCAATGTCGAGCATCTGCCCGAAATCGAGCAGGGCTTGAAGCGTGCCGCCGGTTTCCTGCGGCGTGAGCTGGGGCGGCGTATCCATATTCACACTTTGCCGGAACTGCATTTCATCTACGACAGTTCCCTGGAATACGGTGCCAGCATGACGGCGCTGATCCAGCAGGCCAACGCGCTCAGCGACCAGACGCCGGAAGACTAGGCCCAGCATGGAGCCGAGGGTCAAGAAAACCTGGAAGCAGGTCGATGGCGTATTGCTGCTCGACAAGGCGCAGGGCATGAGTTCCAACGACGCCCTGCAAAAGGCCCGGCGCCTGTTCTCCGCTGCCAAGGGGGGGCACACCGGTACGCTCGACCCGCTGGCCACCGGCCTGTTGCCCTTGTGCTTTGGCGAGGCGACCAAGTTCTCCGCCGATCTGCTTGATGCCGACAAGACCTACGAGGCCGAGCTCCTGCTCGGGGTGAGCACCGATTCCGGCGATGCCGAAGGCGTGGTCACGGCGACTGCCGAGGTCAATGTCACGTCCGCCGATATCGCCCGCGTGCTGCCGCAATTCACCGGCGACATCCTGCAGGTGCCGCCCATGCATTCGGCCCTGAAGCGCGACGGCCGGCCGCTCTACGAACTCGCCCGGCAGGGCATCACCGTCGACCGCGAGGCCCGGCCGGTGACCATTCACGTCATCGACCAGCTCGAATTCACCGGCACCCGCCTGCGCCTGTCGGTCAGTTGCAGCAAGGGCACCTATATTCGCGTACTCGCTCAGGATATCGGCGCCGCGCTGCGTTGCGGCGCGCATCTGACCGCCTTGCGGCGGACCCGGGTTGGTGACCTGGTGCTCGACGGCGCCATGACGCTGGCGCAGATCGACAGCATCGAGGAGGGCGCGCGTGTTGCGTGTCTGCGTCCGGTCGATGCGCTGCTGCAGAGCCTGCCCCGCGTCGATCTCAGCGGTGAAGCCGAACAGCGCTTCAGCCACGGTAATCCGGTCGACCTGCCGGACGGCTTGAGCGGCAAGATCCGGGTCTATGCCGGAGACCGGCTGATCGGCGTCGGCGAGCCCGGGCCGGGCCAGCGCCTGTGGCCGAAAAGACTGGTGCAACTGGCGCCGTAAGCTGGTACAATCCGCCGCTTTCCGATACCGTCGGGAAAATTTTCCAATTGGCGTTCGCTCTATCAAACCGGGGCTGCGTCGTTTTAATGAAAGAGGGTTTTGAAATGGCCGTTACCACCGAACAAAAGGCGAGCATCGTCGCCGAATACGCACAGTCCAAGGGCGACACCGGTTCCCCGGAAGTCCAGGTCGCACTGCTGACCGCCCGCATCAACGACTTGCAGCCGCACTTCAAGGAGCACAGCAAGGATCACCATTCGCGTCGTGGCCTGCTGCACCTCGTCTCGCAGCGCCGCAAGCTGCTGGACTACCTGAAGGGCAAGGATGTCGAGCGTTATCGCACGCTGATCACGAAACTGGGCCTGCGCAAGTAATTTCTTTCTTCCCCGGGCGATCCGTGGCTTTGTCGACTGCGCCTTGCCGTGCTAACGCACTGTCTGCGGCTGGTCTTCGCGCCACAATTCGCCCGGGAACGAAGTAAGCAGCCCTGAATTACCGCAAAAGCGGCCCGGAAAAATCCCGGCCGCTTTTTTGTTTTTTAGTTGTCCCATTGTTCTTTGTTGTTAGTTAAGTCGTTGTTATTGTTGCGTTGTTTAATGTGATGAGAGTGAAAGGAAGTCAATGTTTAATGTCGTGAAAAAGACCTTCGCCTACGGCGAACACCAGGTTACCCTGGAAACCGGCGAAATCGCCCGTCAGGCTGGCGGCGCTGTTGTCGTCTCGATGGAAGAGACCGTCGTCCTGGTGACCGTTGTCGGTGCCAAGAATGCCAAGCCCGGTCAGGATTTCTTCCCGCTGACCGTCGATTATCAGGAAAAAGTTTACGCTGCCGGCCGTATCCCCGGCGGCTTCTTCAAGCGCGAAGGCCGTCCTTCGGAAAAGGAAACCCTGACCTGCCGCCTGATCGACCGTCCGATCCGTCCGCTGTTCCCGGAAGGTTTCTACAATGAAGTCCAGATCGTCGCCACCGTCATCTCGCTGAATCCGGAAGTCGATTCCGATATCCCGGCGATGATCGGTGCTTCCGCCGCCCTGGCCATCTCCGGTATCCCGTTCGCCGGCCCCATCGGCGCTGCCCGCGTCGGTTACATCAACGGCCAGTACGTGCTCTGCCCGACGCTGTCGCAGCTCAAGGACAGCCAGCTTGACCTGGTCGTTGCCGGCACCGAATCCGCCGTGCTGATGGTCGAATCCGAAGCCGATCAGCTGTCGGAAGAAGTCATGCTCGGCGCCGTCGTTTTCGGTCACAACGAAATGCAGAAGGCGATCAACGCCATCAACGAGCTGGTCGAGGAAGCCGGCAAGCCGGAATGGGACTGGCAGCCGCCGGCCAAGGACGAAGCCCTGGTTGCCCGCCTGAAGGATCTGGTCGGTGCCAAGCTGGAAGAAGCCTACAGCATCACCTCCAAGCAGGCCCGCAGCCAGCGCGTCAAGGAAATCTCCGCCGAAGCCGTTGCCGCCCTGTGCACCGGTGAAGAAGGTGCGCCGGATGCCAACACCGTTGGCAACCTGTTCTTCGAACTCGAAGCCGGCATCGTCCGTGGTCGCATCCTGTCGGGCGCACCGCGTATCGACGGTCGCAACACCCGTACCGTGCGTCCGATCACCATGCGTTCCGGCGTCCTGCCGCGCACCCATGGCTCGGCCCTGTTCACCCGTGGTGAAACCCAGGCCCTGGCTGTGGCAACGCTCGGTACCAACCGCGACGAGCAGATCATTGATGCGCTGTCCGGCGAATACCGCGACCGCTTCATGCTGCACTACAACATGCCCCCGTACGCCACCGGCGAATGCGGCCGCGTCGGTACGCCGAAGCGTCGTGAAATCGGCCACGGCCGTCTGGCCAAGCGCGCCCTGCTGGCCGTGCTGCCGAAGCCGGAAGACTTCTCGTACTCGATGCGCGTGGTTTCCGAAATCACTGAATCGAACGGCTCCTCGTCGATGGCTTCGGTCTGCGGCGGCTGCCTGGCACTGATGGACGCCGGCGTGCCCCTGAAGGCGCACGTCGCCGGTATCGCCATGGGCCTGATCAAGGAAGGCAACCGCTTTGCCGTCCTCACCGACATCCTCGGCGACGAAGATCACCTCGGCGACATGGACTTCAAGGTGGCCGGTACCACCGCTGGCATCACCGCGCTGCAGATGGACATCAAGATCCAGGGCATCACCAAGGAAATCATGCAGGTTGCCTTGGCGCAAGCCCAGGAAGCCCGTCTGCACATCCTCAACCTGATGCAGGAAGCCGCTGCCGGTCCGCGTGAAGAAATGTCGGCCTACGCACCGCGTCTGTACACCTTCAAGATCAATCCGGAAAAGATCCGTGACGTGATCGGCAAGGGCGGCGCCGTCATCCGTGCGCTGACCGAAGAAACCGGCACCACCATCGACATCCAGGACGACGGCACGATCACCATCGCTGCCACCTCGGGCGAAGCTGCTGCCCTGGCGCGTGCCAAGATCGATGCGATTACCGCCGAAGTCGAAATCGGCAAGATCTACGAAGGCACCGTGCTCAAGATCCTCGACTTCGGTGCGATCGTTTCGGTCCTGCCGGGCAAGGACGGCCTGCTGCACATCTCGCAGATCGCCAAGGAGCGCGTCAACAAGGTCGAAGACTACGTCAAGGAAGGCCAGGTTGTACGCGTCAAGGTTCTCGAAACCGACGACCGCGGCCGCGTCAAGCTGTCGATGAAGGCAGTTGCTGAGGAAGAGGGCGCTGCCCAGCAGGAACAGCAGCAACAGCAGTAATTCGGCGATTACGCAAAAGCAGAAAGGGCACCGTGAGGTGCCCTTTTTTATCAGCCTGCGCTGGCGATTACTTCGCCATTTGCTTTTAGCTGCGACTAACCTGAAGGTAAGTCTGCGCTGAAAGCAATGGGCGATTATTTCGCCATTTGCTTTTCCTTGAGTTCGTCCAGCGTCTTGCAGTCGATGCACAGTGTCGCCGTCGGGCGGGCTTCCAGGCGCTTGATGCCGATTTCCACGCCGCACTTGTCGCAGAAGCCATAGTCGCCGGCTTCGATGCGGCCCAGAGTTTCGTCGATCTTCTTGATCAGCTTGCGTTCGCGGTCACGGTTGCGCAGTTCGATGGCGATGTCCGTTTCCTGGCTGGCCCGGTCGTTCGGGTCGGCAAACACGGTCGCCTCGTCCTGCATGGTATGCACCGTGCGGTCGATATCCTCACTCAGTTCCTGCTTGAGCGTTTCCAGAATCTTCCGGAAATGGGCGAGCTGCTTGTTGCTCATGTACTCCTCGTCAGCCTTCGGCTGGTAAGGAGCGAAATGTTTGTGGAGCAAGTCTTCTGCCATTTTGTGGACGCTTCCATAGACCAAAAAAGCGATTAAATATCAGAAAGCCAGCACCCAGGCAAGGAAAAGACATGCTGCAGCGCAATGTGACAATGTTCTAAACCGCCGTAATGCGCCATGGTGCTGGCGTGCCGCGATTGGCACTGATACAATGCGCACCTTCGTCGGGGCGTAGCGCAGTCTGGTAGCGCATCTGCTTTGGGAGCAGAGGGTCGTGAGTTCGAATCCCACCGCCCCGACCATTTTCCTTTGCGCCACATCCAGCGCCCGTAGCTCAACTGGATAGAGCAGCCGCCTTCTAAGCGGCAGGTCGGGGGTTCGAGTCCCTCCGGGCGCGCCACTGACTTGACCTATGAAAATCGCCATTGCCGGAACCGGCTACGTCGGACTCTCCAACGCCATCCTCCTGGCGCAGCATAACGAAGTGGTTGCGCTCGACATCCTTCCCGAGAAGGTCGAGATGCTCAATCGCCGGCAATCGCCGATTGTCGATGTCGAGATTGAGGACTACCTGGCGAACAAGTCGCTGAATCTGAAAGCCACGCTGGACAAGAACGAAGCCTTTGCCGGTGCCGACTTCGTCATCATCGCCACGCCGACGGACTACGACCCGGAAACCAACTACTTCAATACCGCTTCGGTTGAAGCCGTCATCCGCGATGTGCTGGCGATCAATCCCGATGCGGTGATGGTGATCAAATCGACGGTTCCGGTGGGCTACACCGCCAAGGTGCGCGAAGCCTTCGGGATTGCCACCGGCAAGCCGGTGAATCTGATCTTCTCGCCGGAATTCCTGCGCGAGGGCAGGGCGCTGTACGACAACCTGCACCCGTCGCGCATCATCGTTGGCGACAAGAGCGAACGCGCCCGGACCTTTGCCGGCTTGCTCCAGCAAGGCGCGATCAAGCAGGACATCCCGGTGCTTTACACCGACAGCACCGAAGCCGAAGCGGTGAAGCTGTTCTCCAATACCTACCTGGCGATGCGCGTGGCCTACTTCAACGAGCTCGACACCTACGCCGCCACGCACGGGCTGGACACCCGGCAGATCATCGAAGGCGTCTGCCTCGATCCGCGCATCGGCAGCCACTACAACAACCCGAGCTTCGGCTACGGGGGCTACTGCCTGCCCAAGGACACCAAGCAACTGCTGGCCAATTACCGCGAAGTGCCTCAGAACCTGATCCACGCGATTGTCGAATCGAACACGACGCGCAAGGACTTCATCGCCAGCGACATCATCCGCAAGAACCCCAAGGTGGTCGGCGTCTATCGACTGGTGATGAAAGCCGGCTCGGACAACTTCCGGGCGTCGAGCATCCAGGGGATCATGAAGCGGCTCAAGGCCAAGGGCATCGAAGTCATCATCTACGAACCGAACCTGGCCGAGAGCGAGTTCTTCCGTTCGCGGGTGGTCAAGGACATTGCCGCCTTCAAGCAGGAAGCCGATATCATCATTGCCAACCGCAACACCGATGACCTAGCCGATGTGGCGGCCAAGGTCTACACCCGTGACCTGTTCGGCGGAGACTGAACCATGAAAATCCTCGTCACCGGCGCTGCCGGTTTCATCGGCATGCACACCGCGTTGCGCCTTCTGGAACGCGGAGACGAGGTGGTCGGCATCGACAACCTCAACGACTACTACGAAGTCAGCCTCAAGGAAGCGCGGCTGGCTCAGCTCGCTGACAAGCCGGGTTTCCGCTTCGTCAGGATGGATATCGCCGACCGTCCGGTCATTGCCCAACTCTTCGCCGATGAAAAGTTCGACAAGGTCATTCACCTGGCCGCCCAGGCCGGTGTGCGCTACTCCATTACCAACCCGCACGCCTACGCCGACAGCAATCTGGTCGGCTTCGTGAATATCCTGGAAGGCTGCCGCCACAACGCCGTGCAGCACCTGGTCTATGCCTCGAGTTCCAGCGTGTACGGCGGCAACGCCAAAATGCCGTTCTCGGAACACGACAGCGTTGACCACCCGGTCAGCCTGTATGCAGCGACCAAGAAGGCCAACGAGTTGATGGCGCACACCTACAGCCACCTCTACCGGCTGCCGACGACGGGCCTGCGCTTCTTCACCGTCTATGGTCCGTGGGGCCGGCCGGACATGGCGCCTTTCCTGTTTGCCGGTGCCATTCTCAAGGGGGAGCCGATCAAGGTCTTCAACCATGGCGACATGAAGCGGGACTTCACCTATATCGACGACATCGTCGAAGGGGTGATCCGGGCCATGGACCGCAATGCCGAAGTCAATGCGGGCTACGATCCGCTGACCGCCGATCCGGCGACCAGCAATGCCCCGTACCGCGTATTCAACATCGGCAATAGCGATCCAGTGCCGCTGATGGATTTCATCGGCGCGCTGGAAAGCGCCATCGGCAAGCCGGCCGAGAAGATCTATCTGCCGATGCAGCCCGGCGACGTGCCGGCAACCTATGCGGATACCGCTTTGCTCGACAACTGGGTTGGATTTGCACCGGCAACCGCCATCAAGGACGGCGTAAATACCTTTGTTAATTGGTACCGAAAGTATTACTCAATCTAACAGGTATGACTTTCGTGCTATCCATGCTTCACTTGAAGAGGTATCCTGTCACCTGTAATCCGTAGCAGGCTCAATCAATGAAAATACTTCTGGTCGACGATTCGCGCGCCATCGCGATGGTCACGACCGCTCGCCTCGAATCCTTCGGGCACGAGGTCAAGCATGCGATCAATGGGCAAACGGCCATTGACCTGTTTCAAGCCGAACGTTTCGATCTCATCCTGATGGATATCGAAATGCCGGGCATGAACGGTTTCGAGACGACTACCCGCATCCGTTCGCTGGAAGGGCATGAGCCCTGGGCCTGGACGCCGATCATCTTCGTCACCGCCACCGACAGCGATACCAATCTGGTGACCGCCATCGAGGCCGGCGGCGATGACTTCATTTCCAAGAGTTCGCCGGAAAGCGTGCTGCAGGCCAAGATGAAGGCGATGTCCCGGATTGCCGCGCTGCGTTCGCGCCTGGCGCTGGCCAACGGGAAATTGCAGGATCAGGCCAATCGCGACGGCCTGACCGGCCTGCTCAACCGGCGGGCGATGGACATGCGCGTCGATCACCTGTGGGAAATGGCCGTTCAGCAGGGCGCGCCCTTCAGCCTGCTGATGGTCGATGTCGACAACTTCAAGAATTTCAACGACCACTACGGTCACCAAGCCGGCGACGAGTGCCTGTGCGCCGTCGCTGCCTGCCTCGAAAAAGTTGCCGAGCAGGCCAACCAGGACCAGATGGCCCCCGGCGTGTTTGCCGCGCGCTACGGTGGTGAAGAGTTTTCGCTGATCATTCCCGATGCGGCACCGGGTGTGCACGTGGGTATTGCGATGGCGATCGTCGAGGCGATCGCCGCGCTCAACATCCGTCACGACTGGAATGCCGATTGGGGTCGGGTGACGGTGTCGGTCGGTGCCATGTGCATGGCACCCGCCAGCGGTCAGGTCAACCAGATGTTCCGTCTGGCCGACGAACTGTTGTACAAGGCCAAGGAATCCGGCCGCAACCGGCACGAGGCCAACTGAGGCAGGATCAGTCCTGGCGGAAGAAGGCCAGCGGCGCGTGCCCGGTGGTGCGGTAGGCTTCGCAACGCGAGACGAAGTCGCGGGTGCTCTTGGGCATCGGCGTACGGGCGCGGGTGATGTAGAAAATCAGGTCGCGTCCCTGACGGAACAGTTGCAGGCCTTCCGCTGTATCGTGACGGACGGCTTCGCTGTCGGTGGCGACCGGATGCGGCGTCAGGTTGTCCAGACGCTCGCCGGCGGTGACCATGATGGCCCACACGTCGAAAATATCCGGATCGGTACGCAGCGTTTCGGTCTTGATCTTGGCGGCATTGGCCAGATCGGTGATGGCCGACTCGGCGCCGGCAAACGCGGGCAGTTGCGCCAGGTTGGTGATCATGCAGCGGGCGATCAGGTCGATGTCGCGCATCGTCTGACCGATCTTGATGTAGCGGCTCTCGTAGAAATCTTCCAGCGGAATCGAGAAGGCACGGAATGGTTCGCCCCACAGTTCGTCGATACCTTCCTCGCCGCTGCGGTGCAGCACGTTGCGGCCGAGTTCCATGGCTTCGAGCAGGCAACGACCGCATTCGCGCATCAACGGGTTGTCGCTGAGGATCTCGATGCCGCAGGCCTGCAGTTCGACCAGCTTGCGGAAGATGTCGGCGGCGCGGTTGAACAGTGCGCCGGCCAGCATGGCGCCCTTGACGCGCCGGCGCGCCGGGTCGGTTTCCGCTTCAAACGTGCTTCTCGCCTCGGCCAGTCGGGTGCCGGGAATGTTCAGCCCATGTTCGGTATGGTTGAACAGGCGGCGGGTGAGGGCATCGATCAGGCGCTTTTTGGCTTCCAGCGTATCCGCCGGCACCTTGTATGCCTTGATCCAGTAACCGTCGTAGTAGACGCGCTCTTCGCCGTTGATGACGCGACGGGCTCCTTCCACCGGAGTATCTTCCTGGTTTGGCACGCGATTGAGTTGAAGCACATTGATCATGGGGGTCAAAGTATTACAAAAGGCAGGGTCCGATACAAGCAAAAATCCACTGAGGACTTTCGTGCGGGAAACATATTTTTACGGATTTCCCGTGGCGACGGCCTTCGGCGGCAGATAAGATTCCCATGTCAAAAATCGGAGCACTGACTCATGAAGGCAATCAAGACGGTAATTTTCCTCAGCGGCTTGCTGGCGCTCGGCGCCCAGGCGGCAACGACGGTCGATCTGGCCGCCGAAGCGGCGCGACCGGCAGTCAACGACCAGGTTCGGGCAGTCGTCTATAGCGAGGTCCAGGGCAATAATCCGGCCGATCTGGCGCGTCGCGTCAATCAGGAGATCGCCGGCGGGCTGCAACTGATTCGCGGCAAGGCCGGGGTGACGGTCAAGTCCGGCAACCAGTCGACCTACCCGGTCTATGGTCGCGACCAGAAGATCGAAAGCTGGCGCATGCGCAGCGAGCTGGTCATCGAATCGCGCGATCTGGGTGCCGTCTCCGAACTGCTCGGCGAACTGCAGCAACGTCGTCTGGCGGTGGCTCAGGTCAGCCAGATGCCGTCACCGGAAACCCGCCGTCAGGTCGAGGACGAAGCGACGCGCGATGCGATCAAGGCCTTCCAGAGCCGCGCCGAGGTCATTGCCGGCGCCTTGGGCAAAAAGTGGAAGATCAAGCAGTTGTCGGTTTCGCAACAGGGCGGTGCCATGCCCATGCCGGTGTTCCGTGCCGCCAAGGTCATGATGGCCGAAGCCATGCCGGCGCCGCTGGAAGCTGGCGAAAGCCTGCTGACGACCAGTGTCAGCGGCCAGATTGAATTGATCGACTGAGTTTCTCAGTAGCGCGAGAACAGGTCGCGCAGCTTACATAGCGTGGTGGTGATGTCGAAGCGCGGATCGGACAGCGCTTCGCCCGCCAGAATACGGGTGATGGCCACCGCCGGATCGGTTTCGCCGGTGACCAGTACCTCGCAGCCGCGCAGCTTCATGTGGCGGATGAAACCGTCGCCGGCACTGGCAACCACGGCGATGTCGATGCCGTCCAGCGGGTGCGGCCGGTCGTCGGTGAAGACATGCAGCACTTCGTCCTTGACCAGATCGATCAGCTGCGGGGCCGGCAGCAACTGGCTGGAACGGTGCTGCGACAGGTCATAGAGCAGCCACTGCCGGCACTGGCCGGCGTGGCCGCTGACTTCATTGAAATTCCGGGTGGCGATGGCGATTTTCATGCGTGTCGTAAACCAGACAGGAAATCACATACGCATGCAAGTTTCGCACCCGGAATCGCCGCTCAGCTTTTGCCCAGGGCGCTGCGCACCGAGTCGGCCAGCGAGGTGGTCGGCCGGCCGATCAGCTTGCCCAGTTGCCGGCTATCGTCGAACAAACCGCCCTGAGCCGCGCCGGTGTCGGATTCGGCGAGCAGGTCGGCCAGGCCTTCGGGCAGGCCGGCGTTGATCAGTATGCCCCGGTATTCGGCCTGCGGCAGGTTGTGGAAGGCAATCGGCTGGCCCGCCTGGGCGGCAATTTCAGCGGCCAGATCGGCGAGCGTGTAAGCCTGGTCGCCGGCCAGTTCGTAGGTCTTGCCGACGTGACCGCTGCCGCTCATCACCACGGCCGCGGCTTCGGCGTAGTCGTTGCGTGCGGCCGAGGCGATGCGGCCGTCGCCGGCACAACCAAGTACGGCACCGTGGGCGAGGATGGCGTCGATGCCGGCCAGATAATTCTCGCTATACCAGCCGTTGCGCAAGATCGTGACCGGCAGGCCGGACGCTCGCAGCGCGGCCTCGGTCGCCTTGTGTTCGGCGGCCAGGGGCAGCGGTGAAGTATCGGCGTGGAGCAGGCTGGTGTAGGCGAGCAGACCGACATTGGCGCGGCGGGCGGCGTCGATGACCGCCTGGTGCTGGGGCAGGCGGCGGCCGATTTCGCTGGATGAGATCAGCAACACCTTGTCGCCGGCGGCGAAGCTGCGGGCCAGCGTTTCTGGCCGGTCGTAATCGGCCTCGCGCACAGTGATGCCGCGCGCCGCCAGAGTGCCGGCCTTGTCCGGATTGCGCACCGCAGCGGCGATTTTGCTGGCGGGAACGCGCTTGAGCAGGTGCTCGATGACGAGTTGGCCGAGTTGGCCGGTAGCGCCGGTGACGACGATCATGGGACTTCCTTTCTTCATTTCGTGATGGGGAAGCGCAGGATAATGGCTATACTTACAAATAGTAAGTACGCACAAAAAGGTAAGTGCTCAATGAACGACCGAATTTCCCCCGAGCCGCCCGCCACGCTGGCCGAGCTGATGCGGCGCGGCAACGTCTTCGCCGAACAGTGTCCGTCGCGCGAGGTGCTCAAGCACGTCACCAGCCGCTGGGGCGTCCTGCTGCTGGTGGCCTTGCGCGACGGCACGCAGCGTTTCAGTGATCTGCGCCGCAAGGTCGGCGGGATCAGCGAGAAGATGCTGGCGCAAACCCTGCAGTGGCTGGAAGCCGACGGTTTCGTCGCGCGCATCGCGCATCCGGTGGTGCCGCCGCACGTCGAGTACAGCCTGACGCTGCTGGGCGAGGAACTGGCGCAGAAGGTCGAGGCGCTGGCCGACTGGATCGAATTCAAACTGCCGGAAATCATGGCGGCGCGCGCCAGCCGGGAAAACCCGGCGGACTAGCGCCGCCTCACTCCATCAGGGCGACGGATTTGACCTGGACGCGCACCGGCAGGCCTGGCGCGATCCCGAGTTGATCGGCTGAACGCCGGGTCAGTCGGGCGACCAGCAGGCTGTCGCCGACAGCAACGCGGACCAGCAGCAGGCCGGGGTGGTCGTCGGCGGCCAGGCTTTCGACCCGGCCGTCGAGGCAGTTCTGGATGCTGCTCGGGCCGGTGTCGCCAATCGCCAGGCTGACGTCGCGGGCGAGCACGCGCACCCGTACGCGGCGGCCGGCCGGCAGGCCGTTGTCGCGGGTCCACAGGCTGCCACCGGGGAAATCGACGCGGGCCAGGTGCCATGCCTCATCGATGGCGCCAACACAGGCGTCAAGGACGACGCCCGCATCCTCGCCAAGCCGGATCGGCAGGTCGATGCGCGCCAGTGTTTCGGCCAGCGGGCCGTGGGCAATCACCCGGCCGCCGTCGAGGGCGACGATGTGGTCGGCCAGGCGGGCGACTTCCTCGGGCGAGTGGCTGACGTAGATGACCGGAATTTCGAGTTCGTCGTGCAGGCGTTCGAGGTAGGGCAGGATTTCCTGCTTGCGCTTGAGGTCGAGCGCCGCCAGCGGTTCGTCCATCAGCAGGATTTCCGGGCCGACGGCCAGTGCCCGGGCAATGCCGACGCGCTGGCGCTCGCCGCCGGACAAGGCATCGGGCTTGCGCTCAAGGAGGTGGCCGATGCCGAGCAGTTCGATGGCCGCATCCAGGCTGACCCGGCCCGAACTGCCGCTGCGTTTCTGGCCGAAGCGCAGGTTGTCGAGCACATTCAGGTGGGCGAACAGGCTGGCTTCCTGGAAAACGTAGCCGATTGGCCGCTGGTGGGTCGGTCGCCAGGTCTTTTCGTCCTGCCAGGTCTGGCCCTTGAACACCACGCGCCCCGGTTGCGCCCGCTCCAGCCCGGCCAGGCAACGCAACAAGGTCGTCTTGCCCGAGCCGGAATGGCCGAACAGCGCGGTGACGCCGTTGCCCGGCAGCGTCAGGTCGACATCCAGGGTAAAGCCCGGCCAGGCCAGCTTGCAGCGAACTTCGATGCCGTCCATGTCAGGCCTCCCGCCGTGGCTTGTCGCGGCGCAGGTACATGGCCAGCAGCACGGCAAACGAGAAAGCCAGCATCACCGCCGACAAGCGGTGGGCGTCGGCATACTCCAGCGCTTCGACGTGATCGTAGATTTGTACCGAAGCGACGCGGGTGACGCCGGGGATGTTGCCGCCGATCATCAGAACGACGCCGAATTCACCGACAGTATGGGCAAAACTCAGGATGCCGGCAGTGACGAAACCCGGTCGGGCCAGCGGCAGAACGACCGAGAAAAAAGTGTCGAGCGGCGAGGCGCGCAGCGTCGCGGCAACCTCCAGCGGTCGTTCGCCAATCGCTTCGAAGGCGTTTTGCAAGGGCTGGACCATGAACGGCAGGGAGTAGAAGACCGACGCTACGACCAGGCCCCAGAAGGTGAATGGCAGCGTTCCCAAGCCAAGCGACTGGGTCAGCTGGCCGACCGGCCCGTTCGGTCCCATCGCCAGCAGCAGGTAGAAGCCGAGTACCGACGGCGGCAAGACCAGCGGCAGGGCGACGACGGCGCCGCACGGCCCTTTCCACCACGAACGCGTGCGCGCCAGCCACCAGGCGATCGGCGTGCCGATGATGAACAGGATGACGGTGGTGATTGCAGCCAGGCGGACGGTCAGCCAGATGGCCTGGAGGTCGGTATCGGTCAGCATGATGGGAAGAAGTCTAGCGGATTGCGTAGCCGAAGCGCCGGATGATGGCGCGTGCCTTGTCGCCCTTGAGATAGGCCTGCAGGGCGCTGGCGGCGGGGTTGCTCTCGCCGCGCTTGAAGATCACGGCATCCTGGAGGATGGGGTCATGCATTTCGGCCGGTACGATCCAGGCGGAGCCGCCGGTGATTCTGCCATCCTGGAAAACCTGCGACAGGGCGACAAAGCCCAGGTCGGCATTGCCGGTGGAGACGAATTGCAGCGTCTGGGAGATGTTCTCGCCCTGGACGAACTTGGGCTGCACCGCTTCGAGCAGGTTCAGTTTCTTCAGCGTTTCGACCGCAGCGGCGCCGTAGGGCGCGGTTTTGGGGTTGGCAATCGACAGCTTGTTGAATCGGCCGGACTTAAGGACTTCGCCTCCGGCATCGACGAAAGTGGCTTTCGACGACCACAGGACCAGCGTCCCGACGGCATAGGTGAAACGGCTGCCGTTGACGGCATGGCCTTCCCGCTCAAGTCTGGCGGGCGTCGAGTCGTCGGCGGCGAGCAGCATCTCGAACGGCGCGCCGTTGGTGATCTGGGTGTAGAACTTGCCGGTCGAGCCGAAGGATAGTTTGGCCAGGTGGCCGGTGTCCCGGGTGAATTCGGCGGCAATCTGCTTGGCCGGCTCGGTGAAGTTGGCGGCGACGGCGACCTGGACCTCGCCAGCGTGAACACCGGTGGCGGCGAGGAGGGCGGTGAAGAGAGCAGACAGGTGCTTCATGAGAGATCTCCTGGGTTGGGTTTCAGGCGTACTTGCAAAGGATGACGGACGAAGCCTTGAACACGGCGCAGGCCTGTCCGCCGACAGCGAGGCCGAGCTTGTCGACGCTGTCGTGGGTAACCACGGCGCACACCGATTTGCCCGTCTTCATGGCCAGCGTGACTTCGGAATTCACCGGCCCTTCGTGGATGCGGGTAATTTCGCCCCACAGGTGGTTGCGTGCCGTGGTTTTGACGGCGGGGTCGTTGAGCAGTAGCACCGACGAGGATTTGACCAGCGCGTTGATCTCCATACCGATGCTCAGGCCGAGGTTTTCCGCCGATTCACCGGTGATCACCGCGACCAGTTCGTTCTCGTCGTCGAGCTTGATGCGCACCTCGTAATCGACATGGCCCTCGCGCAGGCCGACGATGCGCCCGGCAAACTGGTTGCGGGCGCTGGTCTTCATCGACATGCGTTTGAGCAACTGACTGAATTGCTGGAAATCGCTGGCCTGGCCGTCGTTCATGCTCGCCGTCAGGCGGTCGAGTGCCGCCTGGTATTCGGCCTCGAGCGCCCGGTAGAGGGCGATTACCTTGCGTCCGTAATCAGTCAGCAGCGTGCCGCCACCGTGCTTGCCGCCGGTCGAGCGCAGCACCAGCGGCTGGTCGGCCAGGTTGTTCATCGCATCGACCGCGTCCCAGGCCGCCTTGTACGATAACGGCACGGCTTTTGCTGCCTGCGAGATCGAGCCGTGTTCGTCGATGGCTTCGAGCAGCCGGATGCGCGTGTCGCCCAGGAAATTGCCGAACGGGCCGTCGAATTCGAGCTTGCTGCGCAGGCGGGGAGCGGCTTGATTCATTTGGTTGTTTCCTTGCGTATATAACGAAATCGAGTTTACCGGAAAATTCTGCTGGCGCTATGGTTGATGCTATATCGCATTAAAGCTTAGATTGTCGGCAAGCCGCCAATCGCTCGCTGTTTGTTTCGTATATAGCGAAAAACGGGCCAGCCCGAGTCAGCCACCAGGAGAACGCCATGAATGTCAGCGCACGCAATGTTTTCAAGGGAAAGATCACTGCCCTCACCGACGGCGTCGTCAATGCCGAAGTCGAACTCACCCTGCCGGGAGGCGACAGGATTGTCGCAATCGTGACAGAGACCAGCGTCAAATCACTGGGTCTGGCCGTGGGCGGGGAGGCCGTCGCCTACGTCAAGGCGCCGTGGGTGATGCTGTTGTCCGGCCAGCCCGACGTGCATTTCTCGGCGCGTAACCAGCTGTCGGGCAAGGTCAGCGCGCTGACCAAGGGGGCGGTGAATACGGAAGTCGCCATCACCCTGGCCGGTGGCAGCGTGGTCCATTCAGTGGTTACCAACGAGGCCGTGCTCGAACTCGGGCTCAAGCTCAGCGAACCGGCGACCGCGCTGATCAAGGCCAGCCACGTCATTCTTGGCGTGCCGGCCTGAAGGGCGGTAACGGTCTAGCGGGCGCCGATGCTGCTGAGCCAGCGCTCCAGTTCGTCGATTGTCGCGCCGAGCTCGCACGCCATGCCGCCGGTGAAGTGGCGCCAGGCGGGCAGGTTGGGGGCCTGGACGACGGTGATGACCGGGATGCCCTGGCTCATGACCTGCAGCATTTCGTCGGCGAAGCCTTCGCCGTCCGCTTCCAGCCCGGAAAAGCGGTTGAAGACGGCGAGGTCGGCGCCTTCGGCGGCGATCCGGCGCATCACCTGGGTGGCGTCGGCAATGCCGGCGGCGTCGAGCGAGCAGGCGGTGGACTGGCTGCCGAGGTTCTGCGAGATCGGGTAGCGCTGGCCGGTTTCGATATCGCTCAGGCTGAACTTGCAGCCCCAGGATTCCGGACAGGCTTCCTGGACCAGGCCGCGTACGCGCAGGCCGCGCGCCTGCAGGTCGGCGATGAACTCGCGCAGCATGGCATCAACACGGGTGCCGGGCGGCGGGACGATGGCGGCGATGGCCGGAGCAGGGGTCAGGGGCATGGAGCGGATTTTAGGCGGTTTGTGGCGGATTGCACAAAGCGGGCCGGGCACTTTTCGCGAATTCGGCAGTCTGTGCGCTTCCCCGCGTAAAATACGCGCTTTGCTCGCCGGCCGCGCCGGAAATCCTGGAAAACCGCATGACCTCATCACCGAAAGTGCCCACCGTCGGCTTTGTCAGCCTGGGCTGCCCGAAAGCCGGCTCCGACGCCGAACTCATCCTCACCCGCCTGCGCGCCGAAGGCTACGAAATTTCGCCCAGCTACGACGATTCCGACCTGGTCATCGTCAATACCTGCGGCTTCATCGACGCCGCCGTCGAGGAATCGCTCGACGCCATCGGCGAGGCCTTGAACGAGAACGGCAAGGTGATCGTCACCGGCTGCCTCGGCGCCAAGGGCGACATCGTGCAGAGCACGCACCCGTCGGTGCTCGCCGTCACCGGCCCGCACGCGATGGAAGAAGTGATGGGCCACGTGCACCAGCACCTGCCCAAGCCGCACGATCCGTATTCCGACCTGGTGCCGCCGCAGGGCATCCGCCTGACGCCGGAGCACTACGCCTACCTGAAGATTTCCGAAGGCTGCAACCACAGCTGCACCTTCTGCATCATTCCCTCGCTGCGCGGCCCGCTGGTCTCGCGCCCGGTCGGCGACGTACTCGCCGAAGCCGAGAACCTGGCCCGCGCCGGGGTCAAGGAAATCCTCGTCATCTCGCAGGATACCAGCGCCTACGGCGTCGACCTCAAGTACCGTACCAGCTTCTGGGGCGGCAAGCCGGTGAAGAGCCGCTTGAAGGAACTGTGCGACGCGTTGTCGTCCTTCGGCATCTGGGTTCGCCTGCACTACGTCTACCCGTACCCGTCGGTCGACGACGTCATCCCGCTGATGGCCGAGGGCAAGATCCTGCCTTACCTCGACGTTCCCTTCCAGCACGCCAGCCCGAAGATCCTCAAGGCGATGAAGCGTCCGGCCTCGGCCGAGAACACGCTGGAACGCATCGCCAAGTGGCGCGAAATCTGTCCGGAAATCGTCATCCGCTCGACCTTCATCACCGGTTTCCCCGGTGAAACCGACGAGGATTTCGATCAACTGATCCAGTTCCTCGAAGACGCCAAGCTCGACCGCGTCGGCTGCTTTGCCTACTCGCCGGTCGAGGGCGCCACCGCCAACGAGATTCCCGGCCTGCCGCCGGAAAGCGTGCGTGAAGACCGCCGCAGCTGGCTGATGCGTGTCCAGGAAGACATCTCGGCCGACAAGCTGGCGGCCAAGATCGACACGGTGATCGAGGTACTGGTCGACGAAGTCGATGAAGAAGGCACCATCGCCCGTTCCAAGGCTGACGCGCCGGAAATCGACGGGGTGGTTTACCTCGACGGCCATTTCGATGCACAGCCCGGTGACTTCCTCAAGGTCCGCGTCATCGACGCCGACCACCATGACCTCTACGCCGAAGTTGTCTGACCTGGCTGGGCAACTGGCCGACATCGTCGGGGCGGCCAACGTCCTCGTCGATGCGGCCGACACCGCGCCTTTCCTGAGCGACTGGCGCGGCCGTTATCGTGGGGCGGCGCAATGCGTCGTCCGCCCCGGCAATACCGGGGAAGTGGCTGCCGTCGTTCGCGCCTGCGTCGAGGCCGGCGTGCCGATTGTGCCGCAGGGCGGTAATACCAGCCTGTGCGGTGCGGCGACGCCGGATGCGACGGGCAGGGCGGTGGTCGTCAGCCTCGGGCGCATGAACCGCATCCTGGCGCTCGATGCGCAGAACAACACGATCACCGTCGAAGCGGGTTGCCAGCTGGCCGCGATCCAGGAAGCCGCGCAGGCGGCTGACCGGCTGTTTCCGCTGGCGCTGGCGTCTGAGGGCACTTGCCAGATCGGCGGCAACCTGTCGACCAATGCCGGTGGCGTCCAGGTGCTGCGCTACGGCAACACGCGCGAACTGACGCTCGGCCTGCAGGTCGTGCTGCCCAGTGGCGAGGTCTGGGACGGCCTGCGCGGACTGCGCAAGGACAACACCGGCTACGACCTCAAGCACCTGTTCATCGGCGCCGAAGGCACGCTGGGCATCATCACCGCCGCCGTGCTCAAGCTCTACCCGCTACCGAAAACGCTGACCACCTGCTGGCTGAACATCGCCTCGCCTGCAGCGGCGGTCGAATTGCTGAATCAGGCCAAAAGCAGGTTCGATGCGCAACTGACGGCTTTCGAGCTGGTTTCGGAGCCCTCGCTGGCGCTGGTGCAACAACACATCCCCGGGGCCAGCCGGCCGACGGCGTCCAGCCCGTGGTATCTGCTGGCCGAGTTTGCCGATGCCGAGCCGGCAGCGGTCGAATACTGGCTGGGCGAGCGTCTGGCCGATGGCTCGGTCAGCGACGGCGTGCTCGCCGCCAGTGCCGCCCAGGCGAAAAAGCTGTGGGCGCTGCGCGAGAACATTTCCGAAGCGCAGAAGATCGAAGGCGTCAGCATCAAACACGACATCGCCGTGCCGGTGTCACGCATTCCCGAATTCCTGGCCCGCGCCGATGCCGCGCTGGCCGCGGCGTTTCCCGGCATCCGCGTGGTCGCCTTCGGCCATGTCGGTGACGGCAACCTGCATTACAACCTGTCCAAGCCGGATGCCCAGGACAACGCGCTGTTCCTCGCCTGCCAGGCCGAGGTCAATCGCATCGTCCACGATACGGTCCATGCCCTGAACGGCTCGATCTCCGCCGAACATGGCATCGGCCAGTTGAAGCGCGAGGAAATCCTGCGCTACAAGTCGGCGACCGAAATCGACCTGATGCAGACGATCAGGACAGCACTCGATCCGCGCGGCTTGATGAATCCCGGGAAGCTGCCAGGGCCGCGTTGAGCGTTTCCTCGTTCTGCAGTTCGTCGCGGATCAGGCGCAGCAGCAGGTTGTCCAGCGTGTAGAAACCCTTGTCGCACTGCGCCAGTTGCTCGATGGCAAACGCCGCGCCGGTGCCGAAAGCCTCGCGCCGGATCGAATCGTGGATCAGCCTTACTGTCTGGTAGGGGAAGCCGAAAATGACCTCGTGCCGGCCGACGATGCCGCCCAGGCGCAGCGAAGTGATGTGGTCGGTCTCGACATCCAGCACCTCGGCGATGCGCCGTGCCGTACCGGAAATTTCCGGCTTGTCGCGGAAATGCTGCTCGACGATCTCGACATCGGCAAACGGCGCGATGCGGCGCAGGATTTTTGCCGCCAGCAGCAGGAAATTGATCCCCAGCGTGATGTTGGGCGACGACATCACGCGGATGTCGCGGCCCAGGCTGCGGATGTAATCCATCGTTTCCTCGCTGTAGCCGGAAATGGCGGTCACCACCATGATGCCGCGCTGGCGCACCGCTTCGCCGTACAGGTGAATGGATGCGGCATCGGAAAAATCGATGATGCCGTCGACCGGGTGCGTATCGAGCCAGCCGGGAAAGCTGTCCTTGTCCAGTCGGGTGACCGGGACATCGATATCCTCGGCCGGGGCGCCGGATCGCCGCGCAATCCAGCACAGTTCAAAACGCGGATCCTCGCGCAAAACGCTGGCCACTGCCTGGCCCGCCTTGCCATAACCAATGAGTCCGATTCTGGTCATATGTTCTCCCTATTTGCTGTCAATGGGGCATCACCGCGATGGATCAGCTGAAACCCTGGGGGGAACGCCAGTCACCATCGGGTGCCGACGATTTGTATATGCCCTGTCTGATTCGCCAGGCTGCCGCAGCATGGGATGCCTGGTCTGGTGCGACGAGGAAGAAAAAAATGGGGGGCTTTCCCCCCCTGAAGTATCCTCGTCGAAAAGGAATGGGGTTATGACCTAAGTTACAACTCCATTGCTGGGCAATATAATTGAGCCTTGTGAATCGCGCAACATTATTTCGTCGGAAAGCAAAATATTGAAACAGCATGAATCCCCGCCGGGGCAGACGGCGCTTGATGTCCTGCAGCAATTTCGTCTGATTTACGGCTCCATGCGCCAGCACTTCCGGCTGGTCGAAGAGCGCTGCGGCATGTCCGGCTCGCAGATGTGGGTGCTGCAGGAAGTGCAGCGCACGCCTGAAATCGGTATCGGCGAACTGGCGGCGCGCCTGGGTATCCACCAATCGACCTGCAGTCTGCTGGTGGACAAGCTGGTCAGCAGCGAATGCCTGGAAAAACGCAAACAGCAGCGCGATCAGCGACGGGTCGGCCTGGTCCTTGCCAAACGCGGGCGCGAAGCCCTGGCTGCCTTGCCGGGACCGGCCGAAGGCATCCTGCCGGAGGCCTTGGCCGCCATTCCGCCGGTTGTCCTCAGAACATTGCAGATCAATCTGGATGAATTGTTGCGGCACCTGCCGGGCAAGGACGAGAACTACGCCAGCGTGCCGCTTGCCGACATGCTGGAAAAAACGGAGAAACCCTGAAATGCGGTATCTGGCAATTTCCCTGAGCTTCTTGCTGCTGGCCGGTTGTGCCAGCCAGGAGGTTTTCGATGCGCCTCAGGCTGCTACTGCCGAGGTCGCGCCCGCCAAACCGGTGCAGAGTAGCGAAAAGAAAGCGCGCGAGCCGAGCGAGGCCGAGATCATGGCCGCAATCAACACCGACAACAGCATCTTCTTCCCGCCCTCCGGCGTCACCGTCGACGAAGCCAGCCGGCAGCGCCTGCTCAGGCACGCCACCCGTCTCAAGGAAACCCCCGGCCTGCAGGTGACCCTGGTCGGACATACCGATCATCTCGGCAGCCCATCCTACAACCTGGCGATTGCCGAACAGCGCATCAACGCCGTGCAGGCGATCTTGCGCGCCCAGCGTATTCCGGTGACGCAGATCCGCCGTCAGGTCGTCGGCAGCGAGGAAGTTTCGATCAACTGCAAGTCGGCCGAATGCCGGCGCAAGATGCGCCGGGTCGAACTCGTCTTCAGCGAATAAAACCGCTCAGTGCAGCGACTGGCCGTCGAACAGCGCGGCCACGTCGGCCGGGCTGAAGCGGTAATCGCGATTGCAGATATCGTCGCGGATCAGGATTTCGCCATGCTCGGCCAGAATGGTCTCGGCATCGGCGCGGCCCAGGCTGCGGATCATGTCGCGCACCTTGTCCCAATCCTCGGGGCAGTGATAAACCACGGTCTGCGGATCGTAGAGGCGGATACCGCGGGCCTCGATTTCCTCGTGGAACAGCCGGCCGAGCAGCGTTTCCGCATCCAGGTCCAGCAATTCGCTGATCTTCACCGTCGCCGCCAGTTGCGTGACGCGATCCCAGCCGTCGGCATCGTGCTGGTCCGCCTGCGGCAGTTTCTGCAGGAACAGGCACACGGCCGCGCGCGGGCTGGCCGTGGTGAACAGGCGCGACGGCTGCTGCTCAGACTGCTCCAGGTAATGCTCGAAAATCTGCGCAATGCTGTCGCCGACCATCGGCACATAGCTCTGGTAGGGCTGGCGTGCCGTCGGCAGATCCAGGCTCATCAGCAATTGCCCGCCCTGGTGGGCGCCGAGCAGTTCCGGCACCGGCGCCGGTAGCACCACCGGGTTGCTGCGCGCCATGCCGCGCATCTGCAATTGCTCGTTGCAATCCATCACCAGCAACTGGATCGGCCCGTTGCCGCGCAACTGCAGCGTCAGCCGGCCCGGCTGCTTCAACTGCGCGGCGATCAGCGCCGTCACCGCCGCCGTCTCGCCCAGCAACTGCGCCACCGTCGGCTGGTAATCGCGGCCGGCCTGCATCTGTGTCCAGGCATCGCCCAGATGAACAATCGCCCCGCGAATGTCCAGCCCCTCAAAAATGAAGCGACGAACCGTACTCACGCGCATTTCAGCTTTTCCGCATAAATTTCCGGCGCAAAGCCGACCAGCAGGGCATCACCGACATCCAGCACCGGCCGCTTGATCAGCGCCGGATACTGCGCCATCAACGCCAGCGCCTTGGCCTCATCCACATCGGCCCGCTCGGCGTCGCTCAGCTTCTTCCACATCAGGCCGCGCTTGTTGAGCAAAACCTCCCAACCCGCCCGCGCCGCCCAATCCGGCAAATTCGCTGCGGCCACGCCGGCCTTCTTGTAATCGACGAATTCGTAAGCGATCCCGTTCTCCGTCAGCCAGGTCATGGCTTTCTTCATGGTGTCGCAGTTCTTGATGCCGTACATGACCGGCTGGCTTGGGGTGGCTTTGTTCATATCCGTGATTCTGGTGTAGGGAAGCGGGCCATGCCCGCGACAGGGCGCAATGATAACAGGCGGTTAGGTGGTGAGAGTCTCTAGGCCGCGGAGGAGGGGGTTAGTCAATCCCTCCTAGGTTGTAGCTCCCTCTCTCACGCCGGAAAGCTACAATCACCGACGACATCAACTGGGTCAAGGCCGGCGTTGTAGCTCCCTCTCTCACCCCGGAAAGCTACAATCCGGTGACGGTGACGACCATGGCGTTGATCGGTTGTAGCTCCCTCTCTCACCCCGGAAAGCTACAATCCGATCTCGCCGGCGGCCATGTCGAAATGCCGTTGTAGCTCCCTCTCTCACCCCGGAAAGCTACAATCGGCGAGCGTGCCGCTGCCGCTGGACCGCACGTTGTAGCTCCCTCTCTCACCCCGGAAAGCTACAATCTCGACCGGCTCAAGGGGCTTTACACCCAGGGTTGTAGCTCCCTCTCTCACCCCGGAAAGCTACAATCGTGCAGCTCGCGATGGATCTCGCTCGAGCAGTTGTAGCTCCCTCTCTCACCCCGGAAAGCTACAATCCGAAGGGTACGATTTACGCCGTCAAACCCCGTTGTAGCTCCCTCTCTCACCCCGGAAAGCTACAATCTGGCAATGACGGGGGCCATGCTCGGCACGTGTTGTAGCTCCCTCTCTCACCCCGGAAAGCTACAATCGCCTGCTGGTGCAGATCGCGTGCAACCTGGGTTGTAGCTCCCTCTCTCACCCCGGAAAGCTACAATCAGCTACGCGGCTGGGCAGCGGCTCGCGGCAGTTGTAGCTCCCTCTCTCACCCCGGAAAGCTACAATCGTCACGGGTTCAGGATACCAAAGTTTATATGTTGTAGCTCCCTCTCTCACCCCGGAAAGCTACAATCTGGGCCACTGTTTGCATGATTTCGACCAGGGTTGTAGCTCCCTCTCTCACCCCGGAAAGCTACAATCTGTCGAAGACCCACCCAAGCGAACCACCTTGTTGTAGCTCCCTCTCTCACCCCGGAAAGCTACAATCGCTTCGACGATCTCAACGATACCGTTTATAGTTGTAGCTCCCTCTCTCACCCCGGAAAGCTACAATCCTGCTCAGCTAGAGGCCGGCGCTTTTCCAAGTTGTAGCTCCCTCTCTCACCCCGGAAAGCTACAATCGAGTCGGTCGTCTCGACCAAGCTCCAGTTGGTTGTAGCTCCCTCTCTCACCCCGGAAAGCTACAATCTCGCGCATGCGCTGTCACGAAGTGCCCAACGTTGTAGCTCCCTCTCTCACCCCGGAAAGCTACAATCGCTATGGTCATTCGGATGATTAACGGCGGTGTTGTAGCTCCCTCTCTCACCCCGGAAAGCTACAATCGCACGGAAGAAGACCGCCGCGCCGTTCAGAGTTGTAGCTCCCTCTCTCACCCCGGAAAGCTACAATCTCATGATCAAGTCGTGACAGTCGCGCGTGGGTTGTAGCTCCCTCTCTCACCCCGGAAAGCTACAATCAGGCACGAACACTGTAATTCAACAAATCTTGTTGTAGCTCCCTCTCTCACCCCGGAAAGCTACAATCGCTACGGGAGCGAACCCCGTCGTAATGTTTGTTGTAGCTCCCTCTCTCACCCCGGAAAGCTACAATCGATGCTGCTGTTGTCAGCGTGCTCAACGGTGTTGTAGCTCCCTCTCTCACCCCGGAAAGCTACAATCAGACCATCATCCCGATGTTTCCGGAGCACCGTTGTAGCTCCCTCTCTCACCCCGGAAAGCTACAATCCTCGATGACGGCCATCGTTACAGCCGCCAAGTTGTAGCTCCCTCTCTCACCCCGGAAAGCTACAATCCGACCTGATCGAGGTAATACGCGCCGCGTGGTTGTAGCTCCCTCTCTCACCCCGGAAAGCTACAATCGCCTGCTGGAAAACCTCATTCGTGTCGGAAGTTGTAGCTCCCTCTCTCACCCCGGAAAGCTACAATCGCGGCGCTGGCTCGTCACCCTGCTCGACAAGTTGTAGCTCCCTCTCTCACCCCGGAAAGCTACAATCAAAAAAGGGAATCTGCTGCGCAGACCGGGCGTTGTAGCTCCCTCTCTCACCCCGGAAAGCTACAATCCTGCTTTCAAATCCTTGCTTGCCGGCTTGCGTTGTAGCTCCCTCTCTCACCCCGGAAAGCTACAATCCGGCTGGGCGGCAAACAAGCCGGCCATGATGTTGTAGCTCCCTCTCTCACCCCGGAAAGCTACAATCATTCGGCAACGGCTTCCAGTGCGTCGGGTCGTTGTAGCTCCCTCTCTCACCCCGGAAAGCTACAATCCCCACTTCGGATCAGCCGAGCAGGTGCGATGTTGTAGCTCCCTCTCTCACCCCGGAAAGCTACAATCCCCACAGGCTGCTGGTGCGGTCAGCCAGGTGTTGTAGCTCCCTCTCTCACCCCGGAAAGCTACAATCAGCCCGTGTGCCACATCTGCACACTTCTCGGTTGTAGCTCCCTCTCTCACCCCGGAAAGCTACAATCGCGCGACGCGCAGCTGGTCGCGGCGAATCAGTTGTAGCTCCCTCTCTCACCCCGGAAAGCTACAATCATTGCCCGCGTAAGGCATCGCGCACTGCTGGTTGTAGCTCCCTCTCTCACCCCGGAAAGCTACAATCGGAGACGCAGCATGACCGACCGCGCCGCCAGTTGTAGCTCCCTCTCTCACCCCGGAAAGCTACAATCCCGACAAGCAGCGACTCGACAACAGCAGCTGTTGTAGCTCCCTCTCTCACCCCGGAAAGCTACAATCCAGTTGATCGTTTTCTAAAAACACCAATAAGTTGTAGCTCCCTCTCTCACCCCGGAAAGCTACAATCCTGACCGCAGAAACTCGTAGCGCAGCTTGTGTTGTAGCTCCCTCTCTCACCCCGGAAAGCTACAATCTGCTCATCACCGAAGTCATCAATCGTCGGTGTTGTAGCTCCCTCTCTCACCCCGGAAAGCTACAATCAGCATTGCAAGGAAGGTCTCGATCACCTCGGTTGTAGCTCCCTCTCTCACCCCGGAAAGCTACAATCCACCGCCTGGTGGACCTGATGATGCGCTTTGTTGTAGCTCCCTCTCTCACCCCGGAAAGCTACAATCAGACCTCGCTATTCTGGCGCAGGTTTATCGGTTGTAGCTCCCTCTCTCACCCCGGAAAGCTACAATCAGGAATTCCTGGAGGTCCGCGGTGTCGGTGGTTGTAGCTCCCTCTCTCACCCCGGAAAGCTACAATCTTGCCGGTTTGGAATTGTGTTACCATGTTTGGTTGTAGCTCCCTCTCTCACCCCGGAAAGCTACAATCTGACGCAACCAAATTCCCCGCCCGGCCTAGCTGGGCGGGGAGTTTTTTTTGCAAATAAGGGATCAGAACAACAACATCTGGTTCGCCGGAACCTTTTTTTCCTGAAAAAGTGGCATGCCGACCAGCAGACGAATGCCGGCGAACTGCTTTTCCGTAACGGTCATGCAGCGAATGGAGCCGGCGGGCGGGAGGCTGTCGATCAGGCGTTTGAGGTGTTTTTCGTGGTCGTCGTTGCCGTTCAGCAAGCGGGCGTAGACGGACCACTGGATCATGTCGTAGCCATCATTGAGCAGGAAACGGCGAAACTGGACGTAGGCGCGTTTTTCGGTCTTGGTGACCATGGGCAGATCGAAGAAGACGATGAGTCGCATGAAGCGTCGTGTCTCCAGTCCCATGCATCAGCATTCCAGCCGGTGGGCCTGCAAGCCGATCAGGCCGGGAAGCTCAAGCTCGCTGTTGCCTTGTTCGAATAGCCGGGCAAGACTTTCGACTGCATATTCGATGGCTGAAAGCGCGGACATTTTGCCTTGCGGCATGCCAACATCGACGTTGAGCAAGGCAACCAGTTCTGCTTTGTCCTTCGGGCTGAGATCGCCTTCGGTGAAAGCCGGGTTTTTGGCGACGTACAGGTCGACCAGGGGGCGGAAGGGTTCGATCAGGTCGTCGGCAAGATTGAAGGCGTTTTGCTCGCTGGCGTGGAAGAGGCCGATGGGCGGGTGCATGCCGTGGGCGACCAGTCCCCGGGCAATGGCGCCGCGCAACACGGCATAGCCGTAATCGAGTGCGGCATTGACCCAGCGTTCTTCGGCGCGATAAAAGCCCTGGCCGAAGAGTTGGGTGAAATAGAAGGCGGCGGCCTGTCCTTCGAGGTTTTCCGTGTCGCCCGAACGCACGCGCCGGGCGTAGGAATCCATACGGTCACCCCCGGTTTTTGCGCAAAAACGCAGCACGGCCGCTTGGTTTTCGATTTTGCGCCGAACGATGCAGGCCCAGGCCTGCTTGGCCAGCGGGCGGGGAATGTCCATTTGTTTGCGCATCAGGCGCGTGGTGCGGGAGTGCGCGAGAAACGGCAGGAAAACGCCGTTGGGCTGGTGGTTGTCGCCTGTGGCGTAGAGGCCGATGCCGTAATCGGCACAGGCCGAGAGGACCGGGTGGGTGAGCTGGATGTCGCGGTGGTTGAGGACAATGATGGCGATGTCTTCGAAGGGGACAAAAGCCGTCTGCTCCTGCTCGATGGCCAGGGAAAAATGCTCCCGGCGCAGCTTGGCCGGCCGGGAGATCATCACACTACGCCAGCCCACGACGTTTCTCCGGCGGGGCGGGGTAGATGTTGCCGAGGGTGTCGACGTGGAATTTCTTAATGTCCTTCGCTGTGGTTACACCTATGCTGCGAATCAGTCCGTCTTTCCCAACAGATTGGTTTCGGTCATGTGCCCAGATGCTAATTGAACTAGTCGACCGGTCTGTGCTGGCGTAATAGCCTAAGTGAGTTTCATCTTTGAGACGGATTTCCACTAAATCGTTTGGATAGAGCGAGAAGCGCCATTCAAAAGTGTCATCGACGATTGCCCACTGCTCTTCATCTTTGCCGCGGGTAATCGCCCGGTCCGGCAAACCCGTCACCCGGTGATGCACATAAACCGGGACTAAGTGGAATTTGCCGGCCTTGGCAAATACATCCACACGCAGCATGGTGTCGTTCTTGGCGATGCCGCCGCGTACCGGGATGCCGGACAGCTTGTCGATGACCTTGGTGACGGTGCGAACGATGGGGCCGGTCTGGTTGCCGTCCTTGTCGGGTTTGCGTAGCTGGTTGCTGGCTGGAAAGGCTTTGTCGCCCTTGCCGCCGTGGGCTTCCAAGCGTTCCCGTATGGCCCCGTAAAGCTTGGTGTTCCGGTGCGGGTCAGCGAGCAAATCGAGGTCTTTCAGCGTCAGGCTGGAGAGGGGGATTTTCTGCGAGACGCTGCCTTTTTCCTTGAATTTCTCCGGTTGACCGTAGATGGTGTCCTTGTGTGCAGCACCACCGTTGCGGCGTTGCGGTGCGCGGGAAACGAACAAGGGTTTGAGGGTTGCGAGTTCTTCCTCGCTGTAGCTGCGCAGGCGTGCCATTTCTTCGCGCAGCAGTTCCTGCGAATCGATTTTCAGGCGGGCTTCGAGTTCGTGCCGGAAGTAGGGCCACGGATCGGGAAAATGTTCGCGCAGTTGCTGGTGCATGACCGGATTGACGATTTCGCCGGTTTCGATGTCGACGAAGCCAACGCGGACCTGTTCCAGTTCGCGGGTGCGCGAGTAATTGGACAGGCGCTGCACCATGCTGTGACTGCAGGCCGCGACAACGGCCGCATCCAGTGCATGGTGACGGTCGCTGTCGGAACGCACCTTGAGCAGCCCCCAGCGGGCGCGCAGGAAGTTGGTGAGTTGGCCGCTGACGACGACGCAGCGTCTGGCCTCGCTGCCTTTGGCGAGTTTCAGATGCTGCTCGACGTAGTTCTTGAAAAAGCGGCAGATATAGCGGGTGTCGTTCAGGTTACGTTCGCGGAATTCTTCGGCTTCCTTGGTGCCGAAATCCTTGCGCAGCAGGCGGGTGCGTTTGGCCAGCCGATATGCCTTGTTCGCCTCGACGAAGGCGACGTAGCGCTGCCAGCGTTCGCTGTTTTCGGCACCGCCCAGATACTCGTAAGGCGTGCGATTGCCCTTGTCTCGGTTTTTGCGGGTCAGGACCAGCACCTTGTTGTTCTTGCTGTCGTCGAAACTGCGCGAGTAGGGCAGAGCGTGGTCGATTTCGGTGGAGCCCTCGAAGAAAATTTCGGCAACGTTGCCTGACGGCGCCAGCGGCTTCTGCGAGTAAACACATTGCCCGTTCTGCTCTCGATACAGGCGCCATTTTTCAAACTCCAGGCCTTTGGGGGGATGGCCGAACAACTCGATGAACTGTTCCCGGTCGCGTTGATTTCGGGCCTGGTATTCGTCCTGGTCCTTCTTGATTTTGTTGCGTTCGTCGAGGGGGCGCGAGAGATCGCGGGCCATTTCGATGTGGACCGAAGTCGGCGAACCATAGCGGCGGATGATGGCATTGACCACCTTGCGCGCCTGATTCAGCGAACGCAGGACGACGGGGTTGCGCGGGATGTCGGCATCTTCGGCGAAGCGCATGCGGCCGTCCTTGTCGCGTCCGGCGTAGAGCGGCGGCAGATATTTGTGTTCGCCTTCACCGACCTTGTGCAACTGGCTGTGGTGATAGCCGGCCTCGACGCAGGCCTCGTCGTAGCGCAGCCCCTTTTCCATGGGCGGCACGATGGCGCGCAGAGCTTTTAGCGACAGGGCGTGGAATTTGTCGAAACGGATGTTGAGCAGGGCGTCGATGAGCTCGTCGCGATTGGGGAGCGACAGCTTGGCGAGTTCGGCACGGACTTCGTCGTCGTCCTTGTACACACTGAGCACCCAGGCAATTTGGTCGAGGATTTCCGGTTGCCCGCAGAGCGCATCGCCCGAGAGCTTTTTCCATTCGTCGTCGAGGCCGGCCTTGGTCAGCGTTTGACGCAGTTCCTGCCAGGCGGGGATTTTGATCAGCGTGGCGGATTCGGGGTCTTTCGCCTTGCCTTCCGCCTTTTGCGCTTCGGTGGGGTAGGCGAGACCGGTGAATTTGAAGCTGCCGGCTTCCAGCAGTCCGGCTTTGGTCAGCGCCGTGCCGAGTTGCTTGTAGGTCAGGTCGCCGGCTTGTTGGTAAGGCAAGGGCAGGCAGAGCTGGCGTTCCTGTTCGCTCAGTTGGCGGGTGACGCCATCGGTGACGATGCGCAGGTTGTTCAGACGCGTCAGCCAGACGTGGCGTTCGGCGGTGAAACTGGCTTTCGGTGCGCGGTATTCGCCTTTTTCGAAGGTGCAGGTGCCGAGCATCTTGAGCAGGTCGGCGCCCGCAAGGGCCGGTTTTTGCTGCCAGAACAATCCGCTCTTCTTGTCGCCGTTGCCGAGGATGGCGGCTTCCAGCGTGTTTGATGCGTGGGGATTGCCGAGTTCTCGTTGCTTTTGGAAGAGCAGCGCCAGTTCCTTGGCGAGCAGTTCCCGCGCCAGGGCTTTGGTGTATTCGCCCTGTTTGTTGCGTTGCGCCTCCGGGAATTCGCCCAGCACCATTTCGGCCGCGCTGCGATAGCCTTTTTCCGCCATGAGTCTGGCGGTGCCGGCCAGTCCTTGCTTGACCTTGCCGCCTTCGCTCTTGCTGTCACCCTCGGCTTGCTTTGCTTCGGCGCGGCTGATCCAGTGAAAGCCCCGGTGTTTGCAGAGATGGTAGATGACGCGTGCCCATTCTTCGTCGTTCAGGCGGCGGTCTAGGCCGTCGACGCGCAATTGCCAGAGCGGTTGGGTGAAGGCATGCTCAGGCTGGAATGCCTTGGCGTCGGCTATCAGACCTTCGCTTTTCAGTAGGCGGGCCAGTTTCTTTAACCGCCATGCCCGGCGGAACAAGCGCCGCCGCATCAGGCGCGCGCTGCGTCGGGCGAGGTTTAGCGATTCCCCTTCCTTGGCGGTTTCGGCCTTGTCGAAGGCGCGCACGCCCAAGTCAATGATGTGGGTTTCGCCAAGAACGCACCAGCCGACCGATGCGATGCCAATGTCCAGACCAATGGTGTATGTCGCGCTCATGATTTGCAGTTATTTATTCAGAGTGCGTAGAATAACGCCATGTAGCTTTCCGGGGTGAGAGCCGTTGCTACAATAAGGTGTCACTTTCGGGTGACGACCGAATCCGGCCCGGCAGGGAAACCTGCCGGGCCTTCTTCATTCCAGCATCTGAGTTGTCACTGAAGTGGCGGGAATTTTCGCTGCTAATCGATAGGCCGCAGGTCTGTTCGCCGTTTCCGGCTACCCTGTCACAGCACTGTCGCATAACCCACCTACGATCCGCCTGTCCAAAATGTCCCCGAACAGGAGCGATCCCATGTCCAGTCTTCCTCCGAACCTGATCATCGACAACGGCGATGGCGATGAGCCTGTGTCCAATCACAGCGGCAACCGGCATTTCAGTGATGTGCTGGCGGTCAATCTTGGGCGGCGGCAGGTGCTCAAGGGGGGCTTGGCGGCGTCGGTGGCTTCGCTGTTTGCGGGGGCGGGGCTGACGGCGTGTGCGACGAATTCGGCAGGTGTTGCGGGTGGCCGCCTGCTCGGTTTTTCGGCGGTGGCGATCAGCGATGCCGATACCGTGCGGGTGCCGCCGGGGTATCGCGCGCAGCCGTTGTTGCCGTGGGGGACGCCGATCACCGGCAGGATGCCGGCTTTCGATCCGCTGAAGAACAGCGGCGCGGATCAGGCGAGCCAGATGGGCAGCCATCATGACGGCATGCATTTCTTCCCCATCGAGGGGCGCGATCCGTTCAACGGCGGTTCGGACGACGGCTTGCTGGTGATGAATCACGAGTATGTCGAGCCGCGTTTCATGCACGCCAGCGCGGTGGGCCAGAAGCTGGATCGCGACGCGGTGCCGGCGCTGGTCAATGGCAAGCGGGTGGCGGATGAATGCCTGAAGGAATTGAATGGCCACGGGGTTTCGGTGGTGCGTATTCGCCGGGGCGAGAACGGTCGCTGGGAGATGGTGGCGGATGCGCGCAACCGTCGCATCACCGGGCTGACGCCGATGGAGATTGCCGGGCCGGTGCGCGGCAGCGATTTTGTGCGGACGCGTTACAGCCCGGATGGCACGCGGGTTCGCGGTACCTTGAACAATTGCGCGCACGGCGTGACGCCGTGGAATACCTACATGATGGCCGAGGAAAACTGGGCCGGTTATTTCATCAACCGCGTGCCGGCGGGCGAGCGTCCGCGCGAGCAGTCGCGTTACGGCGTGCGCAGCCGCGACAGCAAGCCGGCGGCTTCGCGTTACGGCTGGGAGCTGGCCGACAGCGGTGCCGACGACTTTGTCCGTTTCGACGTCACGGCAACGGGGGCGGCGGCGAATCAGGATTATCGCAACGAGGCCAACGGCTTCGGCTGGATGGTCGAGTTCGACCCCTTCAACCCGGCCAGCACGCCGGTCAAGCGTACCGCGCTGGGGCGCTTTGCCCACGAGGGCGTGATTTTCCACAAGGGTGTCGAGGGGCAGCCGGTGGTGTGCTATTCCGGTGACGATGCGACCAACGAGTACATCTACAAGTACGTTTCGCGCGGCGTGTTCGAGCGGGCCAAGGGCCTGGCCAACGGGGCCTTGCTCGACGACGGTACCCTGTACGTGGCGCGTTTCAACGACGATGGCACGGGCGACTGGCTGCCGCTGGTCGTCGGCCAGGGCGCGCTGACCCGCGAGCTGTTCGCCAGCCAGGCCGAGCTGCTGGTCAATACCCGTCTGGCGGCTGACCGCGTCGGGGCAACGCGGATGGATCGTCCGGAGTGGGGCGCCATCGACCCGAAAACCGGGCAGGTCTATTTCACGCTGACCAACAACAGCGGCCGCAACGAGACGAACAAGGCCAACCCGCGTGCGAAAAGCCGTTGGGGCCACATCATCCGCTGGACGGAGGCGGGCAATTCGCCGACGGCGACGCACTTCAAGTGGGACATCTTCCTGTTGTCCGGCCCGGCCGGCGATTCGGAACTGGCCGGCAAGCCGCTCAGCGCCGAGCAGATCCACAACAGCCCGGATGGCCTGTGGTTCGACCGCAACGGCCGTTTGTGGATACAGACGGACATCAGCGAAAGCGCCATGAACAAGGGCGATTACGTGCAGTTCGGCAACAACCAGATGTTGTGCGCCGACCCGAACAGCAAGGAACTGCGTCGCTTCCTGGTCGGCCCGCTGGGGCAGGAGATCACCGGCGTGGTGACGACGCCGGACGGCCGCACCATGTTCGTCAATGTCCAGCATCCCGGGGCGACGACCTCGGCCGACGAGTTTGCCGCCGGCAAATTGCGCGGCACCTGGCCGAATCAGGGGCGCTACCCGCGTTCGTCGACCATCGTCATCACCAAGGACGACGGCGGGGTGATCGGTACCTGAGCCCGGTTTGCCCAATGCCGCTGATCAGAAGAAGCGGTATTGGGCGTTTCCTCAGCGCAGGTTGAGTTCCTGCAGGATGGTCGCCGAGATTTCCTCGATCGACTTGGTCGATGAATCGAGCCAGCGGATACCTTCGCGGCGCATCATTTTTTCGGCTTCGGCGATTTCGTAGCGGCAGTTCGGCAGCGAGGCGTACTTGCTGCCGGCGCGGCGTTCTTCGCGGATCTGGTGCAGGCGTTCGGGCTGGATGGTCAGGCCGAACAGCTTGCTGCGGTGCTTTTCCAGCGTGCCGGGCAGGCGACCCCGGTCGAAGTCTTCCGGGATCAGCGGGAAATTCGCCGCCTTCAGACCGAACTGCATGGCCAGGTAGAGCGAGGTCGGCGTCTTGCCGCAGCGCGAAACGGCAACCAGGATGACGTCGGATTCTTCGAGGTCGCGGTCGGTGATGCCGTCGTCGTGGGCCAGCGTGTAGTTGATGGCTTCGATCCGCTTCTTGTATTCCGAACTTTCAGCGGTGCCGTGCGAGCGGCCGACGGTGTGGCTGGACTTGCGGCCGAGTTCGGCCTCGAGCGGGGCGAGGAAGGTTTCGAAGTAGGACAGGCAGAAGGCGTCGGCCTGATGCACCAGTTCGCCGAGTTCCTGGTTGACCAGGGTGGTGAACACGATGGGACGCATGCCGTCGGCCTCGCCCTGGGCGTTGATCCGGGCGATGGCGTCCTGGGCTTTTTCCAGGCTGTCGAGGAAAGGGATGCGGACCTGCTTGAACTCGACGTCCTCGAACTGGGTCAGCAGGCTGTGGCCGAGGGCTTCGGCGGTCAGGCCGGTGCCGTCGGAGATGAAGAATACGGTGCGTTTGATCGGATTGGGCATGGTCTGGCGATTTTAACCGCTGTTGCGCAATCCGGCAGCGATGCCGTTGATGGTGATGTGGATGCCGCGGGCGACGCGCTCGTCGGTGTCGCCGCCGCGATGGCGCTTGAGCAGCTCGACCTGGAGGTGGTTGAGCGGGTCCATGTAGGGCGCGCGCAGTTGCAGCGAGCGCTTGAGCATGGGGTTGTCGGCGAGGAAATCGTCGCGTTCGAGGATGGCCAGCAGGTGGCGGCGGGTCAGCTGCCATTCGCCGACGATGCGGCTGAAGATGCGCTCGCGCAGTTCGCTGTCGGCGACCAGTTCGGCGTAGCGCGAGGCGATGGCCAGGTCGGTCTTGGCCAGCACCATGTCCATGTTCGACAACAGGCTCTGGAAGAAGGGCCAGGATTTGAGCATGCGGCGCAGCGTGGCGAGGCCGTCCGGGTTGGCAGCGAGGTAGCCGTCGACGGCGGAGCCGAAGCCGTACCAGCCGGGCAGCATCAGCCGGCATTGCGCCCACGAGAAGACCCAGGGAATCGCCCGCAGGTCCTCGATGCGCTCGGAGGCCTTGCGCGATGCCGGGCGGCTGCCGATGTTCAACGAAGCGATTTCGGAAACCACCGTCGATTGGCGGAAGTAGGTGGTGAAGCCGGGCGTTTCATAGACCAGGCCGCGATAGGCATTGAAGGCGCGCAGCGAGAGATCGTCCATCACGCCGTGGAATTGGCCGGCCGGCTCGACCTTGTTCTCGTGGTCGGTCAGGCTGGCTTCCAGCGTCGCCGCGAGCAGCACTTCGAGGTTGCGGCGACCGGTGTCGGGCGTGCCGTACTTGGTCGAGATGACTTCGCCCTGTTCGGTCAGGCGGATCTGGCCGGAAACGGCGCCGGCCGGCTGGGCCAGGATGGCGTGGTAGGAGGGGCCGCCACCGCGCCCGACCGAGCCGCCGCGCCCGTGGAACAGGCGCAGGCGAACGCCGTGGCGGGCGAAGGTGTCGGCGAGCAGGATTTCCGCCTTGTACAGTTCCCAACCCGAGGTCAGGAAACCGCCGTCCTTGTTGCTGTCGGAGTAGCCGAGCATGACTTCGTGCTCGTCGCCACGGCCGGCGACCAGCTGGCGGTAGCCGGGGATGGCGAAGAGCTGGTCCATGATCGCGGCGCTCTTCTGCAAGTCCTCGATGGTCTCGAACAGCGGGATGATGTTGACGTCGAGGCGCGGCTCGGCGCCCGGGCGCAGCAGCCCGGCTTCCTTGAGCAGCAGCGCCAGTTCGAGCAGGTCGGAGACGCCGTCGGTCTTCGAGATGATGCAGTTGGGCAGGGCCGCCTCGCCGTACTTGGCGCGCAGTTCGCGGGCGGCGAAGAAGATCGCCAGTTCGCCACGGGTTTCCTCGTCGTAATCGAGCCACGGCGAGTAGAGCGGGCGCGGCGAGGCGATTTCGGCGGTCAGCAGCGCGATCCGCTCGTTTTCCGGCAGCGCTTCGTAATCCGGGCAACGGCCGGCGGCGGCGAGCAAGGCGGCGACGCTGCGGGCGTGCACTTCGGAGTTCTGGCGCAGGTCGATCGGCGCCAGGTGGAAGCCGAACACCTGCACCGCGCGCAGCAGCCGGCGCAGACGGCCACCAGCAAGGCGGGCGCTGCCGTTGAGCTTGAGCGAATTGGTCAGCACCTTGAGTTCGCCGCGCAGTTCGGCCGGCGTGGCGTAGGGTTCGGCGTGGCCGATCTCGTGACGCACCGGGTCGACGTGGTCGAGCGCCCGGGCGGTCGCCGCCAGTCGGGCGTAGATGCCCGACAGGGCGCGCCGGTAGGGTTCATCGATGCGCTGCGGCGACTGGTCGGGCGACAGATCGGCGAGCAGCTTGAGTTCCGGCGTCACCTTGACCAGCAGGTCGGACAGCGGCAGTTCGGCGCCGAGCTCGTGGATTTCGTCGAGGTAGTGATTGAGCGTGGCTGCCGATTGCAGGCGCAGCGCTTCGTTGAGGATGTCGGCGGTGACGAAGGGATTGCCGTCACGGTCGCCGCCAATCCACGAACCGACACGGAAGAAGGGCGGCAGCGCCCAGACTTTCTCCGGGTAGCGCTTCTGCAATTGCTCGGTCGCCTGGATGTAGAGGCGCGGCAGTTCGCTGAAGAAGGTTTCCTTGAAGTAGCTGATGCCGTTCTTGACCTCGTCGATGACCTTGAGCCGGACCGGGCGCAGCATGCGCGACTGCCACAGCGTCAGGATCGCGTTGGCCAGCGCCAGTTCGTTGTCGGCGGCTTCTTCGGGCGTCAGTTGCTGGCGTTCGCGGCGGTCGAGCAGGCGGGCAATCTCGCGGTGGTTGCGGATCAGGCTCTGACGCTGGACTTCGGTCGGGTGGGCGGTGAGCACCGGGGCGACCAGGGCGTGGGCGAAGAAATCGGCCAGCGCTTCGGGCGAAACCTTGGCGGCAGCCAGTGCGTCCAGCGCGAAAACCAGGCTGCCTTCACGCGGCGGCGAGCCGGCCAGGTCGTGGGCGCGGCGCCGGCGGATGTGGTGCTCGTCCTCGGCGATGTTGGCCAGTTGCAGGAAGTAGCTGAAGGCGCGGACGACGGCCTGGGTGGTGTCGCGCGGCAACGGGTCGAGCAGGGCAGCGAGTTCGTCACGGCTGGCCGGGTCGCCGTCGCGGGCAAAGCGCACGGCGGTCTGGCGGACCTGTTCGACGATGTCGAAAATCGCTGCGCCCTCCTGGTCGCGGACGGTGTCGCCGAGCAGCCGGCCGAGCAGGCGGATGTCGTTGCGCAGGGGTTCGTCCTTGTTGCTGTCGAGGGCGGAATCGGTCATGGCAGGTCCAGGCGGGTGAATATGCAGCGATTGTAACGAGTGGCGGGCCACGCGGTCAGCAAGGGATTTCCAGCGGTCGGCTGCATTTCTCGAGCAGATAAGCGATCGAGCGGTAGTCAATGCCCGATTCGGCGGTGAGGCCGATTTCGCAGGTCCGGTTGGTCGATACGCCGCAGGCGCAGCCGGCCGGCAGCGCCGGTTTGAGGTGGCGCAGGGCGTGCTGGTTGAGCTCGGGAACAGCGAAGCCGCGATCACCGGCAAAGCCGCAGCAGGTCACGGCCGCCGGTTCGATCACGGTTTCGGCGCAGGCCTTGAGCAAGGCGCGCAGCTTGGCGTCGCTGCCGCTCTTGCGCACACTGCAGTTGATGTGCAGGGCAACCGGTTCGGCCTGGCGGACGATCATCAAGCGTGGCAGCAGCGCGTCGTGGGCGAATTCGTGGAAGTCGAAGAGCTGCAGGCGGCCGGCCAGATGTTGCTGCATGCGGGCGGTGCAGGTGCTGGCGTCCATGATCACCGGGTGGCGACCATTGTCGGAGGCTTTCAGCAGCGCGGCTTCGAGTTGCGCCGACATCGCGTCGGCTTCGCTGGCCAGGCCCTTGCTGGCCAGCATCTGGCCGCAGCACAGTTGGTCGAAACCTTCCGGCAGGATCGGTGCGTAGCCGGCGCGGCGCAGCAGTTCGAGGACGACGTCGCCAAGTTGCGGTTCGCCGGCAGCGGTCGGCCCGAAAATGCGCCCGCCGCAGGTCGGGAAATAGACAACCGGGTCGCCGCCGGTGTGGATCGCAGCCGGGGCGCGGCCGGCGCGCGGCATCGGCAGCTTCCAGGCGCCGCCGGACAGTTTCGCCAATGTTTTCTGGCCGACCACTGCGGCGGCGGCGTGGCCCAGCGTCAGGCCAGCGCGGGCGGCACCGGCGAGGACGCCGAAATTGCGCCCGGTCCAGGCGTTGATCGCGCGTGCGCCGTCGTTCAGGCGACGACCGCGCAGGCGCCGGGTGAGGTCGCCGGTGTCGATGCCGACCGGGCAGGCGGTCGAGCACAGGCCGCAGCCGGCGCAGGTGTCGAGGCCCATGTAGGCGTACTCTTCGGCGATTTTGCCGGCGGCTTCGCCGGCCGCTTCGCGGCGGGCCAGTTCGCGGACGCTGGTGATGCGCTGGCGCGGGCTCAGCGTCAGCCGGTGCGACGGGCACAGCGGCTCGCAGAAGCCGCATTCGATGCAGCGGTCGATGATGTCTTCGGCCGCCGGCATCGGCTTGAGGTGGGCGAGGTGGGCCTGCGGGTCGGCGTTGAGGATGACGCCCGGGTTGAGCAGGCCGGCCGGGTCGAACAGCGCCTTGATCCGGTGCATCAGCTCGGTCGCCTCGCGCCCCCATTCGAGTTCGACGAAGGGCGCCATGTTGCGGCCGGTGCCGTGCTCGGCCTTGAGCGAGCCGTCGTAGCGGCTGACCACCATCTCGCACAGTTCGTCCATGAAGCGCGCGTAGCGGTCGATCTCGCTCGGCGTCGCGAAATCCTGGGTGATCACGAAGTGCAGGTTGCCTTCGAGGGCGTGGCCGAAAATGATCGCCTCGTCGTAGGCGTGCTTCCTGAGCAGCGCCTGCAGGTCGAGGGTGGCGTCGGCGAGCGCGGCAATCGGGAAAGCGACGTCCTCGATCAGCACCGTGGTGCCCGTGCGGCGCATCGCGCCGACCGCCGGGAAAGTGCCTTTACGCACCTTCCAGTACATTTCGCAGGTCGCCGGGTCGGTCGAGAACTGAACCGGCTCGACCGTGGCGACGCCGGCCAGCGCACCGTGCACGGCGGCGATCTTGTCGGCGACCGCGGCGGCATCGCCGGCCCGCACTTCGATCAGCAGCGCTGCCGCGTCGTCGCCCAGGCTGCGCATCACCGCCGGCAGGCCGGGTTTGTCCTGGACCGAGCGCAGCGCCGGCCGGTCGAGCAGTTCGACGGCTGCGACGGGTTGCGTCTTGAGCCGGATGACCGCTTCGCAGGCGCTGCGGATGTCGGGGAAAAAAACCAGCGCCGAGGCCTTGCACGGGTCCTCGACGACGGTCTGGTAGGTGATTCGCGAAATGAAGCCGAGCGTGCCTTCGGAGCCGATCATCAGGTGCGCCAGGATGTCGAAGGGGTCTTCGAAATCGACCAGCGCGTTGAGGCTGTAGCCGGTGGTGTTCTTGATCTTGAACTTCTGGCGGATGCGTTCGGCCAGCCGCGGGTTGGCCCGCGTCGCCTGGCCCAGGCGTTCGAGTTCGCCGAGCAGGACGGCGTGCGATTTGGCGAAGGCGTCGCGGCTGAGTGGATCTTCGGTGTCGAGCAGGGTGCCGTCGGTGAGCATGACGCGCAGGCCGGCCAGCGTCCGGTAGCTGTTCTGGGCCGTGCCGCAGCACATGCCGGAAGCGTTGTTGGCGGCGATACCGCCGATCTTGGCGGCACCGATCGAGGCCGGGTCGGGACCGATCTTGCGCCCCAGCGGCGCCAGCCGTCGATTGACCTCGCCACCGACGATGCCCGGTCCGAGACGGACGCTGCCGCCGTCCGCCGCGATCTCGCAGGTGGCAAAACCCTCGCCGACCAGCGCCAGGATGCCGTCGGAAATCGCCTGTCCGGACAGACTGGTGCCGGCGGCACGGAAGGTGACCGGCACCTGCTGCGCGTGGGCGGTGGCCAGTACGTGGCGGGCCTGGGTTTCGTTCTCGATGATTGCGATGACCTGCGGGATCAGGCGGTAGAAGCTGGCGTCGGTCCCGTAGGCGAGGCGGCGCAGTTCGTCGGTGATGACCTGCGAGGTCGGCAGTTTTTCGCGCAGGGCGGCGGTCAGAAGCTGGCTCATGCTTTGTTGCGTTCCTTGAGTTGGTCGCGCAGGCGCTTCGGCGCCGGCCGCAGGGGTTCGCGGACGGTGGTCCAGGCGCCTTGGCGCGACGGCATCAGCCAGCCGAAACGGCTGCCCAGCCACGAAACGGCGCGGTACAGCGCGGGCGAACGGTAAACCAAGGCCCAGCCGCGCCAGATGGCCGAGATCAGCGACGAATGGCCGGCGCCCTGGCCGCGCATTGCCGGGTTGGCGTGCGGGGCCGAGAAGGCTTCGCTGCGCAGGCGGATCAACAGGTCCGGAATCGGGATTTTCACCGGGCAGACTTCGCCGCAGGCGCCGCACAGCGACGAGGCGGTGGTCAGGCCGGCGGTGGCGTCGAGGCCGAGCATGTGCGGCGAGACGATCTTGCCGATCGGGCCGGGGTAGGTGGTGCCGTAGGCGTGGCCGCCGATGCGCGTATACACCGGGCAGTGGTTCATGCAGGCGCCGCAACGGATGCACTGCAGCGTCTTGCGCAGTTGCTCGTCGGCGTAGGCCTGGCTGCGGCCGTTGTCGAGCAGCACCAGGTGCACTTCCTCGGGGCCGTCCTTCTCGCCGGGTTTGCGCGGCGAGGAGATCATGTTGAAGTAGGTCGAGATGTTCTGGCCGGTGGCCGAGCGGGTCAGCAGCGACAGCAGCGGCGGCACGTGTTCGAGTTTTTCGACGATCTTCTCGATGCCGGTGATGGCGATGTGTACGGCCGGCGCGGTGGTGCACATGCGGCCGTTGCCTTCGTTCTCGACCAGGCACAGCGTGCCGGTTTCGGCGACGGCGAAATTGACGCCGGAGAGGCCGATTTCGGCTTCCTGGAATTTCTGGCGCAGGACGTTGCGGCCGATCTGGATCAGCGCATCGACGTTGTCGGTGTAATCGACGCCGGGCACCTTTTCATGGAACAGGCGGGCGATTTCCTCCTTGGTCTTGTGGATCGCCGGCATGATGATGTGCGAGGGCTTTTCGTTGGCGAGCTGGACGATGTACTCGCCCATGTCCGATTCCAGCGCCTCGATGCCGGCCGCTTCGGCGGCGTGGTTGAGTTCGATTTCCTCGCTGACCATGGACTTGCCCTTGACCATCCGGGTCGCGCCGTGGCCCTGGATGATGCCGAGGATGATCGCATTGGCCTCGTCTGGCGTTTCCGCCCAGTGCACCTTGATGCCGTTGCGGATCAGGTTGGCTTCCAGGCGTTCGAGCAGGTCGGGCAACTTGGCCAGGTTGTACTGGCGGATCGCTTCGCCCAGGTTGCGCAGGCTTTCCAGTTCCTCGGGGTCGGGGAACTGGGCGGCGCGCTTGCTCATCAGGAAGTCCATCGCGCCACGGAAGCTCTGGCGCAGGAAGGGATTGTCGACGACCGCCTTGGAACGGGCGCGGAAGCCTTCGGCCGGCTTGAAGTGCAAAGTGTGCTCGCTCATGCTTTTTCTCCCAGCAGCAGGACGATCAGTTCCTTCGGGCCGTGCGCGCCGTAGGCCAGGGTCTGCTGGATGTCGGCGGTTTTCGACGGGCCGGAAACGAGCAGGGCGTTGGTCGGCAGGCCGTTGTTCCAGGCTTCGGCAGTCATCGCCTCGAAAAAGGTGTTGTAGATGTTGGATGCGTCGAGCAGCACGATGTGTACCGGCGGCACCAGCGACATCAGCCGCGGTTCCTTCTCGTTCGGCCACAGGATCAGCGTGCCGGTCTCGGCGATGGCGGCGCGGGCGGCGGTCAGGCTGGCCGGCGTGGCGGTGAACATTTCCGATTTCCAGGCTTCGATGGCCATGTCGTAGACGCTGCACTCGATGCCGCGCGGCGGCAGTGCGTCGAGTGCGGTGTCGCCGTGCGGCGTACCTTCGGCGACCAGCAGCCGGTCGATGCCACGCGCCTTGAGCACCTGGTGCAGGGTGTCGGCCCAGTTGTCGCGGCTGACCGCATGCACTTCGGCATGGGCAAGTTCGATGTAGTGGCGGAAACGACGGGCCTTGTCGGCCGGGGTTTCGCTGCTGCGATGGGTGGCGTACCAGTTGCCGACGTCGGGTAGGGCAAGCGGCTGTTGAGGCGCGCTACGGTTCAGGCGGGCCAGGATGCGGTCGCGGGCGCTCATTTGGCACCTCCGGTACGGCGCAGCAGGAAAGTGGCGATGTGTTCGCCGGGCAGGGTGGGCGGACGGCCTTCCTGGGCGTCCTTCCAGGCAGCGTGGCCGAGGATGTTCATCAGGCAGCCGCAGTCGGCGCTGACCACGCGCTCGGCGCCGGTGGCCTTGAGCGACTTGACCTTGTCTTCGACCATGGCGCCGGAAATTTCCGGCTGCTTGACCGAGAAGGTGCCGCCGAAACCGCAGCACTCGGATTCGTGGTCCTGCTGGGCGACGGTGACCTGTGCCAGACCGCCGAGCAACTGGCGACCGCTGACATGGACGCCCATCTCGCGGCGCGCCGAGCAGGAAGTGTGGAGAACGACGGTGCAGTCGCTGCCGCAGTCCTGGGGTTTGAAATCGAGGACGTCGACCAGAAAGCGGGTGAATTCCCAGACCCGGGCCGACAGCTTTTCGGCCTGCACCTTGCGCACCGGGTCGGCGGCGAATAGCGTCGGGTAATGGTGCTTCATCATGCCGGCGCAGGAACCGGAGGGCACGACAATCGGCCAGTCTTCCGGGAACAGCGTCAGTTGATGTGCCGCGACCTGGCGAGCTTCGTCATGGAAGCCGCTGGTGTAGGCCGGCTGGCCGCAGCAGGTCTGGTCTTCCGGGAAGTGCACACGGATGCCTTCGCGTTCGAGCAGGGTGATCGCATCCATGCCGGCGTCCGGGTAGAACTGGTCGACGACGCAGGTGGCGAAGAAATACACGTCGGCCGGCTTGCCCGGCGGGGTTTGGGCGATTGTCATCCTCTCTCCGTTTTGTTTGATTGGTTCAATGGTAAGACCAATAATTCCTGAGGTAGAAATTTAAGGTAAATCCGTGACTTGGTCAATGCCACTAGGGAAATCCCCATGCTTGCACTTTTGCAGATCGCTGGCTAGAATGTGGCGGTCTTACCAATCAAGGTGGTCTTACCAATGCCGAACAAGGTGCAGGTTCCGCGGATTTCCGATGCCGTCGCTTCGACGCTGGAGCGGCGCATCCTCGAAGGTTCGTTGAAGCCGGGCGACCGCCTGCCGGCCGAGCGTGAACTGGCGCTTGAACTCGGCGTGTCGCGGCCGAGCCTGCGTGAGGCAATCCAGAAGCTGGCGTCCAAAGGCATGCTGCAGAGCCGTCAGGGCGGCGGCACCTATGTGACGGCCGCACTGGAAAAGAGTTTCTTCGACCCCTGGCAGGAAATGATGGGTTCCTACCCGAACCTGCGCGAGGACATGCTCGAATTCCGCCGCATGATCGAAGGACAGGCCGCCGAATGGGCCGCCGAGCGCGCCACCGACGCCGACCTGCTGCGTCTCGACCAGGCTTACGCAGCGCTGCAGGCCTCGTTCAACAACGATGACACCGAAAAACGCTCGGCCGCCGACATCGCCTTTCACCAGGCCATCGGCGACGCCTCGCACAATGTTCTGATCGGCCACCTGTCGGCAGCACTGCTGCGTCTGATGCACGACAACATTCGCCTCAATCTTGGCGAACTGAAGAGCGTGCCGGCCGCCGGCAAGCTCCTGATGAGCCAGCACACCGCGATCCACACCGCCATCGTCGACAAGAAGCCGCAGGCCGCGCGCGCCGCCGCCGAGACGCACATCGACTTCGTCCGCGAGACGCTGGCGCAGACGCTGCGCTCGGTCGCCCGCCGCGAAACCGCCGAGCGCCGCCTGAACACCGATTTCCTGAACTCCTGATTTTCCAATCTTCAATTCCCACCGAAAGGACCCACTGATGGAAGCCCTTGTCATCCCCTTCGAAAAACTGCGCATGACCGACGTCGACCAGGTCGGCGGCAAGAACTCGTCGCTCGGCGAAATGATCTCGCAGCTCGCCGATACCGGCGTTCGCGTCCCCGGCGGCTTCGCCACGACGGCGCACGCCTACCGCGAGTTCCTGGCGCAGTCCGGCCTCGACAAGAAGATCAACGACACGCTCGATACGCTCGATGTCGATGACGTCAACGCCCTGGTCAAGACCGGCGCCGAAATTCGCCAGTGGATCCTCGACACGCCGTTCCCGATGGACCTGACCATCGCCATCACCGAGCAGTACCAGCGCCTGGTCGCCGAATCCAACGCCGACATGTCCTTCGCCGTGCGCTCCTCGGCCACCGCTGAAGACCTGCCGGACGCTTCCTTCGCCGGTCAGCAGGAAACCTTCCTGAACATCGTCGGCCTGGAAAACATCATGCACGCGATCAAGGAAGTGTTCGCGTCGCTGTACAACGACCGCGCCATCTCCTACCGCGTGCACAAGGGCTTCGTGCACGCCGACGTCGCGCTGTCGGCCGGCATCCAGCGCATGGTCCGCTCGGACAAGGGCGCCGCCGGCGTGATGTTCACGCTCGACACCGAATCCGGTTTCCGCGACGCCGTCTTCGTGACGTCTTCCTACGGGCTGGGCGAAACGGTGGTGCAGGGCGCCGTCAATCCGGACGAGTTCTACGTGCACAAGCCGATGCTGGAGCAGGGCAAGAAGGCCGTGATCCGCCGCAACCTCGGCTCGAAGATGATCAAGATGACCTTCGCCGCCGAGAAGGTCGCCGGCAAGTCGACGATCACCGAAGAAGTGGAAGAAAGCCTGCGCCACCAGTTCTCGATCAATGACGAAGAAGTCATGGAACTGGCCCGCTATGCCCAGATCATCGAGAAGCACTACGGTCGTCCGATGGACATCGAGTGGGGCAAGGACGGCGTCGACGGCAAGCTCTACATCCTCCAGGCCCGCCCGGAAACCGTGCAGTCGCAGGCGGCCGCCGGCAAGCAGGAAAAGTTCAAGCTGAAGTCCTTCTCCAAGGTGCTCGCCTCCGGTCGCGCCATCGGCCAGAAGATCGGCGTCGGCCCGGTCCGTATCGTCAAGGACCCGAAGGAAATGGACCAGGTCAAGCCGGGTGACGTGCTCGTCGCCGACATGACCGACCCGAACTGGGAGCCGGTGATGAAGCGCGCTTCGGCCATCGTCACCAACCGTGGCGGCCGGACCTGCCACGCCGCGATCATCGCCCGCGAACTGGGCATCCCGGCCATCGTCGGTTGCGGTGACGCGACCGAGACGCTGACCGAAGGCGATACCGTGACGGTGAGCTGTACCGAAGGCGATACCGGCCATGTCTATCGCGGTCGCCTCGACTTCGAAATCACCACCCGCGACATCTCGGCCATGCCGGACGTCCCGGTCAAGGTCATGATGAACGTCGGCAACCCGGAACTGGCCTTCGAATTCGCCCAGCTGCCGAACGCCGGCGTCGGTCTGGCCCGCGTCGAGTTCATCATCAACAACGTGATCGGCATCCACCCCAAGGCCATCCTCGACGTCGAGCGCCTGCCGGCTTCGAAGCGCGAGGAAATCAAGCGCCGCGCCCGTGGCTACGCCAGCCCGAAGGACTTCTTCGTCGAGAAGCTGGTTGAAGGCGTGTCCACCATCGCCGCCGCCTTCTGGCCGAACCCGGTGATCGTCCGCCTGTCCGACTTCAAGTCCAACGAATACCGCAAGCTGCTCGGCGGCGAGCTGTACGAGCCGGAAGAAGAAAACCCGATGCTCGGCTTCCGTGGCGCCTCGCGTTACGTCGCCCAGTCCTTCCGCGACTGTTTCGAAATGGAATGCCGCGCCATGAAGCGCGTGCGTGAAGAAATGGGCCTGACCAACGTGCAGTTGATGGTCCCGTTCGTCCGCACCGTCGGCGAAGGCCAGGCGGTCGTCGACCTGCTGGCCGAACACGGCCTCAAGCAGGGCGAGCACGACCTGAAGCTGATCATGATGTGCGAAATTCCGTCGAACGCGTTGCTGGCCGACGATTTCCTCAAGATCTTCGACGGCTTCTCGATCGGCTCCAACGACCTGACCCAGCTCACGCTTGGCCTCGACCGCGACTCCGGCCTGGTGGCCAACCTCTTCGACGAACGTGACCCGGCCGTCAAGATGCTGCTGGCCATGGCCATCTCCGCCGCCAACAAGGCCGGAAAGTACATCGGTATCTGCGGCCAGGGCCCGTCGGACCACCCGGACCTCGCCGAGTGGCTGATGGACCAGGGCATCAGCTCGATCTCGCTGAACCCGGATACCGTCGTCGACACCTGGACGCGCCTGGCGACGCACAAGAAGGGCTGATCCTTGCGATCAAACGTGGTGTAAAAAACAGAAAGGCCGGGAGCGATCCCGGCCTTTTTAGTTTGCTTGATATTCTCAGTTCGGCAGTGGCCTTGGCTCAGTGTGCCTTAAAGAAGTCGTAAGGTCGGAAGCGGTGTTCCAGAAAAGCCCCGTTTTCTGCGAGGGCGCGGGCATCCTCGGCGAGAGCGCTGGTCAGCATGAGCTGCATGCGTTCCTCGAGCAGGGTCAACTGGTCGAGCAGCATGGTCTCTGCAGTCTTGCCGCCTTGCAGCGGGTGGATGTGGGCGAACGCCGGCGGCAGGCGCAGGTAGCTTTCCAGTGTCGCTGGCAGGTATTCGCGTACGGTCTTTTCGACGCTATGGCCTTCCTCGGAAAATACCGTGTGCTCACCCAGTCGAGGCAGCAACTCGGCCAGGGTGCGATGGAGGTTTTCCAGACGTTCCTGGGCCGACTTGGGCAAACGCTTGCGGACTCGTCGAACCAGCAGTTCCAGTTCCTCCAGCAAGGCTTCGGCGTGGGCCTCGCGGGCAAAGGCGAGATGCGGCGTGGCTGGTGCCAGTTGCCAGGCTAGCAGTGCGCCGAGCATATACAGGCCGGCTACCAGATAGCCCCAACCAGGGCCGATCAGGCCGAAGAAATATAAGCCCAGCCCGGCCAGGCCAAGCAGGCTGCCGAGGATGTTGGGGTAGCCGTACAGGTACAGCCAGATCCGCGTGGCGAGAGGCAGGGGTGGCGTCATTGATAGCCGCGGATGGCCTTGAACATGCTGGACAGCCCGATCTTTCGGCTATCGAACATGCGCCCGCCGGTGAGTTCTGCCAGCGCGGTCAGTTCTTCGGCGTTGCCGTTGCCGAACAGCACCGTGAATACCCGAACCTGGCGAAGCGATTCCGGCAGGCCAGCATGGAGCGTACGGAATTTCTCCAGGCTCATGCCTTCGTTGGACTGGCCGTCAGTCATGGCGACAATGGTGTAGTAACGATCGGGGTTGTCGCGCATGGCAACTTCGGTCTGGCGATAGGCCTCGACGATCGCGTCGTACAAGGCAGTGCCGCCACGGGTGTGCAAAGCCTGGGCATGATCGCGCAGCCTGGCCAGGGTGCGTTCATTGCTTTGCGGGCTGTCCCCCATGTCGGCGGCGAGCACGAGATCATGCTCGACCCGGCTGGAGAAAGGAATCAGGGTAATGCGCTCCCGGTTCTGGAAGCGGGCAAAGCGTCCGGTGAGCGTGGCGTCGCCGCCGGCCAGACCGATCAGGGCGGCACGCAGCCCATTGAGGCGCTCGCCTTCCATCGAGCCGGAGATATCGAGCACGAAGAAGGCATGCGAGGGGCGGCGTTGGCGGCCGAGATAGGAAAGCAGCAGGCGGTCGATGACCTCGATCCGGGCCGGAAAAGAGAGTTCACCCAGCAATACCTCGGGGAACAATGTACGGTCGGCAGCCACCGCTGGATTGACCGGCCGTCGCCGGGTTTCACGCATCAGCCAGGTCTGCGCGGTCTCGCCCTTGAGCCAGGCGACTACCTTTTCATAGGCAGCGCGCTTTTGTTCGTCGAGCAAAAGGAGTGGGTAGTCGGCAGTGAGGATGCCATCCTTCGGGTACACGATACGCATCGGTACCGCACCGGGCGTGGCGTTGTGGGCCAGCAATACCGATTCATAATTGATCATGCCATCGAGAGGAGCATTGCCTTCGGCATAGGCTTCGGCCAGCCACCCGGAACTGCCGGCGGTGAGTTGGTGACCCTTGAACAGCCCGGACAGGTCAAGCCGCTCCACATCCGCCTCGGTAAGGGCATCGGCCTTGCCCGAGAAGGCCGCAGCGACCCCCATCAAGGCGGAAAAGCCGCTGTTGCTCGAGGTTGGATTGGTCATTGCGAAACGGAAACGCCCAGCCTCGGCGGCGCGGGCAATCTCCTTCCAACCCAGATCAGGTTGCCGCTCCCAGCCGAGTGCCTTGAAACGATCAGCCTTTACGCCTACGGCTACCGGCGACAGCATGATCTTTTCCGAGGCCCGCACACGGGCTCTCGCTTTGGGTTCCAGCATCAGGTATTTGGCATGCGAGAACCAGGCGGTGTCGAACGACTCCTCTCCTTGCAGGCGCTCAACCCCGTCCAGGGTGCCGCTGTACTCGAACTTCAGGCGTACGCCGGTGGCGGCTTCCAGTTGCGGCAGTAGCGGTTCGACATCCTTGAGCTCGGAGCCAGCGAGCACGGTGAGCGTGTTCTCTGCTGCCTGTTCCGTCGCGCGCTCGCAGCCGGCGAGGATAAGAATGCCGAGCAGGGCCGGCAGGAAAGATAGTCGGCGCAGCCAATAGGGCATGATGGGCTCCCGGATGAAGGGGTCGTCAGGGCGAACAGGAAAGCGCGTTTCAGAGACGAACCACGCCGTCGGCGGGCGTAGCCACCCGGGCAGCCTCACGGGCCTCACTTTCACGTGCCTGATCGAGGTACTTGCGGGCCCGCTCGACCTGGCCGGTGAGCGCATCGACGGTAAGTTTCATGTTGTCCAGTGCTTTGACCTTGTACTCCGAGATGCTGTCCATGGTGGCGAAGACGTTGTCGAACGATTGTTGCAGCTTTTCCACACCGATCATGCTGGAGCTCGCTTGCTGGTGGATCTCGGCGCTCTGGGTGCGGAGCAGTTCGCTGGTGGCGACGATCATGTTCTCGGTCGTGGTGTTGAGGGCTTTGACCTGTTCCAGCACCAGCTTCTGGTTGGTCAGGGCCTGGGCGACCATGACTGCGGTGCGTAGCGCGGAGATGGTGGTGGTGGAAGCACGATCAACCCCCTTCATCAATTCGAGATTGTTCTTGCGGATCATGTCCAAGGCGAGGTAGCCCTGCACGCTCACTGCTAGTTGGGTGAGCAGATCGGTGACCTTCTGGCGGGTGTAGAAAAGTAGCTCTTCCTTGACGATGCGTGCCTTCTCGGGGTCTGCCGCCTCGATCTCGGCGACCCGCCCGACCAGCTTCTCGTCCAGCCGCTTGCCGATATAGACATACTGCTCCAGGCGTTGCATGGTTTCCCAGAGAGCCATCTTCTCTTGCTCGATGGCGGCATTGTCGCGCATCAGTTCGTCCTTGCCATCGGCAAGGCCGGCGAGAATGGCGTTGATATGCCCCTGGGCCGAACGATACTTGTCGAAATAGTCTTCGATGCGGCTACCGAAAGGAATCAGGCCGAGTAGTTTACGCGGCTGGAACAGATCGCCCTGGTGCGCCGGGTTGAGCGCCTCAATCTTCTGCCGCAGCTCGACGAGCCCTTTGCCGATGCCGGAACCAGGGCTGAACAGGCCGTCGTTCATCAAACGTACCGGCCGTTCCAGCATGCGGTTGCTGACACTGGCGGCACGGATTGCGTCGGCATCACCCATGCGATGGATGCTCTCCACCCGCTCGCGGAAGCCGGGGCTGTGCTTGTCCAGGTCGAGTGTGTCGCTGATGAAGGCCTCGACTTGGGCATCCAGTTCGGGGATGACCTTCGAGTCCAGTTGCACCATGCGTCCGGCATTCTCCGGCTCGATCACGGCCACCGGTTCGGGCGGGGTGAGGGCTGGCGGGGTCAGGACACTGGGCGGGGTGAGGACGGTGGTCTCGCTCATGGGGGTCTCCGGGGGCTGGGCAAAGTGAAGGGCTTACCGGCTCGCCATCTGCTCGATGGTGTTAATCATCCGTTCCAGTATTTCGTAGGCCGGCGGATCGACCACGTCGAGCAGGGTCGCCGGGGCAGAAATGCCGCGTGTCCGGTTGATTGACTCGAACAGTCCCGGTTGAACCACACGATAGCCGTATTCCACCGCCAGTCGCTGCAATTCGCTGTCCTCCGCGAGCAGTTCGCCCAGGCGGCGGCCACGTTCGGAAATCGGCACCAGCACATGCTTGGTATATACGGTTGGTTCGGGGTAGAGCAGCACCATGTCCGGGTTGCGTTGCGCGGCCGGGGTGTTGGCCAGGTATTCGATGAATTGCGATTCATACATCAGCACCAGCGGCGCCTTGCCCATGCCCATGGCAACGTAGTCCTCGAACGGGCCGGCGCTGGAGGATTCCTGATAGCCCTGCTTGAGGAACAGTGGTGCGATGACGGGTAGTACCTTGTTGGCTTGCGAATCGTCCTGCACCACGTTCCGATCATTTGCCAGATAGCTGAGCAGTGCCAGATACATGGCGGCCGAATTGGAGGTGCGGATGTCAGTGGTCGAGACCAGTACGCTCTTGCCGACCGGATACTGATTGTTGCCGGGGATGTCACGCCAGCGCTTGCCGGCATCCATCCAGTGCATCAGCTTGAGCATGTCGATGATGTACCAGGTGTCATCACGTTTCTGGACAATGCCTTGAGCCTCAAGTACGGCCACCACCGGCTTCCAGGAGGCAATCACCATGGGGGTGAAGAATGTGGGGTAAGCCTGATGCTTTCCCTGTTCCTTCTGTAATTTAGTCGCTGCCGGTGTGCCGGCCGGATAGGCGAAATCGTATTCGTTCAGATCCGGGCGCAAGGCGATCTCGCGCGAACCAGCCTTATGCGCCTCTAGACGCAGGCCGAAACTCTCCAGTCGCTGCTGGAGCCGTGGGTCTTTGAGGAAAGGGATTTTTTCCGAGCCGGACAGGCCGCGTACGGTTTCGATGCTGCCGTTGCGCTGTTCGGCCAGGCGGCCCTGAAATGAATACCAGATTCCCAGGCTCACCCCGGCAAGCAGGAGCAGGGTGAGCAAGGGGCCAAGGATCTTGCGTATCAAGTCGGCCAGGGGCATGGGAATCATCACGATAGGACGCAGCCATCGTAGCACCGCCGGACCGGGATAATATTTCAGTCATATTTCAGGTGCTTGCAGCGTCAGTGCTGCGAAATTCCGTCAGGGATTAACCCGCCTGATTTTTATGCCAAAGTGCCGGGAACGATCCCGGCACTTTCGATTCACTCAACTGGGCAGCAGGTTCTTGACCAGGCGCTCGGAGAGCTGTTCGTGGGTGAATTGCGGTTCGTTCGGCGGGTAGAGCGAGTCTTCGTCGAATTCAAAACCATGCTCGCGGGCGAGGCTGCGCAGTTCCTTGAGTTTCTGGCAGGCCTTGAGTGCTTCGCCAAGGGCAGCATCGGCCCGGGCTTTTTCGGAAAATGCCTTGATGTTGGCAACGGACATCGGGATTTCTCCTGAGAGTTTGTGTTGGTGGATGAACTGGTGCACATCCGGGCATGTGTCGGGTTCTCGACAAAAATGCGGGATTGAGCAACCAGGAGAACCCGGTAAGCAAATTCAGTGCCGCTTCAACGGCTGGAGAGCGATGTGGGTGGCGTGAGGCTAGTGCGCCGCCTGCCGGAGCGTCGCCAATAGCGCGGCGGCAGCAGCGAACAGACCGCCGAAGATGCGGTTGAGCAGGCGTTGTTGTCCGGGTTCGCGCAGCAGTCGCAGAACGCGGGCGGCGAGGCCGGTGTAGCCGGCCATGACGATCAGGTCGACGCCGACCATGGTGATGATCATGGTCAGGTATTGCGCCAGTAGCGGCCGGGTCGCATCAAGGAATTGCGGCAGGACCGCGAGGATGAAGACGATGGCCTTGGGGTTGCTGGCATTGACGATGAAGCCGCGCAGCACCAGCGCGCCGGGATGGCCGCGACGCTTGTCGACCGCCTCGGCATGCAGGTCACCAGGCGGTGAAGTCCATTGTTTCCAGCCGAGGTAGAGCAGGTAGAACACACCGAACCATTTGATCAGCGCAAAGGCCAGTTCGGAGCGGGCAAGAATGGCGCCGACACCGGCGGCAACGATGGCGATCTGCAGGATCAGCGCCAGTTGCAGGCCGATGGCGTTCCAGAAACCGCGCCGAAAACCAAAACTGAGTCCGGAGGACATCGAAGCAACGGCGCCGGCACCAGGCGACAGGCTGATGACCCAGCAGGCGATGAAGAAGGCGAACCAAGTATCAAGGGACATGAGTGAGGCTTTTGGAATTCCGGCGCGAGCTTATTGGTGGGAAAACTTGTTTACGGCGTATTTCAGGGTGGGTTCAGCGCTTGAGGTTACGGTGGAAATTTTCGTGCGTACCGACCAGCAACAGCAGGCGGGTTTCCGGGTCGTATTCGTAGGCGAGCAGAAACAACTGGCCGACACATGAGAACTTGTAAACAAAGATGCCTGCCAGATCACCTTTCTTGGCTTCGCCTAGTGAGGGATTGACCACAATTGCACTGATCGCATCGTCAACATCGGCTTGTTGATTCCTGTGCAGTCGTTTGTAGGCGCGGCTGAAGGTATTGGCCTGAAGAATCTGGACGCCGCTCATGCGTCACGTTGGCCTTGCGGAACGAAAGGCCTTGCGTTCTCCCGACCTTCGGCGCGCGCAATCAGCAAATCGCGCACAAAATCGACGGGTAGATCGGGGTTGTCAAGAGCAGCCTTACCGACTTTGGCCCAAAACTCGATCTGCCCTGAGATAGTCCGGCATTCGGCCTTGGCGTGAGTTTTCGCGTTTTCGTAAAGTTCGTCTTCGATACGGACTGGCATTCCCATGATTGACCCCTGCTACGTAATGCTACATTTGTAGTTTATGAGCCTCGGCGCTTATCTGCAAGGTTTGCCTCTGGGGTATGACCGCGCCGTTTGCCGAGTTTCTGCCGACAACGCGGATAGTTCTGACACCCCCAGAAATCAGCTTTTCCGTTTGCTCCTTGCCTGGCCACCATCTTGATGCCACAACTCGGGCAGGTCGGGATTTCATAATCGCCATCCACTGCGAAGGCCAGCAGGCTTTCGCGCTCCGGCGCCGGGAGGCGCTGAATCATCATCAACAGCATGTTGCCGTCGATCAGTGTGATGCGATTGGCTTGGGCAACGGCCTTGGCTTCGTCTGAGTACGAGCCGCTGGTCATGAAAAAAGCTTTGCCGATCTTCTCGTGAGTCATCACGCCCAGCAATTCGCGAATGGGTTTCACGCCGACGTAACGCTCAGCCCAGGCCTTGCATTGCACGATGGAAGTCGGGCGGCCGGAATCATCTTGATAGAGGCGGATGTCGATGCCGCCATCCGGGCCAAGGTCAGTCGTGTCGCTACGAATGCCTTTCTTTTCGTAGAACTGCTGGCAAACGTCCTCGAAGCGTTTCCATTCCAGATCGCGGATGACGTCCAGGGTCCATTCGGTGGGTTTGGGCTTTGTCGTGCTGGGTGTTGTCTGGCTCTCGCTCAGGAGCTTGTCGAGAATGTCGGGGCGGGTATTGTGATCCGCTGGCTTTTCGCTGGCTGGCGCCGAATATGCCGGTTCCTGTCGAGGTTTTTGCCTGGGTGCGCTGGTTCTGGTCGCCGGCTCGGTCGCTGGTGATTTTCCCTTCGAGACTTTTCCCTTGATGAAGACAATCGCTGCGATCAGGAAAAAAGCGCCGGAGAACAGCCAGGCAAGACCGGAAGCGGCTGCAGCCATGGGCTGCATGAACATGTTGCCACCAGCAATCGCCGGGAAAACGCCCTTGAGGAACACTAGAACAGCAAAGCCAAGTCCGACGCTGAATTGCCAGGGGAGATCGAGTAAGTCCTCGATTACTGACGTTCTCCGATTTCCTCGTCTTCTACGCGCCATCCCCGCCCCCTGTGTGTTTTGAATCCGATTGTACAAGACAGGGGAGGGGAAATGACTTGGTGATATGCTTCCGGGCTGATCTGTTTCGTTCGCTCTCGATATGACTACCCATCTTGATCGTCTACTGTTCGGCCTGAGCCGACCGTGGGGCTGCGGTCGGTATCGGGCGGCAATGTAGTAGTCAAGGGCCCTACAGCCAGCAAGGTGGGCCAATGACCGCTCACCACTTCGGGCTACCGCCGGACCCGACCCGGAAGAGACGCTCATCCCATCGGCGAATGAACGGTTGGTTTGTGTTTAGAGCAGTCGTTCAATTTCCAAACTGGATCATAAATAATATCCGCGCGCTGCTAGTGGCAATCCTCAAGCAGGCGTCGTACTGCTTGAGCAACTCCTAACGTATATGCACTATGATTTCTCCTCCGCAATATTTTTAGGTGGCGCAATGGTTTCCCCACGACTGGTAGCAAAAATTGAATCCGAAGAACCAACCCTCCGGCTTGCAGTGCTTATCGATGCGGACAACGCACAAGCTGCTGTTATCGAAGGAATCCTCGCAGAAGTGGCTCGGTTTGGCGAAGCTTCGGTCAAGCGGATTTATGGCGATTTCACTTCCCCGAATAGCTCATCCTGGAAAAAAGTTCTTCAGAAATACGCCATCAAGCCAGTCCAGCAATTCGCATACACAACAGGGAAAAATGCGACGGATAGCATGCTCATCATTGACGCGATGGATCTGCTCTATACCCGCCGTTTAGATGGCTTCTGCCTGATTACCAGTGATAGCGACTTTACGGGCCTAGCTACTCGCATTAGAGAAGAGGGACTATTGGTTTTGGGTTTTGGTGAACAAAAAACCCCTGATGCATTTCGAAATGCGTGCAATAAGTTCATTCTCACAGAGGTACTGCGCCGCCCCGCCTCCGAACCCGAAGTGGCTCCAAATAAGTTTGATGCCACGCCTATCGCGGAGGCAAAGCCCACGCCAGAAGGTCTGGATACCCCTATTTTTCCCAAGGGTTTTCTCCTTTCTGCTCTTGAAGAATCTTCAGATGAAAGCGGATGGGCTCATCTTGGTACTTTCGGCAGCTATCTCACAAAGCTCCAACCGGATTTTGATTCTCGGGTATATGGCTTCAAGAAATTATCAGACCTAGTAAAAGCCAAAACTGATTTGTTCATTACCGAAGAACGCCTACCACCTGGTAGCCAAACCCAAAAACAACTTTACCTACGTGCAAAGTAGTCAAAAAATCAGCGTGCGTTATTTACCAACATGTGGTTTGCGTCCCTATAACAGCTCATCAAAATGGTGCCTTCATGAAAATCAATAAACTCCCAGTTACAAATTCCCTACGAGATCGAATTGACCATCTGATCAAAGCAATTAGTACGGGGATGTACGAACGGGAGGAAGTCATTGCTGTATCACTCCTGGCGGCACTCTGTGGGCAGAATACATTTCTTTATGGCCCACCGGGGACAGCAAAGAGTCTGATATCCAGGCGTCTCTCCTGCGCCTTTCACAATAAGGTCTACTTTGAATATTTGATGAACCGCTTCAGCACGCCAGAGGAAGTGTTCGGCCCAGTTTCGATAAAGGCATTAAAGGAGGATCACTATATTCGGAAGACAGACTCATACCTTCCGAAAGCAGATTTCGCCTTTCTCGACGAAATTTGGAAATCTAGTCCTGCAATCTTGAACACGCTTCTCACACTCATCAACGAACGAGTATTCAAGAACGGTGAAACTATAGAGCAAGTGCCGCTTAAGGCATTACTTGCTGCATCAAATGAAACCCCAGACATCAATCAAGGGTTAGAGGCGCTATATGATCGTTTCATTGTCCGATTGATGGTTCAGCCCATCAGTGAGTTGGAACACTTCGAGTTGTTATTGAGCAGCAAACCTAGTTTGGCAGAGGCTAATGTTTCTGAGGGGCTCCGCATTAAGTCTGAAGAATGGGATGCTTGGCTGCAACAAATCCACTCAGTCGCGCTGTCATCGGAAACACTGACGATCATTCATCTGATCCGAGAAAAAATTTCAGAGTTGGATAAATCGAGCACAGTTTACGTATCTGACAGGCGCTGGCAGCGAGCTGCCATTTTGATGAAGGCTGCGGCGTTCTTTAATGGACGAGCGGAAACCAATCACAGTGATGCGTTGCTGCTGGAACATTGCATTTGGACGCATGAAAGCAATTATAAGACAGTGCAGGAAATCGTTAGGGATGCGGTGAAGCAATCAGGAATTGATAGTGGAATCAGCTTGGCCGATATAGACAGAAAAAAAGATGCCCTAGATGCCGAGATAAATGATGAACTTTTTCACTCGTCGGATATTTACAAAACGGAAAAAATTGGCGGCAGAGAATTTCTTAAATTTTCGCCGAATTTTTACCGATGGAATGACTACAACCACGGCAAGCAGATATATATCTCGGTGGATAAAATTAAATCCAAGGATAAATTTATTCCGGTTGACCAGAATGGAAATGAACTTAATCACGTAGATTGTCAGTTTCACGGCCAAGGTACTTGCAAGATTCATTTCAATGCTGGGAATAGGGATGTTTTTGATTTCAAACCAGATATCTTGTTCCACAAAGGCGACAGAAAAGAAAAAGTAAATGATAGGCTTATAAAATCATTATCCATAGCCGTTTCTGAAATAAAGAATGAACTTCAGTCGGCTCTAAAAGTTGTTATAGACAAATTTTCGGCACTCGATGTTCAGCTTACCTCTCTTTTTGTGCCCACCGAGAAATCTGGTTTGGCAATCGCGGGAATCTCCGAGCAGATTGAAAACCTGAAACTTCGCATCAAAGATTGCGAACGGCTTGAAGAGCTATGCCAATAACCCAAATCTTAATCGCCTCAGAAAGTATTAGCGACGAGATCTGCTCTTCCTATTCCGCACTGCTGGCCAGTTCAAATGCTATCCATAGCCACGTCACTGATCGAGTCAGGGAATGGGAGTTGGTGACTACGTCCATTCTCGATTCGAAATTTCCTTTTTTGTCGCAAGAACAAGATTTTTTTGACTGGTACAATCACCTGAAAAACCCAGCTGTTTCCGAGAGCGATCTTGATAAGGCGGTGGATGCATACATGGATTTCTGCGAAGAAATTGGGCATCCGGCTAACGAATCGTTTTGGCGAGGTCAGTTCAAATCAATAACGCCGAAAACAGCCATTGCTAAAAAACTCACTGACGACACTTCCATTGCCATCCGCCTATTGTTGAATGAATGGCAAAAGCGAATGGATCAAGTTCGTGCGGAATGGGAACTTCGAGAAATCGAGGCACGCCGGGCTGCTCTCCTAGCAGAACTCGAAAAAATATTGGACTCATTGAAAGGCTTGCAAGAACGGCTTCAAGAACTTGGCCTGGATACGGGCCTCTTGCTCGACCTGTCCAAGGGGAGTCTCACTGCTCAGGACATTCAGCAATTCGAGCGATGGGCAAAATACCTTGCGGAAGATAAGGGTATCAAGAGGTTGTGTGAACTCTTGGGAAAAATCCGACAAATTGAACTGTCGGAAAAAATTGAGCGCGTCAGGTCTGTCACTCCTGTTCAAGCAAACCTTCCTGACATCAACTCAAGGGAGGAAATTATCGGCATCCGGCTTGGGTGTGATCTTGAACATGTGTTGCCCTCTGAACTTGCGCTACTTGCAGACCCTGACACTGCCATCCTATTCGACCTGAAATATGTCGAATCCAGTCTTATGTGCTTTGATATGAACGGTATTCAAAACATCCATAGGCATGTGGAAACAGAAGAAGAGCGAAATATTAAAGAAGCCGAAAAGCAAGGTCCAATGGTCATTTGTATCGACACCAGCGGATCAATGAACGGTACGCCCGAGACTGTCGCCAAGGCTGTCGCTCTTTTCCTCGCCACGAAGGCAAGGGAGCAGAAAAGACCCTGTTACCTAATCAATTTCTCGACAGCTATCTACACGTTGGATTTGAGTGCAGATATCGGCATGGAATCCCTGCTACGCTTTCTAGGGATGTCATTTCACGGAGGCACTGATGTTGCTCCAGCCCTTGAGCACGCATTGGATAAGATGGAAGAGGACGCTTACAAAAACGCAGACCTGCTGATCGTTTCCGATTTCATTATGTCCGAACTGCCAGAATATTCGCTAAGCCGAATAGAAGGCCGACGACTTGACGGGAACCGTTTTCACTCGCTTGTTGTTGGTAACTGCTACATGTCCCATCGCCTGAAAACGTTTTTTGACAATGAATGGGTTTATGACCCGCGAATCAGTCGCATTCATGAACTAGTAAGTTTTGAGCGAAACATAATCGAGAAAGCGTGTGTTCAATAGTTTGTGGCTGTAATTGCTGTAAACACAAGATGTACGTCAACATTGGCGGTGCCTTAGATTCGCCATTCCGGCTGCACATGAAGTAGAGCAGACGTTTGACTGGCTGCATTGTGGAAAAATCGAGCGGCAACTCCTAGCCGGCGGCATGCCTTTGAGGATGCACTGCCGAAAGCAGCCGCTCGCCGTTCGTCACGATGTTGCTACAGAGCACTTTCGGATGGAATGCCAAATGAGTAATCGGCCAACTGTCGCCATTCAATAACTCCGTAACGCAGCCATCCCAATGGCTGCTATCCCCTAGATGCTTGCCCGAAACTGCGACTCTCGCAGCATGGGCATAAAAATGCTATATTCATCAATAATTGTGGGTGCCAGTATCATGCCCTAAGAGGCTATTTCTTCCGACCGGTTGAGCTTCCAATTTAACGAATATGACACAGCCTCTAAAGACACTGATCACCGAGGATAGCCTAGACTTTGCGTTAAGGCATATTTCACACTATTACGACACTGATTTTTTCCCAAGAACTGAGGAGTTTCTGGCTATTGGCCACTCTTGGAATGAAGTCAAGAATTTTATTCTTGAATCCGATCTCGATAGCATTATTTCTGCTACGCCACTAGTTGAACCATGGCCTAAGACGAAAAGTGGTTTTCGAATCGTTCACCGTCCTGAACCCCTGGATTCTATTGTTTACGCGGCGCTCGCAAAGACTGTTGCGCCTCACGTTGAAGCGTCGCGAGCCAGTCCAGAAATTGCCTGTTCTTATCGTATTTCCGAAAGTGATAGGAGTTTTTTTGCTGATGGCTCAGGGTTCAAGATCTATCGAGAACGCTGCGAAAAGCTATCAACGGTATATCCATTTGTTCTTTCTGCCGACGTGGCTGATTTTTACAACAAGATATATCTTCATCGGTTGCAAAATGCGATCCAGCTTGCAACTGATACCCCGCAGGGGATATCAAAGCGCATTGAATATTTTTTAACGGCACTTAATACAAAGGCATCGCAAGGTATTCCGGTTGGACCTGCCGCTAGCATCATTATGGCAGAGGCGACACTTATTGATGCGGACCAATTTATTTATAGCCGAGGCTTTGAGCACGTTAGATATGTTGATGATTTCCGAATATTTGGAAATTCGCTTCATGAACTGCAGGCTCTGCAACAGGACCTATGTGTATATCTTCACGAAAACCAAAGGCTTTCCTTGTCTCCAGGGAAAACCCATATAAGCAAGTCTGATGAATTTCTTCACGAAGAGCTAAATAATCAGTACCAACTGGAAAAGCTGGAAATCCTGGGTGAAATTGAGGTTGTTAATCCGTACACGATGGAGGTTGTAGACTTCGATTTTGTCGTAATCGAAAATGCAGGAGGGGTTTTATTAGACGCACTGACCCGTATCGCCAAATTCGAGAGTCTCGATCTGGGAGTCATACGGGCCATTGTGCGGCGAGCCAGGGCGCATGAAATTCGAGATATCGCAGAATGTCTTTTGGATAACATCGCGTTTTTTTCTCCTGCCATCAACGATATTGTTCTATATCTCGACTCGATTACTGATGCCGCCTTCGTTGCTTCCCTCTCTGCCAAAATTCAAGGTTTGTGTGATCATTCTGCGACAAACTTGCGAGCCGTACGTCTTTGGCTCGAATGGTATTTTTCTCGACACCTAGAGTTGCTCAGTATCCCAAAAATTCGCTCTTTTGTTTTTTCTAGCAAGCGCCTCAGGCCTCAGGCACGTGCAGCAATCACGATGAACAACCAATCATGGGTAAAGGATCGAAAGAACCAGTTACTGCACCATGCATATTGGGATAGGCGTTCAATTTTATTAGCTGCACAAGTGCTCTCAAAGGACGAGCGAGAGAAATGGCTAGCTCCCATCATTAGGGGAGGGAATCTGGATCGAATGGATAAATGGATGGCTACTTGGGTCTTAGACGGAGCACCGGATAGTTTTTCGCTCGACGATGATTTGCCCTTCTAATGCGAAGTCCATCGCTTATGGTTGAAAGACAAGTCTCGGGAATCATCAAAATGCTGTTCAGGCAGTGCTCTTGTTAGTACTTACCCGTTGGAAGGTCTGCTGTTCTTAGCTTTCTGGCTTTCCGGCCTACAAACATGCTTTGGACCGCTACAGACGAAAAAAAGGCCAGAACCCATGTTTTAGCTAGGTTTTCTGGCCTGATTCGTACTGCTTTGGAACTGTCTATGGTGCCTGGGCGAGAACAAAACAGATCGTCGAAATGATTGCTACACAACGAAATTGGCGGGTGGGTATTTTTTGATACCCCCATTGATACCCCCAAAAATTATTCTCGATTGAAAAATGGGAGAGGTTTTAGGTCTTGCTCACGAATGAATGCCAGGTCAGCAATCACCAGATTTACACCTGGCCCGGATATCCACCAGCCAAGCCCATAGGGGGCGATCGTCAATCCTCGGGCCGTGCATAGTGCCCGTGTTCTTTCCCGGTAATGCTCACGTTCGTTTTCAGTCATATTAGCTCCTATAAATGAAAACCCCGGCACTCGGCCGGGGTAGTTGCTGGTCACGCGCTAAATTTTTCTCTCGTAGCGCCACCAGCTTTCGGGGTTTTGGGATGAAGCGGCACTCACCGACTAATCCGCCGCCAGCTATGCACAAGGCCCCCGCTGGCTGGGCACCACAAACCGCTTAGACGGTCTTGAGCTGCTTGAAGAGTGCGTCAGGCTGGACGATGTAACCATCCATGCGTGCATGGGCGATAAGTGCATGCTGGCCTTTGCCCGCATTCTTCCAGCGTACAACTTCAAGACGAAGGTCGCTGCGCACGGCAACAATGATCGCTTTGGCGAAGTCACCCAGGAAGGCGGTGCCTGCCGGCAGGGCCGTTGCTGTGTACTCGGCCATTTGGGCCAAGGCGGGCGGCTTGCCAAGCCAGCCACCGCTGGAAGATTTCTGCGAGGCGCGGCCAATGAAATCAGCCGGCGCGCTGATGATTGCGCTCGGAACACCTTGCTTATAAGCCATGGCACCACCAACAGCAGCGAGCACGTTTTCCCAAAGCGCGGGATCTTGCGCAACAGCAGCAGCATAAGCCGTGGCAGAAGACGTGATACCAGCGTCTGCCATGAGCTTTTCAAAAATCAGCGCATCGAGTTTTTCGGCAAATGATCCAGCGACGGCAAGCTGTATCACTTGGTTAAGATTCGGCGAATCTTGCACCAGTTCCTCACTGATTGGGATCACCGCCGCCAGCAGCTTTGGATTGGCGGTAACGTAGCCCAAGTCAATATCGCTTTCGGTGATATCGTCGACATTTTCCGTATGCTGAATCACATCCGGGTCGTTGCCTAAAATTCGGGCCAGATTGGTAGGGTTGTCGATAACCAGCGTTTGAGCGCCGGCCTGAGTGATCGCCGATTGCTCGCGGACAGTATCAATCACCTGGTCAGCAATACCAATAGGAACCAGGGCCGGGCCGCTACCCATAGCCTTGCGGCTGCCGACAATCGAATCCTTGACGAACTCGCCCAGGTCGAAGCCTTCACGCTCGGCATTGCGCATGCTGATGCGCTGCGATTTCTGCAGCAGATAGCATTCAGCGCCCTTGGTGGTTTTGCCAATCTGCAAAGTGCTGCCGGCGCCGTCCAGCCCGAAATCGCCGGTAGCGCCAGGGCGGCCCATCTTCTTTTCGATTGAGGTTATTGCATTTTCGAGGTCGGCGACTTTGCTGTCATGCTTTTCTCGAAATTTTTTGAAAGCTTCGCCCATGTCTTCCATGAGAACGACCAGCTCGCTTTTATTTTCCATTTGGAAATTCCTTTATGAGTTCGGTTTTTTTTGGCGCATGTTTGCGCCGGCTATCCGCTTCGCTTCAGATCGGCTAAGACCAGCTTCCCGCAGGTCTCGCTCTAACTGCCGCTTACGGTTTGCCAAATCGGCCTTGGTCAAAATAGATGTCTTAATCCCTAAGACACCGAGAAATGACCTACCGAAGTGACCGAACGCCATACTGAATTGCTCAGCGCTGCGAACGTTGAAAACTTTATTCCATAAAACTTGTTTTTTCAAGATGTTTATTCCTGTACGGTATATAAGGGGGTTTGTGATTGACGGTCTATTGATGCAAAACAGGCAACCGGGTCACACTCACCTGGATCACGCTAAGTTCTAACTCTCGGCAGATTCGGGTTGCCGTCGTCCATAGCGGCTCATTTGCTTCAACGGCCTGAAAAATTCTCCAGATCGATGAAGATCGTTGAACAGAGCCCCTGTGATTTCACCCCTCCCCCCTTCCTGAATCCACCCCATAAATTCGACTTTGGGAATGGCGGTGTCCAACTTTTGGTGTTTAACTTTCATACCCCCCTCCTGTGTCTGCGCTCGACAGCTGTCTTTGCCTTATGGCATGCGGAGCACAGCAACTGTTTGTTGCTATCGTCGTCGGCACCTCCATCTGAAAGCGGGGTGATGTGGTCCACCTCTGTCCCGGGCATAACAATTCCGCGGCATAGGCAGTGCTGGCATAGCCCGTTATCCCGTCGATGGATTCGGGCCCGATCGGCAACCCCATTGCGGCCGGTTTTACGCTTGCCTTCTGATCCATGCTTGCCGTACCCACGTATTGGCTTATGCTCGATACACCAAGCACCATGCCTCGCAAGTCGTTTGCATCCTGGATGTTTACAGGCTTTGGGTGCTGCCATCGGCATACCATTCCTCCCGGTCGGTATCGACAATCGACAATCCCGACAATGTCGACGGATGCTTAAAAAATAGGCGGTGAGTCGAGATTGTAGACTTCGTCGTTTGTCCATGGCTTGAAAGTGTCAAGTCGCGGAATATAAAGATAAAGATATTCAAAATAGGCTTCATGGCGACAATCTCGTTTCAGTCTACAAACAGCTTTGGATTCATGCGGACCATGGTGGTGGGTGGGGCGCCTTTGTTTGGCACCTTGTTGACCCTGGCTGAATCGCTCTGGCTCAAACGCTCCAGGGCTTTCTCAAGGCGAGCAACCGAACGGAACCGGCCCTCCATGGCTTTCTGGCAATCGCGCCGGCTGAATGACAGCCTCCGCCCATCACGCGCCCACTTGATGATTGCCGCCGCGTCGGTGTCTGTCGCATCACCGCCCAGCAGCCCGAATGCTGCCTGTGCATGCGGTATCAGCAGCCGGCAAAGCTCAACCGCTTTGGCCGTGGCATCGAGGCTGACAGCCTCAGTGCTGGGGCCAGCCTCTGCCAGTTCCAGCAGCGCAGCAATCCGTGCCGCCGCCCCTGGCAACTTGCTTGACCAGTCAGCAATCGACTCCAGCCCGCCGCGCTCACCCTGTTGCTTTTCGATCTCGTCGGCAAAGTCTAGCCACAGCTCGCGGGCCGGGTCGCTCATGCCGATCACACGCGGCCTGCTGGCAATCTGCTGCCGACCATCCAGCAGCGCATGCAGCCGGCTTTCGTAGTCGTTCTTCACATAGCTGGGGATCGTCCAGCGCCGCCGCACGTCTCGTTTGCCCACGTTGCTTTCGGGCATGGCAAACAGGAAGCGGGCGAGCAGGCCGCTGTCACGAAAGCGCCGGCTACTCGCTACATCCGCCAGCACGCCCGGCTGTAATGCCAGGCCAAAAGTCAAGGCGGGTTTGTCGATGTGGGCGCAGCGGTCAGCCCGATCCACGCGCATCGGCGTCCCGGCGTGCCCCTGCAGGAACACATCAAGGCTCGCCATGCCGCCCGAGTACAACCCGGCCATGATCAGGAATATCCCGGCCTCGTCGCTCAGCACGGCCATCCGTTCGCCATGCTCGACCAGCAGGGCCTGCAGACGCTCGGCGGTGACATCCCCGGTGAAGAGACGCGGCGCCCGTATTTCGGCCGGCATTGCTTCCTCTTCTTCTTGGATCAGCTTGCGGATACGCTCCCGATCTTCGTCGCTCTCGGCGTTGACGGCATCCTTGGCCAGTTTCTCGATACGTTTCTTGCCGACCAGGCGGGCGGTGGTTGTCCTGGCAATCTCTGAGCGCAGCCTGTCACGCTGTAGCTTTTCCCAATGAACCAGGGGCGCCGCCAGGGCATTGATCACCGCCGTTTTCCGGCTACCGCTGGGTAATGCCGTCAGGGTCCAAAGGCTCAGCGGTTCGGTGTATTCGTCTTCCTCACCGAACGGTGCCACCTCAAACCGGCGGTGCAGGGCAGTGGCCAGCACGGACAGGGCGCACATTACCGCCATGGCAGGCGGTGTCTGTGTCGATTCGGCGACAGCCTCAGCCATTCGCCCCACCCAGGTGGGCAGGATACTGGCCGGCAGGTCGGGCACCGGCATCTGGCCAGGGATGATCGGATCGGGCCAGTTGTCGCCGATGCTGACGACGTTTTCCCGGTCGGTGCTGGCATGGCTGTCTGGCTTGGCATCAATCACCGCCGCTGATACCGCTGCAGCAACGGCACTTTTGCCCGCTACTCTCGCCAGGTCGTTGAAATCGGAGCGATCAGACATTGGCCATCTCCATGAAAAGAGGAATAGCCACCGCCGCCCGCGCCGCCCTGGCGGCATCCTTCGCAGCGGTTACGCCAGGATTGCCAGGGGTCTGATCGTCGTTATCCGCACAGATCACCATCGGCAGCGCCGGGAATTTCGCCCGCAGTGCTACAGCCACCGGCTTGATATTGCCGGCATCAAAGGCCACCGCCGTGGCGTGGCCTGTGGCCTCGTAAATCGTCGCGCCTGTGGCGTACCCCTCACAGACACAGAGCATGCTGCTGGGCCGTCCAATGGCGTGATAGCAGCCGCGTTTCCGGCCACCGGTAAGGAATGTCTTCTTGCCGTCGGCGCCAATGAACTGCAGGCTCCACAGCTTGCCGTCTGCATCTCTCACAGGAACGACAAGCTGCCCGCGTAAATCCTTCAAGCCGTAGGACTGCACCTGTTTTCGCGCTAGGTAGGGGTGCGCCCCGCTCGCAACGTTGGCGCGCTCCCAGAGGCGCAGGGCACGGAGGGCAGCAGCGGCTTGCACTCGCTCTGTTTCCGCTGCCAGGGCAGCACGGGCAGCTTGCTGCCGCGCCGCCATGGCCTGCCGTTCAGCCGGCGTCATCCGTTCCGGCTTTTCTGCCGACCAGGTACAGCTCTGGCCCGTCTTCCAACTGCCAAACGCCCCGAAGGGCTTGGCTTCATCGTGGAAGACATACCAGCCGTTGAGGCTGCCGGACTTGTCGCCGGCAACCCGGTAGCGGTGCAGGGTGCCGTCAATTTCCAAGGCCGGCTTGTGCATCGCCAGGCCAGCATCGGCCAGGGCATCGAGGAAGGCGTCATGGTGCGCGGCGCTCATTCTTCACCGCCTTTCCCGGCCTGCATTGCCGCCATCCGGGCCCACAGTTCACCCTTGGCCTTACGGTAAGCAGCTTTCGCCTTCTCTTCAGCCTTTTTGGCCTGCCTGGTGCTGAACTGGGCTCTGCCCAGGGCGAGGCTTGCCCGATGCAAGCTCATTTCCAACTGGTGTAGGGTGCGCGGCGTTTTTTCGCGTTTGGTGGTCATGTACGCACCTCCGCAACGCTCATGCCCGTTAGCAAATAGTGAGCATGGTTCGCAGCGGCTCCGATCAGTAGCAGCCAGTTGCTGCTTTTCTGCACGTCACCACAATCTTCATCCGCGACATCAGCCGCATAGGCTATAGCCTGAAGAATCAAGGCAGCCTCGCCGGATGATCCGATGAAACCAGTATGGGATTGGAGCTCGCCCGCGCCCAGGGTGTTTTGCTTAGCCATGGTGATGGCCTCCTTCGACTTTGAGATTTAGAGAACCACCAGAAAACTGGTGGGGGTTGTCTCTCCGCGTCGAAGGATGCGGCCGGGTCCTTACGGATACCCGCAACCCCCGTTGACGGTTGACGGACTGCCGGCGTTGGCAATCCGCGACAAATCGGCGGGGGCAAAACAAAAAACCAGAAGGCTGCGTGCTGCTGGCCGTCTGGTTTCGGCCTTCGACTTTGAGAGAGCCTTCATTCTGCGCCTGGCTGGTAAACCGTGTCAAGCACGCGGCTTGCACGGCGCCGGCCATTGACAGAGAATGGGCGTGTATCAGTTTTTGGCCAGCCTTCGCGCTGGCCTTTTTGTTGTTGTGCATGGCGGCCTCCGCTCAGGCCGCTTGGGCATCGATGAATGCCCGGATGTCTGCCACCTTCCAGGCGGTAGTGCGTTCTGAAAGTTTCACCGGCTTGGGTGCCTTGCCGGTCTTTACCCAATTCAACCAGGTCGAACGAGAAACCGGGATCAAAGCCAAAACACCGGGAAGGCGTATGTAGCCATCATGTGGCAGAGATTGCGATGGATGAAACAAAGTGCCTTTGTGCATGAAATGCTCCTTAGCCAAAATGCAAAAAGGCCGGCTACACCTGGCTGGTGGCCGACCTTTGGACGAAAAAAAACCCGCTTTCGCGGGCTGTTTTAGAGTTCAATAAAATTCAAAGGAATACTATAAGTTATCCTCACCCAAATTATAAAACACCATGTCAACCCCCTGCTGTATGGGCTGCGCCAAAGGGGGGGTTAAGGCTGTGGTGCGTTCTGAAAGTTTAGCCGGCTTTGAATCATTGCCGATCTTTGGACGAAAAAACCCGCTTTCGCGGGTTGTGTTTAGGGTTCAATAGAATTCAAAGGAATACTATTATATGCCCCTAGGAAAATCATAACATCGGTGTCAACCCCCTTAGTCGTTATGCTCTGATTGGAACAACTTCAGCACCGGCCTTCAGCTTGTCCAGGTAGTCGGCCCAGGACTGCATCATGGAGACGCGCTCAGCGATGAATCTGGTTCTGTTGTAGGCGGCGCCAAGGGTGTCGGGTACTTTGTGGGCAAGCTGGTGCTCGATCACTTCGGGCTTAATGTGCAGCTCTTCATGCAGGATGGTCCGTGCCATGGCACGGAAGCCGTGCCCGGTGATTTCCGTTTTCGTGTCATAGCCCATGCGCCGCAGCGCCGCATTGACAGCGGCCTCGCTCATGCATAGCTTCGGATCACGGCCAGGGAAAACATACCGCCGACATCCGGTCAGGGCGTGCAGCTCGCGCAGGATGGCTACCGCTTGTCGGGACAGGGGAACCAGGTGCTCCGTTTTGGTCTTTGTCACTAGGTAGCGCCATTCGCCTTTGTCCAGGTCGAAGCCTTCCCATTCAGCCTTGCGCAGCTCGCCAGGTCGAACGAATAGCAGCGGCGCCAGGCGCAGGGCTGATTGAACGATGAACGTTCCCCGGAATGCGTCGATGGCCCGCAGCAGCTCGCCGGCTTCTTTGGGCGTTGTAATGGCCGGCATGTGCTCGGTTTTCGCTGTGGGGATCGCGCCGCGTAGGTCAGGGCAGGGGTCACGCTCAGCGCGGCCGGTTGCGATGGCATAGCGGAATACCATGCTCAGCTCGGCGCGGATTTTGTGGGCGGTGTATCGGGCGCCGCGTTCATCTACTCGGCGCATCACGGACAGCACATCCGGCGCGGTGACTTCTGCCAAGGGCTTATTGCCAAGCCACGGGAAAACGTCTTTCTCCATCCGGGCCAGCGCCTTGGCAATTTGCGCCGGCTCGATCACCCCCTGGCGATGGTTCAGCCATTCCCGGCAAATGACCTCCAGCGAATTGACTGCAGCAGCTTCCCGTGCGGCCTTGGCGGCTTTCTTTTGCTCGCTGGGGTCAATCCCATCGGCAATCAGCTTACGGGCTGCGTCGCGCTTCTCCCGTGCCTCCTTGAGCGTGGTTTCTGGATACTCGCCATAGGAGAGCAGCTTTTCCTTTCCGTCGATGCGGTACTTGTGCTGCCACAGTTTTGTGCCGTTCGGCTTCACCAGAAGGAAAAGCCCTTTCTCGTCGGAAAGCTTGAACGGTTTTTCCGCCGGCTTGGCGGATCGCGCTGAGATGTCAGTGAGGGGCATTTGGGGGTATCGCCTCCAGGGGTATCGACCGATACCCCCAACAATACCCCCAGATGCGTCTGGATTTCAATGAATCTCGTTGAACGTCGTTGGACGAAAAAAAGGCCAGAAACACCGTGGTTACGTTGTTTTCTGGCCTTCTTTGAATCTCATTAAACTGCTAGATGGTGCTCTGGGCGAGACTCGAACTCGCACACCTTGCGGCACTACCCCCTCAAGATAGCGTGTCTACCAATTTCACCACCAGAGCATTGGTCCGTTTGCGCGGACGCGGAGAAACGAGGCGATTCTCCGGTTTTTTCGTTGGTGCCCAGAAAGGGACTCGAACCCCCACGGTGTTACCCGCTAGTACCTGAAACTAGTGCGTCTACCAATTCCGCCACCTGGGCAGGCGTCGAAAGAAGGCGCGGATTCTAATGCCTGGCTCGTGACTTGCCAAGCCCTTTTTACGATTTCAACGCAGTGGCAGTGCCCGGGTTTCGCCCTGGCGGGGGAGCCAGAAACGGCTTTCCGGCAATTGTCGCCTTTCAAGCGCAGCGGCGACGTCGCGCGGGGGCTGGTCGAAGCTTTCCTGCGACAGCGCGAAACTGCCCCAATGGACGCCGATGGCGTGGCGTGCGTCGGTGTCTTCCATGATCTGGACGGCCTCGTCCGGATTGTTGTGCTGGGGGCGCATGAAGTCGCGCGGCTCGTAAGCGCCGATGGGGACGGCGAGCAGGTCGACCGGGCCGAGGCGCCGGCGGATTTCCTTGAAGTCAGCCGAGTAGCCGGTGTCGCCGGTGTAGAGGAAGGCGCTGCGGCGGCCGTCGTGGTTGATGTCGAGGAAGAAGCCGCCCCACAGCGTGGTGTTGGTGTCGAACGGCGTGCGTTTGCTCCAGTGCTGGGCGGGCGTGAAATGGATGCGCAGGTCGCTCAGATCGATTTGCTGCCACCAGTCGAGTTCGCGGACGCGGGCCATGCCGAGCTTGTCGAACCAGGCCTTGACGCCAAGCGGGACGATGAATTCCGGCGTGTCGCCACGGGCCAGCAGGGCGGTCAGCGTGGCTTCGTCGAGGTGGTCGTAGTGGTTGTGCGAGATCAGCACCAGGTCGATGCGCGGCAGTTCCTTGACGTTCAGCGGCGGCGGCACCTGACGCCGGGCCGACAGCCAGGAAAACGGGCCGGCATGGTCGGACAGGTTGGGGTCGATCAGGATGTTGCGCCCACCCGCCTGTAGCAGCAGGCTGGCGTGACCGAGCCAGGTGATGCGCGGCGGGCCGGCGGGGTCGTCAAGCTGGGCGCGATCCGGAGTTGCCAGCCAGCGTTCGGCAAAGGCGGCGTAACCGCCTTCGGGTTCGGCTAGCGGGCGGAAGTCGCCGCGCCAGCGGCGCTGGATGACTTCATACCAGGGCGCGCCGCCGCGCACGCTCGGATCGTTGTTTACGAAACCGTCGGGGCGGTGGTGAGCCTTGCCGGGGTCGTACCAGCTATTGACCGTGGTGCAGCCGCCCAGCGCAAGGGCCAGCAATAGTGCCGGAAAAACCCCGCGCATCGGGCTCAGACGCCGCCGCCCCGGACCAGGTTCATGATCTGGGTGGCGTCCAGGCTTTGCGCGCGTTGCTGGATCTGCGGCAGATACTGGGTCTGCATCTGCTTGGCCGGGCCGAGCAGGCCCTGGAAGCTTTCCTGCAGCAGCTGCGTGCTCATCTGGCGGCCGCCGGCGTAATAGCGCTTGGCGACCTGGCCGAGGGCGTAGGTGCTGGCAAACGAGAAGGCCATGCCGGTGGCGGCACGGCCGATCTTGCCGGCGGTTTTGCCGGCCATCTTGCCGAGCAGGCCGCCGAGCAGCTTGCGGCCGAATTGTTCGAGGTACTGCGAGGTCAGGCCGACGCCGACGGTGGCCAGGAATTCGCGGATGTGGCCCTGGTCGAGTTCGACGCCGTAAGCCTTGCCGATGCGGTAGACCATCTTCACCTGCAGCGGAATGATCGCCACCGAAGCCCAGGATTGCGGCAGCAGTTCGAGGGCGCCGTTGAGGATGGAATAGTTGAGGATGGATTTGTCGAGTTCGGCTTCGTTGACTGCCGGCTGCGTGCTGGCGGCGGCCGCGACGGCAACCGGTGCGGCGGCAGCGGCGGTGGCGGCAAGCGTGTCGGCCTGGCTGGCAAAGGCGGTGACTTCGGCATCGCCATCGAGGCCGAGACGGGTTTTCAGATTGGCCAGGAAGGCCTGCTCGGCCGCCGTCTGGACACCGTCGGCATCGCAGACGCAGACGGCCATTTCGTAGGCGAACTGGCGCTGGCCGAGTTCGCCCAGTGCCTGCACGGCGGCGTCCAGCGTGACCCGCTTGAACAGCACGTCCTGGTAGAGCTTCGGCAGTTCCGGCGCGTCGGCGCCCATCGATTCGGCGAAGCGACGGATGTGCTCGCGTTCGCGGTCGTCATTGCTGCCATCGGCGAAGGCGGCGAACAGGCTGATGGTCAGGACGGCGTTTTCCGGGGTCATGGCTTTTTTCTACGAGGTTGGGATGGCTGCATTGTGCCGATACCCCCCGTCTTTTTACAGGGGGTATCTGTAACGATGTGTTGCCGAGGTTCAGGCAGCGAAACTGGGCGGCATCTGGGCGGCGACGATTTCACCGCGGGCGGTGGCGACGCCTTCGGCATAGACCGTGGCTTCGACGATGACCTTGCGCCCGCGGATTTCCTTGATCCGGCCGCGGATTTCCAGTTCCGGGCCGAGTGGGGTCGGCTTCAGGTAATCGACGTGCAGCGAGGCGGTGACGAAACGGAAGGGCGGTTCGCTGTCCATCGGCCGGTTCTCCGCGCGATACATCGCGGCGGCGGCCGAGCCGGTGCCGTGGCAGTCGATCAGCGAAGCCAGCAGGCCGCCGTAGACGAAGCCGGGAATGGCCGTGTGTTCGGGGCGTGGCGTGAAGCGGGTGACGGTTTCGTCGCCGTCCCAATAGGTCTTGATCTGGTGGCCGTGCTCGTTCAGCCGGCCGCAGCCGTAGCAGTGGGCGACGTTCTCCGGGTAGAAATCCTGAAATGCTGACATCTGCTGTCTCCTTGTTGAATGAATATTGTCGGATGATGATAGAGCCTTGTTGGCGGCATGGCGATTGCAAGCGCGGACAGATTGCATGAAAAGACCGCCAGGTGCCGAGGCTGACTCAGTCTGGCTTCTCGGGCAAAATGACGGGGAGGAGAGAAGCCGATGACGAACGACAGCCTGGTTGGAAAATTGCGTTCCCTGATCGCCCCGGATACCCGGCCGGCGCCGCTGAATGCGCGTGGCATCGAACGCCTGCGGGCGCAGTTGCGCGAATGCGCGGCCGGGCAGGGCGGCGAGGTGTCGGCGCGGGCGCGGGCGGCGCGGCTGGCGGAAACCTATCTGGGGTTGGACGATGCCGGCCGGCAGCAGTTCCTGAAGCTGATCGCGCTCGAATTCGGACCGGACCCGGCCAAGGTGGCGGCGGCGCATGCGGCCTACCAGGCGGCGGTCGGCACCGACGGCCAGTGGCGGGCCGAAGCCGCCTTGCGCACGGCAATGCGCTCCTCGCGCATCCGCATCATGACCCAGTTCAACGCCATTCCGCAGGGCGTCAAGTTCCTCGTCGATCTGCGCGCCGACCTCTTGCGTTATTTGGAAAACGACCGCGAGCTGGCGGTCCTCGACCGCGAACTGGAGTCGCGGTTCAATGCCTGGTTCGACGTCGGTTTTCTTGAGCTGCAGCGGCTGACCTGGAATACGCCGGCGTCGCTGCTGGAAAAGCTGATCGAATACGAGGCCGTGCACGAAATCCAGTCCTGGGCCGACCTGAAGAACCGTCTCGATTCCGACCGCCGCCTGTATGCCTTCTTCCATCCGCGCATGCCGGCCGAGCCGCTGATCTTCGTCGAGGTGGCGCTGACCGACCATCTGGCTGGCAACGTCCAGGAGCTGCTCGACGAGCACGCACCGGTGTTCGACAACCGCAAGGCCGACACCGCCATTTTCTATTCCATTTCCAACACCCAGGTCGGACTGCGCGGCGTGTCTTTCGGCAGTTTCCTGCTCAAGCGCGTGATCGACGACCTCAAGCGCGATTTCCCGAAACTCGACAAATTCGCCACGCTGTCGCCGATTCCGGCGCTGGCCAGCTGGCTGCGCCGGAACCCCGAGGCGCTGGCCGAGGCTGGCATTCCCTTGTCGCTGGACGCTTTGAGCGACGGCGCCTGGGCGGCGGATCGGGAGATGGTCCGCCGGCTGCGCGACCCGCTGACCCGGCTGACCGCGCGTTACCTGGCCAGTGCCAAACGCGGCGGTCAGGCCGACGGCCCACCCTACGATCCGGTGTCGCGCTTCCATCTGGGCAACGGTGCCCGGGTCGAGCGTCTGAATTTCCTCGCCGACAACTCGGCCAAGGGTTTTGCCCAGTCGTTCGGGATGATGGTCAATTACTGCTATGACCCCGAGGAAATCGAGAGCAATCTCGAAGCCTTTGCCAGCAGCGGGCGGATCGCCATGTCGGCGGCCGTGCGTCGGCTGGCCCGTAACGTCGTCAGCGCATGAAGCCCGAGCAGGTTACCCGCCACAGTCTGTTCGAGGACGCCCAGGCCCTGCTGGTGGCGCCGATGTTCGTCGCCTTCGCCGTGATGCTGTTCCAGCATGCCGGCCTGCTCACCGGCGGTACCGTCGGCCTGGCCTTCCTGGTGCATTACATCTACGACTGGCCGATGGCCTGGGTCGTGTTCCTGATCAACCTGCCGTTCTATGTCTTTGCCTGGCGGGCGATGGGGACGGTGTTCACGCTGAAGACCTTTTTCTGTGTCGGCCTGCTGTCGATCTACACGGCGGTGTTGCCGGGGGTGATCGCGCTGGAGCGTGTCGACCGCTTGTTCGCCGCCGTCATGGGCGGTTTCCTGATCGGTGTCGGTCTGTTGATGATCATCCGCCACAAGGCCAGTCTCGGCGGCCTCGGCGTGCTTGCGCTCTACCTGCAGAACACGCGCGGCTGGCCGGCGGGCAAGGTGCAGATGGCGGCCGACGTGCTGATCCTGGTTGCCGGCCTGTACATCCGCGACCCGTTTACCGTGGCCCTGTCGATTGTCGGGGCGCTGGCGCTGAATCTGGTGCTGGCGGCCAACCACAAGGCTGGCCGCTATCTCGGTACCTGATTGGCTCAGGCCGTCAGGCGGCCGACCGCCATGGCTGCCGCGTGCCGCATTTTGTCGCCGATCTGGGTAATGGCGCGGACCAGACGGACGCTGGCGCTGTGTTCGAAGCGGACCGCCGCGTCGCCGCCGATGCTTTCGATGACGATGCGGCCGGCACCGCGAACGCGATAGCTTTCGCCGCTGGCCAGCACGATGTCGCCGGCGTCGCCGGTAATCGTCATCCACAGGACGCCGCGCGTGCAGCGGACGATGATGCCCGATGCGTCCGAGAGGCGGAGCGGGCAGTGTTCCCGCAACTGGAGTTCCCTTTCACCAAGATCGATCTTCATGTGCATCTCCTTTCTGTATGCACGCACAGTTTAGGGGCGAAAGAAATACTGATACAGTCACACAAAAACAAAATTGTGACCATTACAGTTATCCTTGTTGCCAACTGTGCTGGTCTGTTTGAATGACAACTGTATTGGTGACCCATGGCCGTTGAACCCCTTCGTTACGAGAAACTGGCCGGCGAACTGGCCGGCATGATCAGCGGCGGCATCCTGTCGCATGGCGAACGCCTGCCATCGGTGCGCCGTCTGGCACAGGAGCGGCGGCTGTCGGTGTCCACCGTGGTGCAGGCGCTGCGCCAGCTCGAGGAGCGCGGGCTGGTCGAGGCCCGGCCGCAATCCGGTTATTTCGTCCGCCCGGCACCGGTCGTGCGCAGCGAACCGCAAACGCGGTCGACGCCGGATGCGCCGATGCCGGTCGATATCTCGCAACGCCTGGTGCATGTGCTGCAGGCCGGTGCCCGTCCGGACGTGGCGCCGCTGTCGGCAGCCTTGCCGGCCAATTCCCTGCTGCCGATTGCGGCGCTGCACCGCCTCTACGCCGGGGTCGCCCGGCGCCATCCGCATCTGCTGGAGGTGGACAGTCACGTCAACATGGACCAGCCGGCGCTGGTGCGTCAGCTGGTGCGTCGCTCGCTGGCCTGGGGCGGGCCGCTGGCGCCGGAGGAATTCATCATCACCAATTCCTGCACCGAGGCGCTCAATCTCTGCCTGCGGGCGGTGACCAAGCCCGGCGACACCGTTGCCGTCGAGTCGCCCGGCTATTACCTGATGCTGCAGTTGCTCGAGACCCTGGGCCTGAAAGCGCTGGAAATTCCCTGCGATCCGCGTACCGGCATGTCGGTCGAGGCGCTGGAACTGGCCTCGCGCAACGGCGGCATCGCCGCCTGCCTGCTGGTCGCCAACGGCAGCAACCCGCTGGGTAGCCTGATGCCCGACGACAAGAAGCGCCGTCTGGCGGCATTGACGGCGGCACGCGGCATCCCGGTGATCGAGGACGACATCTACGGCGACCTGCATTTCTCCGACGAGCGACCGTGGCCGTTGAAGGCCTTCGATACGGCCGGCAACGTGATGCTCTGCGCCTCGTTCTCGAAATGCCTGTCGCCGTCCTTGCGCATCGGTTTCGTCGCCAGCGGCCGTTACCGCCAGGCGGTGGCGCTGCAGAAGACGATCACCAGCGGCGGCACCAACCCGCTGACCCAGATGGTGCTGGCGGAGTATCTGGAATCCGGTGCCATGGAGCGCCACCTGCGCGGTTTGCGGCGCAGTTACCGGCACCAGGTGGAGGCCATGCAGGCGGCGGTGTCCCGCTATTTTCCGGCGAGCACGCGCATTGCCCAGCCGCAGGGGGGCTATGTGCTGTGGGTCGAGTTGCCCGAGCACATCGACACCACGCAACTGCACGGGCGGGCGCTGCGCGAGAAGCTTTCCTATGTGCCGGGCGCGCTGTTCTCGGCCAGCGGGATGTACCGCAATTGCCTGCGCCTGAATTGCGGCAATCCGCACACCCCGGAAATCGACGATGCCGTTCGCCGTCTGGGGCTGCTGTTCGGGGGCGCCAAATGAGCAACTACGGTATCATTGCCCCTTTTTGGGCAAGCTTCGCCTTGCCGTTCTGAACGAATTCGAAGGATTTTCTGCTCATGTTCGACGCAGTCCGCAACAACAAGAAGATCGTCCAGGTGTTCCTGGTGCTGATCGCCCTCCCGTTTGCCTTCTTCGGTCTCGAATCCTACGTCAGTGATGGCGCTGGTGGTGCCGATGTTGCCACCGTTGGCGGTGTCGGGATTTCGCAACAGGAATTCCAGCAGGTCATGCGCGAGCAGCAGGAGCGCCTGCGCAACCAGCTCGGCCAGGTCGATCCGAAGATGCTCGACAACCCCGAGTTCCGCAAGGCCATTCTCGACGACGTCATCGATCGTCGCCTGCTGGCCCTGGAAGCGGCCCAGCGTCGCCTGTTCGTGACCGACGACGCGGTGCGTAACAGCATTGCCGGGATCGAGGCCTTCCAGCAGGACGGTCAGTTCTCCAATGAGCGCTACGAAGCCCTGTTGCGCGCCCAGGGCCTGAGCCCGGCCGGCTTCGAAGCCCAGGTCCGCCAGGATCTGACCCTGCAGCAACTGGCCGGCACCATCGGTCAGACCGGCATGCTGTCGACCACCGTCGGCGAACGCATCCTGGCCCTGCAGACCGAACAGCGCCAGATTCAGGAACTGATCCTGCCGGCCGGCAGCTACCTGGCCAAGGTCAAGCTGGCCGACGATGCCGCCCGCAAGTTCTACGACGAAAACAGCCAGCAGTTCCAGACGCCGGACCAGGCCCGCGCCGAATTCGTCGTCCTCAGCCAGGAAGGCATGGCGGTCGAAGTCAGTGATGCCGAGGTCCAGTCCTGGTACGACGGCCACAAGGCGCGCTACCAGCAGCCCGAGGAACGCCGTGCCAGCCACATCCTGATCGCTTCGGAAGCCCTGGGCAAGGACAAGGCCCGGGCCAAGGCGGAAGAGGTCCTCAAGGAAGTGCAGAAGAAGCCGGCGGCCTTTGCCGAACTGGCCCGCCAGCATTCCGACGATCCGGGTTCGGCCGGCCAGGGCGGTGACCTAGGCTTCTTCGGTCGCGGCATGATGGTCAAGCCGTTCGAGGACGCCACCTTCGGCATGAAGGAAGGCGAAGTTTCCGGCATCGTTGAATCCGATTTCGGTTTCCACATCATCAAGCTGGCCGCCATCCGCGCCGCCAAGGAAAAGCCGCTGGCCGAAGTGCGCGGCGAGATCGTGGCCGAACTCAAGGCGGCCGCAGCCGGCCGCAAGTTTGCCGAAGCTGCCGAAGCCTTCAGCAATATCGTCTACGAGCAGGCCGACAGCCTGCAACCGGCCGCCGAACAGTTCAAGCTGAAAATCCAGCAGAGCGACTGGCTGGGTCGCCAGCCCAATCCGGCCAACGGCCCGCTGGCCAACGCCAAGCTGCTGGAAGCCCTGTTCTCCGACGACGCCGTCAAGAACAAGCGCAATACCGAAGCCGTCGAGGTTGCGCCGAACACCCTGGTCGCTGCCCGCATCGTCGAGTACAAGGCCGCTGCGCTGCAGCCCTTCGAGGAAATGAAGCCGGTGATCGAGCGCATGCTGACCGAGCGCGAAGCGATGAAGCTGGCCAAGGCCGACGGCGAAGCCCGCCTGGCTGCGCTGCAGTCCGGCGACGACAAGCAGGTCTGGGGCGCGTCGCGTCGCGTTTCGCGCATGGATGCCCGTCAGTTGCCGCCGCAGGCCGTGCAGCCGGTATTCCGCATGCGCACCGACGCCTTGCCGTCCTACGCCGGTGTCGAACTGCCCGGCGCCGGTTACGCGCTGTATCGCCTGAACAAGGTCGAAGCCGGCGAGAAGCTCGACGACGTGCGTCGCCAGGGTCTGATCGGCCAGTTGCGTACGCTGGCTGCCCAGGACGACATCCAGATGTACCTGGATGCCCTGCGCAAGCGTTACAAGGTGGAAATCAACGAGAAGGCACTGAGCACCAGCGAGCGCTGAGTTCAGTCCGCCCGGGGCGGGGTTCCGCTGGCTAGCGCCGTATAGGCGTCATTGACCGACAGGAAGACCCGTCCCGACAACTCCTGCCATAGCGGTGTGCCGATCAGCCGGTCCTGGACCGGCCCCTTGATTTCGGCAAAGTGCAGGGCGATGCCGCGACCGCAAAGGTCGCGGTTGAGGTCGCTGAGAACCTCCATCGCAGTCGCGTCGACGCGATTGACCGCATTCATGATCAGGACCACGTGCCGGGTGTCGCCGGCTTTTTCCAGTTCGCTCGCCAGGCGGCTTTCCAGCGCATGCAGATTGCCGAAGAACAGGCTTTCGTCGATGCGCAGGAAGAGCGTGCCGGGCAGGGTTTCGACCGCGTAGCGTTCGACGTTGCGGAAATGCTCGCTGTCCGGAATCCGGCCGATGACCGCGATATGCGGCGTGCTGGCGCGATAGAGCAGGGTCGCCAGCGAGAACAGGATGCCCAGCCCGATGCCGGCTTCCAGGCCAAGCACGAAAACGCCGACTGCCGTGCCCAGCGCAGCGAGCCCGTCGGCCCGGTCGTAACGCCAGGCCTGGCGCAGGCTGCGCAGGTCGATCATGCTGACCGCGGCGACGATGATGCTGGCGGCCAGGACGGCCAGCGGCAGGCGGGCAAACAGGGGCGCCGCGCCGGCAACGACCAGGAGCATGGCCAAGGCCGAGACGATGCTGGCCAGCGGCGTCTGGGCACCGGCAGCGACGTTCACGGCAGTCCGCGATACGCCGCCGCCGACCGGCATGCCGCCGGAAAAGGCGGCCACGATGTTGGCGCAGCCCAGGCCGCGCAACTCGGCATTGGCGTCGAGCCGTTCGCGGCGACGGATGGCCAGTGCCTGGCCCATGGAAATGTTCTGGACCATGCCGATCAGCGCCACCAGCAGGATCGGCAGGGCCAGTTGCTGAAGTTCGCCGGCCGCCGGCAGGAAGGGCGTGAGGCCGGGCAGGCCTTCGGCGATGCGGCCGACCACCGCGACACCATGCAGTCGGTCGAGATCGCCGGCGATCACCGTCGCCGTGGCGCCGAGCACGACCAGCAGCGGAAACAGGCGGACGACGAAGCCGCCGGCGGCAGGCGAAAGGCCGCAGCGTTCCAGCAGACCGGCCAGCCAGAGGCGGGCAAAACCCAGGATGGCGACGGCCGTCAGGCCGATGGCGCTGGCCATGTCCAGCCGGCCGTCGGCGAGCAGCGCCCGGATGACCGTGGCCGCATCGCTGCCCTGAGGTTCCACGCCAAAGAAATGTTTCAACTGGCTGAAAACGATGAGCACGGCCGAACCGGAAATGAAACCGGCGATCACCGGCCGGCTCAGCAGATTGGCCAGGAAACCCAGGCGCAGGCTGCCGCAGAGCACCAGCAGGACGCCCGAGCCCAGCGCGACGACTGCCGCCAGTCCGATGTAGGCCGGCGAACCCGGTGGCGCAATCGGTGCCAGTACCGAATAGGTCATGATCGCGGTGATCGCCACCGGGCCGACCGCCTGCACCATGCTGCTGCCGAACAGCGCGTAGGCGATCACCGGCAGGATGGAAACGTAGAGCCCGGCCTGCGGCGGCAGACCGGCGAGCAGCGCGTAGGCGAGGCTCTGCGGAATGACCAGGATGGTGACAATGATGCCGGCCAGGACGTCGCTGCCCAGGTGCTGGCGGGGGTAGGGCGAGGCCCAGTGGGGCAGCAGGCGCATCAGGAAATCCTTGGTCCAAAGAAAAACGCCGACCGGGACATGCCGGGTCGGCGTTTCATGGCGTGCTTGCGGCTCGACCGCAATCCGGTCAGGCCGGCAGCGGCTCGGCGTTGCCCAGGGCGACGGTGTTCATGCCGCCATCGACGTAGGTGATTTCGCCGGTGATGCCGCTGGCCAGGTCGGACAGCATGAAGGCGGCGGCGTTGCCGACTTCCTCGATGGTCACGTTGCGGCGCAGCGGGGCGTTGTGCGAGTTGTAGGCGAGCAGCTTGCCGAAGTTGCCGATGCCGGAAGCGGCCAGGGTCTTGATCGGACCGGCCGAGATGGCGTTGGCGCGGATGCCTTCGGGGCCGAGGCAGAAAGCCAGGTAACGCGTGGCGGCTTCCAGGCTGGCCTTGGCCAGGCCCATGGTGTTGTAGTTCGGCATGGTCCGTTCGGCGCCCAGGTAGGACAGCGCCAGCGCCGAGCTCTTGCGGCCACGCATCATCGGCCGGGCGGCCTTGACCAGCGCCGGGTAGCTGTACGAGGAAATCTCGTGGGCGATGCGGAAGGCGTCACGGGTGATGCCGTCGAGGAAATCGCCCTCGATGGCTTCGGTCGGCGCGTAGGCGATCGAATGCACCAGCCCGTCGAGGCCGTCCCAGCGCTTGCCGAGTTCGACGAAGAGGTTGGTGATCTGCTCGTCGCTGCTGACGTCGACCGGAATGGTGATGTCGCTGTCGAATTCGGCGGCGAACTTCTTGATGCGATCTTCGAAGCGTTCGTTCTGGTAAGTGAACGCCAGCTGGGCGCCTTCGCGGTGGCAGGCCTTGGCAATGCCGTAAGCAATGGAATGCTTGGACAGCAGCCCGGTGATCAGAATCTTCTTGTCGGCGAGAAAGCCCATGTGTTTATTCTCCCAAAGGGGTTTAGCCGCGAGATTATAAACCGAGAAAAGCCCGGCTATAACGCCTACATGTTCGGATAGGTCGGTCCTTCGCCGCCTTGCGGAACGACCCAGGTGATGTTCTGCGTCGGATCCTTGATGTCGCAGGTCTTGCAATGCACGCAGTTCTGGGCGTTGATCTGCAGGCGCGGGGCGCCGTTTTCGTCGTTCAGGATCTCGTAGACGCCGGCCGGGCAGTAGCGCTGTTCGGGCGCGTCGTAGGTGGCGAGATTGACCGCGACCGGCACGCTGGCGTCTTTCAGGCGCAAATGGCAGGGCTGCTCTTCCTCGTGGTTGGTGCTCGACAGGAAGACCGACGACAGGCGGTCGAAGGTGATCACGCCGTCCGGTTTCGGGTAGGCGATTTTCGGACAGTCGGCGGCCGGTTTCAGCTTGGCGTGGTCGGGCTGGCTGTGGCGCAGCGTCCATGGCGCCTTGCCGCGCAGCAGCAACTGGTCGATGCCGAACATCAGCGAACCCAGCCACAGGCCCTTGCTCATCCACGGCTTGAAGTTGCGGGCGCGGTGCAGTTCTTCGTACAGCCAGCTCTGGCGGAAGGCTTCCGGATAGGCGACCAGTTCATCGCGCTGACGATTGCCGGCCAGCGCCTCGAAACAGGCTTCGGCGGCCAGCGCCCCGGTCTTGATCGCGCAGTGCGAACCCTTGATGCGGGCGGCGTTGAGAAAACCCGCGTCGTCGCCGATCAGCACGCCGCCGGGGAAGGTGGTTTTCGGTAGCGACTGCAGGCCACCGGCGGTCAGCGCCCGGGCCCCGTAGGCGATGCGCTTGCCGCCTTCGAGGAATTTCCGGATTTCCGGATGCGTCTTGAAGCGCTGGAACTCTTCATAGGGCGACAGGTGCGGGTTTTCGTAACCGAGGCCGACGACGAAACCGATGGCGATCTGGTTGTTCTCCAGGTGGTAGAGGAAACCGCCGCCGTAGGTATCGGGCTGCATCGGCCAGCCGCCGCTGTGGATGACCAGGCCGCTCTGATGCTTGGCCGGGTCGATTTCCCAGAGCTCCTTGAGGCCGATGCCGTAGGTTTGCGGGTCGGCGTCGCGGTCGAGCGCGAAATGCGCGATCAACTGCTTGCCGAGGTGGCCGCGGCAGCCTTCGGCGAAGAAGGTGTATTTGCCGTGCAGTTCCATGCCCTGCTGGAAGTTCGGGCCTTCCGAACCGTCGTGCAGGCGGCCCATGTCGCCGGTGGCCACGCCCTTGACCGCGCCGTTCTCGTCGAACAGCACTTCGCTGCCGGCAAAGCCGGGGTAAATCTCGACGCCGAGCGCTTCGGCCTGTTCGCCCAGCCAGCGGCAGACGTTGCCGAGCGAGATGACGTAGTTGCCTTCGTTGTGGAAACAGCCGGGGAGCAGGGCGTTCGGCACCTGCGTGGCGCCGGTTTCCGAGAGGATCAGGAAGCGATCCTCGCTGACCGGGGCGTTGAGCGGCGCACCGGTCGATTTCCAGTCGGGCAGCAGCTCGTCGAGGGCGCGCGGGTCCATGACCGCGCCGGAGAGGATGTGGGCGCCGATCTCGGCGCCTTTCTCGATCAGGCAGACCGAGATTTCCTGATTATTTGCCGCCGCCAGTTGCTTCAGGCGGATGGCAGCGGCCAGGCCGGCGGGACCACCGCCGACGACGACCGCGTCGAATTCCATGGCTTCGCGTTCCATCATTGTCTCCTCCGTTTGTTGTCGGTGTTTTTTCAATACGGTACAGTATGGAAAACCTTTCTTCAACCCCTTTTCAAACGACCGTTTCATGGACCATCGCAAAAAGCTCATCCACACAACAAACATGCCCATTCGCTGGGGCGACATGGACGCCTACGGGCACGTCAACAACACCGTCTATTTCCGCTACATGGAGCAGGCCCGGGTCGAATGGATCGAGGACATGAAGGTTATGGTCCGTCCCGGCGGCGACGGTCCGGTGATCGTCAATGCGGCCTGTACCTTCCTCAAGCCGATGAACTATCCGGGCACCGTCGAGGTGCGAACCTATGTCGGTGCGGTCGGTCGTTCCAGTTGCCAGACCTATGTCGACATGCTGATCGACGGCGAGTTGTACGCCGAGGGCGCGGCCAAGGTGGTGTGGATGAATACGCAGAGCGGAAAATCCGTGCCTTTGCCGGATCATGTGCGGGCCTTGCTCGAAGCGGAGTAAACTCGGCGCCCATGGTCAATGACGACGGACGCCACATGGGCAAGAAGAAAATCTGGGAAAAACTGCTCTCCAGCGAGCGCCTGGGCGCCGGCAAGGCGCCGGGCACGGCGGAGCGCACCGCCTTCCAGCAGGATTACGACCGCATCGTGTTCACCTCGGCCTTCCGCCGGCTGAAGGACAAGACCCAGGTTTTCCCGCTGTCGAAGAGCGATTACGTGCGCACCCGCCTGACGCACAGCCTGGAGGCCAGTTGCGTCGGCCGTTCGCTGGGCGCCGTGGTCGGCCGCGAGATCATCGCCCGGCATGGGCTCAAGGATGTCGAATCGGGCGATTTCGGCGCCATCGTCGCCGCCGCCTGTCTGGCGCACGACATCGGCAATCCGCCGTTCGGCCATGCCGGCGAGGATGCGATCCGCGAGTGGTTCCGCATTTCCGGCCTGCTCGAACGCCATGATTTCACCGCTGCGCAGCGCGCCGATTTCGAGCGCTACGAGGGCAACGCGCAGGGCTTCCGCATCGTTTCCCGCCTGCAGAGCCCGGCCAATCCCGGCGGCCTGCAACTGACCAGCGCGGTGCTGGCCACCTTCACCAAATATCCGCGGCCTTCAGCGGTCGATGGCGAACTGGACGGTAAAAGCGGCAAGAAATTCGGCTTCTTCCAGCAGGACGCCGACAACTTCGCCCGCGTCGCCGCTTCCACCGGCCTGGTCGAGCGCATTCCCGGTACCGCCTGGCGTCGCCATCCGCTGGCCTTTCTGGTCGAGGTGGCCGACGATACCTGCTACCTGATCGTCGATCTCGAAGATGCTGCCCGGCTCGGTTTCGTGCCGTACAAGGACGCCGAATGCCTGCTTGCCGACCTGGCCGGCAACACGATCAACGGCGGCCGGCTCGACCGCCTGCACGACCCCAAGGAAAGGCTGGAATACCTGCGCGCCAAGGCCATCGGTCGGCTGCTGGAAAGCGCGGCGGCGGTCTTCCTGGAAAATGAGGCTGCCATCCTCGACGGCAGTTTCGACGAGGAGCTGCTCGACCAGTCGCCGGTCGGTGTGCCGCTGCAGGCGGTGTTGCGCGTGGCCAAGGAAACCATCTATACGGCGCGGCCGGCGCTGGAGATCGAAACCGCCGGTTTCGAGGTGCTCGGTGCCTTGCTGGCGCTATACACCAACGCCGTCGAGGCGGCTGCGGAAGTGCCGGGAACCCGGATGACGACGCGCGAGCGCATGCTGCTCAGGCTATTGCCGACGCAATTCCTCGGCCACGATGGCAAGCCGGATGCCGATCCCTACGTGCGTCTGCTGCAGGTGGCCGATTTCGTCGCCGGCATGACCGACTCCTACGCGGTCGACATGTACCGCAAGCTCAAGGGTTTCGACCTGCCGACCTGATTACTCGAAGATCTTCAGGAATTCGCTCCGCGCCTTTGCCAGCTCGGCTTGCGCGGCAGCGTCGCAGAGCCGTTCGCTGGTCCGGTAGAAGCGGTCGAAAGCGGCGAGCACCGCCGCCTTGTTTACCCGGTCACGGCCGGCTGTCTTGTTTCCCGACGCCGGCTGATCGAGCGGCGTGAGTACGGCATAGCGGGGAATGATCTGCTGTCCGCCCTGATCCGACGAGGCGGTCAGCGGGCCGGTCTTGACGAAAATTCTGCCGTCGTATTCGAAGCGGTCACCAATGGCGAGATGCTGGAGTTTCATGCGCGGTCCTGGGGCGGGGCAAGTCGGGGCGAGCGCGGATATTAGCCGAGTTTTCGGCAGGTGTTGGACTTTGACTACCAGGCAGGTGGTGGCGGGGGCGTGGCGCCGCTATTTTGGCGCCAGTCATCAAAATAGCGGCGCAGTTCGTCGGGGAGTTCTGCGGCGAATGTGTCGTCGAGCGCATAGTGCGGCATATGGCGCGCAATTGAATCCAGCAAGCGCAGCCCTTGTTTGCGGTCTTTGGGGCGTTTGAGTGCAGTGCGTTTTTCCTGATCGCTCATCCATAGCTTGTGCAGTGCAAACCAGCGCGGATCAGGGGCGACGATTCTTGCCGCCGAGCCATCGCGTGCGCAGATGACATGATCGACGAAGCGACCGTTCAACAGCCACTCTTGTTCCGGTAAAGGCATGGGCACTGGCTTGTCGGTTTTGCCCATGGAGGCGACGCGGCTCGGGGCGACGAGTAATTCCACTTCGTAGGCTTTTGCGTTGCGTGCCTGGAAGTTTCTCTCGGTATTCACCGTATAGGTCGAGTCAACGGCTTTGAGCATGCGCCAGAATGGATCGCCGCTATGTGGGGAAGGGGCGGTGCCGGCGAAAGTCAGGTGACCGATCCACGCCATGTCGAAGACCTGGGTTTCGTCGAGTCCGGTGCCGATCCGGTGTTGTGCCTCGACCTCATAAGCCGGCATGGCATTGGTGCCGACAACGATCAGGGAATTGCCGAGTAGCTCTCGACGATCGGCTTCGCGCAATATGGCCGCTGCTTCACCGGAAATTGAGCCCAGGCGCATGGCGCGATACATGCGCCCGATTTCGACAAGAAGCGTTCTGGCATTGTCGCTGCGTAACTTGGCGTCATGCCATGCTTGGTGAAGGGCTTCCGTCTGGCGGTGTCCCGCGGAGTGGTGTAAGAGCGGAAGGTGTTGAGTTTGCCGTGGTGGCCCTGCAGGGCCACCACGGCGGGCGCAATCAGGAGGTCATCGGAGAACTCCGGTAAGGTTGGGTTTGCGAATCTCAATCTCTACTGAGGAGTAAACCGATGACCCAAGACAGAATGCAACTTTCCGAGCTGCTTGAAAAGGCTTAGCGCCGACGATATCGTGCGCGAGATGATCGGCTTTGTGGCCCAGCGCCTGATGGAGCTGGATGTCGAGAACCGCTGCGGCGCCAGCCATGGCGAGCGTTCCGAGGCGCGAACCAATTCCCGAAACGGCTTTCGGGATCGCGCGTGGGATACCCGCGCTAAGACGGTGGCGCTGCGCATCCCTAAGCTGCGCTCCGGCAGCTACTTCCCGCCCTTCCTGGAACCACGGCGGACCGCCGAAAAGGCGCTGGCGGCCGTTATCCAGGAGGCCTACGTGCAGGGCATCTCGACGCGTTCGGTCGATGATCTGGTCCAGGCTATGGGCATGAGCGGCATCTCCAAGAGCCAGGTCTCTCGCCTCTGCGCCGAGATCGACGAGCGGGTGCAGACCTTCCTTGCCCGTCCCATCGAAGGCGACTGGCCCTATCTGTGGATTGACGCCACCTACCTCAAGGTACGTCAGGCCGGAAGAATCGTTTCCGTCGCCGCCATAATCGCCATCGGCGCTAACAGCGATGGCCGACGCGAAGTGCTTGGGCTGCAGGTCGGCGCCTCTGAAGCCGAACCCTTCTGGACTGAATTCCTGCGCAGCCTGTCGCGTCGCGGCCTGCGCGGCGTCAAGCTGGTGATCTCGGACGCCCACGAGGGCCTGAAAGCTGCTGTACGCAAGGTGATCTCTGCAACCTGGCAGCGTTGCCGGGTACATTTCATGCGCAATGTCCTGGTTCATGCGCCGACCAACCAGCGTCGCATGGTGTCTGCCCTGATCGCCACCATCTTTGCCCATGAGACAGAAGCTGCGGCACGGGACCAGTGGCGAACCGTCGCTGACCAACTCCGTGAGCGCCTGCCAAAGATCGCCCGGCTGATGGATGATGCCGAGGACGATGTGCTCGCACACATGGGCTTTCCTCGCGAGCACCGGAGCAAGATCCACAGCACCAATCCGATTGAGCGGCTCAATGCCGAAATCAAGCGCCGTACCGACGTCGTCGGCATCTTTCCCAACGAAGCGGCCATCTACCGCCTGGTCGGCGCCCTATTGCTTGAACAGAACGACGAGTGGGCCATGCAGCGACGTTACATGACCCTGGAAACCTTGGCCGAGGTCGGCGACAATCCCGCCGTCAGCTTGTCCGCCGTGACCCTCTGACTGGCAATCCAACCTCACCGGAATCCATGACTTCCTGATTGCCTCTTACACCACGAACGGGGACACGATCCTTCCGTCTTGCTTGACCGAGGTCCTTTACTCTTGGCGTTGCCGCGACTATCGATGATTTCGTACAGATAATCTCTGCCGCTGACAGTTTTCCAGTGCAGGGGAAAATCCGATGTCCTGTGTCGCTCGCGCTCAGCGTCAATGTAGGCAGCGTAATACTGCGACAAGTTCAGCAGCAAACGTCGCTGCTCGTCTGTAAATTCTTGATACATTGAAAATTATCCTGAATTACATTTTTTTGATTATTTCAGGATAATTCATTTTTTATCATATGGATAGCTAAAATTTTTATTTCGTCATGAGGCGCTGTGTCTTGATCGCGGCCTTGCCAAATCCTTGTAACTGTACAAAAATACAGTCATCGGAAATTGCCGGAGCCCCGTCATGAAACTCACCCCGCGTCAGCAGGAAATCCTCGATTTCATCAAGAACACCGTCGAGGTGCTCGGGGCGCCGCCGACCCGCGCGGAAATCGCCACCGCCTTCGGCTTTGCCTCGGCCAACGCTGCCGAAGATCACCTCAAGGCACTGGCCAAGAAAGGGGCGATCAATCTCGAACCCGGCTCGGCGCGGGGCATTCGTCTGGTCGAGCAGCTTGGCTTGCCGCTGATCGGCAGCGTCGCCGCCGGCTCGCCCATCCTCGCCGTCGAGAACGTGCAGGGGCGCTACAACTTCGATGCCGGCCTGTTCAATCCGCGTGCCGATTTCCTGTTGAAGGTGCGCGGTCTGTCGATGATCGACGCCGGCATCTTCGACGGCGACCTGATCGCCGTGCATAAGACGAATCAGGCGCGCGACGGCGAGATCGTCGTCGCCCGCATCGACGAGGAAGTCACCGTCAAGCGCCTGGAACGCGGCAAGAACCAGATCCGCCTGATCGCCGAAAACCCGGATTTCGAGCCCATCGTGATCAACCCCGGCGAAGTCGAATTCGCCATCGAGGGTGTCGCTGTCGGCCTGATCCGCGGAGCCATTTCGAAACTCTCATGAGCGCGCAGCCGTCGCCGGTGAGTTTGGCGGCGGTCCTGGCGCGCGGCGACATCTGGCGCGGCGATGCCTTGCCCGGCCTGCCGGCCGGCACCATCGCCAGCGGTTACGCCGAACTCGACGCCGAACTGCCGGGCGGCGGCTGGCCGCGCGGCAATCTCACCGAAATCCTGGTTGACCGTGGCGGCATCGGCGAAATCAGCCTGCTGCTGCCGGCGCTGGCCCGCTTGTCGGGCGAGGGCGGTCGCCTGGCGCTGGTCGCGCCGCCCTGGCTGCCGCATGCGCCGGCCTGGGCGGCGGCCGGCGTGGCACCGGAGCGTCTGCTGGTGATCCGGCCGGGCAAACAGGGCGCCTGGTGCATTGAGCAGTTGCTCAGATGCGGCGGCTTTGCCGGGCTGCTCGCCTGGCCGGACGCCGGCATCGATGCCCGGGCGCTGCGCCGCCTGCAGGTGGCGGCCGAAGGGCAGTCGGTTTTTGCTGTTTTGTGGCGGTCTACCGTGGACGCCGCCACCCCGTCACCGGCGCCTTTACGTCTGACGCTGGCCGCCGGTGCCGACCGGCTGGCGTTGCGCATCCTCAAGCGGCGCGGTCGGCCGGCGTCGCGTCTGTTGCAGATCGAGATCCCCCGACCGGGAAGGAAAACACGTGTTGTGGCTGGCCCTGCATTTTCCGCAGCTGACGCTGGAAGCCCTGCCGCTGCGGCAGTCGCCTAGCGTCGTCACGGCGCGCGGCCGGGTTCTGGCTGCCGATCCGGTTGCTGCCGCGGCCGGCATTTTGCCCGGCCACAAGCTGTCGACCGCACTCGGCCTGCTGCCCGGGCTGCGCGCCTGCGAGCGCGATCCGGCGCGCGAAGCCCGGGCGCTCGCCGATCTTGCCTGCTGGTCCGGGCGCTTCACGCCGACCGTCAGCCTGGCGCCGCCGGCTGGGCTGCTGCTCGAAATCGGCGGCTGTCGGCGCTTGTTCGGCGGCATCGAAGCGATTGTTGAAGCGGTGCGCGACGGTTGCCGGGTACAGGGTTGGAGTGTGGACTGGGCGGTCGCGCCGACGCCGCTCGGCGCCCGCTGGTTGGCGCATGCCGGCGCGGCGGCCAGCTACGAGAGCCTGGCCGCGCTGCAGGCGGCGCTGGCCGATTTGCCGTGTGTCGTACCCGATTGGCCGGCCGAGGTCGTTGCCCGGCTCGACGCCTTCGGCCTGCGCCGGCTCGGCGAACTGACTGCGCAACCGGCCGCCAGCCTGCGGCGGCGTGTCGGCAACGGCCCGGTCGACGACCTGCTGCGCGCCCGCGGCGAACTGCCCGATCCGCAGCGCGCCTTCGTCTTTCCTGAGCGTTTCGCCGCCGGGCTGGAACTGCCGTCGCGCGTCGAATTCGCCGAAGGCCTGGCCTTCGCCGCGCAGCGCCTGTTTGCTGCACTGGCCGGCTGGCTGCAGGTGCGCCAGATGTTGCTGCGCGCCGGCACGCTGCGCCTGACTCACGACGACGGCTCAAGCAGCATGCTGCCGCTGCGTTTCGGCGAGCCCTGTGGCGACGAAGGCCGGTTCATGCGCCTGTTGCGCGAGCATCTCGGTCGCCTGCAGTTGGTGGCGCCGGTTGAGGCGCTCAGCCTGGTGGCCGACGAAGTCGTCGCCCGGCCCGACGCCAGCACCGGCCTGTTCGACCAGGCGGTGCCGGGCGAGGGCGCCGCTGCCTGCATCGAACGCCTGCGTGCCCGGCTCGGCGACGACGCCGTGCGCAGCCTGGCGCAGCATGCCGACCATCGCCCGGAATGCGCCAGCCGCAGCGACGACCCGGCCGGCATTTTTGCGGCAAAAACCGCGTCGACCGCAACGTTCGGCAAGCCGCGCCCACTCTGGCTGTTGCCCGCGCCGCAGCCGCTGGCCGAGCGTGCCGACGGCCCGCACTGGCACGGCCCGCTGCAACTCGTCACCCGCGGCGAACGGCTGGAAAGCGGCTGGTGGGACAGCGGCGAGGCATCCGCTGTCGGCGACCTGCGCCGTGACTACTTCGTCGCCCGCAACGGCGAAGGGCAGTGGGCGTGGATTTTCCGCGACGCCAGTGGTTGGTACGTACACGGCGTATTCGCATGAATGGTGCGCATCGCGGCTGGCTTGTCAGCGACCGGGGAGCGCTTTCATGAGGGCTATCTGCTTGCTCAATATCTTGTAGATATCGCGGTCGAAGGGCGGGCGCTTCAATTCCAGCAGCGCATGCAGTTCGTTGTCGCTGCGGGCGCTGCCAAGGTAGCGCCAGCCGTCGATCAGGTGCGCTTCGTCGCCTTCGCGGATGATCGCCGGGCCGGGGAAGGGCCAGCTGGCGAGTTTCAGTGTCACCATCGCACCCATCAGTCGCATGCTGTGCTTGGCCAACGGTTCCTTGCCGACACAGCCGCCTTTGCAGCGGCGCGTCTGGTGGCCGAAGCAGGGTTTGTTGCCGACCTGGCGATCGAGCCCGCTGAGGATGTCGCACAGTTGATGCGCGTCGACCAGTTTGCGTAGCGTCTGCGTGGCTTCGCGGGGGCTCTTGAACAGTCCGTAGCAGGCGTTGCCGATGCCGAAGTCGAGGTCGGCGGCGAGGCGCAGTTCGGGTTTCAGCCAGCCGTCGCCGGCGTCGATCAGGGTCCAGGTGCACACGTCTTCGTTGCGCCGTAACTGGCGGTTCTGCGTCGGCTGACGGGTTTTCACCAGCTCGGCTTCGCGCAGCAGGGCGCCGATTTCGCCCGCGGTTTCGATCCAGTCGATGCGCCGGGTCTGTTGCGCCAGCGTCATTTCGCGAGCCGAACGGTGGTCGGCGGAAAAATGCGACAGCACCCGGTTGCGGATGTTCTTGCCTTTGCCGATGTACAGCGGCAGCTCGCCGTGTTCGCTGGCTTCGCCGTAGAACAGGTAAACGCCGGGTGTTTCCGGCAGTTCGTCGATGATGGCCGGATCGAGATGCGGCGGCAGGCTGGGGTAGGTGTTGAGTTTCCTGAGCGCCGCGTCGATTTCCTCGCCGCTGCGTTCGGCGTGGATTCTTTGCCAGAACTGATGGATCAGCTGGGCATCGGCCAGCGCCCGGTGGCGACCGTTGGCGATCAGGCCGTGGCGCTCGATCAGGCTGTCCAGGCTGTGGCGCTTGAATTCCGGGTAGAGCGCGCGCGACAGCTTGACCGTGCACAGCACCGGTGCGCGGAATTCGATGCCGCTGCGCTTGAATTCGTTTTTCAGGAAGCCATAGTCGAAGCGCGCGTTGTGGGCGATGAACAGTCGTCCCTTGAGTCGGCGCAGGACATCTTCGGCGACCTCGGCAAAGGGCGGGGCAGTGGCGACCATGGCATTGCTGATGCCGGTCAGGTTCTCGATGAACGGCGAGATATGGGTGCCCGGATTGACCAGTTGCTGCCACTCGCGCACGGTGCCGTCGGCATCGACCTCGACGATGCCGATTTCGGTGATGCGGTCGGAGGTGGCGGTGGCGCCGGTGGTTTCCAGGTCGACGAAGGCGAGGGCAGTCATGGCCGGCATTTTCGCATGCGCAACGGCAGCCGGGAAAATCCCGTGCTCAGGCGTAGGGCGAGAAACTGCGCCGGTTCTCGTCTACCACCAGCGTACCGCCAGCCAGCGGGAAGGCGCGTTGCGGGCAGTTGTGGCGCGGACAGACCTTGCAGCCGGCGCCAATCGGGACGAAGCCCTCGCTCGCCTTGAGGTCGAGGCCCTGGCTATAGACCAGGCGGTCGGCGTGGCGCAGGTCGCAACCGAGGCCGACCGAGAAGATCTTGCTCGGCGCGCCGTAGCCGCCGTGACCGCGGGTGACTGTGCGGGCGATCCACAGATAGGCGCGGCCGTCGGGCATCGTCGATAGTTGCGTCAGCGTTCGTCCGGGCTGGGCGAAGGCTTCGTAGACGTTCCACAGCGGGCAGGTGCCGCCGATGCGCGAGAAGTGGAAATCGGTCGCCGACTGGCGTTTGGAAATGTTGCCGGCGCGGTCCACGCGGACGAAGAAGAACGGCACGCCGCGCGCCGTCGGGCGCTGCAGCGTGGACAGCCGGTGGCAGGTGGTCTCGAACTCGACGCCGAAGCTGCGCCCGAGCAGCTCGATGTCGTAGCGCAGCGACTCGGCCTGGTCGAGAAAGGCGGTGTAGGGCAGCAGCAACGCGCCGGCGAAGTAGTTGGCGAGGCCGATGCGGGCCAGGCGGCGGGCTTCGTCGCCGGACAGGTCGGCGTCGCCGGTGATCGCATCGATCGCTTCGGCGGCTTCGAGAAAGGCCAGCTGGGTTGCTATCTGGAAGGCGGCTTGGCCAGGCGTCAGGTGCGGCGACAGGATCAGGGTTTTCTGGGCAGGTTCGAAACGACGCTGGACTTCGGCGCCGCCATCGTGCCAGCCGCCGCGCACGATGCCGATGCCGTGCGCGTGCTGCAGGCGCTTTTCCAGGCCGTCGGCGGCGTCGCCCGGGCGTAGCCGCCAGGCGGCAGCGAGGCGCTCGGCCAGTTCGTCGAGTTCGGCGATGTGGTTGTGACGAGCGTAGAAGAAGTCGCGCACTTCCTCGAAGGGCATCGGCCGGGTGCCGCCGGTTTCGCTGCGGTCCAGCCCCAGTCGTGCGGCCAGTGCTGCCTCGCGCTCCTGGCCGGCGCGCTGCTGGCGGGCCAACTGAAGCAGGCTGCGTGCGACCGCCGGCATGTTCGCCGCCAGCTCGCGGATTTCGGCCAGCGTCACCTTTTCGGCGCCGGCGGATTCGTCGAAGACCTCGCGCAGGTCGGCGATCAGGCGTGCCTCGTCGTCCTCGGAGAAGCGCTGGACATCGACGCCGAAGACGGCGTTGAGCTTGAGCAGCACCGGTACGGTCAGCGGCCGCTGGTTCTGTTCGAGCTGGTTGAGGTAGCTCCCCGACAGGTCGAGCGCCCGCGCCAGCGCGACCTGGGTCAGGCCGCGTTCCTCGCGCAGGCGTTTCAGGCGTACGCCCATGAAGGCTTTTTTCATTGTCGCTTCCGGTGTCTTCGCAAAGTTTGCAAATTCGCTGAAAAATCTTCGCAAAACTGCGCTTTTTCAGGCCTGGTCAGGGTTTTTGCGGTGCGTATATTGCGAACTATCGGCTGCGTTGGCAAGCCATTTTTCGCGAGGAGCCCCCGATGTTCGTCAATCCCTATCTCTACTTCAGCAGCCTGTTCGGCGAAACCGATGCCGAGCCGCCGGTCGCGGAACCGGCCGCTGAAACTTCGGACGAGGACGCCGACGATGCTGGCGAGCGCTGAGGAAATTCGCCCGCGTCTGCTCTACGAGGGCGTCGCCGAGGCCATCCGCGACAGCATCTTCGACCACCGCCTGCCGCCCGGCAGCGCCATCGACGAGCTGGCGCTGAGCCGCCACTACGGCGTCAGCCGGACGCCGGTGCGCGAAGCGATCAAGGTGCTGGTCCGCGACGGCCTGCTCGACCTGCGCATGTTCAGCGGCTGCAGCGTGGTCGCGCCGGGGCGCGCCGAGCTGGTCCAGGTGCTCGATGTGCTGGCGCTGGTCGATGGCTTCGTGTTGCAGCGCCTGGTCGACCTGCCGCACGCCCGTTTGCGGCAGCTGCTCGACACCTGGCAGGCGCTGGCCACGGCGACGCCACCGCGCGCGGTATGGCGTGGTTTCTGCGCGGCAGCGCGGGCGACCCTGTCCAGTCCGGTATTCGCCGCCGCCAGCCGCAACCTGGAGCAACAGCTCAGGCTGGCGGTCGGTCCCGGCTTCGCATCGATCGACCGCGAACTCTCCGCCGCTAGCCGTCTGGCACTGGGCACCGCATTGCTCAATGGCGACCTGACCGAGGTCGACCGGTTGGCGCGCTTGCACCACGGCTTCTTCCGAAACGCGGTACTCGCCGCGATTCCCGCCATCCCGGGCGAATTGCCCGAAACCCTCGAGGAAATATCCACATGACCCAGCATCTTCACATCACCGAAACCCGCCCGCAACTCGCCGATCCGACCGCTCTCGGTGTCTTCGGCCTGGCCGTCGTCACCTTTGTCGCCGCGTCGCAGAAGCTGGGTTGGACCAGTGGCACGACCTATCTGGTGCCGTGGGCATTGTTTCTCGGTTCAATCGGACAGATCTGGGCGTCCACGGTCGACTTCCGCAAAAACAACTTTTTCGGCGCCATCGTCCTCGGTGCCTATGGCCTGTTCTGGGCTGCGGTGGCGATGCACTGGGCGATCGCCCAAGGCTGGTTCGGCAGCGTCGCCGTTGGTGCCGACGTCCGTCAACTGGCTTACGCCTGTATCGCCTATTTCATTTTTTCGTTGTTCATTCTGGTTGCCGCCTGCGAGACGAACAAGGTCTTTGCCGCCATCCTGTTCCTGATCAACGTGCTGTTGCCGTCACTGGCGCTGTCCATCCTCGGGGTGGCGCCGGCTTTGTTCATTGCCTTGGCCGGCTGGTCGGAACTGTTGATTTCGCTGCTCGGCTTCTACGCCGCCGGGGCGATTTTCCTCAACGCTTATTTCGGCCGTACGCTGTTGCCGCTGGGCGCGCCATTTGGCTTCGTTCGTAAAGGGATGCCCCCAGTGGCGGCGCTGCGCCATGAGGGAAAGCTGGCAGCTTGAGTTTGGCGTCGAAAAAACGCCCCGGCTGGCTGCGGGGCGTATTCTGTTTTGGTCGATTGCCGATCAGAACCGGTATTCGGCGCTGAGGTAGGCGTTGCGGCGGTCTTCCGGGTAGGCGTTGAACGAGGTGAAGGTGCCGTTGACGATGCCGTAGGAGTAGAACTTTCGGTCGAACAGGTTGTTCACGCCGAGCGCCAGCCGCCAGTCGCCGATGTCGTGCGCCAGCTTGATATCGGTCACGGTGTAGGCCGGCATCTTGTGGAAGCGGTTGGGCTGGTCGTTGTCGTAGCGCTGCTTGCCTGTGTAGCTCAGGTTCACGCCGAGACGGGTGCTTTCCAGTATCTGCCAGCCGAGATTGAGCGAGGCTCGGTGCTTGGGCACCAGCGGCACGTCGTTGCCGGTGACATTGTTCCCGCCGTAGCTGCCGTCGCGGAAGCGCGCCTGGGTATGGGTGTAGCGGGCGGCGAGATCAACGCCGGCGGTGACCTGCAGGCGGCCTTCGAGCTCAATGCCGCGGTGGCGGGTGGCATCGAGGTTGATGTTCGAGAAGGTCGGTGCGAAATAGTGGATTTCGTTGCTGATATCCATCTCGAACAGACTGGCGCCGAAGCTGGCGCCAGCCCCCTGCCAGCGGGCGCCGATCTCGCGGTCGAGCGAGCGTTGAGGCTTTAACAGCGTCGGACAAGGTGCCGTCCAGCAGCGGTTCTCGTCGATGTTGGCGATGCGGAAGCTGCGCCCGATCCGGCCGTAAGCCGAGAAGCCGGCGCCGAGTTCCTGCTGCACTGCGAGTTCGTAGGCCGACAGGCTGTGCCGCTCGCTGGCGTCACGCGGCACCAGGCGCTCGTGCTGCGTCTGGCGGACGCTCTCCCGGCGTCCGCCGAGGCTGATCCGGGTGCCACTGGCGGCCAGGTGCAGGTCGTTACGCAGGTAGAAGGCTTGGTTCTTCTGCTTGCCCGATTCGTCGAGGGCGCTCATGAAACCGGTGGCGGCGGTGTCGTTGTCGTAGGTCCAGTGGCTCCAGTCGGCGCCGACGGTCAGGTTGTAGAGCACCTGGTCGAAACGGGTCTGCCAGAGCACGCGCGGCGAGACCGTGGTGACGCCGACGTCGGTCTTGGCCAGTGTGCTGCCCCAGGCGGTGTTGTTGAACATGTCGGCACGCTTGTCGCGGCGGGCGATGTCGAGCGCCAGCGTCAGTTCGCCGAGGCGCCGTTCGCCGCGCAGCGAGAAACGCTGGCTGCGGCTGTCGAAATAATCGTCCGGGGTCGCCGCGCCGCGGCGGTCGCTGCGCAGTTGCGCTTCGCTGCGGGCGCCCGGCAGGCGTGAGTTCTGGTCGTCGGCGCTGAAGGCGAGGGCGACGAAGCCGTCGCGGTCGCCGAAGCGCAGTTCGCCGCTAGCGGTGTCGAGTTCGCTGCGGTTGTTGTCGCGGTAGTTGTCGGTACGCAGGCGCTGCGCGTTGAGGCGCAGACCCCAGCGTTCGCCGCCGGCGCGGAAACCGCCGCGCAGATCGCTCAGGTCATGGCTGCCGACGCGGGCCGAGACGTTACCGGAGAGCGGCGCGCCGAGCGCCGAGCGGGTGATGATGTTGATCGTGCCGCTGCTCGCGCCGCTGCCGTAAAGCACGGAACCGGACCCGCGGAGGATCTCGATGCGTTCGATGCTGTCGAGCGGGATCGCCGACAGGCGGGCGCTGACCAGTTCGTTCTCCGAAATGCGCTGGCCGTCGACCAGGACCAGCGTGTTCTGGTCGCCGGTCATGCCGAAGCCGCGCAGGTCGAGCGGCGAATCCGGCGTGCCGACGAAGTTGATGCGGCTATGTACACCGCCGAGTTTGTTCAGAACTTCACCGACGGTGGTTGCCGCACTGTTTCGGATTTCGTCTGCGGTGATCACCTGGGCGGCGATCGGATTTTCCTGTTGGCTTGATTCGAAGCGGGTAGCGGTGACGACGATGGTGTCGAGCGTCTGGGCGGCAAGATTGCCGGCGAACAAGGCGAGCAGCGTGGCTGCCACGGGTTTGAGGCGGATGTGCATTGGTTTTCCCCTGCCGGCAGCGTCCCCGCATGCCGGTGTGCTTGGTTGAGGTGAAGCGCGTGGGGAATGGGCTGACGGGCGGCCGTGGCCGCTTCCCCGCGGCACTTCGCTGGTCGTCGCAGGCCGGTCTCCGGGCTGGCAAGTCTTGACGCGTCGCCTTCCCGGGCAGAACCCAGTGGCCTTGTGACGCGCCCGCACTCGCTTACCGTTGCGGGGGCAGCAGCGGCTTTGTCCGAGGACGCACCGCTTTCCCGTTTCACCGTGGCGGAAAACCGCCGACGGCACCTGAAACGCTCATAATTATAGCGGATCGAAACGACACTGCCATGTCTTGCTTTTGTCTATATTTAGTCGCTTGCCGCTTCTCATCTACTGCATGTAGTGATTTTTGTTGACTGGCGGCAAGCGAAAGGCATAAACTCCGTCGCGTTGATGGTTCCCCGCAAGGGGATTAAAACGGGAATCCGGTGCCGGATCTGACGATCCGAATCCCGGGGCTGCCCCCGCAACTGTAACCGGCGAGCGTTTCGCCACCCCATGCCACTGGATGCGTCCGGGAAGGCGGGTGAAACGCGTTGAGCCGGGAGCCAGGAGACCTGCCGCAACGTGTCCTTTTCATTTTCCTTTGGGGCGGGGTGTCCCTGGTGAGAGGTTTTGCGTGAGCGTTTCGTCTCTTGTCGTCCGTGCTTGTCCGTTGTCGCCGTCCGTCGGCACAGCGTTGCGCGGCCGCGTCACGCGCCAGCCATGTTCCGCCCCCCGAACCGGAGCATTGCCGTGTCCTCGAACGTCCTCGCGCACATTTCCGACTTGTCCGCCCACAGTGCCGCCGCGCTGCAGGTGATCCGCCGTCATGGCGCGGTCGTCGAATTCCATCCCGAGAAGATTTCCGTTGCCCTGACCAAGGCTTTCCTGGCCGTCGAGGGGAGCCAGAGCGCGACCTCGTCGCGGGTGCGCGAACTGGTTGCGCGGCTGACCGAAACGGTCGTGCGTTCGCTGACCCGCCGCCTGCCGGACGGTGGCCGGGTGCATATCGAGGATATCCAGGACCAGGTCGAACTGGCGCTGATGCGCTCCGGCGAGCACGACGTCGCCCGCGCCTATGTGCTCTACCGCGAGCGGCGCGCCGCCGAGCGGGCCGCGCTGGCCGAAGTCCAGGGCGTGCCCGAGCTGCATGTGACGGTCGATGGCGAGCGCCGGCCGCTCGATGTCGCAGGTTTGCTGAAAACCTGCGAAACGGCGTGTGCCGGGCTGGGGGAGGGCGTTTCGCCGCGGACCATCCTCGATCACGCGCTGAAGAACCTGTACGACGGTGTTGCGCTGGCCGACGTCAAGCAGGCGCTGGTGCTCGCCGCGCGTACGCTGATCGAGCGCGAACCCGGTTACGACTACGCCACCGCCCGCCTGCTGCTGGCCAGCCTGGTCGAGGAAGCGGCCGGGCCGGAAGCGGCGCAGGATGAGGCCGTCGAAGCAACTTACTTCCCGGTCTTCGTCGAACGCGGCGTGATTGCCGAACTGCTCGACCCGCGCCTCAAGGATTACGACCTCGACCGCCTGGCCGCCGCGCTCAAGCCCGAGCGCAACCAGTTGTTCGGCTACCTCGGCCTGCAGACGTTGTACGACCGCTATTTCCTGCACATCGACGGCCGTCGCATCGAAACGCCGCAGCTTTTCTTCATGCGCGTGGCGATGGGCCTGGCCTTGAACGAAATCGACCGCGAAGCGCGCGCCATCGAGTTCTACGACCTGATTTCCAGCTTCGACTTCATGTGCTCGACGCCTACGCTGTTCAACAGCGGCACCCTGCATTCGCAACTGTCGTCCTGCTACCTGACCACGGTGGCCGACGACCTCGACGGCATCTACCAGTCGATCAAGGAAAACGCCCTGCTGCAGAAGTACGCCGGCGGGCTGGGCAACGACTGGACACCGGTGCGCGCGCTGGGCAGCCGGATCAAGGGCACCAACGGCCAGAGCCAGGGCGTCATTCCGTTTTTGAAGGTGGTCAACGACACGGCGGTCGCCGTGAACCAGGGCGGCAAGCGCAAGGGCGCCGTCTGCGCTTACCTGGAAACCTGGCACCTGGACATCGAGGAATTCCTCGAACTGCGCAAGAACACCGGCGACGAGCGCCGCCGCACGCACGACATGAACACCGCCAACTGGATTCCCGACCTGTTCATGCAGCGCGTAATTGCCGGTGGCGAGTGGACGCTGTTCTCGCCGGTCGATACGCCCGACCTGCACGAAAAATCCGGGCGCGCCTTCGTCGAGGCGTATGAAGCCTACGAAGCCAGGGCTGCCGCCGGCCAGTTGAAGCTGCACAAGAAGATTCCCGCCGTGCAGTTGTGGCGCAAGATGCTGACCATGCTGTTCGAGACCGGGCACCCGTGGATCACCTTCAAGGACGCCTGCAACCTGCGCTCGCCGCAGCAGCACGTCGGCGTCGTGCATTCGAGCAACCTCTGTACCGAGATCACGCTGAACACCTCGGATTCGGAAACGGCGGTGTGCAACCTCGGCTCGGTCAATCTGCTGGCGCACCTGAAGGACGGCCAGCTCGACCGGGAAAAGCTCGCCCGCACCGTGAGCACCGCCATGCGCATGCTCGACAACGTCGTCGATATCAACTTCTACGCGACGCCCAAGGCGCGCAACGCCAACCTGCGCCACCGCCCGGTCGGCATGGGCATCATGGGTTTTGCCGATTGCCTGTACCAGTTGGGCATTGCCTACGCCTCGCCGCAAGCCGTCGAATTCGCCGACCGCAGCATGGAAGCCGTCTGCTATCAGGCTTACTGGGCATCGACCGAACTGGCGCAGGAGCGTGGCCGTTACTCCAGCTTCACCGGCAGTCTGTGGGATCGTGGCATCCTGCCGCACGAAAGCATCGTGCTGCTCGAAGCCGGGCGCGGCGAGGCGGTCGAACTCAACCGCGACAGCCGCCTCGACTGGGACGCGCTGAAAGAACGCATCGCTCGCCACGGCATGCGCAACTCCAACTGCGTTGCCATCGCGCCGACCGCGACCATCTCCAACATCGTCGGCGTCTCCGCCAGCATCGAGCCGGCCTACCAGAACCTCTACGTCAAATCCAACCTGTCCGGCGAATTCACCGTGGTCAACGAAGCCCTGGTCCGCGACCTCAAGACGCTCGGCCTGTGGGACGAAGTCATGGTCGCCGACCTCAAGTATTTCGACGGCTCGCTCGCCCGCATCGACCGCGTGCCCGACGAACTGAAAGCCCGCTACGCCACCGCCTTCGAGATCGACCCGGTGTGGCTGATCGAAGCCGCCGCCCGACGCCAGAAATGGATCGACCAGGCGCAGTCGCTGAATCTCTACCTGGCGCTGCCTTCCGGCAAGAAGCTCGACGAGATCTACAAGCTGGCCTGGAAGCGCGGCCTCAAGACCACCTACTACCTGCGCACGCTCGGTGCCAGCCAGGCGGAAAAGGCCGGCGGTCGCGACGATGCCGTGGTGCAGGAAGAGGCGCCGAAGTTCTGCGCCATCGATGATCCGACTTGCGAGTCTTGCCAGTGACGGCGACCCCGGCGCGCCGGGTTAAGCTTCTGCCTTTTTTCGTTACCGGAACCCGCTGATGAAACCGAGTCCATTCCGCCATTTCGTCCAACTGGCCTGCCTGTTGCTGGCGCTGCCGGCGTTTGCCGGCGCCCCGGTCCTGCCGCCCGAGGTCGCGGCCAGCGCCGAACTGGTGCAGGGCGAGCGCGACGGCTACTGGGAGAAGACGCTGGTCGTCCACTTCCCGGAAGTCCGCCGGGCGCTGTCGACCAGCGACGGCATGGTCAATGCGCGGGCGGCGATCAACCACGCCGCGCACCCGCTGCTCTGGCGCAAACTGGGCGCTGACGCCAAGCCGTACACCGAACGGCAACGCCTGGCTGCGGCGGCGCGTCTGGGCGTCGCCGATGCCGCGGTGGCGCACATGGCAACGGCCGCCGACATGGACAACCTGGCGGTCGTCACGCGCAGCCACGGGCCGCTGACGGTGACCGTGCTGGCCACCGCTGGCGCGCGTACCAACGCGATCCGCACCGGCGTCGATAGCGGTAGCCACATCGAGGGTCTGGACAAGGACGGCAAGCCGACCGGCACGATCAACATCCTGGTGCTGAGCAACATCGAACTCAGCGACGCGGCGCTGGCCCGGGCGCTGATCACCGTCACCGAAGGCAAGACGGCGGCGCTCGAAGACCTCAAGGTGGCCAGCAGCTATACCAAGGGTGTGCAGGCGACTGGCACCGGCACCGACAGCATCATCGTCGTTTCCGGCACGGCGGCGCCGCGCGCCACTTACACCGGCGGTCACAGTCGCATCGGCGAGCTGATCGGCAAGGCGAGCTACGCGGCGGTGGTCGAGGCGCTGGGCAAGCAGAACGGCTATTTCCTACCCGGCGCCAAACGTTTCCCCGATGCCGCCGGCGGCCCGGACAAGGCCGAAGGCGATCTGCGCATCGCCTTGCTCCACCTCGACCCGGTGCCCGGCGACATCGCCGGCAACCGCGCCCGCATCGAGGGCGCCATCGGCGAAGCGGCGCGCCACGGTGCCGACTGGGTGGTGACGCCGGAACTGGCCGAAACCGGCTACAACTTTGTGAAGCGCATCGGCACCGACTGGATTCATCCTTTCCCCGACGCCTGGGTCCATACCCTGGCGGCAATTGCCCGCGATAACGGTATCGCGCTCTTCGTCGGCCTGGCCGAGCGCGAGCCGGGCAGCGGCAAGTTGTACAACAGTGTCGCGGCGATCGATCGCGCCGGCAGTATCCTCGGCACCTGGCGCAAGCAGCGCCCGGTCGGCCGTGCCGAAGCCTGGTCGCTGGCCGGCGGCGCCAGCCGGCCGCTGACGGTCGATGGCATCGCCGTCGGCAGCCTGGTCTGCGCCGACGCCTGGCGCCCCGACACCGCCGCGCAACTGGCCGGGCAGGGCGCGCAGATCCTGCTGTCGCCGGCCAACTGGCCGCCGGTCGAGGGCATGGGGCCGGGCGATGTCTGGGAAAAACGCACGGCCGAAACCGGCTTGCCGATGTTGATCGTCAATCGCGGCGGCACGGAACCCGAGCTCGATTTTTCGACCGGCGAGAGCGCCGTGTCGATGAACGGCGAACGCCTGTTCAGCTTCACCGCGCCGACCGGCGGCATCTTCTATGTGGACTGGGATCGCGGTCAGCGTTTCCGCGAAGTCCGTCCCTGATTCTGGAAGCCTCACCATGAAACTCTCCCGCGCCTTCATCCTGCCGCTGCTTCTGTGCGCCGGCCTGGCCCAGGCGGCCGACTGCCCGCGCATCGTCAGCCAGTCGCCCTACATCACCCGCGCGCTTGAATGGCTGGGGCGCGGCCCCTGCGTCGTCGGCGTCAGCCGTTACGATCCGCTGCCGGTCGATCACACCGGCGGCGTTATCGACCCGGACGCGGCGGCCATCGCCGATCTCGAACCCGACGTCGTCATCTTTTCCGAATGGACGCCGGCGGAAACGGCAGCGCGGGTCACGCCGCCGGGGGCGGTGTCGCTGCGCGTCGGCGGTTTCAAGGGCATGGCCGGGGTCGAGCAGATGCTGCGCGAGGTCGGTCGGGCGACTGGGGTGGTCGACATCGAGCAACGGGTCGACCGTTTTGCCGCCGACTGGCGCGCCGCCGCCCAGGTCGATGCGCGCCAGCGCCGCGTGCTGATCCTCTCCGCATGCAGCAATGCGCCGTATTCCTTCGGGCGCGGCACGACGCTGTTCGAATTGTTCACTGCCGCCGGTTTCGAGGTCGTCGCCGACCACGACAACATCCGCAATTTCCGTCCGGGCCAGCCTGGTGGCGATGTTGGCGCCTGGATCAGCGAGCGTCGGCCGGACCTGCTGTTCGCCCTGCAGGACCGCCGCTCGGAAAGCTGCAACCCGGCCATCGCCGAGCCCGGCGTGCCCATCCTGCCGCTCAGCGGCGATGACTTCACCCACCCGGGGCCCGGATTCCTCAAAGGGCTCGAAGAACTGCGCGAGAGCATGCGCGCGCTGAACCAATAAGCTCAGGGAGATTGCCATGAATGCCGCCTACCGTTTCGATGACTGGGAAAGCCACGCGCCGGCTGCCGCTGCACCCGTCGCGCCGACTTCCGCACCAGCCCCGTCGCCAGCCGCCACGCCCTCGCTGGCGCCGATCAATGCCGCCGACAAGCGCATCGTCAACGGCAAGGCCGACATCAACCAGTTGGCGCCGTTCAAATACCCCTGGGCCTGGGAATTCTTCCTCAAGGCCAACCGCAACCACTGGACGCCGCTGGAAATCAGCATGGCCCAGGACGTGCACGACTACCACCACAAGCTCAGCCCGGCCGAGCGCCACGTTTTCGAGAATGTGCTCGCCTACCTGACCACCTCCGACATCCTGGCCATGCGCAACATCGGCCTGGCGGTGATGGAGAAGATGAGCGCGCCCGAACTGCAGATCTACCAGGCCCGCCAGGTCTATGAAGAAGCGCTGCACACCTGGACCTACCAGCACTGCATCGAAAGCATCGGCCTCGACCAGCAGGAAATCTACAACCGCTACCGCGTCGTGCCGCAGATCCACGGCAAGATCGCGCTCGCCAACCGGCGGCTGGAAAAGGCGCTGCGCTCCGATTTCGACCTCACCGACCGCGCCAACCTGCACGAATTCGCGCTCTCCTACTTCTTCTTCGCGGTGATCTTCGAAGGCTGCTGGTTCTACAACGGCTTCACGCCCATCTTCGCGCTGCAACGGCGCGGCCTGATGAAAGGCGCCGCCGAGCAACTGCAATACATCATGCGCGACGAAGTCCTGCATTGCGCTTTCGGCATTCGCGTCGTGCGCGAACTGTTGAAGGAAGAGGGCCTGGAACTCGACCCGCAGGCGCTGCGCACCCTATGGGACGAAGCCGAAGCCGCCGAACGCGCCTACGCCAGCTACATCCTGCGCGACCCCATCCTCGGCTACAACGCTGACCTGCACGTCCAGCAGTTCCGCTTCATCGCCAACCGGCGGGCGCGCCAGGTCGGCGTCGAGGAACCTTTCCCGGGTGCCGAGAACGTCCTGCCCTGGCTCGACGAACAGGCCAACCTGCGCAAGGAAAAGAACTTCTTCGAGACGCGGGTCACCGAATATCAGACGGGCGGGGCGCTGGCCTGGGATTGATCCTGTGCTGCCAGCGCGCTTTCCACCCTGGAAGCGCGCTGATCGTAATTTCTCAGTAAAGGACTCCTCTTGGCCAGGAAAACCGTGGCGATTCCGGCTGGCACAGAAGTTGTATGAATAAATAAAAATTCATCATACATCGTGTGTGTTTTCTGCTAATCTTTCATTTTGTTAACGCTATGCAATCGCATTTGCGATGTTATAACATTGCGTTTTTTTTGGTATTCAGAGACATTCATGCAAGCTCAGTTTGTTTTCAAGCCCGCTGTTGCAGCACTCTTGCTGATCGGGTTTGGCCCCGGCCTCTGGGCCCAGGAAGGCGAGCGTCAGCTCTCGGAAATCAGCGTCGTTGGCCGTAGCGAAGGCCAGGCTTACTATCTCGAGGAAAGCGGCGTGGCTCGCTCGGAAACGCCGCTGCGCGAACTGCCGCAGTCGGTGCGGGTGATTCCCCGGCAGCTGATCGACGACATCGGCGCCGTCCGCCTCGAGGAAGCCTACGACTACGTTAGCGGCGTCACGCGCCAGAACAGCTTCGGCGGTCTCTGGGACAACTTCGCGATCCGCGGCTTCGCCGGCAACGAGAACACCGGGCCGAACTTCCTGCGCAATGGCTTCGCCGGCAATCGCGGCTTCAACGCCCCGCGCGACATGGCCAACGTCGAGCGCATCGAAGTGCTCAAGGGACCGTCGGCGGCGCTCTACGGCGCCAGCGAACCGGGCGGTATCCTCAACGTGGTGACCAAGAAGCCGCAGTTCAAGGCGGGCAACTCGCTGGAGGTCTATGTTGGCAGCTACGACAGCTATCGTACCTCGTTCGATACGACCGGTCCGCTTGCCGACAACCTGGCCTACCGCCTGAACGTCGCGGTCGAGGACAAGGGCAGCTTCCGCGACCATATCGACAGCGAACGCTACCTGGTTGCGCCGTCCTTCACCTGGGTGCTGTCGCCGAACACGCTGGTCAATTACGACCTCGAGCTGCTGCGTCACAAGGCGCCGCTGGATCGCGGCGTGGTTGCGGTTGGCGGCCGCACCGGCAGCATCTCGCGCGAAACCTTTCTCGGTGAGCCGGGCGACGGTGACATCACCATCGACAACAAGACCCACCAACTGACGCTGGAACACGAGTTCTCCAGCGACTGGAAGGCCAAGGCCGGGTTGGCCTACCGGACGACCAGCTTCGACGGTTACTCAACCGAAGCCAGTCCGCGTACGGCCGGCGTCGTCCGCTGGACAACCGCGGGGACGCCGATCATCGAACGCGAGCGCCGTTTCCGCGACTACGATTCCAACGATCTTTCCTTCCAGGGCGAAGTGCACGGCAAGTTCGCCACCGGTACTCTCAAGCACGAGGTCATGGCCGGTCTCGATAGCTATCGTTTCGAACTCGATCAATTGATGACTCGTGGGCGCTCGACCACCACCTACGGCATCGATATAAATAATCCGGTTTACGGGCAGACGCCGCTGGCGCTTGACACGACACCTGTAAACACCCTGGAAAAGCAGTACGGGACAGGTGTGTTCCTGCAGGATCAAATACATCTGGCAGAGGACTGGCGTTTGCTGCTTGGCCTGCGCCATGATCGCTTCCGTCAGGATCTGAAAAATCGTAGCACCAGTACCGTGGCCAAACAGGAACACAAGGCGACGACGCCGCGCGTCGGCCTGACCTGGCTGCTCAGCCCGAGCGTTTCGATCTATGCGCTGGCCAGCGAATCGTTCCGCCCGAATACCGGCGGTGACGTCAATGGCGGTGCTTTCGCTCCGGAAGAAGGGCGGGCCAAGGAAGTCGGTATCAAGTACGAATCGACCGACAAACGCTATGGCGGCACCTTGTCGTTCTTCGATATCGACAAGAAGAACGTTCTGACCAACGATCTGAACAATTCGGGCTTTTCGATCGCCGCCGGTGAGGCGCGTAGTCGCGGTATGGAGATCGATGTCTCCGGTCAGCTGACCACGAAAGTTCGGGTCACCGCCAACTACGCCTACACCGACGCCGAAATCACCAAGGACAATAACGCGGCGCTGGTCGGCGCCCGCCTGCTCAACGTGCCCAAGCACAGCGGCAGCATCCTGGCGATGTATGAGGCAGGTTTCAAAGATGGTCGTTACGGGTTTGGCGGCGGCGCCACCTATGTCGGTAAACGTTCCGGCAATGCGCTCGATACCTTCGAACTGCCGGCCTACACGACGGCACGCCTGATGACTTACTGGAAGCCGAGCCAGAACCTGCGCTTCTCGCTTGACGTCGAAAACCTGTTCGACAAGACCTATTACGCCAGCTCCTACGACGTGTACTGGGTAACGCCGGGTACGCCGCGCACGCTCACGCTCGGCATGCAGATGCGGTTCTGAGTCAATGGTTGATGTCTTTCTGCCACGCCGCCGGGCGCTGCTGCTCGGCCTCGGCGCCTTGCCGCTGGCCGCTTGCCGGCCTGGGAGCGAAACGCTGACTCAGGGCGAAATCGACGGGCAGACGCTGCGCCTGGTCGGACCCTGGGAAATCACCGGCCTCGACCCTTCGCGGGCCGGCTACCTGTTCTCGCGCACCGAGATCAGCGAGACGTTGGTCGATCTCGACGATCACGGCCACTACGTCGCCGGGTTGTCCAGCGAATGGTCGGTCTCGGCCGACCGCCGGCGCTGGCGTTTCCGCTTGCGACCGGGCGCCCGGTTCCACGACGGCAGCCCGGTCAGCGGCACGGCGGTGCGGCAGGCGCTGGAGTATGCCCGGGTCAAGCCGGGCGGCCTGGGCATGGTGCCGATCGAGCGCATTGAAGCCGGCGAGTTCACGGTCGACCTGCATTTGCGGCAGATTTTCGAACCGCTGCCGGCGGTGCTTGCCCACAGTAGCACGCAGATACTGGCACCCGATTGCTACGGCGCCAGCGGCTCGGTCCGCCGCATCATCGGCAGCGGGCCGTACAAGCTGAGCCTGCTCGAAGCGCCGCAGCGCTTCGCCGCTGAAGTCGCCGAGACCTGGGATGGCCCGGCGCCGGCGATCCGTCGCCTGCATTACCTCGCCGTCGGGCGCGGCGAAAGCCGCGCGCTGATGGCCGAAAGCGGCCAGGCCGATGTCGTGTACGGCCTTGACCCGGCCAGTTGGCAACGCCTGCGCGGTAACCCGAGACTGCAGGTGCAGGCGGTGCATCTGCCGCGCACCATCTATCTCAAGCTCAACGCCGGCCATCCGCTGTTGGCCCGCCGTGAAGTCCGCGAAGCGATCAGCCTGGCCATCGACCGCGCCGGCATCGCCCGCGCCGTGCTGCGTGACGAAAGCGCCACCGCCAGCCAGTTGCTGCCGCCGGTGCTGCCCGACTGGCACGATCCGGCGCTGGCGCCGCTGGCGACTGACCTGGCCCACGCCGGCCAGCTGCTCGACGGTCTCGGCTGGGCCAGGGGCGCCGACGGCATTCGCCGCGACGGGCAGGGCGAGCGCCTGGCGCTGAAATTGCAGACCTTTCCCGACCGCCCGGAATTGCCGGTGGTCGCAGCCGCCATTCAGGAACAGATGCGCCAGCTCGGCATTGCCGTCGAAGTGGCGATCGGCAACTCCAGCGATATCCCGGCTGGACATCGCAACGGCACGCTGCAGATGGCGCTGGGTGCCCGCAACTACGCCAACATTCCCGATCCGTCGCTCACCCTGAGCCAGGACTTTGCCGGCCAGGACAGCGATTGGGGCGCCATGGGCTGGTCCGATCCGGACCTTGCTACGGGCCTGCTGTCATTGCAGGGTGCTGCCGGGGAGCGCGCACGCGTGGCCGTCCGCCGCCAGGTGACGGCCACCCTGCAGGCCGAACTGCCCGTCATCCCGGTCGCCTGGAACCGCTTGGTTGCGGCCGTCCAGCCGCGACTGGCCGGCTTCAGTCTGGACCCCTTCGAACGTTCCTACCGGATCAGCCGGATGCGCTGGCAATCATGAATGCACAAACCCTGATTTCCTTGGGCCGCAGCCTGCTGCCGGTGCTGCTCCGGCGCGGTGGCCAGGCGCTGGCGGTCGGCGTGCTGGTCGGCATGCTCAGCTTCCTGATGATGCGCTGGTTGCCCGGCGATTTCGCCTACCGCATCGCGGCTGGCCGCTATGGCTACGACCTGGTCAGTGCCGAAGCCGCCGAGGCGGTGCGCCGCGAACTCGCACTCGATGCGCCGTGGTACGTGGCACTGGCCGGCTGGTGGCAGCAACTGCTGGCCTTCGACCTTGGCAACTCGCTGGTCATCGGTACGCCGGTGGTCGACGAAATCCGCCACCAGCTCGGCCATACACTGATGCTGGCCGGCGCCGCGCTCGGCTTGTCGCTGCTCATCGGCTTGCCGCTCGGCGTCGCCGCCGGCCTGCGCCCGGGCGGCTGGGCCGACCGTCTTGGCCTCTTGGTGTCGGTCGGGCTGCGTGCCTTTCCGCCTTTCCTGCTCGGGCTGCTGATGGTCATCGTCTTCGCCGGCGCCGACCTGCCGGCGGCCGGACACGGCGAAGCCGCCAACCTGTTCCTGCCGGCGCTGACACTGGCGCTCGGCCTCGCCGCCGGCTCGTCGCGCATCGTCCGCGAGGCGATCCGCAACGTGCTCGCCAGCGAGCATTACGCCTTCGCGCAGACCAAGGGCCTGCCACTGTCGCTGGCGGTATGGCGCCACGCACTGCGCAACATGGCGCTGCCGGTGGTTGCCTATCTCGGCGTCCAGCTGGCCTTCGTCATCGAGGGTGTGGTCATCCTGGAAACCCTGTTCGCCTGGCCCGGCATCGGCCACGCCATGGTGCACGCGGTGTTCTGGCGCGACGTGCCGATGATCCAGGGCACCTGCCTGATGCTGGCGCTGTGCTTCGTCATGTTGAACGCGCTGGTCGACCTGCTTTGCCTGGCGCTCGATCCGCGCCATCGCTGAATGAACCGCCCATGAAGCTGACTACCCTGCATCGCATCGGCTGGCTGTTGCTCGCCGCCATCGCTGTCTTCGCCGCCTTCGGGCCGGCGCTTACCGGCACCGACCCCTTTGCCCAGGACCTGGGCGCCTTCCTGCAGGCGCCCGGTCTGGCGCATCCACTCGGCACCGACCACCTCGGCCGCAGCATGCTCGCCCGGCTCGCCGATGCCGCCCAGCTTTCGCTCGGACTGGCCGCGCTGAGCGTGCTGTCGGCGGCGATTCCGGGCACCGTGCTCGGCATCCTCGCGGCCTGGTACGGCGGCGCGCTGGAAAAAGTGCTGCTGTTCATCTCCGACTCGGTACTGGCGCTGCCCGGCCTGCTGCTGGTGCTGCTCCTGGCGACCCTGGCGCCGGGCGAGTTCTGGCCGCTTTACCTGGGCCTGTCGCTGGCCTTCTGGGTCGAGTATTTCCGCGTCGTCCGCGCCAGTGCCCGGACGCTGTTCGCCTCGCCCGGCGTCGAGGCCTCGTTGCTGCTCGGTTTCGGTCTCGGCTACATCGTCCGCCGTCATGTCTGGCCGGAACTGGCGCCGGTGGTGCGGACGCTGGCCAGCTTCGGCCTGGCCGCCGCGGTGCTGGCGATGGCTGCGCTCGGTTTCGTCGGTGTCGGCGTCAAGCCGCCGCGCCCGGAGCTCGGCGTGATGATGACCGAGCTGCTGCCGTATTACCAGGAAGCCCCCTGGCTGATCGCCGCGCCGGTCGGCCTGCTGGCGACGACCTTGCTGGCGCTGATCCTGATCCAGCATGAGGAGAAGGCCGCATGAAGCGCATCCTGGCGGTTGACGGGCTGAGCGTTCGCGCCGGCGACAACGCGCTGCTGCGCGACGTGAGTTTTGCGCTGGCGCCGGGCGAGGCGCTGACCCTGGTCGGTCAGAGCGGCGCCGGCAAATCGCTGCTGGCGCAGGCGATCATGGGCAATCTGCCGGATGCCCTGCAGGCGGCCGGCACGGTCGAGGTCGCCGGCGTCGCCTCGGCCGCCGCCGACCACCACACGCGCCGGCCGCTGTGGGGCCGCCAGCTCGGCCTGCTGCCGCAGGAGCCCTGGCTGGCGCTTGACCCGACCATGCGCATCCTGGCCCAGGTCGAGGAAACCTATCGCCATGTCCGCCGCGACGGCAACGCCGCCAACGCCCGCCAGCGAGCGCGCGAGGCGCTGGCCGGCCTCGGCTTGCAGGACAAGGCCGGGCATTATCCGCACCAGATTTCGGGCGGCATGGCCCAGCGTGTCGCCTTCGCCGCAGTCTACGCCGGCGGCGCGCCGATCCTGATCGCCGACGAGCCGACCAAGGGCCTCGACCGGCGCATGCGCGACGAGGTCGTCACCTTGCTGCGCGAGGCCTTGCTCGAAGGTTGTGCGCTGCTCACGGTGACCCACGACCTGGAAGTCGCCGAGGCCCTCGGTGGCCGCCTGGCGGTGATCGAACAGGGGCGGATTGTCGAATCCGGTGCCACGACGACGGTGATGCAGGTGCCGCAGCATCCCTACACCCAGGCGCTGCTCGCTGCCCAGCCGCGCAACTGGCCGGCAGAGCCGGCGCCGGCCAGTGGCCAGCCGCTGCTGACAGCGCAGGGCCTGGCCAAGGCCTTCGGCGCCCAGCGCCTGTTCGCCGGTATTGACCTCTGTGTCCATGCCGGCGAGCGGCTGGCGCTGACCGGCCCGAGCGGCTGCGGCAAGACGACGCTGGGCAACATCCTGCTCGGCGTGCTCAAGCCCGACGCCGGTCGTGTCGTCAGCCATGCGGCGCGCCCGTTCGCCTTCCAGAAGTTGTACCAGGACCCGGTCGCTGCCTTCCCGGCGCGGCAGACGTTGCGACAAACCTTTGTCGACCTGTGCCGCCTGCACCGCCTCGATCCCGGCGCTCCGGCGCCGCTGCTCGCCGAGCTCGGCCTCGACGCCGCCTTGCTCGACCGCCTGCCGAGCGAAGTTTCGGGCGGCGAACTGCAGCGCATCGCGATCGCCCGCATCCTGCTGCTGCAGCCGCAACTGGTTTTTGCCGACGAGCCGACCTCGCGCCTTGACGCGATCACCCAGAAGCAGACCATGGCCGTACTGCTGGGCGCCCTTGAGCGCAGCGGCGCGGCGCTGGTCCTGGTCACCCACGACGATGCTTTGGCCGAACGGGTTGCTGGACGGCGCCTGGCGATTGACATGGCGAACTGAGCTCGTCGCAAATCCGACAAAACCGCCGGCCAGGCGCGACACCACGCGCCCGGTCCACGCACCGGCGGCGTTTGCCCCGCTGGCACCGCTCTTGCGTTGGTCCGGGCGTTACCAACCATCGTCCCGTCTGCCATGTCTTTGCCTGAAACTGCCAGCTTTCGCTTGCTCTACGCTGTCGCCGCATGAACGCGGCCCATGTCGGTGACTGGCTGTGCGGCCACGCCCTGACGGCCAGCGATATCGATTGCGCGACCACGGTGATGCTCAAGATCCTCGACGGCAAGTGCAAGATGGGCGCCGTGGATAAAACCGTCATGGCGCTGCTCTACGACGCCGTCAAACATCGTCCGGGCGAGCGCTTCGGCGACGAATACCATCGTTTGATCGCCGCCGCCCGGGCTGCCAGCAGCGAGGGAATGCGCAATCTCATCTACGAAAAGCGCGTGCTCGCCGAAACCATGCTCTCGCGCCCGGTCATGAAAACCTTCAAGGCAATGCTGCGCGAGCAGGGCCTGTTCGCGGGATTGAGCGAGGATGATGAATCGCTGGCCTGAAAGTGTCGGTGGCGGCCTGTAAGAAACTGACGCACTTGCCGACTAACGGGGAACCACCGCGCATCGCGCCAGTCAACCTCCGGGTAGCGCTTGCGGCGAGCGGCGGGGTTTCAACCGCGATCCCGCGCCGGCGAAAGGTAAGCAATGTCCCCCCTCAAGAGATTACAAGGATTGATCTTGGCGATATCCAGCAGTGTATTGATCAGCGCCTGCGGCGACGGTGAAGCGGCCGCCAAGGCAAGCCGGCCGGCCATGCCCGCCGTCACCGACAGCATCGTCCTCGGCATGGGCTGTTTCTGGGGCGCCGAAAAACGCATGGCCGCCATTCCCGGTGTGCTCGATGTTGAAAGCGGTTACGCCAACGGCGACATCGCGGGCACCTACGATGCGGTGCTGGCGCACGAACGCATGCGCCAGTGGGGCAAAACCAGCCTGCGCAATCATGCCGAAGTGGTCAAGGTGACTTTCGACTCGGCCAAGGTCAATCTGGAAACGGTGCTGATCCAGTTCTGGGAAAGCCACAATCCGACGCAGGGTGATCGCCAGGGCAACGATGTCGGCAGCAACTACCGCAGCGCCGTCTATACGCACGACGCCAGCCAGCAAGCCGTCGCCCTGAAAACCCGCGACGCCTACCAGACGGCGCTGACGGCGGCAGGGCTCGGCCGCATCACCACCGAGATCGCGCCGCTGGAAAAATACTTCACCGCCGAGGAATACCACCAGGACTACCTGGTCAAGAATCCGGACGGTTATTGCGGGCTGGGCGGTACCGGGGTCAAGTATCCGGGCGCGTCTTCGGCGGGGCAGTCAGCTGGCATGCCGCCGCTCGATCCCGCCACACTCGACCTGCAGCGCCAGTTGATCGTCTTTGAAAGCGCCGACTGCATCTATTGCCAGAAATTCAAGGCCGACGTCCTCGAGCACTGGCAATCGCCGGTGGCCATCGCCCGCAGCCTGAGTCCGCAGGCGCCGGCCGGCTGGACGCTGGCCAAGGCCTTGTTCGCCACGCCGACCATCGTGCTCTTCGAGCAGGGCAGGGAGGTTTCGCGTTACACCGGCTACAACGGCGATACTGGCCGTTTCTGGCAATGGTTGGGCTTCCACCTGCTGACGCCGGCACAACAGAAGATCGCCTTCGAGCAGGGCACCGAGTATCCCGGCACCGGTTCGCATCTCGACGAAAAGCGCCCCGGCACCTTCGTCGATCCCCTTTCTGGTGCGCCCTTGTTCCGTAGTGATGCAAAGTACGAGAGCGGCAGCGGCTGGCCCAGTTTCTTCAATCCGCTGCCGGGTGCGATCACGCTGCACGAGGATGACAGCCACGGCATGCGCCGGGTCGAAGTCCGCAGCGCCAGTTCCGGCATCCACCTCGGCCATGTTTTCGACGACGGCCCGCCGCCCACTGGCAAGCGCTATTGCATCAACGGCAATGTGCTGAAGTTCGTGCCGGACAAGGCCAGCTAAGGCATTCACGGTTGTTCGGTCTGCTAGGCAAGGCCACCGGTCAGGCAGGCATACGGTGCCGGCAGATCGCCCGGCAGACGCCAGCCGAACAACAATTCCTCGGCGTCATCGACGCTGGCGCCGGTGCACAGTATCTGCTCTGAGAGATGGGCGAACGCGGCCAAACGTAGCCAGAACAGCGTTTCCTCGGTCAGTTTGGGACTCATGATCTTCTCCCGTGATGCAACAAGGAGAATCAAGCAGTTTCCATTCCATTACGCGGGAGGTTTTGCCTTTTTCAGCGAGAGCGTGACCAGAAAGGGGAAGTCGGGGTCGGCCTTGCTGACGATACGGTAGTTCTCACCGACAGCCTGGGCGATCCAGCTGCTCAGGGCGGTACGATCGACCGCCTCGCAGCGCAGGTCGGCGACAATGGTGCCGCCGTCTTCATATACCGGGAAATCCGAGCAGCCCGCCGGCTTGATCGGCTGTCCATAGACGCTACAGGATGCCGTCGCCTCATCGAATACCGGGCAGGGCTTGCCGTGCGCGTAATACAAGCCGTTGCCGGCGCGGATTTCCTGCGGCCCCTGGCCCGCCTTCAGTTGCCGGTCGAAGGCGGCACGCGCCTCATCAATCCGCCAGAAAGTCCTGACCTGTTTCCAGTTCAGTTCCAGCACCAAGGGGTCGAGGCGACAGCAGGAATTCGAGCATTGCGGGCAATGCGGGATCACGGTGCTGGCTTGGTAGGCAGCGGCAGCGCTGGCGAGTTCATTGTCGAGGCGACGGTGGTTAGAGGAACTCATCTTGGATCAGGGCCCCTTGGTTGTCGACCACGGTTGCACCGGTACGCTCGAGATCGCGTTACTCGGCGCCCCAGCGATGATCTTGCGACTGATGCCGAGATAGATCAACACCTTGCGTTTGGCGTCGAAGAGGCGATGAATCTGCGTTTCCTTGAACAACAGTGAAGTGTTTTCGCTAAATACTACCTCGCGTTCCGGCAGATTCTCCGGTACGACGATCGGCGCGATCTGGCGGCAAGCGATGGAAAACTGCGAAGGGTCTTCCGCCAGACCGAGACTGCCCTTTATGCCACCGGTGCGCGCCTGGCTGATATGGCAGGTGACACCGGGAATCTTCGGGTCGTCATAAGCATAGACGCAGACGCGGTGATTGGCGCCGATCAATTTCCACTCGGTGGTTGTGCAGCCAATCTCCTCCGCCAACGCAGGCAGGGCGATGGTGGTGAGAAGCAGGACGGGCAGGGTGCGCATGATGATTTCCGGTTTGACGGCAAACATGGCAGTGTAGCGCGACTCAGTCGCTGGAAGCTGGTTTCAGGCAAGGCTTTCCAACCATTCCAGCAGCTTGCCAGCAGTGTCCGGCCATTGCGGGTCGAGCATCAGCATGTGACCAGCCCCATCAATGATCTGCGTTCTGGCGTTCCACACTGCGGCAGTGAAGAAGAGCATCGAGGCCGGAAAAACCTGGTCAGCCGAGCCACCCATGACCAATGCCGGAATGCGTGCCCGGCTGCGGGCAATGCGAAAGGGCGCAGTGAGCATTTCGGCCACGGCCTTTTCAGATTCCGGCTGGATCAGCGGAAGATACTGGACTGTCTCCTCCGGCGCCAAGCTTGGCGAAAAATAGACGCTGGCCATCGTTCTCATTGTTTTTTCGTTGGCCGCGCCGTTGACCGCATTAGGCAGTTCGGCGAAGAAATCCGGCATGGTCAGGGCAAAGCGACTGGCCGTGCCGCCTGTTCCGGTTGGCGGCACCGGTGCCAGGAAGGCGACGGCGTGAGCCGTGCCATGTTCGAGAAAGCGCTGGCTGACCAGGCACCCCATGGAATGTGCGATCAACACCGGTTCCACCGGCAGGCTGGCGACGGCGGTAGCCAGATCTGTGACGTAATCTTCGATGCCGAAATCGTCGAGATTGAGCCGATCACCCGGGTGGCTGCCGTGGCCGGAAAAATCAAGCGCGTAGCAGTTGTAGCCCAGATCCTGGAAATAAGGGATCAAGCGGACGCTCCACAGCGCAGCGTGGCTGTAACCACCATGCACAAAAAGCAACGGCGGCTGAGTACTCGCTTGATGGGCAGGGTAATGGTGAATGACCGGTGTTTTCGTGGGCATCTTGATCTTCATTGGTGAGAAATTGTTAAGCGCTCAGGGTAATTTGAATCTTCGGTTTCCTCATGAGCCTTTGGTTGACGCATGCAGGATGATCCAGAGAGGCTATATGGTATATATGTCAGATGTTGTTAACTCTGTTGGCAAATGAGTATTTTCCATGGCCTCAATCATGCCTAGTTCGGACCGTCAGCTCAAAATTCGCGCCTTATTCGACGAGTACATCGAGCTCTACGCCGCACGCGATGATCGACTGACCACCTTCTTCAGCGAAGACTTCTGTGGTTATACGGGCGGTGGCAGTGTCCTGGTTACGGATCGCGACGAGTGGGTGAGAATCACCCGCCAGGATTTTGCCGAGGTGCCGGAGCGCATCCGGATCGAAATGCGCGATATCTCTATGCAGGATCTGAGTGAGCATGTCGTCTCCGTCACTGCTTTTTTCAACATTCACCTGCCGGTTCCTGACCATGTCCTGGCGCGCGAGGTTGCGCGACTGACCCTGATCTTCCGTCTTGAAGGCGAGTCCTGGAAAATCGTCCACAGCGGCATTTCGATTCCCTATCACCTGGTGCTCGATGGCGAAGTCTATCCACTCAAGAATCTGCAGGAGCGCAACCGGGAACTCGAAGCCCTGGTCGAGGAACGTACCCGGACGCTGAACGAAAGGGAGTCGTTCTACCGGTTGCTTACGGAAGACGCGATGGATGTCATCTGGCGGGCTGACAGCGAACTTCGTATCACCTACATCAGCCCGTCGGACGAACGCCTTCGTGGCTACAAGTCAGACGAGGTGGTCGGTCATCACGTGCTTGAATTATTCAATGAAGAAGGCGCGGCCATCGTCATGGAAGCATGGCGCAAGCGGCAGGAAGCGGAGCGCGCAGGCAACAGGCTGGGTTTCGTCAGCTTCGAAGCCCCGCACCGCTGCAAGAATGGCAGCGTGATCTGGGGGGAAGTGTTCTCGAAGGCCATGCGCGATGAAAGCGGGAAAATCACTGGATATCACGGCATCACCCGCGAAATCACCACGCGCAAGCAGATGCAGGACCAGGTCAGGCAGCTGGCGTTCTATGACACGCTGACCCAGCTTCCCAACCGGCGCTTGCTCAGCGACCGCCTGAGCCAGGTACTGGCTGCCAGCAAGCGCTTTGGTCGTCATGGCGCCCTGATGTTTGTTGACCTCGATAACTTCAAACCACTGAACGACAAATACGGCCACTTCGTCGGCGACCTGCTGCTGGTTGAAGCTGCCAATCGATTGAAGGCTTGCGTGCGTGAGATGGATACTGTGGCGCGCTTTGGTGGGGATGAGTTTGTCGTGATGCTGGGTGAGCTTGATGCCGATCGCACGAAGTCCATTGCCCAAGCCATGGCCGTTGCCGAAAAGATCCGCCTCAGGCTGTCAGCAACCTATCATTTGAATATTGTGCACGAGCGGATGGCAGAAAGCTCCGTTGAACACCATTGTTCGGCGAGCATTGGCGTGTTCGTGTTTCTCGACCATGAGGACAGTCCCGATGACATCCTGAAATGGGCCGACAAAGCCATGTATCAGGCAAAAGCCGCAGGGCGGAACACAATCCGCTTTCATGAGGCGGACGATGCGGCGTGATGCCCATCCCAATGCGCGACACATTAGCCTCCTGGGTGAGCTGTCGGGAAACCGGCCGCCACCTGACAGGCCATCGAGTGTGTCCGTGAAGCTTCCTGCACCGGGCAGGATCAACCGGCCAGGCAGAGCCGCGAATAGCCGACTCCACCGCCCTTCTCGACGCGGATCTGCGCCGGAATCCGCTCCTTCATTCCGTCGACGTGGCTGATGACGCCGATCATCTTGCCGCTGGCGTTGAGCGTGTCGAGGGCATTGAGGGCGATTTCCAGGGTGTCGGCGTCGAGCGTGCCGAAGCCTTCGTCGAGGAAGAGCGAGTCGATGCTGGTCTTGTGGCTGACCAGGTCGGAGAGGGCGAGGGCGAGCGCCAGGCTGACCAGGAAGCTTTCGCCGCCGGACAGGGTGCGGGTGTCGCGGGCGACTTCGCCTTGCCAGCTGTCGACGATGTCGAGTTCGAGCTCGCCGCTGCTCTTGCGGCGCAGCAGGTAGCGGCCGTGCAGACGGGCCAGGTGGCCGTTGGCGAGCTGCAGCAGGTGGTCGAGGGTAAGGCCCTGGGCGAACTTGCGGAACTTGTCGCCTTTGGCCGAGCCGATCAGGCCGTCGAGGCGCTGCCAGAGGTCGGCGTCGGCGGTCTGCACGGCTATTTCCTGGAATAGCGCCTGCTGGCTCTGCCGTGCCTCCTGGTCGCGGGCGAGCAGGGCGCGCCGGGCGCCGAGCTGTTCGCTGAGTTCGCGGCGCTGCTGGTCGAGTTGGGCGAGGGTGGTGTCGAGGTCGGCGAGCGGTGGTACTTCGTTTTCGCCGCTGGCGCTTGCGGGGAGGTTAGGCGCGGCGTGCAGGCGGGCGAGCTTTTCGCGGGCGGCCTGGAGCAGCGCGTCGGCTTGCTGTTTGGTGGCTTGCCGGGTTTCCCGGGCTTCCTGCAGGCGCTGGCGTTCTTCCGCCGGCAACAGCGCGGCGGTGTAGGCGTCGAGGTCTTTGAACGGGCTGGCGGCAAGCGCCGTTTGCCAGGCGCTTGCCGCGTCGGCGAGGGTTTGCTGCTGCCGGGCGAGGTTGGCGTCGAGTTGTGCCTGCCGGCCCTGCAGCGCGGCGAGTTGCTGGCCGAGTTCGGCCAGGCGCTCGGCGCAGCGGGCGAGGGCGGCGGCGGGGTCGGCTTCGGCGCTGGTTGGCGTCGGCGGGAGAGCGTCGGTGGCTGCAGTCCGCAGTTGCGCGGCTTGTTCGGCCCAGTGGGTGGCCTGGGTTTGCGCGGCGTCGGCGCGTTCCTGTTGCTGGACGAGTTGGGTGGCGAGTTCCTGGCGGCGGCGCTGGGTCTGCTGCCAGTGCTGCCATTCGGCGTCGCGCTCGGCGAGCCAGGCGGCGGGGTCGGCGGGAATGTCGGTCAGGGTTTCCTTGAGCCGGGCGTCGAGTTCGGCCTGTTCGGCGGCGATGCCCTGGCTGGCTTTTGCGATTTCGGCCTGGCGCAGCGCGGTGGTTTGTCCGGCCTGGATCAGCAGTTGCAGCTGGTTGCCGGCGGCGAGCAGGGCCTGGGCGGCGTCGGCGGCGGTCTTGGTGGCGGCGTTGACCGCCTGTTCGCCGCGTTCGGCGGCTTTCATGCGCTCGTCGAGCGCAACCAGGCATTGTTCAGCCGCGTTGCGGGCGGCGGCGATGATTTTTGCGTCCTGCCAGGCGTCGACCGGCAGCGTGCCGGCCGGCAGCGCGGCGAGCTGGGTCTGCCAGTCGTCGGCGAGGCGGGCGAGGTCGCGGGCGGTTTTCGTCTGCTGTTCCTGCAGCGCGGCGTGTGCGGTCTTCGCCTTGGTCTGCTCGTCGCGCAGTTGTTGGCCTTTGTCGACCAGCTCGGCGAGCGATTTCTGCGCCGCCAGCAGCGCGGCCTCGGTGGCCGAGACGTCGAGCGCGGCGTAGTCGGCGATCGCCGGGTGCTCGTGCGCGCCGCACAGCGGGCAGGGCTGGCCCGGCTGCAACTGGCGGCGGTGGTCGGCGAGGCTGCGGATCAGGCGTTCCTGTTCGAGCAGCTTCTGCTTGTCGGCGACCTGAGCGTTCAGCACCTTGTGCTGCTCGCGCAGCGCGACCAGCCTGCTTTCCCGGGCGGCGATCTGCTGTTCGCCCTGCTGCAGTTGCTGCGCCTGCGCGGCCTGCTGGGCGGTGAGTTCGCGGCGCTGGCGGGCGAGAGCGTCGAGCTGCTGCCAGCGGTTGCCGGCGGCCTGTTCGCGCTGCCAGTGGGCGCGCAGCTCGGCCAGTGTCTGGCCAGCGAGGCGCTGGTTCTGTTCGGCGCGGCTGGTCTCGAGCGCAGCGTCGGCGGCGGTTTTTGCCTTCTGCGCGGCGTCGACCGTCAACTGCTGGGCGGCGCGTTGCCGTTCGTTGGCGGCCTGCTCGGCGGCGAGTTTCTGCTGCGCCTGCTGCTGGGCAGTGAGTTCGCGGGCGAGTTTGTCGCGTTGCCGGAATTGTTGATCCCAGACGCCAAGGCGTTCGCCAAGCTGGGCGCGCTGCGCGTGGGCGGTGCAGAAGTCGTCGATCTCCCTGGCGTCGCGCCGGCTTTGTTGCAGGGTCTGTTGCGCCTGGGCGGCGACGGCGGCGGCGTGGCTGGCGGCGGTGTCGTGGCCGGCCAGTTGGGCGGCCTGCAGGCGGCTGCGTTCGCCGTGCAGCGCCTGCCGTTCGGCGGCGGTCTGGCGGGCGGCGGCGTCGGCCTGCTGCCATTGCTGGTGCAGCGGCTGCAGCGCCGCGGCCGGTTCGCTGTCGGCCAGGCGCTTGAGTTCGGGCGCGGCGGCGGCCAGCGCGGCGTCGGCGGCCTGCTGGCGGGTGAGCGCGGCGGTGACTTCCTGTTCGGCCTGGGCGAGATCAAGGCGCCACTGGCGCTGTGCTTGCGTTTGCGTGTGCTGGCGCTGGAGGTCGGCGAGCTGTGTTTCCAGCACGGCGCTTTCCTGCAGCATCGCGGCGCGCTGTTCGTCGCTCATCAGCTCCATGCCGTCGGCGCGGGCCTTGAGCTGGGCCAGTTTGTCCCTGGCTTCGCGCGCCTGCTCGAAGACCTTGCGCGAGATTTCGCCGTAGATTTCGCTGCCGGTCAGTTCTTCGAGCAGTTCGGCGCGCTCGTTGGCGCTGGCATTCAAAAAGGCCGCGAAGCCGCCCTGGGCGAGCAGCATCGACTTGGTGAAGCGCGGGAAGTCGAGGCCGGTGATCTCGGCGACGCGTTTCAGCTTGTCGTTGGTCTGGGTGCTGAGGATGGTACCGTCGCCGTTTTTGCCAACAGCAGCCAGCTCGACTTTCGGCGCCTGCAGCGCGCCGTCGGCCTTGTCGCGGGCGCGGCGCTGACTCCAGAAGGCGCGGTACACGGCACCCTTGACCTCGAATTCGACCTCGGCCAGGCAGTCGGCGGTGTGCCGCGTCATGATGTCGTTGTCGGCGGCCGAGATCGTCTTCAGGCGCGGCGTCTGGTGGTAGAGCGCGAGGCAGATGGCGTCGAGCAACGTCGACTTGCCGGCGCCGGTCGGCCCGGTGATCGCGAACAGCGCGTTGTCGGTGAACGGCGGCCGGGTGAAGTCGACGGTCCATTCGCCTTTCAGCGAATTGAGGTTCTTCAGGCGCAGGGTCAGGATTTTCATGCGTTTTCCCCTTCCGTTTCCCCGTGCAGACCGGCGACGACGGCGCTGTAGCGTTGCAGCAGCGCCTGCTGCAATTCGGCGTCCAGTTCCTCCTGCTGCAGGCGGCGGGCGAAGACTTCGTGCGGATCGAGTTCGTCCAGCGTCTCGCTGGCGACGGCTGCCAGGCGGGCGGCGGCGTTGCCGCGCTGGCGGCGGATGCGCAGGACTTCGAGCGGCCAGCCGTCGGTCAACTTTTCGATGCGCGCCGGCAGGTCGGCGAGGTAGTCGTCCTCGGCGACGGTGACTTCCAGCCAGGTCGGCCGGTCCGGCGTGCCTAGCGCGGCGGCGGCGCCGATCTGTGCCGGCAGGTCGGCGAGCTTGCCGGCGATCGCCACCAGCCCCTGGAAGCGCGGCACCGGCAGCGGCGTCACCGCTTGCAGTCCGTCGGCGTTGAGGTCGACGAGCAGCATTTCCTTTTGCTGTTTCGCTTCGTCGAAGCCGAGCGCCAGCGGCGAGCCGCAGTAGCGGATGTGTTCCAGCCCGCCGACTTTCTGCGGCCGGTGGATGTGGCCGAGCGCGATGTAGTCGGCCGGCGGGAAGGCGGCGGTGGGGAAGGCTTCGAGCGCGCCGACGTAGATTTCGCGCACCGATTCGCTGGCGCTGGCGCCGACCGTGGTCAGGTGGCCGGTGGCGACGACGGGCAGGGTGATGCCGAGCTCGGCCATTTTGGCCCGGGCGGCGGCGTCGACCGTCTGATAGTGCTGCTGGATCGCCTGCTGCAGCGACAACTGCTTGTCTTCGGCGCTCTGCCCGGCCTGGCTGTGCAGCACGTCGCGCGGGCGGACAAAGGGCACGGCGGCGACGATGCAGCCGGGCGTGCCGTCGCGCTGCGCCAGGACGACCACCTGCGTCGCCGGATCGGCGTGCGTTGCGGCGATCACCGTCGTCCCCAGGCGGGCCAGCAACTCGCGGCTTTCGCCCAGCGTCGCCGGCGAGTCGTGGTTGCCGCCGAGCAGCAGCAGCGCGACGCCCGCCTCGTGCAGGCGCACGACCAACTGGCTGTACAGCTCGCGGGCGTAGGAGGGCGGCGTGCCGGTGTCGAAGATGTCGCCGGCGATCAGCACCGCGTCGACCGCGTGTTCCGCCACCTGTTCGAGCAGCCAGACGATCAGCGCCTGATGCTCGGCCTGCCGGCTTTTACCCATGAAATGCTGGCCGAGGTGCCAGTCGGAGGTGTGGAGGAGGCGCATGCGGGCGGCTTGGCGATGACAAAGGCCGGATTTTACGGCCTTTGTCCGGCCTTGCCTCAGGTCCCGCAGAAGGTCTGGTAGCTGGCGGTGATTTCCGGCGCTGCCGGTTCGGTGTAATGGCGGTCGGCGTCGCGTTCGTCGAAGGGCGCGCGCAGCGCGGCGAGCAGGGCGTCGAAGGGGGCCAGATCGTTACGGTCGACGGCGGCTTCGAGGGCATTTTCGACCTGGTGGTTGCGGGCGATCAGCCAGGGGTTGGCGCGCTTCATGGTCGCCAGCAGGGCGGCGTCGCGTTGCGGCTGGCGGGCTTGCCAGCGTTGCTGCCAGGCGGCGGCGTCCGGGTCGCCGGCGAACACTCGGGCGAGCGCCTGCGGGCGGCCGTCGGCGAAGTCGTAGAGGGCGCGGAAGCTGTTGGTGAAATCGTGGCGGCCGCGTTGCAGCAGGGTCAGGAAATCGTCGGCCAGGGTGCGGTCGGTTTCGGCGTCGCCACTGTCGTCGATGCCGAGCTTGGCGCGCATCACTGTCAGCCAACAGGCGGCGTGGCGTTCGGGGAAGGCTTCGATCACCGCCGTGGCGGCGGCGATGGCGCGGTCCGTGTCGGTGTCGATCAGCGGCAGCAGGGTTTCCGCCAGGCGGGCGAGGTTCCATTGGGCAATCGACGCCTGGCGGCCGTAGGCGTAGCGGCCCTGGCTGTCTATCGAGCTGAACACGGTGCGCGGGTGGTAGCTTTCGAGGAAGGCGCAGGGGCCATAGTCGATGGTTTCGCCGGAAATCGTCATGTTGTCGGTGTTCATCACGCCGTGAATGAAGCCGACGCCGAGCCAGCGCGCGACCAGCTCGGCCTGGCGGCCGGCGACGGCATCGAGCAGGGCCAGGTAGCGATCTTCACGGCTGGCCAGTTGCGGGTCGTGGCGGGCGATGGCGTAGTCGGCGAGCTTGTGCACGGCGGCCGGGCCGTGATGCACGGCGACGTATTCGAAAGTGCCGACGCGCAGGTGGCTGGCTGCGACGCGGGTGAGCACGGCGCCGGGTAGGGCGCGGTCGCGGCGCACCATCTCGCCGGTGGCGACCACCGCCAGTGCCCGCGTGGTCGGAATGCCGAGTGCGTACATCGCCTCGCCGACCAGGAATTCGCGCAGCGCCGGACCCAGCGCGCACTTGCCGTCGCCGTTGCGCGAGAAGGGCGTGCGTCCGGAGCCCTTGAAGGTGATGTCGCAGCGCCGGCCCTGGCGGTCGATCACCTCACCGAGTAGTAAAGCGCGGCCGTCGCCCAGGCGCGGCGAGAAGCCACCGAACTGGTGGCCGGAATAGGCCTGGGCGACCGGTTCGGCGCCTGCCGGGACAAGATTGCCGGCGAGCATGGCGATGCCGTCGGTGCTCTCCAGTAGCTGCGGATCGCCGCCGAGTTCCCTGACCAGTTCCCGGTTCAGGCGGAGCGGTTTTGGTGCGCTGGCCGTTTCTGCCTGCCAGCGAACGCAAAATTCCGGGAGTTCCCGGGCGTAGGTGTTGTCGAAAGTGAAAGGGCGAAAGCTGGCAGACATGGTGGTTTTCCGGGCAATGGGCAGGTTGACCGTGGCGAAGGATGTCAGTTCAAGCAATCGACGTTCCTGCCGCCGGGGTTCGCGATGGCGCCTGGGTAGTCTATGCTTCGCCTTGAGGAATATGGCAAACGGAGAGTAATGATGGGTATCAAGAAGCACGTGGCGCCCTGGCTGGTGTTCGCGGTTCTGGCAACCGGTACGACGGCGGGTATGGCTTCCGGCCTCAAGATCCTCGCCTTTGACGACAATTCCTGCCGGGCCTGGCGCCAGGGTGCCGAGGATGTCGAATTGCGCGCCGCCCATGTCGCCTGGGCGCGGGGCTTTCTCAGCGGTCACAACTATGCCAACCCGCGTCAGCAGGTGACCGATGTCTCGGTGGCGACCGTCGAGCGCAACATCGAACAGTTTTGCCGTCGTAACCCGGATGGGCTGTTCATCGACGGCGTTTACCGGATGAGCGACAGCATGTCGGGGCGTAACGCGCCGATCAAGAAATGAAAAAGGCCGGCAATGCCGGCCCGGGATGTTGCTGCTGAGTTTCAGACGCGGTATTGGGCAACGATGTCGTGCATTTCCTGCGCCAGCTTGACCATTTCTTCCGAGGTGCCTGAAGTCGATTGCGCGGCGGCACTGTTTTCCTCGGCCATCTGCGCAATTTTCTCGACCTGTTGAGCGATGTCGGTGCTGGCGACGCCCTGTTCCCGGATGGCGCTGGTGATGTCGCTGACCATGCCAACCGTTTCTGTCGAACCGTTGCCAATTTCCTGCATCGCGCCGCTTGCCTGCTCAGCGTAACCGACACCGGAGGCAACTGCGCCTTCGACGCTCTGGATACTGTGTACAGCGCCCTGGGCGCCGCTGAGCATTTCCTGGATGGTTACGGCAATTTCCTGAGTCGAGTGGCCGGTTCGCTCGGCCAGCTTGCGCACTTCGTCAGCCACAACGGCGAAGCCGCGGCCCTGTTCGCCGGCACGCGCTGCCTCGATGGCGGCATTGAGAGCGAGCAGGTTGGTCTGGTCGGCGATGTCTTTGATCACGGAAACAATGGTGCTGATCTTCTCGCTTTGTTTCTCCAGTGCCGTCAGTTGCTCGGAAGCGCTTTGCACGGTGGTGGCAATGCCGTTGATCGACAGTACCGTCTCGCCGATGATGTTCTGGCCGCGTGCAGCGACGCTACCGGCGCTGGTTGCCAGACGGCGGGTGTCCTCGGCGCGGTCGGCGACGTGATTGACGCTGACGGTCATCTCTTCGACTGCCGCCGCCATGCTTGAGGCGGCTTCGCTCTGGTACTGGGAGGCAACCGACATCTGACGGGCCGCCGTCGATACCCGCTGAGCCGCTTGATTGACGGATTCAGCGTGCCTGGACATTTTGCGGAAGCTCTGCTGGAGGCGTTCGAGCAGGCCGTTGAAAGCGTGTGCGACCTTGGCCAGTTCATCGTTGCCGGCAACATCCAGGCGCCCGGTGAAGTCGAGGTCCTTCTCGATGCCGGTGAATATCGTCACCATCCGGTCGAGACCGCCTGAAACGTGACGGTAGATCAGCAGGCCGATGGTGGCTACAAGTAATCCGAGCAGCACGATGGCGCCGACGACCAGATTGATTGCTGTGTTGTGAATGTCGTAGGCATCCTTGGCGGCGCTTTCGGATTTGCTCTTTATATAGTTGGCGTGCTCGACCAGTGCGTTGGTCAGTCCGTTCACCGTCTGAGCGGCGTTGCGCCAAATGTCGGCTGCTTCCTCGCGTTTGCCGGCCAGTGCGGCTGCCATGTATTGCTTGGCGAATTCACCGTAGGCTTCGGCGGTTTTCTTGTCGCGGAGGAGGAATTCGCGGTCCTTGTCGTCGGAGATCAGTTTTTCATAATCGGCAAAAGCAGCGTTCATTTCTGCGATGCGCTCGTTGAAACGCTGGACAGACGCTTCCCGTTTGCTCTGTTCAACCTCGAGAAGAACATTGAGCAGGAATGGGCGGGCGCGCAGGAAAGCGATTTGCGCTTCCTCGAGTTTGAGGATGCCGGGAATGGTGACTTCGTTGGTTTCCTTGACGCCATTGTTGATCTTGGCCATCTGATAGAGACTGAAGCCTCCAAGGCCAATCAAGCCGGCAATCGCCAGTGCGATAAGCAGGACGATGCGCATTGCGATGCTCATGAAAACCTCCAGTGATATTTGTTCAAGTGTTGGGATAGTTAAGCCTCGTGATTCTAGGTTATTTATCGATCATAATCAATAATTATGAAAAAAATACCAAATGTAACCGTGCAATAATTTGTTACCAGTCATGCCGATGTTCTGAATTGGCATGGCGGCCATTTGCTTGACCGCCCTCGGGTATAATGCCCGCCTCTCCGCATCTAACCCGACCGCACACTCCATGGCCGACATCATTTGCCTCAAAGGCGACGCCGCCTTTTCCGCTTTCCGCCTGCAACGCCTGCTCGCCCGCCTGACGGCGGCGGTGGCTGACATCGAAGCGGTCACCGCCGACTACTGGCACGTCGTCGCGCAAAAGCGCGCGCTGTCTGCCGACGAGCGTGCCAAGCTGTCCAAGCTGCTGGAAGAAGTGCCGGCTGGCGAGGACAAGGGTGAGTTGTTCCTGGTGGCGCCGCGCATCGGTACCATTTCGCCGTGGTCGTCCAAGGCCACCGACATTGCCTTCAACTGCGATCTGGAACCGGCCATCGAGCGCATCGAGCGCGTCGTTGCCTTCCACGTGGTTGTGAAGCAAAACCGCGCGCTGACCGCTGACGAGCAGAAGCTCGTCGCCTGCCTGCTGCACGACCGCATGACCGAATCGGTGCTCGCCGGTTTTGCCGAAGCCGGCGAACTGTTCCGCCACTTTGCGCCGAAGCCGCTGGCGACTGTCGACGTGCTGGCCGGCGGCAAGGCCGCACTGGTCGAAGCCAACGGCACGCTGGGCCTGGCGCTGTCCGACGATGAAGTCGATTACCTGCTCGACATCTTCAGCAAGGCCGGCCGCAACCCGACCGACGTCGAACTGATGATGTTCGCGCAGGCCAATTCCGAGCACTGCCGCCACAAGATCTTCAACGCTTCCTGGGTCATCGACGGCGAGAAGAAAGACAAGACGCTGTTCGGCATGATCCGCGAAACGCACCAGGCCAACCCGCAAGGCACGGTGATGGCCTACGCCGACAACGCCTCGATCATCGAGGGCGCGACGATCCAGCGTTTCTATCCGGATGCCGACCGCGGCTACTCCTACAAGGAAGAGCTGACCCACATCCTGACCAAGGTCGAGACGCACAATCACCCGACGGCGATTTCGCCGTTCCCGGGTGCTTCCACCGGCTCCGGCGGCGAAATCCGCGACGAAGGCGCCACTGGCAAGGGGTCGAAGCCGAAGGCCGGCCTCTGTGGTTTCTCGGTCTCCAACCTGAACATTCCCGACGCAACCCAGCCTTGGGAAAAAGCCTACGGCCGCCCGTCGCGCATCGCTTCGGCGCTCGACATCATGCTCGAAGGTCCGATCGGCGCCGCCGCCTTCAACAACGAATTCGGCCGCCCGAACCTGACCGGTTATTTCCGCACCTACGAGCAGGACGTGGCCGGCACGGTGCGCGGCTATCACAAGCCGATCATGATTGCCGGCGGCCTCGGTTCCATCCAGGCCGAGCAGTCGTTCAAGGAAGAAATCTTCCCGGTCGGCACGCTGTTCGTGCAACTGGGCGGCCCCGGCATGCTGATCGGCCTGGGTGGCGGTGCTGCCTCGTCGATGACCGCCGGCGTCAATGCCGAAGACCTCGACTTCGCCTCGGTGCAGCGCGGCAACCCGGAAATCCAGCGCCGTGCCCAGGAGGTGATTGATCGCTGCTGGCAGATGGGCAAGGACAACCCGATTCTCTCCGTGCACGACGTCGGTGCCGGTGGCGTTTCCAACGCCCTGCCGGAACTCGCCCACTCGGGCGGCGTCGGTGCCAAGTTCGACCTGCGCAAGGTGCCGACCCTGGAGTCGGGCATGTCGCCGGCCGAAATCTGGTCCAACGAATCGCAGGAACGCTACGTGCTGGCTATTCCGCCCAACCGCATCGGCGAATTCCAGGCCATGTGCGAACGTGAGCGTTGCCCGTTCGCTGTCGTCGGCGAAGCTACCGGCGACGGCCACCTGACCGTTACCGACGCCCACTTCGGCGTTAATCCGGTCGACATGGAAATGGAAGCGCTGCTCGGCAAGCCGCCGCGCATGACGCGCGATGTCACGTCGCAGCCGTCGACCTTCGTGCCCTTCGACGCGGTTTCCATCGAACTCAAGGACGCCGCCTACCGCTTGATGCGTCTGCCGACCATCGCTGACAAGACCTTCCTGATCTCGATCGGCGACCGCTCGGTCGGCGGCATGACCGCGCGCGACCAGATGGTCGGCCCGTGGCAGGTGCCGGTGGCCGATGTCGCCGTGACCACGATGGGCTATCAGGGTTACCTCGGCGAAGCCTTCGCCATGGGCGAGCGCACGCCGCTGGCCGTGCTCGATGCACCGGCTTCCGGCCGCATGGCCATTGGCGAAGCGTTGACCAACCTGGCCGCTGCCGATGTCGGCAGCCTGGACAAGGTCAAGCTCTCCGCCAACTGGATGGCGCCGTGCGGCGTGCCGGGAGAGGACGCCCGCCTGTACGCGACGGTCGAAGGCATTGCCGAGCTGTGCAAGCAGATCGGCGTGTCGATACCGGTCGGCAAGGATTCGCTGTCGATGCGCACCGCTTGGGATGAGAACGGCGAGAAGAAGCAGGTCGTTTCACCGCTGTCGCTGATTGTTACCTCGTTCGCCGCCGTCGATGACGTGCGCAAGACGAAAACTCCGCTGCTCGCCACCGATCAGGGCGAAACCGAATTGCTGCTGCTCGACCTCGGCAAGAATCGCCTTGGCGGCTCGGCGCTGGCGCAGGTCTACAACGCCACCGGCGACGATGCGCCGGACGTCGATGAGCCGGCCAAGCTCAAGGGCATGTTCGACGCCGTGCAGAAGCTCAACCGCGACGGCCTGCTGCTCGCCTACCACGACCGTTCCGACGGCGGCCTGTTCGTCGCTGCTTGCGAAATGGCCTTCGCCAGCCGCCGTGGCGTCTCGCTCGACCTTGATGGCGTCTGCTTCGACGCTGCCGCACTCGACGTCGATGGCGCCGAGAAGCGCCCGGACCTGATGGCCGGCCGCGATTTCGAGCACATCGTCCGCGCGCTGTTCAATGAGGAACTCGGTGCGCTGATCCAGATCCGTCGTGCCGACCGCGAGAAGGTCACGCCGATTCTGCGTGCCTGCGGTGTGCCTTACCACTTCGTCGGCCACTTGAACGAGTGGGACGAAATCCGCGTCACCCGCAACGCCAAGCGCGTGCTGCGCGAGAAGCGTGTGGACCTGCAGCGTGCCTGGTCGGAAACCAGCTTCCGCATGCAGGCGATGCGCGACAACCCCGACTGCGCCCAGCAGGAATTCGACCGCATCCTCGATGTCGCCGACCCCGGCCTGACACCGAAGGTGACTTTCGATCCGCAGGAAGATTTCACCCAGGTCTACCGCGACATCAGCGGTCGCCCGCGCGTCGCCATCCTTCGCGAGCAGGGCGTCAACAGCCATTACGAAATGGCCGCCGCCTTCGATCGCGCCGGCTTCCAGTCGGTCGATGTGCATATGAGCGACATCCTCGCCGGCCGCGTCAGCCTCAAGGACTTCAAGGGCCTCGTTGCCTGCGGTGGCTTCTCCTACGGCGACGTGCTCGGTGCCGGCCAGGGCTGGGCCAAGACCATCCTGATGCACGACGGCTGTCGCGACGAGTTCGCTGCTTTCTTCAATCGTCCGGATACCTTCGCGCTCGGCGTCTGCAACGGCTGTCAGATGATGAGCGCGCTCAAGTCCATCATCCCCGGTGCCGAACACTGGCCGGCTTTCCGCCGCAATCAGGTCGAGCAGTTCGAAGCGCGTTTCGTGATGACCGAGGTGCTCGATTCGCCGTCGATCTTCTTCGCCGGCATGGAAGGCTCGCAGATCCCCATCGTCGTTTCGCACGGCGAAGGCCGCGCCGTTTTTGACAATGCCGACGACCAGGGTAAATGCCTGTCCGCGGTGCGCTACGTCGACAACAAGGGCGAGCCGACCGAGGTCTATCCGTACAACCCGAACGGTTCGCCGGGCGGCCTGACCGCCGTGACCACGGCCGACGGCCGGTTCACGATCATGATGCCGCACCCGGAGCGTGTCTTCCGCACCGTGCAGATGTCCTGGCACCCGGAAAACTGGGGTGAAGACAGCCCGTGGATGCGGATGTTCCGTAACGCCCGGCGCTGGGTCGGCTAAGCGCTGTTCGCCGCCCTCGGCGTCGGGGGCGGCTTAAGCGACGAAGCGCATCGACAGGTCGAGCGCTTTGACGTCCTTGGTCAGCGCCCCGACCGAGATGCGATCGACTCCGGTTTCGGCAATGGCGCGGATGGTTTCCAGGCTGACGTTGCCAGAGGCTTCGAGAATGGCGCGCCCGGCGTTGACGGCGACGGCCTCGCGCATCAGGTCGGGGGTGAAATTGTCGAGCAGGATCATCCGGGCGCCGGCAGCCAGCGCCTGGTTCAGTTCGTCGAGGTTTTCCACTTCGACCTGGATGAACTGGCAGCGGTCGGCGGCTTGCCCGGCGACCTGTTCGGCCGCCGCGTAGGCCTGGGCGATGCCACCGGCGGCATGGATGTGGTTTTCCTTGATCAGGATCGCATCCCACAACGCCAGCCGGTGGTTGCCGCCGCCGCCGGCGCGGACGGCGTATTTCTGGGCAATGCGCAGGCCGGGCAGGGTCTTGCGGGTGTCGACGACCTGCGCCCGGGTGCCGGCGATGGCGTCGGCGTAGATGCGGACCTTGCTGGCCACCGCCGACAGCAATTGCAGAAAGTTCAGCGCGCTGCGCTCGGCGGTCAGCAGGGCGCGGCCGTTACCGTCGATGGTGCATAACAGCTGATCGGCAGCGATCCGGTCACCGTCACCGGCCTGCCAGGTGATGCGGGCATCCTGGTCGAGGCGGCGCACGCATTCGTCAAACCAGGCCGTACCGCAAAGCACGCCGGCCTCCCGAGAAATGACCGTGGCCCGGACCTGACGGGCGCCGGGTACCAGGGAAGCGGTCAGGTCGCCGGGGCCGACATCCTCGGTCAGGGCGGCGTCGACATTGCGGGTGATTTCTGCGGCGAGCGGGTAGGCGAATTCTATGGACATCTCTGGGTTCCGGCGGCATGCTTAGGCGCGAATTGTACCGTCAGGGGCAGACAATGTCAGAAATCGTCGGGGTGTTTCACGTCAGTCTGGGGGTGATGGTCGTTCTGGTGCTGGCGGTGCTCCTGCTGTTCTGGTACCTGCGCGACGTCACCCAGAAGCGCCACACGGTCCTGCGCAATTTCCCCATTGTCGGCCATCTGCGTTTCTTCTTCGAAAGCCTGGGCGAATACTTCCGCCAGTACTTCTTCCTCGGTGACCGCGAGGAAATGCCCTTCAACCGGGCGACACGCGCCTGGGTCTATCGGCTGGCCAAGAACGAAGGCGGCATGATCGGCTTCGGTTCGACCTACGACATCAATCAGTCCGGGGCGCTGGTTTTTGTGAACGCCGCCTTTCCGGTGCTCGACAGCGATCACCGGCCGTCGCCGCCGGTGATGATCGGTGAAGGCTGGTGCGACAAGCCGTTTGCCGCCCGTTCGCTGATCAATATCAGCGGTATGAGCTTCGGCGCCATTTCCCGGCCGGCCGTCCGCGCCCTCTCGCAAGGCGCGGCCCTGGCCGGCTGCTACATGGATACCGGCGAAGGCGGGCTCAGCCCCTACCATCTCGAAGGGCGCTGCGACGTCATTTTCCAGATCGGCACGGCCAAGTACGGTGTCCGCGACGAAGCCGGTCGCCTGAGCGACCTGCGTCTGCGCGAACTGGCCGGGCACGAGCATGTCCGCGCCTTCGAGATCAAGCTGTCGCAGGGCGCCAAGCCGGGTAAAGGCGGGGTGCTGCCGGCGGCCAAGGTGACGGCCGAGATCGCCGCCATCCGCGGTATTCCGCTGGGCAAGGATTCGCTGTCGCCAAACCGTCATCCCGAGACCGGGACGATGGAGGAACTGCTCGACATGGTCGTGCATGTCCGCGAAGTGACCGGCAAGCCGGTCGGCATCAAGACTGCCATCGGCGGCTGGCAATTCATGCACGAACTGGCCGAAGCCGTCAGACGGCGCGGTTTGTGGAGCGCGCCGGATTTCCTCACCATCGATGGCGGCGAGGGCGGTTCGGGCGCGGCGCCGCAGGCACTGGCCGATCACATGGCCCTGTCGATCAACGAAGCGCTGCCGCGCGTGGTCGATGCGTTGATCGAAAACGGCTTGCGCGAGCGGATCAAGGTGATTGCCTCGGGCAAGCTGCTGACCCCGGCCAAGGTCGCCTGGGCATTGGCCTGTGGTGCCGATCTGGTCAATTCGGCCCGCGGCTACATGTTTGCGCTCGGCTGCATCCAGGCCTTGCGCTGTCACCAGAACACCTGTCCGACCGGCATCACCACGCACAACCAGAAACTGCAGCGCGGTCTGGTCGTCGAGGACAAGGCCGAGCGGGTTGCCCATTACACGCGCAACATGAACCAGGAAGTGGAAATGATCGCCCATGCCTGTGGGGTGCTGCATGCCCGGGAACTGCGCCGCGAGCATGTCCGCATCGTCCAGCCCAACGGCCAGAGTCAGGCGCTGAACATGCTCTATCCCTATCCGTCGCCGCCGGCGGCGGATTGAGGCTGCACTTCAACGCAGCCAGTCGTTGACCAGGCAGCGGGCGCTGTCGATGACTTCGCCGGCGGTCAGGCCGACCGGACCGATGCCGTCGGCGGCCAGCCGGTCGGCGGCTGCGCCGTGCAGATGCACCGCCGCCAGCAAGGCCTGTTCCGCCGGCCATTGCTGGGCCAGCAGGGTGGCGATCATGCCGCTCAGGACGTCGCCCATGCCGGCCGTGGCCATGCCCGGGTTGCCGGTGGTGTTGATCCACCAGCGGCCATCCGGTCCGGCGACAATCGTGCCGCAACCCTTGAGGGCGACCGGGCAACCGTAGCGCGCAGCCATCTCGCGGGCGGCGGCGATGCGATCAAGCTGCACCTCGCGCGTCGAGGCGCCGAGCAGACGGCCGGCCTCGGCCGGGTGCGGGGTCAGGATGGCCGGCGCGACGCGGTTGTAGAGGTTGCCTTCGAGGCGCCCGTCGCTGGCCAGGATGTTCAGGGCATCGGCATCGAGGACCAGAGGCAACGGGCATTTCAGGGCCTGCTCGACGCAATCGGCTGCGTTGCCGGCGGTGCCGAGCCCGGGGCCGCACACCAGTGCCTGCAGGTCGGCCTGGAAGAGCGTGTCGATGCGGCGGATCATCAGTTCCGGCTGGACCAGGTCCACGCTCGGTCCATCCGGGTCGAGCAGGCCGAGATAGACGCGGCCGGCGCCGAGCTTGAGCGCGGCACGACCGGCGAGCAGGGCGGCGCCGCTCATCGACTTGCCGCCACCGATGATGCCGACGCCGCCGAAGCTGCCCTTGTGCGAATTGCGGCGCCGGGGTTTGAGGCGCCCGGCGAAATCCTGGCGGCTGACGGTGTGGCCGTCGGCCGGGTCAGCGCCGGTCGTCTCGAGGTCGAGCGTGGCGATGGCGATTTCGCCGCAGTGGTCGGGACCGTCGGCGGTCAGCAGGCCGGGTTTGCCGGCGATGAAGGTCAGGGTGTGCGTGGCTTCGATGCAGATGCCGGGCCGGTTGCCGGTGTCGGCATCGAGACCGGACGGGCAGTCGAGCGCCAGCAGGGCGCAGCCATCACGGCGGGCGAGGCGGTTGGCCAGCGCGATCCACTCGGCGTAGATGCCTTCCGGCGCCCGTTTCAGTCCGATGCCGAACAGGCCATCGATGATCAGGCCCCAGTGCCGTTCGTCCTCCAGTGTCAGGGAAAACTCGCCGCCGGCGTCGGTGAAGCGCCGGCAGGCCGCAGCGGCGTCGGCCGGCAGTTGCTCCGCCTGGCCGGCGAACAGCACGCGAACATCGAAAAAGCGTTGGCGCAGCAGTCGGGCCGCCTCGAAGGCGTCGCCGCCATTGTTGCCGGGGCCCGCCAGCACCAGGATGGGGCGGTTACGCTCGCCGGCCAGCTGGCTGGCCAGGTCGGCGGCGGCTTGGCCAGCACGCTGCATCAGCGGCAGGTCGGCATGACGGGCCTCGATGCGGCGCAGCGATGGGCTCAGGAGGAGACGGGTGTCCATGCTGTGATTCTAGCGCCACATGGCGCGGCCGAGGCGGATCGTGGCGGCATGGATGCTGACCGTGTCATCGATGTTGCGCGCATAGCCGCCGGCCATGGCGACGGCCACCGGAATGGCGCCGTCCCGGCAGCGTTGGAAAACCAGCCGGTCGCGTTCCGCCAGGCCGTCCATGCTCAAGGCCAGGCGACCGAGCCGGTCGTCGGCATAGGGATCGGCACCGGCCAGATAGATGACCAGGTCGGGGCAAGCGAGATCGAAGGCGGTGTCCAGTCCATGCTCGAGCTGCGCCAGGTAGGCCGGGTCGCCGCAACCGTCGGGCAGCTCGATGTCGAGATCGCTGTTTTCCTTGGTGAACGGGTAGTTGCGGGCGCCGTGAATGGAAAAGGTGAAGATGTCGGGGTCGTCCCTGAGGATGGCGGCGGTGCCGTTGCCCTGGTGCACATCGCAATCGACGATCAGGATGCGCCCGGCCCGTCCTTCCGCCCGCATCGCCCGGGCGGCGACGGCAGCATCGTTGAAAACGCAGAAGCCCTCGCCATGGCCGGCAAAGGCGTGGTGGGTGCCGCCGGCCAGATTGGCGGCGATGCCCCGGCTGGCGCAGGCGGCACGGCAGGCGTCGATGCTGGCGCCGGCCGAGCGCCGGGAGCGCTCGACCATGCCCGGGCTCCACGGAAAGCCGATGGCCTTCTGCATCTTTTCGTCGACCTCGCCGAGGCTGATGCGCCGGATATAGTCAGCGTCGTGGGCGCGCTGCAGTTCCTCGTCGGTAGCGGCGTGCGGCAGATGGAAGTCGTCTGGTGAAAAATCGCCGCCGGCGAGCAGTGTCTGCCGCAGGCGGGCGTATTTCTCCATCGGGAAGCGATGCCCCGGCGGCAGCGGCAGAACGAAGACGTCGGTGTAGAAAAGCTGCATCGCGGCGGTCGGTGCGCGCCGGCACCGACCGGTGAGGTCAGTTCAGCGCGGCGGAAAGTTTGCGACGATATTCGCGGACGAGATCGTCGTACTGTTCGCCAGCCAGCGCCTCGAAGAACTGGAGCAGGGCCTTGCGCCCGGCGCCTTCGTCGAAGAAACGGTCGCGCCGGACCACTTCGAGCGCGGCGTCGAGTGCCTCGCGGAAACGGCTTTGCGCGGCGTAGGCCTTGGCCAGTTCGAGGCGCGTGGCGTGGTCGTCCGGGTTGGCGGCCAGCTTCGCTTCCAGCGGTTCGGTATCGGCAGCGCCCTGGGCCAGTGCCAGGCGGGCGCGCAGGGCGCCGGCGCGCTCCGGTTCGTCCTTGAATTCGCCAGCCAGCAACTGCGCGGCTTCGTCGTTGCGGCCCAGGTGCATCAATACCTCGATGGCGTCGAGTTGCACCGCCTGATCCTGCGGATTGGCCTGACTGGCCTCGACCAGCCTGGCCAGCGCTTCCTCGAACCGGCCTTCGGCGGCCAGGGCGGCGGCCTCTTCGCGCGGATTGGCGTTGTCGCCGGCGGGCAGGGCGATGCGGTCGAGAAACTGGCGGACCTGGCCTTCGGGCAGGGCGCCGTTGAATTCATCGACCAGTTGTCCCTGGAAAACGACCTTGACCGACGGAATGCTGCGCACGCCGAAATGGCCGGCCAGTTGGGGGTATTCGTCGGAATTGACCTTGGCCAGGAGGAAGCGGCCCTGGTATTCCTCGGCCAGTTTTTCCAGCATCGGCTTCAACGTCTGGCACGGGCCGCACCAGGGCGCCCAGAAATCGACCACCACCGGCACCTGCAGCGAGGCCTGCAGGACCTTGACTTCGAATTCCTCGATGGAGACGTCAAAAGAGAATTGGGACATGTGTGCTTTTCCGGTCTGTTTCAGTTGCCGGGTATTTTAACGGAGACTGGCGGAAGCGGCGGACGGCTTTCGCTCCCGGCATGTTTTCGGCTATCATTCTGCTTTCCCGCAGCCTGTCTTTCCATGACCAAATACGTTTTCGTTACAGGTGGTGTCGTGTCCTCACTGGGCAAAGGCATCGCCGCCGCGTCGCTCGGGGCCATTCTGGAATCCCGCGGCATCAAGGTTACCCACCTCAAGCTTGACCCCTACATCAACGTCGACCCCGGCACGATGAGTCCCTTCCAGCACGGAGAGGTCTTCGTCACCGAGGATGGCGCCGAGACCGATCTCGATCTGGGGCATTACGAGCGCTTCACCAGCGCCAAGATGACCAAGCGCAACAACTTCACCACCGGCCAGGTTTACGACACGGTCCTGAAGAAAGAGCGCCGCGGTGAATATCTCGGCAAGACGGTGCAGGTCATCCCGCACATCACCGACGAGATCAAGGGCAAGGTCAAGGCCGGCGCCGAGGGTGCCGACGTGGCCATCGTCGAGGTCGGCGGCACGGTCGGCGACATCGAGTCTCTGCCCTTCCTGGAAGCCATCCGCCAGATGGGCATCGAGGAAGGCCGCAACAACGTCTGCTACATGCACCTGACGCTGCTGCCCTACATCCCGACCGCCGGCGAACTGAAGACCAAGCCGACCCAGCACTCGGTCAAGGAACTGCGCGAGATCGGCATCCAGCCGGACATCCTGCTGTGCCGTGCCGACCGCTCGATTCCGGTCGAGGAGCGGCGCAAGATCGCGCTGTTCTGCAACGTCATGCCGGAAGCCGTCATCGAGTGTCTCGACGCCGACTCCATCTACAAGATCCCGGGCATGCTGCACGAGCAGATGCTCGACGAAATCGTCTGCCACAAGCTCGGCATCCTGGCCAAGGCGGCCGACCTGTCGGTCTGGGAAAACCTGATCGTAGCGCTGGAGCATCCGCTGCACCAGGTGAAGATCGCCTTCGTCGGCAAGTACGTCGATCTGACCGAGTCCTACAAGTCGCTGATCGAAGCCATCAAGCATGCCGGCATCCACACGCGCAGCGAAGTGAACATCGTCTATCTCGATTCGGAAGAGATCGAGAAGAACGGCACCGGCGTGCTCGAGAGCATGGACGCCATTCTCGTGCCGGGCGGTTTCGGCCGCCGCGGTACCGAAGGCAAGATCGCCGCGATCCGCTACGCCCGCGAGAACAAGGTGCCGTATCTGGGCATCTGTCTCGGCATGCAGATGGCCGTCGTCGAATTCGCCCGCCATGTCGCCGGCCTGAAGGACGCGCACTCGACCGAGTTCGTCGCCGACACGCCGTACCCGGTGATCGGCCTGATCACCGAGTGGCTCGACGCCTCCGGCAAGATCGAGAAGCGCAGCGAGGATTCCGACATCGGCGGCACCATGCGCCTCGGCGCCCAGGTCTGCCAGCTCAAGGAGGGTTCGCTGGCCCGCCAGATCTACGGCGCTGCAGAGATCACCGAGCGTCACCGCCATCGCTATGAAGTGAACAACACGCTGCTGGCGCAACTGGAAGACAAGGGCCTGGTCGTTGCCGGCCGGGCGCCGGGCACCGACCTGTGCGAAATGGTTGAACTGCCGGCCGATGTCCATCCATGGTTCGTCGGTTGCCAGTTCCATCCGGAATTCACCTCCAATCCGCGCCAGGGACATCCGCTGTTCACGTCCTACGTCAAGGCCGCACTGGCCAGCAAGCAGGGCAAGAACTGATGAAACTCTGCGGTTTCGAGGCTGGTCTTGACCAGCCTTTTTTCCTGATCGCCGGCCCTTGTACCGCCGAGTCGGAACAGTTGTGCGTCGATGTCGCCGGCCGCATGAAGGAAATCTGCGCCCGCCTGGGTGTCAATTACATCTTCAAGGCCTCCTACGACAAGGCCAACCGCAGCTCCGGCAAGTCGGTGCGCGGCCCCGGCATCGATGGCGGCCTGAAGATTCTTGAAGCCGTGCGCGCCCAGGTCGGTGTGCCGGTGCTGACCGATGTCCATGATGGCAACGACGTCGCCCAGGTGGCGAGCGTGGTCGACGTGCTGCAGACGCCGGCCTTCCTCTGCCGGCAGACCGATTTCATCCACGCCGTGGCGTCCTGCGGCAAGCCGGTGAATATCAAGAAGGGCCAGTTCCTGGCGCCGGGCGACATGAAGAATGTCGTCGACAAGGCGCGCGAAGTGAACGGCGGCGCCGACAACATCATGGTCTGCGAACGCGGTGCCAGCTTCGGCTACAACAACCTCGTTTCCGACATGCGCTCGCTGGCGATTATGCGCGATACCGGTTGCCCGGTGGTATTCGATGCCACCCACTCGGTGCAGTTGCCGGGCGGGCAGGGTACGGTTTCCGGTGGTCAGCGCGAATTCGTTCCGGTTCTGGCGCGGGCGGCGGTGGCGGTGGGGATTTCCGGCCTGTTCATGGAAACCCATCCCTGCCCGGAAAAGGCCTTCTCCGACGGCCCGAATTCCTGGCCGCTGGATCGCATGGAAAGCCTGCTGGCGACCCTGGTGGCGCTGGACAAGGCCGCCAAATCGGCCGGTTTTGAAGAATTGAAATTCTAATAATTTACTTTAATTTGTTCTTTCAACCTTCTGTTTACAAGGAAGAAATATGAGTTCTATCGTTGATGTTGTCGCCCGCGAGATCCTGGATTCCCGTGGCAATCCCACGGTCGAGGCCGATGTCCTGCTCGAGTCCGGCGTCATGGGCCGTGCGGCTGTTCCGTCGGGCGCTTCGACCGGCACCCGCGAAGCCATCGAACTGCGTGACGGCGACAAGAGCCGTTACCTCGGCAAGGGCGTGATGCAGGCCGTCGAGAACATCAACACCGAGATCTCGGAAGCGATCATCGGTCTCGACGCTCAGGAACAGGCCTTCATCGACCAGACCATGATCGAACTCGACGGCACCGACAACAAGTCGCGTCTCGGCGCCAACGCCATCCTGGCCGTGTCGATGGCTGTCGCCAAGGCCGCTGCCGAAGAATCCGGTCTGCCGCTGTACCGCTACTTCGGCGGCATGGCGCCGATGCAGATGCCGGTGCCGATGATGAACATCATCAACGGCGGCGAGCACGCCAACAACAGCCTGGACATCCAGGAATTCATGGTCATGCCGGTCGGTGCCAACACCTTCCGCGAAGCCCTGCGTTGCGGCGCTGAAATCTTCCACGCGCTGAAGAAGCTGCTCGACAAGGCCGGTCACTCGACCGCCGTCGGCGACGAAGGCGGTTTCGCCCCGAACCTCGGTAGCCACGCCGAAGCCCTGCAGATCATCATGCAGGCGATTGAGGCCGCCGGTTACGTGCCCGGCCAGGACGTCCTGCTGGCCCTCGACTGCGCTGCTTCCGAGTTCTACAAGGACGGCAAGTATCACCTGTCCGGCGAAGGCCTGCAGCTGACCTCGGCCCAGTTCGTCGATTACCTGGCCAACCTGGCTGACCAGTTCCCGATCGTCTCGATCGAGGACGGCATGTCGGAAGCCGACTGGGACGGCTGGAAGCTGCTGACCGAGCGTCTGGGTTCCAAGGTGCAGATCGTCGGCGACGACATCTTCGTCACCAACACCCGCATCTTCAAGGAAGGCATCCAGAAGGGCATCGCCAACGCCATCCTGATCAAGATCAACCAGATCGGCACGCTGTCGGAAACCTTCGCCGCCGTCGAAATGGCCAAGCGCGCTGGTTACACTGCCGTGATCTCGCATCGCTCGGGCGAGACCGAAGACAGCACCATCGCCGACATCGCCGTCGGCCTCAACGCCGGCCAGATCAAGACCGGTTCGCTGTCCCGTTCGGACCGCATCGCCAAGTACAACCAGCTGATCCGCATCGAGGAAGATCTGGGCGATACCGCTTCCTATCCGGGCCGCGAGACTTTCTACAACCTGCGCTGATCGCTCATGCGCTGGCTGACGGTCGGCCTTCTTGCCGTGATCGTCCTCCTCCAGTACCCGTTGTGGCTGGGTAAGGGAGGATGGTTGAAGGTATGGGAGTACGACCGTCAGTTGAAGGTCCAGCGGGAGGAAACCCGCAAGCTGGAAATCCGTAACGCGGGCCTCGATGCCGAGGTCCGCGATCTCAAGCAGGGCTACGATGCCATCGAGGAGCGCGCGCGCTTTGAACTCGGCATGGTGAAACAGGACGAAGTGTTTGTCCAGATACCCGACGAGCCCGCCGGCGAGCGCCGGTAAATCGCTTCAAACCTTGTAGCCACCGCCATTTTGCTCAGCTAGAATCGTTCTCAGCAGTCCCACGCTGAGCACTCAAGGAGAACGATATGCTGCTCAAGAATGGCGATAAGGCCCCGACATTCAGCTTGCCGGATGCTGATATGGAGACTGTCGATCTGGCGAGCTTTCAGGACAAACAACACCTTGTCCTGTTGTTCTACCCCAAGGACGGAACACCCTCCTGTACGCGTGAAGTCACCGATTTTTCGGACCATGAGGTAGATTTCCGGAAACACGGGTGCGCCATTCTCGGCATCAACCGGGAAGACTGTCTCAAGCATCAGGAATTCAGGGACAGGGAAGGTATCGGTATCAATCTGCTGTCCGACGCCGAAGGCGAAGTTTGCCGGCAATACGGCGTCTGGCAGACGAGGGAGGTGGATGGGCAGCCGAAAACCGGCATCGTCCGTTCAACCTTCGTCATCGATCGCAGCGGCGTCATCCGCCATGCGCTTTACAACGTCAATTTCAAGGGTCATGCCCAGGAAGTACTGGCCCTAGTCAAGGAACTCAACTCATGAACCAACTGGTTGACCGCAATACCGTCATCACCCTCGACTACCATGTCACCGATCCCGATGGCGAAGTCGTGGACGAAGGTCGCGATCCGCTCGTCTATCTGCACGGCGGCTACGACGACATCTTCCCCAAGATCGAAGAAGCCCTGCAGGGCAAGAGTGTCGGCGAGTCGGTCCAGGTCAAACTGCAGCCCGACGAAGCTTTCGGCGAATACGATCCGCAACTCGTCCAGATCGAGCCGCGCAAGGATTTCCCCAAGGAACTCCAGGTCGGCATGCAGTTCGAAGGCGGTCCGGAAGACGGTAGCGACGAAGAGTTCGTGATCTATCGCGTGACCGACATTGAAGGCGACAAGGTCGTCCTCGACGGCAATCATCCGCTCGCCGGCAGCGCCCTGGTATTCACCTGCACCGTCACCGCCATCCGCCCGGCCAGCGCCGAGGAAATCGAGCACGGCCACGTGCATGGCGCCGACGACGAGGACGGCTGCGACCACTAAGCTCGCTACTTAAGCAAGCCTTTCAGCGCGTACAGCGCATCGAGTGCCTCGCGCGGCGTCAGACTGTCCGGGTCGATGGCGGTGAGGTGCTCGACGACCGGATGCGGCGCCGGTTCGCTGGCTTCGGCCAGCTCAGCCGGGAAATCCTGGGCGAACAGGTCCGGTTGCAGCGGATCGACGGCAGCGCGCTGCTCGAATTCGCGTAGCTGTTTTCTCGCTGCGCGCACGACGGCGGCGGGTATTCCCGCCAGCGCCGCCACCTGAATCCCGTAACTCTGGTTGGCCGGGCCTTCCTCGACGGCGTGCATGAAGACGATGCGGTCGTTGTGCTCGACAGCGCCGAGGTGTACGTTGGCCAGTTCGCTGTACTCGTGCGACAGCCGGGTCAGCTCGAAATAATGCGTGGCGAACAGCGTCAGGCTGCGGTTCTTGTCGATCAGGTGGCGCAGGATGGCGAAGGCCAATGCCATGCCGTCGAAGGTTGACGTGCCGCGGCCGATCTCGTCCATCAACACCAGGCTCTGGTTCGTCGCGTGGTGCAGGATGGCGGCGGCTTCGGTCATCTCGACCATGAAGGTCGAACGTCCGGAAGCGAGATCGTCGGAAGCGCCGATGCGGGTGAAGATGCGGTCGAGCGGGCCGAGCACGCAACGGTCGGCCGGAACAAAGCTGCCGATGTGGGCGAGCAGGGCGATCAGCGCGACCTGGCGCATGTAGGTCGATTTACCGCCCATGTTCGGGCCGGTGATCAGTAGCAGGCGGCGGCTTTCGGCCAACAGGCAGTCGTTGGCGATGAAAGTCTCGGCGCTCTGCGCCAGTTCGTTTTCGACCACCGGGTGACGGCCGCCTTCGACGGTCAATTGGGTTTCTTCGGCAAATTCCGGCTTGCACCAGTTGCGCTTCAAGGCCGACTCGGCGAAACCGGCGAGCAGGTCGAGCTGGGCGACGGCGCGGGCAATGGTTTGCAGCGTCGGCACGACCGGCAGCAGCGCGTCGAGAATGCCCTCGTAGAGCAGCTTCTCGCGCGCCAGCGAACGCTCCTGCGCCGATAGCGCCTTGTCCTCGAAAGCCTTCAGTTCCGGCGTGATGTAGCGCTCGGCATTTTTCAGCGTCTGCCGCCGGCGGTAGTCGTCGGGAATCTTGTCGACGTGGGCGTGGGTGACCTCGATGTAGAAGCCATGCACCTTGTTGAATTCGACCTTGAGGCTGCCGATACCGGTCCGCTCGCGTTCGCGCACCTCCATGTCGACCAGGAAGGCGCCGCAGTTGTCGTTGAGCGAACGCAGCTCATCCAGATCGGCGTCGAAGCCCGGCGCGATGACGCCGCCGTCGCGCACCTGGGCGCCCGGTTCGGCGGCGATGGCGCGGACCAGCAGGTCGAGTGTTTTGGCCGGCGTTTCGAGTTCGGCGAAGGATTGCGTCAGCAGGTCGGAAGCGCTGTCGGCCAGCGGCGCGCGCAGTTCCGGCAGGCGGGCCAGCGATTCGCGCAGGCTGGCCAGATCGCGCGGACGGGCGTTGCGCAGCGCGATGCGGCCGGCGATGCGCTCGATGTCGGCAATCCCGCGCAGGGCCTTTCTGGTCTCGCCGGCCAGTCGACCGTAATCGTCGAGCAGCGCTTCGACCGCACCATGGCGGGCGGCCGGCACGGCGCGGTCGCGCAGCGGGTGGTGCAGCGTGTGGCGCAACAGGCGCGAGCCCATGCTGGTGACGCAGTTATCCAAAAGCGAAAACAGCGTCGGCGACGGCTGCCCGCGCAGGGTTTCAGTCAGTTCCAGGTTGCGCCGGGTGGCCAGGTCGAGGCCGAGATAAGCGCCTTCAATTTCTACGGTCAACCCGCGCAAATGCGGCAATTTGCCCGACTGAGTCGCTTGCGCGTACTGCAGCAGCGCGCCGGCCGCAGCAATCGCCGGCTTCAGGCCCTCGGCGCCGAAACCGGCAAGCGAGGCGACTTCGAACTGCTCGCACAACAGGCGCCGCGCCGAGTCGAAATCGAAATACCAGTCCGGCTGGCGGGTACGCGCCACATCGACGCCAAAGTTCGGCGTCCAGCTTTCCGGGTAGAGGATTTCCGCCGGGCGGATGCGCTCCAGCGTCGCCGGAATCTGCTCGGCCGGCACCTCGATCAGGATGAACTCGCCGCTGGCCAGGTTCAGCCGGGCAATGCCGGCCGTGTTGCGCAGCGTCGTCACGGCGAGCAGCCAGATGTCCTGCTTGTCGTCGATCAGCGCCGCGTCGGTCAGCGTGCCCGGCGTGACGATGCGCGCCACCGCCCGCTCGACCGGCCCCTTGCTGGTTGCTGGATCGCCAATCTGCTCGCAGATCACCGCCGACTCGCCCAACTTCACCAGCCGCGCCAGATAAGGCTCCAGCGAGTGGAAAGGCACACCGCACATCTTGATCGGCACCCCGGCCGACTGCCCGCGCGTGGTCAGCGTGATGTCGAGCAGCCGCGCCGCCTTCTCTGCGTCCTCGTAGAACAGCTCGTAGAAGTCGCCCATCCGGTAGAAGAGCAGGGTGTTCGGGTGGTTCGCCTTGAGCCCGAGATACTGGCGCATCATCGGCGTGTGTTTCGATAAATCCAGAGTCATATGAGTCAGTTCAGCACTGTCTTGAACAGTGTCTCAATGTAGGTGTTTGCGGCGTCACGCTGAAAAAGAACATGGCGGGCTGCGAAGTCTTCGGCAGAGGCTAACTCAGGGTCCCACCAACGGACCTTGCCGAGCGGTGTGCTTGAAACGATAAAGGAGTGCAGTGAAGCCATTGGGCTTCCCCCTTTTGCATTCAGCTTTTTCTCAATGTCCTTGATCGTCTTGTAAAAGCTCAGCTTCGGATCATTCAAGCCTTCGCAGCGGAGGATGCCTTTCGGATCGACGAAAATTATGTGCTGATGCTCCCCTTCAAGAACCCAAAGCAGAAAGTCCGGATAGAAGTTCCCTGCTTCGAAGAACCCAATGCCACGACCTTTCGACTGATTTCGTAGCAGGTATATCTCCTTGCCATCCAGCAGGGCAGGTTTGCTCTGGAAATAAGTGCGCAAATCTACGACAAAGTCCCGCTCTCCCTCATTCAGTGGGACAGGAGTGATGCTGAACAGGTCGGTATCCACACCATTACGCAGATGCAGCAGCGGTGAGTACAAATGCCGATCAAAGAAAAGTGCTTCACCACGTCCGCCGATATTGAAATCTCCCAGAACGCCATCTCGGATGTGCTGTTCCAGCTCACTCAGACGCTGAATGATGAGCTTTTCTGAGCGATCAACCAGAATCTTGTACTCCTCAATGAAGTTGGGATCATCTGGTCGAAGTTCTGCGTAGACACGGTGCGGCGCTTCAAAAGCATCTTTCTTGGCCTTGTAGAAACGGTCGCAATATTTTTTCAACAGAGCGCAGGCTATTTCGGTCCATTCCCACACCTGTTCAAACCGTTCTGGCGCCATGGTTTCCGGCGGGGCATACAAGGTGTACCAGTCGTTGTTGGGCGGTGTCAGTAACTCTCGCAAAGTATCCCGGCTCAGGCTGAAATTGTGCCAAGCCCGTTCTGCCTTGAGCTGCTGAAGCTCCAGGTAGATGGCGTCGAAATCAATAAACGCCAAATGATCCTCTGTCAGCTTGGCTGGTGGTTTGCTGCTCACAAGCTGAGTGATTTTGATACCCTTGCTTGCCTTGATGGCAACGCGCGGATACCAGTCCAGTGTGACAGCACCAGTTTCCAAACGAATCTCACCTGGTCCGCTCAGGCTGGTTTTGGCTTGCTTCTTGAAGTTGATGTCGTCGGGCACCTTGATGGTAACCAGCGGCAAATGCGGAAGCTTGAGTTTTACCGGAATTTTGATGGATTCCCGGCTATCTGGACGGCGAATGCCTTCGCCCTCCAGAAACTCATTGAAACGCTGCATGTAATCGGATTTGACGCCAAATACGTTCAGTGTTTCCAAAATGGGCAGACGGTGATCCTTGGCAACCCAGTCAAGTTCTTTGTCGCGCGCGGCCCAGTGAATGGCGCGGCTGCGTTTCAGGCTGTTGGCGTAACCGCGCAGGCGCACGCCACGGCCGAAAAGCTGAATGATCTCGGAGCCTTCGTTTTGGCCTACATACATCAAACCCAAGGTGGAAACACGATAACTGTTCCAGCCTTCTGAAAAGCGTTTGGAGCCGATCAGCACATTCAGCATTGAATTCCGCTTGTTCAGGGTGCGGAATAGAGACGATGAAAACGGCTTCTCGCTAACGATGAGCGTTTCGTGTTTTTCACACAACTCGGCGAGCTTCTTCGCGTCGCCGACGTTGACAACACCAAACGGCTCATCCGAGGTGCCCAGGCGTAGGGCCAGTTCGCCATCGCCACCCACCAGATAATCCACATGAAGTGCGCCGCCACGCGGTGCGTTAAAAAGGTGAGCAAGGATGCCGTCAAAGATCTGCTCTGCCGTTTTTCCCTGCGCCTGAAGAAAGGGGAAAGCCTCGGCAAATATGTCTCTGTTCGTACCATCCAACAAGCCAGTGTTCCCGCTCAATAATTTGCGCAAATGGGCAACGGCTACGTTACGGTCTTTCACCAAATCGGCGAAGAACAACAGGATGTCCTCCACGTCGGAAACCTGCTTCTTGTTTTCGGTACGAATTGCGGTGACTTTGCTACCTACGAAAACCCAAAGCGGTTTTTCAATGGCAAAGGCCTTGTAACGCGCCTGTTCATCTTCAAACAGACAAAGTTGCTGGTAGTGGCTGAGCAGGCAAGCCGTTAGATAGAGCTGACGCCGCTCCTTGTCGGCTTGGCTGTCGCTGCTGCTTTCAATATTGAGTATCTGGTAATCCTTGCCGAACCCATCGGCATGGAAGTAGCGATAGGAGTAATCGAAGAGGATGGATTTTGCGTAGTCATCAACCAGGGAGCTATCCGAGGAAACGGCTTGGCCCAGCGTGGCGGAATACTCAAACGTAAAGCCATCCTTCGCCAATCGGCTGCGCATTTCCGACCAAACCTCACCTTGCGAACCCCGGTGGGCTTCGTCGATGAAAACCAGATTGTTGGTCTCAAACTGATCAACCGAAACTGTCTTCTTTTTCCCTTCCTCGCGCAGCTTGTTCATGTCGATGATGTCGACAATCTGCCCTTTGAACATACCAATACTGTTGCCGGTGCTGTCCTTGTCGAATGGTGCGGCAGGGATGCCAGAAAGCTTGAATTCCTCCAAGTGCTGGTGGGTCAGCCCTTCGTTGGGTGTCAGCACCAGAACGCGGTTGAGCTCCCCTGTGCGCTTGTATTTGGCCAGATAGTGCCGGTACTGCGCCAGATTGATGTGCATCAGCAGTGTCTTGCCGCTGCCCGTGGCATTCCAGAAAGCGATACGACGTAGTGACTCTGGCGTATAGGGAGAAAGCACATCACGCTTGTTTTCGCCCCATTCGAGTAGGGCGCTGTTGAAGGCTTCCAAATGCTGATTCAGCGCAGCCAGAAGTCCAACTGGGTCGCGGAAATACCAGTCCAGATAAATCTCGGTAAACAACAAGGTGAGATATTGGAAGTATTTCCATTGCACGCGATGGCTGCGACGAGCGTTGATTGCCTCTGTATGACGAGCGATGTTGCGGTCGTATTCCAGTAGTTGCTCGTAGGTCAAATGACTGCCAGTGGGTAGCAAGTGCTCCAACTCATCGAGGAAGCGCGAAGTGCCGTCCTCTTCCCGAATCTCCAGGGACTCATCGGTCAGGCGCTTGGTAACTTCCCGAAAAGTGTCTTGGTCGAGGTCGTAGGGGTGACCACCGAACAGGCTTAGGAAGAAACGGCTTAAGGCCAGTTTATGAGGAAAGGGGATGTTGGCCATCAGACCATCTCCACGACTTGTGATACTTCTTGTGTTGTCTGAACTGCAATGAGTCGGTGGTGCTGACACATTTCCATCAACCTTCTTTCCACAGGGGCAATGTATTCACGCCATGCCTGCGTTGACTGAATCGTCTGTATGTACATTTCGTGTAAGCGTGCTAGTTCAGAGCGGACAGCCTCAGGTCCTTCTGAATGGCATTTGGATTGGGCGAGCTTGTAAAACGCCTCCTTGCCGGTAGGAGCAGGACGGATTCTGGAAATTTCCTGGAGGTCATTCTGCAACCACTGATCTGCGCGCCCGCAAGAAACCATCTCACGAGCAGTATTTAACAGAAAAGTTTCGGGATTGATGTTGTTCGGGGAGGCAAATTCGCAGATCAGCGATACGGCACGATTTCTTCGTTCGATTACCCAGGCGTTGGGGCCATCGACGGGCAATTCATCCTCGATGTCAATCAAGCCCTCCATGGCATTGCGTTTCGCCTCGTCCGTTGTATCACGGTCCCCATCGCCAACAATCAATACGTCACTCGGGTTATCATTTTCGATGACTATTCCGGCTGCGATGGAAAACAGGTTTCTGGCGCTCCGCCCAATCCCGATTTTCTTTATGAACCGGCGTATGCCGAGATGGTTGGCGATATGCTCTACAAACCTCTCAGCCAGCACGTCCTCCACCCAAACGGTGATGCGCCGGATGTCTGCACGGTTTCCGGACAAGGCCATGACATCTGCCGGAAGAAATCCAGGACAGCAGCGCACGACATCATTATCTGGATCAATCGTCAGGGAGTAAGTCGACACCTCGTCAGCTAAAGAGGTGATCCCCAACCAATGGGTCGTGATCACAATCTGAAGGGATTTTTCCTCTGCTTGCTGTTTCAGGAAAAGCACGAGGTCGTGCATGGCTTTGCTATGCAAGGAAACCTCGGGCTCCTCGATAAGAATCAATGCCCCTCGGGGAGCATTGATGACCGATTTGACGATTTCAAAAATTTTTTGCTCGCCGGCACCCATGTAATGTGACGGATAGGCTAGGTTGCCGTGAGCGCGATCATTAACCTCGGCAAACATGAAGTCATGCAGTTTTCCTGTGGCTTTGTTGGCACTACCCGCATTGGAATAATCACGGTTCAGTGTTTCCCCAACCCGCCGCAGGAACGCCCTCTGTTTGGGACTCTCTGCCTCCCAAAAGCTATCGCGGTTAAAACTGAAGGCGTCCTTTTGGTCGTCGCGTTCAATATCCGGAATGGATTCACTGATTGGGATGTATTTCACATACCGATGAAAGCGGTTGCTGGGGTTTGGAGACCAACTGCCACTGTCTTCGCGCTGGAAAATGCGAGACTCTTCCTGTCCTTCAATCCAGGCTTCGAAACGGCATTCGCTCCAATCGTAGCCGTCATACGGGACAAAAAAATCGGCGGGAACATAGGCGGTTTGCGGGAGTGCCTGATTCCGGCTTGGCTGATAAATGCAAGCCAACGCACGCAGTATCGTCGACTTACCGGAACCGTTGACGCCCATGATGGCAGTCACGCCAATGGGAGCAAACTCCACCGTGATATCACGTAAACGCTGGAGTTGATGGATGGTGAGTTTAAGGAGAGCGTTGTCTGTCTTATTTCTGCTCATGCTTGTCCCCATGCTTGTACCCTCGAAGCTGAATCATCGAAATGAGTGCTCCGCTGGCAAATTCTTCGAGACCAATTCCTTGTTGCTGTTGATGGTTGTCATCACACGTCTACCACATCAAACATCAGCGTTTGGAAGGCTTCTTCGATCAAGCGTACTTTCCAGCTTTCATCTGGACGGCGCAGGTTTTCCAGGTTGTTATCGCCATTGACGTAAATCAGGTCGAATTCGCGGTCACGACTGTTATAGGCCTGTTTCCGGAACCACTCGTCGAGTGCGTCGTTGTTGGTTTCCTGGGTGTTGCGCCAGAGAATCAGAGTACGGTCACCGTTTGGCATGGTGCCAATCACCTCATGAATTCCCTTGATACGGCGCAGGGTTTCGATGCGCAGGCCGAGCAGGTAGTTAAAGGTTTCAACGACATCGACCTTGATTTTTTTGGCGTCGTCGTGGCGGACGATGGTCATCTCGATACTGAACGGATCAGCGAACTTGCCAAGATCGAGTAATTGCTGGCGCGATTCGATATCCAGCATGTAATTCAGGAAATAGCCTTCACGTAACCCAGGGGCTGCGTTAAGTAAATTTTGCTGATCTTTGGTTCGGGCAAGGGTTAGATTGTCACAGGCATCTTCGTAAGATTCGATACGAATGTATTTTGTGAGAAGGCTTACGCCGTCAACTTTTTCTGGCTTTGATTTTTTCCATTCGGATGAGTAGGCAACTTTACATACTCTTGGCTTGATGACTTTATCAAAGACATCACCTTGCTCAATGCAAATAAATTTCCGATTTGTTTTCTTCGTTTTGGAAGCCTCAACTACAGCATGCGCTGTGGTACCTGATCCGGCAAAAAAATCTAGAACAATACCGTCATTTTCTTCTGCTATTGATGTTATGTACGAGATAAATTGCACGGGTTTTGGGTAGTGAGGATAGGGGACGCCCATGTGTTCAAGCATCGCACTTGTCGACTGTATAGTCCCGACGGATTTGATAATTGACGTAACATAGCCGTGATTCGAGCCTCTCTCCTTAATTGACTCAATTGCGCCGGACTTTGTTATTACAAATCGAGTCAACTGGCCTTTAGAGTCATTTATCGGATGCATTCCATTATTTATAAAATCTTCAATAAGGGCTTTTGAACTCCAGCCGCTTTCGGCCTTTACCTCGCTTGCCAACTGGTAATTATTAACAGAAACGTCTGTTGAATATTTTGGCCAGCTAGTGGATTCAGAATAGATGACGCCTTGCTCAAAATCCGCTGGGAATCCTAATGGCAGATTTATGGTGCTAACTGGATTTTTTGGGCCATTTTTAATGATCGTGTTTCTTATTTCTTTATTGAATAACTTGCTCTGCTGAGATATAGATGGGTCTATAACAGATGGGGATGGGAAATCTTGTTCTGATTTTGCAAAGGCAATAACGTATTCATGGCCAATTTTGATTTTGGCTTGGTTGTCAAAATTCCCCTCCGATAACCAAGTGAATTCCGCCAACAAATTCTGCTCCCCAAATATATTACCCATAATTTGGCGCAACATAGAAAACTCATTTTCATCGATGCTTGCAAAAATTGCCCCTTCTTTTCTTAGAAAGTCGGAAGCTAGAGAAAGTCGGTCAAAAATCAAGCTAGCCCAAGATGAATGTTGATATCCGTCTTTATACGGAAAACCGTCACCGCCAGTATTGTATGGTGGATCAATATAAATACAGCGAACCCGTTCTCGATAACAATCCCGTAATAAATTTAATCCTTGGAAGTTTTCTCCATGCACCAATAGACCACAGGTTTCTTCATCCAGATTTTCAATTTCTGCCAATAGCCGATATTTTAATTCTTCAGTGAAATATGCAGTATCCAACACGAGGGATGGATTGGATTTAAGAAATGAAGGGGTAAGTGGAATCGAATAAGCAAGAGACTGTTTATTGATTAGCGATTCACCACTCTCATCTGGAGGCGCTATAGATGGTTGGTTGATACCGAAAAACTCCACCCATTCTTCCCGCTGACTGCGGGTTATGCCATCCCAGCGGCGCACGGGCTTTTCCGCCTGCTCGCAAATTTCTTGGTAGAAGGTTTCGTCAATACGATCCAGCGTGATCAACCACTGGGTTTCCAACACGAATTTCTTCTTTAGCCAGAGTTTTTTCTGGAAATTTTCCAGTTGCGCCAGAAAGGCGATGATCTTGTGGGCGATCTGGCGCATGGCCTTGATGCGGGCAAGATACTGCTCGACCTTGGGTGCGGTTTCGTCTTCGATGTCGTCCAGGTGCATGACTTCGTTCTTGATGAAGAAGTCCAGTTCGCGGCGAAGGAATTTGCCGAGATCCTTATGGATGAAGTAGTCGAAGGTGTTCTTGGCGGTGTAGTCGCTCAAGTGTTTTTCGAGCAGGCTGCGGCTTTTGCTTTTTTCCGGATCGGCGATGCTCGCTAATCCCTGTTGCCAGCCTGCCCACTGCTGAATGCCTTGAGTTAGCGGCGCGCCAGCGGGCAGCGCCAGCAGGCTGCTGACGGCCAGGGTGTTGAGTTCCTTCTGTTTGCGTTTGTCTGGGTCGGGGCGAAACTCAAAGTAAATGACCAGTTCGCCGTTTTCTTCGGCGAGCGGGTGCTCGGCGAGGATGAAGCGGCGTTCGTTCTCTGCGCTGGCCTTTACGTTATCGCGCTCTGTGCTGGCCGCGATCAGTTCAAAACGCACGCGACCTTGCGGGGTCTTGAAGGCGTAACGGGTGAAGTTTTCGGCGGTCTTGATGTAGTACTGGTCAGCATTGGCCCAATGCAGCTTGACTTCTTCACCCTCATAGGGAAGGGCATAGACACCCTCCTTGTAGCGGCGTAGCGACATGAAGTCACCACCTTGGTAGTAGCGGCTGAAGAAGGTGGTTAGGTCAGAGTAGATGGTTTCTTCTTCCGTCTCCAGGTCGACGCTTTGGCTCAATTCGGCACGCAGTTGTTGCACCTTGGGCGATTGTTCCGGGTCGAAGCCGGCGGTATGCGCCGCCTTGATGGCCTCTTCGAGTGCCGCTTGTTTTTCTGCTTGCCCGGCGGGCTGAAATTTTTCCAGCGTGCTACGCAGGGTGGGCATCAGGTCTTGTTCCAGGAAGCGGGTAATTTCATCCCGCTTGGTATTCATGATGCGGTAGATGCCGAAGTCGAGATCGGCCTGATCCATCTGGAACAATTCTTTGAGCTTGGCGATGAGTTGCTGGCGGTTGTCGCTGGTCGTCATGGTGTCTCGATTTTTCGTGGTTTCTGGCGGTCGACCGTAGGATTTTCTGTACGGTGCGGCTTTCGGCGATGTTCAGGCGTAGGCGGCAAACTGGTTGCTGTCGCGGGTGAGGAGTTGCATCAGCTTGGGGTGGGTAAACAGCTTTTCCCTGCCGACTTGCAGTTCTTTCAGTACGCCAATGCCGACCAGCTCCTTGAGGTAGCTTGAGGCAGCCTGGCGCTGGGCGATTTTCTTGTCGACCAGGTTGGCGATGCGGCAGTAGGGCTGCTCGAAGATGACGTCGACCAGTTCGCGGCTGTAGATTTTGGCTTGTTTTTCGCGGATGTGGTTGGCAGTGTGCTCGGCCAGGCCGCGGATGGCGGCGATCTTGGCGGTGGTCCATTGGGCGGTTTCTTCAACGGCTTGCAGCATGAAGAGTATCCAGGGCTCCCAGGCGCCATGGCGCGTGACGTCGAGCAGCAGCCGGTAGTAATCGGCCTTGTGGGCAATGATGTGCCGGCTCAGGTAGAGGATGGGCAGGCCAAGCAGGTCTTGCTGGATCAGGTAGAGGATGTTGATGACCCGACCGGCGCGGCCGTTGCCGTCGGTGAAAGGGTGGATGGCCTCGAACTGGTAATGGGCAACCGCCATGCGCACCAAGGGATCGATGTCTTCCTGGTAGTGCAGGAATTTCTCCCAGTTGGAAAGCAGGTCGCGCAGCCGGGTTTCGCCTTCCGGCGGGGTGTAGATGGTTTCGCCTGTGCGGTCGTTGGCCAGACGGGTACCGGGCGTGCGCCGGATATCCATGGCCACGCCTTTGGTCGTGCGGCAAACCTCGATGGCCGTGGCGGTACATAGCGGACGCTCGGCGAGCGAGCGGAAGCCACGATAGAGCGCGGTGCGGTAGCGCAGGGCTTCCTTGGTTGCCGGGTCGGCCTGGCTGTCGCTTTGGGCAAACTGAAAGAGCTTGTCGGTGCTGGTGACGATGTTTTCGATTTCCGAACTGTCTTTGGCTTCGAGCAGGGGAATGGTGTTGATGAGCATGTCCTGATTGGGGATCAGCTCGGCAGCCTGCTTGAGTTCGGCGAGGGCTGCCCGCGCGGTGATGCAGCGTTTGAGCACCGCCCGGGTTTCGATCTCCTGACCGGGCGGCAGGAGGGGAAGGGCGTTGTAGGGCTGTTCCGGGTGCCAGTCAGGAGGGCTCATGGTGTCGAAATCGATTTTTGGCGACAGGTTTGGAGGATATGTCGTTGCTGGCGACAGGTCAATCAAACGTGTCGATTTTTTTAAAAAACATCGACACGTTTTTGCCTCGTGTCGACGGCGACGACATATCGAAAAAACGTGTCGATGAAATTTGATTTCATCGACACGTTGTCGGTTTAGCCGACCGACCAGCGTATCGTGAATAGCACGCGGGTGTTGCTGGCTTGGTGCAGACGCTTTTCCAGCGCGGCGATAAGGGCGTCGCGCTTGGCTTCGATGTCGTCCTCCACTTCGAAGATGGCTTGGCGCTGCCGGCGTTGTTCGCCTTCGACCTTGCGGGTTTCTTCTTGCAGGCGGCGGGCCTCGTCCATGCTCATGGCAGTGCGCGCCTGGCGCTTCAAGGCCTTGAGTTTGAGCTTGGTGTCCTGGAGCGCCTGTTCGGCGGCGTAAATTCGGTCTTCCGCCCAGGCATCGAGCTTTTCCCGTTCTTGCTGGAAGTACTGGTCGTTTTGTTCAAGGGCGCGGGCGAGGGCGGCTTGCAGTTGCTGGCGGGCATTGCCGGCGAGGCTGTCGGGCGGCGTCAGGCCGTCCAGCGGCCGGGTCTCTGCAGCGATCTGGAAGAGTTTTTCGCAGATTTCCTGTTCCAGGATTTCGCCGGCATCGTTCTGCGCGGTGAAGACCAGGTGCTCCTCGCGCTGGAAGCTGTCGAGTTCGAGCAGGTTGAGTTGCAGCCAGCCGCTTTGCCCGGCCAGTTGTTCGAGCATGGCGATGCGCGGTTTTTGGCCGCTGGCGTCGAAATGCAGGTGGTTGGGCGGTGTTTCCAGATGGCGGCCGCGTTCCAGGACGTATTCGCCAAGGGGATGGGTCAGGCGATAGATACGGGCGTGGTCGGGTGGGGTCTGGCCCTTGCGGATCAGGTGGTAAAGCCCGGACGGCGCGGCAAGCAGCGGCGGGGTTTGCAGGGTGAAGGCAAGCGTTTGGCTGTCGAAGCGGGCGTGGCCGGACAGGATCAGTTGGCTGAGTTTCCAGAAATAGCGGGTGATGCGGTCGAGCTGGCTTTCGGCTTTTTCTTTTTGGCTGCGCAGCAGGTCGTGGATGTCGGCGTCGAAGTGTTCGAGCAGCAGTTGCTCGGTGTGGGCCATACGGGCCTGGATGTCTTCTTCGAGTTCGGCGCGCAGGGTGGCGAAGGCAGCTTCGATGGCGGCCGGGGTGCGGCAGCGGTCGTAGATTTCGGCGATGCGTTTTTCAAAGTCGATGCCGCTTTCGATCTGGCCGAGTATCTGGTCGGAAGCGCCGAAGACGCCGTCGAACAGGTGGAATTTATCCTGCAGCAGTTCCAGCACGCGCTGGTCGGCGGCGTTGCGCTGGTTGAGGAAGTTGATGACGACCACGTCGAACTGTTGGCCGTAACGATGGCAGCGACCGATGCGCTGTTCGACCCGTTGCGGGTTCCAGGGCAGGTCGTAATTGACGAGCAGCGAGCAGAACTGGAGGTTGACGCCTTCGGCGGCGGCTTCTGTGGCGATGAGGATTTCGGCGTCGGCGCGGAAGTGGTCGATCAGCGCAGTGCGGCGGTCGATGGCGGGGGAGCCGGTGACGCGGTCGCTGCCGCTGAACTTGGCCAGCCAGCGCTGGTAGATGCCGGTGGCGCTCTGGGTATTGTTGGTGCCACTGAAGGTGACCACCTTGCCGGCGTAGCCGTGGGCTTCGAGAAAGCGGGCGAGGTAGTCCTGGGTGCGCCGGGATTCGGTGAAGATGACGACTTTGCGCGCCGCGCCCATGCCTTGCATGCGCGCGAAACCTTGCTGCAAGGCGTGCAGCAGGGCGTGGGATTTTTGATCTTCGCGGATGGTGCGGGCGAGCGCCAGGTAGCGGTCAAGTTCCGCCAGCTCCTGTTTGACCAGGGCGTAGTCGATGCCTTCCGGATTGCCTTCGGTTTCTAGGGCTTCGTCTTCGGCGGCTTCGAGCAATTCGTCTTCGAGATCGTCGTCTTCAACCAGATGGGCGAACCATTCTTCGTCGATGCTTTGCTTGTCGAGCAATTTTTGCAGGCGGCTGCGGATGGCTTCCAGCGTGGCGGTGATGGCTTCGGTCGACGATGCGAGCAGCTTGCGCAGGATCAGCCCGACCAGATGCTTTTGCCGTTGCGGGAAGCCGTAGCTGAAATCCCGCTGTAGATAGGTTGAAACCAGTTCGTAGAGCTGGTGTTCGTCCTCGCTCGGCTTGAAGGGCGTGGTCAGTGCGTGACGCTGGGTGTAGGGGACGTATTCGAGGACGTCCTTGCGCAAGGTGCGCTTGATGAAGGGCGTCAGGCGGCGGCGCAGCGCTTGCAGGTCGCCGTCGATATTGCCGTACTGGGAGCGGAAGCTGCGTTCGTCACCGAAGATTTCTTCGTCAATCAGCGAGGTGAGGCCGTAAAGCTCCATCAAGGAGTTTTGCAGCGGCGTGGCAGTGAGCAGCAGTTTTTTGCGGCCGGCCAGCGAACGCTTCAGGCTTTGGCCGGTGGCGTGGCTCTTACGGTGGGCGTTGCGCAGCTTGTGCGCTTCGTCGATGACGGCGACGTCCCAGGGAATGCTGCCGATGGCCTGTTCCATTCGGGCGGCGAAATGGTAGGAGCAGACGCTGATCACATCGCGGTCGAACGGGGCGTAAGTGCCGCGTAGTTGCAGGTCTTTCCAGGTGCGGGCGTCGAGGACTTCGGCGGGAAGGTTGAATTTCTCACTCAGTTCGAGTGCCCATTGCTTGCGCAGCGCGGCCGGGCAGATGACGATCAGCCGGCGTTTACGCTCGGCCCACAGTTGGCAAAGCACCAACGCGGCTTCAATGGTTTTGCCGAGACCGACTTCATCGGCGAGGACAACGCCCTTGCTGAGTGGGTTGTTGAGCGCGAACAGCGCTGCATCGATCTGGTGCGGGTTGAGGTCTACGCTGGCGTCGAAGAGGGATTGGGCAATGCGGTCTTCTTCACCGGCAGCGCGGCGGCGGGTCAGTTCCCAGGCGTAGTACTTGCCGTGAAAGGCTGAAATTTGTTCTGTCGCCAATGCTTTCTCCCTTTGATAGTCCTGGGATATTACATTGTCTTCCGGTAATGCGAAATTTAGCCCTGAAGCAACTCCGTATCCGCGTGGTCGTAAGCCGGTGAACAGCAGCACAGCAGCTTGAGCGGCGCCTCGCCGGTGGCTTCGATGCAGTGTGGCGTGCCTGGGGGAATGCAGATGGTGTCGCCCGGGCGGACGGGGAAATGTTCCTGGCCCAGGGTCATCAGGCCGGTGCCGGCGGTGATGTGGTAAAGCTCTTCGGTGATCGCGTGGCGGTGCAGTTCGGTTTTGCAGCCGGGCAGGATGGTGGCTTCGGCGAGGCTTTGCGCACGATTGCCGTGTACCGACGGGTGCATCAGTTCGCGGATTTCGGAGCCGTCCTTGGTGATGTAGGGGGCGACGCCTGCGTAGGTTTGCAGCGTCATGGTCAGTGCGGGGAATCGTCCAGGTGCATCACGTCGTCGCGGTCGCGCTGGTTGGCCAGGTGGCGTTCGCGGATCAGGTACATGATGCCGCTGACGAACAGCCCGAACAGCGTCAGTACCCAGTAGATCGACATGTCGGCGCGGATCATCACGTAGTACAGGCCGGTCATGATCAGGATCGACAGGTTTTCGTTGAAATTCTGCACGGCGATCGAGTGGCCGGCACCCATCAGGATGTGGCCGCGGTGCTGGAGCAGGGCGTTCATCGGTACGACGAAGAAGCCAGATAGTGCACCGATCAGGATCAGCAGCGGGACGGCCAGCCACATGTCGCGGACGAAGTTCATGACCAGGACGATGATGCCCATGGCGATGCCGAGTGGGATGACCCGTACCGACTTGCGCAGGGTGATGAACTTGGCGGCGACGATGGCGCCGGTGGCGACGCCGACCGCGACCACGCCCTGAAGCATGGAGGATTGCGAAAGATTGAGGCCGAGCGCGCTTTCGGACCACTTGATGACGATGAACTGCAGCGTTGCGCCGGCACCCCAGAACAGGGTGGTGACGGCCAGGGATATCTGGCCGAGCCGGTCACGCCAGAGCAGTTTCAGGCAGTGATTGAACTCGTGGATCAGATAGAGCGGATTCTTCTTCAGCGGCTTGTGGTCGACGCCGGTGTTGGGGACAAAGAAATTGAATAGCGCGGCCAGCAGGTAGAGCAGGGCGATGATGGCGACGGCGATTTCGGCGGTGGTGTCGAGTCCGGTATCGATCAGCGGGAAATCGAAGCTCAGCAGGTGGCTGGTCACGTTGGGCTGGATCAGCAGGCCGCCGATGACGACGCCGAGGATGATGGCGCCGACGGTCAGGCCTTCGATCCAGCCGTTGGCCACGACCAGCAGGCGGTGCGGCAGGTATTCGGTGAGGATGCCGTACTTGGCCGGCGAATAGGCGGCGGCACCCAGTCCGACGATGGCGTAGGCGGCGAGCGGGTGGATGTGGAGAAACATGAGTCCACAACCGAAAATCTTGATGCTGTTGCTGATCAGCATGACCCGGCCCTTGGGCATCGAGTCGGCAAAGGCGCCGACAAAGGCAGCCAGGGCAACGTAGGAAATGGTGAAGCAGGTCTTGAGCAAAGGCTCGTATTCGGCCGGCGCCTGCATGTCGCGCAGGGCGGCAATGGCGACGATCAGCAGGGCGTTGTCGGCCAGCGCGGAAAAGAATTGCGCGGCCATGATGATGTAGAAGCCGAACGGCACGAAACTTTGTCTCTTAATCTATTACTTTGGGCGAGGTTTATACCACGGAATGCACTCGCCGATGGCGGGTAGCGCAGCCTGAAGGCCCTTGCTTACCGTTTGATGACAGCGACCGGGGAAAAATACACGCCGTTACGCGGAGCGGTGGGTGAATGTGGTTGAATAGCGCTTTACCCGTTCTGGAGTTCTGCCATGGCTGACCGGCGTTTGCAGGTATTTCATGCCGTAGCCAAACATCTGAGTTTCACCCGCGCTGCCGATGCCCTGTTCATGACACAGCCGGCGGTCACCTTCCAGATCCGGCAACTGGAAGAACAATACGCCACCCGCCTGTTCGAGCGTCGGCACGGCAGCATTTCGCTGACGCCGGCCGGCGAACTGGCCTTCGAATACGCCCGCAAGATACTCGCCTTGTCCGACGAGATGGACATCCGCATCGGCGAGATGACCGGCGAAATGCGCGGGCCGCTGCTGGTCGGCGCCAGCACGACGATTGCCGAATTCATGCTGCCGCGCGTGCTTGGCGAATTCAATGCGCTCTACCCGCAGGTCAGGGCCCGGCTGATCGTCGGCAATTCGGAGAGCATCGAAGGCCAGGTCGCCGAACATACGCTCGACGTCGGCCTGATCGAAGCGCCGGCGAAACTGTCCGGGCTGGAAAGCCGGATGTGTTGCGAGGACGAACTGCAGGTCATCTGCGTGCCGGATTATCCGCTGGCCGAGTTTCAGGTGTTGCGTCCGGCCGACCTCGCCGATTACGAATTCATCTCGCGCGAGCCGGGGTCGGGAACGCGCGAAATCACCGACGCTTATTTTGCCGAGCACGGCATTGCCCCGGAAAGCCTGAAGGCGCAGATGGAACTGGGTAGTCCGGAAGCGCTCAAGGGCGTCGTCGCCACCGGCCTGGGGTTTGCCATCGTGTCGCGCGCGGTGGCCGCCCGCGAGGTGGCGCTCGGCGAATTGCGCGGGATTCCGCTCGACCCGCCGCTCAAGCGCGGCCTCTACCTGATTCACCCGCAGGAACGTTTCCAGTCGCGGGTGCTGACCACCTTCATCGATTTCGCCCGGCGCCAGCTCAAGGAGCACGCAGCATGAAGATTTCCCGCCCGATCCGCGCCCGCATCCGGCCGGCGGCCATTCTCAACAATTATCGCCAGGCCAAGGCGCATGCGCCGGATGCCTGGGCCTGGGCGGTGGTCAAGGCCGACGCCTACGGTCACGGCCAGCTGCGCGCCGTGGACGCCCTGCGCAGCGAGGCCGACGGCTTTGCCCTGCTCGAATGCGAAAACGCCGTCGCCCTGCGCGAACACGGCGTGCGCCAGCCCATCCTGCTGCTTGAAGGCATTTTCGGCATCCACGACGCCAAACAGGTGGTCGAACACGGCCTGCACAGTGTGGTCCATTGCCTGGAGCAGATCGACATGCTGGCCGCGCAGGCCCGCACCGACCGACCGCTGAGCGTCTATCTCAAACTCAATACCGGCATGAACCGCCTCGGTTTCACCGAAAGCGCGCTGCCGACCGCCTGGGAGCGCCTGAAGCGGATTCCTGCGCTCAACCTGACGTTGATGACGCATTTCGCCGAAGCCGACGGCGAGCGCGGTGTGCTTTGGCAACTGGAACGCTTCCAGGCGATGGCTGGCGAATGGCACGGGCCGGTCAGCCTGGGCAATTCGGCAGCCATCCTGCGTCACCCGTTGGCGCACGGCGACTGGGTACGGCCGGGGATCATGCTCTACGGTGCCTCGCCGTTTGCCGACCAGTCGGCCGAGGAATTCGGCCTGCAGCCGGCGATGGTCCTGGAAAGCCGGATCATGGGCGTGCAGACGGTCGCCACCGGCGAACGCATCGGCTACGGCGGCACCTATGTTGCCGAACGGCCGATGCGCATCGGCATCGTCGCCTGCGGTTACGCCGACGGCTATCCGCGTCATGCGCCGACCGGCACGCCGATTGCCGTTGCCGGCAAGCTGACGCGTACCGTCGGCCGGGTGTCGATGGACATGCTGGCCTGCGATCTCAACGATATCCCCGACGCCGGCATCGGCAGTCCGGTGACGTTGTGGGGGCCGGGCGAGGCCGGTTACGTGCCAGCCGACGCGGTGGCCGCCGCTGCCGGCACCATTGCCTACGAACTATTCTGTGCCCTGGCGCCGCGCGTGCCGGTGACCATCGACGGACAATAAATGGCCAAAGCCAAGACGCTCTACAGTTGTACCGAATGCGGGGCGACCAGCCCCAAGTGGCAGGGCCAGTGCCCCGGCTGCAATGCCTGGAACACGCTGGTCGAGACGATTGCCGAAAAACCCGGCAACCACCGTTTCGAGTCGCTGGCCCCGGCGGCGAAGCTGCAGAACCTGGCCGACATCGAAGCGCGTGAGGCCGACCGCATCGCGACCGGCATCGGCGAGTTCGATCGCGCGCTCGGCGGGGGTCTGGTCGGCGGCGGCGTGGTGCTGATCGGCGGCGATCCGGGCATCGGCAAGAGTACCTTGCTGCTGCAGGCGCTGGCGCATCTGGCCCAGGCGCACAAGGTGCTTTACGTGACCGGCGAGGAATCCGGGCAGCAGGTGGCGTTGCGCGCCCGCCGGCTCAATCTCGATACCGGCAATCTGCCGCTGATGGCCGAGATCAACCTCGAGCGCATTCTGGCGACGCTGCAGGCCGAGCAACCGCAGGTGGCGGTGATCGACTCGATCCAGACGCTGTGGTCCGATCAGTTGTCGAGTGCGCCGGGGTCGGTCGCCCAGGTGCGCGAATGCGCGGCGCAACTGACGCGCCTGGCCAAGCAGGCCGGCATCACCGTGATCCTGGTCGGCCACGTGACTAAGGAGGGCGCGCTGGCCGGGCCGCGCGTGCTCGAACACGTGGTTGATACCGTGCTCTATTTCGAGGGCGACACGCATTCCAGTTTCCGCCTGGTGCGCGCGGTCAAGAACCGTTTCGGCGCGGTCAACGAACTTGGCGTCTTCGCCATGACCGAGACCGGCCTCAAGGGGGTCAGCAATCCGTCGGCGATGTTCCTGTCGCAGCACGGCCAGGAAGTCGCCGGGTCGTGCGTGATGGTGACGCAGGAGGGAACGCGGCCGCTGCTGGTGGAAATCCAGGCGCTGGTCGATACCGCGCATGGTAACCCGCGCCGGCTGACGGTGGGGCTGGACGCGCAGCGTCTGGCCATGCTGCTGGCGGTGTTGCACCGCCACGCCGGCATCGTCTGCTTCGATCAGGACGTCTTCGTCAATGCCGTCGGCGGGGTCAAGATCGGCGAACCGGCAGGCGATCTGGCAGTCATTATGGCAATTACTTCTTCATTGAAAAACAAGGCATTGCCAGAGAAACTTATAGTGTTTGGTGAAGTTGGTCTGGCCGGTGAAATCCGGCCCGCGCCACGCGGTCAGGAGCGCCTGAAGGAAGCGGCCAAGCTCGGTTTCACGCGGGCGCTGATTCCTGAAGCCAACCGGCCGCGCCAGGCCATTCCCGGCATGGAGGTGATCGCCGTCAAGCGCGTCGAGGAAGCCGTCCAGCGTATCCGGGAGCTGCAATGATGTTGGGTCTGGCCTGGCGCATGCTCAAGCGCGAATTGCGCGCCGGCGAGTTGCGCCTGCTGTTCGTCGCTCTGTGCATCGCCGTTGCCGCCGTGTCGGCGGTCGGCTTCCTGGCCGACCGGGTCGGCCGCACGCTGGAACTGGAAGCGCGCCAGATGCTCGGCGCCGATCTGGTGCTGGTCGCCGATCAGTCGATCGACGAGGCATTCGTCCGCGAAGCGCAGGCGCGCGGCCTGCGTGCCGTGCGTACGCTGGTTTTCCCGAGCATGGTTTTCGCCGATGGGCGGGCGCAACTGGTCGAAATCAAGGCGGTCGGCAGCGCTTATCCCTTGCGCGGGCAGTTGCGTCTGGCTGCTCAGGTCGATGGCGAAGATCAGGCGGTGGCCGGCGGGCCATCCGCCGGCAGCGTCTGGGGCGATGCCCGCCTGTTCGGCCTGCTGGCGCTGACGCCGGGGGCGAAGGTCGGGGTTGGCGAACTGCAGTTGCCGGCAGCCGGCGTGCTGACCCAGGAACCGGATCGCAGCTTCAACCTGTTTTCGGTGGCGCCGCGCTTGATGATGCATATCGACGATGTGCCGGCCAGCGGGCTGATCCAGTTCGGCGCCCGCGTCCGTTACCGGTTGCTGTTGGCCGGCAGCGATCCGGCGCTGGCCGGCTGGCGCGAGTGGGCCGAAAGCCGGCTGGATCGCGGCCAGCGTCTGGAAGGAATCGCCGATGCCCGTCCGGAAGTGCGCAATGCGCTCGACAAGGCGCAGCGTTTCCTCGGTCTGGCGACCTTGCTGACGGTGATCCTGTCGGCCATCGCCGTGGCCCTGGCGGCGCGCCGCTACATGCAGCGCCATCTCGATGCCTGCGCCGTGCTGCGTTGCCTGGGAACGACCCAGGGCGGGCTGTTGCGCCTGCACGTGCTGGGTTTTCTGATGATGACCCTGCTGGCCACCTTGCTTGGCGTGCTGCTCGGCTTTGCCGCGCATTTCGCGCTGGTCTCGGCGATGAGCGGCCTGCTTGGCGCGCAGTTGCCGATGCCCGGCAGTGGCCCGGTCCTCGAAGGCCTGCTGGTCGCTGCCGTGCTGCTGTTCGGTTTCGCCGTGCCGCCATTGTTGCAACTGGCGCGGGTGCCGACCCTGCGGGTACTGCGCCGGGAACTGGGGCCACCGGCGCCGCTGGCGGTCATCGGTTACCTGTTCGGTTTCCTGCTGCTGGCCGTGCTGATCGTGCGTGCGGCCGGCGATTTGCGCCTGGGCTTGCTCGCGGTGGGCGGTTTTGTCGGGGCGCTGGCCTTGTTCTGGGGCATTGCCTGGCTGGCCGTGGGTCTGGCCGGCCGGCTGCGCGGCGGTGCCGGCTTCGGCTGGCGTCAGGGCCTGGCGACGCTGGCGCGGCATGGCGCGGCCAATACCCTGAAGGTCGTCGCCCTCGGTATCGGTCTGATGGCCTTGCTGCTGCTCGGCGTGACCCGGCTGGAGCTGGTCGAGGCCTGGCAGAAATCGGTGCCGGCCGACGCGCCGAACCGTTTCGTGATCAACATCCAGCAGGACCAGCGCCAGGCGGTGGCCGACTGGCTGGCCGGGCAGGGCATCGCCGCCGAACTGGCGCCGATGGTCCGCGCCCGCCTGCTCAGCGTCAATGAGCGGCCGATCAGTGCCGCCGATTTTCCTGAGGATGACCGGGCGCAACGCTTGATCGAACGCGAATTCAACCTCTCCTGGCGGGCCGACCTGCCGACGGGCAATGAACTGGTCAGCGGGCGCTGGTTCTCCGGCAAGGCCGGCGAAGCCTCGGTCGAGGCCGGGCTGGCCAAAACCCTGGGCATCGCCCTCGGCGACCGCCTGGTGTTTTCGGTGGCCGGCGTCGAAAAGCCGGTCGAGGTGACCAGCCTGCGCAAACTCGACTGGGATTCGATGCGCGTGAATTTCTTCGTGCTGACGCCGCCGGGTGTGCTCGAAGACGCGCCGGCCAGCTACATCACCAGCTTCCACCTGAACGCCGCGCAGCGTCCGGCGGCGGCACGGTTGGTCGAGGAATTCCCCAATCTGACGGTGATCGACATCGATGCCATCCTGGCCCAGATCCAGTCGGTGGTCGGGCAGGTGGTCGCCGCCGTTCAGGTGGTTTTCCTGTTCACGCTGGCGGCCGGCGCCGTGGTGCTGTACGCCGCGCTGTTGTCGGCGATCGACGAGCGGCGTTTCGAACTGGCCGTGATGCGCGCGTTGGGCGCTCGCCGCGATCAATTGCGTGCCGCAATGCTGGTCGAACTGGCGGCCGTCGGCGCGCTGGCCGGCCTGATTGCGGCGCTGGGCGCGGCGGTGGTCGGCCAGTTGCTGGCGCGTCAGGTGTTCCAGCTCGACCCCGTGTTTTCCTGGACGTCGCCGCTGCTGGCAGCGGTGCTTTGTGCGCTGGCGACCACCCTGGCCGGCTGGCTGGGCATGCACCGGCTGCTCGCCGTGCCACCGCTGGCGGCGCTGCGTCAGGGCGCCTGAAGGCTGATCTCGACGATGTTGCGCTCGCCTTCACGGCGATAGTGCTGCGTTAGGCTCATGCCGGCCAGCAGGGCCAGACCGAGTCCGCCGATGCTGTCGTCGCCGTCCGTTGTGGCGGGCGGCAGGAAGGGATTGAAGGCCGGCGCTTCATCCTCGTAACGCAGCGTCAGGCCACCGTCGTCGTGTCCGACAACCAGGCGGACGATGCTGTCGCTGTTTCCCTGCAGGCCATGGTCGATGGTGTTGATGAACAATTCCTCGGCGAGCAGCTGCAGGCGCAGGCAGTCCGCTTCGCCAACGCCCAAGCGTACGCAGGCAGCGGCGATTCCGGCGTTGAGTTCGGTCAGCGCTTGGTGGCGCGCCGGGACTGAAATTTCCGTAGAATGTTCGTTCATGACAAAAACAGGACGACAGGGCAATGATTAAATCACATCGTGCAGCAGCTTTGATGATTGTCGGCATGGCCGGCAGTCTTTCCGCGTTGGCGGCCGACGTGGCCGGCATGGTCAAGACGAGCAGCGGCCGGGTTGTCATCGAGCGTCAGGGCGAAACCCTGCCGGCTCCGGTGGGCACCCAGGTACGGGTTGCCGATCGCGTGCGTACCGGTGGCGATGGCGCCGTCGGCGTGACCTTGCGCGACAACACCTTGCTTTCCGCCGGCCCGGGCTCGCTGGTGGTGATCGACAAATTCGCTTTCGACAGTTCGACGCTGGATGGCCGGATGTCGGTCGGCGTCCGTAAAGGGACGCTGTCGGTCGCTACCGGCAAGATCGCCAAGCGGACACCGGAATCGGTCGATTTCCATACGCCGACCTCGGTGCTTGGCGTTCGCGGCACCGAGTTCATCATCGAGGTCGCCGGAGGCAGCAATGAATAAGTTGCTGCTGCCGGGGCTGGCGTTACTCCTGCTGGCCGGTTGTGCCAGCGAGCGCGTGGTCCTGCTGCCGTCGCCCGACGGCAAGCCGGCCGCCGTCGTGCTGCGGGATCGCGCTGGTACCGAACAGGTGCTCGACCAGCCCTACGCGGCGACGGTTCGGCGTCTTGGCATCAATCGTGCCGATCAGACCGATGCCGAAACGGTGCAGGCCCGTTACGCGCAGACCTTGCAGGCGCTGCCGGTGCGTCCGGTCAGCTTCGTGCTCTATTTCGAACTCGGCAGCGATCGTCTGACGCCCGAGTCCGAGGCCGAGTTTGCCCGGGTCAGGCAGGAAGTTGCAGCGCGCACGGCGCCTGAGGTCATGGTCATCGGCCATACCGACCGGGTCGGTTCGGTGGAAGCCAACGACGCGCTGTCATTGCAGCGGGCGCAGACCATGCGCGATCTGCTGGTGGCTGAGGGCCTGCCGGCAGAAAAACTCGAAGTCGCCGGTCGCGGTGAGCGGGAGCCGCTGGTGGCCACCGCCGACGAGGTCGAGGAAGCGCGTAACCGCCGGGTGGAAATCAATATCCGCTGAGCGGTCCGTTCCAGCGCAGCAGCAGCAGGGTCAGGTCATCGGCCGGCGCCGCGCCGGCCTCGAAGCGCCGGACCGCGTCGCGGATCAGCGCGCATTGCTGGCTCGGTGAGGCGTCGGGGAGCGTCGCCAGGCAGTCGGCCAGCCGCTGCGTGCCAAATAGTTCGCCGCCGTCACCGGCCTCGCTGACGCCATCGGTGAACAGGCAGAGCAGGTCGCCGGGCGACAAGGTGCTCCGGCCGGCAACGTAAGGGTAGTCGCCCAGCGCACACAGGGGCGGACCAGCGATGGTCTCAGTATCGATGCGCAGGATGTCTGCGCCGCGCTTGAGCATCGGCGCATCGTGGCCGGCACAGACGTAATCCAGCGTTCCGGATTCGACGTCGAGAATGGCGATGAAGGCGGTGACGAACAGATAGGCCGGATTTTCCCGGCTGAGTTCGCGTTCGATGTCCTGCACGGCGGCGGCCAGATCGTCGTGGCGGCGGGCCAGTGTGCCGCTCAGGGTCTTGGAGATGGCCATGAACAGGCTGGCCGGCACGCCCTTGCCGGAAACGTCGCCGATGGCGATGCACAGGCGCTGCCGGTCGAGCATGAAACAGTCGTAGTAATCGCCGCCGACGGCTCGGGCGGGTTCGAGCACGGCGCCGATGGCGAAACGCTTTTCTCCGGCAAAGCACTTTTCCGGGTCGGGCAGCAGGCCCATCTGGATTTTGCGGGCGGCATCGAGTTCGCCGGCGACGCGGGCGGCTTCCTCGCGGCTGCTCTGCAACTGGCGTTCCGCTTCGCGGCGGCGGGCGTCGGCGGCAATCAGCGTGCTGCCGAGCAGGGCCATGAAGACCGGGGCCAGGAGGACGCTCAGCGACGGTCCGTCGAACAGCCAGCGACCGGCCAGGAAGGCCAGGTAACCGCTGCCGACCAGGCTCAGGCTGAGGCCGGCGAAGGTGAAGACCGCGTAACGCGGACGTAGCGCCGGCACGGCAGCGATCAGCAACAATCCGCCAAACAGCAGGGCGCTCATCTCGACCAGCGGCATCCAGTGCGGCCGGCGCAAAGCGGCTTGCTCGAGCAGGCTTTCGATGACCTGGGCGTGAATGTCCACGCCGGGCAGACTGTCGCCGAGCGGGCTGATCACCCGGTCCTGCAGGCCGATGCTGTTGAAACCGACGATGACGAAGCGCGAGGCGAATATTTCCGGCGGATGCACGCCGCCCAGGACGTCGGCCGCCGATAGATAGTAGTTGGCGCTGGCCTTGCCGAAGTGCAGCAGCAGTTCGCCGTTGGCCTGCGTCGGCAGGTGGTAGTCGCCGATCCGGATGCCGCGCATGCCGGCGCTGCTCTGGTCGACCGCGACCTCGCCGCCGCCCAGCGCCTGGCGCACCATTTCCAGCGGCAGCGACAGGTAGGGCTGGTCGTGAATGAAGGCCAGCGTGGGGACCCGGCGCAGGATGCCGCGTTCGCCGTGGCTGGCCAGATTGTCCGGGGTGGCGTTGATGAAGCCCTCGCTGCCGGCTGCGGTCTGGAGTTCGGGGCGGCTGGCGAGGGCGCTGGCAAAGTGCGGCAGGGCGGTCGTCGCGGCGGGGTCCATTGTTACCGCCGGCAGGGGATGCAGCGGCTTCCGGGCGCCCGGCAACTCGCGGGACAGGCCGACGACCGCCAGCGTGCTCGGGGCGCGGCCGACGACCTCGGCCAGGACCGCATCCGGGTCGGGCAAACCGTGCAGCAGGTGGGCGCTGCCGGGCAGGCGACGGGCGATCAGTTCGGGGGCATGCTGGTCGCGCTCGGCGAAAACGAAGTCGAGACCGACGGCCAGCGGTTCGCCGGCCTGTATCCTGGTCAACAAGCGGGCGACCAGATCGCGCGGCCAGGGCCACTGGCCATGGGCAACCAGACTCTGGCTGTCGATGCCGACGACGATGACCGGCTCGTTCTCGCGTTGTCTCGGCTGCAGTCGCTGATAGCGGTCGAACTGGCTGGCCTGCAGGTTGTGCAAGGGCGTGCGCTCGATGTTGTGCAGCAGGCCGGCGGCTATCGCCAGCAGCACGACCGGGAACAGGCGTCCCCGCCCGGCGCGCAGCAGGGCCGCGGCGAGGGCGGTCAGGCGGCTCACAATTCGACGATCAGTCCGTCGTAAGCGGAGACGATCTCCAGCGGCGCCCGATCGCCGCGCGTGATTTGCTCAAGGCGGCGGGTTTCGGCGAGCAGTCGGCTGAGCTGTTTGTCGTCGTGGATCGGTTCGTGGTGGAACAGCGCCAGCTTCTTGGCGGCAGCGGCCTGGCACAACTCGACGCCAACGACATTGCTCGAATGTCCCCAGTCCGATTTGACCGAGGCGGCCTCGGCCAGCGAGTACATGGCGTCGAAGATGACCAGGTCGGCCTTGTCGAAGAAGCGGATGAATTCGTCGAAGGATTCGATGTCGTCGAGCTTGTGTTCCGAGTCGGTGCTGTAGACCACCGATTTGTCGACGCTGTCGAAACGGTAGCCGTAGGAGTCGCCGGCATGCAGTTGCAACTTGGGCGTGACGTTCAGGCCGCAGATGAAATGCGGTTTGCCCGGCGTCATCAGGTCGAATTCGATTTTCGCGCCGGCCTGCGAGTAATCCACGGGAAAGCAGGGGGCTCGCATCTGCAGGCGGATGGCTTCCTCGAGTTGCGCGTGGCAACCGTGGATGACGATCCGGTTGCCCGGAATGTACATCGGCGTGAAGAACGGGAATCCCATCAGGTGATCCCAGTGCAGGTGCGAGACGAAGATGTGATAGGTCTGCGGGTTGGGCACGCCGAAACGGGCGATCTTGGCCTGGCCGAGCGGGCGGGCGCCGCTGCCCATGTCACAGATGATGTGTTCAGGGCAGTCGGCGACGATCTCGACGCACGAGGAATTGCCGCCGAAGGTCGAGCTGACGGCAAAAGGCAGGCTGTCGACGAATTCGTCGATGGCGGCGCGATTGCGGAAACTCCGGCCATTGGCGGTAACCAGCGCGGAAACGATCTTTTCCCGGATGTCGTGACTGGTCATTGCCGTCGGCAATGAGCCCCGGGTACCCCAGAAAACCACCTGTTTCATTGGCCGAGTACCTTGCAGGCTGCGTCCACGCTGGCATAGCAGGGAACGATCAGGTTGAAGCGGCTGATCGTGAACACTTCCTGGACCAGGGGCGTTAACGCGGCGATGGCGAAGCTGCCTTGCTGGGCCTTGGCCTGGCGCGAGGCCATCATCAGGACGCGCAGTCCGGCGCTGCTGATGTAGATCACGCCGGAGAAATCGAGCAAGACCGGCAATTGACCCTGGGAGCAGTTGGCCAGCAAGGGGTCGAGTGCCCGGGTGAACTCTTCTGCAATGCTGTGGTCTATGCGACCGCCGACTTCGACGATCAGCACGCCTGACTGTTCGCGGATGGGTAGATTCATCGTTGCCTGAAAGCTTTACGGGCGTTGAAAAATCCAAGTATGCCATGGCACTTGGCACACTTAGGTAAAATATTGCATGCTTACAAACACCACTCAGCCAGCCATTCGTCCGCTCTTCTCGTGGCGCAAATTCTGGGCCCACCGCTTTGGTCCGGCGCCCTTCCTGCCGATGTCCCGGGCCGAAATGGACCAGCTCGGCTGGGACTCCTGTGACATCATCCTGATCACCGGCGACGCTTACATCGACCACCCGAGTTTCGGCATGGCGCTGATCGGGCGCCTGCTCGAGGCCCAGGGCTTCCGCGTCGGCATCATCAGCCAGCCGGACTGGAATTCGGCGGCCGACTTCCGCCAACTGGGCAAGCCCAACCTGTTCTTCGGCGTCACCGCCGGCAACATGGATTCGATGGTCAACCGCTACACCTCGGACCGCAAGCCCCGCTCGGACGACGCCTATACGCCGCACGGCGAGGCCAACAAGCGCCCCGACCGAGCCGTCACCGTCTATGCCCAGCGCTGCCGCGAGGCCTTTCCCGGTTCGGCCGTGGTGATCGGTTCGATCGAGGCCAGCCTGCGGCGCATTGCGCACTACGATTACTGGTCGGACAAGGTGCGCCGCTCGGTGCTGCCCGATTCCAAGGCCGACCTGCTGGTCTTCGGCAATGCCGAACGCGCCATCGTCGAACTGGCGCATCGCCTGGCCAAGGGCGAGAAGATTTCGGAAATCCGCGACCTGCGCGGCACCGCCTTCATGGTCGGGCGCGACTGGCTGCCGTCCGCTGAGTGGGAAGAGATGGATTCGACCGAGGTCGATACGCCCGGACCCTTGGTCAAGCACGCCGATCCCTACGCGATGGACGAGGGCACTGACAAGAATGCCTGTGCGACGCCGGCTGCCACCGATGGCGCCCAACCGGTGCGCATCGTCTCGCGCGCCGAGCGCCTGGCCGCCCGGCGCGAACGCCGCGCCCATACCGTCGTCCGCCTGCCGGCCTACGAGCAGGTCAAGGACGATCCGGTGCTCTATGCCCACGCCTCGCGCACCTTTCACCTCGAATCCAACCCGGGCAACGCCCGCGCCTTACGCCAGGCGCACGGCGAGCGCGACGTCTGGCTGAATCCGCCGCCGGTGCCGCTGATTACCGAGGAACTCGACGGTGTCTACGAGCTGCCCTATGCCCGTCGGCCGCATCCGGCCTACGGCGAGGCCAAGATTCCGGCCTGGGAAATGATCCGCTTCTCGGTCAACATCATGCGCGGCTGCTTTGGTGGCTGTACCTTCTGTTCGATCACCGAGCACGAAGGGCGCATCATCCAGAGTCGCTCCGAAGATTCGGTGATCCGCGAAATCGAGGAAATGCGCGACAAGACGCCGGGGTTCACCGGCATCGTTTCCGATCTCGGCGGGCCAACCGCCAACATGTACCACCTCAAATGCAAGGACGAGAAGATCGAAGCGGCCTGTCGCCGGCTGTCCTGCGTCTATCCCGACATCTGTGAAAACCTCGGCACCGACCATACGCCGCTGATTTCGCTGTACCGCCGGGCGCGCAGCCTGAAGGGCGTCAAGAAGGTGCTGATCGGCTCCGGCCTGCGTTACGACCTGGCGGTGCGCTCGCCCGAGTACATCAAGGAACTGGTCCAGCACCACGTCGGCGGCTACCTGAAGATCGCCCCGGAGCACACCGAGGACGGCCCGCTGTCGAAGATGATGAAACCCGGCATTGGCACTTACGACCGCTTCAAGCAGTTGTTCGACCGCTTTTCCCGCGAGGCCGGCAAGGAACAGTACCTGATCCCGTATTTCATCGCCGCGCACCCGGGCACCCAGGATACGGACATGGTCAACCTGGCGCTGTGGCTCAAGAAGAACAACTTCCGCCTCGACCAGGTGCAGACCTTCCTGCCGACGCCGATGGCGCTGGCGACGACCATGTATCACACCGAGAAGAACCCGCTGAAAAAGCTGCACCGGCAGGGCGGGGAAACCGTCGGCGCCGTGCGCGGGGCGCGCCAGCGCAAGCTGCACAAGGCTTTCCTGCGTTATCACGACCCGGAAAACTGGCCGCTGCTGCGCGAGGCCTTGAAGGAAATGGGTCGCGCCGACCTGATCGGCAACGGCAAGAAGCAGCTGGTGCCAGCCTGGCAACCGGCTGGTACTGGCATGAAGGCAGCGGCAGCCGTTGCCGCAGTCTCAAGAGCGGCGCCGGGCGGAAAATCTGCGCCTGCCAGACCGGGGGGCTCGACCCACGGCAAGCCGCGTACCGGTCATGCAGCCTCGGCGGCCCGTCCGGCGAACGCGCAGCGTCCTTCCGGTCAGCGTCCTGCGCCGCGCAAGAAAAATTCACCACGATAAAAACAGGGAGAACCGCATGGAAGAAAAACAGGCCACCACCTACGAGAAAATCGGCGGCGAAGCGATGGTCGGCAAGCTGGCCGACCGCTTCTACGAACTGATGGACACCGTTCCCCAGTTCGCCGAGCTGCGCGCGATGCACCCGCCCAGCCTGGCCGGCTCGCGCGACAAGCTGTTCAAGTTCCTCTCCGGCTGGTTCGGCGGCCCCGACCTGTTCGTCGAGGAATACGGCCATCCGCGTCTGCGCGCGCGCCACATGCCCTTCGCCATCGGTACGCTCGAGCGCGACCAGTGGGTCGCCTGCATGGTGCTGGCGATGGAGGATGTCGGCATCGAGGAAGACATCCGCAAGGTCTTGCTGAACAACTTCTTCAATACCGCCGACTTCATGCGCAACAAGGAAGGCTGAGTTTCAGCGCCGGGCGCCTGACACTTCGCTGAAGAAAGTCCAGATCGCCTCGCTGGCGTCAAGCGCCTGCGAGGCGTTTTCCTTGCCGCGGCGGACGGCCTCGGCGCCCGGCCAGGAATGGCCGCCGTCGGCGGTGACGCAGAGCTGGACGGTGGCGCCGTCGCGGCAGCCGCGGTAGCGTTCGCACCAGGCGCCAGGTCGTTCCAGTGTGCGTTCGGGTTGCGTCTGGCAGGCGTTGCGGCCGACCCAGCGCTTGACCGTTTCCGGCGCCGAGACGAAATCCATGACCTTGCTCGCATCGCGAAAGGCGTCCGGGCCGGCGCCGCCGTCGAACAGCACATGCGTGTCGTTGCGCGCGTGGATGTGCAGGACCGGCACCGGCCGCGCCGGTCGGCATTCGGCGACGGCCTCGGTACCGGCGACGGCGGCCACTGCGCGGACCAGGTCGGCGGCTTCGCAGGCCAGCCGGTAGGCCATCATGGCACCGTTCGACATGCCGGTGGCGAAAACGCGCTGGCGATCGATTGCCACCCGGCGGCCGATATCGGCGACCACGGCGCGGCTGAAGCCGACGTCGTCGCTGCCGCGGTCACGCGCATCGCCGCAGCAGCCGCCGGCGTTCCAGGTGGCCAGCCGGCCGCGCGGCAAGCGGCTGTATCCATTGGGAAAGGCGACGACGAAACCGGCCTCGCGCGCCTTGCTGATCAAACCGTAGCGTGCGTCGTCGGCCATGAACTCGGCGTGTCCGCCGCCGCCGTGAAAGGCCAGCACCAGTGGCGCTGGCTTGCTGGTATCCAGACCGGGCGGAACGTACAGCGCGTAGCGGCGCTTCTCGCCGTCGTGGCGGATATCCACCATCCTGGCTTCGTCATGCTTGCTTCGGTCCTGCCAGCTTGCGGCTACCGGTGCGGCAAGCAGCGCCAGGAGGCAGAGGGTGAGGGCGCGATGCAGCATTTTGGGTACTCCGGGAGGTCTTGCCGCGAGCATAGGCAAGCTGCGGTTTGCTGTCCAATCGCAGTTGTTAGCAAACTTAAAATTATTTATCGGCTTGTTCGAGCAAATATGCTGCGACGCAGCATGGGATGGTAGAATCACGCCTTTGATTTTTCTGACTATTCCTACAAACATGTCCGCACGCCCCATCCGCAACATCGCCATCATCGCCCACGTCGACCACGGCAAGACCACGCTGGTCGACCAGCTGCTCCGCCAATCCGGTACTTTCGCAGCCCACCAGCAGGTGGTCGATTGCGTGATGGACTCCGGTGACATCGAAAAAGAACGCGGCATCACCATCCTGTCCAAGAACACCGCCGTCGAATACGAAGGCATCCACATCAACATCGTCGATACCCCGGGCCACGCGGACTTCGGCGGTGAAGTCGAGCGCGTGCTCGGCATGGTCGATGGCGTGGTGCTGCTGGTCGACGCCGCCGAAGGCCCGATGCCGCAAACCCGTTTCGTGACCAAGAAGGCGCTGGCCCAGGGCCTGCGTCCGATCGTGCTGGTCAACAAGGTCGACCGCGACGGCGCCGATCCGGACAATGCTGTCAACCTGACCTTCGACCTGTTCGACAAGCTCGGCGCCACCGACGAGCAGCTCGATTTCCCGATCGTTTACGCTTCCGGCCTCAACGGCTGGGCGGCGATGGAACTCGACCAGCCGCGCGAAAACATGAAGCCGCTGTTCGACACCATCCTGCGCCATGTGCCGGCCCCCGATGCTGATGTCGACGCGCCGCTGCAGCTGCAGATTTCCGCGCTCGATTATTCGTCCTACGTCGGTCGCATCGGCGTCGGCAAGATCATCCGCGGCCGCGTCAAGACCGGCCAGAACGTGATGGTCATGTTCGGCACCGAAGAAGAGGCCGCCGAGCACGACCGCTCGCCGATCAAGGCCAAGATCGGTCAGGTGTTCGGCTACAAGGGCCTGAACAAGGTCGAGATGGAAGAGGGGCTGGCCGGTGACATCGTCCAGATCACCGGTATCGAGGATCTGGTGCTGGGTTGTACCGTGACCGATCCGGACCAGCCGGAAGCACTGCCGCTGCTGAAGATCGACGAACCGACGCTGTCCATGCAGTTCATGGTCAACACCAGCCCGCTCGCCGGCACCGAAGGCAAGTTCGTCACCAGCCGCCAGATCCGCGATCGCCTGCACAAGGAACTGCTGACCAACATGGCGCTGCGCGTGCATGACACCCCGAACGGCGACGTCTTCGACGTGGCCGGCCGCGGCGAACTGCACCTCGGCATCCTGCTCGAAAACATGCGCCGCGAAGGCTACGAACTGGCCGTCGGTCGTCCGCGCGTGGTCAAGAAGGTCATCGACGGCGTCGAATGCGAGCCGTACGAGCAGCTGACCGTCGACGTCGAGGAAGAACACCAGGGCGGCGTCATGGAAGCGCTCGGCCTGCGCAAGGGCGAGATGCTCGACATGGTGCCGGACGGTCGCGGTCGCGTTCGTATCGAATATCGCATCCCGGCCCGCGGCCTGATCGGTTTCCAGGGCGAGTTCATGAACCTGACCCGCGGCAACGGCCTGATGAGCCACGTCTTCGACGAATACGCCCCGGTCAAGGAAGGCACCGTCGCCGAGCGTCGCAACGGCGTGCTGATCTCGCAGGACAACGGCGAAGCCGTGGCCTACGCGCTGTGGAAGCTGCAGGATCGCGGCCGCATGTTCGTCAGCCCGGGCGAAAAGCTGTACGAGGGCATGATCATCGGCATCCACAGCCGCGAGAACGATCTGGTCGTGAACCCGATCAAGGGCAAGCAGCTGACCAACGTCCGCGCCTCGGGGACTGACGAAGCCGTCCGTCTGGTGCCGCCGGTCCAGCTCAGCCTGGAAGCTGCCGTCGAATTCATCGACGAGGACGAACTGGTGGAACTGACGCCGAAGTCGATCCGTCTGCGCAAGCGCCATCTGACGGAAATCGAACGCAAGCGGGCGCAACGCGGCCTGTAATTGTCATGCGCTTCTGCCAGCCCTGCCGGGAACTGGTACAGCGTCACCGGAAGGCGGCCCGTTGGGTCGCCTTTTTCATTGGTCTGTCGATTTTCTTCACCTTGCTCGGCCTGGTCAGCGACCCGGTCAATGGCATCGGTTTCTGCAAGGTTTATCCCTGAGCGGGCGGTGTCTGACTCAGGAAGCGTTCGGCAAACTGCGCGTGCGGCAGCGGGCGGCTGACCAGGTAGCCTTGCACCACATCGCAGCCCAGTGCCGCCAGGATGTCCCACTGGGCTTGTGTCTCGACCCCTTCGGCGACGACTTCCAGCGACAGGCTGTGCGCCATGGCAATGATCGCCCGGACCAGCGGCTCGCTGTTGTGCTGCTGTTCGTCGTCGAGCAGCCCGGTGATGAAGGCGCGGTCGATCTTGAGTGAGCCGACCGGCAGCCGCTGCAGGTAGGAGAGGGACGAGTAACCGGTGCCGAAATCGTCGAGGGCGATGCCGATGCCGGCCGCACGCAGGCGCGACAGCTGGTCGACACCGTCGCCACCGGGGTCGAGGACGACCGACTCGGTGACTTCAACATCCATCGCCGATGTCGGCAAGCCGTTTTCCGCCAGGGTGTCGAGTATCCGTTGCGAGACGGAAGGGCGCCAGAACTGGCGCGGCGACAGGTTGATGGCGATCGGCGGAATCCCGCCGTAAAGCTGCCGCCATTCGGCAATCTGCCGGGCGGCACGGTCGATGACCCAGTCGCCGAGCGGGACGATCAGTCCGCATTCCTCGGCGACCGGAATGAACTGGTCCGGCGGGATCATGTTGTCGCCGTCGCGCCAGCGCAGCAGGGCCTCGGCGCCGACCAGTCGACCATCGGCCAGGCTGAGCTTGGGCTGGTAGTGCAGTTCGAAACAATCGTCCTGAAGTGCCTTGCGCAGTCGCGTTTCGAGCGATATCCGCAAGCTCAGGCGCTCATCCATCTGCGGCGTGTGGAAACGGATGGCGTTGCCGCCCAGGGCCTTGGCCGCATACATTGCCGCATCGGCGTGACGCAACAGGGTTTCGCCGTCGCTGGCATCTTCCGGAAACAGGCTGATGCCGATGCTGGCGGTACTCAGGAAAGTCGTGTCGTCATCGACCAGCGGTTCGCCGAGCGCGTCCTTGAGTTTCTGGGCAACAGCCAGCGCCGTGGCGCCATCGCTTTGCGGCAGGATGATGATGAATTCGTCACCGCCCTGGCGATAGAGCTGACTGCCGGCCGGCAACAGGTTGCGCAGGAGGATGCTGACGGTTTGCAGCATGCGGTCGCCGGCACGGTGACCGAGGCTGTCGTTGATGTTCTTGAAGCGGTCTAGGTCGATGAACAGGACGGCCAGCGTTTGTTGCTGCCGGCCGGCTTCGTCGATGGCGGCCTGCAGTTGTTCGGCGAAAAGCAGGCGGTTGGGCAGACCGGTCAGGCTGTCGTGGCGAGCCAGGAACTCCAGTTCCTCCTGATGTTGCCGGCGTTCGGTGATGTCGGTGACCGAGCCGACCATCTGGTAAGCGGTTCCGTGCCGGTCGCGGACGGCCAGTCCGCGCGAGGCGATCCAGCGGTACTGCCCGTCGCTGGCCAGTACCCGGTACTCGCAATAGAAATGATCGGTTTCGCCCTTGATGTGCCGGGCGACTTCGCGATTGTAGAAAGCAACGTCGTCCGGATGCACCAGGCGGAGCCAGGCGTGGGTGTCGGGCAGGAAGTCCTCACGATAGCCCAGTATCTGGAGGAGCCGGGAGCCGACGCGAAGTTTCTTGCTGACCGGGTCCCAATCCCAGAAGCCGTCGTGTGCAGCCTGCATGGCCAGTTGGTAGGCCTGGGAAATCGAGCGGTAATGCTGGAATTCGGCATTTGCCAGCCAGAGCATCGCGACGCCGGCCACACTCAGCAGCAGGACGGAAAACAGGCCGGGCAGGAGAAGATTCAAGGCAAGACCGACCACCGCCAGGGCAATCGCGCCAAGAATCGCCGTCGGATACTGCAGCGACGATAACCAGGAAGCCTTGACCGCAGGCATGGCGCTGGTCAGCCGCCGGTCATCGACATGAAGCGGATGACCTGTGGGTTGTTCATCTGGTTGGAGAAGTCATGCCCGAAGGGCTTGATTCCCATGCTGTCCATTATCGCCTGGCGGAGTGCGAGGTCGTCGCCGCTGCGCAGCACCGGCAGCAGGTTGAGGGCGTCGTTCTGTCCCAGGCAGGGGTAGAGTTCTCCCTTGGCGGTGATGCGCACCCGGTTGCAGCTGTCGCAGAAATTGTGGCTGTGCGGCGAAATGAAACCGACCCGTGTTTCACAACCGGGAATCCGCCAGTAACGCGCCGGCCCGCCGGAGTTTTCGTCCGATGGCGTCAGTTCGAAGTGCTGTCCGAGCAGTGCCAGGGTTTCCTCGGTGGAAATGTAGGTCTGGCTGCGTCCATGGATTTCGCCCAACGGCATTTCCTCGATGAAGGAAATATCCAGGCCCTGGGCAATGGCAAAACGGACCAGGTCGACAAATTCATGATCGTTGGTGCCGCGCATCATCACCGTGTTCAGTTTGGTGCGGCGGAAACCGGCCGTCGATGCCGCCTCGATGCCGCGCAATACCTTGCCCAGTTCGCCGATCCGCGTGATCTGCCGGAAGCGCTCCGGGTCGAGGGTGTCGAGGCTGATGTTCAGGCGTCTGACGCCGGCCGCCTTGAGCGGTTCGGCAAAGCGGTCGAGTTGCGAACCGTTGGTGGTCAGCACCAGGTTGTCTAAGCCGGGCAGGGCACCAAGACGTTCGATCAGCCACATGACGTTCTTGCGCACCAGCGGCTCGCCGCCGGTCAGTCGCAATTTGTTCACGCCCAGGCCGACGAAAGCTTCGGCCACCCGCAGCGATTCTTCGAGACTCATGACTTGATTGCGTGGCAGGAAGGTCATTTCCTCAGCCATGCAATACGTGCAGCGGAAGTCGCAGCGATCCGTGATCGACAGGCGTACATAGCTGACGTGGCGACCGTATTTGTCGACCAACGTACCTGGCTGATGGCCGGTCGTATTCGCTACGGGGCGGAAGTCGGCGAGGCTTGCGGGCGCATCCTCGACATGCAGGGTTTCGTTGCGCATGGGCCGGATTATCAGCGCTCGAAACACGCGTAACAAGGGGGTAGATCGAAATGGGTAGTCGCCGGATTTGCCTTTGTCATCATCGGGCGGCGGGTGGCGTGGGTAATTATGCTAATATCTTCCCTCGCTACGGCCAAGCGGCTTGTTTTTCCGTTAAATTTTCCCATGTCGGTTCGACGTGCCGGAAAAACAAAAAGCCCAGCGGCATGGCTGGGCTTTTTAATGGAACTTGGCTCCCCGACCTGGGCTCGAACCAGGGACCTACGGATTAACAGTCCGGCGCTCTACCGACTGAGCTATCGGGGAATTGAAGCGAGCATTATAGGAGTAGAATGCCGGTGAGTCAAGTCTTCTCGGTCGTTTCTGGAATGGAAGTTGCGCCATGAATTCCGGTTTGGTCTATGCAAAAACCCCTATTGGGGATGAGGCTGTTCGTCAGAGTACGCGGGTTGTCCAGCGTAATCTGCGGATGGTGCTGGTCCAGGTGGACGGAAAGATGACGGTTGGCGAATTGTCGGCCAAGATCGGCAATTCACGCCTGGTGGAAAATGCCATCGACGAACTGGAGCGCGGCGGTTATATCGTGCCACTGGCCAAGGCGGCTGCCGCCTGGGAGTTGGGTAAGCCCAAGTCCCGCAAGGAACAGGTTTCTGCCATTTCCCAGTTTTCCACTTTCGGTTCGGGCGCTGCTTCGGGGCCGACAAGCCTTGGCGCGCAAAGTCAGGTCAGCCGTTTTTCCTCCTTTGGCAAACCCATCCTGCCGACGGCGGCGCCGGTCGCTGAAGCGCCAGGTTTCCAGCCGGAATTCGAGCCGGACATCCATGACGATGTGCCGGCTCCGGCCGGTCGTCTGCCCCGTCTACTGGCCTTGGGCGGCGTCGGCTTGCTGGCATTCCTGGTCTTGCTGGTCATCTTTTTCCCTTACGGCAACTATCGCGCCGACATCGAGCGCGAACTGGGCGGCATGCTTGCGGCGCCGGTCACGGTTGGCAATGTTTCGCTCAGGCTCTTGCCGGCGCCACATTTATCCTTGCAGGGAATCACCATTGGCGCGGCCGGTGGTGGTGTTATCGATGCCATCGAAATTCATCGCCCATGGGGGATGATTTTGTCCGGGGCTGCCGGCGTCAAGGATGTCACGGTTGCTGGCGCCAGTATTCCGGTTGAACAGCTGCTGGCCTTGCCGGCGATTGGCAAGTCGCCGGCGATACCCTTGCCGGCCATGCGTCAGCTCACGCTCAGCGACTTCCGGGTCAATGCCGGGAATTCGGTATTTTTTGGTCCGTTCGGCGGACGTCTCCTGCTGTCTTCCGGGCAACTGGAAAGCGCCTCGCTGGAGACGCCGGATCGTAGTGTCCTGATCACGGCCAGGACGCTTGCCCAGGGTGTCGATCTGAAGATGGAAGGGCGTGCCTGGCGATTACCGGGGGTTCCCGTGACTTTCCCCGTCCTGCAGGCCAAGGTGGTGCTGGAAGAAAATCGCCTGCAGCTCGGCGACATCGATGCCAGTTTCTTCGGTGGCTTGCTCAAGGGCAACTGGACGCTGAGTTGGGGGACTGGCTTGGCGATGTCGGGTAATGGCGAGTTGACCCGTCTCGATCTGCGTCGTATCGGTGCCGACCTGATACCGCAGATGACGGCCGAAGGCGATCTCAGCGGCAGTATCCGGATTGCGGCTCGCGGAGACGACTGGCAGGCGCTCTGGCGAAATGCCTCGGCGCAGTTGCAGATCGATGTCACCCGCGGACTGATGAACGGCATGGATATTGGCGAAGCCGCAAGGCGCGGTCCCGGATCGCTGGTCCGCGCCGGGGCCACGCGTTTCGACAGATTGCAGGCCGATGTTGGTGTCGACGCGCAGGGCGTTTCCTTGCGCGACATCCGGCTTGATGCCGGTCTGCTGACTGCCTCGGGGCAGTTGCGGGTTGCGCCTGGCGGCGAGGTCAATGGCGCAATGGTGGCGCTGGCGCGCTCCTCGGTATCGACGACGCGGGTTCCGCTGGCGGTTAGCGGCAGCCTGCCGACCTTGACCCTGAGCGCGGGAAGATAAAAAAAGGGCGGGAAAAATTCCCGCCCTTCGTTTTTGGTCAGTGCCGTCTGCTTACTTGGTGACGGCGGCGACTGCCTTGGCGACGTAGTCGATGTTCTTGCTGTTCAATGCAGCCAGACAGATGCGACCGGTCGATACGGCGTAGATGCCGAATTCTTCCTTCATGCGTTCAACCTGAGCAGCGGTCAGGCCGGTATAGGAGAACATGCCGCGTTGCTGGGTGACGAAGGAGAAGTCCTGGGCACAGCCGGTGGCCTTGATCGCGTCGACCAGACCGCCACGCATGGCGCGGATGCGATCACGCATGCCAGCCAGCTCGGCTTCCCACTGGGCGCGCAGTTCGGTCGATGCCAGCACGGCGGCAACCAGGGCGCCGCCATGGATCGGCGGGTTCGAGTAGTTGGTGCGAATGACGCGCTTGACCTGCGACATGACGCGGGCCGACTCTTCCTTGGAAGCGGTGACCACCGACAGGGCGCCGACGCGCTCGCCGTACAGCGAGAAATTCTTGGAGAACGAGCTGGAGGCGAAGAACTGCAGGCCGGAAGCCGAGAAGGCGCGGATCGCGACGGCATCGGCATCGATGCCGTCGGCGAAGCCCTGGTAGGCCATGTCGAGGAAGGGCACCAGGCCGCGTTCCTGGCAGATGCCGACGACTTCGGCCCACTGGGCGTCGCTCATGTCGGCGCCGGTCGGGTTGTGGCAGCAGGCGTGCAGCAACACGACCGAGCCTGGGGTCATCTTGTTCAGGTCGGCCTTCATGCCGGCGAAGTTCACGCCACGGGTGGCGGCGTCGTAGTAGGCGTAGTCTTCGACGATGAAGCCGGCAGCCTCGAACAGGGCGCGGTGGTTTTCCCAGGACGGGTTGCTGATGTAAACCTTGGCGTCCGGGTTCAGGCGCTTCAGGTAGTCGGCACCGATGTTCAGGGCGCCGGTACCGCCGATGGCCTGGGCGGTGATCACACGGCCAGCGGCGAGCAGTTCGGAATCCTTGCCGAAGAGCAGGTTCTGGACGGCGGTGTTGTAGGCCGGGTTGCCTTCGATCGGCTGGTAGCCGCGCGGCAGGCTGGCCTTGACGCGCATATCCTCGGCAGCTTTGACGGCGGCCAGCAACGGAATCTTGCCGTTATCGTCGAAGTACACACCGACGCCAAGGTTGACCTTGGTATCACGCGCATCGGCGTTGAAGGCTTCATTCAGACCGAGGATCGGGTCGCGCGGGGCCATTTCCACCGCAGCGAAGATCGAAGAGGACATTAGCGACTCCGTGAAATAATAGAGAGGGAACAACAATAACGCGCGATGTGTCCATCGCGACGACAAGCGCAGAATTTTATCATGAGCGAAACCAACAGCAGTACGCCCGTCGTCTGTTTCGACGGCAGCCCCTACCGTTTGCACCAGCCCTTTCCGCCGGCCGGCGATCAGCCGGAGGCAATCCGCCTGTTGACCGAAGGCATTGAGGATGGCCTGTCGTTCCAGACCCTGCTCGGCGTGACCGGTTCGGGCAAGACCTACACCATGGCCAACGTCATCGCCCGTACCGGGCGGCCGGCGTTGATCCTGGCGCCGAACAAGACGCTGGCGGCGCAGTTGTACTCCGAGTTCAAGGAGTTTTTCCCGGAAAACGCCGTCGAGTACTTCGTCTCGTACTACGACTACTACCAGCCGGAAGCCTATGTGCCGTCGCGCGACCTGTTCATCGAAAAGGACAGTTCGATCAACGATCACATCGAGCAGATGCGTCTCTCAGCGACGAAAAGCCTGATCGAGCGGCGCGACGTGGTGATTGTGGCGACGGTCTCGTGCATCTACGGCATCGGCGACCGCGACGAGTACCACAACATGATCCTGACCATGCGCGTCGGCGACCGCATGGACCAGCGCGACATCGTCAAGCGCCTGACCGACATGCAGTACGAGCGCAACGAAATGGACTTTCATCGCGGCATCTTCCGTGTGCGCGGCGACGTCATCGATATTTTCCCGGCCGAACACGCCGAGCACGCGATCCGCGTCTCGCTGTTCGACGACGAGATCGAGAGCCTGCAATTCTTCGATCCGCTGACCGGCCAGTTGCTGCACAAGGCCCTGCGTTTCACGGTCTTCCCGGCGTCGCACTATGTCACGCCGCGGGCGACCGTGCTGCGCGCCATCGAGGCGATCAAGCTCGAATTACGCGAGCGCATTGAATTCTTCACTCGCAACCAGAAACTGGTCGAGGCGCAGCGGATCGAGCAGCGCACCCGTTTTGACCTCGAAATGCTGGACCAGATCGGTTTCTGCAAGGGCATCGAAAACTACTCCCGGCATTTTTCCGGGCGTAAAGCCGGCGAGGCGCCGCCGACGCTGATCGACTACCTGCCGCGCGATGCGCTGATGTTCATCGACGAATCCCACGTCAGCATCGGCCAGGTCGGCGGCATGTACAAGGGCGACCGTTCGCGCAAGGAAAACCTGGTCGATTACGGTTTCCGCCTGCCGTCGGCACTCGACAACCGGCCGCTGAAATTCGACGAATTCGAGCGTCAGATGCGCCAGACCGTTTTCGTGTCGGCGACCCCGGCCGATTACGAAAACCAGCACGCCGGCCAGGTCGTCGAGCAGGTGGCCAGACCGACCGGGCTGATCGATCCGCAGGTCATCGTGCGCCCGGCAACGACTCAGGTCGATGATCTGCTCGGCGAGATCAACAAGCGGGTCGGCGTCGCCGAGCGGGTGCTGGTGACCACGCTGACCAAGCGCATGGCCGAGGATCTGACCGATTTCCTGGCCGATAACGGGATCAAGGTGCGTTACCTGCATTCGGATATCGATACCGTCGAGCGCGTCGAGATCATCCGCGATTTGCGCCTGGGCGAGTTCGACGTGCTGGTCGGCATCAACCTGCTGCGTGAGGGGCTGGATATTCCGGAAGTTTCGCTGGTCGCGATTCTCGATGCCGACAAGGAGGGTTTCCTGCGTTCCGAACGTTCGCTGATCCAGACCATTGGTCGGGCGGCGCGCCATATTCATGGCACAGCGATCCTGTACGCTGATAGGATTACGCAATCCATGCAGAAAGCCATCGCCGAGACGGAACGGCGACGGGAAAAGCAGATCGCATTCAACGAGCAGCACGGCATCGTGCCGCGCGGGGTGTCCAAGAAGATCAAGGACATCATCGACGGGGTATACGATGCCGAATCGGCGCAGACCGAGCTGAAGGCGGCGCAACAGCGCGCGGTCTACGAGGCAATGGATGAAAAAACCGTCGCCAGGGAAATCAAGCGACTCGAGAAACAGATGCTCGATTGCGCGAAGAACCTGGAATTCGAAAAAGCGGCGGCTGCGCGCGACGAACTTTTCCGACTCAGGGAACGTGTTTTCGGCGTTGCACAGCACGACCCCGATGGAGATAAGAGGCAATGATTTACCGCGTGCTGCTGGTTTGCATGGGCAACATCTGTCGTTCACCAACGGCAGAGGTTGTGCTCAGGCATATGATAAAAATCAATGGACTGGGAGATAGAGTTGAAGTTGATTCTGCGGGAACGCACGGCTACCACGTCGGCGAAGCCCCGGATTCGCGTACGCAGCGGGCAGCATCGGCGCGTGGCTACAACCTCTCGCAATTGCGTGCCCGCAAGGTGGCCTTGCAGGACCTCGATTACTTCGACCTGATCCTGGCCATGGACCGCAGTAATCTGGACAACCTGCAGCGCATGGCGATGCCTGAGCAATTACCCAAGATTCAGTTGCTCATGGATTACGCCGGGAATTTCGAAGACGACGAAGTGCCGGATCCGTACTATGGTTTGGGGCACGGCTTCGACCTGGTGCTCGACATGGTCGAGGACGCCGCCAAGGGCGTGGTCGAGGCGGTGCAGAAAAAACTCAGCAGCGGCTGAGGCGGCTTCAGCAATGAAAAAGGGCGTCCCGCAGGACGCCCTTTTTGTTGGTCGTGACCGGCTTACTTGCCGGTTTCGACCATGACCAGCGGCTCGTCGGTACTTTGCTCGACCGCCTTTGCCTTGCGCGGACGACCCAGCTTGACTGGCGGTTCGCTCGGGGCGACCAGCACTTCAGCCGTGGTCTGGACCATGACCAGTCCGCTGTCCGACAGGGCAGCATCGACATTGATCGGTGCGCTGGCCGGCAGCGGGGCCGGTGCTGCGACGGCTTCCACGGCGACTGCCTGGGGCTGCTCGATGACCGGGATTTCGACCGGGGCTTCGACAACCGCCTGGACTTCGGGTGTTGCCGGTCCGGCAGCAATCTCGGCGACCGTGACGGTTTCCTGAACGGCTTCGGGAGCGACTTCGATCTGGGCGACGGCAGCCACTTCGGTTGCCGGGGCCTCGACGGCCGGTGCAGCGACCGGTTCGATCGCTTCGACAGCCACTTCGACAGTCCCTGCCATCGGTGCCGGGCTGGCCTCGATGGTGGTTTCCGCGGCAGGAATGGTCACGACGACCGGCTCATTGTTGATCGTCTCGCTGGTCTCAGCGCTGACCGCGTCGACCATGGTGGTTTCCGATTCGTTGCGGCGTTCGTTGCGGCCACGGCCACCACGACGACCACGACGACGGGCGTTGCCTTGCTCGTCGCCAGCCGCTGCGGTTTGCGGAGCATCCGGTTCAACGGCCTGAAGCGCTTGCGGCATCTGTTCGATTGCCGGGCGAGTCTCGGCCTGCGGCTGACGCTCGCGGCGTTCCTTGCGCGGACGACGTTCCTGGCGTGGTTCACCATTGCCGGCAGCTTCTTCGCGGGCCGGCTTGTCGTTGCGTTCGGTGTTGCGATTGTTGCGTTCGCCTTCGTCACGACGGTTGCCGTTACGACCATTGCGGCCGTTACGGCGGTTGTCGTTACGAGCACCTTCGCGGCTTTTACGGGCCGGCGCTTCCGGCTTGACTTCGACGGCGGCAACCGGTTGGGCCGGGCCGCGGAACCAGGCGGCGATGCGAGCGAACAGTCCGGCGGAAGCGGCAGCAGGCGCCGGGGCGGCGACAGCTTCTTCCTTGGCCGGCAGGTTGGGGGCCGGCTGTTCCGGCGAAATGCCCTTGATCGCAGCTTCCTGGCGCGGCTTGGCGCTTTCCTGCTGGCTGGCCTGCTTGGCAGATTCCTCGATCGGCTGGTCAACCATCCGGTAGGAAGGTTCGCGCAGGTCGTCGTTGTTCAGGTCGTCGTGGCGCAGGCGGATGATCGTGTGCGCCGGCGTTTCCAGGTGAACATTCGGGATCAGCAGGATGGTGACCTTGTGGCGCAGTTCGATGGCCTGGATGTCCGGACGCTTCTCGTTGAGCAGGAAGGTGGCGACATCGACCGGAACCTGGACATGCACGGCGCCGGTGTTTTCCTTCATCGCTTCCTCTTCGAGGATGCGCAGGATGTGCAGCGCGGCCGATTCGGTCGAGCGGATGTGGCCGGTGCCGGAACAGCGCGGGCAGGGGATGTAGCTGGTTTCGGCGAGGGCCGGACGCAGGCGCTGGCGCGACAGTTCCATCAGGCCGAAACGGCTGATCTTGCCCATCTGGACACGGGCGCGGTCGAAACGCAGGGCGTCGCGCAGGCGGTTCTCGACTTCGCGCTGGGCCTTGCTGTTTTCCATGTCGATGAAGTCGATGACGATCAGACCGCCGAGGTCGCGCAGGCGCAACTGGCGGGCCAGTTCGTCAGCGGCTTCGAGGTTGGTCTTGAGCGCTGTTTCCTCGATGTCCGCACCCTTGGTGGCGCGACCGGAGTTGACGTCGACAGCGACCAGGGCTTCGGTGTGATCGATGACGATGGCGCCGCCGGACGGCAGGTTGACCTGGCGGGCGAAGGCGGTTTCGATCTGATGTTCGATCTGGAAGCGCGAGAACAGCGGCACGTCGTCGCGGTAGCGCTTGACGCGGTTGATGTTGCCCGGCATCACGGTGCCCATGAAGGCCTTGGCCTGTTCATAGACTTCGTCGGTGTCGATCAGGATCTCGCCGATGTCCGGCTGGAAATAATCGCGGATGGCGCGGATGACCAGCGAGCCTTCGAGGTAGATCAGGAAGGCGCCCGATTGCTGCTGGGCGGCGCCTTCGATGGCGGACCACAGCTGCAGCAGGTAGTTGAGGTCCCACTGCAGCTCTTCGGCCTGGCGGCCGATGGCAGCGGTACGGGCGATCAGGCTCATGCCGCCGGGGACTTCCAGCTGATCCATGATTTCGCGCAATTCGGTGCGCTCGTCGCCGTCGACACGACGGGAGACGCCGCCGCCGCGCGGGTTGTTCGGCATCAGCACCAGGTAGCGGCCGGCCAGCGAGACGTAGGTGGTCAGGGCTGCGCCCTTGTTGCCACGTTCATCCTTGTCGACCTGGACGATCAGTTCCTGACCTTCCTTGAGCGCATCCTGGATGCGGGCCTTGCCCGGTTCGACGCCCGGCTGGAAATAGGCGCGGGAGACTTCCTTGAACGGCAGGAAACCGTGGCGCTCCGAACCGTAATCGACGAAGCAGGCTTCGAGCGACGGTTCGATGCGGGTGATGACACCCTTGTAGATGTTGCTTTTCCGTTGTTCCTTGGCGGCGGATTCAATGTCGAGATCAATCAGTTTCTGACCATCGACAATGGCGACACGGAGTTCTTCCGCCTGTGTCGCATTGAAGAGCATGCGTTTCATTGTTTTGGGGCTCCAGCTCGCTGGTGCTCACGGCAACGAAACGCCCATGCAGGCAGCGACAGGTTCAGTTATCGGGTTGCGTCATGTGATTGGCGGCAAAGGCGATGATGAATGTGCTGATCGTTAAATGACCGCGAGTCTTTTTATGAAATGCGCGATCTTGGAATTCCTGCAACGGGCGATCCGTGCGTGCTTGTGGCGAGCTAATCCGTTAACATCACTACTTTTGGTGAGTGAACTTAACCAGTCGTTTCACGTTGGTTTGTCCCGGGCAATTGGCACGGGAGGGACTTCGTGGCCTGCCGCATGGCAGTCGCGCTTGCAGCGCGAGGGCGGACGGTCTGACGGTTCGGCATCCCTTGCAAACAGAGACGTAAAACGCAGGCAGTATATTAGAAAATGAATGGCACAGGTAACAATTCGGTCACCCTGGTTGTGATCGGCGAAGAAGCGCAAGGGCAGCGCCTGGATAATTACCTGCTGCGGCACTGCAAGGGGGTGCCGAAGAGCCATGTCTATCGCATCCTGCGCAGTGGCGAAGTCCGGGTCAACAGCCGCCGGGTCGATGCCACCTATCGACTGGAAATCGGCGACCGGGTGCGCATTCCGCCGATCCGCATCGCCGAGCGCCCACAGGACGAGGTCGAGGAGGCCGCCAAGGCTCGCGTCGATCTACCGATCATTTTCGAAGACGAGGCGATGCTGGTCATCGACAAGCCCGAAGGCATCGCCGTCCATGGCGGCAGCGGGGTCAGCTTCGGGGTCATCGAAGCGCTGCGCCGGCAGCGGCCGCAGGCCAAGTTCCTCGAGCTGGCGCACCGGCTCGACCGCGAGACCTCGGGCATCCTGCTGGTTGGCAAGAAGCGGCTGGCGCTGACGGCGCTGCACGACATGTTCCGCGAGCACGGCGCCGGTGCCGACAAGCGCTACCTGGTGCTGGTCAAGGGGCGCTGGATGAACAATACCCAGCACGTCAAGGCGCCGTTGCTCAAATACCTGACCGACAGCGGTGAGCGCCGGGTCTCGGTCAATGCCGAAGGCAAGGCATCGCATACAGTGTTTCGTCTGCTCGCCCGCTGGCCGGACATGAGCCTGCTCGAAGCCCAGTTGAAGACCGGGCGGACGCACCAGATCCGCGTCCATCTTGCACATCTCGGTTTTCCCATCCTCGGCGACGAGAAGTACGGCGATTTCAACCTCAACAAGCGACTGCGTCCGGCCGGTCTGAAGCGCATGGCACTGCACGCCTGGCGCATGGCTTTTCGCCATCCTTTGCTGGGCACGCCGGTCGAGTGCGTGGCACCACTGCCGGACGGCATCCGCCAGTACATGACGACGGTGGACGCGCAAACCCCGCGCGAGTTTTCCGCCGACAACCTGCAACAGATCCTGGAGCAACAATGAAATACGAACTCGTGGTTTTCGACTGGGACGGGACGCTGCTCGATTCCGCTGGCGCCATCGTCAGGGCCATCCAGGCCGCCTGCCGCGATCTCGACCTGCCGGTGCCGGACAATGCCCGGGCCAGCCACGTCATCGGACTCGGTCTGGCTGATGCGATGCGCCACGCGGTCCCCGATCTGGCGCCAGAAAACTATCAGGCGATGGTCGACCGCTACCGCTTCCACTATCTCTCCGGCGATCATGCGCTGACCCTGTTCGACGGGGTGCCGGCAATGCTGGCGCGCCTGCACGCGGCCGGACACATCCTGGCGGTGGCCACCGGCAAGAGCCGGCTGGGGCTTGAACGGGCGCTCGACCACTCCGGTTTGCGGCCTTTCTTCTCGGCCTCGCGCTGCGCCGACGAATGTCACTCCAAACCGCACCCGCAGATGCTTGAGGAACTGATGGCCGAATTCGGCGTGACCAGCTCTGCCACCGTGATGATCGGCGATACCTCGCACGACCTGTTGATGGCCAGCAATGCCGGCGTCGATGCACTGGCCGTCACCTACGGCGCGCATCCGCACGATCACCTGCTTGAGCATGCGCCGCTGGCCTGTCTGCACGACGTCGCGGAACTCGACGCCTGGCTGATGTCCAATGCCTGAGCAGGCTATACTTGACCGGTGAAATCTTCCCCCAGAAAGAACTAGATGGACCTCAATCCCCAACGCTCAGACAACGATCCCGCCTGGGAGAGAAAAACCCTGGAAAAGCTGGCTGTTGCCACACTCAGCGAACAGCGCGCGCGGCGTCGCTGGGGCATTTTCTTCAAGCTGCTGGGCTTTGGCTACGTTGCCTTCATCCTGTTTGCCCTGATCGAATGGGACAGTAGCAAGGTGGCCGACAAGCATGTCGCGATGGTCGAACTGCGTGGTGTCATTGCCGCCAAGGGTGAAGCCAGTGCCGACAGCCTGGTCTCGGCACTGAACTCGGCATTCGACGCCCCGAATTCGCAGGCCGTGGTGCTACGCATCAACAGTCCGGGCGGCAGCCCGGTGCAGGCCGGTATCGTCAACGACGAAATCCGGCGGCTGCGGGCCAAGTATCCCGACAAGCCGCTCTATGCCGTGGTCGAGGATGTCTGTGCTTCCGGCGGCTATTACGTCGCCGCCGCCGCTGACCGGATTTATGTCGACAAGGCCAGTGTGGTCGGTTCGATCGGCGTGCTGATGGACGGTTTCGGTTTCACCGGCACGATGGAGAAGCTGGGGGTCGAACGGCGCCTGCTGACGGCCGGCGAAAACAAGGGTTTCCTCGACCCCTTCTCGCCGCAGGACGAAACCCAGCGGGCGCACGCCCGGACCCTGCTGGCCGATATCCACGCCCAGTTCATCGATGTGGTCAAGAAAGGGCGCGGCGAGCGGTTGAAGGACAACCCGGACATCTTTTCCGGCCTGATGTGGACCGGTGCGCAAAGTATCCAGTTGGGGCTGGCCGATGGTTTCGGTACGGTTGAATCAGTCGCTCGCGACGTGGTCAAGGTCGAGGACGTGCTTGATTACTCGGTCAAGGAGAACCTGGCCGAGCGCTTTGCCAAACGGCTTGGCGCCGGTGCGGTCGACAGCTTCTGGCGCGGTTTTTCCAGCAGTGCCGGTGATTTTCGCCTGAACTGATCAGGCCAGCAGCAGGAAAACCGTCGGACGCCGCTCGATTTCGGGCGGCGTTTGTTTTTTCCACTGGGCAACGGTCAGGGTGCGGATGAATTCGCCGGGCAGGGTCAGGTCGGTGGCGACACACAATCGGGTCGTTCCCTGGCAGGCCTGCAGAATGGCGTCGAACATTGCCCGGTTGCGGTACGGTGTTTCGATGAACAACTGGGTCTGTCGGCGCTTGCGCGATTCGGCTTCGAGTTCGCGCAGGGTCTTGCTGCGATCGATGTCCTTGGCCGGCAGGTAGCCCTGAAAGGCAAAACGCTGGCCGTTGAGGCCGGAGGCCATCAGGGCCAGCAGCAGCGACGACGGGCCGATCAGCGGCACGACGCGGATGTTCTCGCGCTGGGCCAGGGCGACCAGATCGGCACCCGGGTCGGCGACCGCCGGGCAACCGGCTTCCGACAGCAAGCCGACGTCGTGACCGGCGCGCAGCGGCGCCAGCAGGTGATCGATGGCATCCGGCCGGCTGTGTTCGTTGAGTTCTTCCAGTTGCAGTTCCTGCAAGGGCAGGTCGGTGCCGGCCGCCTTGAGGAAGGCGCGGGCGCTTTTCGCCTGTTCAACGACGAAATGACGTAGTGGCCGGACGGTGGCCAGAACGCCAGGGTGCAGGCTGTCCTGCGGCGCCGATGGGCCGAGCGGGACGGGAATCAGGTAGAGGGTGCCGGCCATCAGAGGATTGCCACGCCCTGATTGCGCAACATGTCGCACAGGGCGATCAGCGGCAGGCCGACGAGAGCATTCGGGTCGTCGCCCTGCATGCCAGCGAGCAGGGCGATGCCCAGGCCTTCCGATTTGGCCGAGCCGGCACAGTTGTAGGCCGGTTCGCGTTGCAGGTAGTTGTCGATCTCGCTGTCGGTCAGCGTCCGGAAGGTGACCAGCGTCGGTACGCCGCGAACCTGGCTGACGCCGGTGCTGGCGTTGTACAGGCACAGACCGGTGAAGAAATTGACGGTCTTGCCCGACAATTCACGCAGCTGGGCAACGGCACGTTCGTGGTTGCCGGGTTTGCCGTAGATGCGGCCATCAACCGTGGCGACCTGGTCGCTGCCGATGATCAGTGCATCGGGGTATTGCTCGGCAACGGCTCTGGCCTTGGCTGCGGACAGGCGCAGGGCCAGTGCCTCGGGGGCTTCGCCGGGGAGGGCGGATTCGTCGGTCCGGGGGTTGGCAACGCTGAAGGGCAGGCCGAGGCGGGCCAGCAGTTCGCGCCGGTACGGCGAGGTTGAAGCGAGTACGAGGTTTTTCATCTTGAAAGTTTTTGTGCAACAAAGCCTTGCGTCGATTTGTTGATGCAGCACTTTGTCTTTGACTTGGCGAGCCAAAAATAATATCATCCGCCGTTTAAGTCGCAACAGATTCAGCTTGAAAAGAATCAATGATGCCTTCGCCTTTGCCCGGGATGCGCGTGTTCTGCAAGGAACGCTGGCGGTTTCGGCAATGGAACGCCTGCATGATCTGCTGGCCGAAGTGTCCGGGGAGGTTTCCTGGCATCTCGAAGGTTTCAGGGGTAAACGTGGCGAACCCTTGCTGCGCCTGACGGTGAGCGGATGCATTCCGCTGGCTTGTCAGCGCTGCCTGGATGCCATCGATTTCGCGCTGGACGTCGATCGTCTGCTGGAAGTCATTCCGGCCAACGCCGACGTGTCGCAAGACGAACTGGAAGACGACAGCCGGGATTTTCTGCCGGTGGAAAAGGAACTGGATGTGGCGGAGCTGGTCGAGGACGAAATTCTGTTGTCCCTGCCGGTTGCGCCGCGACATGATGGATGTGGTTTGCCTGGCGCGTCTGGTGCCGGTGAGCGGGTCAACCCGTTTGCTGCACTGGCCGGGCTCAAAGGCAAGCCGAACTGATTTTTTTTGGAGTAACACAAAATGGCCGTTCAACAGAACAAGAAGTCCCCGTCGAAGCGTGGCATGCACCGTGCCCATGATTTCCTGACCGCGCCCCCGCTGGCCGTCGAGTCCACCACCGGTGAAACGCACCTGCGTCACCACATCTCCCCGAGCGGTTTCTACCGCGGCAAGAAGGTCCTCAAGGCCAAGGGCGAGTAATCGTTCATTGAAGGGCAGGCGGCTCTTTCGGGAGCGCCTGCCTTTTCTTTTGCCATGACAACCCGCATCGCCATTGATTGCATGGGGGGTGACCACGGACCGTCGGTGACGGTGCCCGCGGCTATCCGTTTTCTTGCAGAACATCCGGCGGCTCATCTCGTCCTGGTTGGTCAGGAGGAGGTTTTGCGTCCGCTGCTCGGCACTACGGCCGATGATTCACGCCTGCGCATCGTCAATGCGACCGAAGTGGTCGGCATGGACGAATCGCCGGCGCTCGCCTTGCGCAACAAGAAGGATTCTTCGATGCGCGTGGCCATCAATCTCGTCAAGTCCGGCGAGGCTGACGCCTGCGTTTCAGCCGGAAACACCGGCGCACTGATGGCGATCTCGCGCTTCGTCCTCAAGATGCTGCCCGGTATCGACCGGCCGGCGATCTGTGCGCCGCTGCCGACGATCAACGGCCACACGCACATGCTCGACCTCGGTGCCAACGTCGATTGCGAACCGGAGCACCTGCTGCAGTTCGGCATCATGGGCGCCATGCTGGTCGCCGCCATGGAGCACAAGGAACGGCCGACAGTCGGCATCCTCAATATCGGCGAGGAAGAGATCAAGGGTAACGAGGTGGTCAAGGCTGCCGCCGACCTGCTGCGCAATTCCGGTCTGAATTTCGTCGGTAACGTCGAAGGCGACGGGATCTACAAGGGCGAAGCCGATGTCATTGTGTGCGATGGTTTTGTCGGTAACGTCGCCCTGAAGACTTCCGAGGGGCTGGCGCAGATGCTGGCATCGTCGTTGCGCAGCGAGTTCAAGCGTAGCTGGCTGACCAAGATCGCGGCCCTGATCGCCATTTCGGTGCTCAATAATTTCAAGAAGCGCTTCGACCATCGCCGTTACAACGGTGCGATCCTGCTCGGCCTCAAGGGAATTTCGGTGAAGAGCCACGGCTCGGCCGACGAATTGTCGTTCGGCACCGCCATTGCCCGGGCCTACGACGCGGCGGAAAACCGTGTCCTGGAGCGGATCACCGAGCGCCTGGCACTAACCAATGCGGCTTCGTCCGCTGCTGTGGAGACAGTCTGAATGTACGCACGCGTGATCGGCACCGGCAGCTACCTGCCGGGCAAACCCGTCAGCAACGATGACCTGGCGGCGCGCGGTATCGATACCAACGACGAGTGGATCGTCACGCGCACCGGTATCCGCAGCCGTCATCTGGCCGAAGCCGGCACGACCTCGAGCGAACTCGGCCTGATCGCCGCCCAGCGGGCTCTGGAGATGGCCGGTGTCGCTGCAGCCGACCTCGACTTGATCGTTGTTGCCACGTCGACCCCGGACTTCATCTTCCCCAGCACTGCCTGCATCATTCAGGGCAAGCTCGGTAACAAGGGCGCTGCCGCCTTTGACGTACAGGCCGTTTGTGCCGGTTTTACCTATGCCCTGGGCATTGCCGAGAAATTCATTGTTTCCGGCTCGCACAAGAAGGCGCTGGTCATCGGCGCCGAAGTGTTTTCGCGCATCCTCGACTGGAACGATCGTGGCACCTGCGTGCTGTTCGGCGACGGTGCCGGCGCGGTGGTCCTTGAAGCCTCGGAGACCCCGGGTATCATGGCCACGGCGATGCATGCCGACGGCAGCCAGTTCGGTATCCTCAACGTGCCTGGCCAGGTCTGTTCGGGTCAGGTCACCGGTGATCCCTTCCTGCGCATGGACGGTCAGGCGGTATTCAAATTCGCCGTGCGCGTGCTTGCCGACATCGCCGAGGAAGTCTGCGCCAAGGCCGGTATCTCGACCGCTGACCTTGACTGGCTGATTCCTCATCAGGCCAATATCCGCATCATTGAAGCGACCGGCAAGAAGCTTGGCGTGCCCCGTGAGAAAGTGATCGTTTCCGTCGATCGTCATGGCAATACCTCGGCCGCATCGGTGCCGCTGGCGCTGGACGAAGCCGTTCGCGATGGACGCATCCAGCGCGGCCAGAAAGTCCTGGTCGAGGGGGTTGGTGGCGGTTTCACCTGGGGCGCAGCCCTGCTCGAATTCTGATAACAGGAGACTGATTGATGTCTTTTGCCTTCGTATTTCCCGGCCAGGGCTCGCAGAGCGTTGGCATGATGGCCGCTTACGGCGATGCCGCCGTGGTTCGCGCCACCTTTGACGAAGCGTCTGCCGCGCTTGGCGACGACCTGTGGGCGATGGTCGCTGACGGTCCGACCGAAGTCCTGACCCAGACCGTCAATACCCAACCGGTCATGCTCACCGCCGGTATCGCCGCCTGGCGCCTGTGGTGCGAGAAGGGCGGCAAGATGCCGGCCGTCGTCGCCGGCCACAGCCTGGGTGAGTATTCGGCGCTGGTTGCTGCCGGCGTCATCGAGTTCAAGGACGCGGTACCGCTGGTCCGCCTGCGCGCCGCTGCCATGCAGGAAGCCGTGCCGCTCGGCACCGGCGCCATGGCCGCCGTGCTCGGTCTGGATAACGCCGGCATCGTTGCCGCCTGTGCCGAAGCGGCGCAGGGCGAGATCGTCGAGCCGGTCAATTTCAACGCCAACGGCCAGACCGTGATCGCCGGCCACAAGGGCGCCGTCGAACGCGCCATGGACGCCTGCAAGGCGCGCGGTGCCAAGATGGCCAAGGCGCTGCCGGTGTCGGCACCGTTCCATTCCTCGCTGATCCGCCCGGCTGCTGACAAACTGGCTGCGCGTCTGGCCGAGCTGACGCTGCAGGCGCCGAAGATTCCGGTAATCAACAACGTCGACGTGGCGATCGAAAACGATCCGGCCCGGATCAAGGATGCGCTGGTGCGCCAGGCCTACAATCCGGTGCGCTGGGTCGAGACGGTCCAGAAAATGGCCGCTATCGGCGTGACGACCGTGGCCGAATGCGGTCCGGGCAAGGTCCTGGCCGGTCTGACCAAGCGTTGTGCCGACGGTGTTGCCGGGGTTGCCCTGGCTGATGCGGCGGCCATCGAAGCCAATCTCGGCCTGGAGTAAGCGATGCTCAACGACAAGATTGCGCTGGTCACCGGCGCCACCCGCGGTATCGGCCGCGCCATCGCCCTCGAACTCGGCCGCCAGGGTGCCACCGTGATCGGTACGGCGACCAGCGAAGCCGGTGCCGGGCAGATTTCGGCCTATCTCGCCGAAGCGGGCATCAAGGGTCGTGGTGTCGTCCTCAACGTTACCGACAACGCGCAGACCGACGCCGTGCTCGCCGAGGTCGCCAAGGAATTCGGCGCCATCACAGTGCTCGTCAATAACGCCGGCATCACCCGCGATAACCTGACCATGCGCATGGGCGACGACGAGTGGGATGCGGTCATCGACACCAACCTGAAGGCGGTTTTCCGTCTGTCGCGCGGCGTCATGCGCGGCATGATGAAGGCGCGCTTCGGCCGCATCGTCAATATTTCGTCGGTGGTCGGCTATTCCGGCAACGCCGGCCAGGCCAATTACTGCGCTGCCAAGGCCGGCGTCGCCGGTCTCTCCCGGTCGCTGGCGCGCGAACTGGGCAGCCGCAACATCACGGTCAATTGCGTCGCGCCGGGCTTCATCGCCACCGACATGACGCATGCGCTGACCGAAGAACAAAAGGCCGCTATGCTGGCCTCGATTCCGCTGGCTCGTGCCGGCACACCTGAAGACGTCGCCGGTGCGGTCGGCTTCCTGGTTTCTCCCGCTGCCTCGTATGTCACGGGTACTACCGTGCATGTGAATGGCGGCATGTTCATGGATTGATTACACCAAGTCCCGGCTTTTGGTAGAATCAACACGTTTTTTTTCGTACCCCGAGGGGAAGGAGTTTTTCGAATGGATAACATCGTAGAGCGCGTCAAGAAGATCGTCGCCGAACAACTGGGTGTGAACGAAGCGGACATCAAGAACGAGTCCTCTTTCGTCGATGATCTGGGCGCGGATTCGCTGGACACCGTCGAGCTGGTCATGGCGCTGGAAGAGGAATTCGAATGCGAAATTCCGGACGACCAGGCCGAGAAGATCACGACCGTCCAGCAGGCTGTCGATTACATCCTCGCCAACAAGCAGTAAGCCAATTCCGGTTTCAACCAGGCAAGGCCGGCCCCCAAGGCCGGCCTTGCTATTTTTGCTTTCGGAGTGCATATCTTGGCACGTCGTAGAGTCGTCATCACCGGCCTGGGCCTGATTTCCCCGGTCGGCAACAGCGTCGAAGAAGGTTGGAAGAACATCGTTGCCGGCGTTTCCGGCATCGCACCGATCACCCGCTTCGACACCTCGACCTTTCCGGTACAGTTTGCCGGTGAAGTCAAGAATTTCGACATCACCCAGTACATTTCCGCCAAGGATGCCCGGCGCATGGATACCTTCATCCATTACGGCCTGGCTGCGGGCATGCAGGCCGTGCGTGACGCCGGCCTGGATCAGGAGGGCGCGGCCGATCCCGAGCGCGTCGGTGTCGCCATCGGTTCCGGTATCGGCGGTCTGCCGCTGATCGAAGCCACCAAGGACGAATACAATGTCGCCGGCGTGCGCAAGGTTTCGCCTTTCTTCGTTCCCGGTTCGATCATCAACATGATTTCCGGCAACCTGTCGATCGAGTACGGCTTCAAGGGCCCCAATCTGTCCATCGTGACCGCTTGCACGACCGGTACGCACTCGATCGGCGAAGCCGCACGCATCATCGAATACGGCGATGCCGACGTGATGGTTGCCGGCGGTGCCGAATCGACCGTGTCGCCGCTCGGCCTTGGCGGTTTCTGCGCAGCCCGCGCGCTGTCCACCCGCAATGACGACCCGGCGACGGCCAGCCGTCCGTGGGACAAGGATCGAGACGGTTTCGTGCTGGGCGAGGGCGCCGGTGTCCTGGTGCTCGAAGAGTACGAACACGCCAAGGCCCGTGGCGCCAAGATCTACGCCGAAGTGGCCGGCTACGGCATGAGCGCCGACGCTTATCACATCACCGCCCCGAACATGGACGGCCCGCGCCGTTCGATGGTCAATGCGCTGAAGAACGCCGGTGTGACGCCGGCCGACGTCCAGTACGTCAATGCGCACGGTACGTCGACGCCGCTCGGCGACAAGAACGAATCGGATGCGATCAAGGCAGCCTTCGGCGACGCGCAGAAGTCCATCGTCGTCAATTCGACCAAGTCGATGACCGGTCACCTGCTCGGCGGTGCCGGCGGGGTCGAGTCGTTGTTCACGGTGCTGGCCATCCATCACCAGATCTCGCCGCCGACGATCAACATCTTCAATCAGGATCCCGAGTGCGATCTGGATTACTGCGCCAACCAGGCGCGGCCGATGAAGATCGACGTAGCGCTGAAGAACAACTTCGGTTTCGGCGGAACCAACGGCTCGCTGGTGTTCAAGCGTATCTAAGCGCGACTGCCAGGGAGACGAACGGTGCAGTTTCCGGTGATCATCGGACTGCACCGTTCTTTTTTGCTCGATCGCCTGCTGCTGCTCGTGGTGCTGGCAAGCGTCGTGTTCATCGGCTTCTATCCAGGGGAACCCTGGCAGGTGGCGGGCTTGCTGGTGGTTGTCGTCCTGCTCGTCGGGCTGGCCTGGCGGCAACTACGTCCGCCGTTTGCCGCCTTGCGCCTGACCCACGACGGCAGGGTGGAGGGGCGTTTGCAGGAAGATGGCGAGTTTGTTGCGCTGCGTTGCCTGCCGGGGGCTACGGTCCATCGCTGGCTGACGGTATTGCATCTGGCACCGGAAAGCGGCGGGGCGGCCAGCGTGCTGGTGGTGACCGTCGATAGCAGCGGGCCGGACGAGTTTCGCCGGCTAAGGGTTTTCCTGCGCTGGCAGAACCGCGTCAGCGCTTCTGGCGACGTGGCTTGAGCGTGGTATTGCGGGGTTTTGCCGCCATGTCCGGATAGTCCGGCGAGTAGTGCAGGCCGCGACTTTCCTTGCGCAGCATGGCGCAACGGATGATCAGTTCGGCCGTGAGGACGAGATTGCGCAGTTCGATCAGGTCGTGACTGACCCGGAAATTGGCGTAGAACTCGTTGATTTCGCGTTTCAGCAGGCGCACGCGATGTTCGGCGCGCTTCAGTCGCTTGGTCGTGCGGACGATGCCGACATAGTCCCACATGAAGCGGCGCAGTTCGTCCCAGTTGTGAGAAATCACCACTTCCTCGTCGGCATCGGTGACCCGGCTGTCGTCCCAGTCGGGCAGGGCAGGCAGCGGTGCCGGCTTTTGCGCGAGCATGTCCTTGACCGCCGCTTCCGAGAACACCAGGCATTCGAGCAGGGAGTTGGACGCCAGGCGATTGGCGCCGTGCAGGCCGGTGCAGGAAGCTTCGCCGGCAACGTAGAGACCGGCGACATCGGTATGCCCGTCGAGGTCGCAGACGATGCCGCCGCAGGTGTAATGGGCAGCCGGAACGACCGGAATCGGTTCGCGGGTGATGTCGATGCCGAGCTCCAGGCAGCGTGCGTGGATGTTCGGGAAATGCTCGCGGATGAAGGCTTCGCCCTTGTGCGAGATATCGAGGTAAACGCAGTCCAGGCCACGCTTCTTCATCTCGAAGTCGATGGCGCGGGCGACGATGTCGCGCGGCGCCAGTTCCTCGCGCTCGTCGTGCTCAGGCATGAAGCGCGTGCCGTCCGGCAACTTGAGCAGACCACCTTCGCCGCGCACGGCCTCGGAAATCAGGAAGGACTTGGCGTTGGGGTGGTAGAGGCAGGTCGGGTGGAACTGGATGAACTCCATGTTGGCCACCCGGCAACCGGCGCGCCAGGCCATGGCGATGCCATCGCCGGTCGAGGTGTCGGGGTTGGTGGTGAACAGATAGACCTTGCCGGCACCGCCTGTCGCCAGCAGGGTGTTGGCTGCGCCGATGGTCAGGACGTCACCGGAAACACTGTTGAGGACATAGGCGCCGAAGCAGCGGTTTTCGTCGGTGCCGAGTTTCTTCCCAGTGATCAGGTCAACCGCGATGTGATCTTCGAAAACACGGATTTTCGGGTGTTTTCGGACTTTCTCGGTGAGCGTCTGCTGGACCGCGGCACCGGTGGCATCGGCGACATGGATCACCCGGCGGGCGCTGTGGCCGCCTTCGCGGGTCAGGTGGTAGCCGGATTCGTCCTTGGTGAAGGGCACGCCCTGCTCGATCAGCCATTCGATCGCGCTGCGCCCGTTCTCGACGACGAAGCGGGTGGCCTTCTCATCGTTCAGCCAGGCACCGGCAACGAAGGTGTCCTGGATATGCGCTTCGATCGAATCGCGGTTGTCGAGCACCGCGGCAATGCCGCCCTGGGCCCATCCGGAGGCGGAGTCCTCAAGCTTGCGCTTGCTGATCAGCGCGACGCTGCAATGATCGGCCAGGCGAAGCGCCGCCGATTGACCGGCGAGGCCGCTGCCGATGATGAGCACATCAAAGTTGAGCACGATGTTTCCCGGAGAAGATAATCCGGCGCGCAATATAGCACGCGGAAAACGATTCACATCGTTACAGAAAATCACAATTAGGGATAAGTCCCTAGGGGTGGCGTCAAAAGGCCTGCGTTATACTCTGCCCCAACAAGAACATATTCCCGGGAAAAACAGAGTCATGAGCGAGCGCGAGGTCGATCAGTTGCTGGTCGAGCGGGCGCAAGGCGGCGATCAAGGCGCCTTCGACCAGTTGGTGAGCAAGTATCAGCGTAAGCTGGGTCGCTTGCTGTCGCGCTACATCCGCGATGCGGCAGAGGTCGAGGATGTGTCGCAGGAGGCCTTCATCAAGGCCTATCGCGCCTTGCCGTCTTTCCGTGGCGACAGCGCCTTCTACACCTGGCTGTACCGGATCGGTATCAACACCGCCAAGAACTACCTGGTTTCCCAGGGGCGGCGGGCGCCGACCAGTACCGAATTCGATGCCGACGAGGCCGAGGGCTTCGAGGATGCGGCCCTGCTGCGCGACATCAATACGCCGGAGAGTCTGCTGATGTCCAAGCAGATCGGCCAGACCGTCAATAGCGCGATGGACGCCTTGCCCGAGGAATTGCGCACGGCCATCGTCCTGCGCGAAATCGAGGGGCTGTCCTACGAAGAAATCGCCGGCATCATGGACTGCCCGATCGGCACCGTCCGTTCGCGGATTTTCCGGGCACGCGAGGCCGTCGCCGGCAAGCTGCGCCCCTTGCTCGACATCGCTCCCGACAGGCGCTGGTGATGGAAGGCGAGGGCAGCGTCATCCGGGCGGTCGTCCGCCTGGTCGATCCGGCCGGCGCCGTCGTCGAAGTCGCCCAGGGCGGTTGCGGCCGTTGCCATGAAAAGGGTGGTTGCGGCGGCCATCACCTGACTCAGACTTTCTGCAGCGGTCCGCGTCGCTATCGCGTGGACAATGCCATCGGCGCTGAAGTCGGCGATACGGTCTCGGTTGCCGTCACGGCGGGGACCCTGCGCCGGGGTGCCAATCTGGCCTACGGCCTGCCGGTGCTCGGCCTGATCGGCGGGGCCGTGCTCGGCGCGCAACTGGGCGGCGACATGGGGGCCATCGTCGGCAGCCTGATTGGCGTGGTTGCTGCCTTCGCGCTGGCGGCACGCCGTTCGCGACAACCGGTAGGCGATCCCGGCAGCCAGCCGCACATCATTTCCCGCATCCCCGAGATTCAGGAGAAAACCGGTCAATGAAGCGCATTCTGGCGATTCTTTCCTTGCTCCTTACCGTCGGTCTGGCCCAGGCGCAATCGCGCGGCCTGCCGGATTTTACCGAACTGGCGGAAAAGCAGGGACCGGCGGTGGTCAACATCAGCACCACGCAGGCCGTACGCGGACAGTCCGGGGCCATGCCTTTCCCGTTCGACGAGAGCGATCCGGCGTTCGAGCTGTTCAAGCGTTTCTTTCCTCGTGTTCCCGGCGGCGGTGCGATACCCAGGGAATTCGACAACAAGTCGCTGGGTTCCGGCTTCTTCATCAGTGATGATGGCTACCTCCTGACCAATGCGCATGTCGTCGACGGCGCCGAGGAAGTCACGGTGCGCCTGACCGACAAGCGTGAGTTCAAGGCGCGGATCGTCGGTGCCGACAAGCGGACCGACGTGGCCTTGCTCAAGATCGAGGCCAGCGGCTTGCCTTTCGTCAAACTGGGCGATCCCTCCCGGTTGAAGGTCGGCGAGTGGGTGGTGGCCATCGGTTCGCCTTTCGGCTTCGACAATTCGCTGACCGCCGGCGTGGTTTCAGCCAAGGGGCGCGCGCTGCCGCAGGAAAACTACGTGCCCTTCATTCAGACCGACGTGGCGATCAATCCGGGTAATTCGGGCGGGCCGCTATTCAACCTGAGCGGCGAAGTGGTCGGTATCAATTCGCAGATCTACAGTCGCAGCGGCGGCTACATGGGCCTCTCGTTCGCCATTCCGATCGACGTGGCGATGGATATCCAGCAGCAGTTGCGGGCGTCGGGCAAGGTCAGCCGTGGGCGGATCGGCGTCGTTATCCAGGAAGTCAGCAAGGAGCTGGCCGATTCGCTGGGCCTGGCGCGGCCGATGGGTGCCGTGGTCAATGCCGTCGAGCGCGACGGCCCCGCCGAAAAGGCCGGCATCGAAGCCGGCGATGTGATCCTGCGTTTCGACGGCAAGGCGGTCGAGACTTCGGTCGATCTGCCGCGCATGGTCGCAGCGACCCGTCCGGGCATGCGCTCGGTGGTCCAGGTCTGGCGTAAAGGGAAGCTGCGCGACATCGCTGTCGTGGTCGGCCAGATGGCAGACGAGTCCCAGGCCGCTGCGCGACCGCCACGCGCCGGCCGCGCGCCCGAGCGCAGCGCCAATCGACTGGGTCTGGTGGTCGGAGAACTCTCCGCCGAACAGCGGCGTGCGCTGCGCATCGACGGTGGACTGGTAATCGAGGAAGTGCGCGGTGCAGCGGCGCGGGCCGAGTTACGCCAGGGCGACATCATCATCGCCCTGATCCATCGCGGCAGCACCACCGAACTCAAGTCGGCCGAGCAGTTCAACAAGCTGCTGGCCCAACTGGACAGGAATGCCAACGTCACCTTGCTGATCCGTCGTGGCGAAATGCAGACCTTCGTGACCGTGCGGGGCTTGAATGGCAATTGAACTGACCTTGATGAGCCGCGGCTACTGCCATCTGTGCCATGACATGGAGGCGGCGCTGGCGCCGCTGGCGGCCGAATTCGGGGCGACGGTGACGGTAGTTGACGTTGATGCCGACCCGGCGCTCGAAGCAAAATACGACGAACTGGTGCCGGTGCTGCTGCACGGTGAAACCGAGCTCTGCCACTACTTCCTGGACGAGGCCAAAACCCGTGAATATTTGGTGCAAATCCGCTAGAATTCAGGGTCTTCCGAATCGCCAAGGGCGCCGTTAGCGCCCTTTTTTACTGCCTGCAATGGACCATATCAGAAACTTCAGCATCATCGCCCACATCGACCACGGCAAATCGACCCTGGCCGATCGTATCATCCATCTCTGCGGTGGCCTGTCCGACCGTGAAATGGAGGCGCAGGTGCTCGATTCGATGGATATCGAGCGCGAGCGCGGCATCACCATCAAGGCGCAGACAGCGGCGCTCCAGTACAAGGCGCGCGACGGCAAGGTGTACAACCTGAACCTGATCGACACGCCGGGGCACGTCGACTTCTCCTACGAGGTCTCGCGTTCGCTGTCGGCCTGCGAAGGCGCGCTGCTGGTCGTTGATGCCTCGCAAGGTGTCGAGGCGCAGACGGTGGCCAACTGCTATACGGCGCTCGACCTCGATGTCGAGGTGGTGCCAGTGCTCAACAAGATCGACCTGCCGTCGGCTGATCCGGACAACGCCCGCCAGGAAATCGAGGACGTGATCGGTATCGACGCGACCGATGCGGTGCTCGCTTCGGCCAAGACCGGCCTCGGCGTCGAGGACATCCTCGAAGCCGTGATCGCCCGCGTGCCGCCGCCCAAGGGTGATGTCAGCGCGCCACTGAAGGCGCTGATCATCGACTCCTGGTTCGACAACTACGTCGGCGTCGTCATGCTGGTGCGTGTTGTCGAAGGCGAGATGAAGCCCAAGGACAAGCTCTACTTCATGTCCACCGGCGCCACCCAGCTGTGCGAACAGGTCGGCGTGTTCACCCCGAAATCGCTGCAACGCCCGTCGCTGAAGGCCGGCGAGGTCGGCTTCGTGATTTCCGGAATCAAGGAACTGAAGGCGGCCAAGGTCGGCGACACGATCACCCTGGCTGATCGCAAGGCGACCGAACCGTTGCCCGGCTTCAAGGAAATCAAGCCGCAGGTGTTCGCCGGTCTCTACCCGGTCGAGTCGAACCAGTACGACTCGCTGCGCGAAGCGCTGGAAAAGCTCAAGCTCAACGACGCCTCGCTGCAATACGAGCCGGAAGTCTCGCAGGCGCTGGGCTTCGGCTTCCGCTGCGGCTTCCTTGGCCTGCTCCACATGGAAATCGTGCAGGAGCGCCTGGAGCGCGAATTCGATCAGGATCTGATCACCACCGCGCCGACCGTGGTGTACGAAGTCGTGCAGCGCGACGGCTCGGTGATCCAGGTCGAGAACCCGGCCAAGCTGCCGGAGATCTCCAAGATCGAGGAAGTGCGCGAACCGATCATCACCGCGACCATCTTCGTGCCGCAGGATTACCTGGGCAACGTCATCACGCTGTGCAACCAGAAGCGCGGCAATCAGGTCGACATGCATTATCACGGCCGCCAGGTGAAGCTGGTTTACGAGATGCCGATGGCCGAAGTGGTCATGGATTTCTTTGACAAGCTGAAGTCCTGCTCCAAGGGCTACGCTTCGCTCGACTACGATTTCAAGGAATACCGCGCCGCCGATGTGGTCAAGCTCGATATCCTGATCAACAGCGAGAAGGTCGATGCGCTGTCGCTGATCGTGCACCGCTCCAATTCGCAGTACCGCGGCCGCGAACTGGCGTCGAAGATGCGCGAGCTGATTCCCCGGCAGATGTACGACGTCGCCATCCAGGCCGCCATCGGCTCGCACATCATCGCCCGCGAGAACGTCAAGGCAATGCGCAAGGACGTGTTGGCCAAGTGCTACGGCGGCGACATCACCCGCAAGAAGAAGCTGCTCGAAAAACAGAAGGCCGGCAAGAAGCGCATGAAGCAGGTCGGCTCGGTGGAAATCCCGCAGGAAGCCTTCCTCGCCGTGCTGCGCGTTGATAGCTGAGAGAACGCATGAATTTCGCCCTGATCCTTCTCATTCTGGTCGTCGTCACCGGTATCCTGTACGCGATCGACATCCTCAAGTTCCGCAAGCTGCGCGCTGCCAACGACAAGCAGCCGCTGTGGGTGGAGTGGGGGGGCGATTTCTTCCCGGTGATCCTGATCGTTTTCGTGCTCCGTTCCTTCCTGTTCGAGCCGTTCAAGATTCCCTCGGGCTCGATGATCCCGACGCTGCTGGTGGGCGACTTCATCCTCGTCAACAAATACACCTACGGTGTCCGCCTGCCGGTGATCAACACCAAGATCATCGATGTCAACGAGCCGCAGCGCGGTGACGTGATGGTCTTCCGCTACCCGGAAGATCCTTCGCTCGACTACATCAAGCGCGTGGTGGGCCTGCCGGGCGATACCATCGAGTATCACAACAAGCAGTTGCGCATCAACGGCCAGGCCGTGGCCATGGAAAAGCAGCCGGACTTCCTGCATGCCGAGCGTCTGTACTACTCCGAGCAATACACGGAAAAACTCGGCGACGTCGAGCATAAAATCCTCAACGATGCCGACGCGCCGGCCTTCATTCCCGGCGTTTCCTCCTTTCCCTATCGGGAAAATTGCACATACAATGCCAGTGGCGTGACCTGCAAGGTGCCGGACGGCCATTACTACATGATGGGCGACAATCGCGACAACAGCCGCGACAGCCGGGCCTGGGGCTTCGTGCCGGAACAGAACATCGTCGGCAAGGCCTTCTTCATCTGGCTGAATTTCGACGACTTCAGCCGTATCGGTGCATTCAGGTAAGGTGAGAACATGAAATATCAACGTGGTGTAGCGCTTTCCGGCCTGATTTTCTGGGGTATCGTCCTCGTCCTCGTGGCCGTGCTGGGCATGAAGGTGACGCCTTCGGTCATCGAGTACTACAAGATATTGCAGGGCAGCAAGGCGGTAGTCGCCAAGGCAACGCCGGATTCAACCGTGGTCGAGCTGCGCCGTTCCTTCGACAAGTATGCCGAAGTCGACCATCTCGCGTTTTCGTCACGCGACCTTGAAATCTACAAGGACAAGCGTGGCCAGGTGGTCATCGAGTTCGCCTATGAAAAACGCATTCCCTTGTTCGCCAATGTCAGCCTGCTGATTGACTACAAGGGGACGACTGCGGAATAAGCATGACGCCGCAGAAAATCGCCGCAGGCATCGGGCATGAATTTGCCGATGCCGCTCTCCTGCGTACGGCGCTGACGCACCGCAGCTATGGCACGCCCAACAACGAGCGCCTGGAATTCCTCGGTGACGGCATCCTCGATTGCGTGATCGCCGACATCCTCTATCAACGCTTTCCGGAATTGCCCGAAGGCGATCTTTCCCGCCTGCGGGCCAATCTGGTCCGTCAGGAAACCCTGCACGGACTGGCGCTGCAGCTGGGCGTCGGCCAGGCGCTGCGCCTGGGTGAAGGTGAGCTGAAAAGCGGTGGGGCCACGCGCCCGTCGATTCTGGCCGACGCGCTCGAAGCACTGTTCGGTGCGGTTTATCGCGATGCCGGGTTCGAGGTGGCGGCCAGGCTGATTGCCCGCCTCTACGCACCGCTGCTCGCCGACCTCAAGCCGGGGCAGTTCCAGAAAGATCCCAAGACCCGCCTGCAGGAATGGCTGCAGGGCAAGAAGAAGCCGCTGCCGCGTTACCAGTTGCTGGAAACCAGCGGCGCCGCCCATGAACAGTCCTTCGTCGTTGCCTGCGAAATCGACAACCCTTCGCTGCGTACCCAAGGGTGCGGCAGCAGCCGCCGCATCGCCGAACAGAACGCCGCCGAAGCGGCCTTGAAAGCCCTGAATCCATGACCGAAATCCGCTCCGGCTACATCGCCATCGTCGGCCGACCCAACGTCGGCAAGTCGACATTGCTCAACCACCTGATCGGCGAGAAGATCAGCATCGTCTCGCGCAAGGCACAGACCACCCGGCACCGCATCACCGGCATCCTGACCGAGGCCGACGCCCAGTTCGTCTTCGTCGATACGCCGGGCTTCCAGACCAAGTTTTCGAACGCACTGAACCGGGCAATGAACCGTGGCGTGACGCAGACCTTGAACGACGTCGATCTCGTCCTCTTCGTCATTGAGGCCGGCCGCTACGACGCCAAGGACAAGGCGGTGGTGCGCCTGCTGCCGAAGGACCGGCCGGTGATCCTGGTCATCAACAAGACCGACCTGCTGAAAAACCGGGAAGCGCTGCTGCCTTTCCTCGCCGAGGTCTCGGCCGATTTCGACTACACCGCCGTGGTCCCGGTCAGCGCCGCCAAGGGCCGGCAAACCCAGGACCTGCTCAAGGAGGCGCGCAAGCACCTGCCGAACGAAGGCCTGATGTTCCCGGAGGACGACCTGACCGACAAGTCGGAACGCTTCCTCGCCGCCGAATACATCCGCGAGAAGGTTTTTCGCCTGCTCGGCGACGAACTGCCGTACGCCACCGCCGTCGAGATCGAGAAATTCGAAGTCGAGGGCAATCTGCGCCGCATCTTCGCCGCCATCGTCGTCGACCGCGAAAGCCACAAGGCGATTGTCATCGGCAAGGGTGGCGACTCGCTGAAGCGCATCGCCAGCGAAGCCCGCCAGGACATGGAGCGGCTGTTCGACGGCAAGGTCTATCTCGAAGTCTGGGTCAAGGTGAAGTCGGGCTGGAACGACGACGAGCGCCTGCTCAAGAGCCTCGGCTACGAGTAAGCCGCCGATCCGGGATATTTCGCGATGAGTCTGCGCAGCAAGGTCGACGGCCAGCCCGCCTACGTGCTGCACAGCCTGCCGTTTCGCGAGACCAGCCTGATCGTCGAAGTCTTCAGCCGCGATTTCGGGCGCATGGCCTTGCTGGCACGCGGTGCGCGCCGGCCGCGGGCGGCGATCCGTGGTCTGTTGATGGGTTTTCAACCGCTGGAAATCGGCTGGGCCGGCAAGGGCGAGGTGCTGACGCTGATGAAGGCCGAATGGGTCGGCGGTCAGCCGCTGCTCGGCGGTGAGGCGCTGTTCTGCGGCTACTACCTGAACGAACTGCTGATGCACCTGTTGCCGCGCGAGGACGCCCACCAGACGCTGTTCGCCCGCTACGCCGAAACGCTGCAGCGCCTGGCTGCGCATAGCGACGCGGCAACCCGTGAAGGCGACCTGCGCAGCTTCGAGAAGGCGCTGTTGCAGGAACTCGGCTACGGCCTGATGCTCGAGCATGACGCCGCCGGTGAGCCGATTGCCGCCGATGCGTTCTACACTTACCGGATGGAGCAGGGGCCGGTGCGTCTGGCGCATGCCGAAGCCGACGCCCAGGTGGTGCGCGGCAGCAGCCTGCTCGACCTCGGCGCCGGCGATTTCTCCAACCCGCGCTCGCGCGGCGAGGCCAAGACGCTGATGCGCACGCTGCTGAGCTATTACCTGGGTGGCCAGGAACTGGAAACCCGCAAGATTTTCAAGGAGTTGCAGGAACTATGATCGAACTCGGCGTCAACATCGACCACATCGCCACCGTCCGCCAGGCCCGGCGCACCTACGAACCCGATCCCGTCTGGGGCGCCGTCGAGGCGCATCTGGGCGGCGCCGATGGCATCACCGTGCATCTGCGCGAGGATCGCCGGCACATCCAGGATGCCGACGTTCGCCGGCTCAAGGAAACGACGCAGATCAAGCTTAACCTGGAAATGGCGGCGACCGACGAGATGGTCGGCATCGCCTGCGCGACCCGGCCGGAAATGGCCATGCTGGTGCCGGAAGGGCGGCACGAGGTGACGACCGAAGGCGGTCTCGACATCGTCGGCCAGGAAGCCCGGCTCAAGGACGTGATCGCCCGTCTGCGCGACGCCGGCATCACCACCAGCGTCTTCATCGACGCCGAAATCCCGCAGATCGAGGCGGCAGCAAGGATCGGTGCCAGTGTCTGCGAGATCCACACCGGCCCCTACGCCCACGCCTTTTACGAAAAAGGCCGCGATGCCGAGGCGCCGGCGGTGCTCGCTGAACTGCAGAAGATCCGCGTCGCCGGCCGCGCCATCCGCCAGCTCGGCATGCGCTTCAACGCCGGTCACGCGCTCAATTACTACAACGTCCAGCCGGTCGCCCGGCTGGCCGGCATCCGTGAGCTGCACATTGGCCACGCCATCGTCAGCCGCGCCGTGTTCACCGGCCTGCGCGAGGCGGTGCGCGAGATGAAGGCTTTGATGGTCGCCGCCGCCGCGAATCCGGAAGCCGAATGATCGTCGGCATCGGCACCGATATCGTCGCCGTCGCGCGGCTGCGCGGCATGTGGGAACGGCACGGCGACAAGGCGCTGGACAAGCTGCTGGCGCCGGACGAACGCGACGATTTCGCGAGCGCCGCCGATAAAGGCCGCTTCCTGGCCAAGCGCTTCGCCGCCAAGGAGGCCTTCGCCAAGGCCTTCGGCACGGGCGTGCGACCGCCGGTGCTGCTGCCGGCGATTGCCGTCGGCCACGACGAACTGGGCAAGCCGGTGTTCAATTTTCACGGTCAACTGGCGGAAATCGTTGCAAACCGCTGCCTGACCGCGCACCTTTCGATCAGCGACGAAGCGGAATACGCCGTCGCCTACGTTTTGCTGGAGCAAGCATGAGCGCCAAGCTGCCCGGTCCGCTGATGATCGACATCGCCGGCACCGAACTCACCGACCTCGACCGTGAACGCCTGTGCCATCCGCTGGTCGGCGGCATCATCCTGTTTACCCGCAACTATCGTGACCGTGCCCAACTGACGGCGCTGTGCGATGAAATCCACGCACTGCACGAGCCGCGCCTGCTGATCGCCGTCGATCACGAAGGGGGCAGGGTGCAGCGTTTCCGTGAGGGCTTCACCCGGCTGCCGCCGATGCGCGCCCTCGGCCAACTGCATGACAGCGATCCGGTCGCTGCGCTGGCAGCCGCCCGCGCCGCCGGTTTCGTCCTCGCCGCCGAACTGCGCGCCTGTGGCGTCGATTACTCGTTCACACCGGTGCTCGACCTCGATTACGGCCCGTCGCGGGTGATCGGCGACCGCGCCTTCCATCGCGACCCGGCCGTTGTTGCAGCGCTCGCCGGCGCGCTTGGCGAGGGTCTGAAGGCGGGCGGCATGGGCACTTGCGGCAAGCACTTCCCCGGTCACGGCTACGTCATTCCCGACTCGCACGTCGAACTGCCGGTCGACGACCGGCCGCTGGCGGCGATGACCGACGACCTGCGTCCCTATCGCGAACTGGCGCTCGATGCGGTCATGGCGGCGCACGTGATCTACGAGTGCTTTGATTCCAATACAGCCGTATTTTCAAATAAATGGATAACTTATTTGAGAAACGACTTGAAGTTTGACGGGGTGGTTTTTACCGACGATTTGTCGATGGCCGGTGCCGGTGTCGTCGGCGACATGCTGGCTCGCGTCGAAACCGCTTGGGCCGCCGGCTGCGACATGCTGCTCGTGTGCAACGCGCCGCATGCCGTTGCCCAGGTGCTCGCCGGTTGGCAGCCGGAAATCGATGCACGGCGCGGCGAACGCGTGGCCCGGCTGCTGCCCCCGGAAACGCGACGCTATCCCGATCCGCATGTCTACCGCGAGGCGCTGCAGGCGCTGCAGGCGCTGGCGCAGCTTGCCTGACGATCCGGGGTATTTGCGACGCTTCGGGAACGGAAAGCGAAGTAGGCCACTCCAAGCAGCGCCCCGAACCCATGGAGAAGACAATGAACGACAGCCTTTACGATATTCCCCTGCAGACCCTGGACGGCCGACCGGCCAGCCTGCGTGACTACGCCGGCGAGGTGCTGCTGGTAGTCAACGTTGCCTCGCGTTGCGGCCTGACGCCGCAATACGAGGGCCTGGAAAAGCTGCATCAGGCGCTGGCGCCGCGCGGTCTGCAGGTGCTGGGTTTCCCCTGCAACGACTTTGCCGCCCAGGAGCCGGGCACCGCCGACGAAATCCGCGAATTCTGCAGCGCCACGTACGGCGTCAGCTTCCCGCTGTTCGCCAAGATGCAGATCAACAGCGAACCGCGTCATCCGCTTTACGCCGCGCTGATTGCCGCGATCCCGAATGCCGTTTATCCGGAAGGCAGCGACTTCCGCGACAAGCTCGCCGGCTACAAGCTGCTGCCGGCGCGCGACACCGATGTGCTGTGGAACTTCGAGAAATTCCTGATCGATCGCCAGGGCAAGGTCATCGGCCGCTTCTCGCCGGATACCGCACCGGACGATGCGGCGCTGCGGGCGGCCATCGAGGCGGCACTCGGGTGAGCTCTTCGGCTACCGGCAACAACTTGCCGATGATCGATGTTTACCTGCCGATGATGAAGTCGGCAGCGATCATCTCGGCCGGCCAGCTCGGCCTGTTCGAAGCGCTGGCCGATGGCCCCTTGAGCACCGACGATCTGGCCGGGCGCCTGGCTGTCTCGGTGCGTGGTGTCGCCACGCTGGCCGATTTTCTGGTCAGCATCGACTATCTCGAACGTGACGGCGCCAGCTATTCCAACAGCGCATCGACTCAGCGCTGGTTCACCTCGCGCGGCGCCGTCGATTACACGCCGGGCCTGCTGTGGACCGCCGAAGCCTGGCCGATGATGGGCGATCTCGGCAGCGCGCTGCGCCGTGGCGGGCCGCAGACCACCTTGTGGGAAGCGATGCAGTCGCGGCCCCAGCTCGGCCAGACCTTTGCCGCCTACATGGCGGCTTTCGCCTGCGATCTCGGGCCGGACCTGCTGCGGTTGGTTCCGCTTCGACCGGACCAACAGCGCCTGCTCGACCTCGGCGGCTCGCACGGCCTGCACAGCATCCGCTTCTGCGAACACTATCCGCAATTGCGTGCGCAGATCGTCGATTTTCCCAGCGCCCTGGCCGACACCCCGGCGCGGCTGGCAGCGCATGGCCTGAGCGAACGCATCGCGCTGACCCCGGGCAGCGTGCTCGACCATCAATGGGCGCCCGCGCAGGACGTGGTTTTCTACCTGTCGGTCGCGCACAACCAGACAGCCGACGACAATCGCCGGGTCATCCGGCGCATCCGCGACAGCCTCAATCCGGGCGGCCTGCTGGTCATCCACGAATACCTCGACGACCAGCCGCCGTCGCCCTATCTGGCGGCATTCAAGCTGACCCTGATGTACGAGACCGGAACCAGCATCCATCGCGAAGCGGATTACCGCGCCTGGCTGGCCGAAGCCGGTTTCAGCGAGGTCAAACGCATTGACCTCGATCCGCTGGAGAAGGGCGCGTTGCTGTTGGCCAGCGTCTAGGGATTCAGTGCCGCCATCAGCATGTCGAGAAAGGCCCGGGTCTTGGCCGGCATCAGCCGCCGGCCGGGAAACACCGCCCAGGCCGCATGCGCCGGCAGCGACCAGGCCGGCAGCACCCGGCGCAGCAAACCCTGGCGGACCCAGGGTGCGGCAAAGTAGTCCGGGACGGCCGTGATGCCGGCACCGGCGCGCGCCAGATGAATCAGCAGTTCCGGTGAATTGGCGACGGTATGGGCGCGCGGTGATCCCTGCCAGGCTTGCCGTTCATCCGGATGGCGCAACTCCCAGACCGCCGGTTCGCCGGAACGGCCATACAGGCGCAGGGTCGCGTGCAGCATGAGCGCATCGGGATGCGCCGGTTCGCCGTGCTCGGCCAGATACTGCGGGGCGGCGTACAAGCCGCCGGGGAAATCGGCCAGTTTTCGTGCCGCCAGCGAGGCATCGTCGGGCAGGCTGCCCATGCGGATGGCCAGATCGAAGTTTTCGCCCAGCAGGTCGACGCGCCGCGGTGACAGGTCGAGTTCCAGCGATACCGCCGGGTGCAGGGTGACGAAAGCGGCGAGCATGTCGGTCAGCAGCAGGGTGGCGAAATCGTTCGGCATCGACACGCGCAGCCGGCCGCTCGGCCGGGCCTGGCGGAACTCGCTGAGGGCGCGCACGGCGTCGACTTCGACCGCGACCTGGCGGGCGTGTTCGAGCAACTGACGGCCGTAATCGGTCAGCGTCAGCCGGCGTGTGGTGCGCTGGATCAGGCGCTCGCCCAGGCGTTCCTCAAGCAATGAAACGCGCCGTGAAACGGTCGATTTCGGCAGGCCGAGCTGCTCGGCGGCACGGCTGAAGCTCGCCGCATCGGCAACACGGGCGAAGATCAGCAGATCGTTGGCGTCAAATTGTTCCATATGCGGAACAATGTTATCCATTTGCCCCACTTAATCAAGTGATTCCGCTTAAATACAATGGACTCACCCTGACCCCAACGGAGAAACAACATGAACATCCTGCAGATCAACGCCAGCATCCGTGCCGCCGATGCCAATTCCACCCGTGTCGCCCGGCAGGTCGTCGAGCGCCTGCAAGCCGCCAATCCGGCTGCCACCCTCGACGTCCTCGATCTCGGCGCCAATCCGCCGGCCGTGCTCGACGGCACCGCGCTCGGTGCCTTGTTCACCCCGGCCGACCAGCGCTCCGCCGAACAGGCTGCCCGCGTCGCCAGCGACGATGCGCTGATCGCCCAGGTGCAGGCCGCCGACGTGCTGGTGCTCGGCGTGCCGATGTACAACTTCACGATTCCCGTGCAACTGAAAAGCTGGTTCGATGCGATTGCCCGCAACGGCGTCACCTTCCGCTACACCGCCAACGGTCCGGAAGGCCTGCTCAAGGGCAAGACCGCCTACGTGGCGCTGGCACGTGGCGGGCGTTACCGCGACACGGCGCTCGACAGCCAGGTGCCGCTGATCAGGACTTTCCTCGGTTTCCTTGGCATCACCGACGTCCATTTCATTTACGCCGAGGGCCTGAACATGGGGCCGGAGGCGACCGCGCAGGGTTTCGCCGAGGCGGAAGCCGAGATTGCCCGCCTGTTTTCCTGAGGGGAAATCATGAGCACGCCAACCAACCCGACCGAAAGCATCCGGCAAAGCCGCCGGGTCGAACAGCTCGTCGCCGGCACGGCCACCTCGGACGGTGCCGGCGTGCGCCTGACCCGCCTGCTGACGCAGAACCTGCAGCGCCGCCTCGATCCCTTCCTGATGCTCGACGCCTTCGGCAGCGACAATCCGGACGACTACATCGCAGGGTTTCCCGATCATCCGCACCGCGGTTTCGAAACCGTCACCTACATGATCGCCGGCCGCATGCGCCACCGCGACAGCGCCGGTCACGAAGGCCTGCTGGAGAACGGCGGCGTGCAGTGGATGACTGCCGGCCACGGCCTGATTCACTCCGAGATTCCCGAACAGGAAGACGGGCGCATGGAAGGTTTTCAGCTCTGGCTCAACCTGCCGGGCAAAGACAAGCTGTGTGCGCCTTGGTACCGCGATTTTCCAGCCGATCAACTGCCGCGCTACGATCTGCCCGGCGGCATTACCGTCACCGTCATTGCCGGTGAAAGCCGGGGTGTGGCCGGCGCCGTGACGCGCACGGCCACGCAGCCGCTCTACCTCGACATTCACCTGCCGGCAGGCGCCAGTTTCGAGCACCCGTTGCCAGCCGGGCACAACGCCTTTGTCGTGGTCTATCGTGGCGCCATGGACATCGCCGGCCAGCACGTTCCCGAAAAGCAACTGGCCATCCTCGACAACGACGTGGCCGCCGACGGCGTCCTGGTCAGCGCCCGGGAAGAGAGCCGCCTGCTGTTGATCGCCGGCCAGCCGCTCAACGAAGCAATCGCCCAGTACGGTCCCTTTGTCATGAATACCGAACAGGAAATCTACCAGGCGATCAACGACTACCGCAGCGGCCGGCTGGGTGCCGCGGAGGCACGCTGATGTCCCGCCTGCCCAGCCTGTTCGTGTCGCATGGGGCGCCGACCTTTGCCCTTTATCCCGGAACAGCGGGGCAGGCCTTGCGCGACATGGCCGCCCGACTGCTCGAGGCTTACGGCACGCCGCGCGCCATCGTCGTCGTCAGTGCCCATTGGGAAACGGCCGAGGTGACCGTCGGTGCCAGCGAGCAGCCGGCGACCATCCACGATTTCGGCGGTTTTCCGGAAGCGCTTTACGCACTGCGCTACCCGGCCGCTGGTGCGCCTGATGTCGCAGCCGAGCTTGTCGCCGGCCTCAACGCCGCCGGCCTGCCAGCGGCCATCGACCGACAACGCGGTCTCGATCACGGTGTCTGGGTGCCGCTGATGCACATGTTCCCGCAGGCCGACATCCCGGTGATTCCGCTTTCCCTGCCCAGCCACGGCGGGCCGCAACAGGCACTGGCGCTCGGCCGGGCGCTGGCACCGCTGGCCGAGCGCGGCATCCTGATCGTCGGCTCCGGCAGCATCACGCACAACCTCGGCGACTATCGTCGGGCCTGGCAACAGGGCGGGCAGACGCCGGCCTACGTCGGTGAATTCGCCGACTGGCTGGCCGCACGCCTGGCCGAAAACGACATCACCAACCTGCTTGATTACCGCCACGCTTCACCCCACGGCCGCCACGCCCATCCGTCCGAAGAGCACCTGCTGCCGCTATTCGTCGCCCTCGGCGCAGGCGGCGCAAACTGCCAGCCGGAACGCTTCCATGCCGGCGTCGATGACTTGGTGATTGCGATGGATGCTTACGCGTTTTCGGTTGGCTGAAGACGCTGCCAAACCTGCAGGCGCACATCCACCGTCAGCGCCAGGCGGCTGAGTTGCGCTGCCTTTTCCCGGCCGGCTGGGCTGGCGCGGTAGAAGTGCGGGGTCATCACCAGCAGGTCGGCGATTTGTTCCTGGCTGTCGAGTTCGATGCGGCAGGACAGCGATTCGCGGTGCCGCAAGGAGAACCCCGGTGGTGCCTGATCGTTCGGTGCCGCCGGGGTTTTCAAGGTCGGGTAGATGATTTCGCGCAGTTCGCGCAGGTGATCGGGGCCGGCGTCGATCATGATCAGTGTGCCGCCCGGCTTGAGCACGCGGGCGAATTCCGGATAGACCGGAAAACCGAACAGGCACAGCACGCGGTCCAATGTTGCCGGCAGTACCGGCAGCTTGGCGTTGCTGCCGACCACCCAGGTCGCCGTGCCGCGTTGTGCCTTGGCTGCCGCCTGGACGGCCCATTTCGAGATGTCGAGACCGAGCAGGGCCGAGGATTTTCCGGCAGCGTCGGCTTGCGCGGCAAGCTGGCGCAGGTAGTAGCCTTCGCCGCAGCCGGCGTCGAGGCAGGCTGCGGCGGCCGGCAGGTCGGCGAGTGCGGCGCGCGCCGCCAGTTCGGCGATCGGCCGGTAATGGCCGGCTTCCAGGAAGCGACGGCGGGCAGCGACCATTTCCTTGCTGTCGCCGGGATCACGCGAGCGTTTGTGCTGTACCGGCAGCAGATTGACGTAGCCTTGCGCGGCCTGGTCGTAGCGGTGGCCGGCCGGGCAGGTCCAGCCGCCGTCCGCGCTCGCCAGCGGTGCGCCGTCGAGCGGGCAGGCGAGGGCAGTGAACGCTGTCGTCGCCATCGCCGGCCTCAGGCCGCCTTGAGCAGTGCCGAGGCTTCCTCGCGGGCGCGCTTGGCTTCGTCGAGCAGGTAGCGCTGGTAGTCGTCGAGGTCGCCGTCGAAGGGACCGACGCCGCCGCGCGAGACCAGCCAGAACTCGTCGCACACCGAGCGCAGCATGGCGCGGTCGTGGCTGACCAGCATGACCGTGCCTTCGAACTCGTTGAGCGCAACGCACAGCGCTTCGCGGGTGTTGAGGTCGAGGTGGTTGGTCGGTTCGTCGAGGAGCAGCAGGTTGGGCCGCTGCCAGACCAGCATGCACAGCACCAGGCGGGCCTTTTCGCCGCCGCTCATGGTGCCGACCGCCTGCTTGACCATCTCGCCGCCGAAGTTGAAGTTGCCGAGGAAGTTGCGCAATTCCTGTTCGCGGCCCGGCACGTTGCTGCGGCCGGCGGCGATCGCTTCCTTGGCCAGCCGGATCATGTGTTCGAGCGGCGTGTCCTGCGGGCGCAGCACGTCGAGTTCCTGCTGCGCGAAGTAGCCGATGTTCAGGCCCTTGCCTTCGGTGACCTGGCCGCTGATGGCGCCGAGGTCGCGGGCGATGGTCTTGACCAACGTCGATTTGCCCTGGCCGTTGGCGCCGAGGATGCCGATGCGCTGGCCGGCCATCACCGAGCGGTTGATGCCACGGACGATGGTCGTCGGCGGCGTACCGGCCGGCGCATCGTCGGGCGGCGGGTAGCCGATGGCGACATCGACCATCGACAGCATCGGGTTGGGGAGGTTCTGCGGTTCCTGGAATTCGAAGCTGAAGTCGGCGTCGGCCAGTACCGGCGCGATCTTTTCCATGCGCTCCAGCGCCTTGACCCGGCTCTGCGCCTGCTTGGCCTTGCTCGCCTTGGCCTTGAAGCGGTTGATGAAGGACTGCAGGTGGGCGATCTTGTCGGCCTGCTTGGCCATCGTTGCCTGTTGCAACAGCATCTGTTCGGCGCGCATGTCTTCGAACTTGCTGTAGTTGCCGCCGTAGCGGACCAGCTTGGCGTTGTCGATGTGCAGCGTGACCTGGGTGATCGCATCGAGGAACTCGCGGTCGTGGCTGATCATCACCAGTGTGCCCTGGTAGCGCTTCAACCAGGCTTCCAGCCAGACCATGGCGTCGAGGTCGAGGTGGTTGGTCGGTTCGTCGAGCAGCAGGATGTCGGACGGGCACATCAGCGCGCGTGCCAGTTGCAGGCGCATGCGCCAGCCGCCGGAGAAGCTATTGACCGGCTGGTAGAGCTCGGAGACCTTGAAGCCGAGACCGAGGATCAGCGCCTGGGCGCGCGCCTCGGCGTCGTGTTCGCCAGCGTCGTGCAGGGCCATGTAGGCTTCAGCCATGCGCATGCCGTCGTCGCTGGCTTCGGCCTCGAAAACCTCGTTGCGGGCGGCAAGCAGCGGCGTATCGCCGTCGATGACGAAATCGGTCGCCGACTGGTCGGTTTCCGGCATGTCCTGGGCAACCTGGCCCATGCGCCACTGGCTGGGCATCGAGAAGTCGCCGCCGTCCTCGTGCAGCTTGCCGCTGAGGAGCGCGAACAGGGTCGACTTGCCGGCGCCGTTACGCCCGACCAGGCCGACCTTCTCGCCCGGATTGATGGTGACCGTGGTCTTGTCGAGCAGCACTTTCGTGCCGCGACGCAGGGTGACTTTGCTGAGGACGATCAAAGCAGGCCAGCGCTTTCCTCGACGCCAAGATGCACGTTCATCGCCTGCACGGCGGCGCCGGAAGCGCCCTTGCCCAGGTTGTCGAGACGGGCGATCACCAGCATGCGCTCGGCGTTGCCGAAGACGGCGATATCGACGCGGTTGCTGCCGTTGTTGGCTTCAACATTGAAGAAACCGCCGTCGGTGGTGGCGTCGAGATCGACCGGCAGGACATTGATGAAGCGCTCGCCGGCGTAGTAGTCGGCGATGATCTTCTGGACGTCGGCCGGCGTCGCGGCGCGGGTGAATTGCGCCGGTTGCAGGTAGGCGGTGACGGCCAGGCCCTTGTAGAACGGCCCGACGATGGGCTGGAAGATCGGCGCCACGGTCAGACCGGTATAGGCCTGCATTTCCGGCAGATGCTTGTGGGCGAGGGCGAGCGCGTAGGGACGCGGCGCCTTCAGTTGCGTGGTGCTGGCGGCTGCGGCTTCGTAGTCGGCGATCATCGACTTGCCGCCACCCGAGTAACCGGTGATGGAATTGGCAGCGATCTGGGTGGCGGCCGGCAGCAGCCCGGCGGCGACCAGCGGACGCAGCGCCAGGATGAAGGCGGTGGCGTGGCAGCCGGGATTGGCGATGCGCTTGCTGGCGCGGATCTTGGCGCGCTGTTCCGGGCACAGCTCGGGCAGGCCGAAGACCCAGTCGGGATCGACGCGATGCGCGGTCGAGGCGTCGATGATGCAGGTGTTCGGGTTGTCCACCAGGCTGGCCGATTCCTTGGCCGCCGCGTCGGGCAGGCAGAGGAAGGTGATGTCGGAGGCGTTGATCAGGCGCTTGCGCTCGGCGAGATCCTTGCGCTTGTCGGCGTCAATCTTGAGGATTTCGATATCGGCGCGCTGCGCGAGGTATTCGTTGATCTGCAGGCCGGTGGTGCCTTCCTGGCCGTCGACAAAGACTTTGTAGCTCATGGTGGGGTCCGCGGTTCGGGTTGTTCGAATGGGGAATTCTGGCAGAAAAGCATGTCGCTTTGGCGACACCCCGGAAAAAGCAAGGGCAGCCGAAGCTGCCCCTGGCGATTCCGGCAGAAGCAGGAATTACTTGCTGCGGCTGCGGTATTCGTCGGTGCGCGTATCGATTTCGATCTTGTCGCCGATTTCGACGAAGGCCGGAACCGGCAGCTCGAAACCGGTGGAGATCTTGGCCGGCTTCATGACCTTGCCCGAGGTATCGCCCTTGACGGCCGGTTCGGTGTAGATGACTTCACGGACCAGCGAGTTCGGCAGTTCAACGGAGATGGCCTTGCCGTCGTAGAACACGACTTCGCAGGGCATGCCGTCTTCGAGGTACTTGAGCGCATCGACCATGTTCTCGGCTTCGACTTCGAACTGGTTGTAGTCGGCGTCCATGAACACGTACATCGGGTCGGCGAAGTAGGAGTAGGTCACTTCCTTCTTGTCGAGAACGACGACTTCGAACTTGTCGTCAGCCTTGTAAACAGCTTCCGACGGGTTGCCGGAGAGCAGGTTCTTGAGCTTCATCTTGACGACGGCAGCGTTGCGGCCGGACTTGTTGTATTCGGTTTTCTGGACCACGAGCGGCTCGGTGCCGACCATGATCACGTTACCGGAGCGGAGTTCCTGAGCGGTCTTCATGTGAAATATTCCAGAGTCTGAAAAGAAAAACGCGCGATTATACCGCGTCGACACAGAATTTGACGAGGCTTGCGCTCAATTCCGGCAGCCGCATGCAGTGACGTTGCCATTCGCGCGCATGCCGGTCGATGGCAGGCAGATGCGCCAGGAAATCCTGCCAGGCGGCGGTCAGCTTGGTCGGCGGCAGCGGCGTGTTCCAGGCCAGGAAGATATTGCGTACCGCCGTCGCGGCCGGGGTTTCCAGCCCGACTGTGTAGCGGTCGAGAAAGGCCGTCAGCTTGTCGAGATGGGCGTCGTCGTCCTGCGGATAGATGTGCCAGACGAACGGCCGGCCGGCGAGTTGGGCACGGACGAAGGAATCCTCGCCACGCACGATGTTGATCGCGCAACGGCGGAGCAGGGCGTCGTAGTCGGCTTGCGCCAGGAAAGGCGCCGGCTCGATGCGGGCTGCGCCGACTTGCCACGGCCCGTCGCCGGGCAGGCAGGCGCGCACGGCGGTCAGCGGTTTGCCCGGCGAGACCAGGCAGCGCAGCGGCTCGGGCGCGCTGGCCAGGGCTTCCAGCCACGGTCCGAGCGGGGCGTTGTCGTAGCAGAACAGGCTGATTTCGCCAGTGGCTGGCTCGGTGGTCAGCGGCAGGCCCGGTTCGCGCAGCAAGCCGCCGGTCGCCGGGGAAAAGCCGGGAAAGAAGAAATACTTGATCAGCGGCAGGCTGGCGTGCGGCGAGGCAACGCCGTGGCAACTCTCGGCCCAAGCTTCGGCGGTCAGGTATTCGAGATTGATCCAGGCCGGCGCCTTGGGCAAGTCGGCCATGGCCTGCAGGTAGCTGGTGGGCAGTTCGCAGGCAAAGGCCTCGATGACGACATCGGCAACCCGGTCGACGACAAAGGGCGTCGTCCATTGGCGGACCTCGATACCGTCAAGGTGTTGCGCGGCGGCCTGCGGATCAAGCGCTGGGCACAACTGGCGCATGCTGCCCAGGTCGTCGACCCACAGCCTGACCCGGCGCTGGTGTACGCCCGACAACTGGCGGGCGAGTCGCCAGCAGACGCCGATGTCACCGTAGTTGTCGACGACGCGGCAGAAAATGTCCCAATGAAGCTGCATGGCCGGCATGTTAACATCGCTCCCCGTGGCTTTCGACGCAAAATCCTTCCTCGCTTCCCTGACCGAACTGCCCGGCGTGTACCGGATGATCGGCGCCGACGGCGCCGTGCTCTACGTCGGCAAGGCCAAGAACCTGAAGAAGCGGGTCGCTTCCTACTTCCGCGACAACCTGTCGAGTCCGCGCATCGCCCACATGGTCGGCCAGATCGACCACATCGAGACGACCGCGACGCGCACCGAAGCGGAAGCGCTGCTGCTGGAAAACAACCTGATCAAGTCGCTGGCGCCGCGCTACAACATCCTGTTTCGCGACGACAAATCCTACCCCTACATCGTGCTGACGCGCGACAAGTTCCCACGGCTCGGCTTCTACCGTGGCAACCCGGACCGCAAGGCCGATTATTACGGACCTTACCCGTCGTCGTGGGCGGTGCGCGACAGCATCCACCTGCTGCAGAAGATGTTCCGCCTGCGCACCTGTGAGGACAGCGTCTTCGCCAACCGCTCGCGACCCTGCCTGCTGTATCAGATCAAGCGTTGCAGCGCCCCCTGTGTTGGCTACATCTCGCCCGACGACTACGCCGCCGACGTCCAATATGCAGCGATGTTCCTCGCCGGCAAACAGCAGGAAGTGATCAAGCGCCTCAACACGGCGATGGAGAGGGCCGCCGAGAAGCTCGCCTTCGAGCTGGCGGCGATCTACCGCGACCAGATCCAGTCGCTGCACCAGGTCCAGGAAAAGCAGTTCGTTTCGAGCAGCAAGGGCGAGGACGTCGATATCGTCGTCGCCGTGCGCGAAGCCGGCCAGCTCTGCGTCAACCTGGCGATGGTGCGCGGTGGCCGCCATCTCGGCGACCGCCCGCTGTTCCCGAGCAACGCCGGTGATTCGACCGCCGCCGACGCGCTGACCGCCTTTCTGCGCCAGCATTACGAACTGCATCCAGCCCCCGGCCGGCTGCTGGTTTCGCCGCTGCCGGAAAGCGAAGAGCTTGAGGAAACCGCCGCCAGCCTGGCCGAACTCGCCGGTCGGCCGGTACCCATTGCCGAAGCGCGCACGCTGACGCAGAAGGCCTGGGTCGAGATGGCGTTGCAGAACGCCCGCCTAGCCATCCTGGCGCGCAACCAGGCGTCGGCACAACAGGAACAGCGCCTGGCCGCGCTGCAGGAGGCATTGCAACTGAGCGAGGCAATCGTCCGCATCGAATGCTTCGACATCAGCCACACCATGGGCGAAAGTGCCGTCGCCTCGTGCGTGGTCTACGACGGCAACAAGATGAGCAAACGCGATTACCGCCGCTTCAATATCCGCGACATCACGCCCGGCGACGACTATGCGGCCATGCGCCAGGCGGTGACGCGGCGCTACGACGGCATCGCCAGCGGCGAGGGCAGGGCGCCCGACCTGATCCTGATCGACGGCGGCAAGGGGCAGGTCGCTTCGGCCTGGGCGGCGCTCGCCGACCTCGGCCTGACCCACCTGAACATGATCGGCGTCGCCAAGGGCGAGGAGCGCAAGCCCGGCCTGGAAAACCTGATCTTTCCGGAGGCCGACGGCCGGCCGCCGCTCAACCTGCCGTCCGACCATCCGGCACTGCACCTGATCCAGGAAGTACGCGACGAGGCGCACCGCTTCGCCATCACCGGCCACCGCGGGCAACGCGCCAAGAGCCGCAAGACTTCGACGCTGGAAAGCCTGCCCGGCGTCGGCCCGGCCCGCCGTAAAGCCTTGATCGCCCGTTTCGGCGGCCTGGCCGGCGTGCGCGAGGCAAGCATCGACCAGCTCGCCGAGATTCCCGGCATCGGTCGCGAACTCGCCGAAAAGATTCATTCCGCCTTACACTGACGGCCTATGCCATTCAATCTTCCCATCCTGCTCACCTGGCTGCGCATCGTCGCCATCCCGCTGCTGATCGCGGTCTATTACCTGCCGGCCGACTGGGCGACGGCGCAGGAGCGCAACCTGATCGCCACGCTGATCTTCATCGCCGCCGCGCTGACCGACTGGGCCGACGGCTATCTGGCGCGCAAGCTCAATCAGACTTCGGCCTTCGGCGCCTTCCTCGACCCGGTTGCCGACAAGCTGATGGTCGCCGCCGCGCTGATCGTTCTGGTCCAGCTCGGCCGCGCCGACGCCATCGTCGCCACCATCATCATCGGTCGCGAGATCACCATCTCGGCACTGCGCGAATGGATGGCCAAGATCGGCGCGGCGAAGAGCGTCGCCGTCTCGATGCTAGGCAAGATCAAGACCGCCGCGCAGATGGCAGCGATTCCGCTGCTGCTGCTCCAGGCGCCGCTGTTCGGTATCGATACGATGCTGGCCGGCGAGTGGTTGATCTGGCTGGCGGCACTGTTGACCTTGTGGTCGATGGGCTATTACCTGCGCATGGCCTGGCCGGAAATTGCCAGGCGTAGTGCGGAAAAATAGAAGAGGGTGTTGACAAATCCCTTGGGGCGTCTATAATGCGCGCTCTGTTTGACGCGGCAGTAGCTCAGTTGGTAGAGCGATACCTTGCCAAGGTATAGGTCGAGAGTTCGAGACTCTTCTGCCGCTCCAAATTCCTCGGGGAAGCATGGCTTCCTCGTTAGTAGTAAAAGTTTGTAGGCGTGGCGCGATAGCAAAGCGGTTATGCACCGGATTGCAAATCCGTGTAGGTCGGTTCGACTCCGGCTCGCGCCTCCAGAGACATGCGGCAGTAGCTCAGTTGGTAGAGCGATACCTTGCCAAGGTATAGGTCGAGAGTTCGAGACTCTTCTGCCGCTCCAGTCTGAAAAGGGAAAGCGCAATGCGCTTTCCCTTTTTCATATCTGCTTCCCGATATAATCGCGAAGCCGCCCGGATGGTGAAATTGGTAGACACAAGAGACTTAAAATCTCTCGCTCTTTGAGCGTACCGGTTCGACCCCGGTTCCGGGCACCACTAGGCCAGTCATGATCATCTACGACCTGAGTTGCGACAACGATCACCGCTTTGAAGGCTGGTTCCGCAGCCCCGACGATTTCGAAGCACAAAACGCACGCCAATTCATCCGTTGCCCGCAATGCGACAGCGCCAATGTGCGCCGCATACCATCGGCCGTGGCTATCGGCGGCCATGCCGAGGACAGGGAAGTGCCGACCGAATCCCGTTCAGCCAGCACGGTCAGCACGGCGATGGTGCCGGCGAACTCGCAAGTGGCCGCAGCCTACCAGGCGCTGGTCGACGCCATCGTTGAAAGCGCGGAGGACGTCGGCAGCAGCTTCGCCGAGGAAGCCCGTCGCATCCACTACAACGAAGCCCCCGAGCGATCGATCCGCGGCCAGGCCACCAGCGATGAACGCGAAGCCTTGCTGGACGAAGGCATCGATATATTCCAGCTACCGGTGATCCGGAACAAACACTGAACACGAAGCATTGATTGCCGCTGATCGTATCCATTCCACTCGTTCAGCGGCCATATCGATTACCTCGCACAAACATAATTTAACATAATACAAATTATACGAAGCAGAGGAAATGGTGTTTTCCGCCTGCCGCCTTCTCCTGTAGTCTGCCGAAGTAAATTTCACACATTTCCGGAACTAATTGTTCCACATTGACTTTGTGTCGCTATGTGCAAAATTTAGTTCTGGGAATACCACGTGCGGGTTCGTTTTACTCTTGGCATGCGCGAGCCAAGCATTACTGCGCGCCTTTTCGTTTTCTGTTCGGCTTGGCCTCTGATTGTTGCTTCAGTCCGCTCTCGAGCCTAGCGACGTTTTCTAGGGAAGCCGCTAATTCGTGTTCTAGCAAATTTTTTCTAGCATCACTCTCTGCAACGGTTGTGCGCAAAAGTTTCAGCTCGTCGGTTTGCTGTTGCCTTAGCGCCCGTAGTTCCTGGAGCACACCTTCTGCTACACCCAGTTTTTGGCGGGTGTCTGCGAGGTTTGCCTGAAGTTGCGCTACTTCGATACGGTGGCGCTCTTCGGTATTCTGTTGATGTTGGCGAAATTGAGCCAAATCTTTTTGCAATTTTGCGGCGGTAGTGCGTTCCCGATCTATTTCCAGTAAAGCTCGCTTTTCGGAGGCTTCATATCGCTCTTCGGAACGTTTCAATGCTTGGCGGTGTTTTTCTATTTCGGCCGCGAAATCGTGCCGAGCCTCGCTCAATGCAGTTTGGAGAGTGGCTTGCTGGTACCCGGCTGCTTCCAATTGGGATGCCAGAACTGCTTTGCTAGCGCGTTCTGCGGCCAAGTCGCGCTCTAGCTGCTGTATTCGCTCCGTGGCATCCTTGGTTGTTTGCCGAGCCCGATCTCGCTCTACCAAAGCGGCGGCACGTTCTCTCTCGGCAAAATCTTGAACTGTTTGTGCCTCCACTACCGCTGCTTGGGCTTCGGACCTGAATGTTTCCAGCCCCTCCTGGGCGGCCGACTGGGCTTGAGTCCACAGGGCGGCGACTAGCTCCCCTGCCGCCGACTTGAGTGTGTCTGGCAGATCGGGATGCTCGATCCGCACCCGGCTCTTTTCGCGCAGATCCTCCCAGAATTTCGCCAAGGCTTCCGCCGGTGCTGACATGCTGCCCTTCCTGACGTATTGGTACAGCTTGTTGGCCGTGGGCGTGATGCCGTAACGGAAGAAGAGAATTGTGCACACCTCGCGATATAGGTCCTGGGTCTCGGAAACCTGGGCGCGGAGGGCTTCGATGTCAGCGTGTATTTGGGCTTCGTTTGGCATCGCGCAGGTTCGGTGAGGTGGAATTATTAAAATAATACAACGTAAAACATTATATATATAACTAAACCGGTACAACATTTGACATTACGACTATAATGTCGAATTATTGCAAACTGATGGCCTTGAGGAAATACTGAGACCTATATCCACGATTTCAGGCCAAAAATGACTGATACCGCGCTCGCGCCAATCCCTGTTGAGCAGATCCTGTTGCCCGCCGACCTCGACGGCAGCCAAGGGCGCAATCGTGCCGTTGGTCGTGTCGCTCAGATTGCAGCCACCAATGATCTGCAGGCCATTCACGCCTGGTTGGCGCGTTTCATCGAAACCAAGACAACGTTCGACAACTATCGAAAAGAAGCCGAACGACTCTTGCTGTGGTCGACGCTGCAACTGGGCAAACCCCTCTCCTCCCTGACCCATGAGGATTTCCTGGTCTACCAGCAGTTCCTGCTGGATCCCCAACCCCGGGAAAAATGGGTAGCCGGTGGTGGACGTAAGCATCCCCGGGATGATCCACGCTGGCGGCCATTCTATGGGCCGCTCTCGACGGCCAGTCAGCGCCAGGCGATGATCATCTTGAATGTGATGTTTTCCTGGTTGGTCGATGCCGGCTATCTGGCTGGCAATCCCTTATCTTTATCCCGGCACCGGGCGCGACGTGCCAAACCACGGATCACCCGCTATCTTGATCCTGACCTTTGGCAGGAACTGAAAGTCTTCATTGATAGCATGCCCAGAGAAACCGATCGCCAGCGAGCACACTATTTTCGCGTCCGGTGGCTATTCACCCTCCTCTACTTGGGCGGCCTTCGGATTTCTGAAGTCGCTGAAAACACCATGGGCAGTTTCTTTTGCCGGCGTGACCGTGAGGGCGATGAGCGCTGGTGGCTGGAGGTTCTGGGTAAAGGCGACAAGGAACGTCTGGTGCCAGCGACCACCGAACTGATGGTGGAATTAGCCCGTTATCGGCGTGAGATAGGCATGGCGCCCTACCCTAGCCCCAACGAGGAAACGCCTCTACTGTTGCCGATCGGGAAATCGCGTGAGGCATTGACTCGAGCGGCACTGCATTCGATCGTGAAAAAGGTTTTCGAGGGTGCCGCGGAGCGCTTGCGGCAGCGCGGTGATGCGTATGTGGTTCGAGCGGACTTACTGGAGCGTGCTTCGGCGCACTGGCTGCGCCATACCGCCGGTTCGCATATGGCCGATCAACAGATCGACTTGCGCCTGGTTAGGGATAATCTTGGCCATGAGTCATTGAGTACGACGAGCCAATACCTTCATGTTGATGATGACCGTCGCCACAAAGAAACCGAAGAAAAGCATCGCATACGATGGTAAAGGCGATAGCTGAATCTCGGCCATCCGATGACTTTGTATTCCGCCAATCCTGACTACTACTTCCGCGTCGATGCCCATTATGGCTTGCGCTACATGCGCGAAGACAACCAGTTCCGTTTGGCAATACTGGCAGGACGGAAAGCCCCAATCGCAGCATCGCGCCTTGGTTAGGCTAACCGGCAAGTTGACGAAAGCAAAACACTTAGGGGGGATCACCATGCGCAGAGGCCCGCATCGAACAATGAGATCGGAATCCGATGTTTTCGCCGAACTGGCGGTGCTTTCCACAAGTCCAGGATACGTCCATGCTCTTGCTTACATTTGCCACCAAGACAACTTCATCACGTACGAGAAAGAGATGAAGGTGGCGGATATGCAAAAGCTGTTCACGCACAGTCGATTGATCCGCACCGAAATCACCACACTTATTGGTCTCGTGGTGCAGAAAGAGATCGACTGGCAACTTCCAGAGCCTGCGACCATGCAGGAATACATCGATCGAACCTATCGCCTAATGGATGAATTTCACGCAGCAATAGGGGCATCTCTTTTTCACAGTATAAAGACAATTGGTGACCCATCCACCCCACAGGGCTCGATTTTGCGGGAGCCCATTTTCTATGGCGGCGAGTCGGCTTATTCATTTCAGTACCGCGATTTCTCCGTAGAAAAATACGGCCACGATGAGGTGTGGTTGAGCAGCAAAAAAGGGTTCTCTATCCAGGCTGCCGCCGGAGTCGTTCGTGCCATAGGCGAAATACAGAACACAAAAGTTTTGGCAACCCATAGGGCAATGCTCAAGGCTCCTCCCGCCGACTGGACGATACTTCCTGGTTTTTGTCTATCTGCTGAAGAAGTCGAGTGCATCAGCGGCGTTTCGTTGAAGGAAGTAAAGGCAGTACTAGACGCCTTCACGCTTCAAGACCGGAATACGCACTTTAGCGATGCCAGCGCTTTCAACTCTGTTGCTGCGTCTCCCCTGATCCCTCTCCCAGACGGCCGCGTGTTGCTGCTTCAGTATTACAGCATCGTAGAAGCTTTGTATGAGTCGCCTTTTTACTGGATGGCGGCCGATGATGCCTACAAAGCAACAGCTTTTAAACATCGCGGCGAGTTCACAGAATCGTTTGTTGTTAACCGGTTGACCAAGGTTTTTGGAGCAGAAAACGTTCTGCGCAATGTCGATCTATTTCAAGGAAAAAATAAAGCCGGCGAGATTGATGTTCTGGTTACTTTTGGGGATCGACTGATTGTCGTTCAAGCCAAATCGAAGCGACTCACCTTGGAAGCCAGAAAGGGGAATGATGGTCAGATCAAAGCCGACTTCCAAAAGGCAATCACGGACTCCTATGAACAGGGGCTACTGTGTGCTCGGCACCTCTTGGCCGGTGACTGCGTGTTACGCAGTCCTCAGAATAGCGAGATCAAACTCCCCTGGAAACCCAAAGAGGTTTTTATTTTAAATGTCGTCTCAGACCACTATCCCGCCCTTAGCTTTCAAGCTAGGCAATTCTTGAAACAAGAAGTATCCGAAGGCATCAGGCCTCCTTTCATCATGGACATATTCCTCCTTGATGCGATGACCGAGATGCTGGAAACCCCTCTGCGACTTCTCGGATACATCAATCAGCGTGTACTGCATGCCGACAAATTGCTTATACAGCATGAACTGATTGCCTTATCGTTTCATCTCAAAGAGAACCTGTGGCTCTCCGATGAGCATGACATGGTTCTCCTTGACGACGACATTAGCGCCGACTTGGACCTGGCGATGACCATTCGTCGGGAAGGAATTCCTGGCAACAGAACACCTGACGGGATTCTCACTCGCTTTGCTGGGACAGCATTTGAGCGCCTCATTAGACAGATTGAACAGAGAGGTGATCCCGCTACCATTGAACTCGGATTCCTCTTGCTCACGATTGGCGAGGACACGTGTCGCCATATCGATAACGGAATTCAAGAAGTCATACGACAAGCCAAATTTGATGGAGCGGTCCATGACTTCACTGTTTCCCTAGGAGAGGCACAAGAGGGAATTTGCATCCATTGCAATCCAGGGGAAACAGACGCGGCAGCGAAAAAACTCGCAGCGCATTGCCATCTACGGAAATACACACTAAAAGCGCGGAAATGGTTTGGACTCTGTCTTGATACCGATGAAAGCATCCGAACGGGAGTCGTTCTAGATTACCCATGGCATCAGTCAGACGAAATGGACGCTCAAACTGCAGGCATGCAGCGCAGGCCAGGAATAACCCTAAGTGGATCATCCGCTATGAGAGGAAAGGCAAAAATTGGCCGTAATGATCTCTGTCCGTGTGGTAGTGGCATGAAGTACAAGAAGTGCCATCTGGGAAAGGCAGACTGAGAAACGGTAGTTATGAAGCATGCGAATCGAGTCGGGGTGGATGGCCAACTGGCATTCAATGGCGGCCCATGTTTAGGCCAATGAACACCTTATCCGATAAAGTGTTCGACTAATCACGCTCCCAGCCGTGGCTGGAGCAGATAGCACACACCGGAGGCTGAGTTGCCGATGCGCATGGATTTCACTGAAATTCGAGAACACCGGGGCACCCAGATGGGTGGCTTCGAAGAGCTCTGCTGCCAGCTAGCTGCCTTGGAGGATCCGGCGGAGGGCTCACGGTTCGTTCGGAAAGGACCGGGAGCGGACCAGGGGCTGGAGTGCTACCGCGCGTACGCAGACGGGTACGAGGTTGGCTGGCAGGCCAAGTACTTCATGAATGGGTTCGAATCGCCCCAGGTCGCGGATCTGGCCGAATCCCTGCAGCGTGCGATGGCAGCCCATCCGCAACTTATGACGTTTATCGTTTGCCTGCCCATCGACCTTCGAGACAACCGCTCGGGTAGGAAGCTGAGTGAGGTACAGCTGTACGAAAAGTGGCGAGATAAGAGCATCGCGGCCGCTGTGGCGCAGGGCCGCTCGTTGAAGCTCGAACTTTGGAGCGCGTCAAGCATCCAGGAACGGCTCGGCCGCGACACTCCAGCCTATTCGGGGCGGGCCCGCTACTGGTTCGACACCGTCAGCTTCAGCTCAGCCTGGTTTCGCGAGAAGTTCGAGATCCAGCGCCGCAATCTCGGCGAGCGTTACAGCCCCGAGAGCCATGTCGACTTGCCTATCCGGCAAGCCCTGGAAGCACTCGCGCGGGACCCGGAACTGCTGAACGAGCCAAACGCCTGGGCTGCAGAAATCACGTACCGACTCGACGGGGCGACCCGCAGCTTGGCGCGGGAAGGCTTGACGTCCGCCGCTGATCAGATGAAGCAAGCTTGCGAGCCGCTAATCGATGCCCTCGCGGGTTCACCGGCTGCGCTGGATGCTTATATCCCCTTGGACACTTGGATCCCGCTGTTAGAGGCTGGCGCACAGAGTGTCTCAAGTGCGCTAGCCGAACTTCAAGACAAAGTCGCCGACAAGGACCGTGCTATTGCTCGCCGGGACCTGTTCGATCTGTATTCATCGGTAGACCACGTTCGCCGCGAGCTAGCAAGCACGCGTTGGCGGCTGGCGAACAAGCGGGAACTGCTTATCTCTGGACAGGCTGGCATCGGCAAGTCGCATCTGCTGGCCGACTTCGGAGTAAAGCAGCTCGAACTGACACGCCCCTTCGTCCTGGTCCTGACTGGAACCCTGACCGAGGCCGACCCGTGGGAGCAAATTCGAGCGCAGCTGGACCTGACACAGGTCAGCACCAACGAGTTTCTCGGAGCTTTGGATGCTGCTGCTGAGGCCGCGGGCTACCGAGCGGTGCTTGCAGTTGATGCCCTGAACGAGAGGCATGGGGTTGACCTGTGGGAAACGCGCCTGCAAGGCTTCGTTGCGCACATACAGCGATTTCCGCGCTTGGCCTTGGTCCTGACTGTGCGCGACACGTACCTGCACTACCTCCCGCTGGATGGCATTGAGCACTTGGTTCACCACGGGTTCGCGGGCCGTGCTGGGGCTGCAGCCAAAGCATACCTGGACCGGCGCGGCATTGCGCGGCCCAGCTCGCCAAATCTGGCCCACGAGTTTGAGAACCCCCTGTTCCTGCGGACGTGCTGTAGATACCTGGAGCAGAAGAACCTCAAACAACTGCCCAAGGGTCTGCAAGGAATCACAGCCATTTTCAATTTCTACCTGTCGGCGGTCGCGGAGAAGGTGGAAACGGAGCTGCGCCTTGTTCCCCAGCAGAAGATTGCGCGTAAGGCGCTCGACGGCTTCCTTGATGCTTCCACTGCTGACGGGGACGGTGGCAGTTTGCCACTCGAGACAACGATTGAGCTATTCGAACGCTACCTCAATTCAGGGGGCAGAGTGGAACGTAGCCTTCTGTCGGCGTTCCTCTCCGAAGGCGTGCTTACGCAGGAAATCGAGCGCCACCAAGGCAGAACTGTCGAAACCATCAGGTTTACGTTCGAGCGGCTGTCGGACCACCTGCGAGCCGGACGCCTCATCGCGCAAATCGACCCCGCCGACCTTCAGGGCTCGATCCAACAGCAGCCGCTGATTACCTACTTTGGCCCCCAAGCATCTTGGCGCTTTGCTGGGGTCATCGAGGCGCTTGCGGTCCAGTTTCCCGAGCAGTTCGGGTACGAACTGCTCGATGTGCTGTCCGCAGATGCAATCAAGGATGCATCGTTAGCTGACGCGTTTGTGAGCTCGCTTGCCTGGCGTGCTCCCGAAGCGTTCACGCAGCGGACGGTCGATTGGGTGTACACGCTCTGTAAGTTGACCGGTCAGTCTTCGTATGCGTTGCTGCTGCTGGTTTGCACCGAGCCGGAAAATCAGTTCAATGCCGAATGGCTGCACCTTGACCTCTGGCAGCGTCCTCTGCCTCAAAGGGACGCCGTGTGGTCTATCTTCTTGGCGGAAGACGACTTGAGTGAGGGTGGTACCGTGGAGTCCCTCATCGACTGGGCTTGGCAGGTGGAAGCCGGCGAAGTGGAAGAACAGCGTCTATGGCTGGCGGCCGTCGCGCTGACTTGGTTCCTGTCTGCCAGCAACCGCGCTGTGCGGGATCGGGCTACGAAAGCCCTGGTAAATTTGCTGTCCTCCAACCTTAATGTGGCAGCTGCCCTGCTCGACAAGTTCGTCGACGTCGACGACCCGTATATATCTGAGCGTCTGCTCGCTGCATGTTACGGAGCAGTGATGCAGGGAGTAGACCGTGCCGGATCCGGGGCCGTAGCGTCAGCAGTTTGGGCGAACCACTTCGCCAGGGATCGCACCCCTCCACTTCACCTACCCGCACGCGATTATGCTATTGGTATTCTCCTGTATTCTCAAGCTGCTGGGCACTTGCCCTCGGAGGTGGACATTGAAACCGGAAAGGCCAAGTTCACATCGCCTTGGCCTTTGGAGTCGATAACCGATGACGACCTCAAGGAGTTCCGCAAGAAGGGGTACGGCGACTCCATTTTCTCTTCGACTGAAGAACATGGAGATTTTGGCAATTACACCTTAGGCACTTGGCTGAACGATATCATGAGCCTGCCGCGGGCATTCGCGGGGCTTACCACGCAGCAGCTCTACGAGCGCTGGGAAGCCGACTTCGAGCGTAAGGCTACGGCAGCGCAACTTCAGGCCTACACAAACCTGCTTCGCGCAAGCCTGAACTACCGCCAACGACCCGAGCGTGGTTGGTTCAGCGAGAAGGACAGGGAGGAGTCAGAGAGACTATGGGAAGAGCTGGCGCAGGCAAACATGGCTCTGAAGGACCAACTCCCCCCCGGGATACTCGCTGAGTACAGCGGTTTCGCCGAACAGCACCTGCTTGAAGCGACTAGGATGAACGACGACGACAGGCGCCCACCCGAGTTTGACCACGCGACCGTGAGGCGCTGGATATGTGCTCGTGCGCACTCGATAGGGTGGACTGAGGAGCTCTTCGAGAAGTTTGACGAGGGTCCCCGCATCTCTCGCGAGCGTATGGGCAATCATCGGGTCGAGCGGATAGGAAAGAAGTACCAGTACATAGCGCTTGCGGAGGTCACGGCTCGGCTGACCGACAACCTTGCTGTGTCCTCCTACCACGACGATGGCAAGCTGCGGGCTTTCAAGTACGGCCCCAGTGGCCGCGCCATGAAGAAGGATATTGACCCGTCACTCCTTGTACGCAACACCCAAGAGTCTGGCTGGTCTTCGACTCCAGTCACCTGGTGGACGCCTTCCTCCCCGCGACTGCCGTCCGGCGATACGGACTTGCTCCTTGCCTGGGTTGCGGTAGAGAGTGACCTGTGCAACGGTCCCGAAGAGATTGAAGTGGTCAGCCCTGACGGCCACCGGTGGCTTGTAGTGCACAGTTTTCGCCACTGGAAGGTTCCGGGTCAGAGCAGGCGTAACCACGCAGATGCCTGGTCCCACATCAGGTGCTTGGTCACCCGCCAGGGTGCCGGCCCTGCATTGGCCAAGGAACTGCTGAGCGAGCAACGTGGTGACTCGTCGAGACTGTCGGATGAAGGGCATCTGGAAACCTTCTTGGGGGAGCACGGCTGGCGCGGCGAAAAGACAATTAAGCTATCGAGGAACACTTACATAGGTATTGCCACGCCCTACGCCGGCATCGTCGAGTCCCTTACCGCTGAGGGCAACACCAAGGATAATTCGGTCGAGGAGTCGTTCACGCTCCACCTTCCGTCTGTAGCCGCCATGAAGCTTCTTGATCTTCGCCTTCGCAGCGGAAAGAAGCCGGAATACCTTGACGCTGAAGGTATTCTTCGATGGCAAGACCCCTCCCTTCACACGCGTGGGGCCGGAGCAGGAGTGGTCTCTCGTGACTATTTCCTGGAACACCTCACCCAAGCCGGACTCGAGCCGGTGTGGGTTCTAGCCGGCGAGAAGAACGTGTATGGAGGTCAGAGCTTGGGAGGCAGCAATGGGTTTGGCGGCCGCCTCCATCACACCACCGTGTTCACCGTTGATGGCGGAAGCTTGGCGCCGTTTGGTCAGAGGACTGAAATGCTTCAGCCCAGTAAGGAACAGTTGAAAGCGCTCCATGAGAACCGATAAAACATAGCGGTCATGGCTGGTCGCTACACTCTACAGTGTCTCTAGGATAGACTGGCGAATGGCAACAATGGGGCAGACGGCCGCAGTGACGACTCCTGACCAGAGACGGTCTGCAGCGTTCTTCCGCACGGTGGCTGCTGCAAACCCTAACCGGTCGGCTAGAGAACGGAATCAGCCTAGATGTACGAGCAGCCGCTTTTGAAATTCTCTTTGGCGAGTAGTTGCTTTGGAGCTGGTGAGTGGAAGGAGCGCTCAAGGAAGGGAAAGTTCGCTCTCACACCAGTAAGCTACCACCCAATTCCTAACCAGAACACCAACGGCAGCTTTGCGGCAGTGCAACCAGAGCGTCAATTTCGGCCAGAAGCAGCCGTCCGCGACCGGCTGCTCCGGCGTAGCAGATCTGTTCGAGCTTTTGGCCGGGGCGCCGTGGCTCACACCCGCCGTGCCCCGGAACGCAGAAGCGGCGGCGGGCTAAACGAAAAAGACGCCGCTCTTTAGCGTCTCGCCGAACTCGTCGTACGTGTTGCTCCGGTGAAGCAGGCGCACTTGCCAGAGATAAAACGATCGAACCACGTGTCCTTCGGCGGCCGGGATCTCGCGGTACTTCGTTCCGCGAGAGACCAAGGCCGCACCGCAGGCTCCGCTCAGCGGTCCCGGATGCACCGGACCCCAGCCCGCGTTCCAGTGAGCGTAGTCCGCCACCACTTGTTCATCCACGAGGACCTCGAGCGTGGAGCCCACCTGGCGCACCTCGGTTTGAGCAGCCCCCACTAGCATCGGCACGAATAGTCGAGATGGATAGAGGCTCAATTGCAGGTATCCCATGCGACCAAAGTCCATCCGTCCGGCCAAAGGCAACGACGCAGACCGATCGTCCAGCAACTGATCGATAGGCACCGCTCCCAACCAAGTCTTCTTGTCGAGCGGCGTCGTGGACACGCTTGGCAGCATCGGCATGTCGCGCCAGAAAGAATCGAGATGTGAAGCCAGATCCTGGTCTGCCACTTCGCTGTCGCCGGCCTGCAGCCAGTGCACCAGCGACACCTCCACGCAGCGTCCCATCGTTATCTCGACGGGAGTGCTGAGCGCGATCAGCTCATCGCCGGGTCGCTCGGCCGCGACGCGGTGGACGACTCCTCGCAGGATTCCCTCGATCGAGTTCGCGTCCCCGCTGAAGTCCCCTCGCACAGGCACCCATGCCGGACGTGAAGGCCTCAGCGCGGCCAGCGTTGGATGAATAGGCAACGCCTTAAGCGCGAAATGGCGCACGACACCAGACGGCAGCCCCCACAACCGTTCCGCTACAACCAAGGTGCGCAAGTATGCAGAGATCGCACGAAGGGCGGCGCGGGCAGAGTACGGGCCCACGAAACCTTTGCCCAGCGGTCGCGCAAAGTGCCAGGTGTCGCCCTGCAGGGGAGCCTCGGGATAGGTCGTCCGGTTTTGAGCCCACTCGAACGCCATCTGGCGAATCAGTGGGAGTTTGGTCCGAAGCTCCAGTTTCGTCAGCGTGGTCCGGAAGATCCTGGCCACGTCTCCCCCCTGCACACCATCGAAATCACCGGAGATCTTGAAGTCCTTTGGCGCCGCTTTGAGGTCGGCATCGAGCGCCTGCGCTTCGAAGCCAAGGTTTTCGAGGAACAGGTTGGACAGTAGCGACGTTTTCGGTATGCGGTTCGGCAAATCCGGACTGGGGACGTAGCCGTACTCAGCCGCAGCCATCCAAAAGATGCAGAGCGCCTCGACGACTTCCGCCTCAAGCTTGCGCGAGTGCAGCAGTACCAGGAGCGCGGCCTCGGTCTCTGCCGTCGTCCCAAGGGCGCCCAGTCGTTTTGCCAACTCCTGCATTGTCCACCATCGGGCGGCCGGTGTCGGCCATCCGAGACGAGCGATGAGAATTCGAAGGTCGTCCATCAAGCCCCCGGCACGTCCGCTGCAGCCAGCTCGATTCCCCAGCGCGGGACAGTCAGCGGGAGGGTTCGGGTGTCTTCGAGCACGCAGTCGACCATGACCTGCGCGAACACGACCGCCGCATCGATGCGCCCCTGCTTCGCGTAGAAGTACACCATGGCTTCGCCCGGCGCGAATCGCGGCCGCTCCGGCTCACCGAACATGGCATAGGCCGTTTCGGTCACGAAGTCGTCGCACCGTGTCGGGTAGTACTGGGCCACAAGGTCCAGCCGCGCGAGCGTCTTCTCTTCGCGCTCCATGTAGCCAATCCACCCGCCTCTGTTGATCTGCGCGCTGACGAGGTACTTCCAGGCCGACTTTAGGCCACTCAGCTTGCGTCGGGTGTGGAAGGCGTGGCCGGATAGGTGAAGCAGGTCCCGGCCTCGACCTCGGTCGGACAAGAGCGAAGCATCGAGCGCGTCAAGGAGCCGCTTCCCCTGGCCCTGCCCCTCCCAGTACCGATACCAAGCCAGAAGCACCGCTTCGTCGTCGTAACCACCACCAGAGAGACGATCGAGCAAGGCCTTCAGCTGCTCGGGCTCGAAGGCCGAGACGTCACCATCGAAGGGCTTTCCATCCGTACTGGAGCCTGCGTGTTCCTCGCGATCCAGAACGCCGATGTCCCACCCTCCGTGAGCGTTGAGTACCAGCAGTCGCTCGCCGGCCCCCGCGACGCCCTCATTGGCAAGCCGCTGCAGCACATCGCCAACATCCGGGTGCAGGCCCGTTCGCATCAGCGCATCAAGTGGCCAGCCGGCCTTCACGCCCTGCTCGACGTATGCACTTAGGCTGTTCTCGGCCTGAGACCACTGTCCGGCGTCGACATGCTCCTCGTACTTAACCACCAATGCGGCGGGAGCCAGCTTGGCCAGCAGCGCGTCCGCCTCGGTCAGAGCATGCCGGGTGCCGCTGCCGTCCGTGTAGTCCAGTACCGAGTGAACTTGAGAGGCCAACTGCGCCAACAGTCGTCGTGCATCCTTCGGCGCGGGTTCGACTAGGAAGCCGATCGCGTCAAGGGTGTTGTTCAGGGTCGGGTCCTTGCGATGCGAGAAACCCGTTGCCAGCTCCCAGGTCTGCCGGCAGAGTTCGCGCGCTGGCACCACCAATGTATGGGCGACCGCGATCCCGCACAGTTGCAGCGGCGTCTGCAGATGCACACTGGTCTCCTCGCGGACCTCCACATCGAACAGCGTGCGTTGGGATCGCACGAAAGCCGCTGCGGCCTCATCGGACATCTTCGTCAAGAGTCCAGCGGCGTACTGCTCACGGAAGGACGTGGCGTCGAACCATTTGAAGGCCCCCGCGGTGACCAGCGTCGCTTCCGTCAGATCGACCTCCACGGTATGGCCCAACAGGATGCTGCCGAGTCGAACGTCGCAGGCCACACGATGCAGCGCAGCCCGGAAGTCATCGGCCGCTGATTGCCAGGCGTGGCTCTGTCGGAAATGCCTGAACTCCATTGGGTCTAATATTTCAAAGACCTCGTGAAAGTCTACGAACTCTCCCCGCCACCAGTGATGGGCCACCTGGGCAGCGACGCCGGAGAGCGCGTTCAGGAAGTCTGTGACGTTCTCTCGGTCGGCATAGAGCGGCGCGCGTGCAAAGCTGAACTCGGTCTGCCCTTCCGCGGCCATGCACAGGCTCAAATGCACTGTGCTGAAGAACCAGTGGTGCACCAACCTCGCAAGGGCCAGCTTGCGCTCGCGGTAGTCGAGTCCCAGCCAGTCGACCGGGATCGAAGCGTTTAAGGTCGTCACAGCCCGCCTGTGGGCCGTCTCCACGGCTGCAACAAAGGGCGTTCTGGCGAGTGCGTTGAAGTCGGGGCGCTCGACGATGCTTGCATTAACCTGAGCCGCGGCCCGGAGGCACGCATCGCTGACCACGCGCTTGCGCCGGCCGGTGCCCATCGAAGTCGCGAGCGCCATCAGTTCGTCCAGTTGCCCCTCCGCGGCCATTAGCCGTATGCTCGGCAGCCACCCCTCTGGGTGAGTCTGTGTCACGAGCCGCTTGAGTCCCTCCGGTGTGGTCCCTATCGCGCCCAGGCGCGCAAACGCACCCGCCAGGAACTTGAAAGCATCCAAGCCGTTGCCCGTGGCGTACTCGCTTGAGAACCGACTCGCACCCCGGAAGCGTCGCAGCGCCTCCTCGCCGCATGCCTTGGCCATGACATTATCGCCGCGCGCCCGCAACGCGAGACCCAGCGCCGCCACGAGCTTGATATCCGTCTCGTGCCTGGAAGCAACAGCCTCGCGGATCACCCCATCGTCTGGCGCCAGCATCCAGGTGTAAGAGACCAACCGGGCCATGTCCTCGTCCTGCATCTGATACTGGCTGCCCTCAACCATGCGGGCCTTCAGGTGCTGGAGGCGATAGGCCTGCGCGAACTCAGCCCGGTCCAGCGCCGCGGACACGGCGTCGGTGATCAAGGTGTCGAACAGCGACTGCGGATATCCCTCTTCCAGGCGCAGCAGGATCCAGTCCCGTGTCAGGCCGGCGATCAGCTGGCTTGGATCGCCGAGCTGTGCCTGGACCGTCCAGAGCCAGTTTACCCGCAAAGCGTTTGGTGCCAACGTCTCCAGCCAGCGCGCGACCTCCGGCCTCAGCGCGGCAATGCGATCGACGTAGCCATCGGTCGAGCGCACGTACACGGCCAGGCTCTCGTGGAAGACCTTCAGCCCGGCAGCCGACGAATGCAGCAAATGCTCGACCTTTTCGATCTCGGGCGCCGCCAGCCTCATCTCGGCCGCGACCTCATCGAACGCGGTCCGCGGCCAGAAGAATGGGAAAGCGCACACCAGTCGCAGCACATCCTTCAAGCTAGGCGAAAGACGCTCCCACAGCGATCCGTAGTAGAACTTCGCGTCTTGGCTCAGATCGCCGGCAAGTTGCTCGACGTCCCATCGCGTGACCTTGCCACCTGCAAGCACCAGCGCGGAGGTCGCATAGATGACGTGCAGCGGGTGACCGTTGGTCCTGGCGCGCAGCGCTGCCGCGGCACTCTGCAACTCCTGGTCAGCGATAGCTTGGCGCGCAGCAGAAACCCCTGGGGCTTCGACCGCCTCCGGCTCTGCATGAACATCCGGCTCATCGGGCTCAAAGCCCGTGCTCAGCCGACCGGTCTGCACCGCCTGACGCAAGTACGAAAGGACGGCATCGCCGGACATGGCGGGAAGCGTCTTCCAGTTCGCCTTCGGCGCCGCAACCAACAGATCTGCCGGTAGTTGAGCGTCGTCCACCGGCTGCGTGCCTACGATGAGCACCATGTTCTCAGGACATGGCACCACCTGCGCAAAGAGGTCCTCCAGCGGTTGTTTGTCCTCGGCGTTGATGCGCCAGACGTGGTCGAGACCATCCAAGATCAGAACAAAGGGCTTGTCGAGCGTCTTGTAGTGCACCGCAGTGGCTTCCAAAAGCGCGCGCAGACCACCGGGCGGACGGGGGACGCCGGGATGAAATCGCTCGATTTGCGATCGGATCGACTCCTCGACGACGTAGCTGTGCACGCGGTCCCGGCCGCGCTCAGTTGTGGACAGGAAGTAGTGGTGGCGGACCGTCGGAATGTCTCTGTCGGCGAGTGTGTCGCACAGCGCGCTGAGGTAGGTGCTCTTGCCGCGACCAGGCGGACCGGTCAGAACGATCGCGTTGCCGGCTGAACGCAGCGCGTCTTCGACGAAAGCGTCGTGGAAGTCAGCATCGGGCACCTCATAGCCCTTGGGGACCGCAAAGTCTTCCGGCAGCGGTGCCGGCGGCGTCGCCTGGAGGATCGCGCGAAGGTCTGGCAACGTGATCCAGCCGAATGGCGGCGGAGAGTTCTTCTGAGTCGCCCAGTTCAAGGCGACGTTCTTGAGGACGGCGATGCCCTCCGGCGTGCCATGCGCGCGCAGCCGCGCATTGATCTCGTGCTCGAGGGTCTCGTAGCCCTTGTCGCTGTGCGTGATCTGCAGTCGGCCGAGAAACTCCTCACAGTCCTTCTCACCGCCGAGTTCGGCGATGAGCATCGCGCGCCTCGGTTCAGGAACCTTGGAAAAGTCAATCTTTCCCCCGGCCAGGCAGGCTTCAATCTCGGCATCCGGTCGCCGGTTTGTCAGGAGAGAGAGTTCGCCGGTGCGTGCCGGGTCCAGCAACCTGTACGCATCAAACCACTTCTTGAACATCGACCGGGACCGTTCCGTCTTGCCGGACTTCTCAAGCAGCCAATCCCAGGACAGCGGGTGTGCATTTGGGTTTGGAGTGAACTTGACCTGCTTGAGGTCATACAGCCCGTCCGTGCGTTCGACCACGATGTCGTCCAGACCCTTCGGTGCATCCGCCTCAACGTCACACTCGAACTTGACCTTTGCGTAGCGACTCGGTGAATCCAGCCAGTCGCACAACACCCGCAGCCCTTGCCAGTTCTGATAGATGTAGCCAGCGGCGGTGATCGCCGTGTTCTTGATGTTCTCAGTCATAGTTCGCAGTCCCTTACCCCGCGAGAACTTCCCGCCCAGTCGCTTCTGAGTTGGAAGCGGTCGTTGCCAGGCGAAGCCTCGAACGCCCGCTTCGGCCGAACGACGGAAGTTGGGTGTTCTTCCCTGCCCTACTTCGTTTTGACATTATCGCCCGAATAACCCAATGATCTGGGCGAACAGCAATGGAAGTATTGTGAGGCGCCCACTACGTAACCCAAAGGCGTAGGTCAGTGCGATGCACCTAATCGAGTGAGAACTTCGGCCAGGAGCATTTTTCGTTGCACCATGTTCTCGATCGCTTTCTGGTTTAGCGCAAGCCATTTGTCTAAAGTTAGACAAAGGCCAGAAGGATACGACTCATAGCTCTTGGGCAAAGAAGATCTGGCTTCTATTTGACTATCCGTTGCTTCAGCCATCCCCTTAATGTCTTCTACGTCTATGTCTGGATCATATGCGAATGATCGTTTGATTAAGTTCATTGAACTTTCTGCATCGATGCGGATTGTCTCGCTCAACATAGCCTCAAACCGACCGTCAGCAAATCTCCTATGTGCTTCCCTATCGATCATTTCGAGCCGAGCAATCATGGCGACGAGCGAGGGATCTCCAGCTTGCCCGAGATGTTGCTTATGACTTAAACCAATTGCAAGGAACTGGATCAACTCAAAGAAACTTTCCGGAAGTTCATTGAGAAATTCGGGAAAGTCCTTCTTGAGTGCCTGGCACTCTCCGAAAACACCATAAAAGTGCTCGGCTAGAAGTGAAGCCTGATATTCCCGTATCGGGTTGGATGCACGGTCGCCATCGAGTGCGCTCATTTCACCCAGATTCGGCGGCGTAAGTACTGATATAAATATGTCATTTGTAATATCGTCGAAGGCGCCGATTTCTTCGAATGTTTTCGGCGTGACTTTCATCGGATTTCGGCCGACAAAGTCCTTCGACTTCGCAGCCGCGTATACAGCGGCCACCAGTGCGGAGCAAAAAGTAGCATGACCTCCCGTCGCACCAGCCGAGAAGGCAGGAAGAATTGATGCAATAGCACGCTGCACAGAGTAAGGTCGCCCTAGAAACATTAGCGCTGCATCACTGGCTGCTTTTGCGACTTCCGGATCTCTGTAACGCATTACGCGGACATTTCCCGAGTCGTAGGCAAAGCAGGTTTGGATGCTGATGTTCGAGACTCCATCCCCTACCGCTTCAATAAAAGTCGGTATTCCAGTGCACATCATTACGTGGCTATAGTTCCCGCCAGTTGCGTTCCGTATTGCCAAAGATTGAGCTCTATCGGCTGGACTCCTGGCAAAAATATTGCGGGTTAGCAGGACGTCCCCAGGACGTATTCTTGCGAGCTTGGCCAGCCAGACTCTTTCTGGTGTGGCAACCTTGGATTCATCACCGTTCGGACGAGTATGCATGCGAGTGCGCGACCATTTTTTTAGACATTATCCCCCTAGCGCTCAATCTTCGACGGTGAAATGCACCGAGCCGTATTCAGGGCACCAGTCAAATCTAAGCAAAGTGAGGCGAATGAGCGCCGCCCTATAGCCTCTGGTAACGCCCAATCCCTTTTATTGAAGGATCTGTCTAAGGCGTCCTATTAAAGAGGACGGCTTGCCAAGGCCCTACCCAAAAAATTGCAATAGAATAGAAAGTAGTGAAGTCGGAATTTCTGAAACACAGGCCTTGTAGGGAATGAATTTCCGCAAGTTCGACAAAATGGTCCATGCCTGGTCCTGGCCAGGGGCACTGGGCATACGCAATTACGGGAGCCGGCCCATGTATTTCAATCGTTTCCACAGCATTGCCGCGGTAGTGTTGTCCAGTACGCTGGCGTTCTCTAACGCAGCCAGCGCCGCCGGCCGCACTTCCTGCCCGCCGCTGCTGCAACATACCTTTCCGCGATTGCAAGACGATCAACCGCAGTCGCTTTGCCAGTACACCGGCAAAGTGTTGTTAGTCGTAAATACGGCAAGCTATTGCGGTTTCACGGGCCAATACGCCGGTCTGGAAGCGCTGTATGCACGCCACAAGGACCAGGGTCTGGTGGTGCTCGGTTTTCCTTCCAACGACTTCAAGCAGGAAACCGGCAGCAACCAGCAAATCGGGGCTTTTTGCCAAAATACCTTTGGCGTGAAATTCCCGATGTTTGCCAAGAGCTCGGTCAAGGGGGCGCAGGCGTCGCCCTTTTACCGACAACTGGCCGCTGCCACCGGCAAAGAGCCGGGCTGGAACTTCTATAAGTACCTGATCGGGCGCGACGGCAAGGTGGCGAGCGCTTATTCGAGCATGACCGGCCCAGCAAACAAGGGCTTGCAGCAGGAGATCGACCGACTGCTGGCGCAGCCGGCACCCGCAGGGCAGTGATGGCCGCCCGCCTCGCTCACGGCGGGTAGCAATGTTGGGTATCATGATCTGACCGTCCAGGACTGGACATGAAGAAGACTGCCAACCCATGAGTACCCTTTTCGCTCCCATCGAACTTGGAACGCTGACACTGCCCAACCGTATCGTGATAGCGCCGATGTGCCAGTATTCGGCACAGGACGGCAATGCCACATCCTGGCACCTGATGCACCTGGGCCAGCTGGCGCTTTCCGGCGCCGGCATGCTGATCATCGAGGCTACCGCCGTTGAGGCAGAGGGCCGCATTTCGGCGCAAGATCTCGGCCTGTGGTCAGATGAGAACGAGCAGGCGCTGGCGTCCACGCTGGCGCAAGTGCGCCGGCATTCGGCCATGCCGATTGCAGTGCAGCTGGCGCATGCCGGCCGCAAGGCATCCACTGTTCCACCCTGGCTGGGCGGGCAGCTGCGCCCGTCTGGCGAAGGCGGCTGGCGCACGTGGGCGCCCTCGGCCTTGCCTTTCACTCCCGGCAATGAAGCGCCGCAGGCGCTGGATGCGGCTGGCCTTGTGCGCATTCGCCAGGCCTTTGCTGCGGCCGCGGCGCGCGCGGCCCGTATCGGCATCGATGCCATCGAAGTCCATGGCGCGCATGGATACCTGCTGCACCAGTTCCTTTCGCCGCTTTCTAACCGGCGTGACGATGCCTATGGCGGGTCGCTGGAAAATCGCATGCGTTTTCCCTTGGAAGTATTCGAGGCGGTGCGTGCAGCCTTTCCGGCCGGCCGGCCGGTCGGCATCCGCGTCTCGGCAACCGACTGGGTCGAAGATGGCTGGGATATCGAGCAAACTTTGGCATTTGCCGCCGCTCTGAAAGTGCGCGGCTGCGATTTTCTGGACGTGTCCACCGGCGGGCTGTCGCCACAGCAAAAAATTTCCCTAAGCCCGGGTTACCAGGTGCCGTTCGCGGAAAGATTGAAGCGGGACGTCGGCATGCCGACCATTGCCGTCGGCCTGATTACCGAAGCACGGCATGCCGAGTCCATCGTCGCCAGCGGCCAGGCCGACATGGTGGCGCTGGCGCGCGGCATCCTGTACGACCCGCGCTGGCCTTGGCATGCGGCCGCCGAACTGGGCGCGCAAGTGGATGCGCCGCCGCAGTACTGGCGTTGTCAGCCGCGCGAGCTCAAGGCGCTGTTTCGCGACGCCCGGATCAGCTAGGGTGCGGGCGCCAGCGGCGCGGTTTCACCCTGCAGCAAAAATTCGCAAAAATGACGCGCCGGCGCGTCCGGCAAGAGGTCCTCGCGGCTGATCACGTACAGGTCCTTGTGCAGTGCGCCGCCTTCGAGGGGAATTGCCCGCAGACTGCCATCGCGGTTTTCATCGGTCACGGCGGCCGCCATCACGAGCGAGATGCCGAGTCCGGCCCGCACCGCATGCTTGACCGCTTCGGTGCTGCCAAGTTGCATGGCGATCCCGATGTTGCGCGCATCGTCGCCGAAATAGGACTGCAGCAGCCGCCCTGTGCCGCTGCCGGCTTCGCCGCCCAGTAGCGCCTGCCCGCACAGCCAGTTGCGTGGAATGCTGGTGCACCCGGCCCAGGGATGGTCGGGCGGCACGATGACCTGCAATTCCTCGCGATGCCAGACGGTGGCGGTAAAGCCGGGGCGTGGATCCCACCATTCCATGATGGCGACGTCGATCTCGAAATTCTGCAGTTGCTCGGCGATGCGGTTGTTGCTGCCAATAGCTATCTGGAGCTTGTGCGCAACGCGGTCGCGGTAGGCGCGCAGACGCGGCTGCAGCAAGTAGATGCCGGTATTGGAACTGGCGCCGATGCTGAGGACTGTCTTGTCGAACAAGGCTTGCGCGCGGGCGCCGGCGCGTACCAGATGTTTAGCGTAGGGCAGGAATGAAGTGCCTTCCGGCGTCAGTGTGCAGCCGGCATTGCTGCGCTGGATCAGCGCCACCTTGAGCGATTGCTCGAGCCGCTTGATATGTTGCGTGACGGCCGGTTGCGACTGGCCAGTCTGCCTGGCCGCCTCGCGGAATCCCCCCTGATTTGCGACCGCAAGGAATGTGGCGACGCACTCCAGGTTGATCATGTCGCCGTCTTCCTGCCGGGACGGTTGATGGCGCCGGCAGGCGCCTCGCCATTGAGCGCCTGGATAATGTTGCAGGCGGCCTGACGTTCGATCTCCAGGCGCACTTCGGCAACGGCCGAACCGAGGTGCGGCGTGAAAAAAGTTTGTGCAGGATTGTCCAGCAAGGCTTGCGGAATGGCGCGCGGCCGGTCTGGCCGTGCCCATTCTTCCAGCTCGAACACGTCGGCGGCATAGCCGGCAAGGCGGCCGCTGGCGAGCGCTGCAACGACTGCGGCTTCATCGACCACCGAGCCGCGGCAGGCATTCACCAGGTAGCTTCCCGGACGCATCCTGGCGAGCGTGTCAGCATTGATCAGGTGCAGGGTCTCCGGCGTCATCGGCAGCATCGGCACGATGAAATCGCTGGCGGCCAGCAATTCATCGAGTTCGACTTGGCGCGCATTCCATTGCGCAGACTGTTCGGTCGGCAGGGCAACGTGGTCGCAATACAGAATCTGCATGTCGAAGCCAGCCAGCCGCTGTGCGATGGCGCGGCCGACCGCACCCATGCCGATGATGCCGATCGTACGCCCGGTGAGCCCCGTGCCGTACAGCTGCGGGAGCCACCCCTGAAAGCCGCTGCTGCGGATCTGGCGGTCACCTTCCAGCATGCGGCGTGTTAACCCGAGCAGCAGGCCGATGGTCAGTTCCGCGGTCGGGATGGTCAGCAGGTCGGGCACGATGGAAAACCAGATGCCGCGGCGGGTGCAGGCGGCGACGTCGAAGTTGTCATAACCCTTGAGCGCCGCGCCGACGATTTTCAGTTGCGGGCAGGCTTGCAGGAAGGCGTCGTCGATACTGTCGGGCATGAAGACCATGATGGCTTGCGCATCGCGCGCGCGCGCCAGCACTTCTTCGCGCGGCAGGGTGTCGCGCGAAGTATTGGGAATGACTTCGGCAACGCCTTGCAGCAGTTCGATGATTTCCGGATGCACCCAGTGGGTGAGCACGACTTTGGGTTTCATGTAACGATTTCCGTAAATGATTTACTTGAAGGTGCGGCGCAGGAAGGCGCTCAGGGCGTCGACCAGGCTCACCATGACGAGGATGACGATCAGGATTGCCGAGACATCCGTGTATTGCATGATGCGCAGCGATCCCATCAGTTCGAAGCCGATGCCGCCGGCGCCGACCATGCCCATGACCGTCGAGGCGCGGAAGTTGTATTCCCAGCGGTAGATCGCTGTATCGGCCATCTGCGGCAAGACTTGCGGCAGGATGCCGTGGAAGATCACCTGCAGCGGGCTGCAACCGGCGGCGCGCGCGGCTTCCACCGGCGCGCGGTCGGCATGTTCGATGGCTTCGGCAAAGAACTTGCCGACCATGCCCACCGAATGCAGGCCAAGCGCCAGCACGCCCGGCAGCGCGCCGAAGCCGACTGCAGCGACGAACACGATGCCCATGATGAGTTCAGGGATCGAGCGCAAGCCGTTCAGCAGGCCCCGGGCGCATTGGTAGACCAGCGGATGCGGCGTGGTATTGCGCGCTGCCAGCACCGCCAGTGGCAGCGACAGCAGCACCGCAACCGCCGTGCCGGCCACGCTCATGGCCAGGGTGTCGAGCAGTGGCTTGACCCAGGAGCCGGCCTGGCTGAAGTTCGGCGGAAACATCTCGCCGACCAGTGACGCCAGGCTGGGGATCCCTTCGCCCAGGCGTTCGGCGTCGAACAGGCCAACGTAATACCAGCAAGCGATGACGATTGCCAGCACGGTGGCCAGGGAGACCATCGAGCGGTTCCAGGCGCGCTGCCGGCGGTCCAGCAGCAGTGCGAATTGAGCGTGCATGAAGACTCCTGATTGCTTGTGCGATGTGTGCCTAGAACTTGGACAGATCCAGCTTGAGCAGCGTGCCGAGATTGCGCACGACATCGTATTCCTTGTCGCTGATCGGGCCGAAGCCGTCGGCTTTGAATGGCTTCAGCACGGCCGGGTCATTCAGGCCCAGGAAAGCGGCGCGGATCTTTTCCTTCAGCGCGGCATTCAGGTTGGAGCGCATGGTCCACGGGTACTGCGGAAAGGGCTTGGATTCGACCAGCACCTTGACCTTGTTGGCGTCGATGATGCCGCGCTGGACCAGCGATTCGAAAATCGGCTTGGACAGGCCGCCCGCCTGCGCGTGGCCATTCTGCACGGCGATGGCGACGGCGTCATGGGCGCCGACGAAGTGTTCCTGGTAATTCTCGCCGGCTTTCAAGCCATTTTCCGCCAGCATCGATTTCGGGATCAGGTGGCTGGAGGTCGAGGCCTTGTCGCCATAAGCAACGTTCTTTTTTGCGATGTCGGCAATGCCGTTGATGCCGGCGCCGGTATTGATGACCAGGACCGACTGGTAAGTGGTGCTGCCTTTTTGCTTGATCGCGGCGAAGGCTTCGATTTCGCTCTTCTGCCGGGCCAGCACATAGGACAGCGGGCCGAAGTAAGCCAGATCCAGGCGGCCATGGCGCATCGCCTCGATCATCGAGGAGTAATCGGTGGTGACGATCAGTTCAATCTTCTTGCCCAGCGTTTTTTCCAGATACTCTTCCAGCGGCTTGTTGTTCTTGATGACGGTCGAGGCATTTTCATCCGGCAGCAGGGCCACTTTCAGGGTGTCCGGATCCGGATTGGGCGCAGCATGCGCGACGGCGCCCAGAAGGGCAAGCGAGGCCAGGCTAATGGCGGCAAACAGTTTCTTCATAATGCTTCCTTTGCGGTTGCGATGGGAAAGGGAGAACGGACGGTGGCAGCGACGTCTGCCGGCGGCGTGCCCGCCGCCTTGTGCTCGTACAGGGCGGCGGCTTGCGCCGGTGTCAGGGCATCCGGTGTGGCGTCGAACACGAGACGTCCGTGTGCCAGGCCAACGATGCGGTCAGCATACTTGCGGGCAAGTTCGACCTGGTGCAGGCTGATGACCGCCGAGATGCCGTCTTCCTTGCAGATACGGTGCAGCAGCGACAGGACTTTGTCGGCGCTGACGGGATCGAGGCTGGCCACCGGTTCGTCGGCAAGAATCAGGCGTGGTCGCTGCGCCAGGGCGCGGGCGATGCCGACGCGTTGCTGCTGGCCGCCGCTTAACTGGTCCACCCGCGTCAGCGCCTTGTCCAGCAAGCCGACACGCTCCAGGCATTGCAACGCAAATTCCTGTTCGGCGCGCGGCAACGGAAACAGGCTGCGCAGGGTCGAGTGGTAACCGAGACGTCCCATGAGCACGTTTTGCAGGGCCGGGAGGCGGCCGATCAGTTGATGCTGCTGGAAAATCATGCCTGTCTGACGGCGGTGCATCTGCAGCGTCTTGCGGTCCTGGAGGGGGCCGTGTCCGTCGACGCGGACCTCGCCGGCATGCGGGGTGTGCATCAGGTTCAGGCAGCGCAGGAGGGTTGATTTGCCGGCACCGGAGGCGCCCAGCAAAACGGTAAACTGGCCCTGGCAGAAGTCCAGGGTGGTTGGATGCAGGGCAACAAGATTGCCGAATTGCACCGATACTTTGTGCAGATGAATCATGGCGAGTCCTTCGTTGGTTTCGCAATCAAACTGCGATGACGATTACAAAATCGAATTGCCAGGCCATGGTAGGGGGGCTGTGTTACCTGCGCGTGACGAACCGATGAAGAATCTGTGACATCGCCACCGGCGGCACCATTTTTATTGGGGTAAGCGGATTAAATGGTTGATCTTACCTTTGCATGAGAGTGAGACAGACCGGCATCTCATCGGATTATCTGGTTGATGCTTCACCTACTGCTGGTGCATGTTTCCTTCGCTAATTCCAGCAAGAACCCCACACGCCTCAACTTCCCGGTCATCGTTGCAACTCGCTCTCAGTGAAACGAGTTGTTTCTCAAGCGCTTGCAGAGCGGTTATCTGCGACCGCACATGAGAGATGTGATCATCGAGCAAGGCGTTGACGGCGGTACAAGGCTGATGAGGGTCGTCCTGATAGCTCTGTAGTTCGTGAATCTCAGCCAGTGACAGGCCCAGGATTCTGCAGCGACGGATGAAGGCCAGCCAAGCACGAGAAACACGAGAAGCATGAGAAGACCGAAGGCAAGCCAGAGGTGAAGCCGGAAGCCAAGCCGGCACCTCAAGCCCCGGTTGCCAAGTGAGTCTTGCTGTCTGGTAATACCGTAATCTCGTAGTCCCGCAGAACCCCTCGGCGTCCAAAACCGAGGGGTTTTGTTATTCTGCCGGGCATGTGTGCCCACTATGATCCGCAGACCGATCCTGCCCAGCTGAAAGCCTATTTCGGCGTTCACGACCTGCCACTCGGCCTGAAACCCAGCCTGTGGCCCGGGTATCACGGCCCTTTCCTGCGCAAACATGAGTTTGCCGATGTCGGCGACGAAGCGGTTCCGTTCCGGGAATTACTGGTCGGCTCGTTCGGTCTGATTCCTCACTGGGCAAAAGATACGACGATTGCCCGCAACACCTACAACGCACGCTCGGAAACGGTGCATGAGAAACCGTCGTACCGGGATGCCTGGCGTCTGGCTCGGCACTGCATCATTCCGGCCGAAGCGTTCTATGAACCCGACTGGCGCACTGGCCGTGCAGTGCCAACCCGGATTTCCCGCGCCGATGGCAAACCGATGGGGATTGCCGGGCTGTGGTCGATCTGGAAGAACCCGGGTGGCGAAACGACCTACAGCTACACGATGCTGACGATCAATGCAGACCAGCATCCACTCATGCGCCAGTTTCATAAACCTGACGATGAAAAGCGGTCCATCGTGATCCTGCATGAGCAGGACTACGATGGCTGGCTCCAGGCATCAGTGTCAGATAGCCGACGTTTCCTCTACGCCTATCCGGCTGACAACCTCGTCGCCGAAAACCCGCAGCAGCCCCTGCTTTGATAAAGATCGTTTATCCCCGAAATCTGTGGATAAGCTTGTGGGTTCGAGCTTAGGACGAGTCCTAACTGATTGACGGGAATATGCTTTCGATAAGCCGCACAATAATTAGGCAATTTGCCCTCGCTCTGTTGATGACTGGCATCCAGGCCGCGCATGCGGAAGGCCGATTTCATAGACCGTTTGAAGTCACTGGCAGCGTGCTGATGAACCCTGATGGGGATACCCTCAAACTCATGACTGACGAACGAGGTCTAATCAACATTCGTCTATCCGGTGCCGACACGCCGGAAACGGGTCAGGCGTATTGGAGATCGGCGAGGAATTACCTTCGATCCCTCGTTGCGGGTCAGAAAACCACGGCTTGGTGCTACAAGGAGGATCGCTTCTATCGGCAGGTGTGCCATGTACGGGTCGGAAATCGGGATGTCGGACAGGCAATGATTGAAGCGGGGTATGCCTGGTACGCATTTCAGTTTTCCCCAGAGCTTACGCGAGAGCAGCGCCTGGGTTATCCAGAAGCTGAACGACAGGCGAAAGCTGGACGGATTGGGATTTGGCAGGAGCCGAATCCGATGGCACCTTGGGAGTGTCGCAGGCTGAAAAGAACGGGAAAGGGACAGCTTTGTCGTTAGATGGTGGCGGGAGTTCGGCCTTTGCTGCCATTGCCAGATCACTCGATATCGGTCAGCAGTCAGGCAGTAAGCTGCCGTTGGCGCCTACATCACGGTGACCGGCTGCTTTCTACTCCGGCGAATACGTGCTCCCGACCCTTTGCCGCCGCCCAATCCTTCAACAGTTCAACGGCAGGTATATGTTCCGAGCGGTCGCCCAGTACAGCCTCTCATGGACTGCAGCTCGGCCAAAGCCTGTTATGACGACAGGACAGCTAATTGGTCACCACTGCTCCATTTGTTTGCTCGTACAAATGGTCGGCTAGTTCTGCAATTAGATTGCTCCGCGCAAGCCTGTCCCGCCATTTCGAGGGAATCTCGGACCCCCCGTAATAGGCCCCTGCCAATTGCCCACAAATGGCGGCTGTCGTGTCGGCATCGTGCCCTAGATTCACAGCAGCCAGTACCGCCCCCGTAAATGATGAAGTTCTGAAGAAACACCACAATGCAGCTTCTAGGCTTTCTACAACATATCCAGACCCTTTGATTTGTGACACATCCTTGTCTTGATAGCTTCCAGCTGCAATAGCGGCAATGGCTCCTGATTGGAACGTGTTGAGTCCATGTCCGAGGAGGATGCCTTCTTTCGTTGCTCCTGAAAGAGCGGAATGCAGCATTGCCCCTAACAGGCTGCTTGGGCGGTGTCCCGCGGAGTGGTGTAAGAGCGGAAGGTGTTGAGTTTGCCGTGGTGGCCCTGCAGGGCCACCACGGCGGGCGCAATCAGGAGGTCATCGGAGAACTCCGGTAAGGTTGGGTTTGCGAATCTCAATCTCTACTGAGGAGTAAACCGATGACCCAAGACAGAATGCAACTTTCCGAGCTGCTTGAAAAGGCCGGCGCCGACGATATCGTGCGCGAGATGATCGGCTTTGTGGCCCAGCGCCTGATGGAGCTGGATGTCGAGAACCGCTGCGGCGCCAGCCATGGCGAGCGTTCCGAGGCGCGAACCAATTCCCGAAACGGCTTTCGGGATCGCGCGTGGGATACCCGCGCCGGCACGGTGGCGCTGCGCATCCCTAAGCTGCGCTCCGGCAGCTACTTCCCGCCCTTCCTGGAACCACGGCGGACCGCCGAAAAGGCGCTGGCGGCCGTTATCCAGGAGGCCTACGTGCAGGGCATCTCGACGCGTTCGGTCGATGATCTGGTCCAGGCTATGGGCATGAGCGGCATCTCCAAGAGCCAGGTCTCTCGCCTCTGCGCCGAGATCGACGAGCGGGTGCAGACCTTCCTTGCCCGTCCCATCGAAGGCGACTGGCCCTATCTGTGGATTGACGCCACCTACCTCAAGGTACGTCAGGCCGGAAGAATCGTTTCCGTCGCCGCCATAATCGCCATCGGCGCTAACAGCGATGGCCGACGCGAAGTGCTTGGGCTGCAGGTCGGCGCCTCTGAAGCCGAACCCTTCTGGACTGAATTCCTGCGCAGCCTGTCGCGTCGCGGCCTGCGCGGCGTCAAGCTGGTGATCTCGGACGCCCACGAGGGCCTGAAAGCTGCTGTACGCAAGGTGATCTCTGCAACCTGGCAGCGTTGCCGGGTACATTTCATGCGCAATGTCCTGGTTCATGCGCCGACCAACCAGCGTCGCATGGTGTCTGCCCTGATCGCCACCATCTTTGCCCATGAGACAGAAGCTGCGGCACGGGACCAGTGGCGAACCGTCGCTGACCAACTCCGTGAGCGCCTGCCAAAGATCGCCCGGCTGATGGATGATGCCGAGGACGATGTGCTCGCACACATGGGCTTTCCTCGCGAGCACCGGAGCAAGATCCACAGCACCAATCCGATTGAGCGGCTCAATGCCGAAATCAAGCGCCGTACCGACGTCGTCGGCATCTTTCCCAACGAAGCGGCCATCTACCGCCTGGTCGGCGCCCTATTGCTTGAACAGAACGACGAGTGGGCCATGCAGCGACGTTACATGACCCTGGAAACCTTGGCCGAGGTCGGCGACAATCCCGCCGTCAGCTTGTCCGCCGTGACCCTCTGACTGGCAATCCAACCTCACCGGAATCCATGACTTCCTGATTGCCTCTTACACCACGAACGGGGACACGATCGGCTGCTTGCCTCGATGCATTCCAATGCACCGTGGGTCGTTCTGGAGCTTTCAGCTGACATTGCAATGGCTTGCTGCCGATCGCTGAAGAAAAACATCGGTACTGGCGCCAATCGCATCAGGCATCCATTGCCCGCAGTATCTGGCTCAGTTGATCCGCTAAACGGCTCACCCGAATGTCTGAACCGGTTCAATGCTGTCTTTACGGTTAGTCCTATATCGAAACAACTTCCGTTGCTACTCATGTAACCTTCGCGCATCCAGCGGACATAGCGGGTCATCTGGTCATGTGCATCAAAACCCTGGTTTTCGAGAAGGCTGGCGGTCAAACACAATGCCATCGACGTATCGTCTGTCCATTCACCAGCGTTAAGCTTGAATGGACCACCTCCTACCATATCCGTTACCAATTCGAAGGTGCCACGGCGCTTGAATTCAACAGTTGTCCCGACTGCATCGCCACAGGCCAATCCAAGCAGAGATCCCTTGAAGCGATCACGAGTTGTGATAAATCTCATCGCTGTCATCCAACTTCCGATTCAAGTTCGCGCCTCAAATACGCACCTAACTGGCCCCCTGCGAAACAGCTGGCATCGCTGAGCATGGCAGCCTTGACTCCATTCCACGTGCTGTTTCCAACGGTATGCGTTGCGAAGAAGGATTTGAGGTCTTGCACTATGAAAGGGGCCCATACAGCAAATTGCCTGTTGATTTCCGTGTGCTCGATGCTATGGCTTTGCAGAATCTCGTTTGAGAACAACTCATAGGGGTTAGCCATCATTAATGTTCGTGCGAATCCAACGGTTCGATCCGCCTTGGGGTATAGCGTTAGTGCCTGAAACGCTAGGTAATCTGACTTCCGATGCGAATACATGACTTGGTCGATTAGGATCAGAGAGAACAGCGCGCAAAGGAAATTAACGTGGTTTGATGTCGGGATGCCGGCTAAGTGATCTCTGAATCCATTGGCCGGATTGGCAACCAGATCGAATGTAGAGAAATGCAGGTCCGATTGTTTCGCAAAACTGGAGGGGTTGCATTTCGAGCGAACCCTCGATACCGATCCATTGCTATCGAGCGAGTTCCAGAACTGATAAAAGTGCTCGCGGAAAGGCCCACAGTAGTATTCGCTCGGGGTCATCGCTTTTCGCCAGAAAACACGGCCACGCCAGAACACTGACTGTTCGATTCAGCCTGCTGGCGGCAAACATGATCGTGTCCCCGTTCGTGGTGTAAGAGGCAATCAGGAAGTCATGGATTCCGGTGAGGTTGGATTGCCAGTCAGAGGGTCACGGCGGACAAGCTGACGGCGGGATTGTCGCCGACCTCGGCCAAGGTTTCCAGGGTCATGTAACGTCGCTGCATGGCCCACTCGTCGTTCTGTTCAAGCAATAGGGCGCCGACCAGGCGGTAGATGGCCGCTTCGTTGGGAAAGATGCCGACGACGTCGGTACGGCGCTTGATTTCGGCATTGAGCCGCTCAATCGGATTGGTGCTGTGGATCTTGCTCCGGTGCTCGCGAGGAAAGCCCATGTGTGCGAGCACATCGTCCTCGGCATCATCCATCAGCCGGGCGATCTTTGGCAGGCGCTCACGGAGTTGGTCAGCGACGGTTCGCCACTGGTCCCGTGCCGCAGCTTCTGTCTCATGGGCAAAGATGGTGGCGATCAGGGCAGACACCATGCGACGCTGGTTGGTCGGCGCATGAACCAGGACATTGCGCATGAAATGTACCCGGCAACGCTGCCAGGTTGCAGAGATCACCTTGCGTACAGCAGCTTTCAGGCCCTCGTGGGCGTCCGAGATCACCAGCTTGACGCCGCGCAGGCCGCGACGCGACAGGCTGCGCAGGAATTCAGTCCAGAAGGGTTCGGCTTCAGAGGCGCCGACCTGCAGCCCAAGCACTTCGCGTCGGCCATCGCTGTTAGCGCCGATGGCGATTATGGCGGCGACGGAAACGATTCTTCCGGCCTGACGTACCTTGAGGTAGGTGGCGTCAATCCACAGATAGGGCCAGTCGCCTTCGATGGGACGGGCAAGGAAGGTCTGCACCCGCTCGTCGATCTCGGCGCAGAGGCGAGAGACCTGGCTCTTGGAGATGCCGCTCATGCCCATAGCCTGGACCAGATCATCGACCGAACGCGTCGAGATGCCCTGCACGTAGGCCTCCTGGATAACGGCCGCCAGCGCCTTTTCGGCGGTCCGCCGTGGTTCCAGGAAGGGCGGGAAGTAGCTGCCGGAGCGCAGCTTAGGGATGCGCAGCGCCACCGTGCCGGCGCGGGTATCCCACGCGCGATCCCGAAAGCCGTTTCGGGAATTGGTTCGCGCCTCGGAACGCTCGCCATGGCTGGCGCCGCAGCGGTTCTCGACATCCAGCTCCATCAGGCGCTGGGCCACAAAGCCGATCATCTCGCGCACGATATCGTCGGCGCCGGCCTTTTCAAGCAGCTCGGAAAGTTGCATTCTGTCTTGGGTCATCGGTTTACTCCTCAGTAGAGATTGAGATTCGCAAACCCAACCTTACCGGAGTTCTCCGATGACCTCCTGATTGCGCCCGCCGTGGTGGCCCTGCAGGGCCACCACGGCAAACTCAACACCTTCCGCTCTTACACCACTCCGCGGGACACCGCCGCAAACATCAATTGCTTTGCGCAGGAAAGGCAGCGCCAGTTCGCTGCTAATCCACGCATTCCAGGCCTCTTCGTCTTCCTTGGAAAGCTGTCCGGGCAGAGGAAACTCGTTGAGCCATTCGCCACGCCATTGAAATTTCCCCTCTGGCTGGCGGTAGAGGACATAAAGGTATTGTTTCACCTCGTCGATGGCCTCAGGAACCGGAGCATGAACCCAGTCTTCCAATATTGCGGTAATGCCGTCGTAAGGTGGCGGGGTGATGGAGATATCTGGCCGCTTGTACCAAAAACGGCCCGCTGGACATTTAAACCAATCTGGGCCAACCGATTTTGGGATGGCCTGGTGGCCGATTCCAATCGTCAATCCGCTGGGCAAGATGGGCATAGGGTGCTTCCTTCTACCGATTCAGCCGTTGAAAGCAATTTGGTTCGGTGCTCTGGTTCTGAAATTTCGAAATCCAGTTCGCCACGCAGGCGAAGGCTTTCCAATATCGCCTCCTGCTCTTCACGCGTTGGCATGTACTCAACCACCGTCGCGCCAGCCACGAAGTCTTCGATACATTTCTCAAAGACGGCCGATAGACCGAGCTTGGATACGCATCGAATGCAACTCAGTTTCTGTGAAAGGCTAGTACAACCCTCGAAATACCACCCGCTAAAAATTGGGTAGGGACTTTCCATCCATGACGGATCGCTTGAAATATAGGAATTACCGTCATTGCGACGAGTGTATCGCTCGAATGTACCGAATACCTTGTCCTCAACTCCAAGGGCGAGGAGTTTGATCACATAGGCAAGACGAGCTGTTTGCGAATTAATCTTGGCAACACCTTCCTGAATGCCCTTGTGGCGATCAGGCGGAGCTGTTCGCTCCCAACGCAGCATCAGCGACAAGTAGAGAATCTCAACGGAATTGGTCAGATGTGTTCGCATGGATTATGACCCCTTTCGAAAAGTCTTGATCATTTGCCAAGACGCACTACCTGGCTTCTTGCATTCCCAGAAAATCCATCCATTTACAGAAGTATTTGTAAGATCTGACGCGGCTGAAGAAGGTGTTTCATATCGTTTGCCGTTGACCACCAAGGCACCAGTTTCAACGCGACCAAGAATTACCCGGCCTTTGTGTGTTGCTCGGAACTCTGTGCCAGAGGGAAAGACTACGTCTTTGACGACCCATGCGCCGGGCCCTTCAAATTGTGTAGGTTTGACAGGTGTTAGATCTTGTTGTTTGGTGATTAATGGGGCCGCCTCGGTATTTTGAGGTGACTGAGGCATGTTAAGCAGGCGCCGGATTACATCGTTGTAACTAACCGTTTCCGTCTCGCGCAAGGTCGTTAATTTCTTGAATACGTCGAAGTCAATTTCAATGGTGTACATGTGAACCTCCGTTAATCTATGGAGCACTATAGTGCTGTAGCACTCTACTGTCAACCGTCGGTTCTGAAGAAAATCCCCTTGCAATATGTGTCCCTGATCAGCTGCTATGCGACGGATTGCGACCGATACCATCTAGCAACTGAAAATTGCCAATGGCGAATTCTCACGGGGCGGGTATCTGGCAGGTTTCTGACAGCAGCAGTCGTTCAACTGACAGCTTTTCTGAAGTGCCGAACGGCGGGTCCTGGCCGATTGCACGAATACAACATGATGCCAGAAAGCGGCCGCCCGGGTTGTGCCCCCGTGCAGCCGCAAGGTGCCGGCTAGATTTCAGTCTGCTCCGAAATCTCCAGCGCATCGTCCACCTCAATGCCGAGGTAACGAACGGTGCTTTCCAGCTTGGAATGACCAAGTAGCAGCTGAACGGCCCGCAGATTCTTCGTGCGCTTGTAGATCAGCGTTGCCTTGGTTCTCCGCATGGAATGCGTCCCATAGGCCGACGAGTCCAGGCCGGCAGCCTCGGCCCAGTGATGCACGATCCGCGCATATTGGCGTGTCGAGACATGGGGTGACCTCGCCACCCTGCTCGGGAACAGAAACTGATCGCTTCGCAGGTGAGATTTTTCCAGCCAGGCGGACACTGCCACCCTCGTCGGTTCCGTCAGCTCGAACTGCACGGGCCGCTGCGTTTTCCTCTGGATAACCATGGCGCGGGAAAGCACCTGGTTTCCGTGGGTGATGTCGCGAACCCGCAGACTGACGAGATCGCAGCCCCGTAGCTTGCTGTCAATGGCCAGGTTGAACATGGCGAGGTCGCGGACCGCATGGGCATTCTGGAGGTAGATGCGGATGGCCCAGATGTCCTTGGGCTTGAGCGGTGGCTTCTGGCCGACGAGCTTTCCCTTGTTCCAGGCTTCGCGTTTGTTGATGGTTTCCATCTTTGACTCCTTGGTTGTTGATCGGAGTCTGATTTTTCATCCAAAGATGACGGGGGCTACCCGAAAAAACAACAGTACTGATCCGCGTCGACGACAGCCAGAAATTCATCAATCGACTTCACAGTTGCGGCAGGCTCGTAACCATGCCACTTCAGGTCAGAGCGTTTCCAAAACACCTTCCACAGATTTTGAGTTCGTACGTAGGTCGCCTTGGCGAATGGGCGCTCACGAGTGATCGCCGGATTGTCCCACTGCGGGCGAATCTCGAATATCTCAACGCTCTGGTCAGTCAGCCGATAGCCAATGTCGAGTTCCGGGCGTATGTGCGGTGGCGGGCGGCGCTTGGCCATGAACGCTACCATGGCATTTTCGATACGCTTCCTGTCGAGGTCGTTGAATGCCATGAGCTATGAACTGCCAGTTTGAGGGATCTCTGCCTCGACTGTAGTCATTGGCAACTTGAGCAACGCCTTCCCCAGAGTGTCAGCCATGTAATCCCAGATGCCGTACCCCATCTGTGCGTCGTCCCGAATATTCGTCAGTCGTTCGATGGTGTCTTCGAGCAAGGGTTCATCCAGGGCCGACAATACAATGCATGCCTCGCTGTACTGGAGCGCAAGCGCGTCGAGGTAGCCAACATCACCGTATCCGTAGTCCATGGAGAACTTGACTGCAGTTTCGCACCAGAACAGCCGCAGTTCCAGAATACCCAGCGGATCGCCGACGGCCTTGTTGTACTCTGATATCGCCTTTTTAGCCGCCGCTACCGAAATGTTGGCATTGCGCTTGCGGCTGATATCCGGGGCTAGCGCTGCCTGGATGCGTTGCTTGTAGGCTTCGAGTGGGTTCTCACCCAAGCCGAAACGGGCATGAAGAAAGGTCTGGTTGTCCTTGTGGAAGACATAAAGGTTGGCAACCAGTTGTTGCAACCCCGCCCTGTCGAAGTCAGCGAGCTTGCTCTTGACGTCGGACCAGGTGACCTTGCTCTTAGGGCGCTTTGTGCGTTCGGTCATACACGGGTTTGGTTTGCTTGTTCTGCGAATCCGCCATTATCCTGAGACTGGCTATCCGAGACAATCCAGAAGAAATCGCCCCCCCGCAGACACTATCCGGACATGATCTATGGGCATCAGGCCAACGGTAGCTTTGTGGCACACTGCCCGTACTGGCGCAATCGGCCAGAAGCGGCCCAAGGGCTAACTGGAGCCAACGTCTGCAACGAACCTATTGCCGCCGTTGGCGTGATGGCGTCACTGTTTCGGTAACCCAGACCGTGCCTTTCTTCGCTTCAGCCATCAGTTGGCTCAGCCCGTTGATTTGGGCAATCTGGGGCTTGGGTGCACTGGTCTTGTTCATCTTTGCAATCGCCGGACACTGGCTGGTCGGATCATTCAGCAAGACGCCCCGGCCCTGAGTCACTGGACTGAGTTAACCTCAACGCCCGCCAGGTATCGCGAAACACCGCCTGTTCGACTTTCAATCGCAAGTCACTCGGACAGGCTACCCTGACCACGAGCATCAGTTTGTCGGGGTCGGAAAAGTCCCACAGCACCTTGTTGCGACCTGACGGAAAGGCGATGAAGCTTTCGACCGAAATCCTGCGGAAATGGGCTTGGGCATCTGCCTGCCAGGCCTGGGTCGCCTGATCGGCGGCCGCCAATGCAGCAGCCTCGACTTTGTCGAGATCATGCATTGCTTCCTGAGGAATGGGCATGCGGAAGAGATGCAACACATATTCCCCGGTCAGGGAGGTGTTCTTCAACGGTGTCGTCAGCAACAAACCATTGGGAAACTCTGCCACCTTTCCTGTCTGTTGCCCGCCATAGCCCAGTTCAGCCAGCGTGGTGGCAAATATGTCGATGTCGATGACTCGCCCGTTCAGTTGGTTGATTTCAACAAGATCGCCAACCTTGAATGGTCGAACAAAGGTGATGTAAAGGTAGCCGAGTACGCACATCAGCAGTTCCTTGCTGACGATCAGTACCGCGCCAGCCACTGCCGCAAGAGAGAGGGCAAAACCGGCGATCGTTGATGCCCAGACGGAAATGATGATGAAAAAGACCAGAAACCAGATGACGTTTCTGGCCCAGACCAGATGTATGCGTCGTTTTTCCGCGGAAATTTCTCCGCGTGCCAGATAGCGCGCCCACAGATGGGAAAGGGCCATGCCGATGGCGATCAGGAAGAAGGTCGCGATGACCTTTTCCCATTGGCCCGGAATGGCGACGAACAGATCATTCAGCATGGACATGGGCGTCAGCCGTTATCAGGAGGAAGAATGCTGCGGGGCATTCGTCGCCTTGCGCCTTGCGCTTTGCGCACGGATCACGATCAAGTAGTAACCCACGGACAACGCCAAAGTGACGGCTGCGGTCGCATAAACGTGACCGGCACCGACTTCGTTGAAGTCCAGTACGATGACTTTGCGGGCAATCGCCATCAATGCTGTCCCGAGAACGATTTCAACGGCGAGTTGCCGGTTGTGGTTGTCTTCGACATAAAGAATGATGTTGTGAAAGATTTCAATGGCGATCAGCACCGCCATGAAGGCACCAAAGGTCGCCAGGATGTCCTTGATTTCCAGCAGCATGAACGGTGGCGCCATCAAACGCTGATAGAGCACATACACAACGTCAGCCACGCCCCAGATGATTACCAGGACCATGATCGCGGCAAGGACTCGGGAAACCTGGGCGATCACCCGGTTGAAAAACAACAGGACAGGGTCTTTCGTGTGGTGATTCGAATTTTCATTTGCTTGCATGAGGGTCACCGATTGGGCTGGCTGAAGTGCCTGGATGTTGATGGGATAGATCGGGAGTGAGTGCTGTACGGGCGGAATCGATGATCGTCGCGATTGATGGATGGCTGATCCGCCGCTCGGCGGTAATCGCCCAGAAGCTTTCATGAATCTCCTCTACGCGACCGACACAAGGCGTGTTGTAGCGTGAGTGGATCTCATCAGCCAGCACCGCCGGCCCCGGGAAGAAACCGGCACCGGCTTGCCCGAATGCCTTCATTAGCGCGCCATCATCGAACTCGCCCATCAACCGTGGGGTTAGCCGCTGGTCACTGAACCAGCGATCAATCAGGCCACGAACTGCGGCATGCCCGCCGGGCAGGAGTAGTGGTGCATTGTTCAGACATTCCGGGAAAGCGGGCGGCTCGGGGCACAGGGATTCGGCCGCAAAAAAGGCCAGGGTGCTTTCACCCAGCTTATGGCTGTGACCGCGAATGGCCAGTCCCGATGGCATCGGGCGATCGGCCACGACCATGTCGAGGTGGTGCAGGGCCAGTTCGGCGAGCAGCATGTCGATACTGCCTTCCCGGCAAACCAGTCTGACCGGTTCCGGCAGTTTGCCAACGGGGGCCAGCAAGCGGTAGGCAAACGATTTCGGGACAACATCTGCGATGCCGATGCGCAGGATCGGCATCGGGCGTTGCTGGCGCGCCAGCAACGCCTGCTTCATCTCGCTTTCGAGATGCAGTATTTCATCGGCGTAGGACAGAGCCATCCGTCCGGCATCGGTCAGTTCAAGACCGCGGCCTGAAGGGCGGAAAAGCGCGGCCCCCAATTCATTTTCAAGCTGACGCAGTTGCCCGCTAATGGTTTGTGGCGTGAGGTCAAGTTGCTCCGCCGCCCGGCTGACGCCACCAAGCCGGGCTACCGTCCAGAAGTAATGAAGGTGTTTGTGATTCATGCTGACATTTCGGAAATTTACGAAATATTATCCACAAAAAATTGTGTTTTTTAAATATTCGTCCTTGTTTATCTTGAAGCCCTATTTCACTATCTGAGGAACAGGGAATGAAGATCGACATCCGCAGCCAAGGGATCACAGTGTCTGACGATTTGCGAGAGCACATCGAGCGTTGTGTGAATTTTGGTCTGGATTGGGCCGAGCACGATGTCGATCGAATCGTCGTCAGCCTGTCCGACATCAATGGTCCGCGTGGCGGCAACGACAAGCGCTGTCATCTGCGTATTCCGCTGTCGCGGATGCGGGATGTGGTGATCGAGGAAGTTGCCTGCGATCTGCAGGCGGCGATTGCGCATGCCGTCGATCGTGCCGCAGGCAGCCTCGAACGCCGCTTGTCCCGGCAACGGGAGTTTGGGCCGACCCCCGTGTTTTCGGCGGAGGAATGACGTGAGCCCATTATCCAATCCCCTCTTGCGCGGTCTCCTGAGCCGTATCTTTTCGATCAGCCGCCGAACCTGGATTTTCCTGTCGGTGACCTTTCTGGTGCTTGTCGCATTATTCATCTGGGCGGCGATCAGCACTGCCGGATGGTTGTTCGGTATGGCCAGAGATGGGGTCAACGCTGCACCGGAAGCTGTACGTGCCGCCACCGCTCAGGTCGAGCAGGTCATCCCGGGCGTCCAGGAAAAACTGGGCGTCCTGGTTCCAGGATTCAAGCCGGAAAGTCCGCTGCGCGAAGTCTCGGGTACCGATCCGGCGCCGGTTGCACGTTATCCCGGCCTGGCGCGAGTTCAGTGGCAACGCGATGAGCAGCAAGTGCAAGTGCGTTACCAGGGCAAGGCTGATTTCACCGAAGTTCTAAACCACTATATCCAGGGCTTCGCCGCACTGGGGTACCAGCAGACGCTTCGCTCAGCCTCACCCTCGGAAGAGCGCCATGAGTTCGTCAAGGACGGCGAGCACTTCACACTGGTTTTTTCGGTCCAGGAGAAAGATGTTGTCACCATCGACCTGAGCTCTCGCCGATGACCGTTTTAGATAACGCAAATTAAGGAAAGATCATGATGACCTTGCAAGCCCGTGAGTGGTCAAATCGCACCCCGCAGCTGACGAATAAGCCAACCGAAGATGGCACTTGTCAATCAGTAGGGCGACCAACGCAACATCTTTTCCAGAAACCCCATCCCATGCCCAAAACCCGAATCCCGAATGCCGTTCGTCTTGAGTTCGCACCTGACTCCCTGGTTCATAACAACCTGTCGGGAGCAGCCTTCACCGGCGATTGGCTCTGGGTGGCAGGCGACGAAGCCAGTGGTCTGGATCGCCTGCGCCGCCTTGACGCCGTAGGCGGCGAGTCCTTGCATTTTGGCGAAGTCCGCGATTTTCCGCTGGCTGAGCTGCTGGACCTGCCCGGTGCAGACGATGATGAGGCCGACCTGGAAGGCATGGCGGTGGCCGATGGCTACCTCTGGGTGGTTGGTTCGCATGGCCTCAAGCGCAAGAACATCAAGCCGGACCGAGGTCACGCCGACAACGCCAAACGGCTGGCAAAAGTGACGCTCGACGCCAATCGCCGCCTGCTGGCATGTCTGCCCATCGAGCCCGATGCTAAGGGTGAGCCCTGCCTGGTACGTCAGGCTCAAGACGGCCGCCAGGCACTGCGGCTCAAAGGCGATGCGCAGGCGAACCTGCTCACCCGCATCCTGGCCGACGATCCCCACTTTGGCCCCTACATGGCGATCCCGGGCAAGGACAACGGCTTTGACATCGAAGGTCTGGCGGTGGACGGACAGCGGCTGCTGCTCGGCCTGCGTGGCCCGGTGCTGCGCGGCTGGTCGGCGTTGCTCGAAATCGCAGTCGAGGCGCATCGGGATCAACTCCGCCTGGTACCCCTTGACGAGAGCGGCACGCTGCTGCGCAAACATTTCCTGCAACTTGACGGCCTGGGCGTGCGCGACCTGCATTTCTCCGGTGACGATCTTTACATCCTGGCCGGTCCGACAATGGTGCTCAATGGTGATATCCGTGTCTTCAAATGGCCATTCGCCCGAGCCACAATCAGCGCCAACCGGGAACCGGTGCGTTTCGAAACGGTGCTGACCGAATCGGTTTCGCTACCCCACGGCCATGGTACGAACCGGGCCGAAGCGATCTGTGCCCTGCCGCTAGCGATCGCCGGCCGCACGCCTCACTGGCTGGTACTCTACGACGCGCCCGGCATGGATCGCCAGGATGGCGAGTACACGGTCTTCGGCGATCTGCTGCGGCATGACTGATAGGTGCCAGCCCCGACCGATATCAGCCGGCAGCCCCCAGCGCGATGCGCTGCCGCCCCCGAGCATCGACCCTGAGGCAACGCTACTGTTCGTGATCAACGCTGCCGCTGGGGCTTTCGACCTCGAGGCCAAGCGTACGGTAATCCAGTCGGCACTCGCAGCACATGGACGAAAGGGCGAACTGTTGAGTTGCCAGCCTGCCGATCTGGCACAGGTAGCGGGCGAGGCCGCCAAAATGGCGGTGGCGCGGGATACGGCGGTGATCGCCGTAGGTGGCGATGGCAGCCTCAATACAGTGGCCCAGGCTGCGCACGCCGCCGGCTGCGCCATGGGGGTCATTCCCTACGGCACCTTCAATTACTTTGCCCGGACACACGGCATTGCCACCGAGCCGGCAGCTGCGGCCCGGCAGGTGCTGCAGGCGCGCCCGGTGCCGGTGCAGGTGGGTGCCATCAACGAGCGCATCTTCCTGGTCAATGCCAGCCTGGGGATCTACCCCGAACTATTGCAGGACCGCGAAGCCTACAAAGCCCGCTTTGGCCGCAGCCGCTGGGTGGCGTTCGTCGCGGCCGGGGCGACGCTGCTGCGCGCACAGCGCCGCTTGCGCCTGCACATCGAGACGGGTTCGGCGGTCCGCGATGTACAGACGCTGACGCTGTTCGTCGGCAACAACCGGCTGCAACTGCAACAGTTCGGCGCCGAACCGGAAGACACCATCGCCGGCACCCCCGGCGATGGCAGCATGGCCGCGCTGATGCTACGGCCCATTGGCACGCTGTCGATGCTCAAGCTGATGCTGCACGGAGCGATGGGCCGGCTGGGCGAAGCCGCCGGCGTGGAAAGCTTCGAGTTCAAGCACATGGTGGTCAAACCTACTCTGTGTACCGACCACACTGAACTCGTGGTCGCGTTCGATGGCGAAGTGGCACGCATGCGCGCACCGATCGACATTCGTGTGCTGGAAAAGCCCTTGTACCTGCTGCAAAACCCTGATCAGGCTGCCACGGCGACCGGCTCGGAGTTTCCGGCATGAGTGTCGTGCTGCATATTTCCGATACGCATTTCGGTACTGAACTGCCGCCGGTGGTCGACGCACTTGTCGCGCTGGCTGCGCAGCAGCATCCCGATCTGGTGGTGCTCTCGGGCGACATCACGCAGCGCGCACGGCCCAGCCAGTTCCGTGCTGCAAAGGCTTTCGTCGACCGGTTAGGCGCTCCGCTTCTGGCCGTGCCGGGCAACCACGACATTGCGCTGTTCGATCTGTGGTCACGGCTGACCAGCCCCTATGCGCGCTACACCAAGGCTTTCGGGGGCAATCTCGAACCCGTGCACGCATCGTCCGATCTGCTGGTTATCGGTGTTAACACCACGCGCGCCTGGCGGCACAAGAACGGAGAAGTGTCCTCGGTGCAGATTGAGCGCGTGGCCAAGCTGTTGAATGCGGCCAGCCCGCAGCAGTTGCGTCTGGTGGTGGTGCACCAGCCGGCGGCGGTGGCTCAGGCAGAAGAACGCGTCAATCTGCTGCGCGGCCACGAAGCCGCGCTGCACGCCTGGTCGGCGGCCGGGGCTGACCTCGTCCTGGGTGGGCACATACATCTGCCCTACACGCTGGCGGTGCATGGCCTGTCCCGACGACTTTCAGTGCTTCAGGCTGGTACCGCCATTTCGTCGCGTACTCGCCCCGAAGCGCCCAACTCGGTGAATATCCTGCGCTGGGGCGAGGCAGTCGGTGCACCTGGCGATCTGGCGCAGGCCGGGGCCGAAAAGGGGGTGTTCTGCCTTATCGAGCAGTGGGACTTTGCGCCCCGCGATCAGGTCTTTATCCGCACCTCAGTCACCCCCGTACTGCCAGAACGCGCCTGATCGCACGCAGCCACCACCCGCATCACTACGCAGGTGGTGCAGTCGGGTAGCAGCTTCGAGATGCCGCTGGCCTGGACCCTCATGGCGGTGATCGGCATCGCGATAGTGGCAATCTTCATGCACATCCGCGTTGTGCTTTACAAGAGGCTAAGCCTTGCCGTTGCGGCGTTTGATTGGGTCGCGGGTGGTGCGGCCCTGGCACAGACCCGCAACTGGGTTGCGATCAATCTGGGCCTTGGGGTGCTGGTATTACTCGTAACACTACTGCACTGAACGACCCGCTTCAAACTTCCCAGCCCTGATCACTCGCCTGGTCTTGACGCGCCTTTGTATTTTCAAATCAGCAAGGCCGCGCCGAAAATACCCACCATAGTGAAAGCCAGCACGACTTTGGCGATGAGCCCCACCATGATCCCTACCCATGTGGCAATGCCGACTTTGACAGCGCGTGCATGGTCTTTTCGTGCCAAGTACTCGCCAACGGCGGCGCCGACCAAAGGCATGAAGAGCACGCCCACCAAGCCCATGAAAAGACCGAGTACCGTGCCCACCGCTGCGCCCATCAGGGCCAGTTTGCTGGCGCCGGCTTTTTTGGCTCCCATGAGCCCGGCTACATACTCCAAACCCCAGGCCAATAACGCCAGCACACTGACCACCACCACGGTGGTCATGCCGACACGAGCGAAGTCGTCTATCCAAGCCCCCAGCACAATGCCGCCCCAAACCAACACGGTGCCTGGCAGCACGGGCAGCACGGTGCCCGCCAAACCCAGCAAAATCAAGGCAACACACAATATCCATAAAAAGGTAATTACCAAGATCGGCCCTCGAGGTCAAAATAGAGCGCGTATCGACTTTCATGTGGGTGTGTCTGATTGAACTTCAAGTGTTGGCCTGTATGACGAGATTGGCTGAGTAGCTTACAGCCAGCGATCACTCAGTGCGACTGCTACGCTCAGAAACCTTCCGCCGGATCGCCGATACGATGAATGTCTCTTGTGGGTCGGTTCGGGCTATGGCCTAAACTGACACCCTCCATCAGCAACTGACTGGCCGGTAACCGACGCATAGCCGACCGAGTTGGAGCGCAGACCCACGGTCCGCAGTGCCCGACCAGGATTCCCCGGGCCACGAAACCCGAATGTCCGCTGTCAGTCTGTTGCTGTCTGACTGGCATTCCGGACGAGCTTCTCTTGATGGCCGGATGTACTCAGTTGCGCATGTGCCGCATTGCAGCCATTGAAAGATCTGAGCTTCGGCGAACGTCGGCTTACGGGCAAGGGCGCCTACTCACACTGCCGGCCAGAAGCGGCCCAAGGGCTAACTGGAGCCAACGTATGCGACGAACCTGAATCGGTCAGTCACCCATCGCTCTAGTATGGACACACTAGGGCAGGTCAATGTAGAAACCCGCCGGGCAGCCTATTACTACAATTTGACCTATGCCGACCTGGGGCACATGGTCAAACAGTTTGACTGCTACGGCGAGTCACCAACACTTATCGATTGACGTCAACGATCACGCGGCCGCGAATTTTACCGTCGATGAGCTTCGCAGCTGTCGGAATGGCATCAGCAAGCGAAATCTCGGTGCTGATCATCTCCAGCTTGGAAACATCGAGATCGATGCCTAGGCGACGCCAAGCCTCAAGGCGATCCGGCCGCGGGCACATCACGCTGTCAATACCGGCCAGCGTCACGCCACGAAGGATGAACGGCGCGACCGTCGCCGGAAAATCCATCCCGCCGGCCAGCCCGCATGCCGTTACCACGCCGCGATACTTGGTGGTGGCGCAGATGTTTGCCAGGGTGTGACTGCCGACGACATCGACGGCGCCGCCCCAACGTTCCTTGCCCAGCGGTTTGCCCGGCGACGAGAATTCCGCGCGATTGAGCACTTCGCTTGCGCCCAGTCGTTTCAGGTAATCGGCTTCCTCGGTCCGTCCGCTGACCGCTACCACCGTATAACCAAGCTTCGCCAAGACGGTAGTTGCCACGCTGCCGACGCCACCGGCAGCGCCGGAAACGAGGATTTCCCCGTGCGCCGGCATCACCCCGTGGCGCTCCAGCGCCAGCACGCACAGCATGGCGGTATAACCGGCGGTGCCGATCGCCATGGCCTGCTGCGGCGAAAACTGCTTGGGCAGCGGAACCAGCCAGTCGCCCTTGAGCCGTGCCTTCTGGGCGAGCCCGCCCCAGTGTCCCTCGCCGACGCCCCAGCCGTTCAGCAGCACGCTGTCGCCCGGCTGGTAATCGGCGTGGGTGCTCGATTCGATGGTGCCGACCAGATCGATGCCCGGCACCATCGGGAAGCGTCGAACCACCGGCCCCTTGCCGGTGATGGCAAGACCGTCCTTGTAGTTGAGCGTCGAGTGACTGACGCGGACGGTGACTTCGCCCTCGGGCAACTGCGCATCGTCGATGTCCTTGAGATTGGCGCGATAGCCGGCGTCATCCTTCTCGATCAGAATGCCTTTGAACATGTTCATCTCCTCTATGATTTAGACCGGTCGTCTATAAAAAGTCAAAAAAATTAGGCCCACTGCAGCCCGGTGAAAAATCCCCGTGCAAAGATATCGAGCGGTTTGGCACTACGTTCAAGTTTGGCGCGCAAGACCGCGCCTTCCCAGCCGATCCAGAAAAAGCTGGCTTGTTGCGTGCAATCAACCGCGGCAGGAATCTGACCGTCCCGTTGCGCCGCTTCGAGACAACGGGCAAGGCGTCGCTCCCAGTCGTCAAACACGGCGTTGAGAAGCGCCCGAAAGCTCTCCGGCAGGGCCGCCATCTCCTGACCGAGATTACCGATCAGGCAGCCGCGGCGGAAATCGTGCCGCGCCATGCCGGCTTGTGCGTCGTCGACAAACGCCCTCAGGCGATCGAGTGGTGTCATTGATTCGTCAATGAAATGGCGCTCCAGCTTGCGGACAAAGTAGCTCGCGTAACGATCTATCAGCGCAGCCCCGAAAGCTTCCTTGCTATCGAAGTAGTGATAGAAGGAACCCTTCGGTACGCCAACCCGCTTGAGCACTTCGTCGATGCCCGTCGCCGCGAACCCCTTCTCGGTGAGCACCTCAAGCCCGGCGCGAAGCAGGAGCTCGCGCGTTTCGAGCGTGTCTTCGGGCCGCTTTGGCGGGCGGCCACGTTTGCGGAGCTGGGAATGCTGTATGTCCATGCGCACATTTTAGACCGGTCGTCTCATTTAATACAAGCCCTCCCTCTCATCACGCCCTTGGAATCAACGAGACTCGAACGGCCGCAACGAGGCGATTGCTACCGTAGCTTCCCGAAAGACGAATGTCAGCTCAGGGTCGAGTACGTATTCACCAGATGAAGAAGCTGCCGTTCGGGGCCATTAGACGCTGAACGGCAGGTATGCGCTAGATTGCTGTCTGACACCAGCCAATGGGGCAATGGCCGGATTGGCCGACGAGCGGGAATTGCCACTACTCCCCTGCTCCACTTCGTTTGACATTATTCCTCTTATCCAAATTTTTATAGTGTGGCCTCTAATATTCAGGCTCACTATACATACAGGTGTGTGTAAGTTCTAGCAAAGCTCGCCTCATCTATGATCCGGAACAGTGCATTATGCCTGTTGAAACTCGAATTATAGTCGTTCCACTCCCAACTGAACCTCTGATTGGCGGCACTTGCATCAAGCATCAATTCGTCACCTCTGGTTCTATCTTTACAACATTTTGCAGCGATGCTTGTCGCCCGATCTTTACTAGGAAAGACAATGTACCAAGTCCCGCTATTGGATCCCTGCTCAATATCAGGCACAAACTCCGCACTTCCGACGAATCTGGGTACCCTATCGAATCTTTCTATATAAAAATTTCCTCCAGCTTTAAACTTATCTTCAATCCAGCCGAGAATAGCGAAAAATTGCGCGTACCAAAAGTTGGCAAGTTCTGTTGCCGTATTTTCGACGAAGTTAAATGAAAATAGATTCGTGTGGTATGGCCTCTTTACGCCAAAAGCTTCAATATTTGAAAATCCTTCGATGCTCATGCGCCAAGACATGAAGGCTAGAACCATAACACAAATACTTTGACTGTTGATTTCCCTAGACATTTCACGATCATATGCTGCTATTTCCCGCCAACAGATCAAATGCGATGGCTGAATGTATTTTTTAAATATATGGCGCCTAACAGATCGGTATATTTTCCCTAGATCACTATTAAATTCGATTGAATGACTTCCGCTGCTTGGATTTAATTGTGTACGCCGTAAGGTAACCCAGCTTGCGTCTGAAGGAGCTATCGAAGTAGGCCACGGGCATTTGCCTGCCAATTTTTGGGAAATATCCATGATTAACCTAAGGGCGCTTTCATCCCGCTCTTCGAAAGTCGTTTGTGCCAATCTTGCTATTAGGCCAGGTGAAGCTTTCGAACTCGTAAATGCTTTTCTCCACCACTTCATGAATTCCTCACAAGCCGTATTCACTTCGCGCCGCTGATTGAAATCAAAACGACTGATCCCGAGTACCTTCTCTGGATCGAAATAGAGATGCCCGCATTTCGAAGTGTAGATATCCGACCTCCATGCAGAATCGTGAATAACACCACCATTAATTCTATGAGGAGATAATTCGCGAACAAGCCCGTTTTTTGCAACAGCCTTATAACAAACGGCACATCCTTTTTGGAGCGTCTTTTTGTGTATTGGGCATTCTGTAACCAGAGCCAGATCGAAAAGACTGCAGTGATAGCCAAATTTTAAACATTCTGGACAAAACCGAACTCCTTCGGCACGAAAGCGAGGCGGAAATACCGGGAAGCCCAACTCTTGCAGAAAACCAGCCTTAAGCCGATTCGACGCCACCCCAGTTAATTCACTAAAACGATCAAAATCAATCCAGTCACAATCGCGAAATGCAAGAGATATTAATTCTGCCCCCCCACTCCTCCTTATTGCATTTGCAATATCAGCCGGTTTGCAAAAGTTTAGGGCGATAAGCTTGCAAAAAATGCTCCAAGCCGATTCATAAGGAGCCGGATCAAACGGATGCCAAGTTAGTCTCTCGTGCATAGCGTTCTGGAAAAAATCAGCATCAGAGTTCAACAAGCCGCTATTGCGACATTAATCCGCAGAATTCCGCCAAATTACTTGAAGCTACGGCAGCGCTTACCATGTCGTCGTTTAGCCGAAATGTTGCTGCATCTTTCTTTCGATTTGAAAGTAACAAGTACTCCACGGTTCTTGTGAGGTGCTCCATGGGAACAGTTCCTGTCCCTAGAGACTTGGAGGCCTCTATCAAAGCAGGCCAGATAATAGGTGTGTAGTCCTTAAGCCTAAATCCGGACTCGTATGCCTCGGGAAGAAAAAAACGTGTATAGGTCCAAGTGCTATCTTCTGGAAATCGCTTTTCATTATCGTAGGCCACCAAAATCGTCGACAAGTCCTCTCGTCCGGCACATCCGTCAAAAGGTATTGGTTCGCTCAGAAAACGTGCGATCAAATTGAAGGACTTGGTGGTTAATAGAGCTGATCGTGTTTCCAGAATTTCTGGCTGTGCAAATCCGATAGTGGTCATTGCGATATCAGACATTTCAAGCCGATTGTGCAATACCAATAGAACTCGGAGATCTGCTTCGGACAGCATTTGCATTTCATCGATCAATAACACAAATTGTTTGCCTGCTCGTGCACTCACAGCGGTACGTATGTGAACGAGCAAGTGGGAAAGCATCTCCTTGTATGTTTGCCGTTTTTTTACGACCAATCCTTCTGCGTCAAGCAAATCAGAAACCAAGCCAGTGTCAGATGATGTTCTACGCTGATCAGCGCTAAGCCTAGTAATGTGTACATTGGGAAACTCGATAGACAGAAGGCGCTGTAAAACTGCCGCACAGCGAGTTTTCCCCATGCGTGGCCGGGAATATAGAAATGCCCCTGTTCTCCGTGTCCAGACCCGCTCGCGCACCAGACTATAGGTCTTGCTAATCATCGGCGTAAGGACGGTATAATCTTTTATGATAATTGGATGCTCGTTGAGCATGTCAACTCTTTGGTCGTCAGACAAGTTCAACTCTCGCGGTACCGTAATAGTCGCCATTCGTTCCTCCGATTAGCGCTTTCGATTGACCAACAGATTGAGATCTAGCGCGGGGGCATCCATTAATGCTGACGCTTCGCTCGTCCTTGAACGGCTTCCCAAAAAACTATCAGTGCCACTCTTTGTCGGCTCTATAAGTAATGGCAGTTCGCCTTCACGACTGACTCGTACTGCTTCCATTGCTTTACTTGGTGGCGGGGTAGGTGTTGAAACCCCCGCCTTTTTTTTCGGCAGCGAAAGATACCGAAGATACGCCTGTACTGGGTCATCGAATTCGGACAAAACTAATATTCTTCGGTGAATCAGACTATTGATTGCCTTTCTGGTTTTTCGGCTGTGTTTTGTTTGTGACCACCTTCCACTTGCCTTAAGGAATCCTAATTCAGCACCATTTGGGAGAAATGCCTTTACTTGACGCATATCCTCCTCGTCAATGTCGACCGTAATTTTCTTTCCAATTAGAGCCGCAGTCTCACCAAGCAGGTAACTCGTATAGCGAACTTGGTCTATCTGAACATAAGGGCGCCTTCCGGTACGCATACCTCCACGAACAACGCATTCCTTAAAGCATGGAATAATGGGGCTCGCAGTGACCGGTTTGGGTAGATGTCGGGCCAAGAAATGTGCCTCCTCACTCTCCGTAAAATATCGAATGAACTCAAGCGGAGAAAGATAGGAAATCCCAGCACTAGGAGTCGCGTTAAATTGCGCAAAATATACATCGACAAACTCTTCAGCATCTTTTGCACGGATTTTGTAGCGGACGGCCTTCTCTTCGGCCTTATCTGCCCTCCCTGTCCCAGGATTGGCACCCGTAGTAGACGGAAGCCGGCGAAATATATCGTCAGAGATACTTTTAAATAGTCGTTCGACGTTCGGACGCCGCTCGAAATGCCCTACCGGTCCCCAATTTAATGCGAAACCAAGGGAACGCCTAGCAGACTCTCTGACAGATTTTGCAAGATGTGCCAATGCACCATCTAATAATAGGCACCCCCAATTTGCCCCAAAACACTCTGGAATTACACCACTAGGCAGGCCTGCGCTCGCCGGGTACTCCAATCCGGAAATGGTGAGATTTTTCGGTTCCCACTTTTTGCCGACAGCATTCCTGATTACATGTACAACATCATCTGCGCTGACCTCGCTGCTATATACAATTGAATAAGCCAGCACTGCCGTTGAAGCCCTATCTATGGCGGCAATGAGCCACATGCGGTCTAACAAGACCTCAGTTTCTGTACCTTCGGGAGTTGCAAATAGAACAGTGAAGAATGCATTGATCGAGTACGCATCAATTTCAACTGCGTCGAAGGGTTCATCGAAGGCTAATAGAGGCTCAACGCCCTTGCCTACCGCGAGATGGGCTTTTGCTGCCTTTTCTTCTCTGGCATAGACGCCTCTGCCGAAATTAGCATTAAGCACATCTTTCATGAAACTCTGAATTGATCTAATCCCAAGGTACAAGGTGTTAAACGGCCATTCAGTTTTTGTTACACCATGTTCTCGCAGATAGTCGAGAAAGATGTGGTGCAGTGTAATAGCGCGAATTTTTTGCTCATTAATTTTCTTGGTTTTTGCTTCCTTTTTGATGAGCAGCACAAGTTCGTCATTAATCTTTGGGAACCTGGAGAGCAAGGCGCCTAGAGCTCCTGAATGCCCCGCTTTTTGTTGAGGGCGCTTTGCTTGCACCTCCTTCTTCCGAGTATAAGGAACAACCCTCACATATGGAATGAGTGCTCGGAAGCCCAATATTTGGCCATCTGAAGCAAGTTCCAAGCAGCGCTTGACCATACGAGGAAGATCCCAGCGAGGAATTCCGGTTCGCTCTTGTATCTCACCAGTTGGAACGCCAGTGAGATAAAGCGTTACAGCCATAACCTTCGCCTCAAACAACTCTGCTGAGCGCGAATCAAGTAAACTGATTTCAACCGTTGGCCAAGTAGCAATTGGAGGGAAACCTGTCGCTTCGGCACGGCTCCAACGATTACTCGCCATAAAGCCTCCAATTGGTACCCAACCCAAATGACCGATCTTCCAGGTTCAAATAGACTATCCCCGAGATAGACAGGCGTACCAACATTCCAAGAACAACAGAGGAATCGAAAGCTTGCAGTTCGGAAACTATCAATCTGACGTAACCGTTTTTTTTGTTGTTCAGGTATGCGACGAGAGCTGAACGGCATGGAGCATGCTCTTGCCCCCGAATAGCTGCCGCAAAACCAATGGCTTTAAGCCATCGCATTGCTAGCCTTGCGTTCGGACCGAGATCCTCATCGTTTATAATTCGGTACGCGGCACCTGCCTCGCGTGCAGCGGTAACCTGAGCTTGAAACTGAGAACGATCAGTTTCTTGGAGGGTTGTACCAGCTTTGACCTCATGCCACTCCACATGCCTGTCACGGTAAATTGCTATTGCGTCTAACTCTGTTGCCCGGGGCTCTTTGGCGTCATGAGAGATAACCGGTTCAGGAGCCAAATCGAATGACAACACCTCGCGATTAGACTCAAGAAAAACTAGCCAATGAACTAGTTGCCGATCGCTTGGAAGGAGCCAATCTCTATCCGTCTTCGGGCTATAAACAAGCCAAAGATTGCTTACGCGATGTCCTCGGGCCCGATAGGCATCAGGGATTGACCGTCTGAGCGATGATCTGGGTGACCTTCCAACTCCCGCCATGCGCAACTCCTAATCAGTGAAAAATACCGAAAGGTGCTACGGCTGCAATGTGGAAATATTAGATCAGTCGGTCGAATAGAGAAAGTATTACTTCCAAAGTAGAGAAGTAAATTTTCCACCGGAACTGCAGAACTACTTGAGTTCAAGAATGCAAGCTCTTGCCACGACGCAAAAATGCCATTGCCATGCAGCTCAATTTTCACTTCGCCCGACTCCTGTCATTAGAACCTTGGTGTTTCTATCTACTGAGTCGGTTTCGTTACTTGCTGGGCTGACACGGCGCGCAATTGTTCGGCGATATCCGTATTGTTGAAGCGAAGCGCAATATCCAGCGCAGACTCACCGCGGTCGGTTCGCAGTTCCGTGTTCGCCTTCGCTGCAAGCAAGGCGTTGACGATGGGCCGGAAACCTCCCCGTGCTGCCGCCATCAGCGCAGACATGCCGCTTTCGCTGACCGCATCTACATTGGCGCCGTGGCGCAAAAGGAAGGCGACAATCTCCTGATGGCCACCAAAAGCCGCATAAACGAGCGGCGGCCAGCCCGGAACTTCCTGGGATGCTCCTGCTGCGACCAGGACTTCGACAATGCGTTGGTGCCCACGCAATGCCGCCAGGGCCAGGGCCGTGTCGCCGGCAGCGTTACGGGCGTTGAGTTTGGCTCGGTGATTGACCAGTAATCCGGCCAGTTGCGCATGGCCGTCGCGGGCAGCCAGCATCAGCAGTGTATTGCCCTCGATGTCCGTCGTGTCTGCCGAAGCGCCACGGGCCAGCAGCCGGCCAATGGCGTTGGTGTCGCCCAGTCTGGCCCCCTGGATCAGATCGTCGTAGGTGCTGCCATGGGCAAACAGCGGCATGGTGGTGGCGAACAGTACGGCAACCAGCGTTTTCTTCAGCATTTTCATGTCTCCGGACGGAACAGGCGCCTGAAATTCTCGGTGCTTGCAGCGGCAATGGTTTCAAGCGGCTGTTCACGCAGCCGGGATATTTCCTCGGCAACATAGCGCACGTAAGCCGGTTCGTTCGGTTTGCCGCGATATGGTGCGGGCGCCAGGTACGGCGCATCGGTTTCGATCAGCAGGCGGTCGAGCGGACATCGGCGTGCCACATCCTTGACGATGTGCGCATTCTTGAATGTGACGATGCCGGAAAAGGAGAGATGGAAGCCGATGTCCAGCGCCTGTTGAGCGATTTCCCAGTTCTCGGTGAAGCAATGCATGACCCCGCCGATAGCGGAAGCCCCCTCCTCGCGCAGGATGCGGATGGTGTCTTCGGCCGACTCGCGGGTATGCACGACCAGGGGTTTGCCGCAACGCAAGGCGGCGCGGATGTGGGTACGGAAACGGGCCCGCTGCCACTCGGGTTTATCCTTGTGCCAGTAGTAGTCCAGTCCGGTTTCACCGATGCCGAGGACTTTGGGATGGCTGGCCAGCGCCAGCAGACGGCCCTCGTCCGGCTCTTCGGCGTCTGTGTATTCGGGATGAACCCCCACCGTCGCGTAGAGAATCGGGGACTGCTCGGCAACGGCCAGAACCCGGGGAAAATCTTCGAGGTTGACGCCGATGCACAGCGCGGCGCCGACATCATTGGCCCGCATGGCGGCAAGGACGTCCGGCAAGCGCTCGGCAAGCCCGGGAAAATCGAGATGACAGTGCGAGTCGACCAGCATCGGCCGGATCAAAGCGTGTGCGTTGGGCGGGCCGACTGCAGTACGCCGCCGAGCAGCCCTTCGATCTTGCGGCGTGCTTCCTGGCCGCTCTCGTCGTCGTTGAAATGCACACCGATCCCCTGCGCGCGACCGTTCTGGGCGCCGGCCGGCGTCACCCAGATCACGGTGCCGGCAATCGGCAGCTTGGTCGGGTCGTCCATCAGGGACAGCAGCATGAAGACTTCATCGCCCAGGGTATAGCCGCGTGTGGTCGGGATGAAGATCCCGCCATGGCGGAGGTGCGGCATGAAGGCCGCGTAGAGGGCGGATTTCGAGTTGATGTTCAGCGACAGGACGCTGGGGCGCTGCGGGGCGGTTTTGGCTTCGCTCATCCTCGATCTGCGGAAAACAGTGCTCGGTAGTCCAGAAAAATGCTTTCCAGGAAGAGCCGCGCATTCAGCGGTTGCTCTGCTTCCTGGCGACGCAGGTTCATGTTTCGATAGAAAGTGATCAGTCGAACGGAGGGAATCATATCAGCCAGCATGCCGATTTTGGCTTGTTGGCCCAGAAAATATCTCGCCGTCAGGCCATGCTTGCTCAGATTGAGGTCTACCAGCCACTTCTGCATGGCCTCGACAACCTGTTTGAGTTGCAGATTGCCCTTGCTGTCCTTGATCGCTTTTTCCAGATCGCCGGCCATTTGCAGCGGTGACACGTTACGCCCTTCCTGCAGACGAGCGATCAGGATATCGAGCCAACTCCCCTGCCCGGCGGCAGCCATTTCTTCGGCAAAGCGCGGTGACCCCCCGCTGAGCGCCAGCCAGCGCTCAGCGTCGGCAATGCCGGATGCCTTGAGCGCAGCCACCGAAACCGGTTGCGGCGGCGTTGCCACGGCCAGGGTCTGGCAGCGGCTGCGTATCGTCGGCAGCAAGCCAGATGGCTCGCCAGAAACCAATAAAAACAATATATTTGGCGGCGGCTCTTCAAGTATTTTCAAGATAGAATTCGCGGCGTTCCGGTTCATTGCTTCGGCCGGATTGATCAATACGATACTGAGTCCGCCACGGTGACTGCCGACCCCCAGGAATTCGTCAAGGCTGCGAATCTGGTCAATGGTGATCTGCTGGCTGGGCTTTTTCTTGCCCTCTTCCACCTCGCTGGTTGCGGCAAGCGCTTCCGGTTGCAGCAAGCGGAAATCCGGATGGTTACCCTGGGCAAACCAGTTACAAGCCAGGCAATGACCACAGGCCGTGCCGTCGATGCTGCGGCTCTCACACAAAAGAGAGGCGGCGAACTCGCGGGCCAGCGCGAATTTACCCAGGCCTTTCTGACCGATCAGCAACAGGGCATGCGGCAAGCGTTCCCGCCGGGACTGCAGGCTTGCCCAGGCGTCGGAATGTATCTCTAAAATTTTCATTAACAGATACTTGAAACGATAACTTCAAGTTGTTTGCGAATTTTCTCGATGCTGTTTTCGGCAGCCACCGTGCGAATTCTCGACGGGCTGGCCTGGGCGCGATCCAGGTAGGCCTGGCGGACGCGGTGATGAAAATCGGCGCGCTCCTGCTCGAATTTGTCGAGCACGCGGTTGGCCAGAACGATGCGCTCCCGCGCAACTTCGAGCGGCAGGTCGAACAGCAGGGTCAGGTCCGGCTGCAGATGTTCATGGACCCAGTGTTCGAGCGCCAGGAACTTGGCCTTGTCGAGGCCGCGCCCGCCACCCTGGTAGGCCCAGGTGGCATCGCTGAAACGATCGCAGATGACCCACTCTCCCCGCGCCAGCGCCGGTTCGATACGCTGGGCCAGGTGTTCCCGGCGGGCGGCGAACATCAATAAGGTTTCCGTTTCCAGGTGCATCGATTCATTGAGCAGCAACTCACGCAGCTTTTCACCCAACGGGGTACCACCCGGCTCACGCGTGACCAGGACCGTGAGACCGCGACCGCGCAGGGTCTCGGCCAGCCACTCGACATGGCTGCTCTTGCCGGCCCCGTCGATGCCTTCGAAAGTGATGAATTTGCCCCTCATTTTCCGCCTCTCTGGTAACGGTTCACGGCACGGTTGTGCTCGTCGAGTGTTCGTGAAAACTGGCTGGTGCCGTCGCCGCGCGCGACGAAATAGATGGCATTGCTGTCAGCCGGTGAAATTGCCGCACGCAGCGAGGCCAGCCCCGGCATGGCGATCGGCGTCGGCGGCAGGCCAGCGCGCGTATAGGTGTTGTAGGGCGTATCGGTCTGCAGGTGAATCTTGCGCAGATTGCCGTCGAAAGCCTCGCCCAGGCCGTAGATGACCGTCGGATCGGTCTGCAGGCGCATGCCGATGCGCAGTCGGTTGACGAAGACGGCAGCGACATGGGCGCGGTCTTCCTCACGGCCGGTTTCCTTCTCGATGATCGAGGCCATGGTCAGGACATCGTCTGCCGTCTTGTACGGCAGGCCCGCCGGACGTTGCAACCAGGTTTCGTCCAGTCGCGCCTGCATCGAGGCAACTGCCCGGGCGATCAGTTCGAGATCGCTCGACTCCTTGTCGAACAGGTAAGTATCAGGAAACAGCCTGCCTTCCAGACTGCTTAGCGGCAATCCCAGACGGGCGATGATCTGCGCTTCGCTCATGCCCAGCGTATCGTGCCGCAACGCCGGATGAGCATCGAGCCGGGCGCGGAACTGGCGGAAAGTCCAGCCCTCGACCAGCGTGATGCTGGCCTGGATGACTTTGCCGCTGGCCAGTTTTTCGAGCAGGCTGAGCGGTGTTTCGCCGACCGAAGTGCCGTAGGTACCCGGCTTGATTGCGCCGCTTTTCCCTTGCCAGCGGGCGAGCAGGACGAACAGGTCGGCATCGACCGACAAGCCGGCCTCGTTCATCTGCCTGACCGCTGCCCGCAGGCTGCTGCCCGGCATGACGCGGAATTCAAGCGCATTTTCGGAAACCTCGATCGGCTGCTGGGTCCACCAGACGAAGCTGGCGGCCAAACCGATGGCGGCAATCAACAACAGGGCAACAAGACGAAAAACAAGACGCATGGGAACTCGTGACGCTTTGGCTGGTCTTGCCCGTCGGAACGAGCATGGATGTGCGCACGAAAGCGTGCACCGAAACGGGCGATATAATAGCCCAAACCTCAAGGAGCCCTCATGAATCCCCATTGGCGCAGCTTTCTCGAATCGACCGACGCCTGCTTTGCCGCAGATGTTCCGGAAGTCCTGCACTTCGGTGACGCCCAGGCGGAATTGCTGGCAGCCAGCCGGCAAACCGTCCTCGTGCCGTTGACGCATCTGGCGAGCATCTCCGCCAGCGGCGACGAGGCCAAAACTTTCCTGCACGGCCAACTGACCAGTGACGTCAATCATCTCGCCCAGGGCGCTGCCCAGCATGCCGGCTGGTGTACGGCCAAGGGACGGATGCAGGCCAGCTTTGTCGTCTGGCACGAGAACGAAAGCTACCGGATGTTGCTGGCAGCCGATCTACTCGAAGCCACCGCCAAGCGGCTGCAGATGTTCATCCTGCGCGCCAAGGTCAAGCTGCAGGTGGAAAGCGACACGATCCTGCTCGGCCTGGCCGGCCGGCAAGCTGCCGAAGCGCTGGCCGATGCCGGGCTGCCGATTCCCGAGAGCGTCATGCGCGCCACGAGCAGCGGTGACGGCACCAGCATCATTCATCTCGACGCGCAACGTTACGTCCTGGCTGCCCCGGTGACCGCCTTGCCTGCCCTCTGGCAGAAGCTCGGCGTCAAGGCCCGGCCGGCCGGCTTGCCGGCCTGGCGCTGGCTGGATGTGCAGGCTGCCTTCCCCTTGGTCAGCCTGGCCACCAAGGAAGAATTCGTGCCGCAGATGGCGGATTTCGAAAAGATTGGCGGCGTCAGTTTCAACAAGGGCTGCTACCCGGGCCAGGAAATCGTCGCTCGCACGCAGTACCTGGGCAAGGTCAAGCGCCATCTCTACCGCCTGAGCGGCGATGTTCCCTTGCCCGCCGGCGCCGATCTGTTTTCACCCGACAACCTGGAGCAGGCCAGCGGCAAGATCATGCTGGGTGCGCCCTCGCCGGCCGGTGGTCACGTGGCGCTGGCGGTAGTTCAGTCCAACTACGCCGGCAACCTGCGCCTCGGCAGCCGGGACGGCCAGGAAGTGACAGCCAGCGCGGTCAATCCGGCCTGACCAGGATCGATGTGCCTGATCCTGGTCGGCTGGCAGGTCCATCCGGCTTACCCGCTGGTGGTTGCCGCCAACCGCGATGAGTTTCATGCCCGGCCGACGGCGCCAGCCGCCTTTTGGGACGACGATGCGCGGGTGTTTGGCGGGCGCGATCTCGAAGCCGGCGGCACCTGGCTGGGCGCCACCCGCGACGGTCGCTTTGCCGCCGTGACCAATGTGCGTGAGCCGGGTGCTACCAAGGGAAAGCGCTCGCGTGGTGAACTCACGGCGCGTTTCCTGCTCGACCAGCAAGCGGCCCAGATCTACGCCGAAGCGCTGACGCCGGGCGATTACTCGGGCTTCAACCTGCTGCTCGCCGACCGTGAAACGCTGGTTTATGCCTCCAACCGCGACCCCGGCCACCAGATCCTGAACCCGGGCGTTTATGGATTATCCAACCACCGGCTGGACACGCCCTGGCCGAAGCTGCTCAAGGCGCGCGAGAGCTTTTCCCGGGCGCTCGATCGGCTACCCGATGAAACCGCCTTCTTCGAACTCCTGGCTGACCGCAGCATCGAAGCCGACGACCGCCTGCCGGATACCGGCGTGCCGCTGGCCTGGGAAAGGCTGCTGTCGGCAGTTTTCGTGCAATCGCCTGATTACGGCACGCGCGCTTCGACGCTACTGCTGCGCAATGCCGCCGGCGACATGGTGTTGTACGAGAAAAGCTTTGCCGCAGACGGCAGCCAAACTCAGTCTTCGCGGATTTCGACGGCCGTATAGCACGGCACCTGTTCAAACAGTTCGATGATGTCGGCGTTGCGCATGCGTACGCAGCCATGCGACCCGGGCATACCCATTTGCGCCGTATCCGGCGAGCCGTGGATATAGACGTAGCGGCGCATCGTATCGACGCAACCAAGGCGATTGTGGCCGGTTTCGCAGCCCGACAACCAGAGGATGCGCGTCAGGATCCAGTCGCGTCCGGGAAATTGCTCAGCCAGTTCCGGCGTCCAGATTTCCCCGGTCGGCCGGCGGCGGACGAATACGGTATTGGCGGCCTGACCGGCACCGATCTTGGCACGGATGATGTGCAATCCGCGTGGCGTCCGGTAACTGCCCGACTGCTCGCCGACCCCGGCCTTGGCGGTCGACACGGCGTATTCCTTCAGGAGCGCGCCATCGTCGTCCACCACTTGCAGACGCTGACGGGCGACCGAGATCATGAGTTTCATGTCGTTTTCCGGCGCCGCCCGGCAAAGAAGGCGGACAGCAACTGGCTGCATTCGTCGGCGAGAATGCCGCCTTCGACGCTGGCATGATGATTCAGTCGCTGAACCCCGAACAGATCGACCACGCTGCCATGAACCCCGGTTTTCGGATCGCGCGCGCCGTAAATGACCCGGCTGATTCTCGCATGCATGATCGCACCGGCGCACATCGCGCAGGGTTCGAGCGTCACGTACAGTTCGCAGCCTGGCAAACGGTAGTTGCCCAGTGTCCTGGCTGCGTCGCGCAAGGCTGCAATTTCAGCATGCGCGGTTGGATCGTGCTCGCCGATCGGCGAATTGAAGCCACGACCGACGATTTCTCCGTCGAGAACGACGATAGCGCCAACCGGAACCTCACCGAGACACTCCGCCGCGCGGGCCAGGGAAATGGCCTCGCGCATGAAATATTCGTCGCTCAAACCTGACGGCTGGATATCAACAGTATTTTCCGAAGTCATTATTCGATGTGGCGAGCGAAGCGGAGGCGTAGTATACCGCAGCCCTGAAAAGCACTTCCTCCCAACGCTCTCGTATTGCGATCATGTTCGAACACATTCTGATGTTTATCCTCGGCCTCGCCGCCCTGACCCTGGGCGCCGAGTTGATGGTCCGCGGTGCAGCGCGGCTGGCCCTGACCTTTGGCATTTCGCCGCTGGTCGTCGGCCTGACCATCGTCGCCTTCGGTACCAGCGCGCCGGAAATGGCCGTTTCTGCCGGCGCCGCGCTCAACGGTAGTGGCGATCTGGCGATCGGCAACGTGGTCGGCAGCAATATCGCCAACATCCTGCTGATCCTTGGCTTGTCGGCCTTGATCGTACCGCTGGCGGTCAACGAGCAGCTCATCCGCCAGGAAATCCCGATCATGATCGGCACCTTCCTGTTGTTCGTGGTTTTTGCCATGGACGGCAACATCGGCCGCGGCGAAGGCGCCCTGCTCTTCGCGCTGGTCGTCGTCTACACGGTCTTCCTGGTCACGCAGTCGCGCCGGGCCAGCAAGGAAACCGAAGCCGAGTTCGCCGACGAAATGCCAGATACCAACAGCCGCTGGGATGCCCACTGGAGCGTGCAGCTTCTGCTGGTTCTGGGGGGACTGGGCTTGCTGGTCGTCGGTGCCGACTGGCTGGTCGATTCCGCTGTCGCAGTGGCCAAGGCCTTTGGTGTCAGCGATCTGGTCATCGGTCTGACCGTCGTCGCCGTCGGGACCTCGATGCCGGAAATCGCCACCTCGCTGGTTGCCGCCTGGCGTGGCGAACGCGACATTGCCGTTGGCAACGTGGTCGGCAGCAACATCTTCAACGTACTTGCCGTTCTCGGCTTCTCCAGCCTGATCGCCGACGGCGGCATCATCGTTTCCGAAGCGGCGCGCAACTTCGACCTGTGGGTCATGCTGGCCGTCGGTTTCGCCTGCCTGCCCATCGTCGTAACCGGCCGCGAGATCGCCCGCTGGGAAGGCGGTGTGTTCATCGCGTATTACGTCGCCTATACGGCCTACCTCGTACTGGCCGCCACCCAGCACGACAGCCTGGCCGCATTCTCCTCGACCATGCTCAGCTATGTTCTGCCGCTGACAGTGATCACCCTGATCGTCAGCTTTGTCCGCAACAGCGAAAAGCTGCCACCGACAAACGGTTAAAGAAAAACGCCCCTGGAATCCAGGGGCGTTTTTTTTGTCTATCGCAGGATCATTCCCACTCAATGATCGCCAGGGCGCTGCAAGCCTTGACTGGCGGGGCTTCGCTGATCGGTGCGCCTCTGGATACCGTCATTGATACCGTTATCCGGCGTTGATTGATGCTCATAGTACCCGGCGCCAACACCCTTGGCGAGCAGCATGTGCTGCATGAAGGGCCTCGTCACATGCGCATGCGTACGATAAGCGCGAAAACCACAGCGCCCAAGCATGAAGGGGGTAATCGGAATAAGGTAACAAAGGTAACTTTTATCTATAAATCAATGAAAACACAGACTGCACAAGGCCTCATGACAAATACAAAATGGTGATTTTCTGGTAACTCAAGGGTTATGTGATTACCGAATTTTGAGGTTATAAGGGCCAAGAAAAATTCCGTTAAAAATCAACGACATTACTTTTTTTCGCTCTATCGCTTACCTCTTGTTACCTTTGTTTGGTCATGAGAAATATCCTTATAAATCAACGCGATACATCAACAAAAAACAGGCCGTTACCTTTGTGACCAACTCCCGAAGAGACACCTCTTGGCCTGGACGACCTACCCGCCATCGATGGTCTTTCCCTTCCGCGCATGTCTACGGCGCACGAATCCGCATGAACTCGGGAGGGACCATTCCCCGATGCCCCGCCCAGTGGCGCCGTTGGCTTGCCTGTCTGCATGCTGCAAGTTTTTTTATGCGAAAAGCGGGTGGGCGAGGCGGGGTCTCGTGCGCGCGCTCTGGGGCGGAATTGCCTATTTCTTGTGCAGATTCCTTACAACCTGCCTATTTTTTGAGCGCTGACTGGCTAGCGCTCTCGATCCAGTCGTCGATGGACATGACTTCGCCAGTGTCGGTATCGGTCACGTCGGACTGCACACCTGAAATCAGGAACGTCCTGAACGCCCTTGAGCTGCGGCAGTAGCCGCTGAAATGGCGGTCATCAACCTGTGTTACGTCGACAACCCGGCTCGAATAGTTCAGGTCGATGTCCATGTAGTCGAACGAGATGGAGCCGGTAACGGCCACCTTCTTGCTCTTGCGCTGACGGCTGCCGCTCGATCGGCTCTCCTTCTCGATGAGCTTTCTGTTTTCACGCCGAAACTCTTCCATCCATATCGGCTCGCCAATCTGCTCACCCCGAGACTTCATGTCCTTTTTGCGGGTTGCTCCTGCACGTTTTGAGGCCATGATTGATTCAATACGCGATTGATCTATCAAGGCCTGCTCTTCCGCGCTTGGCTTATTGGCGAACTTCCTGATCAGATCAGACCCCTCGCCTTCGTAATCAGTTGGGGCGCCCGTGTAGATATCATTGCGGGCCGCAAGCGCGTTAGATGCTGGCTTATCCGGTACGGTGCGTGGTGTTTTATCTTTGGGCGGTGATGTCCATGCGCGCAGCCCCCACAGCGTAAAGATTGCGAACCCGTAGGCGCCAATCCATCCGGTGTCAGAACTGAAAGCGACCAAGATGAAAACGATGGAGAAAAAGACACAGAAACCCGCTGCGGCACCCATCAAATGAGCAACTAACCCTTTTTTTCCGTATTTCCGTTGCCTACTGGCGATGTATCGCCAAACCACAGGCCACAAAACAACCCCGACGAAGAAGAAGAGAATTTCCCAGCCGCTGGCTGGCGTCGCAGTCGGTTCCATGTGAGCCCCTTGTTTATGCAAATCGCAAAATGTAACACTTGACATCGATGTGTTGCACATTGAGAATGAGCGCTCCTAAAGTTCGTAAGCTGTACCCCCGCCCAGTCAGGCGGGTTTGTTGTTTCTGCTCCACCGATCAATGGGGGAGTGTCGGGTATCCGCGAGGACCCGGAGGTTGCTTACGCACCTAGGAGCGCTCCCCCACCCCGCTTACGGTGGGCATTTCCTGAAATCGTAAGGAGGCCATCATGGCTGTTCAGCAACAGGCGCACCGCGCCGCTTCTCGCCCGATGCGGGCATTCTCTGTACGTATTCGCTCTTCTGCCGGACCGGTGAATTACACCGCGCTGGTGCCGTCGACCGCAGAAGCCTTGACCGATGCGCTCGCCCTGCCCGGCCTGCAGCCGCCCGTTGCAGCCAGCATCAAGCCGGTCGGTACGCCGGCCTCTGCGCTGCGCCTGTTCCGCGCCAAGATGGCGCTGGCTGATCTGGTGGAGGGCTGAGTCATGGAAAATGCATTGATTCCGCTGTTGACCGCAGAAGTCGAGGCCGAAACCCTGCCGATTTGCAACGCACGGGACCTGCATGCTGCGCTGCAGGTCGGTCGTGTTTTCGGGACGTGGATCACCGACCGGATCGAGCAATACGGCTTCGTCGAGGGGGAGGACTATTTCCCCGTTTCGGGAAATAGGTCGGACGGCAAGCCAGGGAAAAAACGGACCGATTACCATCTGAGCATCGACATGGCCAAGGAACTCGCCATGATCGAAAACAACGAAATCGGCCGGGCAGTTCGCCGCTACTTCATCCAGGCCGAGAAGACGCTGCGCGAGAAGCTGCAGGCCGAGTTGCGCGAGAAGGCGGCGCATGTGTTGCCGGTGCGTGGTGTGAAGCTGATGCGCGACGGCCTGAGCATGCGCGACACGCTGAAGCTGCAGGAGCACAGCCGCAAGCTGCTACGGCTTCTGGTGACGGCCGAAACCGCCGCCGAACGGAAGAACCTTTACCTGCATTTCCGCCAGATCAATCTGACGCTCGGCGTGCCGACACTTGACCTGGCTGAGATCGAGACCGAGCTTTCATGCGGCCAACCGGCGAAGGGGGTTTGATCATGACGCGTGATCTGATGAGAGTAGCGGATGCCATCGACCGGGCGAAGGGCGTCAATGCCGGGCTGGATGCCCTTGTTTGTCTGATGATGGGGTGTAACGAAGCCGATATCCCGAGGGGCAGGCCTCTGGCTGAATTGATTTATTCAATCCACCGAGATATGACCACCTTCCTCGATGAAGCTGAGCGAGGGCTTAGGAAATGAAAAAAAGGCCGGGGATTCCCGGCCTTTTTCTTGATCGGGTTTTGATTCATCGCGCCGGGATCTTCTCCGGTGCCGTAGCCGATGCGCCGGCCTCGGCCAGCGCGTAGGGCTTGAAGCGGATTACCTCTTCGCCCATCCAGTCATTGACCTCAAGCAAGCGCGCCTGCAGCGGCAGGATCTCGTTCGCGTTGAACACGCGGGCGGCGGTGGCTGCGTCGCCGAAGCCGCCGGTATTGCCGGGGACGATGCCCATCAACTGGGGCGGCGTGCGGTGCATGGCGAGCATGTCGTCACGGGTGACGTTCTTGATGTTGGCGAAGTCATCCTTCGCCGCCACCTCGCTGACCGGGATGATCTGGATGCCGTCCTTCTTGCCGTTCGGCGCGTACATGAACAGGTTGCGGAAGTTGCCCGGCCCCTTGGCGCTCTTGAGCGCTTCGCGCAGCGCGTCGACGTCCTCCTGCTTCTGGGCGGCATCGGTCATGTAGAGGATGTAGCCGGCGTGACTGCCGTTCTTGTAGTACTTGCGGCGGAACAGCGTGGCGCTCTCGTTCAGCCATGCGCTGTGTAGCGCCGGGATGTATTCCGGCAGGCCGTAGATGTCCTGGTTCACGTCCGGCTCCATCAGGTGGAAGACCTTGCCCTTCGGGAACTGGTGCTCCTCGTTGTACTTCGGCACGTACCAGTACTGCCCGTCCTCCAGGCCACGGCGGGTGTATTTGGCCTTGGGCGCCACCAGGCGCAGCGCTTCGCGCAGGCGGTTGTCCCGGCGCTCCAGGTAAGCATTGCCGAAGATGATGAATTCGTGGGCGAACACCGAAAAATCACTGCGCGACAGGTACTGCGACGGCTCAAAGCAGCTCACCAGGATGTTCCGCTTCACGTACATCGCCGAGGCATGATGCACCGCCGACCGGCTCGACTTCGCCAGGCCGTCCAGGCTGATCGGCGGCTCGTACCATTTGCCGTTGTCCGGGCATTCCAGCATGTCGAGGATCTCGCGCCGGTCGAGCACGGCCTCCGGATCGCCGAAGGTAAAGGCCTCGACGCGGACCTCGTTGGCCGCCGGTGCGGCCTCAGGGAAAACCGGGGTCATCAGTTCGTTGTTCATCCAAAAATCTCCATCGAAGATTGATTGCTGGCCGACATGCCTTCCAGCGGTTCGCGCGCCAGCGCGTGCATCGTTGCCCACGCCAGATCGGCATGGCTGGTGGTTTCACTGCGCCCGGCCTCGAAGGTCATTGCGTTGCCGCTCGCGGTCGTCGTCTTCTTGATCGCCATAAAGGCAGCGGCCATATCCGTCCAGCCGGCGTCGAACTCCAGCCGGCCCTTGCCGACCACGTCCATCGCCTTGAGCACCAGGCGGGTTTTGACCTCCGGCGTGTAGCGGAAGCCCACCACGCCCGGGTAAAAGTTCTGCACCAGCTCATAGACCAGGTCGCCTATACCGGTGCGGTCAATGCCGATGTAGCCAACGTTGTAGATCTCGGTGAATTTGCGGATGCGCTCAGCCTGTTCCTCGTAGCGCATGCCAGCGAACGTCACGCGATCGAGAATCCGGAACTTCCCGCCCGGTACTGCCGGCGGGCAGACGACCACAAGCGCCGCGTTGTCGCCTGAACGGCTGGGGTCGTACCCGATCCAGACCTCGCGGTGCCCCATCGGCCGGGCCGCGAACGGCTTGAAATCCGCCCAGTCGGTCCAGGAATCGACCATGCAGCGTTGCATCGTCGACAGCGGGAAGACGCTCTCGCCATCATCGATGAACTGGCACATCAGCAGATTGAGGAACTCCTCCGGGGAGTACTCGCGGCGCAGCTCCTCGATATCGAACAGGTCGCAGCCGCCGGCAATCGCATCCATCACCGTCACGATCTGGCGCCACTGGAAGTCCTCGCACAGGCGCCCATCACGCAGCGCCGATGCCGACACATCCACCTTGATCCGGTCCTTCGCCGCCCTGCCCTTGTTGAACAGATCGCCCGTCCAGAACGGATAGGCCTCATGCGACATCGCCGACGGCGTCGAAAAATAGGTCAGGCGCCACTTCTTGTGCATCGCCATCCCGGACGCCACCTTCCGGAACTCCTGGAACTTCGGAATCCAGAAGTATTCGTCCATGTACACGTTGCCGTGATAGCTCTGCGCCGTCCGGCTGTTCGTGCCCAGGAAGTAGAGGCTGGCACCGTTCGCCAGCTCGATCACGTCGCCGCCCTTCAACTCGACGTCGGCCGCATCGGCAGCAAACTGCTTGATGTACTGGCGGAAGACATAGGCCTGCGCCTTCGACGCGCTCAAGAAAATCTGATTCCGCCCGGTCTTCACCGCATCGATCAACGCCTCGCGGGCGAAGTACCACGTCGCCCCGATCTGCCGGCTCTTCAGGAGATTGCGCACCCGCTGCACCAGGCCCGCGCGGTACCAGGACTCCTGATACGGGAACAGCGACTTCATGAAGGCATCGACCAGCGCATCCTGCTGCTCATCGCTGATCGCGTTCTTCACTGGCGCCTTGCGTGTGCCGGCCCGGGTCTTCTCGTTGCGGTTTTCGACGTTCGGGTTAAGGTCGGCCTCGTTGCCGCCGTTCGAGTACTTCCGTACCCGCGCCAGGCGCTCCATCTGCCGGCCGATCAGGTCGATTTCCTTGAAGTCGCGCCCGTCCTTGTCCGACTTGTTGACCAACTGGATCATGCGGGCTTCGAGGCTTGACTCGACGCGCTGGATCGGTTCGTATGTATCCCACGCGTCGCGGCGCTTCCAGCTATGAACCGTTGCAACCTTCTCGGCCAGGTGCTCCGCGATGCGCGAAATCCGCCAGCCCTGCCAGTAAAGGTCACGGGCACGGCGTCGCGGATCGATCTCCGCAGGAATCGCAGCAGTGGGCAAAGGTGCATTCATGGGCACCGAGGCTACCCGCGCGCGAGACGGCTCAAGTCAATTGCCGGGAGTAAGGAAACGGCTTACACCCGCAAGCCTTTGCCCCATATCGGCGAGTCCTCGAAACTGGCCCGGTCATCACAGATCACCACAGATAACCGCCCGGAGACTGACGCCATGCCCCTTTCCCGCCCCTTTGCCATCGCCACCGAAGGCCCGACCGTCGACGGCCGCAAGATCAGCCGCGAATGGCTGACCCAGATGGCCGCCAATTACAGCACCAAGGTCTACACCGCCGTTGCCAACCTCGAACACTACCTGTCCAGCCTGCCCGACAGCGTCTTCGGTGCCTACGGCAAGGTCGTCAGCCTATCCACCCGCGAAACCGAAATCATGGGCGAGAAGCGCCTGCAGCTCATGGCCGTGGTCGACGCCAACGACGAACTGGTCGCCCTGCAGCAGAAAGGCAAGAAGGCCTTCTGCTCGATGGAGGTCATCGGCGACTTCGCCGGCAAGGGGGTCGCCTACCTCGGCGGCCTGGCCTTCACTGACCGCCCGGCCTCGATCGGCACCGAGTCGATGAAGTTCAGCGTCGCTGGCACCGCTGGCGAACGCTTCGGCTTCAAGGAAGAAATCGAGATCGAATTCGAACCGGAAACCAAGCCCGAGACCAAGCCGGGCGACACCCTCTTCGCCAAGGTCAAGGATCTGCTCGGCCTCAGCAAGAAGGACAACGACGGCCGCTTTGCCGACCAGGCCGACGCGATCACTGCCGTCGCCGAGTCGCAGAAAGCCCTGCTCGACAACTTCGCCAGCTTCGAGCAACAGGTCGCCGATGCCGGCGCCCAGGTCAAGAAGCTCACCGAAGAATTCGTCGCCGCCCAGAAGGACTTCGCCGACCTGAAAAAGACCCTGTCGGAAACCGATGGCGATGCCACCAGCCGTCCGCCGGCAACTGGCGGCAGCGGCGCCGTTACCACCGACTGCTGACCAGTCGCCACCCATCAAGAACCGGAGATCAACATGCGCAATGAAACCCGCCTGGCCTTCAATGCTTTCAAGGCCGCCATCGCTCAACTCAACGGCGTGCCCGACGTCACCGAAAAGTTCTCTGTCGCACCCAGCGTCCAACAAAAACTCGAAGGCCACATTCAGGAATCCTCTGACTTCCTGAGCCGCATCAACAATTTCGGCGTCACCGAGCAGTCCGGTGAAAAAATCGGCCTGGGCATCGGAAGCTCCATCGCTTCGACGACCGATACCACCTCGCAGGACCGCGTCCCGACCGATCCGACCAGCCTCGACAAGCAAGGCTATACCTGCACCCAGACCAACTTCGACACCGCCATCAAGTACGCGAAGCTGGATGCCTGGGCCAAGTTCCCAAACTTCCAGACCATGATCCGCGATCAGATCATTCGTCGCCAGTCGCTGGACATCATCACCATCGGCTTCAACGGCACCAGCCGCGCTGCGACGTCCAACCGCGCAACCAACCCGCTGCTGCAGGACGTCAACAAGGGCTGGTTGCAGAAAATGCGTGAAAACGCCAGCGGTGCGCGGGTCCTCAGCCAGATCGGCAGCACCGGCAAGATCGTTATCGGTGATGGCGCTACGGCCGCCACCGGTTACAAGAACCTCGATGCCCTGGTCTTCGACATCGTCAATAACCTGATTGACCCCTGGTACCAGGAAGACACCGAACTGGTCGCGATCATGGGTCGCGCGCTGTTGGCAGACAAGTACTTCCCGCTGATCAACAAGGTTCAGGACAACAGCGAGAAGATGGCCGCCGACGTGATCGTCAGTCAAAAGCGTGTCGGCGGCCTGCCCGCAGCGCGCGTGCCGAACTTCCCGGCCAACGCAATCCTCGTCACCCGTTTCGACAACCTGTCGCGCTACTTCCAGGACGGCGCACGTCGCCGCACCATCATCGACAACGCAAAGCGCGACCAGATCGAAAACTACGAGTCCAGCAATGATGCCTATGTCGTCGAAGACTATGGCCTCGCCGCCCTTGCTGAAAACATCGAAATCGCCGCCTGACAAACGGCATGAAGCGCGGGGCTGGAAGGCCCCGCGCGCCAAGGAGACCCCATGAAATCACCCGCCAAAGCCCACTTTGAGCGCGCCATGGCTACCGCCGCTGTTGTCCAGGATGACCAGACAATTCCCGCTGGCGCCGCCAACCAATATGAGCTGATGCTGCTCAAGCTCGCCGAAGACAAGCGCCGGCTCAAGGAAATCCAGTCCATCGAGCGCAAGATCGAAGTCAAGGCCACGCTGCTGCCCGAGTACCTGCCCTGGATTGAAGGCGTACTCGATGCCGGCAGCGGTCGCCAGGACGATGTGCTGATGACTGTCTTCGTCTGGGCCATCGACATCGCCGACTTCGCGCTCGCCATCAAGATCGGCGCCTACGCCATCGAGCACGGCCTCACCATGCCCGACCAGTACAAGCGCGACGTGCCCTGTGTGCTGGCCGAGGAAGTCGCCCATGTCGCCCTGAAGGAAACCGACGACATGCGCGTCGGCATCCTGCCGGTGCTGCTCAAGGTCTCCCAACTGACCGAGGGTAAGGACATGCCGGATGAAGTGCGCGCCAAGCTTGCCAAGGCCATCGGCTACGCCATGCGCGCCGCCGGCCACCTGACGGAAGCACGCGACGCCCTCACCCGTGCCCTGCAGCTACACGCCAAGGCCGGCGTCAAGCGCGACATCGAATTGATCGAACGCAGCATCAAGAACTCGGCACCGTCGGCCCCGGCCGGCGACGCCTGACACAGAGCGGACCCCGCACCCGCGCGGCTCGGGTGGCGCCCTCGGTTTCTCTCTCCTTGACCGAAGGTAGCCACCCGACCACCGCGCCCTCCCTGGAGCCTTAAATGTTCAAGACCCCCGCAAAAAAGAAGCGTGAAGCGCTGCTCGACAAGGTGCTCGCCCCACTTTCTACAGCCGACCAGGAAGCAATTCGCAAGGCTTTTATCAGCGGTATATCGCGGGATGATTTGATCATGCTGGCCCAGGAAGCTGGGCTTGTGCGGGCTTCCACTACTCTCACCGGGGGGATTACAAAAATCTGGTCCGGTTCGCAGGCCGAGTACGACGCGATAGCAACCAAAGCCGACGACACTTTGTACATAGTGGTGTAACCATGCCGCTACTCAATCACATGAAACTGCGCAGAGGCGCAGCGGCTGTGCGCGCCATCTATCACAAGCGTGCCGTATTGTCAGGCCCAACACTGGGTCTTGATTTCACAGGCCAGCAGTACATCCGAATGGATGCGGGTGAAGCTTTCGGCGACATCATCACCTTCACCCGCGCCAGTGCCGCGACCCGCTTCAACGCCAGCGGCGTGCTGGAGACCGTGGGCAACAACGTGCCGCGCATCGATTACGACCCGGTAACGCTGGCATGCCGGGGGCTGCTGATCGAGGAACAGCGGACGAACATGCTGTTGAACTCGGCGACGTTGGCAACGCAGTCGGTTGCGGTGAGTGGCGTCGCGAAAACACTGACCTTCACCGGTACCGGATCGATCGCGCTCAGTGGCGCGCACACCGCCACGCTCAACGGCACGGGCGCGAACAACCGGGTGGCGCTGACCTTCACGCCCAGCGCCGGCACGCTGACGCTGACCGTGACCGGCGATGTGCGCAACGCGCAGCTCGAAGTCGGGGCGTTTGCTACGTCGTGGATTCCGACGACCGGGGCGCAGGCTACGCGGGCCGCTGATGTCGTGTCGATCAATACCCTGTCGCCTTGGTATAACCAGCAAGAGGGGACGATTTTCGCAGAGGCGAGCACTGCGGCGGGTGGCAGTTCTCGGGTCGTGGTTTGTCCTAGCGATGGCACGTTGAGTAATCGCATGCAGATCGTTATAAATTCAACTACTTCGAATGGCGCAATCTCTGTTGCAGGCGCTGTGCAGCTCGACTTTCACAGAGGATCAAGCGGGTCGAATGGCGACGTGCAGAAATGTGCGTTGGCCTACAAGGAAAATGCGTCTGCAGTATCGGTCAATAACGCATCGCTGGCCGAAGATACCTCTTGTTTAATACCAGCGATCAATCGCATGAATGTCGGCAGCTACCCAAATGGTAGCTATCTCAACGGCTATATCCGAAAACTTCGCTACTTCCCCAAGCGCCTCACCAACGCCGAACTTCAGGCCCTCACCGCGTAAAGGACATCGACCATGCAAAACCACTTTCTCAAAGCCGAAACCGCCGAAGCCCTGCGCGCGGCGCTGATTGCTGCCGGCGTCCTGGTGGCTTCCGATGCTGGCGATCTGCTGGCCGAGGGCTGCGCGCTGGATGTGATCGGCACGATCCACAAGCCGACCGGCGAGACGGTCGAGGTCGATGGCGTCGAGGTGCCCGAAATGGCCACGGTGCCGGGCTGGCATGCGAACCTGCTGGCTGATCTGTCTGAAGAGCAGGGCGCCGCGCTGGCGGATGTGCTGCTGCTGGTGCCGCCGGAGCAGCCGTATCGGGTGTGGGCGTGATGGATAGCCATCTGATCGCGTTCCTGCTTGGCTTCGTGTTGTGTGGGGCCGGGGTGATATTCGCGCTGGTGTTTGATATCGGCATGGATCGGCTATCTGGCTGGTTCAAGCGCATTTTCTAATCCCCTCAGCACAGCGGTTGTAAGCGGCCAGTCTAGTGCCGTGAAAGCTGGCGCGCGCGCGAGGACGGCAGCACGATGGACAAAACACTGAGATCCCGCAATGTCACTAGTCATCCAAGCCCCCTCCCCATCGACCACCGAGCCCGAGATCGTCTCCGGCCCCTTCTGGCCGAACATCGACCCCAAGAAGGTGCGGGAGGAACATCGCATCGACAACACGACCACCCCGGCCAGGCTGCGCGGATCGTTGATCGAGGCCATCGCCGAGACAAACAACGCCCTGCGCGCCTGGCGCATCGCGCACCAGGATCTCGGCGCCAGCACGCTGATCGGCATCGATGCCGAGCAGATCGACGACGAGAGCGTGCTCATTCACAAGTATCGCCGAGCAGTCGGCGTGCTCACCAAGGCCCTGCTGCTTGAGCGCACACGGGATTTCGACACCACGGCCAAGGGTGACCGCGACGCCGAGGTGCTCGAATCGCAGATCGGCGACCACCGCCGAGACTGGCATGCCGCGATTGCCGACATGACCGGCCGCACCCGCACCACGGTGGAGTTGATCTGATGCAGGTCCGGTCGCATCAGGGTGACAGCGTCGATAGCCTGTGCTGGCGGCACCTGGGCAGCAGCGCCCCGGTCGAGTCGGTGCTCGAAGCCAACCCGGGGCTTGCCGCCCTCGGCCCGATCCTGCCTGAAGGCACGCTGGTCACCCTGCCGGATAGCGCCCCGGCAACCTCCATCCGCGCAACCATCAACCTGTGGGACTGACACAATGGCCGAACCCATCGCCCCAACCCTCGCCAGCGGCGGCCTTGTCGTTCTCGGCATCGCTACTGGCATCAACCCGATGTTCCTGGTCGCCGGCTTCATCGGCTGCTGGTGGTACAACACCTATGTGCAGCCGCCGCTGCCGATCATCCAGCGGCTCACCAGCGGCGTGATTGCCGCCTTGGTCGCTGCCTGGACCGCGCCGCCTGTGCTTGCCTGGATCACCGGCAGCGACTGGTGGCCAGCGCACGTACCGGCGCCCACCGTTGGCTTTCCCCTCGCCCTCGCAGCCGGCTTTTTGACGCATCGCGTCATCGGTCCCGGCCTGCTTCGCATTGCCCAGAAAAAAGCGGAGGACCTGACATGATCGACCTCGCCCTCAAGCTCCTGCTGCTCATCGCCTGCAGCGCCATCCTGGTGCGCTGTGAGCCGGCCCTTAACCGGATGTCGCCCTGTACGCCCTGGCCGATCCGCTACGCCCTGCTGCTGATCGCCCTCGGCGCCCTGCTCGGCATCTTCGGCCTGCTCGACGGCGGCAGCACCAACCCTGCCACCGTCATCCTGGCCTGCGGCATCGCCATCCTGCTGATGGGCGAGCGCCGGCTGCGCCACCTGTTCAATCACCGCAAACAAGGAGATCGCCATGCGTAACGGCAGCACCGGCCAACAGGTCGCCACCCTGCAGCGAGAACTCAACACCGCCGGCTTCAAGCTGTCGGTCGATGGCTGGTTTGGTGATGTCACGGAAGCCGCTGTCCGCGCCTTCCAGGCCCGTGTCGGCCTGGTCGTGGACGGCATCGCCGGCCCGAAGACCCTTGCCACCCTGATCACCCGCGAGAAGGACAAGCGGCTGCTCGGCGAAAAGGATCTGATCGCCGCCGCCAGCCGGCTCGGCATCGATATCGCCTCGATCAAGGCAGTGAACGAGGTGGAGTCCAGCGGCCGTGGATTCCTGCCCGACGGCCGCCCGGCGATCCTGTACGAACGCCACAAGGCCTTCGGCCTGCTGGGTGAAACCGGTGTACCGGCCGATGCCGCCATTGCCCTGGCACAGCGCTACCCGAACCTGATCAACGAAAAGCGTGGCGGCTACGCTGGCGGCGCTGCCGAATGGTCCCGGCTGCGCACCGCGCTGACGCTCGTTGCGCCGGTTGTCGCCTATGGCGCTTGCAGCTGGGGCCAGTACCAGATCATGGGCTACCACTGGCTGGTGCTCGGCTACGCGTCGATCGACGAATTTGTCACCGCCATGCACCGCAGTGAAGCCGATCATCTGGACGCCTTCGCCCGCTTCATCGAGGCCGACCCCGCGCTGCACAAGGCTCTCAAGGCACGCAAGTGGGCAGACTTCGCGCGGATCTACAACGGCCCGGCCTACAAGGCCAACGCCTACGACATCAAGCTGGCACGCGCCTACGAGCGCTACGCCGGATTTGAACTCGCCAAGGCGGCCTGATCATGCTGCCGACCATTCCCGCAGGCATCACCGAAGCGCTCGGGCGCTGGGCGCTCATCGCGCTGATCGGCACGCTGCTGTTCTTCGGCGGCTGGCGGATCGGCGTCGAACGCACCGAAAAAGCCCAAGCAGAAAAGCTGCTCGACGTTACCCTGGCCTACGCCGAGCGCATCGTCGAGCTGCAAGGCGTCGGCGAATCCCTGACTGCAGAGAACGCCACTCTGCGCGCCGCCCAGGCGCCGAAAGAACGCATCGTCACCCGTGAGGTACTCCGCTATGTTGAAGTCACGCCGCCTGATCGTCGTGTTGTCCTGCCTGGCACTTGGCGCGTGCGCCATGACGCCGCCGCCGCTGGCACTGTGCCCGAAGGATCCGCCACCGGACCCCTGGCTGATGGAGCCGGCGGAACGCATGAAGCCGCTCCCGTCCCCGACAACGTCGCCCTCGAAACCGTCGGCGACAACTACCGAACCTGCCGGGAAACCGAAGCCAAGCTGGAAGGGTGGCAACGTCGCCAGCGCGTTCTGGCGGGGGCAAAGCCGTGAAAAAGCCGACCAACCTGCGCTCCCACCTACAGCAATGGGTGCCGGACCTTGCCCGGCATCCGGACAAACTGCACATGTTCGTGAACAAGGGGCGGGTCAGTTCCCAGTTCGGCAGCAACCTGAGCTACGAGCAGCACTACCAGCTTGAAATCATCGTCACCGACTTCGGCGAGCCCACCGATGTCCTCAACGTCCCGATCCTGATCTGGATCAGCGAGCACCAGCCGGACATCCTGCTGTCGCCGGAGAGTAAAAGCCGCGCCATCGAGTTCGAAGCCGAGATCATCGACGCCGACAAGGCCGACGTGCGCATCGTCCTGGAACTCTCCGAGCGGGTGATCGTGAATCCAACCGAAGGCGGGGGCTATAGCTGCACCCACGTCGATGAACCGCCCTTGCCGGACCTTACCGGCCCAACCGGCTGGCAGATGATTTACCCGGGCAGCGATGAGCCAGAATGACCCGCTGCCGGCGCTCGATGCTTTCGCGGCCGATCTGATCGCCAACCTCGAGCCAGGCGCCCGGCGCCAACTGGCGGCAGAAATTGCCAAGGCGCTACAGCGACGGCAGGCACAGCGCATCGCCGCCCAGGAGAATCCGGATGGCACGCCCTACGAGCCCCGCAAGCCGCAGATGCGGCGAAAGCAAGGCCGCATCCGGCGGACCATGTTTGCCAAGCTGCGCACCGCCCGCTATCTCAAGGCCGCCAGCACGCCAGAAGAATCCGTTGTCCGGTTCGTCGACAGCGTCGCACGCATCGCCGCTGTTCACCACGGTGGCCTGCGCGACTACGTCAATCGCCGCCGCGCGCTGCAGATCGACTACCCCAAGCGCGAGCTGCTCGGTTTTACCGAGGCCGATATCGACCTGATCCGGGAAATCACCACCGATCACCTCGCCGGCCGGGAGTAAGGCGCCGCCCTACACCCGGCCGCGCAAGCCATGCGCGCGCGAGGCCGGCATCATCGGCGACATGGATATCGCCGAACTCTCCCGCCTGCTGGAAAACCTGATTCGCGTCGGAACAATCCACTCTGTGGACCACGCGAAGAAGCGCGTCCGCGTGCAGTCCGGGCGCCTGGTCACCGGCTGGCTGCGCTGGATGGAGCGACGCGCCGGCGAGACAACCACCTGGAACCCGCCGACCATCGGCGAACAATGCGTCATCCTGTCGCCATCGGGCGTGCCAGAACAAGGCCTGGTGATCTATGGTGCGCCATCCGACGAGATCGACACGCCCAGCCACAACCCGGTCGAGCATGTAATCCGCTTCCCGGACGGCGCCACCTTTACCTATGACCATGCCGCCAGCCGGCTGACCGTCACCGGCATCAACACCTTTCTAGTCGAAGCCGCCGACAGCGGCGTGTTCGACTGCCCGGAAGTGACCTTCACCGGACAGGTCAAGGTCGAGGATCTGCTGACCTACCTGAACGGCCTGCGCGGCAACGGCGGCACCAGCGGAAACGGCAGCCAGATTACCGGGAACATGACGCATGTCGACGGTGACCTGTCCAGCAATGGCATTGTCCTACATACGCATACACATGATGGCGTCCAGCCTGGTGGTGGATCAACGGGGCAGCCGCAATGATGTCCAGAAATTCCGGCCACCGGCTGACCGAGGACGATCACATCCGCCAGTCCGTTGCCGACATCCTGACCACGCCAATCGGCTCACGCGTCGAGCGCCGGCCTTACGGCTCGATCATCCCTGACCTGATTGACCACCCCTATAACCCGGCCAACCGGCTGCGCCTGATGTCAGCCACCGTTATGGCGATTCAGCGCTGGGAGCCGAGGCTGGCCGTCACGACTGTAACGGTAGATCAGGATAGTGCCGGGCGTGTTGCGGTAGTCATGCAGGCAGTTAAACGCCTTGGCCAGCGCGTTGGCCAGCCAATCACAATCCAGCAGGCGCTCAAATGACCGTCGATATTTCCAGTCTCCCAGCGCCCGATGTCATCGAGGCCCTGGCCTTCGAAACAATCCTTAGCGAAATAAAGGCCGACCTAATCAGCCGTTACCCGGCAGCCGCCCTGGTCATCGACCTGGAATCCGATCCGCTGATCAAGCTAATGCAGGTTTTCGCGTACCGCGAACTGAGTCTGCGGGGTCGATACAACGACGAGGCCAGGGCGCTGCTACTAGCCAGGGCCGTTGGCGCCGACCTTGATCATATCGGGGCCACCTATTACCAGGAGGCCCGACTTGTCGTCTCAGCAGGCGATCCATCCACGATCCCCCCAACGGCCGCGACCATGGAATCGGATGCTGACTATCGTGCGCGCCTGGCGCTGAAGCCGGAGAGCTATTCGGTGGCAGGGCCTACCCAGGCCTATCGATTTTTTGCAATGAGCGCCGACGGTCGCGTCAAGGATGCATCCGTAGACTGCCCGGAAGGTGGCACTACGCGGATTTTTGTGCTGTCACGCGATGGCGCCGGGGTGCCAGATGCTGAGATCGTCGCCGCTGTCGATGCAGCACTGACGGCAGAATCAAGGCGCCCATTGTCTGAAGCGGTCGTTGTGGCGCCGGCCGAGATCGTGGAATACACGCTAGATATTGCTCTCACATTTTTTGCCGGCCCCAGCGTTGAGGTCGGTCTGAGTGCCGCGCTGGCCGCTCTGCAGAAGTTCGCCGACGACAATCACAGGCTAAATGCTGACATTCATCGATCAGCGATTGACGCGGCGGCACACGTGCCAGGGGTAAAAATGGTCAGTGTCATCACCCCGCCGTCGGATGTGATCTGCGCCAACGGTCAGGCACCGTACTGCACCGGTATCAACATCACCGTTGCTGGGATATCAGCATGAGCCTGCTGCCGCCGAACACCACGCCGCTTGAGCGTGCCATTGATGCCACGGTATCGCAACGCCTGGATGCGATTCCTACGCTCGTCAGAGGCCTCTGGAACGCTGACACCTGCCCGGCAACCATTCTCCCCTGGCTGGCCTGGTCGCTGTCGGTCGACGAGTGGAACGAATCTTTGGCTGAAGATAGAAAGCGCGCGGTAATCCGGGAGTCCAGACTAATCCACCAACAGAAAGGGACTCCGGCAGCAATACGCCGGGCGCTCGACTCTCTCGGTCAGCCGGATGCGACCTTGCTCGAACGCAACGACTATATCCATCACAACGGTGTTGCGAACAGAAACGGCCTGCACCGTCGTCGCGGACAAAAGGGCTGGGCCACATATCGAATCATCCTGCGGCGCGCCGTGACGATCGACCAAGCGGTGCTGATCAGGCGGATGCTGGCTGCAGTACAGCGCAATTGCGTGATCCTCACCGCTATCGATTTCAAGGAGGCGCTGATCCGTCGTAATGGATTTGCCCTGCGAAACGGCAGCTATACACGCGGCATAGTCAATACCACAATCTAGGAGTCAGCATGGCGAACTTGCCCGAATCGAACGAATGGCCGGAAGGCATTTACCAGCTCGAAGAAGACGATCCCGTCCAAGGCGGCCCGGACGGCATTGATAATCTGCAAGCCAAGCAACTGGCGAACCGAACCAAATTTCTGCGGAACCTAATCGAATCATTTCTAGAAGGCGCCCAGCCGCTCGATGCCGAGCTGACTGCCCTGGCTGGACTGGTCTCTGCGGCGAACAAGCTGCCCTATTTCACGGGCAGCGGCGCTGCAGCTCTGACCGACCTGACGGCGTTCGCCCGAACCCTGCTTGACGATGCAAATGCGGCGGCAGCGCTGGCGACGCTTGGGGCTGCACCTTTGGCAAGCCCAGCATTGACCGGCACGCCGACGGCCCCGACCGCCGCCGCCGGCACCAGCAATACGCAACTGGCCAACACCGCGTTTGTCCAGGCTGCCGTTGCCGAACTCGTCAATAGCTCCCCGGCTGCCCTCGATACCCTGCAGGAGCTTGCCGCTGCCCTCGGCAACGATGCGAACTTCGCCACGACAATGACCAATGCCCTGGCGGGCAAACAGCCGCTCGATGCCGCCACCGCCAAGACCAACGCAAAGCAGACTTGGACTGCTCAGCAACGGCCAATGGCGGGAAGTCTCACAGACGCCACCGGAATTGCATGGAACGGCGACACAAACGGCCAGGTCGTCAGATTGACGATTGCCGGCAACCGAACCATGAATGCGCCGACAAATATCCTGCAGGATGCGCTGTATATTCTGAGAGTCACCCAGGACGCAAGCGGCGGCCGTGTCTTGTCGTGGAACTCGGCCTTTAAATTTGGTGGAAATGGCGCGCCGACTTTAACGACAGCCGCAAACAAGACCGACATCCTCAGTTTCATCGGCGGCGCCGGAAATACTCTGGAGTTTATCGGTGCCCGACTGGACGCGGTGTAACCATGTTTATGCCAATTTCAATCGGAGGGTTTTCCGCCATTGGCGGGGTTGTCACCGAGGATTCTCAATATCGATATCACACGTTTACTGAGAGCGGCGAACTAACCGTCATTTCCGGGTCTGCCGTTGCTACCGCATATGTGATCGGCGGTGGCGGAGGGGCGAACGCTACATATTCCGGCGGATCATGGTCTGGCGCAGGCGGTGGCGCGTCCGTTGGAACGGTCAACCTGACGCCAGGGAGTATCCCTGTCACTGTCGGCGCTGGCGGTGCTGGGGTGCCATATACAGGGGCTGGCGGCAGCGGCGGCCCGAGCGCGTTTTCCGGTTTATCGGCGACTGGCGGCACCGGCGCTGGCTATAACAACGCAGGCGCCCCGGGCGGTGTCGGGTCAGGTGGAAACATTGCAAACTACAACGGCGGCCCTGTGACCCGCTCAACCAAAGGCGGGGATGCCGGCGGATACGGAGTCGTTCCGTACTCGGGTCAGGGCGGTAGCTACACCGGACAGAACGGAGGAAATTACGGCGGTGGCGGTGGCGGCTCTGATGGCCCGGCCGCCGGCAACGGGGCTCGTGGCGTTGTCGTCATCAGATATCCAAAATAGGAGCGCATTCAATGAAAATTTACGTCAATTCGACCGATGGGCAGATGGTAAGTCACGGTGCCGCCTTCGTAGCGAACGGAAATAGTTATCCAGCGAACTGGTTTGATTTTGCAACCGCCGACGAAATCAGCGCGGCCGGTTTTGTCGAAGTCGAACAAGCGCCTGCCAGTTCGCCGCCGGCAGAGCCGCAGCCACCGCTGACCCAAAGGCAGTTACGCGCAATCGCCTACCAGCAGGAATCAGACCCTATCTTTTTCAAAGAGCAGCGAGGCGAGGTGCCGACCGGCTCATGGAATGACAAGGTCTCTGAAATCAAGGCTCGATACCCGGACCAGGATTAGCGCGCTCAAAAATTTCAGCAGTAACCCCCTACCCTACACCCGGCGCCGCGTGACCCGTGCGCGCGAGGTCGGCACCATGGGTGGCACACCTTAGCCAGGAGCGCCACCCATGTCCGATTACCATCACGGTGTACGGGTCCTCGAATTCAACGAGGGCATCCGCCCGATCCGCACCATCGAGACCGCCACCATCGGCTTCGCCGCCGTTGCTGACGACGCCGATGCCGATTTCTTCCCCCTCAACACGCCCGTCCTGGTCTCCGATGTGCTCGCCGCCAGCGGCAAGGCCGGCGACCTCGGCACGCTCGCGCCGACGCTGGACGCCATTGCCGACCACGGCAGCCCGCTCTGCGTCATCGTGCGGGTGCCCAAGGGCACCACCGATGCCGAAACCACCAGCAACCTGGTCGGCAGCGTGACTGACGGCGGCCAACTCACCGGCGTCAAGGCCCTGCTCGGCTCGCAGGCGCGCTTCGGCTTCAAGCCGCGCATCCTGGGTGTGCCCGGCCTCGACTCACTGCCCGTTGCCACCGAGCTGACCGCCATCGCCAAGAAGACCCGCGCCATGGCCTACCTCTCGGCCTATGGCTGCGAGACCAAGGAAGAGGCCGTCACCTACCGCGACAACTTCGGCGACCGCGAAGCCATGATCATCTGGCCGGAATTCACCCGCTGGGACACAGTAGCCAATGCCACCGCCAACGCACCGGCCACTGCCCGAGCACTTGGCTTGCGGGCCTATATCGACGAAACCTACGGCTGGCACAAGACCCTCTCCAACGTCGCCGTCCAGGGCGTTACCGGCATCAGCCAGGACGTCTATTTCGACCTGCAGGACCCATCGACCGACGCCGGCTACCTCAACAGCAACGAGGTCACCACGCTGGTGCGCCGCGACGGCTACCGCTTCTGGGGCTCGCGCACCTGTTCCGACGACCCGCTGTTCGCGTTTGAATCCGCAGCCCGCACCGCCCACGTGCTGGCCGACACCATTGCCGAGGCGCACATGTGGGCGGTCGACAAGCCGCTCAACCCCAGCCTGGCCCGCGACATCATCGAGGGCGTCAAGGCCAAGGGCCGCGAGCTGGTGCGCCTGGGCTACCTGCTCGGCTTCGACTGCTGGTTCGATGCGGCCATCAACGAACCCGCCGTGCTCAAGGCCGGCAAGCTCTACATCGACTACGACTACACCCCGGTGCCACCGCTGGAAAACCTGCTCTTCCGCCAGCGCATCACCGACCGCCACATGCTCGACTTCGCGTCGCGCATGGCCGCCGCCTGATCCTGACTGGAGAAAGACATGCTCCCGAACAATCTCAAACAGTTCAACCTCTACGCCGACGGCGAATCGCTCATGGGCGTGGCCGAGGAAATCACCCTGCCCAAGCTCGCCCGCAAGATGGAAGAGTACGAGGGGGCGGGCATGGCAGGCCCGATCGACATCGACATGGGCGCCGAGAAGATGGAACTCGACTGGACCTGCGCCGGACTGGTGTTTTCCGCGATCAAGCAATTCGGTGCCGCCAAGGCGGACGCGATCATGCTGCGCTTCGCAGGCGCTTACCAGCGTGAAGACACCGGCGACACGCACGCCGTTGAAATTGTCGTGCGTGGCCGGCATGCCGAAATCGACATGGGCAACGCCAAGGTCAAGGAAAAGACCGTGACCAAGATCAAGACCAGCCTGACCTACTACAAGCTGATGGTCGACGGCGAAGTCCTGATCGAGTACGACGCCCTGGGCATGATCTTCGTCGTCAATGGCAAGGACCTGCTCGAAGAGCAACGCAAGGCGGTCGGCCTGGCGTAAGGCATACCCCCCCGCGAGCCTGCCGACAAGACCGCCCGGGCGCACCAGCGCACCGGGCGGCCTGGGTGAGCGGAACCCCTCAAGGAGAAAACCATGCAGAACACAACCGCCGTCACCCTTTCGGCACCGATCAAGCGCGGCGACAAGGAAGTCGCCGACATCACCCTGCACAAGCCCAATGCCGGCGCGCTGCGCGGCGTCAGCCTGCGCGAATTGCTGGACATGAACACCGACGCCATCGTGACGGTCGTGCCGCGCGTCTCCGACCCCAAGATCACCCCGCAGGAAATGCAGACCATGGAACCTTGCGACCTGCTCATGATGGGGGCTGCGCTCGCCGGTTTTTTGCTCCCCCCGGAATTGAAGACCGAGGCGGAGAAGGAAATCCTCGCCCGGACCGAGTAGAAGAGTTCATGGCCGACATCGCCGTCGTCTTTCATTGGCCGCCTGAATCCATGGACCCGATGGATCTCGACGAACTGAGCGCCTGGCGCGCCCGGGCAGCGGCACGCATGAAGCCGGACGGCGATGAATAATCTCGAACTCAAGGTCATCTTCGCGGCGGTCGACAAATTCGTCCGCCCGGTCAAGCAGATCACCGGCGCCGCCAGTGAAGCGGCCAAGGCGCTGCGCGACAACAATGCGCGGATGAAGGAACTCAACCGCACGGTCGAGCAGATCGACGCGTTCAAGAAGGTGGAGAAAGACGCGGCGATCACCGCCAACACCTTCGCCAAGGTCCGTCGACAGACGGACGAACTCAAGGCCGCGATCGATCGCTCTGGCGTGCCGACCCGCAAGCAGGCCACCGAACTGGCCGCCCTCACCCGGCGCAGCGAAGAACTGCGGCAGAAGCACCAGTCGCTGACCGCCACCGAACAGACGCTGTTCGAAAAGCTCAAGCAGTCCGGCATCGATACCCGCAAGCTGGCCGAGGAACGCCGACGGCTGGCCAGCGCCAGCGCTGAGGCCACCAACGCCAGCCGCCGGCTGCAGGCGAATCTGGAGGCAGAAAACCAGAAGATGCGCCGGCTGCGCGCCGCGCAGGCCGATTTATCCAAGGCCAAGGAAAAAGCCGGTAAGCTGGCAATGGCCGGTGCAGGCATCGCCGCCGGTGGCGCCGCCGTGGGCCTGCCTGCAGCAACTGCCGCCAACGATTTCCGCGACTTCGAATGGGCCATGCTCGGCGTTGCCAAGCAGATGGAAGGCGCCCGTGACGCCAGCGGTAAGCTCACCGCCGAATACTGGCAGATGGCAGCGTCGATCAAGGCACTGTCCGAAGTGCTGCCCGGTACCGCCAACGATATCGCCGCCATCGTTGAAGGTGGCGCCCGCATGGGCATTCAGGGACGGGAAAACCTGCTGATCTACGCCGAGGCCACCGCCATCATGGCGAACGCCTTTGAACTTCCGGTCGACCAGGTCGGCGAGGACGTCGGCAAGCTCAGCCAGCTCTACCGCGTGCCGATCAAGGACATCAAGGCGCTGGGCGACACGATCAACTGGCTGGACGACAACGCATTGAGCAAGGGCGGCGACATCATCGACGTGATGAAGCGCATTGCCGGTACCGCCGACATGGCGAAGATGTCGTTCCGCGATGCCGCGGCGCTTGGTTCGACCTTCCTTTCCCTGGGGGCTGGCGCCGAAGTGGCCGCGAGCGCGTCGAATGCCATGATCCGCGAACTGGCCGTCGCCAACATGCAGAGCGCCCGCTTCAAGGAAGGCCTGCGCATGCTCGGGCTGGACGCCATGGCAGTGCAGGCGGGCATGGCCAGCGACGCCACCAACACCATTTTCATGGTGCTGGAGAAGATCAAGGGGCTGTCTGGCGACAAGCAGCTCGAAGCGGCAACACGGCTGTTCGGCAAGGAATTCGGCGACGATGCCGCCAAGCTGGCCAGCAACCTCGGCGAATACCGCCGCCAGCTTGCCCTGGTCAATGACGAGGCCGCGCGCGGCTCGATGGACCGCGAACTGGCCGCCCGCTCTGAAACGCTGAACCAGCGCATCGAGAACACGCAGGACGCGATCCGCAACCTGTCCGGCGACCTGGGCCAGCACCTCAAGCCGGCCATGGCCGAAACGCTCGATACCACGCGCAGCGTGATCCAGGGCATCCGCGACTGGGCGGCAGAAAACCCCAAGCTGGCGGCCGGCGTCATCACCGGCGTCAAGTGGCTGGCGATCCTGCTGACCACGCTCGGTGCGATCGCCGTAGCGGCCGGCGCGATCCTTGTACCGCTGGCGATGCTCAAGTTCTCGATGGTCACGCTGGGCATGTCGGCCGGTCCTTTACTCACCGCCCTGGGCGGCTTTGCCGTGAAGGCCTGGGCGGTGATCAACCCGGTTGCCAAGCTGGCGCTGGCCTTCGGCGCCGGCTACGCCGCCGGCAAGTTGCTGAACATGGGCATCGACGCCCTGCTCTCGAAGATTCTCGGCTACGAAACCACGCTCGGCGCCAGCATCTACGACCTGCAGCAGAACATCCGCGCCGGCTTCGGCAACGCCCTGACCTGGCTGGAAACCCTGCCCGGCCGCGCCGTGATGATCGGCAGCGAAATGATCAACGGCATGATCCGGGGCATCGACGCCAAATGGGAAGCTCTCAAGGCCAAGGTCAACGGCCTGGCCGATGACACCATCGGCTGGGTTAAGAACAAGCTCGGCATCCGCTCGCCCAGCCGCGTGTTCCAGGAGATCGGCGCCTTCACCATGCAGGGCTTCGAGCAAGGCATCATGCGCAATGAAGGCGCACCGCTGGCAGCGCTGGACGGCCTGTCACGCCGGCTCGCCGGCTTTGGCACTGCCGCTGCGCTGACCATGGCGCCAGCAGGCTTTGCCGGCGCTGCCCAGGCGGGCGGCAACACCTACCACATCACCATTCAGGCCGCGCCCGGCGCCAGCATGCAGGATCTCGCCGATCTGGTCGTGCAGGCGATCGAGCGGCACGACGCCCGCAAGGCCGCAGCCAAGCGCTCGCGCTTTGTCGATCCGGAGTAAAACATGTACGGCGTCCCCAGCATCCACATGCTCATGATCTACGGCCTGTTCCCGTTCGGCCTCGACACCGTGCCCTACCAGCAGTTGCAGCGCCAGGTGTCTTGGCGGCACCCGGAGAACGCCCGGGTGATGGCTCGGCCGGCGTCGCAGTTTGCCGGCAAAGGCCCCGAGACCATCACCCTCTCCGGCCTGCTGCTGCCCGAGATCACTGGCGGCAAGATCAGCCTCGCCGCGCTGGAGGCCATGGCCGATGAAGGCAAGGCCTGGCCGCTGATCGAGGGGACCGGCTGGTATTACGGTCTGTTCGTTGCCGAGGATCTGGCCACCACGTCCAGCAAGCACTTTCCGGACGGCGCAGCCCGACGCATCGAGTTCTCGCTGCGGCTGAAGCGCACCGACGACAACCCCAGCCTGCTCGGCACGGTGGGCAACGAGCTGCTGCAGTTGCTCGACCTCAAATGATCGACCTGCAGCAATACATCGCCCGCCAGCCGGATCGGCGCATTGAATGGCGCGTAGCCGTTGGCGACCGGGAAGTGACCTCAACGGACGAGCGCAAGCGCCTGATCAGCCTGACACACACCGACCAGCGCGGCTTCGAGGCCGACAGCCTGGATATCGACCTGGACGACAGCGACGGCGCCCTGGCGATGCCGGCCAAGGGCGTGGAGATCACCCTCGCCTTCGGCTGGTCGGGCGATGGTCTGGTCGAAAAGGGCAAGTACATCGTCGCCGAGGTGGCGCACCGTGGCACGCCGGATGTGCTCTCGATCCGCGCCACCAGCGCCGACCTGGCCGCCGGACTGAGCACGCAGCGCGAGCGCGCCTGGCACGAAACCACGTTCGGTGCCATCGTCCGCACCATCGCGGATGAAAACGGCCTCAAGCCGCTGGTGCATGCCAGCCTGGACAGCATTGCCATCGAGCACGAAGACCAGACCAACGAGAGCAGCGCCAGCTTCCTGACGCGCCTGGCCAAGCGCTACGACGCCTACGCTACGGTCAAGCAGAACAGCCTCATCGTCTCGCCGGCCGGCACCGGCATCACCGCCACCGGGCGCGAGATTCCGCCCCTGTTGATCACCCGTCAGACCGGCGACGGCCACAGCTTCCTGGTGGCCGACCGCGACACCTATGCCGGCGTGCGGGCGCTGTACAACGACGTGGACCGGGCGATCAAGGGCGAGGTCGTCTGGGGCGACAGCGAGGACGCGATCGAGCGCAAGGCGCCAGCAACCCCAGCCGCCGCCACGCCCAACGGCCAATTCAAGACGCTGCCCAACACCTACCCCACCCGGGCACGGGCGCTGCGTGTGGCGCGTTCCGAATGGCAAAAGCTCAAGGCCAACAAGGCCAGCCGCGCCGCCTACATCGGCATCAAGGCAAAGTACGACGACCGCAACCTCGGTGTGAGCGGCGAAGTCACCTACGGGCAGGCCGACGACGACCGGCGCTCTTCCGCCGCCAAACGCCAGGCGGAAGCCGACGCGGTAAAGGCCAAGGGAAGCGATAGCGCCTTCGAGCGCACGGCAGACAATCTCAAGACGCTGCGCCATGTGTATGCCACCAAGGCCAACGCAGAACGCGCCGCCCGCGCCGAGTGGCGCCGCCTGCAGCGCGGTGCGGCCTCGTTCACCTACATACCGGCCGTGGGCTTGCCAGAAGCCTGCCCAGACATGCCCGCCGTGCTATCCGGCTGGAAGCCGGAGATCGACGGCAGCAACTGGATCGTGACCAAGGTGACCAACACCATCACGGCGGATGGCGGGTATGGGCAGGCGCTGGAGTTTGAGGTTAAGGCGACGGAGTTGCCGCCAGGCTGATATCCAGAGAAATCCTGAGTAAGTCTGTGGATAACCCGAAAAAAAGCCCGGCGATCAATGCGATGCCGGGCTGCCTAATTTTTCTACTCCATGCTTTGCTTATCCGCGAATTTCGTGCCGTGCTTCCACTTGATGGTGGATTTTCTATTCAGAAACTTCAGTAACACTCAAAACAACAGCGTCGGTAATATTCCCGCGAAGAATGGTAGCTCGAATTGATAAGTTAACGAGCACTGTTCCCTTGCTCCACTCAGCCTTTTTAAGAATTTCCTTTTGTTGAAAAGGCAGCTCCATAGGAACGTTGGCGCTGAATTGTAGTGCATCAGCCAAACGTGAAATCTTGATTCTGTAACCAGAAGATTTTGATACATCGTTTGCAAGAATCTGAAATACACCTTCTATGTGATGCTCAGTTGATCTTGCTCGTTCAGTCTGCACAATTTCAGAAACATCGGAACCGCCAAGCTGGACGCCTTTGATGTTAACAACATCGTGCGACTTTACAGCTTTCAGAAGCCTATTTTGACTATCCTCATAATTTGTCTTTGCCTCAGACAAAATTGGTTTTTTTTGCATTGCTTCAGAAAAAATCCGCAGTCTTTCTGTTTCCTGCTGAGAAAGCTGGACAACCTTTTCCATTTCCTTGCCCGCCTGGCGCTCAGCAATCCAAGCCTTTGAAACCTCTACGCCACCGTAAACCAAGGCAAGGCCCAAAATAACTATAGCGATGTCTCTGGAATCCATTTTCGCAAAAGCCTTATCTGCAAGCTCGTTAAGCTGCTCAGTCAAACTAGCTTTGAAATCGGACGAACCTTCATCGACCTTTACAACAATCTCAAGCGCTTCTCGTTCTTCGTCCTTAAGCCTTCTGGCACTGGATTCGCCGTACTGAATGCTTGCGTATATTCTATGGATATCCTTTTGGATTTCCAACAGCGGCCCCATCACTCTGGTAGGGACAGTTCCAAACCAATCCTTGCCTTGTATTTTAACTTCGAAATTAGGCCATCCAACGAATTTTAGTTTTAATCTTTCAGGAAGAGGATCACCATTAATAGCCCTTTGAAATAACTCCCAAGCCTCGATATCTGATCTGATTGTAATTTCGTTGTAGAAATCACCAGCAATCGATGACGACATTTTTGCTCCTATCTTTTATGTTTGAATTTTTTGCTTATATTGGTCACTGCTTTAATTCAGTAGTCGTCACTTGTGAAAATAGAGGCTGGTAAAAAAGCCAAACGCTTCCTGCGCAAATAGCGATGCCAATTACCGTCGATACGCCGAACTCACCGAATAGCAGCATGCTCTGAACAAACGCTACAAATCCGGCAATCACCCAGCCAACGAAATTTCGGTAAAGGAAGCCTTTGCCTTGGGCCTCAAGGCGTAGCGCTGCACGCCTTGCCAGGCAATAGAAGGTGACCACGAAGGCCACGAAGATCATCCACCCCATTCCCCACCCCTGAGAAATACGACGGCATAGTGTAACACTTGCCTTTGTAATTTCTAACGTGAAGTGGACATCAATCTGCGTGCCAAACCACGCAGCAGGTCAGCATCCTCAAGGCTCAGTTGCATTGTCGATATCTCTTCAGCCAGCGACTCGGCTGGGGAGTATGCGGACTGTCCACGTTCGGCGACACCTTGGGCGAGTTTCAACGCTTGCCCCGTAAGGATGTACAGCACGTCATGCCCGGCTTGTGCCAAGCCTGCTAGGTAGGTGGCGTCGGGCGAGCGTTCGCCTTTTTCATAATTGATCTGGGATTGCCGGCCTACGCCGCCAATTTGGCCGAAAGCCTCCTGGCTCAAGCCGGAAGCCTTCCTGATACGGGCAAGCCTTTCCCCAATTGTCGCCATTCGTAAACAAAACCCTTGACGTGTCGATATTCGTCGACAATAATTAGTGCAACACTCTGACAAGTGAGCACTATGAACCACCCCGAATCCAGCCGCAACCCTCGCGGCCTTGCCACCCGAAAGCCGATCTCTCTCCGCTTGATGCCGGACGAGTTGGATGATGCCGATGCGTTGGCGACCGAACTCAACGTAACCAAGTCCAAGCTCGCCAGAACGGCATATCTCGCTGGACTGCCGGTTGCCATTCAGCAGCTCTCTGCCCCCGCCGCTACCTCCTCCCCCACCCCCACAGCGGCGGGTTTTCCCAGCGGCGAGGCTTCGGCCTCTGCCGCTGGCCTTTCTACAACTGCAGCATAGGCCGAGGTGAAGAAATGGTCATGCAGCGCGCAACGCACCCCAGCCCCATCGGCATCATCCGCGACCATATCGAGGCCTGGCGCCGCGACAATCGCTGGTCACGGGAAACGGTTGCCGACATGATCGTGCAGGCCCATGTCCGTATCGGCGGTCCGGTGTTCTCCGGCATCGTGTTTGAGCCGCCAACGACCGACACCTTCGAGCGCATGCGGGTAAATGCCGACCGCGTGTTCCGCTGGCTCGACGACACGACCAAGGACAAGAACCTGCTGCCGTGCAATTTCCTGCTGTCTGTCCTGGCAGCACTGCCGGAAGATCGGCGCGTGGTATTGCTCAACGACCTGCTGGCCCCGCTGGCCCTGCACGTTGAGGCCGGCGGTGATGGTGATGACGATGTCTCCCATGCCGAACTGGTGGAAGCCTTCCAGCACATCGTTGATCACAGCGCCCAGGCCACGGTAGCCACCAGCCTGTTGCTTGATGGCATCTCCCCGGGTGAGGTTGAGCACGCCGAGAAGAAGCTCGGTTTGATCGCGTCGACCGTAAAAAAGGCCCGTGGCCTGATGGCCCGGCTCAAGCGGAGGAAGTCGCCATGCGCCTGACCTGCCCACACTGTGGATCTATTGCCACCATCCGCACCAGTAAGGAACTCGCCTCCACCGTGCGCGAGGCGAAGGCGCAATGCAACAACGTGGAATGCGCGCACACCTGGATTGCACGCATCGTCGCAGAACGGACCATCGCCCCGAGCATGCAGCCGAAGCCGGGCGTGTACATCCCCCTTTCACCGCGTTCGCCGGCTGCAGCCTCCCCGGCAAAAAACCAGATGGAGCTCGGCATGGAATTCCCGCTGCCGCGTCCCGGCTGACGCCCTAAACCGCCCTCCCCTTTAGCCACCCGACCAGCACGCTGAAAACAGCGCGCAGGGACTTTTTACGCCCAAAAACCGCCATGACAGCCAGACACACACCCGCCCAGCAATACAAGGAAGCCCGAGAAATCGCCCGGGCGAACGGCATGTTCGTCGTCGAGAAGCCTGGCCGCTTCCTGCTTTACCGTCAGTGCAGCCCGCGCAACGTCTACCTGGGCTATCGCAGCGACGTGGGTGAATTCCGGCGCTTTGTTGAAAGCTGCGCCGGCAGCAAGAAGGCAGCGAGCCACTGATGCGCGACGACATCCTCAATGAAGTCCTCGCCCGCATCGAGGGCGACTACAAGTTCAAGAAGACCAAGAGCGGATGGATGCAGGGTGGCACCTGCCCGGCTTGCGGCAAGAAGGAACTGTTCGTCAAAGCGGACAACCCCTGGGTGTTGAAGTGCGGCCGCCTGAACAACTGCGGCCACGTCGTCTACGTGAAGGAAGCGTACCCGGACATCTTCGACGACTGGTCGAAGCGCTACGCCCAGACGCCGGTGGCGCCCAACGCAGCGGCCGACGCCTACCTCAAGATCAACCGCGGCTTTGATATCGACCGGCTCAAGGGGCTTTACACCCAGGAGTATTACCACGACCGCGAGAAGGGCATCGGCTCGGCGACGGTGCGCTTCCCCATCGCCAACGGCGGGTTCTGGGAACGGATCATCGACCAGCCGCACCGGTTCGGGAAGAAGAAGGCGCACTTCAACCACGGCGCCAGTTACATGGGCACCTGCTGGGAACCGCCGATGCCACCTTCGGACGACGAAATCTGGTTCGTCGAGGGCATCTTCGACAGCATCAGCCTAATGTTCGCGGAGGTCTACGCACCGACGCCGCTGTCCTGTAACAACTACCCCTACCTGTTCCTGCAGGGCGTGGCCGAACGCTGCGTGCAGAACGACAAGAAGCGCCCGCGCCTGGTGTTCGCCTACGACGACGGCAAGGCTGGCCGCGACTACATGAAGCGTCACGTTGCCCGGGCACAGTCCGAAGGCTGGGAGGCCAGCGCCGCTTACATCCGGTTCAAGAACGGTGCGAAACGCGACTGGAACGACATGCACCTGGCTGGCGGCATTCAGGTGGAAGCGATCGAGGACGCCCGCTACCGTGGCGCCCTGCTGACGGCACGCAGCGCGGCAGACAAGGCCGGGATCATGTTCAAGAAGAAGGCCTGGCAGTCCTTCTACTTCGACTACGACAACCGGCTGTACTGGTTCGACATCGATTTCAAGAAGCTGAGCGAAGCCAAGCAGGCCATTGCCGAAATGTCGGAGCACGCCGGCAAGACGCCGCAGCAGATCCACGACATGGCGATGGAGCAGTCGCGCGCCGTTTTCGAGATCGCCAACTGTCTGCCCACCGCGCTCTATTACCAGGCCAGCGCCCTGACCGACGAGGCCTGGTACTACGTCCGTATCGACTTCCCGCACGACGGCCCCAGCCTCAAGGCCGCATTCAACGGGCGCCAGGTGCGCGTGGCCAGCGAGTTTTCCAACCGCTTGATCCACGTCGCGCCGGGTGCGCTCTATACCGGCAACCAGCGCCACCTTGACCTGTGGCTGAAGTCGCAGATGTTCGGCATCAAGACCGTCGATTCCATCGACTTCATCGGCTACAGCAAGGAGCACAAGGCGTGGATCTTCGACAAGCTGGCGGTGGCCGACGGCAAGCTGATCGAACTGAACGAGGAAGACTTCTTCGACATCGGCAAGCGGGCGGTGAACAGCCGGAACAAGACGGTCAACCTCAACATCAACCCGGACCTGAACGAGTACGACGGCCGCTGGGCGAAGATCCTGTGGGACTGTTTCGGCACCAAGGGCATCGTCGCCCTGGCCTACTGGCTGGGCAGCTTGTTCGCCGAGCAGATCCGCGAGCCGGCCTTTCATGAGAGCTACCCCTTCCTGGAAGTGACCGGCGAACCGAACGCCGGCAAATCGACGCTGATCGAATTCTTCTGGAAGCTCTGCGGCCGGACGGCCTACGAGGGCTTCGACCCGGCCAAGTCATCCGCCGCCGGCCGCTCGCGCAACCTGGTGCAGGTTTCCAACCTGCCCATCGTGCTGATCGAATCCGACCGCGACAAGGGAGAGTCGGACAAGCTCAAGCAGCGCAGCTTTGACTGGGACGAGTTCAAGACCGCCTTCAACGGCCGCAGCGTGCGCAGCCTGGGTGTGAAGAGCAGCGGCACCGACACCTACGAGCCGCCCTTCCGGGGCGCCCTGGTCATCAGCCAGAACGCGAAAGTCGTGGCCTCCGATGCGTTCATGCAGCGCATCGTGCATATCTGGCTGGAAGCCAAGCCGGTGACGGCCCAGAGCCGCGCCCACTTCAAGGCGCTGACCGGTTTCCCGGTCAAGGCCTGCAGCGGCTTCATCGTCAAGGCCACCAAGGCCGAGGCCGAGATCCTCAAGACTGTCCAGGAGCGCTACACCGATTACGTCGAGGCGCTGGACATGAACCCCTTGATCCGCCAGCAGCGGGTGAAGCACAACCACGCGCAGCTTATGGCGCTGGTCGATGCCCTGCGTCTGATCGTCAATTTCAGCGACGAGGCCTACGCGCAGGTCATCCAGGAGATCGTCTCGATGGCAATCGAGCGCCAGGAAACGATCAACGACGACCCGCCCATCGTCTCCGAGTTCTGGGAAGTCTTCGACTACATCGAGTCCCGCAACGAAGACGGCCCGGTGCTGAACCACGCCCGCAACGAAGGCGAGATCGCCGTCAACCTCAACGAGTTCGTCGCCCGGGCAGACAGCCTGCGCCAGCAGGTACCGGACATGCGCGAACTCAAGAAGCACCTGCGCCAGAGCCGCAACCGCCGCTTCGTCGCGGCCAACCACACCGTCAATTCCGCCATCACCAACCGCTCGATCAAGTGCTGGGTATTCGAGCGCGAGGACATCCGCCGCAAGGCCGGCGACGACTGACCCGATTTTTCACGTAGCACCATCAAGGAGAGAACCATGGAACACCGCATCATCACCAGCAACAAGCTGCAGCGCCTGATCGCTGCTGCCGCCAACGTGCAAACCCTGATGGACGACGGCACCCTCGCCGCCGCCTTCGAGGCCCGCGACCCGGACTGCACCAACCAGGCCGTCACCGACTTCGACGCCCTCAACACCGCCCGCGCCATCGTCGCCGAGGAAATCAAGGCCGCCAGCCCGTTCCTGCGGTATCGGCGGGAGATCATGGCGGCGACGCCGGCAGGGATGGCACTGCGGTATCTGGTCATGTCGATGTACGGAAACAGCAACGTGCCGATTCGAGGCCTGTTCGAACACTTCGGCGAACACGATATCCGCGTCGCCCTGGAATGCCTGACCAGCTTCGCCGCCAACGGCGACCGCGACAGCCAGTTCATGAGCCTTGGGCTGGAACTGGCGCAATCCGACGACGACAGCGCGATCGAGGTGGCGGCATGAAACCGGGCTACACCATCACCATTTCCCCGCCCAAAGACCTCACCGGTATCACCGACACCTACCTGGTTTTTCTGTGGCATCTGTCGCAGAACAATCCTGCACCGTTTGGTGATCCGGAGGCCTGCCGCTTCGCAGAAAAAGTCGGCCGCGAAATCATCCGCCGTTTCATCGAGAACGTCGGTCCGGAATTGTGGGTCGTGCAGGGCGCGCATATCGGATCGCCAGCGGCAGTGCAGAAAGGCGGTGCCGCATGAAAGTCCGCGACCTTCTCGCCAAGCTGCTCACCGGCGAAATCCCCGGCAACGCCACGGTGTACGTCCAGGTCACCGACCCGGAAACCGGGCTACCCGTGCTCGCCGCCGTCACCGGCATCGCCCGTGCCGAATCCGAAACCTACGGCAGCGCCGCAATCATCGAACTGGAGGACTGACCATGCAGACCTTTCACAACTACCAGACGCAGTTCGTCGTCACCGCCCTCACCAACTTGGCGGAAGAACTCGATCTCGCTGAAAACCGATCATGGCACGCCATCGCCAGCGCCGCCGCCTGCCTTGAGCGGATCATGTACGGCGAACAGCCGGCGGATATCGCCGAGGTCGTCGACGGCCTCAAGGCGCTGAAACTCTGCGATCCGTTCCCACAACGCTGCGGCAAGTTCACCTTCCTGCTTGTCGATCTGGCCATCACCTTGCTTGAAGGCGTCCGCCTCGGCCTGATCGACATCCTGCCGAAGCTGCAGCGCCCGCCGCTGCCGCCCGTCTTTGTCGGCATCGACATGGGCACCGGTGACCGCACCGTCTACGGAGGGCGCCATCATGCGTAAGCGCTGCCGCCGCACCATCCGCCGACAGGCCGCACCGACCGTCGTGGCCTACTACCTCAACCCCGAGGTCAGCACCCAGGAGCGCATGGCGGTTGAGGCCATTCGATCCGGCTGGGCGCAAGTCGCCCACTTCGACATCCTTGCCGATTGCCGCGACATGCTGGCGCTCGCCGCAGCCGAAAAGGACGACAGCCAGACCCTCACCATCTGCGAACTCGGCCTCATAGCCCTGCAGAACATCAAGGACCGATTCATCGAGCGCAATCGCCTGGGTGCCACCGGCGACGAGCTGCAGGCGCTCTATGCCCTGGTCGACGTCTCCGAGGATTTCTGGAAGCGCCAGCCGGGTAGCCTGTTCATCGACGCCGAAGCGGCGCTGAGCAAGGCCAGGGCGGAATACCGCGAGAGGAAGGCAGCATGAAAACATTTGCCCTTCTATTCGCTTGGATTCCTGTTGGGCTGGCCTTCATGGCCGGCGGTGGTGACTTTGGGGGCTACATCATATGGACGCTCCTGCTGTTGTGCCTTGGCATCGAGGTATGCGCCGCTGCTTTCTGGGCGGCGAGCGAAGACAGTCTCTCCAGGATCAAGATCGACATGGTGGCGGCCTTGTCTCGCAGCGAGAATCTGGATGAACAGCATCAACGGGTTACTGCGCTTCGTCTTTTCATTGAGCGAGGTACAGCATGACCGCCCTCGCACTCTTCTTCGCCACCTACTTTCTGGTGCTATTCCTCGGCCTGCAGAGCCTGAACGTCAATGGCGGCCACAAGCTGCTGGCGGCGCTCACCAGCCTGGGCATCAGCGTGGCCAACATCACGGTCCTCAAGATCATGCCCGGCCCAACCGGCTGGGTAGAAATCGCCGCCTACTGCCTGGGCGGCCCGGCCGGGATTCTGACATCGATGGCGATCCATCCGTGGATGGCTCGCCGCTTCGGGAGAAAGCCATGAACCAAGCCATCTTCCCCGAGCGCCTGGCTGCCGCCTACGTCAAGCAGGCCGGCGAGAAATACCGGCCGAGCAACGGCACCGAAGGCCAATGCTTCTTCGCCGCCTGGTGCTTCCATTGCCAGCGCGACAAGGCCATGCGCGAAGGCGCGAATCTTGATGAGTGCGACGACAACGAGCGCTGCGACATCGTCGCCAACACCTTCGCCTATGACGTCGATGACGCCGAATACCCCACCGAATGGCAGTACGGAAAAGACGGCCAGCCATGCTGTACCGCCTTTGTCCCAGCCGGCGAGCAAATCCCGGCACCGCGCTGCACGAACACATTGGAGCTTTTCTGATGGACGAACTTGAAATCATCGAACTGGCTATCGCCGTTCTTGGCCTCCCCGCCGACTTCGACGACGAAGACGCGGTCGAGCGGAAAATCAACAACCGCTTCGACGTCGATCTGGAAACATTTGGCCGGATTGCTTCCGCCCTTCTTCCCTTCGCTATGACGGCACGCTCGCCGCTCACCGAAAAGGTCTATCAGGGCTTCGCACACAACGATTGCTGGCTGGCGAAAAAGGAGGTGAAGTCATGACCGCCCGCCAACCCATCTTCCGCAACCCTGACGACCAGCGCGAGATCCGCAGCTTCATGCTGTTCGGTGCCATCGGCGCCGGCGCCAAGGGCTTCATGCGCGGCAGCGCCCGGGTCGGCAACATGGTCGCCCGGCCGCGCTGCATCGGTTCGGTCGACGTCGATGCCGCCGCCAACCGCGACTTCAAGCGGCTGGTCGGCGTCGATGCCACGACGCTGGACATGTTCTCGCTCGAGCAGTACGCGGCCTTCCACGGCCACATGCCGCCGTCCGGCTGGCGCGAGGCGACGCCGGACGACATCCGCCGCGCCGCCGGCTACGAGTTCCCGCACATCGTCTTCTTGTCGGCGCCGTGCAAGGGCTTCTCCGGGCTGCTCAACGAGACGCGCAGCAAGACGGACAAGTACCAGGCACTGAACGGCCTGACCGAGCGCGGCGTGTTCCTGATGCTGGAGGCCTTCGCCGAGAACCTGCCGGAACTGATCGTCTTCGAGAACGTGCCGCGCATCGCCACCCGGGGCCGCTTCCTGCTCGATCGCATCGTCGCCCTGCTGCGCGCCTATGGCTACGCCGTCGCCGAGACGACGCACGACTGCGGCGAGCTGGGCGGCCTGGCTCAGAGCCGCAAGCGCTTCCTGCTCGTCGCCCGCCACATGGCCAAGGTGCCACCCTTCCTCTATGAGCCGGCCAAGAAGCGGCTGCAGGCGGTCGGCACGGTGCTGGACCGCATGCCCCTGCCCGGCGACCCGGCCGGCGGCCCGATGCACCGCGTGCCGAACCTGCAGTGGAAGACCTGGGTGCGCCTGGCCTTCGTCGAAGCCGGCAGCGACTGGCGCAGCTTGAACAAGCTGGCGGTCGAGGATGGCTATCTGCGGGATTACCTGATCGTGCCGGGCTACCACCACGGCTACCTCGGCGTGCAGCGCTGGGACGAGACGAGCGGCACGGTGCAGGGACGGTCGACGCCGAGCAACGGGGCTTTTTCGGTGGCCGATCCACGGGCACCAGCCGGCGCGCTGGAATACTCGCAGTACGGCGTGATGCGAATGGAAGACACGGCCGGCGCCGTCATCAACGTCAAGTCGCCCGGGCAAGGCACGTTCAGCGTCGCCGATCCGCGCCACCAGGGGCCGGCGAAGCACAGCAACGAATTCCGCATCGTGCCCTTCGACCGCGCCGCGATGGCGGTCACCAGCGCCCACGGCAGCGGCCAGTGCGTGGCTGATCCGCGCGGCTCCGCAAATCCTGCTGAACTGCACGGCAAGTACAAGGTCGAGCGCTGGGGTGAGTATTCCCGCACGGTCATTGCCGGCAACGCCAATGGCGCCTACGCCGTCGCCGACCCTCGCACGGCCGGCATCCCGCAGGCCGGCGACCACTACCAGACCGGCGGACACTACGGCGTCCGTCGCTGGGAAGACACCAGCGGCGCCGTCGCCTCGGCCGCGTGCCACGACAACGGCTACTGGTCCGTTGCCGACCACCGCATGCCGGCCGCGACCGACAAGGTCGTCGCCGTCATCCGCGCCCTCGATGGCACCTGGCACCGCCCATTCACCACGCTGGAACTCGCCGCCCTGCAATCCATCATCGAACCCGAGGAATACCTCGAACTGGACGGCCTCAACGACAGCGACTGGCGCGAACGCATCGGCAACGCCGTCCCGCCGGCCGCCGCCGAGGCCATCGCCTCGCAGATGTACCAGACCCTGCTGCTGGCCTGGTCGGGCGAAACCTTCCTGCTGTCGTCGACGCCCATCTGGGTTCAGCCGGTAGCGGTGGCGCTTTCTGTTGCTCAGGGAGGTGTGGCGTGAGCACCTCAATCCTGCGTCATGCAATCGCCGAGGCCGTGGGATTGGCCGGCGGAAACCTGTGCGCTGCTGGCCACGACTGGGTCTCTGACGGTGGTCGAGCCTGCCCAAAAGACGGCATCGGAAGGAACCATCTTGGCCCGACGGGCGGATGCAGCCAAACGGTCTATCGCTGCTCTCGCTGCGGTGAGTACGACTTTGGCGACAAAGGAGGCCCGGCATACGACGAGTGCTTCTACCACTGTAACTTTCATCCTGTCGGAGGTGCTGAATGAGCCCCGCCATCTCAATCCGCCAGCCTTGGGCCTGGCTGATCCTCAACGCCGGCAAAGACATCGAAAACCGTGACTGGCCGACCCACTTCCGTGGGCGCGTCCTGATCCACGCTTCGAAGACATGCACCAAGGCGGAATACGAAGATGCCATGGATTTCATGACAGATCGCCAGATCCTCCAGGGCATCGGGATGAACATCCCATCGATCAAAGGAATGGATCGCGGCGGGATAGTCGGTTCGGTCGAGATTGTCGATTGCGTCACGAAGTCAGACTCGCCATGGTTCATGGGGCAATACGGCTTCGTCCTCCGCAACCTGAAGCCCATGCCGTTCATCCCATGGAAAGGCCGGCTTGGCTTCTTCAATGTGCCGGAGATCAAGCCATGACCGCCAAAAAGCTCCCCAAGTGCGACTGCCTGAACTGGTGCGGCGACGATCCATGGCTCGCCACGGGCAAGGCCGCTCACTGCGATGATTTCAAGGCAAAGGCAAAGGCTGCGGCCCTGTTCGAGTCGATTGCATGGAAGCTTCCTGAAGATTCCATGCCTGCCGACAACGTCGTCGTTCTAGGCTTCTTCGACGAACAGAACGAAGGCGAACCGGTATGGCCGTGCTTGCGTTTCGACGGCCGCTGGCTGATCGCCGACGGTATGCCGTCCGATCCGCCGAAGGCCTGGGCGGCGATGCCGGTAGGACCGAGGAATACGCCGTGGATGAAAGTCCGGAGAGAGGCATGAGATTCCGTCGCCGCCAGCCATTCGAAGGCCTGACGCTTTCCCACAGGAAGGCGCTGGCCTTTGAGCGAAAGAAGAAGCGCGAGCAGGATCGCTTCCCCCTGTTCGCCGAAGAAATCGCAGCCAACCAGTCGTCCTGGGATCAGGAACAGGCAAGACGGGAACAGATGTCCAGGCGCATCGAGCAGGAATGGCGCGACCGTATCGCCGGATGGTGGCGCAAGGGGCGGCGGATGTACTTCGCCGAGCCGCTCGATACGCGGAAGAAGATCATGTCCGCCTGGCGTGAATGGACAGGGCCAGCGGACGCGACCTACTTCATCTACATTGTCGAGCTGCACAACGGAACGCTAGCGGCCAGATCATCGGCCATGAACGCAGAGCATCAAGCCGCACGTGAACGAATCGTGGCAAGTCGCACCCGACAGCTACGGCTTGAAGCCGCATGAACCACAAAACCCTGATCCGGCACCTGACCTACTACGCCGATCTCATGATCAATGATCTGCCCGAAAAGGACGCCCGCAGTTACCTGCGCGGCTGCATTCCCGTCTGGAAGGAACACTACGGCGACGACGTCGCCAGGGAAATGGGCCAGATCATCCGACAACGCTTTGACTCGAAAATCAAGAACGCGCCATGAAAAGAGCCATCCGCCGCGAAGAACTCCGCGAAATCGTCCCGCTGGCTGACAGCACGATCTACGAACTGGAAAAGAAGGGTGACTTCCCTGCCCGCTTTTACCTGACCCCGCGCACAGTGGCCTGGGATCTCGACGAGGTCCAGGACTGGCTGGCCAAGCGCAAGGCGGCCGGCGCCGAGCTGCAGGGCGACGAACACAAGCCGGACGTCCGGCAGCGCAAGGCCCGCCCGGTGAAGCAAGCCTTGCACGTGGTCAATGGCTGACCATCACCCCATCGGTCAGGCGGCCCGACCGATGGGGATCACCTTGGCACCGGCAATGAAGCCATCGACCATGTCGGCCCAGTCCTGCAGCATCGCACGGCGCTGATCGGCGTATTCCGCCTTGTTGTAGACCGACCGCACGCCCCGCTGCTCATGCGCGAGGCACTTCTCGATCCAGTCGCTGTTGTACCCGGCCTCATGCAGGATCGTTGAGGCCGTCCGGCGCAGGTCGTGCACCGTGAAGTTTTCGAGCGGCAACTTCTCGGCGCTGGACAGCCGCACAGCCGATGCCGTAACCCCGTTGAGCGTGGCCCGGGATATCGGCTTTTCCGAGTCGTAACGCGACGGCAGCAGATACGGCGACTCCCCTGCGCAGACCTTCAACGCAAGCATGATGTCCAGAGCCTGCTGCGACAGATAGACGACGTGCGGACGCCGAGCCTTCATCCGCGCCTTCGGTATCGTCCAGGTCGCGGCGACAAAGTCGATCTCCGACCAGGTCGCGTCGATCAACTCCCCCTTCCTCACCATCGTCAGCAGCACCAGCTTGAGCGCCAGGCGCAGCGTCGGCATCGTCGATACACGTTCGATCAGCCGAAAGGCGATCCCGATCTCGGTCGGCGACAGCGACCGTTCCCGCGGCCGGAAGCTGGCGATCGACGAAGGCCGGATCTCGCCGGCCGGATTGGCGAACTTGGCCCCGCGCTCAATCGACCACAGAAAGGCCAGGCTCATCACCTCCCGGACGAACACCGCAGTGGATGGCGCGCCGCGCGCCACGATCTTGTCGCACAGGGTCCGGATGTCATCGGCCGTGACTTCCTGAGGCAGCATCCGCCCAAAGGCCGGCACGATATCGCGCTCGATCACGCTCTGCCGCATGTTCCTGGTGCTGTCGGCCATCGGCGCCTTGTCGATCCAGTCGCGGCAAACCTGCTCAACCGTCCGCTGCTCTCGCATTTCCGACTTTGCCCGCTTCTTCTCGCTTGCGGGGGACTTGCCCTCGCCGACCAGCTTCCGCGCCGCCAGGAGGCGCTCCCTGGCCTCGCCAAGGGTAAGCCCACCAGGACCATACTGACCAATCACCAGCGTCTCGCGGCGGCCGTTCAGGCGGTAGTCGTACCGGAACGAAATGGCGCCACTGGCCAGCACCACCGCGTACATCCCATCACGGTCGGCCACCTTGTAAGCCTTCTCCATCGGCTTGAGGTTTCTCAACTTCACGTCAGTCAGCAATTTGGCTCTCCTTTTCCAAATACCGTCACACCAAAAAACCCGGCAAACCCTTGTGACACAAGGACCGAGGCAAAAAAAATACCGTCAGCCCATCATGAGGCGTGACGGTATCGACAAAAACAGTTCGGCCAGGCCGCGACAGATACCGACAACGGTACCGTCAAGATTCGCGGATGCAGGCGATAACAACCGATAGTGCACAAAAGAAAACCCCCAGCATCTGCCGGGGGTTTCGGGGGTTTTCCGATGGCGACCGATAGTCGCCGGAAGCTTTGGGATCATTCCCACTCGATCGTCGCCGGCGGTTTGCCGGAGACGTCGTACACCACCCGGTTCAAACCGCGCACTTCATTGATGATCCGGTTGGAGACACGGCCGAGCAGTTCGTACGGCAGATGCGCCCAGTGGGCGGTCATGAAGTCGCTGGTGACGACGGCGCGCAGCGCGACGACGTTCTCGTAGGTGCGGCCGTCGCCCATCACGCCAACGCTCTTGACCGGCAGGAAAACGGCGAAGGCCTGGCTGGTCAGGTCGTACCAGGTCTTGCCGACATCGGCTTCAGTGCAGGCACCGGCTGCGACATCGCGTTCGGTGGCAACGGTGGCGCGCAGTTCATCGATGAAGATGGCGTCGGCGCGTTGCAGCAGATTGGCCGCTTTCAGCGTGACTTCGCCGAGGATGCGCACGCCCAGGCCGGGGCCGGGGAACGGATGACGATAGACCATTTCGCGCGGCAGGCCGAGCGCCACGCCGAGTTCGCGGACTTCGTCCTTGAACAGTTCGCGCAACGGTTCGAGCAGCTTGAGGTGCATGTCTTCCGGCAGGCCGCCGACGTTGTGGTGGCTCTTGATGGTGTGGGCGCCCTTCTTGCCCTTGCCGGCCGATTCGATCACGTCCGGGTAGATCGTGCCCTGAGCCAGCCACTTGGCCGACACCAGCTTCTTCGATTCGGCCTGGAAGACTTCGACAAATTCCTTGCCGATGATCTTGCGCTTCTGTTCCGGGTCGGAAACGCCGGCCAGCTTGCCCATGAAGTCGTCGACCGCATCGACGCGGATAACCTTGACGCCAAGGTTACGCGCGAACATGTCCATGACCATGTCACCTTCGTTCAGGCGCAAGAGCCCGTGATCGACGAAGACGCAGGTCAGCTGGTCGCCGATGGCGCGGTGAATGAGCGCCGCCGCTACCGAGGAATCGACGCCGCCGGAGAGACCGAGGATGACGTCGTCGCTGCCAACCTGAGCGCGGATCGCCTCGACGGCTTCAGCGATATAGTCGCCCATCACCCAGTCGGTACCACAGCCGCAGATGCCATGCACGAAGCGCTCGAGGATGGCCCGGCCTTGCAGCGTGTGGGTGACTTCCGGGTGGAACTGGACGGCGTAGAAACCGCGGTTCTCGTCGGCCATCGCCGCAATCGGGCAAGACGGCGTGGACGCCATGGTCTTGAAGCCGGGCGGCAGTTCCATCACCGAATCGCCGTGGCTCATCCACACCTTGAGCATGCCGTGGCCTTCGGCCGTGGTGAAATCGGCGATGTCCTTCAGCAGTGCCGTGTGTCCGTGCGCACGGACTTCCGAGTAGCCAAATTCGCGCGCCTTGCCGGCGGCTTCGGCGGTCATCACCTGGCCGCCCAGTTGCTGCGCCATGGTCTGCATGCCGTAGCAAATGCCGAGCACCGGGATGCCCAGTTCGAAAACGATCTTCGGCGCCCGTGGCGTATCGCCCTCGGTGACCGAACTCGGGCCGCCCGAAAGGATGATGCCTTTGGCGCCGTAGTTGCGGATGAACTCGTCGGAAACGTCGTAGGGATGGATCTCGCAGAAGACCTTGGCTTCGCGCACGCGGCGGGCGATCAGCTGGGTGACCTGGGAACCGAAATCGAGGATGAGGATTTTCTGGTGGGACATGTTCACAACCTTGAATGAAAAAGGCGGCTGAATTAGCCGCCCTTCTGGACACTGGAACGATCAGTCGAGGTGATAGTTCGGCGCTTCCTTGGTGATCTGCACGTCGTGCACGTGCGATTCGCGGATGCCGGCCGAGGTGATCTCGACGAAACAGGCCTTCTCGTGCATGTCGGCGATGGTCGGCGTGCCCAGGTAGCCCATCGAAGAGCGCAGACCGCCCATCAACTGGTGGATCACGGCGAGCACCGAGCCCTTGTACGGGACGCGGCCCTCGATCCCTTCCGGGACGAACTTGTCGACGTTGGCGGTGGCTTCCTGGAAATAGCGGTCACTGGAACCGGCCTGCATCGCGCCGAGCGAACCCATGCCGCGGTAGGACTTGTACGAGCGGCCCTGGAACAGCTCGACCTCGCCCGGGGCTTCCTCGGTGCCGGCGAACAGGCCGCCGAGCATGACGGTATCGGCACCGGCGGCGATCGCCTTGGCGATGTCGCCGGAGTAGCGGATGCCGCCGTCAGCGATCATCGGTACGCCAGTACCCTTGAGCGCTTCGGAAACGTTCTGGATGGCGGTGATCTGCGGCACGCCGACACCGGCGACGATGCGCGTGGTACAGATCGAGCCGGGACCGATGCCGACCTTGACGCCGTCGGCGCCGGCATCGACCAGCGCCAGGGCCGCGTCGGCGGTGGCAATGTTGCCGCCAATGACCTGGATCTGCGGGTAGTTTTTCTTGACCCACTTGACGCGATCAAGCACGCCCTGCGAGTGACCGTGGGCGGTATCGACGACCACCACATCGACGCCGGCTTCAGCCAGCAGCTCGACGCGCTCTTCCGTCCCGGCACCGACGCCGACCGCAGCACCGGCACGCAGACGACCGCTGGCATCCTTGTTGGCAAGCGGGTGTTCGGTGGACTTGAGGATGTCCTTGACGGTGATCAGGCCGCGCAGTTCAAAGGCATCATTGACCACCAGCACGCGCTCGAGGCGGTGCGTGCGGATCAGTTCCTTGGCTTCCTCGACGCCTGCGTCCTCGCCGACCGTGACCAGGCGCTTGCGCGGCGTCATGATCGACTTCACCGGCTGGTCGAGATTGGTCTCGAAACGCAGGTCGCGGTTGGTGACGATGCCGACCACCTTGCCCGACTTGTCGAGTACCGGCAGACCGGAAATCTTGTGCTGGCGGGTGATTTCGAGCACGTCACGCACCGTCATGTTCGGTGTCACGGTAATCGGGTCGCGCAGGATGCCCGACTCGAAACGCTTGACCTTGGCCACTTCAGCGGCCTGGGCGCGGGACGAGAGATTCTTGTGAATGATGCCGATGCCGCCTTCCTGGGCCATGGCGATGGCCAGCCGGCCTTCAGTCACGGTATCCATGGCAGCCGACAGCAGCGGCAGGTTCAGGGTGATGTCGCGGGTCAGGCGCGTGGCGAGGCTGACATCGCGGGGGAGAACTTGAGAATGCGCGGGGACGAGCAGGACGTCGTCGAAAGTCAGGGCTTTTTGCAGAAGTCGCATGGCCTTTAATCCAAGGTCACAAAATCGTATTATACAGAAATCCTCTGCAAACCCCGATGACCGGACCATGAAGAAATCGCTGATTGTTGCCCTGGCACTGGCTTCGAGTGTCAGCCTGATGACCGCACAAGCCCAGACTTACCAGTGGAAGGACGCCAGCGGCAAGACGGTGATATCCGACACGCCGCCACCAGCGAGTGCGCGCGGCACCCGCTCGCTTGGCGTACGTCAACCGAATGCAGTAACCGGTACGGCAGAACCTGAAAAGGCAAACGGTCCGGAAACACCGGCCCAGACGGCCCCGCAATCAGCCGCAGAGCAAGAGATCGAGTTTCGCAAGCGCCAGCAAGAGGCCAGGGAGAAAGCCGAAAAAGCCGAGAAAGAAGCTGCTGCGCTCAAGGAAAAACGAGATACCTGCGAGCGGGCACGCAACAACTACCGCATGCTGCAATCGGATACGCCGGTCAGTCAGGCCGCCAAAGATGGCAGCGTTTCGGTCATGAGCCCGACCCAACGCCGCCAGGAGCTGGAACGCACCCGCCGCATCATGCAGGACGCCTGCAAGTAAATCTCAGGCGTCGGCGTCGCCGGCACCCTTTTTCATGACTTTGCCTTCGGCTGCCCGCTGCTTGCGCACCTCCTTGGGGTCGGCGATCAACGGGCGATAGATTTCCACACGATCGAAGTCACGCAAGGCCGCGTCGAGTTTGGACAACTTGTTCCAGATGCCGAACTTGTTCTTCGCCAGATCGATTTCCGGATACTTCTCCAGCAGACCGGATGCCGCCACCGCCTGCTGCAGTGCACTGCCGGCGGGCAGGCGCAAACGGACAACCTCCTGCTTGCTGGGCAGCGGGTAACAGACTTCAACGTTGATCATTTCATCCGCCATGCTTGGCTCCATAGACCTGCGCGGCGCGGCGCACGAAGGCATCGACAAAGGTGTTGGCAATATGGCTGAACACCGGACCGATGATCTTCTCGAACAATTTGCTGGAAAACTCGTAATGCAGCCTGAACTCGATCTTGCAGGCATTTTCAGCCAAAGGGCGGAAATGCCAGGCCCCTTCTAGATGTCGGAACGGACCATCGACCAGACGGATTTTCATCAGGGTCGGGAATTCCTTGTCGTTCTCGGTGGTGAAACTCGACTTCACTGCGTGGTAATTGATGTGCAGCGTCGCCACGGTTTTCGTGTCGTCGCGCAATTTGAGCTCGGTGCGACTGCACCACGGCAGAAAAGCCGGATAGTCCTCGCAACGATCCACCAACTCAAACATCTGCTGCGCAGAATGTTCGATCAAGACTGTTTTTTCGACCAGGGCCATGCGGCGGCAGCGTTCCTGTAATCCTGTAGAATCGCGGATTTTAATGGATCGCGTGGCGGCATGAGCATTACGGTCAACAAAAAAGCCTTTCACGATTACTTCGTTGAAGAGAAGTATGAGGCGGGCATGGTCCTTGAGGGTTGGGAAGTCAAGGCGATTCGTGCTGGCCGCATGAACATCAAGGAATCCTACGTCATCATCCGCCATGGCGAGTTGTTCCTGATCGGCATGCACATCAGCCCGCTGTCGACGGCATCGACCCACAACCACCACGACCCGGTACGTACCCGGAAGTTGCTGCTGCACGCGCGCGAGATCGGCAAGCTGATCGGCAAGGTCGAGCGTGCCGGCTACGCGCTGGTCCCGCTCGACCTGCATTTCGTGCGCGGCCGGATCAAGCTCGAAATCGGCCTGGCCAAGGGCAAGAAGCAATACGACAAACGCGCCGACCAGCAGGAAAAGGAAGGCAAGCGTGAAGCTCAGCGGGCAATGAAGGAAAAGCTGCGCTGACATGAGCATGGACGCCCTGCTCTACTGGGTCGGCATGTCCGCCGTGGCAGTCAACGCGCTGACCGGGGTGCTCGACGCCAGCCGCAAGCAGATGGACCTGATTGGCGCATTGCTGGTTGCCGTGGCTACGGCGCTGGGCGGCGGCACGGTCCGCGACCTGCTGCTCGATCGCAACGTTTTCTGGGTTGCCGACCAGGCCTATCTGATGGCTGCCCTGGCCACCGGCATGATCGCTTTTTTCGTGGTCCGCCGCGTCAACGTGCCGCACCAGTTGTTCCAGATTCCCGACGCCATCGGACTGGCCTTGTTCACGATCATCGGCACCCAGATTGCGTTGCAATGGCACGTACCCTGGCTGGCCGCCAGCCTGATGGGCGTGATCACCGGCGTGGTCGGCGGCGTGCTCCGCGACATCCTGTGCAATGACGTCCCCAGCATTTTCCTCAAAGGGGAACTGTATGCAACGGCAGCCTGGGTTGGCGCACTTTCGCTGATTGCCATGCAGGAACTCGGACTGCCGGCGGTCAATGCAGCCTGGGCGGCGATGGGCATCGTCTTTCTGCTACGCCTGCTCTCCCTGCGCTTGGGCATAACCATGCCGGTGCTTGGCGCCCCAAGGTAAAACCCCAGTGGCTGGCACAAGGCGTCGGTTTTGGCATATGCTGTCCGCACGATGAATACCGTGCGAATAGTTTTAGTAGACGACCACTTGCTGGTCCGCGCAGGCATTCGGGCATTGCTCGAATCGCTCCCCGGCTATCAGGTGATTGCCGAATGCGCCGATGGCCGGCAGGCCGTAGACGACATCGAACGCACCCGCCCTGACGTCGTGCTGCTGGACATCGCAATGCCAGGCCTTTCGGGCATTGAAGTGGCTCGCCTGGTTCGCCGCAGCAATTCGGATGTGCGCATCCTGATCCTGTCGAGCATCGATCGGCGGGAGATTGTCGACCAGGCTTTCGAGGCTGGCGCGAACGGCTATCTGCTCAAGGATTTCATTCTCGACGAGTTGCAACAGGCTTTGCTGGCAGTGATGGAGCAACGCCCCTTCCTGTCGTCAAAAATCAACGAGCGAGCCGTTACCGATCCGGGTTCGCCTTGCGAAGGACTCACCCCGCGCCAGACCGAGATCCTGCGTCTGGTCGCCAACGGGCACACCACCAAGGAAATTGCCCGCGATCTCGGCATCAGCCCGAAGACCGTCGAATTTCATCGGGCGAGGCTGATGCAGCGGATCGGCGTCCACGATGTGACCGGACTGACTCGTTTCGCCGTTCAGAACGACCTGCTCAACTAAGGTCGGAAACCGGACTTTCTTCCTGATAGCGCTTCAGCTCATCGTGTACATCGGTGAGCGCGTTGCGCAGCGCAGCACTGCGCGCCAGCCAGTTGATACCTGTCCCATCCTGGCGGTGACAATGCAGGACGTATTCAAGCTCGCGCGCCAGCGCTACGGCACGGTGCGCCGAAAAAAGTACACAGCTGCCGCGGATGTCGTGAACGACATCCTGCATCGCGGAAATATCGTTATCCATTGCCGCTTGTTCAAGCCGGGCAACCAGTTGCGGATGATTTTCAAGGAATAGCTGAACCAAGCGATTGGCAGCTGCCCGATTACGACCAAGATTGACCAACAGGTAATCGAGATTGCAGATTGGCCCGCCGTTGTTTGCGTCGATGGAATTCGACATGGACGAACACCTTCTTCTTCTTTGTGTTGTTCGTCATAGCTTAAAAACAAAGGCATGCCGGGGGAACCGGGTATTACCCTAGGGGCTGTTAATTTTATTGATTTACCCGGTTCAGAAGGCGGCGGGCAAACAGCAGATCTTCCCAGGCCTTGGCCTTGTCCGGCAGATTGCGCAGCAGGTAAGCCGGGTGGTAGGTCACCGCCACAGGGATGCCCTTGTAGTCGAAAGTCTGGCCGCGCATGGCGCCGAGCGCCCGGTCATCGCCCAGCACCGAATGTACGGCCGCCTTGCCGAGCAGCACGATCACCCGCGGTTTGAGCAACTCGATCTGGCGTTCCAGCCAGGGACGGCAGGCTGCCATTTCGGCGGCCTCCGGCGTGCGGTTGTTGGGCGGCCGGCACTTCACGGCATTGGCGATATACACCTTTTCACCGCGAGCCAGATCGATCGCCGCCAGCATGGCATCAAGCAGCTTGCCGGCTTGCCCGACGAAGGGTTCTCCACGCATGTCCTCTTCCGCACCCGGCCCCTCGCCGATGAACAGCCAGTCTGGATTGCGGTCTCCCACCCCGGGAACTACCTGCTTGCGTTGCTGACACAGGCCGCAGTTGCGGCATTCGCGGATCGCCGCGTCCAATGCCGGCCAGTCCATCGTCTCGGTGGCGGCGGTTGATGGCAATGCCTGCTCCGGGGCTTGCTCCACGGCCGGTGCTTCTGCCGCGACCACCGGTAGCGGCTCGGGCGCCGATGCCGGCAGCGCATCCCGCAGCACCCACAGGGGCGAGATGCCCATTTCGACCAGCATCTGTTCCCGGCTCAGGCTCATGCCAGCTCCTTTTCGAAAACCAGCGCATCCTCGCGACCGATGGTGGCCGGATAATATTCCCGACGAACCCCCAGCTGCTGGAAGCCAAAATGGCGATAGAGTTCGACCGCGCGTGCGTTGCTCGGCCTGACTTCAAGGAACATCCGATGCGTACCGGCCATGCGGGCGGCGTCCATGGCATTGCGCAGCAAACGCGCACCGTAGCCCTGCCCCTGATATTTCCCGGCGACGCCGATGTTCAGCAGATGCGCTTCGTCGAGCACGCGCATCACCACCGAAAACCCGATCAGTTCGCCGCCCAGACGCGCCACCCAGGCGCTGTAGCCGGCATGCAGGGAATCGGCAAAATTACCCCGGGTCCAGGGAAAAACCTGTAACGAGGCTTCCAGCGCAGCCACTGCGTCGAGATCGGACTCGGCCATCGGAAAATACTCGACAGTCAGCAAGGGTAGCGGGTGATTCACGCGCGCCCGCCTTCGCTCAAACGTTCGCTGATCGTCTTGGCCACCTTGTCGCGAATGTACAGTGGCGCCGCCAGCGCCGGATCGATGCCCTCGCCGGCCGCAAATTTCAATGCGCCCAGACGGGCCAGCCACGTAGCCTCGGGCAGGATGGCCGGCATCAAGACCCGTCCGGCAGTGCCCAGGCGCTCAGCCAGCGCCGGATAGGCCGTCAGCGCATTGCCGCAGGCCAGCCAGTCGGCGGATGGCAGATCGACATTGTCCGGTGCCGTTACCCGGATCTCGCCTTGCAGAACCATGGCGTCGCCCTGGCGCTGATAGCTGGCGCTGTAAACTTCGCCCATGCGGGCATCGAGCAATGAAAGCACCCGAGCCGCACCCGTGGCAGCAGCCATGGCCTCCAGACTGACCACCGGCAACAGCGGCAAGTCGGCGGCGACTGCCAGTCCCTGAGCGGCACCGCAGGCCACGCGCAAGCCGGTAAAGGCGCCGGGGCCGGTATCGAAAGCAATCGCGTCGAGCTGGCCGATCGCCATACCGCTTTCGGCCAGCAATTCGCGCACCAGCGGCAACAGCGTTTCCGAATGCGAGCGTCCGGGCGGACAAATGCGTTCGATCACCGCGCCGTCGTGCCACAAGGCGCAGGAGCCGGATTCGGTGGAGGTTTCCAGGGCGAGTATCTGCATGGGGCGACATTCTACCGGAGAGCCCCAAGGCAGCGGTATCAGTCGTCCTTGCGCGGGCGACGCTTGTCCCGGCGATCGTCGCGGTCGTGCTGCTCGCGCATTTCCTCGCGCAAGCGGCGACGCTCCTCGGGCGGCAAGTCGCGCCAGTTTGCCGGACGCGCATCGTCAGGACGTTGTGGGCCGGTGTTTTCGCGATGCCAGTGCTCCCGCATCTGCTGGCGTATTTCCCGTTTTTCCTCGGGCGGCAACTCGCGCCGCGGCGGCTCGGCCAGAGCCGGCGCGACTGCGGTCGCCATCAGCGAGAGAATCAGGATCAGTGAGCGGGACTTCATGGTGCGGCGTATTCTATCCTCTTCGGAGCGCTCTCATTGTCCATCCGCCTTCGCCATCGCTGCATGGCAAGTTGTAATCGAATGTTTCCCGGCGCGGCTTGTCGATATCCTTTGTTACCATTTGCTGCATTTCATTTTCCGCCAGGCGCTATCCTTCGAGCATGAACGAAAACAACCAACACCTCCTGGTCGTCGACGACGACGCCCGCCTGCGTGATCTGCTCACCCGTTATCTCGGCGAACAGGGTTTTGTCGTCAAGGCGGTCGGCGACGGTCAGCAAATGGACAAGGCACGCAGCCGCGAGCATTACCACCTGATCGTCCTTGATTTGATGATGCCGGGCGAAGACGGTTTGTCGATCTGCCGGCGCCTGCGCGGCCAGGGAGACCGCACGCCGATCATCATGCTGACGGCCAAGGGCGACGAAGTGGACCGCATCGTCGGCCTGGAAATGGGCGCCGACGACTATCTGCCCAAGCCCTTCAATCCGCGCGAGTTGCTCGCCCGTGTGCATGCTGTCCTGCGCCGCCAGGGCAACATGCCGCCCGGCGCGCCTGAGGAAACCCTGGAAAGCATCCGCTTCGGCAATCTCGAAGTCGATTTTTCCGCCCGCACGCTGAAACGCGGTGACGAGCTGCTGCCGTTGACCACCGGTGAATTTGCCGTGCTCAAGGTGCTGTTGCAGAATCCCCGCCAGCCGCTGTCGCGCGACAAGTTGATGACCCTGGCCCGGGGCCGTGAGCAAGGCCCCTTTGACCGCGCCATCGACGTCCAGGTCAGCCGCCTGCGCAAGCTGATCGAGAAGGACCCGTCGCAGCCGCGCTACCTGCAGACCGTGTGGGGCTTCGGCTACGTCTTCATGCCTGACGGCGCCGCCAAGGAAAACTGATGCCGCGCTCGCTGCTGGCGCGCACCTTCCTGTTGCTGGCCCTGCTGGTACTGAGCAGCACGGCGGGCTGGCTGGCGCTGTTCAGCCATATCGATGTCGAACCGCGTGCCCGCGAATCCGCCAACATGGCCGCGTCGGCGGTCAATCTGATCCGCGCCTCGCTATTTGCTGCGGCACCGGACAAGCGCCCCGGGCTGTTCGCCGAGTTCTCGTCGCGTGAAGGCATCCGCCTGCTGCCGGCCGAACCCCAGGATCGCATCCTGCCAATGCCGGATTCGCGTTTTCACCAGTTGATGCGCGAAGCAGTCGTCGCCCGGCTCGGGCCGGCGACACGAATCGCCGCCGAGGTTAACGACGAAGCCGGTTTCTGGATCAGTTTCCGACTCGACGAGCGCGACGAGGACGAATTCTGGCTGGTCCTGCCGCGCGAACGGGTCAGCCGGAGTTTTGCCACCCGCTGGCTGAGTTGGGCGGCACTGGCGGTAGCACTGGCGCTGCTGGTGGCCTGGCTGATCGCTTCACGGATTACCCTGCCACTGAAGGCGATGGCCCGTTCGGCGCAGGCCGTTGGCCGCGGCCAGACACCGTCGCCCCTGCCCGAGAATGGGGCCGAGGAAATGCGAGCGCTGGCATCGGCCTTCAACACCATGGCCAGCGACCTCGCCCGCCATGAAAAGGATCGTTCGGAAGTGCTGGCCGGTATTTCGCACGACCTGCGCACCCCGCTGACCCGGCTGCGCCTGGAAGCCGAAATGAGCGTCGCCGACGAGAATGCCCGCCAAGGCATCGTTGCCGATATCGAGCAGATGGAAGCCGTCATCTCGCAATTCATGGACTACGCCCGTACCGAGTCCGGTGAGGCGCCGGAGACGACCGATCTGGCGGCTTTGCTCGCGGCCATCGGCGAGCGTCAGGCCGCCATCGGGCGGCCGTTGGCACTCGACCTTGATGGGATAACGACTGCGCGCATCCGGCCCAAGGCAGTCAGCCGGGCGGTCATCAACTTGATCGACAACGCCTGGAAATATGGTGGCGGTGCCGTCAGCCTGAGGGCTGAGGTGGTCGGACGGGAAGTACACCTGGAAATCGCCGACCGTGGGCCAGGCATTCCGGAAAGCGAGATGGAACGCCTCAAGCGCCCCTTCACCCGCCTGGAAGTCGCGCGTACAGATGTCACCGGCACCGGCCTCGGACTAGCCATCGTCGAGCGCATCGCCCGCCTGCATGGCGGACGACTGGAATTGCTGACCAACCCCGGCGGCGGCCTGGTCGCCCGCCTGGTGTTGGGGGATCAGCCGCGCAGCTGATCCCTTACCACCAGAACCACAGCCTGCGCCTCAATCGCTTCCTCGCGCCCAAGATAACCGAGCTTCTCGTTGGTCTTGCCCTTGATGTTGACGCAGTCAGCGGCGATGCCGAGATCGGCGGCAACATTGGCGACCATGGCCGGCGCGTGCGGTGCCAGCTTGGGCTTCTGGGCGATCAGCGTGGCGTCGACATTGACCGGTTTCCAGCCCTTTTCAGCCAATAGTGCAACAGCAGCGCGCAACAGCACGCGGCTGTCTGCGCCGGCGTAGCGCGGGTCGGTATCGGGAAAATGGCGGCCGATGTCGCCGAGCGCGACAGCCCCGAGCAAGGCGTCGGTGATCGCGTGCAGCAGCGCGTCGGCGTCGGAATGACCGAGCAGCCCGGTCGGATGGTCGATCTCGACGCCGCCAAGGATCAGCTTGCGGCCTTCGACCAGTTTGTGGACGTCGTAGCCCTGCCCGACTCGGATATTCATTTGCGTCCTCTCAGGATCATCGCGGCCAGCGCCAGGTCGGCTGGAAAAGTGACTTTCAGGTTGGTCGAATCGCCGCGTACCAGTTTCGGCTTCAGCCCAAGCGCCTCGATGGCGCCGGCTTCGTCGGTGACAGCATTGTGCTTTTCCAGCGCCTCGACCAGGCGGCCGTAGCGGAACATCTGCGGCGTCTGCGCCTGCCACAGTCCGTCGCGCGGCTCGGTGGCGGTCACGCGTTGCTGATCGTCTGCGCGCTTCAAGGTATCGGCGACCGGCACGGCGAGGATGCCGCCGACCGGGTCGTCGGCCAGTTTGTCGCACAGCGCGTCGAGCATCTGCCGGCTGAGACAGGGGCGCGCCGCGTCGTGTACCAGAATCCAGTCATCGTCGGCCGCCGCCAGCGCTGCCGCCTGCAGGCCGTTACCGACGCTCTCGGCGCGGGTGGCGCCGCCACAGCGTACGGTTTCCAGCTTGGGTCCGAGTTCGGACCAGTCGTAACGCGGCCACCAGGGGTCGTCCGGCGCCAGCACCACCCACACGCGCTCGATGGCGGGATGCGCGGTCAATGCCGCGAGCGTGTGGAAAATCAGCGGCCGACCGAGCAGGTCGAGGTACTGTTTCGGCTTCTCCGCGCCGAAGCGGGAACCGCTGCCGGCAGCGGGAACGATTGCGTAATGTCTGGGCATGGCTTAATTTTAACGAAGAACACGCAAAAGAGAGGAAAGGCATGAGTTTCGTCGCCCCAGAACTGGCCGCCCCGGTCGAAGCTTTCGCCACGGCGCTCGGCATCGGCCTGCTGATCGGCATGGAGCGCGAGCGGCGCCCGGACTCGGCGGCCGGCCTGCGCACTTTCTCGCTGGTCGCCATGCTCGGCTGCCTGTTCGCCATGCTCGGCGAGAAAAGCGGCAGCCCTTGGCTGCTGGCGGTCGGGCTGGTGGTGCTGGCGGCGTCTATGGTCGCCTCCAACTTTTCCACGCAACAGGAAGAACAGTATCGCGGCTTCACCTCGGAGGCGGCGATCATCGTCACCTACGGCCTGGGCGCCGCCGTCTGGCTGGGTTACGCGACGCTGGCGGTGATGCTGGCGATTACCACGACAGTGCTGCTCTACTTCAAGGCCGAACTGAAACAGTTCAGCGAGCGGACGACGCCGAAAGATCTCAATTCCATCCTGCAGTTCGCCGTGCTCTCGCTGGTCATCCTGCCCATCCTGCCCAACCAGAGCTTCGGCCCCTACGACGCGATCAACCCGCGCCAGGTCTGGTGGATGGTGGTGCTGATTTCCGGGCTGGCGCTCGCCGGCTACCTTGCGCTGCGCATCATCGGTGCCCGCCACGGCGCGGCGCTGCTCGGCATTTTCGGCGGTCTGGCCTCGTCGACCGCAACGACCATGATGTTCTCCCGTCACGCCGCCGAACATGGCCATCTGGTACGCATGTCGGCGATCGTCATCCTGATCGCCAACGTCATGGTCATGATCCGGCTCGGCATCATTGCCAGTGTCGTCGCGCACAGCCTGATCGGGCCGATCGCCATCGTCTTCGCCTGCGGCATCGTGCCCGGCGTGATCATGTCGCTGTACGGCTGGAAGATACTCAACGATGCCGGCGAGTTGCCGATGCCGGAAGTGAAGAATCCGACCGAGCTGAAGACCGCCGTCTCCTTCGGCCTGCTCTACGCCGTCGTGCTGCTGGCGGCCGCCTGGCTGCAGGACATCGCCGGCAACAGCGGCCTGTTCATCGTCGCATTGGTGTCCGGCCTGACCGACGCCGACGCCAGCGTGCTGTCCACGCTGCGCATGTTCAACCTGGAACGCGTGCTGCAGGCCGATGCGGTCATCGCCGTGACGCTGGCGCTGGTCGCCAACCTGGTGTTCAAGATCGGTCTGGTCGTCAGCATCGGCGGCAAGACCCTGGCCCGCCACGCCCTGCCCGGCCTGCTCGCCATCGGCGGCGGCATGGGTGTCGGCTTGGCGCTGGTTTGAGGCAGCCATGACGATCCGGGCGCCCGCCGTCGCCGGCATGTTCTACCCGGCCGACCCCGGCCAGTTGCAGGCTACGGTCGATCAACTGCTGGCCGTGGCCCAGACGACGCCCCTGCAGCAACCCAAGGCGCTGATCGTGCCGCATGCCGGCTACGTCTATTCCGGCCCGACCGCGGCCCTTGCCTACGCCACGCTGGCACCATGGCGGACGACAATCCGCCGCGTGATCCTGCTCGGCCCGACGCATCGGGTTGCCGTGCGCGGTCTGGCCTTGCCCGATTGCGAAGCATTCGCCACACCACTGGGCAAGGTGCGCCTGGATACGGCGGCACGCGCGCTGATCGCGCAACTGCCGCAGGTCGGCGTCAGCGCGGCGGCACACGCACAGGAACATTCGCTGGAAGTCCACCTGCCTTTCCTGCAGCGCGCCCTCGACGATTTCACGCTGCTGCCGCTGGCCGTCGGCAACGCCACACCGGAGGCCGTCGCCGAAGTGCTCGAACGCCTGTGGGGCGGCGCGGAAACCCTGATCGTCATCAGTTCCGACCTGTCGCATTTCCTGACTTACGCCGCCGCGCAACAGGTCGACCGCGCCACCTGCAGCCACATCCTCAACCTGGCCACCGACATCCGCCCTGAGCAAGCCTGCGGCGCCTTCCCGGTCAACGGCCTGTTGCTCGCCGCGCAACGGCATGGCCTGCGCCCGAGCTTGCTCGATCTGTGCAATTCCGGCGACACCGCCGGCGACCGCCAGCGCGTCGTCGGCTACGCCGCCTTCGCTTTCCATGAGGACGATCATGGATGAACTCGGCCAAACCCTGCTGCAACTGGCGCGTCGGAGCATAAGCGAAGCACTGGGCCAAGCCGCGCCAGCAACGCCCGACCTGCCGGCATTGCACGAGCCCGGCGCGACCTTCGTCACCCTGACGCAAGCCGGCGAACTGCACGGCTGCATCGGCAGCCTGGAGGCGCACCGACCATTGATCGACGACGTCCAGGCCAACGCCCACGCCGCCGCTTTCCGCGATCCGCGCTTCCCGCCGCTAACCCGCGACGAACTGGCGCGCACTCGGGTCGAGGTCTCCCTGCTGTCCCCGGCCGAACCGCTGTTCGTCACCGACGAAGCCGACGCGCTGGCCCGCTTGCGGCCACAGGTGGACGGCCTGATCCTGGCCGCTGGCGGACGCCGGGCCACCTTCCTGCCGCAAGTCTGGGAACAACTGCCGGAGCCGGCCGTCTTCCTCGCCCGCCTGAAGCAAAAGGCTGGCCTATCGGGGACTTACTGGTCGCCGGAACTCCGGTTATGGCGTTACACGGTGCAAAAATGGCAGGAAAATCCCCGTTGACCGCAACGAAGCTATATCACGCCCGCTGGTGGCACCCCCTGGCCGACGGGCGCATCCAGTGCGACCTGTGCCCGCGCGACTGCCAGTTGCATGAAGGCCAGCGCGGCGCCTGCTTCGTCCGCCAGATGCACGACGGGGCGATGCAACTGACCACCTACGGCCGCTCCTCCGGTTTCTGCATCGATCCGATCGAAAAGAAACCGCTCAATCATTTCCATCCGGGCAGCAGCGTGCTGTCTTTCGGCACCGCCGGCTGCAACCTCGCCTGCAAGTTCTGCCAGAACTGGGACATCTCGCGCTCGAAGGACATGGACCGCCTGATGGACGAAGCCACCCCGGCGATGATCGCCGACGCCGCCAGGCACCACGGCGCCGACGCCGTCGCCTACACCTACAACGACCCGGTGATCTTTGCCGAGTACGCCATCGACACCGCGCTGGCTTGCCGCGAACAGGGCATCCGCAATGTCGCCGTCACTGCCGGCTACATCCATGCCGAACCGGCGCGCGAATTCTTCGCCGTCATGGACGCCGCCAACGTCGACCTCAAGGCCTTCACCGACGACTTCTACCGCAGCTTGTGCGGCGCCCGCCTGCAACCGGTGCTCGATACCCTGAGCTATCTGCACCACGACACCGCTTGCTGGCTGGAGATCACGACGCTGCTGATTCCGGGCCGAAACGACAGCGCCGACGAGATCGCCGCACTGTCCGCCTGGATTGCCCGCGAACTCGGCCCGGACGTGCCGCTGCATTTCACCGCCTTCCACCCCGACTGGAAACTCGGCGACATCCCGCCGACGCCGCCAGCAACACTGACGCAGGCCCGGCGCATCGCCCGCGATGCCGGGCTGAACCATGTCTACACCGGCAATGTCCACGATAAGGAGGGCGGCACGACTTACTGCCCCAGCTGTCACGCCGCCCTGATCGTCCGCGACTGGTACGAAATCCGGCGCTACGACCTCAATCCGCTGGGGCAATGTCCACACTGCCGGAGCCGCCTGGCCGGCCGCTTCGGCAGTCAGCTCGGGCACGACGGCAAGGCTTTCGGCGCCCGGCGCATTCCTGTTCGCCTGGCGCCATGAACCGACACCTGAACATCCAGACCTCGCACGGCACCCTGCTCGGCCATCTGGCCTTGCCGGAGCATCCGCGCAGCCTTGTCCTGCTGCCACGGATACAGCCGTTGGCGGTGGACGATCCGTTCGCGGGCAATCTGTTCAACCGCGGCCATGCCGTACTGACCATGGAAGTGATCAGCGAACGTGAACGCCATTTCGTCGATACGCCCCAGGACGTCTCGCGTCTGGCACGCCGGATAACCGACATCCTCGACCTGATCCGCCGCGATGGCGACATGCAGGAACTGCCGTTGGCGATTCACGCCAGTGGCGATGTCACTCCGGCGGCGATCCGGGTAGCCGCCCTGCGCGACACCCAGGTCAGCACCTTGAGTTGCCATGGTGGTCTGGTCGACCGGGCTGGCCTGCAGGCGCTGGAAATGCTGGTGGCGCCGCTGCTGATACTGATCGATGGCAACGACCCGGCGGCGCTCGCCTCATGGCAAAGAGCGCATCGCCATGTCGCCTGCCCATGCGCAATGCACGTGCTGCAAACCAGAGAGAATCAGGAAGAGCGCGTGTCGGGGTGGTTCGTCGAACACGCAAGGCGTCTGCCGGGGATTCCGGATTCGCTTACTTGACGCCGCTACCGGCCTGTTTCTTGTAGTGGGCAAACTGGGTCGCCCATTCGACGAAGGATATTTCCATCAAGGCGACTTGTCGGCGCTCGGCAGCGCGACGTTCAACCATGTTCCTGCCGGTGCGTTCGCGCCCGACACGACGTTCCAGACCTGCACGTTTTTCTTTGAACAAGGACATCAGAGTGACCCGGATTGAGCGCTTTCAAGGTATGAGGCCGCAATAATATAATGACATCGCCAATTTGCGCATCCCCAACGGTCACTAGGACACGACATTGTTCCGAAAATTCCGCATCCTGATTCTCCTGCTCGTGCTGACCACCGTCGGCCTTGCCGCCTGGCGCGCCACGACCCGTCTCAGCGCCTGGGAACATACCGTCCATGTCGCGCTCTATCCGATCGCCGCCGACAACTCCCCGGCAACCACTGCGTATCTGAACACGCTGGAGAACGAAAGTTTCGCGGATATCGGCCAGTGGATCGCCCAGGAGAGTCAGCGCTACGGCAAGACCGTGCTGCAACCTGTGGTGGTCCGGGTTGCGCCGCCGCTGCGCGAACAACCGCCGCTGCCGGTCGAGCACGGCAGTACGCTCGACAACATGCTGTGGAGCCTGAAGCTGCGCTGGTGGGCCATGAACAACGACGCCATTGCCGGCCCGCAACCGCAGGTCCGCCTGTTCGTGCTCTACCACGACCCCGAGCGCAATGCGCAAGTGCCGCATTCGATCGGTCTGAGCAAGGGCCAACTCGGTTTGATTCACGCCTATGCCAGCCGACGCCAGCACCGCCAGAACAATGTCGTGATCGCCCACGAATTGCTTCACACCTTTGGCGCCACCGACAAATACCACCTGGCGAGTCTGCAGCCCATCCATCCGCACGGTTACGCCGAACCGGATAAAACGCCGCTGCTGCCGCAACGCAGCGCCGAGATCATGGGCGGGCGGATTCCGCTGACTGCCGAGCGCGCCGAAATACCGGCCAGCCTGCTGCACACCCTGATTGGCGAACAGACGGCACGCGAGATCGGGCTGCTCAAATAGCCATCGCCGGCAAGGCGGCCAACGGCAAGCAGCTATAATCGCAACCCCTGTCGTTGTCCCGTAGTCACGCCGTGTCCGTCACCCCGCTCCTGTTGTCCCTCCCCGCCCTGCCCAAGGCCGGCCAGCGCATCGACCTGCCGGCTCATGCCGGTTCCGCCGATGCCCTGACACTGGCTGAACTGGCGGCCAGCAACCCGCAACGGACTTTCGCCGTGGTCACCGCCAGCGCCGCCGACGCGCAGCGCCTGTTGGAAGAAATCCCGTGGTTCGCGCCGCAGCTCAAGGTGCGCCTGCTACCGGACTGGGAAACCCTGCCCTACGACCATTTCTCGCCACACCAGGACCTCGTTTCCGAACGCCTGGCGACGCTGTGGGCCGCATTGCAGGGCGAGGTGCAGATCCTGCTGGTGCCGGCGGCGACCGCGGTCAACCGGCTGGCGCCGCCGGAGTTCATGGCCGCCTACACGTTTGCATTCAGGAAGGGCCAGACGCTCGACGCCGAGAAGTTCCGCGCCCAGGTGACACTGGCCGGCTACGCCAACGTCACCCAGGTTGTCTCGCCCGGTGAATACTCGATCCGTGGCGGGCTGATCGACCTTTTCCCGATGGGCTCGCAACTGCCCTACCGGCTCGACCTGTTCGACGACGAGGTCGAGAGCATCAAGACCTTCGACGTCGACACCCAGCGTACCGTCTACCCGGTGCCGGAAGTGCGCCTGCTGCCGGCGCGCGAGTTCCCGTTGGACGATAAAGGCCGCACCCACTTCCGCCAGGCCTTCCGCGAGCGTTTCGAGGGCGACCCGGCCAAGTCCGGCATCTACAAGGACATTTCGACCGGCATCGCCAGCGCCGGCATCGAGTATTACCTGCCGTTGTTCTTCGACGCGACGGCGACGCTGTTCGACTACCTGCCCAAGGACGCGGTCTTCGTCACCCACGGCGACGCGCCGGCCGCCATCGCTGCCTTCTGGAACGACACCCGCTCGCGCTACAACCTGCTGCAGGGCGACAAGGCGCGGCCACTGCTCGCGCCGGAAGAACTGTTCCTGACCGACGAAGCCTTTTTCACGGCGGCCAAATCTTACGGTCGACTGGCGCTGGGTAAAACCGGGGACAGACCACAATTTTGCGAATCTGAAAATCGTGGTCTGTCCCCGGTTTTACTGCCCAACGTCGCCGTCGATCGGCGCAGCGACGATCCGCTGGGCGCCTTGAAGAACCATCTCGCCAGCTATCCCGGACGCGTGCTGCTGCTTGCCGAGACCGCCGGCCGGCGCGAGACGCTGGCTGCGATGTTTGCCGAACACGGCCTCAAGCCCGCTGCCTGCGCCGACTTTGCCGCCTTCGCCGGCGGCAAGGAAACGTTGGCGCTGACCGTCAGCCCGCTGCAGCAGGGCTTTGCCCTCGACCAGGTCGCCTTCATCAGCGAAACCGAGCTGTTCGCCGGCAGCCCGCGCCGCACTCGGCGCGAAGCGGCGCGCAAGGCGAGCTTCGACAACTGGCTGAAGGACCTCACCGAACTCAAGGTCGGCGACCCGGTGGTGCACGAAAGCCACGGCATCGGCCGCTATCGCGGTCTGGTACGGATGGACCTCGGCCTCGGCGAGCAGGAATTCCTCGAGCTGCACTACGCCAACGACGCCAAGCTCTTCGTGCCGGTGGCGCAACTGCACGTGATCTCGCGTTATTCCGGCGCCGAACCGGACGCCGCGCCGCTGCATACGCTCGGTTCCGGCCAATGGGAAAAGGCCAAGCGCAAGGCCGCCGAGCAGGCGCGCGACACCGCCGCCGAACTGCTTGCGCTGTACGCCGCGCGCGCCGCCCGTCAGGGCCACGCCTTCGATTTTTCGGAAAACGACTACGAGGCTTTCGCCGACGGCTTCGGTTTCGAGGAAACCGCCGACCAAGCGCAGGCCATCGCCGCCGTCATCGCCGACATGAAGTCGGGCAAGCCGATGGACCGGCTGGTCTGCGGCGACGTCGGCTTCGGCAAAACCGAGGTCGCCCTGCGCGCCGCCTTTTGCGCGGTGGCCGGCGGCAAGCAGGTGGCCGTGCTTTGCCCGACCACCTTGCTCTGCGAACAGCATTACCAGACCTTCGTCGACCGCTTTGCCGACTGGCCGGTCAAGGTTGCTGAAATCTCCCGCTTCAAGACCGCCAAGGAAACCGCGCAGGCGCTGCAGGACCTAGCCGAGGGCAAGATCGACATCATCATCGGCACCCACAAGCTGATCGGCAAGGACGTGAAATTCAATCGCCTGGGCCTGGTCATCATCGACGAGGAACACCGTTTCGGCGTGCGTCAGAAGGAGACGCTGAAGGCGATGCGCGCCGAGGTCGATGTGCTGACGCTGACGGCGACGCCGATCCCGCGCACGCTGGCGCTGTCGATGGAAGGCCTGCGCGACTTCTCGGTAATCGCCACGGCGCCGCAGAAGCGCCTGGCGATCAAGACCTTCGTCAGCCGCTTTTCCGACGGCATCATCCGCGAAGCGGTGCTGCGCGAATTGAAGCGCGGCGGCCAGGTGTACTTCCTGCACAACGAGGTCGACACCATCGAGAACATGCGCGAGAAGCTGGAAAAGCTGGTGCCGGAAGCGCGCATCGTCATCGGCCACGGCCAGATGAACGAGCGCGAACTGGAACGGGTCATGCGCGATTTCACCGGCCAGCGCGCCAACCTGCTCTTGTGCACGACGATCATCGAGACCGGCATCGACAATCCGCACGCCAATACCATCCTGATCAACCGTTCCGAGAAATTCGGCCTCGCCCAGCTCCACCAGCTGCGCGGCCGCGTCGGCCGTTCGCACCACCAGGCCTACGCCTACCTGCTCGTCCAGGACGAGAAGGCGATGACCAAGCAGGCCAAGATGCGCCTGGAGGCCATCCAGGCCATGGAGGAACTCGGTTCCGGCTTCTTCCTGGCCATGCACGATCTCGAAATCCGCGGTGCCGGCGAGGTGCTCGGCGACAACCAGTCGGGCGAAATGCAGGAAGTCGGCTTCACGATGTTCAGCGAGATGCTCAACCGCGCCGTCGCCCACCTGAAACAGGGCAAGGTGCTGGAAACCGCCGACCTGACGCAGCCGATCGGCGTCAGCGGCGAAATCAACCTGCGCACCCCGGCGCTGCTGCCCGACGCCTACTGCCCCGACGTGCACGAGCGGCTGACGCTGTACAAGCGCCTGGCCAACTGCGAAGCTGACGACGAGATCGACACGCTGCAGGAAGAACTGGTCGACCGCTTCGGCGAATTGCCGCTGCAAGCGCAGGCGCTGGTCGCCACGCACCGGCTGCGCCTCTTGGTCAAGCCGCTGCTGGTGCAGAAGCTCGACGCCGGCAACGACCAGGTGACAATCCAGTTCGCGCCGGAATTCTCGAAGAATCCGCCTATCGAACCGATCAAGATCATCAATTTGATCCAGAAGAACCGCAGCTATAAGCTGGCGGGACAGGATAAAATCTCCCTTTTGCGCCACTGCCCGGCCTTGCAGGACAAGGTTGCGGCGGTGAAAGACATGATACGCGAGCTGACCAAATGACCCAGATTCTCGAAAACATCAACGTTTCCGCCTTCGACGCCATGCCGACGCCGGCGGAAATCCACCAGAAACTGCCGCTGACCGCCAAGGCTGAAGCCACCGTCAGCGAAGGTCGCGAGTTGCTGCGCAACATCCTCGACCGCAAGGACCACCGCCTGTTCGTCGTCGTCGGCCCGTGCTCGATCCACGACCCGGTCGCCGGCATGGACTACGCCCGCCGCCTGAAGGCGCTGGCCGACGAAATCGGTGACACGCTGCAGATCATCATGCGCGTCTATTTCGAAAAGCCGCGCACCACCGTCGGCTGGAAGGGCTACATCAACGACCCGTTCATGGACGACTCCTTCCAGGTCAACGTCGGCATGGAAAAGGCCCGCGACTTCCTGCGCCAGGTCAATGAACTCGGCCTGCCCGCCGGCACCGAGGCGCTCGATCCCTACGGCCCGCAATACTACGGCGACCTGATCACCTGGACCGCCATCGGCGCCCGCACCACCGAATCGCAGACGCACCGCGAAATGTCGTCCGGCCTGTCCACCCCGGTCGGCTTCAAGAACGCGACCAGCGGCGACCTGACCGTGGCCACCAACGCCATCCTGTCGGCCTCCAACCCGCACTCCTTCCTCGGCCTGAACAACGAAGGCCGCGTTTCCATCGTCCGCACCACCGGCAACCCGCACGGCCATGTCGTCCTGCGTGGCGGCGACAAAGGCCCGAACTACGACACCGTCTCGGTCGCCGTCGCCGAAGCAGCGATGGTCAAAGCCAAGCTGCCGACCAACATCGTCGTCGACTGCTCGCACGCCAACAGCTCGAAAAAGCCGGAACTGCAACCGCTGGTCATGGCCGACGTGGTCAACCAGATCCGTGCCGGCAACAAGTCCATCCTCGGCGTGATGATCGAATCGAACCTCGAAGCTGGCAACCAGCCCATCCCCGCCGACCTCTCGCAACTCAAATACGGCTGCTCGGTCACCGACGGCTGCGTCGGCTGGGACACGACCGAGAAGATGCTGCGCGATGCGGCCGTGATGTTGCGCGATGTGCTGCCGGAACGCCTGAACTGATGAATCTCATCATCCAGGGCGGTGCCCTGCCGACTTTCCTGCTGGACCGCATTCTGGCCGCCACCAGCGCGTCGGCCGCAGAACCCTTGCCGCCGCAGGTGGTTCGTCTGCGCGATGCCCAACGTACGCCGGAATTCGATGCGCTGATTCCGCTGATCGAAGCGGAAAGACTGGACTGGGCGTTTATCGAGGCCGGGCGCAAGCTGTCCGATTTCGGGTTGATCTGCTTCGACATGGATTCGACGCTGATCACCATCGAGTGCATCGACGAACTCGCCGATTTCGCCGGCAAGAAGGCTGAAGTTTCGGAGGTCACCGAGGCGGCGATGCGTGGCGAGATCGATTACCGCGAAAGTCTGCGCCGCCGTCTGGCGCTGATGGCCGGGCTGGATGCCCGCGTGCTGGCGCGGGTGTTCGGCGAGCGTCTACTGCTTTCCGACGGCGCCCGCGAACTGCTGGAAGCGGTGCAGAACGCCGGCCTGCGTACGGCCATCCTGTCCGGCGGTTTCACCTATTTCACCGAGCGCCTGCGCATCGAGCTGGGTTTCGATTTCGCTACCTCGAACGAACTCGAAATTTCCGGCGGCAAGCTGACCGGCCGGGTTGTCGGCGACATCATCGATGCCGCTGCCAAGGCGCACCACCTAGGCCGTCTGCGCGACGAACTGGGGCTGCGCAAGGATCAGGTGATCGCCGTCGGCGATGGCGCCAACGACCTGATGATGATGGCCGAAGCCGGCCTGTCGGTAGCTTTCCACGCCAAGCCGGCGACGCGCGCCAAGGCTGACGTGGCGATCAATTTCGGCGGTCTGGACGCCCTCCTCAACCTGTTCGAGGATTAAGCACCGGCCGTTTCCGTTGCGGGCGACTTGCGCCGGAAAATCAGCGGCATCAGGTTGTCGGCGAGCAGCAGGCCGACGGCCAGGACGGCGCCGGTGAGCAGCATTTCGGTGATCAAGGCGATGCCGGCGGCGCTGTCCTGCGCCATCAATGCATGCAAGCCGCGAAAGCCCATGCTGCCGGGGACCAGCGTGATCAGGCCGGGAATCTGCACCAGTACCGAGGGCCGGTTGCTGACGAACTGGTAGAGATGCCCGGCCGCCGCCACGGCAAAGGCGGCGCAGAAAGCACCGACGACATTGCCCATGCCAGCCCCGACCACGGAATACACGGCCCAGGCCAGCAGGCAGCCGCCGGCCGAGACCAGCACCGCCGACCACGGCGCCTGCAGCACCGCCAGCAAGGACACGCCAAGAACCGCCACCGCCGGCCAGATCACCCAGGCCGGCAGGCTGGTGACGACGCCCAGGGTTTCGACCGGATAGAGCGTCTGGCCAATCTTGGTGCCGATGGCCAGCCCCGCGCCCATCAGAAAAAGTTGCAGGAAGGCGCCGATCAGCCGGCCGCTGCCGGCGAGGTAGTTCTGGGTCGCCAGTTCGGACATGGCCACGGTGAGCATGAAGCCGGGCAGCAGGAAAACCACGCCGGCCACCGCCGAGACGAAGGGACTCTGCTGCGGGAAGAACCAGGCCAGCGCCTGCGCCATCAGTGCCGCCAGCGTGCACAGGATGACCGGTACCGCCGGGCCGAGTCGGGGAATGCGGGCACAACCGAGTACCCCGGCGACGAAGCCCATGCCGATCAGGCCGCCGCAGAGCATTTCCATCCAGCCACCGCGCAGCAGCAGGGCCACCGACGCCGACAGCAGGAAACCCATGGCGACGAAAGCCAGGCCGGACCAGGGCGCCGGCGTGGCCATCGCGGCGGCCAGGCGCTGTTCGTAGGCGTCCAGTCGTTCGCTGCCGTCGATCTCACGACATAGCGCTTCGAGCTCGATCAAGCGGGCCATGTTGTAGTCGTAGGGTGGCAGGCGCAGCATTTCCACTCGCCGCTTGCCGTCGGCGTCGACCAGCGTCAGTGCCAGGAAGGTGAGCACGGCAAAGCCTTCGACGCGCACCCCGAGCTGCCGGCCGGTTTCGTTCAGGCGGCGCTCCAGTTCGTGCGCCGGCGCCCCGCTGAGATGCAGGGCCCGGCCGAGATCGCGCAGGAAGCGGCCGAGTCGGTAGAGGCGGTCGTCAGTCATCGTTATCCGGACTTTTCCGCCGCGCCAGTTGCCGCGCAAAGGCCTCGTCGCTCTTGGTCATGCGGCGCACCGGCTGGGGGCCGGTGGCATCGACCAGGCGGACGAAATCGTCGAGCGGAAGGGCATCCGATAGATCGCGGTCGGTGCCGTCGATGCGCTCGCGCAACTGGAACAGCCCGGCGCCGGTCATCACCATCAGGTAATGCCGGCCTGCGCTGCGCTGGTTGAGCCGGGCAACGGCGGCGGTGGCACGGGTCGAGCGCATGTTTACCTGTACTTCTTGTAGACGGCTTTGGCGTCGAGGTGCGCCCGGTCCAGCGTACAGATCGCCGGATTGTCGTCGTGGCCGCTGAAGAAATCGTCGGCCTGGGCGCGCATCACCATCTTGATCGCTGCCTGGTCGGCAACATCGTACTTTTCGGTGATCAGCGTGGTCACCTCGTCGAGGTGTTCTTCGTAAGTCATGGCTGCTCCTGTCGTGCAGGCGGGGTGTAATACAGGGTGCGCACGGCGACGCAGTCGCTGTCGCCCATGGCAAAATCGCGGCAGATGTCCGGCCGGCGCTCGTAGATGGTGCAACGCATGGTGTCACGGTCGAGCGCCGCGCACCAGCCGTCGTCGAGCCGGCGCATCACCTGCCCGCCCCAGCGGTCGTCGGCGACAAAGCGCGCCGGCACGTCGCGGTCGCAGATCAGCATGACCTCAAGCTGGCAGCAACAGGCGTCGCAGCGCTCGCAGGTAACGGCCGATGTTTCGGAAGACGGGGAATTCATCGGCGGCATTTTCCCACGACTGGGCATAGGTCGTCCGCAGGATTGCACCAGCACGGTGCCCGGGCACCGAAACGAGACCTGTGCCTGTCACATTTTCCAGACAATATCCGGCAAACACACCCGTTTGCGACTAGCGGCAATGGGCATGTGACTTGCTTCTTATCACTCATCAGGCAGCAAGCAGGAGTATGGCGTGGCGAAATACAAGGGAATCGAAGTCAAGGATAGCGTGCGTCAGTTGTTGCCGCACATGCCGCTGATCGAGGAATACCGGGAAATGCTGCAGTCGTTGCAGGCCGTCTGGGACAACCTCAACCTGCTCGGACAACTTTCCGGCACCACCGCCGAGATCGGCCAGACCCGCGAAGCTTTCGCCAGCCTGACCGGCGACCTGCTCAACAATCTCGCCGAACAGACGCTGGCCAAGCGCGAACAGGAAATGAAGGCGCGTTCGCAGGTGGTCATCGACATTCTGGTCCGCAATCTGTTCGAACGCACCGCCGACATCGGTTTTCTCAGCACCGACGACGCCATCCGGCAATTTGCCGCCGAACCGGGTGACCTGTGGGCCTTGCAGCAGCGCTTCCAGGAATACGTACGCAAATACTCGGTTTACGAGGATCTTGTGCTGACCGACCGCAACGGCCGCATCCTTGCCCGGCTGCAGCCCGATGACCGGGTCACCGCCATCCGCGACAACTGGGTGCGCGAGGCGGTCAACACCACGGACGCGTATGTCGAATCCTATGCCCATTCCGAACTCTTCCCCGAGCAGGGGCGCTCGCTGATCTACGCCTACCGGATCAAGTCCGAGCGCGGCGAAACGCTCGGCGTGCTGGCGCTCTGCTTCCGCTTTGCCGATGAAATGCAGCGCATCTTTCACGGCCTGGCGCTGCCCGACGATCCCGGCGTGATGGTCCTGCTGGATGGCGCCAGCCAGGTGATTTCCAGCAGCGATCCGTGGCAGATCCCGATCGGTGCGGAATTGCAACTCGCTTCCGGCAGCCTGCAGCGTCTGCGCTTTGCCGGGCGCAGCTACCTCGCCTTCGCCAGCGACACCAAGGGCTACCAGGGTTACCAGGGGCCGGGCTGGCGTGGCCTGGTGATGATGCCGGTGGCCCAGGCTTTCGACCTGCACGACGACGATACGCTCGACATCTCCGAACCGGCGCTGCTCGCTTCGGTGATGGCCGGTGGCCGCGCATTTTCCGAGGAATTGCGGGCGATTCCACTGAAGGCCGAAGCGATCCAGCGCGATCTCAGCCGCGCCGTCTGGAACGGCACGGTACGCCAGGGCACGGTATCGGCGGCGGTCAACAGCGCATTCTCGAAAATCCTGCTGCGTGAGATCAGCCGCGTCGGCATGAGCATGCGCGAAGTCTTCTCTCGCTCGATCGGCAACCTGCAGTCGACGGTGCTTTCCTCGCAGCTTGCCGACAGCCAGTTCTTCGCCGCACTGGCCATCGACATCATGGACCGCAATCTCTACGAGCGGGCCAACGACTGCCGTTGGTGGGCGCTCGACTCGACCATCCGCGCCCTGCTCGCCGACAGCGCGGCCAAGGGCCGACGTGAAAGCCTGGAGCGGGTCATCGGCTATATCAACAGCCTGTACACGGTGTACGACAACATCCTGCTGTTCGATACAGAGGGCCGGGTTCAGGCCGTTTCCAATCCGGACCATGGCGAACTGGTCGGGCAGATGCTCGATGCGCCCTGGGTCGACGAATGCCTCGGCCTGCGCGACAGCCAGGCTTACGCAGTGTCCCGCTTCGACAACAGCCCGCTCTATGGCAACCGGCCGACCTATGTTTACCTGTCGGCAGTGCGTGCGCCGGGCAATCAGCAGGTTGTCGGCGGCATCGCCATCGTCTTCGACAGTGCGCCGCAGTTTTCGGCCATGCTCAACGACGCCCTGCCGCGCGAGGCCAGCGGCGAACCAGTAGCCGGCAGCTTCGCGTTGTTCATCGATGGCGAGGCCCGAGTCATTGCCGCCAGCGACACCAGCTACCGCCCCGGGCAGCAACTGGCGCTGCTGCCGGAACTGCTCAGGCCCGACACCAATGGCTGCGCCCGTCTGATCGCGCTCGACGGCCAGGTGATGGCCGTCGGTGCCGCACCGTCCAGCGGCTATCGCGAATTCAAGGGCCAGGAGGACGCCTACCGCAACGAGGTTACGGCCCTGGTCTTCATCCCGCTGGGTGCTTACGACGCCAATTCCCGCCTGAGCGCCTCGGCCGGCGAAGTCGCCATGCGCCACACGGCCTTTGCCGCCGATGTGGCAGTACGCGAAATCGCCACTTTCCACCTCGGCGCGCACTGGCTGGGCCTGCCGGTTTCATCGGTGATCGAGGCGGTCGAACTGAACGGTGCGACAACCTTGGCCAACGCACCGAAACAGGTCTATGGCGCGATGATCCACCGCAACGAGACCCTGCCGATCTACAACTTGCACGCGGCCCTGGGGCTGCCCGAGCCGGCGGAAAATACCGGCATCCGGCAGCAGGTCGTGGTGGTGCGCGGTGACGACGGCAAGGCTTTCGGCATCCTGGTCGACCGCCTGGGCGAGATCATGGAAGTCCCGGAAAGCGACATCGACGATCTCTCGAACATCTATGTTGGCATCGCCTCGGTACTGGCCTCGGTGGTCAAGACGCAACCGGGCAGCGGCCAGCCGATGCTGGTGCTGCTGTCGGTGGCCAGCATGAGCGAGCAGTTACGCGGCAGTGGCATTGCCGTGGCGGTCGACGCCTGATCAGGCGACTTCGTCGATCCAGGCTTGCTGGATGGCTTCGAGGATTTTCTCGCCGCAGTGCTTGGGATCGTCGTCGAAGCCGGGCAGCGCCATCACCCAGTCGCGCAGGTCAACGAAATTGACCTTGAGCGGGTCGGTGTCCGGCTGGCTGTCGGCGAGTTCGATGGCGATGTCGTTGATGTCGGTCCACTTCATTTGCGATGTCCCTCCTTCGCCATGTTGATGCTGTACTTGGGGATTTCGACGACCAGCGGCGTATCGCTGACGATGGCCTGACAGCCCAGGCGCGAATTCGGCTCCAGGCCCCAGGCCTTGTCGAGCAGGTCTTCCTCGATCTCGCTTGCTTCTTCCAGCGAGGCAAAACCTTCGCGCACGATGACGTGACAGGTGGTGCAGGCGCAGGACATTTCGCAGGCGTGATCGAGTTCGATCTCGTTGGCGAGCAGGTTGTCGCAGATCGACTTGCCGGCTTCGGCCTCGATCACGGCACCGTCCGGGCACAACTCAAGATGCGGCAATACGATGATCTGGGTCATTCTTCGTCTCCCGTGCCGATTTCTTCGACCTTGCGGCCGGACAGCACTTTCTTGATGCTTTGATCCATGCGACGGTGGGCAAATTCCTGGGTTTCGAAGCCGAGGTCGTCCATCGCAATGTTGATGATGCGGCGGTTGTCGCCGGCCGCCGCTTCCTGCAGCTTGGCGATCGCGTTGCGTATCCTGGCGGTTTCCGCTTCGTTGAGCAGATGCGGGTCTTCGGCCAGTGCCGCTTCGGTCGCCTCGATCATGCGTTCGGCCTCGACCTGCGCTTCGCGCAGTGCGCGCGCCATCGCGTCGTCCTTGGCGTGGGCCAGCGAATCCTGGAGCATGCCGGCGATCTCGTCGTCGGACAGGCCGTAGGACGGCTTGACGGTAATGCTCGACTCGACGCCGGTGGTCTGCTCGCGCGCGGTGACCGACAACAGGCCGTCGGCGTCCACCTGGAAGGTGACGCGGATGCGCGCTGCACCAGCCACCATCGGCGGAATGCCGCGCAGTTCGAAGCGCGCCAGCGAGCGGCAATCGGCAATCATCTCGCGTTCGCCCTGGACGACATGAATGGCCATCGCCGTCTGCCCGTCCTTGAAGGTGGTGAATTCCTGGGCGCGCGCGGTCGGGATCGTCGAATTGCGCGGGATCACCTTCTCGGTCAGCCCACCCATGGTTTCCAGGCCGAGCGACAGCGGAATCACGTCGAGCAGCAGCCAGTCGTCCTTGCCGGTCTTGTTGCCGGCCAGCAGGTTGGCCTGCGTCGCCGCGCCGAGCGCGACAACCTTGTCCGGATCGAGATTGGTCAGCGGTTCCTGGCCGAAGAAGTCGCCAACCGCCTTCTGAATCTGTGGCATGCGCGTCGCGCCGCCGACCATGACCACGCCCTTGACGTCATCGGCGCGCAGGCCGGCGTCGCGCAGCGCCTTCTTGACCGGCTGCAGCGTCTTCGAGACCAGCGTCCGGGTGATTTCGGCAAAGGTCGCGACGTCGAGCTTGAGATCGACCATCTCGCCCGTGGACAGGCGCGCGGTGATCGGTGCCTCCGGGTTCTTGGTCAGGAATTCCTTGGCTTCCCGGCAGCGCATCATCAGCAACCGGCCGTCGGCCGCCGACAGCGGCTGCAGCTTGCCCTGCTCGATCACCCAGCAGAAGATGCGGTGGTCGAAATCGTCGCCGCCGAGCGCCGAATCGCCGCCGGTCGCCATGACCTCGAAAACACCCTTGGTCAGCTTGAGGATGGAGATGTCGAAGGTGCCGCCGCCGAGGTCATAGACTGCATAGACCCCCTCGGCGCCGTTGTCGAGCCCATAGGCGATGGCCGCCGCAGTCGGTTCGTTCAACAGGCGCAGAACGTTGAGGCCGGCCAATTTGGCAGCGTCCTTGGTGGCCTGGCGCTGGGCGTCGTCGAAATAGGCCGGCACGGTGATCACGGCGCCGACCAGTTCGCCGCCGAGACCGGCTTCTGCCCTCGCCTTCAGCGTCTTCAGGATTTCCGCCGAAACCTCGACCGGACTCTTGATGCCGGCCTGGGTCTTGAGCTTGACCATGCCCGGCGCATCGACGAAGTCGTAGGCCATGCTCTCGATGTGGGCGATGTCGTGCTTGCCCCGGCCCATGAAGCGCTTGACCGAGACGATGGTGTTCTTCGGATCGACCGCCTGGTCCTTGCGCGCGTCGTAGCCGACGACCGTGCTGCCGTCAGCGTTGTAATGGACGACCGAAGGCAGCAGCGGCCGCCCCTGTTCGTCGTTGAGGCAGACGGCAATGCCGGAACGCACCGTGGCGACCAGCGAATTGGTGGTGCCGAGGTCGATGCCGACGGCCAGTTTATGCTCGTGCGGGGCTGCGGATTCGCCGGGTTCGGCGATCTGGAACAAGGCCATTGTTATATTCTTTCAGTCGTCCAGCGACGCCAGCGCGTCGTCGATTTCGTAAAGCAGTTTTTCCAGGAACATCAGCCGGCGCACCCGGTCGGTGGCCAGCGCGTAATCCCGAGCGTCGTCGAGCAAGGCGGCAACCTCGACGTAACGACCATCGATGTCGCCGCGCAGGCGCTGGTAGAGATGTTCGAGTTCGTGATGATCGCCGCCAGCGCGCGCTTCCATCACCGCCTCGCGCCATTCCATCTGTTCCATCAGGAAATCGGCCGGCATCGCGGTATTGCTCTCGGCCTGCAGATCGTGCCCGGCCAGCTCAAGCAGGTATTTTGCCCGCTCCAGCGGCTTCTTCAGCGTCAGGTAAGCCTCGTTGGCGCGCGTCGCCCACTGCATCGACAACCGCCGCTCGCCCTCCGGCGCATTGGCGAAACGATCCGGATGCACCTGCGCCTGCACGTCGCGGTAACGCGAATCGAGCTCGGACAGGCTGAGCCGGAAAGTTTTCGGCAAGCCGAACAAAGCGAAAAAGTCAGCAGTTAAATCCATCAAACGTTGAAGGACTCACCGCAGCCGCACTGGTCCTTGACGTTGGGGTTATTGAACTTGAACCCTTCGTTCAGGCCTTCGCGGGCGAAGTCGAGCTCCATGCCTTCAAGATACGGCAGGCTCTTGGCATCGACCACGACCTTGACGCCCGAGGTTTCGAAAATCAGGTCGTCTTCATTCACCTCGTCGACGAATTCCAGCTTGTAGGCCATGCCGGAACAGCCGGAAGTCCGTACGCCAAGGCGCAGGCCGATGCCTTTGCCGCGTTTCTGCAGGAAATTGGCGACATGCTTCGCCGCCGAGTCGGTCAAGGTCACGCCCATGCTTATTCTCCGTGCTTTTTCTTGTAATCCGCCACGGCCGCCTTGATGGCGTCCTCAGCCAGGATCGAGCAGTGGATTTTAACCGGCGGCAGCGCCAGTTCTTCGGCAATCTCGGTATTTTTGATGGACAGCGCCTGGTCGACCGTCTTGCCCTTGACCCATTCGGTCACCAGCGACGACGAAGCGATGGCAGAGCCGCAACCGTAGGTCTTGAACTTGGCGTCTTCGATCACGCCGGACTTGTTGACCTTGATCTGCAGCTTCATCACGTCGCCGCAGGCCGGCGCGCCGACCATGCCGGTGCCGACGCTGGAATCGTCCTTGTCGAGCGAACCGACGTTGCGAGGATTCTCATAGTGATCAATGACTTTTACGCTATAGCTCATGTTATTTCTCCGTTGTTTCGTTCAGTGGGCAGCCCATTGAACCGTGTTCAGATCGATGCCTTCCTTGTACATATCCCAGAGCGGGGAAAGGTCTCGCAGTTTCTGGATCTTGGTGTGCAGCAGCTTGACCGCGTAGTCGATTTCTTCCTCGGTGGTGAAGCGACCGATGGAGAAACGGATCGAGCTGTGCGCCAGTTCGTCGTCGCGCCCGAGTGCGCGCAGCACGTAGGACGGCTCCAGGCTGGCCGAGGTACAGGCCGAGCCGGACGACACGGCGAGATCCTTGATCGCCATGATCATCGACTCGCCTTCGACGTAGGCGAAGCTGATGTTGAGGTTATGGGCGACGCGATGCTCGAGGTCGCCATTGACGAAAGTCGCTTCAATATCTTGAAGTCCTTTCAGAAGTTTATCGCGTAAGGCTTTGACTCGATTGTTTTCTTCGACCATTTCCTCGCGTGCAATGCGGAAGGCTTCGCCCATGCCAACGATCTGGTGCGTGGCCAGCGTGCCCGAGCGGAAACCGCGCTCGTGGCCACCGCCGTGCATCTGCGCTTCCAGGCGGATGCGCGGCTTGCGGCGCACGTAGAGGGCGCCGATGCCCTTCGGGCCGTAGGTCTTGTGGGCCGAGAAGCTCATCAGGTCGACCTTGAGCTTGCTCAGGTCGATATCGACCTTGCCAGTCGCCTGCGCCGCATCGACGTGGAAGATGATGCCCTTCTCGCGGCAGATTTCGCCGAGTTCGGCGATCGGCTGAATGACGCCGACTTCGTTATTGACGAACATGACCGAGGCGAGCACGGTATCCGGGCGGATCGCCGCCTTGAACACTTCCAGATCGAGCAGGCCGTTTTCCTGGACGTCGAGGTAGGTCGCCTCGAAACCCTGGCGCTCCATCTCGCGCACCGTGTCGAGGACCGCTTTGTGCTCAGTCTTGACGGTGATGATGTGCTTGCCCTTGGTGCCAGCGTAGAAATTGGCCGCACCCTTGATCGCCAGGTTGTTCGACTCGGTGGCACCGGAGGTCCAGACGATTTCCTTGGGATCGGCGCCGACCAGCGCGGCAACCTGCTCGCGCGCTTCCTCGACACCGGCTTCGGCAACCCAGCCGAAACTGTGCGAACGCGAGGCCGGATTCCCGAAGTTCTCGTAGAGATAGGGAATCATTTTTTCCGCAACGCGCGGGTCGACCGGCGTCGTCGCCGAGTAATCCAGGTAGATGGGCAGTTTCATCGTCATTCTCGCTAGGTCGTCGGGTGGTTTCAGACGGTCATCGCCGTCAGTCCCTGCAGGCGTCCGACCGTAGCCCGCAAGGCGTTGATGAATTGTTCGACTTCGTTTTCGTCGTTGCCGGCACCGAGGCTGACCCGGACCGCGCCGCGCGCGATCTCCGGGGCCACACCCATTGCCCGCAACACGTGCGACGGCTCCGGATTGGCGCTCGAACAGGCGGCACCGCTGGCAACCGCGAAGCCTTCGCGATCCAGCTTGCCGACCAGGGTTTCGCCATCGATATCGGGAAACGCGAAATAACTGGTGTTGGGCAGGCGTGGCGCGTCGACCGCAAAAATCCTTGCCCCGAGCGCCGTCAAGCCGTGCTCCAGCGTATTTCTCAGCTGCGCCAGACGTGTAGGCAGTTCGGCAACGCGCTGCGCTGCAAGTTCCGCCGCCACGCCAAAACCGACGATGGCCGGCACGTTTTCCGTACCCGAACGCAAACCGCGCTCGTGGCCACCACCGGCAATCAGCGGCTGTAGTTCGACACGCTTGTCGAGCACCAGCGCCGCCGCGCCCTTGGGACCGTTGATCTTGTGCGCCGACACCGTCAGAGCATGCACGCCAGCCGCATTGAGCAGCCGGAAATCGACCGGCAGCTTGCCCAGGGCCTGCACCGCATCGCTGTGGAAGCAGGCACCGCTAGACCGCGCCTCCGCAGCCAGTGCGGCGACATCCTGAATCACGCCGGTCTCGTTGTTGGCCAGCATCACCGAAACCAGCGCCGGGCGCTGCTGCAACAGTTCGGCGTAGTCTTGCGCCTCAACCCGGCCAGCCGCATCGACCGCGATTTCCCGCAGTGTCCAGCCCTGACGTACCAGTTGCGCCGCCGGCTTGAGCACACAGGGATGCTCGACCGCGCTGACGGCAAGCAGCCCCGGCTTCATGCCGGCTGCCGCGCCCTTGATGAACAGGTTGTTGGCTTCGCTGCCGCCGCTGGTGAACACCACTTCGGTCGGATGCGCGCCGAGTGCTGCTGCCACTTTCTGGCGTGCCTCGTCGATCGCCTGCCGCGCCCGCCGCCCATACTCGTGCCGGCTCGACGCATTGCCGCACAGGCCGTCGAGCCAGGGCAGCATCGCCGCCTTCACCGCAGGGTCGAGCGGTGTCGTGGCGTTATGGTCGAGATAGACGGGCTGGAACATGATAGCTCTCAGGCGAGCGCCACAGTCTTTTCACGCACGACGCGACGCGGGTGCGGGCCGAGCGGACCGCTGATCACCGCTTCACCGCGCGCGGCAGCCTTGACCTTCTCGCGATCGACGAGATCGGCCAGGGTGACTGAGGCCAGGTATTCGAACATTTTCGCGTTCAGCGTGGACCACAGGTCGTGCGTCATGCAGCGATGCTCGTCCTGGCAGTTCTCCTGACCACCGCACTGGGTGGCGTCGAGATGCTCGTCGACAGCACGAATGATGTCGGCGACAGTCACCCGTTCCAGCGGCCGGGCAATCCGGTAGCCGCCGCCGGGACCGCGCACGGAATCGACCAGCTTGTAACGGCGCAGCTTGCCGAACAACTGTTCCAGGTAGGACAGCGAGATGCTCTGCCGCTCGGCAACGCCGGCCAGCGCAACCGGCCCATCCTCGCCGCGCAGTGCAAGATCCATCATCGCCGTTACGGCAAAACGTCCTTTGGTGGTCAAACGCATTTCGGTCTCCCGATCAATAACCTAGTGTTGCGGTCAACTATATACAATCCAGACAAAATCAGTCAACTATTTTGCTCAGGTATTTCGGATCGAAATCGTCGGCCGCCTGGACTTCCTGGTCGCACTTCACGCCCTGCGCCTCCAGCTCCTTCAGCAGCGAGGCCAGGCGGCGGTCGGTTTCGGCGGCGTGATCGAGCAGACCATGGATGGCCTTGGCCAGCGGATCGTCCTGATCACGACCGACGGCATAGGCCGAAAAGCCCAGCTTCTCGGCTTGCTGCTCGCGTTCGCGCGTTTGCTGGTCAAGAATGCGCGCCGGATTGCCGACCGCGGTTGCACCGGCCGGCAACGGCTTGGTAACGACGGCGTTGGAGCCGATCTTGGCGCCGGCAGCAATGATGATAGGACCGAGCACCTTGGCCCCGGCACCGACCACCACCCCGTTCTCCAGCGTCGGATGGCGCTTGCCCTTGTTCCACGACGTCCCGCCCAGCGTGACCCCGTGATAAAGCGTGACATCGTCCTTGATCTCGGCCGTCTCGCCGATCACCACACCCATGCCATGGTCGATGAAGAACCGACGGCCGATGGTCGCCCCGGGATGAATCTCGATCCCGGTCAGGAAACGCGACAGATGCGCGGTAAACCGCGCCAGCCAGCGCAGCCGATGCCCCCACAGCCAGTGGGCCACCCGATGCAGGATCAGCGCATGAATGCCGGGATAACAGGTCAGCACCTCCCAGAACGAGCGAGCCGCCGGGTCGCGGTCGAAGACCGCGCGGATATCCTCACGCAAGTGCCGGAACATGGGGTGCTATCTCCCTATTGAAAGGGGGTGAATTCTAGAATACTCGACTGAATTTGTCAGCTATTTCCTGCAACATCTTCGACGGCCGCCTGCGCCCTCGCCAACGCCAGCCGCCGGACCAGTTCTGGAATCATCGCCGCATCGGCCATGCCGTAACCGAGGACCAGGCCGTTGGCGGCACTGGCCCCGGCGAAGTAACGACTGAGCGCCCGGGCGCTGACGCCCTGCCCGGCTGCGGCGGCGACGATTGCGGTATCCGGTGGGGCGGCGGGCAAATGCAGCGTCAGGTGCAGGCCGGCGTTGCCGCCGGCGATGCGTGCCTCCGGAAAATGTCTGGCCAGCGCCGTGCGCAGCACCTGCTGGCGTTCGCGATAGATCGGCGCCATCGCGCGCAGATGGCGGGTCAGCCTGCCGCTGTCGAGAAAACGGGCCAGCGCACGCTGTTCGACCGCCTGCCCGCCCCGGTAAAGATCGGACAAGGCCTGACCGAAGCTGTCGACCGCCCAGCGCGGCACCACCAGGTAGGCGATGCGCAGCCCCGGATAGAGCAGCTTGCTGAAGGTGCCGAGATAGACCACCGGCGCGTCCGGGTGCAGCCCCTGGATTGCCGGCAACGGTCGCGCATCGGGACGGGCGTGGTTGAATTCGCTGTCGTAATCGTCCTCGATCAGCCAGTTGCTGCCTGCCTCGAGGCGGTTGAGCAAGGCCAGCCGCCGTTCCAGGCTGAGCACGCTGCCGCCGGGGTACTGGTGGGACGGCGTCAGGAAGATCAGGCGAGGCGGCTGCGTCCGCCACAAGGTCTCGTCCGCGGCCATGCCGTCGTCGTCAACGGCAACCGGCACGGTACGCAAGCCAGCGGCCAGCATGGCATTTCGTGCCACCTGGTAAGCCGGATCTTCAAGCCAGGCAATGTCCCCGGGGTCGGCCAGCAGACGGGCGCAAGCGTCGAGCGCGACGTTGCCGCCCGGGACGATGAACACCTGCTCCGGCGCACAGGCCACGCCGCGCCGGGCCGCCAGGAAATCGGCGACCGCCCGGCGCAGCGCCGGCTCACCGCCGGCGGCGGCATACGCCAGATGGCGCGCCCCGACCTCGCGCCAGGCCGTCTGCAGCAGACGCGCCCAGACCGGCCACGGAAAGGCGTTGAGATCGGGCACGCCCGGCGCGAAGGGCAAGGTGGCGTCACCCGCCTGCATGGCGATCAGGCTGCCGGCCCGCCGCGACAGGACACCGGCCCGCGCCACGCTGGCTGTCACCGTCTTGCGCTGCGGCAAGGCGGCGACCCGAGTGCCGCCACGATCGGCCTCGAGAAAACCTTCGGCGACCAGTTGCTGATAGGCGTAGAGCACGCCGTTGCGGGACATGCCGCAATCGAGCGCCAGTTGGCGACTGGCCGGCAAGCGCAGGCCGGCGTGCAGGCGCGCGTCGAGAATCGCCTGCTTGAGCACGCGATAGAGACGTTGCTGACGCGCTTCGCCCGCAAGCGGCAAACGAAGTTCGGCAAGGACAAGTTCGAGGGCCATCTGGCTCCATGAAATCAGACTACCGTGGTTCCATGAATGGTGCCACATGGCGCGCATACTGGCCGAACTTTCCAGGAGACCTCATGCAACACACAGCCCCCAGCCTGCGCACCCGGGTTCGTCGCAAGCCGCAACGCGGTCATTACGATCCGGCCACCATCGCCGCCATCATCGATACCGCCCTGATCTGCCAGATTGCCTTCAACCAGGGCGATAGCGTCCATTGTTTGCCGACGGCCTGCTGGCGGGTCGGTGACGCGCTGTACATCCACGGCGCCAACAACTCGCGCCTGACGCAAACCCTGCTCGACAGCGACTGCTCGGTCTGTATCGCCCACGTCGATGGATTGGTCATGGCGCGCTCGGCCTTCCACCACTCGATGAATTTCCGCTCGGTAGTGATTTACGGGCGATTTGTCGCGGTCAACGCGCCAGACGAGAAGAAGACCGCCCTCACCGCTTTCGTCGAACACGTCAGCCCGGGGCGCGCGGCGCTGGTGCGGCCACCGAGCGATGCGGAACTGGCGGGTACGGCCGTCCTGCGCCTGGCGCTGAACGAAGCTGCGGCCAAGATCCGCAACTGGGGCGTCGAGGACGATGCTACCGACCTCGACATCCCCGTCTGGGCCGGCGTTGTACCGCTGCGCCAGCATGCCGGCCAGCCAGAAAGTGATGCCGGTGCGGCGGAATTCACGCCAACCGCCCTGCCCGAATGGCTGATTTCCTGAGTACCAAAGCAATTCGCCGGCACTAGGCCGGCGAATCGTGTTTCAGGCAGTGGTAATCAATGCGCGCCGGGGTGCGATTGCGTCCGCGAAGCGCCGGCCTCCTTGTTGATCTGCTTCACTGCGTAATAGCCGATATAGACGGCCATCACCAGGATGAACAAGATCGTAAACAGGCTAAGCAAGCCGATATCGGATGTAAAAAGCAGATTCCACGCCATTGCTGTTCTCCCTCGAATTGTTTGAAAGTGCTGGTTAAGCGGACATGCTGGCGCAATAACCATGCCCGGTCGATGGTGTTAAGACAGCACTTCATGACATTCGCCAGAAACGGCCGTTGCCAGCGGCTCGCCGGACTATCGGGGGAAACCCGGTCGCAGGAAGGATGGCATCTCGCAGCGCACTTCATGCCATAAATGACAGTCACACTCCGCCACGCTTGACAGTTTCGACACAGTTTTAATGCCGTGCTGCCGCCAGGAAAGCGTCGAGCACGGGCGCGCAGTCGAGCAAACCGCCGTCACCGTGGTGGTGGAATTCCGGGTGCCACTGAACGCCGCAGACGAAACTACGCCCCTTCCAGCGGATCGCTTCGATGATGCCGTCGTCGGCCTCAGCCTCGACAATCACCTCGTTCCCCAGACGGTGCACCGCCTGGTGGTGGATCGACACCACCGCACCCCCCGCTTCACCGCCGAACCAGCGCGCAAACTGACCGTCGGCGGAAAAACGCACGCTATGCACATGGCGGTCGTAATCCTCATGCTCGTGGGCAATCGCCGTCGGGCACTGAGTCGGCAGATCCTGGTACAGGGAACCGCCGAGCGCGACGTTGATCAGCTGCATGCCGCGACAGATGCCGAGCACCGGCTTGCCTGCCTCCATGAACTCGTGCAGCAACTCCAGTTCATAGGCATCGCGCACCGGATCACCGGCCCACGCCGGTTGCAGTGGCGTTTCGCCGTAGGCCAGCGGGCTGACGTCGGCACCGCCCTGCAGGATCAGGCCGTCGAGATACTCGGCGTAATCGCGCAGGCGGATGTTGCTGCGCATCAGGATGCCGTCCTGCAGGACCGACGGCACCATCAGTACCAGCACGTCGCGCGACTGCACCCACTGGGCAATCGACTGCTCCAGCACCTGCAAGGTCCGCGTATGTATCCCTTGGCTATCCGGCACAGGATGATGAATCCTTGCAGAGAGCCCAACATGGATGGGACGACGGCGAAAACTCATGATTCATCTCCCCGGAAAGTGCGTACCGCGGCATCGACCATGCCGCGCAGCCCGCCCGATTCGCCATACCAGCGGCGCAAGTCGCCGGCATGGTTGCCGGTAGCAACCACCTGGCGCAGCACATCGAGCGCACCGGTGCTGCCCAGAACGGCAGCGTGCGGCGCCAGTTGGTTCAGGGTTGCCAGCACATCGTCGCGCAGGGGCAGCGTCTCATGCCGGCGCGGATGCACCAGCGTCGCGTCGAGGCCGAAACGGCAGGCCTGGAAACGGTTGTAGTTGTAGACCAGATAGTCGTCTTCGCTGACCGGCTCGCCCTGCTCGCCCTGCTCGCGCAGCATCCGGCACAGGGCCTGCAGGTAGGCGGCCAGGGCCGCCGCCCGCTCGACGCTGAGCGGGGTGTCGCAGACGCGCAGTTCGATGGTCCCGTATTCGGGCTTGGGCCGGATGTCCCAGTAGAAGTCCTTCATGCTCTTGACCACGCCGGTGCTTTCCATCTTGCCGAAATAGTCCTGGGCAAAGTCCTCCCAGCGCAGCAGGAAAGGCGCCCGCCCGGACAGCGGGAAGGCAAACACCGAGTTCAGCCGCGCCGAATCGAACAGCGTATCGACCCCCTGCAGGAAAGGCGACGACGCCGACAGCGCGATGAAATGTGGCAGGTAGCGATTGAGCGCGTGCAGGAGGTAGAGCCCCTCGTCGGCACTGGCGCAACCGATGTGCACGTGCTGACCGAAAACCGTGAACTGTTTGGCCAGGTAGCCGTACAGCGCCGATAACTCCTGAAAGCGCGGCTTGTCGAAAATGCGCTGCTCCGACCAACGCTGGAAGGGATGCGTGCCACCGCCGCAGACGCCGACGTTGAGGCGGTCGCCGGCCTCGACCAGGGCGTTCCGCATCTGCCCGAGCTGGCCGAGCAAGGCGCCGTAATCGGTGTGCACGTCGGTCGAAATCTCGATCATGCTCTCGGTGATTTCCGGCTTCACATCGCCCGGGAAAGGCTGCTTGCCGAGCAGGAAAAGCATGTCGGCCGCCGCCGCGGTCAGGTCGAAATCGGTCAGATCGACCAGTTGCAGCTCCAGCTCGACGCCCATGGTCAGCGCTTCGCCCGCCTTGAATGCTTCCAGCGTCATCTCAGCCGCCCTCCTCGCGCCCGGCCTCGCCGGCCAGGATCAACGCCCGCTGCGTCGCCACCGGCCCAAGCAGTTCGAGCGCCAGCACCAGCAGACCCAGACCGGCCACCTGGGCGAATACATCGATACCGAGATGGCGCGTCTGTTCGAGCAGCAGGATGGCAAACACCGACATCGGCGTCAGCGCCAGCCCGGTCAGCGCCCCCTTGCGCCAGCCGATGCCTGACAGACCGGCAAAGGCCACGCAGGCGCCGACCTTGCACAGCGTGCGCACCACCAGGACCGCCAGCGCCAGCCCGGCCCCCTGGGCCACCTGCGACCAGGACAAGGTCGCCGAAGCAAAGACGAACAGCAGGATGGTCAGCAGGCTGCCCAGCGTGCCGAAACCACGATCCGCGCCGGAAAAGACGATGCGCCGGTAACGTACGACCAGGCCGAAGACCAGTGCCGCCAATAGGGCCGAGAACTGCAGGGCGTGCGTCAGGGACACCAGCAGCAGCGTGGCGATGGCGAAGATCACCGTCGCATCGCCACCACCGCGCCGCTGCCAACGCAGCAGGGTCGGCACGGCGACGCCGAACATCGCGCCGATCCCCGCCGACACGCCGATCACGGCCAGGCTGCTCCACAAGGCAGGAAGCAGGCCGCCGGCGCTGGTCAGCACCCAGTAACCGGCAATCGCCTTGAAGACCAGCACCGCGAAAACACAGTTGAACGCCGACAAATGCAGCATGCGTTCGGTAACCTGACCGGAACAGTGCAGTTCGTTGGCCACCCGCAGCGCCGCCACCGGCGACGAAGACATCGCCAGCGCTGCCAGCAACAGGGCCGGCAGCGGTGCCAGGCCGAAGCCCCGGGCCACCAGCAGCACGACGATAAAGGTGCCGAAGGCCTCGACCAGGCTGGTCACGGCCAGCCAGCGGTTATGCCGCAGCCAGTTCAGGTTGATGCGCTGGCCGAGTTCGAACAGCACCAGCGCAATGGCGAAATCAGCCAGCAGCGCCACCGGCGTTCCGGCCGGCTGGGGCAACAGGCCAAGCTGACCGCTGGCCAGCACGAAACCGGCCAGCGCATAACCGCAGACGCGCGGCAACGACAGCCAGCGGCTGATCGCTTCACCAGCCAGCCAGGCCAGCAGCAAAGCCAGTGGCCAGGCCATGCCGGCAAGCGGATTTCCAAGAGACTCAAGCATCATGACGACTCCCGCGATGATTCGGTTGTGTCCTGCGCAGCCTTGAGCTTAACGCAATTTTCGCCGCACATGCCAGAAGTTGCCGACATGGTGTCAGCCAGATCAATGAAAATCCCGGCTGCGGGTTTCCAGTCGCCCCAGCCAGGCGGACAGGTCGACCAGGCGCTGGGCGACCAGATGCACCACGCCATCGGCACATTGAAGTTGACCGTAAACCCCGAGCAATGGTGCCCCGAGCAATTCGCGCCGCTGTTTTTCCACCAGCCCCGGCTTGACGACGACGTTGGTCCAGCCGGTTTCGTCCTCCAGCGTGACGAAGACGATCCCGGTCGCCGTGCCCGGCCGCTGGCGGCCGGTGACGATGCCGGCGACGCGGACCAGCGCGCGGTCGCCGCGTTGCGCCAGTTCGCCGGCACTGAGGAAGCGCCGCGCTGCGAGATGTTCGCGCAGCAGGGTCAGCGGGTGCGTGCGCAGGCTGTGGCCGAGCTGGCGGTAATCGGCGACCAGGTTGTCAGCCAGCGTCGGCGCCGCCAGCTCGACCGCCGTTTCTGGCGCCGGCAAGCCGGCGAAAAGATCGCCCTGGATCGCCCGCCGGCCGCTGTCGGCGACCGCCCAGGCCGCCTGGCGGCGATGACCGGCGAGACCGCGCAAGGCGTCGGCAGCAGCGAGCTGATCCAGATCGCGCTTGCCCAGGGCGCAGCGCGCCGCGAGGTCGGCGACATCGGCAAACGGCGCCCGCCGCCGCGCGTCGGCGATCCGCACGGCCGCTTCCCGGCTCAGTCCCTTGATCTCGCGCAGGCCGAGGCGCACCGCGCCGCGCTCGTCGATCCGGCTGTCCCAGTCGCTGGCCGTGACATCGGCGGGCAGCACGCTGACACCATGGCGGCGGGCGTCCTGGATCAACATCGACGGCGAATAGAAACCCATCGGCTGGCTGTTGAGCAAGCCGCAGAGGAAGGCCGCCGGGTGGTGGCGCTTGACCCAGGCCGAGGCATAGACCAGCAGCGCGAAGCTGGCGGCGTGCGATTCGGGAAAGCCGTATTCGCCGAAGCCCTGGATCTGGGCGACGATGCGCTCGATGAAGGCGGCCGGCACGCCGTTGCGCGCCATGCCGGCGCGCAGCTTGTCCTGATAGCGGGCGAGATTACCTTTACGGCGCCAGGCCGCCATCGCCCGCCGCAACTCGTCGGCCTCGCCGGGCGTGAAGCCGGCGGCGACGATGGCCAGTTGCATCACCTGCTCCTGGAATATCGGCACGCCGCAGGTGCGCGCCAGCACTGCGTCGATCGCCGGCGTGATGCGCTCGATATCCTCCTTGCCCTGGCGCCGCTTCAGGTAGGGATGGACCATGTCGCCCTGGATCGGCCCGGGGCGCACCAGCGAAACCTCGATCACCAGATCGTAGTAGTTGCGCGGCCTGAGGCGCGGCAGCATGCTCATCTGCGCCCGCGATTCGACCTGGAAGACGCCCATGCTGTCGGCGCGGCACAGCATGTCGTAGGTCGCCTTGTCGCCTTCGGGGATTTCGTTCAATGCCAGCGGCCCGATCATCGCCAGCATCCGGCGCAGCGCCGACAGCATGCCGAGCGCCAGCACATCGACCTTCATCAGGCCGACCGCGTCGAGGTCATCCTTGTCCCACTGGATCACCGTGCGCTCGGCCATTGCCGTGTTCTCGACCGGCACCAGCCGCGCCAGCGGCCCGCGCGACATGACGAAGCCGCCGACATGCTGGGTCAGGTGGCGGGGAAAGCCGCGCAGTTGCTCGGCCAGCCACAGCCACTTGGCGACGCGCGGCGACGCCGGGTCCAGCCCCTGCTCGGCGAAGCGTTCCGGCATCTGTTCGCGCTTGTCCCACCAGGCGAGCGATGCGGTCAGCGCGTCGATGCGGGCGATGTCGAAGCCGAGCGCGCGACCGGCGTCGCGCAACGCGCCCTTGGTCCGGTAGGTGATGACGGCGGCGGCCAGCGCCGTGCGCTCGCGGCCGTATTTTCCGTAGATGTAGGCGATGACCTCGTCGCGCCGCTCGTGCTCGAAATCGACGTCGATGTCGGGCGGTTCGCCGCGCTCCTTGGAGACGAAGCGCTCGAACAGCATCGCCGAGCGCGCCGGGTCGACCTCGGTGACGCCGAGTGCGAAACAGACCGTCGAATTCGCCGCCGAGCCGCGCCCCTGGCAGAGGATGTCGACGCTGCGGGCGAAGCAGACGATGTCGTAGACGGTCAGGAAATAGGCTTCGTACTGCAACTCGGCGATCAGCCGCAATTCGTGCTCGATGCGCTCGCGCACCGCGCCCGGCACGCCCGCCGGGTAGCGCCGGCGCAGCCCGGCTTCGGTTTCGTGGCGCAACCACGAGGTCGGCGTGTGGCCGGCGGGGACGATTTCTTCCGGGTATTCGTAGCGCAACTCGTCCAGCGAAAACGTGCACAAGGCCGCGATGCGCAGCGTTTCGGCCAGCAGTTCGGGCGGATAGAGCCGCGCCAGCCGCAAGCGCGAACGCAAATGCCGCTCGCCATTCGGAAACAGCGCATGCCCCGCGTCGAACACCGAAGTTTTCAGGCGCAGCGCGGTCAGCACATCCTGCACCGGTCGCCGCGCCCGGACATGCATGTGCACATCGCCCGCCGCCACCAGCGGCAGGCCGCAGGCGGCGCCGAGCGCCTGCAGTTCCGCGAGTTTGGCCGCATCGTCCGGGCCGGCGTGCAATTCGACGGCGATCCAGCAACGACCGGGAAAGCGTTCGGCCAGCCAGCGCCCATCGGCGACCGACGGCGTTGCCTCGGGCACCCACAGCACCAGGCAATCGGGCAAGGCGCCGTTCGGCGAGATGGCGTTCAGGTCATGGCGCTGCAGCGTGTAGGCACCCTTCTCCGCCCGCCGCCGGGCGAGCGTGATCAATGCCGAGAGGTTGCCGTAACCCTCCCGGTTCTGCGCCAGAAAGACCAGTTTCAGGCCGTCGACCGTGGTCATCTCGCTGCCAATGACGAGGCGCGTCGCCCCACCCTGCGCCCGGAACGCCTGATGCACGCGCACGACGCCGGCCAGGGAGCACTCGTCGGTCAGCGCCAGCGCCGCATAGCCCTGCGCCACCGCCTGCGCCGCCAGCTCCTCCGGGTGCGAGGCACCGCGCAGGAAGCTGAAGTTGGACAGGCAGTGCAGCTCGGCGTAGTCGGGGAGCGCGGACGGGACGGTCAATGCGGGCCTTTGGCAAACAACTGTATTTTCATACAGTCATTTTAGCCCAGCCTGTGTTTCAGTCCCAGCGCTGCTGGTAGGAAAAGGTCGGCAGCTTCCAGGCGAAACGCAGCGCCAGCATGCGGAAGGCGAAACCAGCGCCGAAGCAGACCAGGGTGATCAAGTCGCTGTCCCAGTCAAGCCCGCGCAAGACCAGGAAGAGTACGCAGACGAACAGCGAGACGCTGGCGTAAAGCTCGCGGCAGAAGACCACCGGCACCTGGTTGCACAGCACGTCGCGCAGCACGCCGCCGGAAATCCCGGTGAGCATGCCGGCCATGATCACAACCACCGGCGGGTAATCGAGTTGCAGCGCGACGTTGCAGCCGATCAGCGAGAAGGCGACCAGGCCGAGCGCATCGAGCATCAGGAAGACGCGCTTCATGTGGTGCATGAAGCGGGCGATCAGCGTCGTCGCCAGACCGGCAAGGATGACCAGATAAACGTACTCGGGATGCTGGGTCCAGCCGATCGGGTAATTGCCGAGCACGACGTCGCGGATCGTGCCGCCGCCGAGCGCTGTAACAAAGGCGATCACGGCGACGCCGAAGAAATCCATGTCGCGGCGGCCGGCGGCCAGCGCGCCGGACATTGCCTCGGCGGCGATGGCGACCAGGTAGACGACCAGCAGCAGATCGAACTGCTTGGTGGCGAGTGGTTGAAAAACGTGGGCGAGACTGTCGAACAGCAAGGCAAACATCAAAAGGACTCCGTCAGAAAGCGGAAACCCCTGAGCGGGTGTTTCCGTGACGCCTCTCCCCCTGTCCTTTTACCTGAGAGTTTCGGCTCCTCGGAGCCTGCCCCTTCGGTGAGTTGCCAAGCGCCGGGACGCTCGCAACTACTCTCCAGCCGGCGAATCATTTCTGCAGTTCGGCATGCCTGAGCGATTATGGGAGTTTGCGCCTTCGGCGGAGCGCTGGCCAAGCAGCGCTCTCTCTCCTGCAGAGTGGCGGATTATCGGCAGCGCCGGGACTACCTGTCAATCGGTTCAGGCGAACAGGCCGGGCAGCTCGGCGTATTCGAGAATAGCAGGACCAGATTCAACTCAAGGGATAGGCCATATGCACCCGTTCCGGGGCCAGCCGACGCAATTCCTGCATGAGTTCCGGCGCAGAAAAGCTGTATTGGTGCGACAACAGCCGCACATAACCGATCACTTGCTCATTGCCGATGCTGTAAATGTGATCGAGCACCGAATACCCCCGCAACGGCAGCGACGGATCGATCGTGAACCACAGGCTACTGCCGTTGTAGCCATTGTGCACTTGTATGTCGCGAATCAGCTGCCAGGGAATCAAGCCTTCGTACCTTAGCGGGTAATGGATGCCCTGCCGGTCGATGCGCACGGCCAAAGACGGCCGCAAGCCGCTGAACAGCACCGCGATGTGGTTCCAGAGCACGTACAGAGAACCGAGCATGAACAGGAAGATGAAAACGATCAGGAAGATAATCAGCAGCCAGTCGAAGAGCGCCGGGCCAAAAACATCCTTGCGCGTCAGCGCAAGCAGCATGACGAGAGAAATGCCGGCAGCAAACCCCAGCAGGAGAATGGCCATCAGCAGCCCAGGATAATTCGGCCTGATCGTCAAGGTATCGGCGTCGTCCATGAGCACCGTCCCTACTCGGCGCCGCGATTTTCAGCCTGGACCGGCTCGGGCACTTGAGCCGGCCTGGCAATCCGGCGTCCAAGCCAGACAACGAGCAGACCTGCGCCTAGGAAAAAGATGCCTTCAATGGCAATCAACCAGGCATAGGCGCGGATTGAGGCATCCGACTTGGCATCCAGCAAAGCAAAGCCGTAAGTCCATAACGAATGTGCCACGCTGAACCAGCCCAGCCATTGCACGACTTTGCCGATTGTCTGATTGCTCAGGCTCATCACGGTCCCCCACCATGGTTTTGATTGACGCAATCGATTGCACCGATCTGCGTGTGGCTCATTCTAAGTCAATCATGGCAGACCCATATAGCAAAAAGCCCGCTGATTAGCGGGCTAAGTGCTTGAATCCATGGCTCCTCGACCTGGGCTCGAACCAGGGACCTACGGATTAACAGTCCGGCGCTCTACCGACTGAGCTATCGAGGAATCTCGCTGCCTGAGCGGCGAAGGCGCGCATTATAGACGTAAAAACCGCACCCGGACCAGACTTTTTCCGCTGTCTTTCAGGCGGTCAGTGGCGGCGCGATCACCACCCGGTTGCGGCCCTGCGCCTTGGCTGCGTACATTGCCTGGTCGCCGCGTCGCATCAGAGACGACAGGCTCTCGCCTGCTCCTTCGGTAATCGCCACGCCAATGCTCACCGTCGGCGTCACCAGCCCTTCGTGGAGTTGGCAGCGTAGCTGCTCCACCGCGACACGCAGCCGCTCGGCCGCCGCGCCTGCCTCGTCGAGCCCGGTTTCCGGCATCAGGATGGCAAATTCCTCACCGCCCAGCCGGGCCAGGCAATCGTTGCCGCGCACGCTTTCGGCGCACACCGCGGCCACCGCCTTGAGCACCTCGTCGCCGGCCAGATGACCATAGGTATCGTTGATCGGCTTGAAGTGGTCGATATCCACCATCAGCAGTGCCAACGGATGGCGGTAACGCGCCGCCCGCTGCAGTTCCACCTCGCCGGTCTCGATGAAATGGCGGCGGTTGGCCAGCCCGGTCAGTGCATCACGCTTGACCTGACGTTCCAGTTCGCTGATCAACTGGTCGTTGCGCTGGCGCAGCAGCAGAGCCTCCAGCGTACTGGCATGGATCTTCAGGCCGACCAGCAGCATCAGCGCAATGTAGAGCAAGCCGAGCGCGGTCAGGCCGACACTGAACAGACTGCCGTCAATCAACGGCGGTCCGACCAGCGCCACCGCCGGCGCCACCAGATCGGACAGCAGCAGGCGCCGGTGCGGATTGCTCATCACCACAGTCAGCGAGATCAAACCCACATGCACCAGCATGACGAACATCAAGCTGCTCAGATCACCCGGCTGATAAGCCCAGACCACGATGGACGACCACATCGCCATGTGCGCCCCGTGCGCCAGCGCAATCCGCCGCGCCCAGTGTCCGGCCTCCTCGACCGGCGCACGACGGAAGCGCAGATACACGCTCACATAGACCGCGATCACCACCAGTTCCACGCCCGCCCACAGCACCGCCTGCCATACCGGCACCCACAAGGTCAGCAGCGCTGCCACCACGACGGTCAGTGGCGGTGCCAGAAAACGGTCGTGCAGATGATTGTCGACGTACAGTCGCAATTGATGCCAGCGCACAGCGGCGCCATTGACTTCTTCCATGCCCCTCCCCGAATCGGCGACAACTTCGGCCAAGGCCCATGTTAGCGCACAAGGCAGCGGACCATCATTATGCAGGGTAATTCCCCTGACAAAACCCAAGCGCCGGACTATCCTTCGGATTCCGGACCACCCCGAAACCACGACCCCCATGCTCCCGGCCCTCAGCGAGATACACTGGTATGTGGATCATCCTCATTCCTGCTGGCAATGATCGGCACCGTCTTCAAGAACAACATGCGCGAAAAAACCCTGTCCAGATTCATTGTCCTGGCAATCCTACTTGGCGTAGTCAGCTACATACTCGGTCTCAGCGACTTGCTTTCTGACGCTGACCTGAAAATCCAATTCAGATACGTCTTCATGTGTGCTTTGGGTGTAACGCCGTTACTGATAATGGTGAAGATCGTTTCGCGCTTATCCCTGGAGGCGCTCAAGGGAACGCGGCTGTCGACGCTTGAAGGCATGTTCATGCTCTACTATTTATTCCTGTCCAAGGAAGCACGTGAAGCTTGGCGAGCTTATATAGAAGAACAGAAAGCAAAGGAGACAAAATGAGCGTCAAGATCATCGGCCTGATCCGCCTGAAAGACCCGGCAGCCTTCGAAACCTACCGCAGCCAGGTCGGCGCCACCGTCGAACGCCACGGCGGCAGCGTCGTCGCCCGTGGCACGGTCGACAAGACATACTGGAACCAACTCGCCTGCACACCCTTCGAGGCCTACGTCGAACTCAGCTTCCCGAGCGCCGAAGATGCCGACCGCTGGGCTGCCAGTCTGGAATATCAGGCCATCGTGCCTGTCCGGACTGAAGCGATGGATTTGATGCTATTTCGGGTTGTTGGGTAGGGGGAAAGGCGCTGAAGTTCGTTGGACCTTTCGCCTGCAATCGGCCAACTGCGGCCATACAAAAAATTTCTGCAAAGCAGACGCTCGACAAGATGTCCGTTGCATGAATGGTTGATTGCAGCCATCAACGCCACATGGATCAGTCGAGCTGAGCAGCAAAATGCAGCAAAACCTTCGGACAACAAAAAGCCCACTCCGAAAAGTGGGCTTTTTGCTTGAGTCCTGGCTCCTCGACCTGGGCTCGAACCAGGGACCTACGGATTAACAGTCCGGCGCTCTACCGACTGAGCTATCGAGGAAAAGTCTCGCCGGGTGGCGAGCGGCGCGAATTATAACCAGCTTTTTGGAAAAGGCCTAGTGGTCGCCGTCTTCATCGGTTATTGGGGTGTTTTCCGGATTTTCCGGGGGAAGCGCTGCGGCCTGGGCCAATTGCGCCTGACGGGCTTCGCGCAGGCTCGGGGTTTCCAGGCTGATGCGGCCGAGGGTGCCGGTACGGTAATCGTTGAGCAGGATGCCGGCGGCTTTTTCGAGGTCGAGTTCGCCGCCGCGGCCCTTGATCAGGCAGCCGCGCTTTTTGGCGATGCCTTCGAGCACGGCGACCGCGTCCATGCCCTGCAGGTCGAAGCCGTAGCGGGCCTTGAGCAGCGCCGGGTAGTGGTCGAGCAGGTAGCCGGCGAGCCAGGTGGCGACTTCATCGTCGATGTAAGCGTTGACGCCGACCGAGTGGCTGGCGGCCATCATCAGGCCGTCGATCGGGTGGTCGATCTTCGGCCAGAGCATGCCCGGCGTGTCGTAGATGGTCAGCCGCGAGCTGATGTCGATGCGCTGCTGGCTCTTGGTCACCGCCGGCTGGTCGCCGACGGCGGCGACCTTCTTCTTGACCAGCGCGTTCATCAGCGTCGATTTGCCGACGTTGGGGATGCCCATGATCATCAGTCGCAGCGGCTTGACCGCGTCGTTGCGGTGCGGCGCCAGCTTCTGCGCCAGGCCGGGAATCTTGGCGACGTCGCCGGCCTTCTTGCACGAGATGGCGACCGCCATCACGCCCGGCTGCTTGCCGAAGTATTCCAGCCAGGCCTTGGTCACCGCCGGGTCGGCGATGTCGGCCTTGTTCAGCAGCTTCAGGCAGGGGCGCTGGCGGAAGGTGCGCAGCTCGTGAATCATCGGGTTGCTGGACGCCTGCGGCAGGCGGGCGTCGAGCACTTCGACGACGACGTCGGCCATGGCCAGCGTCTCGCCCGCTTTCTTGCGGGCCTGGGTCATGTGACCGGGGAACCATTGAATCGACATCGTTCAGCCTCCGGTCACGGGCGGGAAGAAGGCAATTTCGTCGCCGGCCTTGACCGGCGCGTCGGCCTTGCACATTTCCTGGTTGACCGCGCAGCGCAGGTTCTTGGCGGTCGCCAGTTCGGCCCTGCCCTGCCCGACCAGCCAGTCGCGCAACTGGCCAACGGTGGCGACGCCGGCCGGCAACTCGACGGTTTCGCCGGCAGTACCGAAGGCTTCGCGCAGGCTGGCGAAGTAAAGGATGTTCACGCTCATGCCAGCAACTCCGCAAAAGTGACGAAGCGGACGCTGTCGCCCGCTTGAACCGCCTGTCCCGGCGGATTGAGGACCAGCCCGTCGCTCCAGCACAGCGAGGTGACGACGGCCGAGCCCTGGTTCGGGTAAAGCTCGACGCGGCCGGCGTCGTTGATCCGGGCGCGCAGGAATTCGAGGCGGCTGTCCGGCCGGCTCCAGGTGAAATCGGCAGTCAGCGGCAGCACCTTGGGGCGCACGTCGGCAACGCCTTGCAGGCGCAGGATGAAGGGGCGGACCAGCATCAGGCAGGTGACAAAGGCGGCGACCGGGTTGCCCGGCAGGCCGATGAACCAGGCGGTGCCACCTTCCGGTTTATTGACTTCGCCGAAAGCCAGCGGCTTGCCCGGCTTGATCGCGATCTTCCACATGTCGAGCCGGCCTTCGGCTTCGACCGCCGGTTTGACGTGGTCTTCCTCGCCGACCGAGACGCCGCCGCTGGTGACGATCAGGTCGTTGTCGGCGGCGGCGCGGCGCAGTGCGTCGCGGGTGGCGTCGAGGCAATCGGGCACGCTGCCGAGGTCGCGCACTTCGCAGCCCAGGCCTTCGAGCAGTGCGCGCAGCGCGTAGCGGTTGGAGTTGTAGATGGCGCCGGGCGGCAGCGGCTCGCCGGGCTGGACCAGTTCGTCGCCGGTAAAGAACATGCCGACGCGAACGCGCCGATGCACCGGCAGTTCCGGCAGGCCGGCCGAGGCGGCGAGCGCGATTTCCTGGGCGCGCAGGCGGATGCCGGCGGGCAGGATTTCGTTACCGGTGGCGATGTCCTCGCCGCTGCGGCGGATGTTCTCGCCATCGCGCGGGACGTGGTTGATGACGACGCTGTCGCCGACGGCTTCGCAGCGTTCCTGCATGATCACCGCGTCGCAGCCGGGCGGCACCGGCGCGCCGGTGAAGATGCGGGCGGCGGTGCCGGGCTGCAGTGCACTGCCGACCGTGCCGGCGGGAATGCGCTGGCTGACCGGCAAGGTCACGCCGATCTGCGCCACATCGGCCAGGCGCACAGCGTAGCCGTCCATCGCCGAATTGTCGAGCGGCGGCACATTCACCGTGGCTACCTGCGCCTGCGCCAGCACGCGGCCAGCGGCGGCGGTAATCGGCACATGGCGGGTTTCGGCCACCGGGCTGGCAGCGGCGAGCAGTTGTTCAAGCGCTTGTTCGTAACTGAGCATGGTCAGACCTTGAGTTGGCAGTGATCGACGATGAAGTCGGCGACGGCGGCGATGTCGTTGAGCGGCAGCACCGGAATGGTCGCGGCAATAGCTTCGTCGCTGGCCACGGCGACGATGTCGTCGCGCTCGGCGAACAGTGGCGGCTTGCCGCTGGCCGGCCGGTGGACTTCCAGCTTGGGCACCGGTTCCTGCTTGAAGCCTTCGACCAGCACTAGGTCGCACGGCGCCAGTCGGGTCAGCAGGTCGGCCAGTTGCGGCTCGGGTTCGTCGCGGCATTCGTGCATCAGCGCCCAGCGCGTGCCGCAGGCGAGCATGACTTCGGAGGCGCCGGCCTCGCGGTGGCGGTAGGAATCCTTGCCGGGTTTGTCGATGTCGAAACCGTGGTGCGCGTGCTTGATCACCGAGACCTTGAGGCCGCGCGCGGTCAGCGCCGGAATCAGCTTTTCCAGCAGCGTCGTCTTGCCGGAGCCGGACCAGCCGGCGATGCCAAAAACTTTCATGGCCGAATTCTACCTGTTCAAGCCGCAAACACCGGCGCGAAACCGCCGCCGGGAGTACGGAAATTGGTCGTCTGCCCCTGATACAGGCGGGCGGCGACACACTGGATATGGCCGTCGTATACGAAGCAGCGGAAGTCGGCCTTCATCGTCTGCGCCTCGCCATTGACGATGACCTCGTGCTCGGACGGCGGCGCGATTTCCTGGGCAATGTAGTGGCCGGCGAGGATGTCTTCGAAGACGCGCTTGGTCAGCTTGTCGCCGCGATAGGCGGCGCGACTGCCGAAGCCGGTGGGCGGCTTGAAGAACCAGCGCTTGCGCTCGGCCCACAGCGTTTCGGCCTGCGCCGGATCGACGGCGATGGTGCGCGGCACGCCAGCCAGCAGGATGCGCTGCGTGGCGGCATCGATGCCGAGCGCGGCGAGCTTGTCGGCATCGGACAAAAGCATCAGGTGGCGCTTGTCGGCATGTGTGGCGTGCGCCGCCGGATGCGGGGTCAGGACCACGCCGCCGGCCTGGAAGAGTGCGCGGATGGCGCGGCAGGGCTCGCCTTCGAGATAGAAATCGGTCAGCCGGTTGTACACCAGATCGATCGGCTGGCCGTCGTGAAGCAGACGCTGGCCGTCGCGGACGAAATCGGCCGGGTCGGCGATCACCGCATCGATGCCGTTGGCGGCGAACAGATCGCGGAACAACTCGAACTCCGGCGCCAGAAACTGCCCGGCCGGCGCTTCATCGACGATGGCGATGCGCGTCAGCGGCGCGTCGCCGCGTTCCAGCCGCCATTCGGCGCGGAACATCTCGAGGATCTCGGCAACGAAGGTGGCCGCCTCGTCGGCATGGCCGTGCGCGGCGAGCAGGTAGGCGTTGAGCAGACCACCGCCGGCATTGGTGTTGATCTCGATGAGTTTCGGGCCGGCCGGCGTCAGATGGAAGTCGTAGCCCATGAACACGCTGCGCGCGACGACCGGCCAGCGCGCGCTTTCCGGCGCCCGGGCGAGCACCTCGGCGCGGAAGGCGGGCAAGGCCAGGACCATCTCGATGGCGCCGACAATCTCGGCCATGGCTTCGAGCTGCGCCTTGTCGACGCGGATGTCGGCGGCAGAGAAAAGTTGCGGCTGGCGGGCGGCCAGTTGGTCGAAGGTGGTTTTCATCGGTTGGCAAAAAAGTCGAGGACGACCTGCAGTTCGCGGGTGCGCTTCATCGGTGGCAGACTTTGCCATACGCGACGGCCGTAAGGCTTTGATATAAGTCGTGGATCGCAGATCATCAGCACGCCCTTGTCGGTCTCGTCGCGGATCAGCCGGCCGGCGCCCTGCTTGACGTTGATCACGGCGCGCGGCAGCTGGTATTCCATGAAGGCGTTGCGGCCCTGCTTCTTCATTTCCTCGATGCGTGCCGCCAGCACCGGATCGTCGGGCGGTGCGAAGGGAATTTTGTCGATGACCACCAGCGACAGCGCCTCGCCGCGCACGTCGACGCCTTCCCAGAAACTCTGGCTGCCGACCAGGATCGCCGCGCCGTGGTGGCGGAAGCGCTGCAGCAGGTCGTTCTTGCTGCCCTCGCCCTGAACCAGCAGCGGCATGTCGAGGCCTTCGTCTTCGAGCCTGGCCTTGAGCAGTTCGTGGGTACGGCGCATCGCGCGCAGACTGGTGCACAGGAAGAAGGCACCGCCACCGGCCGCCTTGACCGCCGGCCATGCGGCGTCGACGACGGACTCGGTGTAGTTCCAGGCGTTCGGGTCGGGCATGCCCAGCGGCGCGTAGAGCACGGCCTGCTCGCCGTAGTCGAAGGGACTGTGCCAGCAGGCCGAATCCGGTTCGCCGAGGCCGAGTTCGGCGCAGTAATGGTGGAATTTGCCCTGCACGGCTAGCGTTGCCGAGGTGAAGATCCAGGCGCGCGGATGACCGCCCATCTGCTTGCGGAAGATGTTGGCGACGTCGAGCGGCGTCGCGTTCAGTTGCAGCGAGTGGGTGAAAGCCTCACCCCAATACACATAGCCGGCGTCGGCCGGCTGCTGCCACTGACTCAGGCGCTGGACCAGTTCGCCGGCGCGCTGCCAGCATTTTTCCAGCCCTTCGGCGCGCTCGGCCTGGGTTTCGAGGATGGCGGCAAAGCGGGCGATTTCTTCGAGCAGCCCCTGCAGTGCCGGGGCGAATTCCGGTTTTTCCAGCAACTGGCCGGCGGAAAAACGGCCGGCGTCGATGCCGACGGCCAGGCGCAGATCCTTGGCCGCCTTCTCCAGCGACTTGCTGGCGACCGGCAGATCGAGGCAGTCACGGGCGTGAGTCAGCGCCTCGGTCCGCGCATCGCGGGCGAGATCGAGGAATTGCGCGGTCGACACGCTGTCGCCGAAGAACAGCGTCGCCACTTCCGGCAACTGGTGCGCCTCGTCGAAGATCACCGTGTTGCAGGCCGGCAGGAGTTCGGCCATGCCCTCGTCGCGCAGCATCACGTCGGCAAAGAACAGGTGGTGATTGACCACCACCAGATCGGCCGCCATCGCCTCCTTGCGCGCCTGCATGACGAAGCATTCCTTGTAGTCCGGGCATTCCTGACCGAGGCAGTTGTCGCGCGTCGAGGTGACGTGCCCCCACACCGGCGAGTTTTCGTTCACCTCGACGCACTCGGCCTTGTCGCCGCTCTGCGTTGTCTTGGCGAAAACCGAGATGCGGCGGGCGTCGGCGGCGTCCTCGCGGGTCAGGAAACGACCGTCGGCGAGCGAGCGTTGCAGGTGGTAGGGACAGACGTAATTGGCGCGACCCTTGAGCAGCGCAATCTTGACCGGCGCCTTGAGGATGTCGCGCACGGTCGGCAGATCCTTGTTGAACAACTGGTCCTGCAGCGTCTTGGTCCCGGTCGACACGATCACCTTGCCGTTCGACTTCAGCGCCGGCACCAGGTAGGCGAAGGTCTTGCCGGTGCCGGTACCGGCTTCGGCGATGAACACCGCGTTGTTCTTGATGGCCTCGGCGATGCGCTCGGCCATTTCGACCTGTTGCGGACGAATGCGGTAGCCGTCGATGGCACGCGCAAAGGCGCCATCGGGCGAGAAGATTTCCTGGAGGGTAGACAAGGTGCGGTTTTCGGGGGAGGTCTAGGCGGCGGATGCGGCCCGCAGCATCTTAACAGAAGCCGGCAGCAAGCATCGGAAACACCATGCTGCACCGCCGCATTGAAAACCACCAAAGCAATAAAACAATTGATAGACAGAACATTACGAATTGTTGCATTGCACAATTAATTGTCGGCAATTCGTTCCGGGCGTGATAAATTGCAGCCATAACAACAGCCAGAAAAGCGTCCGGAAAGGAAGATCAGCCATGCGCCAAATCGCCAAAACCGCCCTCGCCCCCGCCCTTCCGGAAAATCCCCCAGTCGCCGCCCGCCCACAGCAAAACGACCGGGCCCACCGGGTACTCTCCGATGCCCAGCCGGCCAACAGCCGCTGGCCGGCCCGTCTTGACCTGCTGCAGAGCCTCAGCGGCCTGGTGCTGGCGTTGTTTCTCGTCGCCCACATGTTTTTTGTCGCGACCATCCTGATCAGCCACGAGCTGTTCTACAGCGTCGCCCGTTTCTTCGAGGGCGGATGGTTGTTCGGTGAGCCGCAGCCGGCGCTGGTGTCGATGGTTGCCGCTGGCGTCACCGGCCTGCTGGTTGCCCATGCCTGGCTGGCGATGCGGAAAATCCCCGCCGGCTATCGCCAGTACCACGCCTTCTCCACCCATCGGCGCCGGCTGCGCCACGGCGACACCAGCTTGTGGTGGCTGCAGGTGATGACCGGCTTCGCGCTGTTTTTCCTGACCACCATCCATCTTTACGACATGGTCAGCCAACCGCAGCTGATCGGCCCGTATGAATCCGCCGACCGCGTATGGACCGGCGGCATGTGGCCGATCTATCTGGCGCTGCTGTTCACCGCCGAAGTCCATGGCGGTATCGGCCTGTACCGGCTGGCGGTCAAATGGGGCTGGTTCGTCGGTGATGACGCCAATGCCGGACGCCGTCGCCTGCGCCACATCCGCCACGCCTTCAGCGCCTTCTTCATCACCCTCGGCCTGGTCACGCTGCTGGCCTACATCGACCTGGGTCGCGCCCACGCCGACCGCGCCGGCGAGCGCTACCTGCCGCCGGGACAGACGACGGTCGACCACGGAAAGCACTGAATCATGGACATCATCCACAGCGACGTCCTCGTCATCGGCGGCGGACTGGCCGGCCTGCGCGCCGGTCTGGCAGCAAAGAAACGCGGCCAGCAAGTGATCATCCTCAGCCTGGTACCGCCCAAGCGCTCGCATTCGGCCGCTGCCCAGGGCGGCATGCAAGCCAGCTTGGCCAATGCACTGAAAGGCGCTGGCGACAACGAGGACGTCCATTTCGAGGACACCGTACGCGGCAGCGACTGGGGCTGCGACCAGGAAGTCGCGCGCATGTTTACGCACGTGGCGCCGAAGGCGGTGCGCGAACTGGCAGCCTGGGGCGTGCCGTGGAACCGCGTCGAGGCCGGTGAACGCACAGTGATCATCGACGGCAAGCCGGTGACGCTGACGGAAAGCGCCGACGCGCACGGCCTGATCACCGCCCGCGATTTCGGCGGCACGCGCAAATGGCGCACCTGCTACGTCGCCGACGGCACCGGCCACGCGATGCTGTACGCGGTCAGCGACCAGACCGTTGCCGAAGGTATTCCGGTGCACGAGCGGCGCGAAACGGTGGCGCTGATCCACGACGGCGAACGCTGCCACGGCGCCATCGTCCGCAACCTGATCGACGGCAAACTGACAGCCTATGTCGCCAAAGCCACCTGCATTGCCACCGGCGGCTTCGGCCGGCTCTACCAGGCGACCACCAACGCCGTCATCAACGAAGGCATCGGCGCTGCCATCGCGCTGGACACCGGCGTCGTGCCGCTGGCCAACATGGAAGCGATCCAGTTCCACCCGACCGCGATCTTCCCCGCCGGCATCCTGGTCACCGAAGGTTGCCGGGGTGACGGCGGCCTGCTGCGCGATGTCGATGGCCACCGCTTCATGCCCGACTACGAGCCGGAAAAGAAGGAACTGGCGTCGCGCGACGTGGTGTCGCGGCGCATGGAAGCGCACATCAAGGCCGGCAAGGGCGCCAGCAACCGTTTCGGCCAGCATCTGTGGCTGGACATCACGCTGCTCGGCGCCGCCCACATCAATCACAAGCTGCGCGAAGTGAAGGAAATCTGCCAGTACTTCCTCGGCATCGACCCGGCCAAGCAGTGGATTCCGGTGCGCCCGGCCCAGCATTATTCGATGGGCGGCATCCGCACCGACGCGCAGGGCGCGGCACGCGGCCTCAAGGGTCTGTTCGCCTGCGGCGAAGCGGCCTGCTGGGACCTGCACGGATTCAATCGGCTGGGCGGCAACTCGGTGGCCGAAACCGTGGTTTCCGGAATGATCGTCGGCACCGCCATCGCCGATTTCTGCGCTTCGCCGGACGGCGAACTGACCGTTTCCACCGCGCTGATCCGCCAATGTTTCGAGCGCGCGCAGGCGGAGTTTGCCGCGATCGCCAATCACCACGGCCAGGAAAGCGCCAGCCTGCTGCTGCGCGAAATGCAATCGACAATGACCGCCCAGGTCGGCATCGTCCGCCATGGTGAAGCCATGAATGCTGCGGTCAACACGCTGCAAAGCCTGCTTTTGCGCAGCCGCGACCTCGGCCTTTCCGGCCGGCGCGGCGGCGCCGACCCCGAACTGACGCTGGCCTGGCGCCTGCAGAAGATGCTCAAGCTGGCGCTGTGCGTCAGCTACGGTGCCTTGCAGCGCACGGAAAGCCGCGGCGCGCATTTCCGCGAGGATTACCCGCAGCGTAATGACGCCGACTGGCTCAAGCGCACGCTGGCAAGCTGGCCCGACAGCGAGCAAACCTTGCCGACCTTGAATTACGAGCCGCTCGACATCACCCGCATGGAACTACCACCTGGCTGGCGCGGCTACGGCACGCGCGATGCCATCGAACACCCGCTAACCGCCAGCCGCCAGGCCGAAGTCGACGCCACCCGTGCCGCCCTGGCCGGCAGCGACCGGCACGCCGTGCAAGCCGCGCTGATGCCTTTCCGCCATCTGCTGCCGGAGCATTTGCGCGGGGACAATGCGCACCTTGGAGAGAACGCATGATCACCCTGTTCCGCAAACCGAAACCGGGTCAGGCGCCGCGCCGGCTGACCCTGCACATCCTGCGCTGCAACCCGGCCGATCCGGCAAGCAAACCTTATCTGCAGGCCTTCGAGCTGGAAGAAGCGGAAGGCATGACGCTGTTCATCGCGCTCAATGAAATCCGCGCGACGCAAGACCCTTCCCTGCAGTTCGACTTCGTCTGCCGCGCCGGCATCTGTGGCAGTTGCGCAATGCTGGTCGACGGCCGACCGGCGCTCGCCTGCCGCACGCTGACGCGCGACTACGGCAGCGACATCACCCTCGCCCCGCTGCCCTTCTTCGAGCTGATCGGGGATCTGTCGGTGAATACCGGCAAGTGGATGCGCGGCACTGCCGAACGCCTGCAAACCTGGATCGCGCAAAGCGAAGCCGTCGACCTCGACGCCCTCGAAGCGCGCATGGAACCGGCACTGGCCGAAGCCATCTACGAACTCGACCGCTGCATCGAATGCGGCTGCTGCATCGCCGGCTGCGGCACGGCACAGATGAACGAAAACTTCGTCGGCGCCGTCGGCCTCAACAAGATCGCCCGCTTCCGCCTCGACCCGCGCGACACCCGTAGCGACGCCGAGTTTTTTGAGTTGATCGGCGACGACGACGGCGTCTTCGGCTGTATGAGCCTGCTCGGCTGCCACGACATCTGCCCAAAGGATCTGCCGCTGCAGACACAGATTGCTTTCCTGCGCCGCAAGATGGCGGTTGAGGGCTGGCGCTGAATTTCAGCGCGGCGCCAGCGCCAGCCACAACGCCGTGGCCAGCAGCATCCAGGCGAAGGCTGCGCGCATGCGGCGTTCCGGCAGTTTGTGCGCGAGCGCAACGCCGGCAGCGACGGTGAACATGCCACCGAGCGCCATCGGCAGGCCTAGGCTCCAGTCTACGCGCTGGGCGCCGGCGTAGGCGCTGAGTGCGACCAGCGAACTCGGCGCGACCAGGGCCAGCGCCAGGCTTTGCGCCACGGTCTGGCGCTGACCGAGCCAGCCGGAGAGCAGCGGCGTGGCGACCAGGCCGCCGCCGATGCCGAGCAAGCCCATGCTGCTGCCGCCGGCAACGCCGACCAGCGGCAGCGCCGCCGGGCGCAACGGTACGCCGGTGAGCGGTTCGCGCCCGCAACGTCCCTGCCAGAGCAGGCGCAGCGCGAGGATGCCAAGGAAGGCGCAGAACAGGTGACCAAGCAATTGCGCGTCGAGCCGCGTCGCGAAATGCGCCAGCAGCCAGGTGGTCAGCGTCGCCGGCAGCGCAATCGCCAGCACCGCCCGCCAGCCGACCGGATGTTTGCGGCTGTAACGCCACCAGCCGATCAGCAGGTTCGGCACCATCAGCACCAGCGCCGTGCCCTGGGCCATCGCCTGATCCATGGCGAAGGCGAGCACGAACAGCGGAATGGCGATGATGCCGCCGCCGATGCCGAACAGGCCACCGAAGAAACCCAAGGCAGCGCCAATGGCCAGCGCCAGCGAGAGATCGGCAAGGGGAAGCAGGTGGAGCAGCGGCATGTGAATGTTGCGGTCAATGAGGGAAAAGCCATGATATTCAGCACAGCGAAAGATACAATGGCGCAAAATTCAATTTATTATTGCGTTTAAAGCACGAATGAACGACGTCCCCGACCTCGCCTTCTTCAGCCTGCTTGCCCGCCAGCCCAGCCTGGCAGCGGCGGCGCAGGCGCTCGGCATCACGCCGCCGGCGGTGAGTCGACGGCTGGCCGCGCTGGAACAGCGACTGGGCGTGCGCCTGCTCAACCGGACCACGCGCCGGCTCAGTCTGACGCCGGAAGGCGAACGCTATCTGGAAGACGGCGAACAGATCCTGCGCGACATCGAGCGCCTGGAGCGCTCGCTGCTCGACAGCCGCGAACGACCACAGGGCTTGCTGCGCATCAACGCCGGCTTCGGGTTCGGCCGTCGTCACCTCGGCCCGGCAATTTCGGATTTCGTTCGCGACTGGCCGGACATCGAGGTCATCCTCCACCTCTCCGACCGCACGCTCGACCTGACAGAGCACGCACTCGACATCGCCATCCGTTTCGGCCCGCCGCCGGATGCGCGTATCCTGGCCCGCCGCATCGCGCCCAACCGCCGTCTGCTGTGCGCCGCCCCTGCCTACCTCGCTGCCCACGGCGTGCCGCAAACGCCGCGCGACCTGCAGGCGCACGACTGCATCGTCATCCGTGAACACGAGCGCGCCTTCAACAACTGGCAACTGACCGACGGCAACCAGCAGGTCACCGTCAAGGTGCGCAGTCCGCTCGCCGTCAATCACGGCGAAATCGCCGTTGACTGGGCGCTGGCCGGGCACGGCATCATCCTGCGCTCGGAATGGGACATCGCCGCCGACCTGCGCAGCGGCCGGCTGGTCCGCGTACTGCCCGACTGGGCGGGCATCTCGGCCGACATCCACGCACTCTATCCGCAGCGTCACCAACTCTCGGCCAAGGTGCGCACCTTCCTCGACTTCCTGCAAGGACGCTTTGCCAGCGGTGAATCCGACGCCCTCTGGTGATACAGACGACCACGCCTGCACTAGCCGGAAAGCGAGGACGGCGCTATCCTCGCCCCCTAATCAACAACATCAGCCGGAGACATCCATGCCCGCCCTGCTCCCCCATCCCGATCCCGACGGCCTGCTCGAATACTCCGTGGTCTATACCGACCGGGCGCTGAATCACATGTCGCAGCAGTTCCAGGGCGTCATGTGCGACATCTCGCGCATCGTCAAGAAGGTTTACAACGCCAAGGCCAGTATCGTCGTTCCCGGCAGCGGCACCTTCGGCATGGAAGCGGTGGCCCGCCAGTTCGCCACGCAGCGCAAGGTCATGGTCATCCGCAACGGCTGGTTCAGCTTCCGCTGGACGCAGATTTTCGACATGGGCCACATCCCGTCCGAAAGCATCGTCCTCAAGGCCCGCCAGCAAGGCAGCGGTGCCCAGGCGCCGTTTGCCCCGGCACCGATCGAGGAAGTCGTTGCGGCCATCCGCGAGCACCGGCCGGAAGTCGTTTTCGCGCCGCATGTCGAAACCTCGTCCGGGATGATCCTGCCCGACGACTACCTGCACGCCGTCGGCGCCGCAGTGCGCGCGGTCGACGGCCTGTTCGTGCTCGACTGCATCGCTTCCGGCACCGTCTGGGTGAATATGGCCGCCAACGATGTCGACGTGCTGATCAGCGCCCCGCAAAAGGGCTGGAGCGGCTCGCCGTGCTGCGCGCTGATCGCCCTCGGCGAACGCGCCCGCGCCCATATCGACGCGACCAGCAGCACCAGCTTCGCCTGCGACCTGAAGAAATGGCTGCAGATCATGGAAGCCTACGAAAGCGGCAGCCACGCCTATCACGCGACCATGCCGACCGACGCCCTGGCCTCGGTGCGCCAGGTCATGCTCGAAACCGAGGCTTACGGTTTCGACAAGGTCTGCGCCGAACAATGGGAACTCGGCCGGCGCGTGCGCGCGCTGCTGGTCGAACGCGGTTTCCCCAGCGTCGCTGCCGAAGGCTTCCAGGCCCCCGGCGTGGTCGTCAGCTACACCACCGACCCGGACATCCAGAACGGCCGCAAATTCATCGCCCAGGGTGTGCAGAGCGCTACCGGCGTACCGCTGATGTGCGACGAGCCGGCCGATTTCCGCACCTTCCGCCTGGGCCTGTTCGGTCTGGACAAGCTGCACGACCCGGCAGCGGCGGTTGCCCGGCTGAGCAAGGCGCTGGACGGTGTGACCGGCTGAAACGATTCCTTACAAATGGCAAACGACAGCTTACGTCGATGTCCTTAAGCTTCCTCCTGTCGCCGGTCCATTTCCGGCTCATCCACAGGAGAACATCATGAAGCACTTCATCCAGCCCAAGCGTCTGCTCGTCGTTGCCGGCATCGCCCTCGCCGTCCCCCTGGCCGCCATGGCTTATCCCGGCGGCAAGGCCGGTGGTTGTGACGGCAAGGACGGCATGCGCCAGACCAGCATGCATGGCGGCCACGGCATGATGGGCGACAAGATGGCCATGCGCGGCCTGCATCGACTCGACCTCAGCGAAGCGCAGCAGGACAAGATTTTCGACATCATGCACGCCCAGGCCCCGGCCATGCGTGACCAGATGAAGAGCCTGCGCAAGAGCGAAAAGGAACTGCAGGCTCTGAAAGCAACGCCTGACTACAGCGAAGCCAAGGCCCGCCAACTGGTCGACCAGATCGCCAAGCAGCGCGCCGACATGGAAATGTCCCGCCTGCAGGCCGAACGCAAGGTCATGGACATCCTGACGCCGGAACAGCGCAAGCAGCTTGCCGAGACCAAGCCGGCCAAGCGCGACGAGCGCGGCCCGCGTTCCTGAGCCTCGCCCGCCCCACGTGAAAACGGCCGCTGTTGCGGCCGTTTTTTTACTTGTCGCCCGAATCGCCGGGCGGGAATCCCGGGAACATGGAACGGGTCTGATTCTGCAGTTGGTCCTGCATCGACAGGAACATCTTCTTCGACTGATCCATGTAGGCGGTCATCATGTTCTGCATCGCCGGCTGCTGGAAATTCAGGAACTGGTTCCAGAAATCTGCCTGCACGCTGGCCGTGTCGCTACCGTACATGGTGCGCGACTGCTCCTGCAGCTTCTGCTGGAAGTCGACGAAGGTCTTCATGTTGTTTTCCAGGTAGCGCCCCAGCATGTTCTGCGAGGTGCTGCCGTAGAAGCGGATGAAACCGGAAAGCAGATCGCAGGAGAACAGGGGCACGCCGCCGGTTTCCTCTTCCAGGATGATCTGGAGCAGGATGCTGCGGGTCAGATCCTCACCGCTCTTGGCATCCACCACCTTGAAGCACTCGAATTTGAGCACCAGTTCCTTGACATCTCCCAGCGTGATGTATGCACTCGTCTTGGTGTCATACAGACGGCGATTGGGATATTTCTTGATCAGGCGAACCGGTTCGGACATGCTGAAGCCTCAAGACTGGTTTATGTGCAGCGCAACATTATAGCCGAAAAAAAGGGCGCCCATGGGCGCCCCTTTGTGGTGCAGTGCAAAATTACTGGTAGTACAGGCCGCCGTTGATGTTGATCGTGGCGCCGGTGGTGAAACCGGAGAGTTCGTTGCACAGGTAGGAACAGGCGTAGCCGATTTCTTCCGGCTTGGCCAGGCGCTTCATCGGCACGGAGTCGACGATGGTCTGCAGGACTTCCGGCTTGATCGCCATGACCATCTTGGTGGCCACATAGCCCGGGGCGATGGCGTTGACCGTCACACCCTTGGCCGCCAGTTCGGCAGCCAGGGCCTTGGTGAAGCCGATGACGCCGGCCTTGGCAGCCGAGTAGTTGGTCTGGCCAGCCTGACCCTTGACGCCGTTGACCGACGAGATGTTCACGATGCGGCCCCAGCCACGCTCGGCCATCTTGGCGGAGACTTGCTTGGTCATGTTGAACAGCGAGGTCAGGTTGGTGGCGATGACGGCATCCCAGCCATCCTTTTCCATCTTGGCGAACATGCGGTCACGGGTGATGCCGGCATTGTTGATCAGGATGTCGACCTGGCCGCAGGCGGCTTCAGCTTCGGCAACCATCTTCTGGCAGTCTTCCAGCACGGAGACGTCACCGCCGACGCAGACGAAGTCGTTGAAACCGGCAGCAGACATTTCGGCCAGCCAGGCGTCCTTGTTGTCGAATTGCGGGTGATAGGCGGCAACCACCTTGTGACCAGCCTGGGCCAGTTGCTGGCAAATGGCGGTACCCAGACCACCCATGGCACCGGTAACGAGAGCGACACGTTGCGTCATGTTATTTCCTTCCTTATAGATAAAGCGGGGTTAAAAAACGCCGGTCAGAACATATGCTGACCGCCGTTGATGGAAATGTTGGCCCCGGTGACGAACGCCGCTTCATCGGAAGCGAGGTAGGCAACGAGGCCGGCGATTTCTTCTGGTTTGCCCAGACGCCCGACGGGAATCTGCGGCAGAATCTTGGAATCGAGGATGTCCTGCGGAATGGCCGTCACCATCTTGGTGCCAATATAACCCGGCGAGATGGTATTGACCGTGACACCCTGCTTGGCGACTTCCAGCGCCAGCGCCTTGGTGAAGCCGTGCATGCCGGCCTTGGCGGCGGAATAGTTGGTCTGACCGAAGGCGCCCTTCTGGCCGTTGACCGAAGACACATTGACGACGCGCCCCCACTTGCGCTCGACCATGCCGTCCATGACCTGCTTGGTCATGTTGAAGACGGAGTCGAGGTTGGTGCGGATGACGGCATCCCAGTCGGCCTTGGTCATCTTCTTGAAGGTCATGTCGCGGGTGATGCCGGCGTTGTTGACCAGCACGTCGATCGGCCCGACTTCGCGGGTGACGGTTTCGACACAGGCCTTGGCCGAGTCGAAATCGGTGACATCGCAGGGATAGGCCTTGAAGCCGTAGCCCATGTTGTTCATGTTCTTCAGCCACTCCTCCGCCTTGGCATTGCCCGGCGAATGCGTGGTCACGACCTTGTAGCCCAGCGCCGCCATCTTGATGCAGATGGCTTCGCCGAGACCGCCCATACCGCCGGTAATCAGTGCAACTCGCAACATTTTTTGTCTCCTTGTCGGACTTGGGGAATCAGACCGCACGTTCCCTGACGTAACGGCCCGGTGCCGGCTCGATGGCTTTGTATTTTGTTGTGCCGATCTTGCGCGCGGCGCGCTGTTCTCCACAGTGCTCCTTGATCCAGTTGGCCCAATCGAGCCACCAGCTGCCCTTCATTTCGGTCGCCCCTGCCAGCCAGGCATCGGCGTCCGCTTGTACATCGTCGTTGATCCAGTAACTGCGCTTGTTCTTGCTCGCCGGGTTGATCACGCCGGCAATATGCCCCGAGGCACCAAGCACGAAACGCAGCTTCCCGCCGAGGATACGTGTGCTCAAGTAAGCCGATTGCCAGGGCACGATGTGATCCTCGCGCGTCGCCAGCAGGTAGACCGGCATGTCGAGCTTGCCGAGATCGACCGTCTCGCCGCACATGGTCAGCTTGCCGGGCACGCGCAGGCTGTTGTCGAGGTACATGTTGCGCATGTACCAGCAGGCGAACGGCCCCGGCAGGTTGGTCGAATCGGAATTCCAGTAAAGCAGGTCGAAGGCTTGCGGCTTCTGGCCCTTGAGGTAGTTGTTCTGGACGTAGTTCCAGACCAGGTCGTTGGCACGCAGGAAGGAGAAGGTATTCTGCAGGTCGCGCGCCGGCAGCAGCCCGCCCTGGCCGATCGTCGCTTCGCGGGTGGTCAGCGCCTGCTCGTCGATGAACAGGCCAATCTCGCCGGTATCGGAGAAATCGAGCAGCGTGGTCAGCAAGGTCAGCGAGGCGACGCTGTCTTCACCGCGCGCCTTGAGCACGCCCAGCGCCGAGGTCAGGATGGTGCCGCCGACGCAGAAGCCGAGCGCGTTGATCTGCTTGACCCGGGTCATTTCGCGGATCACCGAAATCGCGGCCAGCGGGCCGTGCTCGAGATAATCGTCCCAGCCGAGATGGCCCTGCGCTTCCATCGGGTTGCGCCAGGAGACGAGAAATACGGTATTGCCCTGCTCGACCAGGAAGCGGATCAACGAATTGTCCGGCTGCAGGTCCATGATGTAGAACTTGTTGATGCACGGCGGCACCACCAGCAGCGGCCGCGTGCCAACCTTGGGGGTCAGCGGCGCGTACTGGATCAACTGCATGACCTCGTTCTCGAAAACGACGGCGCCTTCGGTGGTGGCAATGTTCTTGCCGACCTCGAACACCGATTCGTCGGTCATCGAGATGCGGCCCTTCTCGAAATCCTTGAGCAGGTTGTTGATGCCGTCGGTAATGCTCTGGCCCTTGGTTTCCAGGGCCAGCTGGATGAATTCCGGGTTGGTCGCGGCAAAATTGGTCGGCGCCATCGCGTCGGCCACCTGGCGGGCCAGGAAACGCATCTTGTCGCGCGCCTTGTCGTCCTGCGCCGGCAGCACCTCGACCATTTCCTTCAGGTAACGGACATTGAGCAGGTAGGCCTGATGCAGGTAATCGTAGATCGGGCTATCGCGCCAGGCCGGTGCGGCAAAACGGCGGTCACCGGGTTCGGGCTCGACCTTGAACGCCTGCGGCGCGCCCTTCTGCTTGTCGAGCATGGCCTGCCACAGCGACATCTGCTGATCCATCAGGCGCTTCTGCAGCGCCGTCAGCGCCTGCGGGTCGATTTGCGGCGGCTGATTACCCTGGGCTTGCGCATTCTTGCCGAGAAATTCCATGAACTGCTGGGCCATGGTCTGTCCTGCCTGCATGAACTGCATGGCTGACCCCAGAAAAGCCTCGTTATTGTTCGATCCTTGCGTCATGGAATTCTGTTCTCGCTGGTTGTCGTGGGCTGCAGCTTCTGGATTCTGCATACCCGTCCGGACACTGTCAATGCATAATTACCGGATGTACATCATCGCCATCGGGTGGCTCTACGTCACCCTCCTTATCGCCGTCAATGAAGCCAGCGTTGTCGCTGGCGTCATTTCCTTTGTCTTTTACGGACTCCTGCCCTGCAGCATCCTGCTGTGGATGAGCGGCAGCAAGGTACGCCGACAGCGTCGCGCCTATCGGGAGGCGATGCAGGCCAAGTCAGGCCAGCCAGATCAGGCTGGCCATGCGCCCGGTGACGCCGTCGCGCCGGTAGGAGAAGAAGCGCCCGGCATCGGCGACGGTGCACAGTCCGCCGCCGTGGATGGCAACGACGCCGGCAGCGTCCAGCCGCCGACGGGCAAGCGCGTATAGGTCGGCCAGCCACTTGCCGCCGGCCTGCGGCCGGAATGCCTCGCCGGCCGCGGCGTCGTGCGCGACAAAAGCGCTGCGCACCTCGTCGCCGACTTCGAAGTTGTCGGGGCCGATGGCCGGCCCCAGCCAGACCATGACCTCGCCCGGCGGGCAATGCATGGCTGCCAGCGTGTTTTCCAGCACCCCGGCCAGCAAGCCGCGCCAACCGGCGTGCGCTGCCGCAACCACCGTCCCCTGGCGATTGCAGAACAGCACCGGCAGGCAATCTGCAGTCATCACGACGCATACCCGCCCGGCCTGCGTGGCGTAAGCGGCGTCTGCCTCGGTACCGGCCGCCACTTGCGCCACATCGACGACCTCGACGCCATGCACCTGGCGCAACCAGCAGGGTTCGCCGGGGAGCTCGGTGCGCAGCCGGGCGCGATTGGCGGCGACCCGCGCCGCGTCGTCGCCGACGTGATCGCCCAGATTGAAGCTGTTCCAAGGCGCCGGGCTGCTACCGCCGTCGCGCAGGGTCTGCAGCGCCCGGACATTGGCCGGGGCCGGCCAGTCGGGAATCAGGAAATCAGCCATGGCGCAGGGTGTCGAGCAGTTCGCGCATGTCTTCGGGCATCGGCACTTCCCACTGCATCTGCCGGCCGCTCAGCGGATGGACCAGGCCGAGCCGGGTCGCGTGCAAGGCCTGGCGCTTGAAGACCGGCAAACGCGGATCGTGCTTGCCATAAACCGGGTCGCCGACCAGCGGATGACCGATCGATGCCATATGGACGCGGATCTGGTGAGTGCGACCGGTTTCCAGCGCGCATTCGACCAGCGTGCAGTAAGGAAACAGTTCCAGCCGCCGGTACCAGGTCAGCGCCGGTTTGCCGCCGCGGCTTTCCGGCACCACCGCCATCTTGATGCGATTGACCGGATGCCGACCGATCGGCGAATCGACGCCGCTGTCCCGCCGGATCTGGCCGGCAGCCAGCGCCAGATACTGGCGCTTGACAGTACGCGCCTGCAACTGGCGCACCAGATCGGTCTGCGCTTCCAGGGTCTTGGCGACCACCAGCAGGCCGCTGGTGTCCTTGTCCAGACGGTGCACGATGCCGGCGCGCGGCACCTCGGCAATGCCCGGCACATGATGGAGCAGCGCGTTCATCAGGGTGCCGCTCCAGTTGCCACTGCCCGGATGCACGACCAGTCCGGCCGGCTTGTTGATGACCAGCAGGGTTTCGTCCTCGAAGATGATGTCGAGCGGAATGTCTTCCGGCAGTTCGGTGGTCACCGCGTCGTCCGGTACCGCGAGCAACAGGCGTTCGCCGCCGAGCACCTTGCGTTTGGGTTCGCTGACGACATCGCCATCGACTTCGACCAAGCCGTCACGAATCCAGCCCTGCAGGCGGTTACGCGAATGCTGCGGCAGCAGCTCGGCCAGTGCCTGATCGAGCCGCTTCCCCCCGCAACCGTCAGGAACGCTCAGTTGGAGCGGCTCGCTTGGGCTATAATCGCCCGAGTTTTCATAAGGATCGTTCATGATGCGCAGTTTACCTGCATTCGCCTCGTTCACCGCCGGTCTGAGGTCTTTGCTCGCCATACTGGCTCTCGCCGTACTTGCCGGTTGCAGCACCACGGGCTCGGAATACGACGAAACCGCCGGTTGGTCGGCTGGACGTCTCTACGCGGCAGCCAAGGAGGCACAAGCCGATGGCTCCTGGGACACAGCCGTGAAGATGCTGGAAAAGCTCGAGGCACGCTACCCTTACGGCCGTTTTGCCCAGCAGGCGCAGATCGAACTGGCCTATGTCTACTGGAAGTCCGGCGAACCCGGCTCCGCCCTGGCAGCCGCCGACCGCTTCATCAAGCTGCACCCGAACCATCCGGCTGTCGATTACGCGTTTTATTTGAAAGGTCTGATCAACTTCAATGAAGACCTCGGCCTGGTCGGCCACCTGAGCAACCAGGACCTGACCGAACGCGACCCCAAGGCGGCCCGTGAAGCCTTCGACTCGTTCAAGGAACTGGTCGAACGCTTCCCGAAGAGCAAATATGCAGCCGACTCGATCAAGCGCATGAACTATCTGGTCAATGCCCTGGCCTCGCTGGAAGTTCACGTCGCCCGCTACTACATGAAGCGCGGCGCCTACATCGCTGCAGCCAACCGTGCCCAGGTCGCCGTCGAAACCTACCCGCAGGCGCCGGCCATCGAGGAAGCCTTGTACATCCTCTACCTGGCCTACGACAAGCTCGGCATGGAAGACCTGCGCAACGACGCCGACCGCGTATTGCGCAAGAATTTCCCGGAAAGCCAGTTCTACGTCACCGGGATCGAACGCAAAACGCCCTGGTGGCAACTCTGGTGATTGACTGAAACCCGCCGCCCGGCGGGTTTTTGTCATCCGCCCTGCTTGATCGCCAGCAGCGCCTGATTGCGCAGGGTGCGCAACAGCGACAGTTCCTTGTCCGGGATGACGATGCCGCCGGCCTCGTCGCAGTCGGCGTAGATCAGTGCCACCGGACTGCCCTTGATGTTCAGTGGCAGCAGCACGAAGGAACGCGCCGGCACCGCCTGCCGATACCAGTCCGGAATGCGCCCGGCAATCTTGGGGTCGTCGATGTCGTGGATCAGGATGTCGGCGCCCTTCGAGGTCGCGGCATGGAAGATGTCCGGGGTGAAGCTGAGGGGGAAGCGGAAGTTGCGGGCAATTTCGGTCGCTTCCGGACCAAAGCCGAAACGCCCCTGCATGCTGCCCGACTTGGCATCGCGGATGCACAGCAGCACCCGCTTGAAGCCCATCGCCCGGTACATGGTTTCGAGAATAATGCGCAGGATGTCGTTCAAGCGATAACCGTCGACCAGGGTATTGCTGATGTCCTGGATGCCAGCCGTCAGCACCGCCTGGGCGTCGGCCGCGCCATTGCCGGTCACGTCTTCGAGCACCCCGGGGGCGACGGCATCGCGCAACAAGGTGCCGTCGAGGGAATCGTCGACCGGCGGAGCCGCCGCCTCGTCCGCGCTGCTGGCAAATTGCTGCATCTGCCGGCCGAACGCCGTTTGCTGGACGTTCAGATGAATGATCCGGGCGAAATCGGAAATTTCCTCGACCGCGCGCCGTACCGTCTGCATGACTTCCGCTTCGTCAAGCGGCACGGCTTCGTTGAAGCGCCCCAGCACCTTCTGCAACTGCTGCTTGCCGGCCTCATGCTCGCCCTGCCCGATGGCGTCACACAGCACGCCGGAAAAACCGGCGAGCACGCGCAGGCGCTCCTCGGTCGTCGCCGGCTTGCGCAGGTGACCGGGCGGCAGCCGCCGCATCGAGCCGACGATCACCGACGGGAACCCCCACTGGCGGGCGATGGCAATCCCGAGATCCTCGAAGGAAATTCCCAACACCTGCTGCGCCGCCTGGTCGTCGCTGCATCCGCGCTGGGCCATGATGCGGCGGATTTCATCGGACTCCTCGGCAAAATAGTACTGCGACAGCAGGCGGCCGAGATTGTGGAACAAGGCGCAGATGAAGGCCTGTTCGAGATCGTGCATGCCGGCCGCAGCACCGATGTCCTTGGCCAGGACACCGGCCAGGTTGGCGCGCAGGAATTCTTCCTTCAACTGGTTGGCGTTGCCCTTGTTCTGCAGGTGTTCAAACAGCAGGACGGTGATGGCGATGTTGCGCACGCTCTCGAAGCCGAGTACGACCACCGCCCGCGACACCGTGCTGATATTGCCGCCACCAGCCGGCCGGAAATAGGCCGAATTGACCAGCCGCAACAGCTTGTTGGTCAGCGCGAAGTCCTTGAGGATGGTGTTCGACAGCTTGTTGACGCTTTCCGTCTCGCTGTTGGCAATGCGGTTGATCGCGCTGACCGATTCCGACAAGGCGGGAAAATCGCTCTTGTGACGCATCCGGCGCAGCAGGAAATCGATGGTGGCCTGGCGGCCGACCGTATCGATGACCGGCGCCTCGTCGGTTTCCGAATAATCGTCGAGGGCGGCGATGAACTGCGCCATTTCCTGATAACGCAGCCCCGGGTCGCGAGCCAGCGCCTTGGCCAGGATGCTGCCCAGGCGTTCATCGACGGCCACGTCGTCGGGCAGGCGGATGTCCTCGCTGAGGATGCGGCGGAACATCTCGCCGAGACTGTCGCCGGAGATTGCCCGGCGGCCCGCCAGCATTTCGTGGAGGACCAGGCCGGCGGAAAAGACGTCGGAACGCGCGCTGCACTCGCGGCGGTCGATGTATTCGGGCGCCATGTAGGCCGGAGTGCCGCTCAGTTCGTCCCGGCTGTCGCTGGGCGCATCGACCCGGGCAGCAATGCCGAAGTCCATGACCCGGGGCGTGCCGTTTTCATCGATCAGGATGTTCGAAGGCTTCAGGTCGCGGTGGATGATGCCCCGGGCGTGGGCGTGGGCCACCGCATCGAGCACCGGGCGCAGGATGGACAGCGCCTTGAGTACCGGCAGCGCGCCGCCCTGGCGCAGGCGTTCGGCGAGATTCTGGCCGGGCACCAGTTCGAAGACGAGGAAGATGTCCCCGCCCTCCTCGCCGGCTTCGAAAATGGGCACGATATTGGCGTGGCGCAACTGGCTGACCGCCAGCGCCTCGTCGAGCAGCACCTTGTTCTGTGCCGGGTCCGGGTGCGTGAAATGCAGCGTCTTGATCGCGACTTCCCGCTGCAATTGCGGGTCGAAACCGCGATAGACCGTGCTCTGCGCACCCCGCCCCAGTTCGCCGCGAATTTCGAAGCGGCCGATTTTCCGGATCATTATTCGATGTCTTCCGTCCAGGCCAGACGGGGAATCCCGTCTGCCCCGCCCCACACGATGGCGTTCTGTCCATAATCTTCCGCCAGTGCGAGCGCATCCTCAAGTGCAATATCGGGTACGAAGCAACTTTCCTCGACCGGCCAATCCCCGCTGTCGGCGACGTTTTCGGCGGCGTAGGGTTCGTAGTTGCCTTCCAGCAGGTCGCACTCGAGCGCTGACTGACGCTCGGCGTTGCGCCCGGGATCGGCCTTCTCGCCGCCGGGATTGCAGGCGGTGATGATGGCAAAGCCCGTCTCGCCTCGCCCGGCCAGCCATTCGGCCAGCGCCGGGCAAGCCGCATCAATGCGCAGTTCGAAACTCCCGGCCGGCAGGAACACCCGGTAGCTTGTTGCCCGATAGGCGTTTTCCAGTTCAGCGCGTTTCGTCATCGCCCTCTCCCGCTATCAGTTTTTCCGCGTCGTCGGCCGGCAAGGCCTCGACGTCCTTGAGTTTTCTCGACAACTGGCGCGTCCGCGTCTCGGCGCGGACGATGCTGTTGCTCGCCTCCTCCAGCTTCTTGCGGGTGTGCGCCAGCGCCTCGCCGAACTTGCCGAATTCGCCCTTGACCGCCCCGAGCACGGCCCACACCTCGGCCGAGCGCTGCTCGATGGCCAGCGTCCGGAAGCCCATCTGCAGGCTGTTGAGCAGGGCCGCCAGCGTGGTCGGTCCGGCCAGGCTGACCCGGTATTCGCGCTGCAGCAGTTCGGCCAGTCCCGGCCGGCGCAGCGCCTCGGCGTACAGCCCCTCGACCGGCAGGTAGAGCAGCGCGAAATCGGTGGTGTGCGGCGGCGCCACGTATTTGTCGCGGATGCTGCGCGCCTCCAGCTTGAGCCGCGTTTCGATGGCTTTCGCCGCAGCCTCGGCGGCTTCCGGATCCTGGGCGTCGATCAGGCGCTGGTAATCCTCGATCGGGAACTTGGCATCGACCGGCAGCCAGACGACCTCGGCCTCCGCTCGCCCCGGCAGACGGATGGCGAAATCGACGCGCTCGTTGCTGCCCGGCCGGGTGGCCACGTTGGCCGCGTACTGGGCCGGCGTCAGCAACTGTTCGAGCAAGGCCGCCAGCTGGACTTCGCCCCAGGTGCCGCGGGTCTTGACGTTGCTCAGCACGCGCTTGAGATCGCCGACCCCGGCCGCCAGATTCTGCATTTCGCCCAGACCGCGATGCACCTGCTCCAGCCTGTCGCTGACCAGTTTGAAGGAATCGCCCAGACGCTGCTCCAGCGTCGCATGCAGTTTCTCGTCGACGGTACGGCGCATTTCCTCGAGCTTGCCGGCATTGTCGGCCTGCATGGCGCCGAGACGGCTTTCGACACCGGTGCGCAGACGCTCGAAGCGCTCGTCCAGGCCAAGCGAGAAACGGTTGAGTTCGCGGGCGAAGGCCTCCAGGCGCTCGGCCTGCAAGGTGCCAAGCTGGCCCATCTGGGTACTGACCGCCTGGCCGAGCAGGCTGGCCGACTGGGCGCGTTCCTCCCGGTCGCGGAAGGATTCCTCGGCGTCTTCGCGCCGGCCGCGCGCCATTTCCTCGCGCAGTTCGCGTTCCAGGCGTGCCAGGCCGCGTTCCAGACTGTCGCGCAGTTCGCTCAGCGAGCGGGCATCATCGGCCGGCCGCGTCGCCCGCCAGAGCAGCACCACCTGCAGCAGGATGACCACCATTACCCCAATCGGCAGGGCCAGCGCCATGGTTTCGCTCATTGTCTCACCTCAGCGAAAATTCGACCCGCCCGCCTTGCCCGGACGCCTTGCCCGACTTCGGCGGCACCAGGAATATCTGCCCCGGCGCCACCTTGCCCTGGTCAAGCAACCAGGCCTGGACCTGCTCGGCGCGCACCCGCGCCAGCTGCCCCAGATCGGCGTCGGAGGCCGGCAAATGGGTCAGCAGGAGCTTTTCCATTTCCTCGACCGGCAATTCCTTCTGCAGGCCGATGAAGTTCCTCGGCTTGGGGAATTTCGCCGCCTTGTACACCCGCGCCAGATACGCCGGGTATTCGGCCGGCTCGATGCTGGTGCTTTCCGCATCCTTGCCCTGCTTGCGCAGATCGGCGAGCTTTTCCCGCTGCATCGCCTGCTCGATGGCGAAACGCTTCAGTCCTTCGCGATCGGTTTCCGGGTCGGCATGGCCGGTGATATCCAGTTTCAGCGCGCTGCGATCGTTGAGCGCCCGCGCCAGCGCTTCCAGCTTCTTGCCGGCCGCGGCATCGATCTGCGTCTGCCCCGGCGCGAAGGCCAGGGTCGACAATTCCTCGCCGTCGCCGAACATCGAACCGAGCAGCGCGAACGGCGAGGTCACCGCCTTGACGAACAGGTTGACGATGACCTTGACGATCACCCCGCCGAGCGAAAACTGGGGATCGTCGAGCGAACCGGAGATCGGCAAGTTGATGTCGATTTCGCCGCGATTGTTGCGCAGCAGCGCAATTGCCAGGCTGACCGGCAGACTGGTGGCATCGGGGCTGTCCACGCGCTCGCCGAGCGTGAGCTGATCGAGGAACAGGCCGTTGCTGGCGGTCAGTTGCTGGTTTTCCAGCTTGTAGGCAAGGTTCAGCGACAGTTTGCCCTTGTCGATCAGGTAACCGGCGTATTTGCCCGAATACGGCGAAAACCCGGTCAGATCAACGTCCTTGACTTCGGCCTTGAGGTCGAGAAAGGACTTGGCCGCCAGTGGATTGAGCCGGGCGCTGATCAATACCGGCGCCGCCCTGCCGTAACTGCCGCGCAGTTCGAGTTCGGCCACCGTGCCGTCAACCGACGACAGACCGGTCACCCGACCGCCGAGTTTGCCGATGTCGACCGTGTAATTCGGGCGGACGAAACGGTCGGAAAAATTCACCATCCCGTTATTCAGCGTCACCCTGGCAATGCTCAGGGGCAGCGGCGCCTTCTCCGTTGGCGCTACCGTCGTTGTCTCGGCCTCTGCCGCCGGGGCGGCCGGCTGACGGACGATGTCGGCCAGATTCAGGCGGCCGGCTTCATTTAGGATCAGGCGCGAATAGAAATCGCTGAGGGCAATTTCGCGGATGTCGATGCGCATCGGGTCAAGCCGGAAATCGATACCGCCCAGATGCAGCGACTTCCATTTCAGGAAATCGGCCTTGTTCTCGGGATCAACCAGCAACAGGTTGCCCAGCGTCGCCGATCCCTTGTAGCCGGCCAGCAGGCGCCCCTTTTCCTGGCGCAGGCTGGCGTCACCCTTGGCGGAAAACTGTCCGCGCTGCAACAGCACATTGAGGAACTGTCCCGAATAGCCCTGCAGCGAAGCCAGCGGTATTGCCTGCCCGTCGATCTTCAGATTGCTGGCAAAAGGTTCGGCCTGCAGATCCCCATCGACCGCCAGCTTGCCCTGCTTGTTGACCGTCGCCTGCAGCGACAGCCGGCCCTTCTCGTTGGCCAGGTTGCCCAGCCCTTCGCCACGCAGGCTGAGCCCATCGATCTGCTGAACGGCCACCGGCTGCACCGAGCGGTCTTCGAAACGCAGGCCGAGATCGTCGACCGCCAGCGTCGCCACGCGGGCGAGCCAGGGCGCCGAGGCCGCCTGCTGCCCGCCCTTCCCGGAGGATTTCAAGCGCGGCAGCGTCAGCCATTCGATTTCGCCATCGGCGTTGCGGCGCAGGACGATACGCGCGCCGGCATTGCTGACTTCGCCGATCTCGATGCGCTGACCAGTCAGGTCGGTGCGTAGCGCCTTGATGGCCAGGCTGGGCACTTGCAGTTGCTCGCCGAAATCGACCTGAGCGGCGGCCTCGATCACCTCGACGGAAGCCAGTTTTTCATCCAGCGGTCCGAGTCGTGCCGAGAACTGGCGGATTTCGCCGTTGACCGGTTTGCTGCCGGACGAATCGCGCCAGCGCAAGGTCGCGTCGTTCAATGCGAATTCACCAAGCGACCAGTGCACCGGCGCGGCAGGTGCATCGGCCGCCGGCGCGGCTGAGCTGCCGCCGGCCAGCGCCAGCAGGTTCAGTTCGCCAAGACGATTGACCGAAAGATCAAGCTCAAGTCCGTCCAGCGCCAGACGTTGCACGACGAACTGGCGATTGAATGGATCTATCTTGGACAATTCGACGGCAAGCCCTTTCCAGGCCAGCAGCGCCTGGCCGTCGCCCTGCTGCAGTTGCAGGTCGGCCAGACGGGCATTACCGACGAATACCAGCGAATTCACGCCCCCCGGCAGTTCCCGGAATACCGCCCGGATTTGCGAATCCAGACGCGCAGCAGCGATTTTTACCGGAAGGCCGGCCGGCAGATAGGGCTGCAACTGGGCCAGGTCAAAGCCGGCCAGGTCGAGCCGGAGTTCGCTCTCGCGCCCGTCGGCAAAAGGCGTGGTCTGGCCGTCGAGACGGAAGGTCGAACCATTGACGTTGGCCGACAGCATCGGCTGGACCAGAATCTCGGCTTGGTAAGGCAGGCTGGACAGGAAAGGTAGCGACAGGTTGAGGTCGCTCACGACGAACTCACGCTCGCGCGGACGATCGGCAAAGTGGATGCTGGCGCCGATCAACTGGATGTTGTTCAGGGAAAAACGGGGCGGCGTTTTGTCCGGCGTCTCATCCGGCTTCAACCATTCGTCGAGCAGATCGGAAATGTCGTATTGCCCGTCGCCTGTCCGCGCTACCGAAACGCGCAGGCCGGCCAGCCGGATTTCGTCGACGACCGCCGCCATCTTGAACAGCGAAGCCGCCGAAAGGTTGATGTAAAGCTCATCAAAAGCGGCCTGCTCCTTGCCGTCGCGAACCACCACGAGACCTTTGACCGTGACCGACAGCACCAGCGGATTGATCGCCAGATCGTCGATCCGCACCTCGCCGTGCAGCGCCTTCGCCAGCTGTTTTTCCAGAACCGACTCGAGCACCGGCGGTGCCAGGAAAAATCCGCTGGCCAGCAAAACCGCCACACCGGCCAGCACCCGCTTTCCCAGGCGACGTCCACGTGGCTGACTGGCAAACTCGCGCAAGGCTGACAGCTTTGACAACACCGACTGAAGCGCTTCGGACATGGTAATCTTGGTAAATAATTCGTATCAACGAGTCCGCCAAAGCGGACAAACAGGCAGGCAAACAGCACCAATGAAGTGGATTATCGACGATATCAAGCGCGGCTGGGCGCAATTGCATCGTGCGCAAACGCAGTTAACGATTTTCCTGATCGTGCTGTTCGGCGCACTGGTTTACCTGATTGCCGGCTATGCCTTCCGGACCGATAGCGTACTGTCCTACCTGCGGATCACCCGGGGCGGTTGCCGGACCATGGACAACGGCCTGATCATCGCCCTGTTCTCCGGCATGATCTTCTTCTCGCTGACTGCCATCCTGACCCTCGGCGAAGTCCAGCGCCTGTTCCAGGCCCGGCAGCGCGGCGCCTGGGTTGAAGCCAGCCGGGCGCTGCGCTGGAGTATTTTCTGGGGAAGCTGCGCCGTCGGCATTTCGGTCGTCGCCCTGCTATTCTTCAAGGCCAACTGCTACTAACCTCCCATGAGCAAAAACCGGGTTTCCGTCGTCATCGTGGACGACAACGACATGATGCGGACCATCCTGCGCGGCATCCTCCGCGGCGAGGAGTACGACGTCGTCGGCGAAGCCCGCAACGGTGCCCAGGCGGTCGAAATGGTCGAACGCATGAAACCGGACATCGTATGCATGGACGTGCTGATGCCGGAAAAGAACGGGCTTGAGGCGATGATCGAGATCAAGCAGACGCTGCCGGACACCGAGTTCATCATGATCACCGGCAGTGCCGACCCGGAAACCGTTCAGGACGCAATCATGAATGGCGCCGGCGGCTTCATCGTCAAGCCCTTCAACGCGGCGCGCGTGCTCGACGCCCTGAAGAAAGCCGCCACCCGGGTCCGCCAGCGGCGCTAGAAAACGTTGCGCCAGGCGCGCAAGGCGGCAAACACCGATACCGGCGCATCGTCTGCAGCCCCCTGTGCCCGTGCCGCCGCGATGACTGCCGGCTCCTGGCAGCGCAGGAAGGGATTGGTCAAGCGCTCCTCGCCCAGCCGCAAGGGCACGGTCGACTGACCGGCAGCACGCAGCGCTGCCACCCGCAGCCCCCTGGCCTGTACCTCGGCATTATCCGGCTCGACCGCAGCGGCGAACGGCAGGTTCATCTGCGTGTATTCGTGGGCGCAGTAGATGCGTGTCTCGTCCGGCAAGGCCGCGATGCGGGCCAGCGAGTCGCTCATCTGCGCCGGGGTGCCCTCGAACAGCCGCCCGCAACCGGCACCGAACAAGGTATCACCGCAGAACAGGGCGCCCGGCGCCAGGTAGGCCAGATGTCCCAGCGTGTGTCCGGGAACAGCCAGCACCTCGACCGGAACGCCGAGCACATCAAGGCGTTCGCCGCCGCACAGGGGGCGGGTCCGCCCTGTGATAGACTCTTCGGCCGGTGCAAAGACCTCGCACGGCCGGTGGGCCAGCAATTCGGCAATTCCGCCCTGATGGTCGGCGTGGTGGTGGGTGATCAGGATGCCGCAAAGTTCCAGACCGTCAGCCGCCAGTCGTTTCAGCACCGGCGCCGCGTCGCCTGGATCGACGACGAAGGCTTGGCGACCACGGCTGAGCAGCCAGATGTAATTATCCTTGAAGGCGGGAATGAGCGAGATTTCGAACATGCCGGAACTATCGAACCAGAGCGCCCGGATGTCAAATCGTGAACTGGATGCCTGGCTGGCGTCGCCGCAGGGGCGCTACGTGCTCGACTGGGAAATCCGCCAGATCGACGAAACCGTCCCCGACATCTTCGGCTTCAACGCCCTGCAGATCGGCCTGCCGCAGTGCGACCTGCTGCGCGCCAACCGGATGGCACTGCGCATCCGCATCGGCAGCGGTGACTCGGTCGCCATCGCCTGTTCGCCGGCCGCCCTGCCGATTGCCGGGCAAAGCGTCGACCTGGTGGTGCTGCCGCATGTCCTGGAGTTCGCCGACGATCCCCACCAGATCCTGCGCGAAGTCGAGCGCATTCTGATTCCCGAAGGACAACTGATCATCACCGGCTTCAATCCGCTGTCGCTGTGGGGCCTGAAAAAACAGGCCAGGCGCGGTAGCGGTTTCCCCTGGAACGGCAGCTACCTGTCGCCGACCCGGCTGAAGGACTGGCTCAAGCTGCTCGGCTTCGAAGTCGATCGCGGCAGTTTCGGCTGCTATGCCCCGCCCTGCGAGCAGCAGAAATGGCTGCAACGCTGGGGCTTCACCGAAAGCGCCGGCCGCCGCTGGTGGAAATTTTCTGGCGCCGTCTATATGCTGCGCGCCGTCAAGCGGGTGCACGGCATCCGCCTGATCACCCCCAACTGGCGCAAAAAGACCGTACGCGCCAAAGCCCTGCGTCCGGTCGCGCAAAAGGAGCAACATGGCGACTGAGATCGTCGACATCTATACCGACGGCGCCTGCCGCGGCAATCCCGGCCCCGGCGGCTGGGGTGCCATCCTGCGCGCCGGCGGTCACGAGAAGGAACTGTGGGGCGGCGAAGCCGCCACCACCAACAACCGCATGGAATTGCTGGCGGTGATCCGCGCCCTCGACGCGATGAAGCGCCCGGTCAAGGCGCGCGTGCATAGCGACTCGCAATACGTGCTCAAGGGCATCAGCGAGTGGATTCACGGCTGGAAGCGCAACGGCTGGAAAACCGCCGACAAGAAGCCGGTCAAGAACGCCGACCTGTGGCAGTTGCTCGACGAACAGGCGCGCCGTCACCAGCTCGAATGGATCTGGGTCAAGGGCCACGCCGGCCACCCGGAAAACGAGCGCGCCGACGCGCTGGCCAACCGCGGCATCGACGAATTGAAGGAAACGGCATGAGACAGATCGTCCTCGATACCGAAACCACCGGCCTCAACCCGCGCGACGGCCACCGCATCATCGAAGTCGCCTGCATCGAGATGGTCAACCGGCGGCCGACCGGGCATCACCTGCACAAGTACATCAATCCCGAGCGCGAAATCGACGCCGGCGCCCAGGCGGTGCACGGCATCTCGCTCGAATTCCTGGCCGACAAGCCAAAATTCGCCGACGTCGCCGACGAATTCCTCGAATTCATCAACGGCGCGCAGCTGATCATCCACAACGCGCCCTTCGACCTCGGCTTCCTCAACGCCGAACTCGACCGCCTCGGCCGGGTCCCGGTCGAAACGATCTGCAGCGGCGTCATCGATACCCTGCGCGAAGCCAAGGAACTGCATCCGGGCAAGCGCAACAGCCTGGATGCGCTGTGCGAACGCTACGAGATCGACAACTCCAGCCGTACCCTGCACGGCGCCCTGCTCGATACCGAACTGCTGGCCGAGGTCTACCTGGCCATGACCCGCGGACAGAATGCGCTGATGATCGAACCCGAGGAAGCGCCGCGTGCCCTGCTCGGCGCCGACGGCAAGGTCCGCCAGCGCAAGCCGCTGGTCGTGCGGCGCGCCAGCGACGACGAAGTGGCGGCGCACGACGCGGTCCTGGCAGCCATCGACAAGGAATCCAAGGGCAACTGCCTGTGGCTGCCCAAAACCACCGCCGAAGCCACCGGCTGAGCTCATGCTGCCCGTCTCCCTGCTGCTCTGGCTGATTGCCGAACTGGCCATCTACTACCACCTGGCGCTGGGCCCGGGCGGTCTGCCGGCACCGGCCGCCGGACTGGCCGCCATACTCACCCTGCTGTTCGCCCGCGCGCTGCAGAATGCCGGTCTCTGGCTGCTGGCCCGCCGCCATCAGGCCCCCGGACAGAAACCGGGCCTGCGCATCATGGTCGGCGAGTATCTCGCCTTCATCCGCACTTTCCTGCTGGTCCTGCCTTTCGAACGCCTGTGGATGCCGGCCGACCGGCTGGCGCCGATGGGTCGGGTGGTCCTGCTGGTCCATGGTTACGGCTGCAGCCGCGGCGTCTGGTACCGCCTGCGCCGGCGTCTGGAAAACGCCGGCTGCACGGTGGCCACGGTCAGCCTGTTCCCGCCCTTCATCAGCATGGGCCGCATGGTGCCGCTGCTCAACGAACGCATCGAGGCTGTCTGCCGCCAGACCGGCGCCAAGAAACTGACCCTGGTCGGTCACAGCATGGGCGGACTGATCTGCCGCTCCTACCTCGCCCGCCATGGCAGCGATCGGGTGGCCGCACTGATCACGCTGGCAACGCCCAACAGCGGCACCGAACTCGCCCGTCTCGGCATCGGCCAGAATGCCCGCGAAATGCAGCCGGACTCCCTGTGGCTGCGCGACATGGCGGCGGAAAAGACGACGGTCCCGACCATCGCCTACTGCAATCCCTGCGACAATTACGTTTATCCCTACGACCACCAGCGGCTGCCCGGCGCCCACAACGTGGACCTGCCGCCGGTCGGCCATCTCGCCATGCTTTACGACCGCCGCGTCGCCGACCTCGTCGTAGACGCGTGCACCACTCCGGAACGCCGCTCATGACCCGCCCAGTGACCGATACCGCCCGCGCCCAGGCGCAGGACCTGCTCGATTTCATCGACGCCAGCCCGAGCCCCTGGCATGCCGTCGCCACCTGCAAGCAACGCCTGCTGGCCGCCGGCTTCGTCCGTCTGGAGGAATTCGACCGCTGGCAACTGGAAGCCGGCGGCCGCTATTTCGTCATCCGCGGCGGTTCGTCGATCATCGCCTTCACCATCGGCAGCCAGCCGCTGGCCGAAACCGGCCTGACCATGATCGGCGCCCATACCGACTCCCCCGGGCTACGCCTGAAGCCGCGCCCGGCGGAAAATGCCAACGGCCTGGTCCGGCTCGGCGTCGAAGTCTATGGCGGACCGATCCTGGCCACCTTTGCCGACCGCGACCTTGGCCTGGCCGGCCGGGTCATGGTGCGTAACGATGTCGGCATCGAAAGCCGGCTGGTCCATATCGACAAGCCGCTGCTGCGCCTGCCCAACCTGGCCATCCACATGAACCGCGAGGTCAACGAAGGCGGGCTGAAGTTCAACAAGCAGACCGAACTACCCTTGCTGCTGGGCGTCGGCGACGATGCGCAAACGGCCGACACGCAGTTCCGCCGGCCGCTGGCCGACGCGCTGGGCGTCGCCCCGGAAAACCTGATGACCTGGGAGCTGGCCGCCTGCGACACGCAGAAAGGCAGCTTCTGGGGCGCTGACGGCGAATTCATCGCCAACAGCCAGCTCGACAACCTGGCCTCCTGCCACGCTGCCTTGAGCGCACTACTGGCGGTGGACAAGCCGGGTCAAACCTGCCTGGTCGCCCTCTTCGACCACGAGGAAGTCGGCTCGGAAAGCGCCGCCGGCGCCGGTGGCAGCCTGGTCGGCGACGTGCTGCAGCGGCTCGCCGGCAACTTCGCCCTCGACGGCGAAGACCTGCGCCGCCTGCTCGCCCGCAGCTACTTCATCAGCGCCGACATGGCCCATGCCTGGAACCCGAACTTCCCGTCGGCCTACGAACCCGGGCACCGGGTCCTGGTCAATGCCGGCCCGGTGATCAAGCACAACTGCAACCAGCGCTATAGCACGGGCGCCGACACGGCGGCGCTGTTCATGGCCATCTGCGAACAGGCCGGCGTCCCTTGCCAGCAATACGCGCATCGCACCGATCTCGGCTGCGGCAGCACCATCGGCCCCATCGTCGCCGCCCGCCTGGGCATCCCCAGCGTCGACGTCGGCGCACCGATGTGGGCCATGCACAGCATCCGCGAGAGCGCCGGCGTCATCGACCACGCCGACATGATCGCCGCCATGACCGGCGCCTTCCGGCTCTAGACGCCGCGTTCGTCCATCCAGCGCCGCAGTTCGTCGGCCGGCAGCGGCCGGCTGAACAGGTAGCCCTGCATCACCGGGCACCCCCGTTCGGCCAGGAATTGCCGCTGGATCTCGGTTTCGACGCCTTCGGCAACGACGTCCATGCCCAGGTCGCGGGCCAGTGACAGGGTGGCCATGGCAATCGCCACGTCTTCCTGATCGCCGGGCACGTCCTTGACGAAACTGCGGTCGAGCTTGAGGCGGCGGATCGGCAGGCGCTTGAGGTAGGACAGGCTGGAATAGCCGGTGCCGAAATCGTCCAGCGCCAGGCGGATGCCAAGTTCGCGCAATTGGTTCATGCGCGCCAGCACTTCCGGCGTCGGCTGCATCAGCGCGCTTTCGGTCAGTTCCAGTTCCAGGCCGGCTGGATCGGCGCCGCTATCGGCCAGGATGCGGCGGACGTCATCGACGAAATCGCTCTGGCGGAACTGCAGGGCGGAAATATTGACCGCCATCAGCAGATCCAGTCCCCGGGCCTGCCAGGAGGCAAGTTGCCGCGCCGCGCTTGCCAGCACCCAGTTGCCGAGCGGCAGGATCAGGCCGCTTTCCTCGGCCACGCCGATGAACTGGACCGGTTGCAGCAAGCCGAGTTCCGGATGCTGCCAGCGCACCAGCGCTTCGCAGCCGACCATGCGACTGTCGTCGGCAGCGACCTGCGGCTGGTAATGCAGCACCAGTTCATGGCGCTCGATGGCCCGCCGCAGCGCGTTTTCGAGCATCAGGCGCTCAAGCGCATGCACGTCCATTTCCGGCTTGAAATAGTGATAGGTGTTGCGCCCCTGGTCCTTGGCGCAGTACATCGCCACGTCGGCGTGCTTGAGCAGCGTGCTGACATCCTCGCCGTCACTGGGAAATACGGCGATGCCGATGCTGGTCGACACGGTCAGTTCATGGCCCTCGATGGACATCGGCGCCTGCAGCGCGGAAATCAGCTTGCGGGCGACCACGGCGGCGGTTTCGGGATGTTCGAGATGCGGCAGCAGGACGACGAACTCGTCACCGCCCAGGCGGGCCAGGAAGTCGTTCTCGCGCAGGCAGGCGGAGAAACGGCGGGCAACGCCGGACAGCAACTGATCGCCGACCGGATGGCCGAGCGAATCGTTGACCGACTTGAAATGATCGAGGTCGAGGAACAGCACCGCCAGGCCCTCGCCCAGGCGCGAGGCATTGCGCAGTTCCTGGTGTGCCCGTTCGTTCCACTGGGTGCGGTTGGGCAGACCGGTCAGCACATCGTAATGGGCGAGAAAGGCGATATGTTCCTCGGCGGCCCGGGCTGCCGTCACGTCCTGCGCCGTACCACGGATGCGTACGCCGCCACCGGCGCGCTGATCACTTTCGATGCGGAAATGCAAGCGGGTGCCAATCGCCCCCGACACCGCCAGGCGGCAATCGAAAGCCGCCTGCCCCGGCGCCTCGGCCAGTTGTTCCAGCGCCCGCTGCAGGCTAGCCCGATCGTCCGGATGCACCCGGCTCAACAGGTCGTCAGAAACGATCCGCCCATGTTCGGACAAACGCATGATCCTGCGCAATTCCTCCGAACAATGGCATTCGTCACTCCCCGGCAGGATTTCCCAACTGCCCAGCCGGGCAATGCGCTGCGCCTGAACCAGTTCCTCCTGCTGCTCGATCAGTTGCCGACCAGCGTCGGCCAGCTGCTGGGTACGCTCGTCGACCAGGCGTTCGACGCGCCGCGCGCGACCGCTGGTCAGCAACAGGAAAGCCCCCAGGACCCCCGTGGTCAGCAAGCCGATGGCCAGCGTCAACCAGACGCCCCAGCTACGCAGATTCACCAGATAGGTATCGGTAGTGGCAATTTTCAGCTGCCAGCTACGCCCAGCAAAATCCACCGTATCCTGCCAATGCATGCGCCGCGCCAGCCATTCCGGCTGCTCGCAGCCGCCCGGACCGAACAGCCGCTGCCCCTGGGCATCATGATCAATCAGGCAAAGCTCCAACCCCTTCTCCATCTCGCGGCCCAGCGTGGCAGTCAGCGCATCGTCCATGCGGAACACCCCCGAGATCATGCCGATCTGACGCGTCGGCGAACCAGAGAAGACAGCGTGATAGATCACCACGCCGCGCTGTTCGCCCTTCTCCTGGACCAGACGGATCGAGGCCGAAGCCACCGGCAGCCGGCTTTCCCGAGTACGCCGGGCGGCGATTGCGGTCTGTTCAAGCACCAGCGGATCGAGACCGACGACGCTGCGGTTGCTGGCCAGCGGTTCGACGAACAGGATGGGCAGATACTCGGCGCGCGTTTCGACGACGTAGGTGCGCCCGGAAGGATCGCGCCCGAGAATGGCGAAATCCGGGTTGCCAGCAGCGCGCACCGCACGCTCGAAAGCCGGCCGCTGGGCCTCGCTCACCAGCGGACTCCAGCCGAAATTCTGCGTCCCCGGATAACGCTCGAGCAAGGGCGTGACGAATTCCCGCCAGACGGCAGCATCGAGTGTTGGATGCACGGTGGCCAGGCGTTCCAGCGCCTGCATCTGGTCAAGTTGCGCATCGAGACGCTTGCGCACCAGGCTGGCCATGTGGCCCGCATCGCGATTGACCCGGGACTGCAGACGCCGTTCCTCCCAAGTGCTGACCTGGATGAAGGTGGCCGCGAGAACGGCCAGCGCGATCAGCATCGGCACCGCCACATTCATCCGACGGCTGCGCCAGTCGGCGGCCGGCCGGCCAAAGAAAACCAGCAGCAGCGGCACCATGATCAACACGCCGAGCGTATCGCCGGCCCACCAGTTCATCCAGGTGAAGGCAGCGTCATTCGGCGCGATCCCCTGCATCAGGTAAATGGCGAAGGTGCCCACCGATGGACTGATCAAGGCACCGACCGGCGCCACGACCAGCATGAAGGCGATGATGCTTTCCTGGCTGTCGAGCGGATTCCTGCGGCCAAGCAGGCGCAAGGCCAGGCGATAACCGAACCACGCCTGCAGGGTTGCTCCGCCAGCGGAAAACACCAGCATCGGCCAGACATTGCCGCTGAAACCGCTCTGCATGGCGGCCGCGATCTGTACCGCCAGCGAACCGAAGAAGATGCCCGGCAGGCAGCGCGGACCATGGACCAGCATGGCGGCCAGCGCGATCCCGGCAGGCGGGAACAGCGGGGCCGCGTACCCCGGCGGCACGGCGATCTGCAACGCCAGCCAACCGGTCAGCGCATAAATCAGGGCAAGCAGCACATTGCCGCGCAAGAAACCAGACATCGAGAACCTGTAACAGTGGTGCATGAGCTGCAGGAGATTATAGGCGCCCGACGAGCGCCGCCCTGCGACAATCTGACGCAGCAGAGCATAACGCAGCGCGCCGCAAATCGCCGATAATTCGGCGATGCCGATTCTCTATCACGCCGCCGACAGCAAGGAGTACCTGGTCAATCTGCGCCGCCTGTTCGCGCTGCGCTGGGCCATGCTGGCGCTGATGGCGCTGACCGTGCTGATCGCCCCCGGCCTGCTCGACCTCGTCCTGCCACAGCCGGCGATGCTCGCCATCCTCGCCGTCGCCGCCGTGCTCAATGCGCTCGGCCACCGGCACGCCGGCCAGCAATCGGCCACGGCGCATGAACTGTTCAGCCAGCTGCTGCTCGACATCTGCACCCTGTCGGCGCTGCTGTTCTTCAGCGGCGGCGCCACCAACCCGCTGGTCTCGCTGCTGTTGCCGCCGGTCGCCATCGCCGCACTCGGCCTGCCGCGCCATCTGGTGATCCTGGTCGGCAGCGCGGCCATCCTCGCCTACTCGCTGCTGATGCTGTTCTACCTGCCGCTGCCGATCACCGATGTCAGCCGGGCCACCCAATTGCACCTGATCGGCATGTGGCTGACCTTCACCGTCTCGGCCATCCTGATCGGCTGGATCATCCTGCGCATGAGCCAGTTGATCCGCGACCGCGACGCCGAACTGGCCGAGGCCCGGGAGCAGGCCCTGCGCGACGAGCGGGTGACCGCGATGGGCACCCTGGCCGCCGGCGCCGCACACGAACTGGGCACACCGCTGGCGACGATGTCGCTGATCGTCGGCGAACTGGCCAACGACCGGCAGTTGCCGGAAGCCGTCAGGGAAGACCTGGGCCTGCTGCGCCAGCAGATCGCCGCCTGCAAGGAAATCGTCGGCGGCCTGGCTCGGCGCGCCGATGCGGCCCAGAACGACACCCCGGAACAGCAAGCCTGCGACCGCTGGCTCGACCGCCTGCGCCAGAAATGGCATGCGCTGCGCCCGCAAACCACGAGCAAGCTGATCATCGACAGCGCCGGACCGGCACCGCAGATCGCCATCGACCCGCGTCTGGAACAAGCCCTGCTCAACCTGTTCAACAATGCTGCCAACGCCTGCCCGCAGACGCTGGAAATCACCCTGAGCTGGGACCGGCAGGCCCTGAGCATCGCCATCCGCGACCGGGGCCCCGGCTTTCCACCAGCAGTGCTGGCGCTCGGCGGTCGGCAGGAACTGCCGGCCCACGAAGGCGGCAGCGGCGTCGGCCTGATGCTGACCGCCACCGCCATCGGCCAGCTCGGCGGCCGGCTGGAACTGAGCAACCCCGACGACGGCGGCGCCCGGGCCCGCATCGTCCTACCCATTGCAGAGAACCCATGACGCCGCCGATTCTGGTCATCGACGACGACCCGACCTTCAACGGCATCCTGGTGCGTACGCTGACCCGGCGCGGCCTGCCGGCCATCGGCGCGGTCGACGGCGACGAAGCCCTGCGCCTGGCCCGCGAACACGGCGTCCGGCGCGCGGTGCTCGACCTCAACCTGGCCGGCATGTCCGGCCTGCTGCTGATTCCTCGCCTGCTCGACATCGATGCAAGCATGCGCATCGTCATCCTGACCGGCTACGGCAGCATCGCCACCGCCGTTGAGGCAGTCAAGCGCGGGGCCACGCAATACCTGACCAAACCGGTGGAAATCGAAGCCGTCCTCGCTGCCTTCGCCGACGAAATGCCGTCTGAAGCCCTGTGCACACCGGACGAAACCCTGTCGGTCGATCGCCTGGAATGGGAACACATCCAGCGCGTGCTGACGGAAAACGACGGCAATATCTCGGCCACGGCACGCGCCCTGAAAATGCATCGACGCACGCTGCAACGCAAGCTGGCCAAGCATCCGGTACGCGCCTGATACAGGCGGTTTACGGATCATCGAATTAATCAATCCGTAAAAACCGAAACGTTTCTTACCCGTCACAGTGTTGGCGAATCAAGAAGCTGCCGCTTATACTGCCCCTTCCACAGCCTGACCGTGGTCTCCTCACCCCCGCAGTCGTACCGTTCCAACCCCGTGTCCTCCGGATCGTGAGCCCATGAGCCTTGCCCTGATTGTCATTCTCCCCTTTCTCGGGGCCATCCTCCCTGCGCTGATGATTCGCGCCGGGCGCAACGCCTGTGCGACCAGCACCTTCACCGTCACGCTGCTCGCCTTCCTACTGCTGATGACGCATGCGCCGGCCGTGTTCCGGGGCGAAGTGCTGCAGGCGCGCTGGGAATGGATTCCCCAACTCGGCCTCAACGTCAATTTCTTCCTCGACGGCCTGGGCTTCTTCTTCGCCAGCCTGATCCTCGGCATCGGCCTGCTGATCATCACCTACGCCCGCTTCTATCTGGCCAAGGAAGATCCGATGGGCAGCTTCTACAGCTACCTGCTGCTCTTCCAGGGCGCCATGGTCGGCATCGTGCTGTCGGACAACATCCTGCTGCTGCTGATCTTCTGGGAGCTCACCAGCCTGTCGTCCTTCCTGCTCATCGGCTACTGGAAACACCTGCCGGAAGGCCGCCAGGGTGCGCGCATGGCGCTGACCGTGACCGGCGCCGGCGGCCTGTCGATGATTGCCGGCATGCTGATCCTCGGCCACATCGCCGGTTCCTACGACCTGTCGGTGATCCTCCAGCACAAGGAAGCCATCCAGGCGTCACCGCTCTACCTGCCAGCGCTGCTGCTGATTCTCGGTGGCTGTTTCACCAAGAGCGCGCAATTCCCCTTCCACTTCTGGCTGCCGCACGCCATGGCTGCGCCGACGCCGGTGTCGGCCTACCTGCACTCGGCGACCATGGTCAAGGCCGGCCTGTTCCTGATGGCGCGCCTGTGGCCGGTGCTCGCCGGTACCGACGAATGGTTTTATCTGGTCGCCACCACCGGCCTGATCACCATGCTGATCGGCGCCTGGATCGCGCTGTTCAAGGATGACCTGAAGGGCCTGCTCGCCTTTTCGACGGTCAGCCACCTCGGCCTGGTCACCTTCCTGCTCGGCCTCGGCTCGCCGATGGCCGCCGTCGCAGCCGTCTTCCACATCCTCAACCACGCCACCTTCAAGGCGGCGCTGTTCATGAATGCCGGCATCGTCGACCACGAGACCGGCACCCGTGACATCCGAAAGCTCGGCGGCCTGATGACGCTGATGCCGATCGCCGGCACCCTGGCCACCATCGCTGCCGCGTCGATGGCCGGCCTGCCGCTGCTCAACGGTTTCCTGTCCAAGGAAATGATGCTCGAAGAAGCCGCGCACACCGCCTGGCTTGGCAACGAATGGATCGTGCCGGCACTGGCGACGCTGGCGGCCTGCTTCTCGGTGGCGTATTCGTTCCGCTACATCGTCCATGTCTATTTCGGCAAGCCCGCCGGTGAAACGCCTCGTCATCCGCATGACCCGCCGTTCGGCCTGTGGGGACCGCCGGCCCTGCTGGTCGTCCTGGTCGTGCTGATCGGCCTGTTCCCGGCGACCGTCGCCGGGCCGTTGGTCGCCACCGTTGCCGGCGCCGTCATCGGCGGCCCGCTGCCCGACTATCACCTGGCCATCTGGCACGGCCTGACGCCGGCACTGGGCATGAGCGCCATTGCCGTCGCCGTCGGCCTGGGCCTGCTCGCTGGCTACATCAAGGTGCGCAAGCTGTGGTCGGCCGGTCCGCACCCGGAAGCCAAGGCCATGTTCCAGGCGGTAATCGCCGCCGCCGTCAGCGTCGCCCAGAAAATCACCCATGGACTACACAACGGTTCGCTGCAGCGGCACCTGGCCTTCGCCATCGGCGCCGCCGTGGTCGTCGGCTTCGGCGCCTTTGCCGCCGCCAGTCATGCACCGGGCCAGCGCGAACTGCTGCCGGCCGCGCCGGTCGCCATCGTCGTCTGGCTGCTGCTGGTCGGCGCCACCATCGCCCTGGTCGCCCTGCACCGGCAGCGCCTGGTATCGCTGATCGCCATCGGCGTGATCGGCATGGTCGTGTCGCTGGCCTTCGTCTATCTGTCGGCGCCTGACCTGGCGCTGACGCAGATTTCGGTTGAAGTCGTGACCGTCATCCTGATGCTGCTGGCCCTCAACTTCCTGCCCAAGGAAACGCCGGTCGAAAGCAGTGGCGGCCGCCGTCTGCGCGACGGCCTGATCGCCGCCCTGGCCGGCATCGGTGTCGGCGGCGCGGCCTGGGCCATGACCACCCGCGATGCGGCGACGCTGTCCGGCTACTACCTCGAGCAATCGGTTCCCGGCGGCGGTGGCACCAATGTGGTCAACGTCATTCTGGTTGATTTCCGCGGCTTCGACACCTTCGGCGAGATCATCGTCCTCGGCATCGCCGCGCTGACCATCTACGCGCTGCTCGACGGCGCCACCCGTGGTGCCGTCGGCCGCAAGCTGGCCGCCTGGGTCCCGGATCAGGCGCGTTCCGCCGACCGTCACCCGCTGATGCTGGTGGTCGCCACCCGCGTCATGCTGCCGCTGGCGCTGATGGTCGGCGCCTTCATCTTCCTGCGCGGTCACAACGTCCCCGGCGGCGGCTTCATCGCCGGCCTGGTCGTCGCCATCGCGCTGATCATGCAGTACATGGCCAGCGGCTATAGCTGGGCGGCGCAGCGGATGAAGGTCGACTACCACGCGCTGATCGGCATCGGCGTGCTGATTGCCGCCGCAACCGGCATCGTTTCCTGGCTGGCCGATTACCCCTTCCTGACCAGTGCCTTCGACCACTTCCATCTACCCATCATCGGCGAATTCGAACTGGCGTCGGCCATGGCCTTCGACACCGGCGTCTTCCTCACCGTGGTCGGTGCCGTCATGCTGGCCTTGGCCAATCTGTCGCGTATCGGCGGCCTGACCGAAACACCGGTCCCGAACGAGGGACCGATGGAACCGGATCTGAGCGCCACTCACCCACGGGAGCACTGACATGGAATTCCTGCTGTCCTCCGCTGTCGGCCTGCTCACTGCCGCCGGTGTCTATCTGGTGCTGCGTGCCCGCACCTGGCCGGTGGTACTTGGCCTGGCGCTGCTCTCCTACGCCACCAATGTCTTCCTGTTCGCCACCGGTCGCCTGGTTCTCAACCGGCCGCCGGTAATCTCGCCCGAAGCCCTGGCCTATACCGATCCCCTGCCGCAGGCGCTGGTCCTGACGGCCATCGTCATTTCCTTCGCCATGACCGCGGTCATCGTCGTCATGGCGCTGCGCAGCTTCCTGGAAAGCGGCAGCGACCATGTCGATGGCGAGGACCTGCCGGTCCCGGCGGAGAATCGTGAATCAACGGAGGGCCGCGCGTGACTCACTGGATCATCGCCCCGGTCGTCCTGCCGGCCATCATGGCCCCCATCCTGCTGATGGGAGCGCGCCACGACATGGTGCTTGCCCGCATCTTTTCGATCGCTTCGACCGTTGCCCTGCTCGGCATCGCGCTAGCGCTGACGACCATGGTCAGCGACGGCACCATCCTGACCTACGCGCTCGGCAACTGGGTGGCGCCGTTCGGCATCGTTCTTGTCGCCGACCGCCTGTCGGTGATGATGCTCGTCCTCACCGCCGTCCTCGCACTGGCCGTGCTGTTCTTCGCTATCGACGGCAGCGACCGCGACGGCCGACATTTCCACGCGCTCTACCAGTTCCAGTTGATGGGCATCAACGGTGCCTTCCTGACCGGCGACTTCTTCAACCTGTTCGTCTTCTTCGAAGTGCTGCTGATCGCCTCCTACGGACTGATGGTCCATGGCGGCGGCCCGGCCCGGATGAAGGCCGGCGTTCAGTACGTGGTGATCAACCTGGTCGGTTCGACGCTGTTCCTGATCGCGGTCGGCATGATCTATTCCGTCGCCGGCACGCTGAACATGGCCGATCTGGCGGTCAAGGTGCCGCACATCGCGGCCGGTGACCAGGCGCTGCTGCAAGCCGGCGCCCTGCTCCTGCTGCTGGTTTTCTGCATCAAGGCAGCGCTGATACCGGTGCATTTCTGGCTGCCCGGCACCTATGCCAACGCGCCAGCCGCTGTCGCCGCACTGTTCGCGATCATGACCAAGGTCGGCGCCTACTGCGTGATCCGCCTCTACATCCTGGCCTTTGGTGCCGACGCCGGCGCCGCCACCTGGCTGGCTGCGCCCTGGCTGCTGCCGGCGGCCTTGCTGACCCTGGTCCTGGGCATGACCGGCGTGCTCGCCGCCCGCCGCCTCGGCCAGCTCGCCGGCTTCGCGGTGATCGGATCGATGGGTCTGCTGCTGACCAGCATTGCGCTGTTTACGCCGATTGCGCTGTCGGCTGCGCTGTATTACCTGCTGCACTCCACCCTGGCCGGCGCCGTCCTGTTCCTGATCGCCGACCTGGTCGCCCGCCGCCGTCCCGGCCATGAGGACGGCCTGTCGGTGGCACCGGGATTCACCCAGCTCAAGCTGTTGGCCGGCGCCTTTTTCATCGCCGCCATTGCCGCCACCGGCATGCCGCCGCTGTCCGGCTTCATCGGCAAGCTGCTGATGCTCGACGCGGCGCTCGACAGCGTTCACGCCGCCGTCATCTGGACACTGATACTCGGTACTTCGCTGATCGCCATCATCGGCTTCGGTCGGGCCGGCAGCACGCTGTTCTGGAAGAGCACCGGCGAACCCGGCAGCTTCCCGGAACATGCGGAAAAAAACAGCCTGTCGCTGATCGCCATCGGCCTGCTGCTCGCCGGCTGTGTCGGATTGACCCTGTTCGCCGGGCCCTTGACCACCTATCTCGACGCCACCGCTGAACAGATCTTCGCCACCGATCAATACATCGAAGCCGTGCTCGGCAACACCGTACTGCCTGGAGGATCGCTCTGATGGCCCACGTCCCTGCTCAGACTGCGCGGCCGCCGCTGCTCCGCCGCTGGTTTCCGCATCCCCTGCTCAGCCTGGCGCTGACGCTGATCTGGCTGCTGCTGATCAACAGTTTCTCGGCCGGCGGCTTGCTGGTCGGCCTGATCCTCGGCATCGCCATTCCGCGCCTGACCAGCAACTTCTGGCCGGATCGCCCGAAAATCCGCCATTACGGCAAGGCATTGCGCTACATCCTGCTGGTCATCGGCGACATCGTCGTCGCCAACATCCAGGTCGCCCGCATCATCCTCTTCCGTCCAGTCGCCAGCCTGCACACCTGCTGGGTCAGCGTGCCGCTCAGCCTGACCAACCCGGAAGCCATCACCGTCCTCGCCGGCACCATCACGATGACGCCGGGCACGGTCAGTTGCGACCTGTCGGCCGACGGCCGGGCGCTGCTGGTGCATTGTCTTGACGCGCCCGACGCCGAGGCGGCGGTGCGCGAAATGAAGGACCGTTACGAATCCCGGCTGCAGGAGATCTTCCCGTGATCGAATACGCCATCTACTACGCCTACGTCGCCATCAGCCTCGGCCTACTGCTCAACCTGTGGCGGCTGTTCAAGGGCCCGGGCAGCGTCGACCGCGTCCTTGCCGTCGACACCATGGTCATCAACATCATCGCCCTGATCATCGTCTACGGCATCCAGACCGGCAGCACGATGTATTTCGAGGCCGCCCTGCTGCTGGCCATGTTCGGCTTCATTTCCACCGTCGCCTACTGCAAGTTCATCCTGCGCGGCGACGTCATCGAATAAAGGAACGCCCATGGAATTCATCAACGAACTCGTGGTTGCCGCGCTCATCGTCGTCGGCGCGAGCTTCGCGCTGGTCGGCTCATGGGGTCTGGTCAAGCTGCCCGACCTGATGAGCCGCCTGCATGCGCCGACCAAGGCCACGACGCTGGGCGTCGGCGGTGCGCTGGTTGCTTCGATGGTCTACTTCCTGGCACTCAACGGCACGCTGTCGATCCACGAACTGCTGATCTCGCTCTTCCTCTTCCTGACCGCCCCGCTGACCGCCCACTTCCTGGCCAAGGCCTGGCTGCACAGTCAGCAACCCAAGGATCTGCCACAGCCGGAAAACCGCAACTGGTCCACCTTCGACGCCGGCAGCGAACGGCACTGAAGGTACCGACGTAAAAATGCCCCGACCAGCGGGGCATTCTTTTTGGCGTGCACCGGCTCAGTGCGCGTGCTTCATCGGCATCGCCGCCGGCATCATCTTCACCACCTTGACCTCGACCTGCTTGCTGCTACCGTCGTCAAACGTCAGCGTGATCGGCACGACCTGCCCTTCGTTGAGCGCAGCCTTCATGTTGATCAGCATGACATGCAGGCCACCCGGCTTGAGTACTGCTTCACCCTTGGCCGGAATCGCGATTTCCGGCACCTGACGCATGCGCATCACACCGTTGTCGTTGATATGGTTATGCAACTCGGTCAACTGGGAAGCCGGATTATCCGCCTTGACCAGCTTGACCTCACGCTCGCCGGTATTCTTCAGCACCATGAAAGCGCCGGTTGCCTGGGCATTCGGCGGCGCCAGCCGGACATAGGGTTCGTGCACGACGACGGCATCGGCCGCGCCGGCAAACGCGGCACCGGACAGGCTCAGGGCGGCAACAAGGACGGACAGGCGTTTCATGCGATGCTCCTTCAGTTAGGTAAATATTGACGGATCAGTGCGGCCACCTGATCAGGCGGCGTATCGTGGGCCAGACGGGCCAGCAGGCGGCCATCGGCACCGACGATGTAGCTCTCGGCCGAGTGATCGACGACGTAATCTTCAGCGGCGTTGGCGGCCGGCTGCACGGCGTAGAAGACGCCATAGCGCCCGGCCAGTTCGGCGATTTCAGCCGGCGAACCGGTCACGCCGATCATCTGCCGGTCGAAGAATTCAACATAAGTTTTCAGATGTTCCGGCGTATCGCGCTGCGGGTCGACGGAAATGAAGAAAACCGCCAGTTTTTCGCGCTCCGCCGGCGTCAGCAATGCCATGCCGCCACTCAGGGCGGTCAGGTTGGTCGGACAGATATCGGGGCAGAAGCTGTAGCCGAAATACAGGACCGCGAGACGACCACGGTAATCGCGCAGGGCCACCGGCCCATTGGCCGACTGGAGCACGAAATCGCCGCCCGGCGGCAGTGGATTGACGCTCGCCGGCGGCGGCGAGGACTGCGGTTTCCAGAACAGGCCAAGACCGACCAGCAGGCTGAGCAGAACGACAATCACGGCGATCAGGAAACGATTCGACATGCTTACCCCGTGACAAAGCGGAAAGGGATGGCCACGCGCGCCGACGAGGTTTCGAGCAGCAAGGTCGCCTGCCAGGTCATGCGCCCGGTGACGCACACCGGCAGCGTCGCCTCGCCGGTGAACACCCCCGGCGAACGCTCGGCCAGTTGCGGGCGGTTGTAGCCCATGTCCATGTCGACGCCGGCAAAATCGACGCTGACGTTACGGATGCCAGTTGCCTCGACCCGCAGTTCGAACGGCTTGACCATGGGAATCGGCCGCGTACCGACCGAGAAACGCAGCGTGCCGCCGTCCGGCAGGCTGACCGAACACGGCCCTTCCTGCAGGCTGCACGCCGGGTCCGGCTCGAGCGTCAGGTCGGCCTTGGGCAACAGCAGCGGCGACAACTTGTAACCGACGAGTACGATCAGGCCGATGAGCAGCACGCCGACGAGATCGATGAGGATTTTCCTGTTCACTACGTTCTTTCCAGAGGGGGCCGAAACCGACATTGTCGGGCATCGACAGCCTTTCAGTCACGGCGGGCATTGTGGCATGTCCACCAACGGCCAGGGTGCGACATAATGTCGCAGACACCGCGACAAGATCGCACAATGCTAATATTCAGCCCGCCCACCGATCCCAGCCCGAACAACACCCGTGAAAAAGCTGCTTGCCGCACTCCTCCTCAGCCTCTCTGCCGCCCTGGTTTCGGCCCAGGAGGCGCCCAACAGTGCGCCCTTCTTTGCCACCACCTTGCTCGATCCGGATGAGAAGCCGGTGGCCATGGCGACTTACCGGGGCAAGCCGCTGGTGGTCAATTTCTGGGCCCGCTGGTGCCCGCCCTGCCGGGCCGAGATTCCGGAACTCAATGAATTCCGCAAGCACCACGGCGGCAAGATCGAAGTGCTGGGCATCGCCGTCGAGGACACGAGCGAAGCCGACGGCGTCAAGGCGTTTGCCCGCGACTTCCCGATCCGCTATCCGGTGTTCCTGGCCGGCGGCAGCGACGGTACCCGGCTGATGCGCACGCTCGGCAACCCGACCGGCGGCCTGCCTTACACGCTGTTCATCGACCGCCGCGGACGCGTCGTCGGCCACAAGGTCGGCATGCTCCGTCAGCGCGATCTCGACGCCGTCGCCCCGCGCCTGCTGGCCCCCTGAAACGGCTTACTCGCGGCCTTTGCGGCCATCCGGCGAAACCAGCATGGCGATGCCGACGCCAATCGGAATCAGCGGCCACCAGGTACTGAGCAGGGTGAAGATATTGACGTGAAAGAGGTCGAGATTCGACCCCAGCGCAACAACGCCAACCAGTATCAGCACGATGGCCGCGATGTTTCCCTTCATGCTTGCTGACTCCCGGTATCAGGCACGACGCACGCCGACCACGCCCTCGACCTCGTGAATCAAGGCCAGCGTGCGCTGCAGGTGGCGCAGATTGGTGATTTCGACGGTAAAACTCATGTGCGCATTCCCTTGCCGCGACTGCGTATTGACGCCGACGACATTGAGTTTTTCGCGGGCAAAGATTTCCGAGATGTCGCGCAGCAGGCCCTGGCGGTCGTGCGCATCGACAACGATGTCGCAGGCGAAGACGCCGGTGGTCTCGGTGCCCCAGTCGGTTTCGATGACCCGCTCCGGATGCAGGGCGGCCAGATTGGCGAAGTTGCTGCAATCGGCGCGGTGGATCGAGATGCCCTTGCCGCGCGTGATGAAGCCCTGGATTTCATCCGGTGGCGCCGGTTTGCAGCAGCGTGCCAGTTGCGTCAGCAGCTTGTCGACGCCGACGATGAGGATGCCCTGATTGCCTTCAACCGGCTTGCGCGGCTTGGTCTCGACGGTATCCGGCACCAGCGCTTCGAGCGAGGCGTCGCCGCGGACCACCGACTGAAAATGTCGCTGATTGAGATCGCCACGGGCAGCGGCAATGTACAGGTCGTCGGCCTTGGCGAAATCGAGCTTGCGTGCCAGTTCCTCGACATTGGCACCGGTCTGGCCGGCCCGCTGCAATTCCTTGGCGATCACCGCCCGCCCCTCGGCCAGCGTTTCTTCCAGCGCCAGGGTCGAGAACCAGTTGCGCACCTTGGTCCGCGCACTCTTGGTGTGGATGTAGCCGAGCGCCGGATTCAGCCAGTCGCGCGACGGCCCGCCCAGCTTGGCAGTCAGGATTTCGACCTGCTGGCCGGTTTCCAGCGGCGTATTGAGCGGCAGCAACTGGCCGTTCACCTTGGCGCCGCGGCAGCGGTGGCCGAGGTCGGTATGCACGCGGTAAGCGAAATCGACCGGCGTCGACCCCGACGGCAGGTCGACCACCCGCCCCTGCGGCGTCATCACGTAGATGGTCTCGTCGAGCGCCGCCTGCTTGTAATGATTGACCCAGTCGGAACTGTCGGCGACCTCGTTCTTCCAGGTCAATAGCTGGCGTAACCAGGCGATCTTCTCGTCGTAGGCATCGGCGCCCGGCGCCTTGGCGCCTTCCTTGTAGCGCCAGTGCGCGGCCACGCCGAGCTCGGCGTGCTTGTGCATTTCCCAGGTGCGGATCTGGATTTCCAGGCTGCGCCCGTCCGGGCAATGCACCGCCGTATGCAGCGAACGGTAGTGATTGCCCTTGGGATTCGAGATGTAATCGTCGAACTCCTTGGAAATCGGCGCCCACAGGTTATGCACGATGCCCAGCGCGGTATAGCAGTCCTTGACGTCGTCGACGATGATGCGCAGCGCGCGCACGTCGTAGACCTCGGAGAAATCGACGCCTTTCTTGCGCATCTTGTTCCAGATGCTGAAGATGTGCTTCGGCCGGCCGTAGATTTCGGCGTTGGTGATGCCGGCCTCGGCCAGTTCGCTGCGTACCCGGTCGACCGCATCGTTGATGAAGGACTCGCGCTCGCTGCGCTTTTCATCCAACTGCTTGGCGATGGTTTTGTAGATGTCGGGATGGATGAAGCGGAAGGACAGGTCCTCCAGCTCCCATTTCAGTTCCCAGACCCCCAGCCGGTTGGCCAGCGGCGAATAGAGTTCCAGTGTCTCGCGTGCCACCTGGACGCGCAGTTCGTCCGGATTGGCCGCATAGAAACGCAGGGTTTGCGTCCGGCTGGCCAGGCGCAGCAGGACGACGCGGATATCCTCGACCATGGCCAGCAGCATCTTGCGCAACACTTCGACCTGGGCACGCATTTCCGCCGGGTTGCTCTCGCCGGCTTCGATATCGACGGCGACGAAGCCCTTGGCAATCGGCCGCAAACGGTTCAACCGGGAAATGCCATGAACCAGATGCGCCGCCGGCTTGCCGAATTTTTCCTCGATGGCGGTAATGCCGTGTTCATCCTGCGCAGGAATGGCGAACAGCACCGCCGCGATGCGCGACTCCACATCGAGCTTGAGCCCGGCAATGATGACGGCCATGCCCAGCGCGTGCGACCAGACCCGCTCACCACTGCCCAGCGTCCGGTCACCATAAGCCTCCCAGGCATAGGCAACGGCGTCGTGCAGACGTTGCGCATCAGCGGTCGGCAGACCCGCCGCAAGAATGGCAAGAAATTGCTCGAAATCGCTTTGAGCAGCGACGGAATGGGCGACGGAAACCATGGCCGCAATTATAGGTCTCAGCCATCAGGAAAGACAGAGACCGGGAACAATGCTTACAGACTGTCACAAGAATGTTCAGCCCCGGGGAAATCGGGGTTTACCCTACTCCCCCACCCTCGCTTTCTGTGGGACCGTGCACGGCGTTGTGCCCGCATCGGCCGACTTGCCCATGGCCACAAGCTGACGCGGCATCCAGAGACAAACCTTTTACGTCACCCGTAAGGAGAAAACATGAAGAAAATCACCGCACTGGCCGCCTCGCTGGCTATCATCGGCACGCTTGGCGCCACGCCGGCACAAGCCCAGCAGAAATTCGTCACCATCGGTACCGGCGGCGTGACCGGCGTCTATTACGCAGCCGGCGGCGCCATCTGCCGCCTGATGAACAAGGACCGCGCCAAGCACGGCATCCGCTGCTCGGTCGAAAGCACCGGCGGCTCGGTCTACAACGTGAACACCATCAAGGGCGGCGAACTCGATTTCGGGGTCTCGCAATCCGACGTCCAGTTCAACGCCGTCAAGGGCCTGAACCAGTTCAAGGACGGCGGTGCGATGAGCGACCTGCGTGCCGTCTTCGCCCTGCATCCGGAACCGCTGACCATCGCTTCGCGCAAGGAAGCCAACGTCGCCAAGTTCGAAGACTTCAAGGGCAAACGCTTCAACATCGGCGTCCCCGGCTCCGGCCAGCGCGCCACCATGGAAGTCCTGCTGCCGGCGATCAACATGAAGAACGCCGACTTCTCGCTGGTTTCCGAATTGAAACCTGACGAGCACGGCGCCGCCCTGTGCGACAACAAGATCGACGGCTTCGCCTTCGTCGTCGGCCACCCGGCCGCCAATATCCAGGACGTCACGACGACCTGCGGCGCCAAGCTGGTCAATGTCACCGGCCCCGGTGTCGACAAGCTGATCGCCACCTATCCGTATTACGCCAAGGCCACCATCCCGGGCGGCATGTACGCCAACAACCCGAACCCGACCACGACCTTCGGCGTCGTTGCCAGCATCGTTTCGTCGGCCAAGGTGTCGGACGAAGTGGTGTACACCCTGGTCAAGTCCGTGTTCGAAAACTTCGACGAGTTCAAGAAACTGCACCCGGCTTTTGGCAACCTCGACCCGAAGACGATGATCAAGGACGGTCTGTCGGCCCCGCTGCACAACGGTGCGGTCAAGTACTACAAGGAAAAGGGCTGGATGTAATCCTGCCTGCGGCCGGTGTCGTCCGGGCGTCCTGACGATGCCGGCCAGTGAAGCACCTACAGCAAGGCGCCGCTGGCGTCTTGCTGCGTTTACATCAGCCCGAAATTCTGGGGGAACCGCAGCATGACAAGCTCGGACAAAAAAAACACCATTCATGAACTGAGCGACGAACAGCTCAAGCAGATCGTCGCCGAAGCCGATACCGGCGGTCGAAAACCCACCGGCATCGCCGCCCAGTTGCTGGTCGCCATCGCCCTGGCCTGGTCGCTGTTCCAATTATGGATCGCCTCGCCGCTACCCTTCTCGCTGGGCATCTTCGTCCTCAACGATACCCAGTCGCGCGCCATCCACCTCGGTTTCGCCGTCTTCCTCGCGTTTGCCGCCTACCCGGCGTGGAAACGCTCGCCGCGCGCCTACGTGCCGGCCATCGACTGGCTGCTCGCTGCGGCTGCGGCCTTCTGCGCCAGTTACCTGTTCCTGTTCTACAACGAGTTGGCGCAACGCCCCGGCATGCCCACCGACCTCGACCTGGCCGTCGCCGTGGTCGGTCTGATCCTGCTGCTTGAAGCCGCCCGCCGCGCCCTCGGCCTGCCGATGGTGATCCTGGCCATCTGCTTCCTGATCTACATCTTCTTCGGTCAGTACATGCCCGAGGTCATTGCCCACCGGGGCGCTTCACTGGCCAAGGGCATGAGCCACATCTGGCTGACCACTGAAGGCGTTTTCGGCGTAGCGCTCGGCGTCTCGGCCAGCTTCATCTTCCTCTTCGTGCTCTTCGGCGCCCTGCTCGAAACGGCCGGCGCCGGCAATTACTTCATCAAGTCGGCCATTGCCCTGCTCGGCCACATGAAGGGCGGCCCGGCCAAGGCCGCGGTGGTTGCCTCGGCCAGTACCGGCGTCATTTCCGGTTCATCGATCGCCAACGTGGTGACCACCGGCACCTTCACCATCCCGCTGATGAAGAGCGTCGGTTATCGCCCCGACCAGGCGGCTTCGGTCGAAGTCTCGTCGTCGGTCAACGGCCAGATCATGCCGCCGGTGATGGGCGCTGCGGCCTTCCTGATGGTCGAATATGTCGGCATCTCCTACGTCGAGGTGATGAAGCACGCGCTGGTCCCGGCACTGATTTCCTACTTCGCGCTGTTCTACATCGTGCATCTGGAAGCCCTGAAGATGAAGCTTGAGGGGCTGCCGCGCCGCGAGCCGCTGCCCTGGCAGAAGGCGCTGACCTCAACGCTGATGACCGTCTCCGGTCTGGTCATCCTGTCGGCCATCGTCTACTTCGGCTTCGGCTGGATCAAGGATCTGGCCGGTGACGCTGCCTTTGCCATCGTCGGTCTGCTGATGCTCGGCGCCTATATCGCCATCGTCCGCTTTGCCGCCCGCTATCCAGAACTGCACATGGACAAACCGGACGAGAAGATGGAGTACCTGCCGGAAATCGGGCCGACGCTGAAGTCCGGCCTGCACTTCCTGTTGCCGGTCGCCGCCCTCGTCTGGAACCTGATGGTCGAGCAGCTTTCGCCCGCGCTGTCGGCCTTCTACGCGACGCTGTTCCTGATGTTCATCCTGGTCACCCAGCGGCCGCTGTTCGCCTTCTTCCGTGGCCAGGGCGAGTTCGTCGCCGCCGGCCGCCAGGGTTTCAAGGACCTGTTCGACGGCCTGGTCACCGGTGCCCGCAACATGATCGGCATCGGCATCGCCACCGCCACGGCCGGCGTCATCGTCGGCACCGTGACGCTGACCGGCGTCGGCCTGGCGATGACCGAACTGGTCGAACTGCTGTCCGGCGGCAACCTGATGGTCATGCTGGTGCTGGTCGCGCTGATCTCGCTGATCCTCGGCATGGGCCTGCCGACCACCGCCAACTACATCGTCGTGTCGACGCTGATGGCCCCGGTGATCGTCGAGCTCGGCGCCCAGAGCGGCCTGCTCGTGCCGCTGATCGCCGTCCATCTGTTCGTCTTCTACTTCGGTCTGATGGCCGACGTCACGCCGCCGGTCGGTCTCGCCTCCTACGCTGCCGCCGGCATCGCCAAGAGCGACCCGATCAAGACCGGCTTCACCGCCTTCGGCTACAGCGCGCGGACGGCGATCCTGCCGTTCATGTTCATCTTCAACACGCAGTTGCTGCTGATCGGCATCACCGACGCCTTCCACCTGTTCCTGACCATCGGCAGTGCGACGCTGGCCAGCCTGATGTTCGCGGCGGCGACCCAGGGCTTCTTCGTTACCCGCAACCGCATCCACGAAACGCTGTTGCTGTTGCTGGTCACCTTCAGCCTGTTCCGCCCCGGCTTCTGGATGGACATGATCTATCCACCGTTTGACGAAGTGGCGCCGACCGAGCTCACCCGCCTGGTCGAGGAGGCCCCGCGCAACGCCAAGCTGCGTGTCTGGGTCGAAGGCATTACGCTGGAAGGCAAGGAGATCACCAAGGGCGTGCTGCTGTCGCTCGGCGAACCGGGCAAGGCCAGCGAACGCCTCGGCCGCATGGGTCTGACGACGATGTCGCTGGGCGACCAGGTCCAGGTCGCCGCGGTACGCTTCGGCAGCCCGGCGGAAAAGCTCGGTCTTGAGCAAGGGTTCAACCTCAAGCATATCGAGGTACCCAACCCGGGCCGGCCGGACAAGGAATGGATCTTCATCCCGACGCTGATGTTGCTGGCGTTGGTCTGGTTCATGCAGCGCGCCCGCCGCGAACGCGAAAGCGCCGCGGCAACGCCGGCCTGAACGCAACCCTGGAAGGAAAGGATTCAGCATGAGCATGCATGACGACAATTCAGGCGCATCGGCCAGACTCGGCGGCCTTTCCTACCTCAACCCGGCGGCCCCGGAGCCCTGGGCCAGCTTCATCGAACAGATCGAGCGCGTGCGCCCCTACCTGGGGCCGCTCGAACGCTGGATCGAAACGCTGAAGCATCCGAAACGGACGCTGATCGTCGACGTGCCGATCGAGCGCGACGACGGGACCATCGCCCACTTCGAGGGCTACCGCGTCCAGCACAACCTGTCGCGCGGGCCCGGCAAGGGTGGCATCCGCTTCCACCCGGCGGTGACGCTCAACGAAGTCATGGCGCTGGCCGGCTGGATGACCGTCAAGAACGCCGCCATCGGCCTGCCCTTCGGCGGCGCCAAGGGCGGCATCCGGGTCGATCCGAGCAGCCTGAGCAAGGGCGAATTGCAGCGCATGACGCGCCGCTACACCTCGGAAATCGGTCTGATCATCGGCCCCGACCGCGACATTCCGGCACCCGACGTCGGCACCAACGCCAAGACCATGGCGGTGATGATGGACACCTTCTCGATGAACCGCGGCGGCACCGCCACCGGCGTCGTCACCGGCAAGCCGATTGCCCTGGGCGGCAGCCTCGGCCGCCAGGAGGCCACCGGTCGCGGCGTTTACCTGTGCGCCCGCGAAGCCGGCAAGCACCAGCACATCCCGATGGAAGGCGCGCGCGTCGTCGTCCAGGGCTTCGGCAACGTCGGCGGCATCGCCGCCCGGCTGTTCCGTGCCGCCGGTGCCCGCGTCATTGCCATCGCCGATCATACGGCGACGCTGGCCAACGAAGCCGGCATCGACATCCCGGCCGCCCAGGCCTGGGTCGCCGAACACGGCGGCCTGGCCGGCTTCAACGGCGCAGCGCCGATCGACATCGAGGACTTCTGGCAGCTCGAATGCGAGTATCTGGTCCCCGCCGCACTGGAAGGCCAGATCACGCCGGAACGCGCCAACCGCGTCCGCACCCGTGTCGTCGTCGAAGGCGCCAACGGCCCGACCACGCCGGCCGCCGACGACGTGCTGCGCGACCGTGGTGTCCTGGTCGTTCCCGACGTGCTGGCCAACGCCGGTGGCGTCACCGTGTCGTACTTCGAGTGGGTGCAGGATTTCTCCAGCTTCTTCTGGACCGAGGACGAGATCAACGCCCGCCTCGAACGTATCATGGTCAGCGCCTACGACGCCATCTGGCAGGTCGCGCAGGAAAAGCAGGTCCCGCTGCGCACCGCCGCCTTCATCATTGCCTGCCACCGCGTGCTCGAAGCGCGCGCCGAACGAGGGCTGTACCCCTGAAATACCTCACCAACCCCTATCTGCTGCTCACCCTGACCGCGCTGTTCTGGTCGGGCAATATGGTTCTTGGTCGCGGCATCCGTGCCGATGTACCGCCGATGGCACTGGCCTTCTGGCGCTGGGCCATTGCCTTCATGCTGGTCCTGCCGCTGGCGCTGCCGCACCTGAAAAGTCAGTGGCAGCTGCTCAAGCAAGGCTGGCGGCCGGTGTTCGTCCTCGGCCTGCTCGGCGTCGGCGGCTACAACACCTTCGCCTACCTGGCCTTGCAGACGACCACGGCGACCAACGCGGTGCTGCTCAACTCCTTCATCCCGGTGGCCACCATCGCCATCTCCTGGGCCTTCCTCGGCAAGCGGCTGACGCCGCTGGCCGCGCTCGGCGTCGTCGTCTCGCTGATCGGCGCGCTGACCATCGTCGCCCGCGGCGACCTCGACGTGCTGCTGCACCTCGCGCTCAACACCGGCGACCTGTGGATGCTCGCTGCCGTCGCCATCTGGGCCATCTACACGGTCGGCCTGGCCTGGCGCCCGGCCGGCGTCCATCCGATGCTGATGCTCGCCGCCTTCACCGCGGTCGGCCTGGCCGCGCTGTTCCCGGCCTATCTCTGGGAAATGGCCCAGGGGCGGACGATCAACGTGCATGCCGGCTCGCTGCTGTCACTGGCCTATGTCGGCATCTTCCCCAGCTTCGTCGGCTACATCTTCTACAACCGCGGCGTGGCCGAAGTCGGTGCCAACAAGGCCAGCCTGTTCATCCACCTGATGCCGGTGTTCGGCACGCTGCTGTCGGTCGTCTTCCTCGGTGAAATCCCTTACGCCTACCACTACGCCGGCATCGCGCTGATTTTCGCCGGCATCTGGCTGACCATGAAGAAAGGCTGACATGGGCCTGCTCGACTGGCTGCGCCGGCGCCCGCAGCCGATTCCCGAGGCCTTGTGGCAGCAGACCATGGACAGCCTGCCCTTCTTCCGGCACCTGGACGAAGACGAGCGGCAGGCACTGAAATCCCTGAGCGAAGCCTTCCTGGCGGAAAAGGAGTTTTCCACCGCCGGCGGCCTGGAACTGACCGATGAAATCTGCGTCGCCATCGCCGCCCAGGGCTGCCTGCCCATCCTGAAGCTCGGCCTGGCCGCCTACCGCGAATGGGTCGGCATCATCGTCTACCCCGACGAATTCGTCGTTCGGCGCGAAGTTGCCGACGACGACGGCGTCGTGCACGAATACGACGACGTACTCTCCGGCGAAGCCTGGGAAGGCGGCCCGCTGCTGGTGTCCTGGCGCGACGTGCAGATGGCCGGCGGCGACTACAACGTAGTCATCCACGAATTCGCGCACAAGCTCGACATGCTCAACGGCGACGTCGATGGCATGCCGGCACTGCATTCGGGCATCACGGCCAGTGAATGGGAAGGCATCTTCCACCCGGCCTACGACGACTTCTGCCGTCGCGTGGACGACGGCGAAGAGACGATCATCGACCCCTATGCCAGCGAGGCGCCGGCCGAGTTCTTCGCCGTGCTCAGCGAATGCTTCTTCGGCATTCCCGAGGTCGTCGATGCCGAATACCCGGCGGTCTATGACCTGCTGCGCCGCTATTTCCGCCAGGACCCACTGGCCCGCTTGTCCGCGTAATTCCGGACAAAACAAAGCCGGCCCCGCAGGGCCGGCCATTTGGCTAACGGCTGGAAACGATCAGACCTTGCTGACCAGATTCGACAGCGTGACGTTGGTGGCCACCTGGGCCAGCAGCTTCTGCAGGCCGACACGGGCCTTCAGGTTGATGATCAGCGGTGCGCGCAGGCTCGGTGCAATGCCGGCGCCTTCTTCTTCCTGCTTGTACAGGATCAGCATCACGGCGACGTCCTCGGCGGCCGGCGATTGCAGCAGTGCATCTTCCTCGTCGGTCAGTTCGAGCTCATAGCTGAAACCCAGCGCAGCCGGGTCCATGATCTGGAAAGCCAGCGCCGGCTCGTCCAGCGACTGCAGCGTGAAACTGGCCGGCGCGCCCTTGCCTTCCTCGTGCGCCAGCATGAAGCGGGTCTTGCCCTCGAAAGCGAACAGCCCCTTCGGGAAAGTAATCACTTTTTCCGGCGAAACATCGACGGCACCAAACAGGTAAGTCTGAACTTGCATGTATTTCCTCCTCTGTCATTGGAATGCTTACAAACGCATCCTACACCAGTCGGACAAGAGTTGTAATTTCAGTTTGGATTCCGCATCATTCACCCCCCATTTTTGCAGTATCGCCTTCAATGCTCGCTCCCATCGAACACCGCATCGCCCTCGAACTCAACGTCCGTCCGGCCCAGGTCAAGGCCGCCGTCCAGCTGCTCGACGAAGGTGCCACCGTGCCCTTCATCGCCCGCTACCGCAAGGAAGTCACCGGCGAACTCGACGACACGCAACTGCGCACGCTGGAAGAACGCCTCGGTTACCTGCGCGAACTCGAAGACCGGCGCGGCGCGGTGCTCGCCAGCATCGAGGAACAGGGCAAGCTGACGCCGGAACTGCGCGGCGAGATCGAAAACGCCGAAACCAAGCAGCGCCTCGAAGACCTCTACCTGCCGTACAAGCAGAAGCGCCGGACCAAGGCGCAGATCGCCCGCGAAGCCGGGATCGAGCCGTTGGCCCTCGGCCTGCTGGAGAACCCCGAGCTGACGCCGGAAGACGAGGCCGAGAAGTACCTCAACGCCGACGCCGGCTTCGCCGACACCAAGGCGGTGCTCGATGGCGCCCGCCAGATCCTGATGGAGAAGTTCGCCGAAGACGCGCAACTCTTGCAGACGCTGCGCGACTACCTGAAGGAACACGGCCTGCTCAAATCGACGGTAATCGAAGGCAAGGAGACCGAAGGCGCCAAGTTCCGCGACTGGTTCGACTTCGCCGAATCCATCGTCGACATGCCCTCGCACCGCGCGCTGGCCCTCTTGCGCGGGCGCAACGAAGGCTTCCTCAACGTCGCCCTGGTGCTCGATTCCGAACTCAACGAAGACGCCGTCAAGCCCGGCCCGAACGCCTGCGAGCAGCGCATCGCCGCCCGCTTTGGCATCAGCCATAAAAACCGTCCGGCCGACAAATGGCTGCAGGACACCGTGCGCTGGACCTGGAAGGTCAAGGTCTATACCCACCTCGAACTCGAACTGGTCAACGAACTGCGCGAGCGCGCCGAGGAAGAAGCGATCCGCATCTTCGGCAAGAACCTCAAGGACCTGCTGCTCGCCGCACCGGCCGGCCAGCACGTGACCATGGGCATCGACCCGGGCATCCGCACCGGCTGCAAGATCGCCGTCGTCGACGCCACCGGCAAGCTGCTCGACACCGCCACCATCTACCCGCACGAACCACGCAACGACTGGGGCGGCTCGATCTCGACCATCGCCCGCCTGGCCTCGACGCACGGCGTGACCCTGGTCGCCATCGGCAACGGCACTGCCAGCCGCGAAACCGACAAGCTGGTCCAGGACGTCATGAAGAAGTACCCGGAAGCCCGGCTGCAGAAGATCGTCGTCTCGGAAGCCGGTGCTTCGGTGTATTCCGCCTCCGAACTGGCGGCCAAGGAATTCCCCGACCTCGACGTATCGATCCGCGGTGCGGTGTCGATTGCCCGCCGCCTGCAGGACCCGCTGGCCGAACTGGTCAAGATCGAACCGAAATCCATCGGCGTCGGCCAGTACCAGCACGACGTCTCGCAGACCAAGCTGGCGAAGAATCTCGATGCCGTCGTCGAGGACTGCGTGAATGCCGTCGGCGTCGATGTGAATACCGCCTCGGTGCCGCTGCTGACCCGCATCTCCGGCCTGAACGCCGGCCTGGCCGCCAACATCGTCAGCTACCGCGATGCCCACGGCGCCTTCAAGAGCCGTGACGACCTGAAGAAGGTGCCGCGCCTCGGCGACAAGACGTTCGAACAGGCCGCCGGCTTCCTGCGCGTGCCCAACGGTGACAACCCGCTCGACGCGTCTTCCGTGCACCCGGAAGCCTATCCGCTGGTCGAGAAGATCATCGTCGACCTGAAGAAGCCGATCAAGGAACTGCTCGGCAACAGCCAGGCGCTCAAGGGCCTCAATCCGGCCAAGTACACCGACGAACGCTTCGGCCTGCCGACCGTGCAGGACATCTTCAAGGAACTGGAAAAGCCCGGCCGCGACCCGCGTCCCGAATTCAAGACGGCGACCTTCGCCGACGGCGTCGAGGAAGTGAAGGACCTGCGCCCCGGCATGATCCTCGAAGGCGTCGTCACCAACGTCGCCGCATTCGGCGCCTTCGTCGACATCGGCGTGCACCAGGACGGTCTGGTCCATGTCTCGGCGCTGTCCAACACCTTCGTCAAGGACCCGCACGACGTGGTCAAGGCCGGCCAGGTGGTGAAAGTGAAGGTGCTCGAAGTCGACCTCGCCCGTCAGCGCATCGCGCTGACCATGCGCATGGGCGACGAACCGAAGAAGCACGACGGCGGCAGCCAGCGCGGCGCGCCGCTGTCGAAGCAACAGACCCGCCACAACGCCCCGCCGCCGGCCGGCAACGCGATGGCCAACGCCTTCGCCAAGCTGAAGCGCTAAGTCAGGGCTGTGCGGCTTAAAGGAACCCGTAAATCACCGGTTCAGCGCGCGCTATCGCTGCTAACCGACGATATCGGCCAAGCCGCCTCCCAACAACAAGCGTGATCGAAGTCGTCGATGACGACGACTTCGGGCGCCAGACCGGGCGGGAAGCGGGCAAGATAGCCAGCAATTCCGTGCATACCGGTCTGACGGTCCCGGCCGCCGACGAAATGGCGTTGGGGAAGATGTTGCAGCACCTGCCAATAATCCGCCGGATTCAGCGATCCGCTTAATGGTGAAACCTCCAGCCCTTGTGCCCAGCCAACATGATCCAGCACACCGGCAACGCTGACGAGTTGCACCACGTCCTGGCGCCGTGCCGCAACCAGTGCGGCGACAGCCGCCCCTCCCGAATAACCGACCAAGCGGATGCTGCGCGCGCCAAAGCGCTGTTTCATCGCATCAACCGCAAGATTCATGGCATCGACGATTTCCTCGGAGAAGCGCGCCTGCGTCCAATCCGCTGCCGAACACTGCGCGCGAATCGAATCGGGAACATACTGGCAAGGTCGTGCCAGATAAGCGCTGACCGCCAGCCCTTCCTTGAGGGCCAGGCGCAAGGCCAGCGGATCGAGGGGCGTCGGATCGCTGGCTGGCGTACGTGGGTCCAGCCAGGCGCGGCCATCGCCTTCGATGTACAAGGTTAACGTTTCCGTGTTCGTCGGCGGGGGATGCAAGGCCAGCAATTCGAAACGCCCAGCCTGCAGCCGCGTAGCCTGCCAGCCTGACTGGATCGCCAGATCATGCGCCTGAGTCAGCCGGGCAGCGGGCGAGAGCTTAGCGCAGCCGGTAATCAGATATAGCACAGCAGCCAGGCAAATGAAGAAACCGGGCTTAGCCGTCCGGTTTCTTCTGAAGCGACTCGTTCCGGAATCAGAAATGCCAGAGCACACGAGCCGTCAGCTGATGCAAGCGGGACTCAGACTTGAATTCCCCGTCGTAATTCACGGAAATCGTCATCCCATCACCAACGATCTGACGATAGCCCAGTCCTAGTTGCAACGCGTCCCGCTTGGGCTTTTGCTCGTCGATCGTGAATGCTGCCCCACCGCTGCTCAGGCTGGCACGGATTTCCGGCGCATCGGCGAACTCATGCAGGTAGCGGGTACGCAGGCTCAACAAGCTGGACGACGACAACTGCCGATTCAGTTCGACACCGAGCACTGACTGCAGCGAGGTGGCACTGCCATCATCGATGCGCAGTGCGGCGGCAGCATTGCCTGTCTCGGCATAAGCCGAGGTGCTGAGGAAGGCGGCACGGGCACCGGCGAGCCAGCGACCGGACCATCCCTGAGCGATCGCAAACGGGAATCCAGCCTCAAACCGGGCGCTGACGCCAAGGCCATGATAGTCGCCGAACAGTTGACCGGAAAAACCAGGAATATCAACCCGACGCCGGCTATCGTACTTGTTGTAGGCTGCCAGCAGCGAGGCGTCGAGCGTCATCGCATCTTCCGCCCGGCTGAAATACCCGCCAAGATGATATCCGTCGACGCGCAAATCGTCGCCGTTTGCGATGTCGACACCATTAACCCTAGCCTGGGTATATCCACCGGACAAGCCGATCACGTCCCGTCCCGAGCGATCACTCTCGAAGCCGAAGGCAATACCACCGGCGCCGGTACGATAGCCGCCGACATCGGCGCGTGAATCCTGCCGCCCGGCAGCGCCCAGCACCTCCACCCAGAAGCGACCGCTGGCAGCATCGCCGCCGGCAATGCCACGTCCGGACCCGGTAACGCCACGGTTACTGAATGCCGACATCAGCATCCCCGACGACAGTTGTGAGGACTGGAACGCAGCCCCCGAACGGACCGGTGCGATCTGTCCCAACGCCTGCCTAAAGGCAGCCTGTGAAGGCTGGTTATCCAGCGCTGCGAGCAATTCATCGGACGAAGAACTGCCGCCCTGGCCGAGCGCTTCCAGTACACCTGCCAGCCCGCTGACCTCAGCACCGGCCAGGGTCGCCATCGAGTTGCTACGGCTGGCCGTCAGGATCAAATTGCCACCGACATTGCTCAGGGCATAACTGACCGTCGCCGAATCGGCGTCCGCCGCCAGCGTCGTCACACCGGATACGCCCCCCTGGATCAGGGTGTATTGAGCGCCGTTGGCTACGTAAGCAAGCGGAATCGGTTTGATCGTCGAACCGGCAGCCAGCGTAGTCGTTCCGGTAACCGTGAAGCGGTCGCTGGCATTGCCCTGCCCCACCCCCATCTCGATCAACGAGGTCGAACCGAAGGCGAGGTCTCCTGCAACGCTGACATTGCGCAGCGCATTGCCGCTGGGCCGCAAGAAAGTACCGTCAACGCCGATATTCCCGCTGGTCGAGAACTGACCGTTGACCTGCAGGCTGGCACCCGCATCAACCTGCAAGGACGTGACAGCGCCCAGGCCATAGTCGAAAACCGTACTACCAGCGCGTACGACAAAACGCTCGAAGCCGCTCAGCGTACCGCTGGCGAAACGCTGCGTGCCCCCGGTTTCCAGCGTATCGATACCGGCACCACCGGCGATGCTGCCGATAACAACACCCGTCCCGCCACCATTGAACAGCTTCAGGACATCATCGCCGTCGCCCATGTCGATGGCCATGCCGTTCCTGCCCTCGATCCTGCCGTAGTTGGTCAGCGAGTCGGCGCCACCGCCCATCTGGACCGCAGCACCGGCAGTCGTGCTGGCTGCCTCGTCGACCAGCGTCGAACCGGCGCCGCCAGTAATGCTGCCACTGGCGTAGTTGATCAATACATCATCGAAATTGCCGACCAAACCGATCGCCGTACGGTTCTCACCAACGATGCTGCCTTCGTTGAATATCCGGGCACTGGCCGGATTGGTCGACGACGTTCCTCGCCCCGCCGCTACGGCGGTACCGTTGGCCCCGTCATCGATCAGGATACCTTTGGATTGGCCGTAGATCGTCGCACCAGCATGGTTGATGATCGTACCGCCGCCGGCTGCGATACCGTCAGCACCGTTGGGATTGCCACCAGAATCGAGACCGCCTGCGCCCGTCCCGCGGATACTGCCCCAGTTCTCAACATAAGCCACACCGTCGATATCGACGCCATCGCCGTCACCGTTACTGGTGGTCAGGCCGAGCCCCTCGTGGTCGTATACATTGCCCGCACCAGCGTAGTTTCCGGTAATCGTGCCGTAGTTGATGACCACGCCGTGACCATCGAGACCAACACCCGAACCGTTGTTGCCGGTAATGACGCCGTCGGCATAGTTGATCACGACCGTATCGTCAATCTTGACGCCGGAAGTCGTGACAGCCCCAACGACCTTATCGAAGGTGACGCCGTTCGGCCCGGTCGCCGTGACGACCAGGCGGTCGATACCGATCAGATCGGCGTCGGCATTCGCCGCAACCGGATCGCCACCATCAATGCCATGACGCGGCCCGGTGATTGTTCCGTAGTTGAGGATGGCAACATTCGAACGGCCATTCTCGACCGCCACGCCATCCGCCGCCGAATAATCGTTGACGCAGCCGGCGCCGATGTAGCCCGGACAGCTGGTGTTCACCAAACCGGTCGAGAAGATGGAGCCATAGTTGGTCAGCGTGAAGTTGGTGCCGAGACGCAAGGCATCATTGCCGGTCGAACTGATGACCGCCGCACTGTTGCTCACCGAGCCGTTGATGATCCGGTTGTTGGTCGAACTGTAGTTGGCATCGGCCTTGATCGCCCGCTCGCCATTGATCGCCGGACCGGTCTGCGAAATCGTCCCCTGGTTGTCGAGCAGATAGCTGCCGGCCGCCCGGTTGAAGCGGATCGCGACGCTGCCACTGGCGGTGATCACACCCCCTTGATTGTTGGTGATGCTCAGTACCGGTGTTCCCGTATTGGCGTCAATCGTGCGTCCGCTGCCAGTCTGGCTGATGGTACCGCTGTTGGTGAGCGATGTGGTGCCGGCACCGACCGTCACCGCAACGGTCGCACCCGACGTCGTCAGTACGCCGGTGGCCGCTACCGATCCCGTATCCCCACTGGCAATGGTCTGACCGCTGGTATTGGTATCACCAGCACCGACGGTGAAACTCGCCGCATACGCCTGGGAAAGGAACAAGGTCTGCACTGCCAGTGCCAGCGGCAAACGCCGAAATACAGGATTCATCCAAAGCCCCCGTGAAAAAATGCCACGAGTCTATGAGGATGCTGTTACATGGGCGTTACACCCTGGCCGGCAACTAGCGCGGCATTGCCCGCAGATACTGCGCCGGCCAGGCAGCAGCGACGCCCAGCGCCTGCGCCGCCTGCAGCGGCCAGTAAGGATTGCGCAGGATTTCGCGGCCGACCAGCACCAGGTCGGCCTCGCCGTTGGCGACAATGGCCTCGGCCTGCGCCGGTTCGGTAATCAGGCCGACGGCCGCCACCGGCAAACCGGCCTCCTGCCGGATGCGCGTGGCGAACGGCACCTGGAAGCCGGGCCCGGCGGGAATTTTTGCACTCGGAATCAGGCCGCCGGACGAGACATCGACCAGATCGACGCCGTCTTCCTTGAGCAGCCGGCACAGCGCCACCGTCTGCTCGATATCCCAGCCGCCCTCGACCCAGTCGGTCGCCGACAGGCGGATCAGCAACGGCAGTTCCTGCGGCCAGACGGCGCGTACGGCAGCCACCACCTCGCGCGTCAAGCGCACGCGATTGGCAAAGCTACCGCCGTATTCGTCGCCGCGCCGGTTGCTCAGCGGCGACAGGAACTGGTGCAGCAGATAACCGTGCGCGGCATGGATTTCGACCATCCGGAAACCCGCCGTCAACGCCCGCCCTGCCGCCGCGGCAAACGCTGCCACCACGGCGGTGATAGCGGCCGCATCCAGCGCCTGCGGTTCGGCATAGCCCTCGAAAGCGATGGCCGACGGCGCCACCGCCGTCCACCCGCCCGCTTCCGCGCTCAAGGTAGATTGTGCTTCCCAGCCGCGGCCAACGCTGGCCTTGCGCCCGGCGTGCGCCAGCTGGATCGCCGGCACCGCACCCTGGCTCTCGATCAGGCGGGCAAGGCGGGCCAGCGGCCCGATCTGGGCCTCGTTCCACAACCCCAGGTCGCCCGGGCTGATCCGCCCTTCCGGCAGCACCGCGCTGGCCTCGACGATCAGCAAGCCGGCACCGCCGACGGCGCGGCAGCCGTAATGCTGCGCGTGCCAATCACCGGCCAGGCCATCGGTGGCGGAATACTGGCACATCGGCGGAATGCCGATGCGGTTGGGCAGGGTCAGGCTGCGCAGCGTCAGCGGTTCAAACAAGGCGGACATCAGGCTTTCCAAAAAATCACGATATACCGGCTCCCTGACCTTCAGCTGGCATTACGTTCCGGCGCCTGACCATTTCAAACAGACAGACTGCAGCGGCGGCACCGACATTGAGCGACTCAACCGCCCCGGGCATGGGAATCCGGACCCGGCGGGCAGCAATCTCGACTAGCGCCGGCCGCACACCGGTGCCTTCTGCGCCGAAGACCCAGGCCAGCGGACCATCAAGCGAGACATCGAACAAGGAGGTCGAATCTGCGAGACAAGTGACCACTGTAACACCGCAATACACGGTCATGAAATGTTCCAGATCAAGTTCTTCATGAACATTCACGACGAAATGCGCGCCCTGCCCCGCCCTCAACACCTTGGGCGACCATGCCGCCGCACAACCCGGAGAGAGCAGTATCTGCCGAACACCTGCCGCCGCCGCAGTGCGTATCAGACTGCCCAGGTTACCCGGATCCTGAACGCCATCGAGCAGAACGGCATCGGCGTGCACATCGGGAGACGCGGCCGGCACGGGGGTTTCGACGATGGCCAGCAGGCCGCTCGGGGTTTCGACGATACCCAGTTCCCGCATCAGGGAATCGGCCAGCACGGTGCAATCCCGTTGGCCGACATAGGCAGCGATCTCGCCACCCGCCAGCGCCGATTCGGCGACCACCAGTTGTTCGACCGGTGCCCGGTGGGTTTCCCAGGCTTCGACCAGATGCAGGCCGTCGAGCAGCGTCTGCCCGGCCTTGCGCCGCTCGCGACCGGACTCGGCCAGGCGCTTCAATTGCTTGAAGAAGGCGTTGTCGCGGGACTGGATCAGTTTCACAGCAGCGACAATTGCCGGGCGACCGGCCCGAAACTCTTGCGATGCACGGGCGAAGCGCCATGGGCTTCGAGCGCGGCGAAATGTGCGGCAGTCGGGTAGCCCATATGCCGGTCGAAGCCGTATTGCGGATAGGTCCGGTGCAATTCCAGCATGCCGGTGTCGCGCACGGTCTTGGCCAGGATCGAAGCAGCGGCAATCGAGGCGATCTTGCCGTCGCCCTGGACCACGGCTTCGGCCGGGATGGCCAGTTTCGGGCAGCGGTTGCCATCGACCATCGCCCGCTCGGGGCTGACCTGCAGGCCGGCGACGGCGCGGGTCATGGCGAGCATGGTGGCGTGCAGGATGTTCAGCGTATCGATTTCCTCGACACTGGCTTCAGCCACGCACCAGGCCAGCGCCTTTTCCCGGATTTCGACAGCCAGGGCAGCACGCTTCTTTTCCGAGAGCTTCTTGGAGTCGTTAAGGCCGTCGATCGGCCGACTCGGGTCAAGGATCACTGCCGCTGCGACGACCGGGCCGGCCAGTGGCCCCCGCCCGGCCTCGTCGATGCCGCAGACCAGGCCCTCGGGGATGATCAGCGCAGGCATTCGATCACCGCCTTGGCGGCTTTTTCGGCAGTGTTCTGGCGCAACTGCAGATGCAGGTCGGTGAACGCCGCCTCAATTGCCGCTGCGTTTTCCTTGTCCTCGTACAGTTTGACCAGCGCCTCGGCGAGATTTTCCGGTGTCGCCTCGTCCTGCAGGATTTCCGGCACCACGAAACGGCCGCACAGGACGTTGGGCAGCCCCACGTAAGGCAGGTAGGCCATACGCTTCATCAACCAGTACGAGAATTTGGCGATCTTGTAGGTGATCACCATCGGCCGTTTGACCAGCGCTGCCTCAAGGGTCGCCGTACCGCTGGCGATCAGCGCCACATCGGCCGCCCCGACAGCATCCTGGGCATGGCCGAAAAGCAGGCGGAACGGAATGTCGGCTGCGTGCTGGCGATAGATCGCGGCCTCGAACTGCAGGCGCGTCTCGCGCGTGGCCAGCGGCACGACAAATACCGCATCGGGTTGAAAGCGCTCGCGGATCAACTTGGCCGTCTGCACGAACAGGTCGCCCATGGCTTCGAGTTCACCGCGACGGCTGCCCGGCAACAGCGCGAAGGTCGGATAATCACGCGGCAACGCCAACTTTTCACGTACTTCCTGACGACTGGTCTTGAGCGGGATGATGTCAGCCAGCGGATGTCCGACATAGCTGACCGGGATGCCAGCCTTTTGATACAGCGGCGGCTCCATCGGGAACAGGGCCAGCACGCGCTTGACCGCCTGCCCAATCTTCTTGATCCGCCCACCGCGCCAAGCCCAGATCGACGGACTGACATAGTGCACGGTCGGCACACCGGCCTGCTTCAAGGCGGTCTCGAGGCCGAGATTGAAATCCGGCGCATCGATACCGATGAAGATGTCAGGGCGCAGGTCGAGCAGGCGCTTCTTCAACTGGCGACGAATGCCGGAAATTTCCCGGTAATGCTTGAGCGCATCCCAGTAGCCCATGACCGACAGCTTGCCCATCGGCCACCAGCAATCCATGCCCTGCGCCTGCATGCGCGGCCCGCCGATACCGTAGAAAACGGCACCGGGAAGCTGCTGCTTCAGCGCTGCGATCAGGTGGCCGCCCAGCAGGTCGCCGGAGGCTTCGCCCGCCACCAGGGCTATACGAACGGCAGCCGTCATGTCAGCGAATGATGCCCCGCTTGGAAACCGCCAGGAAATCGACGAAGCGCTGGAGGTCCGGTTGGGTCTTGGCTTCTTCGGTCAGCTTGGCCCGCGCTTCCTCAAGCAGCAGGCCGGATTTGTAGATGGTCCGGTAAGCGCGCTTGAGCGCGGTAATGCCATCCGGCGTGAACCCGCGACGCTTCAGACCCTCGACGTTGATGCCATAGGGTTGGGCGGTATTGCCGGCGGCCATCAGGTAAGGCGGCACGTCCTGCAGGATCACGGTACTGACCGCGGTCATCACATGAGCGCCAATCCGGCAGAACTGGTGAACCCCGGTAAAACCACCGAGGATGGCCCAGTCGTCGACGACGACATGGCCAGCCAGCGAGGCATTGTTGGCGAAGGTGCACTTGTTGCCGACCTGGCAATCATGGGCGATATGCACATAGGCCATGATCCAGTTGTCGTCGCCAACCCGGGTCACGCCGGCGTCCTGCACCGTACCGAGGTTGAAGGTACAGAATTCGCGGATGGTGTTGCGGTCACCGATTTCCAGCCGGGTCGGCTCGCCGGCGTATTTCTTGTCCTGCGGCGCTTCACCGAGCGAACAGAACTGGAAGATGCGGTTGTCGCGACCGATCCGGGTGTGCCCGGTGATCACCACATGCGGACCGACAACGGTGTTGTCACCGATCTCGACATTGGGGCCGATGATCGAATAGGCACCAATTTCGACATTGCTCCCCAGCCTGGCGCCGGGATCGACGATGGCGGTCGGATGGATCATCTTACAGGTCCCGCTTGGCGCACATCAGCTTGGCCGAAGCGGCCAGCTGACCATCGACCTTGGCTTCGGCTGTGTACTTCCAGATGCCGCGCATCTGGCGCTCGATGGTGACGAACAGGTCCAGCCTGTCTCCCGGCATCACCGGACGCTTGAAGCGTGCTTCGTCGATACCGGCAAAATAGAACACGTTATCCGGCGACGGTTTTTCTTCCAGCGTCTTGAACGACAGGATGCCAGCCGCCTGGGCCAGGGCTTCCATGATCAACACGCCGGGCATCACCGGGTGATGGGGAAAGTGACCGATGAAGAAAGGTTCGTTGATGGTGACGTTCTTGTAGGCGTGAATGCGCTCACCCGGAACCACCTCGACGACACGGTCGACCAGCAGAAAGGGGTAGCGATGCGGCAGGTGCTCAAGAATCTCATGAATATCCATTTAATCAGTCCCTTATTTCTATTTCTTTAAGTTTTTTCTCAAGTTCTGAAACGCGATCTGCCAACTTCCCCAGACGACGGATGTGCGCAGCATTGTGCACCCAATCGTCGTGAGTATCGAGCGGGAAGACCCCGGTGTACCGCTGCCCCGGTTCGTTGATGCTCTTCATCACCAGCGAACCGGCGGAGATGGTCGTTCCCTCGGCCAGCGAAAGGTGACCGGTGACCATGCCGGCCCCGCCAACCACGCAATGCTCGCCCATGGTCACACTGCCGGCGATACCGACACAACCGGCAAGCACGCTGTTCGGCCCGATCCGGCAATTGTGGGCAATCTGGACCAGGTTATCGATCTTGCAGCCATCGCCGATCAGCGTATCTTCCAGTGCCCCCCGGTCGATGGTGGTGTTGGCACCGATTTCGACGTCGTTACCGATGCGCACGATACCGATCTGGGGAATCTTGACCCAGGATTTACCCTCTGGTGCAAAACCGAAACCATCGGCGCCGATCACGGCACCGGAATGAATGATCACGCGTTCGCCAAGTTCGCAGCCATGATAGACGGTAACGTTCGGGTACAGCATGCTGCCGGCACCGATACGCACGCCATCACCGATCACGCAACCGGCATGGATGACGACACTGTCGCCGAGTTCGACGTTACGGCCGATACAGACCTGAGGCCCGATGGCAACGCTGTCCGGCACGACGGAATCGACAGTTGCGCCCGGATGGACACCACAGAACCCGGCCTGCACCGGATTCAGCAAACTGGCCACCCGCGCATAGTAGGCATAGGGATTGGCGGTAACGATACAGGCGCCGGCATATCCCGCCGCATCGGCTGGCGACAGCAGCACCGCCGCTGCCCGGGTCGTCTGCAACTGGCCGCGATACTTGCGATTGGCGAGAAAGGCGATCTCGCCCTCACCCGCCGCGGCCAGGGTCGACACCTGGAAAATGCGAATATCGCCGTCCCCAAGCACATCGCCGCCCAGCTGGGCGGCGATCTCGGCAAGCGTGAAGGAAATGACCTTCGCCGGTTGCTGCATCACTTACCGTCGGACAGCGCCTTGATGACGCGCTCGGTGATATCCAGACGCGGGCTGACCCAGACCACATCCTGCAGGATCAGGTCGAACTTGTCCGATTCTGCGATCTGCTTGATGGCACGGTTGGCCTTCTCGATCACCGCCGCGTTTTCCTCGTTCTGACGCAGGTTCAGGTCCTCGCGGAACTCGCGCTGACGGCGCTGGAATTCGCGCGACAGATCGCCGAATTCCTTTTCCTTGGCACGACGCTCGGATTCAGCCATCGTCACAGCGTTCTTCTCCAGGGACTCCTGCAGCCCCTGCAACTGCTTGGCCATGCGCTGAAGTTCCTGATCACGACGGGAAAACTCTGTCTCCAGCTTCTTGGCCGCACGCTGCGCTGCCGGAGCATCGCGGAAAATGCGCTGGGTATCAACATAACCCACCTTCAATTCGGCCGCGCTGACAGCCGTCAGGCTCATGGCGGACAACAGGGAGGCAAGAAGGAAAGTTTTGATTTTCAACATGAAACTCCTGATTTAAAAAGTAGTGCCCAACTGGAACTGAAAGGACTCAGTCTCATCGCTGCTCTTCTTGTTGAGCGGTCTGCCAATACTGAACTTCAAAGGCCCGATCGGCGAAATCCAGGCCGCACTCAACCCCGTCGAGTAGCGCAGATCGGATATCGCGAACTTGTCATTGGACGCATAAATCTGGCCAGCATCGAAGAAAACCCCGAGTCTGGCCGATTTTTCGAAGCCAGGCAGGGACCAGAGGAGTTCAGCATTGGCAACAAGTTTACGGTTACCCCCAACCCGATTGCCATCTTCATCAATCGTCTGGGTCGAGCCAAGAGAATTCCCCTTGTAACCGCGAACAGAACCCACACCACCGGCGTAGTAATTCTTGAAGAACGGCAAGCCTTTTCCGGCATAGCCTGATGCATAACCAAGATCGCCGCCCAGCAGCAAGGTAAATTGCTTCGACAGGGGAATGAAATGCTGCAACTGGTAATTCGCCCGATAGTAAGTCAGGTCGCCCCCCGGCAGACCAACCTCCAGGCCTGCGCGTTGATACGTTCCCTTGGACGGGAAGAAGAAACTATTCTTGCTGTCACTGACCCAGGCCAGGGTCAACGGGAAAGAAATATTCGTCTTGCCAAAACTCTCGACATATTTCTCGTAATAATCCGGCGAGTTATCGAACAAATCGATCGTCGTCGTATCCGCTGCGATCCCGACCGACCATGACTGGAACTCATTGATCGGGAACCCGAAACGAATACCGCCACCGGTCGAAGTAGACTTGTAGTTGGCCGTACTCGAAAGCGTACTGGTATCCATCGTGCGGTGATAGATATCGAACCCCTGGCTGACCCCATCGGTCGTGAAATAGGGATTGGTGTACGACAAAGCATATGTCCGACCAGAACTTGCCGAATTGACCTGAATCGATACGTTGTTACCACTACCCATGAAATTGTTCTGAGCGATCGAGCCCGAGACAATGACCTTGTCGGTGCTTGAAGTACCGACACCCAGCATCAGGTTGCCGGTCGGCTTTTCCGTCACTTTGACATTGACATCAAGCTGATCGGATGTTCCCGGCACCGGCGGAGTTTCGACCGCGACATCGGAGAAAAATCCCAAACGGTCGATACGTTCCTTGGAGGCCGTTACCTTGTCAGCATCGTACCAGGCACTTTCCATCTGCCGTATCTCACGGCGAACGACCTCATCACGCGTCTTGGTATTGCCGGTAACATTGACACGCCGGACATAAACACGCTTGCCCGGATCGACGAAGATGGTGAAGTCCACCAGATTCTGTTCGCGATTGATTTCCGGTGCCGCATTGACGTTGGCAAAGGCATAACCCTGGGTCCCCAGGCGGTCACTGATCGCCTTGGTGGACTCGTTCAGTTTTGCCCGGGAAAAAACCTCGCCGGGACGCACCTGAATCAACTTGCGGAAATCAGCCTCCGGCAAAGTCAGGTCGCCGGCCAGTTTGACCGATGACACCCGGAAACGCGCCCCTTCGGTGACATTGAGCGTAATGAAAACGTCCTGCTTGTCCGGCGAGATCGATACCTGCGTGGAATCGACATTGAATTCCAGATAGCCACGATCCAGATAGAAGGACTTCAGCTTCTCAAGGTCAGCCGACAGCTTTTGCCGGGAATACTGGTCATTCTTCGAATACCAGGTCATCCAGCCCGGCGTGGTCAACTCGAACAGGCCGAGCAGTTCCTTTTCCTTGAACGCTTTGGCACCGACGATGTTGATCTGACGAATCTTGGCCGCCTCGCCTTCGACGATATTGAAATTGATGCCGACGCGATTGCGCTCCAGCGGCGTGATCGTCGTCGTGATCTCTGCGGCATACTTGCCGCGCGAAAGATATTGGCGCTTGAGCTCCTGCTCGGCCTTGTCGAGCAGCGAGCGGTCGAAGATGCGGCCGGTGGCGATGCCCACTTCACGCAGCGCCTTGACGATGGCTTCCTTCTCGAATTCCTTCATGCCGACGAAATTCAGCGACGAGATGGCCGGGCGCTCCTGCAGCACAACCACCATGACATCCTTTTCGACCTCGATGCGCACATCCCGGAAGAAACCGGTGGCAAAGAGCGACTTGATGGCCTGCGCAGCCTTGTCGTCGTTCAGTGTGTCGCCGACCTTGACCGGCAAATAGCTGAACACGGTGCCGGCTTCGGTACGCTGGATGCCTTCGACACGGATGTCCTTGACGACGAAAGGCTGGAAAGCCATCGCGGGCAGGGCAAAGAGTCCGGCGATCAGGGCAGGCAACAGGTTTTTTTTCATCGTTAGCCGCCAAAAAGGCGAGTCAGGTCGTTAAAAAATGCGAAAGCCATCAAGGAGAACAAAATGGCCAGACCCAATTGCTGTCCGATGACCATTGCCCGCTCGGAGAGGGGCTTCCGCCTGACGACTTCGATCATATGATACATCAAATGCCCACCGTCCAGCACCGGGATGGGAAGCAGGTTCAGGACCCCCAGGCTGATGCTGACCAGGGCCATGAACTTGACATAATAATCGAGACCGAGCTTCGCCGACTGCCCCGCGTAATCGGCAATGGTCACCGGCCCCGAAAGATTTTTCCAGGAAACTTCGCCGATCAGCATCTTGCCCAGCATGCGCAGGCTGAACAACGACTGCTCGCCGGTTTCGACGACGGCCTTGACCGCCGCCTCGGCAAAGCCGTAACTGACAAAGGTACGCAGTTCGCGCCGGGTTTCCGATGACTCGGCCACACCGACACCGATGCGCCCGATGCGCTGGCCGCCATCGGCAACCAATTCCGGCGTTACCTCAAACGCAAAGACCCTGCCCTGGCGTTCGACTTGCAGAACCAGTCGTTGCCCGGCCGCCTCGCGGACGATCATCACCAGTTCGTGCCAGTTGCCGATGGGCTGCTCATTAATCTGCAAGACCCGGTCGCCGGCCAGCAAACCAGCCTGCGCCGCCGCACCGCCACGACTGACCGAGCCGATGACCGCCGGAATATCCGGGCGATAGAGGCGCAAGCCCAGACGGGACAGCGGATCGCCTTCCCAGCCCTCCTCGCCGACCGCAGCCAGGTAGAGATGGCGAACGGCAATCTCGCCGCGCTCGTTGATCACTTCCAGTTCGACGCGCTCGCTGCCGGCGGCCTTCTGCAAAATTTGCCAGCGCAGGTCGTTCCAGGTTGCCACCGGTTGCCCGTCGATGCGCCGGACTTCCTCGCCGTTTTCGATCCGGGCCATGGCGGCAGGCGTATCGGCAGGCGGCTGGCCAAGCACGGGCAGCAATTCCTGGCTGCCGAGCATGAAAATACCCCAGTACAACAGGATGGCGAGCAGGAAATTGGCCAGCGGGCCGGCGGCAACGATGAAGCTGCGCTTGCCCACGGTCTGCCGGTTGAAGGCACGATGCCGTTCCTCGGGCGCCACCGCCGCCTCGCGCTCGTCGAGCATGCGCACATAACCGCCCAGCGGGAAGGCACTGACCACCCACTCGGTCCCGTCGCGACCGAAACGACGCTGCCACAGGACCTTGCCGAAGCCGACGGAAAAACGCAGGACCTTGACGCCGCACCAGCGCGCCGCGAGGTAATGCCCAAGTTCATGAAAGACGATCAAAACCCCGAGCACCAAAGCGAACGCCGCGAGATAGAACGGCAGATCGCTCATCCCAGGCGCCCCTCGGCAATCATGGTGGTGGCGACTTGGCGCGCCTCGGCGTCAGCCCCGAGCACGTCGTCCAGGCTGCCCTCCGGTCCGGCCGGCAGCGCCGTCAGCACGGCTTCGTTGAGCCGGGCGATGTCGAGGAAAGACAATTTTCCGTCGAGGAAAGCCGCCACCGCCACTTCGTTGGCAGCATTGAGGATGGCCGGCGCCGTACCGCCTTCGCGCAGGACATCGTAGGCCAGCTGCAGACAGCGGAAACGCTCGAAATCAGGGGCAAAGAAATCCAGCCGGGCGATGCGGAACAGGTCGAGCGGCTCGACCCCGGCGGCAATCCGCTCCGGCCACGCCATGGCGTAAGCGATCGGCGTACGCATGTCCGGCTTGCCCAACTGGGCGACGACCGAACCATCGACATACTGAACCGCCGAATGGATCACGCTCTGCGGATGCACGACCACCTGGATCATGTCCGGCGCGGCGTCAAACAACCAGCGTGCTTCGATGACTTCCAGGCCCTTGTTCATCATGGTCGCCGAATCGACCGAAATCTTGCGCCCCATCACCCAGTTCGGGTGAGCGCAGGCCTGTTCCGGCGTCACCTGCCCGAGTTCGGACAAAGGAGTATTGCGGAACGGGCCACCGGAGGCGGTCAGCAGGATCTTCTCGACCCCGCAGGCGTTCAGGCCACGCGCGAAATCGCCGGGCAAGGCCTGGAAAATCGCATTGTGTTCGCTATCGACCGGCAGCAGGGTCGCGCCATGACTGCGCACCGCGTGCATGAACAGTTCGCCGGCCATGACCAGCACTTCCTTGTTCGCCAGCATCACCCGCTTGCCGGCCTGCGCGGCAGCCAGCGTCGGGGCCAGACCAGCAGCACCGACGATGGCCGCCATCACGGCATCGACTTCGGGCAGCGACGAGAGCTCAATCTGCGCCGCCACGCCGTGACGGACCTCGGTCGGCAGTCCGGCAGCCCGGCAGCGCGCGGCCAGTTCGCCGGCCAATGCGGCATCGCGCAGCACGGCGAAAGCCGGACGAAATTCGAGACATTGCTCGAACAGCTTGTCGACCTGGGTATGCGCGCACAGCGCGAAGGCCCGGTAACGATCGGGGTGACGGCGGATGACATCGAGCGTGCTGACGCCGATGGAGCCGGTCGATCCAAGCACGGTAATGTTCTGTTGCATCATCCGCGGTAGAAGAAGAGTAGCCAGGCCAGCGCCGCCACCGGCAAGGTGGAAGTGAGGCTGTCGATGCGGTCGAGCACGCCGCCGTGACCCGGCAGCACATTGCTGCTGTCCTTGATCCCGGCTTTACGCTTGAGCATCGACTCGAACAGGTCGCCGATGATGCTGACAGCCGTCACCAGCAGCAGCGCGGCAACCCATAGCGGCAGGGAAACCCCGGCCATGAAGAAATGACCGATGACGAGCCCATAGACGAGCACGCCGACGATCGCGCCATAGGCGCCTTCCCAGGTCTTGCCCGGGCTGATGCCCGGCGCCAGCTTGCGTTTACCGAAGCGGCGGCCGGCAAAATAAGCCGCGATATCGGCCATCCAGACAACGGCAAAGACCGCCAGCAGGACAGCGGGACCAACGGCACGCAACTGGACCATGGCCAGCCAGGTCGGCAGCAGCACGACCGCCCCGACCAGCAGGCCGGAAGCACCATGCAGCGACCATTTGCCGCGCAGCCAGAAGGGAATGAGCAGCAACCAGAAGATCGCCGACAGACCATAGAACAGGAAGACCCAGGTCTGCGCCGGGGCAAAGCCGGCCGCGCCGATGGCCAGCGGTTCGGTCCAGGCCAGCACGGCGCACAAAGCCGCAGTGACGACACCGAGCAATACACGCTGACGATTCTGCCAGCCGAGCAAGGCGCCCCACTCCCAAGCACCGACACCGATGAAGGCGGCGATCAGCCAGGCCCAGGCCATTTGCGGCAACCAGAACAGGCTGGGCAGCAGAACGGCCATCAAGGCCAGCGCCGTGATGACGCGGGTTTTAAGCATTGCTGTCGCCCGTCAGTTGCTCGCTGGTCCGGCCAAAGCGCCGCTCGCGTTGCTGGTAGGAGGTGATCGCCTTGCCGAATTCGGCAGTATCGAAATCCGGCCACAGGGTGGGCGTGAAATAGAACTCGGTGTAAGCCAGTTGCCAGAGCAGGAAATTACTGATCCGCTCCTCGCCGCCGGTACGGATGAAGAGATCGGGCTCCGGTGCGAAATTCATCGACAGATACGGCTCGATATCGGCCTCGCTCCATCGACCGGCCTGGTCCGGCTGCGCCAGTGCCATCCGGTTCACCGCCTGCATGATGTCCCAGCGTCCGCCGTAGTTGGCGGCGATGGTCAGATCAAGGCTGGTATTGCCGGCGGTACTCTCCTCAGCCTGGCGGATCAGTACCTGCAGACGCGGCTCGAACCGGGACAGATCGCCAATCACGCGCAGCCGTACGCCATTGCGATGGAGTTTTTCGACTTCCTGCTCCAAGGCCTTGACGAACAGCTGCATCAGCAGCGTGACTTCTTCCTGCGGGCGCCGCCAGTTCTCCGAAGAGAAAGCGAACAGGGTCAGGTAGCGGACGCCGCGTTCCAGACAGGCACGAACCATCTCCCGCACCAGTTCGACACCTTTCACGTGCCCAGCGACACGCGGCAGAAAACGCTTTTTCGCCCAGCGGCCGTTGCCATCCATGATGACAGCAACGTGCGCGGGAACGGCCGCAACCTGCGGAAGATCCCGCGTCGAACTGGAGAACAGGGCCATGCAGCCGCTACGTCAGATCTGCATCAGCTCGGCCTCTTTGGCGGCGAGCATCTTGTCGACTTCGGCAATGTATTTGTCGGTGAGCTTCTGTACGTCATCCTGGGCACGACGCTCGTCGTCCTCGGGAATCTCGCCCTTCTTCAGCGCATCCTTGAGGTGGGTGTTGGCATCGCGACGCAGGTTGCGGATCGCCACCTTGGCACCCTCGCCTTCGTTCTTGACGACCTTGATCATTTCCTTGCGCCGCTCTTCGGTCAGCGCCGGCATCGGCACGCGGATCAGGTCGCCCTGCGAGGCCGGATTCAGACCGAGGTCGGAATCGCGAATCGCCTTCTCGACCTTCTGCACCATGTTCTTTTCCCACGGCTGGACACCCAGCGTACGGGCATCGACCAGGGTGATGTTGGCAACCTGGTTCACCGGCACCGGCGAGCCGTAGTAATCGACCATCACATGGTCAAGCAGGCCGGTGTGGGCACGGCCGGTACGGATCTTGAGCAGGTCGTTCTTGAGCGCCTCGAGCGACTTCTGCATCTTCGCTTCGGCGGTTTTCTTGAGTTCGGCAATCATCTGTCTCTCCCTCAGCAGTAGACCAGCGTGCCCTCATCCTCACCGCAGACCACGCGCTTCAGCGCGCCGGCCTTGAAGATGGAAAACACGTTGATCGGCAGTTTCTGGTCGCGGCACAGTGCGAACGCAGTCGCATCCATTACCGCGAGGTTTTGCGAGATCGCATCGTTGAAGCTGATCTTGTCGTAGCGCGTGGCCGTGGCGTCCTTTTTCGGGTCGGCGGTATAGATACCGTCGACCTTGGTCGCCTTGAGCACGATTTCCGCGCCGATTTCCGACCCGCGCAAGGCTGCGGCGGTATCGGTCGTGAAGAAGGGGTTGCCGGTACCAGCACCGAAAATCACCACCTTGCCTTCTTCGAGATAGCGGATCGCCTTGCCCCGGATATAGGGCTCGACCACCTGCTCGATATTCAGGGCCGACTGCACGCGGGCATTCAGGCCGGCTTGACGCATTGCGTCGGACAGCGCCATGGCATTCATCACCGTGGCCAGCATGCCCATGTAATCCGCGGTGGCTCTATCCATCCCGGTGGCCGTACCGGCCATCCCGCGGAAGATGTTGCCACCGCCGATCACGACGCCGATTTCCACCCCAAGATCCGCAACCGCCTTGATCTCGGCGCAGACTTCCGCGATCACCTGCGGATTGATGCCATAGGCGTCGTTGCCCATCAGGGCTTCGCCAGAGAGTTTCAGCAGGATGCGTTTGTACTTGGGTGTGGTCATCGGCGATTCCTTTACGGAAGATTACTTCTTGGCAGCAGCGGCAGCGGCCTGGGCAGCGACTTCAGCAGCGAAGTCGTCAACCTTCTTCTCGATGCCTTCGCCGACCATGAACAGCGTGAAGCTGGCCACCGAAGCGCCCTTCTGCTTCAGCAGTTGTTCGATCGTCTGCTTGCCGTCTTCAGCCTTGACGAAGACCTGGCCCAGCAGGGTCACGTCCTTCAGGTACTTCTGGACGGTACCTTCGGCGATCTTTTCCAGCATCGCTTCCGGCTTGCCGGCTTCGCGGGCCTTTTCGATGGCAACGCGACGCTCGGTGTCGAGCAGTTCGGCGGAAACACCGGAGGCATCCAGCGACTTCGGCTTGGAAGCAGCGATGTGCATGGCCAGATCCTTGCCCAGCTGCTCGTCGCCGCCGACCAGGTCAACCAGCACGCCGACCTTGGCGCCACCGTGGATATAGGAAACCAGCTTGCCCTTGGCTTCGCAACGGACGAAGCGGCGGATGCTCATGTTTTCACCGATCTTGCCGACCAGCGCGGTGCGGGTCGATTCGACGGTGCCTTCGCCCATCGGCAGGGCCGACAGAGCAGCCACGTCGGCCGGGTTCTTGTCAGCGACCAGCGCGGCAGAGCCGTTGGCCAGTGCGATGAAGTCGTCGTTCTTGGCAACGAAGTCGGTTTCCGAATTGACTTCGATGATGGCACCGGTCTTGCCGTCAGCGGAGATGCTGACTGCCACGATACCTTCTGCTGCGATACGGGCAGCGGCCTTGGAAGCCTTGTTGCCCAGCTTGACGCGGAGGATTTCCTCGGCCTTGGCCATGTCGCCATCGGCTTCGGTCAGCGCCTTCTTGCATTCCATCATCGGTGCGTCGGTCTTGCCGCGCAGCTCTGCCACCATACCTGCGGTAATTGCCGCCATACTTGTTTCTCCTGAGCTTATGAGACAGGCGGAGCCTGAGGCCCCGCCGTTACAGCCTTATTTATTCAGCCGCTTCTTCGACTTCGACGAACTCGTCGTCACCGCCGGCAACGATTTCCTGAACAGCCATGCTGCGGCCTTCGAGGATGGCATCGGCCACGCCGCGGGCGTACAGCTGAATGGCGCGGGAAGAGTCGTCGTTACCCGGGATGATGTAATTCACACCTTCCGGCGAGTGGTTGGTATCGACCACGCCGATGACCGGGATGCCGAGCTTTTCGGCTTCGGTGATGGCGATCTTGTGGTAGCCGACGTCGATGACGAAGATGGCATCCGGCAGGCCGGCCATATCCTTGATGCCGCCGATGGACTTCTGCAGCTTTTCGAGTTCGCGACGGAAGGTCAGGGCTTCCTTCTTGGACATCTTTTCCAGATCACCGGCTTCGACAGCCAGTTCCATGTCCTTGAGGCGCTTGATCGAGGTCTTGACCGTCTTGAAGTTGGTCAGCATGCCGCCCAGCCAGCGCTGGTCAACACACGGGGCGCCGGCGCGTGCCGCTTCTTCGGCAACGATTTCGCGAGCCTGGCGCTTGGTGCCAACGAACAGGATGTTGCCACGGTTGGCCGACAGCTTCTTCACGAAAGCAATGGCTTCGTTGTACTTGGCCAGGGTCTTTTCGAGGTTGACGATGTGAATCTTGTTACGGGCACCGAAGATGTACGGGGCCATCTTGGGGGACCAGAAACGGGTCTGGTGGCCGAAGTGGACACCGGCTTCCAGCATTTCGCGCATGGTTACGGACATTGTAAAACTCCTTTAAGGGTTGAACCGCCACCCGCCGGCAACGCCCGTCATTATTAGGTTTTGACGGACACCCTTAATCGGCGGATGTGAGGGATGGACGACGCGCACCGTGCGCCCCGCCATTTTTCCGGACAGACTCGACCGGGAAAACTGGACGATTATAGCAGCTAATTCGCCCCGCATGAAGGCCTGACACGCCAAGCGGGCTTCACCGCGCCGATCACGACAGACAGCAACTCAGCATGCGCTCGAGGTAAGGCTGCCAATCCGGCATGTGCAGGCCGAGTTCCGCCTCCAGCAAGGAACAATCGAGTCGCGAATTGGCCGGGCGCCGGGCCGGTGTCGGGTAATCGACGGTACCGATAGCGCGAATTGCCGCAGCGTCGACGCGCAATTCCTCGCCCATGGCCCGCGCCGTCTCGACGATCCGACAGGCAAAGGCATGCCAGCTGACGGGATTGGCCGCCGCCAGGTGATACAGGCGATTTTCCCCGGCCGCCATCTGGCGCCCGAGATCGAGACGCACCAGCGCCGCCGCCGTGACGTCGGCGATCAGCGCCGCCGGCGTCGGCGAACCGACCTGATCGGCAACCACGCCCAGCGAATCGCGCTCGCGCGACAGCCGCAGGATGGTCTTGACGAAATTCCCGCCATGCTCGCCGAACACCCAACTGGTGCGAAAAATCAGCGACTTGCCGGCGAGCGCAACGATCGCTTCCTCGCCGGCCAGCTTGCTTTGCCCATAAACCCCTTGCGGCGCCGTGGCGTCGCTTTCGACGTAAGCGCCCTGCTTGCTGCCATCGAACACGTAATCGGTCGAGTAATGCACCAGCAGCGCACCGCATGCCAGCGCCGCTTCAGCAAGAATACCCGGCGCCCGGGCATTGACCGCATAGGCCGTATCGGCATCCGATTCCGCCTTGTCCACGGCGGTATAGGCCGAGGCATTGACGATCACCGACGGCTGCACCTCGGCAACCAGCGAACGGATCCGGTCCGCATCGGTCAGGTCGCACTGCGCCCGGCCGCAGGCCACCACCTCGCCCAGCGGCGCCAAGGCGCGCTGCAATTGCCAACCGACCTGACCATCCTTGCCCAACACCATTATCGACATGGCCTGCTCCATGCAAAAACCCCGCGCAGTATGCCATTTCCCGCGCCACCGGCTTTGCGAAACGGGGGGCATCATTTATCCTTGCCTTCTCCCAACGCACCAAGAACAGCCATGAGCATCACCATCAAGACGCCTGAAGAAATCGAAAAAATGCGCGTCGCCGGCCGCCTCGCCGCCGAGGTCCTCGACTATATCGAACCCTTCGTCAAACCCGGGGTCACCACCGAAGAACTCGACAAGCTCTGTCACGACTACATGGTCGACGTCCAGAACTGCATTCCGGCGCCACTCAACTACGCACCATCGGGCTACGACCCCTACCCCAAGTCGATCTGCACCTCGATCAACCAGCAGGTCTGCCATGGTGTGCCGAGCGACCGCGCCCTGAAGAACGGCGACATCATCAATCTCGACATCACCACGATCAAGGACGGTTATCACGGCGACACCAGCCGCATGTTCATCGTCGGCGAAGGGTCGATTCAGGCCAAACGCCTGTGCGAAATCACCTTCGAATGCCTGTGGCTGGGCATTTCGGTGGTGCGCCCCGGCGCCCGCCTCGGCGACATCGGCGCCATCATCCAGAAGCACGCGGAAAAGAACGGCTACTCGGTCGTCCGCGAATTCTGCGGCCACGGCATCGGCGCCAAGTTTCACGAAGACCCGCAGGTCGTCCATTACGGCAAGGCCGGCACCGGCGTTGAATTACTCCCGGGCATGATGTTCACCATCGAACCGATGATCAACGCCGGCAAAGCCGCCATCCGCGAAATGCCGGACGGCTGGACCATCGTTACCAAGGACCGCAGCCTGTCGGCGCAGTGGGAACACACCCTGCTGGTCACCGACACCGGCTATGAGGTCATGACGCTTTCCGCCGGCGCACGCCCGAAACCCGACTGGATTGCCTGATGGACATCGACGTCGCCGCCCTGCGCAACGAACTCAAGGCCCGCCAGGCTGCCCTGCAGGCGCGCTACCTGCAAGATAACGACGCCGAAGCCCTGCTCCGCCAGCGCTGCGCCGATGTCGATGAAATCCTCTGTCGCCTGTGGGCCGATTTTTCTTTCCCGGCCTCGATCGCCCTCGCGGCCGTTGGCGGTTACGGGCGCGGCGAGCTCTACCCGGCCTCCGACATCGACCTGCTGATCCTGCTGCCGCAAGACGCCAGCGCCAGCACGGAAGCCAAGCTGGAGCGCCTGGTCGGCTGTTTCTGGGACATCGGCCTGGAAATCGGCCACAGCGTGCGCACCATCCCGGAATGTCTGAACGAAGCCGCCAATGACATCACCGTCCAGAGCGCGCTGCTCGAAGCGCGGCTGCTGACCGGCAGCGAAAAGCTGTTCACCACCTTCCGTCGCCGCCTGTTCGGCAACCTCGACCCGCTGCATTTTTTCGAAGCCAAGCGGCTCGAGCAACAGGATCGCTACCTGCGCTTCAACGAAACGCCGTACAGCCTGGAACCGAACATCAAGGAATCGCCTGGCGGCCTGCGCGACCTGCAGATCATTTTCTGGATCGCCAAGGCGGCCGGCTACGGTGGCACCTGGGATGAGCTCGGTGCCGATGGCATCATGTCGCAGGAAGGCGTCGCTTTCGGCAAGCAGTTCGAGGATTTCCTGCGCCACCTGCGCATCCGCCTGCACTTCCTGGCCGGCCGCCGCGAGGACCGGCTGCTGTTCGACTACCAGGAGCGTCTGGCCCATCGCTACGGCTTCGTCGACAACGAAACCAAGCGCGCCTCCGAACAACTGATGCAGGCCTATTACCGGAATGCCAAGGGCCTGACGCTGCTCAACACCATCGTCCTGCAGAACATGGGCGCCGCGCTGGCGCCGGAAAACCTGCAGCGTCCGCAGCCCTTCGACGAGCACTTCCAGATCGTCGGCAACCTGCTCGACGTCTGCGACGAGCGCCTGTTCGAACGAGAACCCGGGCTGATCCTCGACGCCTTCCTGATCATGCAGGAAAACCCGGAGCTGCAGGGCATGACCGCGCCGACCCTGCGCGCGATCTGGGTCGCCCGCGATCAGATAGATGACGCCTTCCGCGCCGACCCGGCCAACCGGGCGATGTTCCTCAAGCTGCTGCAGAGCGAGCGCGGCATCGTCCATGAATTCCGGCGCATGAACCAGCTCGACATTCTCGGCGCCTACCTGCCGAACTTCGGGCGCATCGTCGGCCAGATGCAGCACGACCTGTTCCACGTCTATACCGTCGACCAGCACATCCTGCAGGTCCTGCGCAATCTGCGCCGGTTCACGATGAGCGAGTTCGCCCATGAATACCCGCTGTGCTCGCGCATCATCAACGAGTTCGAACGCCCCTGGCTGCTCTACATCGCCGCCCTCTTCCACGATATCGCCAAGGGCCGGGGTGGCGACCACTCGGTCAAGGGCACCGTCGATGCACGCGAATTCTGCGAGAACCACGGACTGTCGAAGGACGATACCGAACTGGTCGTCTGGCTGGTCCGCCAGCATCTGGTGATGTCGCAGATCGCCCAGAAGGAAGACCTCAGCGACCCCGAGGTGATCGGCAATTTTGCCGGGCTGGTCGGCGACGTCCGCCACCTGCAGGCGCTTTACCTGCTCACCCACGCCGACATCCGCGGCACCAGCCCCAAGGTCTGGAACCAGTGGAAGGGCAAGCTGCTCGCCGACCTCTACCAGCAGACGCTGCACTTCCTGGCGCAGGATGAAGCACCGGTCGCCCACGGCATCATCGCCGAACGCCAGGCTGAAGCCATGCGCCTGCTGCGTTTCTTCGCGCTCTCCGACACCGTTCACGAACGCCTGTGGAAGCAGCTCGACACGGTCTATTTCCTGCGCCATTCGGCTGAGGAAATTGCCTGGCACACGCGCTCGCTGCACTACCGCATCTACAACAACCAGCCGGTGGTCCGGGCCCGCTTGTGGCAGGAAGGCGTCGGTCTGCAGGTGATGGTGTACACCCAGGACCAGCCCGACCTGTTTGCCCGTCTGGTCGGCTTTTTCGCCCGTGCCGGCTACAGCATCGTCGATGCCAAGATCCACACCACCGCCCACGGCTACGCCCTGGACAGCTTCATTCTGCTCGACGTGGAAAAGCGCGACCACAACCGGGAAATGCTCGCCTACATCGAGCACGAGCTCGAAGACCGCCTGCTCCGCCAGTTGCCGCCGGAAGTCCCGTCAGCCGGCCGCCTGTCGCGCCAGGTCAAGCACTTCCCGATCAAGCCCGAAGTCAGCATCCGTGGCGACGAAAAGGGGACGCACTTCGTGCTCAACCTGACCGCGGCCGACCGACCCGGCCTGCTCTACACCATCGCCAGAACGTTGGCCGAGCACGGCGCCGAGTTGCACACCGCCAAGATCGCCACCCTCGGCGAGCGTGCCGAGGACGTTTTCCTGATCAGCGGCGGCGACTTGCGCGATACCAATCAGCGCATCCGCCTGGAAACCGAGTTGATCGAGCGGATGAAGGTCTGAGGCAACGCCTCAGACCGACATGCCCATCGGCGGACAGGCCGCCTCGCAACCGACCACGCGTTCGATGATGCTGCGCACGCGGCCCATGGCCTCCTGCAGCACATGCTCCAGGCTTTCGAAACGGATGCCGTGGCTGCTGCTGCCGCGCCCGGCACCATGATTGGCAACCACACTGATGGCCGCGTAAGGCAGGCCGAGCTCGCGCGCCAGTACCGCTTCCGGCATGCCGGTCATGCCGACGATGTCGGCCCCGTCGCGCTCCAGGCGATTGATTTCCGCCGCCGTCTCCAGGCGTGGCCCCTGGGTCGCCGCGTACACCGCCCCCTGCTTAATCTCGATACCCAGTGCCGCAGCAGCTTCGACGATGCGTTGCGACAGCGGTGCATCGTAGGGATCGGTGAAATCGACATGGGTTACCGGCGAACCCACGCCGTCGAAGAAAGTCGACTTGCGGCCCCAGGTGTAATCGATGATCTGGTCGGGAACGACGATATCGCCCGGATTGAGGTCGGCGCGGATGCTGCCGACCGAAGCCACCGAAATGATGCCGCGCACCTGGTGGTGATGCAGGGCCCACAGGTTGGCCCGGTAATTGACCATGTGCGGCGGGATGCTGTGACCGTAGCCGTGGCGCGGCAGAAAGACTGCCGGGCGACCGCAGATCTGGCCGAAGACCAGAGCGCCGGAAGGTTCGCCAAAGGGCGTGCGCACCACTTCGCGATGAGAAACGTCGAGATTGGACAGGGTCGTCAGACCGCTGCCGCCAATGATAGCCAACATGTCATGTACTCCGGATCGCCAGCAGGGAAGCCAGCGTAGGCACCACGTGCTTGAGTGCAGGGTGCGGTTTGGCAAGCTGGGCGACATTGCCGCCCAGCTTGCGATAAATGGCGTTGTTGCGATTGGCCGAAAACGGCAGACCGCTGAACGTGCGTTCGAGATGATAGCGGACCAGGGTATCGCGACCGATGTCCTTGGCCTGCCAGGGGATCGCCGTACGATCAACGATGTGCAGGGCACGCACCCCGGGCAGACTGGCCGCCAGACCGGCAACCGCCCGATGCAGGCGTTCGCGATAGGCGGCAACAGCCTGTCCGCCATCGCTGGCGCTGGCACCGGTGACTTCAGCCGGCGCCCCCATCAGCCAGCAGACCACGCAATCCGGCGCAAAAGCCTCGATGGCGGCACGCTGCGCGGCGTCGAGCGCCTCGACATCGGCCTGCAGCAACGTGGCCGCATCGCCCACCCGTTGCCGGGTCAGTGCCAGGCATTCCGGCAAGGTATCGATGGCCAGCACCGCCAGTCCGCGCGCGACCAGCGCCTGCGTGGCAAACCCCACGCCGCAGCCGATTTCCAGCACACGAGCGCCAGGCACCAGCCCGGCCATCCAGTCGTAATCTCCATGACGGGCGTAGGTTTGCCCCTCGTCTTCCCAGTAAGCGATGAATTCGGCGACGCTACGCCCGCTCATGCCCCTTCCTTCTTGGCGTGAATCGCCGGCAGGTTGCGCCAGGTGCCCCCCGCATCCATGCCGAAACCGAAAACGAAGCGGTCGGGCACGGTCAGGCCGACGAAATCCGCCACCAACGGTTTGTTCCGGCCATTGAGCTTGTCGGCGAAGACCGCCGTCAGCACCTCGGCCGCGCCAAGGCGCAGCAGGCTTTCCTTGACTGCCGCCAGGGTCACACCTTCGTCGAGAATGTCATCGACGACCAGCACGCTGCGCCCCTTGACCGGCGCCCACGGCGCGCTGCGCCAGGAGATCTTGCCGCCCTGGGTTTCCGGCCCGTAGCGGGTGGCGTGCAGGTAATCGAAGTCCAGCGGGAAATCCAGACGGGTCAGCAACTGGCCGCAAAAGACCACGCCACCGGTCATCACGCACAGGACCAGCGGATACTTGTCGGCCAGCCGCGCGCGAATGTCCGCTGCCACCCGGTCAACCGCCGCCTGGACGGTCTGCGCGTCGTGAATGACCTCAGAGTCGGCCAACATGGCTTGTGCTTTCTGGATATCCATCATGTCTCCCTGTTCTTGTTCAGATAAGCGGTGAAATCGCCCCCGACTTCCGGGTGGCGCTGGCCGAATACCACGGTTGCCTGCAGGTAACCGAGTTTCGACCCACAATCGTAGCGCACGCCGTCGTAGCGGTGCGCCAATACCTGTTCTTCCGAAAGCAGCGAGGCGATGCCATCGGTCAGTTGAATCTCGCCACCGGCGCCCGGCTTGATCTTTTCCAGATGCTCGAAAATACGCGGCGTCAGGATGTAACGCCCGACCACCGCCAGCGTGGACGGCGCCTCTTCCGGCTTGGGCTTCTCGACGATGGCATTGACCTGTTCCAGACGGTCGGCCACCTTGCGTGCATCGACGATGCCATAGCTGCGCGTGTCGGCGCGCGGCACATCCTGAACCCCCAGCACCGAACAACGATAGTAGTCATAGACATCCGACATCTGCTTCATCACCGGCGTGTCGCCGTCGAGCAGGTCGTCGGCCAGGATCACCGCAAATGGCTCATCGCCGATCACCGGCTTGGCGCACAGCACGGCGTGACCGAGGCCGAGCGCTTCCTGCTGGCGAATGTAGATGCAGTTGATGTCGCGCGGGATCATGTTGCGGACGAACTCGAGCATCTCCGTCTTGCCGCGTGCTTCCAGTTCCGACTCCAGTTCGTAGGCCTTGTCGAAATGATCCTCGATCGCCCGCTTGGAGCGGCCGGTGACAAAGATCATGTCGGTAATCCCGGCCGCCACGGCCTCCTCGACCGCATACTGGATCAGCGGCTTGTCCACGATGGGCAGCATTTCCTTGGGGCTGGCCTTGGTCGCCGGCAGGAAACGCGTTCCCATGCCGGCGACGGGGAATACTGCTTTACGGACTCTAGTCATTCTTGCTCTCCCTGCTTCAACAATTCGATCAATGCTGCCTCGTCAATCACGGCAACGCCAAGCTCGCGCGCCTTGTCGAGCTTGCTGCCGGCTTCCTCGCCGGCGACCACGTAGTCGGTCTTCTTCGATACCGAGCCGGCCACCTTGCCGCCAGCCGCTTCGATCATCGCTTTGGCGTCGTCACGTTTCAGGGTCGGCAGCGTACCAGTCAGCACCAGCGTCTTGCCGGCCAGCGGCGCCGGTCCGGCAAGCACCGCGCCTTGCGGCATGGCGGCCAGCAGTTCTTCTCGACGGCGGGCCACACCGGCCAGCAGACCACGTCTGCCCGACTGGTTCAGCCACTCAAACAAGGCGCTGATCACTTCACCGGGCAAACCGGCCACCGATAACGCCGCCGCATCGATGCTGCCATCGGCAAGCGCGCCGCCGTCGGCCACAGCCGCCAATTGGGCAGCGCGTTTGGCGGTCAGCTTCGGCACGGCCAGCGCTGCATAGATTTCGGCCCAGGCCAGGCGTTCGGCCAGGCCGGGATGCGGCGGATGTTCATCATTGGGCGCGACGCCGGCAGCGAGCAAGGCATCGACCGCATCGAGGTTGCGCTGCTCGGCAAAGAAATCGGCAATCGCTGCCGCCACCGTCGCGCCGATGTCGGGCAGCACGGACAGCAGCGGCGCCGGCGCGCGGCGCACCCGGTCCAGGCTGCCCAGCCAGTCGGCCAGCGTCTTGGCAGTGGTCTCGCCGACGTGGCGGATGCCCAGCGCGAACAGCAGTCGGGCGAGTTTCGGCGTTTTGCTGGCGGCAATGCCGGCGAGCAGGTTCTCGGCCCAGCGCGTCGGCGTCTGCCCGGCCTTGACCGTTTCCGGGACGGTGCCGTCTTTCTCGTCGGCGCGCCGCTTCATTTCCAGCAGGTCGGCCAGCGTCAGCTTGTACAGATCGGCAACGCCGTGCACGTAGTCGAATTCAACCAGGCGCTCGACGTAACGGTCGCCCAGGCCTTCGATATCCATCATCCGGCGACCGGCGAAATGCAGGATCGCCTGGATGCGCTGGGCGCTGCACGAGAAACCACCGGAACAGCGGGTCACCGCCTCGCCCGGCTCACGCACCGTGTGCGCACCGCACACCGGACAGGCAGCCGGCATCATGAACGGCTGGGCAGCGGCCGGCCGGCGCTCGGCGATGACACCGACGACTTCCGGGATGACATCACCGGCACGGCGCACGATCACCGTGTCGCCAACGCAAATGCCGCCCTTGCGCTCGACCTCGTCGGCGTTGTGCAGGGTCGCATTGGTCACCGTCACCCCGCCGACAAACACCGGCTTCAGGCGCGCCACCGGCGTCAGCGCGCCGGTGCGGCCGACCTGGATGTCGATGGCCTCGACCACGGTCGATGCTTCCTGCGGCGGATACTTGTGCGCCACCGCCCAGCGCGGCTCGCGCGAGCGGAAACCGAGGCGACGCTGCAGTTCCAGGTCATTGACCTTGTACACCACGCCGTCGATGTCGAACGGCAGGCTGTCGCGCAATTCGGCGATGCGCCGGTGAAAACCAGCCAGCGCCTCGCCGCCCGCCAACACCGCACGATGCTCGCACACCGGCAGGCCGAAGGCGGCCAGCGCATCGAGCAGGCCACTGTGCGTTGGCGGCTGCTGCCAGCCGTCTACCGCACCAATACCGTAGGCGAAGAACTTCAGCGGCCGGCTAGCGGCGATGGCCGGATCGAGCTGGCGAACGCTGCCGGCAGCGGCGTTGCGCGGATTGACCAGGGTCTTTTCACCGCGCGCCGCAGCAGCGGCGTTATAGGCATCAAGATCGCCGCGACACATGTACACCTCGCCGCGCACCTCCAGCACTGGCGGTGCTTCACCGCGCAGGCGCAACGGAATCTGGCCGATGGTGCGCAGGTTCTGGGTCACGTCCTCGCCGGTCGTGCCGTCGCCGCGCGTTGCACCACGCACCAGCACGCCGTTTTCGTAACGCAGGCTGACGGCCAGGCCGTCGAATTTCAGTTCGGCGGCGTAATCGACGGCCGGCGCGCCCTCGCCCAGTTCCAGCTCGCGCCGGATGCGGGCATCGAAATTGAGCGCACCGCTGGATTGGGTATCGGTCTCGGTCTGGATCGACAGCATGGCCACGTCGTGCACCACCGGCGCAAACTGCGCCAGCGGTTTGCCGCCGACGCGCCGGGTCGGCGAATCCGCCGTCGCCAGCGCCGGATGCTCGGCTTCCAGCGCCTGCAATTCGCGGAACAGCGCGTCGTAATCGGCATCCGGAATGGTCGGTGCATCGAGGACGTAATACGCGTGGTTGTGACGTTCCAGTTCTGCACGCAGCCAGGCTGCGCGCTCGACGACTTCCGGTGACAGCATCACGAGAACAGGCGCAGGGCTTGCGGCGAACCGGCCGGCAGGCCGAAGGACTGCATGGTGGCCTGCGGCTTGCCGATGAACTCGCGACGGATGTGATCGAGCTGGGCATCGCCCAGCGGCTGACGGTTGTCATCGACCAGCGTGCCCTGCAGCGTTTCGGCAAAGCGGCGGGCCTGTTCGACCATCTGCTGGAAGACTCGCTCGCCGTGATCGACGCGCGGCACATCGAGCAGGAAAGTCAGGCCGTGGGTGGTCATGGTGCGCAGGGTATCGGCGGCAAAACCCGCGCTTTCATAATTCTGCAGGCTGAACTGGGCGCGGCCATCGTCATCGTGACGGGTGAACATGCCGTCGAGGCCGAGCACCATGCCGGCAGCTTCCGCCAGGGCGCGAATCTTGGTGCCCGGGAAAGGCTGGCCGCGGCTGACCAGGTTGAGGCCGATTTCCAGATCGACGGCGGCGCAGAAACGGTCAATCTCCGCCGCCTGGTCGAGCACCCGGCTCGTCGGCATGTCGGCCACGGCCATCAGCTCGTCGGCCAGCGCCTGCATGGCACCGGTGAAAACCGCCAGGTCGCCGTCGGACACCGGCCCCAGGCGGTTGACCAGTTGCAGGCCGATGCGCAGACGGCGTACCGGAATTTCGTTATCGGAACGCAAACGTATCCACTCGCGGGCGCGTTCGTTGTAGGCGACGAAATGCACCGGCCGGGACACCCGCTGCAGCACGTCGCGCTGCGATTGCAGGATCTGGCGCGACGAAACCGGCTCGACCAGTTCCATCGAGACGATGAATTCGAGGCGCGGATCGAGCAATTCGGCGGGTACCGGCTCGGGTGCCGGGGCTTCTTCGTGCGCAGCAAAAACCGGCGGGGCAACGACCGGTTCGCGCAGCGGCGGCGGCATGACCGGGGCTTCGACGACTGGCACTTCGATCACCGGCTCGGCAACCGGTTCGGGAGCCGGCTCAACGACGGGCTCGGGCATCGAAATTTCGTGCACTTCCGGCACCGACGTCTCGACCGTCGGCGGCAGATCCCAGGGCGGAATGTCTTCAGGTTCGGCCTCAACAGGTGCCGCATTCGTCGCGTACCGGGATTCGTCCTCGTCGGCCGGCGGCGCAAAAACCGGCTCGACCCGTTCGATCTCGCTTACCGCCGCTGCCGGCCTGCTCGTCGGTTTGAGCAGGACGTCGTCGTGCTCGGGGCGAAGGACCGATTCGGCCACCTTGCGATGCCGGTACTCCTGCCATTTGTTATATGCCACGACTCCCGCAATGGCGAGTCCGCCCAACCCGATCAGTCCGTATTGAAGTTCAGTCACGCATCCCTCATCTTCAAGGCTTCTTCGATATCCACTTCCACCACGCGCGAGACGCCGCTTTCCTGCATGGTGACGCCGACCAGTTGCTCGGCCATTTCCATCGCGATTTTATTATGGGAAATGAACAGGAACTGTGTTGCTCCCGACATTTTCTTGACCATACTGCAGAAACGCTCGGTATTGCTGTCATCCAGCGGCGCATCGACCTCGTCGAGCAAGCAGAACGGCGCCGGGTTCAACTGGAACATGGAGAATACCAGCGCAATCGCCGTCAGCGCCTTTTCACCGCCGGAAAGCAGGTGAATCGTTGAATTCTTCTTGCCCGGCGGCTGGGCGATGACCTGTACGCCAGCGTCGAGGATTTCCTCGCCAGTCATCACCAATTCGGCCCGACCGCCGCCGAACAACTCGGGGAAGAGTTTGCCGAAATGGCTGTTGACCGTATCGAAAGTGTTCTTCAGCAGGTCGCGCGTTTCGCGGTCGATGCGGCGGATGGCGTTTTCCAGGGTTTCCATCGCCTCGTTGAGGTCGGCCGCCTGCATGTCGAGGTAGCCCTTGCGCTCGGTCGCCGTTTCCAGTTCCTGCAGCGCCGCCAGGTTGACCGCGCCCAGTTCGGCGATGGCGTTGCCGAGGCGGGTGATTTCGCCCTGCAGCGATGACGGCCGCGCCTCGCCCAACAAGGGCAACAAGGCCGCCTCGTCGGCACCGGCTTCGAGCAACTGCATGGCGAACTGCTCGGCGTTGAGCGCCGCTGCCTGTTCCTTCAACTTGAGGTCGCCGATCCGGGTACGCAACGGCTCCAGCCCCTGCTCGATCTTCATGCGCTGCTCTTCGAGCCCGCGCAGCGCATTGGTCGCCGCTTCCAGCGCATCGCGCTTGCCGGCCAACGCCTGCTCGGCGGCAACGCGGGTGGCCAACGCCTGCTGCAACTGTTCTTCCATGACGTCGGCCGGCGCCGCCTCGACCTGGTCGGCACAGGTCGCACGATCACGCTCGATGCGCGTCAATTCGCGCTGCGCCAGCGCCTGCTGGGCAAAGATGTCCTGCAGCTTGCCGTCGGCTTCGCGCGCCGAGAATTGCGCCTCGCGCAGCGCCCGGTCGAGGTCGGCGTTGCGTTCGCGTTCGGCGCGCACGGCACGCTCGCATTCATCCAGGCGCGACTGCGCACCGGCCACCAGCACGCGGATGCGGCTCAAACCGTCGCGGATTTCCTCGATCCGTTCGTCGGCAGCCATTTCGCGCTCGCGCTCGCCCTCTTCTTCCTCGGCCAGTTCGGCGAGCTGTTCGGCGATGCGCTCCTTCTGCTCGTTATAACGGGCCAGCGCCTGGCTCAGCTTGAGCACTTCCAGCTGCACGTGATGCACGCGCTGCTGGCGGTCGGTGACGTACTGGCGCGTCTCGTCGATTTCTTCCTGCTTGTCGGCGTACTGCTCGTCGAACATTTCCGCCTGTTCGCGCAGGTTTTCGCTTTTTTCCTCGGCCAGCGCGATGCCCTCGGCCAACGCCTCGATCTCGCGCTGGCGTTCGAGCAGGCCGTGCTCTCCCTGATCCGGCGCGAAGAAGGTCAGGCTGCTGCGGGTCAGCAGATCGCCGCCCCGAGTGACGACGGCACCGGCCGGCGCCAGCGATTCGCGCAAAGCCAGCGCCTCGGCCAGGGTTTCGGCGGCGAGCACACCGCCCAGCCAGTCGGCCAGTGCGCTGCGCACCCGTGCATCGTCGCAGCGCACGCGGGCGAGCAGGCTGTCCGGTGCGACGGCATCAGTTCCTGCACCGCCCAGCATGACCGCCAGGCGACCGTCCGGCCGGTCATGCAACCACTCGGCCAGGCGCGCCGGATCGTCGCAGGCAATCGCCGACAGGCGCTCGCGCAACACCGCTTCGACCGCCTCTTCCCAGCCGGCCTCGACATGGATCTGCTGCCACAACGCCGGCGCCTCGGCCAGGCCGTGGCGCTGCAGCCATTCGGGCAACTTGCCGCTGCCCGCCGTCTTCGCCTGCATCTGTTCGAGCGCCGCCCGGCGTGCCTGCCCGGCCGCCAGCTCGCGCTCCAGGCGCTGCAGTTCGCCCTGCACGGTCTTGCGTCTGGCCTCCAGTTGCGGCATTTCCTCCTGCAACTGCTGCAGGTGCTCCTGATCGCCGGCGAGTTCCTCGCGCAGCAACTCCAGCTCTTCTTCCTTCTCGGGCAGCGCCATTTCGTCGGGTGCCTCGCCGAAAGTCTCGTCGCGCAGGCGTTCGCGGCGCTGGATGATGGCCTGCAGCGAACGCTGGGCGTGCGCCTTGTGGGTCTGCTCGACTTCCAGCTTCTGCTCGCCGTTGGTCGTGCGCGTCTTCAACCGCTGCAATTCTTCCAGCGCCTGCGCATGGTCTTCCTCGACCTGCGGCGCCAGGTTCATCTGCGCATGCAGGCGCTCCTCGGCTTCCTCGACGCGCAAGCGGGTGATTTCCTGCGTCTCTTCCCAGCTTTCCCGATCGACGGCGAGTTTCTCGGCCGTTTGCGTCCAGTGCGCCAGTTCGTCTTCCAGTTGCACCAGCCGGGCTTCAAGCTGGCTGCGCGATTCGCGGCGGTGGCGGATTTCCGCTTCCAGCCGGGCGACTTCGGCATTGGCCGCGTACATCTCGCTCTGCGCGTTGTGCAGGGCGTCGCCGGCAGCGAAATGGGCTTCGCGGGTTTCCTCGGCGCGCGCCTCGGTTTCGCGCAGCGCGGCGCTCTGCGCTTCAAGTTCGGTTGTCGTCCGCTCGACATCGAGCGCCAGGCGCTGACGCTCGGCCTCGGCTTCGCGCTTCTTCAGCAGCCACAGCAGTTGCTGCTTCTGCACCAGTTGCTCGTTGAGCGCGTGATAGCGGCGGGCAACCTCGGCCTGCGATGCCAAACGTTCGATCTGATGGCCGAGTTCCTCGCGGATATCCTCGACGCGCAGCAGGTTCTCGCGGGTATCTTCAAGACGCCCCTGGGTTTCCTTGCGCCGCTCCTTGTAGCGGGTGACGCCGGCCGCTTCTTCGAGGAAGACGCGCAGGTCGTCGGGGCGCGCCTCGATGATGCGCGAGATCATGCCCTGACCGATGATTGCGTAGGCACGCGGCCCCAGCCCGGTACCCAGGAAAAGATCGGTGATGTCCTTGCGTCGGACCTTCAGGTTGTTGATGAAGTAATCCGACTGTCCCTGCCGGGTCAGCACGCGTTTGACCGACAGTTCGGCGTACTGCGACCACTGGCCCATGGCCCGGCCGAGCGAATTGTCGAAAATCAGTTCGACCGAGGCGCGCGACACCGGCTTCCTGTTGGTCGAGCCGTTGAAGATCACGTCCATCATCGACTCGCCGCGCAATTCCGAGGCTTTCGACTCGCCGAGCACCCAGCGCACGGCGTCCATGATGTTCGACTTGCCGCACCCGTTCGGCCCGACGACACCGACCAGTTGCCCGGGCAGGGACACCGTGGTCGGATCGACGAAGGACTTGAAGCCGGCGAGTTTGAGTTTGGTCAGGCGCATGCGCGGTCACAGGCGGGACGACATGCCCGCCACATTGGGGGCCGTATGATAGCATCGTCGCCGCGCTGGCCCTTGCCTGCCGCCTGCCCGGTTTTCAGGAATCGGTCGCTTCTTCTGCTGCCAACTTCTCTCCGTAACGTTCGGAAATGAGATTTTCGACGCCCCGGGTCAGTTCATGCCCGGACAGACGCTGACCGAGACCACGCACCGCCGTCATGAATTCGCCTTCGTCGAACCCCGCTGCCGTGGCCATCGTCAGCCACCAGGAACGCTGCGGGGAGACGGTGACTTCCGGCATTTCCAGACCGGATGCCGCCCAACGTTCCCGCCAGACAGCCGATACCGACTCCACGTTGACGTCGATGAACTTGGTCTCGTCCGCTGCCACGGACTCGGTCGCCGGCAGCAAATCGGGATTTTCGCGACCCAGGCGGGCCATCGCGTTGCTGATGTCGAACTCCCGCTGCACATCGGCTTCGCTCATCGGCGATTTCCAGCCCAGCATCTGCACTCGCATGCTCAGATTCATCAGCAAATTGAAACGGGCTGACTGTTCGGTGTTCATGTTGGCATGCCCATCGGCGGACAGGCTGCGCATTTCCTCGCGAAAGCCGTCCAGCAAGGCCTGATTCTCCGGCAACAGCGGCAATCCCAGCGGCCCTTCTCCGCCCAAAGCGCCCTGGGCCTTGTTCGCCGCCAGGCGACTCATGGCCTCATCGATCACATCCGCCGGGAAATCCTTGGTGAACCACTCGGTGACCGCCTGCGGCAACGGTATGCCGGTCGTTTTTGCCGCTGCCTCGCTTTTCAATGCTTCGCGGGCTGCCGATGAAATGCTTACGCTGTCGGTAGCGTTCGTAGCCGACACCGCCGCCGGCCCGGCCGTCGCTGTACGCTGCGCAGCCTGGCTGCGAAACAACTCGGCACTCCCCTGAACACGTGAAATCGAAAACATGGGCCAACTCCGCAACATGCAATGGTGATGCTCGCACTGAGCAAGTGGCATGCCATACGCAAAACCAACTTCTGCTAAGGCATACGCCAGTGCAAGTAGAAAAATCCGCCAAAGCTATTAAATATATTACTTTGGTAGTAGCATCATGAATAACAATAATCAACCGGCCCACGGCCCGGTGAACAGCATGAACGCCCTATCTGCGGATTCCAGTTCGGTCATTGATGCACTGACCGCACATGTTGCATTAATTGATGGCGACGGAGAAATCCTTGCGGTCAATCTGGCTTGGCGGCACTTCTACGATAGCAATGGCTGCCATCTTCCGAACTACGGGCTGGGTTGCAATTACCTGGAACTGCTCGCACCGCTGGCTGCCCAGGCAGAAAATCCAGCCGCCTCCGAAGACAACAGAATTGCCAGGACAGTCCTCGAAGGACTGCGCAGCGTCCTCGACGGACGCGCGACGCGTTTTCAACTCGAATATCCCTGCCATGCCCCGCACGAACAGCGCTGGTTCCTGCTGACGGTAACGCCATTTGCCCCTGGATACCGGATCCGCGCCGTGGTTTCGCATGAGAACATCACAGCGCTCAAGCAGGCCGAGGAGCGGACTCGCATGCAGGCCTTGCGGGTTGCCGGATCGTTCGCCAGCACTGTTGAATCAATTGCTCTGGCCATCGAGAAACGCGATCCATACACCGCCGGCCATCAGCGTCAGGTTGCCGCTCTCGCCGGTGAAATCGGCCGCATCATGGGGCTGAGCGAAGAACGCCGATTCGGCCTGCACCTGGGCGCCAGCATCCATGACATCGGCAAGATATCGGTACCCGCCGAAATCCTCAACCGCCCCGGCGTGCTCAGCGAACCGGAGTTTTCCATCATTCGCCAGCACGCCCAGACTGGCTACGAAATCCTGCGCGGCATCGATTTTCCCTGGCCGATCGCCGATATCGTCCAGCAACACCATGAGCGGCTCGATGGCAGTGGTTACCCGTTGGGACTGCATGCCGAGGAAATCTGCCTGGAGGCCCGGATCGTTGCCGTTGCCGACGTCTTTGACGCGATCATTTCACATCGCCCCTATCGACCCGGGCACGCCTTGCACGAAGCGATCGAAGAATTGCAGCGCGGCCGTGGAAAGATTTACGACTCGACGGTGGTCGATGCCGGCATGCAGTTCTTTACCGAGGTATCACCCGAGTGGCATCGACTGCACAGGGAAACCAACTTGCCGATCCCCACACTGCAGCTTTGACAGACACCCCACTGCGGGCAACACGCCCTCACTGTCTGGCGGATTTCGGTGATAATTGCGTTTTTGGACCGTGCAGCAAATCTCCTGTGAATCCCCATCTCGCCCAACTCCAGCCCTACCCCTTCGAAAAGCTGCGCGCACTGTTCGCCGGTGTCACCCCGAACCCGCAGTACAAGGAAATCAAACTGTCCATCGGCGAGCCGCAACACGCGACGCCGCAGTTCATCATGGACGCGCTGCACGCCAACCTGCTCGGCTTGGCGAACTACCCGACGACCCAGGGCATTCCGGCGCTGCGACACGCGATCTATGACTGGTGCAACCGTCGTTACGGCATCGAGGTTGATCCGGAAAGCGAAATCCTGCCGGTCAACGGTTCGCGCGAAGCACTGTTCTCCTTCGCCCAGACGGTGATTGACCCGACCCGGGCCGGCGGCACGCCCATCGTCGTCAGCCCCAACCCGTTCTACCAGATCTACGAAGGCGCGGCCTACCTGGCCGGCGCCGAGCCGCGCTTCCTCAACAACCTGCCGGACAACGGCTTCGCCTTCGACTACGGCCAGCTCTCCGACGCCGAATGGGCGCGCGTGCAACTGTTCTACGTCTGCTCGCCGGGCAACCCGACCGGCAAGGTGCTGTCGCTGGCCGACTGGAAGACGCTGTTTGAACTGTCCGACAAATACGGCTTCATCATCGCCTCCGACGAGTGTTACTCGGAAATCTACTTCGACGAAGCCAACCCGCCGATCGGTGGCCTGCAGGCCGCCAAGCTGCTCGGCCGCAGCTTTGACCGCCTGGTGATGTTCTCCAGCCTGTCGAAGCGCTCCAACGTACCGGGCATGCGCTCGGGCTTCGTCGCCGGCGACGCGCAGATCCTGAAGAAATTCCTGCTCTACCGCACCTACCACGGCTGCGCCATGCCCCCCCCGATCCAGGCCGCCTCGGTTGCCGCCTGGAACGACGAGGCGCACGTGCTCGACAACCGCAACCAGTACCGCGAGAAGTTCGCCACCTGCACGCCGCTGATCAGCGAAGTGCTCGGCACCGGCATGCCCGACGCCAGCTTCTACCTGTGGGCGAAGACCCCCATCGCCGATACCGAGTTCGCCCGTGGGCTGCTCGAACACTATAATGTCGTGGCCTTGCCCGGCAGCTTCCTCGCCCGCGAATCGCAGGGCGTCAACCCGGGCGCCAATTTCATCCGCATCGCACTGGTCGCCGGGCTCGACGAATGCCTGGAAGCCAGCCGCCGCATCCGTGAATTCACCCAACAACTTTGAGAGAGAAAAAACACATGAGCCATCCGCTGCAAGCCACCATCGACGAACTCTGGGAAAAGCGCACCGAACTGACGACCCAATCCGCCGACGCGATCAAGATCATCGAATCGGTGATCGCCGACCTGGATGCCGGCAAGCTGCGCATCGCCGAGAAGGTCAATGGCGAATGGATCGTCAACCAGTGGGCCAAGAAGGCCGTGCTGCTGTCCTTCCGCACCCGCGACAACCGCGTCCAGAAGGCCGGCGACATCAACTTCTACGACAAGGTCGACACCAAGTTCCAGGGCTGGACCGAAGAACAGTTCAAGGCCGGCGGCTTCCGCGTCGTGCCGGGCGCATTCGCGCGCAAGGGCGCCTTCATCGCCAAGAACGCGGTGCTCATGCCGTCCTACGTGAACATCGGCGCCTACGTCGATGAAGGCACCATGGTCGACACCTGGGCCACCGTCGGTTCCTGCGCGCAGATCGGCAAGAACGTACACCTCTCCGGCGGCGTTGGCATCGGCGGCGTGCTTGAGCCGATCCAGGCCGGCCCGGTGATCATCGAAGACAACTGCTTCATCGGCGCTCGTTCGGAAGTCGTCGAAGGCGTCGTCGTCGGCGAGAACTCGGTGATCTCGATGGGCGTGTACATCGGCCAGAGCACCCCGATCTACGACCGCGAAACCGGCGAAATCACCTACGGCAAGATCCCCCCGGGCTCGGTCGTGATCTCCGGCTCGCTGCCCAAGGACGGCGGCAAGTACAGCCTCTACGCTGCCATCATCGTCAAGAAGGTTGACGCCCAGACGCGCTCGAAGACCAGCATCAACGAACTGCTGCGCGCCTAAACCCCTCTCCGCGAAGGTCTTGCCATGATCCTCGACAAACTGTTCCAGCTGATGTCGGAAAAGCAGGCGTCGGATATTTTCATCTCCGCCGGCACGCCGATCCACATCAAGATCCAGGGAACGACCATGCCGGTCAATCAGCAGATCATGCTGCCCGACATGATCGAGAAGATCGCCTACGAACTGATGTCGCCGGATCAGGCAAAGACCTTCGAAGCCAACAACGAGATGAACCTCTCGTTCGGCGTGCCGCAAGTCGGCAACTTCCGGATCAACATTTTCCGCCAGCGCGGTTCGATCGGCATTGTCGTCCGCTTCATCCTCGGCAACATCCCGCCGCTCGACACGCTCGGCCTGCCGCCGCTGCTCGGTGAAATGATCATGGAAAAGCGCGGGCTGATCCTGATCGTCGGCGCCACCGGCTCGGGCAAATCGACGACCATCGCTTCGATGCTCGACCACCGCAATGCCACGCGCACCGGTCACATCCTGACCGTCGAGGACCCGATCGAATTCCTGTTCAAGCACAAGAAATCCATCGTCAACCAGCGCGAAATCGGCATGGACACGCACGACTGGGGTACGGCGCTGAAGAACGCGATGCGCCAGGCCCCCGACTGCATCCTGATCGGCGAAATCCGCGACCGCGACACCATGCAGGCGGCGATTTCCTACGCCCAGACCGGCCACCTGTGCCTGGCCACGCTGCACGCCAACAACTCCTACCACGCGCTCAACCGGATCATCAGCTTCTTCCCGCTGGAGAACCGGCCGGCGCTGTTCCTTGACCTGTCGGTGGCCTTGCGCGCCATCGTCTCCCAGCGCCTGGTCAAGAAACCCGACGGCAAACGTCTGCCGACCTGCGAAATCATGCTCAACACGCGCCACATCAGCGAGCTGATCGAGCGCGGCGAAGTCCAGGGCATCAAGGACGCGATGGAGCAGACACTGGCGCCGGGATCGCAGACTTTCGAGCAGGATCTTTTCCGCCTTTACCACGAAGGCACGATCACCCTCGACGAAGCCCTGGCCAATGCCGATTCGCCGACCAACCTGTCGTGGCTGATCAACAACTCCGAATTCAATTCCGGCAACAGCAAGGAAGAGAAGAAGCCCGACATCAGCCTGGAATTCGACAGCACCAACGAAGGCGGCGCCTCGTTCAAGGAATTCCAGCTCAGCCTCGCCGACGACGAAGACAATCCCTGATGACTGATACCACGCTCGACCTGGCACGCCAGATCATGGCCTGCCCGTCCGTCACGCCCAACGATGCGGGCTGCATGGACATCCTCGGCGCCCGCCTGGCCGCCATCGGCTTTTCGCTGGAATGGCTGGACCGCAACGGCACCCGTAACCTCTGGGCACGCCGTGGCAACACCGCGCCGCTGTTCGTCTTCGCCGGCCACACCGACGTCGTCCCGACCGGCCCGCTGGAAAGATGGACCAGCCCGCCGTTCGCCCCGGAAATCCGTGACGGCAAGCTCTACGGCCGTGGCGCCGCCGACATGAAGACCGGCGTCGCCGCCTCGGTCACGGCGGTTGAAGCTTTTGTCGCCGCGCATCCGGACCACCCCGGGTCGCTCGCCTTCCTGCTCACCTCCGACGAGGAAGGCGATGCCAACGACGGCACCGTCGCCGTCACCGAAGCCCTGCAGGCGCGTGGCGAACATCTCGACTACTGCATCATCGGCGAGCCGACCTCGGTCAACACGCTCGGCGACATGATCAAGAACGGCCGGCGCGGCTCGCTCTCCGGCGTACTCAACGTCAAGGGCATCCAGTGCCACATCGCCTACCCGGAGAAAGGCCGCAACCCGATCCACCAGGCCGCCCCTGCCATCGCCGAACTGGCAGCGACCGAGTGGGATCAGGGCAACGAATACTTCCCGCCGACCACCTGGCAGATCTCCAACATCCACGGCGGCACCGGTGCGACCAACGTCATTCCCGGGCAACTGGAAATCAAGTTCAATTTCCGTTTCTCCACCGCCAGCACGCCGGAAGGCCTGCAGCAGCGCCTGTGCGCCATCCTTGACAGTCACGGGCTGGAATACGAGATCAAATGGACGCTCGGCGCCCGCCCCTTCCTGACCGGTCGCGGTCCGCTGGCTGACGCGGCGATCGAGGCGATCCGCAGCGTTTGCGGCATCGAAACCGAACTATCGACCACCGGCGGCACCTCCGACGGCCGCTTCATCGCGCCGATCTGTGGCCAGTTGCTGGAAATCGGCCCGTCCAACGCGACCAGCCACAAGATCGACGAATGCATCGCCGTCGACGCCCCCGCGCAACTCTCGGCGATCTACCGCCGCATCCTGGAAAAGATCCTGCTCGCATGACCGCCGCCGCCAAAACCGAACTGATCACCGTCCGCGACTTCATCCGCTACGCGGTCAGCCGCTTCAACGCCGCCCAACTGTTCTTCGGCCACGGCAGCGACAACGCCTGGGACGAAGCGGTATATCTCACGCTGCACGCTTTACACCTGCCGCTCGACCGCCTCGAACCCTTCCTCGACGCCCGCCTGCTGCCCGAAGAACGCACCCGCCTGCTCGACCTCTACACCCACCGCTGCCAGGACCGCCTGCCGGCCGCCTACCTGACCCACGAAGCCTGGCTCGGCGAAGACCGCTTCTACGTCGACGAGCGCGTCATCGTGCCGCGCTCCTTCATCGCCGAACTGCTCGACGAGCAGCTGACACCGTGGGTCGCCGACCCGTGGGCGGTCGAAAACGCGCTCGACCTGTGCACCGGCTCCGGCTGCCTGGCGATCAAGCTGGCGCTCAACTTCCCCAACGCCCGGGTCGACGCCGTCGACCTGTCGAAGGACGCGCTGGCCGTCGCCGAGCGCAACATCGCCGACTATCACCTGGGCGAGCGCGTACATCCGGTCCATTCCGACGCCTTCACGGCGCTGGCTGGCCGCCGCTACGACCTGATCATCTCCAACCCGCCCTACGTCGATGCCGAATCGGTCGACGCGCTGCCGCCGGAATACCTGCACGAGCCGGAAATGGCACTCGGTTCGGGTGACGACGGCCTCGACTTCACCCGCATCATCCTCGCCGAAGCGAAAAAGCACCTGAGCGAAGACGGCATCCTCGTCGTCGAAATCGGCCACAACCGCGACGCGCTTGAAGCCGCCTACCCCGACCTGCCCTTCACCTGGCTCGACACCGCCGCTGGCGACGAATACGTATTCATGCTCAACGCAGCTGACCTGCCAGACTAAGACGCAGGCTTGAAACTCTACGAACTCCCCAGCCCGTTCGAGATCGAGACCGGCACGGTCATGATGCTTGAACCGGCCTGGGCGCGGGCCGGCGAATTGCGCGCCCAGTTGCTCGACGAAAGCTACCCCAAGCCCTTCGTCATCGACGACGGCAAGTCGCGCTACCTCTACTTCAACGTCCGCCTGATGCAGAGCGAGATGGCGCTCAAAGCGCCGCACGATCTGGCGCTGCGCTACACGCAGAAAATGATGGGCTTCCTGCTCTTCCATCCGCGTCCCAAGCGCATCGCCTTGATCGGCCTGGGCGGCGGCTCGATCGTCAAGTTCTGCCACCGCCGCCTGCCCGGCGTGCACATCACCGCCGTCGAACTCGACCCCGACGTGATCGCGCTGCGCGACGCCTTCTTTGTTCCTGCCGACGACGAACGCTTGCAGATCATCGAAGGCGACGGTGCCGCCTTCATCGAGCACACCGAAAAAGGTATCGACGCGCTGCTGGTCGATGCCTTCGACCGCACCGGCTTCGCCCCGGCGCTGGCCAACCGCGAGTTTTTCGAGAACGCTTACACCAAGCTCTCCGGCAACGGCGTGCTGGTGGTCAACCTGGCCGGTGACAAGGACAGCTACGCCGGGCTGATCGGCGAGGCGATGCACGTCTTCGACGATCAGGTGATCGTCATTTCGGTGCCCGACGACGGCAACCACATCCTCTACGCATTCAAGGAAAAGTACTTCGAACCGCGCTGGCGCTGGCTGCACAACCATGCCAAGGAATTGCGCGCCCGCCTCGGCCTCGACTTCCCGGCCTTCGCGCAGAAGATGGAACGCTCGTCCAAGCTCGGCTTTGCCCGGCGCGAGGCGATCCGCGGGCGCTGAAGCTTACGCCGGCTGCAGATTGCAGGAAAACCGGAACGCCGAAAAAACCGGCGAATCGACATACTTCACTGCTTGCTCGTGCTCGTCGCGGAAAGCCGCCTGGATGTCGACGATTTCCTCGCGACAAGCGATCAGGGCTTCGACGCAGCGCGGATCAAGCTTCCAGGTCGCCATCTTGCGCAATACGGCGAATGCCTCCTCGTTCGACCAGGCTTCCTTGTACGAGCGCCTGGAGGTCAAGGCGTCGAACACGTCGGCCACGGCCACGATGCGCGCTTCAATCGGAATATCCTCGCCGATCAGACCATAGGGGTAACCGCTACCGTCATAGTTCTCGTGGTGACACTCGGCAATATGGCAGACGAGGTCGGCATAGCCGAATTCCTCAAGGCCGAAGTTGCCGAGCATGGATTCGATCATTTCCCGTCCCTTGGTCGTATGCGTCTTCATGACCGCCATCTCGCCCGCGGTCAGCTTGCCAGGTTTGCGCAGGATTTCATCGGGAATGGCGATCTTGCCGATGTCGTGCATCGGCGCAAACCAGAACACCGCCTCGACGAATTCATCGTCCAGACGATAATCCCGGGCCACCGCATTGGCGATCAATCGGGAGAATCTCGCCATACGTGCCAGATGCGCCCCGGTTTCCGGGTCCTTGTGCCCGGAAAAGCAGGTTGCCGTCCGCAAAGCCCCCAGCAGCACCTGCACCTGCTTCAATTCCATGTTGACCAGCAGGGAAACCAGGCGGGCGATCATGTCCAGATACGGCAATGACGACTCGTCAAACACCCCGGCCTGGCGGGAGTTGAAGAAGACGAAGCCGCCCAGCTGGGCGTTCTGGTAAATCGGCACCGTATAGCTTGCCTGGTAGCCGTGGGTCTCCAGTTTGCGTGCATGGGTTTTCCGGCTTCGCGCAAACACGGACATGTCGTTGATGACCCGGGGTTTGCCATCGAGCGAAATGCGGTACAGGGATTTCGCATCCCGCAAACGGCATTGGTAATTGCCCAGCGGATTCTCGCCCTCCGTGCTGTGGGCGAATGTCTGCAACATGTCGTCCTGCGGATCGTAGACCGCGATCCCGATGCGATGAACGAATTCGCAACGCTGCCGCAACACGCGATGCAGGAAGCCGATCTTCTCCGACATCGTCAGTTTCTCGTTCAGCCGGTTCAACAGATCCTGATGTTCGCACACCGAATTCTTTTTCATGGGCACCTCCGCTAGATGCCTCCACTGTAATCACCCCCCAGGGGCGAGTCATCACCCCGTGGGGTGATATTCACGAAGCCGTAAAAATATATAATTCAATCGCTTACACAACCAGGACCGAGAAAAAGAAAAGCACCATGGGCATCCACCATACGGGCAATGCAGAAATCGATCAGCAACACAGCATCCTCGAGAACATGGTCGAGCAGCTCGCCAGTTTCTGCAGTGAAAGCACGCCGCTGTCACAGCCGGTTTGCGCCCATTGCCCGCCTGGCCGCCAAACCGAATGCGGCAACAGCCTGGCCAGCCTGACCGGGGAACTGGGCGCCTTCCTGATCGGCCACGCAACCTACGAAGAAAAGATGATGGAGCTGCTGCCCGACACCCCGGTGTGCCAGGCCCACATCAAGGCGCACAAGGCGGCCCATGAAGGCATTGCCCGGCAACTGAAGCGGCTGGCCTTGCAGGTGCAAAGCGAACCGCCTTACGAAGCCAGCCTGTTCCTGCAGAAGCTCACTGGTGAATGGCTGGGCAATCACTCATCGCTGTTCGACAATCGCCTCGTTCGTCTGGGCAAGACCGAAGCACCGGAAATCGATTTCGACGCCGAGCTGGTGGTCATGCTCGATCAGCACGTCTTTCCCAATCGCCCGACCACCGGATCGCGCGCTGAAGCTGCCGCGACGCAACGTCAGCGCGTCGAAATCGTCGGCCGCTTCGAATCGCTGACCGCATCCCAGCGCAAGGTCTTCTGGCTGGTCGTCAACGGCCGCAAGAATGCCGAGATTGCCGAAGAACTGGGCATTTCCGTCAACACCGTCAAAACCCACCGCAGCGTGATCTTCCAGAAATTCGAAGTCAGCTCGGTCGTCGAATTGCTGCAGAAGACCGACATCCTGCGTCAGGCCAACGACAAGCAGCGGAAAGCGCCACTCAGCCGCCGCTGATCTCGCCGAGGATCGCCCGCAGCAGGCGCCAGCAACGTTCCACTGACGCCACCTCGACCCGCTCGCCGGGGGCGTGCGCGCCGTGGATGGTCGGGCCGAAGGAAACGATGTCGAGGCCCGGGTATTGGGCGCCGATCAGCCCACATTCAAGGCCGGCGTGGATCACCTGGACTGTCGAATCACCACCGAAATCGCGCTTGAACACCGCCTGGCAGGTTTGCAGCAGGGCCGAATCCGGGTTCGGCTGCCAGCCCGGGTACTGGCCGGATTTTTCGGCAGCGGTGCCGGACAGCGCAAACAGGCTGACAATCTCGTCGGCCAGCGCGTCGGCCGCGCGGTCGACCAGCGAGCGGACCATGAAATTGGCGTAGCCGGCGTCCGGTGTCAGTTCGACGATACCGAGGTTGTTCGAGGTTTCGACCACGCCTGCCACCTGCCGGCTGAAACGCTTCACGCCATGCGGTGCGGCATGTAGCGACGCCAGCCAGGTGAATTGCTCGGCGCCGTCCATGACCGCAACCGCCGTCGCCGCTTGCGCGCTCAGGGCAATACCGTCATCGACACCGCGCAACAGTTCGCGCAACGCCGCCTGCTGCTGCGCCAGCCAGGCCTCCAGCCCATCGGCTTCGGGCAGCGCCAGCACGGCGAAAGCCTCGCGCGGCAGGGCGTTGCGCGCCGAGCCGCCATGCAGCGATACCAACCGGTAAGGCATGACGCCGGCCAGGTCGTGCAACACGCCGACCAGCAGCTTGATCGCGTTGCCGCGTTCCTCGTGGATATCGACGCCGGAATGCCCGCCGCGCAGCCCATTCAACGCGATCCGGCGCACCGTCCAACCGGCCGGCAGCGGTTCGGGCTCGCCGTCGCGGCGCACATCGACATCGAGCCCGCCGGCACAGCCAAGATAGAACTCGCCCCAGGCCTCGGTATCCAGGTTGAGCATCAGCGATGCATCGAGCAAGCCCGGCGCCAGACCACGGGCACCGCCCATGCCGGCTTCCTCGTCGATGGTCAGCAGCGCTTCCAGCGGCCCGTGGCGTAGCGTTTCATCTTCCATCGCGGCCAGGATCAGCGCCACGCCGATGCCGTTGTCGGCGCCCAGCGTCGTCTTCTCCGCAATCAGCCAGCCATCGCGCAGCACCGGCTTGATCGCATCGCGGGAGAAATCGTGATCGCTGTCGGCGTTCTTCTGGCAGACCATGTCCAGGTGTGCCTGCAGGACCACCGTCGGCGCGTTCTCACAGCCGGGCGTCGCCGGCTTTTTCAGGATCAGGTTGCCGGCGCCATCGACCCGCGCGGTCAGCGACCTTTCCCGCGCCCAGGCCAGCAGCTTGTCGCGCAGTGCCGCCTCCTGCTTCGAGGCGCGCGGTGTCGCGCAGAGCAAGGCGAAATGGCGCCACACGGCAGCGGGATCGAGTCCGGCAATCAAATCGGCAGTCATGGTCTATCCGGCAGAAAAGGCGGCAGCTTACCGAAAGCCTGCGCCGGCGTCATTCGCTCGGGCGTCGCCGCCCTTGCCCGCCGCCGGACGGCAGCGCACCGGCGCACCAGGCCATGGCCATGATCACCACCAGGGTCAGCGCATTCGCCGGAATCTGCAGGTTGAAATCGACCCAGCTGTGAATGATCAGCGCCACCATCGCCATCAGTGAACCGAAAGCAATGCCGCGCGGCAGGCTGGATCGGCGCTTGACCAGCACCCGCACCCCGGCGGCCAGCGTCAGCGCAACGAAAGCCCCGAGCAGCCCCAGCCCCGGCAGGCCGAAATCGGCGGCAATCTCGACGTAATCGTTGTGGGCGTGGTCGAAATACCCCTCACGCGGCGTCCGGTAGCGCAGGTAAGTCCCGTAGAAACTCCCCGCCCCGGTGCCCAGCACCGGGAAATCCTGCACCATGTCCATCGCATGCCGGGCCGCACTCAAGCGCAATTCGACCGACTCCTCGCGCCCCTCGCCCTCAATGGTCATCGAGGTTTCCTGAACCCGGCTGACCACCTTCTCCAGACCCACCCAGGTGCCGATCACCACCACGTCGATGATGATCAGGCTGGCGATCAGCGCCACCGCCTTCGGCGCCGTCTTGCGCGACAACACGATATACAAGAGGCCAACCACGATCAGCGCGGCAAAGAAACCGCCGTTGCCCATCCGCGACCGCGTCAGCACCAGGGCAATGACCATGATCACCAGCATCAAGCGCAACAGCATCTTCGGGCTGAGCATGAAATCGATGGCCCCGCGCATGCGGCTGCGCCAGTGGCGGCTGCCGCTGCTGTCATCGCCCAGGCGGGCCAGCATCAGACCGATGCCTACCGACAGGCATAACTCCATGTAACCCGCCATGTGGTTGTGATACACGAAACTTCCCCGAACGCGGTCATGAATCACCTCAGAGAAAAACAGCGTGTAATTGGCGCCAAATGAAAACAGCAGCGCACCGATGATCGCCTGGAACACACCGCTGCCGACAATGACCAGCGCCAGCAGGTCAAGGCGACGATGGCTGCGTATCGTCAGCAGGGCCACCACGAAAACCGCCCAGTAAGCAAAGGACAGCGCCGCGAAGAACTGCGTCTGGTAGGGATCCAGCGTGAACCGCGGCGGCCCGACGCCGTCCCAGACCGCCAACGCCTCCGGCGACAGCGCACCGATCACCCCGGCCGGCCACGGAAAAATCTGTATCCAAGGAATCAGCACGAACAGGCCCAGCAGCACGATCGGCCAGCGCAAGGGCCGCAAACGCTCGGCCATCGCCGCCGCATGATTGCGCCAGGCAAACAAGGCACCGCCCAGCAAGAGCACCGCCCAGACAATCACGATACCGGCAGCAAAAGTCCGGTTACTGCCCAGCGGCAAGGGAATCCAGCACAACAGGCCAAGCAGCCCGTAAAAAACCCATTGATCGCGGACGGAATCGGAGGAACGGTAAGACGCGGCAGGAGATTCAGGCATCGGCGACAGTGCAATGGGAAAGGCAGCTAGTGTAGTAAGCCGATGGAATACAGACAAGGGATTTTCAGCGCCCGTCGGGCCCGCCACCGATATTCGCCAGGGATGAGCAAGCCTTGTCAGAGACATCATTTTCTTCGCAAGCACCACGCGCAAAGACAACAAAAAGAGTGTTGCTTTTTCATTTTATTTGATTATCATGGCACTCGATTCGCGTTCTGCGCGTTTTAGTAAATAAAGCGACAGTGATTGCAGAAATGCGCCAAGAATTACCCCATCCCGGGGCAATACCCGCCATCAACTTGGCATTTTCAATCGTTAAAGGAGTAGCAACATGGCAATTCAAGAGCTTAGCAAGACCGAAATCGAAGCAGTTTCCGGCGGCATCCTGGATCTGGGTGGCCTGCTTGGTGGCGTTCTGAACCCGGTTCTCGGCCTGGTTGGCGGCCTGCTGACCCCGGTTGTCGGCCTGGTTCAGGGTCTGGTTGGCACCGTGACCGGCCTGCTGGGCGGTCTGCTCGGCGGTCTGCTGGGTAATTCCTGCCGCTAAGACGCCAGGAAAACGGGGCGGGCCCCTGAACACGACCTCCTCCCGCCCCGTCAGCCCGCGTTTCTGATCCGCCAGACCTGGGCTGATCAAAACCGGGTTCAGTTTCCCCCACGCGCCCCTCGCGCAGGCCGGCCCTCATCAAACAGGGCAGTCTTTCCCTCAAAGCAGAAGTTGCAGCATGGCCTCGCAGCCCCTATTCAGACAAGCGGCCCTTGAGGCCCAGAAGCCGAAATCCTTCGGCGACATCCTGCTCATCCGCCCTCTCAGTTACCGGATACTGAGCATCGTCGCGGCAATCTGCGCCCTGTCGATCGTGCTGTTATTCACCTTTGGCAGCTATACCAAGCGCAGCAGCGTAAGCGGACACCTGGTCCCGAACGGCGGTCTGCTACGCGTTTATGCAGCGCAAGCCGGCATCATCCAGGAAAAGCGGGTGAGCGAAGGACAGCGCGTCCGTGCCGGCGAAATACTTTTCCTGCTATCGAGCGAGCGGCAAAGCAGCACCCTGGAATCAGTACAGGCCAGCATCAGCGAGCAACTGGGATCGCGCCAGGAATCCCTGGAAAGGGAACTGGAGCGGACGAGCCGCCTGCAACAGGAAGAACAGGATGGGCTGCGGCGCCAGATCCAGGCCCTCCAGGCGGAACTTGAAAAAGTCGACAGCCTGCTCGACGGCCAACGGGCGCGTGTCGGACTGGCCGACGAAACCAGCCGCCGTTACCAGTCCCTGCTTGAACAGGATTACATCTCGCGCGAGCAACAGCAACAAAAGCACGAGGAATGGCTCGATCAGCAAGCACGACTGAAGAGCATCGAGCGCGAGCAGATTGCCCTGCGTCGCGAGTTGGCCATGCGCCAGGAAAATCTTGGTGCACTGCGCCTCAAGCAGCAGAACCAGCTGGCCCAGATCGAACGCTACATCTCCAGCACCAGCCAGGAATTGAGCGAGAACGAGGGACGCCGAATGATCGCCATTACCGCCCCGGTCGACGGAGTAGCCACTGCGGTCGTAGGCGAACTGGGCCAGATGGCCGATGCCCGGCGCCCGCTGTTGAGCGTGGTCCCAGCCGACAGCCGCCTCGAAGCACAGCTCTATGCGCCAAGTCGGGCCGTCGGTTTCGTCAAGCCGGGGGCCTCGGTACGTCTGCGTTACCAGGCCTACCCATATCAGAAATTCGGCCACGCCGAGGGCCAGGTCGTTTCAGTCGCGAGAACAGCACTACCGGCTGGCGAAATTTCCGCCCTGCTCCCTGCCGGCGTTGAAAACCAGACCCACGAACCGCTGTACCTGATTACCGTAGCCCTGACCGCGCAAACCATCCGGGCTTACGGCGAAGAACACCCGCTGCAGGCCGGCATGCTGCTGGAAGCCGATGTGCTGCAGGAAACGCGCCGCCTCTATGAATGGGTGCTGGAACCCCTGTTCAGCCTGACCGGAAAACTCTGACCGGTATTCAACGACCATTAGCCCCAGGCCAGCAATGTCCTTTCTAGAAAACCTATCCTTCGGCCTGCGCCGCAAGCTGCCGCAAATCCTGCAAACGGAGGCCACCGAATGCGGCCTGGCCAGCATCGCCATGGTTGCTGGCTATCACGGCCTGCGCACCGACCTGGCCACGCTCCGCCGCCTGTTCCTGGTCTCGATCAAGGGCAGCACGCTGGGACACCTGATGCAGATGGCGCAGTCGCTGAACCTCGCCACCCGCCCGATCAAGCTCGACCTGGAAGATCTGCCGCAACTGCGCCTGCCCTGCATCCTGCACTGGAACTTCAATCACTTTGTCGTACTCAAGGAGGTCGACCGCAACACGGTGACCATTCACGACCCGGCCTTTGGCGTGCGCAAGCTGAAGCTCGACGAGGTTTCCGGTCAGTTCACCGGCGTCGCGCTGGAGTTGTGGCCGAATACCGAGTTCAAGGCCGTCACCTTGAAGCAACGGGTCAGGCTGCGCCAGTTGATGGGGCACGTCACCGGCCTCTACCGCTCGCTCGGCCAGATCCTGTTGCTTGCCGTCTCGCTCGAAGTCTTTGCCCTGGTCAGCCCGTTTTTCCTCCAGTGGGTCATCGATAACGTCGTCGTCTCCGGCGACCGGAATCTCCTGAGTACGCTGGCCATCGGATTCGGTTTGCTGATGCTGATGCAACAGGGCATTTCGGCACTGCGCTCGTGGGTCATCATGCATATGTCGACGACCCTGAACATCCAGTGGCGGGCGAATGTGTTCACCCATTTGCTGCGTCTGCCGGTCGAGTATTTCGAGAAACGCCACCTGGGCGATGTCGTCTCCCGTTTCAGTTCGATCGATGTCATCCAGAAAACGCTGACCACCGCTTTTGTCGAAGGCATTCTCGATGGTGCGATGACCATCGTGACCTTGATCGTGATGTTCATCTACAGCCCGCCGCTGGCGTGGATCGCGGTCGGCGCCATGGTGCTCTACGGCATAGTCCGCTGGCTCTGGTACCGACCGTTGCGCAACGCCACCGAAGAACAGATCATCCATGCAGCCAAGCAACAGAGCCATTTTCTCGAAACCGTACGCGGTGTTCGCAGCATCAAGCTGTTTCAGCGCCAGGAGGAAAGACGCTCGACCTGGCTGAGCCTGCTCGTCGACCAGATCAATGCCGATCTGCGCAACCAGAAACTGCAGATTTTCTATCGCCTGGCCAACGGCCTGCTGTTCGGTGTGGAACGCATCCTCGTCATCTGGCTCGGCGCCAAGCTCATTCTTGACGGGCACTTTACCGTCGGCGCACTGATGGCGTTCAGCGCCTACAAGGATCAGTTCGACTCACGCGTCAGCGCCCTGATCGACAAGCTGGTCGAAATCAAGATGCTGCAACTGCAGGGCGAACGTCTGGCCGATATCGTCTTCGCGACCCCGGAAAGCCATGCCGAAAAATCGATTTCAACGCCCGGAAGCCACGGCACGCCGGAAGCCTCCATCGAGCTGAAGGCGCTTCGCTACCGCTACGCCGATGGCGAACCGTGGGTACTCGACGGCATCGACCTGACCGTACATCCGGGCGAATCGATCGCCATCATCGGCCCCTCGGGCTGTGGCAAATCCACCCTGATCAGCACCATGCTCGGCATCCGGACTCCGACCGAAGGCGATGTCCTGATCGGTGGCAGCAGCGTCAATCAGGTCGGTATCGGCGCCCTGCGCGAGATGGTCGGTACCGTTCTTCAGGATGACGTCCTGTTTGCCGGGTCGATCGCCGACAACATCAGCTTCTTCGACCATCATCCCGAGCCCGACCGCATCGAGGAATGTGCAAAGCTTGCCGCCATTCACGACGAGATCATGGAAATGCCGATGGGTTACAACACCCTGATCGGCGACATGGGCACCGCGCTTTCCGGTGGTCAGAAGCAGCGCGTCCTGCTGGCGCGGGCCATGTACAAACGGCCGAGCATCCTGTTCCTCGACGAGGCGACCAGCCACCTCGATATTTCCTGCGAAAAACGGGTCAACACCGCAATCAAGGGACTGAACATCACCCGCATCATCGTCGCCCATCGTCCGGAAACCATTGCCAGCGCAGACCGGGTGGTCATTCTCGACCAGGGGCGGATCATCCGCGACATCCCAGCCAGCGAGCTCGATCTCGAGCGTATCGCCCGAGGTGGGCAATGGTAGGAAAAACTGCATGGCGGATCGGCTGCCTGTTTGGCTGCCTGCTGCTTGCGTGCTCCGGGCTTGCCCGCGCCAATCCCCCTGACCTGCTCCTGACCGAAAGCCGCCTGCCACCCTCCGCACTGCCTCTGCTTGATGATGACACGCCCATCATCTGCGCATTCGACGAACCCAAGGGCAGCCTGCAACTGCACGAGGCCATCGAACGCGCCCTGTGCCAGAGTCCGCAGAGCCGGGCTGCCTGGGCACAGGCGAAAATCCAGGCAGCCCAGCTCGGGGTTGCCAGATCCGCCTATCTGCCGAACCTGAGCGCCAACTTCGGCTATCTGGCCCAGACGACCAGCAATACCTACGAAAAACCCTACGATGTGCTGGACGCCAAAACCCAGCCACGCACCCGCACCGCCAGTCTCAAACTCAGCTGGACCATTGCCGACACCGGCTTGCGCCGGGCGAATGTGGAGCAGGCAGCGGCCTTGCTGGATGCGGCCAACGCCAGCCACGATCAGACAATTCAGCGCACCTTGCTGGAAACGGCACAGCGCTATTTCGATGTACAAACCGCACAGGCCGTACTCCGTGCCAGCGAAGAAGCCGAAAACTCCGCCCGGAAAAACCTGGAGGCAACGACTGCCAAACATGCCGCCGGTGCCGGCGCGCTGACCGACAAGCTGCAAGCTGCCGTCGCCCTGTCGGATGCCCGGCTCAAACGGGTCAGCGCTCAGGGCGAACTGGAGAATGCCACCGGCAGCCTGGCCACGGCCATTGGTCTGTCCCCGAAGACCCGCCTGCTCCTGCCGGAAAGGACCCAGAAACTGCCCGAAACCGGCATCGGCACCAGTATCGACGACCTGTTCGAGGAAGCCGGCAGCCATCACCCCGCGCTGCAAGCCGCCCGCGCCGAACTGAACGCCGCCCGGGCCCGGGTTCGGGCCGTTCGTGCCGAAGGCAGGCCGGTGCTCGGATTTTCTGCCGAGGCCAGCGAACGCCGGCAGGACAAGCACATTCCCATTTCCGGCTATCCAGCCACCGGTGCAGTCTTTCGCGACAACGTCGTCGGCATGCAGTTGAGCATTCCGCTATTCGAGGGCTTTGGCCGCGGCTACAAGGTTCGTGCCGCCAACAGTCAGGTTGAACAACTGCAGGCCGAGCTGGAAAAGATGGAGCAACAGGTCATGCTCGACGTCTGGAAAAGCTACCAGGCACTCAATACCCGGAAAGCCCATATCGAAGCCGCCCAGACCCTGCTCGACAGCGCGCGTCGTTCCTATGAAGTCGCCGAAGGACGATTTCGCGCCGGCGTCGGCAACATCCTCGAACTGCTGAGCGCCCAGAGTGCCGTAGCCAATGCCGAGCAGCGCCGCATCGAGGCGCTTTCCGGCTGGCTCAGCGCCCGCCTGCAACTGGCGGCAAGTACCGGCAAACTCGGCATGTGGGCGATACGCTAAGCGTTTGCCGGGGCGAATGCCTGATCGACGCAGATACGATTCCGGCCGGTCCGCTTGGCCTCGTACATCGCTGCATCGGCGCGCCGGAGAATGCCATCAACAGTCTCGCCATGGGCCCCTGAGAACAAGCTCAGGCCAATACTCGGCGTGCTGTCGTACTCATGACGGCCCAGTTGATAGCTCACCCCCAGATTGCGCAGTACCTTGTTGGCCACGGTCATGGCGTCTTTCATGGCCATGGCGGCATCCGCCGACAACTGCGGCAGCATGATGACGAACTCGTCACCGCCGAGACGGGCCGCCGTGTCCATTTTCCGGACAGCGCCCGACAAGCGGCGAGCCACCTCGATCAGCAGCATGTCGCCGTGATCATGGCCCAGGGTGTCGTTGAGCGTCTTGAAACGATCCATATCGATGAACATCAGCGCCCCCAGCGTCGCATTGCGGCGATTCTGCTCGATCGCCTGGACCAGGCGATCAATCAGCAAGCGGCGATTGGGGAGGCCGGTCAAGGTATCGAACAGGGCCAGACGGCGATACTCTTCCTCGATCCGCTTTTTCTCCGAGATATCCTGCAACGCCCCGACCATGCGCAAGGGGGAGCCATCGGCCGCACGCTCGACGACTTTGCCACGTGCCTGGACCCAGACATCCCAGCCATCGACGTGACGGACACGGTACTCGGCAAAAAACTGCTGATCGTTGACCAGGCATTCGTGCAGCAGGCGTTCGACCTCGGGCCGGTCATCCGGATTGATCATGGCCAGCACCTCGGCCACCGGGTGATTGGCCGTTTCCTCGCCCAGACCGAACAAGCGGCACCAGGCAGCGTTATGCCGAACGATCGGCTCCTGGACGGCCCAGTCCCAGATACCTTCGCCGGTCGCATCCATGACATGGCGCAAGCGCTCTTCGCTCTCGCGAAGTTTCAACTCAGCCTGCTTGCGCGCCTCGACATTGCGATAGGTGCCAATGATCATCTCGGCACCGCTGAACTTGCCGTGGATATTGAACCAGGTCCACGTCCCGCCGAGGCGCCGCAGGCGAACATCGATTTCGAACGCCGGCTTGAGACCGGACAAATAGTCGCGACTGGCTTCGCTTACGGCAGGTACATCATCGGGGTGGCAAACCTCCCGCCAATCCTTGAACTCGAGCGCCTTGACCTGCCCATCGACAGTCAAGGGCTGGCTCCAGGCAGAAGCAATTCTTACCCCGCCATCCAGATTCCATGACCACAGCCCCTGGTCGGCCCCGGCCAGGGCCAGCGACAACAAACGCTGCAAACGGACCCGGTGCAGGATGTTGGCGATTCTGAGACGAACCAGATTCGGCTTGAACGGCTTGGTGATGTAATCGTCCGCCCCGAGTTCCAGGGCACTGCATTCGTTGGTCAGATCATCCATGGCCGTCAGGAAGATGACCGGCGTCCCCTCGAAGGATGGCAGTTCCTTGAGCCGTTTCAAGGTCTCGAAGCCATCCATGTCCGGCATCATCAGATCAAGCATGACGAGATCGAACTGACGCTGACGAAAGGCATCAAGCGCCGCCTGCCCCGATTCAACGGGAACGATCTCGTAATCGATCCCCAAGGTCAGTTCGAGCAACTGAAGAATGGCCGGCGTGTCATCCACCGCCAGTATCGACGCCTTCGCTTCATCCAGCAGATGTGACTCAAGTCGCATGACACACCTCAAAACGAACTATTCGTTCAAATATGATACCTCGCTTCATCGATAGTGATACGCAAAATTCCAGGCATGCAAACGCTCAACCGCCACACAAACAAACCGAAAAACAGAAAATAAATCATTTTTACAACAACTTAAACAAACAACGGCCAAATATTTCGCTGCCAAAGCGATCGAGCGCAGCGGTAGAACGAGCCGCCATGAATGCAAAAACAACGCAAAACGCGAAATGAAAATGCTTGGTTAATTTGATTTTATCGTATAATTTGATACAACAGCTTGCATAAGCCCCCCTGCCCATCCAGGGCACATCAAATTCGGTGCGAGGAATCAAGTCATGTCACAAACCAACCCTATCGCCCAGGTGGTCTCGCTGAACGGCAGCGCATTTGCCATCACGAAAAATGGATCCAGCCGGCAACTCAAGGCCGGTGACAGGCTTCTCCCCGGCGAAACAGTCGTCACCGGCGCCAACGCCGATATCGTTCTGGCCGCGAACGACGGCCGCGAGATCCGGCTTGGCAACAGTCAGACCGTCGTCTTCGATAATGAGGTCGCCGGCACCAGTTCGCCGGACGATAGCGCCATACGCACCGGCAGCGACGGCTTCCGCCAGATCACCCAGGCCCTGGCCAGCAATGCACCGCTCGACGAACTGCTGGACGAAGAAGCACCGGCCGCAGGGCAAGCAGGCGCCACCAGCGAAGGCGGTCACAGCTTCATCGAATTCGCACGCATCCTGGAGGAAATCGGCGGCGCGGCAACGGCCTACAATTTCGGAACGGGCGACCGATCCGGCCTCGCGCTCTCGGATGAGGCAGTGCTCTCAGCTGGAAACTTGCTTCCGGACGACAACACACCGCCCAACGGCGGCGCTGCTCCCCGGGTCATCATTGTTGAAGATGCCAACAACGACGGCTTCATCAACCGCGCCGAAGCCAATGGCAATGCCGATGTAAGAGTCGAGTTCAATCGCGACCTGGTCGATGTCGGCGATACCGTACGCGTCTCGGACGGCACGATCGTCCGCGATATCGTGATCAACGCCGGCGACAAGGCCAATGGCTACATCACCACCGATTTTCCCATCCCGCCGCATGGCAGCGTGCTGGTCGTCGACGCTTACCTGATCGACCCGGCCGGCAATGCCTCGGAACGCGGCAGCGCAGCGGCAAAGATCGACACCAGCAACCTGCAGGGACTGGTCGTCACCATCACCGAGGACATCAATGGCGATGGCTACATCAACAAGGCGGAATTGCAGGGCAAGGTCGACGTTGAATTCACCCTGCCGCCGGAAGCGATTGCCGGCGATCTGCTGACCATCTGGGCGACCGGGCATTCGACGATCACCATCGAACTGACCCAGGCCCATATCGACGCAGGCCGCGTGGAAATCGAACTCGATCCGCCCGGCAATGGCAGCAAGCTCGAAGTTCGCGCTCAGGTCAGCGACCCGGCCGGAAATCTGTCCAATGAGGCCAGCGCTGCCGCCATCATCGAAACCAGCGACATCGGTGCGCCACGCGTCACCCTGCTGGACGACCTCAATCGCGACGGCTACATCAATGCGGCCGAGCTTCAAGGCGACATCGATGCCCGCATCGGCCTGCCATCCGGCGCCCGCGCCGGAGAATGGCTGTTCGTCAGCGTCAATGGCAACGCCCGCCTGCCGATCCTGCTGACCCAGCAGGATATCCGCAACGGTCACGTCGATATCGGTGGCATTCCAAATCCAGGCGACGGCCAAACCGTCACGGTCACCGCCTTCATCCGTGACCTGGCCGGCAACACCAGCCCCACCGGCGAAGCTTCGGCCATCATCGACACCACCGTGTTCAGCGGCCTGAGCGTTGCCATCACCGAAGACCGCAATGGCGATGGTTTCATCAACCGGGAAGAACTGCGCGACAACGACATCGATGTCCGGGTAACGCTTCCTGCCGGTGCAGCCGTCGGGGATTCGCTGACGGTGTCCGGCAGCGGCAATGTCGACCAGGTGTTCACGCTGACCGCAGCCGACATCGCCGCCGGTCACCTCGACGTCAAATTCAACCCCACGGCGGACGACACGACCTTTGTCACAACCGCCACGATCCGCGACATTGCGGGCAATTCCGCCGGACCGGCCGAAGCCAGCGCCCGCCTGATGCTGGGCGAACCGGGAGCGCCCCAGGTCTTCATCCTTGAGGACAGGAACAGTGACGGCTGGATCAACGCCGCCGAATTGCAGGGAAAGATCGACGTCAGCATCACCCTCCCCCCGACCATCCGCGCCGGCGATCAACTGCTGATCACCGTCAACAGTCAGGTGCTCGCCCCCATCGTCATGACCCAGAGCGACGTGATTCGTGGCAGCGTGGCATTTGAGTTCGACAACCCGGGTGAAGGTCAGAGAATCGACGTCTCCGCACAGGTCCGCGACCCGGCCGGCAATCTTGGCAAGGTCGGACATGCCGGCGCCACCATCGACACCCTGGCGCCCAACGGAGGCAATGCCCCGCTGGTCGAAATCACCGAGGATGCAAACGGTGACGGCCGGATCAGCGCTGCCGAACTGAACGGCGAAGTGGACGTTCAGGTTCGCTTCGATGGCGACAAGGTGGATATCGGCGACATCGTTGTCGTCACTTCCGGCCAACTGACCCGGGAAATCCAGATCACCGCCGCCGACAAGCAAGCCGGCTTCGTCACCACCCATTTCCCGCCCCAGGCGCACGGCACCACGATTACCGTCGAGGCCGAAATCCGCGATCCGGCCGGTAACACGACGCCACGCGGCGAAGCGCAAGCGCTTTTCTGGACCAACCTGATCATTGTCGATGCCGAAGTCAGTGTCTCGGAAGAAGGCTTGCGCCACGGCATTCCGGACCGCGAGGGCAATCCGCACGACAACACCGATGAACCGACTGCCAGTGGCACCATCGGCATCGTCAACGGCAACGCCGCGCTATCCCTGTGCCTTGCCCCGCCGAGCCAGGCGCTCTATTCCGGTGGCGTCCAGATTGTCTGGTCGGGGGCGGGAACCGAAGACTCCCCGCTCGTCGGTCGTGCCGGCGCACTCGGTCCGGAAGTCATCTGCGCCAGAATCGACAGCCAGGGAAATTATGAAGTCCGCCTGCTGAAACCCATCGATCACCCAAGCGGCAACGGTGAAAACATCGAAAGCCTGCAATTCACGATCCGGGCAAACGACGGCAGCCAGCAAACCGAAGCCAGCCTGACGGTGCACATCGAGGACGACGCGCCATTGGCCAACAACCAGGCGATCCGGATCGGCGATGGCGACGGTGTCGATACCAACCTGATGATCATGCTCGACCTCTCCGCCAGCATGAATCAGCGCACCGGCGTCAAGGACCTGGACGGCCAGGAATTGAGCCGACTGGATCTGGCCAAGATCGCCATCCGCGACCTGCTCGACCGCTACGACGCGCTGGGCGACGTCAAGGTTCGTCTGGTGGTCTTCGGCAACGACGGACATGCACTGGGCGAACGCTGGCTGACCATCGACGAGGCACGCCTGCTGCTCGCCGGCCTGGAAGCCGGGAATGAAGCTTCGAACTACGACGCCGCCCTGGCCACAGCCCAGCTGGCGTTTGCCAGCGACGGCAAAATCGCCGGCGGGCAGAATGTCTCGTATTTCTTCTCCGATGGCGAACCGACCATCGACAGCAGCGGACATCCCTTCAACTATCCGGGACAGTTCGACCCCTTCCTCGGCGACGGCATCGACCGGGACGAGGAATGCGCCTGGCGCCAGTTCCTCAACGACAACGACATGACCTCGCAGGCCATCGGTGTCGGCCCACGTTCCATCATCATCCCCAACCAGCTCAACCCGATTGCCTGGGACGGTCAGGCAGAATCCGACCTGAACGGCTACTGGATTGGCGATTTCAACGAAATGGCCTGCGTCTTCGCGGCGACAGTCAGCGGCCCGACCACGCTCAGCGGCAGCCTGGGAGGCTTCGGTGCGGACGGCGGGCATGTCGCCGCGCTCGCCATCGGCGGTTACCTCTTTGCCTATGACGCGCAGGCCAACACCATCGCCGTCAGCGGCACTTCGGCGACGGTCAGCGGCTATCAATTCGACCCGGTCGCCCGGACACTGACCGTGCAGACCACCGCCGGCGAAACCATCCGCATCGGCCTTTGCGATGGCAGCTATCAATACCACGTCGCCGAAGCGCCGCCTCGCGGCAGCACGACCCAGGTCGAATTCATCCTGGTCGACAACGATGGCGACCAGGCCACCGGCTCGTTGCAGTTCATCGGCACCGGCACACCATCGACCGTCAATGTCGCCCCGGTCACCGGCATCGAAACCAGCAACAACCTGCTCGGCATCATCGGGCTCGATGCCCTCGACCTGATCGATCTGGGAACACGCACGCGGTTCACCGCCGTCGATGCCAACAACAATATCGCCAAGCTGGAAATCTCCTACCGCTCGCTGATCAACCTCGGCCCCTACTACCTGAAGGCCTCGCATGCGCTGGCCGACGAACTGGGGCTGAATCTCACGATCATCAACAATCCGGGTCTGCTCGGTCTGATCCTGCCCAGTTCGACCCTGGTCATCACGGCCAAGGATGGCGGCACCATCGACAACCTGGCATTGAACGAGCTTCTCGGCACCGTGCATTACGAGCAGTCGCTGCTCGACGTCAGCGTTCTCAGCGCCACCAGCATCACCGCAACCGACAGCAATGGACTGAGCAGCACCAGCAGCGTCGGCTCGCTGGCAGAAGTCGGTCTGCTCAGCACCCCGGATCAGAACGGACGGATCATCGAAGGCTCGTCACAGGACGACACGCTGACCGCCACCCAGGAAGGCAGCCGCCTCTACGGCCATGACGGCAACGATGTGCTCATCGGCAGCGATGGCAGCGACCTGTTGCGAGGCGGCGCCGGTGACGACGCACTTCACGCTGGCAACGGCAACGATCTGTTGATCGGCGGCAAGGGCAACGACCTGCTCTGGGGCGGCGATGGCAGCGATGTTTTCCGCTGGGAATTCGGTGATCAGGGCACGGTAGACACACCCGCCATCGACCGGATCATGGATTTCAACCTGCACGCCCCGGTTGGTGCTGGCGGCGACATCATCGATCTGCGGGATCTGCTGCAAGGCGAGTACCACGACGGTTTCGCGCCCGGCAATCTGACGCAATACCTGCATTTCGAAACCACCGCCAGCGGCACGACCATCCATATCAACCCACTCGGCAATGGGGCCGCGGTCACGCAGCAAATCGTCATCGAGGGTGTCGATTTCAGTGAAGGTGGTCAATTCACCGGTAATAGCCAAATCATCCAGAACTTGCTCCAGCAGGGAAAACTGCTGGTCGATTAAGCCATCTTCACAAGGGAGAAACAGCATGGACAAAGTACTGATCTGCACCACCGGCCAGGACATCCGCGACCTTCGCGATCGCATGGGGATGAAACAGTCCGACTTCTGGAAACGCATTCTGGTCACCCAGTCCGGGGGATCACGCTATGAAACGGGGCGAACCATTCCCAAACAGGTCTTGCTGCTGATCCATCTTGCCTACGGCGAGACCAAGGGCGCCGAACGCCTGCTCAAGGAACTGCGTAACGGGAAATCCGTGGAAACCCTGCAGAACATTTCTGGCAAGCCGCGCATCCGTCGCGCCAAACCGTCTGCTTCGCTGCACATGGGAGCCGCCTGAATCATGAAAATGGCCATCCTCCCTTTCCTCATCGGCAGCCTGTTTGCCAGCGTCGCGCAGGCTCAGGAAGCCGGTACGCAACAAGTGCACGACGCCCTGCGCGAGATTGCCCAGCAAGCGGTGCTGAAGAGCCCGGAAGTGACGACCAAGTGGCGTAACTACAAGGCGGCCGACGAGGAAATCGGGGTGGCACGCGGTGGCTATTTTCCGCGGGTAGACCTGACTGCGGGCGCTGGCCGCGAGAGTCTGAAGACGCCGCCGACGAATACCAAGGACAACTACACCCGCCAGGGCTACGCGCTGACCCTGAACCAGATGGTGTTCGACGGGTTTGCCACGCGCAGCGAGGTTCGCAAACTCGACAAGGCGCGTCTGGTCCGTTACTACGAATTGCTCGAAGCCTCCGAGAACGTCGCCCTGGAAGCCAGCCGCGCCTATCTCGATGTGCTGCGCTACCGTTTCCTGGTCGATCTCGCCGAAGACAACTACATCCGCCACAAGGCCACGCACGAGCAACTGAAGGTGCGTACGGCATCGGGCGTCGGGCGTCGCGTCGATCTGGAGCAAGCCGGCAGCCGTCTGGCCCTGGCCGAAGTCAATCTGACCACCGAAACCGCCAACCTGCACGACGTGTCGGCACGCTATCAGCGTCTGGTCGGCAACATGCCGCCCGACGTGATCGTTCCGCCCAGCCTGGTCGGCAGCGCCCTGCCGGCCAGCCCGAAGGCGGCACTGGACATCCTGCACCGGCGTAACCCGACGCTGCACGCGGCGATCGAGAATATCGAAGCCGCCCAGCACGACATCGCCGCCAAGCGTTCGGCTTACTCGCCCCGCGTCGATCTGCGGGCGCGCACCGAGAGCACCAACAACTATCAGGGCGTCAGCGGCGACCGCGATTACAACGTGGCCGAGGTGGTGTTCAGCTGGAATCTGTTCAACGGCGGTTCGGACCGGGCACGTGAGCGTCAGTACATGGAGCGCAAGCACCTGGCGGTGGAAATGCGCGAAAAGGCCTGCCGCGATACGCGTCAGACGCTGCTGATCGCCTATAACGACGTACTGCGCTTGAAAGAACAGGCCAGCTATCTGGCAATTCAGGTGGCCTTGCTGGAAAAGACGCGCGACGCTTATCGCGACCAGTTCAACGTCGGTCAGCGCACGCTGCTCGACTTGCTGGATACCGAGAACGAATTGCTGTCGGCGCGGCGCGCCTCGGTCAACGCCGATACCGACCTGACGCTGGCCTACCTGCGTACCTACGCCGGCATGGGTTCGCTGCTGGAATTCATGGGGCTGCAGAAACTGGACACCCATACGCCGACCGCTGCCGAACTGGCCGAAGTCGATGCAGCCTCGCTGTGTCCGGCCGATGCCGTCACCCAGCAAGCCTCGGCGCGTGAGGCGCTCGATGCCAAGGCGCGGGAGATGATGGTCGTACCGCGAGCGCCCATGGTCATGCAAGCCTCGTCAGGCCCGGTCGGCGACATCGAAAGCCGGGTACGCTCGTGGGCGGAAGCCTGGTCGGCGAAGAACTACTCGGCCTATGCCGCGTTCTATGCACCGACCTTCACGCCGGACGGCGGCCTGTCCCGCGAGGACTGGGACCAATTGCGCCGTGCCCGCATTCTGCCTAGAGAAGCGATCACGATAGGCATCGAAGCCATGAGGGTAAAAATGCAGGGCGAAGATCGCGCAATCGCGGAATTCGAACAGACCTACCGCTCGAACATCTACAACGACCGGGTCTTCAAGACGCTGGAGATGATCAAGGTCGACGACAGATGGCTGATCACCCGTGAAAGCTCTCGCCCCTGCGCCGGCAATACCGTTGGTGGATGCAGTGTCAGCGGGGGGACAGCGCCTCGCGCAGGGCATCGATAAATCTGGGCAAACGATCAGCCAGAGGCAGCAAGGCCAGTTCGGCTGCTGCCCGGTCGCCTTGCTTGAGGGCCTTATCCAGTTCGGTCACCAATTGGTGGATGGGTAAGGCCCCGATACTTCCTGCCGCGCCTTTGAGCTTGTGGGCAACTTTCTCGGCAGCGAGCAGATCATTTTTCTCGATCAATTCCGCGAGTGTCTGCGCATCGGTCGCGTGATCGGCAACACACATTGCGAGAACCTTCCGGTAGCCGGCCAGCTTCCCACGCACCAATCGTAGGCCAGTCTCCAGATCGAGATCGGCGATTCCGGCAAGTCTTGCCCGCAACTCGCCATCGTCATCGACGACGGTTTCGGATGCCTGCTCTTCTGGCGCGGTGGCTCCCGCCTCGACAAATTCCCCCGTCACCGGCAACCATTTGAGCAAAGTGGCATAGAGCATGTCCGGATCAACCGGCTTGGCGACATGATCGTTCATGCCGGCAAGCATCGCGGCCAGGCGATCCTCATCGAAGGCGTTGGCGGTCATGGCCAGAATGGGGATGTCCTGCCAGCCGGCCAGGGCGCGAATTGCCCGGGTCGCTTCGAGACCATCGAGATTCGGCATCTGAATATCCATCAGCACCAGGTCGTAGCGCTGTTTACGCGCAAGCTCCAAGGCCTCGACACCGTCCTCGGCAACATCGACCGCCAGATTGACCGCGTGCAACAGCTCAAGTGCGACTTCGCGGTTCACCGGATGATCCTCGGCCAGCAGCAAGCGGGCGCGCTGGTGCCGGGATCGCAGTTGGAACTCGGCGTCTGCGACCTGCATTGGTGTCGCCGGCAAGACGCCGTGGCCGCGCTGCAAACGGGCGGTGAACCAGAAAGTGCTTCCCTGGCCGGCCACGCTTTCTGCCCCGGCGGATCCGCCCATCATCTCGGCCAGTCGGCGGGTGATCGACAACCCCAGTCCGGTGCCGCCATATTGCCGTGTGGTTGACGCATCGGCCTGGGTGAAGGACTGGAACAATCCGGCCAGCTTTTCCGGGGCAATGCCAATCCCGGTATCGCTGACCGAAAAGCGGACAAACAACGCATCACCATTTTCTTCCAGCAGTTCAGCAGCAAGCGTTACATGACCTTGCGCCGTGAACTTCAGGGCGTTGCTGGCGTAATTGAGCAAGCATTGGCGAAGCCGCATGACATCACCGCGCAGCCAGACCGGCACGGCATCGGGATCGACACGGATTTCCAGCCCCCGCTCCCTGGCTGCATCGGCGATCATCGAGTGCACATGGTCAAGTACCGCGGGCAACGCGAAGTCACTATGTTCCAGCTGCAACTTGCCCGCTTCGATCTTGGAGATGTCCAGGATGTCGTTGATGATCGATAGCAGATGTTTGCCGGCAGCGTCGATTTTTCCCAGTCGTTCAACCTGCTCGGGGCTGGCATCACCGCGCAGCAGATGCGTCAGACCGATAATGGCATTCATCGGCGTCCGGATTTCGTGCGACATGTTGGCGAGAAAACTGCTCTTCGCCTGATTGGCAGCTTCCGCCACACTTTTCGCCGCAGCCAGTTCAGCCGTGCGCGTGGCGACCTGCTCCTCAAGATGCTTGCGATAGGTGTTCAGCTCGGCTTCCGCCAGCAGGTGCTCGTCAATTTCACGCTGCAATGCTGCGTGCTGCTTGCCCAGCGTCGTGCGCATGGCATCGAAATCATGGACGAGTTCGCCCATGACATCCTGGCCGGCCACCGGCAAAGGCGTGTCGTACTTTCCCTGGGCGAGCTCCGATGCAGCCAGTGCCAGCCGTCGCAAGGGGCGATGGATCAGGGCCTCAACCATGAGCGCGATGGTCACGATCGCCAGCACCAGCAAGGCCATCATCGCCAATCCGGAATTGATGACTTCGGCACGCTGTTCGGCCAGATAGGAGGACAGGTCAACATGCGCCTCCATGATTGCCAGCGGGCGGCCACCAAATTTCAATTCCACCTTGAGGGATCGGACATCCGCTTGTTGCGTCGAGATCGCTGGCGCATCCCCGGTTAACAAGGGATAGAGTTGCCGCGCCCGGGTATCGATCAGGGAAATGAATAACCAATCGGGATTCTTGGCCATCAAAGCGTCGAGGTTCTCGTTGATGATGTCGAGTTGCTGCCCCATCACCATCGGCACAAGGGTTTCGGCCATACTCTCCAGATGGCGTTGCATGGACTGGAGGTGATCCCGTTCGATGCGCTCGAGCGAACGCGGCAGCCAATAGGCCTGGATGCTTACCCCGGCAAGGCCAAGCGCAAACAACAGCGGCAGGATCAACTTCCAGCGTAGCGACATCAGACCTCAATGACCCAGATAATTATCCAGCTTCAAAGCCTTCAGGACCTGATAATCCTCGACGTGAGCCGGTACCGCCTCACGCATGGGGATCTCGGCGAGCAGTGCGCGTCCCTGCGGCTCGGCAGACATTTCCAGGAAAGCCCGCTGCACTTTCATGCGTACATCGGCAGGAACCCGTGGGTGCCCGGCAATCGGATGTGAAGGCACCTCGCGCGTCTGATGCAAGACCTTCAAGCTGCCCCGGATACGCTCACTTTCCTCGGCAAACGCTTTTTGCACGGAGCCCCCAGCATCGGCCAGACCGTTGACCACATGCAGGAACACCGAACTGTGAGACTTGGCGATCAGCGGACGGGTCTTGACTCCAAAATCCCGGTCGAGTTCGGCGCGCAACAGCAGACTCGCGCCCAACGCGGACATCGAGGGCACCGCCAGCGTCTTGTCTTGCAGATCCTCGACGCGTTGTACCGGGCTGTCCTTGCGCACCACCAGAATCCCGCGCAGCGGCGCGCCATCGCGAATCAAGGGGTGATAGCCGGGCTGCCGGTCAATCAGCGGCATCATGTACGGATTGACGTAAATGAAGTCGTAGCGCCCATTCTTCGCATCACTATCGTACTCGCTGACAGACAAGGAAGTGACCAGCTCGAAGCGCAGCCCGGTACGTCGCTGTAATTCATCAATGATGGGCTGCCAGATACCGAACAACTTGCGCCGCTCGAACTGTGGGGCCACGGAAAAAGTGTAACTCTGTTCGCCAGCCGGAGTCGCAACAGCAGCAAAAGGTATCAGGCCAAACAGGCTGGTCAGACAGATCAGCAGGAGTTTTTTCATGGAAGGTCGCCAGAGAGCCACGCGCCCATTATCCACGCTTTACCCAGCGAACTGAGCATTGGTTTTTTGTGGCTGGACGGGAAACTGGCTACTCAACTTGGTCAGCGCACCAGATACGGTGCCCCGCACGAGAGATCGAAGGTGCTCACGTCGGCTACGCTGAGCTGTATCCCCAGCAAGGAAAGCACCGGATTCAGGATCGCATCCAGCAGCGAAAAAACCGGCGCCAACACCGAAAGAATCGCCGACAGTACGTCGCCGAGCGGCAACGTCAGACCCAGCAGCACCACATCGAGATCAAGATTCGACAGCAGCTGGGCAAACAGGCCGGTGGTCGACAGCCCGGATACCCGCTGCGTATTCTCGGCATTGAACGGCCCGGTAAACACCAGCGTATCGCCGCCACTGGGCACATCGACCACGGCGCTGGCACGCACCTGCAGCAGCCCCAGCACATTGAGAATCGTGGCCGGGGTGACGCTCGCCGATGCGGCACGATTCGTCATCGCATCCGGATTCACATCGCCGACATACAGCCGGGCGGCGCTCGACGCTGCCCCGACCGTCACTTCGCTATCTTCGCGGGGCCAACGACAATCGATCGCCTCGACCCATGCTTCCCCTGCCCCGACTTCGAGATAGATCGGCAAACGCAGCAGGCCGCCGAGCACCTCGCCCACCAGCAGATCGAGCTTCACCCGCCATTGCGCGTTGTGCGCCGTCGTGCGCCAGGCACCCGAGGCATCCAGCCCGGCCGGCCCGACAGCGATCGACGGCTTTTCCAGCATGGTGAGTGCCAGATTCAGATCGACCAGGCCGGGCAGACTGACCCCCACGATCGGAAGATTGAGGAAGTGATCGCCGTTCGCCACCTGGGCGCTCAGGGTCAGCAATTGCAGCAGGTTGAGATCGACGCCGGCCGCCTGATGGCCCGACACCAACCCCAGATCGATCAGGTCGCCCAATTTCAGCCGCAGCGCCGGATCGACCTGCAGGGCCAGCACATTGAGCGTATCGACCACCGTCGCATCCAGGCCAAGCAGGCTCTTTTGCTGCAAAGCCTGAGCACTCAGGTCGAGCAATTCGCGCACCGAAAGATCGGCATCGAGCAGGCCTTCGACCGTACCGATGCTGGCGTGTGCCTTGACCAGGTCGAGCAGGCTGACTGCTGTTCCGAGCAGGCCTTCGTAGGCAATCGCGCTCAGATTCAGCGAGGTGTTGAGCAAGCCACCAAGAATGGCGTTGAGCAGGACCGACATCTCGGTATTGACCGTCGCCACCGAAGCGGACACGCTGATGCCGGCGATATCCTGCCGCACTGCCGTGGCCGTGGCCGACATTTCCCGGCTGCCGAGGGCAAAGAAATACGGCTGCTGTTCGCTGACCGTGACTTGCACGGCATTCCAGAGTGCCGACGCCCCCCCCGGGAAAAACTCCCTGGCGCTGGTGTCGTAATACCCGGGAATGGCAATCAGCGAGCGACCCTTGCTACCGGGTAGCACATAGTCGTTGCCGGCCGCAGCATCGAGCGCAATCGCCTGGGCGCTCGACGGATCGTTGACCGCAGAAAGTGCAGCAGTGTCGGCCACCGTCTGCAGGTAGCGGCGCTCATGAAAGAGACTGCCCAGATCGACAGCCAGCAAAGCAGCACCGATCGCCAGGGACATGGCGACGGCAGCCATGACCAGAATGGCACCGCGCTGCGCAGCTGAGTTCATCCGGTTCGGCCTGGCTTATTTTGTCGTGACTGCCGGCATGGACGAGCCCGCACCACCCGAATTGCCCGAAGTATCGGGCATCGGCCGGTTGAACGCGTCGAGGTAGCGCTGCTGCGCCCGGGCGGCGACCTCACCCTGCATTGGTCGAGGCTCACCCGCCACGGCACCCGAACGCTGCAAGTCCAGTATCGACTGCGTTGCCTGGCCAATGGCCGGCGGCGGTTCTGCGGGCGAACTGGCCGGCCGGGCGTCATCGGCCCAGGCGGCAAATCCGCACAGCAGCAGGCTAAGCGGCGCGAGACACCTGATATCCATTGCGTTTCTCCTGTAATGCCTTGTTGGCCAGGCAGGCCTTGATGTAGCCCTGCATCAATTCGAACGACAAGGGCTTGTGAAACACCGTGATTTCCGGCGGCAGGCCACCGCGCGCATCGATTTCGTGCGCCTCCATCCCGCTCACAACCACGATGTTGAGCGACGAAAGCGCGTTATCAGCCCGCAGCACCTTGATGATCTCGAACCCGTCCACGCCCGAAATACGCAGGTCGGTCACCAGCAAATCGGGCGGCGCACGGCCAATTTCCACCAGGGCTTCAAATACGCTCTTCACAAAAACGAAGCGCACCGGCAAGCCCCAGGCTTCCATGGTCAGCCGGTACAGGTGCAGCATGTCTTCATCGTCTTCGAGCACCAGCACCGTGAAGCGGTTGTCCTGGGGAACGATCTCGGCGACCGGCTGCACCTCGGGCACCACAGCGTCCTCGCCCAGCCGCTCCTTGACCAGGGCCTGAACCGAACTCAGCGGCACACGCCGGTGCCCACCATCGGTTTTCCAGGCCTTGAGCACGCCCGCTTCAACCCACAATTGCACCGTACGCAGCGAGACATTCAGCATTTCCGCTGCCTCACGCGTTGTGCAATACACCTCACCACTGGGTACCGTCGTCTGTTTTCTCTTCATCTTGCTATCCGTTCCTTTTCCCTTATCAGAAAAGCCCTATTGAACTGCCCGACGGCCGGACAAACCGGCCGATTCCTCACGCAACTGAGCGCGCTGGGCATCCGTCATGCCCAAACGCTCCATCATTTTTTCTGCCAGCCCGGCCTCCCCAAGCAACAGGTAAAGCATGGCCAGATTGGCGCCCGCCTGCGCATTGCCGGCGTCCAGTTCAAAGGCCTTGGCCAGATTCGTTCTCGCAGGACCATAGCGCCCGGCCTGCATCTGCACATAACCCAGATCGTTCAAAATCCGGGTATCGATCGGCGCCAGGCGGTTGGCCTGGATCAGCAGCCGTTCGCCGGCCTCATGCTGGCCCTTGCTGACGGCAATCAGGCCCAGGCCATGCAGTGCCCGGGGCATGGGATTTTTCCCGGTCAGCCGCTCGTAAATGACCGCCGCTTCATCGAGCGAACCGGTCTGGCGCAAGGCATCGGCCCGTAGCAGCTGGGCTTGCCGGTTATCGGGCCATTTCTGGTCGAAAGCATCCAGATGCGCCAGGGCCGCGTAATGCATCCGGCGTTGCTGCAAGCCCTCGATCAACTGCAGGTAGAGCGCCGGATCGTTCATATCCTGCCGCAAGACCTGGCCGTCCTCGGCCACGGCGGCTGGCGCACCGGCACCTTGAGCCGCTGCCGACAACGGCAGGCCAAGCATCAAGGCCAGCCCTGCCGACAAGAATCGTACACGCCATGCCACCATCACGACATTCCTCCAAGCGCCTTGAACACGGCCACGAATCCCGGCCCCGCCGTCACCAGCATGAGGGCCGGCAACAGGAAGACCACCATCACCACGACCATTCTCGTGGCGAGCTTGCCGACGTACTCCTGCGCTTCGAACCGCCTGCGCTCGGTCAGACGCTGGGAAAACTTCCGCAGGGGTTCCTGAACCGCCGCCCCGTAATAATCGGTGTGGGTAATCAGGGCGACCAGTTCGGTCAAATCCTCGACATCCATCTGCCGCGCCATGAGCTGCAGCGCTTCCGTTCGGCTGCGTCCGCTGCGGATCGCGCTGGCGACCACGGCAAGCTCGCTGGAAAGCACCGGCAACCCGAGTTTGGGATTTTCCGCAAACAGATTGATGGCCTGCTCGAAACTCACCCCGACGCTGTGCATCATGCGCAGGAAATCAATGAACACGGGCAATTCGGCTTCCAGCTGACGATGCCGGCGATGGGCAAGAAAGCGCAGGACAAAGCGCGGCAGCAGGTAGGCCACGATCCCCGCCGCAACCATGCGCAAGGCGCCGTTGCCACTGTCGGACAGACTCGTGTAAGTCGCAGCCACCACCAGCACGAGCACCAGAAATACCCAACGAGCCGTCTGGAAGGCCATCGCCGGCTTCGTGCCGCGAATCCCGATCTTGGTCAGCAAGCGGCGTTCTTCGCCTTCGTCGTCGCCGGCCGCTGCCACCGGCAGCCGCCCGGAAATCCGCAACATGAACCGTTCAAGTTCGTTGAAGCGTTCGGGCACACCGGCGTCGGCGACCGCCGCGCCCGGATCGAGCATCCGGTTGATCGCCTCAAAACGCCGCTTCTGCTCCAGCTTGCGCAAGGCGTTCTGCAGGCTGGCAAACAGCAGGCTGCCGGCGCCGATCACGCCCAAGGCAACGCTGGCGGCGACCAGCCAGGGAAGTTGATCGATCATGATCGCAACCTCGCCATCCGGAACAGGAGAAGCATCCCGATGATCTGCAGGGCAAACGCGACCAGAAGCAGCTTGCGCCCCGTCGGATCGGTCCACATGCCCAGCAGGTAGCCCGGATTGCTGATCATGGTCATCGCCGCCACCACCACCGGCAGGGCGCTGAGAATCCAGGCACTCGCCCGCGTCTCGGCGGTCATCGCCTTCAGTTCCTGTTGCGAACGCAGGCGCTCCCGCATCGTCGTGGACAGACGCTCAAGTACGGCGTGAGCGTTCCCGCCGTAACGCATGCCCAGATGGAACACCGAAGCGACGAAACCGAGTTCCTTGATGCCATAGATTTCGGCAATCTGGCTCAATGCATCCTCAATGGACTGCCCGGCCTGGGTACGCAACACCACTTGCCGGCAGATCGACTGCAGCGGATCCTCGCACTCCTCGGTGGCATTGCGAAATGCCAGTTCAAGACCGCAGCCCACGCTCAGGATGCGCGAAATGCTCTCGAGAAAACTGGGCAGCTGATCGACCAGTTGATCCCGGAAGCGCTCAGCCCGAAAACGCAGGAACAGCCAGACCAGCACCGGATAAACGACCAGCAGCACGGTCAGCGCATAGACAAAACCAAGAAACAGTTCGGCAAACAGCACCAGCGGCAACGCCGGCGCCGCCAGGGAAAAATACATCCTGCGTGTACTTTGCAGACCCGCGCGCTGCAGCAGGCGATCCAGGAAATCGGGCGTCCACACCGATGGCGCTTCCTGAGGCGGCGCGACCAGACGATCGCTCTGCCGGCTCAGCACCTCGTTCAGGCGCTGGATACCGGCAAGATTGCGCTTCCTGCGCCCAGCCTCGCGGATGAACAGCATGCCGGCAAGCAGCATCAAGGTGCTCGCCAGGAGGATCGCGAATAGCGCCTCAGTCACCGGCACTCCTTCCGATACCCTGTCCCAGCTTGGCGAGCTTGCGCGACTGCGGCTGGCAGGGTCGGGAAAACACGCCATCGCGGCCGTTCGGCCCCGGATCGAAGCGATAGAGTTCCTGCATCGCCACCACATCGTCCTGCATGCCGGTAATCTCGCTGATCGACATGACGCGCCGGGCGCCGCTGGGGAGTCTGGCCAACTGGACGATCAGATCCACGGCCCCGGCAATCTGCCGCCGGAGATTGAATTCGCTGCCCTGCCAACCGCCGAAATGCAGCAGCATTTCCAGGCGGTGCATGCACTCGCGCGGCGAGTTGGTGTGGATCGTGGACATCGAACCGTCGTGGCCGGTGTTCATCGCCTGCAACATGTCGACCGCCTCCCCGCCCCGGACTTCGCCGACGATGATGCGATCCGGGCGCATGCGCAGACTGTTGCGCAGGAGGTCGCGGGGCGTCACCTCGGCGACGTTCTCCAGACCGCCGGGACGCGACTCAAGACGGACCACATGCTCATGCAGCAACTGCAGCTCGGCGGCATCCTCGATGGTGATCACGCGCTCGCCGTCGGGAATGAACTGGGCCAGCATGTTCAGGAACGAGGTTTTGCCCGAACCGGTACCGCCGCTGATCAGGATGTTGCAACGCATGCGCGTAGCCTGCGCGAGAAAGTCGAGCATCTCCTGATTGAGCGTGCCGTAAGCGAGCATGTCCGAAGCCTGCAAGGGCTTGGCGCGGAACTTGCGGATCGACAGCACCGGGCCGTTGAGCGAAACCGGCGGAATGATCACGTTCAGGCGCCCGCCATTGGGCAGGCGGGCATCGACCATCGGACTGCCTTCGTCAACACGCCGTCCCAGCGGCGCGATCATCCGCTGGATGATGCGCATCAGGTGACGGTTGTCGATGAAACGCACCCGGCTGCGCTGGAGCAGCCCGTTTTTCTCGATGAAAACTTCCTTGTAGCCATTGACCAGGATATCGGCCACGGCATCGTCGTCCATGAGTTCCTGCAACGGCCCCAGGCCGGTCAGTTCGTCGGTCAGTTCCTTGACGATGGCCTGGATGTCGCTCATGTTCAGCGGCGCCCGGTGATTGGCCACGAAATCTTCGACTTCCTGCTGGACAAAACGCTGCGTCACATGCGCCGGCCAACTGGCAAAGTCCACGCTCAGGTCTTCAATGCGCTCGACCAGGCGCTGGTGAATCACCCCCTTGATGTCCTGGAACTCGTCGGACTGGCGGAAATCCCCCTTGGGGTCGGAACCGAGCGTGAAATCGAAATCCATGATGGCTCCTAGTACCCCACCCACGACTGGAGCTTCTGCAGCCAGGCCGGACGATCACCCTCTCTGGCGATTGCACCGCCCTCGCCGCCTGCCTGCTGCCGCGCCAGCTTGCGCAGCACCTGCACATAAGGGTCGCCCGGCGCCAGATCGAGCAGCAAGCGCCCCTGATTGGCGCAGTCGATGAACTTGTCCGGCCGCGCCGGAAGCTCCAGCAAGAGACGCAGGCCCAGGTGTTGCGCCAACTGTTCGGGTTTGAGTTCGATCCGGCTGTCCACCTTGCCGGCGACCAGCCCGATGCGTTCCGTATTCACCCCGCGATCACGGAAATTGGACAGCATCAGCCGGGCCGAAAAAGTCGACGCCACGGTCTGTTCGCTGATCAGCAAGGTCTGGTCGCTGACCCCGAGCGCGTAGAGCAGCAGATCGGTACCGGCAAAGCCGCCCAGATCGACCACCACCACCTTGAAGTAGGACTTCAACAGGCTGAGCAGGGTCATCGCATCGGCCGGCGCGATGTCGCGCAGCTCGGCGAGGTTCTGGGGCAACGTCAGCAGCGCCAGGCCGCTCTTGTGATGGGCAAACGCCGTACTGAGCAAGGCCTGATCGAGACGGCGCAGACTGCGCACCGCATCGCAGAAGTTGAAATTGACCCGGGTATCGAGATAGAGGGCGGCATCCCCCGAGGGATAACCGAAATCGAGCAGCAACACCCGTTCGTCGGGCATGATTTCCTGCTTGAGCAACAGCGCGAGATGCGCTGCCGCCGTCGTGGTGCCGACACCGGGCCGCGCCCCCAGCAGGCTGATCATCTTGCCCGAGGATTGCGACGGCGAACCGGGCGTGCGCTCCATCACCAGTTTGAGCGAACGGATGATGTTTTCGGTCGGCGAAGCCAGTTCCACGAAGTCGCGCGCCCCCGAACGCATGGCTTCGACAATCAGTTCCGAATCCGAACGCGGCGCAAACCCGACGATCCACAGCCTGGGATAAACCGATAGCAGCTTGCCGGCCAGGGCCGAGGCATCCTGCAGACGTTCCCGGCTGTAATCGATGAAGACGACGCTGGCCCCCATGGAACCGACCAGCTGTATCAGGACATCGCTGTTCCAGTGCAACCACACCGATACGCCAACTCCCTTGACCGCCTCGCTCAGTTGATTGAAGCGGCCTTCGTCCTCAGTCACCACGATGAAACGCGTTTCCATGCTCCGACTCCGATTACTGGGACAAGCCGGTGATGCTGCGGTTGAAATCGTCATCCGACATCAACCAGCTTTCCATCAGACCGGTACCTTGTTTGGCAAAGGCGGCGCCAGGCAGCTCGCCGAGTTCGGTACCCGCCGCCAACGGGCGAACCAGGCGGGGCGTGACGATGAACACCAGCTCCTTGTCTTCCCGGGCAAGGCTCACGCTCTTGAAGAAGGCGCCAAGCAGGGGCACATCCCCCAGGCCGGGCACCTTGTTGATGTTGCGCATGAGATTCTGGCTGACCAGCCCGCCAATGACGAAGCTCTCGCCGTTGCCCAACTCGACGCTGGTGGAAGCCCGGCGCGTCGTCAGGCTGGGAACCGAAACTCCATTGATCGTGATCCCGTTCTCGAAATCGAGATCGCTGACTTCCGGCGTCACAGTCAGGGCAATGCGGTTACTGGCCAGTACGGTCGGCGAGACCTGCAGGCGAATGCCATAGGGTTTGTACTGGATCGTCGTCTGCCCCAGCGCCTGCGGAACCGGCACGGGGAACTCGCCGCCGGCCAGGAAATCGGCATCCCGCCCGCTTTGCGCGACCAGCGTCGGTTGCGCCAGGGTGCGGGCAAAACCGTTGCCTTCGAGCAGGCTCACCACCCCCAGGAGATTGTTCTTCGACGAGCCGATCAGCAGATTCAAGGCCTGGGAAACCGGCAGGCTGGCCTCGGCGGTAATCGCACCATTGCTCAATTGCGCCTTGCTCAGGCTACCCGGCGCATAGGCGCCAAAACTGAAGCCCGACTTGTTCGACAGGAAGCTCATGCCGGCCCGGTTCATGACCTTGCGGCTGAACTCCACCACCCGCACATCGATCTGCACTTCACCGCCCAGATCGACGGTACTGCGATCAAGCAGGGGCGCCGCATCCTTGCCGGCGCTCAGGTGACGTGCACCTTCACGGGCAGCGACAAGCGTGGCGACATCCGGAGCGCTGCCGCTCAGTATCCGCAGATCGCCGGCCGCCTTGAGCGCCAGACCACCTTCGCTCCCGTCGCCGACGGTCGGCACGCTGACCAGGATGCGCCGCTCTTCGGCCTTGGCCTGACCGCGCAACCAGATCAACAGGCTGGTGATGCCGGGCTCCTTGCCCTGAACGATGAACTGCCGGGGCGAAATCACCCGGATTGCCGCCACCGCTTCGTTACCGACCGCCACCCGGGCAATCGACTGGCGCATGTCGACGACTTCCTGCCCGCCCGCATCGACGCGCAGCAGATCGGCAGCCGACGTATCCGCCCAGACGGCGCCGCTGGCCGCAAGCAGGCTGGCCAGCATCACATTGCGCACCACCTGGCATCCCTTGATCCAGCGCCGCATCATTGCCTTGCTCCCTGAAAATGCACCGTGGTTTCGTTCAATCCATGCATGACCCGAACGGTCGAGCCGGCCGGCTTCGCACCTGGCGCCTGGCTGCCAGCCTGGGCACCGGGACGAGCGGCAGGGGTCGTCGTCCCCAGATCCTTGAGCCGGAAGGTCGTCATGACCGGCGCTTCGCCAGCCACCTGATCCGCAGGCGCACCGGGTTTCTGACGCGGATGCAGGGCCAGCAGCAGACGCCCGGCCTCGGCGGCCAGCGCCAGTTTTTCCACATCGCCTACCGGAATGGCGAGCACTGCCGTACGCGCCGTCTCGATCTTGCTTGCCCCCTTTTTGCCAGCCTCGGCGGCTTCCTGGCTGCCGAAGGCCACCACGCGCAGGCCGGGGAGCAACAGGCGGGCATGGGAATCGGCGATTTCCTCGTTGTTTCGCCGGAAGGTCGCGAACACATCGACACGATCCCCCGGGTGAATTCGATTGCCGACGGCAACCACCTCATCGACCTTGATCGCCACGGCACGTTCGCCGGGCTGCAGTTCATGGATCGCGGCCACCGGCGTCGGTGGCATGATGCGCTCGCTCAGCAGGGCTTCACCCGCTGCGATATCGACCGGCGTCACCGTGCCGACGAGGCGTGTCACATCGTCGAAGCTGCCGGCCGGTCGTTCCGGAAAATTCATCACGCGCAGATTTTCGGCAGTCAGGCGGGCACCCGCATCGATACGCGAGGCGGCAACCACCACCGCGTAGGTTTTGGCTGCCTCCGGCATCATTTGCTTGCTGATGGTCCAGGCATAGACTGCCAGACCGATGGCCGCCGCCACCAGCATGATCCCGACGAGTCGTTGTGTTTTCCCCACCGTCTTTCTCCCCTGCCGGCCCCTGGCCGGTCAATACACTGCATCCAGTTGAACCTTGGCCCGTCCTTCCAGGCGCTCGGGCAGCACGATCCCCATGGCCGGCAAACCCGGCACCAGCGGATTCGCGGTATAGTCGTAACTGATCAGGACATCGACGCACATGTAAGGCGTCCCGGTGCAAGCTGCAGCCGTCACTTGCGGCGCGGGCGCCCTGGCGCCCAGCCAGGCCAGACTTTCCGCCGCGACGGTTTCCGCCAGCGCCATGCGCTCGGGCAAGCCCCCCACATCCCGCACCGCCGCCCGCGCGCCCTCGTTGGCCGACTGAACCAGCGAGTGCTTGATGGCGAACACCAGGCCATAAGCCACCATGGCGTACATGAGCATGAAGAACAGGACGAAGACGAGCGCGAACTCGATCACCACCGCCCCGCCCTGACGACGCCCCGCCCCCGTCATGCAAATCTCCCCTTGATCGCCGGCAACCATTCCGGATGTCCCAGCCAGACGACAGCCACGAAGGCAAGCGCCAGGCAGGCACCGTAAGGAACACGCATCGCCAGCCGATCGCTGAGCCAGTCGCCGCCGGCCAGTCGCCGCCAGGCCCGGGGAAATCCGCGGATGGCGACAGCCGCGACACCGGCGATCAATGAGCCGATCACGAATACGCTGGCCAGAATTTCGAAGCCCCCCAGCCAACCGATCACCGCCAGAAACTTGACATCACCAGCCCCCATCCAGCCCGCAAGATAGAACGGGACAAAACAGGCCAGCGCCAAGGCCAGCGCCAGCACCCCTTCGAGCAGCGCATGCCCGAACGGCAGGACGCCACGCCCCACCAGGACCACCACCCCGAGCGCCAGACCGGCCAGCAACCAGACATTGGGCAGCTTGCGACGACGCACGTCGCTTGCCGCCAGGGTCGCTGCCCAGAAGGTCAACATCACCTGAACCACCATGCTTGATTCAGCCAGCCGCCGATCCGTCGCGATCAGCGAACCGGCAAGCGATCAGGGCAAGGCGTTCTTGATGGTCTCGAAAACATCCTTGAGCTTGTCGCCCAAGTCCGTGATCGAAAGAATGATCGCAACGGCGATCAGCGCGGCAATCAAGCCATACTCAACCGCCGTTGCCCCTTCTTCATCGCGCAAAAAGCGCAGGAAAGCCTGTTTCATTGCCGCCCTCTCTTTCAAAAATGCTAGATTAATTCGTTTTATTCATTATGCACCAGCACAGACGAAAGTCAATGCCGACAGCAATTCTGGACCGCCTCAAGAAGCGCCAGCGGACTGAATGGCTTGACGATGTACTGGTCCGCTCCGGCACGTTCTCCGGCCTCGATATCAGCCACCTGCCCCTTGGCGGTCAGCAGGAAAACCTTGGTGGCGGCGGTCAGTGGATCAAGCTTGATCGCCTGACAAAGTTGCAGGCCGTCGATACCGCCAGGCAGCATGATGTCGAGGATGACCAGATCAGGCTTGAAACTACGGATTTCGGTCAGCGCATCGAGCGCATGCTCCAATTCGCGGATTTCTGCACCCAAAGGATCGAGCGCAAGCCGGATCAGAAAGCGCAGATCGCTTTCGTCATCGACAATCAGGATGCGCGGCGTACTCGCTGACAAGCTCATTGCACTTCCCTGGCAACCGGAAGCCACAGAATCACGGTCGTACCCTCGCCCGGCTCGCTTTGCACCTCGACCTCACCGGCGAAGAACCGCATGTATTCCTTGACCAGCGCCATCCCCAGACCGGTTCCCTGAATGCCGGGATGACTGTTGGCACGGTAGAAGCGGTCGAAGATCCGGGCGGATTGTTCGGGCGTCATGCCTATCCCCTCATCGGTGACCGCGATCCCCACGAACGCCTGCTCATTGGCCGTCTTTTCCCGATACGAGACGATCACCTGGCCACCCGCCGGAGAGTATTTCACCGCATTGCTCAGGACGTTGATGATGCACTGCTGCAACTTGTCGCTATCGACACTGACCTTCTGCTGCAGCTTCGGCCAATCCATGACCAGACGATGCGTGGCCTCCGGAAAATGCTGGGAGGCAATGGCGTTGAGCAACACGGGAGTCACGTCCTGGACGCTCATCTTGAAGTTCTTGCCGCCCCGCGCCTCAATCCGCGACAGGTCGAGCAGTTCATTGACCAGATTGATGAGGTTCTTGGTCTGGCGGTGAATCCGCGTCAGCAGATCCTTTTGCATGGCCGGCTCGAACTCGCGCGACAAAAGCATTTCCGAGAAACCGAAAATGCTCGACATCGGGGTGCGCAGCTCATGCGCAGCCGTGGACAGGAAATCGCTCTTCATCTGATCGACCTCGCTCTCGCTAGTCACGTCGCGCAAATAGATGACATGGCCCCGCGCCCCCTCGCCGGGCAGGGCGCGGCTCTGCCAGCGGATGACAACCTTGCGCGGCAGCTTCAGTTCGAACATCCCGTCCGACTGCATCCCTTCATCGACAAACACCGGCCGGCGATCCCCGCGCTCTTCCAGTTGCCGTTCGAGCAGGTAAAGCTCGTGCCCGACGCAGGCAGACTCCGGCAAACCGGTCATGGTGACAAAGGCCGGATTGACGAAACTCACGGCCCCCTTGGGATCGACAAAGACAAAACCATCCGGCCCGAGATCGAGAATCGCATCGCGGATGCCGTTGCTGCGGGCCAGTTCGGCTTCGGCCGCCTTCCGGGCTTCGATGTCGGCCAGTACGCCCGCCAGAACCGTCTTGCCTTCAACGCGGGTGGTACGCACGCCAGCGGAAAACCAGCGGAACCAGCCGTCAGCGCCGCGAATGCGTAGCTCGCAGTTCAGACTTGCCTCGGGATTGCTCTTGATCTCCTGGAGGTAGCGGAAGAAGGTCAAGCGGTCCTCTTCCTCAAGGTAATCCTGCAGTCGTTCACCTAGCGACTGGGCCACCGGATGCCCGGTCAATTCCTCCCAGGCCGCATTGATCATGACGAGGCGCCCGTCCGGGTCCGCCCGGAATATCACTTGCGTCACGCCTTCAAGGACGGCGCGGTAAGCCTCCTTGCTGCTCACCAGCGCCTGTTCGGCCTCACGACGGGCAGTGATATCGGTCAGCGCGCCGATCATGCGCACCACCTCACCGCCCGGGTCGCGAATCGCCACCCCGCTCTGCTGCACCCAGCGGTAATTGCCGTCGGCGTGCCGCAGCCGATGCTCGGCGGCAAACAGGTTCGACTGACCGCCCATATGCGCCTCCAGCATCCGCGTGACCATGCCCAGATCATCCGGATGCACGCGCTGCAGCCAGGGCAAGCCATGAATGGCGGTATCGTCCTCGGCAAAACCCAGCAGGCTCTTCCAGCGCGGCGAGTAATAGGTGATGCCGGCGCTCACGCGCCAATCCCAGACGCCGATATCGCAACCCTGCAGCGCCACCTTCAGCCGTTCTTCGCTTTCGGACAACTGGCGCCGGTCTTCGCGCCAGACACTCAACACCCGGTCCAGCGTCATACCCAGGGCGCCAACCGCATCCGGCCCGCGCACCCCGCAACGAGCGCCACCATCGCCCTCCGCGAACCGCTCCAGGGCACGCGCCACGCGGCGTAGCCGAAAACGCGTGAAGGCAAACTGGAAGACCAGCAGGAAGAACAGGATTCCGATCAGGAACACCGACAGCGACCCCCCCCAGAAACTCACCGGCACGGCGTTAGCGGGTGACTCAGCAAATACACCGGTGCTTATCACCGCGCCTAGTACAGCCAACACCCCCTGTTTTGCATTTTTGTGGCTCATTATCATTTCCGTGCATTTATGCTTCGCTAATTTTGCACCCAACGATGTAAATCTGCCAATACTGCACTGCCTGCTTGAGGACTTTTCGCGAAAATTATTCCAGATACGCCACAGTCATACCCGCCCAGGCCGCTAATCCTCAGCCACGCTCAACTGATTGCGCCCCGCTCGCTTGGCGGAATACATGGCGTTATCCGCCCGCCGCAGGATCGCCTCGACATCCTCGCCATCTGCTGAACCGAACAGGCACAGCCCGATACTGGGCGTGCTTTCGTAGCGATGCTCCTTGAGTGCGTAGGGTTCGCCCAAGGCACCGAGTATCTTCTCGCCGACCCGCCGCGCATCCATGCTCGCCGCCTCGCGATCCGACGGCAGATCGGCCAGGATGACGACAAACTCGTCGCCGCCCAGCCGCGCTACGGTATCCATGCCGCGCACCGTTGCCTGGAGCCTGCGCCCGACCTCGACCAGCAGCATGTCGCCGTAGTCATGGCCCAGCGTGTCGTTCAGCGCCTTGAAACGATCCATGTCGATGAACATCAACGCCCCCAGCGAGCCATGGCGCCGGTTGCCCGAAATCGCCTGGTGCATGCGGTCGATCAGCAGCCGTCGGTTTGGCAGTCCGGTCAAGGCATCGAAAAGCGCCAAGCGCCGGAACTCCTCCTCGATCATTTTCTTCTGCGAAATGTCCTGCAAGGCGCCCACCATCCGGCTCGCCCGACCGTCCGCCATGCGCTCGACCACCTGACCATGCAAGGCCACCCACAGCGCATGCCCATCCTGATGCCGGATGCGGAATTCGAGCGCCCAGGGATCATCGCCGGCCATCAGCGCTGCGCGCTTCCCCTCAAGCTCGGCAACATCTTCGGCGAGCACCAGGCCGGCAAGCTGCGCCAGCCCAACCGTGTCCGTCAGCGGCAAACCCAGCATGCGCAAAAAAGAGGAATTGGTGTGCAACACCGGCACACCGGCCGACCACTCCCAGATGCCCTCGCCCGTTGCATTCATCACGTTGCAATAGCGCGTCTCGCTCTGACGCAACTGAAGTTCCGCCAGTTTTCGGTCGTCGATGTTGCGGTAAGCCCCCATCAGCACCCCGTCCCCGGTGCGCTTTCCGCGCACGCTGAACCAGTGCCATTGGCCGTCCACGCAACGCAACCTGACATCGGCATCGAAGGCCGGACTGGTGCCGGCGAGGTAGTCTTCCAGCACCGTGTTCATCAACGGCGCGTCGTCGGGATGAGTAACCGGCGCCCAACCCGCGAATGCATTTCCCTTGGTCTGCCCGTCCTCGCTCAGCGCCAGCGACCAGTTCGACGCGACCCGAAGCTCGCCCTGCTCGTACAACCAGGCCCACAATCCTTGCTCAGCGCCGGAGAGCGCCAGCGTCAACATTCGCTGCAAGCGAACACGGTGCAGCAAGTTGCCAATCCGGAGGCGGACAAGATTGGGCTTGAATGGTTTGGTGATGTAATCGTCGGCGCCCAGTTCCAGCGCGCTGCATTCGCTGGCCAGATCGTCCATGGCCGTGAGAAAGACCACCGGGGTTCCGGCAAAGCCGGGCAAAGCCTGAAGCTGGCGCAAGGTCTCGAAGCCGTCCATGTCCGGCATCATTAAATCCAGCAGAACCAGATCGAATCGACGTGCCGAAAAAGCCGAAATGGCCGCCTGCCCCGATTCGACCGTAACCACGTCGTAGTCGCCTCCGAGCGAGATGGTCAGCAGATCAAGAATCGCCGGCGTATCGTCAACCGCGAGCAAAGAGGCCCGCTGTCCTTCCAGCAACAATCCATCCAACGGCATGATGCATCACTCTTGGTTGATCACCTGCCTATGATAACGGAATCAGTGCCGCGCCAGCGCCATTGCCAAGGCATCGGACACCTGACCGAACAGCCCCGAGACCGCCTCGCCATACACCGCCGGGATGAATTCCATGGCCAGCACCAGGCCAGCGCCCTGCATCAGCAGCGCCGGCACGACGACACGGAGAAAACGACCGCTCGAAGCAGGACGACGCGGCAGCGTGCGACCGGGAACCACATACAAAGGCGCGGGAGAGAGGGTGTGCTTGTTCATGATCTTTCCTTGCAACTGTTGGAAAGACCATCCTTGGAGCGCTCCGCCTGACCTGGCGGATTGTCTCGGCAGATGGCCGAGATCTAGGGCAACCCCGCTATCTGAATGAATTCAGACCGGAGGCTTTGCGTCCCTGTGTCGCCACAGGTTTGCCGTTGATCACGAGCGCACTCTAGCTATCCCGAGTACAACCGTCAACTATTGCTCCAATAGTCAAATCAAATCGACCGAACCACCCGCACACCCGGCAGCTCCGCCTTGATCGCCGCTGCCAGCGCCGTTCTCGCCGGGGCGTCGCCGTGCACCAGGCGGACTTCGGCGGGATGGTGGCGCATGCGTTTGAGGAAGCGGACCAGGTCGCCCTGGTCGGCGTGCGCCGAATAACCGCCCAGCGTATGCACGGCGGCGCGGATGTCGTAGCGCTTGCCGTCGAGTTCCACATAACCGCCACGCGGGCCGTATTTCTGGATGGCGGCGCCCGGCGTGCCTGCCGCCTGGTAACCGACGAACACCACATCGTGGCGTGCGTCGCCGAGCATGGCCTTGAGGTAATTCACCACCCGGCCGCCGGTGCACATGCCGCCGGCGGCGATCACCAGCGCCGGCCGAGCCGTGCGCGTCAGGTAATCGACCGTGGCCAGATGCTCGGCATGCGTGTCGACCGTATACAACTGCTCGAACGCCAGCGGATGCCGGCCATGCGCCACGCGCCGGCGCGCCTCGGCGTCCCACAGGTGGCGCAGCTTGCGGTACGACTCGGTCAAACGCGCCGCCAGCGGCGAATCGACGATCACCTCCAGCGACGACCAGTCAAAGCCATCGGCACTATCGCGTGCGGCAATGATCGCCTCCAGGTCGTACAGCAGCTCCTGCGTCCGGCCGATGCTGAAGGCCGGCACCAGCACCGTGCCGCGATTGCGCAACGCCCGCTCGACCAGCAAACGCAACTGCCGGCGTCGATCCGAGCGCCCGGCATGCAGGCGGTCGCCGTAGGTACTCTCCAGCACCACCACATCGCCCCGCCACGGTGCCCGCGGCGCCGGCAGCAAGGCCGTGTAGGGCGCGCCCAGATCCCCGGAAAACACCACCCGCCACTCGCCATCCGGCGAAGACGGCGCCAGGCCGTCGTGCAACTGCACCTCGACATACGCCGAACCCAGGATATGCCCGGCCGGCTGCAGCTTCACCCGCCAACCCGGCGCCAGCGCATGCCAGGTCTTGTACGGCAAAACCACCATCTGCCGCTCGATCTGCCCCAGCACCCGGGCAATCAACTGGCGATCACTGGTCGCGCCAACGGCCAGCGCATCCTCCAGCATCAACGGCAACAGCATCGCCGACGCCTCGCTGCACAGGATGGGGCCACGAAACCCGGCCGCCAGCAAATAGGGAATGCGCCCCACATGATCGATATGCACATGGGTGACCACCAGCGCCATCACCCCGCCCACCGGAAAATCGATTTCCGGCGAACGCGCCGACGCCCCGTCGGCAGACAACTCCGCGCCCTGGAACAAACCGCAATCGACCAGCAAGGCACGCCCGTCCGCCAGCCGAAGCTCGTGGCAGGAACCGGTCACACCATCGGCGGCACCGTGATGAAGGATGGAAAAGTCGCGCACGCAGCAATGCTATACGCAATCAACATAATTGACAAACGCATGAATCAGGCGCTGAGCGGCGTGAAATAGGGGTCTGACCCCATTTTTCCCGTCTAATCGTGTTAGCGGAAAGCGACGGGGGGCTGTGCTAGACTTCTGTCAAGAAATTGCAGGAGGCAGTTGCCATGACGAAGCAAACCCAATCAATTCTGGACGAAGCGGTGAAGCTCCCTGCGGCGGAGAAACTGGTCTTGGTCGAAGGGATTCTGACTTCGCTTTCCACCCTTGACGAAGACTGGAACAAGGCATGGAGCCTGGAAGCCGCAGCTCGTATGGCTGAGTTCAATGCAGGCAAAGTTGAAGCTATCGATGCCGATGATGTTTTCGCGGAACTAGAAGCCAGCCTTCGGTGAAGTTACGCTTCCTCCCCTTGGATCGAGTCGAATTGCGGGCCGCAACCGCCTACTACAAGGCGATTAACCCTGAACTGGCAGTCACCTTCAAAAACGAAGCCTTGGATGTTCGCAAGCTGATTGAACAGCATCCGGAGGCTTGGCACCCCGTTGAGCTTCCGTATCGGCAGTGCCGCTTCCATCGATTCCCCTACGCCTTTATCTACGAGGTGCTGGAAACCGAAATCATTGTTGTGGCGGTGCCGCACTTGATGCAGAAGCCCGGCTACTGGCATGACCGTCTCGGTCTTTAACCGACACCCGGTATGACGCCCGCAGCGAAATCGAAATGCCAGAAAAATAGGCAAGAAATAGGGATCTGACCCCATTTACCCCGCACCTTGGACTTTAGCGCTTCGCCTCGAACTGCCAGGCATGCGCCACGATGGTTGCCAGGTCGGCGTACTGCGGCTGCCAGCCCAGTTTCTCCCTGGCTTGGCGCGAATCGGCCACCAGCCGGGCCGGGTCGCCCTCGCGGCGCGGCGCATCGACCACCTTGATCTCGCGCCCGGTCACCTGACGCGCCGTATCGATCACCTGCTGCACCGAAAAACCATTGCCGTTGCCCAGGTTGAACGACTGGCTCGCGCCGCCCTTCAGCAAGGACTGCACCGCCAGCCAGTGCGCCTCGCACAGGTCGGCGATATGGATGTAATCGCGGATGCATGTACCGTCCGGCGTGTCGTAATCGCGCCCGAACACCGAAATATGCGGCCGACGGCCTGAAGCCGCCTGCAACACCAGCGGAATCAGGTGCGTTTCCGGATCGTGCCGCTCCCCCAGCAGCCCCGAAGGGTCCGCCCCGGCAGCGTTGAAATAGCGCAGACAGACCGATTTCAAGCCATAGGCCATGTCGTAATCCGCCAGCGCCTGCTCGATCATCAGCTTGGTCCGGCCATAAGGATTGATCGGCTGTTGCGGATGCGCCTCGTCGATCGGCGAATACGCCGGCTCGCCAAAAGTCGCCGCCGTCGACGAAAAGATGAACTTATCCACCCCGAAGGTACGCATTGCATCCAGCAGGTTCAAGGTATTGACCACGTTGTTCTGGTAATACCGGGCCGGCTGCTGCATCGACTCGCCCACCTGGATGAAGGACGCAAAATGCATCACCGCATCGAAATGCCGGCGCCGGAACAAGGCATCGAGCAATTGCCGGTCGGCAATGTCACCATGCACGAACTCGCCGGCCAGCACCGCATCGCGATGACCGCTGGAAAGATTGTCCAGGGTCGTCACCCCGCAACCGAGCTCGCCCAGGCGCTTGACCATGTGCGAACCGATATAGCCCGCGCCACCAACAACCAGAATATTCGGCAATGCCATCAAATGCTCCGTCAAATGAGGTCTTGAAATAGAGGTCTGACCCCTTTTCTCTTCCAACCTCATCAATTTACCTCACCCCCGCGCATCACCCCAGCGGTACGGGCTGGCGTCTTCGCCCAGGTAGTGGGCGACGCCGTCGCGGCCGACGCAGTATTGGGGGGAGACGATCATTTCCTTCATCGTCTGGGCGTCGCCGATACGCGTGTATTCGAACACGATGCAGCGCTCGATGCGCGTGCCCGAGCGGATGTGGCTGCCGTGGCCGATCCAGGCCGGGCCGATGATCGACACTCCGGGATCGATGCGCACGTTGGAACCGATGTAGATCGGCCCGACCAGCTTCGAGCTCTCCCAGGCAATCGACGTATTCAGGCCGACCCAGACGCCCGGCTGTACTTCCTTGCCCGGCATCTCCATCTGCGCCACCTCGCCGCGCAACACGCGCTGCGAGACTTCCCAGTAATCGTTCAGGCGGCCGATGTCGATCCAGTTGAAGAAACGCTTCTGCGCATAGAACGGCAAGCCCTTCTCCACCAGCATCGGGAACAGCTCGCTGCCGATGTCGAACGGCACGCCCTGCGGAATCAGGTCCAGCACTTCCGGCTCGAAAATATAGATGCCGGTACTCGCCAGGCGCGATTTCGCCTCTTCCGGCTTCGGCTTTTCCTGGAAGGACAGCACCCTGCCCTCGTCATCCGTCACCACCACGCCGTAGTTCTGCACCTGATCGAGCGGCACCTCCAGCGTCACCACGCTGACCAGCGCCCCCTTGCTCTTGTGCTCGGCCAGCGCCGCGCCGAGATCGATATCGACAATCGCATCGCCGCAGACCACCACCGTCGTCTCGTCGAAGAAACCGCCGAAATCCTGGATCTTGCGCATGCCGCCCGCCGACCCCATGGCCTTGGGCACGATCTCGCCATGCTCACGCGCGCCCTCGAAGGAATAACCGAGATTCACATCCCAGCGCCGGCCGTCGCCGAAGTAGTTTTCGATCTTGTAATGGTTGAACGCCACATTGATCATGATGTCGCGCACCCCGTAGCGGGCCAGGTGCTCGATCAGGTACTCCAGTACCGGCTTGCCCAGGATGGGCACCATCGGCTTCGGCACGAACTTGGTCAGCGGACGCACGCGCGTGCCCTGGCCGGCGGCCAGAATCATTCCCTTTGCCATCGAATTTCCCCTTGGAGATAAGGATCGCCTGCCGGACGGCCCCGGCGGCAACCGTCAATATGCGTTCTTGTTGATGAAACCCTTGAAAACCGTCAGGAAGATGATCTTGATATCCAGCCACAAAGACCAGTTCTGCACGTAATCAAGATCATACTTCACGCGCATTTCCATCTTGTCCAGCGTCTCGGTCTCGCCGCGCCAGCCGCTGATCTGCGCCCAGCCCGTGATCCCCGGCTTGACCTTGTGGCGCAGCATGTAACCCCGGATCAGCCGGCGATACTGCTCGTTGTGCGCCACCGCATGCGGTCGCGGCCCGACCACCGACATCTGCCCCTGCAGCACGTTGAAGAACTGCGGTAACTCATCGAGGGAAGTCCGCCGCAGGAAAGCCCCGAACGGCGTGATCCGCATGTCGCCCTTCTGCGCCTGGATGACCTTGTCGCCATCCTCGCACACCGTCATGCTGCGGAACTTCCACACCTCGACCACAGCGCCGTTCAAACCGTAACGACGCTGCTTGAACAACACCGGCCCCGGCGAAGTCAGCTTCACGCCCGCCGCGATTACCGCCATCGGCAGCGCGATGATCAGCAGGATCAAGCTCGCCACCACGATATCCTCCAGCCGCTTCAACCAGCCATCCACCCCGTAGAACGGGCTTTCATGCAGGCTCAGCACCGGAATGCCGTCCAGGCTGCTCATCTTGCCGTGCAGCAGGTCGAAAACGAAGAAATTGGGCACCAGATACACCGACGCCGTCGTATCGCTCAGCGCATTCACCAACTCGACGATGCGGTTTTCCGCCTTCATCGGCAGGGTGATGTAGATGTAATCCACCTTGCCCTCGCGCGCCAGCGCCACCAGCTCCTCGAAACGGCCCACGCCTTCCGTATCCTCGGCGGCATGCTTGCAATCGCGCTTGGCCAGGCGGTCGTCGTAATAACCGATGAAGCGCATCCCCAGCCAGGGCGTCTGCTCGACCTTGTCGACCACCTGCTTGCCCAGCTTGGTCTTGCCGGCAATCGCCAGCGTCCGGGTATTGCGCCCGTTGGTGCGCAGGCCGTTCAAGACCATGCGCAGAATCACCCGAACCGCCGCCAGCAACAAGGGCGCCAGCGCGAACCAGGTCAGCACCGCCATCCGCGAATAATCCGCCGAAGTCTTGCCCAGGAAAGCGATGAACACCAATGCCACGGCGGTCCAGCACCAGGTCACCAGCGTTGCCGTCACGGCCTCATGAACCGGCACCAGGCGCCAGGAAGAATACAGATGCTTGGCCCCGCCAATCATCAGGAACAGCATCACGCCCCAGACACCGGCCTGCGCATACTTTGCCGAAAACTCCAGGCCACGCGTCAGCTCAAGCGCCAGCACCAGAGAGAACAGGATCACCGAAGCATCAAGCACCCGGTGGAAGAAACCGATTTTCGAACTATGGGGCCGAACCAACCCGCCAGACATCGCAGCCATGATAGAAACCAATCAACGCAACAGTGACAATGTGATCACATTACGATGATGCCATGATGACAAAAATAGTCATATATGACGTAGATCATAGCCAATCAAGCCATGCGCATAAGACCCAGGCGAGTCACCAACACCCCCAGCATCGCCCCGCCCGCATCCAGGCCGACATCGAGCCAGCCGCCCTCGCGGCCCGGCACCAGAAACTGCATCGCCTCGGTCGCCGCGCCAAGCAAAATCAGGCCACCGATCAGCCGCCACGCCGCCAGATCGCGCCGCGCCACCGCCAAGGCAGCGCCCAGCAAGGCAAACATCAGGAAATGCACGTAATCCGAAAGCCCGCGCCCCTCGGCCTCGGGAAGCACCCAGCCCAGCCAGTCCAGCCAGCCATGCACCCAGGCCGTTACCTGCAACTGCAGCACATTGCGCCACTCGCCCGGCATCGCCACCGCCGCCAGCACCAGAGCAAACGCCAGCACCAGCCCGGCCCGGTAACGCGCCGCGTGCAGCCAGTGCGCCAGCAAGGCGCCGAAGGCCACCAGCCACAGCACCCACAAGGCCAGCAAAGCCGGCGATACCCAGGCACGCTCCACCAGCCAGGACAGCCGTAACTCACTCACGGAAAACGTACCGGGCACCCGCAGCAAACGCGCCATCAACTGCAGCTCGCTGGTTTCCGGCACCAGCAGGATCACCGAATCCACCGCCCCGGCCTGCGTCCCGGCACCGATGAACGCCGCCCGCTCATGCCCCTTGCCCAGCGCATCGACCATACGCACCGACAACATCGCCCGATGCCAGGCTTTCTCGCCCTCACCCACAGCGTCCAGCGCCACCTCAGCCTGCACCCGCACCGCCAGCGCCCCATCCGCCATCGGCAAAGCCCAGGCCAGACCGCGCGTTTTATCGATATCCGCCGCAGAGAGGGCAAAGCCATCAGGCAAAGGCGTCAACACCGGCTCACCGAGCCGGCGCAAGCCCTCATCCGCCAGCGTCGGCATCACCGATGCCAGGGTGGAATAACGCACCTCGGGCAAATTCAGCAGCAAGGTCGCGGCCATTGCCGCCACCAGTAAAACCCAGGAAAAAAAGTCCCTCACCCAACCCCGCCCATCTTGTCCAACGCCACCACAAAAAAACCGCAGCATGCCCGACGACACGATGCGGTTATGTGAGGTTACAGATCCCCGGCCTCCTGGCCAGGCAAACTCAAGCCTTTATCAGCAAGTGCTCCAGATGGTGTTTCTTCAGACGTTCGTGTAATTCCTTTTGAACGTAGGCGGCAATCGATTTCTTGCTCTGCTGCAGCGAGTCGATTTCGGATTTGGTCAATTGATTGGAAGCCAACAAGGTACTGCGCTTCGTTGGCGGTGAGTGCTTCGGGCTCGATGCCGAATGTTGCTGTGAATTCTTCATCAAACCGCTCCTTGATCAACCTGACAAACTTCTTTTCTGGCACCAGCGCCGGGTTGCGCCCCGCGTTCACCAGAACCACCACATCCCTGACCACACCACCTTGGACCTGAATATAGTTCGATAATTCTGCCAGAGTTCCACCCAGATTGGTCACATCATCGACCAACACATATTCGGCGCCCGGCGTTACCTTGCCGAAGAACTGTGCTCTCGCTGCCATCCGCTCCATGGGATCAGCCCCCGTGTGATAGACACGATCGGATTGCACGATCCCTGTATCGACATCACCTTCCAGAAGCGTCGCACACACAGCCGCCAGCGTTTGCGGAATCGCGTTATCGCCAGTAGCTTCCTGCGCATGGGGAGAAACGTAAACCAACGCGGGCTTCAATCTCTCACGCAGCCCGCTGACCCAGGTAACCGCCAAATCCACCACCAGCTCCAGCGCGGCATCCTTGTCGCCGGCCTTGGCCTTTTGATACGCATAGTGAGACTTCAGCGGTGCATCATCCCGCCATAAATGCGCAGCGGACAGAGAAAGCGGAAAGCCCTTGGAACGGATCATCGATTTACCGCCCGTACCGATCCTCAAACCTTACGATGTCATCCTCGCCCAGGTAAGACCCGCTCTGCACCTCGATCATCTCCAGCGGCAGCTTGCCGGGGTTTTCCAGGCGGTGCGTGGTGCCCAGCGGGATGTAGGTCGATTCGTTCTCCGACACCAGGAAAGTCTCGTCGCCCTTGGTCACCCGCGCCGTGCCGGAAACCACGATCCAGTGCTCGGCGCGGTGGTGGTGCATCTGCAGCGACAGCACGCCACCCGGATTGACCACGATGCGCTTGACCTGGAAGCGCGAACCGAAATCGATGCTGTCGTACCAGCCCCAGGGCCGATGAACCTTGCGGTGGGCATTGGTTTCCGAACGCCCCGCCGCCTTCAACTGGCCGACCACATCCTTCACCTTCTGGATCTGATTGCGGTCCGCCACCAGGATGGCGTCGTCGGTTTCCACCACGACCACATCCTGCAGCCCCACCGTTGCCACCAGCCGGCTGCTCGACATCACCAGCGAATTCGCGGTATCGACCGCCAGCACATCGCCCTTGAAGACGTTGCCGGCTTCGTCCTTGTCACCGATCTCCCACAGCGCGCTCCAGGCGCCGACATCCGACCAGCGCGCAGCCAGCGGCACCACCGCCACCTCGCCGGTATTCTTGCCGGCGGCCGTCAGCGGCTCCATCACCGCATAGTCGATGGACTCCGACGGGCAAGCCGCAAACGCTGCCTTGTCCGGCCGCACAAAATCCATGTCCTGCTGCCGACCAGCAAACGCCGCTTCGCACGCCGCCAGAATGTCCGGCCGGCACTGCGCCATCTTGGCCAGCCACACCGACGCCTTGATCACGAAAATGCCGCCATTCCACAGATACTGGCCGCTATCCAGATAGCGCTGCGCCGTCGCCTGATCCGGCTTTTCGACAAACTGCTCGACCAGGCTCGCGCCCTCGCCCAGCGAATCGCCCACGCGGATATAGCCATAACCCGTTTCCGGCGCCGTCGGGCAAATGCCGAAAGTCACCAGCTTGCCCGCATCCGCCAGCGGCAAGGCCAGCGCCACCGCCGCCCGGAAAGCCGCTTCATCCTGGATCACGTGATCGGCCGGCATGATCACCAGCACCGGATCGTCACCGCCCGCCCGCGCCAGCAAAGCGCCCAGCGTCAAAGCCGGCGCTGTATTGCGCCCGCAGGGTTCCAGCAACATCCCGCCATGCCGCACGCCAATCTGGCGCAACTGCTCGGCCATCAGAAAACGGTATTCCTCGTTGCCGATCAAAATCGGCGCCGCCAACCCGGCCCCCGCCAGCGGCAAACCCTTCAGCCGCTGCACCGTGGCCTGCAGCATCGAACTCTCACCCGCCAGACTCAGCAACTGCTTGGGAAACTGCTCACGAGAAAGCGGCCACATCCGGGTACCCGAACCGCCGCACAGGATCAAAGGTTGAACGTTCATTTTTTTGTAACTCTCAATCAATAAAAACACTTGTGAAACGAGGGCTTGCGCAAGCTCAATACCAGGGGCGACACATTAGCTTTACGTCGCAACACCTGTTCATAGCTACCAATCCTTCCCCCCGTTTGCCGGTAGATCAGCAACGCTTGCTGGTCCAACAAAGACATGAAAGACCACCAATGGTCAGATCGCCTCATGTAGACGGGAATAGATGGATCGATCCAGCCAGCAAACCAAGCCAACCTCTCGGCAAACAACTTCAAACTGGTAACGGTATGCCTTGGCCGACGCGGAATGAAGCCCCGCTTACCAAACAAATCGAACTCAGGTACGGCCCATATCGAATCATGATGACCAATCCGGTTGCGCACATCACGCAGTTGCCCCATTAGTGCAACAGTTCGCTCACGAAAATCCTTGGTGCCGTAATCATCAGGGGCAACACAGGGTGCATTGGGAAAAACCGAAGACAGTACCGCACCTTGCAAATCTGCCGGATGCGACTTGTGCCCGAGACTGTTGATCAACTGCTCCCAAAACCCGAAAGGCAATGCCGCGACAACATCGTCAGGCAGCACATTGCCCTTGCGCCGTCTGATTTTATCTGCGGCGCGCTGCACATCCTGCTGCATGTAAGTCGGCATCTTGTGAGCAGCCGGAAGTGGTTTTGCAACCGGACTTCGATGCGCTGCCGGATTCGGCCGGGTCAACATCCATGTATCGCAGCCGAAATAGACTGAGAAGGCACGATGCAGTGCATTACGAAGCGCCACCTCGAAATCCCCGAGTATTGGCAACAACCCCGCAGAAACACACTGACACCATGCATAACAACCCAACAGCTCGCGATCAGACTCCGCCCTGAAAAAGCGCCTTACTGCATCAACACGAGGTTCCGCCAAGTGGTCAAGCATGATTCAGTCGCTTGTAATTCCGTCATTGATCATTACAATAGAGGGCCTTGAGACAAGGGTTTTCCAGGCAACTGGTCGTGCCCTCGTGATACGAGTCAAAGCCCCGCCCCGTGCGGGGCTTTGGCTTTCTGGAGGGCCCCGCCTCAACGTACGCTCCTCTGAATCAACTCCGCCACCCAGCGCAAATACGGCTGAACATACGCATGCGCAGGCTGCTCATGCGCCGCATCTTCAGCCGGGCTGAGCCAGCGCCAGGCGCCGTGCTGGGCCAGATAAGCCGCCTGCGGCCCATCCACCGCCTGCAGCTTGCCCGGCAAGGCCAGTTTCAAGACCACCGACTCGGCAGCATCCAGCACCAGACAATGCGGCAAATTCACGTAATGCGTCGGCGTGTTCGCGCAAAACGCGCTATCCGGGTAGAAATGGTCCCACACGCCCATCAACCGCGCCCGGCCCGCCCAGGCCTGCGCAGTAGCATCATCCACGCCCAGTTCAACCGCCGCCACCCGCGCCAGCGCAGCCTGCAAAGGCTCGCCCTTGCGAATCCGCCCGCCCGGCGTAAACCAGCAATGCCGCGCCGGCGCATTCTCGCGCCAGCCGGTCAACACCCGGCCATCGACATCCACCACCACCCAGTCCACCGACACCAGCGGCAGAGCCTGCATGGCGTTGTGGAATTCTGTTTGCGTCGGGACAATCATGCCGGCCTCACACTCACGAAGCAGCCTTGCCGGCCAGCTTCAACAGTTCCGCCTCGAACCGGCGCAACACTGCGTCCTTGTCCAGGTTTTCTTCTGCATAACGCCGCGCGGCAACACCAAAATTAGCACGCTGTTCGGCATCGTCCGCCAAGGCAGCAATCGCATTGGCGAACACCTCCGCCTGTTCCGGCGGCACAACCCGACCACAGCCTTCCACCACCCGCGCCACCTCGGTACCCGGATGCGCCGTAACCACCACCGGGCGGCCACTCGCCAGCATGCCGGTCAATTTGGACGGCATCACCAGATCAGCCGCATCCGCCCGCTGGGGAAGCAAATGAATGTCGGCACATGTGAGCAGATCACCCAGGCGCTCCAGCGGCTGCAAATCCAGGAAGGTCACATTCGGCAAACCCGCACAACGCGCCTCCAGATCAGCCCGCCCCGCACCATTGCCGCAAAAAACAAAGCGTAGCTTGGGGCTACTCACCAGCAAACGCGCCGCATCGGCCAAAATCTCCAGCCCCTGCTTGTTCCCCATATTGCCGGAATACAGCGCCACCACATCGTCGGCCGCAAAACCCAACTCAGCCCGGTAGCCACCACCCGCCAAGCGGGGATGAATGGAAGAAATATCCACCCAATTGGGAAACATCACCGCCCGATCCGCCCGAACCCCCTTGCTCAAGGCACGGTCCAGCATACGACCGGAGATGGTCGACACCACATCAAAACGCTTGAAGATGAAACGCTCAACGGCCAAGACAAAACGCTTGATCCGCTCCCCCTTGAGCAAGCCGAGATCAAAGGCCGCATCCACCTCGTAATCCTGCACATGCAACCAGACCGGCGCCCCGCTCAAACGAGCAGTCAACCACGCACCGGGCGCACAAAAGAAAGCCGGGGCCACCACCCACACCACATCCGGGCGCCAGAAGACCTGACGCAACATCACCGGCAATGAAGAAAGCGCAAAAGACCCCAGATGGATCAATCGCTTCAAGCCAGAAGGACGAACCGGCACCCAGAGCGGACAACGGCATACATCTACACCAGCAACCAACTCACGCCGAAATGCACTGGATGAGTAACTAGAAATTACTTTCCACTCTGGATAATAGGGCGGAGCTGTAACCACGCTAACCCTATGGCCGGCACGCGCAAGCCATATAGCCATTTCGCCACTGTATTTTCCGATCCCAGTAAGCTCTGGATAAAAATTAAGTGTATAAATTGTGATATTCAAGTCAGCCCTTCTAAACTAATGAAAAGACCCAACATAGCTAAAATCAAATCCCACCTCAGGAATTTCGCCAATAAAACGATCTCGCAAATAAACCGAATTACCATCTAAATATAAACCAACGCCGTGATGAATCTGAAAATCAAAACCATAATTGCGGCCATTATTAGAATATTGAACATCTTCGGCTAACAAACAATCATTTTTTGAAAAAAAATTACCAGAAAAACTACCACCCAAACGTCCCGAATACAGCGGCCCACAATCCCAAACAACGATGTTATTTAAAAACAAAAACGATTCATGATCTTCAAACCTAGTTTGCTTAAGCTGCCCAGAATAACCACAGAAATAGAAAAAATTATTAACTAACAAATTATTTCTTCCATAATGCAAATGGAAACATCCATTTGCAGCTTCCGAAATAAAGTTATTATCGATAATAATATCTGAGGCACCTTGATCTGCATATATACCCCAAGCACCAGGACCGTAACCATCTGAAGCTGAGACTCTATATATATAGTTACCCACAACCTGGGTCCCGGGTGAAGGCCCCAGAAGGTAGATTGCTGCCAAATCGCTTAAAAGACCGCCACCAACACCCTCAAGCGAATTACGTATAATAATATTACCCTTTGCCAAACTCGATCCATAACCCCAACGCCAACCAACTGAAATACCTGTGTATGAAGTATCATTAATCCTGTTGTTAAAAACAACATTATAACCAGACTGACCAATCCAAATAGCAACGGCACCGTGGTAACGAAGTCCAATATTAAAAATATTGTTATCGTAAATTAAATTACTTTGTGTGTAATCTGCATCACTAGCAACATCATGATACCAACCAATCTTAATTGCCCCCCCATCTCCGCTGGAAAAAACATTACCCTCAACCTTAGAGCCAACAACACCTTTTTTGAACCATACGCCATAAGCACCGTAATTCTCAAATACGCAGTTGCTAATAGCTAAGCTCTCTACATGCGAAGCCTCAATTACAGCAGGAAGACCAACTGCAGCTTGTGGCTCATCATAAAGCCCTCTGCTCACCCCCCTAGTGTAGCCAAAAAATATACCATCAATACCAACATTATTAAGCTTATTTCCTGCACTACCTTCAAACACAATTAATCTGTCAACCAGCGGAACAATAACTTCTAAATCACGCTCAACCTCACCAATTCTTGGTACATAGAACAAATCTTTGCTGAATTCATCAAAATAAAATTCACCAGGAGCATCCAAAAAAGCGAAAGAATTCTCCAAATAAACTAACTGTCTCTTCCCAAAATGCAAAAATGGCCAGCGGGCCGCATTACCTAAAATAACCCTGCCATCACTGGGTAGAAACTGCCTCACTCTATTTATAGATATTTCCCAAGAGTGCCGAGCAAATAAATCAATTTTTTCTTCAAAAAAATTTAACTTAGCCAGGAATTGTGCAGCATCAGAATCCAAATACAACTCACTTCTTCTCAATGCGCTATTTTTATCAATGTTTTTTGGATAAGCCTGTACCAATAATTCATTTCCGTAATTAGGGTATCTTGCTCGTACAGCCGGAGCTCCATTGACATAGATTCGCTCAACTTCATCAATGCCGCTCAAACCACTTATTTTAAATAACCCCTCTCGAACCAATTCAAACCCACTTTTTCGAAGCCCCCCAATAAAACGAGGAGCCGCACCTGCCTGTGCTCGAATCTTGAATCCAGCCCACCCTCCAATCAACTGCTCATTTACCACAAATTCCTTATCAAAATAAAAATCCCCTTGACCGACATTGACGACAACCTCCTCATTGGAGGCTACCAACTCGTTTGCTCTATATTTTTCAATAGCAGACCGAATCCCAAAAACCGATGCTAAAGGGCCACTATTTGTACCTAAAATATGAGTACTATGGAGCCCATCATAACAATCACACCCATCTTCTTGTATATAAAAATCCACTGCAACTGAAATATTTGAATAAAAAACCCCAACGACCAACAACAATCTCAATAAATACGGTCTAACGTAGCTCAGAATAAACATTCAATGTTTCCTTTGCGCACTTAGCCCAAGAAAATCTTTCGCTATTTCCCAAGCCAGCATTTACGTAAAATGAACGAAATTTATCTTTATAGAGCTCCATAACCATATCGTGAAAATAATCAACATCAAGACTCTCTCCGAGAAGAGCTGCCCCACCGGCAATTTCTGGGATAGATGACTTATTAAGTGCTACCACAGGGCAACCAGCCTTCATTGCCTCAACAACCGGAATACCAAATCCCTCGTATGATGAAGGGTATATCAGGCACAACGCTTTGTTATATAACAAGTTTAAATCATGAACATTAACATACCCCAGAGCCCTAAATCGACCACCAATTTTACTATTCAAGTAATCAAGCTCAGAACTATTTAATTTTCCACCACCGACTATACAAAGAGCCAACCCAGGGATAGTCGAAACAAGGTCTACAGCGAATTTAAAATTTTTGTATCCACCACGTGCACCAACAAATAATGCGTAGTTATCGTACTCCGTATCACCTAGCTTATAGTAATCATCACTCACTCCGTTATAAACCACTGAGATTCGATCTTCGGAAACATCAGGCAAGAAATGTAATAAATCATGCTTCGTATTCTCAGATATACAAATTATTCGATCTGAAGCGCGAATTGCCCTATTTTTTTGAAATGAATGAACAAGAGCTTTTATTCCTCCGACTTGAATTTCATAAATAAAATCATGAACAGTAGTTACAACAGAAACATTCGAAATTGATGGAAGACGATAATAAGTCGAATGAAATACAGAAACACCAAGCAAATTATCGACAGGACATAAACGATATCTTTCGCCAACTCTTGGATAACACTCAATTGAGTTAGGAAAAGAAAATTCTGAACTATAATTTAAGAACTTATAGTCCAATCCGCTTGACTGGTAGTTTTTCATCAACTCGGAGAAATAGACTCCAATCCCTCCTCTCCCAAACCAAGAGTATATTATTCCATCAATAACTAGCATCAATTAGACCCTTTTACATCTTTTAAACAAGAAAGCACCACCACCATAAATACCAACGCCCAAAATATATAAAAATTAACATCGGGTATTGAAATCAACATCGATCCAAAAATAGAACCAAAGAAAGCAAATATTGGAGCATGCACCAAATTTGTTGAAGAAACGCGGCACTTTAACAACGGCTTTACAATCAAATCAAAAATGAACGCCATGTAAAAAAACAAACCATAAAAACCAATCGTCGCCAATATAGTCAACAACGCACTAGAGGACCTATGATTACCAAAGCCAACTCCGAATCCGTATGTATCGAACAGCAATTCCCAAGAGCGATTATTGACACCTACTCGTATTGCTGTTGAAGTCGAGTCCAATTTATTGAAAATATACTTATCAAACAGGTATCCAAAATCCCCAGAAACCAAAACTCCATACACAGGAATTATTAATATAATCAATAGCAAAGAATAGACAACTGCATGATGCTTTTTACTTAAGTACAACCAAATCAAAGCACCCGTAATAAACGAGACAACAGCTGAGCCAGAAAGGGAATAAATAATTAGAGGAGCCACACATATAACAGACAATAACTTACCTAGATTCTTTTTTGAAAACAAATACCAAAAAACTCCAGATATCACAGCACCAAAATACGAAGGCTCTGGAAATGCGCCGCTCAATCGTACAAATCCAAAATCTAACTCTTGACCAGCAAGCAGTGCAAAACCTGAATTATTAACAAAAAAATCTCTCGGGTACCAAACCCCTGCAAGAGCACCGGATAACTCCCACCAACCTATTAGAACAATAAAAAACACAAGCAAATTTATCGAAGTATTGGATACACTAATCAACTCTTTTCTTGCAACAAAGCAAATATAAACAGTTACAAAATTCAACATCAAATAAATAGCTTGATAAATACCAAACCACCCACCATCCAAAGGCATGCCAGTACTAATCAGCCAGATATCCATTCCTTGATCTGGCGGAAAAACATATAAATCCGAGAAAAATAACGGAGCAATTACAATAGACAAAAAACAATAGACTAATAAAAATTTTGCATAATTCATCCAAGCAGGTATTAAACCAATCCCCACCATAATCACATTAAAAAAACGTGCTATAAAAACAATCTGCGAAACAACAAATACAGAAACTCCCTTTTCTCCAAAGTTAACAAACGCGGAGGCATAAAAGCCAGCCGCGACCAGCATCGCAATAAAATAAAATCTTCGATCAAATAAAACACCAGTTAGCAAAATAACCAACCAGACAGCACCTATATAAGTAAGTTCCATTACATCTCTTCACAAAGTACTTTATTGTAAATGTTATTATATTTTCCTAACCAAGCATCAACGTCGAAATACCCATCAGAGCTCTTCAAACAGTTAGTTCGAACGGACTCCAATAAGGCAGGCTGGCTAACCGCATCACAAACTACACGAACGAGATCGTTATCAATTCTAGGGTCAAATAGAAACCCATTAACGCCGCTATTTATCATTTCAGGTATTCCTCCCATTACAGAGCCAATAACGGGTACGCCGCATCGAAATGCTTCAGGAACAACCATGCCTAGTGGCTCATTCCACAAGGAAGGAACCACTAGGAGATCAATTCTTTTATAAAATTCACTTGGTCTTAACTGACCAAGAAAAAAAACCGAGGGACCTGCTTTCAACTTCAGATATTTTTCGTATTCACTATCGCCGATCCCTGCAATATGCAATTCGACGTTGCCGATGTTTGACTTGATAGAAGAAAAGCTATCTATAAGAAACTCTATCCCTTTCTCTCTTGACAAAGCACCAATAAAACCAATTCTCAGAGCACCATTTCTGTCTTCCTTGCCGCCAGCATTAATCAAATAATTTTGGCTACGAACATTATGAATAGCAGTAGCAATTTTTACGTTTTTGAAATAACCATATTTCAAATGCTCATCTAGTACAAAACGACTAACACCAATTACCGCATCAACCGACTCAGAATATTTTTTACTTCTTATTCTTAAAACTTTGCACGCTAAGCATTGCTTTTTGCAAGGTGAATTCTTGTTGTACATGGTATTTTTTGGGCACAAATTATAATAATCATGTAGCACCTGCACTATTGGAACACCCTCTTTTGATTTTATTTTTTCCAAAACGAGGGACGACCACCCAGCAAGATTATGAGAGCTTAATAAGTCAGGTTTCTCAGAGGCAACGATCTTCTGTAAATTGTCTGCCATTCTCGTGTTGAATGCATCTTTGCAATGCCATAAAAACCGTTTAATTTTTGGTTTTTTTTCCTTAGAGTAGCCCCAATAATAATTATCAATACCAACTCTTAATACTCTAATACCATTGACACTCTCTTCCAAAATACCGGGATTATCTCCTGTAGCAACAACCACCACATCATGACCAAATTTACTCATTCCCTCAACCAAGGCCTGCAAAGTCACTTCTGCGCCACCTAATATATTTGGTGCATAAAAGCTATTTACATACATTATTTTCATAACTTTTTATTAACCTTCAAAAACCAATAAGTTAAGTCAATAATTAATCGACCAAGCAACCATTGCAAATGCATAACTAAACATCGGCAACATTCTTATAAAAAAACGCCTAACTTGAGAAAAAAATACTTTTTTGTACATATAGTAATATGCCTGCACGAAACTCAAGTGAAACGCCGCGACCAAACCCCAACAGAGAATCTCAATATTTTTTAAAAAAATCCCAATCAACACAGAAATCGTCACCACAATTGAACTAAATATTCCACAGTGAAATAAAAGATCAGCTTTATTCATTGCTTGATAGAAGCTTCCACTTGTGGACAAAACAACCTGAACCGGTATAGAAATTGCTAAAATTTTTATAATTGGAATAACTTCACTCCAATTACTACCAAGTAAAATTGAAACCATTAAATCAGCTAAAATATAAACAAGGAATCCGGCAATTACACCAAGCAACGAAAGTTTAAAGGTAAAATCCTGATGAATCTCCTCTACTTTATGATAGTCACCAGCGTACTTTCTAAGCACCGGCTGAATAGCTGGTGTCATAGCAAAAGTAAGTAACAACAAGGGATATCTCATTAATTGATAAGCCTTATCGTAGACCCCTAAGGCAGATGCCCCCATGTATTTGCCGACCAGAATGTTGTCGAGGTTTCGTGAGAAATAATTTATGAAGTTGAAGCCGTGCTGATAGCTAGAGAAACCTAACAGCGGCTTGATTGCAGAAAACTTCCTTCCGGGCAGCGGTCTGCCGATTTCTGTTTTTCCCGAGAAGTACCAGATGACCAAAAATTGTGTCGCGGCACTGAAGGCTCCTTTAGCAGCTAAAGCGTGTAAAGGGTCGATGAGTTGGGCGAGGATGATAGTGGCTGCTGTGCTCAATGTTTCGGCAAGCAGACCTCCATTGGCGATGCTGAAAAAAGCTTGCTCTCTCAGTAGTAAAGCATTTGGGACAATACAGGTGGAAAAAAATAGCAGACTGATTGCGATATAGGGTACGACTTCATCTACGCGCGGAAGTTGATAAAACATCAAGAATAGCGGTCCAAGCGCAGCGAACAAAATGGCCAGTAGCAGGCCAATTATTATTGTCAAACCAAAGAGCCCGTCGCGGTCTTCTGCATCCATTTGCTGCAAATTGATGATGGCTGGGCCCAAGCCAGCTTCTGCCATTAGCTGGAAAAAAACGAAAAAAACCATGATAGCAGCGACCGTGCCGAATATTTCGGGGGTGAATATTCGAGCAAGTATCATCATCGAAAGCAAGTTAACCACGTAGACAGCATAGCGGCCAAGCATGCTTTTGTAGATTGCTTTGTATAAATGTGATTTTTTTATCAACTTAGTAAATTCTTACTTTGTGGTTACTAACCAAAATTCAGTTAATAATTTTAGACCATTTTTTTTCTATTACTTCATCACCAAATAAGCTCTCTATCAATTCCTTCACGGCGATATCAAGGGGCGGGTGCGGTTTCAATCTGCGCTCCAATAATTCGGAAAGACCCTGAATGTCCTTTTCGACATACAACTGTGGCAAGTCAAGATTACGACAAGCCCATTCAAAAAAAGGAGTTGAAACAGTGTAAAGAGGTACTCCAATACTAAGAGCGTAAAAAAAGGTGCCACTTACAATTACATTTTTATCATTATGCGTTATTACAATTCCAAGTGATTTTTTAGCAATATCAAGCACTTCCTCGTCACTAATATACCTTGGGATAATTTCAATATCCTTCATAGCAGACAATCGGCAAAGATAATCGACATACGCTTTGTCTGGCGCGCTTCCTGCAATGACAACTCTGACGTTGGGCGAAATCACATTGACAAGCGTCTCGATCTTCTTATAGGGCAGTATCCGACCAAAGATTAGAAAGTAATTTCTTGGATGTTCTGATTTTTTGTTATTTCTAACTGTTACTGGAAACTTATAAAGGGGGTGTGGTATGTATGTTCTATTTGTTGTTTCATTGTGCCCGGAGTGAGTAATTACATGATCAAAAGCTTTCTCAGCAATGTCGATGATGCGGCCTGCCCAAAGACCAGTCTGGGTTGATGAATTATGTGGGTAATTGTTATGTCTAACAAAAATTGATTTTCGTGACATTACTTTTATCAAAATAATTTTAAATATAAATCTTGCTATACCAAGAGCCGAAATTCGACCTTTTTCATTAACAATACAGTTCTCAATCCAATTTGCCACTATGAAATCGTAGCAACGCGGCTTATATGACAAAGGACTAGTCAACCACTCTCGAATGCTTGGCACTTTAGAAACGACCCCAAGCCGTGAAAGAATCTCTACAGTTCTTTCAGTGTATGCGTTATCAGGGTTCTCGAACGGAATGTACCCAATTTTGGATTCTCGTATCATTAATCTTATTCAGTATATTAATAATAATTTTCAGCAGATAGTAAGCAATGCAACCGGGTTTCTCATAAGCAATAGCGCGTTCATAAATCACGCCACCGCATGTACTGTCCTACTGGATTCAGCTTAAGCCAACAACGCCAGCGACATTATTTTTTATTAGCTTATTACCTTTCCGAACTTACCGAAATATCGTAGCCATGCTTCTTCAACAACGCATGCCGCCTGGCCGCTTCCAGATCATGCGCGACCATTTCCTCGCACATTTCCTGCACGGTGATTTCCGGTACCCAGCCGAGTTTCGCCTTGGCTTTGCTCGGGTCGCCAAGTAGCGTTTCCACTTCGGCCGGGCGGAAGTAGCGCGGGTCGATCTTGACGATGATGTCGCCGACCTTGAGCGCGGGGGCCAGAATTTCGCCATTTCGCGCTTCGATGGCGGCGACGATGCCGACTTCGTCCACGCCCTGCCCTTCAAAACGCAGGGTCACGCCCAGGTGTTCGGCGCTCCAGCTGATGAACTGGCGTACGCTGTATTGCACGCCGGTGGCGATGACGAAATCTTCCGGCTTGTCCTGTTGCAGCATCATCCATTGCATGCGCACGTAGTCCTTGGCGTGGCCCCAGTCGCGCAGCGAATCGATGTTGCCCATGTACAGGCAGCTTTCCAGCCCCTGGGCGATGTTGGCGAGGCCGCGGGTGATCTTGCGGGTGACGAAGGTTTCGCCACGGCGCGGGCTTTCATGGTTGAACAGGATGCCGTTGCAGGCGTAGAGGCCGTAGGCTTCGCGGTAGTTGACGGTGATCCAGTAGGCGTACATCTTGGCGACGGCATACGGGCTGCGCGGGTAGAAGGGCGTGGTTTCCTTTTGCGGGATTTCCTGGACCAGGCCGTAGAGTTCGGAGGTGGAAGCCTGGTAGAAGCGGGTTTTCTTTTCCAGGCCAAGGAAGCGGATGGCTTCGAGCAGGCGCAGGGTGCCAATGGCGTCGACATCGGCGGTGTATTCCGGGGCTTCGAAGCTGACGGCCACGTGCGATTGGGCGCCGAGGTTGTAGACCTCGTCCGGTTGCACTTCCTGCAGGATGCGGGTGAGGTTGGAGGTGTCGGAGAGATCGCCGTAGTGGAGCTTGAAGCGGGCGTTGTCGATGTGCGGGTCTTCGTAGATGTGATCGACGCGCTGGGTGTTGAACAAGGAGGCGCGGCGCTTGATGCCGTGCACTTCGTAACCCTTTTCGAGCAGGAATTCGGCAAGGTAGGAGCCGTCCTGGCCGGTAACGCCGGTGATGAGGGCGGTTTTTTTGGTTTGGGTGGTCATTGTTGTTTTTCCTTGGGACTGGGTTATTTCAATTTTTGGGTTTCAGTGGTGAGTTGCTTTATGCCCGCGTGGGCGAGCAAGGATTTCATTTGCAGGATCGCCATCGCATTCAGTTGGCTGAGCCGCTCCTGAACGTCGACGCCTTGATGTATCAACATGGCATTGATGCTCTCAAGGTTGGAGAGCACAACCAGTTGCTCAATGCTTGCAGCATCTCTCATGTTTCCGGCTTGTTCCGGGTTCGCTGCTCGCCATTGGGCTGCCGTCATACCAAACAAGGCCATGTTGAGCCTATCGGCTTCTGAGGCATAGACCGTGGTGATCTGTGATTTCGTGAGCTGTGCGGGAATCAGGTGAGCCTTGATGGCATCTGTATGGATTCTGTAGTTGACCTTGGAAAGCGTGCGCTGGAAATTCCACTCCAACGATGCGGCACGCGCTTCCTGGTCTTTGAGACGCTGGAATTCCCTGATCAGATAGAGCTTGAATTCGGGGCTGATCCACATTCCGAATTCAAAGGCGATATCTTTGTGGGCATACGTTCCGCCGTAGCGCCCCGGTGCCGCATAAATACCGATGGCGCCAGTCTGCTCTACCCATTCACGGGCGCTGATCTTGTAACTGTTCAGGCCAGCCTGGCTTTTAATTATGGCGAATTCGCCATAATTAAACCCGGGGTTGTAGATGCCTTCCCAAATCCCGAGGAACTCGATGGTGTTGCGGTTGCGCAGCCAGTCCGAAACAAAAAAGTCACCATCCTTGGCTTTGATCATGTCGGTCAGACAGATGTAGTCCTGATCCTCGCGGGTCGCAATGGTGACATCAGTACCCTGTACCGAAATCGTGCGACGCTTGACAGGTTTAGCCACCCCGACTCTCCCTCTGGTAATCCACATAGGCCTGCTGCAGGCCTTGCTTGAGGTCTATGGTGGCTTTCCAGCCGAGCTTTTCCAGGCGGCTGCTGTCCATGAGCTTGCGGAAGGTGCCGTCGGGCTTGCTGGTGTCGAATTCGATTTCGCCCTGATAGCCGACAACTTCGGCCACGGTGTAGGCGGCTTCCTTGATCGTCAGGTCGCTGCCGTAGCCAACGTTGATGTGGCTGAGCATGGGCTGGGTGTTGGCGTCGTAGGTGGGCTTGTCCAGGTTCATGACGAAGATGCTGGCGGCGGCCATGTCGTCGACGTGGAGGAATTCGCGGTACGGGGTGCCGGTGCCCCACAGGGTGACTTTGCCGCTTTGCATCATGGCGCGGATGTCGGCGGGGATTTCGCCGTATTTGGCTTCGTCGGCGGCAATACCGGCGCTGTCGCCGGCCTGGGCGAGCTTGCACAGGTGGAGCTTGCGGATCATCGCCGGCAGCACATGGCTGTTGGCGAGGTGGTAGTTGTCGCCGGGGCCGTAGAGGTTGGTCGGCATGACGCTGCGGTAGTCGCGGCCGTACTGGCGGTTGTAGCTTTCGCAGAGTTTGATGCCGGCGATCTTGGCGATGGCGTAGGGTTCGTTGGTGGCTTCGAGCACGCCGGTGAGCAAGGCGTCTTCGCGCATGGGCTGCGGTACGGCCTTGGGGTAGATGCAGCTGGAGCCGAGGAAGAGCAGTTGTTGCACGTCGTTGGCGTGCGCGGCCTGGATGATGTTGGCTTCGATCATCAGGTTTTCGTAGATGAACTGCGCCGGGTAGGTGTTGTTGGCGTAGATGCCGCCGACCTTGGCAGCGGCGAGGTAGACCTGTTCGGGCTTTTCGGCGGCGAAGAAGGCGTTGACGGCAGCCTGGTTGGTCAGGTCAAGCTCGGCGTGGGTGCGGGTGACGATGTTCTCGCACCCGGCGGCCTTGAGCTGGCGGACGATGGCAGAGCCAACCATGCCACGGTGGCCGGCGACGTAGATTTTTGCTTGTTTGTTCATGTTGTTTCAGTCTCCCCCGAACAGGTCGCGGGTGTAGACCTTGGCCGCCACATCGGCCAGGTCATCGGTGTTGCGGTTGGCAATGATGATGTCGGCTTCCTGCTTGAAGCTGGCGAGGTCCTTGACCACCCGAGAACGGAAGAACTCGCTCTCGACAAGGTTCGGTTCGTAGATGATGACTTCGATGCCCTTGGCCTTGAGCCGCTTCATGATCCCCTGGATGCTCGACGCCCGGAAGTTGTCCGAGCCGGCTTTCATCACCAGTCGATAGACGCCGACCACCTTGGGGTTCTTGCGGATGATGTCGCTGGCGATGAAGTCCTTGCGCGTCGTGTTCGATTCGACAATCGCGTGGATCAGGTTCTGAGGCACTTCGCGGTAATTGGCCAGCAGTTGCTTGGTGTCCTTGGGCAGGCAGTAGCCCCCGTAGCCGAAGCTCGGGTTGTTGTAGTGGCTGCCGATGCGCGGATCGAGGCAGACGCCTTCGATGATCTGCCGGGTGTCCAGCCCGTGCGTGGCGGCGTAGGTGTCGAGCTCGTTGAAGTAGGCCACGCGCATCGCCAGGTAGGTATTGGAGAACAGCTTCACCGCTTCGGCTTCGGTGCTGTCGGTGTAAAGCACCGGGATGTCCTGCTTGATCGCGCCTTGCTGGAGCAAGCCGGCAAAGGTCCGGGCGCGTTCGCTCTTGTCGCCAACGATGATGCGCGACGGGTGCAGGTTGTCGTACAGCGCCCTGCCCTCGCGCAGGAATTCCGGCGAGAAGATCAGATTCACCGGCTTGCCGGTGGCAATCCCGAAGGCTTCGCGCACCTTGGCGGTGTAACCCACCGGAACCGTCGATTTGATGACCATCGTCGCTTCCGGATTGATCGCCAGCACATCGCGGATGACGGCTTCAACCGAGCCGGTGTTGAAGTAGTTGGTTTCCGGGTCGTAGTCCGTCGGCGTGGCGATGATGACGAAATCGGCGCCGGCAAAGGCTTCGCGCTTGTCCAGCGTGGCTTTCAGATTCAGCGGCTTGTTCGCCAGGTAGTCCTCGATTTCCGCATCAACAATCGGCGATTGCCGGCGATTGAGCATCTCGACCTTCTCGGGAAGGATGTCGAGCGCAATGACTTCGTTATGCTGCGCCAGGAGGATGGCGTTGGAGAGTCCGACGTAGCCGGTTCCGGCAATGGCGATTTTCATGTTCTTCAGGTAGTTCCTTGTTGCTTTGGATGGTATCCCCCTGTTTTTGGGGCTCCACGAAATTCGATTGCTTGCTGGCCTTTGAGTTGTTTCAGCCACCGTTCGATATTTTTTACCGACGTGTTCATCTTCGCCGCCAGCATGGGAGCCCGCAATCCAGGCTCTTTCTGAATATGGGTGAGCAAGAGGCTTACACCCCCATTTACTCCCTCAGTTATTCCCTCAGTTACTCCCTCAAGCTCAAACACCGCCCACACCCCGCCCTGGGCTTCTTCGATGCTGAAGCGCACTTCCGGGTATTCGGCCATTGCCCGGCGAATGCGGACGAAGCCGCTGCCGTATTTTTCGATGACGTTAATGAGGTAGAAGCCTTCAGCCACGAGTTTGTTGCGCAGGCTGGAGCGGTAGCTGTCTTGCTGGATTTCGGCGACGGTAAGGCCGCCGTAGAAGGTGCCGGGGCTGAAGATGCTGATCTTGTTGTCGAAAATCTTGATCTGGATGTCGTTGGGGTCGGTGTAGCTGCGATGTACGACGGCATTGATCAGTGCTTCGCGGATGGCGGGCAACGGGTAGGCAAAGCGTTCCTTGCGTTGCACGCTGCCGTCGAATTCAAAGGCAACGGCAATGTGGGAGACGATGAACTTCATCGACTGTTCGACGACTTCAAACAGGGTGTCGGTGAACTGGCGGTCGTCGATGATGGTGCTGGGGGTTTTGAAGCGGCCGATGTGGATGTTGTGGCGCAGCGGTTCCTGGGCAAAGAGCAGTACCGCCGCCCAGGTGGGCTGGCCGTTCTTGAGGTAGTTGAGTTTTTGCAGGGCGCACATTGCGTCGCCCTCTTCCAGCGTAAAGCGTCCGTGCTGATTGACGAGGCGGATGAAGCGCTCGATTTTCGCGGTGGAGAGTTGGACGAAGGTATAACCCGGGGCTTCGTAGGCGTCCCAGGAGAGTTGCAGGGATTGCAGGTAGAGGTCGGCTATTTCGCCAGCACTGAGCGGGTGGTTTGAGCTGGCGACGCGCTTGTAGTAACGACCTTTTGTAGAAACAGGCTTGACCGGGAATTCCTGGATGTCGATTTCGACAACTTGCTTGCCATCGACCTGGTGCAGCGCGATGTCCGGAATCAGTGACGGACTGGTGGCTGACTTGATCTGCACCAGCCATTCGTTGAGCGTTTCTTTGCCAACGGTGGTGCCGATGATTTTTCCTGCATCCGATACGCCAACCAGCACCTTTCCACCCCGCGCATTGGCGAACGCGACCAGCGACTCGATGGTCGCTTTGTCGAACGAGGCCTTGAACTCAAGGCGCTGCGTTTCGCCAACAGGAAGCTGGGACAGGAAATTGGTCATCGCATGTTTCATGTAAATCACCAACATCGGTTCCGACGATAGCGATTTTCATGTTCTTGGCAAACCTGAAACATATATGCCAATACCTACAACACTCCCCCCTGGAATGACGGTTTTACAAGGCTGGCGGCCTGATTTTGCCAGCTTTGCCCACGATGATGAAGAAATATTTTGCAGTGCAACACGTGTGCATACCGGGGTATGCGATTTGGCATAGAAACAGTGTTTCGGGAGCGGGTTGCGCTTATATCCGTTCGGCGCTCACGGCAACATAGCAGTCAGCACCTGATTGGTGGCTTGAATCAGATCGTTCACGAACTCTTGCTCATCCCAAGGCTCTGCCATGAGATATGACTGCTATACGAGGCTAGGAGCCTGATTTTGCCAGCATTGCTCGCGATGACGCTACAAATCCGGCGCCTGTGATAAATTACCCAACGAATTTGTTTTTTATTGGGTAACCATGCTGATAACGCCGCTTTATCGCCCGCAAGAACTGGCTTTTCTCACCCAGTACGCCGAGTTGAAGGAGCGTAGCCTGCAGGCCGGCCCCCTGTTGCCGGGAACGCCGGGCACACTTTATCTGCGCCGGGGCTCCGGTAGCGGTTACTGGTATCGCGTTTACTATTCTGTCCCTGGCAAACAATCGGAAACTTTGGTTTGCCGGGAGGATGACACGGCTGGCCGAGATGCGATGCAGGACAGGATCGATTTCGCCAGCTGGTCTGCCAAGCAGGTATCGGCTTTGCGCAAGCTGGGGTTTCAGGTTGCCGACAAGGCTGTCGCGCGCGTATTGGTTGAACTGCACAAGCTTGGCGCCTTCGAGGCTGGCTTGGTGCTTGTCGGAACACTGGCTTATATGGCCTGGCTCAACGAGTTTGGTGCGATTGCGGTCAGTGCACGCACGCAGGATATCGATCTTGCCCGTCGGCAGACACTCAAGCTGGCTGCACCGCTTGAGTTTCTGAAAACCCTCCAGGCGACCGGGCTGCCATTTGCCGAGGTTCCCGGTTTTCCTTCTACGCAGTCTTCGACATCGGTCAAGTTGCCGGGGGTGCAAGGTTTGCGGGTGGACATTCTGGCGCCGGGCGCGCCTTTGGGCCACATCATCCAGATTCCCGAGTTGTCCTGGGCGGCTCAAGCCATTCCGCATTACGACTACCTGCTCGCCGACCCGGTACCGGCGACGCTGCTGGCCGGCGGGCATTGCATTCCCCTTCACCTGCCGGAAGCCTCCCGACTGGTCTGGCACAAACTGTACGCCGCCGCCAATCGCCGAGGATTCCCCGAGAAGGCTGCCAAAGACAGGTTGCAGGCGGCAACGCTGGCGGCCGTTTTGGCTGAAACCGAGCCAGAAAACCTGACTAGCGCCTTCGATGCCGCGCCAGAAGAAGTCAAACGGGCCGCAGCCTTGCAGTCGGGCGCACTGGAAAAGCTGCTGGCCCGACACGAAGCTTGTCATGCGCTGATCCGCGAATGCGTTAAGCGTTAATGGGTATCTGTGCTGGCCGCAACGGCCATCCATCACCGTCTGTTAATATTCTGATTTTCAAGTTACCGAGTCCGCCATGCTGATCGCCAACCCCGCCGAAAGCCCCCTGGTCAATGAAGTGAAGCTGATGCTGGAGACTCTGCCCTTCGATGGCGCGCGAGTTCTGGAGCTGGGTTGCGGCCGGGCGGAAAAGACGCGCTTGCTGGCGGAAACGGGCCGGGTGCGCGAGATCGTGGCGACGGAAGTTGATGTGATCCAGCACACGAAGAATCTGCAGACGGCCGATCTGCCGATGGTGCGTTTCGCGCATGGCGGCGCGGAGGCGATTCCGGCGGCGGATGCGAGCGTGGATATCGTGCTGATGTTCAAGTCGCTGCACCACGTGCCGGTGCCGCTGATGGATCAGGCGCTGACGGAAATCGCCCGCGTGTTGCGCCCCGGCGGCGTGGCGTGGATTTCGGAGCCGGTGTACGCGGGCGACCTGAACGAGGTGTTCCGCCTCTTCCACGACGAGAAGACGGTGCGCGAGGAAGCTTTCGCGGCCGTCTGCCGCGCCGTCGAACGCGGCCCGCTGCGCCTGCAGCAGCAGTTGTTCTTCAACACGCGCAGTTTCTTCACGGACTTTGCCGAGTTCGATGCCCGGATGATCCGCGTCACCCACAACGACCACAAACTCTCGCCGGCGCTTTACGCAGCGGTGCGCGAACGCTTCGATTCGTTCATGACACCGACCGGGGCAACTTTCATCAATCCGCAGCGGGTGGACTTGCTGATCAAGGGCTGATTTGACGAAGAAGCGGATTAACCGAACTTGGTCGCTTTTGGTGAACCGTAGCTTTTAAGCTACAATTTTTCTCCATGATCGAACTTCTCCGCTATCAACGCGACGACGGCCGTGAGCCGTTCTCGGAATGGCTGACCGGGTTACGTGACAAGATCGCACAGGCCCGCATTCGTGTTCGCCTGCGCCAAGTAGAGGCGGGAAACTTTGGCGACTGCGAACCAGTCGGAGAAGGTGTGATTGAGTTGCGCATTCACCTTGGTGCCGGGTATCGGGTGTATTGCGGGCGACATGGAAAAAACCGTCGTATTGCTACTTTGTGGCGGCGACAAAGGTAACCAGGTGGCAGATATAAAACGCGCAAAGGAAATGTGGTCCGAATGGAAACGGAGGCAGGTATGAGCAAACTCAATGGTGCTGTATCTCATCACGAGGCGGAAGTTGCTGAATTGCAAGCTGACCGCGAGTTGGCCATTGCATACCTGAAAGTAGCAATGGAATCGCTGGACAATCCTGATGATAGAGCTGCCGGCCTGCTTGCGCTGCGTACCGTAGCAGAAGCATACGGCGGTCTAGGTGCTGTAGCTGCTGAAGCCGGGATCAGTCGCGAATCCCTTTATCGTGCCCTGTCGCCCAAAGGCAATCCCACGCTGAAAACATTGCTCGCAGTTTTAAAGACGGTAGGACTTCGTCTTTCAGTCGAGTCTGAAGATCACGTGCATGCTTAATCTCTATGCGCTGACCAGGCAAGCTGGATTTCACAGCTGATGGAAAAAAGCAAAAAAAGGCTGTAGACAGGCTTCCCAGAACGACATACAATGCGCGCCTTCTTGCAGCGGCGGCTGTAGCTCAGTTGGTAGAGTCCCGGATTGTGATTCCGGTTGTCGTGGGTTCGAGCCCCATCAGTCGCCCCAGAATATTTTGCTAAAACCCCCGTGCCGCAAGGCTTTCGGGGGTTTTTGCTTTTATGCCTTCGGAATTCGCCGGAGGCAAAAACAGGCGTTTTTTCGGACTGAGTGTCCCCGTTTTGTCCCCGTTTTTCCCGATAATTCCCGCCGCGTCCCGTTGGTGCTGTCCCCGTTTTGTCCCCGCCCAGCGCCGACCCTGCCGTTATATACAAACGTTGCACGTATATATAACACCTTGAAAACAAATATTAATTCCTGAATTTTCCTTGCTTTTCTCTGCTGGTTTGAGATAATGATCGCGTACGGAATGACCTGGGTAGTCCCAGGCCTCCGCCACCCTGGAAGCAGCCGGCACATCGACACAACGCCGGCAGGGGCTACCGAAACGCATGCAGTTTGCCGAGCGCAGACTGACCGCCAAGCGGGGTAAGACGTGACGGGGTTAAACGGCAGCTGGAAACAGCGGATGGAGGAAGGTAAGCCAGGGCTAGCGCCTGGTGCTGAGCGTGTCTCTCTCAGGAGAGGCCCATGCTATCGTTCACGCTATCTGCAGACGACATCGCTGCGCAGTATCTGCACCAGGCGACAAAGACGTTTTATAACGCACGCCCAAAGCTCTACGCCGCGGGGTTTCCTCGCCCGCTTGACCTGGGCTGCCCATCCGAGCCCCTCTGGCTGCGGCAGGACGTTGAGAATTGGCTAGCTAACCGGCCGCGCCGCAACGACCACCTCGCTGCACCACCTCCGCCGCCGACTCAAGACCAGCCCACCAAACGCGGCCGCGGCCGCCCGCGCAAGAACGGCGGTGCAGCATGAGCGCCCGCGACTACTCGCCGCTCGCGCGCCAGCTGCTGCCGCGCGCGCTGAAGCTCGCACGCGACTTTCACATCGAGATTGAGAACGAGGACGCGCTGGGCGAACTGGAATGCTTAATTCTTGAACGCGCGCATGAGTACAACGCGGGGCGCGGCGCGCAACTCAGCACGTTTCTACTCAGCGTTTTCAAATGGCGGCTCCAGGAGGCATACGGCAGCCCAGGCAAGCACCCGTGCCTGTCGTTTGACCAAGCGATCAAGCTCAACGACAACGGTATCGCAAACGACGGCTTGATGTGCGAAGCCGTCGCCTTTGCCGAGCGCCTTGCAGATCCGTCCGCCGCTCGCATTCGCCGGCCGGTACCAGCAGACAAAAATGCCCAGCTGAACGCGCTGCCGCTTGAGTTGCGAAAAATCGCGACCGCTCTTGTCGAGCACGACTTTGACCGCGATGCAGCTGCTAAAGCGCTGGGCGTCGGCGAGCGCCAAATTCGCCGCGCCTGCGCTCAGATTGTTGAACTGATGAAAACCGGCAGCTTGCCCAGCCAGCACGCACTCGCCTTGCCCGCTGGCGAGCTCGGCAAAGTCAATCCGTTCAAGACACGCCCGCCGCGCCGCCAAGCATCCGCCGCGCCGGCCGCCGAGCAACCGGCACTGTTCTGAGGAGAGGGTGATGAAAGAACTGCTTCAGCAGCTACTTGCCCGGCCGATCGCATTCCATCCGGCGCTCGCCCGCGCCGCCGGTGGCGCCGCTGCCGGTCTTTTTCTCAGTCAGCTTTTCTACTGGTGCGACAAAGGAGGCCACCCGGACGGCTGGATCTACAAAGACGCGGACGAGTGGGAGCGCGAGACGTGTTTGACTCGCGCCGAACAGCGCACCGCGCGCAACATACTGCGCGGGAAGGGGTTGATCGAAGAGAGTGACGTGCGCAAGCTGAAAATCAACCAATTCGGCAGCACGCTCGCATACAGAATTAATTGGGCCAACCTCGAAGCCGCGCTGATCGCGGCGCAGCCAGGTAAAAAGGACGCGGCATGACAAGTCCTCACTCCCTGTCCTGCAGGATGCTGCGCGCGGCAGGCAAACTCGATATGAAGCACCTCCCGCCGCCGCGACACTCAGAGAGCCTCGTCGACTATCTAGTGCGCGCCGGTGTCGCGCTGACGCCAGAAACAGCCTCCGAGGGGTTACTAGTAGCCGCTGGGCTTCAGGCGCTGCGCGATGAGGTTTTAAAAGAGATTTAACGATCATCGCCCCATCAAACCGCCGGCCACGGCGGTTTTTTTTACGCCCGCCACACCATGCACCACACCATGCACCACACCATGCACCACACCATGCACCACACCGTGTCCCACACCGTGTGCCACACCGTGTGGTGTAACGTAAGTCATTGATTTTCTACAGTGTGCAAAAACAGCAATCCGGGTGTTTTTGCTAAGTCATTGATTTTCTACAATGTACAAAATCGACAATCCGGAGTTGAGGAATCAACCACCCGGCGATGCAAAAACAACCACTCTCTCTACATAGATTACAAACAGAGAGTACACAGAGACTACTCTGCATGCAGACTACTCTGCATGCGCTCGCCGGGCTTCGCCCGCCTCCGCCGGCGCCCAGTGTGTGTCGCCTTGCTCAATTCACCGCCGCCAGGCGGCAGCGCGGGTTATCCCCAGATTCTGTGGACAACCGGGTGACCCACCCAGGCAAACCCCTTGCTTTTCCAGCGCCGGCGGTTGTTTGCACAAAAAACAGGCAACTCTCCACACCCCGACCGGCCTTTGCTCTGTGCGGAGCCCGGCCTAACTCGCCTGGCGGCTCGCCGTCCCCGGCGGGGCGTGGATAGCTGCGCATGACCGCGACCTCCGATAACTCATGTCAGTCGAAAACCGGAGGTTAAAAATGTCATTCACTACAGCCCAGGCGCTGCAAGACGCCCGCGCAAACGCAAAAATCACGCTAGCGCTCGCCCTGGCCGGCGCAGTCGCCGGCGCAGGGGTAGCCCCTGCCATTCACTTCAAAACGCTGCCAGAGCCCGCGCAAGCGGTCCTGACGGCAAATTACATCGCACAGCACAACCTCTCCCGCCTACCCCCCGCAATCGTGCCGAACGCCTGGCTGCTAACCAGGGCGCATGCGCAGCGCAACGCGCCCGGGCTCGCCGCTCGGCTCGACGAGCTCCCCGCCGCAATGGCCACCGGCGCCGGCGTCGGCGCCCTGGGCCTGCCGCTGATGCTGGCCGGCCTGCTGGCGCTCATCCGACGGCGCCGCAAGCCAGATCCGTACGCGCAAAAGCGCAGCCCGCTGGCGGATGCCCAGCGCCGCCGATAACCCGTACACCTCAATCAAAAGGAGATTCAAAAATGTCAGCATTCAAGATTGGCGGCCTGGTCGGTGCCGGCCTCGGCAAATTGATCGCCCTGCCCGCCCTTGCGCTCGAGGCCCTTGGCTTCAACGCCCTCGCTCTACCCATTCGCCTGGCGGTCTACGTCGTCATCGCTGCGCTTCTCGCCGCCGGCTCGCGCGATTTTCTGGGTACAACGCTTTACCTCTCTGTCATGATCGTCGCGCTCAGCGAGTATTTCCGCTGGCGCATCCACCAAGCCGCTGAAAACACCGGGCACGTGCGCGGCAATCAGCTTGTCAGCGCCGACACAGTCAAGCAGATGGTAGCCCGCGAAAAATCGCGTTTTTCAATCGGCGGCGTGCCATTCCCGGAGCGCTTCGAGACCAGGCACATGCTCCTTGCAGGCAGTACCGGCGTCGGGAAAACGAAGGTCTTGCTTGGTATTCTCAAGCCCTTGCGCGAAACGTCCGCCCGCGCGCTCTGTGTCGACATCGGCGGGAACCTCGTCTCGAAATTTTATCGCGAAGGCGACATCGTACTAAACCCTCTCGACGCTCGCAGCGTGCCTTGGAGCCCCCTGGCTGAAGTGCGCGGGCCGGAAGATTACCCGCTGATCGCGAAGGCGATCATCCCAGACGGCGAAGGCAGCGCGGCAGAGTGGCAGCTGTACGCGCAACGAATCCTTGCTGCTGTGCTGCAGCGCGTGCATGAAGCCGGCGGGACGAATTCGGACATCGTTCACATGCTTACAGGCATGCCGTTGAGTGAGCTGCGCGAAGCGCTCGCCGGCCTACCGGTGACCGGCATGCTCGCCGACGAAAACTCGAAAATGATGGGCTCAGTCATGGCGATCTGCGCGACGTACGCGACGCCCCTGGCGATGCTTGATAAAAACGCCGGGGCTGACGCGTTCAGCGTGACAGAGTGGGTTGAGCGCGAGGGCTCGACAAGCTGGCTATTCTGCAATTTTACCGACCGCAGCATTTCTCAACTCAAGCCCATCATCACCGCAGTTTTTTCGCTGGCAATCTCCGCTTTGCTGTCGCTGAAAGAAGATCCGGACCGCCGTATTGCGTTCGTGATGGACGAATTTGACAGCTTGGGGCGCATCCAAGGCATCGACTCACTCCTCACCCGCGGCCGGCGCTTCGGCGGCTTCGCGATCGTCGTGATTCAGTCCATTTCGCAGATGTTCACTCACTACGGCCGCGACGTGACGAACACGCTCTGTAGCTGTCTCGGCAGTCAGGTTGTGCTCCGACTCCCGGACCCCGCGACAGCGGAGTGGGCCAGCCAGCTTTTTGGCGACGAACAACGAATCGAAGCGCAGCATTCGGAAAATTCGCGCGAGTTTGGCACTGAGCGCGGCGACGCTACGAGCTACCAACTTCGCACAGACAAAGTAGTTCTGCCGTCAGAGCTGCAACAGCTTCCAGATTTGACTGCCCTCTTGAATATCGTGGGCGATATCCCTCCCTGCGCTGTCCGGATCGAGCCGATCAACCCGCAGGCAGTAGCACCGGAATTCATCCGCAAAACCGCGTAACCCAACCACCCAGCCCGGCACCCGCCGGGCTACTTCAGGAGCGAACAAATGGACAACGCATACGCTGAACAAATTAAAAAACTGACGCCGCGCGAGGTTGCAGCTCTAGAAAAAGCCGCGCGCATAATCAATAAGACGGCCGGCACGCCATGGACAGAAACAGAATTAAACGAAGCTTTTGACAACTGCCAAGGCAGTCTCAGCATTGATCGAGTAGTCATAAAATTAGGCGGGGTGGGCGGCGACACTTACAAGCTGGCAACGACAACCGCTTTTGAGCATCTCGTAACCAACCACGCCGCGACGCTCGATGCTGATTATTTGCGCAAGCTCGTCCGTAAACAGGGTAGTGCTATAGCTTGCACAATGCCACTACTCGACGCGCTGCGTCACGACGTAGAGCTTGGAGATTGGATCAGCGAGAACATTGTAGAGAGCCCATTGCAGGCAAACGAGTGGCTTGATTTTTGCGGCGCAGGCGCAGAAACGATCGGAGAAATCGACGGCTCGCCTGTTTGGTTCAACCGCCGCGCCGGGATCTATTGCTACGCGCTCGCTGCTGGCCTTGGCACTGTTGAAGTGTGGCTGACCGCGCCGCATTACCCCCCGGGCTGGTAGCCCCGAAACAACCCACCCAGCCCGGCACCCGCCGGGCTACTTCAGGAGCGAACAACAAAATGGATAACTCAAAAATCAGACAAGAAGTCGAGCGCGATTACCCGCAGGCTTCTCGTACAACTTTCGCCGAACTCGTTTCAGCGCACGCCGCCGGCCTCGAAATGAGTTACTTGCACCACTTGTTTGAGCGCAGGGGCGCGGCAGAAGGAGGCTCCGGTCCGACGCTGAGAAGTGCAATCAAGGCCGGCGAGACAATCGCGAGCTGGGTTGCTAGCCACGTCGTCTTTACGACTCTACCGCTCAGGGAATGGATGGAGTTTTGCGAGGCTGATCCAGAGGCCATCGGCAAAATCAACGGCCAGCCGGTGTTGTTCAACCGCGCCGCGGGCATTTATTGCTACTCAGCTGGACCGGCCGCAACAACGCTACTCGAGCTTCGCCTCACATACCCGCACTCGCCGCCGGGCTGGTAATGCCACGGCCCCAGCCCGGCACCCGCCGGGCTTTTTTTCGCCACGTCCAGCCGCTCTCATAACAGTCACGACCAACCCTCAAGGAGCTACATCATGAAAAAGATTTTCGCAGCAATCACCCTGTCCGCCGCCGCCATCGCAACCGCCCAGGCGTCGCCGCTCGACACCCCGGAAGCCGCCGTGCTCGCCGCTGTGCTGACGTTTCACAACCACGGCGCTGACCTCTCACACATCTGCACCAACGCGACCCGCGGCGCGACTGAACTCGCGGTAATCGGCACGCATCGCGACGGCCAGCCGGCGACGATCCTCATCACTCGCGTCGGCGAAAATTTCGACATCTCGCCGATCCTCGGCGCAGTCGATTTCCCCGCCGCTGAGTGCCGCGACCCGCAAAACAAAATCATCGAGCCGGCGCAGTGATGAGCCAGCGCAAAACACGCGCCCGGCGTACGCCAGTCGACGAGCCGTACGCCGAATATTTCGCGTCGTGCTACGCCGCCCGGCTGGCGCTCGTCGCGGCGCTGGCGGCGCGATACAAAACGGACGAGCAGGGCGCGGTCAACATCATCAAGTCTGCTGCCGAGCTTGCATATTTCCCCGGCCGTCACGACGTGGAACACGTCGCCGCAGCAATCGGGGCAACGCGCGATCAACTCGACGCCGCCCTCGTTGATCTGGGCATCCTGCCGCCCATCCCGCCACCGGCAACAGCAGTGCATTAAGCACTCAAGCCCTCAACCACAACCCGGCGAAACCAGCCGGGTTTTTTACGTCAGCAATCATCACAAATCGCACGCACAAGCGCAAAGCTTGGGCGGCAAAACCCGCTGCAATCTACAAGCAACTGCCAAACCGATTCAGGGACACACCTGCCTTATCTGCCGGCTGCCGCCGACAGATGTAAAAACCCGCGCGCGCTCAATAACCACGGGCTTTTCAGCCCTTCGCGCCACGGCTGCCGCGTGGCAGCCACCCCGGCGGCAGGCCTAGCAAATACGGGCTTTTTCTGGCTGCCGGGTATCCATGTCCAGCGCAGCCCATAACTGCATACCAGCTACCCGAAAAACAGGAGCGAAGCATGCAGCAAAAACGAATCACGATCCGGCTCTCCGAAGCCGAATACAAAACCGTGCAGACCCGCGCAGCAGCAGCCGGCGCGAGCATCGCAGAAACCGTCCGAGCGCTTGCCGTCGGCGGCGGAACTGGCGGACAAAACGAGGCGTTTATCGAGGCATTTACCGCGCTCGCTGCGCGTCTCGAATCACTCGAAACCGCACCGCCGACAACGGCGGGCAGCGAGCAATTCGGCGAAATCATTGCCGGCCTGCGACAGCAAGAAAAAGCAATTCTTGCGCTCGCTACTGCCGTCGAAAAACTCCAAAACGCGCAGGGCTACGGCACCGCCAGCCGCTCAGTTAACGACCCGCGCAGCGACGAAGCCTGGGCGCGCACTGGCGCAGTAAAAACGCCGCCGCCGACGCCATCAGCACCGATCAAACCCGTCCCTGGGCGCCCGGACTGGTCCGCCTGGCTGCAGTCGCAACCGTTCGCATTCGAGGGTGAAACCGCCACCGCCCGGATGCTCAGAGTGAGAAAAATTTACGAGCAACAGTACGGCCCGGTTTGAAGACCAAGCCTGCTCATAACCCACACGTTCAACCCTCGCAGGAGCAATGACATGGCACGCAAATCAATCGAAGCAATGCAGCAAAAACGCGCCGCGTTGGCGCAGCAAATCAAGCAGCTCGACGCCGCAATCGCCGCAGAAAGGGAAAAACAAAATGCCGCAAAAACGAAAGCACTCGTCGCCGCGCTCGAAGCGCGCGGCTTGCTCGAAACGCCCCTCGACGAATTGCTCAAGCGGCTGGGTGAAACGCAAGAACACGCAGCGCGAGAACAACCGGAAGCCCGGCAGATTCCGGAATTGGTAAGCGGCGAAACCGGCGGCATCGACACCGCCGCGCTGTGACAAAAACCGCCCGGCCAGCCGCCGGGCGAATCCCGGAACCCGGAGAAAAACAGATGCTTTCAAGCAAGGGCATTAAAGCCGGCAGCGACGCCGCAAGCTACTACGACAACCTCGCCAAAGAGGATTACTACACCGCCGGCGGCGAACCGCCCGGCCGCTGGATCGGCAGCGGCGCAGAACGCCTCGAACTCGCCGGCCACGTCCAAAAAGGCGAACTCGGTGCCGCAATGCAAGGCTTCCACCCGCGCACCGGCGAAGCGCTGACCGCCCGCGTCGGCGATGCACACAAACCCGGCGAAGACCTGACCTTTTCCGCCCCAAAATCCGTTTCAATCGCCTGGGCGGCTGGCGACGAGGCGACGAGAAAAGCAATCAGCGAAGCGCAGCAGCGCGCAGTCGAATCAGCGATAAAACACGCCGAGCAGTCCGGCGCTTTCCGCACGCAGCACGGCCACAACGGCATCGACAAACAGGAATACACCGGCGGCCTCGTTGTTGCGACGTTTGAGCACTCAACCAGCCGCAACGGCGACCCCCAGTTGCACACGCACGCCATCGCTTTAAACATCAGCGACAGCGGCCGGAATATCGATTTTGATGGCAAACAAAAAATGGCCCTGGGCGCCGCTTACCGCGCCGAGCTCGCAACAGAATTGCAAAAGCTGGGTTTCCAGATCGAGCGCGATAAATCAAGTTTCCGAATCGCCGACATCCCGAAAGACCTCGAAAGAGATTTTTCAACCCGCCGCCAGGAAATCGAAAAAGAACTCAGGCAGCACGGCATGTCCGGCGGCAAAGCAAGCGCGGCCGCCACGCTCGCAACCCGCGAAAACAAAGGCGAAGTCGACCGCGAAAAACTCTTCGCCCAAGCGCAGCTGACAGCAGAAAAATACGGCATCACGCCCGACAAAATCAACGACCTGCGCCAGTCGTCACAGCAACACGAGCCGCGCGAAATGCCGACGCACGCCGACCTCGCAAGCGAGATCACGCGGCAGGCATCCACACTTACGCCCCAGCAGCTCGAAGCGCAGGTCTACCAAGCCGCCCAGGGCGTCACTGACATCGCCGGCGCACGCGAATACCTCGATCAACTCAAGCAATCCGGCGAGCTGATCGAGCTCAGAGACAACGACGGCAACACCCGCTACACCTCGCGCGAAATGTACGAAATCGAGCAGCGAATCGCCGAGCGCGCTGGCGCAATGTCGCGCGAACACACGCACGACGTGCGCGCAGAAACCGTGCAATCAGTCCTCGACGAATTCTCAGCAAAAGCCCAAGCCGCCGGCCGGGGCAACGGCTTGAGCGAAGAGCAGACCGCCGCATTGAAGCACGTCACCGGCAGCGAGCGCCTGGCGATCATTGAAGGCACCGCCGGCGCAGGTAAGTCGTACATACTCGACGCAGCGCGCGAAGCGTGGCAGCGCGAGGGCTATCAGATCCACGGCTGCGCACTCGCCGGCAAGGCGGCGGAAGGCCTCGAAGAGTCGTCAAACATCAAGAGCGCGACAATCCACTCGACGCTCGCCCAGCTCGACGGCGGCTCGCTGCAGCTCAACAGTAAAAGCATCGTCGTTGTCGACGAGGCCGGCATGTGCGACAGCCGCTTGATGTCGCGCTTGCAAGATCATGTCGACCAGGGCGGAGCGAAGCTAGTCCTCGTCGGGGACACCAAACAGCTCCAGCCGATCGACGCCGGCGGCGCAATGCGCGCTCAGCGCGACGCCGCCGGGCGCTGGGCAGAAATGAACGAGATCCGGCGCCAGGGCGACGACGCGGAGAAAGCGATGGTGCACGACGCGAAAGCGGGCCGCACAGACAAAGTCGTTGAATACCTCGACAGCAAAGGCCGCTTGCACGAGCACGAAACCCGCGCCGACGTTGCCAAGGCCATGGCCGCAGCAACCATCGACGATCTCAAAAACGGCAAAACCTCGCTGGCGCTGGCTGAATCGCGCGCCGAAGTGCACAACATCAATCAGATTGCCCGCGAAAACGCCAAAGCCGCCGGCATCGTGACCGGCGAAGACAAATCGTTCCAGGCGGAACGCGGCGCGCGCGAATTCGCGCCGGGCGACCGGGTTATTTTCCTGAAGAACGACAAAGAGCTGGGCGTCAAAAATGGCACGACCGGCAGCGTTGAAAAAGCCGACGATGGCCGCATTGTCGTCAAGCTCGACGGCAAAGAGACCCGCGTCGACGTGCAACAAGATAAGTACAACTACCTCGACCATGGTTATGCGATGACCGTGCACAAGTCGCAGGGCGTGACAGTTGATCGAGCGCATTACGCGCCTGGCGGCATGACGCACCGCGAAATGAGCTACGTCGCGCTCAGCCGCCAGCGCGAAACCGTGCAGATGCACATCACCAGCGATCAACGCGCCGAGCTCGCTAAAAACCTGGGCAAATCCCAAGCAAAAGACACGTCAGCAGCTTACGACAAAGTCCAACCGCACCAGGGCGAAATCGACCGCGCAGCCGCCCGAATCGAGAAAGCGCAGGCGCGCATCACAGAGCTCGAAGCCAAGGCCTCGGCGATGTCCGCGCCTACACATAACCCCCACGACCAATCCAATATCAAGGAGCAACAACATGACAGATACGCAAACGCAGCAAGTCAACGCGATGTCTCAATTCCCGGACGCGGGGCCGACAGCGCTAATGCGCTACCTGCCCGATCCGTACCGCCCGTCTCCGTCCACGAGCTGCGAAACTTGTCCAGCAGCGACGTTTTTTCAGGCACTCGACGGCTCGATGAAGTGCCATTGCTCAGTAATGAGTGTAATCAGCTGGCAATCCGGCGAACTGAACCCGATCGTGGAATGCGATGGTCGAGAGATGGCCTTGATGCAAGCCCAGCTCAGAGCAGAGCGAGCGGTGCAGCGGCAAGAACGACAGGCGCAGTACCAAGCGGAGAAAGAAGCCAGGGCGGCACAGCGAGCAGCGAACAAGGCGGCTCGCGAAGAGGAGAAGGCAGCGAAAGCCGCGCAGCGAGCAGCGGACAAAGCCGCCCGCGAAGCGGAGAAAGAAGCCAAGGCGGCGCAGCGAGCAGCAGAGAAGGCGGCTCGCGAAGCAGCGAAAAGCAGCTAGCAAAGATCGAGCGGCAGCTGGCTGATGCGCGCTCAGACATGAGCGCCGCCAAAGCCAGCCTCGCCGCCGCCCAGGCGAAGCAGGCAGCAGCAATCGAAAAAGCCAAAGAGCCCCGCCCGCCGGCCGAACCGGTCCGCATGACCCCAGCGACGAAAGAGGCTAACGTAATCCGCGACGGCGAGCTCGCCCGCCGCGCACTGGAAGCCCACCGCGCCGGCGACAAACTGCCGCGCGGCAAGGAGCTCGAAACAGCGATCAAGCGCGGCGATATCAAACCAACGAAAGACAGCGAGGGCCGACAGTATTTTGAGAACAAGAAAACCGGCGCGGTCTATGCAAAATCGCTCAACCGGTCCGCCACATCAACGACAAGCCGCAACTTGAATCACCTGGGCCTCACGTCAACAAAATACGTCGACACAGGCAACGGCATCATCAAGTCCGGCGGCACACTGACCAGCGAGCTTGCCGGAAAACTGCGCGACATGAACCGCAAAAACCTTGAAAAAGGCAACGCTATCGAGAAATTCGGCGCAAAAACGACGGATAACGCGCTCAAGAAGATGGAAAACTGGCAAAAAGCAGGGGCTATCGAATCGCTGACCGCCAAAATCCAAATGAAACTGGAACAAAGGGCAGCGATCAAGGCCGCAACGAAAGACCTTGAAGCCAAGGCCAAGGCCGGCGAAGCCCCTAAACAGGCGAAATCGCCGGAAAAAACGGAGCAGCGCAGCAACACGCGCGACGAAAAATCCCGCGACTCAGAAAACACCAACGATCGCCCGTCGGATGAAATCGGCCGCCAGGCGCTCGAAAAAGCCGAGCAACTGGCCCAGCGCGCAGCCCCCGAACCCGAAAAATCCGCCGGCCAGGAAGCAAGCAAAACAGCCGAGCGCGATACCGGCTACAGCCGCTGACCCGCACCAATCCGAATCCGATTCGGATTCCGAATCGGAAACCTCCAACCCCAACCCGCCGCCCCGTAAGCCTTGCCCCGCAAGGCTTCCCGGACCTCGGCGGGTTTTTTCATGCCCGCGAATCCGATTCGGATTCCGATTCGGAAATCACTTTCCGAAATCGACAAGCGAAAAGCCGCCGACCAGGCACAGCGCCGGCGCGATGACCGGGCGTGCATATAACTCCATAGCAGTACGGATTTTTCAACTATCACCAGGAGCACAAAATGAACAAGCACGAACGCGCCGCCGCATTCGCCAAAAAGGCTTTCCCCCTGCTCGTCGCCATGGCAATCGGCGTCCTTGCCGGCGCAACGATTGTGAACGAGCGCTATCAACTCTGGCAATTGAGCGACGATTACACCGTCCGGCTGCCGCCAGGCGAGACGCCGGACAACATCTGCAAGCAACTCGCAGCCGCGAACGCACGGGCCGGACAAGCGCTCAACAAATACCGCGAAGCGCTCGAACAGCTACAAGCGACGCGCGATAAAGAACCCGAGGCGCTCGATCACTTCTCCGTGCTCCTGCGGCTCAACGCTATGCGTGATGCACTGATGGACGGCGGCGAATCCCGCCCGGCGGCGAAATGATCCTGCGCCTCCTTCTGCACGGCATCGCTGTCGTGCTTTTGCTCATGCTCGCCGGCCATTTTCTCGGGGCCAACGTCATCGACACCGTCGTCGGACACATCACCGACGGCTTCCACGAGCTCGCCGAACTCGCCAAAAACCTCGCGGCGAACGGCACGGCCGGCGGGCTCATCGACCGCATCCGCGACTTTTTTGGAGGACTCTCAAATGCAAACGGCTGAACTCTTCGAGCTTCGCTCGCCCTCGCTAGCGGTGCTGCTGCAAGCTGAAACAACCATCGGCCAGGCCCGCACGCCTCGCCAGATCGCGGCGGCTGCGCAGGAACTGCACGGCCGCGCGCCTGACGCTGACGTGATCCTCGCAGCCTGGCGGCAGTCCCTGCGCTTGCCGCTCGAAGAGCAGCGCGAGGTCATCGAACGCCTCGACGACATGCTCGCCTGACGCTGGCGCGCCGGAGGCGCAAGACCCCCGGCCACTGGCCGGGCCGGCGTGCCCGACGCTGCATATAACAAGCAGATCAACCACCAGGAGCAACCCATGAAAACAGCAATCCTCGTCCTCCTCGCCGCGCTCGCCAGCGCGGCATGCACAACGACTCAGCCGCGCAACGAGTTTGACCAAGCACGCTACGCCGGCAAACAAGCGCAGAGCGCCGGCAAAGCCGTCGAAATGCACGTCGTCAGCGTGCGGCCGGTTGAAATCAAGCCCGACGCCACGAACGCCCGCCAAGCCACCGGCGCGGCGGTCGGCGGCGCCCTGGGCGGGCTTGTAGGCAACCAAGTCGCCCGCGGCAAGCACGCGGGCACGGCCATCGGGGGCCTGCTCGGCGCCGCCGGCGGCGCGCTTCTCAGCGAGCGCGGCGCAGTGCCTGGCCAAGAAATCGTGCTGCGCGACCCGCGCAATAACAGCCTACTCGTCGTCGTGCAAGCCGGTACCGAAGTCCGCCCCGGCGAAACGGCTTACGTCATCAACCACGGCGGCACGCATCGCGTGACGCGCAAGTAAGGAGACTTACATGCTCAAAAAATCCATCGCCGCCCTGGCGCTCGCCGCCGGCATCGCTACCTCGCCCGCTCACGCCGGCGGCGCCACTGGCGGCGCGACTGAAGTCACGCAGATCCTGAACAACCTCGAACTGCTCTTCGCAAACCTCACGCTCGCCGAAGACCTCATCGTCCAAGCAGACCACTACGTGACGCTGCTGCAACAGTACGAAACGATGAGACAAAACCTCGAAAACATGGACGCCGGCACGATCGCTAGCACCATCGGCATCGCAATCGACACCGCTGGTATCGAGGGCGGCGGCAGTGTCGGCGAGACAATCGCAAAGGTCCGCCGCCTCGTCGACGCGGCGAAAGCGCTCAAGCGCTCGACAGAGCGCATGACTGACGTGTATCAGCAGCTCGACGGCGCGAGCACGCGCATGCAGATGACGCCCGATGAATTCATCAATGCGGCACTCAAGGGCGCGCACGACAACCGCGAGTATTTTCAAGCCCAGGCGGATGAGGCAAACCGCGTCGCGGACCAGCTGCAGCACGACGCGCAGGCCTTCCAGGCGATCGCCGCGCAGATCCCCAGCGCCCGCGGCAACCTGCAGGCGCTTGGCCAGCTGACGCAGTCCTCAGTGATGGCCGGCAAAGTTGCCGCCGAAACAAAGGCGACACTCGCGCAGATGCTCGCGCTTCAGGCGCATCAAGCAGTGCGCACTGAGGATGACACCGCAGCAGTCAAGCGACAGCAAGAGATTGACCGGCGGCGCATCGAGCGCGCGTTCACGATCAAGTAACCCCCCCCAGCCCGGTCCGCCGGGCTTTTTCATGACGACCAGCGCCGCAGATAACCCCTACATCAACAAACAGGAGCACCCCGTGAACCGAGCGACAAAGATCTACATCGCCACCGCCGCGCGGACATACCCCGAGCGCCGCCGGCTTGCTCGCGCAATCCGCGAATACCTCGCCGCTGGCACTGTCGCCGGCGGCCCTGGGCGCCGCTACATCGGCCCGCGCTCGCTGCCGCTTCGCGTCCGCTTCGCACGCGCCGCCCGCCTGGCCGTGTTTTCGTTGCTTCGCGAGCGAGGGGCTTATCTGATCACCATCGCCGCGGTGATGGCTATTTACGCAACGAGGGGCTGACATGTGGGACGTAATCATCGAAACAATCGCAGTGATGAGCGCTGCGATTTACGCGCAGTCTGACCAGGCGATTCAAAACGTCTGCATGCTCGCTTGGGGCCAGATTTTTGGCTATATCGCCGGCCTGGTCATTGGTTTCGGGCTGATCAAGAGCTTGTTTGACGAAGATCTTTATCAGTCGATCACACGGCTCGCCGGCATCATCTTGCAACTTGTGGTGCTCGCTTATTTCATCCAGCCCGTCGCCGGCGGTTGCCGCGTCGTCGCAGTCAAAAACGACGCCCTGGCGCTCGGCGCAGCTGTAACTAGCATCGTCGCGCCCACTTTTGCCGGGGATGCCGGCGCACTCACTCGCACAGCCACCGCGCGCACTCAGCAAATATTAGGCGAGTTTCTCGACAGAACCGCTGCGGCTTCTGAGCGCAAGGACAGCACCGCAGCCCGCCGCGCCGTTCAATCATCTACCGCCGCCTCGCCGGCGCCATGAAAGGGGTAATCGTGATCAAGAAAAATGCAAAATACATTTTCCCGCTGCTGCTCTTGCCCGCCAGTGCAAACGCCCATGCATTTGTGCAGCCGATCGTTGATGCGTTGACCGCGCTGGGGAACTGGCTAGTCATTTACATGGGCGTCGGCCTCGTGCTAACCGTCGGCGCGCTGATGACTGTCGCTGTCACAGTCGTGCCGATCCTCGCTGACGTGACGCTCGTCGTGTGCGCGCTCCTGATGCCAATCTGCCTGGCTTTTTGGCCGATCAATAAATCGTGGACGATGAATGCAATCGGCACCGGGCTTAGCGCCGTCCTCATCAAAGCTGTTGTCGGATTTTTCCTCGAAATCGTGCTGGGCTCAGGCGGGGCGCTGGCCGGCGCAGTTAGCGCGACGCAGACAAAAATGCTGGCCGCTTGGGCAGCAGATCGCGAGCCGGAATTTACTCTTGTTCTCGGCGCGATGCTCGGGATTACTGTTGTAATGACCGTCATGCTGCTTGTGATCATGCAGCTACCGGGCATCGTTCGAGGGATTTTTGGCGGGTTTTCACCTTCCGTCGACCTCGGCCGTGCCGCTGCTGCAGCCAAAAAAGTCATTCCCGGCAAGTGACCCCGGGGCTGCCGGCAAGCCGGCACCGCGTGCTGCCGGGGTAGCCCTCCGGGCTATCCCTGCGGGACAGGCCCCTTTGCCCGCTGCCCCTTGCGCGGTCCCCGCGCTCATAGGGGCAAGCCCCTTCCCGGCCTGCGGCCGGTCAATCAGTCGCCCGGCGAGCCGGGCTTTTGTTTGCCGGAAGCCGCTTCGATTGCGCGCCACTGCTTTTGAGACCGTCTTAAGCGCATGCAGGGCCCCATTTCCGCCGACCTGTACCACGGGGGCCGCGTCAGGCAAGGGCCGGCGCTTTGCGCCTGAAATCCTCACCCGTTCGTTTTTTTGCTGGTAACCCGCCGCAAAAAAGCCGCTGCGGCTTCCGGTTTCACCCTTGCCAGCCGCTTAAACCCCCGTAGTCCTGGACGGCATGGGGCACTGCAAGCAAGACGGATCACAAAAGGAGTAATCACATGCGCAATTTTCAGCAACCGGCAAACAACATCAAAAGCAACGTAGGGGATGCAGCAATCCAGATCACTTGTAACAGCAAGGAGATCACTGCCGAAACGATTGATGGCGTGACGTACTACACCACCGAGCGCCGAGGCGTGATCTACACCGCCAACGCGACCACCGGCGGCAGCTGGTGGGTGTCGAGCCACCGCAAGGCCCTGGGCCGCTTCCATGTCGGCGGCGGGCGCTATTACGACAACCTCGACGCCCTGGCGATCGGCTGCAAGGCATTTGCCGGCCTGCCGATCCTGCTCAGTCTCAACGCGCTGAGCAATGACCGAGCCGCAGCATAACTGCGTAGTTCCGAATTCTTAAACCAACCGAAGGAGTTTCAAAATGACTACTACCTATGCCGTCGAAATCGCCGCCGACACCACGGAAGCTGAGCAGTTCTCGGCTTGGCTCAACGCTCAAGGACATACCGCCACGGTTGGGCGCAGTACCGGCAACTACATTAATGGCGAATGGACCAGCAGCAGCGCCGAAGCATCTGAAATTATGAGGCGCCTTTGGGATGCCTACTGCAATCAGTAAAACAATATTGCCCCGCTCAAGGCTTCCTACCTAGGGGGTTGCCATGAAATACCTCGCCGTCCTCGTCTACACCGCCGTCCTGGCTGTCGAAATGTGGGGCGGCGACATCCAACCGCCACCGGAACCGCCGGTAGCACGTAAAGAAATTTGGGAGATTTGAAATGCAAAAGGCAATGTTCTCTAGCCGCGCAAACGCCACGCTCAACGCTCTTCGCGCTGGCGAGACTGTCACCGACCGTGAAGCATCGTCGCTCCGCGATGAGCTGACCAGCATCCTCGCAGACATTCACAAAAAGCTGTTCACAACAGAGCACGCCGAGGCTGTCTCTCAGCAGCAATTGACCAGCGAAGTCGTCGAATTACTCGAGAAGTGGCACTTTGCAGACCGCGCGACTGCTCCTGCAGTCGAGTGGAAAAAAACCGAACGCTTCCCTGGCTGGCCACCTGAAGAAACGGCGCAAGTCGGCGAAGTTCAGTTGCGACTGCAGTACTCAGACACTTCCGGAAATGGCCGCTGCTATTGGTCCGCTGAAGCGAATTTTGGCCGCGGCGACGTAGTCACTGCCGCCTGGGCTTTTGACCGCGACCGAGCTGCAGCAGCTGCCGAAGAGGCTGCGGCGGGCGGGCCAGAAGGGTTCCGCGCGCGGGTAATTGCCAATGTGACAGAGCTCATCGCACAACACCGACGCGAGCTTGCAGAGTTGTACGAAACCTTGCGCAGCGCGGCCGGCGAGGAAAACGACGAGTACCGCCGCGGCGTCGCCGCCGGCCTTGCTGAATAAAGGAGCTTGAAGATGGAAAACCCCGCAAAAATCAATCCGGAAGCAACTGAATACACGCGCGGCAAAGACGGGCTCTATGCCTGCTGCGACACGCTCGCAGAACCGGCCCCACCGAAGGGCTTAGGGCTGCGCTGGCGGCGTACGACGCGGCCTTGCACCAGCCCGACGATGGGAACGCCGGCCTGGGACGCATACTGCGCCGGAGAGGAGGTCTGGGAGCCCTATTTCGTACTCGTCAGAACGGGAGCTTGAACATGTGGCAAAAAATCAAATCCGGCTTTGCCTACGGCGTCGGCGGCGCGATCGGCTGGCGCCTGGGCAACTGGCTTGCAAGCCTGCTCGTGAAGCTGTTTTTGTGGGCGCTGGCGCTGATCGGCCTGGGCGTGACGGCGCATTTGAGCTACTGATCGTTTCCATAAGCAAAAAGCCCCGGATTCCGGGGCTTTAGAGGTGCATTCATTCAGCAATATAAGCAGATGCAGTAGCTTTTAAGCGATCAGCGAAATTGTAGATTTCATCCAGATCAGCGATTGCAACCTTTTCTTCTTCTTTGCCGTTCATTAACCCAAGCACCAGGCGCTGCGGGTTGTTGAAGCGCAGCCGGCAGATAGGTTTGCGATTGTTGTCATCAAAAAGAACGGCGCAATAGCTTTGCGCATCCCGCATGACAACTCGCTTGGAAGGAACAAGTTCGCGCAGTATCGCGCGAACAATATGGAAGCCTTCGATCTCTTCCAGGGTGGTTTCGATGGCGGGCCCCTGCGTTTCGGCTTCTTGCGCCACGGGCGTATCGATCGGGCTTTGCGCTGCCGGGGCAGCGGCTGGCATCTCAGGAGACATAGCCTCCCGCAAGCGATCATTGATGCGGGAACTGATCAATTGCTGAAATGCGCGCTTGGTAATCTGCGTGAACTGTTCTTTGAGCGCAGGGGTGAAGCGCTTTCCAGGCAGCAGATCCGCCGAAACTAGCTTCACAAAGTCTTCAGACGGGTTGGCCATCCACTCTGCCAGTAGATTCCGAATGGCTCGCGTGTACTTCAGATCGTTGGCTGTCGTCAGAATTGAATCGACATCAAACGCCACCTTCGCAAACTTTTTCAGTTCTTCGACTTCCTGATCCTTGAAGTCCAGCATGTTGAACTCAAGGAACGGCTTTTCGTCCATCTTGTTCGGCTGATCCAAATCCGTGAAGAAGCGATAAGTCAGACCGTTGGTCAAGACCCCAAACCTGGCGTCGGTGACATGGAAGTAGCGAAACAGTTGGCCCGCGTGATTGTTGCTCAAGTCACCGCCGCACTTCTTGCATTCAAAAAGAATAATCGGCTTCCCGTCTTTCAGGATCGCGTAATCAACTTTCTCGCCCTTCTTGGTGCCAACGTCAGCTACCAGTTCCGGCGTCACTTCGGTGGGATCAAAGACGTTGTAACCGAGCAGCTGGATAAACGGCATGATCATCGCCGTTTTTGTCGCCTCTTCGGTTTGGATCAGGTCTTTGTTGCTTTCGATTCTGGAGGCAAGCGCCCGCAATTGATCAATGAAGTCCATAGCCATAATTACCCTCCTAGTTATTCATCCATGATACAACAGCCGCATCGTCAATGGCGGCCTCGCCGAGGAATTGGAAGGAAACCAGCGCTACGCGAGCGCCCGCCACGCGCCAAGCGCGAGGGCATCGAAAAAACCAAAATTTGTGGGTAGTCGCGCTCGTTGGGCTAAGCGTGACGGCGCATTTGAGCTATTAGCCAGGGCGAATTGGCGCGCAATCAATATCGAACGCATTCCTGTTTTCGTGTCTGCGAATAAGGCCTTTTGACAATGCAGACAGCGTGTCCCTGCGCGAAAAGTCGAATGAAATTGGGATTTCCTTGACTCCGCGCTCAATCAGCCATCTTGTTCTGTGTCGCCCACCTGAAATAACAAGGGCGGGCGACCCAAAAAACCCACGGCCAAATTCGATGTGGCCGAGCGCCGGCATGAACAGCGGCCGCCCATTATCATCAAAATCAAACCAGGCGCCCCGCTCGATAGCCACCGGGCCGGGCAGATAAAGACTATCCCGGCGCCACATTTTTTCAAGCTTGCCTACGTCCAACCACGCCAAATCGGGCAACGCCGCCTCTAATACAAAAACTCGTTCCATCACTCGCCCCAGCTTTTTCGCCAAATCCTCAGCCCGCCGACGGGAATGCCGCGCGGGTAATGACGTCGACGGAGCCAGACGCAACCGGCCGAAGCTCAGCCAGAATTTGTGGATAGCGAATTTCTTTGAACTTCTCGGAGGTTATTGAGTAACCCGGCACAGCTCCCCTGAAGTCAATTCCGAAATCGCGCGTCACTTTTCGGCCGTGCCCTTTTTTGGCCAATTTAACCACCCGCTCTATTAAGCGCAGCGCATGCTTCTGTCCGTTATCTGGATTTCTTGCGATCTCTTCAATGAAGTGACGGGCAACTAAAACGCCGAGTTTTGCTTGCTCCACACCCTGTGAATTTTGCTTCTCAGCGAGGACCGCGAGATTTTCAATCCGACTTACAAAAACATCGAAGGGGTGCATTACAAGAAAATCGACGTTGTCCACAGTCACGCGAGTCGCCCGCTCGCGAACGTCGCCGGAGTTAAGGCCAACAAGCTTGTGAAGAACATCCACGTTCACGTACTCAAGCTTAGAAACAGGAATTTTTACTTGGCCAACCAAAGAAGAAATGACCTTCAGAGAGGTGTACTCCGGGGTGCTGGCCACGCTCTTTGCAATAGCGGCTAAATCGGCCCGGCCTCCCAGAAAGTCAGCATCATCGCTGATGGCACCAACTTGAAATTCTTCAGGCAGCTGTATGCCATAGTACGATACCCAGAAGGCTAACGATTGGCCTCCTACAAGAACTGCTTCAGGGGTAACGCTTTTAAGAATTTTTGTCAGCAGCTCTTTAGGGATGCTGACCTCTACTTCGGCAGTCAATGCGCTAGAAGCTAAGGACGCGATGCTGAACTATTGCCGACTTGGCAAGTGCAGGAGAGATAAAAAACATGCTCTCTTGAGAGCGCTGACCAGACTCAACCAATGCGCGCGAACGCGCCTGCTGCTCCCGCTTGGCAGCAGCGAGCGCTTTGTCTTCGTGAGCAAGCTTGGAAGCCGAGAGTTTCATGGTCTATTAACTACGCTATGTACGTACTAAATGTACCATCGGATTGATCAAATTTGCAACTCCGCACGATAGATTGATAAGCGCCGGCAGTGCAGGTCTCACCCCAGCTTCTTCGCCAGATCCTCGGCGCGCGGATGGTAATACCGCGCTAACATCCTCGTGTCTTTGTGCCCCGTCACTTTCATGAGCTCATGCATCTGCAGCTTTTCCGCCAGCCTGCTGGTCGCTTCGTGTCGCAGATCATGGAACGTCAGGCCCTCAAGAAACCCTTCCGCCGGCTCTGTGCTGGCCTTCTCGCAGTCAGCCAGATACAGCCGCCGGCCCCGCGCGACAGCGCGCGTAAACGACTGCTTGAGCGCGCTCGCCGTCGTCGGGAAAACCTTGCCGCGCGGCAGCTGCTGGACACCGGCAGCCGGCGCGAGAAGCGCGACAGCGGCACGCGAAAGCGGCACCGTCCGCGACGTGCCGTTTTTTGTGTCCGGCAAATGCGCAATCCGTTTTTTCAGATCCACGTTTTTCCAGTCCAGCGCCAGTATTTCGCCCTGGCGCATGGCCGTCTCGACCGCCCAGCGCACAATTTTCGGCGTCTGTTCGTTGCGGCGGTCTTTGTCTTTTGTCTTAACCGCGTCGCCTGGCTCATCCAGCGCGGCGAGTAGATAATCCCACTCAGCCGGCGACAGCCGGCGCTCGCGGGCATTTTCAACCTTTGGCTTTTTGATCTTCGCGACGGGGTTTTCGACTTCGATCCCCCATTCTTTCCGCGCAGTCTCAAAAAGATGCGACAGCAGCGCGAGCAGCTTTGTCACTGACGACGCCGCCAGCCCCCGCGCCGTTTCCGCGTCACGAAGCGCGGCGATATCTGCGCCCCGAATCGTCGCCAACATACGAGCCGCCAGCGGATTCTCTCGCAGCGCTTTGATCCTGTACTTTTCTTGCGCGGCGCCTTTTTTGCCTGGCGTCACTTCGCGCTCATAGCGAGCCAACGCATCACTCAGCGTCGTGTTTTCCGCCTCGCTGCGCGAGACAAACACCCCGCGATCAATCTGATTCTCAACATCCCGGGCCCAGGCCTCCGCATCGCCCTTTCGTTCGAACGTTTTTGACTGCACCGGCAGACCCCGCCGCCGCACTTTCGCTTGCCACCAGCCGCTTGCGCGTTGTTCAAATGTCGCCATCTCGCCGCCCTCGAAATAAATCTGAGTGTCCCCGTTTTGTCCCCGAAATTGATTTTTCGGAGACACAAAACGCCGCAAAGCGCCATTATATAACGGTTTCAAGCCGCCTAGAATTTTGGATTGTGATTCCGGTTGTCGTGGGTTCGAGCCCCATCAGTCGCCCCAGAATTCAAAGCCCCGTACAACTCGCGTTGTGCGGGGTTTTTCATTTCCGGCGTACTGCCCCCCGTACTGCCTTTTCCTGTCTGACAATGCAGCTTGCCGGCCTGTCGTTGCGGCTGGCTCGCCGTGTTATGATTGCCAGCTTTATTTTTCGGCGCCTTAAGCACAAGGAATTTTCATGGAAGCAACTACCGCACAAGCCAACGAACTCGAACGTCGCATTGATCTCTCCATCGCTATTGCCGATGTCGAGAAGGAAATGGAACCCCGCCTGCGCCGCATGGGCCGCAATATGAAGGTGCCGGGTTTCCGCCCGGGCAAGGTGCCGTTTGCGATGATCAAGCAGCAGTATGGCGACCAGGCGCGTCACGAAGTGCTGTCGGAGCAGCTGGATCGCGCTTTCGGCGAGGCCGTGACCGCCCAGAAGCTGCACGTTGCCGGTTACCCGCGTCTCGAGCCGAAGGCTTCCGAGAGCACCACGCACATGGAATTCACGGCGGTTTTCGAGGTGTATCCGGAATTCGTTCCGGGTGATCTGTCGTCGGCCGAGATCGAGCGTCCGACGCTGGAAATCAGCGCCGCTGAAGTGGACAAGACCCTGGACATCCTGCGCAAGCAGCGCGTCCGTTACGACAGCGCCGACCGTGGCGCGGCCAAGGAAGACCGCGTGGTGATCGACTTCACCGGCAAGAAGGATGGCGTTGCCTTCCAGGGCGGTTCGGCCACCGATTACCCGTTCGTGCTCGGCCAGGGCATGATGCTGCCGGATTTCGAGAACGCCGTTGAAGGCGCCAAGGCTGGCGAGAGCAAGACCTTCGACCTGACCTTCCCGGAGGATTACCACGCCAAGGATCTGGCCGGTCAGACCGTCCAGTTCGAAATCACCGTCAAGCAGGTTCAGGCCCCGCGTCTGCCGGATGTCGATGCCGATTTCGCCAAGATGATGGGTGTGGTCGATGGCGACGTGGAAAAGATGCGCGCCGAAGTCGAAGCCAACCTGAAGCGTGAAGTGAAGCGCCGCATCGAAGCCAAGGTCAAGGACCAGGTCATGGAAGCCCTGATCAAGGCCAACCCGATTGCCATCCCGGCCTCGCTGGTCGATATGGAAATCCAGCGCCTGATGCAATCTGCCCGCCAGGATATGGAACAGCGTGGCATGAAGGTCAAGGACATGCCGCTGCAGCCGGAATGGTTTGCCGAGCAGGCAAAGCGCCGCGTGACGCTTGGCCTGATCCTTGCTGAGGTGGTGAAGACGGAAAACCTTCAGGCATCGCCGGAACAGGTTCGCGGCTTGGTCGAAGACATGGCCGCCAGCTACGAGCAGCCGGAAGAAGTGATCCGCTGGTATTACGCCCAACCGCAGCGCCTGAGCGATGTCGAGGGTGTGGCGATCGAAGCCAACGTGGTTGAGTGGGTGCTGGGCAAGGCCAAGGTGACCGACAAGGCCGCCGTGTTTGATGAACTGATGAACCAGCAGCAGTAAGCCGGTTTTTCGTCAGGAATCCGACAAGCGTATTGAATGCAACAACAAAGGGCCAACATGATTATCGACAACGCAAGCAACTGGGATCCGCAGGCTCTGGGCCTGGTCCCGATGGTGGTGGAACAGAGCGGACGCGGCGAACGCGCGTACGACATCTATTCGCGCCTGTTGAAGGAGCGGGTGATTTTTCTTGTTGGCCCGGTCAACGATGCCAGCGCCAACCTGGTGGTTGCCCAGTTGCTGTTCCTTGAGGCCGAGAATCCGGACAAGGACATCTATTTCTACATCAACTCCCCCGGCGGTTCGGTGACTGCCGGGATGTCGATCTACGACACCATGCAGTTCATCAAGCCGAATGTGTCGACGCTGTGTATCGGCCAGGCGGCTTCGATGGGTGCCTTCCTTTTGTGCGCAGGCACCAAAGGGAAGCGTTTCGCGCTACCGAATTCGCGTGTGATGATCCACCAGCCGCTGGGCGGCTTCCAGGGCCAGGCGTCGGATTTCGCGATCCATGCCAAGGAAATCCTGTCGATCAAGGACAAGCTCAACCGGATCATGGCCGAGCATACCGGCCAGCCGCTGGAGCGCCTGGAGAAGGACACCGACCGCGACAATTTCATGTCCTCGACCGAGGCCATGGAATATGGTTTGATTGACAAGGTGCTGACCCGCCGCGAAGCGGCTTGATCGAGGAGAATCGGATGTCGAAGGACGGCCAGGAAAAGCTGCTGTATTGCTCGTTTTGCGGCAAGAGCCAGCATGAAGTCAAAAAGCTGATCGCCGGCCCGTCGGTGTTCATCTGCGACGAGTGCATCGCCCTGTGCAATGACATCGTCCGCGACGAACTGCCGGAAGAAGCGGCCAAGGCCGGTCGTTCCGACCTGCCGACGCCGCGCGAAATCAGCGCCATCCTCGACCAGTACGTGATCGGCCAGGAGGTTGCCAAGCGCATCCTGGCGGTTGCGGTGTACAACCATTACAAGCGCCTGCGCCACACGTCCAAGAATACCGGCGACGTGGAGCTGGCCAAGAGCAACATCCTGCTGATCGGCCCGACCGGCTCCGGCAAGACCCTGCTCGCCCAGACGCTGGCACGCATGCTCAACGTGCCCTTCGTGATGGCCGATGCCACCACGCTGACCGAAGCCGGCTATGTCGGCGAGGACGTCGAGAACATCATCCAGAAGCTGCTGCAGAAGTGCGACTACGATGTCGAGAAGGCCCAGCAGGGCATCGTCTACATCGACGAAATCGACAAGATTTCGCGCAAGTCAGACAACCCGTCGATCACCCGCGATGTGTCGGGCGAAGGCGTGCAGCAGGCGCTGCTCAAGCTGATCGAAGGCACCACCGCCTCGATTCCGCCGCAGGGCGGGCGCAAGCATCCGAACCAGGACTTCGTCCAGGTCGATACCACCAACATCCTGTTCATCTGCGGCGGCGCCTTTGCCGGCCTGGAAAAGGTCATCCGCAACCGCTCGGAACGCGGCGGCATCGGCTTCGGTGCCGAGGTCAAGAGCAAGGACGACGGCAAGGAAGTCGGCAAGATCCTGCTCGATACCGAGCCCGAGGATCTGATCAAGTTCGGCCTGATTCCGGAACTGATCGGCCGCCTGCCGGTGGTCGCCACGCTGCAGGAGCTGGAAGAGGATGCCCTCGTCCAGATTCTGACCGAACCCAAGAACGCCCTGGTCAAGCAGTACCAGAAGCTGTTCGGCATGGAAGAAGTCGAGCTCGAAATCCGCCCGTCCGCCCTCTCCGCCATCGCCAAGAAGGCGCTGGAGCGCAAGACCGGCGCGCGCGGCCTGCGCTCGATCATGGAACACGCCCTGCTCGACGTGATGTACGAACTCCCGGGCATGGAGAATGTCGAAAAGGTCGTGATCGACGAGAACATGATTACCGGCGATACCCCGCCGTTGCTGATCTACGCCGACCAGCCCAAGGTCTCCGGCTCGAACTGAGCCGGGGGTTCTTGAAATCCGGTTTTTCGCCCCCAGCTAGGGGGCACATACCTATTTCAAAGGCAGACTGATGTCGAACCCCAACACGCTCCCGGAAACCCTCGAATTGCCGCTGCTGCCGCTGCGCGATGTGGTGGTGTTTCCGCACATGGTCATTCCTCTCTTCGTCGGCCGCCCCAAGTCGATCAAGGCCCTCGAAATGGCCATGGAGACCAGCAAGCAGATCATGCTGGTGGCCCAGAAGTCGGCTGCCAAGGACGAGCCGGAAGCCGATGATCTGTACCGCATCGGCTGCATGGCCAACATCCTGCAGATGCTCAAGCTGCCCGACGGCACCGTCAAGGTGCTGGTCGAAGGCACGCAACGCGCCCGCATCGAGGCCATCGACGTGCAGTCGGCGGTGTTCATGGCAACCGCCGCCCCGCTGGCCCAGACCGGTGCCGAGGATCACGAGATCGAGGCGATGCGCCGCGCCGTGGTCGCCCAGTTCGACCAGTTCGTCAAACTGAACAAGAAGATTCCGCCGGAAGTGCTGTCGTCGATCACCGGCATCGAGGACGCCGGCCGCCTGGCCGACACCATCGCCGCCCACCTGCCGCTCAAGATCGAGCAGAAGCAGGAAGTGCTGGAGATGGACAACGTCCGCGAACGCATCGAGCGCCTGCTCTCGCAGCTGGAAGCGGAAATCGACATCCTGCAGGTGGAAAAGCGCATCCGTGGCCGCGTCAAGCGCCAGATGGAGAAGAGCCAGCGCGAGTATTACCTGAACGAACAGGTCAAGGCGATCCAAAAGGAACTTGGCGAAGGTGAAGAAGGCGCCGACCTGGAAGAGCTGGACAAGAAGATTGCCGCTGCCGGCATGAGCAAGGAAGGTCTGGCTAAGGCGCAGGGCGAGCTGAAGAAGCTGCGCCTGATGTCGCCGATGTCGGCCGAGGCCACCGTCGTGCGCAATTTCATCGAAACGCTGATCGGCCTGCCGTGGCGCAAGAAGACGCGCATCAGCAAGGATCTGCGCGCCGCCGAGAAGATTCTCGACAGCGACCATTTCGGCCTGGAGAAGGTCAAGGAACGCATCGTCGAGTATCTTGCCGTGCAACAGCGCGTGGACAAGGTCAAGGCGCCGATCCTGTGCCTGGTCGGCCCCCCGGGTGTCGGCAAGACCTCGCTCGGCCAGTCGATCGCCAAGGCGACCAACCGCAAGTTCGTGCGCATGGCGCTCGGCGGCGTCCGTGACGAAGCCGAAATCCGCGGCCACCGCCGTACCTACATCGGCTCGATGCCGGGCAAAATCCTGACCAGCCTGACCAAGGTCGGCGTGCGCAATCCGCTGTTCCTGCTCGACGAAGTCGACAAGCTCGGCCAGGATTTCCGTGGCGATCCGTCGTCAGCGCTGCTCGAAGTGCTCGATCCGGAACAGAACAACACCTTCCAGGATCATTACGTCGAGGTCGATTTCGATCTTTCCGACGTGATGTTCGTGGCCACCGCGAACACGCTGAACATCCCTGCCCCGCTGCTCGACCGGATGGAAGTCATCCGCCTGTCCGGCTATACCGAGGACGAGAAGGTCAACATCGCGATGCGCTACCTGCTGCCGAAGCAGATGAAGAACAACGGCGTCAAGAAGACCGAACTGGTCGTCGCCGAGAGCGCGATTCGCGACATCGTCCGCTACTACACCCGGGAAGCCGGCGTGCGGGCGCTGGAGCGCGAAATCTCGAAGATCTGCCGCAAGGTCGTCAAGACGCTGGTGCTCAAGGCCCGCGAAAGCAAGATGACGGTCAATTCGCGCAACCTCGACAAGTACCTGGGCGTGCGCCGCTACAGCTTCGGCATGGCGGAAAAGGAAAACCAGGTCGGCCAGGTCACCGGTCTGGCGTGGACCGAGGTCGGCGGCGAGCTGCTGACCATCGAATGCGCCAACATGCCGGGCAAGGGCAACATCGTGCGTACCGGCTCGCTGGGCGACGTGATGAAGGAATCGGTCGAAGCCGCCCGCTCGGTCGTGCGTGCCCGTGCCCGCCGCCTGGGGATCAAGGACGAAGTCTTCGAGAAGACCGACATCCACATCCACGTTCCTGAGGGCGCTACGCCCAAGGACGGCCCGTCGGCAGGTATCGCCATGACCACCGCCCTGGTTTCGTCCTACACGGGCATTCCTGTGCGTTGCGACGTGTGCATGACCGGCGAGATCACCCTGCGCGGTGAGGTGCTGGCCATCGGCGGTCTCAAGGAGAAGCTGCTGGCTGCCGTGCGCGGCGGTCTGAAGACGGCGCTGATCCCGGAAGAGAACGTCAAGGATCTGACCGAAATGCCGGAAAATCTCAAGAATCGCATCGAGATCGTGCCGGTGAAATGGATCGATCAGGTCCTCGAACGGGCCCTGGAAAGCGTCCCGGAGCCCCTGCCGGAGCTTGCCCCGAGCGCGCCTGAACTGGCAACGCAAAACGAGGAATCGGTGAAAAACACGCTGCTTACCCATTGATTTCAAAGGCGCGGATGCTGTTGTCTTGCCAACGGCATCCGCAAGCAGCCTGGAGAGCCGCCGAAATCGGCTCAAAATCCGCTTGACACAAGGATTTCGGGGGCGCTATAAATCGCCCCTCACCAGATTTTTCACCACTCCAAACCTATCTCAGGGGACTTACATGAACAAGACTGAACTGATCGATCAGATCGCCACCTCGGCTGACATTTCCAAGGCTGCTGCCGGCCGCGCGCTGGACGCTGCTGTTGAAGCCATCAAGGGTGCCCTCAAGGCTGGCGACAGCGTTAACCTGATCGGTTTCGGCACCTTCTACGTCGGCGAGCGCGCTGCCCGCACCGGTCGCAACCCGCGCACCGGCAAGACCCTGGAAATCAAGGCTGCCAAGTCTCCGAAATTCCGCGCCGGCAAGGGCCTCAAGGACGCCGTTAACTGATATAATGCCGCTCCTTCTGCGCTGGCCGCAGATGGGTGCTTAGCTCAGTTGGTAGAGCGTCGCCCTTACAAGGCGAATGTCGGCGGTTCGACCCCGTCAGCACCCACCAAATTCCAAAACCCCGCTCCGGCGGGGTTTTTTATTTCCCCTATTTTCCCGAAACCCCTTGCAATCTCTGGCAAGGCCCGTATAATGCGCGGCTCTGACAGCGCGCCCGTAGCTCAGTTGGATAGAGTATCTGGCTACGAACCAGAGGGTCGGGCGTTCGAATCGCTCCGGGCGCGCCATTCAGAAACCGGAACTTCCTTTTGGGATTTTCCTTGCTTGTACAGACAGCGCGCCCGTAGCTCAGTTGGATAGAGTATCTGGCTACGAACCAGAGGGTCGGGCGTTCGAATCGCTCCGGGCGCGCCAGTCGATCTCAGGCAGAAGAAAGCACCTTGCGGTGCTTTTTTTTCGTCCGCAAATTCTGCTCCCCTGCCCTAGCCTTCTTCCGCCGCCCTGAACATGGCCGGTGCCAGATCGTATTTCTGCAGCAGCCGGTAGAACTCGGTACGGTTGCGTTCGGCGATCCGCGCGGCGTCGGCGACGTTGCCCTGGGTCAGCTTGAGCAGGCGGACCAGGTAGTCGCGTTCGAAGCGTTGCTTGGCTTCGTTGTAGCTCAGGGCATCCATGGCCGGGGCGCGCAGCGCGCGCTGGACCAGCGAGGCCGGAATCAGCGGCGTCGAGGTCAGGGCGCAGCATTGTTCGACGACGTTGAAGAGTTGCCGGACGTTGCCCGGCCAGCCGGCGGTGGCCAGGGCTTCCAGCGCATCCGGAGCAAAGCCGCTGATCGGCTTGCCGTACTTGGCGCCGAGCTGACGCAGGAAGTGGGCAGCAAGCAGCGGGATGTCTTCACGACGCGCGTCCAGCCTGGGCAGGGTCAGCGAGACGACGTCGAGCCGGTAATAGAGGTCTTCACGGAACTGCCCCTGGGCCATGGCGGCCTCCAGGTCGCGATGGGTGGCCGACAGCAGGCGGATATCCACGGCTTCCGAACGGGTGGCGCCCAGCGGGCGGACGGCACGTTCCTGCAGCACGCGCAGCAGCTTGACCTGGAGCGACAGCGGCATGTCGCCGATTTCATCGAGAAAGAGTGTGCCGCCGTTGGCGGCCTGGATCAGGCCGTTGCGGGCGGCAGCGGCACCGGTGAAGGCGCCGCGAACGTGGCCGAACAGTTCGGATTCGAGCAGTTGTTCGGGAATGGCCCCGCAATTGATGGCGATGAAGGGGCCGCCGGCACGCTGGCTGGCCCGGTGAATGGCGCGCGCCAGCACTTCCTTGCCGGTGCCGCTTTCACCGCGAATCAGGATGCTGGCGTCGGACAGGGCGAGCATGCGGGCGTCGGCCAGCAGCTCGGCCATGCAGGTGCTGCGATGGATCACGCCTTCGCACCAGCTGGCGTCGGCCTGCTCGCCGCCCGGCCGGTCGTCGCCGGCCGAGATGAGCAGCGCCTGATCGATGCGGGCCATCAGGGTCTGGCTGTCGAAGGGTTTGGTCAGGTAGCCGAAAACGCCGCGCGAGGTGGCGGCAACGGCGTCGGGAATGGTGCCGTGGGCGGTGAGCAGGATCACCGGCAGGCTGGGCCGGGTGTGATGCAGTTCCTCGAACAGCGACATGCCGTCACGTCCAGGCAGGCGGATGTCGCTGATGACCAGACGTGGGGTGTCGACGGCGATACAGGCCAGCCCCTGTTCGGCCGAAACCGCCTGGGTGACGCGAAAGCCCCGGGCCTGCAGGCGCATGGTCAGCAGACGGCGGATGTCTTCGTCGTCATCGATGATCAGGATGTGGGCGACGTTGGCGTTCAGGGCTTTCATGGGCGCACTCCCGGCCGGGCTGCACTGGGCAGGCTGCGTTCGATTTCGGCGAGGCGGTCGATCTTTTCCTGCAGTTCCTGGACCTTGCGCTGACTGTCCTTGAGTTGCGCGCCCTGGCGCTCGATCTGGCTTTCCAGGCGCTGCCGTTCGGCCAGATGCTCGGCGAGCAGCCGGGCCAGCGGATGCAGCGCCTGGGCGGCCTCGTCGTTCGCCTTGAGCAGGTGGTCGAGCACCGCCTGCGCCTTGGCCAGATCGCCGTTGCCGGTTTTGCTCTGGGCCAGCAGCAGGGCCAGCCGGATCTGGGCATCTGCATTGCCCGGCTGGGCGGCAAGCTGGCCCCGGGTGCGGGCCAGTTCGAGGCTATCGAGCCCGGCCAAGGTGCGCTGGAAGGCCAGCGCGCCTTGCGCCCCGCCGGCTGGCGGCGTGACGGCACAGGCGCCGAGCAGCAGGCTGATCAGCGATAGAAAGCACAATTGCCTAACGGGCATGGTTCAACTCCACTCGGAAATGGGCGCCGGTTTCGCCCGGCAGGAGATCGACGCGCCCGCCCATGGCGCCGACCAGCTCGCGCACAATCGACAGACCGACACCGCTGCCCTGACGCGGGACGGGCGCCTGACGTCGGCCCTGGACGAAGGGTTCGAAAATTCGCCGGAGATCTTCGGGGGCAATACCGGGGCCTTGGTCGATACAGTCGATCTGCCAGCCCGTGGGTGTCGATACGGCGCACAGGCGGATCGTTGCCCCGTCCGGGCTGAAGTCGATGGCATTGGCCAGCAGGTTGTCGAGGATTACCGCCAGCTTGCCGGCATCCAGCCTGGCCATGCCCTCCCCGGCCTCAACAACGATGCGCACTTGCCGCGCCTGGGCGGCAAGTGCGTGACGCCCGGCAGCGTCGGCCAGCAATTGACCGGGACTGACCTGGGCGACATCCAGCTGGCGCGCTTCGTAGGCAGCGGCGTTGAGCATCAGCAGGCTTTCGATCTGGCGTTGCAGGCTGCCGACCTTGTGGTCGAGGATATCGACCACTTCACGCTGGGTCGCCGACAAGGGCCCGGGAACCTCTTCGGCGAGCAGCGCGACGCCTTCCTTGAGGGCAGCCAGCGGGGTCTTCAGTTCGTGCGATACGTGGCGCAGCTTGCGTTCGCGGTCGGCCTCCAGTTCAGCCAGACGCTGGCGCAGGTCGTCGAGCTTCTGGCCAAGCCGGCGCAGGTCGGCCGGTCCTTCGACGACGACTTGTTCCCTGAAGTCCTTGCCGCCGAGCCGGCCTATCGCTGTTTCCAGCTGACGGACCGGGCGGATCAGCCACCAGGTCATCAGCAGCGCGGCAATCAGCGCGCCTCCCAGCGCCAACAATAGTCGCTGCTGCAGTTGCCCGCGCTGGCGCTCCAGTTCGTCGAGCAGACGCGCATTGCTGGCTTCGATCCAGCGCTGGCTGCGGCGGCGGATGTCCTCGTTCAAGGCGCCCAGCTCGGCCAGCAAGGGCTGTAACTCCTCGGCGGATTGCCCCTGTGCCAATCCGTCATGCAGTTGCCCGGCAAGCTGGCGCCAGGCCATCGCCGATTCGCTCAGTTCAGGCAGATCGATCTGCCCGAGTAGCGCCAGCGATTGCGCATGATGCTCGTCAAAACGTTCGCGCAAGACCGGATCGCCGAGCACCAGATACTGGCGGGCGCTGCGCTCCATGTCGACGGTACGCTCGGCCAGCGCCTGGACGACGGCGGTCAGCTTGAGCGCGTGCTGGTTGCTCTCCCGACTCTGGCCGACCAAGCCCTCCAGCAGCCACCAGCCATGGGCGGCGACACCGCCGAGCAAGCTAACGATCAACAGGACACCGGCCAGCATGCCGTGGCGAAATGACAGGGACACCGAGACTCCAGAGTCAATGACAATGAAATTAATCAAACGCAATAACAACGACAAATCATCTGCTTAAGCGATCTGTCGCCAACGAACGACATTCTACGCCGGCTTGCCAGGCGGGTCTGCGCGGCCCGGCCAAATAAGTGTCGGGTATTGGCGACAGAAGTCGCTGAAATACGCACCGAGCCATTCTCAGTTCATTGTTTATTAATGTCTTTTCATTTGTGGCACGCATATCGCTATGTCTTGCCGGCGTCAATCTCGACCCTGCCTATAGGAGAATCCATGTTCATGAAAACCAGCCCGCCGATCACTCGTGCGGAGCAGAACCCGCAGCGAACCACCCGCCCCGTTCTCGGCAACGGCACCCCACCCCAGAGCATCAACGCAGTCCAGGCAGCAACCCCCACAGCGCCACCGCAGAGTGGCCAGGAAGTATCTCCGTCGAACGCAGTACAAAACGATAAAACCACCGAGAAGGACAGCGGTGCCCGATTGATCGTCGGCCCGGATGTCAAACTCAAGGGCGCCGAAATCCTGGATTGCGACATGCTGGTTGTCGAGGGCCGGGTCGAGGCAACGATGGACAGCCGCGTCATCCGCATTGCGGACAAGGGCGCGTTTTCCGGCAAGGTGAGCATCGATGTGGCCGAGATTCACGGCAGCTTCGACGGCGAACTGACCGCCCGTTCGCAATTGATCATCCACGCCACCGGGCGGGTCAGCGGCAAGATCCGTTACGGCAAGCTGGTGATCGCCGAAGGTGGCGAACTGTGCGGCGACATCAACGCCCTGGCAGCAGAAAAGAACCACCCTCCCATCCTGAGCGCTTTGTCCGCCTGAGCGCAAAGGCTGGTCATTTTAGGGGAAGCCCCGTAGACTGCGGGCCTTCCCCGTTTTTTTTGTCACAGGCGAGACCATGGCTCAATACGTAATGTCGATGCTGCGCGTCAGCAAGATCGTTCCTCCCAAACGGCAGATCATCAAGGACATTTCCCTTTCCTTCTTCCCCGGCGCCAAGATCGGCCTGCTCGGCCTGAACGGCGCGGGCAAATCGACCGTGCTCAAGATCATGGCCGGTGTGGACAAGGAATACGACGGCGAGGTCCAGCACCTGGCCGGCGTGTCGATTGGCTACCTGCCGCAGGAACCGCAACTCGACGCCGACAAGACCGTGCGCGAGGAAGTCGAATCGGCGCTCGGCGAAGTCATGCAGGCACAGGCCAAGCTCGACGAGGTCTATGCCGCCTACGCCGACCCGGAAGCCGACTTCGACAAGCTGGCCGAAGAACAGGCCCGCCTGGAAGCGATCATCGCCACCGCCGGCTCGGATACCGAACACCAGATGGAAATCGCCGCCGACGCGCTGCGTCTGCCGCCCTGGGACGCCAGGATCGGCGTCCTGTCCGGCGGTGAAAAGCGCCGCGTGGCGCTGGCCAAGCTGCTGCTCTCGAAGCCCGACATGCTGCTGCTCGACGAGCCGACCAACCACCTCGACGCCGAATCGGTCGAATGGCTGGAGCAGTTCCTGGTGCGTTTCCCGGGCACCGTGGTCGCCGTCACCCACGACCGCTACTTCCTCGACAACGCCGCCGAGTGGATTCTCGAACTCGACCGCGGCCACGGCATTCCGTGGAAGGGCAATTACTCGTCCTGGCTGGAGCAGAAGGAAGCCCGCCTGGAAACCGAAAACAAGCAGGTCGACGCCCACATGAAGGCGATGAAGCAGGAACTGGAATGGGTGCGCAGCAATCCGAAGGCGCGCCAGGCCAAGTCCAAGGCCCGTCTGGCCCGCTTCGAGGAAATGTCCAGCCACGAGTACCAGAAGCGCAACGAGACCCAGGAAATTTTCATTCCGGTCGGCGAGCGCCTGGGCGATCAGGTCATCGAATTCAACAACGTCAGCAAGTGCTTCGGCGACAAGTTGCTGATGGACAACGTCAGCTTCACCATCCCGCCCGGCGCCATCGTCGGCATCATCGGCCCGAACGGTGCCGGTAAATCGACGCTGTTCAAGATGATCACCGGTCAGCAACAGCCGGATTCGGGCGAAGTGAAGATCGGTCAGACGGTCAAGCTGGCCTACGTCGACCAGTCGCGCGACTGCCTCGACGGTTCGAAGACGGTGTTCGACGAACTGGCCCAGGGCAGCGACATCCTGCAGATCGGCAAGTTCGAAATGCCCAGCCGCGCCTACATCGGCCGCTTCAACTTCAAGGGCGGCGATCAGGGCAAGCTGGTCGGCAACCTGTCCGGCGGCGAGCGCGGTCGTCTGCACCTAGCCAAGACGCTGATGTCCGGCGGCAACGTCCTGCTGCTCGACGAACCGTCCAACGACCTCGACGTGGAAACCCTGCGCGCGCTGGAAGACGCCCTGCTCGAATTCCCCGGCTGCGCCATGGTCATCTCCCACGACCGCTGGTTCCTCGACCGGATTTGTACCCACATCCTGGCCGCCGAAGGCGATTCGCAATGGACCTTCTTCCCGGGCAACTACCAGGAATACGAAGAGGACAAGCGCCGCCGTCTGGGCGAAGAAGGCGCCAAGCCCAAGCGTATCCGCTACAAGCCGATCACGCGCTAAGCGCAATCTGCAAAACAGAACGGGCGCCATTTCGGCGCCCGTCTTTCATTTTCCTGCCCCGCTTTTCGCGGAACAGCGAAACTCAGTGCTTGAGGCTGGCGGAGAAAACCGCCTTGCTTCTTTCAGATAACTGGAATTCAGCGAAGGCCCGTTCGATCTCGGCGCTGTTGCTGCCGGCGGACTGGTCTTCGAAACAGATGCCGATGCTCTTGCCGTTGGCGGCCAGCGTCTGGAAAGCATAACGCCAGCGCTGCGCTTCGGCCAATCGCTCGCGCAACTGGGCTTCATTGGAAATCGAGATACCTGCCTTTTTCAGGGAATCCAGAAATTGCTCGAAGGATTCGTTGCTCAGACTGCCCATTCGTGTCTCCGTGAGATTACGGTGCATCTACACCATGATTGCAATAACGACGCCATCGCCATTCGGTTGACACGAAAGTGATAGAAGTTTGAATGCGATAATTGCGCCCATGAAAAAACAGAACCCGCCCGCCACGATCCCGGAAATCCGCCCCGGGCAGTCGATCGAACTGCTCAAGGAACTGCATATCCTGACGCGCGACGGCAAGCTCAACCAGGACAGCCGGCGCAAGCTCAAGCAGGTCTACCATCTCGCCCAGTTCATCGAGCCCCTGCTCGATGGCATGGAAACCCTGGTCGATCATGGTGCCGGCAAGTCTTACCTCGGCTTCATCCTCTACGATCTCTATATCAAGACCCGTGCCAGCGGAGAGGTCGTCGGCATCGAAACGCGTGCCGAACTGGTCGACAAATCGCGCGAACTGGCCGCCCGGCTGGACTTCCCGCGCATGCGCTTCCTCGCCTGCACGGTCGAGGAATCGATGACCTCGGACGCGCTGCCGGCCGTCGTCGATGTCGTTACCGCCCTGCATGCCTGCAATACGGCGACCGATGACGCCATTCGTTTCGCTTTGACACGACAGGCCAAACACATCGTGCTGGTGCCCTGCTGCCAGGCCGAAGTCGCGGCAACGATGCGCGCCCGCAAGGCCGAATCGCTGGCGCAGACGCCGCTGGCCGAACTGTGGCGGCACCCGATCCACACCCGCGAACTGGGTAGCCACCTGACCAATGTGCTGCGCTGCCTGTTGCTGGAATCCCACGGCTACGACGTCACCGTCACCGAACTGGTCGGCTGGGAACATTCGATGAAGAACGAGTTGATCATCGCCAGCCAGCGCGGCAAGCCGCGCCGCAACGCCCGCGAGCGTGCCGAGGCGATCCTGCGCGAGTTCAATATCGAGGAACTTGCCCCCCGTTTTACCTACTAAGGCGCCATGACGCGAATCCAGCACCCCCTAGAACTCCTGGCTCCGGCCAAAAACGCCGATTTCGGCATCGAAGCCATCAAGCATGGCGCCGATGCCGTGTACATCGGCGGACCGGCTTTTGGCGCCCGTTACGGCGCCGGTAACGATGTCGCCGAAATCCGACGCCTGTGCGATTTCGCCCACCGTTTCCGGGCCAAGGTCTTCGTTGCGCTGAACACCATCCTGCACGACGACGAGCTCGAAGACAGCCGGCAACTGGCCTGGCAGTTGTACGAGGCCGGCGTCGACGCGCTGATCATCCAGGACATGGGCCTGCTCGAACTGGATCTGCCGCCGATCCAGCTCCACGCCAGCACCCAGACCGACATCCGCAACCCGGCCAAGGCCAGGTTCCTGGAAGATGCCGGCTTCTCGCAGATCGTCCTGGCGCGCGAAATGAGCATCGCCGAAGTCCGCCAGGTGGCCGACGCGACGACGCTGGCGCTCGAGTACTTTGTCCATGGCGCGCTCTGTGTCGCTTATTCCGGACAGTGCTTCATCAGCCACGCCCACACCGGCCGCAGCGCCAATCGCGGCGAGTGTTCGCAGGCCTGCCGGCTGCCGTACACGCTGGTCGACGACAAGGGCAAGACGATCACCGAGAACCAGCACCTGCTGTCGATGAAGGACAACAACCAGTCCGACAACCTGCGCGCGCTGGTCGAGGCCGGCGTCTCCTCGTTCAAGATTGAGGGCCGCTTGAAGGACCTGTCCTACGTCAAGAACATCACCGCCCATTACCGCACGCTGCTCGATGAAATCATCGCCGCCGACCCGCGCTACGTGCGCGCTGCCAGCGGCCATTCGACCTTCACCTTCACGCCGCAGCCGGAAAAGACCTTCAACCGCGGCTATACCGATTATTTTGCCAACGACCGCCAGGACGACATCGGCGCTTTCGATTCGCCGGCCTTCGTCGGCGAGCCGATTGGCGAGGTGGCAGAGATCGGCGACGGCTGGCTCACGGTCAACACCGGCGAAACCTTCCACAACGGCGACGGCGTCTGCTTCCACGACGCCCACGGCGATGTGCAGGGAATGCGCATCAACCGGGTCGACGGCAAGAAGCTCTTCCCGATGGACATCCCGGCCGATTTGAGCGAAGGCACGACCCTGTTCCGCAACCGCGATCAGGAATTCGAGCGCGCGCTGGAAAAGGATTCGGCCGACCGGCGCGTCGCCATCAAGGCGGTTTTCGCCGAGCAGGCCGACGCTTTCGTGCTGACACTGAGCGACGAAGACCAGGTCAGCGTAGCCGTCACCTTGCCCCGCGACGAGCGGATCGGCCGCGAACTGGCGCAGAACCCGGAGGCGACGCTGGCCAAGCTCAAGGAAAATCTCGGCAAGTTCGGCAACACGATGTTCGTCGCCGAAGCCGTCGAGCTGCAACTGAGCCAGGCCTGGTTCCTGCCGGTCGGCGTGATCAACGCGCTGCGCCGCGAAGCGGCCGAAAAACTCGAAGCCGCCCGCATTGCCAGCCATCCGCGCCCACCGCGCGCGGCGCCGGCAGCCAACCCCGTGCCCTATCCGCAGGACGAACTGACCTATCTCGGCAACGTCTTCAACAGCAAGGCCCGCGCCTTCTACGAGAAGCACGGCGTTCGGCTGATCGACGAGGCCTACGAGGCCGGCAACGAAAAGGGCATGGTCTCGCTGATGATCACCCGCCACTGCCTGCGCTATAGTTTCAACCTCTGTCCGAAGGAGGTGAAGCACTTGAAGCCGGACCCGATGACGCTGATCAACGGTAACGAAAAGCTGATCCTCAAGTTCGACTGCAAGGCCTGCGAAATGCACGTGATCGGCAAGATGAAGAAAGGCGTCACCCTCAACCTCGGCAGCATCCGCCCGACCGCCAGCTGCGGATGAAACCGACGCCCTGCCCTTCGTGCCGGCAGCCGATGGAAAAGCGGCGCTTCGAGCGCATGCACCACGGCGAAGTCATCATCGACCTGTGCTTTCACTGCCACGGCATCTGGTTCGACGAATTCGAAAGCGTGCAGATCACCCCGGGCGGCATCATCGAACTGTTCCGCCTGATCCACGAACACCGCGACCAGCAACGCCTGCCCTTGCGTGACGTGCTGCACTGCCCGCGCTGCGACGAACGCCTGCTGCACGGTCTGGACCGCTCCAAGCACGGCGGTCAGTTCAACTACCATCGCTGCCTGCAGAAGCATGGACGGTTCACGCCTTTTGCGCAGTTGATGATCGAAAAGGGTTTCGTCCGCCAGTTGAGCGACAGCGAGATCGACGAACTGGCGCGCAAGGTCGGCACCGTGCGCTGCACCGGCTGCGGCGCCCCGGTGAACATCCGTGAAGACTACGCCTGCCGGCATTGCCGCGCCCCCATCGCCATCCTTGACCCGGATGCGGTGGATAAGGCCCTGTCCCGCTTCGACCATGCCGAAACCCGGCGCACCACCCGCGACGTGGAAATGCTCGGCGACGCGATCATCCTCGCCGAGCGGGAAAAATCGCGCTACGAACGCGAGCAGCGCCTGCAGCGCAACCAGATGGATGTCGGCGATGTGATCATCTCCGGCGTCGAGATGCTCTGGCGGGTACTGCGCCGTTAACGCAAAAGCGGGCCAGATGGCCCGCTTGCTGTCGTGGCATATGAAGTTACTGAACGCGAATCTCGACGCGCCGGCTTTCTTCGGCCGAGCCACCGCCCAGCGTGGATTCCGGTTTGCGCAGTTTGATGCGCTGGATGTCGATATGGCCGGCCAGCAGCACATCGCGCACAGCCAGGGCGCGTTGCTTGGCCAGTTCGGCGTTCATTGCCGGATCGCCGGATTCATCGTGGAAGCCGGACAGCAGCACGATGGCTTGCGGATTGGCAGCCAGTGCCTCAGCCGTGGGGACCACGACCATGAAATCGGCTGCCGCGACCTCGGCCGAGCCGACGGCGAAATAGACTTTGGCCAGGGCTTCGCCGACCGGCGCGATATCGCTTTCTTCGGCAACGGCAACGGCCGCCACCGGGGCGGCAGATTGTCCGGCCTTCCAGATACCGAGGCCGGCGACCAGTGCGATGACGCCGAAGATCACGCCGGCGAGAACACCGAAGACTACACCTTGAGTTTCGTTTTCGTCTTGAGACATGCTGATTGACCTCGTTCAGGAAGGATGGAAAAAAATCTTCACGGCATTTTAACCAGCTTGTGCGCTCAACAGTGTTTCGGGTGACAACTGGATCGATTGCTCACCGCTGGCCAGCCAGATCGTGCCTTCCTGGATGGTGCAGGAGAGTTTCATCGTTCGTTCGGCCAAGCGGCCCAGGGCCTGGGTTTCTTCGGCGTTCAGGCGCAGCACGGTGAGATTGGAAAAGCGCGTCAGCAACGGTGCCGTCTGCTGCCACCAGACATCGACGGCACGCGCCCCGTAAGCCAGCACGATGGCCCGGTCGGCCTTGTTGCAGCCTTTGCGGATGCGGCTTTCGTCGGGTTGGCCGAGTTCGATCCAGGTTCGCAGCACGCCGGACGGATCGACTTCCTGCAGCGCGCAATCGTCGTCGCTGGACAGCCCCTTGCTGAAAGCGAGGTCCGGCCCGGCGAACATGGCGAAGGCAAGAATGCGGGCCATCATCCGGTCATCGGTCTCCGAGGGATGACGGGCGACCGTCAGCGCGTACTCGGCGAAATGTCCGCGATCGAGATCGGATACCTGCAATTCGGCCTTGAAGACCGTCGATTTGAGCGCCATGACCTGCCCCGGAAAAAGGCGCGATTATCCCATGACGACGCCGGCAAAGCAGACTACGATAAGTGCTCCAACCTGACCGGAGACGCCGCCATGAAAACCTCCCGTATCGCCCTCAGTCTGCTCGCCGCTTGCATTGCCTCGACCGCCGCAGCCGCCGACGTGCCCAAGCGCAAGTCGGGGCTTTGGGAAATCCGTACGCAGATGTCCGGAATGCCTGCCGGCATGCCCGGCCAGGGACCGATGCAGATGTGCATCGACCAGAACAGCGACAATGTGATGAACGATGCTTCCGGCCCCGGCGGCAAGCCGGATTGCCCGGTCATGCAGATCAAGCCGGGCGCCGGCAAGATGACCATACACATGGTCTGCCGGGATGGGGGCACAACGGCGACAACCGATGCCGAGATCACCGGCGACTTCAATCGCAGTTACCGCAGCGACATGGTCACCCGCTTCAATCCGCCGCGGGACGGCATGAAAGAAATGAAGATGGTCCAGGAGGCGCGCTGGCTTGGCCCCTGCCAACCGGGCCAGAAAGCCGGCGACATGATCATGCCCGGAATGGGCAAGTACAACATGCAGGAGATGATGAAAAATCCGCAGATGCGCGAACTGATGAAAGGCCAGCAAGCCCCCCGCTGAAACGGCAAAGCATGGTGATCCAGGCCGTCGACCGCAAACGCTGCGCCAGTTGCGAGCGCTGGACCGGTCCGCGTCAGGGCGGCGACAGCCCGGATATTGTGTGCGTCGAGTCGGAAACGGTAACAGGACTTTGCAACGGCGGTGGCTGGCACGGCGCCGAACGCCGTGCCCGCTCGGCCTGCGGTCACTGGCTGCGCTGGCTGGCACTGGCCCGAGGAGCGGAGACAGACCCTGCGCCACCCGGGAAAAACGGGTAGCATTCGGCCTTTCCAGAAAATCGCCGGAAACGCCAAGCCATTGATTCCTATGGTGCCCAGGAAGGGAATCCACCGTCAGTGAATCGACGTAAGCAGCAAGCTACTGATTTTCCGATGTTTTCCCAACCCCGGAAAAAAATAAAAAACTGACTATGCATCAGTTTGTGCCCCACCTGTGGCACGCATTAGATTATACGCCTAAACGTAACTTTGCTACTTGCAAGGTAGCACGACAAAAACAGTAACAGTCACTTCACGTCTACCATCAAATTCCCACCGTCCATAGCCCAACCAGACAGACTATGCTAGTACAATAACGCCCACTGCCTAGCATCACTCTTTTCGCATACTTGCATGCGTCCTAGTATGTTCATTGCCGCAAGCAATTCGCATCAACCGCTTTTTTGGGGGGGGTAACTTATGACCAGAAAAAATGCCATTCACAACCTCATAAACGAAGCCGCGCTGGAGTTGCTTGAGTTTATTAAGGACTGCGAATCAGACCACAAAGAGCATGGTTACTGGGTCCCTGCTGCGAAGATCAAAGACGACCTCGATCTAAATTTCGTTGCTGTTCCTCAAAGTGGCAGACAGCACGGTCCGAAAGGCTGGGTATTTGCCACACTTGCACGGATATTGGAGGACAAATCGCTGATCGAACACAAAAAGATAGGAAACCGTGCTTTTTATCGATCAATTCGCAAATAAAAAGGAGATAGGTGAATGAAGAACATTCAATGTTCAAATTGCAGCCAAGAAATTTCAAGGAAAGCACCGACTTGCCCAAAATGCGGACATCCAAACAAGGTTGCCCACCATGTATCCAGCTGGCAAGTATTATTCACTTTAGGGATGTGCTTCGTTGTTATATGGTGGCTAGCAACTTCTGACTCCCCCCCCGTCAGCGGAGGCGCTAACTCTGCAAATACACCTGACCCCAAGTCTGTAGCATTATCCAATATTGAACTAAAAAACTTACGCTGGAGCAAAGAGGGTTTCGGCAACGTTATGCAGTTGTCAGTCACGCTCATCAACAAAGGGCAACGTGATGTCAAAGATATTGAGCTAAAGTGCGAGCACTTTTCAAACAGTGGGACTCGCATTGACAGCAACAAGCGAATCATTTATGAGATCATTCCCGCAGGTAAGTCAAAAACAATAAAAGAATTCGGCATGGGATTCATTCACAACCAAGCAACAAAAACCGGTTGTCATATTTCAGACTTGGTGCTGATGTAAGTTGTGGTGGTCACGGTAGTTTAGACAGACGACCACGCCGCTTCACGCTGGACCGCCTTCTACCTTTGGCAGATACCGGGGGCGAGTGGTCCCCTTTCCGCTCTCATACTCGGTATGTTTGCTATCCGCATCACACTGCAAGAGCGTGAAATGCAATGGACACGTATCGACCGTAATACCCGACCCCCGGAAAATTCCGGGGGTAGTGGGCTGAGTCGGTGCGTTTCCATCGCGTCAGCGTGAGCACATGAGTGCAGGTGAATGTGCAACGCGCACGCAAGACTGCCAGAAAGCGTAACTGGGCCTCTAAAATCAATTTTTCCGGGTCAAGTAGCATCTTCCCTTCACCCGCACCACAAAATCGATTATAGGGGCATTTCTGGGGCTTATTCCATTTCACTATCGGTCTGCGCTGGTTTGATAGCTTTTTGGTCTTGGTTCTGACTTTCAAAAAAAAGATTGTTCCCCCCAAGGAACATTCTTTTTTCTATGGCTTTGGGTTTCCGGTTCCCTCCATGTTGCCCTTGACCTTGCCCGTGGTCTTGGTCTTGGTCTGGCGACCAGGACGACCGGCCAAATCCTCTATATTTTTGTTTTAATCGTTTTTTGGTACTGGTTGGGGTCTTTGGTTGTCTTTTGGGTTTGGATTGGTATTTGAGGGGGTTTTGTTTGATTTTTGTGGTATTGGTTAGGGATAGTTTGGGTCTTGGTTTTGGGATTTGATTTAGTGATTTTTTATTGAGTAAAAAGCAAAGACAAAGAGAAAAGCCGCGCACGCACGCGCACGCGTAGGTAATACATATACGTAGTATATGTATTACCCAAAGGGCACAAAAAAAGTTCACATAAAGGGAACTCGCATTACTCACAAGTGAACTATTGTTGATGCTCCGGAAAATCCAAAGGTATCACCAAAACCAATTAAAAATGCTTCGCATATTTGAAAATATCATATAGCGCATCTGTCAGCGTCTTAAAAAAAATGGTACAAAAGAAAAAGCCCAGACATTTTCTAGAATGTCCAGGCTATGGAGAGTGCAACACATGATGAAACATATATTAACGCACTCTTCAAAAAAATCAACTCCATTTTTTTGAAAAGGCGATATATGTCTGAACATGAAAAAACACGTGCCAAATTGGGAACCGGCGAAATTGAAGGAAGCGCAATCGTCATTCGTGAAAAGTCGCATACGATAGCGTACAAACAGTATTTCATTACGAATAGTGAAAACACTATGCTGATTGAAAGAACTACACGTTCAAAGCACTATTCTGACGCCTTTATATTTAACGTCATGGCGTGTAGTCTTGATCCAGTCTCTGGACTGTGTTTAATGCGACAAGTTGATATTGTGCAAAAAACTGGAATCATGAAAAGCAAAGTATCAGAATCGATTGCAAGACTTTCGAAACCAATTGAGCCACCCGCTAATCCTCAAAAGAATGCGGACGGCTTGTGGCCAGCAACACTCCCTGAGCTTGTCAGAAAGTTCGAAAAGAATGGACTTCGCGGCTACGTGCTGAATCCCGCCGTCGTCGTTATTGGTAATCATCGACGGGCTGAAAAATTGTGGATCGAAGCAGAACAGCAAGCAATTAATAAAGCAAGCAAAGCAGCGCAAGCTGCCATTCAAGCCGCCAGCGAATCCAGCGCATTGGCCGAAGAATTGGACGGTATAGTTTCTGAAAGAGATATTGATTTTCTCTGAGTCGACTACGGTAATACCCAAAAAGCCCGCAATCGCGGGCTTTTTGCTTTCTTAAATGGCCGCTGCGCGTGTTCCTCGGTACGTGCCTCCCTGCGTCACACGCTGACGCGTCTGCGGCTCATTACCCCCTGCAAGCAGGGCGTAATAACCCGCCGCCGCTCTTCAGCGCTGACAGCATCCAAAGAAAATTGGAACCCTCAAAAATGGAAGGGGGCAGCGTCAGAGCTGCCCCCGCGATGTCTATCTGTGCAAGCTCTTGCGTCCTTTAAAACCTTGAAAAGCAAGGCGCTCGCCGCTGGGCAACCACCGTGGGAATTTACAAACCCATTCCCCCGGCGTTTCGCCGGAGCTTTTCTTATCCATCGCTGTTCAATAGTTCGCTTCGCCCGTCCTCACCCGATCCCCACCGGCTAGCCGGTGGCGCGTGCGGCTTCCGGGCGGCTATTGACAGAATATCCAGTGCGAATATACCCGCCGGAACTTTCCGGCTGATTTGGTTACATTCTGATACAAAATTTTTCCAGAGACAAAAACAGGACATTTTGAAACATTAAAACCCTATTCAAATATAGAAAATCACGGTGTTTTAAGTCCAGAGAAAAAAACCAAAACATGGATTCTGCCGTTCAATTTTCAAGAAAGTAACTTTCGCTGGAAAAAAATACATGTATTCTGAAAGTGTCAGTTTCGACAAACCATGATTTTGGAGTTACAGAAATGAACAAAGATGAATTTAACGAATTGAGCAAAAGCGAACAGATCAGCTTTATTGATAACTATCCTGCGCTGCGAGTACGCAGTGCTGGCGTAGGTTTGGGCGGCGCTGGTGGAGTCTTTCATTACTTCGAAGATTTTGCAGTTGTCGAGTTATACACACGTGACAGCAGGCATCTCAAAGCAATCAAAATCACTGACGCTGACATTTCAATCAGCGAAGCACAAGATGATGAAGAACTTGATTATTCGTATGGTTCTGAAAATCTTGCGCAAGCATATATAGCAGCAGCAGAACAATTCCTTAACTAAGCTCCAACACCACCCCCGGATTTTTCCGGGGGTCACAAAACGGCGACCACCCTACGACATCCGCGATATGAAGGAGAAATGAGATGCTCAGCTTTGAAAAACTTTTGAAAACACAAAAAGCAACAAAGCAAGCAAGCGCATTGTTTCAAAAATTCTCGGATGATGAAAGTGCTGTAGAAATAGCAGAAGAGATCCAACAGCGAATTGAAGCACAAAAAAAATCAGTTAGTTTCGAACATATTTCAAAACGATTCGCTGATTTCAATAGAAACGAACTTGTGTTTTGCGTGCTTGAAATCACGAAATCGCGTCAGTTTTTCTTTTTGCTCGATAAATTTTCAGGAAATGAAATCGTAATTTATTTCGCTGAAGCAAAAAAATTCAAATCAATTTGCGATTTTGCTGACATCCAACCTGGCTTTCGCGTCCGAATTCTTCGGCAAATTGACACATATATTATTCATTACGACTTTGAAAATGACGGAGAATGGTTGCTGAATAACTGTGAAATCTCGAAAGAGATTGCAGAATTTGCAAAGCGTTTCCCAGAAGTTCCAAAGAGAAAGTCAATTAAAAAAGACGATGACGAACGTTCGCACGATCAAAACTACCCGACTTTAAGCCTAAACTCCAAATGAATGGAGAAAAAAATGTCTAATTTTCAACCCAAACTTGCAGAAGAATATGTATTAATCAAGAAAATTCGGGAGCAAATTAGTGCTGTAAATCTGAAAGTTTCCGAAAGAACGGCAACCGAATACCGCAAGACTTTCCAAAAACTTCAAGAAAAAGGCGTCCATTTTTCAGAAGCAAGCAGCAAAAACACGTTCTATAAAAATCGTGCGGCTACGCTTTTTTCGCTTGCGGAAGGAGCAAAATTCCTGATGAATCAGCGCGACAAATGTGAAAAAGGAACAGAATATCACGCAGAAATTGTCCAAAAACTTGCGGAAATTTCCAAATTTTTTGATGATTTCCCGGCAAATTCCGATCCAGAATCTAATGAAAATGGATCAAAAATCACATGGGAAGATGTTAAATCCAGCAAAAAAATGGAATCTCATTCGAAGAAAAACGGACTCGGCAAGCTCGTGAAAATCGAAAACTGGGAGCAAAAACTGTTCGAAAAATGCTCCACGAAACACCAAAATGCACTCGCTGTTTCGCTGCTTTCTGGATGCCGTCCTGCCGAAATCGAGGCGGGCGTTTTGGTCAAAAATGACGAATCCGGCAACCTCGTTTTGCAAATCAAGGGAGCAAAACTCAGTGAAATCCGGGGCCAAGAAATCCGCGAACTGTCCATTTCAAGGGAACATTTCGCCGCCAAGTTTTTGCTTGGGCAGCTAGACAGAGCCTCGGAAATCACGGTTTCCAGCAACGCGAAAGCCTTCAGCGATGCTGTAAGGCAAGCAGGCAAACGTGCATTTCCCCGCCTGCGGGTAGGTGTATCGCCTTACAGCATCCGCCACGCTGTAGCCAGCAGCCTGAAGGCTTCGGGCGTTGATGCTGACGCAGTTGCAATGACGTTGGGACACGCTGCAACCGCTTCGCAGTCAGCGTATGGCCGCGCTCACCACGGCACCGCTGGTGCCTGTGGTTTGGCTATCGTTGGCGTCTCGGCATCACGTGCTGTGCGCAACACGATCAAGCCGCCGCCACCCGCCAAGGCATCGCGCTTTGCAGCGCCAGGAATGCGATAAACGCTAACGCGTCTATCGCGGTGGTTTTTCGCTAACGCGAATCGTGATCAAAAAATCGCTGATCCCGACCAACCCCCATCTTCTTCAAGATGCTGGCGCATCTGGAAGAAGATGGAAGCAGGAATACGCAAGAACCTATCCCAGTTTAGCTTCCTCCAGAAACCCCGCCTAGCTTCTTCCAGAACGGGCTACCGGCTTCTGACAGAACTTATCTTCCTTACGCCTCGGCGTGAAGCGTCAAGCTCACCGCTAAACGACGAATGTTTGATATTCCAGTCTAACAATTCGACATACTTCACAAGCTTATCTGGGGGAATCTGTCCGCCATACATGCTGTATGTACTGTCTTTTTTCTTATCGCCATTGTCGTCACGCTCACCGTGTTCATGCCCGCAAATCGCCGCCGCGTGTGTCTCAGGCACCTCTGCCGTTTTGAAAGCAAGAATCACAGTGTGGCGGAAGCTATGACTATCTAGACCCTTTCCAACCACGCCAACAACATCGAAATAACGATTGATCCAATTCCCAAAATATTTGTTGTGCTTTACGCTTCCGTCATCAAGGCTCGGGAAAAGCTTTTGGTCGCCGCGTTGCCGCCTTGCATCGACATAACTAAGGAACCCCAACTCGATCAGTTTTGAATGGATCGGGACAAAACGCCGAGATGCCTCATTTTTCAGGCGCTGACGCGTTGCTTCGTCATCATTGATCCTAATGCACTTAACACCTTCCTCCTCGATGATGTCATCTACAAGTAGCTGACAAATTTCGTTGAGCCGTGCCCCTGTATATAAAAGGATTGTCGGAACCCAGTATTTCGCTGGGTCGTCATCGGTCCGACTTTGGAAGTTCGGTCCCTCAAAAATAGCTTGAAGTTGCTGTTGAGTGAAGGGCAGTTTCGGAGCAGAGTCTTTTTCAAGTCCTTTTTTCAGGCCCTTGGCATGATTCCTTGTGAGCGTGAATTCATTATTGATAGCGTAATCGAAAAGACCGGACCAAGCAGACTCGTACCATTCCAACGTTTTGTAAGCCAAAAACCGCACAAACTTGGATTGTTCGAGCTTGGCACGCGATCGTGTCCCCGTTCGTGGTGTAAGAGGCAATCAGGAAGTCATGGATTCCGGTGAGGTTGGATTGCCAGTCAGAGGGTCACGGCGGACAAGCTGACGGCGGGATTGTCGCCGACCTCGGCCAAGGTTTCCAGGGTCATGTAACGTCGCTGCATGGCCCACTCGTCGTTCTGTTCAAGCAATAGGGCGCCGACCAGGCGGTAGATGGCCGCTTCGTTGGGAAAGATGCCGACGACGTCGGTACGGCGCTTGATTTCGGCATTGAGCCGCTCAATCGGATTGGTGCTGTGGATCTTGCTCCGGTGCTCGCGAGGAAAGCCCATGTGTGCGAGCACATCGTCCTCGGCATCATCCATCAGCCGGGCGATCTTTGGCAGGCGCTCACGGAGTTGGTCAGCGACGGTTCGCCACTGGTCCCGTGCCGCAGCTTCTGTCTCATGGGCAAAGATGGTGGCGATCAGGGCAGACACCATGCGACGCTGGTTGGTCGGCGCATGAACCAGGACATTGCGCATGAAATGTACCCGGCAACGCTGCCAGGTTGCAGAGATCACCTTGCGTACAGCAGCTTTCAGGCCCTCGTGGGCGTCCGAGATCACCAGCTTGACGCCGCGCAGGCCGCGACGCGACAGGCTGCGCAGGAATTCAGTCCAGAAGGGTTCGGCTTCAGAGGCGCCGACCTGCAGCCCAAGCACTTCGCGTCGGCCATCGCTGTTAGCGCCGATGGCGATTATGGCGGCGACGGAAACGATTCTTCCGGCCTGACGTACCTTGAGGTAGGTGGCGTCAATCCACAGATAGGGCCAGTCGCCTTCGATGGGACGGGCAAGGAAGGTCTGCACCCGCTCGTCGATCTCGGCGCAGAGGCGAGAGACCTGGCTCTTGGAGATGCCGCTCATGCCCATAGCCTGGACCAGATCATCGACCGAACGCGTCGAGATGCCCTGCACGTAGGCCTCCTGGATAACGGCCGCCAGCGCCTTTTCGGCGGTCCGCCGTGGTTCCAGGAAGGGCGGGAAGTAGCTGCCGGAGCGCAGCTTAGGGATGCGCAGCGCCACCGTGCCGGCGCGGGTATCCCACGCGCGATCCCGAAAGCCGTTTCGGGAATTGGTTCGCGCCTCGGAACGCTCGCCATGGCTGGCGCCGCAGCGGTTCTCGACATCCAGCTCCATCAGGCGCTGGGCCACAAAGCCGATCATCTCGCGCACGATATCGTCGGCGCCGGCCTTTTCAAGCAGCTCGGAAAGTTGCATTCTGTCTTGGGTCATCGGTTTACTCCTCAGTAGAGATTGAGATTCGCAAACCCAACCTTACCGGAGTTCTCCGATGACCTCCTGATTGCGCCCGCCGTGGTGGCCCTGCAGGGCCACCACGGCAAACTCAACACCTTCCGCTCTTACACCACTCCGCGGGACACCGCCTGGCACGCTCTTCTGCTGTCTTGAGTTTGTTCCGTGCATCCACGTATATACGTTGTGCATCGGCTTGCATCTTCACAATCTCGCCGATGCTTTTTCCTCGGAATTGCGGGGCTTTCGCCCAATTCGGGGGCAACATCCGTAAGTCAGACCACGCCTTTTCCATGACGTTTCGATTAATTCTGGAAAGTGGCATGTCACCAAGAATGTCGACCAGAATCTCAACCGCAGATGCTCGTTCTTTGCGCTTTTCTTCAAGTTCCCAGCCGCGCATGAATTTTCCGAGGCGGTCAGGGCGACTTCGGGTCTGGATGTAGTCTTTAACAAGGGCGGCAAGCGTCGCCGGGCCATTTGCCGCTGGCGCTGAAGCCAATGAGGCAGGGGCCAGCGTTGGAACCGCTGGTGCTTGTTGCCCGGCCACAATCCGCACAACCTCAAGGGCGGCAGCGCGGTCGTCGGCATTGTTGGGGTCCGATTCAATCTTTTTAATCCGACCGTTGTCACCCCATTCAATCGTCAAGCCCATGCCAGCGCCCAAACCTAGCCGACGAATTCGGTCAATATCTACCATGATTGCTAGTGGGTCAGTTTTGCGAAAGGCTGCATCATACTGAATCGAAAAAATTGCGGCGATACGCGATGCTTCCCGCAAGTTTCCAGTTCTTAATGGATGCCTGATTTCATCCCGACCAACGACAGAAATTAGTGCTTTTGGCACTCTTGCCCGGTAGTAGAAAAGGCTGCCGCGTCGCATCAAATACGCGGGTACGTGACCAAGTTTGTGTCCCATCTGTGCCCCACTTGCTAGAATGAGGGGATGGAAAAACAAAAAGCCCTGAAAAATCAGAGCCTTATGCTATATATGGTGCCCAGGAAGGGACTCGAACCCCCACGTATTGCTACGCCAGAACCTAAATCTGGTGCGTCTACCAATTTCGCCACCTGGGCAGGCGGGGCGCATTCTAACACCGAGCACGAATAACGCCCATGCCAGTCGACCATTACGAAAACTTTCCCGTCGCCTCGATCCTGGTACCAGCGCCGCTGCGCCAGCCGATCGAGGTGATTTACCGCTTCGCGCGCAGCGCCGACGACATTGCCGACGAGGGCGACGCGACGCCCGAGCAGCGCCTGGCCGAGCTTGCCGCCTACCAGGCCGAACTCGACCGCATCGCCGCCGGCAACACCCCGCAGACACCGCTGTTCGTCGACCTGGCCGAAGTCATCGCTGACCACGCCTTGCCGATCCAGTTGTTCCGCGACCTGCTCGACGCCTTCGCCCAGGACGTGGTCAAGACGCGCTATGCTGACTACCCGGAGCTGATCGATTACTGCCGACGCTCGGCCAACCCGGTCGGCCGGCTGGTGCTGGCCTTGTTCAAGCGCACCGGCGACACGCAACTGATGCAGTCCGACTGCATCTGCACCGCGCTGCAGTTGATCAATTTCTGGCAGGACATCGCCATCGACTGGCAGAAGGACCGGATCTACCTGCCGCAGGTCGAGATGCAGCGCTTCGGCGTCGGCGAGGACGATATCGCCGCCGGCCGTTGCGGCGAAGGCTGGGAAAAACTGATCGCTTTCCAGGTCGACCGGGCGCGCACCCTGATGCTGCGCGGCGCGCCGCTGGTCCATGCGCTACCCGGGCGGATCGGCTGGGAAATCCGCCTCACCGTGCAGGGCGGCCTGCGCATCCTGGAGCGCATAGCGCGTGTGCGCGGCGACGTCTTCCGGCATCGGCCCAAGCTGGGCAAGGCCGATTGGTTCGTGCTGCTCGCCCGTTCCATTAGAATGTGAGCCCATGAGCCCCGACCAATACTGCCAGGAGAAGTGCGCCAAGAGCGGCTCCTCCTTCTACTACAGCTTCCTCTTCCTGCCGCCCGAACGCCGCCAGGCGATCATGGCCCTGTACGCCTTCTGCCGCGAGGTCGACGACGTCGTCGACGAATGCTCCGACCTTTCGCTCGCCTCGACCAAGCTGGTCTGGTGGCGGATGGAGGTGCAGCGCGTCGCCGAGAAACAGGCCACCCACCCGGTCGGCCTGGCACTGCAGGCGGTCGCCCCCGGCATCAACCTGCCGAGCGAGCAGTTGCTGGAGATCATCGACGGCATGGAGATGGATCTGCAGCAGTCGCGCTATCTCGACTTCAAGGGACTGTCGCTCTACTGCTACCGCGTCGCCAGCGTCGTCGGCCTGCTCGCCGCCGAAATCTTCGGCTACCAGGACCGGCAGACGCAGAAGTACGCGCACGACCTGGGCATGGCCTTCCAGCTCACCAACATCATCCGCGACGTCGGCGAAGACGCGCGGCGTGGCCGCATCTACCTGCCGATGGACGAACTCAAGCAGTTCAACGTACCCGCCGCCGACATCCTCAACGGCAAATATTCGGACAATTTCATGGCGCTGATGCAGTTCCAGTACGAACGCGCCCAGCGCTACTACGAACAGGCATTCGCGCTGCTGCCGGCGGTCGACCGCAAGAACCAGCGCCCCGGCCTGATCATGGCGGCGATCTACCGCACCCTGCTCGAGGAAATCCGCGGCGAGAACTTCCAGGTGCTGCACCAGCGCATTTCGCTGCCGGCGACGCGCAAGCTGTGGCTGGCAGCGAAGACCTGGATCAAGGGCTGAGCGCGTGAAAGTCGCCATCGTCGGCGCCGGCTGGGCCGGGCTCGCCGCCGCCGTCGACCTGACCCGGCGCGGCGCCGCCGTCACCCTCTACGAAGCCGGCCGCGTCGCCGGCGGGCGCGGGCGATCGGTCAACATCGACGGGCGTACGCTCGACAACGGCCAGCACCTGCTGCTCGGTGCCTACCGCGAAACGCTGGCGCTGATGCGCAGCGTCGGCGCCGACCCGGACGTGCTGTTCGAGCGCCGCCCATTGCAGGTCGTCGACCGCGACGGTTTCCGCCTGGCGCTGCCGTGCTGGCCGGCGCCGCTCAACGTCGCCTGGGGGTTGCTCACGGCGGCCACGGTCGACCTGCCGGAAAAGCTGAAAACCGCGCTCTGGATGCACCGCGTCAAATGGCGTGGATTTCGCCTGACGCGCGACGAAAGCGTCGCCGACTGGCTCGACGCCGCCGGCCAGACCGGCGTCCTGCGCCAGAAACTATGGGAGCCGCTCTGCCTGGCGGCGCTCAACACCCCGGCCGAACGCGCGTCGGCGCAATTGTTTGCCAATGTTCTGCGCGACAGCCTGGGCAGCCCGCGCCGCGCCGACACCGACCTGCTGCTGCCGCGCGTGCCCTTTGGCGAACTGCTGCCGGAACCGGCCTGCCACTGGCTGGTGGCAAACGGCGCGACGCTGCGTTTCGGCCACCGGGTGCGCAGCATCAACGATGCCTGCGTCGATGACGAGGCCTACGATGCGGCCATCGTCGCCGTCGCGCCGCAGCATCTTGGCGCGCTGTTGCCGGAAATCGACGGCCGCTTCGATTACGAGCCGATTGCCACGGTCTACCTGCAATTTGCGGCAAATACCCGACTGCCCTTCCCGCTCCTGCACCTTGGCGGCAACACCGGCGCCTGGGCGGTCGACCGCGGCAACGGCCTGTTCGGCTGTGCGATCAGCGGCCACGGCGACTGGGAAGCCCTGTCCGACGAAGCGCTGGCAGCGGAAATCGAAGCCGCGCTCGGCCTCGGCCCGGCCGACTGGCGCCAGGTGATCCGGGAAAAACGGGCAACCTTCTGCAGTCGACCGCAACTGGCGCGCCCCGCCCACATCACCGCCGACCCACGCCTCGTCCTTGCCGGCGACTACACCTGGGCCGACTACCCGGCAACGCTTGAAGGCGCCGTCAGGAGCGGCCTGCGCGCAGCAAGGGCGATCCGCGCTCGATGAACCATGCAAAAACCGCCGAGGTTCGGCGGTTTTCTGGCACGCTCAATCGGTCGACTTAAGCGGTGGATTTTCTCGACTTTGCGCTCTTGGTCGTACCTTCAACCATGCTGCTCAACTGCGCGCTGCCGGTATCCTGTGCTTCCTGCACGGCTTTCTGGACCGATTCCATCGCCGTGGCTGCCTGTGCCATTGCCGATTTGATCGCATCCTTAACCGATGCAGCGTTCTCCGGCAGCGAGTTCACCGTCACTTCCACCGCCGAGAAGAATTCCTTTTGCGCGTCTTTCATCTGCGACTGGACCAGCTCGCCGAATTCGCTGCCCATGCCGGAAGCAAGCTTGAACAACTCCTGGCTGTAGTTTGCGGTTTTTCCGGCAATTTTCTGGAGCAGTTCTTCATTCAGCTTGGCCAGACTTTTCAGATCCTTGGCACTCATCAGGGTTTTCACATGCTCGTCATGAGCCTGAAGATGATTGCGGGCTGTGTCGAGGTTCAACTGGGCAATCTTCTCGACGACATCCAGGGCCTTTCCGGTCATTTCGTGAAGAGCGGCAAGTTGTGCCTTGTGGGCGCTGACGACTTTTTCTGCGTTCAACATACTTGATCCTGGAAATGAAATTATCGGGAACTTCAGCCTAAACCTCGACCTTTACACCCGTATTTCAGCAATTCACTGCCTCCGAGCGATGCTGCCCTTCAGTGGGGAAGCTGGACTCCCCGATTACAGCGGCCAATGCTTCAACGGCACGGGGATCGAACCGTTGCCCGGCCATCTCGCGTAACCAGGCGATGGCCTTTTCCCGAGGCCAGCCTTCCTTGTAGGGACGCTTCGAGACGAGCGCGTCGTACACGTCGGCAACACTCACGATCCGTGCCGAAACCGGTATCTGATCAAGGGTCTTGCGGCCTGGATAGCCGCTGCCATCGGCACTTTCGTGGTGGTTGGCAGCGATTTCCGCAGCCAAGGCAATGTAGTTCATCCCTGGCACCATGCCTGCTGCCTCAGCCAGAATCTCGGCACCGATCGCCACATGCGCCTGCATCTGGCGCTTCTCACCACCATCGAGCGCCCCGGGTTTGTTGAGGATTGCATCTGGCACCCCCACTTTGCCAACATCGTGGAGAACCGAAGCCAGAACGAGTTGCTCGACAAAGGCTTCATCACGCAGGCAGGCGTAATCGTCATGGACGCGCAACTTGAGTGCCATTGCCCGGACCATCCGCTCAACCCGGCGGACATGCTCACCCGTTCCGGCGTCCCGGAATTCCGCCATGCGCGCCAGCGCATAGACAATGGCTTTCTGCGCATCCTGCAGACGCCCGAGCAGGAGAACCGAATCCCAGCCGGCGCCAACAGCTTCCGCAAGAATGCCGAACAATACTCGATCACCGTCATCCACACTGGAAACACCACCGAGGCAGACGAAAACCGGCGAATCCGTACGCGACGGGATGGGGGCCAGGACCAGGCCATCCACCCAGCGCAAGGTCAGCCCGTCCCAGGCGTCGATGGCATCAATGGCCGATTCCGGCAAATCGCCCTGGCGCGCCAGCGCCGTGCTGCCCTGCCCTTCGCGACGCCGCAGTTCGCCGCCACCGGCGTTCAGCAAGGCAACCATGAACGCCAGCGCCCCCTTGCCGAATTCATCCAGTTCCTGATGACGGGCCAGCCCCTGGTTGGCGTGAACAATCTGTGCCAGACCGGCACGCTGACGCTCAAGATCAAGCAGGTGCTGGTACGCCCGCAACGATGCGACGACAGTCGTGAACAATTTCTGGGTCGTCAGTTCCGTCTTTTCCTTGTAATCGTTGATGTCATAGCGAAGAATCACCTCCTTTTCCGGGGCATAGCCTGGCTGCCCGGTGCGCAGCACGATACGAACCAGCTTGTTGCCGAGGGTGACGCGGACGAACTCGACCAGACGCAGGCCCGCATCCGTTTCTTCCATGACGACATCGAGGAGCAATACGGCCACATCGTCATGCTGCAGCAGATAGGCCTCTGCCTCGCTTCGCGAATATGCCGGAATGATTTCCAGCGCCGCGCCGGCAAACGAGAAATCAGCCAGAACGATCTTTGTTATCGCGAACACATCCGGCTCGTCATCGACCACGAGCAGTTTCCAGGCGGCCCTGGCAGCACATTGCGGAACGGGCCCGTCATCTTCCTCGATCAGGAAATCTTCATCGCTATCCGGGTCATCAATCATTGGGGCACCTCCAGTGGCAAATCGATGACGAAACTTGTGCCCAGACCAGGCTGGCTTTGACAGGCGACCGTTCCCTTGAGTATCCCGGTCACCAGATTGAACACGATGTGCAGGCCGAGGCCGGACCCGCCGGCATGACCGCGTGTGGTGAAAAATGGCTCGAACAGATGCACCTGGTCGCTCTCGGAGATACCCACACCATCATCGGAGAAAAGCATATGCACGTGGCTGTCCGAACGGCTGCAAGCGATCGAGATCGTCCCGGGACGGTTCTCGGGAAAGGCGTGCTCGAGCGCATTCATCGTCAGGTTGGTGACAATCTGGGCCAGTGCCCCGGGATAACTGTCGAGGACGATGTCCGGCGGACAGTCCACCCGGACCTGATGGGTTTGCCGCTTGAGCACGGGACGCAGGCTGTGCAGCACTTCGCCAAGATAATCGGCCAGATTGAAACGACGGCGCACTTCGCTCGTCTGATCCACCGCAACACGCTTGAAGCTCCTGATCAGTTCAGCCGTCCGCTGCACATTGCTGCGGGCCAGCAATACGCTTTCCCCGGCCATCTCCAGAAAGCGTGTCATCTCGGAACGCCGCAGATGGCCTTCAGCCACGCTGGCTTGCAACTGTGCCAGGCCGGCTTCAAGGTGAGTTACTGCCGTCAGCGCAATGCCGACCGGCGTATTGATTTCGTGCGCCATGCCGGCCACCAGACGGGCAAGCGCCGCCAGGCGACGAGCTTCGACCAGGCTGTCCTGCGTCGCACGCAAATCGGCGACGGTTCGTTCCAGCTGCTGGGCATAGGATTCGACATCGTGACGCAGCGCTTCCGAGCGTTCGCGGGCACGGGCAAAAATCTCCGATTGCGCCATCAACAGGACATAGGTATCGAGCAAGCGATGCTGTCCATCGGGAAAGTCCACCATCAACGGCTCGAACAGCAGCTTCCTTGGACGGGCCAGAGCCTGCCTGACCGCATCATGGACGAGCGTTGCCGAGGCCAGACAGAGCCAGGGTGCGGACAAGGAAACAACCGCCCTGGCCACGGGATGATTCAGGTACAACTCGGCACGAAATGGCTGCGACAACTCTTCCAGCCAGCGCTGACGGGACACCACGCCGACGACATCGCTACCGTCGGTGACGATGCACCCTGGCAACTCCGGGTTGTTGCGCAGGCTTTCGTCGATATCGTGTCCGGGCGCAGCCAGGTCGACCGAGCAGGCGTGACACGGCAACTCGCCAATAGCGCTGTCAATATCCAGAACAGGGCCGGCATCAGGCGCTGGCGTACCGGTCTCCTGATACGCCATCGCTCCCCCGGAATGCGCTGCCATCGCGTTGCCCATGATACTGATCACCCCCCGGCGACCCGCATCGGGTCAGTGCTCGTGGACATAGGTTCCAGGCGCTGCCGCCAACGAAGGAAATTCGGCGGTGGCCGCCGGTCGGGCCGGGACAGACTCGCCCAAGCGGGGCTTCAGCCAGTGCATCCAGTCTTCCCACCAACTTCCGGCATGCTGCTTGACACTCGCCTGCCAGGCGCGCGGGGAATCCGCCTTGCGGTGTGCCGGCCCGGCCCAGTAGGCGCGCTTTGCCGGTCTTACCGGTGGATTGACAATACCCAGGATATGGCCCGAGGTCGTCAGGACGAAGCGCTTGTCGCCACTGACATGATGCAGGGTGCGGAAAGCCTGTTGCCAGGGGGCAATATGATCGTCTTCGGCGGCCACCGCGTAGAGCGCCTGGCGAATGATGCCGAGATCGATCGGCTGCCCGGCCACTGTCAGGCTTCCCGGCTGGATGAGCCGGTTATGCAGGTAAAGCTCGCGGAGATACCAGGCATGCATGGCGTAGGGCATGCGGGTTGAATCCATGTTCCAGTAAAGCACGTCGAACGCTGCCGGGGCTTCGCCATACAGCCAGCCCTTGACGATGTAATGCCAGACCAGGCTGTTCGAACGCAACAAGCGGAACGATGCCGCCATCTCCTTGCCATCGAGATAGCCTTTGCGTGCCATCTGCTCGGTGAGGTGGTCAATGCTTCCCGGATCGATGAAAACTTCGATGTCACCAGGCTTGTGAAAGTCCACCAGGGTCGTAAACAGTGTCCAGTCGGCAACCGGCATCTGCTCCGGCGGATACCTGCGGTTGGCCCAGGCCATGTAGCTTGCCAGTGCCGTCCCGCCAATACAGTAGCCCACCGCATGGACGCGTGACTGGCCGGTGAATTCCCGGGCAAGCTGCACGATCCGGTCGATGCCTTCGACGAGATAATCGTCGAAGGCCAGGTCCCGCATCGAAGCGTCCGGATTCTTCCAGCTCGTGATGAAAACATCGACCCCCTGATCGAGCAGGTAACGCACCATGCTTTTCCTGGCGGTCAGATCGAGGATGTAATACTTGTTGATCCACGGCGTCACGATGACCAGAGGCTCGGCACCGACCCGCTCGCTTCTCGGTGCGTAATGGATCACCTCAAGCAGGTGATTGCGAAAGACAACTGCGCCAGGCGTTGTCGCCAGATTCTCGCCGACCTTGAAATCATCAGGATTGGTCATGCGGACATTGCCGGAGAGCACATCCTCCATCATGTTCTCAACACCTCGCCACAGGCTCTCGCCGCGCGTCTCGACAAGCTTCTGCAAGGCAACCGGGTTCGACCACAGGTAGTTCGTCGGCGCCACGGCATTCAGCCACTTCCGCCACCAGAATGCCGCCCGCCGACGCTCACGATCGGATAGTGCGGGGGTTTCGTACAGGATGTCCTGAATATGGTGCGTGAAGGCCAGATACCATTCCTTGACCAGATCCCAACTGGCGGACTCCGTCCATACCGGATCGACAAAACGGGCATCATCGGCCTGCGGCAGTACCGGATCGACGCTCGGTAGCCCCAGGGAACGCTTGACGCTATGCGCCTGCAATTCGAGGAGATCCGTAGACAGGCGGAAGAGGCGCTCAGCCAGTTCCTGTGGGTGGAGCATCCATGCCATCTGCGCATGCGCGATCGGCACCCCGATCCCGAACGGATCAAACTGGGCCAGCAACTTCTCCCTGGCCTGACGCAACTGCCGATGGATCTGAGCCGTATCAGGCAACGGCTTTGGCGCCGGGATTTCCGGCAGCCCTGAAATGCCTTTACGGTGGCGGCGGTCAAGATGACTCATGCTGTGCTCCCTGGCAAGTATCGCAAGCGCCCCCCGGACAATGAAGCGTAAGCGTTTTTTACGCAGCCCTCCGGAAGCTACCCTGCCAGCTTGCTACAAAAGCGTTTCAATCTTGCGACAGCAGTCCCCTGGCGAGCGTGCAGACGGGCATCGCGTGCCCCAAGGTGGCGTCAAAACAGCCAACCCGGATCGCCAATTTCAAGCAACGGATTGAATCCGCAACACACGGCCACAGCGTGCTGCAATTGCTTCGTCGTGGGTTACCAGAATCAAGGTCGTGCCCTGCCGGGTATTGAGGTCGAACATCAGTTCGATGATCTGCTTACCGGTCACCGCGTCGAGGTTGCCGGTCGGTTCGTCGGCCAGCACCAGCCGCGGCGCTGGCGAGAAGGCGCGGGCCAAGGCGACGCGTTGCTGCTCGCCGCCGGAAAGATGCTTCGGGTAATGCTTGAGGCGATGACCTAGACCGACGCGCTCCAGCCAGTCGCGTGCCAGCGCCGCTGCATCCTTGCGGCCGGCCAGTTCAAGCGGCAGCATGACGTTTTCCAGCGCGGTCAGCGCCGGCAACAGCTGGAAGGACTGGAAGACGAAACCGAGCAGCCGGCCCCGGGCGAGCGCGCGCGCATCTTCGTCGAGCGCGGCGAGCGACACGCCATCGAGGCGGATTTCGCCGGCCGTGGGAACATCGAGGCCGGCAAGTAGTCCGAGTAGCGTGGATTTTCCCGAACCGGAAGCACCGACGATGGCCACGGTCTCGCCCGGCATGACCGAAAAGGAAATATCCTGCAGAATCGTCAAGGGCTCGCCGCCGTTATCGACGGTCTTGCCCAGACCCACCACTTCAACTACCGGTTTTTCCGTCATGCGTGCTTTCCTGTTCCTGTTATCGCTGCTGGTCTTCGCGCCGCCAGCCCTGGCCGCCAAAACCATCCTAGTCATGGGCGACTCGCTGTCCGCCGGCTACGGTATCCGTCCGCAGCAGGCCTGGCCGTCGCTGCTGCAGGAGCGCCTGCGCGAATTGCGCCTCGATTATAGCGTCGCCAACCTGTCGATCTCCGGCGAAACCAGCGCCGGCGGCCGCGCCCGCTTTGCTGCCGCGCTTCAGGCGCACCAACCGGCGGTGGTCATCCTGGCGCTGGGCGCCAACGACGGCCTGCGCGGCCTGCCCTTGAAGCAGATGGAAAACAACCTGGAGACGATGATCGTCGCCGCCAGAAAATCCGGTGCCCGCGTGCTGCTCGCCGGCATGCGTCTGCCGCCGAATTACGGGCCGTACGCCGATCAGTTCTTCCAGCGCTTCGGCGACATCGCCAAGGCGGAAAAAACCGCCTACCTGCCCTTCCTGCTCGAACCGGTGGCGACCCGCCCGGAACTGTTCCAGGCCGACCGCCTGCACCCGACTGCCGACGCCCAGCCGCTGCTGCTGGAGCACGTCTGGCCGGCGCTACGGCCGCTGCTCAGGTAGGCCGGCGGGCGACGATGGCCTGGCGCACGCAGGGTTTCGGCTCGCCGGCATAGCCCTCGAACCAGGCGATTTCTGCCAGCCCGGCCGCCGCCGCGACGGTGCGCAGTTCGCCCGGGCGCAGCAGGAAATCGGGGTTCGACGGCTTGCCCCAGGCTTCGTTGCCAAGCATGAAGGTTTCGTAGAGGAGCACGCCGCCGCCCGCCAGTTGACCGAGCAGTTCCGGCAGCCGTGGTCGCCACAGGTAGTTGGTGACGACGATGCCAGCGAATGATTCACCCGCCAGCGGCCAGACGTCGCCTTCGAGATCGAGGCAACGGGTTTCGATGCCGGCGATGTCGTTCAACGCCGCCAGCGCCGACGCATCGCGATCAACCGCCAGGACCTGCCGGCCCTGCCCTGCCAGAAATCGGGCATGACGCCCGCTACCGCAGGCCAGGTCGAGGATTCGACCGGTGTCCGGCAAGCACGAACTGTAACGTTCGATCCAGCCGGATGGGCGTATGATTTGAGTCATTTCATTCACGGAGCGCGTCATGTCGGGAACGGTTGTCGTCAGGGAAAACGGACAGGGAAGATACCAGCAGGAAGTCATCGCCGGCCAGCACCGCCTGATTGCCGACGAACCGGCCAGCATGGGCGGCAGCGACGCCGGACCGGCGCCCTTCGATTTTGTCATGGCCGGCCTCGGCGCCTGCACCTCGATGACCCTGCGCATGTACGCCGAACGCAAGGAACTGGCGCTGCGCAAGGTTCACGTCGAACTGTCGCACCACAAGGTCGAGGTCGACGGCACAATGCGTGACTGCATCGAGCGCCGCATCACGCTGGAAGGCGACCTGACGCCGGAACAACGGCAGCGTCTGCTCGAAATCGCCAACAAATGCCCGATTCACCGGGCCTTGTCGCAGTCTTTCCAGCTCGATTGCGAACTTGTCGATTAGGTGAAACCCGAGGGCAATACCCGCATTTTTTGCATGGTATTGCGCACTCGAGTATGAGAAAATATTGCACTGCACAATCCCCGTAAAAACAATAGCCTGAAAAGAGAGCCAGCATGTTGGAACAGCACTATCTGACCGCACTTTTCGAACCGAAGTCGGTCGCCGTGATCGGCGCCTCGGATCGCGAAAACTCCGTCGGCAACGTCATCTTCAAGAACATTCTCGGCTCGGGCTACAAGGGCCGTCTGTACGCGATCAACCCGAAACACGAGACGATCCAGGGCCAGCCGGCCTACAAGTCGATTGAGGAAATCGGCGCCCGCGTCGAGATGGCGGTCATCGCCACCCGCCCGCAGACGGTACCGCAGATCATCGAACAGTGCGGCCGCAGCGGCGTGCGCAACGTCATCGTCATCGCCTCGGGTTTCTCCGAAGCCGGCCACATCGGCGCCGCGCTCGAACGCAAGGTGATGGAAATCGCCCGTTCCTACAACGTGCGCGTGCTCGGCCCCAACTGCCTGGGCATCATCCGCCCCGAACTCGGCCTCAACGCCACCTTCACCCGCGCTTCCGCCGCGCCCGGCAACCTGGCCCTGGTCTCGCAGTCCGGCGCCATGTGTTCGGCAGTGCTCGACTGGGCGCAGGCCAACCAGGTCGGTTTCTCGTCGGTCATCTCGCTGGGCATGACCGCCGACGTCGATTTCGGTGAAATCCTCGATTACCTGATCTACGACAGCCGCACCCATTACATCCTGATGTACGTCGAAGGCATCCGCCACGCCCGCCGCTTCATGAGCGCGTTGCGTTCGGCGGCGCGGATCAAGCCGATCATCCTGCTCAAGGCCGGCCGTCACGAAGCCGGTTCGCACGCCGCCCGCCTGCATTCGGGCATGGCCGCCGTTTCCGATACCGTCTTCGACGCCGCCGTGCGCCGTGCCGGCGTCGTCCGCGTCAAGAACGTCGGCCAGCTGTTCTACGCGGCCAAGGCACTCGCCTCCAAGTTCCGTCCGCAAGGCGCCCGTCTGGCAATCATCACCAACGGTGGCGGTCCGGGCGCCATGGCGGCCGACCGCGCCGGCGACCTCGGCATTCCGCTGGCCGAACTGGCCGCGGAAACCATCGGCAACCTGAACAAGGTGCTGCCGGCCAGCTGGTCGCACAGCAACCCGATCGACATCGGTGGCGACGCCACCCCCGAACGCTACCGCGACGCCCTGCTGTCGATCTCGCAGGATCCGAACGTCGACAGCACCCTGGTCATGCTCTCGCCGCAGGCGATGACCGACCCGATGGGCGTGGCCCAGGCGATCATCTCGATTTCCGACAAGCTCAACCGCCGCATCATCTGCTGCTGGATGGGTGAATCCCAGGTTTCCGAAGCGCGCAAGCTGCTCGAAGACTCGGGCATCCCGGCCTTCCGCATGCCGGAAACGGCAATCGAGCTGTTCCACCACATTTCCAAGTACTACAGCAACCAGAAGCTGCTGCTGCAGACGCCGGAACCGACCCGCCAGCACGGCCGGCCGGAAGCCGAAGGCGCCAAGATGCTGATCGAGGCCCTGCTCGCCGAACGGCGCAAGGTGCTCTCGGAAATGGAATCGAAGGCCATCCTGCGCGCCTTCAAGGTGCCGGTCGCCCAGACCATGGTCGCCCGTACCGCCACCGAAGCCCTGCTGCTGGCCGAACAGATCGGCTTCCCGGTGGCGATGAAGGTCGATTCGCCCGACCTGCCGCACAAGTCAGACGCCGGCGGCGTCCGCCTCAACATCCAGAATGCGCCGGCGGTACGCAACGCCTATCACGACATCATCGACACGGTGCAGAAGCGCAACCCGACCGCCAAGATCAACGGCGTCTCGATCGAGCCCTTCCTGTCCCGCCCGCACGGCCGCGAAATCATGATCGGCGTGCTGCGTGACCCGATCTTCGGGCCGGTCATTACCTTCGGCGCCGGCGGTTTCGACAATGAAATCTTCTCCGACCGTTCGGTCGCGCTGCCGCCGCTGAACAAGTTCCTGGCCAAGGACCTGATCGACTCGACGCGCACCTCCAAGGTGCTCGACCAGTTCCACAACATGCCGCCGGTCGACCGTGAAGCGCTCAAGGAAGTCCTGCTGTGCATCTCGGAAATGGTCTGCGAACTGCCGTGGATCATCGAAATGGACCTCAATCCGCTGATCGTCGACGAGCACGGCGCCATCGCTGCCGACGCCCGCATCGTCATCGACCACGCGGCCAACAGCAGCGGCGACCGCTACGCGCACATGGCGATCTACCCCTACCCGGTGCACCTGATCCAGGACTGGACGATGAACGACGGCAAGGTCGTCACCATCCGCCCGATCCGCCCGGAAGACGCCGACATGGAGCAGGAATTCGTCAAGGCCATGTCCGACGAATCGCGCTACTACCGCTTCATGGACACCCTGCGCGAACTGACCCAGACCATGCTGGTCCGCTTCACGCAGATCGACTACGACCGTGAAATGGCGCTGGTCGCGACGCTGCCCAATGCCGAAACCGGCAAGGAACACCAGATCGGCGTGGCCCGCTATGTGCTCAATCCGGATGGCGAATCGGTCGAGTTCGCACTGGCTGTCGGCGACGACTGGCAGAAGTGCGGCGTCGGCCGCAAGCTGATGACGGCGCTGATCGACTGTGCCCGCAGCAAGGGCTACCGCGCCGTGGTTGGCGACGTGCTGTCGACCAACAGCAAGATGTTCCGCCTGATGACCAGCCTCGGCTTCACCATCCACCCGCACCCCGACGACACCGCCGTCAAGCGCGTGGTCAAGCCGCTGACCGGCTGACACCGACCGCAAACGAAGCGCGCGCTTTCACCGGCGCGTGTTCATGCGGCAGGGCGAGCGAGACTGCCTCGGCAGTCTCGCAAATATCCTGTTGCACGCCGCAACACGCGGACCAACAGCGCAACAGTCAAAGCAATCAGCCTATCCTGCGCCACCTTGATCTCGGCACGCCGCATTGCCTCGGCGCGCTCGACGGCCTGCTCGTAGCGGCGACCCCGCCGTTCGGCATCGCGCGCGGCAAGGGGCAGCGCCCCCGGGCGGTCGATCTGGCTCATGGCAATCTCCTTCACAAGTAACGGTTCGCACTTTATTGCTACAACCGAATATCGGAAACCGCCGAAAATGCAGATTGCTATTGCAGTTTTTGCAAAACAATAAATTCCCGTTCATACTGCCAGGCATGCAACTGAACCTGACCGACGCCGCCCTCTTCGTCCGCGTTGCCGAACTCGGTACGCTTTCGGCGGCAGCGCGCGAGCGCAACGAGCCGGTCAGCCAGGTATCGCGCGCCATCGCCCGCATGGAGGCCGCACTCGGCGTCCGCCTCCTGCATCGCAGCACGCACGGCCTGTCGCTGACCGATGAAGGCGACACCTTCCTCGCCCACGCCCGGCGCATGCTCGACATCGCCGCCGAAATGGACAGCGAGTTGAGCGGCAAGCTGGCCGGGCCGAGCGGACTGGTCCGCATCTGCATCAGCCCCATCCTCGCCCAGATGGTCATCGTCCCCAGCCTGCCCGGGCTGTACGCGCGCCACCCGGGGCTGCAGATCGACATCCTGGCCGACGACCGGGTTTCCGATCTGGCTCGCGACGGCATCGACATCGCCATCCGCGCCGGCGTCGACAACGCCGAAAGCCTGGTCATCCGGAAAATTGGCGAACATGGCCGCAGCCTCTACGCCGCCCCCAGCTATCTGGACAAGTTCGGCACACCGGCGACCCCGGCCGATCTGGCAAAACACCGGCTGATTGCCAACAGCGCCAGCCAGTCTCTGAATCGCTGGCCATTCAGGAAATCGACGCAGGACAGCAGCGAATGGGACAGCACCGCCGCCGTCTGGCAGTCGGCCAACAAGGACAAACGGCTGGCCCGTAGCAACCGGACCGACATCCTGCTGGTCAAGGGCCACACCCGCGCCGACAGCACTTCCATCGTCCTCGCCCTGGCGCTCGAAGGCATCGGCATCGCCCGCCTCAACGAGTTATTGGTCTCGCCGTTGGTCCGGCGCGGGCAACTGCGCCAGGTACTCGCCGACTACACCGACCGCGAACGCATTCCCGTGTACGCGGTGATGCTGCAGGAACGCCACCGCCTGCCCAAGGTTCGTGCTTGTCTGGATTACTGGCAGGAATGTTTTGCCGCGATGCGCACGCACCGCGACGACGACGCGGTTTAAGTCGCCAGCGCCGCGTCGATCAGGCGCCGCGCAATACTCACCGGATCGGGCAGCAGCGGCAGTTCAGCCGGCAGGTACCAGCCGGCATCCTCGATTTCACCGGGCTGCGGCGTGATCGTCCCGCCGGCGTAATCGGCGAAGAACGCGATCATCAGCGAATTGGGAAACGGCCAGGGCTGGCTGGAGAAATAGCGCAGATTGGCGATCTCGACGCCGACCTCCTCGCGCACTTCGCGCACCGCGCATTGCTCCAGCGTCTCGCCCGGCTCGACGAACCCGGCCAGCGCGCTGTACACGCCCGGCTTGAAATGCGGACTGCGTGCCAGCAGCAGCCTCTCGCCATCGCGCACCAGCACCATCACCGCCGGCGACAGACGTGGATAAGCCAATAGGCCACAGGCCGGACAGCGCATCGCCGGCTCGTCCGCCACGATTTCGGTTGGCGTGCCGCAACGGCCGCAATAACGGTGATTGGCCTGCCAGTCGAGCAGTTGCGTCGCCCGACCGGCGAGCGCGAAAATTTCCGGACCGGCCAGGGTGAAGATGGCGCGCACGGAAACCGGTTCGGCGCCGGGTATTTTCGGGAATTCGGCGACGTCGACCGCAACATGGCGACATTCCGGCGATTCGCTGACGATCAGCGCCCGCTCCGGATTGCCGAAATCGGCAGCATGGCCCACCGGGAACTGTGCGCCATCGGCCAGGAACAGCAAGCGATGCTCGCAACGCAATATCCAGTAAGTCGTCTTGTCCATGATGGCTCCGGAAAGTCAGGCGTTACGGCCGTGCATGACGATGCGTGAGGCGCACCAGATCGCCGCCAGGTTGGCGACCACGGCAACGTAGCCGACCAGCGGATAGCCGACCATGCGACCGCTATCGTCCATATTGACCAGGAAACCGGCCAGCGTCGTCGCCAGCCCCATCGCCAGGGACTGCACGGTACCGTTGAGCGACATGAAGGTGCCACGCAGTTTCGGCTGCGCCGCTGAGGCGATGATCGCCATCGCCGGGATCATCCGCCCTGACAGCAACACGAAGAAGCTGGTCGAACAGATCAGCCAGCCCCACAGCGGCAGCACACCGACATGCGTCAGCACCAGCAGCGGCACCATTGCCAGCAGGCCGACCCGGCGATAGATCTCGACCTTGCCGTGATGGTCGGCCCAGCGCCCGATCAGCCGGGCGCTGATGAAGGTGGCGAAGCCGCCGACCAGGTAGACGATGGGAATGTCCGCCTGGGCGATGCCGACGTTGCCTACCGCGTAAATCGTGATGTACGGAATCACCGTGAAACCGGAAAAGATGATCAGCGCGGAAAACAGCAAGGCGCGCAGGTGGTTGCCATCGGCAAGCACACTGAAGGTATCGGAGAGCAGATGTGCGCGCTTTTCCTCAGCAAGGTGATGCCGCAGTTCCGGCAGGAAACGCAGGCCGACCAGCATGAAGACAACGCCCAGTAATGCGATCAACGCGAACGGCGCGCGCCAGCCCAGATGATTGGCCAGCCACAGCGACAGCGGTACGCCGGCAATGGTCGACAGCGAAAAGGCGCTGGCCACGATGCCGCTGGCCCGCGCCCGGCGTGAGAACGGAATCGCATCGCCGATCATGGTGTGGATCAATGCCCCCATCACCCCGCCGAACACCCCGGCCATCCCCCGCGCCAGCAGCAGCGTCGAATACCCCGGGGCCAGCGCACAGGCCAGCGTCGCCAGCGCGAACAGCGCCACGACCACCAGCAACAGCCGCTTGCGCTCGAAGCGATCGACGAAGGTCGCTGCCAGCACCCCGGAAACCGCCGCACTGAAACTGTAGGACGCGACCAGCAAGCCGAACTCGTGCGTATCAATGCCGAAAGCGGTCATCAGGATCGGGCCGAGCGGCATCATGATCATGAAATCGAGCACATGGCTGAACTGGATGCCAGCCAGGGTCACCAGAAAGAAACGCTCGACGCGTGGGGAAAGCTCGGTAGTCATCAGGGATGCAGATCAACGCACCTTGTCTGACTCCGTCGGCTCGGCCGGCAGCAACAGGTTGAGCAGCACCGCCAGCACGCCGCACAGGCTGATGCCCTGCAGCGAGAAGCTGCCGATGGTCACGCCCAGGCCGCCGATGCCGGTGACCAGGGTTACCGAGACGATGCACAGGTTGCGCGCGCTGGTCAGGTTCACCTTGGCGTCGAGCAGCGTCTTCAGGCCGATGCCGGCAATCGAGCCGAACAGCAGCACCATGATGCCGCCCATCACCGGCATCGGGATGGTCTGCAACAGCGCGCCGAACTTGCCGACGAAGGCCATAAGGATGGCGAAGCCGGCAGCCCAGGTCATCACCACCGGGTTGTAGTTCTTGGTCAGCATGACGGCGCCGGTCACCTCGCCGTAGGTGGTCACCGGCGGGCCGCCGAACAGGCCGACGACGTTGACCGCCAGGCCGTCGCCGAACAGCGTGCGGTGCAGGCCCGGGCTTTCGGTATAGTCCTTGCCGGCCACCGAGCCGATGGCGAGGATGCCGCCGACGTGCTCGACGATGGGCGCAATCGCCACCGGGATCATGAACAGGATCGCCGCCAGGTTGAATTCCGGCGTGCCGAACTCGGGCACGGCAATCCACGCCGCCGCCGTGACCTTGCTGAAATCGACGATACCGACGAACAGCGAGACGGTGTAGCCGACGGCGACACCGACCAAAATCGGCACCAGCTTGAGCAGGCCGCGCGCGCGGATGGCAGTGAGCATGGTCGCCAGCAGCGAGATGGCGGCGATGGCGATGGCCGTTTCGTAGGGCACGACCTGGGCATCGCCGGCCTTGCCAGTGGCCATGCTGACCGCAACCTGGGCCAGACCGAGGCCGATGACCATGACCACCGGGCCGATCACCACCGGCGGCAGCAGCTTGTGGATCAGGCCGACGCCACGCCATTTGACCAGCGCCGCGGCGACGTAATAGAAGAAGCTGGCGGCGGCGAGCGCGCCGAGCGTGGCGTTCATGCCCCAGGTCTGCACCGAATAGATCACCGGCGCGATGAAGGCAAAGCTGGAGCCCAGGTAGATCGGCACCTGGCGCTTGGTGCATAGCTGGAAGATCAGCGTGCCGACGCCGGCGCCGAGCAGCGCCAGGCTCGGGTTGAGGCCGGTGAGCAGCGGCACGAGGACGGTCGCGCCGAAGGCGACGAAAAGGATTTGCGCGCCGGACAGGGCGGTGCGCCAAACGGGGTCGTGGGTGTGACTCATGATTCCTTGGTTCCGAAAATCTTGTCGCCGGCATCGCCGAGGCCCGGGATGATGTAGCCGTGCTCGTTGAGATGGCTGTCGATGGCGGCGGTGTAAATCTGCACGTCGGGATGCGCTTTCTCCATCGCCGCGATGCCTTCCGGCGCGGCGACCAGGACCAGCGCCTTGATCTGCTTGCAGCCCTTGCGCTTCAACATGTCGATGGTGGCGATCAGCGAGCCACCGGTCGCCAGCATCGGGTCGATGATCATCGCCAGGCGCTCGTCGAGCTGGCCGACGAAGCGCTCGAAATACGGCTCCGGCATCAGCGTCTCGTGGTTGCGGGCAATGCCGACGACGCTGACCTTGGCGTTCGGGATCAGGTCGAGAATGCCGTCAAGCATGCCGATGCCGGCACGCAGGATGGGCACCACGGTGACCTTCTTGCCCTTGATCTGCTCGATTTCGACCTCGCCGCACCAGCCTTCGATCTGGCGGGGCTCAAGCTCGAAATCGCGGCAGGCTTCGTAACTCAGCAGGCGCGCCAGCTCGGCGGTCAGCTCGCGGAATTTCTTGGTACTGATGTCGCCTTCCCGCATCAGTCCGATTTTGTGTTTGACCAGGGGATGGCGGACTTCGATCACCGGCATGAACTACCTCGCGTGCGTTTGCAGAAAGGGGGAAGGTTAATCGATTCGGGGCGACCGCGCAGTTGACTAGGCGCAATTTCCATCCGGATTCCCGACGAACGAATTATCACCGGCCACCAGGCAGGCGTACGCAAGGCAAAGGGGATATCCGGTATCGCTGAAAGTGAATATCTACCCCGCCACCTTCCGCCACCCCTTCCCCTCGTTGCTGTCATTCGCTCCACCGAAGGTCAAACAGCTACAAACCAACCGTTCAGCCCCGATGCTGCTCAAACCATTTGAGCAGCATCGCGTAGAGAATTTCTGGCTTAACCGGCTTGGAAAGAAAGTCATTCATGCCTGCGTTAAAGCACCTTTCCTTGTCTTCGGCAAAGGCATTGGCCGTCATCGCCAGAATGGGCGTCGTCTCGCAGCCGGACAATTGCCGTATCTGCCGGGTTGCATCCAGTCCATCCAACACCGGCATCTGCATGTCCATCAGGATAGCGTCGTAATCGCCTGAACAGGCTTTCTCGACGGCTTGCTGGCCGTTCTCCGCCATATCGACGGCGAGGCCCACATCCTCCAGCAGCATTTGGGCAATTTCCCGGTTGATCGGCTCATCTTCCACCAACAGGATGCTCTTGCCAGCATGGTCACGCAGCAGGATTTGCTCGGCGGTTTCGTTGCCGGTATGGGTGGCTTGTGCAGTTGTTGTGGGCGTTTTCTGGAGAACAGCGGTGAACCAGAAGATGCTGCCCTGGCCGGGCGTGCTGGTGACACCCGCACCGCCCCCCATCACTTCGGCGATTTTCTTGGTAATAGCCAGCCCAAGTCCGGTGCCGCCGTATTGGCGAGTAGTCGAATTGTCGGCCTGCTCGAAGGCCGTGAAGAGTCTGGACTGTGCTTCGGGACTAATGCCGATACCCGTATCTTCAACTTCGAAACGCAGCGTGGCGGTGTCGTTGGTTTCGGCTTCTTGCGTTACTCGCAGGGTGACATGACCCCGCTCCGTGAACTTGATGGCATTAGCGGCATAGTTGAGCAGGGCTTGTTGCAGTCGAGTGGGGTCGCCGTGAAACTGAGGCAAGGAACTCGTTTCGATGTTGAAGCGCAGGCCCTTGTCGCGGGCTTTCTGGCCGAGCATCGAGTCAACATTGACGAGCAGGGCCTCAACATGGACCGGGAGGTCTTCCAGGACGAACTTGCCTGCTTCGATCTTGGACAGGTCGAGTACCTCGTTGATGACCTCAAGCAGATGCTTGCCGGCGCTTTCGATCTTGTTGATTTTATCTATCTGCAACGGGGCCAAGCCACTACGGCGAAGGATGTGTGCCATGCCGGTGATGGCATTGAGCGGGGTGCGGATTTCGTGGCTCATGTTGGCCAGGAAGGTACTCTTTGAAATGTTGGCGGCCTCCGCGGCTTCTTTGGCAATCCGAAGATTGTCTTCAGTCTGGCGACGGCGGCTCTTTTCAATGGCCAGCGCTACCAGCGCGGCCGCGCTGGTGATAAAGGCAATATCTTCCGGTTCCCATACCTTAGCCTTGCCAATGTGTTCGAGACACATGACGCCCCAAAGTTTATCGTTGACGTGAATTGGCACATCAAGCATTGAGTTGATGCCGAGCGGTATCAGATAGTCAGCGGAAAACTCGCAGGTGCCAGCATGGGTGTGTGCGTCATTGGCAACAATTGGCTCGTCCCTCTCGATGTGCTTGAAGTAGGCGGGGTAATCGGCTCTCGACAAGGCAAACCCTGATGTATGTTTTTGGCCTGTTGCCCCCCAAAGATCACGGCAGTGAATTGTTTGAAGGTCTTCGCTCAGTTGCCAGATGCTGACTCTGGCAATATCGAGGGTGCCGGCTATCTTTTCCAATACAAAGGCAAAGGCGTCATCCAGACTGGCACTCAGCTCTGGCGAGCGAATGATATGAGACAGGCTCTCCTGACTCGTTTGTAAGCGGGTTCGGCTTGATAACAATTCGTCAATATGTTTTTTGACGTCATCATGCGCAACCCTGAGTTCTATCGTGCGCTCTGTTTCACGCCTCCGCAGACGCCACAGTTGCCATGCCAACGATACGGCAAGCAAGACGAATACAACACGCAGTTGGAAAGCTCTTTTTTCAGCTGCATTGACAGCAGCGAGCGTGCGCTGGTCAGAGAGCACAATGGCTTCTCCGATTGATCTCATGATACCCAGCTTGGCTTCATGGTAGCGGGCGTCGTGCAGCATCTCGACGGTGCGTTGTTGATCGTCTGGTGCCGGCGGCTGCATTTTTTCCAGCAATGCCATGGCGGCGAGCTCGATCTTTGCCAGTTCATCCGAATCACTCTTGGCCTCGGCCAGTTTGGCGAATTCCGGCTCGGCGAACCCGGCCTGCTGCATCAGTGCCATCAAAGGGATTGCCTCGGCAAATGGGCGAGGTCTTTGGTCGCTGGGACCGACCAGATCCCAATAGACGTACTGATAATTGACCGGACGTGGTTTTTTACCGTCGCGGATATCGAGGATTTCTTGGAAATGCCGCTTGTAGATCGGGTTGCCCGTTACAGCGTAGGTTCGCACCATACGTGTCAGGTCGTCGGATGACTGGCGCAATTCTTCCGCCAATAGCAGCGAGGCATGTCGCTGTTCGTTGGCGGCATCGATACGTTTCTCGGCGGCAACATAAAACACGAAGGTCGCCAAGGTCATGCCGAGCAAGACGAGCGTTACCGGGACGCGATTTAAGAGGTTGAGGAGCTGCTTGAGCATGAAGAAACACTACTATGGGGCGCAAGACATCGTCCAGTGGTTTATCAACCACTGATCAACACCCACCGCAAGCGCCCCCCGCCGCAGTGATAAACTCGCGCCTTCCCCCGATGAGTGCTGTACCGTGCGCCTGACCCTGCTTGTTCCCGAATTGATCTGGCCCGAACCGGGCGACCCGTTGACGCTGGACAAGTTGCCGGCGCCGGGTTTCGAGTGGTTGGACGGGCATGCGGTGTTCCGGCGTTCGGCGCCGGTTTCGCTCGAACAATCGTTGGTCGAGCTGTTCGGTGTGCCGGCTGGTGGACCGGCGGCGTTCCGGCGCTTGGGCGAAGCGGGTGCGGTCGCCGAAGATGGGCACTGGCTGTGCGCCGATCCGGTGCATCTGCGTTTTCATCACGAGCGCATCGTGCTTGCCGATGCCGGGGCTTTCGATGTGGACGAGACTGAGGCGCAGGCGCTGGTGGCAGCGCTGAATGCCGAGTTCGCCGACATCGGCGTGTTTCATGCGGCGACGGCGCGGCGCTGGTATCTGCGTCTGCATCAGCCGGCCGAGCATGTCGCTGCGCCGCTTTCCGCCGTCGCCGGGCGGCGCATGGACAGCGACCTGAGCGACAAGACTTCGCCGCTGCACCGCTGGCTGAACGAAGTGCAGATGTTCCTGCATTTACACCCGGTCAACGCGGCGCGGGCCGGCGCCGGCAAGCCGGCGATCAACAGCCTGTGGTTGTGGGGTGCGGGGACTGCCGGGCAGCCGGCGGCAGCCTTCGATGCGCTGTTCGCCGATGATACGCTGGCCGTCGGCCTGGGCCGCGCTGCCTGCTTGGCCGTGCATGGCCGACCGGAAAATCTGGGTGAAGTGCTCGCCGCCAAGGTGCAGGCGCCGCTGGTCGTGCTTGATCAATTGCTGCCGACCATCCTCTACGAAAACCCGGAAGGCTGGCGGCAGGCGTTTACCGATCTGGACAGCCACTGGTTCGCCCCGCTGCGCGCGCAACAGGGCAAGACCGTGCACCAGCTCGACATCGTCGCCCCGACCATCTACGGCCGGCTGCAGTGGACAATCACCGGCGGCGAGCGCTGGAAATTCTGGAAGAAGGGCCGCTCGCCGGCCGCCATTGCCAACGCGCTGGCCGCCACAGCGCCGGAAGGAAGACCGTCTTGACCCGCATCGTCACCCGCAGCGCGCCCCAGCGTACCGTCTGGCAACTCGAACAACAGGGCCTGCATCCCCTGCTCGCCCGGCTCTACGCCGCGCGCGGCGTTACCGACAAGGCCGAACTCGATTACGAGCTGAAATCCCTGCTGCCGCCCACCGCGCTGACCCACGCCGGCGACGCCGCCAGCCTGCTCGCCGACGCCATCGAGGCCGAGGCAAAAATGCTGATCATCGGCGACTACGACTGCGACGGCGCCACCGCCACCGCCGTCGGCATGCGCGCCTTGAAAGCGCTCGGTGCCGACGTCGATTTCCTGCTGCCCGACCGCTTCAAGCTCGGCTATGGGCTGTCGCCGGAGATCGTCGACGTCGCCGCGCAGCAATCGCCCGACCTGATCATCACCGTCGACAACGGCATTGCCAGCCTCGAAGGCGTCGCCCGCGCCCAGCAGCACGGCATCGCCACGCTGATCACCGACCATCACCTGCCCGGCGAATCGCTCCCCGACGCCGACTGCATCGTCAATCCCAACCAGCCCGGCTGCGACTTCCCGTCGAAGTGCATCGCCGGCGTCGGCGTGATGTTCTACGTGATGCTGGCGCTGCGCGCCGAACTACGCGAGCGCGGCTGGTTCGCCGAGCGCCCGGAGCCCAACTTCGCCGACCTGCTCGACCTCGTTGCACTGGGCACCGTCGCCGACGTCGTCAAGCTCGACCGCAACAATCGCATCCTGGTCAGCCAGGGCCTCAAGCGCATGCGCGCCGGCCGGCTGCAGCCGGGCATCGCGGCGCTGTTCAAGGCGGCCGGGCGCGATCCGCGCAAAGCCACCGCCTTCGACCTCGGCTTCCTGATCGGGCCGCGCCTGAACGCCGCCGGCCGCCTCGCCGACATGCGTCTGGGCGTCGAATGCCTGCTCACCGACGACCCGGCGCGGGCGCTCAACATCGCCCAGGAACTCGACAACTTCAACCGCGAACGCCGCGAAATCGAGGCCGGCATGCAGGAACAGGCGCTCGCCCTGCTTGAGTCGATGGACGTCGATGCCGCCGCACCCGGCGTCGCCCTGTTCGACCCGGGCTGGCACGAAGGCGTCGTCGGCATCCTCGCCTCGCGCATCAAGGACAAGCTGCACCGGCCAGTGTTCGCCTTTGCCCAGGGCGAAGGCGATATCGTCAAGGGCTCCGGCCGCTCGATCCCCGGCCTGCACCTGCGCGATGCGCTCGACCTCGTCGCCAAGCGCGCGCCCGGCCTGCTCGTCCGCTTCGGCGGTCACGCCATGGCGGCCGGCGCCACCATCAAAGCCGGCGATTTCGAACGCTTCCAGGCGCTGTTCGCCGAAGTCGCCGGCGAACTCCTCGCCCCGTCCGACCTCACCCGCACGCTGGAAACCGACGGCCCACTCGAAGGCGGCTACATCAGCCTGGAAACCGCCAAGCTCCTGGAAAACGAAATCTGGGGCCAGGGCTTCCCGGCACCGCTGTTCGTCGACGAATTCGAAGTCGAACAACAGCGCGTACTCAAGGAAAAGCACCTGAAACTGCGGCTGCGCAAAGGCAACAGCCGGATCGAGGCGATCCAGTTCAACTTCGCCAATCAACCCGGCCACAGCACCCGCGCCGCCTACCGGCTGTCGGTCAATGAATACATGGGCGTCGAGAATCCGCAGTTGATGATCGAGTACCTGGAGTAAGCGGACTTTCAACGCCCTCCAAGGATGAGGCAAAACGGTAGCAACCGCCTTCATCCTGCCGTAACACGCCATTGGCAAGCTGATCTGGCAACGACACCTTTCCCGCGAGGTTGTAATGACAGAGATGCTGTTTTGCTATTGCTGCCGTGTGCATCACCCCAAGGAAGAGATGCGACTGTTCCGGACCCGCCAAGGCTATCGCTGGCGCTGCTTGCGCAGCATTGAAGCCGCCAGCCGCAATCATGGCGAACGCGACGCCTTCGGCCAGCAACAGACAGCGCTCAACCGCGAAATCTCCCGGCGCGCCGCGGAACATAACTGGCGACTACGCCAGATCGCCGAAACCTGACCCAATTTCCGGCAGCACGCCGTCGCCCGCGACGCCCAAACAAACCGATTGACATATTCCATTCAGCTACTAAGCTTGATGACAATCGCCTGCGGAGGCGCTACGCAAATACCCACGGGAGAAAGCCGATGCTGTTCATCACCAGCCGCATGCCGACGGTTAACACGGAACCCGCGCTGAACAAGGATTTCGTGTTCGACCTGCAGAACAATTCGTCGAGCCGCAGTTTCTTCTGCTGCACCCGGCACAAGAAGGGGAAATACGAGGAAATCGGCAGCATGAACCTGCTGAAGTCATTGAAAGCGGCGAAAGTCCGGCAGGTGCTGGTATACATCCACGGTTTCTCCAATCTGCCGGAAGATGTTTTCGCAGCGACCGAGGAATTGCAGAAGCTGTGCGACAAGAAGAAGTCTGGTGAAGTCCTGGTGCTGCCGCTGGTCTGGCCATGCGACGCCGACCTCGGCATCATCAAGGATTACTGGGACGACCAGAAGGCTGCCGACCAGAGTGCCTTCACCTTCGCCCGGGTGATGCAGCGCTTCATGGAATGGCGCAACTCGGTCGAATACGACCCGGAAGACGATCCCTGCCTGAAGCGGATCAACCTGCTGGCGCATTCGATGGGCAACCGGGTACTGCGCCAGACGCTCTCCAACTGGAAACACTACGACCAGCCGCAGGGTTTACCGCTGCTCTTCCGCAACACCTTCATGGTCGCCGCCGACATTCTCAACGAATCGCTGCACAAGGGTGAGGCAGGCGAACTGATCAGCCATGCCTCGCGCAACGTCATCGTTTATTACGCCTCCGACGACCTGGCGCTGCGCGCCAGCAAGGTCTCCAACCTGAAGAACGGCGAGGCTTCACGCCGACTTGGCCACTCCGGACCGGAAAACATGGAGCTGACGCCGAAGAACGTCTACGCCGTCGATTGCGATGACGTCAATACACTTTACGATCCGCCCAAAGGGCATTCCTACTTCCGTTCCGGCCTCAAGAAGGGCCAACCCGGCATTGTCTTCGAGCACATTTTCGAGACCCTGGTGAGCGGTCGCGTCTTCCCGAACGAGGAATACCGAAAATCGAGCATCCTCAGTCTGAACAAGGCCTGAACCCCCGCCGGCACACCGCGGTGCCGGCCTTTGCCGGATTCCCGACGCTGATCGCGGGGTCCGGCATTTTTTCAACCACCGGCCAGATAGGCGGCGATTTGCTCGACCGGCATCGGCCGGGCAAAGTAATAACCCTGGAATTCCTGACAACCGAGCGCATTGAGCACGGCAAGCTGGGTCTGCTGTTCAACCCCTTCGGCGACTACCCGCAGGTTCAGGCTGTGCGCCAGTGAAACGATGGCGCGGGTAATCGCCAGTCCGCCATTGCCCTGATCGCATTCGAGCACGAAGGAGCGGTCGACCTTGAGAATGTCGATCGGGAAACGCTTGAGGTAGGCGAGCGAGGAATAACCCGTGCCGAAGTCGTCGACCGCGATGTAGACGCCCATCGCTTTCAGTTCATTGAGCACGGCCAGCGTGCGCTGGACGTCGCCCATCAGCACGCCCTCGGTGATCTCGAGTTCGAGGTTTTCCGGCGGCAGGCCGGCTTCGGCGAGAACAGCGCGGACCAGCGCGGCCAGATCCTTTTCGCGAAACAGGCTGGGCGAAATATTGACCGCCACGCGCAGATGCCCGTGGCCGGCAGCCCGCCACCTGGCCGCTTCCCGGCAGGCGGTGCGCAGCACGAAAACCGTCAGTTGTCCGATCAGCCCATTCTCTTCGGCCAGCGGAATGAAGCGCACCGGCGACACGCTGCCGAATTCGGCGCTCTCCCAGCGGACCAGGGCCTCGAAACCGAAGGGACGGCCTCGCGCATCGACCTTGGGTTGATAGACGACGTGCAACTCTTCCTGCTCGACTGCCCGACGCAGCGCCGAGTCGAGCGCCAGGCGATCACGCGCCTCGGCATTCAGCGATTCGGTGTAGAACTGGAACTGCCCTTTGCCCAGTTTCTTGGCATGGTGCATGGCCGCGTCCGCATGGCGGAGCAGGACGCCGAGCTCGGCGCCGTCATCGGGAAAGACGCTGACGCCGATGCTGCAATCGACGCGGACTTCCTGGCCGTCGAGCATGACCGGTTCGCCAATCGCGTTACGAACCCGGCGCAGGATATGCAAGGTATCGCTGAGGCCGCCGTCGTCGCCAAGGATGAGCACGAATTCATCGCCGCCGTAACGGGCGACGGTGTCGGTATCGCGCAGGCAGGACCTGAGCCGGCGGGCCACTTCGACCAGCAGTTTGTCGCCGGCGCCGTGCCCCAGGCTGTCGTTGATCAGTTTGAAGTTGTCGAGATCGACGAAGGCCAGCGAGCCCTTGGTCCCCCGACGCTGGGCCAGGTTGAGCAATTGCTGCAGTCGGTCCTGGAGCAGATTGCGGTTGGGCAGCCCGGTCAGCGGATCGTGCGTCGCCTGGTATTCGAGTTGTTGGCGGTAATTGTGCTGGGCGGTCACATCTTCGACCGTCCCTTCGTAATACAGCGCCTCGCCTTCCGGGCTGTACACCACGTGGGCATGTTCGGAAATCCAGATGCGGCTGCCGTCGCGGCGATAGACCTCGGATTCGAAATCGGTCACCCGCCCGTGCTCGCGGATCAGGGTCTTGAATTCCTCACGACGCCCGGCCTCGACGTAGAGTCGGCCGGCGATGTCGGACAGGCCGGCGATCAGTGCGTCCGGCGTCTCGTAACCGTAGAGTCCGGCCAAGGCCCGGTTGGCGGCGAGGTAATGACCGTCGATCGAGGTCTGGAACATGCCGACCACCGAATCCTCGAAAATGCTGCGGTAGCGCAGCTCGGCATCGGCCAGTTGACGCTGGCTCTCGACCTGTTCGGTGACATCCTCGATGAAGCCTTCGAGTACCCGCTGCCCTTTCTCGTCGAGCACCACGGCACCGCGTTCAAGCACCCATTTGACCGCACCGCGCCGATGCACGATCCGGTACTGGACACGGTAACGGCCGCTGCCGGCCATCGCCGTCGAAATCGCCCGGCGGACCACGGCCCGGTCTTCCGGATAGGTGATCACCTCCAGCGACGTGACCTTGTTGTATTCGAGTTCGTCCGGGCAGTATCCGGTCAGCTCGCGACTGCCATCGCTGACGAAATGCATCGTCCACTGCTCGTCAATGGCACAGCGAAAGACCATCCCATCCAGGTTGTGCACAAGCACCTGCAGCACGCGATCAGTGTCGATGCCATTCCAGGCAGATTCACGACGCTTGCGCAGGACAGGAAGAAAACCGTTGGGTGGTGCAATATCGTTCACGATGCAGATACATTGAGTCAGTACGATGAATCATTAGCAAAAATCTTGCCTGCTCAAATTCAAGCACTTTTCGCAGTATTTCCGGGAAAAACATAATAATTCGCCAGCTTCCGAACAGTGACGCACCAGCACGGTGCAAATGATTCAGGAAAGCGCATAACTGCCCCCCGGGCGCCCGACCGATGCACCAATTCCGGCATCGGACAACACCCGGCCGTTGTCGGCAATCCACGCAAATACCGCATCGACTGCGCGCGTTGCGTCGTCGAAGTATTCCTGGGCGCCAACCGCCACCCCACCGGCCCCGAGCACCCGCTGACGCAGCAAGCGCACCATGTGCTGGACGGCATGCTCGGCCTGGCGGTTCATCGCCCCGCCCTCGCCGGCCTGCTTGAGGATGGATTCGGCCCGGGCAATCAGGAACAGCAGCCGCACCCGGGCAACCGCCGAGCAGTGGCCACGCGTGGTCACGCTGAGGCCGACGGCGCGCGCCTGGCCCAGGCATTCGGTCAGCGCCGGCAGGCGGATCGCGTAATTGCGTACCAGGTTGCGTTCACCGCGTCCGGCAACCAGCGGCTCAAGGCGGGCTTCGCCAAGGGCGGCCAGCCAGCGCAGCAACTGTTCGATCAACTGGCTGTGCTCGACGATGCTCTGCTCGACCGACAACTGCCCCAGGCGTTCGCGCAAACCGCCCCAGCGATGCCGGAACAGGCTGAGCTCGTTGGCCGTCAGACAGGGATGGGGTTTGCCGGACTCGCTGTCGGCCAGCGGCCGCAGTGCCTGGAACAGGCCCTCGATTTCCCGGGACTTGTTCTCCAGCTTGCTGCCGAATCCCTTGTCACCGGCCAACCAGGCCGAGCTCATGCCGCGGTGCTGCTGGAAATGCGCCGTCAGTGCCAGCAAGGTCCGGCAGGCGTCGAGGTTGAGTTCGAGCGACTGGCCGGCGTCGCGCCGGCTGTGCCGGTGATGTTGCACCAGCGTCAGCAGCGCGATCAGCACGGCTGCGCCCAGGAGCGAATAAATGACCCAATCCATGGTTGCCTCACTCGTATTGATATTGGTTCAGGGCGCCGTTCAACTGCCCGGCCAGCTCGCTCAGGTAACGCGACAGCTCGCTGTTCTCGCTGACCAGATGCTCGTTGGCATCGGCCAGTTGCGCCACCTGCTCGATGTCGCGGGCGATGTTCTGCCCGGCCTCGCTCTGTTCGCGGCTGGCGGCCGCGATGTCGCGGATCAGTTCCAGCGTGCGCTGGGCGTTTTCCTCGACCCGGCGCAATTCGCCAACCGCCTCGCCGGCATCGGTCAGGCTGTTCGTCGCCTCGTCGCGGGTCTGCGCCATGGCGGCGATCATCCCGTCAACTTCGTGCCGGACGCCCTCGATACGCTCGCCGATCTCGCGGGTGGCAACGCTGGTCCGTTCAGCCAGCTTGCGCACCTCGTCGGCGACAACCGCAAAACCGCGCCCCTGCTCGCCGGCGCGCGCCGCCTCGATGGCGGCATTGAGCGCCAGCAGATTGGTCTGGGTGGCAATATCGGAAATCAGTCCAACGATGGTATCGATTTCGCGCGAGCGCTCGCCGAGTCGTGCCGCGCCGGCCGCCGTGCGCTCCACCGTCGCGGCCAGGCCGGACAGGCTGTCGGACAGGCTGCCGACCCGACTGGCGCCGGCCAGCGCCATCTGCCGCGATGCTTCGGCCACGCCGGCGGCGCCCTGCGCACTGTCGCTGGTGACGCCGAGACTGACGGTCAATTGCTCCAGCGTGGCCGACGAGGAAAAAGTGATGTCGCGCTGCCGGCGCACACCGGCATCGCCGCCGCTGGCGTTCTGCTTGCTCTCGCTGGCGACGCTGGAAATCTCCTGCGCCATCCGGGCGAAAACCAGAAACAGCCCGGCCAGCGAGCGGGCCATGCCGTTCAGGCGCTCGGCCAGCGGCGCCAGGACACCGCAATCGCGGCCGTCAAGACGGGCCACCAGCTTGCCGCCGGCCAACTCCAGCGCGAAGCGGTCGATCTGCACCAGCCCCTGCTCCAGGCCACGGACCAGACGCAGCGACAACCAGGCCGACAGCAGCAGCACGCCACCACCCAGCCAGCCGAGGTAAGCCGGCCAGCCGCCGGCAAATCCCAGCGCGATGGCGGCGCCGGCGGTGACCGCCAGCAACCAGCAGGCAAGCTGGGGACCACGTAAATTGACCAGCAAAGGTCGTGAAACAGGCACATCGCTCTCTGTCATGGGGCCCTCGTCATTGATTGACTGTTGTGCAGTGCAATATGCAAGAGCCTTGCCAACCGGAACCCAAAAATCATCACTATTGAAATCAACGAGATAAATAAAAACACCATTCGCTGATACAGCAAAAATCCCAAAATCGGGGCATCGCGGATGCGCATCGCCGCAAAGCACGCACCAGCCTGGTGCTGCCCTCTCCAATGCACAATCCGGTCGGCATCGCCGTGCCCGGCAGCTATAATTGCGTCTTTTCAAAGCATTGGAATTTGTCTCATGGAAGCAGAACGGCTGAACAGCATCTCCAACAAGCTCGACGACCTGGCGCAGCGCGCCGACGAGCTACGGAGGTATCTTTGACTACGATCACAAACGTGAGCGTCTGACCCTCCTCAACCAGGAGATGGAAGACCCGAAGATCTGGGACGACCCCAAGCGTGCCCAGGAACTCGGTCGTGAGAAGAAGGCCCTGGAAGACATCGTTCTCGTCCTCGAAGACGTCGATGGCGCGATCAACGACGGCCGCGAACTCTTCGCCATGGGCAAGGAAGAAGGCGACGACGACACGCTGCTGTCGGTCGAAGCCGACAATGCCGGCATCGAGGAAAAAGTCGGCAAGCTCGAATTCCGCCGCATGTTCAACAACCCGTCCGACCCGATGCCCTGCTTCCTGGAAATCCAGGCCGGTGCCGGCGGTACCGAAGCCCAGGACTGGGCGTCGATGCTGCTGCGCATGTACCTGAAGTTCGGTGAAAAGAAGGGCTTTTCCGTCGAGGTCATGGAAGAGTCGGAAGGCGACGTCGCCGGCATCAAGAGCGCCACCGTCAAGTTCACCGGCGACCACGCCTACGGCACGCTGCGCACCGAAACCGGCATCCACCGCCTGGTCCGCAAGTCGCCGTTCGACTCGAACGCCCGCCGCCACACCAGCTTCACCTCGGTGTTCGTGTTCCCGGAAGTCGATGACTCGATCGAAATCGCCATCAACCCGGCCGACGTGCGTACCGACACCTACCGCGCTTCCGGCGCCGGCGGTCAGCACATCAACAAGACCGACTCCGCCGTGCGTCTGACCCACGTCCCGACCGGCATCGTCGTGCAGTGCCAGAACGACCGTTCGCAGCACCGCAACCGCGACGAAGCCTGGCAGATGCTGCGCGCCCGCCTCTACGAGTTCGAACTGCGCAAGCAGCAGGCCGAGCAGCAGAAGCTGGAGGATGCCAAGTCCGACATCGGCTGGGGCCACCAGATCCGTTCCTACGTGCTCGACCAGAGCCGGATCAAGGATCTGCGCACCAACTTCGAGACCGGCAACACCCAGGCCGTGCTCGACGGCGACCTCGACGACTTCATCGAGGCCAGCCTGAAACAGGGCGTGTGACGCCCAACCTGTTCGCCGGATTGCCGTCGGCCGCGCTGGCCGACGAGCAATTCGCGAGCATTCTGCAGCGCCCGGGACTGCGCATCGAGCGCATCGTTTCCACCGGGCAGGCCAGCCCGCCGGATTTCTGGTACGACCAGGACGAAGGCGAATGGGTGGTGCTGCTGCAGGGCGAAGCGAAACTGCGCTTCGCCGACGAAGCCGACGCCCGCCAGCTGCGCGCCGGCGATTTCATCGACATTGCCCCGCACCGCGAGCACCGCGTCGACTGGACGGCGCCCGATCAGGTCACCGTCTGGCTGGCCGTCTTCTACGCTGCCTGATCAGGCAAAGACGATGTGGCCGACGGTGCGCAGCGCGATGCCGATGCAGGCACCGAGCGCCGCCGGTTTCCATACCTTGGCGACACGCGGCCCGGCCGCGATCAGCACGGCAACGCCGGGCAGGTCGAAGGGCGAGATCAGGAAACCGGCGCTGCTGTTGAGCAGTTCGACGCTGACCTGACCGGCGCGGCGCATTTCGTCCATCACCCCCATCATCGCCGTGCCGCCGGCCAGGTACTTGGTCAGCGCCGGCAGCACCAGCGCCCGGTCGATCGCCAGCGCATCAAGCAGCGGCGCCAGCAAGGTCGTCAGCAGGTCGATCGCGCCCAAAGTGCGCAAAGCGGTGACCACCACCAGCGACAGCACCAGCATCGGGATCGCCCCGACCGCCAGCTTGAAGGCCTCGGCGCCGGCGCGGTTGATCACGTCGAGCACGCCCTTGGCGCTCTCGGCCACCGGATGCGAAAGGTGTTCGTCGACCACGCCCTCGGCCGCCGACAGCGCACGACCGAACAGGTAATAGGTCGCCGCCGCCGCAGTCAGGCCGCCGAGCAGCGACCACAGCAGGGTCAAGCCGATGTCGAGGCCCATGGTCATCATCGGCAGCGCCGCATTGGCCTGCGACATCGCGAAGACCATCGCCAGCGTCGCCGCGATGTGGCGATCCGACGCCCCGCGCTGATCCATCATGGTCAGCGTCGCCATCGGCGCGGCAAAGCTGACGAAGTTGATCTGCAGTGCTGCGAATACGCCCAGCCCGGTCAGGCCGAAGGGCTTCAGCACCGGCGCCAGTTTCGCCACCACCCAGTCGAGCGCGCCGCGCGCTTCGAGCAGGCGCATCAGCGACAGCATCACCACCATCACCGGCAGCAGGATGAAAAGGGAAAGCTCGACCGCCGAGCGGCCGGCCTTGAGGAGTATTTCAATCAGGATTTCCATGGGGCGGGATTATGGCATTGGCGGGAAGAATTGCCCCCTTTCCCTTGTTCCGCCCCCCCGAATCGGCGAAAATCTCCCCTTTCCGCGCCAGCCAGCGCCAAACCCCGATTTACCCAAGGATTTCCCGATGTCCAACGCCGAACAGCAACAAGACGAGAACCACATCATCGCCGAGCGCCGCGCCAAGCTGGCCGAGCTGCGCCAGGGTGGGGTCGCCTTCCCGAATGACTTCCAGCGCGAGAACACCGCGCAGAAGCTGCACGACGGCTACGGCGAGAAATCGGCCGAAGAACTCGAAGGCCTGCCGGTCGAAGTCAAGGTCGCCGGCCGCATGATGTTGAAGCGGGTCATGGGCAAGGCCTCGTTCGCCACGCTGCAGGACGTCTCCGGCCGCATTCAGGTCTATGTCGCCCGTGACAAGGTCGGCGAGGACGTCTACGCCGCCTTCAAGGGCTGGGACCTCGGCGACATCCTTGGTGTCGTCGGCACGCTGATGAAGACCAAGACCGGCGAACTGACCATCCAGGCCAGCGAAATCCGCCTGCTGACCAAGTCGCTGCGCCCGCTGCCGGACAAGTTCCACGGCCTGGCCGATCAGGAGATGAAGTACCGCCAGCGCTACGTCGACCTGATCATGAACGAGGAAACGCGCTTCACCTTCCGCGCCCGTTCGGCCATCGTCCAGTCGATCCGCAACTACATGTGCGGCCACGGCTTCATGGAAGTCGAAACGCCGATGATGCACCCGATCCCCGGCGGCGCTGCGGCCAAGCCCTTCATCACCCACCACAACGCGCTCGACATGCAGCAGTTCCTGCGCATCGCGCCGGAGCTCTACCTCAAGCGCCTGGTCGTCGGCGGTTTCGAGAAGGTCTTCGAAGTTAACCGCAACTTCCGCAACGAAGGCCTCTCGCCCCGCCACAACCCCGAATTCACGATGATGGAGTTCTACGAGGCGTACGCGAACTACCACACGCTGATGGACTTCACCGAAGGCCTGATCCGCCACGCCGCACGCGAAGCGCTGGGCAAGGAAGTGTTCCAGTACCAGGGCCGTGAGCTGGACCTGTCCAAGCCCTTCCACCGCCTGACCATCACCCAGGCGATTCAGCGTGAGCAGCCGTCGTTTACCGACGCGCAACTGGCCGACGCCGAGTTCCTCAAGGCCAAGATCGTCGCCTTCGGCGAGAAGGTCAAGCCGGGTGGCCTCGGCAGCCTGCAACTGCAGCTGTTCGAAGCCTGCGCCGAAGCCCAGTGCTGGGAGCCGACCTTCATCATCGACTATCCGGTCGAAGTCAGCCCGCTGGCCCGCGCCTCCGACAGCAACCCGGAGATCACCGAACGCTTCGAGCTGTTCATCGTCGGCCGCGAAATCGCCAACGGTTTCTCCGAGCTGAACGACGCCGAAGACCAGGCCGCCCGCTTCCAGGAACAGATGAAAGCCAAGGACGCTGGCGACGAAGAGGCGATGTATTACGACGCCGACTACATCCGCGCGCTGGAATACGGCCTGCCCCCGACCGGCGGTTGTGGCATCGGGATTGATCGCTTGATCATGCTGTTGACCGACTCCCCGGCCATCCGTGACGTCATACTCTTCCCCTCGATGCGTCCGGAGTAAGGCATGGCTGCGCTTGGCGATACGGCGTTGCATCCGGCCTTGCATAGCGCTGCTATGCGGCGGCCGGCTGCGCCTTGTCTCGCCTGCGCTCGCTCATGCCTTCGCCGATTCATCGTACAGAAAACCTGATGCATATCCGTCAGCTCCAGGTGGCTTGCGACGCGGTTCAGGATCGGCTGACCCTGCGCGTTGCGACGCAGGCCAACGAGGAGTTCCGGGTATGGATTACCCGGCGTTACCTGCGCGAATTATGGCCGCATCTGGTGACCATGCTTGCCGGGCATCTGGCGGCTCGGCCGCAGGCCGTGGCAGAAAAACCGGCGGCTGCAGCCGCGCCGCAGTCGAGCTTTGATCAGCCGTTCAAGGAAGACAACCCCAGCTTTCCGCTCGGATCGACACCGCTGCTGGCCAGCGAAGCGACGCTGACGGCAAGCGGCGACGGGCTGGCCCGACTGATCTTCCGCGAGGGGCGCGAGCGCAGTTTCACGCTGAATCTCAACAGCGAACTGATGCAGGCGTTGTGCGCCATGCTGCGCAAATCGGCCGAGCAGTCCGGCTGGGCGCTGGCACTCGATTACGCGCCGAGCGCCGCGGCCGAATCACCGACTATGCCGGCCGACGACCAGAAACCCGGCCTCCTCCACTAGTGGAAGCGCTGCGCCCCGCCCGACTCGAATTCGCCGACGACGGCACCCCCTGGTCGAGCGCCTACGGCGATGTTTATCACTCGGCCCATGGCGGCCCGGCGCAGGCGCGCCACGTCTTTCTCGGCGGCAACGAACTGCCGCAGCGCTGGCAGGGGCGCGACCGCTGCGTCATCCTCGAAACCGGCTTCGGCCTCGGGCTGAACTTCCTCGCCACCTGGCAGGCCTGGCGCGCCGACCCGCAACGCTGCCGGCGACTGCATTTCGTTTCCTTCGAGAAGCATCCCTTCTCCACCGCCGACCTCGCCATCGCCCAGCGCGCCTGGCCGGAGTTCGCCGAACTGGCGGCGCAACTGCAAGCTCGCTGGCCGCTGCTGACGCCGGGCGTGCATCGCCTTTTCCTCGACGAGCGGCAGGTCGTCCTTACCCTGTTCTTCGGCGACGCGACGACGCAGTTGCGCCAGCTCGACGCCTCGGTCGACGCCTTTTTCCTCGACGGTTTCTCGCCGGCCAGGAACCCCGAACTATGGACGCCGGAACTGTGCCGCGCGCTGTCGCGCCTCGCAGCACCGGGCGCCACGCTGGCCACCTGGTCGGTCGCCGGCCACGTCCGGGCGGCGCTGGAAGCCGCCGAGTTCGACCTGGAAAAACGCCCCGGCTTCGCCGGCAAGCGGCAGATGCTGCACGGCCGCTTCCGTTCGCGCCGGCCCGATCGCCACGCACTGCCAGCCGACCGCCGCGCCGTCGTCATCGGTGCCGGCATCGCCGGCTGCACGGCGGCCAGCGCCCTGGCCGGCGCCGGCTGGCAGGTCGACATCATCGAGCGTGCGCCGACACCGGCCACCGGCGCCTCGTGCAATGTCGCCGGCGTGCTGCGCCCCTTGCCCAGCGCCGACGACAACCGTCTGTCGCGCCTGACCCGCGCCGGCTACCTGGCCACCCGCGCCCTGCTGCAATCGTTGCCCGACGCCCGCTGGTCGCCCTGCGGCGTCCTCCACCTCGGCCGCGAGCCGCTGCACGAGGCGACCCAGCAGCGTGTCGTCGACCGCCTGCAACTGCCCGCCGAACTGCTGCAGTTCGTCGACCGCGAGCACGCCGGCAAAATGCTCGGCCTGCCGGTCGAGGCTGGCGGCTGGTGGTTCCCGCAGGGTGGCTGGGTCAATCCGGCCTCGGTCTGCCGCGCCGCGCTGGCGGCTTTTCCCGGGCGCATCCGCGAACACTACGGCGTCACGGTCGACCGCCTGGAAAGTACCCAAACCGGCTGGCGCCTGCTCGCCGCCGACGGCAGCGAGATCGCCAGCGCGCCGGTGGTGGTCATGGCCGCCGGCGTCGGCGCCCCGGCATTCGCCGAATTCGCCTGGCTGCCGCAGAAAAGCGCCCGCGGCCAGGTCACCCACCTGCCGCCCGACCCCGCGCGCACGCTGGCGCACGTTGTCTGTCGCCACGGCTATGCGATGCCCGAGGTCGACGGCATCCGCCTGACCGGCGCCACGCTGCAGCCGAACGATCCCGATCCTTCCGTACGCGCCGACGATCACGCCGAGAACCTGGCCCGGCTGCGCCTGAGCCTGCCCGGCTACCTCGGCCCGGAAGACCCGGCGCCGCTGGCCGGCCGTACCGGCTTCCGGCCGATGTCGCCGGACCGCCTGCCGATCGTCGGCGCCTTCCCCGACCCGGCCACGATCCAGGGCCAGCCGCGCCTGCCGGCGCTGCCGCGCCACCCCGGTCTGTGGTGCGTGCAGGGCTTCGGCGCGCGCGGCATCGTCTGGTCGGCGTTGATGGCCGACCTGCTGGTGAGCCGCCTGGAAGGCGACCCGCTGCCACTGGAAATCGACCTCGTCGATGCCGTCGATCCCGGCCGCTTCCTGCTCAAATCGCGCGCCCGGCCGCAAGACGACGATGCCTTCGACGACCGCACGTGAATAAGCTTAGCTGCAGAAGTGATTGGCAGAATCCGCCGGTCATGGTTAATCTGCGCAGGCTCCTGTAGACTTTTTCCTTTGACCACAAAAGCAAGAGAGACACACGCATGAAGATCGAAACCCTCGCCGTACACGGCGGCTACAGCCCGGACCCGACGACCAAGGCCGTCGCCGTCCCCATCTACCAGACCACCTCCTACGCCTTCGACAGCACCCAGCACGGCGCCGACCTGTTCGACCTCAAGGTCGCCGGCAACATCTACACGCGGATCATGAACCCGACCCAGGACGTGCTGGAAAAGCGCGTCGCCGCGATGGAAGGCGGCGTTGCCGCGCTGGCCATGGCCTCCGGCATGGCGGCGATCACCGCGTCGATCCAGACGATTGCCGAAGCCGGCGACAACATCGTCACCTCGTCCACGCTGTACGGCGGCACCTACAACCTGTTCGCCCACACCCTGCCGCAGTACGGCATCGAAGTGCGCTTCGCCGACTACCGCGACCCGGACGCCTTCGAGAAGCTGATCGACGCCAGGACCAAGGCCGTCTTCTGCGAATCGGTCGGCAACCCGCTCGGCAATGTCACCGACTTCGAGAAGCTCGCCGAAGTCGCCCACAAGCACGGCGTGCCGGTCATCGTCGACAACACCGTGCCCTCGCCCTACCTGTGCCGCCCGTTCGAGCACGGCGCCGACATCGTCGTCCATGCGCTGACCAAGTACCTCGGCGGCCACGGCAATTCCATCGGCGGCATCATCGTCGATAGCGGCAAGTTCCCGTGGGCCGAGCACAAGACGAAGTTCAAGCGCCTCAACGAGCCGGACGTCTCCTACCACGGCGTCGTCTATACCGAAGCGCTCGGTGCTGCCGCCTACATCGGCCGCGCCCGCGTCGTGCCGCTACGCAACATGGGCGCCGCGATCAGCCCGTTCAACGCCTTCCTGATCCTGCAAGGCATCGAAACCCTGGCCCTGCGCATGGACCGTATCTGCGACAACTCGCTGAAGATCGCCCAGTTCCTGCAGAAGCATCCGAAGGTGAGCTGGGTCAATTACGCCGGCCTGCCCGACCACAAGGACCATGCGCTGGTCCAGAAATACATGGGCGGGCGCGCATCCGGCATCCTCAACTTCGGCGTCAAGGGCGGTCGCGAAGGCGGCGGCAAGTTCCAGGATGCGCTGCAACTGGTCACCCGCCTGGTCAACATCGGCGACTGCAAGACCCTCGCCTGCCACCCGGCGTCGACCACGCACCGCCAGCTGTCGCCGGAAGAACTGGCCAAGGCCGGCGTCTCCGAAGACATGATCCGCCTGTCGGTCGGCATCGAGCACGTCGACGACCTGATCGCCGATCTCGATCAGGCACTCAACGCCGCCTGATCGACGCACTCAGTCAGAAAAAACCCGGCCACAACAGGCCGGGTTTTTTTCATGGCTTCGGACTTTCCGCTAGGCCACGACGGCGCGCACCAGCATCGAAAACAGATCCTGCGAATACTGGTGCTTCTTTTCCTTGGGCGGGAAATTCGCGTCATAGGCTTCCGCATCGGCAGCAGCGAATTCATACACGGTACTGGTCTGCAGTTTCCACTGCGGACTGGCGGCAAAGAAGCCCGGACGCAACTCCAGTACCAGCAAGGCCAGGGGGTAGCTACCGTCGATGGCGCTGACACCGAAATCCTTGCCGGTCTTGAAACCGTGTTTGCAGTAATTGTGCGGGTCACCGAGGATGATGATCGCCGGATAGCCCCGCGCCGCCGCCAATGCCCGGGTATGAGCGATCAGCGCCGTACCGACGCCCCGCCGCTGCCAGGCCGGATGCACGCACAAGGGCCCGAAAGTGGCCGTTTCCACGCGCTCGCCCAGGGCGTTGATCACCCATGAGCGGGCGTACATGATGCTGCCGACGATCTGTCCATCGACCTCGGCGACAAAAGTCAGGTCGGGCAGAAAGTCTTCGTGCGTCCGCAAGCGATGCGCGGTGTAGTGCTCGTCGCAGCCCGGCCGGTAGAGATTCCAGAAAGCCTCGCGATTGAGCAGCGCGACCGCCTGATGGTCGGCTTCCGTTTCAGGACGGATTTCGATCTTGATCGTAGTTTTCATGTTTCAGTCCAGTGGATTACTGATTGTCGAGTTGCGGACGAACGGCGCGCAAACCGCTTGCGTTGATCCGGTAGGGGAGTCCGTCCTTTGAGCTGATCAGGCGCTTGCCTCGCAGCTTTTTAAAGACGGAAAGCGTACAGTCCGCCAGCACAAAGCCTTCGCGGGTGTAACAGTCGATGGAAGTGATGTGGCCCTGTTCATCGCGCCTATGGACGATACGGCCACCTTTGGCGAGGACGTGCAAAGTCCTCTGCTCGGGTCTTGAAAGGTTCATTTTTGAGAGTCTGTAGCAATCAAATGCAGGACAGCGGCCACCCTGATCAGGGTGATCGCGACGGTTCTTGCATGGCGATAACAGACAGTCCGGACTTCGGGACTGTGTTATCGGATTGCTACACTCTCCAACATACTGAGCCTGTCAAAAGGTATGGGGGTCAGCGCCGTGGTTCCACTGCGCTGCCAAGGCCTGCATTATAGCCCTGAAAAAAGCCATGCTGCAGCACCAGGCTCAGTCGACTTCCTCGACCATCAGCCAGATCGAACGCGCATCGCGCATCTGCCCGGTGCCGACGCTGTACGAACCGCCCTGGCGCGTGTTCGCCTGCTGGCCGGTGCCGCCAAGTTCCATCCATTCGCCGAGCCGGCCGCTGACCGTGGTTGCCAGTCGTTGTCCGGCGATCACGCCCCGCCCTTCCAGTTGTTCGGCCTGCTGCGAGATTTCCAGCGTTACCCGATCGCCGCTGACCCGCGGGCTGGCGTGGAAGCCGCTGCCGATGTCGCGATAGACGACGCTGTCGTTGACGATGGCGCCGCCCGGACCGACGGCAACCTGGCGCATCGGCACCGGCAGCGAGCGGCCAACCTGGATGAAGGCACGGCCGCCTTCGACGGTCTGCACCCGCTGGGCGGCATTTTCGCCGCGCTGGCTGCGGGTGTCCCAGACGCGCGCATCGACACTGGCCTGCGGCTTGCCGCCGAAGATGACCTGGCCGACGGCTTCGGCGCCCCGGTTGGCGGATTGTTGCTGGCGGTCGTGGGCCACGTGGATGATCAGGCGCCGGGCCGGCTTGTCGATCGCCGCCAGCGCCCGCTTGATGTCCTCGCGGTTGCGCGGCGAGGTACGCAGGAACAGTTGATTGTTCATGCCGGTCAGCGTGCCGCCCGGCTCGACCAGCGGCAGCAGGGCCGGCAGCACTTCATCGACCGTCCGGCTCTTGAGTTCGATGACCTCCAGCGACTGCGCCTGGACGATGCCGATCCAGCACAGCAGAAACAGGCCGAACAGGGTGTGCAGACGCTGGCGCATGGTCTTCTCCTCAGGGTGCGACGATATGCGGCTGGGCCAGATATTCGCGCGAGTTCATCTCGGTCAGACGGCTTACTGTACGCTTGAATTCGCTGGCCTGGGTACCCTCGGTGTACAGTTCGTCGGCAGCACAGTCGGCGGTGGCGATCAGCTTGACCTTGTTGTCGTAGAAGACATCGACCAGCCAGGTGAAGCGACGCGCCTCCGAGGCCTGGTGCACAGTCATTTTCGGTATCTTCGACAGCAGCACGGTATGGTAACTGCGCGAGATTTCGAGATAGTCGTTCTGCGAGCGCGGACCACCGCACAGGGTGCGGAAGTCGAACCAGATCACGCCATGCCCGCGCCGCACCGTCGGGATATCGCGATCCAGCACCTCGATATGTCCGCCGCGCTTGCCCTCCTCGCCGGCCACCATGTGGAAGTATTCGAGCATCTTGGCTTCGGCGGCATCGTCGGCAGGATGGTGATAGATCTCGACCTGCTCAAGTGCGCGCAAGCGATAATCGATGCCGGCCTCGACTTCATAGACGTCGAGATTCCGGTTCAGCAAGGCGATGGCCGGCAGGAAGCTCTCACGATGCAGGCCGTTCGGGTAGAGCCGGTCCGGCGGGTAGTTCGAGGTCATAACCAGGATCACGCCGTTGGCGAAAAGCCCTTCGAGCAGGCGGCCGAGAATCATTGCATCGGCAATGTCGGAAACGTGGAATTCGTCGAAACAGAGCAGGCGCACCTCCTTGGCGATAGACTCGGCCAGCTTCAGCATGGGATCGGGCTCGCCCTTGAATTTCTCCAGGTCGCGGTGGATCTGCTGCATGAAGGAATGGAAATGCAGGCGTTTCTTGCGCCGGTATGGGACCGAGTCGTAGAAGCAATCCATCAGGAAGCTCTTGCCGCGCCCGACGCCGCCCCAGAAATACACGCCCTTGGGCGGCTTGGGCGGGCTGAGCAGGCGCTTGAGGGTGCTGCCGCGCTGCACCTTGAATTGCAGCAACTGGGTGTAGAGGTTCTGCAGGGCATTCGCCGCCGCCATCTGCGCCGCGTCGGCAACATAGCCGCGTTCGGCAAGCAGCGCATTGTAGGCATCGAGCATCCCGGTCGGGGAGACATTGAGTTTTTTATGAGGCATCGAGGCGTCGTTATTCTGGATTGGGGGAAGAGTCGCTATTTTCGCAAATAAAAAAGGCGGTTGCGTCACCGCAACCGCCTTTTGTGCCGGAAAAACCGGGCTTAGAAGTGCAGCGAGCGCTTGTCGCAGGCCAGGGCAGCTTCGTGCACGATTTCCGACAGCGTCGGGTGGGCGTGGCAGATGCGGCCGAGGTCTTCGGAAGCACCAGCAAACTCCATCGTGACGACAGCTTCGGCGATCAGCTCGGAGGCGCTGTTGCCGATGATGTGCACACCGAGGATGCGGTCGGTCTTGGCGCAGGCCAGGACCTTGACGAAGCCGCTGGCGTCGCCGTTGCCGAGTGCCCGGCCGCTGGCCATGAACGGCACCTTGCCCGGCTTGTAGGCAATGCCTTCGGCCTTGAGCTGCTGTTCGGTCTTGCCGACCCAGGCGATTTCCGGATGGGTGTAGACCACGCCCGGGATCGTCTCGAAGTTGCAGTGACCGGCCTGACCGGCGATCAGTTCGGCAACCATGACGCCCTCTTCCGAGGCCTTGTGCGCCAGCATCGGACCGCGAACGACGTCGCCGACCGCCCAGACGTTGGGCAGGTTGGTCTGGCAGTGACCGTTGACTTCAACCTGGCCGCGCTCGTTCAGCTTCAGGCCAACGGCGTCGCCGTTGAGGCCGTCGGTGTTCGGTATGCGACCGACCGAAACAATCAGCTTGTCGCATTCGAGCTTCTTGGCACCGTCCTTGTCTTCGTACTCGACGGTGACACCCTTCTTGGCGACCGAGACCTTGCCCAGCTTGATGCCGGTGGTGATCTTCAGGCCCTGCTTGGTGAACAGCTTGAGCGCTTCCTTGGCGATGTCCTGGTCGGCGAACGGCAGGAAGTCCGGAGCGGCTTCGAGCACGGTGACGTCGGTACCGAGACGACGCCAGACCGAGCCCATTTCCAGGCCGATGACGCCGGCGCCGATGACGCCCAGACGCTTCGGCGCGGCGTCGAAATCGAGCGCGCCGACGTTGTCGCAGATGACCTTGTTATCGACCGGGATGCCGTCGAGGTGGCGCGGCTTGGAGCCGGTAGCGATGATCACGTGCTTGGCCAGGACTTCTTCCTCGCCAACCTTGACCTTGTACAGTTCGCCTTCCTTGCCGGCGAAGCTGGCGTGACCGTTGAGGCCGGTGACCTTGTTCTTCTTGAACAGGCCACGGATGCCGCCGGTCAGCTGGGTGACGATGGTGTTCTTGCGGCCGATCATGGTGCCGACGTCAATGCTGACGCCCTTGGCCGAGATGCCGTGCATGGCGAAGGAATGATTGGCTTCTTCGTAGAGTTCCGAAGAGCGCAGCAGGGCCTTGGACGGGATGCAGCCCACGTTCAGGCAGGTACCGCCAAGACGCGGTTCGCCCTTGGGATCGGCATAGGCGTTGGATTCGGCACAGGCGGTGTTGAAGCCGAGCTGAGCAGCGCGGATGGCGGCAACATAGCCGCCGGGGCCACCACCGATGACGAGCACGTCGAATTGCTTGGACATGTGTAAACCTTTCAGATTTCAGATGTGCAAAAGCGCCAGCGCCTGGAATCAGGCACTGGCGCCGGCAAACGTCGATCAGACGCCGAGGAGCAGACGGGCCGGATCTTCCAGCGCTTCCTTCATGGCCACCAGACCGAGGACGGCTTCACGGCCGTCGATGATGCGGTGATCGTAGGACATGGCGAGGTAGTTGATCGGACGCACGACGACCTGACCATTTTCCACCACGGCACGGTCCTTGGTGGCATGAATGCCGAGGATCGCGGATTGCGGCGGGTTGATGATCGGGGTGGACATCATCGAACCGAAGATGCCGCCGTTCGAGATCGAGAAGGTACCGCCGGTCAGTTCTTCGATCGACAGCTTGCCATCCTTGGCCTTGTTGCCGAACTCGGCGATCTTCTTCTCGATGTCGGCGATCGACATCTGGTCTGCGTTGCGGATGATCGGCACGACCAGGCCACGCGGCGAACCGACAGCGATACCGATGTCGATGTAGCCGTGGTAGACGATGTCGTTACCGTCGACCGAAGCGTTCAGGATCGGGAACTTCTGCAGGGCGGCACAGGCAGCCTTGACGAAGAAGCCCATGAAGCCGAGGCGAACGCCGTGGGTCTTCTCGAACTTCTCGCCGTACTGCTTGCGCAGGGCCATGACCGGGGCCATGTTCACTTCGTTGAACGTGGTCAGGATGGCGTTGGTCTGTTGCGACTGCAGCAGGCGCTCGGCGATGCGGGCGCGCAGGCGGGTCATCGGCACGCGCTCTTCGGTGCGGTCGCCGAGGGCGACGCCAGTCGGCGGCACCGGCAGCGAGGTGGTCGACTTGGCAGCAACGACCGGGCCGGCAGCCGGCTTGGCCTGGGCGGCCACGGCATCTTCCTTGGTCACGCGACCGCCACGACCCGAACCGGCAACGTCAGCGGCAGCGATGCCCTTCTCGTCGAGGATCTTGCGGGCAGCCGGGCTGGCCGTACCGGCCGGTGCAGCAGCGGCCGGGGCCGGGGCGGCGGCAGGCGCAGCAGCCTTCGGTGCTTCGGCAGCCGGGGCCGGTGCAGCCGCACCAGCGACGGCAGCGGTGTCGATCCGGGCGATCAGTTCGCCGGAAACCACGGTCTCGCCGTCAGCCTTGATGATTTCGACCAGCACGCCAGCGCCGGGCGACGGCACTTCGAGGACGACCTTGTCGGTTTCGATGTCGATCAGGATTTCGTCGCGGGCGACGGCTTCGCCGATCTTCTTCTTCCAGGAAGCCAGCGTACCTTCGGCGACGGACTCGGACAGTTGCGGAACTTGAACTTCGATAATGCTCATGGTGACTCCACTCTGCTTTAGTTATCAGTACTCGATCTTGCCCAGGGCGGACTCGATCAGTGCCTTTTGTTGCTCGTTGTGCTTGGCCAGATAGCCAACCGCCGGGGACGAGGAAGCCGGACGGGACACCAGCAGCATCTTCTGCTTGCTGCCGAGTTGCGAATCCAGGTGGTGACGCGAGGCGATCCAGTACCAGGCGCCCTGATTGCGGGGTTCTTCCTGGGCCCAGACGATTTCGGTCGCCTTCGGATACTTGGCCAGCTCCTGTTCGAGCGATTCCTTCGGGAAAGGATACAACTGCTCGAGACGGACGATGGCAATATCGTTGATCTTCTTCTCACGGCGGGCGTTGACCAGGTCGTAGTAGACCTTGCCGCAGCACAGCACGACGCGCTTGACCTTCTTCGGATCGAGGTCGTCCACTTCACCGATGACGCGCTGGAATTCGCCGTTGGCCAGTTCTTCCAGCGACGAGGCGGCATCCTTGTGGCGCAGCAGCGACTTGGGCGACATGACGATCAGCGGCTTGCGCTGCATGCGGACACCCTGACGGCGCAGCATGTGGAAGACCTGGGCGGCCGTGGTCGGCACGCAGACTTCCATGTTCATTTCGGCGCACAACTGCATGAAGCGTTCCAGGCGGGCGGACGAGTGTTCCGGACCCTGACCTTCGTAGCCGTGCGGCAACAGCATGACCAGACCGCAGGCGCGGCCCCACTTGGCTTCGCCGGAAGCGATGAACTGGTCGATGACGACCTGGGCACCGTTGGCGAAGTCGCCGAACTGACCTTCCCAGATCACCAGCTCGTACGGGTTGGCCGAAGCGTAGCCGTAGTCGAAGGCGAGCACGGCCTCTTCGGACAGGACCGAGTCGTAGCACTGGAAGCCGGCCTGCTTTTCCTGCAGGTTCTTCAGCGGATGGTAGGTGCCGGTGTCCCAGTTGGTACGGTTCTGGTCGTGGAAGGCAGCATGACGGTGGAAGAAGGTACCGCGACCGACGTCTTCACCGGAGATGCGGACGCCGTAGCCGGAAACCAGCAGCGAAGCGTAGGCCAGGTTCTCGGCCATACCCCAGTCGACCGGCAGCTTGCCCTCGCCCATCGCGGCGCGATCCTCGACGATCTTCTTGACGCGCGAATGCAGCGTGAAGCCTTCCGGCAAGGTGGTCAGGCGCTGAGCCAGGCGTTGCAGTTCGGCAACCGGCACACGGGTATCGCAGGTCTCGATGTAGTTCTTCGTCAGGAACGGCGTCCAGTCGATGGTCATCGGATGCTTGTAGCCGGCCAGCACCGGGTTGTACAGCAGCTCGCCCTTGTCCAGGTGCTCGCGGTATTCCTTGATCATCAGGTCAGGACCGTCGGCCGGCAGCGTGCCTTCGGCGATCAGCTTGTCGCCGTACAGCTTGCGGGTACCCGGATGCTTGGCAATGATCTTGTACATCAGCGGCTGCGTGACCATCGGCTCGTCCTGCTCGTTGTGACCGAGCTTGCGGTAGCAGATGATGTCGACGACGACGTTCTTCTGGAAGGTCTGGCGATATTCGACTGCCAGCTGGGTAACCAGCGCCACGGCTTCCGGATCGTCACCATTGACGTGGAAGATCGGGGCATCGGACATCTTGAAGATGTCGGTGCAATAGTGGCCGGAACGGTAATCGCGCGGGTCGGAGGTGGTGAAACCGACCTGGTTGTTGACCACGATGTGCAGCGTGCCGCCGACGCCGTAACCGCGCGTCTGCGAGAAATTGAGCATTTCCTGGTTGACACCCTGACCGGCAACGGCAGCGTCACCGTGGATCAGGATGGGCATGACCTTGTGCTTGCTGCCTTCACCGCGACGAACCTGGCGGGCATAGACCGAGCCTTCAACCACCGGGTTGACGATTTCGAGGTGCGACGGGTTGAAGGCCAGCGTCAGGTGGCAGGCGCCCCCCGGGGTTTGCACGTCAGACGAGAAGCCCATGTGGTACTTGACGTCGCCGGCCGACAGGTCGCTCTTCTTCTTGCCTTCGAATTCGGCGAAGAGCATTGACGGGGCCTTGCCCAGCGTATTGACCAGCACGTTCAGGCGACCGCGGTGGGCCATGCCGACGACGACTTCGTCAACGCCCATGGCGCCGCCGGTACGCACGGCCTCATCCATGGCGACGATCAGCGATTCACCGCCTTCGAGCGAGAAGCGCTTCTGGCCGACATACTTGGTATGCAGGTAGCGCTCAAGGGTCTCGGCTGCCGTCAGGCGCTCAAGGATGCGCTTCTTCTGGTCGACGTTGAAGGTCGGACGCGAGCGGATGCTTTCCAGCTTTTCCTGCAGCCAGCGCTTCTCGGTGTAATCGGTCATGTACATGTACTCGACACCGATGGTGCCGCAGTACGTCTGCTTCAGCGTTTCGAGGATGTCGCTGAACTTGGCGTTTTCCGGCAGACCCTTGAGCGAACCGACGTTGAAGGTCTGGTTCAGGTCGGCGTCGGTGAAGCCGTAGAAGGACGGCTCCAGTTCGTCGAGCTTCGGACGCGGCAGGCGCTTGAGCGGATCGAGATCGGCCCAGCGCGTACCGAGCGAGCGGTAGGCGGTGACCAGCTGGCCGACGGCCGACTGCTTCTTGTGTTCGGTCGTCGACGAAGCCGGGGCGGCCGGCTTGAAGCCACCGCTCTTGGCCAGTTCGGCGAAAGCCGAGACCACCGGGGCGTGCGCCACATCGCGGGCGACAAAGCCGGGCATCTGAGCCAGGTGATCGAAGTAATCGCGCCACTCGGCCGGAACCGAGGTCGGATCGTTGAGGTAGTTTTCGTAAATTTCTTCGACGAAGGGTGCGTTACCGCCAAAGTAAAGCGTGCTGTCGAATTTATCGTTCATCGTAGTCATAGGCGTCCCCACCAGGGTTTGTTCTCTGTCGCTGCGGTTGCAGTCCGACAATTCTCCGCATGTAAAAAAGGGCGGCCCACGGCCGCCCGATTCTTTTTATTAGCCGCGTTGGGCGAGCGGTACCACGTCGCGCTTGGCAGCGCCCATGTACAACTGACGCGGACGGCCGATCTTGTATTCCGGATCGGAGATCATTTCTTCCCACTGCGTCATCCAGCCGACCGTACGGGCCAGCGCGAAGATACAGGTGAACATCTCGGTCGGGATACCGATCGCCTTCTGGACGATACCAGAGTAGAAGTCGACGTTCGGGTAGAGCTTCTTCTCGACAAAGTACGGATCTTCCAGCGCGATCTTTTCCAGTTCCATGGCCAGCTTGAACAGGCGATCGTTTTCCAGGCCCAGTTCGCCGAGAACGTCATTGCACACCTTGCGCATCAGCTTGGCGCGCGGGTCGAAGTTCTTGTAGACGCGGTGACCGAAGCCCATCAGCTTGAACGAATCGTTCTTGTCCTTGGCACGCTTGATGTACTCGCCAACACGCGAAACGTCGCCGATTTCTTCCAGCATCTGCAGGCAGGCTTCGTTCGCGCCGCCGTGTGCCGGACCCCACAGACAGGCGATACCGGCCGAGATACAGGCAAACGGGTTGGCGCCCGACGAACCGGCCAGACGGACGGTCGAGGTCGAGGCATTCTGTTCGTGGTCGGCGTGCAGCGTGAAGATGACGTCAAGGGCGCGGACCAGCACCGGATTCGGCACGTACTTCTCGCACGGGTTGCCGAACATCATGCGCATGAAGTTGGCGGTGTAGTCCAGATCGTTGTCCGGATACAGGAACGGTGCGCCGGTGTTGTACTTGTAAGCCATGGCGACGATGGTCGGCAGCTTGGCCACGATACGGTTGAAGCTGATGTTGCGGTGCTCGGCATCCGAGTAGTCCATGGCTTCGTGGTAGAAGGCGGACAGGGCGCCAACGACACCGACCATGACGGCCATCGGATGCGCGTCACGACGGAAACCGTTGTAGAAACGGGTCAGCTGGTCGTGCACCATCGTGTGCTTCTTGATGGTGGTTTCGAAATTGAGCTTCTCGGTGGCGTTCGGCAGTTCGCCGTTCTTCAGCAGGTAGGCAACTTCCAGGAAGTTGCAGTTCTCGGCCAGTTGCTCGATCGGGTAACCGCGGTACAGCAGTTCGCCCTTGTCGCCGTCGATGAAGGTGATCTTGGACTTGCAGCTGGCGGTGGACAGGAAACCGGAGTCGTAGGTGAACAGGCCGGTCTTGCCGCCCAGGGTACGGATGTCGACACAGTCGTTGCCGTGCGTCGGGGACATGATCGGGAAATCGACAGGTGCTTGTCCGTCGATACTCAAAGTTGCCTTGCGTTCGGTCGTCATGGTTTTATTCCCTTTACAGGTGTTGGTTATCACTGCGCTGCCAAAATACGGTCAACGTTACAAAATTAGCCCGCTAACCTTACTGAACACTTACGTAGTTTTTCGACGACGGGCACGAAGCGTGCCTCATCCTCGTTACATTCTTCCTTGCCGCTGATCAGGTACCAGAGGTCGTGGTCCTCCAGCGCGACCAAATCCACGAACGCCGCCTGCTCTTCCTCGGTCAACTGATCGAATCCGTCGTCGAGAAAACGCGTCAGCGTGATGTCGAGTTCGAGCAGTGCGCGGCGGATGCAACGCCAGCGCAGGCGTTCGTAGTCCTGGCGTTCCATCAGACGGCGCGGGCGACCATCATGTCCTTGATCTTGCCGATGGCCTTGGTCGGGTTCAGACCCTTCGGGCACACGTCAACACAGTTCATGATGGTATGGCAACGGAACAGACGGTACGGGTCCTCGAGGTTGTCGAGGCGCTCGTTGGTCGCCTGGTCGCGCGTATCGGCGATGAAACGGTAAGCAGCCAGCAGGCCAGCCGGGCCGACGAACTTGTCCGGGTTCCACCAGAACGACGGACAAGAGGTCGAGCAACAGGCACACAGGATGCACTCATAGAGGCCGTTCAGCTCTTCACGATCTTCCGGCGACTGGAGACGCTCGCGCTCCGGCGCCGGATCGTTGTTGATCAGGTAGGGCTTGATCGAGTGGTACTGCTTGAAGAACTGGGTCATGTCGACGATCAGGTCGCGGATGACCGGCAGACCGGGCAGCGGACGCAGCACGATCGGCTGCTTCAGTTCGTCGATGTCGGTCAGACAGGCCAGGCCGTTCTTGCCGTTGATGTTCATCGCATCGGAACCGCAGACGCCTTCGCGGCAGGAACGACGGTACGACAGCGTGTCGTCCTTCGCCTTCAGCTTGGTCAGGGCATCAAGCAGCTTGCGATCGGTCGGCTCGAGCTCGACCGAGATGTCCTGCATGTAGGGCGCGTCGTCCTTGTCCGGATCGTAGCGGTAGATGCTGAATTGAACCGTACGTTTGCTCATGTTCTTCTCCGATTAGTACGAACGCGTCTTCAGCGCGATGGGTTCGACGGTCAGCGGCTGCATGTTGACCGGCTTGTACGTGATGCTGTTGTCGACCGGATTGAACAGCGTGTGCTTGAGCCACTCGGCGTCGTTGCGACCGTTCGGGAATTCCGGGGTATCCGGCGCATCGTCGCGGACGTGAGCACCGCGCGATTCCTTGCGGGCCTCGGCGGAGAGCATCGTCGCCTTGGCGACCTCGATCAGGTTTTCCATTTCGAGGGCTTCGGTACGGGCCGTGTTCCAGGCCATCGACTTGTCCTTGATCTCGAGCTCGCGAGCGGCCTTCTCGACTTCGAGGATCTTCTCGACGCCGGACTTGAGCATGTCGCCGAAACGGAACACGCCAGCGTGGTTCTGCATCGTGCGCTGCATGGCCAGACGGGTTTCGTGCACGTTGGCACCGCCCTTGCGGTTGTCGATGGCAGAGATGCGGGCCAGCGACTGCTCGGCAGCGTCCTTCGGCAGTTCGCGATGGGCCTTGCCGGCCTTGAGGTCTTCCACGGCGGAATCACCGGCTGACTTGCCGAAGACCAGCAGGTCGAGCAGCGAGTTGGTGCCAAGGCGGTTGGCGCCATGCACCGAGGCACAGGCACATTCGCCGGCAGCGTAAAAGCCCGGAACGACAGCGTTGTAGTCGCCGTTCTGCGGGGTCACGACACGACCGGAGTAATGCGTCGGGATGCCGCCCATCTGGTAGTGACAGGTCGGCACGACCGGCAGCGGTTCCTTGATGCAATCGACACCGGCGAATTGCAGGCCGATTTCACGGATACCCGGCAGGCGCTTCATGATGGTGTTCGGATCGAGGTGGGTGATGTCGAGCAGGACGTAGTCCTTGTTGACGCCACAACCGCGGCCTTCGTTGATTTCGGTGGTCATGGCGCGGGAAACCACGTCACGCGACGCCAGATCCTTGGCGTTCGGCGCGTAGCGCTCCATGAAGCGTTCCTTGTTGGCATTGCGCAGAATGCCGCCTTCGCCACGGACGCCTTCGGTAATCAGCACGCCGGCACCGGCGACGCCGGTCGGGTGGAATTGCCAGAATTCCATGTCTTCGAGCGGGATACCGGCACGTGCTGCCATGCCCAGGCCGTCACCGGTATTGATGAAGGCATTGGTCGAAGAATAGTAGATACGGCCGGCACCGCCGGTCGCGAAGATGGTGGCGCGGGTGTGGAAGATGACGACCTGACCGGTCTCCATTTCCATCGCCGTGACGCCGACGACATGACCTTCGGCATCGCGGATCAGGTCCAGGGCCATCCATTCGACGAAGAACTGGGTGTTGGCCTTGACGTTGCGCTGGTACATCGCGTGCAGCATGGCGTGACCGGTACGGTCAGCGGCAGCACAGGAACGGCGCACCGGCTTTTCACCGAAGTTCGACATGTGGCCGCCGAACGGACGCTGGTAAATCTTGCCGTCGTCGGTACGGTCGAACGGCATGCCGTAGTGTTCGAGCTCGACCACGCACTCGTTGGCCTTGCGCACCATGAACTCGATCGCGTCCTGGTCGCCGAGCCAGTCGGAGCCCTTGACGGTGTCGTACATGTGCCAGTGCCAGTGATCTTCCTCGGAGTTGCCGAGCGAGGCAGCAACACCACCCTGGGCAGCAACGGTATGCGAACGGGTCGGGAAGACCTTGGACAGAACGGCCGTCTTCAGGCCGGCTTCGGACAACTGGATTGCGGAACGCAGACCGGCGCCACCGGCACCGACGATGACCGCATCAAATTTCAGAACAGGAATACTCACGCTTACAGCCTCCAGAGAATCGCGGCAACCCAGGCGGTGTAACCCACCAGCAGGGTAACGGTCAGCACATGCAGCGACAGGCGCAGGCCGGTCGGCTTGATGTAATCCATCCACAGGTCACGCATGCCGATCCAGGCATGGTAGAAGAGGCTGACGAAGAACAGGAAGGTCAGGAACTTGATCACGCCGATGGCGAAAATCGCCTTCCAGGCCTCGAAGCCCGAAGGCTGGGCGATGAGCAGGACAGCCGCCATCACCACCGTATACACAGCCATGACAACAGCAGTGGCGCGCTGGGCAATCCAGTCCTTGAGACCGTAATGGGCGCCGACAACGATACGATTGATCACAGCAGAACCCCCCACAGGATCAGGGTCAGCGGAATGCTGACAGCGAACACGACCGCCGCCGACTTGCGGGCGGCTTCCTTCTCGATGCCGACATGCAGATCCAGCAGCAGGAAGCGGATACCAGCGCAGAAGTGATGCACGAAGGCCCAGATCAGACCGGCAATGATCACCTTAACCAGCAACATTCCAGTGACCGCCGAAAAGGCCTCGGGCGACTCAAAGCTGGCGCCGAACAGCCAGACGATTACCGGAAGGCACAGGAACAAGCCGGCACCGCTGACACGATGCAGAATTGAAACCTTGCCAGGCAACGGCAACCTGATGGTCGTCAAGTCCAAGTTTTTTGGACGTTTTTTCTTGATGGACATCTCTGCCATGAACACCATCCCTCGCGTAAGAGTGCGGATTATCCGCTTGTACGTGGTTTGAAAAGAGCCGTAATTATACAGCTAAAAAACGCCCGCAAAGCGCGTCATGCTGTGCTTTTGCGACCAACATAACCCCGGATCAACCAAGGTCATTCCGATAATAGTGATGTGCCGTGCAATACAGGCCGCGACGCCACTCGACCGGCTTGTTGCCATAGGTGTAAGCAGTACGCTCGACCAGCAACAAAGGGGCGCCGACATCCACCCCCAGATGACCGGCACTTTCCGCGTCCGCGGCAACCGCGCGCAGGCGCTCCTCGGCGCTGATCATGCGCACGCCGAAATCGCTTTCAAACAGACTGTAGAGCGAGCGTTCGCCGGCGCGCAGCGCCTCCAGCGTCAGTTCATTGAACAGATCGCCCACCAGATAGAGCTGGTCGAAAACGACGGTCTGGCCGGCAAAACTGAGCAGACGCTTGACATGAATGACCGGATCACCGAGTCGCAGACCAAGCTCGCGCGCAACCTCAGGAGAAGCCGGAATCTTTTCGCAGAAAAAAGGTTTGCTGACCGACGGAACAGCCACCCCATCGTCCGGCAAGAGCCGCAGGAAACGGTAGAAGGAGCGCGGGTCGCTGTGCGTGGAAACAAAGGTTCCCTTACCCTGGCGACGGACCAGCATGTTTTCGGCCGCCATTTCGTCGATGGCCTTGCGCACGGTGCCCTGGCTGACGTTGAAACGTTGCGCCAGTTCGCCTTCACTGGGGATCGCGTCGCCCGGCCCCCACTCGCCGCGCTCCAGGCTGGCGATCAGGAAATCCTTGATCTGCCGGTAGAGCGGACTGAACGTAGGCGCCGTCGAGCGCATTGCGGAACGGTTTGCATCACGGGTCATGGCCCGGGATTTCAGCACAATTCCGGTGCAGCGTCCACGAAAAGTTGTCTTATATAAGACACATGATGAATTGACAGCGCCACGCCGAACTTCTAACATCCGCGCTTCCACTGCCGACCCAACGCAAGCTCAGAAAAATTCGGCAACTGGATGCGCAAACACAATTTAACCAAGCTACTCAAGACCAGGAGCGACTCATGTCCAAAGCCCCCATGCGTGTTGCCGTCACCGGCGCCGCCGGCCAGATCGGTTATAGCCTGCTGTTCCGTATTGCCTCGGGCGAAATGCTCGGCAAGGACCAGCCGGTCATCCTGCAATTGCTCGACCTGCCGCAAGCCCAAAAGGCTGTTCAGGGCGTGATGATGGAACTCGACGACTGCGCCTTCCCGCTGCTCGCCGGCATGGTCGCCACCGACGACCCGAACGTCGCTTTCAAGGACGCCGACGTCTGCCTGCTGGTCGGTGCCCGTCCGCGCGGCCCCGGCATGGAACGCGCCGACCTGCTGACCGCCAACGGCGCGATCTTCACGGTTCAGGGCAAGGCCATCGCTGAAAACGCCAAGGAAGACGTCAAGGTTCTGGTCGTCGGCAACCCCTGCAACACCAACGCCTACATCGCCCGCTCTGCCGCGATCAAGGTTGGCCGCACCAACCCGAACAACTACCACGGCATGCTGCGCCTCGACCACAACCGTGCGCTGACCCAGCTGGCCCAGAAGTCCGGCCGTCCGGTCTCCTCGCTCAAGCAACTGGTCGTCTGGGGCAACCACTCGCCGTCGATGTACGCCGACTACCGTTTCGTCACCTCCAACGGCGACAGCGTCAAGAACATCATCAATGACGCCGCCTGGAACAACGACGTCTTCCTGCCGACCGTCGGCAAGCGCGGCGCCGCCATCATCGACGCCCGCGGCCTGTCGTCCGCTGCTTCGGCCGCCAACGCCGCCATCGACCACATCCGCGACTGGCACCTCGGTTCTTCCGAGTGGGTCACGATGGGTATCCCGGCACCGGCCGACAACGGCTACGGCATCCCGGAAGGCCTGGTCTTCGGCTTCCCGTGCGAGTGCAAGAACGGCACCTTCACCCTGATCAAGGGCCTGGAGATCGACGACTACGCCAAGAGCAAGATCGCCATCACCCTGAAGGAACTGGAAGACGAGCGCGCTGCTGTCGCCAGCATGCTGTAATCCTTTTCAGCACCCGGAAAGGCCGCGGTAAAATACCGCGGCCTTTTTCATTTGTCCGACGATATTCCATGCGCCATCCCAAGCACGTCCTGTTCGCGGGTGAAAAGCCCTTCCCCATCCTGCCCGCCGTCGACCACTACGCCGGCTCGGAAAAACTGATGAAGAAGGCCCTGCAACTGCAGCAGGAACTCGGCCCGATCTTCGACATCACCTGCGATTGCGAAGACGGCGCCCATGCTGGCGCCGAGCGCGAACACGCCGAAATGGCCGCGGCGCTGATCCTGTCCGACGACAACCGCTACCACCGGGTCGGCGCCCGCATCCACGATGTAACGCACGCGCACTGGCGCCAGGACCTGGAAATCCTGGTCGGCATCGCCGGCCGTCGCCTGCCCTTCATCACCCTGCCAAAGCCCTGCAGCGCCGCCGATGTGCAGACGCAGATCGCCGCCCTGCGCGAGATCGAGCAGCGCTGCGGCATCGCCCAGCCGATTCCCGTTCACGTCCTGATCGAAACTCACGGCGCCCTGCGCGAAGTCTGGCAGATCGCTGCCCTGCCCGGTGTCGAATCGCTCGACTTCGGCCTGATGGACTTCGTTTCCGGTCACCACGGCGCGATTCCCGGCAGCGCCATGAAGAGCCCCGGCCAGTTCGACCATCCGCTGGTCGCCCGCGCCAAGTGCGAAATCAGCGCTGCCGCCCTGGCCTGCGGCGTGGTGCCGTCGCACAACGTGACCACCGAACTCAAGGACATCGACACCATCCGCAACGACGCGCTGCGTGCCCGCCGCGAATTCGGCTATCTGCGCATGTGGAGCATCCACCCCAATCAGATTCAGCCCATCGTCGAAGCCATGCGTCCGGACTTTTCCGAAGTCCAGGCTGCCAGCGAAATTCTGATCGCCGCCCAGGACAAGGACTGGGGCCCGATCCAGCACGCCGGCAAGCTGCACGACCGCGCCTCCTATCGCTACTACTGGGAATTGCTCGACCGCGCCCACGTCACCGGCATGGAGCTTCCCGACGTAGCGAAGCAGCGTTTCTTTGCCTGAAACCCTGCCCATTCTCTACCGCGACGAACACATCGTCGCCATCGACAAGCCGGCCAAGCTGCTCGTCCACCGCTCAGAGATCGACCGCCACGAAACCCGTTTCGCGATCCAGATCCTGCGCGACCAGATCGGCCAGAAGGTCTGGCCGGCGCACCGGCTTGACCGCGGCACCTCGGGCATCCTGCTGTTCGGCTTGAATCCGGAAATCGCCAGCCTGCTCGGCCGTCAGTTTGCCGAGGGTCAGGTCAGCAAACGCTATCTCGCCGTCGTTCGCGGCCATCCGCCCGAGAACGGCTCTATCGATCACCCGCTGACGCGCCAGCGCGACGATTACGAATTCCAGGGCGAGCGCAGCAGCCAGGAAGCCCAGGCCGCACTAACCCATTTCCGCCGTCTGGCGAGCATCGAATTACCGGTCGAGGTCGACCGCTACCCGGTCAGCCGCTACGCGCTGCTTGAACTGGAACCGGTCACCGGCCGCAAACATCAATTGCGCCGCCACCTCAAGCACATCGCCCACCCGATCATCGGCGACGCCACTTACGGCAAGGGCAGGCACAACCGTTATTTCGCGGAAACCCTGGGCTGCGACCGCTTGCTGCTGGCGTGTACGCAACTGGGCTTCAGCCACCCGGTGGATGGCCGAAGCATCAAGCTGAAATGCCCGCCGGGCGACAGCTTCGCCGCCCTGCTCGAACGTTTCGACTGGCCCCTGGCTCAGTAGCCGATCGACGACTCCAGCGCCTCCATGCGGCGCATGTCGCCTTCAAGCTCGATCATGTCCTGACCCAGCGCATCGCGCGCCGAAACCATGCCGATCGCCCGTCCGCCAGCGTCGACGACCGGCACATGGCGGAAACCTTCCTCGGCCATCATGTGCAGCGCATGCGACAAGGGCTTGTCTTCGCGGATGGTCAGCGGGTCCGCCACCATCACCGCTGACAGGTTTGTGGCATCGGGATCCAGGCCAGCCGCCAGCACCTTGTTCAGTGCATCGCGCTCGGTAAAGATGCCGGCAATGCTACCGCCCGACAGGATCAGCAGCGCACCTATCCTTTTTTCCGCCATCAGCCGACTGGCTGCACGAACGGTCATGTCCGGGGTTGCCGTGATTAGCGGGCGACCCTCGAGCACATCGGAAATCATTCTTCTGGGCATGTCTTGTCTCCTTGTCGTTATGAATCAGGTGTCAGCCTGACAGCCGTATATTGTGGCTTTATGACTGTCGGCACAAGATTGGAGACAAGCCGGTCAACGCTTTAGTTCATAAACCACGCGCACCCGTGCGTCAGCCCGTGACAACTCGACAAAACCGATACCGCCGGGATTGGCCGCCACCCACTTGACGACTTCCTCGGTCGAGGCGAGACGCGGCGGGGCCTGCATGCGCCCGGTGAACACCTGGCGCGACCAATAGGCGTTGATCTCCGAAACATCCTTGCCAACCAGTAGTTTGTAGAACTGCGCACGCTTTGGATGAGCATCGTCAAGATCAACCGGCATCGCCTCAACCCCGTTGAAGAATTGACGATTGCGCCCGAAAAAGACGTTGATGACCTCGTTACGCGTCATCGCGGCAACGCCATTACGCGCGTTGACGACCACGACCAGTTCGGCCAGGGCGATACCCGGCCCCAGGCTGGCCAGCAGAACGAGGAAAATCTTGAAAAGAAGTCGGCGCATGTGCTCAGAACACGAAGTCCAGACTTAACGAGAAGACATCCATGCGCCCATCCCAGCGGCTACGGTCATCCTTGCGATAAGGAAAGAGCGAGGACGAATCGCCACGGATACCGTCCCACTGCGCCTTGAGCGCGACATTGCGGGCAACATCCCAGCGGGCACCGGCAAAAATGGTTTTCTGATCGGAGTGCGAATCTTCGATCACATACGCTGCCACGTCATTCGAGAGAGGATCACCGAGCTCGGGTTTAGCATATTTCCTGGAGAGAACGCGCGAATAGCCAACAAACGGCGTCATCTTGCCAATCCGGTAGCCCAGCAAGAGATAACCGGCATTCGAATCGCTCAACGCGCGGGTCCCCTGGTCGATGTGGTTCAGCATCAACTGCGCCTGGAACGGCCCCTTGTCATAGACCAGGCCGAGCGAATAGTAATGCGTTCGGGTATCGCGGGTTTTCAGATATTCGGCAGCAGCGGCCGGCAAAACAATGTTTTTCTCTCTGGCCAGCACCGGCGCCAGCGGCAGATCGTTGCGGAAACGAATATTGGCGTAACTGCCGCGCAGCTGAAGCCCGCCCAGTTGATATTCGAGATAGCCGCCAAGCATGGGCGAGCGACGGATATCCCACTGCTCGTCGGCCAGCGGAATGTGACCGCGCGACTGTCCGTAGAACACCTTGCCGCGAACGACTCCCTCACCGAGCGAAACAGCCAGCGAGGCATCGGCACCGTGAATGCTGTAGAACGGAAGATGCCAGAAATAGTCGCCAGGCGGACGGACCGTGAGGAAGGAATAGCCGACCCAGCGCGAATCGGCCAGCATGAAGAATTCGGTTCCCAGGCGACCGGCCCGCAAACTCAGGTTGGGCGAGGGCTCGAACTTGACGAAAGCCCAAGCCATTTCGGGATGAAAAGTCCGGTCGAAGCGATAGCGGCTAAGCACCTGCGCCACCGCCTGCCACTGGGGATTAACCTGCCAGTTGGCCTGCAGCCCCAGGGCGCTATCGGTCTTGCCGGTCCATTTGTCGGTTGCCCCGCGCGCCTGTGACAGATCGCGGACAAATTCGACTTGGTCGGTGGTAGTGCGCACCGCGCCCAGCGTACCAAAGCCCTGGATACTGAAGGAATCACCGGGCGCCGCCAGCGCAGCGGCGCAGAACAGACCGGAGGACAACAGGAAGGCCAGACGCTGCCAGCCCCCCCGGCGACAGAAACGATTTCCTAGCCCGGGCATGCCTGGCCTCCGTTTGAATTAGCCTGCCGCAGGCTCCGGCAAGGCCACTTGCTGATCCGTACTGAACTGGTAATCCTTGAAAATATGTTCAGCGCTGAGCATCTGGTAAGAACCGTCGTCCAGTTTGCGGGTCGTGTCCTTCAAACGCCAGGTCAGCTGGCCGCAGGTCCAGATTTCGAAGTTGCGCATGTGCGTGCACAGGCAGGTCTTGTCCCAGACCTTGACCTTGCGTGCCTCGGGGTGCGCGGCGACTTCGCGGTTGTACGCGGTGATGTAGGAACACTTGCCGGTGGCGTCGAGCAGGTAGCCATAGGCTTCGCAATTCGGGCGGATGCCGTCGCCGATACCCGGGCTGGACTTGATCATGCGCATCGGATAGCCGGTCGGCGAGATCTGGTTGACCTCGATGTCGTCTTCGGTTGCCTTGAAGTATTCCTGCTTGGCGGCATCGGGCAGGCCACATTCCTCTGCCACGGTGAAGCGCGTTGCCACCTGAACGGCGGCTGCGCCAGCCTCGAGGAACTGGGTCGCGTCGGTACCGGTGAAGATGCCACCGGCCGGAATCACCGGAATATCGAGATGCTCATCTCTCAGATACTGCATGACCTCGGCGACGATGGTCGCCAGGTCGTATTGCGCCCAGTCCATGCCAAAGCCGAGGTGACCACCGGCCAGCGGTCCTTCGACGACGATGTAGTCGGGCATGCGGTTGGTGCGCGCGCTCTTCTTGAGGAAGAGTTGCAGTGCGCGGACCGACGAGACGATGATGCCGAGCTTGGCATCGCGAAAACGCGGATGATCCTCGATCAGGCCGAAGGAGCCGAGGTGCAGGCCGGCGGCCAGGGTGATGCCGTCGATGCCGGCATCGAGCGCGGCCGACATGCGGACCTTGAGGGTCTCGCGCGGCGCGTTCATGGTCAGCTTCTCCATGCAGTTGATGAAGACCATGCCGCTGCCCTGCTTGCGTGCCATCGTCGCTTCGACGTGCAGGCGGGTCGCTTCCGCGAGGCGGCCGAGGTCGAACTTGACCGGCGACTTGTCCTCGTTGTTGACGTTGTACTTGTAAAGCGCGAGCTTTTCCTTGACGTGCTTGGTTTCGTAGCGCCGATCGGAGACCGTGTTGATCATCGCGTCGGAAATATGGCCGACACCACCGAGGCGCGCCGCCTCCAGGGCCAGATCGGCGGTCGAAATATCGACCCCCATGCCGCCGATCATGATCGGAACCAGCTCATGCTTGCCGAAACGCAAGCGGAAATCATCAACACGCTTCATCTTTGTCCTTAAAAAACCTGCCGGGCTGATGTCTCTCTCCATGCCCGGTCAAGGGCGTGATTTTACGCCAATGTCCCGGCGACTGTGCGCCGCCATCGGATAAATCAAATATTCGGCCACGCCCACTTGGTAAAGTTGCGACGTTTTACGCATTCCTTGGAACGGTTTCGCCATGAAATTCCTGCATCACCCGCTGTGGTTGGTCGGTTTCCGCCCATTTTTCCTGCTAGGCTGCTTCGCCGGAGCGCTGCTACCGCTGGTCTGGGCCATGGTTTATTCCGGCGCCGCGAACCTTGATTCGAGTCCGGTCGACGCCTTGCGCTGGCACGCCCACGAGATGTTTTTCGGCTTCGGCTGGGCGGTGCTCGGCGGATTCCTGCTGACCTCAACCAAGAACTGGGTCAATATCCGGGGTCATCACGGCACCGCCCTCGCCTTTCTCAGCTTCGCCTGGCTGCTCGAACGACAGGGCATGAGCTTCGGTGGCGCCTGGCCGACACCCCTGTTCCTGCTGTCCAACAACCTGTTTCTCGGCAGCATCGTGGCCATGCTGGTGTGGACGCTGATCCGCTACCGGAACCAGGACAGTTACCGCGACAATGCCTTCTTCGTCGTCCTGTTGCCGGCCTTCATCGTCGCCAAGCAACTGATGCTGCACGGCGACTTCAGCGCTGGTAGCGAGATGACACTGGCGCTCTTCCGGCTGGCTTTCCTGGTCATGCTGGAACGCACACTGACCCAGTTCATGAAAGCCGCCTTCCAGGTGCAGATCCTGCGCCAGCCGCGACTGGACATGCCGATCAAGCTGCTCGGCCTGATCCTGGTCGGCAGCTTCCTGCTGCCCGCAAACCTTGGCGCCGCCTTGTCGCTGGCACTGGGGTTACTGCTGCTGGTCCGCTTCGTCTTCTGGAAACCGCTGCTGGCCTTGCGCCGCATCGACATCGGCATCATGTACGTCGGCTATCTGGCGATCGTCGGTCAGTTGCTGCTGTCTGCACTGGCGCAATTCGTCGAACCCGCCTGGGTTGGCTCGGTGACGACTCATCTGTTCACCTTCGGCGCCATGGGTTGCGTCATCCCGGCGATGATCATCCGCATCGCCAACGGGCATACCGGCAGGAAAGTGGTGTTTTCGGGGCTGGACCGGAGCATCCTATACCTCATGCTGGCGGCGCTGACGATCCGCGTCGGCCTTCCGCAATTCGCGCCCAACCTTTACCTGGCCAGCATCCACGCCGCCGCAAGCTGCTGGCTACTGGCGTTCGGCCTGCTCGGCTGGCGCTATATCCCGATGCTGCTGAAACCGCGTATCGACGGCCGGGAGCACTGATCAGGAAAATATCCGGGTCAGGTTGCGTGAGCGCGCCTCGATCCGGCCAAACAGGAAGTTGAAATCGTCGCGCCAGTCGATGCCCAGCACGTCGCAGGCGGTTGCCGAAACATGGCGAACGCTGGCGTGATTGTGGCGCTCGATGTTCAGCGCATTGACCACCGCTTCGCCCAGATGCGTCACCGCGATCAGCTTGTCGGCCGGCGGATGCGCATCGTGGTGATGCTGAATGGCGGAGATGACCGACGCCGGCAGATGCCAGGCAGTCGCTAGCAACCGACCGATGGTGCAGTGATCGAGGCCGAAGTGCCAGATTTCGGCGTCGAGGATGTCGAGGTCCGGCGCCTGCTCCATGCTCATCCGCACCATCTGGAATTCCAGCGGATGGCAACGCGCCATCCACAATTGGCCGATATCGTGCAGCAACCCGCAGACCAGCGCGAAATCGCGGGAACAGTGACCGATCCGCGACAATTCCTGGGCGGCCACGCCCACGGCAATGCTGTGCTCCCAGAAATGGCTGCCCATGCCGCTTTCGCGGGAGAACTTTGCCAGGCTGACGGCGAGCACGATTTCCCGGAGTTTCGACAAGCCGATCAGCGAGACGGCGACCTGCATGTCGCGCAGGTCACGCTGGGTCCGCCCAGCCATGACGGCCGCGTTGGCGATCGACAGGACACGCGCAGTGATCACCGGATCGCGTTCGACCAGATTGATCAGAGCGCCCATCGCTGCATTCTCGTCGTCCAGGGTTTCGAGAATTTCATTGACGACGGTGGGAAAGGCCGGCAACAGGGCCGCCCGTTCGATGATCTCGCTTTCCTTGAGATGCAGTGGCATCAGAGGCTCCGGTAGGCCAGGACGGCTGCGTACAGTCCGGCCACCGCGGGCCGTTCCTTGTCGGCGTTGGCGAAGATGCGCTGCAGCTGCGCCGCGTGCGCCACCTGCTCGGCTGCCCGGTCTTCCTCGCTGCGCTGATCTTCCTCGGCAACGCAGGCAAACTCCCCACCGCGACGGGCGATCTGGCAGAGATTGTCTTCGGTGAGCACATGGCCGGCCGGCAAGGCGAAGTTGGTGACACCATGCTCGGCGATGGTCAGCGAAGCACCGAGCACCATGCCTTCGACAAGCTCGTTCAACGGGAGATAACGCAAACGCTGTTTCATGATTGTCACAAATGTATTCTGTTTGTTATTTACGTCATATTTTGAGTTTTATTAATAGCAAGGTCAAGGAAATTCGCTTATCCCAACGCGCTAGCATCTAGCCAATAGTTTCACCTCCAGCATAGCCTGCTTTTATCCGTTTGCCTCATCACAAAAACCCTACTCATCCCGTTGTTGTTTTTTCCTGAAACTTCGGCGATAGTGCGCTTTAGCTGAACTTTGAACCCACCGATCCGATGAACGCTTCCACCGCCTTCCGCTCCGTTGCTGCCCGCGCAGTCTCGCTGCTGGTCGTCGTACGCGTCATTAGCGTAGGCGTCGTTACGCACGCGCCGTCGCGGATCGGGTAAGCAGAAGCAGCAGACAGTTTCCCCAAACCCCGCCGGCGCAACCGGCGGGGTTTTTGTTTGAGCCTCCCGGAACCGCCAGAACCCCAGGAGCCTCAGATGAGTGATACCCCCAACGAAACCCTGACCGGTGCCCAGATCACCGTACGCCTGCTCGAACGCCAGGGCGTGCGCCTGGTCACCGGTTATCCCGGCGGCGCGATCCTGCCGATCTACGACGCCCTCGGTCAGTCGACCGCGATCCGCCACGTCCTCGCCCGCCACGAACAGGGCGCCGGCTTCATCGCCCAGGGCATGGCCCGCGTTTCCGGCGAAGTCGCCGTCTGCATGGCCTCCTCCGGCCCCGGCGCGACCAACCTGCTGACCGCGATTGCCGACGCCAAGCTCGATTCGATCCCGCTGGTCGCCATCACCGGCCAGGTGCCGAAGGCGATGATCGGCACCGACGCCTTCCAGGAAGTCGATACCTACGGCCTGTCGGTCCCGATCACCAAGCACAACTTCCTGGTTTCCTCGACCGAGGAACTGCTCGAAGTCATCCCGCGCGCCTTCGCCATCGCCGCTTCCGGCCGCCCCGGCCCGGTGCTGATCGACATTCCCAAGGACGTGCAGAGCCGCGCCATCGAGGTCACCAGCTGGCCTGAACCCGGTCGCCGCAAGCTGCCTGCGGCCGCCGACGGCATGGCGCTGGCCGAAGCCGCTTCGCTGATCGCCGCAGCCAAACGCCCCCTGCTCTATCTCGGTGGCGGCGTCATACACGCCGGTGCTTCGGAACTTGCGCTTGAACTCGCCGAAAAGTCGACGCTGCCAACCGTGATGACCTTGATGGCGCTCGGCGCGATGCCGGTCGACCACCCGCTGTCGCTGGGCATGCTCGGCATGCACGGCGCGCCCTACACCAACCTGGCGCTCGACGAATGCGACCTGCTGATCGCCGTCGGCGCCCGCTTCGACGACCGTGCCACCGGCAAGGTCGCCGCCTTCTGCCCGCAGGCGAAGATCATCCACATCGACATCGATGCGGCCGAACTCGACAAGATCAAGACCGCCCACGTCGGCATCGTTGCCGATGTCACCGAGGCGCTGACCCGCCTGCTGCCGCTGGTGCCGGCAAATCCGCGCGCCGAATGGAATGCCCGGATCGACGCGCTGAAGGCCGAACATCCGCAACCGCTGCCTGGCGTCAACGATCCGCGCTCGCACTTCGGCCTGATCCAAGCGGTGGCCGCCTGCCTCGACGACGACGCCATCGTCGCCACCGACGTCGGTCAGCACCAGATGTGGGTCGCCCAGGCCTACCCGCTGCGCCGACCGCGCCAGTGGCTGACCTCTGGTGGTCTCGGCACGATGGGCTTCGGCGTCCCGGCCGCCATCGGCGCCGCCCTCGCCGCGCCGGAACGCACCGTGGTCTGCTTCACCGGCGACGGCTCGATCCTGATGAACATCCAGGAACTGGTCACCGCCGCCGAGCAACGCGCCAACGTCAAGATCGTGCTGATGAACAACGCCGTCCTCGGCCTGGTGCACCAGCAGCAGACGCTGTTCTACGGCCAGCGCTTGTTCGCCTCGGAATTCCAGGCCATGCCCGATTTCGTCGCCGCCGCCCGCGCGCTCGGCATCGCTGCCGTCGATCTCGACCAGGCAGCGAATCCCTGCGCCGCGCTCGCCGATGCCTTCGCCCGCCCCGGCCCGTGCCTGATCCACGCTGGCATCGACGCCGAACAGAAGGTCTATCCCATGGTGCCACCCGGCGCCGCCAACCGTGACATGATCGGAGCCCAGGCATGAACGCTGTCAGCCGTAACGAAAACCAGGCGCTGTCCCGCGCCGTGCTGGAAATCGACGTCGCCAACCACCCCGGCGTGATGTCGCACGTGGTCGGCCTGTTCTCGCGCCGCGCCTACAACGTCGAAGGCATTCTCTGCCTGCCGGTCGGCGACGGCCGGCAGAGCCGGATCTGGCTGCTGGTCAACGAAGACCAGCGGCTGCCGCAGATGATCCGGCAGGTCGAAAAGCTGGAGGACGTCAGCGCGGTGCGCCGGCATCATGCCGACCATGCCGTGTTTACCGACCTGGAAGCTTTCTTCCAGGCCTGACGGACGAAAAAAAGCGCGCCGGTTCGCAGGAACCGGACGCGCTCGAGAGGTGGTTTGAAAAGCCCTAGTCCTTGCTGCCGCTCACCGGCGGGTGGAACACCTGCGGCGGCGCGCCGTCGGCGTTGATCACGGTGATTGCCTGATCGACCTCGGGCAGCTTGTGGGCGATGCCCTTGTGGCAGTCGATACAGGTCTTGCCTTCGTTGAACGCCTGCTGGTGGGTATTGGCACCGCGACGCCCCTGAACACCGTAGTCGAAATACTCGAAGTTATGGCAGTTACGGCATTCCTGCGAGTTGTTCGCCTTCATCCGTTCCCATTCGCGGGTTGCCATGGTCAGCCGATGCGCTTCGAACTTCTCCGGCGTATCGACAACACCGGTGATCTTGCCCCAGACCTCCTTGCTCGCCTGGATCTTGCGGATCATCTTGGGCACCCATTCCTTGGGCACGTGGCAATCGGAGCAAACGGCCCGGACCCCGGAGCGGTTCGAGTAATGGATGGTGTTCTGGTATTCCGCGTACACGTTGTCCTTCATTTCGTGACACGAGATACAGAACTTCTCGGTATTGGTGTATTCCATGGCGGTATTGAAGCCGCCCCAGAAGATGATGCCGGCACCGAACAGACCGAGCACCGTGACCACGCCGATACCGGCAACCCAGCCACGAACCCTGCCAATCAGCCCTGCAGGCTTGTTATTTTCCATGATTCTTCTCCGTCAGCCGGGTTCAGCGAATGCCTTCGGCCGGCTTGAATTTGTTGGCCACCAAGGGCTTGGCATCGACCTGCGGGACGTGACACTGCAGGCAGAAGTAACGACGCGGCGAGATGTTCGACAATTCCTGGCCGTCACGCGTCTTGAAGTGGGTCAGCGAGACCTTGGTCGCGCCGGTTTCCTTGTAGCGGCTCCAGGAGTGGCAATCCATGCACTTGTTGTACTTCATCGTGACGTTGTAGCCATCGACCTTGTGCGGCACCAGCGGCGGTTGCTGAACGTAGTCGCGTTCGATCGGCGGGCTGTCCTTCATCACCTTGAACGGATCGGCAGATTCGGTCTCCGGGGCCTGGATGGAGGCCCCGCGCAGGCTCTTGAGCCCACCCTCAGACGCATGGACCGGCCCCCACGACAGTGTGGAAACCATGAGTGCCGCGGCCAAAGCAGCAGTGAACAGGCGGCTCTTGTTTTTCATGAATCGCTCCTTTGATCGAACCGATGAGTAAAGTGGAAAACGTGTTTGTTGCAGACATCGATGCAGCGACCGCAATTGGTGCAATCGGCATCGAGGATGAGCGGGCTGTCCTGACCGGCCTTCTTGAGCGCCGGACGGATGACCTGGGGTTCCGGACAGACCGCGAAGCAGTCCATGCAGTCGTCGCACTTGCCGCGCTGGTCGGCAGTGATGCGGACCAGCGACTTCTGGCCGAGCAGGCCGTAAAAGGCGCCCATCGGACAGAGGTGACCGCACCAGCCGCGACTGGCGACCAGCAGGTCGTAGGCGAAGATCGCCAGGACCACGGCCAGACTGCCGGAGAGGCCGAAAATCAGGCTGCGCTGCAGGATGCTGACCGGATTGACCACCTCCCACATCAGCGTGCCGGTGAAGGCCGCCAGCAATAGCGAACCGGCCAGCACCCAGTAACGGGTATTGCCGTCGGGCGCCCGCCCCGACTTAAGGCCCAGACGCCGGCGCAGCCAGGCGGCGGCGTCGGTGACGACATTGACCGGGCAGACCCAGGCACAGTACAGACGACCGCCGAACAGCGCGTAGAAAGCGATGACGATGGCCGCCCCGATCAGCGCGGCCGAGGCCGGCATGAAACCGGCGGCCAGGCTTTGCACGAACAGGTAGGGATCGGTCAGCGGCAGGATGTCCAGCGTCAGCGACGAGGCCAGATTGCCCTTGGCGATCCACAGCCCGAACCAGGGTCCGGTCATGAACAGCAGCAGGATGCCGAGTTGCGAAACCCGGCGCAGGATCAGGTAGCGGTGCGCCGCCAGCCAACCCTTGTCGCGGACGGCATCGCGGCCCGGATGCAGGGGATTGCGGGTGGCGCTCATGGCTTCCATCCCGAATTGATGCCGGCGGGCGGCGGCGCATCACGATCGACGCGCACATCGCCGTAGGCTTTGTCTTCAAGACCGCGTACCGGCATCTCGACCTGATCGCCGATCAGCGAACTACCGTGCCTGGCCTTTTCTTCCCAGCCCTTGCGGTAGTGGTCGGGCAAGGCGCCCTTGGCCAGCGCCACCGGCATTACCTTGATCGCCGCTTCCGGCAGCACGCAGGCTGCCTCGCACTTGCCGCAGCCGGTGCAATGGTCGGAATGAACCGTCGGCAGCAGCAAGGCATGGCGGTCGGAACGCGGGTTGTGGATGCTCTCCAGCGTGATCGCCTTGTCGATCACCGGGCAGACGCGGTAGCAGACATCGCAGCGCAGACCCAGGTAATTGAGGCAGGTTTCATGGTCGGAAAGCACCGCCAGCCCCATGCGGGCGTCGTGGATGTCGGTGAGTTTGGGATTGAGTGCACCGGTCGGACAGGCCTTGACGCAGGGAATGTCCTCGCACATCTCGCAGGGGATGCTGCGCGCCTTGAAATATGGCGTCCCGCCGGTCACCTCGCCGCCGACCGGGGCCAGCACCAGGGTGTCGTAGGGACAATCGCGAACGCACAGGCCGCAACGCACGCAGGCAGCCAGGAAATCCGGCTCGTTGAGTGCACCGGGCGGGCGCAAGGCCTGCGCCGGGTTTGCCCCGGCCGGCCGGGCGGCGAGCAGCGGAACCAGGCTGAGCAAAGCCCCACCACCGGCCGCAGCGGCGATGCCGTTGAGGAATTTCCGGCGTGCCAGGGAGGCAGGCGACACGCCGGGTTTTCCTTCAGGCTTGGCGGTGGGATTCGTGCTCACGATTCAGGCTCGCTGCGATCTCAGGCGCGGGTGATCTTGACCGGACACTTCTTGAAATCCGTTTCCTTGGAAATCGGACAAGTCGCATCGAGGATCAATTTGTTGACCAGCTTGCCTTCGTCGAAGAAGGGGATGAACACCAGGCCGACCGGCGGCTTGTTGCGGCCCTTGGTTTCGACGCGCAACTGGATCTCGCCGCGCTTCGACGCCACCTTGACCTTCATGCCGCGCTGGATGCCGCGCTTCTTGGCATCTTCCGGGTGCATGAAGACCACGGCTTCCGGCACCGAACGGTGCAGTTCGGGAACGCGACGGGTCATCGTGCCGGTGTGCCAGTGTTCGAGCACGCGGCCGGTGGACATCCACAGGTCGAATTCCTTGTCCGGCATTTCCGGCGGCTGCTGGTAGGGCAGCGCGAAGATCACGGCCTTCTTGTCCTTGTGACCGTAGAAGCTGAAATCCTCGCCCTTCTGGACGTACGGATCGTAGCCCTCGCGGAAGCGCCACAGCGTTTCCTTGCCATCGACCACCGGCCAACGCAGGCCACGGGCCTTGTGATAGACGTCGAAGTCGGCCAGATCGTGGGCCTTGCCACGACCGAAGGCGGCGTATTCCTCGAACAGGCCTTTCTGCAGGTAGTAGCCGAGTTCCTTCGACTCGTCGTTCATGTAGCCCTTGATCGCGTGACCGTTGGCCTTTTCCAGATCGGCCAGCGGGAACTTGTTGACCGCGCCGTTCTTGTAGAGGATGTCGAACAGGGTCTTGCCACGGTACTCGGGCTTCTTGGCGATCAGGTCGGCCGGCCACACGTCCTCGACCTTGAAGCGCTTGGAGAACTCGATGTACTGCCACAGGTCGGACTTGGCCTCGCCCGGTGCCGACACCTGCTGGCGCCAGAACTGGGTGCGGCGTTCGGCATTGCCGTAGGCGCCTTCCTTCTCCATCCACATGGCCGACGGCAGGATCAGGTCGGCAGCCATCGCCGACACGGTCGGGTAGGCATCGGAAACGACCACGAAAGCGGCCGGATTGCGCCAGCCCGGGTACATCTCGTCATTGATGTTCGGCCCGGCCTGCATGTTGTTGGTGGTCGTCGTCCAGTAGCACTTGAGCTTGCCGTCCTTGAGCATGCGGCTCTGCAGCACGGCGTGGAAGCCGATGCGGGCGTTGAGCGTGCCTTCCGGCAGTTGCCAGATCTTTTCCGAGTACTTGCGGTGATCCGGGTTCATCACGACCATGTCGGCCGGCAGGCGGTGGGCAAAGGTGCCGACTTCGCGCGCCGTGCCGCAGGCGGACGGCTGGCCGGTCAGCGAGAACGGACCGCTGCCCGGCGTCGAGATCTTGCCGGTCAGCAGGTGCACGTTGTAGATCATGTTGTTCACCCAGGTGCCGCGGGTGTGCTGGTTGAAGCCCATGGTCCAGAAGCTGACGACCTTCTTCTTCGGATCGGCATAGAGCTCGGCCATGCGCTTGAGGCGGTCGGCCGGCACGCCGGACAGCTTGGCGGTCTTGTCCAGGGTGTATTCGGAAACGAACTTGGCGAATTCCTCGAAGGTGATCGGCTTGGATGCGCCGGTATCGCCCTTGGGCTTGCCGTCGGCGCCCGGATAACCGTTCGACTTGGCATCCTTTTCCAGCGCGTGCGCCGGACGCAGGCCGTAACCGATGTCGGTCTCGCCCATCTTGAAATTGACGTGCTTCTTGACGAAGTCCTGGTTGACCTTGCCGCTCTGGATGATGTGGTTGCAGATGTAGTTGAGGATGGCCAGATCGGTCTGCGGCGAGAAGATCATCGGGTTGTCGGCCAGCTCGTAGCTGCGATGCTCGAAGGTGGACAACACATGGACTTCGGCGCCGGCATGGGTCAGGCGGCGGTCGGTGATGCGCGACCACAGGATCGGGTGCATCTCGGCCATGTTCGAGCCCCACAGCACGAAGGCGTCGGCGTTCTCGATGTCATCGTAGCAACCCATCGGTTCGTCGATGCCGAAGGTACGCATGAAGCCGGCCACAGCAGAGGCCATGCAGTGGCGGGCATTGGGGTCGAGGTTGTTGGAGCGGAAACCGGCCTTCCACAGCTTGGCGGCGGCATAGCCTTCCCAGATCGTCCATTGGCCGGAGCCGAACATGCCGATCGACGAGGTCATCTCATTGACCGGCTTGCCGGCGTTGGCCTGCATGTCGGCCTTGAGCGCTTCCTTCCACTTCTCTTCCATGATGTCGAAGGCCTGCTTCCACGAGATCGGCTGGAAATCGCCGTTCTTGTCGAACTTGCCGTTCTTCATGCGCAGCAGCGGCTTGGTCAGGCGGTCTTCACCGTACTGGATCTTGGACAGGAAATAGCCCTTGATGCAGTTCAGGCCACGATTGACCGGGGAGTCCGGGTCGCCCTGGGTGGCGACGATGCGACCGTTCTGGACGCCGACCAGCACGGCGCAACCGGTACCGCAGAAGCGGCAGGCGGCCTTGTCCCAGCGGACTTCGGTCGGGCCGCCGGCACGGGCGGTCTGGGCGCTGGCAGCCAGCGGGATCCCGGCGGTCGCCGCAGCAGCGGCAACAGCCTGGGTCTTCAGAAATTCACGGCGATTCATGGTCATGGTCAAGCCTCCTCGGGTTCAAGCGCGTCGTCGCAGTATTCGTAAGCCAGGGTCACCGACATCACGTGCGGCACGTGATGGACCCCGATGATGGAATCGGAAACGGCATAGCCTTCACCGTCTTCGATCAGGACAAGCATCCGGCCGTCGCCGTGATCGTGGGCGACGGAGGCGCCGGGCACGGCCTCGACGCCAAGCTGCACGGCACGCGTGTGCTCGGGCAGGTATTTGAGAACGAGACTGACGATCTTCATGCGACACCTCGGTTGGCAGTTGTATTCATGGAAAGGATGCGGATCGCCCGGGTCGGGCAATCGGCGAGACAGGCGCCGCAGCCGGTACAGGCCAGGGCATCGAGTTGCGGCCCGGCGACACCGCCCAGCCGGGGAGGAAAATGGATGGCGCGGGCCTCGCAGCTTTCACCGCAGGTCCGGCAGACAACCTTCTGTTCGGCCAGGCAATCGTCGGAAAAGACCGCCTTGAGCGACCAGCTTTGATCGGCCTTCAAGGCGCCCGGGGTGCATGCCGTGCGGCAGTCGCCGCAGAAGGTGCAGCCGTCCGGGGCGTGGCCCGGCGTGAAATCGGCTTCCGGGTAACCGCCGTCGCCGCGCAGCAGCAGGCCGGTCGGACAAGCCTCGATGCAGGCGGAGCAGCGGGTGCAGGCATCGACGAAAACGCTCTCGGCCAACGCCCACGGCGGACGCACCGGATTTCCCCGGGAGGGGCGGGCGACACCGAGAAAAGCGCGGCGACTGAGCATGTTGTGCTTGCCTGAAAGTTGATCTGCAACCGATCCTACGCCCGTGAGTTGAGCGCCAACAGCCCCGGAAAATGTCCCGACGAACTGCGATCTACCCCTTAATAGGTAGTACCTTTGCCGCAATCGCCGAGGTTTTTTCCCGTAGAATCAAGCGCATGAATCCGGGCACACAAAACTGCCCGGGCAATCCGAATACCCCCAGGCAAAAAAGAGGTAATCCGCAATACCGGCCATGAAGCGTTTCTTTTCTTCCATTTCGGATGCCTTGCAGGATTCGGTGCTGGTGCGGCTGGGGCTGGCCATGGGCATCCTCGCCCTGCTCTCCTTCGCGTCCATCGTCACCTCGACCGTCATTGCCGAGAACATCAGCGGCCAGGCCAGCGCCATCAACGTTTCCGGCTCGCTGCGCATGATGAGCTTCCGCAGCCTGAGCGAAGTGCTGCAACCGGAAAAACGCGCCCAGGCGCAGCAGACCCTGGAACAGTTCGAACGCCGGCTGCACGGACTGGACCGCTTCATCCAGGACAAGACGGTCGGCAACTCGCCGTCGAAAGAGGCAATCAACGTGGTCAACCGGCGCTGGGTCGAGCACATCCGTCCGCTGGCCCGGCTCGCCGCCGAGGGCAATGTCGATGCGCTGACGATCATGGCCCAGGACATCCCCACCTTCGTCGAGCAGATCGACCGGGTCGTCGTGCTGATCGAAGAAGACCTCGAACAGAAGGTCCGCTGGCTACGCGCCACGCAATTCGGCCTGCTGACGCTGATCATCATGGTCAGCCTGGTGACCAGCTGGATGCTGCGCCAGCAACTGGTCCAGCCGCTGGCGCAGTTGCTCAAGGCGGCCAGGACCGTTTCGCGCGGCTCGTTCTCGACCCGGGTCAGCCATGTCGGCGGCGACGAACTCGGCCAGCTGGGCCGCGCCTTCAACACCATGGTCGAGGAAATCGCCAGCATGTATGCCCACCTCGAGGAAAAGGTCGAGGAAAAAACGCAGGAGCTGACCCGCACCAACCAGTCACTGGAACTGCTCTATCGTGTCAGCCAGAAGCTGTCGGCCAGCGACCTGACGCTCGATCAACTGCAGGGCATCCTGCGCGAAGTCGAGGACGCGCTGGAACTCGGTCACAGCATGATCTGCGTCAGCGACAACGGCCACCTGCCCGCCCACCCGGTGGTCGGCGACCTGACGCCGGAGGAAGTCGAACGCTGGTGCGGCAGACAGGATTGCGCCCAGTGCTTCGACCGCGCCGCCCATCCGCTGGGCGAACAGGCGGCAGCCGGCAGCACCGTCGTCCTGCCGATCGGCGACGCCAGCGGCATGCGCGGTACGCTACCGATCCTGTTGCGCTCGCGCGAACCGCTACCCGCCGACAAGGCGCGGCTGATCGAAACCATCGGCCACCACGTTTCGAACGCCCTGCTCAACATGCGCCGCACCGAGGAAAAACATCGGCTGGCGGTGCTCGAGGAGCGCTCGGTAATCGCCCGCGAGTTGCACGACTCGATTGCCCAGTCGCTGAGCTACCTGCGCATCCAGGTCACGCGCCTGGAGAAATGCATCGCACAGGGGTGCGATGCCCGCACCATTGCCGAAGAACTGAAGGACGGACTGGGTTCGGCCTACCGCGAACTGCGCGAACTGATCACCACCTTCCGCCTGCGCATCGACGAGCGCGGCTTCGGCGTCGCCCTGCAGGAAACGATTGCCGAATTCTCCGACAAACTGGGCTTCCCGGTGCAGCTGCACAACAGCCTGTCCGGCATCGTGCTTTCCGGCAACGAGGAAATGCACGTCATCCGCATCATCCGCGAGGCGCTCTCCAACATCGAGCGCCACGCCCAGGCAAGCCGGGCCTCGGTCGAAATCTTCGTGGCGCCGGACCATACCGTGACCATCTGCATTCGCGACAACGGGCGCGGCTTCAACCCGGCCGACATCCCCGAAAACCATTTCGGCACCAGCATCATGCGCGACCGCGCGCACATCCTCGAAGGCGACATCGATGTCGAGACGGCCTTCGGCGGCGGCACCACGATCAGCCTGCATTTCCTGCCGCAAAAATACCGGCAGACCGAACCCTGAGAGACCCAGCATGCCCACCACCACCCGTGTCCTGATCATCGACGACCATCCGCTGTTCCGCCGTGGCGTCAGCCAGTTGCTCGGCCTGGCCGACGGTTTCGAAATCGTCGGCGAAGCCGCCAGCGGCCAGGAAGGCATCGAACTGGCCAAGCGCCTCGATCCCGACCTGATCCTGCTCGACCTCAACATGAAAGGCATGAACGGCCTGGAAACCCTGCGCACCATGCGCGACCTGGAAATCGATGCGCGCATCATCCTGGTCACCGTTTCCGACGCCCCGGAAGACCTGATCGCCGCCATCCGCAGCGGGGCCGACGGCTACATCCTCAAGGACAACGACCCGGATGACATCCTCAAGCTGATCGACAGCGCCATGCACGGCAAGACGGCCATCAGCCCGGAACTGACCAGCCTGCTGGCAACGGCGCTACGCGAGGAAAGCGTGGTCGAGCAACGCAGTCAGGCCAGCCTGACCGAACGCGAAACGGCCATCCTGAAATGTCTGGCCGGCGGCATGTCGAACAAACTGATTGCCCGCGAACTCGACATCATGGAGAGCACGGTCAAGGTACACATCCGCAACCTGCTCAAGAAACTGAAGTTCCGCTCACGCGTCGAAGCCGCGGTGTGGGCAGTGGCCAACCATATCGGTTAACAAAAAAAAGCGCGGTTTCCCGCGCTTTCATTCCGGCCGATAACGTTCAGGCCTGCTTGAACTTGTAGTAAGCGCCGTAAGCCCAGCAGGCGGCACAGAAGCCGGTCGCCAGATCAATGAAGGCAAAGATCAGAATAGCGTAGGCCGGGATCATGCCAACCGGGGAGCCGATCAGCCAGGTCACGAACATCGCGGTCCCGGCGATGGCGGCGATCTTGTCGGCGAACATCTTGGAACCGGCATTCTGCATCTTGGGGATGCCCAGCTTGTCGGTAATGCCGGCGAACAGCTTGTACGACAGGCACTTGTGCGGATTGACGAAACCGCGGATGAAACCGCCGACGGCCAGCAGGAGGGACACCCACTGGTACGGGGTGAACAGGTAGATGGCGGCGATGGCAAAGCTCATCGTCGCCTGAAAGCGATAGGCGTTGGAACACACCGGGGCAATGTCGAAACGCAGCATGGCTGACTCCATCAAAATATAATTAGACGCTAATATTACATTGGTGCAATGCAGCAAGCAAGTATTTCAAGCCACGGATCAATGCCCGCCCAGCCAGCGCTTCTCGCCGGCCTCGACGGGAAACGGCAACCAGTTCTCCGGCGGCGGCAGCGGGCAGGTGGCGAAGGGCGTGAACGCACAGGGCGGGTTGAAGGCGCGGTTGAAATCGAGGCGAATCCTGCCGTCGGCCGCCGGGCGGGCTTTCAGGAAACGGCCGGCGCCGTAGGTTTCCCGACCGCTCGTCCGGTCGCGGAAGACGAAGAAGACCTCGCGCTCACCGACCGACATCGGCAGGAGTTCGACGCTTTGCCCATCGACTGCGAACACCGCCTTGAAGGCGACCGTCACCGGTTTCAGTTCGCCGGTGACATTGGGGACTTCAATGGTCAGCGGCGGATCGAGCGGTAGCCAGTCGGCGTCGATGCACCAGGCAGCGTTTTCCGGGAAATAGTCGACACCGGCGAACGGCTGGCGCGTCGCCCAGGCGCGGTCGCGCACACGGGCGGCAAAGCGCCCTTCGCGGTCGACGACAAAAAACGACAGGCTGTCATGCTCAATGGTATCGGGCCGGCCGTCACGGTCGGTCTGCAACGCCCTCGCCTCGCCACCGGCCGGTTGCCAGAAGACGCAAGCATCGCGGCGGATCAGATCGCCGAGATGCGCCGGCCCGGACGGCAGGCGGACAACGCAATCTTCACCGCTGCCGACCCTGCTGATTTCGTCGTCGAGCCAGAACAGGCCAACCAGGCCGAGCCAGCTGTTGGCACCGGCAAGTTCCGCATGGCGGGCCTGCCGCCATTCCTCCAGGGTCGCTTTCATTTGCTTACAATCCTTGCGTAATCTTTTTCCGCCGCTCGTCCGTTATTCAGGACAGGGTCCCTTACCGAAAGAGAGAAGAATCATGAAAAAATTCCTGTGCGCCGCGTTGATCGCGGCTACCCCACTGTTGGCCGGTGCCAGCGACATCCGCGTCGATGTCGGCAGCCTCCGCGTCCAGACCGGCGGCGTCACCGTCACCTTCGGCAGCCGCAACGACCGCGGCTACTACTGGGACGGCTACGAGTGGCGCGAACCTGGTTACTGGAAGAAGCACCACGGCCCGCGCGGCGAGAAATACTATACCGGCAGGCCGCAGGGCGTGCCGCACCAGGGCCCCGGTTTCTGCCCACCGGGCCAGGCCAAGAAGGGCAACTGCTGAACGATGGGGCGGGCCGCAAGGGCCCGCCCACTGATTTACCGCCGGCGCATCAGCCCTTGGCGAAGCGCAGGATGCCGCCCTCGCAACTGACACGAATAACGTCCTTGGCGGCGAACTTGCCTTCGAGGATGGCCTTGGCCAGTGGATTCTCGATCTGCTGCTGGATCGCACGCTTCAACGGACGGGCGCCGAAGACCGGATCGAAACCAGCCTGGGCCAGTTCGAGCAGCGCCGATTCGTCGACGACGATGCCCATTTCCAGCTGCGCCAGGCGCTTTTCCAGGTAGCCGAGCTGGATCTTGGCGATGCCGGCGATGTGCTTTTCGTCGAGCGCGTGGAAGACCACCACCTCGTCGATACGGTTGATGAATTCCGGACGGAAATAGGTTTTCACCTCGCCCATCACCGCCAGCTTGATCAACTGGTAGTCGTCGCCCTGCATCTGCTGGATCATCTGGCTGCCAAGGTTGGAGGTCATCACCACGACGGTGTTCTTGAAGTCCACCGTGCGGCCCTGGCCGTCGGTCATGCGGCCGTCGTCGAGCACCTGCAGGAGCACGTTGAAGACGTCCGGGTGCGCCTTCTCGACCTCGTCGAGCAGGATCACGCTGTACGGCTTGCGGCGCACGGCTTCGGTCAGGTAACCGCCTTCCTCGTAGCCAACGTAGCCCGGCGGCGCGCCGATCAGGCGGGCGACCGAGTGCTTCTCCATGAACTCGCTCATGTCGATGCGGATCAGGTGTTCCTCGGAATCGAACATGAACTCGGCCAGCGCCTTGCACAGTTCGGTCTTGCCGACACCGGTCGGCCCGAGGAAGAGGAAGGAGCCGTAGGGCTTGTTCGGATCGGCGAGGCCGGCACGCGAGCGGCGGATGGCGTCGGCGACCAGGCGCACGGCTTCGTCCTGGCCGACGACGCGGTTGTGCAAGCGCTCTTCCATCTTCAGCAGCTTGTCGCGCTCGCCCTGCATCATCTTGCTCACCGGGATGCCGGTGGCGCGGCTGACCACCTCGGCGATTTCCTCGGCGCCGACCTGCGTGCGCAGCAGCTTGTTCTTCTGCTGGCTGCCGTCGCCCTCGGCTTCGGCCTTCTTCAATTGCGCTTCAAGCTGCGGCAGCTTGCCGTACTGCAGCTCGGCGACCTTTTCCAGCTTGCCCTCGCGTTGCAGGCGGGCGATTTCGGCCTTGAGGTGGTCGATTTCCTCCTTGATCTGCGCGGAACCGAGGACGGCCGACTTCTCGGCCTTCCAGATTTCCTCGAGGTCGGAATACTCCTTGGTCAGCCGGGCGATTTCTTCCTCGATCAGGCCGAGGCGCTTCTGCGAGGCTTCGTCCTTTTCCTTCTTGACCGCTTCGCGCTCGATCTTCAACTGGATGATGCGGCGGTCGAGCTTGTCCATGACTTCCGGCTTGGAGTCGATTTCCATCTTGATCCGGGCGGCAGCCTCGTCGATCAGGTCGATGGCCTTGTCCGGCAGGAAGCGGTCGGTGATGTAGCGATGCGAGAGTTCGGCAGCAGCGACGATGGCCGGGTCGGTGATGTCCACGCCGTGGTGCAGTTCGTACTTCTCCTGCAGGCCGCGCAGGATGGCGATGGTCGATTCGACGGATGGCTCGTCCACCAGCACCTTCTGGAAGCGGCGTTCGAGCGCGGCGTCCTTCTCGATGTATTTACGGTATTCGTCCAGCGTGGTCGCGCCGATGCAGTGCAGTTCGCCGCGCGCCAGCGCGGGCTTGAGCATGTTGCCGGCGTCGATGGCGCCTTCGGCCTTGCCGGCGCCGACCATGGTGTGGATTTCGTCGATGAACAGGATGATGCGGCCTTCGTCCTGCGCCACTTCCTTCAACACCGCCTTGAGGCGCTCCTCGAACTCGCCGCGATACTTGGCACCGGCAAGCAGGCCGGCCATATCAAGGACCAGCACCTTCTTACCCTTGAGGGTTTCCGGCACTTCGCCATTGACGATGCGCTGCGCCAGACCTTCGACGATGGCGGTCTTGCCGACGCCCGGCTCGCCGATCAGCACCGGGTTGTTCTTGGTACGGCGTTGCAGGATCTGGATGGCGCGGCGGATTTCGTCGTCGCGGCCGATCACCGGGTCGAGCTTGCCCATGGCGGCGCGCTCGGTCAGGTCGATGCAGAACTTCTTCAGCGATTCGCGCTGGCCCTCGGCTTCCTGCGAATCGACATTCTGGCCGCCGCGCACGGCCATGATCGCGGCTTCCAGCGCCTTCTTCTGCAGACCATGCTGCCTAGCGATGCGGCCGGTTTCGCCCTTGTCGTCACAGAGGGCGAGCAGGAACATCTCGCTGGCGATAAACTGGTCGCCGCGCTTCTGCGCTTCCTTGTCGGTGAGATTCAAGAGGTTGCCCAGGTCGCGGCCGACCTGGACGTCGCCGCCGTGGCCTTCGACCTTGGGCAGGCGGGTCAGCGCCCCTTCGAGATCGCGCTTCAAGGCAGGCACATTGACACCGGCGCGCGCCAGCAACGAGGCGGTACCGCCGTCGTCCTGGCCGAGCAGCGCCAGCAGCAGGTGCTGCGGCTCGATGAATTGCTGATCGTTGGCATTGGCCAGGCTCTGGGCGTCGCCCAGGGCCTGCTGGAACTTGGTGGTGAATTTGTCGATACGCATGTGCTGGCTCCCGGCGGGAATCTTGGAATGTCAACCAGATAAGGCCTTTGACTGTTTTTTCAAGTGACGCCCCTCGGAATCCCCTATTGCCAACGAAGGATTTTGGGGTAACCTACAAGAATGATAAAAGTCCTTAGAAACAGTTTCAGGAGAATGCAAATGGGGGGGTGCCAATGACACTACGCGGCAAACTGACTGCCATGACCTTGGCGACCATCGGTGCCTTGATCATTCTTTTCGCCGTGCTACTCATCGACGGCAAGCAACGGATGATGGAAGACCGGCAGAACAAGGTTCGCAACCTGGTCGAGGTTGCTCAACTCACTGTCGCGCATTTTGAAGCGCAGGCCAGGGCCGGAAAAATCAGCGAGGACGACGCCAAGAGAATGGCAGCTGACACCCTGCGCGACATGCGGTACGACCAAGTCGAATATTTCTGGATCAACGACCTCAACGACCTCATGGTCATGCACCCTATCCGCAAGGATCTTGAAGGCAAGAAACTCGACCAGCTGAAGGACAAGAACGGTAAATTGCTGTTTCTCGAGTTCAACAGCGTCGTCAAGAGCAAGGGTGCCGGTTTCGTCGATTACCTCTGGCCCAAGCCGGGTGCTGAGCAAGGTGTGCCCAAGGTTTCCTATGTCATGGGTTTCCAGCCCTGGGGTTGGGTAATCGGCACTGGCATCTACGTCGATGATGTCGATGCCCAGTTCCGCCGGGACGCCATCAAACTGCTGCTCTGGGGTCTGGCCATCGGCGGCTTCATCGCCGTCTCGCTGCTGCTGGTTTCGCGCAGCATCATCCGCACGCTCGGTGGCGACCCGGCTGCTGCCTCGGTCATCACCCGCCGCATCGCTGCCGGCGACCTGTCCACGCCGGTCGACTGCCCGCCGGGTGAAAACCTGCTGGCCGACATCCGCGCCATGCAGGACACGCTGCGCGCGATGATCACCACCATCGTCAGCAATGCCGAGCAGGTTGCCAGTTCCGCCGATCAGCTGCTGCATGCTTCCGAGGAAGTCGCAGACCGCGCCCGCCAACAGAGCGATGCCGCCTCGTCGATGGCTGCCTCGGTCGAGGAAATGGCGGTCAGTATCGATCAGGTCAAGGAAAACGCCGGCGAAGCGCACGGCATTTCCCAGGAATCCGCCGTCATTTCGGAAGAAGGTGCAGCCGTGATTCACAGCGCAGCAACCGAGATGCGCAAGATTTCCGAAGCCGTTCAGTCCTCGTCGGAAATCGTCGAAGACCTGGGCCGTCAATCCGACCAGATCACCTCCATCGTCAATACCATCCGCGAAATCGCCGACCAGACCAACCTGCTGGCGCTCAATGCCGCCATCGAGGCGGCACGTGCCGGCGAACAGGGTCGCGGCTTTGCCGTGGTTGCCGACGAGGTGCGCAAACTGGCCGAACGGACCAGCCTGTCGACCACCGAAATCGCCGAAATGGTCAGCAAGATCCAGAACGGCACCCGCAGCGCGGTCGGCAGCATGCAGTCCGGCGTGGCCAAGGTGGGCAAGGGCGTAGAACTGGCGAATCAGGCCGGCGATTCGATCGAGCGTATCCGCGACGGTGCCCAGCGCGTCACTTTCGTGGTCAATGGCATTTCCGACTCGATTTCCGAACAGAGTCAGGCCAGCAACGACATCGCCCAGAAGCTCGAAACCATCGCCCAGATGTCCGAGGAAAGCGCGATTGCCGTGCGCCACACCGCCGATGCGGCGCGTCGCCTGCATCAGCTATCCGGCGAACTGCATGAGGCGGTTGCCCGCTTCAAGACCTGAGCGGTTTCCTTACCCGGAAAAACCAGGGGCGCCGCGGCGCCCCTGTTTCATTTCTGCCAGCGCGCTGCCGCGCTGTCGTCGGTCTCCCGGGCGTCGACCCAACGCCCGCCATCCGGCGTCGCTTCCTTCTTCCAGAACGGCGCCTTGGTCTTCAGGTAATCCATGATGAATTCACAGGCGGCGAAAGCCTCGCCGCGATGCGCGCTGGTAACCGCCACCAGCACGATCTGGTCGCAGGGCTTGAGCGGCCCGACGCGATGGATCACCAGCGCGTCGTAGATATCCCAACGAGACCTGGCTTCAACGACGATTTCCTCGAGCGCCTTTTCGGTCATGCCCGGGTAGTGCTCGAGCGTCATTTCCGAAACGCTGGCCCCGTCGTTGATGTCGCGCACCAGACCGAGGAAGGAGGCGAGCGCCCCGACCCGTGGGTCGGCCGCCCGCAAGGCGGCCAGTTCGGCACCGACGTCGAAATCTGCTTGCTGGACGCGTACGTTCATGCTCAGGCGACCTCGCGCGCTTCTTCGAAACGAAGCTTGGGATACTTTTCCTTGACCATGTTCAGGTAGACATTGTTCGGTGCCAGGTAAACCGGGTCGTCGGCGCCGTCGAGCGCGACGTTGGCGCTATAGCGTTCCGACAACTGCTTGAGTTCGCCGGCGTCGCCGTGAATCCAGCGGGCCGTCGAACAATTGTAGCTTTCGAAGATGACCTGCACGCCGTATTCGTTTTCCAGACGGCTGGCGACCACGTCGAACTGCAGCGTGCCGACCGCCCCGAGAATCAGGTCGGTACCGGACAGCGGGCGGAACAACTGGGTCGCGCCCTCTTCCGCCAGTTGCTGCAGGCCCTTCTGCAGTTGCTTGATCTTCAGCGGATTGGCGATGCGGGCGAGGCGGAAGTGTTCCGGCGCGAACGACGGGATGCCGGTGAAGCGCAGCTCCTCGCCTTCGGTGAAGGTCTCGCCGAGGCGGATCGAGCCGTGGTTGGGGATGCCGATGATGTCGCCCGACCAGGCCTCGTCGGCGGTCGACCGGTCGCGCGCCATGAAGGTGATGGCGTTGTTGATCGACAGGGTCTTGCCGGTGGCCACCTGCTTGACCTTCATACCCCGGTCGAAGCGGCCGGAGCAGACGCGCAGGAAGGCGATGCGGTCGCGGTGCTTGGGGTCCATGTTGGCCTGGATCTTGAACACGAAGCCGGAGAACTTCGGCTCGAAGGCGTCCACCGTGCGGCTCACCGCCGGCCGCGCCTTGGGTGCCGGCGACAGGTCGACAACGGCGTCGAGCAGGCTCTGCACGCCGAAATTATTGACCGCCGAGCCGAAGAACACCGGGCACTGCTTGCCCGACAGGTAGGCCTCGGCGTCGAAGGGGTGCGACGCGCCGCGCACCAGTTCGATGTCGCTGCGCAGTTCGTCGGCCTGGCTGCCGATCAGTTCGTCGAGGCGCGGATTGTCCAGCCCCTTGATCATCTCGGCCGTGCCCTTCTCGGCCTGCGGGTCGAAGAAGGCGATGGTGTCGTCGTAAAGGTGATAGACGCCGCGGAAGCGCTTGCCCATGCCGATCGGCCAGGTCATCGGCGCGCACTGGATGCCGAGCACCGACTCGATTTCGTCGAGCAGGTCGATCGGCTCCTTGCCTTCGCGGTCGAGCTTGTTGATGAAGGTCAGGATCGGCGTGTCGCGCATGCGGCAGACGTTCAGGAGCTTGATCGTCTGCGCTTCGACGCCGTTGACCGAGTCGATCACCATGACCGCCGAGTCGACGGCGGTCAGCGTGCGGTAGGTATCTTCCGAAAAGTCCTCGTGGCCCGGCGTGTCGAGCAGGTTGATCATGCATTCCCGATACGGAAACTGCATGACCGACGAGGTCACCGAAATGCCGCGCTGCTTTTCCAGTTCCATCCAGTCCGAGGTCGCGTGGCGCGAGGCCTTGCGCGCCCGCACTTCACCGGCCACCTGGATGGCGCCGCCGAACCACAGCAGCTTTTCGGTCAGCGTGGTTTTACCCGCGTCGGGGTGGGAAATGATCGCAAAAGTGCGGCGTCGGGAGATTTCTTCGTCGAGCTGGCTCACGGGTATCCGGATACGTCAGGTAAAGGGCGGCATTATACCTGCCCGCCATCGTGCCCCGAATCGATGATCCTGAACATGGACGGACTTTGTATTACTAAAGTAATATCCACATCAAACATCAGATAAATGATTCAAGTCGCCCCCAAACTGGATACTCCTTGCTGCTCCGCCTTTTCGCCATCTTCGGACTGACCCTGGCCCTGCTCTCACCGGCACGTGCGCAAACCCCATCATTCCAGGAAATTTTCGAGCAGCAGGCGACGGTCATGCTGCTCATCGATCCAAAAAATGGCGAGATCATCGATGCCAATCCGGCGGCCAGCCGCTTCTACGGTTACGAGCGCGACAAGCTGCGGCAAATGTCGATCCAGCAGATCAATACCTTCACCGACGAGCAGGTAGCCGAAGAACGCCGTCTGGCCGAAACCGAGGGGCGTAACTATTTCATCTTCCGGCACCAGCTGGCCGACGAAACCATCCGTACGGTCGAGGTATTCAGCCGGCCCTACGTTTTCGACGGCCGCCGCCTGCTCTTCTCGGTCGTTCACGACATCACGCCGGGGCGCAACGCCAGCCAGGACCTCTGGTACTACCAGCAACGCCTGGAGGAAATGGTCGACCTGCAGACGGCTCACATCGAACAGCGCAGCCGCCTGATCATCGGTGTACTCGGCCTCGCCTTCCTGCTCGTCTCGGCAATCGCCATCGCCCTGCTGGTCGATATCCGCAAACGCAAGCGCCTCGAAGCCGAGGTTGCCAGACACACCGGGCACTTGGAAGCCTTAGTCGAGGAACGCACCGCTGCGCTCTCGGAAGCCAAAGAAGGCGCGGAACGCGCCAGCCGCGCGAAAAGCACCTTCCTGGCCAACATGAGCCACGAACTACGCACGCCGATGAACGCGATCATGGGCATGACCGGCCTGGCCCTGCGTCAGTCGCCGCCGACCAACTTGCAACAGCAGTTGAAGAAGATCGAGCAGGCCTCGCAGCACCTGCTGGCGGTGATCAACGACATCCTGGACATCTCCAAGATCGAAGCCGGCCACCTGCAACTGGAACGCATCGATTTCCGCCTGGGGGCGGTGACCGAAAACCTGCACAGCCTGCTCGCCCAGCGTGCCGGCGAAAAGGGCCTGAAACTGGAGATCGACCTGCCGCCCAGCCTGTCGTCGCTGTGCCTGTGCGGCGACCCGGTCCGGCTCGGGCAGATCCTGCTGAACCTGATGATCAACGCCATCAAGTTCACCGATCAAGGCAAGGTGGCGCTGCAGATCAGCCAGATCCGCACCGACGAACAGACGATCTGCCTGGGTTTCGAGATCAGCGACAGCGGCATCGGCATCAGCGAAGCCGACCAGCGCCGCCTGTTCAATGCCTTCGAACAGGCCGACAACTCGATGAGCCGCAAGTACGGTGGCACCGGTCTGGGACTGGCGATCAGCAAGCACTTGGTGCAATTGATGGGCGGCGAGATCGGGATGCGCAGCGAACTTGGTCAGGGCAGCACCTTCTGGTTCCGTCTCTGCCTGGAAAAATGCGCCGTGCCGGCCAATCCTGCTACCGACGCCGACAGCGCGCAAATGCTGCAGCAGGACTTTGCCGGCACGCGCATCCTGCTGGCTGAGGACGAACCGATCAATCAGGAAGTCTCGCTCGGCCTGCTGGAAGACGTCGGCCTCAAGGTCGACATCGCCGAGGACGGCGAACAGGCCGTGGCGATGGCCAGCCGCAACGACTACGCGCTGATCCTGATGGACATGCAGATGCCGAAGATGAACGGCATCGACGCCACCCGCGCCATCCGCGCCCTGCCCGCCTACGCAAAGACACCGATCCTGGCGATGACGGCCAACGCCTTCCTCGAGGATCGCCAGCAGTGTCTGGCGGTCGGCATGAACGAGCACCTGACCAAGCCGGTCGATCCCGACCGCCTGTTCGCCACCATCCACAAGTGGCTTAGCGCTGCTCGTAACTGAAGCCCCCTTCAAGCTGATGATTAACTGAGCATAAAGGTTTAACATCAGCGCAGGGAGGATTCGATGGTCTCAAACACTTCAATTCCCGCGTGCCGTATTTGTGTCCGTATCGGTACCAAGCCCGAGGTGCTCTCAGTCACCGGATCCCTGCTGTTAATGGGGCGCGAGGAGTCATCGCTGGTGCCGCGACTGCCTGACGAACTGTTTCATGCAGACGACGCAGACATTGAGCAGTCCCTCTTTGCCAGAGACACTGTCCTACCCTACTTCTGCAACATTCGCTTGCGCCATGCCGATGGACGCATCCGCTGTCTCCGCGCTGAATGCGTGGCAGCTGACGACATTGACCCCGCGATACGCGAAATCCGCTTGCAGGATGCCCGAGCGCTGGCCAGCAATATCGACCCTGGCCTGATGATGACAAATTTCCGGGCAATGATGGAGAACACGGACGACTTCATTTATTTCAAGGATCGTAACCATGTCCTCACCGGTGCCAGCCAGTCCCTGGCCCGGATCACCATCGCTGACCGGCACTGGAGTGAATTAATCGGACAGACCGATTACGACATTTTTCCAGAAGCATATGCCGATCTTTACTACACGCTGGAAAAACAGGTGTTTTCCGGCAAGAACATCGCCCGGGACATCCAGGCATTCCGCCGCCCCGACGGAAGCACTGGCTGGGTAGATAATCGCAAGTATCCAATTCATGACGCAGATGGGCAAATCATCGGGCTGTTCGGGGTCGCCCGCGACATCACGGAAAAGATCGCGTCAGAAAACGCCCTCCGGCAACAGCGGGAAACCCTGCAACTGATCCTCGACTACGCGCCCATCGGCATCTGGCTTCAGGATGGTCGAGGCAAACTCATTTTCGTCAACAAGGCGTTTTGCACTGCCACTGGAATCAGTGAAGCAACTTTCCTTTCCGTACCCCATTACGCCGAGCTGATTCCCGAAGCCTTCCGCCAGCAATGCCTGGACTCCGACGCCAAGGCACTGGCGAGCGAGAACATCAGCGTCACGCATCAGCGGCTGCCTTTCGTTGATGGACAGATCCACGACCTGCATGTGATCAAGGCCGTCAAACGCGACGCCGATGGCAACCCTCAGGTACTGGTTGGTCTCAGCCTGGACATTACCGAGGAATTGAAACAGGCCGCTGAACTGCAGCGCTATTCGCAGCAACTGGAATCACTCGTCGAAGCTAGAACCCAGGAACTCACCGTAGCCAAGGAAGCTGCTGAGTCGGCCAATATTGCCAAGACGGCTTTCCTGGCCAACATGTCACACGAAATACGGACACCGCTCAACGCCATTACCGGCTTGGCTCATCTGATCCGCCAAAGCCGGCTGGACCCGCAACAGACAGAACGCATGGCCAAACTGGAGTCAGCCGGCCAACATCTGCTGGAAATCATCAATGCCGTACTCGATCTATCCAAGATCGAAACAGGAAGCCTCGACCTTGAGCGCATACCGTTGCGGGTTGAAAGCCTGTTCGGCAACGTCATCTCCTTGCTTCAGGATCGCGCCAAAGCAAAAAACCTGACCTTGCACTGCAATATCCAGCCAATCCACCGACATCTGCTCGGCGACCCGACCCGCCTCCAGCAATGCTTGCTCAACTACGCAGCGAACTCCCTGAAATTCACCGACAAGGGAAGCATCACCTTGCGAGCTCGCCAATTGATGGAGGACGAAAACAGTGTGCTACTGCATTTTGAGGTCGAGGATAGCGGCATCGGCATTGATCAGGAAGCCATGCCGCGTCTCTTCAACGCCTTTGAGCAAGCCGATAACTCGATGACCCGGCGCTTCGGGGGTACCGGTCTGGGGCTAGCCATCACCCGTCGCCTGGCCCGACTGATGGGAGGCGACGCCGGCGCCAGCAGTTCCCCCGATATCGGTAGCACCTTCTGGTTCACTGCTCGCCTGGAGAAAAGCAGAAGCAGCCATAAGCACCTGTCGGAGCACGATGAAGCGTTCGCCGAGGAACACCTGAAAACCCGCCACGCCGACATTAGCGTCCTGCTGGTCGAGGATGAACCGATCAATCAGGAAATCACCTTGGCGATGCTGGAAGATGTCGGACTCCAGGCCGACTTGGCCGACGATGGTGAAATCGCTGTCGCACTCGCCGGCCAAAAGGGCTACCGCCTGATTCTGATGGATATGCAGATGCCACGCATGGACGGATTGGAAGCCACCCGCCGCATCCGTAGCCTGTCCAATCATCAACATACGCCGATTCTGGCGATGACTGCCAATGCCTTCACCGAGGACAGACGGCGGTGCGCCGAGGCTGGCATGAATGATTTCATCGCCAAACCGTTCGTACCGGAAACGCTGTTCGCTGCCTTGCTGAAGTGGCTGGACACCGGATCTGCTCAACGATAGGAGAGATAAATCCTGGCCCGGCCATCAGCTTGTACCAGCAGCACATCGTAAGGATCGCGCCGGCCGCCATAGGCCGGGCCGTCCATTCCCGGCGAACCGACCGGCATGCCGGGCACGGCCAGACCGATGGCCTTGGGTTTTTCCGCCAGCAGGCGGCGGATTTCGCGCGCGGGCACATGACCTTCAAGCAGGTAGCCGCCGACCCGCGCGGTGTGGCACGAGGCGTAGCGCGCCGGCATGCCCAGGCGTTTCCGGGCCGCGTCGAGATCGTCGACTTCGTGGGCAATCACCGCGAAACCCTCGTTTTCCAGATGCGTGATCCAGTCCTTGCAGCAACCGCAATACGGGCTTTTCCAAACCTCGACCTGCTGCCGCTGCGGCGGCGCCGCCAGCGCCGCGAACGGCAGCAGCAAGGCGGCCTGCAGCAGCCGGCGGCGCAATTGATGCTCAGTGGTGGCCGGCATGAGCGTTCTCCTTCTTCACCGTGGTCCGCGCGCTCATCGGCTTCTGGCCGGGCCAGCCCACATTGAGCAGCACGCGGTCGCCCGGGTTGATCGTGCCTGCGCCCTGTAACAGGTCAGTTCCGGCCGGTTTGAGTTCGATCTCGCGCTTGCTCGAACCGGTCAGGATCGTCAGCTTGCCGGCGGCGCCGGCAGTTGCCACCGGCTTGCCGTGGTCGCTGACATGAACGGTCACGGTATCGCCTTTGCCGACGATCTCGAATTGCGCATGACCGGCGTCGAGGACGAAACCGCCGTGCATGGACTTGCCGTGGTCTTCGTGGGCGATGGCCGGCGCGGCGGCAAGGAGGACGGCCAGGCCGAGGGTGGAAATCAGGGTTTTCATGGAATATCTCCTGGTTGATGAATCAGAGTGCTTCGCTGAAGGAATCGCGTTGCAGGCGTTCCGCCGCCTTGCGGCCGAAACGCCAGAACAGCGCGGGGGTGATGAAGGTGTCGAGCAGGGTCGCGCCGACCAGCCCGGAAAAGATGACCACGGCGACCGGATGCAGGATTTCGGTGCCCGGCTGGTCGGCCTCGAACAGCAACGGCGCCAGCGCAAAGGCCGCCACCAGCGCGGTCATCAGCACCGGCGTCAGGCGCTCCAGGGCACCGCGGACGATCATCTTCGGGTCGAACTGCTCGCCCTCGAAACGCATCAGGTTCAGCCAGTGGCTGACCTTGAGGATGCCGTTGCGGGTGGCGATGCCGGCCAGCGTGATGAAGCCGATCAGCGCCGCAATCGACAGCGGCTGCCCGGACAGCCACAGGCCGAACACCGCACCGACCAGCGCCAGCGGCACGTTGGCCATGATCAGGCCGGCCAGCAGCGCCGAACGGTAGCGGGCGTAGAGGACCATGAAGATGAGCAGGGCCGAGCCGACGGCGAGTACGGCAATCAGCCGCGCAGCTTCCTCCTGTGCCTGGAACTGGCCGCCGAGGGTGATGAAATAGCCTTCGGGCAGCGGCAGTTCGCCGGTCACCGCGCGGATGTCGGCGACCACCTCGGACAGTGCGCGCCCCTGGGCATTGAGCGAGATGACGATGCGCCGCCGGCCGTCGTCGCGCACCACCTGGTTCGGCCCGTCGCTTTCCTCGATGCTCACCAGGCGTGACAGGGGCACGGCGCCGAGCGGCGTCTCGATCAGCAGGCTGGCCAGTCCATCCGGCGCCCGTTCGCGCTCGGGCAGGCGCAGCAGCAGGTCGAAACGGCGGTTGCCATCGATGATCTGGGTGACTTTCTCACCATCGACCAGCATCTGCAGGCGGCGCAGCAATTCACCCGGCGACAGCCCGTGCTGCGCGACGGCGGCGAAATCGACCTGCACCTTGACCTGCGGCGCCAGCACCTGCTTCTCGATTTCCAGGTCGGCGACACCGGGAATGCCCGCCAGCTGACGCTGCAGCGTGGCGGCACTGGCACGCAGGATATCCAGATCGTCGCCGAAGATCTTGATCGCCACCTGGGCGCGCACGCCCGACAGCATGTGGTCAATGCGGTGCGAAATCGGCTGACCGAGGTTGAGACTGCCGGGCAGATCCTTGAGCCGCTGCCGGATCTCGGCATTGATCGCCTCGCGGTCACGGCCGCCGGGCTTCAGGCGGATTTCCAGCTCGGACACATAAACGCCTTCGGCATGCTCGTCGAGCTCAGCCCGCCCGGAACGACGGCCGATGTGCTCGATTTCCGGCACTCCCAGCAGCAGGCGCTCGGCCTGACTGGCGACGCGAACCGACTCGGCCAGGGTGACACCCGGATTCAGGCGAACCGTCACCGTCATCGAACCCTCGTTGAACGGCGGCAGGAAGGTGGTTGGGAAGAACGGCACGCTGGCCGCCGCCGCGATCACCGCTGCCGCAGTCAGTCCCAGCGGCAGGCCGGGCGCCGCCAGCACCCGGCGCAGCAGGTTGTCGTAATGGCGCTTCAGCCAGGCCACCAGGCGGGTATCGCCATGCTGGCTGGCGGCCAGTTTGGGCAGCAGGTAGTAGGACAGGATCGGCGTCACCGTCACCGAGACCAGCAGCGAGGCCAGGATGGAGACGATGTAGGCGATGCCGAGCGGCACGAATAGCCGCCCCTCGATACCCGGCAGAGCGAACAGCGGGACGAAGACCAGGGCGATGATCAGCGTCGCATAGACGATGGCCGAGCGCACTTCGAGCGAGGCGGCAATGACCAGTTCGCGCAACTGGAAATCCTCACCACGCGCTACTGCCGAACGCAGGCGGCGGAGGATGTTCTCGACATCGACCACGGCGTCGTCGACCAGTTCGCCGATGGCAATCGCCAGCCCGCCCAGCGTCATCGTGTTGATCGACAGTCCCAGCCACTTGAAGACCAGCACGGCGACCAGGATGGACAGCGGGATCGCGGTCAGCGAAATGAGCATGGCGCGCAGGTTGCCGAGGAAGAAGAACAGCACCGCCGCCACCAGACAGGCAGCGAGCAACAGCTTGGCCTGCAGGTTGTCGATCGAGGCCTGGATGAAATCGGCCTGGCGGAAAATCACTTCCGGCGCCAGCACACCGGCCGGCATGCCGCGGGTGATGCCGTCGAGCGCCGCCTCGAGACGCCGGGTCAGGTCGACGGTATCGGCCGTCGGCTGTTTCTGGATGCTGAGGATGACTGCCGGCGCGCCATTGAAACCGGCGTCGCCGCGTTTCACGGCCGGCGCGAAGCCGACCTGCGCCACCTGGCGGAGCAGCACCGGCTGGCCGGCACGCACCGTCACCGCCAGGTTCTGCAGATGGTCGAGGCTAGCCGAGCGGCCGAGATGGCGGATCAAGTATTCGCGGCCGTTGATTTCGAGGAAGCCGCCGGAGGTATTCGCGGCGTGGCCGCGCAAGGCGTTTTCCAGCATTTCCAGGCTGACGCCAAGTTCGGCCATGCGCGCACCGTCAGGCTGCACCTGGAACTGCCTGACCTCGCCGCCGATGGGAATGACCTGGGCGACGCCCGGTTCGGCCATCAGGCGCGGGCGCAACACCCAGTCGGCGTACTCGCGCGCGCGCATGGCATCGCCCTGCGCCGGATCGAGCGGGATCGCCAGCATCATCACCTCGCCCATGATCGACGACACCGGCCCCATGTGCGGCACGACGCCCGGCGGCAGGCTGCCCTGCAAGGCGGTCAGGCGTTCGGCAACCATCTGCCGGGCGCGATACAGCTCGGTATCCCAGTCGAAGGCAATATAGACGATCGACAGGCCAGCCGCCGACACCGAACGCACGCCGGACACGCCGGGCAGCCCGTTGAGCGTCGTCTCCAGCGGGAAGCTGACCAGTTGCTCGACCTCTTCCGGGGCCATGCCGCCGGCCTCGGTCATCAGCGTCACGGTCGGCTTGTTGAGGTCGGGGAAGACATCGACCGGCAGGCGCTGCGCCTCGAAGGCACCGTAAGCCATCAGGATCAGCGCCACCGCCAGCACCGGCAGGCGGGCTGAGAGGCTCTTGTTCAATAACCACTGGAACATGGCGACCTCAGCGAATCTGGTTGATCAGGCTGGCACCCTCGACGACCACGCGGTCGCCATCGGCCAGGCCATCGACGACCAGCACCCGGGCGCCGTCGAGCACCTCGCTGCGGATCGCCTTCGGGGTGAAGCGCTCGGGCGCCGTCTTGACCCAGACCATGGCCTCGTTGGCCGGACTGCGTACCACCGCCTGCCTGGGCACGGCCCAGCCCCGGACCTGGCCGCGCAACTCGACCTGCACGCTGAGCGTCTGACCGAGCGGCAGGCGCAAGCCCAGGCCGTCGCCGCGCCGACCGAACAACAGCGGCAAGGCCTGTTCGCGCAGCCGCTGGCCGGCACCGAGGAAATCGAGCGCTAGGCTGTCGCCGCCGGCCGCGACGCTGGCGCCGACGATGTCGGCCGCCGGCAGCGCCGAATAACTCAGGGCTTCGACGTGCAGGCTGTCCGGAGCAACGATCTCGAACACCGTCTCGCCGGCCGCCACCATCTGCCCCGGCACCGCATGCACGGCAGCGATAACGCCGCTCAGCGGCGCGCGTAGCGCCTCGCGCCCGGACAAGCCGCCGCCGATGGCGGCGATACGCGCGCTGAGACTGCCCAGTTCGCTCTGCGCTGCGTCGATCTCGCGCGCCGGTACCGTGTCGGCCAGTTCCTGCAGACGCGCCAGCCGCCGTTCGGCCAGCGCATGCGCCGCCTTCAGTTCGGCCAGTTGGGCGGCCTGGCCGGCACGCTCGATCTGGCCGCTGGCCGGCGTCAGCCAGGCAAGCACGGCGCCCTTGCGCACCTTGCTGCCCGGTAATGGCAGGCCATCGGCCGGCGCGTCGATGCGCCCGGCCTGCATGCTGTTCACCTGACCGCCATGACGCGGATCGACGATCACCCGCCCGTTCAGTTCCAGCCCGCGTGGATGTTCGCCGGCACTGACCGGCAGCGTACGCACGCCGATCAGGCGTTGTGCCGCCTTGGGCAGGAAAACCACGCCATCCGGCTGGCGCTGCGGCGTGTTGCCGAGATTGGGCAGCGCGGCCTTTTCATCACCGTGATCATGGCCTTCATGGGCCAAAAGTGGGGAACTGGCCAGCACGGCCAGGGCAAGGGCAAAGAGATGCGGCTTCATGCTTGTACTCCCCGGCGACGACGGTAAAACCAGACACTGCCGATCAGGCCGAAGGCCGCCAGCAAGCCGCCCCCCAGCCAGGGTGAAAGCTGCCAGCCGACCGCCGGCATCGGTGTTGCCGCATCGACGATCAGCTCGCCGCTGAGCAGGTCGGCCTCGTCGCCGGCCAGCAGGGTGAAGGACAGGAGGTGCTCGCCGGGCTGGCGCAGCGGCGCCAGCCAGTCGGCATCGGCGACCAGGTAATCGCCCTCGGCGGGGCGGAAAGCCGCCTGGATTTCGCGCCCGGCCAGTTCGAGGCCCAGGCTGGCGTCAAGCACTGGCGCGTTGTCCGGGGCCGTATCGACATGCAGGATCAAGCCGGCGGCATCGAGCCGGCCGACGATTTCAAACAGCTCGCTCTCGGCGACCACGACCGGCAGCGGCGCCGGGGTTTCGGCCGCCATCACCGGCAGGGCGGCACAGGCAAGCAACAGGGCAAATAAATGTCTTTTCATGATCGTCTCGTTCATTCGGGGAGCAGGCCCAGCGCCTGGCGCCGGGCGGACAGGCTGGCCGCCAGTTGCAGGCGGGCCTGGTGCAGCTTGCGTTCGGCGACGAAGGCCTCGTGCTCGATGCGCAAGCGGGTCGGCAGGTCGGTCTCGCCCAGGCGGAAGGATTTGTCGAACAGGCGCAGGTTTTCGCTGGCCAGGCGGAAGCCCTTCTCGGCGGCGGCCAGCCGGGTCTGCGCCAGGGCAACTTGGCGGGCAGCCAGCGCGGCCGCCTGCTGCAGCCGTTCGCGCTCGCGCTGGGCAGCGATCTCGGCCTCGGTCCGGCCGGCACTGGCTTCAGCCACGGCCTGATCGTGGCGGGCGCCGGCCGACAGCGGAATGCGCACGCCCAGCGCCCAGCTCTGATCGCGCTGTGCACCGCGGGCATCGCGCTCCTGGCGGGTGGCAACGGTGATTTCCGGCGGCGGTCGGTTGCGGGTCCGGGCCAACACCTGCTGCTGGCGCGCCTGCTCGGCGACGGCCTGCAGCCAGCGCACTTGCGGGTGGCGGTCGAGCCAGTCGTCGGCGGGCGTCTCGGCCGGCGGCGTTTCGCCGGCTGCTGCGACATCGGCGGGGGCCTTGCCGGTCAGCGCCTGCAAGTCACCGGCAGCCAGCGCCTGCGCCCCGCTGGCCTCGGCCAGTTCGGCTTCGGCCACGGCGACTGCCAGTTCGGCCTGATGCAGGTCGCTGCGCGCCAAATCGCCAGCCTTGACCCGCCGGCCGACATCGTCGCGCAGACGTTCGGCAGCCGCCAGCCGGCCTTCGGCCAGCAACTGCGACTCGCGGGCCTGCTGCCACTCCCACCAAGCCGTGCGCAAGCTGCCGGCAAGTTGCCATTGCTGACTGGCCAGCCGGGCGTCGAGCAAGGCCGCCTCGGCCCCGGCCAGCCCCTGGCTGGCACGGCGCTCGCCGGGCAGCCACAAGGGAATGGCCAGACCGAGTTCGACTTCGGCGGCGCCGGTGTCGCGATTGAAGCGGTCGCTACGCCCGCCCAGCTCGATCGCCGCCGATTCGGGCGTCCACGCGCTGGCCGCAGCGCGGCGCGCGGCCACGGCTTGCTGGTGTTCGGCCTGCGCCGCCGCAGCGGGCTGGCGCGCCCAGGCATCGGCAAAAGCGCGGGCCAGGTTTTCGGCGTGGACCGGCGGGGCCAGGACCACGGAACAAAGTATCCACAAGGGAAAGCGCGGGAAAATGCGCATCAGGTTTCTCCGACTGATGAATAATCAGTCGGCGGCACACCGCGATAGTCCGGTCAGGACCGGATTACGGAAACGGAAGGTTCAGCCGCCGACGCTCAGGCGGAGAAATGTCTGGGTGGTCGTTCGAGCCCGGCGGGGACGCGCGAGGCGAATTCACGGTCGCCGCGTTCGAGCAGCGACGCGGTGCCGGGCGACAGCACCGGCATCGGAGCGATGTGCTGTACGGCAAGATGCCCGAGGATGTGCCCGGGGCAGCAGTGGTGCAGCGTCTCGGCGCAGTCTTCATCAGCCGTTGTATGGGTCGCGCAGTCCTCGCAGGGCATTTCGTGCATTGCGTGCGCATCGTGCCCGTCGGCCGAATGTCCGTGGTGCATGTCGACCGCGGCCACCTCGGCCGGCATGCCACCCGCCGCCTGCCAGCCGAAACCGGGCGCGAGCACGGTCAGCAGCATGATCAGGACGAGGAAGCGGGAAAGCAGCATGGACATGGGCAGCAACTATAGACGAGATTCAGACAGGACGAAACCACAGAAAGTTTCACGCCCGAATGTCATCACCCGCCTATGACCTTTGTGATATTGTTTTCACAAGCATACGGATGAAGTCAGCATGCCGTGAATCCCTCAGCCGAGAAGACCGTTCCACTGCGCAAGAGCCTGCGGGTCAGGGTTGGCCTGCTGGTTGTGGGAGCGGTGTTGCTTGTCGCAGCAGGTTTTCTCGCTCTGGCGCTCGGCCCGCTGGCCGAACGCGTCGCCGCCACCGATTTTGCCAGCGCCAGCACGCGCCTTGAGGCCCGCCTCGACCTAAGCCTGACTCCGGCCGCGAACGCGCTGGAAATGGCCGCCGGCTGGCTGAGCGACGCCCCGCCCAGGATCGACGATCTGGCGACGTTCAACCGTCTGTTCGAACCCATCCTGAAGGCGCAGCCCAAGGCCACCTCCATCGTCGCTGGTGATAGCGACGGCCACGGCTGGATGTTGCTGCAACTCGCCGACGGCGGCTGGCGCAACCGGCTGACCGACCTGCCGCGCTGGGGGCAACGGCATCGCTTCGTCGACCGCGACGCCAGCGGCCAGGTTCGCGAATACTGGGAAACCCTCGACTACGACCCGCGCCGGCGCAGCTGGTACGAAGCGGCGATGCTCGGCAGCGGCACCCGCTGGACTGCGCCCTACACCTTCTACACCACCGGCGACCCGGGCATCACCGCGACCCGCCGGATCAGCCTCGACGACGAGCGGACGCTGGTTATCGGCATCGACCTGATGCTGCGCGACCTGTCGCTGACCACGATGCACGAGAAGGTCGGACAGAACGGTCTGGCCCTGGTCCTGACCGACGATCTGCGCACCCTGGCCCTGCCCGCCGCACCGTCCGGCACGCAAACCGGGGAATGGCTCAAACATGCCCTGCAACCGCATGCGGCGCTCGGCCTGCCGGTACTCGACCGGGCCGTTGCTGAATGGCTGCGCAAGCCGGATGCCCGCGTCCACCGGATTGCCGTCAACGGGACCGACTGGTTCGCGCGCATTACCGACTACCCCCTCGGCGACAGCCGACTGCTGCTGGTCACCCTGGCCCCGTCCAGCGACTTCTCCCCCGACTGGCTGCCGGCCGGCAGCATCGTCGGCGGTGGCCTGCTGTTCATGCTGGTGCTCGCCACCTGGGTGGTCCGCCAGCAGGCGCGGCGCATCGCCCGCCCGCTCGAAGAACTGGCAACGGCAAGCAGCCGCATCGGCCAGCTCGACTTCGCCACACCACCCCTGCTGGCCAGCCCGATCCAGGAAATCCGGCAACTGGCCAACGCCCACGAGGAAATGCGCTGGCTGCTGCAGGAAAAGATCGCCGCCCTGCACGATGCCGAGGAAAAGATCCGCGACAGCGAGGCCTACAACAAGGTGCTCTTCCTCGGTTCGCGCATCCCGCTGGTAGTCCTCGATCCGCAAAACGGCCGCTTCATCGACTGCAACCAGGCGGCGGCCGACATCTACCGGCTGGGCCAGCGGGAAAACGTCATCGGCCTGAGCGTCCGCGACGTCTCGGCGCCCTATCAGCCTGACGGCACGTTCAGCCATCTCGCCTGCGAGGAGAAGATCCGTCAGGTCATCGAGCGCGGCCCGCAGGTCTTCGAATGGCGCCACCGCCGCCCGGACGGCGAACACTGGGACGCCGAAGTCCATCTCATGCCCTTCCACCACGGCGACCATCTGCTGCTGCAATTCAGCCTGCAGGACATCACCGATCGCAAGCAGGCGGCACAGGCCCTTGAACAACTGGCGCTCTACGATCCGCTGACCGAACTGCCCAACCGCGCCCTCTTCCTCGACCGCCTGCAGCAGTCGATCGGCCAGGCGCTGCGCAACGACAGCCGGCTCGCCGTCCTCTTCCTCGATCTCGACCGCTTCAAGGAAGTGAACGACACCCAGGGGCATGAAATCGGCGACGCCGTACTGCGCGAAGTCGCCAACCGTTTCCGCCTGGTCCTGCGCCATAACGAGTTGCTGGCTCGCCTGGGCGGCGACGAATTCGCCGTGGTGTCGACAGCCACCGATCATGCCGGCGCAACCTTCATCGCCGAACGCCTGGGCCAGACCCTGAACGAGCCGCTGACCAGTAGCGGGCATACCTTCTCGCTCGGTGTCAGCATCGGCATCGCCATCTTCCCGAACGACGGCGCGACCCCCGACGAATTGCTGCGCAATGCCGACATCGCCATGTACCGGGCCAAGAGCAGCCCGCAGCGCTACATGTTCTACAACGCCGACATGAGCAGCGGTCTGGCCGAGCGCATCGCCCTCGCCCGCGACCTGAAAGCCGCGCTGCAGAGCGACGACGGACAGTTGTCGCTGGTCTTCCAGCCGCAGTTCGACCTGGCCACCCAGACGCTGATCGGCGCCGAAGCGCTGATGCGCTGGCAACATCCGCAACACGGCCCGATCAGCCCCGGCGTCTTCATCCCGATTGCCGAGGAACGCGGCATGATGCTGATGATCTGCCACTGGGTCATCGATGCCGCCTGCCGGCAACTGCTGGCCTGGCAGTCGGCCGGCGCACGTTTCCCGGGGCGCATGGCGATCAACATCGCCGCCCAGCAAATGGAAGATGCCGCCTTCCCGCAATGGGTCGAAAGACGCGTGCGCAGCTTCGGGCTGTCACCCGAACTGTTCGAACTGGAACTGACCGAAAGCGGCATGATGCGCAACATCGACCTGGCCATCGAACTCGCCGGGCAACTTAGCGACGCCGGCTTCACGCTGGCAATCGACGATTTCGGCACCGGCTATTCGTCGCTGGCCTACCTCAAACAACTGCCGGCGGACAAACTGAAGATCGATCAGTCCTTCGTCCGCAACATGCAGGACCATCCGAACGACCACGCCATCGTTGCCACCATCGTCGCCATGGGCCGCACGCTGGGCATGAGCACCATCGCCGAAGGGATAGAGAGCGATGCTCAGGCGGCAGCGCTACGCCAGCTCGGCTGCCAGGAAGGCCAGGGCTACCAGTTCGGCCGCCCGGAAAGCCCCGAAACTTTTGCCAGCCGCTGGCTGGGCTGACTCAGCAGCACTCTTCCTCGACCTGCAGCAGGAGTTCGAGCGCTTCGCGGTCACCGCATTGCTCGAAGAATTCGCGAATCTGGTTGATGTGCGAATGCACCAGGAAGAGATCGTCCGGTGCCGGACCGCTTTTCGGTGTGCGTTTGGCCATGAAGTAATGCCAGAAACGGTGATCGCCGCCCTGCGCCGCCACGTTGCAGGCGATGTAGCCCATCACCCGCCGGGCGTTGCCGGCGCAGTCGATGCCGTCGAAAGTGAGGTAGCGGTCGGTGCTTATCTGGCTGGGGATTTGCCGAGTCGATTCCATGGATGCCTCCGTGAGTGAAACCGCCCTCACTGTAAATCGGCAGGCGCACGAGGTCCGTCGGCTGGCCGACAGTTTTTCAGATTGGTGTCCCCAGGCGACGCAAGGTATCGAGCTGGTAGATGTAGAAAACGCGCCGCCCCTGGCGTTGCAGGATGCCTTCACGTTCCCACTGGTTGAGCAGCGACGACACCGTTTGCCGGGTCGAGCCGAGCAAGCTGGCGATGTCCTCGGTGCCGAGGTCGAGCGGCAACAGCCAGATGCCCCCGTCGAGCGGTCGCCCACGCCGTTCGGCCATGCCGGTCAGGAAACGCGCCAGGCGTGCCGGTACTTCACGGAACGCCAGGTCTTCGATCAGGTTGACGGCATTGACCAGCAGCCGGCCGAGCACGCGCATCATCACCGGGGTGACCGACGGATCGCTGGCCAGCTTGCGGGCAAAAGCCACCGTTTCCATGAGCCAGACCCGGGTCGTCACGACGGCTTCTACATAGGTCGGCGTGTGCGTCGTGTAGATGTCGCCGGGTTCGAGAAAACTCAAACTCAGTTCGCGGTTTTCACCGGCCAGATAGACCCGCAGGCGCCCGCTTTCGATGATCAGTACCTGGTTGCGCAGATCGCCCGGGGTCGCGAACAGGCACCCGCGCGGCAAATCGTGCGCGACGAAACCGTCGAGCAGATGCGGTGGAATCCGGCGGAAAGCGGGGTCGGCACTGGCCGATGGCAGATCGAGCTCCATGGATCATGGAAAGCAAGACCAGGACCACCGGCAAATCACATGAAATCAATGACCTGCAAAGGCACAAGCGGTCGGCAATACGACAAAGACCTACACCGCGACCAGCGTCTGCCTTCCGTACCACTCGTCACCGGCGGCCAGTTGTTGCACCGTATCGGCGGCCGCCGCCTCAACACAAAGCATGTGGCGCCAGCCGTCGGCCGGCATGTCGGCGAGCGCTGCGCATTTTTCCACCCACGGGTTCCAGACGACGACATCGGGAAAGCCCTGTTGCTGGATGCCCAGGCTGAGGTTACCGGCGCGCAGCAGTTGCGGGCGGCGGACCTGGCGATAGACACGGTCGGTTTCGGCTTCGACCAGCAGTTCGGTGCCGGTCTCGCGGACGACTTTGTCGCCGTTGGCCGCGTCGCGGTAATCGTGGCCGTGCAGGCCTTCAAGGGCGACATCCTCGACCTGGATCGCACGCAGATAGGTATGCAGGGCTGCGGTGAATTCGAACTCGCGCGCGCCGGTATTGACCACGCACAGTTCGAGGTCGATGCGGTCGGCTTCGATCATCAGCGTCAGTTCAAGGCGGAAGGCATGCGGCCACAGCGCACGGGTGGCCTCGTCGTCGCTGGTTTCGAGCGTGACCAGGGCGTAATCGTCGCCGCTGCGGCGGGCACTGACCTGCCATTCGCGGGTACGGACCAAGCCGTGTTTGGGCAGTTCGCCACGGTCGGAAAATTGCGGGAAGCAGACCGGAACACCGCCACGGATGGCAACGCTGCCGTCGAACACGGCTTGCGGCGAAAGGTAGAGGCGCTCGCGGCCGTCGGGCGTGATCCACGACAGGACCTGGGCGCCGAGCCGGCTGATGACGGCGCTGCTGCCTTGCGGACCGATCAGGCGCAGGGCCGGAATGCCATGGAATTCGATTTCTTCAATGCCGGGTTTCATTGGACTTGGGTATCTCGTAGAGGTTGGGACGCAGGTGCAGCAGCTCGACTTCGTGGCCGAGCAGGATGACGCTGCCGCGTCGGCGGTTGTCGCCGTTGTCGCTGTATTCGAACTCGAAACTGCGGCGCAGGCGCAGGTGGCCGTCGTCGTTGCGGGCCAGGCCGCGCAACCGGCCGACCACGGTGTCGTCGAGGAGTTGCAACCCCTCGCCGGCACACGCCGCCTGCGCGGCGCGGGTACCGATCTCGCGGGCCTTCAGCGAATCCAGCCAGAACCAGATCAAGGCCGCGACGACGAGGATGAAAATGCTTTCGTATATGGGCATGGCGGCGAAGTATACTGCCTGCCATGCTCAGTTACCGCCATGCCTATCACGCCGGCAACCACGCCGACGTACTCAAACATCTGATCCTGCTGCAGATCGCCCAGTACATGGGCGAAAAACCTGCGCCCTTCTGGATCATCGACACCCACGCCGGTGCCGGCCGCTACGCGCTCGACTCCGCCCACGCCAGCAAGCTGGCCGAATGGCGCGACGGCGTCGGCCGCCTGTGGGACGCCACCGGCCTGCCGCCGGCCGCCGCCGACTACCTCGACTTCGTGCGCATGCTCAACCCGGACGGCCAGTTGAAGCACTACCCGGGCTCGCCCTGGCTGGCCCGCCAGCTGCTGCGCGAATCCGACCGCCTGCGCCTGTACGAGATGCACAGCAGTGACGGCAAGCTGCTGCAGGAGTGCTTCCGTGGCGCCGGCCGTCAAGTCAGCATCACCGAGGGCGACGGCTTCGCCGGCCTGAAGGCGCTGCTGCCCCCGCCGCCGCGCCGCGCGCTGGTGCTGATCGACCCGTCGTACGAAACGCGCGACGACTACGCCAACGTGATCAAGGGGCTGCAGGAAGCGATGAAACGTTTCCCGACCGGCACCTACGCGCTGTGGTACCCGATGCTGATCAAGCCGGAGTCTCGCCAGCTGCCGGATCGGCTCAAGCGCCTGGGCGCCGCCAACTGGCTGAACGCCACGCTCGAGGTCAAGGCCGCGCCGCGCGACGGTTTCGGCATGTACGGCAGCGGCATGTTCATCATCAACCCGCCGTGGACGCTGGAAAAGACCCTCCACGAGACCCTGCCGCCGCTGGCCGCGCTGCTGGCCCAGGGGCCGGGCGCCCGATACACACTGGAAAGCCAGTCGAGCTGATTGCTCAGTCGCGCTCGGCCAGCCGAGCCTTGAGCTGACGCGCCGCCAGCGCGTAGCCGCCGTCGCTGCCGTCGATGAAATGCATGTGCCGACCTTCGTGCGACTCGATCAGGCAGGTGATCAGCGCCTCGCGCGACTTGTGCACGCCCCAGGCCAGTTGCCCGGCGGCATGTGCCGCCGCCAGCCGCCGTTCGAGTTCGTCCGCCTGCGCTTCGCTGGCGTCGAGCACCATGCGCAGCGCACCGTCGAACTTGCGCACGTCGGTATTGCGCACCATGTCGTCGCGGTAACGGCTCCAGCGCACAGCCCTGGTATCGATGTTGCGCGCGAACAGCCACCAGCCGGCGGCATTCTGCAGCAGCATGCGCAGGGCGTAGCCGAATTTCGTCAGCAGACTCCGGCCATAGGTACGCACCATCGTTTCGCCGGCCAGGCTCATTGGCGAGAAGGCAAGGCGCATACCGTCCAGGCGCAGCGGATGATGCGCGCCGGGATCGCCGAATATCTCGTGTATGGTCGCCAGCACCTGCTGGTAGGTCTGCTGGTTGCTCGCCGCGTCGGCCGAGGTGGCGACCACGATCAGCGACAGCTTGACGTCGCGGAAGCTCGGCACGTTCTGCCAACGGCATTCGAAGCCCTCGAAACTGGCTGCAGCCGGGCCCCCGTCAGGATCGACCATGAGCGCGCCCTGCCCGGCCTTGACCCGCGACTCGGCCGCTTCCCAGCCGCGCCCGGAAAACACCGGCAGCATCACCAGCGGCGACAAGGCGATCCGCGCCACCCGCGTCCACTGCCCGTCGGCGCGCAAGTCGCTGACACGCACCAGCCCGGCACGTAGTTTCAAACCGAAGCTGTCGGCAGCCAGGCGCTGGGCGCCGCGCAGGGCGACGATGGCCGGCTCGCGCAGGCTGTCCGGAATCGCGCAGGTCGCCCCGTCGCCACCGAAAATGAAGGGCAGTTCCAGGCGCCGGTCGATGTTGGCAATCGCCGCAATGCAGGCCACGCCGACGGTATTGACCTTCTTGTAGGCACCCTCGGCAATCGCCTGCGTCGAATTGACGACATCGGCGATCACCACCCACCAGTCGTCCGGAAGATCGACGTGGGCCTGGGTATCCATCGCCGCCTCGAAACTGGGCAACGGCGTCAGGTCACGATAAAAACCGGTGTTGGGCATGGCGGCCTATTTCAGTTCCGTGTACTTGGCCCGCGAACCGCGCGCCTTGTCCACCGGGTATTTTTCGGCGTTCTTGCGCAGTTTGCTGCGCGCCGCAGCGAGCAGGTCGATCCCCGTCTTGTCGGCGATCAGCAACAGGTAGAGCAGCACATCGGCACACTCGTCGCGCAGGGCTTCGGCGGACAGCGGATCGGCCGGCAAGGCGTCGATTTCGGCGTCGCTCTGCCATTGCGTCAGTTCGAGCAGTTCGCTGGCTTCCAGGTTGAGCGAGACGATCAACTGGCGCAGCGTGTGGAACTGGCGCCAGTCGCGGGCATCGCGGAAAGCCAGCAGTTCCGCAGTCAGGGCATCGAGGTCGGCCAAACTTCATCCTCCGGTCGGTTCAACCGGATGATGCCACAAGCTCAGCCGTGCAGCGGCCAGAACAGCGGGATCAGCACGCTGGCCATGGCCCAGCAGATGAGATTCATCGGAATGCCCATGCGCGCGAAATCGGCGAAGCGGTAATTGCCGGCGCTATAGACCAGGGTGTTGGTCTGGTAGCCGATCGGCGTGGCGAAGCTGCAACTGGCGGCGAACATCACGCCGACGACGAAGGGACGCGGGTCGACGCCGAGTTGTTCGGCAACACCGATGACCACCGGCGTGAACAGCACGGCAATCGCATTGTTGCTGATGAATTCGGTGGCAATCGATGTCAGCAGGATGACCAGCGACAGCATCAGCCAGGGCGACAAGCCGTCGCCGAGTACCACCAGTTGCGTGGCCAGCAGATCAGCCAGACCGGAATTGCGCATCGCGATGCTGATCGCCAGCATGCCGAAGATCAGGATCAGGATCGGCCATTCGATCGACTTGTAAGCTTCGTCGGCGCGGATGCAGCCGGTGGCGACGACGATGGCCGCGCCGATGATCGCCAGCCCCTCGATCGGCATCACGTTGAACGCCGCCAGCAGCATGACGCCAGCGATGGTGGCCAGCGCAATCGGCGCCTTGGCGGTGCGGTTGGTCACCTGCCGGCCTTCGGTGATGGCGAACAGGTCGCCGTTGTCGCAGAAACGCTTGATCTGCGCTGGCGTACCTTCGACCAGCAGCACGTCGCCAACCTGCAACTGGAAATCGTCGCCGATCTGCGAAAACGACGCATCGCGCCGATGCACGGCGATCAGGTGGATGCCGTAACGGGCGAGCAGGTCGAGGTCGCGGATCGGGCGCAGCACATAACGCGAGGTCTGGCCGACGATGGCTTCGACCATGACCACGTCGCGCCGGCGCAGCGTCTCCAGGTCGTGCTGCCCGGCCTGCACCTGCAGACCGACCAGGTCGGTGCTGCGCAGCGCCATCATGTCGCTGCTGCGGCTATGCACGACGATGCGGTCGCCGGCCTCGATGCGCGTCGCCGGGTCCGGGTTGGCAATCTCTTCTTCACCCCGGCACAGGTTGAGTACCTGGATGACGCCGTTGGCCAGCTTGGTTTCCTTGAGCGTCTTGCCGATCAGGTGCGAATCGGCCGGCACGAACAGTTCGGTCATGAACAGCCGGTCGCCGCTGCCGGTGAATTGCTGCGTCAGCGTCTCGCGCACCGGCAACAGGCGCTGCGCGAATAGCGCCATGAAGGCACAACCAACGAGCGCCATGACGATCGCCGGCGCGCTGATCTCGAACATGGTGAACGGTGCCAGCCCGTGCGCCCGGGCGACGCCATCGACGAGGATGTTGGTCGAGGTGCCGACCATGGTGATCAGACCGCCGAGGATGGTCGCGTACGAAAGCGGGATCAGCAGCCGCGACGGCGCGATATTGAAGCGCCCGGCCATGGCGATCACCGCCGGAATCATCACCATCACCACCGGCGTATTGTTGATGAACGGCGATACCAGCAAACCTACCACCAGCAAGGCCAGCAACAAGCGAAACTCGCTCTGCCCGGCCAGATGCCCCAGCCAGTCGCCCAGCCGGTCGACGCAGCCGGTTTTCGACAGCGCACCGCTGATGATGAACAGGCAGGCAATGGTGATCGGCGCGCTGTTGCCGAACACACCGGTCACATCCTTGGCCGACAACAGCCCCAGCGCCAGCAGCACGGCCACGGCCAGCATGACGGCCACGTCCGGCTTCAGCCATTCGCGCACGAAGGCGGCGAACAGACCGATCAGGACAAGGCCGACGACAGCGGCGTGCAGGTGTTCGGGCAAAGACATCGGGAGCGATCCAGGCAACAAGGCCGACAGATTAGCGCTCGCCGACTCACACAGAAAGAATGAAAAATGTTTTCGTTATATCGATAAGATATATACAGACCTATCAGGCAGTGCCAATCAGCGCTCCCGCCCTGCCTCATGCCAAGCCTTGCGCACCGGTGACAACAGATACTCCATCACCGTACGATCACCCAGCCAGATTTCGGCATTTGTCTGCATCCCCGCTGACAAATCAAAATGTTGGCCGTCCATCCCCAGCGCCATCCGTTCCAAGCCAATCAAGGCCTTGTAGACCAGCGGTGAACCGTTACCAAGGCGCTCCCCTTGTGCTTCGGCATCGGCAGCATCCGCACTGACGTGGAGAACCTTCCCCGTCACCATCCCATATTTCTGAAACGGAAAAGCGGCGAACTTGAGCTTAACCGGCTGACCCACCCGAACAAAACCGATATCAGCATTGCTGACCCACACCTGGGCGCGCAGAATTTCCCCCTTGGGTACCAGCGATAGCAGTACCGTGCCCGGCTGAACGACAGTACCACTACTGTGTGTGGCTAGGTCCTTGACCACACCATCCTGCGATGCCTTCAACTCGAGCAATTGCCGGCGATGGGTCTGTTTCGCCAATTCCTGGGTCAACTGGTCAAATTCGCTCTGGGTTTCGTTACGTTCAGCATGCAGTTGTCGCCTGTAGTCGGCATCGATCTGCGCCAGCCGCTTCTCTGATTGCGAAATACTTGCCCTTGCCGACTCAATGACGAAGCGCTGGGTTTGCAACTCCTGCTCCTTCTCCTGGCGCTCCCGGCGCTTGTCGCTGCCCATCAGGCTCCCGGCAAAGCCATCCTTGACCAATTTTTCGTAGGCCTTGTCCTGCTCGCGGTAATACGGCAGGCTTTCCTCCAGCCGTTTCCTCACCTGTTCGGCGGCAGCCATTTCCTGACCGGCCTTGATCATCCGCGAACGCTCCTCGGCCAGGGCAGCGGCCAATGCACTGCGGTTGGCCAGAAACTGCGCTGCGATCTCCTCAGCCAAACCCGCCGGATCGCCCTCCTCAACCTTGAATTCAGCCCCCGACAATTCGGCCTCGATGCGCCGCAGATTCAAGCGCTTGCGCTGATGTTCCGCCTCGATCGAACGTACATCCGCATCCGAAAAGAGCGCATCCATCCGCATCAGCACCTGTCCAGCCCGGACACTTTCCCCCTCGCGCACGAGAATTTCCTTGACGATCCCGGCCTCGGCCGGCTGAACGATCTTCAGGTAACTCTCGGGCACCAACTTGCCCTCAGCCACCGCCACGATGTCGAGCCGCCCGATCAGCGCCCAGAGCAGCAAGGCAGCTAAAAACAACAACAAACCCCAGAGAACTTTCCGACCAAGCGGCGACGGTGCTGTTTCCTGCAAGCGGAGCAAGGGCTCCCGAAACTCAACCGGGTCAATCTCGGATTTTGGCAACAAAAAAGACATTTTCCGCCTCAGAAAATTCCGGGAAGCGGCTCAATGCCGCCTCCCGAAGCGCACCGATTAGGACAAGCGGAAAACGCCAGTTTGCAAACTTGCCGGCGCATTCAGCACCTGAGCAGAAGTACCCAGTTTGCTGTCTGCCAACGTCGCCAGCGCAGCATCCACCCCGATGCCGGCAAGCGAACCATTCCGGCCATAGTGGTAAGCCAGATCACCGCCGATCGCGGCCGCATCCGAGCCACCAAGATGGAATTCGCTCAAGGCGTTGCTCAAAGCCCAGGAGGTAACCCCCGGATTGGCGGTTCTCGCGCTATCGAAAGCGTCGGCAAGACCGGAAAAATCGAAGGTTTCAACCTTCTGATCGCGAAGTGGATCGCTACCGCCGGCAGAGAACCCATCCATCGCTTCGGCGATCACCTGCAAACTGGCAACCGGGCGCGACGATGTCGAAGCGTACCAATTGCTGAAAGTGATCTGATCAGACTCGCCGATCTTCAAGACGAGATCATCACTATCCCGAACAAAGGAAAGATCCTCATAAGCCGTACCACCACCAAGCGAAAGCGTTCCGTTCCCGCTACTGCCGGCGGCAAGGATGTCCTGACCATCGCCCTTGTTGAACAGGATGACATCATCGCCAGCACCAATGACCAGCGTATCGTTGCCTTGTCCGCCAAGGTATATCTCAGCCGCCAAGCCGCCGGTCAAGTGATCATTGCCGGCGCCACCGTTATACAAGCCCTTGCCGGAGGTATCACTCAAGATGTCATTACCTTCGCCGCCTTCCAGGATGTCGTAACCGACACCACCCTTCAAGGTGTCGTTGCCCCCCAACCCGCGCAAGACACTTCCCGTCGCGGCAGCACTGATCGTATCGGCGCCTTCACCACCTTCGAACGGCGCCGCCCACAGCACATCCGTATCCCACACCGTCCCGTCAGCAAACTCGACCCGCTCAATCCGTACGCTCAGATTATTCACCCAGTTCTGAACCCGGATGCTGTCCGTCGTCCCGACAATGCTCAAGATCAGATCGTAGCCCCCGTTCACCGTGCTCGACCGATACAACTTCACATCCTCTGGAGCCACCCCAGCTTTCAGCCGGATCACATCCGTCCCGCCGCTGTTGTAGTACTGCGTGATCACATCCTGACCATCACCCCGGCCAAACAGGTACACGTCATCACCCAGGCTCTCCCAATGCGTGTCATTGCCCGCACCACCGTCGTGAATGTCGTTACCGCTGCCACCGTAGAGCAGGTCATCACCATCCCCACCATCGAGAACATCATTGCCGCCGCCACCAGTGAGCCGATCATTTCCGCCGAAACCACGCAGCACATCGCCCGTCGAGTACGCCGCACTCATCGTGTCTGCACCTTCGGTTCCCAAGATTTCCGCCGCCAGCAGCACTTCCGTATCCCACACCGTCCCATCAGCAAACTCGATCCGCTCGATCCGTACACTCGGATTGTTCACCCAGCCCTGAACCCGGATGCTGTCCGTCGTCCCGACAATGCTCAAGATCAGATCGTAGCCCCCGTTCACCGTGCTCGACCGATACAACTTCACATCCTCTGGAGCCACCCCAGCTTTCAGCCGGATCACATCCGTCCCGCCGCTGTTGTAGTACTGCGTGATCACATCCTGACCATCACCCCGGCCAAACAGGTACACGTCATCACCCAGGCTCTCCCAATGCGTGTCATTGCCCGCACCACCGTCGTGAATGTCGTTACCGCTGCCACCGTAGAGCAGGTCATCACCATCCCCACCATCGAGAACATCATTGCCGCCGCCACCAGTGAGCCGATCATTTCCGCCGAAACCACGCAGCACATCGCCCGTCGAGTACGCCGCACTCATCGTGTCTGCACCTTCGGTTCCCAAGATTTCCGCCGCCAGCAGCACTTCCGTATCCCACACCGTCCCATCAGCAAACTCGATCCGCTCGATCCGTACACTCGGATTGTTCACCCAGCCCTGAACCCGGATGCTGTCCGTCGTCCCGACAATGCTCAAGATCAGATCGTAGCCCCCGTTCACCGTGCTCGACCGATACAACTTCACATCCTCTGGAGCCACCCCAGCTTTCAGCCGGATCACATCCGTCCCGCCGCTGTTGTAGTACTGCGTGATCACATCCTGACCATCACCCCGGCCAAACAGGTACACGTCATCACCCAGGCTCTCCCAGTGCGTGTCGTTCCCCGCACCACCGTCGTGAATGTCGTTACCGTCACCACCATAGAGCAGGTCATCACCGTCCCCACCATCGAGAACGTCATTGCCATTGGCTCCGTGCAAGGTGTCATCACCATCGCCACCTTCAATCAAATCATTGCCACCACCACCAGTGAGCCGATCATTTCCACCAAAACCACGCAGCACATCGCCCGTCGAGTACGCCGCACTCATCGTGTCTGCACCTTCGGTTCCCAATATCTCCGCCGCCAGCAGCACATCCGTATCCCACACCGTCCCATCAGCAAACTCGATCCGCTCGATCCGTACACTCGGATTGTTCACCCAGCCCTGAACCCGGATGCTGTCCGTCGTCCCGACAATGCTCAAGATCAGATCGTAGCCCCCGTTCACCGTGCTCGACCGATACAACTTCACATCCTCTGGAGCCACCCCAGCTTTCAGCCGGATCACATCCGTCCCGCCGCTGTTGTAGTACTGCGTGATCACATCCTGACCATCACCCCGGCCAAACAGGTACACGTCATCACCCAGGCTCTCCCAATGCGTGTCATTGCCCGCACCACCGTCGTGAATGTCGTTACCGTCACCACCATAGAGCAGGTCATCACCGTCCCCACCATCGAGAACGTCATTGCCATTGGCTCCGTGCAAGGTGTCATCACCATCGCCACCTTCAATCAAATCATTGCCACCACCACCAGTGAGCCGATCATTTCCACCGAAGCCACGCAGCACATCGCCCGTCGAGTACGCCGCACTCATCGTGTCTGCACCTTCGGTTCCCAAGATTTCCGCCGCCAGCAGCACTTCCGTATCCCACACCGTCCCATCAGCAAACTCGATCCGCTCGATCCGTACACTCGGATTGTTCACCCAGCCCTGAACCCGGATGCTGTCCGTCGTCCCGACAATGCTCAAGATCAGATCGTAGCCCCCGTTCACCGTGCTCGACCGATACAACTTCACATCCTCTGGAGCCACCCCAGCTTTCAGCCGGATCACATCCGTCCCGCCGCTGTTGTAGTACTGCGTGATCACATCCTGACCATCACCCCGGCCAAACAGGTACACGTCATCACCCAGGCTCTCCCAGTGCGTGTCGTTCCCCGCACCACCGTCGTGAATGTCGTTACCGTCACCACCATAGAGCAGGTCATCACCGTCCCCACCATCGAGAACGTCATTGCCATTGGCTCCGTGCAAGGTGTCATCACCATCGCCACCTTCAATCAAATCATTGCCACCACCACCAGTGAGCCGATCATTTCCACCAAAACCACGCAGCACATCGCCCGTCGAGTACGCCGCACTCATCGTGTCTGCACCTTCGGTTCCCAATATCTCCGCCGCCAGCAGCACATCCGTATCCCACACCGTCCCATCAGCAAACTCGATCCGCTCGATCCGTACACTCGGATTGTTCACCCAGCCCTGAACCCGGATGCTGTCCGTCGTCCCGACAATGCTCAAGATCAGATCGTAGCCCCCGTTCACCGTGCTCGACCGATACAACTTCACATCCTCTGGAGCCACCCCAGCTTTCAGCCGGATCACATCCGTCCCGCCGCTGTTGTAGTACTGCGTGATCACATCCTGACCATCACCCCGGCCAAACAGATACACGTCATCACCCAGGCTCTCCCAATGCGTGTCGTTCCCCGCACCGCCGTCGTGAAGGTCGTTACCATCACCGCCATAGAGCGTATCGTTACCCTCTCCGCCATACAAAATGTCATTTCCTGCATCACCACGCAGAACGTCGTCGCCAGCCCCTCCAATCAACGTGTCATTCCCGCCTCCGCCATACAGCGTGTTATTTCCAGAATTACCCACCACGAAGTCATCGCCCTCGCCCGCACTCAAATTGCTATCGGTTGCAGAAGCCACATAGAAATCGCTACCCGCCGACATAGCCATCCCGCTGTATCCCGCAAACACTTTATGCACTGCATCCCTGCCTCCCTGGCTTTCCACCTCGGCCATCCAGGAGTTCAGCCTCGGGCCGGTTTCCCAACCAAATTGGGCTCCACCGCCAAAACGCTTCATCAAGTCGAGCAAATCGACCAGAGCTTCCGTCGCATTCAACTCATACTGCGCATCAAGCAACGCATCCACACCCGAAAAATCAAACGCAATACCGCTGGCATCGATATTCAGCGAAATCACATCCAGATATCCCTTGAGGCGCGTCTGCAAAACCAGCCCCTCATACACCGACTGCCTGAGCGCCTCGTAGCTTTGCAGCAGCAGTGACATCTGGTTGGGCCCCATCGAGACAACTACCGGAGTCGGTCCCATGACGATCACCGTCGACTGGGTCTGGCTCCCCGCCGGTGCCAGATTTACCCCGCCGTTCCCGCTACTCATGCTGTTCGACGCAAACTTATAAAGTGTCAGCCCGTTGAATGCCTCCAGGGTATCGAGCATCGCCCCAAAGCGCTGCACTTCTGACCACACGACCGCATAGCGCTCCTCGCTGACGCCAGCCTGCAGGAGTACCATGGTTTTATCGATGCCCAACGTCTCCACGGCCTTTACCGCCGACATTTCGATATCCGTCACACCTTGCGGCTTGAACAGCAGTTGTGCGCCCCGCGCCAGAGCCTTTTCCCGGGATGTCTGGAAATCCGCCGTATCGGCCCACTGTTTGAGCAGCGCATCCATCTGCCCCATCAATGCTTCCCGCGACACCCAACCACCGTTCTGCATCCCCGCCAGCCGCGCCGCCAACGACGCATCCAGACTCGCCGCCTCGCGCAGATCGCGCACCGCGCCCGCGCCTTTCATCCCCGGCAAAGCCGCCGCTTCTGCGGTCAACGGCACCGCATCCGTGAATTCCCGGAAAAACGCATTCTCGGCAAACCAGGCATCGGTATAAGTGCGCGTCTCGCCGTTCACCGTAAACCCAGCGCTACCATCAAGCCGCGTTCCATCGCCCAGCAGCTGGTTGCCTGCCGTCTTGGCAAGACTGATCTGCGACACGCCAAGTTCGGCCAGACCGAACAATTCCCCGGCATCGCTGACCCCATCCTGATCCAGGTCACGCCACAGCCTCAATTCCCCGAACCGGGCATCCTGCGCATCGATCAGGCCGTCACCATTGCTGTCGAGTTCGCCCAGCGCCGCATACCCATCCGCCGCCTTGCCACCACCGGCCAATACCGTGTTGTTGCCAAACAGTTCCCGGCCGCTGTCTATCGTCCCGTTACCATCCCGGTCCAGCACCAGCAGCGCATCGTCACTCTTCAGCCAGGCCGAGCCCGTCTTTACCCCATTCGCGTCGTGATCGAAAAGAACCGGGGAATTTCCTGAAAGCTGGGCAATTTCAATACCGTCACCGTCGAGGTCGAAGACCAGCGGGGAGGCGGTGGTGCGGGCGCGACTAAAAAGGTCACATATCTCGGGATTAAGTTCGCAGAAAAGGCCTGTCCTGACTGGCAAAAGCCAAGGAATAAACCCATTCAGCGGCATATCAACGCCTATACCTGCTGCTTTCAATGCACCAACCGCGAACGTAGCGCAATTATTATCAAACAATGGATTTACTGGAATTATATTATACCAACCATAGTCAGCGAGCTTGGCATAATCACGAACTGCCTGAGCTTGCTCTTCCGTAATTTCAAATTGCTTTGAATCACCTATTCCAAGGTAATTATCACGATCATCTGTACGGACCTCCCCCGGGGCTGAAGGCGAATGAACTTCTGGGTAATAGCCGTAACTTTCTGCCGTTCCTGTCGCAGAGTTTGCAGACTCACTAATTTCAATCCACGCATGCCCAACCATTGAGGAATCACCACGAACGTTAGCAGCTCCGGGATTTATTGATCTAATAGTCAAGTACGGCATTAGAATGCTCCTTCAAAAAAATCGGTCGTATAAAGGTGTTTCGCTGTATTTATGGACCATCGATTTGGACGATCTACTGGCCCCCGTTCGCCACCAACAGTGACTTCATTGACCCAGATATGAAGCTTGAAAAATTTTCTTCTGCTATTGCAACCGATTATTTTTGCCAAATCAGATTCATGTTCTAGCGCCAAGGTCGAAAGCAATTTGCAAGGTTTACTTAGTTGGCCGATCAACCGGGCGACTTCCCGTTCGACGGTAGACTTGTATTCAGGACGATAATCTCGAACATCCAGGCCTATTTTTACGGTTAAACAATTTCCCCAAATCGCTTCAAAACTCCAGAAATCACAGAAGCGATGGGTCGGCTTCCCATAGGTCACCCTCATTTCTGGAACCCCTTGGTATTGCCGACTCAGCGTTTCATGCGCAAGCACCTCCCATGCATAATCGTCTTGGTATTGCCCTTTGCTATCCATTGCAAACCAAACAAATTGAATAAAATATGCAACAAAAAAAACACCAATCACAAAAATCACCATTTTTGAACTAGTTGAAATTTTCTTCTTTGCATTTTTCCCATCCAACTCTGTTCGTGAAAACTGGTCCCTGTCATCATTTCTCATCTTCAACCACCTCCATTTGCCGCGTCGTATTCCCGCTCAATTCAACCACCTCGTCTACCACCAAGCCCTTGGGAATCTGGTGCGTGATGAACAGCATCGTCACCTGCCCCTTCAATTTGTTGATCGTCCGGGCGAAATGCTCCGCTGTCTGCTGATCGAGGTTCGATACTGCCTCGTCGAAAATCAGTATCTTCGGCCGTTTCAACAAGGCCCGCGCAATGGCGATGCGCTGCCTTTGGCCGCCCGATAGTCCGGTGCCGCGTTCGCCGATTTCGGTCTGGTAGCCGTTCGGCAGTTGCTCGATGACTTCGTGGATTTCGGCCGCCTTGCAGGCCTGGATGACGTCGTCGAAAGCGGCGTGGGGATGAGCCATGATCAGGTTGTCGTAGAGCGTGCCGGCGAACAGCACGGTTTCCTGCGGGACGACGCCGAAGGTGTTGCGTAGCTCGTTGGCGGCGAGGTGGCGGATGTCCTTGCCGTCGAGTTCAATACGCCCTTCGTCGGGCTGGTGGAAGCCGAGCAGCAGCTTGGCCAGCGTGCTCTTGCCGCAACCGCTCGGCCCCATCAGCACCGTCAGGTGCCCCGGCTTCATCGCCATGCCGAGGTTTCGATAGAGCCAGGGGTGGTGCCCGGAATAGCGAAAGGCCAGATGATGTATGTCGATGCGTCCCGGACCGGCGCTTTCCCGGGTCGGGATCAGCGTGTGCGGCTCTTGTGGCATGTCGAGGATGTCGCCCAGACGCTTGATGGCGATACTGGCCTGCTGGAATTCCTGCCACAGGCCGACCAGACGGAGCATCGGCTGACTCAGGCGGCTGGCGAACATCTGGAAGGCGACCAGCATGCCGACCGTAAAGCCTTCGTTCTGCATGACGATGAGGGCGCCGACGATCAGGATCGACAAGGTCATGACCTGTTCCAGCCCGTTGCTGACGACGTTGTAGGTGTTGCCGACTTGCCGGGTGGAAAAACCGGCAGCCAGGTACTGGGCGAGGTAGTCGCCGTACTTGCGGTCGATATCTGCCTCCATCTGCAGCGACTTTACTGTCGCCATGCCGGAAACGTATTCAGTCAGGAAAGCCTGGTTGCGGGCACCGAGCATGAACTGCCGGTTGATCTTCTCACGCAACACCGGGGTGACCAGGAAACTGATGATGGCAATGGCTGCAAGCAGCCCGACAGCAATCAGCGACAATTGCCAGCTATAAGCGAACATCACTGCCAGGAAGATGAACAGGAAGGGCATGTCGAGCACCAGCGTGATTGCAGCGCCGGAAACGAATTCGCGCAGTGTTTCCACGCCCTGCAGGCGAGCAACCAGCGTGCCGGTTGGCCGCTGCTCGAAGAACGGTAGCGGTAGCCGCAACAGGTGCCGGAAAACCTGGCTGCCGAGAACGGCGTCGATCCGGTTGCCGGTGTGTAGGACCAAATACTGACGCAGCCAGGTCATGCCACTGTTGAACAGCATGAACATCACCAGCGCGATACCAAGTACCAGCAGCGTGCTTTCGCTCTGATGGGCGATGACCTTGTCGATGATCACCTGAGTGAATAATGGCGTGACCAGACCGACCAGTTGCATCGCCAGACTGGCCAGCAGCACGTCGCGCCAGATGGTCTTGTGTTTGAGCAATTCCGGGATGAACCAGCGGAAACCGAAGCGCGGCTTGTCGGACTCGAAGCCGGGTACGGCATCTTCCTTGCCGCTGCCCGGGGTCTCCCTGGCAACCAAGATCAGTTCCCCGGCCAGACGCGCTGGCGCTTCCTCGACCGCCAATGTTTCCGGTGTCTGGCTGCCACAGCGGAAGTAAAGCAGCTTGCTGCCGTCGGTTTTCAGGATCAGTAGCGGAATTTCAGCGTCATCATCCTTGAGAAAGGCGATTACCGGTAGCGGCAAATGACGCCAATCGGCGGGATGGGCGGTGCTTCCAGTCCTGAACCCGAGCGAACGGGCGGCGGTATGCAGCGTTTCAATACTGTGAGGCGGTGGGAAGGCCTGTTCGAGCAGCGCCGCATCAAACGGCTGCCGGAACAGTGTACACAGGCTGCCGAGCAGCCAGGGTAATAGCTGGCGATCAAATTCTTGGGTTTCCACGCGCCCCCCTTGCGCCTGAACTCAGGGGGTGATTCTATCCATATCAAGAATCACATGGAATATGACAATAGGCATAGACAGAATTGCTATCATTGCAAGCCACTGTCAGCCGACTGACACCTTCTCAAGGAGACAACATGCCCCTCTATCAACTCGACGACAAGATTCCGCAACTCGGCGACAACGCCTGGGTTGCCCCGAACGCCACCGTGATCGGCGACGTGCGCCTGGGCGCCAATGCCTCGGTGTGGTGGAATGCCACGCTGCGCGGCGACAACGACCCGATCCACATCGGCGCCAACACCAACATCCAGGACGGCTCGGTGCTGCATACCGACGAAGGCGTGCCGATGCACATCGGCGACAACGTCACCGTCGGCCATCTGGTCATGCTGCACGGTTGCACCGTCGGCGACGGCAGCCTGATCGGCATCGGCTCGGTGATCCTCAACCGCGCGGTGATCGGCAAGGGCTGCATCGTCGGCGCCAATACGCTGATCCCGGAAGGCAAGGTCTTCCCCGACCGCTGCCTGATCGTCGGCTCGCCGGGCAAGGTGGTGCGCGAACTGTCCGAGGAAGATGCGGCCAAGCTGCTCAAATCGGCCGAGCACTACGTCGACAACGCCGCCCGCTATCGCGAGCGGATCAAGGAAATCTAGCCGACGAATCCGGCAATCGCCGCCAGCACGGCCGCTTCCTGGTCGCGCTGCGGCGAGTGGCCGCAATTGGCGAGGCACAGCAGTTGCGTGCCCGGCACTTTTTCGGCAATCACCTCGATCTGGCGCAGCGTCGCGTATTCATCGTCCTCGCCCTGGATGGCCAGTACCGGACAGCGGATCGCCGGCAGGTAATCCTCAATGTTCCAGTCCCGGAATTCGGGCCATAGCCAGCAATCATTCCAGTCGTGGAAGACACGCTGCGCATCGCGGTGATAGCGCGCCAGCCGCTGCGGCCAGTCGCTGCTGCTCCAGAACTTGCGCGCGGTACGGATGCCGGCCAGGGTTTCTTCCTCGACGAACTCGTGCGGCGCCATCACCACCAGACCGGCCACCGCCTGCGGGAAACTGCCGGCGTGGATCAAGGCGATGCTGCCGCCGTCGCTGTGGCCGACCAGCACCGGCCGGACGATGCCGAGGGCGGCCAGGAAAGCCGGCAACACCTCGCGCGCCTCGCGGTGCATGTAGTCGGGCTGGCGCGGCTGCGGATGCGGGTCCGAACTGCCGTAGCCCGGCCGCGAATAGACGAGCACGCGGCAGCCGGTCGTCGCCGCCAGCTTGTCGGGAAAGTCGCGCCACATGGCGACGCAGCCCAGGCCTTCGTGCAACATCACCAGCGTCGGCCGGTCGACGGCGCTGGCGGGGATGTCGCGGTATTCCAGATTCAGTCCGGCAACCAGGATATGTTTCATGCACTCAAGAGAAAATCGCGAACGATGGCAATCTGCGCATCGGACTGGAACATCGGCGCGTGGCCGACCCCGGAAATTTCGGCCAGCTGGGCACGCGGCCCGCACTCGCCCATGCGCTGCCAGGTATCGGGCGTGAGCAGGTCGGATTCACCGCCGCGAACGACCAGCGTCGGACAACTGATCGCCTGATAGAGCGGCCACAGCTCGATGTCCTTGTCGGCAAAGGCGGCGCGGAATGGCTCGGCGATGCGCGGGTCGTAGCGGAAGGCCCAGCGCCCGTCGGGCCGCTGCACGACGCTGCTTTCGGTCAGGTGGTACCACTGGGCGTCGGTCAATGGACCGAACGGCGCGCTGACTTGACGGACGTAGGCCACCGCCTCGTCGATGCTCGCCCAGTCCGGATCGTTGCCAACATAAGCGGCGATTCGGCGCAGCGATTCGACAGTGACCAGCGGCCCGACATCGTTGAGCACCAGCTTGCGCACCGGTGTTCCTTCCTGCGCCGCCAGCGCCATGCCGATCAGGCCGCCCATCGAGGTGCCGAGCCAATGCACGGAATCGACGTTGAGCCGGGCAATCAGCGTCACCATGTCGGCCACGTACTGGGGAATGGCGTACGCCGAAGGATCGCGCAGATGCGCGCTCTGGCCGCGCCCGACGACATCCGGGCAGATCACCCGGTAATGGCCGGACAGGGCTTCGGCCAGCGCATCGAAATCGCGCCCGTTGCGGGTCAGGCCATGCACGCAGACCAATACCCGCGGATTATCGCGGGCGCCCCATTCGTAATACGACATCCGGTGCAGGCCCGATGGGCTGAGACATTGGACGGTCTGTTGTTTTGCTGTCATCGCGCTCCTCCTGACTGAAATGTATCACCGACCGTGCCAGTAGCGGGCAGCTTGCCGGCGCGTCGCATCGATCGTCATGCCGGCCGGCGCCATCCGGATGCGCAGCGCGCCGTCGCGGTCGGTACGCCATTGCCGTGCCTGCGTCGCCGCGTAGCGGTCGACGACGTCGGCACGCGGGTGACCGAAGCGGTTGCGGTAACCGACCGAATAGATCACCTCGCCCGCCCCCACCGCTGCCACGAAAGCCGGCGTAGACGAACCACGGGCGCCGTGATGCGGCACCAGCAGCAGATCGGCGCGCAGCGCGGCGGCATCGCGCTCGACCATGGCGACCTCGTCGACCGCCTCGATATCGCCGGTCAACAACATGCGGCGCCCGCCCGCATCCACCGCCAGCACGCAGGACAGCGAATTGCGCCGGGTCGTCTGCAGGTAGGCCTGCGGCGCCGGATGCAGGATGCGGAAATCGACACCGTCCCAGCGCCAGCCCTGCCCGGCCGCGCACAGATCGCCTTCCAGTTCCGCCATCGACGACAACAGGCGCTCCGCCGGCACCGCCGCCAGCAGGGAAGCCAGCCCGCCGGCATGATCGGCGTCACCGTGGGTGACCAGCACTTTGTCGAGGCGACGCACGCCCAGCCAGCGCAGATAGGGAACGAGCACCCGCTGGCCGGCATCGGCATCGGCGTTGTAGCGCGGCCCGGGATCGTAGACCATGGCGTGCGCCTGGGTCCGGATCACCACCGCCTGCCCCTGGCCGACGTCGAGCACGTCGATCCACGCCTCGCCCGGCGGCGGCAGTTGTGCCGGCCAGAACACCGCCGGCACCATCAGCACCAGCCCCAGCCATTTGCCCGGCACCGCGCGCGGCAGCAGGCACAGCGCCACGCCGGCAGCAGCACCGACCGCCACCCAGGGCGGCGCCGCCGGCGCCTGCCACACCGGCCAGGCCGCACACCAGAACAGAAAGGCCATCAAAGCGTCGAGTATCCCGTGCGCCAGCAGCATCAACGGCGCCCAGGGCAGAAGCGCCGCCAGCAGCGCCAGCGGCGTGACGATGAAGCTGATCACCGGCACCGCCAGGGCATTGGCCAGCGGCGAAACCAGCGGAAACTGCTGGAACACCAGCATCAGTACCGGCAGCGATGCCATTGTCGCCGCCCATTGCACCACCCCCCAGCCGCGCAAGCGCTGGCGCCAACCGTCGCCGGTGCCGAGTACGGCGCTGCCGATATAGAGCAAAGCCGCCACCGCGCCAAAAGACAACCAGAACCCCGGTGCCAGGGGGCTCCAGGGATCGACGATCAGCACCAGCAGCAAGGCCAGCGCCAGTATCCGGCTGGGCGCGACGACGCGCCCGGACCCTAGCGCTGCCGCGGCGACCAGCAGCATGTACAGGGTGCGCTGCGCCGGCACCCCGAAGCCGGCCAGCAAGGCATAGGCAAAAGCCGCCAGCACTGCCCCGGCCAGGGCTGCGCGCTGCGCCGGACAACGCAGAGCCAGCGCCGGCACGCGGCGCCAGCCGAAGCCGACCAAACCGCCGACCAGCCCGGCCACCAGGGTGACATGGAGTCCGCTGATCGACATCAGATGGATGGTCCCGGTACGGTTGAAAACCACCCACAGATCGCTATCGACGGCTTTCTGGTCGCCCACTGCCAGCGCCGTCAGGATGCCCTGCCAGGGATAGTGCTCGGCTGGCAGCAGGCGCGCGAAATTCTGCCGGACGGTGGCGCGCAAGGCTTGCACGACGGTGGCCGGACGCCAGACGAAATCATCCACCTTGGTCGCCGCACCGGGACGGACGTAACCGGTCGCCCGGATGCCGCGTTCGAGCAGCCAGGCTTCGTAGTCGAAACCGCCCGGATTGGCGCCACCATGCGGACGTTTCAGGCGAACGGTGAACTGCCAGCGCTGTCCCGGCGCCACCGCCGGTGCCGCCTGCTTGCCGTGATACCAGGCCAGTTGTACCCGCGACGGCACGACGGCGCCGGGTGTCAGGCGCTGTTCGATGACGAATTCGAAACGCACGCCCCGGTCGAAGTCCTGCGGCAGACCGCTGACCACGCCGACCACTTCGACATCCTGGCCTTCCCAGGTGCTACCCAGTTCGTCGGCCAGTCGCCATTCGGCACGCCAGCCAGCCCAGGCAACGCCGATCAGGAAACAGCCGAGCAGCAACGCCAGACGGACCACCGGCCCGCGCCAGCGCAAGGCCGGCAGCATCAGCGCCGCTGCCGGCAGCAGCAGCAATGCGCCGGAAGGCAGTACGGCACGGGTCTGCAGGAACAGGACACCAAGCGCAAAGGAGATCACGGCCAGATTCATGCCAATATCATGACACGAACCGTCACAAACGGCGACCGGCGCATTTTGCGATAATCCGCCCATGCGCCGCTTCCTGAAGAATCTCCTGCCGGATCACGAAACGATACGCCGCAACCCCTGGTTGCGCCCGTTCGAGAACTCGCTGCTGCACCCCCGGCTATGGCATCTCAATCGCCGCTCGGCCGCCGGCGCCGTGGCCGTCGGCCTGTTCTGCGGCCTGATCCCGGGGCCGTTCCAGATGCCTGGCGCGGCGCTGTGCGCCATCCTGTTCCGCGTCAACCTGCCGCTGGCGCTGTTCGTGACGCTCTACACCAACCCCTTCACCATCGTTCCGCTCTACCTGCTGGCCTACCAGATCGGCCGGCTGTTGATCGGCGATACGGCCGGCTTCCTGGCGCCACCGGCCTTCGATTTCGATAGTTTTACGGCGTGGACTCAGGCCATGCAGGCGTGGATGCTGGCCGTCGCCCGACCACTCGCCGTCGGCCTGATCGTACTTGCCGACGGCCTGGCGCTGGCCGGCTACCTGCTGACGCGCGGCGCCTGGCGGCTCTACCTCGTCCGCCACTGGCACCGGCGCCGCCGGCGTTCAGCCTGACTTCTTGCGATGGTCGATGACGCGCACCGCCTTGCCCATCGAGCGCTCGATGGCGCCGGTCGGTTTGACATTGACCTGGCACGACACGCCGATGAAGTCCTTGATGTCCTTCTGCACCTTGGCGGCAATGCGCTCCATCGCTTCCTGCCCCTTGGCGAACAGCGGCGGGCTGGCTTCGACATTGACCGCCATCGAATCCATGAAGCCCTCGCGGAACACCTCGATCTGGTAGAACGGCGACAGCGTTTCGGTACGCATCAGCACCGCCTCGACCTGAGTCGGGAAGACATTCACCCCGCGGATGATCAGCATGTCGTCGGAACGCCCGGAGATGCGGCGGATGCGCGCATGGGTACGGCCGCACTTGCACGGTGAGCGGTCGATCACCGAAATGTCGCGGGTGCGGTAGCGCAGGATGGGGAAAGCTTCCTTGGTCAGCGAGGTGAACACGATCTCGCCCTCCTCGCCGTCCGCCACCGGTTGCCCGGTATTGACGTCGACGCATTCGACCAGGAAATGGTCTTCCCAGATGTGCAGGCCCTTCTTGGCCTCGATGCACTCGACGCCGACGCCCGGCCCCATGACTTCGGACAGGCCGTAGATGTCGATGGCTTCCAGACCCAGGCGCGCCTCGATCTCGTAGCGCATTTCCTCGGTCCACGGCTCGGCGCCGAAAATGCCGACGCGCAGCGGCAGCTTGCGCATGTCGACGCCGATGCTCTCGGCTTCCTCGGCGATGTTCAGGGAGTACGACGGCGTGCAGCACAGCGCGGTCGCCTGGAAATCCGACAGCAGCATGACCTGCTTCTGGGTCTGGCCGCCGGACATCGGCACGGTCAGCACGCCCAGTTCTTCGGCGCCGTAATGCAGCCCGAGGCCGCCGGTGAACAGGCCGTAACCGTAAGCATTGTGCAGGCGGTCACCGGGGCGCAGGCCGGCGGAAGCCAGGCTGCGGGCGACCAGTTGCGCCCAGTTGGCGATGTCGCGACGGGTGTAGCCGACCACGGTCGGCTTGCCGGTGGTGCCGGACGAAGCATGCACCCGGACGACCTGCTCGGTCGGCACGGCGAACATGCCGAAGGGATAGTTGTCGCGCAACTGCTCCTTCTTGGTGAAGGGCAGCAGACGGGCATCGGCCAGCGACTGGATGTGATGCGGCTTGACCTCCAGTTCGTCCATCGCCTCGCGATAGAACTTGACCGTTGCATAACAACGCTCGACGGTGCTGCGCAGGCGACGCAACTGTAAAGCCTCGAGATCCTCGCGCGGCAAGGTCTCGTTCTCGATATCGAAAATCATTTTGTCATCTCCCTGATGCTGTTTTTGTTCGAGGGAGAAATCATACGCCCGCCGAAGCGGGCGTGGGCACGGCAACCGTCAGATTCAGGTACGGAAGCGTCCGACTTCCTGATTCAGGGTTTCGGCCAACTGGCGCAGGCCGTCCGCCGTGTGTGCATTGCTGCCGGCCGCCGCGTTGTTCTCTTCGGCCATCTGGGCAATGCGCTCGACATTCTGAGCAATTTCCGTGCTCGCCGCCGCCTGCTCGCGCAAGGCCACGGTGATTTCGGAAACGGCGTCCATGACCCGGCGGGCATGCTGCTGGACTTCGCCGATGGTTTCGCCGGCGCGCTGTGCTTCGACGACGCCGACTGCCACCCGGTCGACACCCCGTTTCATGCTATCGACGGCGACTGCGGTTCCCGACTGGATGGCCGCAATCATGCCGGCGATTTCCTGCGTGGACTTGGCGGTCCGCTCAGCCAGCTTGCGTACCTCGTCGGCCACCACGGCGAAACCGCGGCCGGTCTCGCCGGCGCGCGCCGCTTCGATGGCGGCGTTCAGCGCCAGCAGATTGGTCTGGTCGGCGATGTCCTTGATCGTGCCGACAATCGCCGAAATCTCGTCGGACTGACGACCCAGCGCCTCGACCGTGCTCGCCGAATGATTGACCGTATCGGCAATGCCCTGGATCTCGATCACGACCTTGCCGACGATATCGCTGCCCTCGCCCGCGATGCGGTCCGATTCGCGCGAATAGGCCTCGGCATCCTGAGCGTTCTTGGCAATGTGATCGACGCCGACGGTCATTTCCTCGACCGACGCCGCCATGCTCGATGCGGCATCGCTCTGCGAACCGGCACTACCCGAAATCTGGTGGCTGGACGTCGACAGGTCGCCGGCTGCCACGCGCAGCTGGCCGACGTCGGCCTGGATGCGGGCGAGCAGTTCGCGGATCGAGGCGGCCATGTTGTTCAGATCGGAACCCGCCTCATGCAACTCGTCGGCCCCTTCGGAAGCAAAATGCACGGTCATGTCACCGTCCGCCATGCGCTTGGCACCCGCCGAGAAAACCCGAACCGTATCGGTCACCGAGTAATAGGCACCGATACCGAAGTAGCCCACCGCCAGCATCACCAGCGTCGCCAGCGCGGCCTGGAACAGGAGCACGCCCTCGGCTGCTGCCTTGCGCGCTTCAAGTTGCTGCTCGAACTGCGGCATCAGCGTTTCGAACATGATCTTGTAACCCAGGTCGATGGCCTGCGTGGTCAGCGCGAAATAATCCGCCGGCTTGGTTTCGAAACGCTCGCTCAGGATGTCCTGCTGGACCAGAGTGACGATGTCCTGAACCGCCTTGGTGAACGCCTGCGTCGGCTCGGCAAGCGTCGTGCGCAAAGCCGGCGAATAGCGCATTGCCTTCTCCAGATTGGAGTTCTGCGTGCGCAGGGTGCCGTTCATGCGCTCGATCAGTGCGGCGATCTCGCGACGGTTATCCAGCGTCAGTTCCTGGGCGCTGAGCACGCCGGTACCGCGCCCGCGCGTGATCGCCAGCGGCTCCAGCATCGCCGGCATCTTGCCGACAACGGTATCCATGAAATAGTAGGTATCGATCTGCGGGTCCAGCGTCAGCTCGGTTTCATCGGCCAGATCGACCATGAAGACCAGGACCTTGTTCACCATCTGGGTGTGGCGCTTGAAATTGTCCGGCGCCTGCCAGCTCAGGCCCTGCTTGCTGATTTCCGCCCAGTCGGCGCGGATTTCCTTCCAGGCGGTGCTGTCGCGCAGCACCGGCAGCAGGCTGGCATCAGTCTCGCCGATGGCCTTCTCGACTTCACGTTCGGCTGCCGCGCGCCGTTCCTTCATCGCCTCGTTGCCGTTGAGCACCCCGGATGACAGACCCCGGTGCTGCTGCATGAACTGCACCGCACGGTTCATCGGCTTGAGCATCTGCAAACCGTCGAGTTCGTGCTGGGCGGTACGGATATCCTTGCTCAGATTGATGAACAACGTGTACAGCAGGACCAGCAGCACGACGACCAGGGCGCTACCGAGAAAAACGAACTTGGCCCGGAAACGCATGCGATTCATCAGGGCAACTGCGGGTGCGAACAAGGTGCGCATATTCAACCTCCAAGGCCACGATCCGGCCATAAAATCATCAAAAGCGTCCGGATTCTATCGGATACATCAAGAAACGACTAATTTGCCATCGTCCAATTCGATTGTTCTATCGGTACGTTCTGCCAGACGACGGTCATGCGTGACCATGACCAGACTTCCCCCTTGAAGCTTTACCTGCGCCACCAGCAGGTCGAAGACGGCGCCAGCAGTGTGACTGTCGAGGTTGCCGGTTGGTTCATCGGCCAGGATGCAAGATGGCCGGCTGACCAGCGCCCGGGCGATGGCGGCGCGTTGGCGCTCGCCGCCCGACAGTTCGCCGGGCCGATGTTCCAGGCGATGACCGAGACCGACGGCACCGAGCATGTCGGCCGCTGCGGCCAGCGCCTGCTGACGCGGTTCGCGCCGGATCAGCAGGGGCATGGCGACGTTTTCCAGCGCCGAGAACTCGGGCAGCAAATGATGAAACTGGTACACAAAACCAAGATGACGGTTGCGCCAGTCGCCCCGGTCGACCTCGTTCATCGCCGAGAAATCGCGCCCCATCAATGCCACCGAACCGCTGCTCGGCGCATCGAGGCCGCCCAGCAGATGCAGCAAGGTGCTCTTGCCGGAACCGGAAGCACCGACGATGGCCAGCGTCTGGCCAGCCGCCAGATCGAGGTCGATGCCGTTGAGCACGGCCACCTCCAGGCCACCGCCACGAAATACTTTGCCCAGACTCCGGGCCTGCAGGATCAAATCACTCATAGCGCAGCGCCTCCGCCGGATTGACCCGCGCCGCCCGCCAACTCGGATACAGCGTCGCCAGCAGCGACAGCACGAAGGCGATGCCGGTCACACCCCAGACATCGCTCCACAGCAATTCGGACGGCAGGTCGGAAATGTAATAGACGTCCTTGGCCAGGAACTGGATGCCCAGCACACGTTCGATTGCCGGCACCACCACGTCGATGTTGAGCGCCAGCGCGACACCGCCGGCCACGCCGAGTCCCAGTCCGATGAAGCCGACCAGCGCGCCCTGGATCATGAACACCGCCATGATCGAACGCGGCCGGGCGCCGAGGGTGCGCAGGATGGCGATGTCGGCCTGCTTGTCGGTAACCGCCATGACCAGCGTGGACACCAGATTGAAGGCGGCAACCGCGACGATCAGCGAGAGGATGATGAACATCATCGTCTTCTCGATCTGCACCGCGCGGAAGAAATTGGCATGGCTCTTGGTCCAGTCGTGCAACCAGGCATCGGCGTTGATGTAGGCGACCAGTTCGCGGGCGATGCGCGGCGCCTTGAACAGGTCGTCGACCTTCAGGCGCACGCCAGTGACCGCGTCACCCATCTGGTACAGGCGCTGCGCATCCTGCAGGTGGATCAGCGCCAGTCCCGAGTCGTACTCGTACATGCCGACCTCGAAGATGCCGACCACGGTGAACGAGCGCACCCGTGGCACCACGCCGGCCGGCGTCACCGTGCCCTGCGGCGCGATCAGCGTCAGCTTGTCGCCGGTAAATACGCGCAGCGAACGCGCCAGATCGGCGCCGAGGACGACCCCGAACTCGCCCGGCTTGAGCGCATCCAGGCTGCCGCTCCGGATCGTCTGGCGGAAGTCGGCAACGCCGTCTTCCAGGTCGGGCAGGATGCCGCGCACGAGGACGCCCTTGACCTCGCCATCGACCGAGAACATGCCCTGCGATTGCACGAAGGGCGCCGTTTCGCGGACTTCCGGATGCTTTTTGGCCTGGGCCGAAATCGACGCCCAGTCGCGCAGCGCGCCGTCGATCGCGGTGATCTGGATATGCGAGGCGACGCCGAGGATGCGCGTGCGCAATTCCTTCTGGAAACCGTTCATGACCGACAGCACCACGATCAGTGCGGCAACACCGAGGCCGATGCCGGCCATCGAGATCAGCGAAATGAAGGAGATGAAATGGTTGCGCCGCTTGGCACGCGTGTAGCGCAAGCCGATCAGCAACTCGTAGGGCAATGACATCCGTATTCCCGCAATGCAACAAAAGCGCTATGGTACACCCACCCGGAAAAGCCGGCCCAATCAACCGTTCAGGAAATACCGCAATGATCGTCACCAATATCGAAACCGTCCCCGGCAAGCAGATCGTCAAGCATCTCGGGCTGGTCAGCGGCAACACCGTCCGTTCCAAACACGCCGGCCGCGACATCATGGCAGGCCTGAAAAACATCTTCGGCGGCGAACTCAAGGGCTATACCGAACTGCTCACCGAATCGCGCGAGGAAGCCACCGAGCGGATGATCGAGCAGGCCCGGGCCATCGGCGCCAACGCCGTGGTCAATGTCCGTTTCTCGACCTCGTCGGTTGCCGCCGGCGCTGCCGAACTGTTCGCCTACGGCACCGCTGTCGTCGTGGAATGACGCCATGTACGATCTGATCCTATTCCTGGTCTTGTTGCTGCTCGGCTATGTCTTCGGACAGCGCGCCGAAAAGCGGCATTTCAAATCCATCATCGAACGCGAGCAGACCCTGCGCGACATCCTGGTCTTCTCCGAACGCCGCATCCCCGACGAGGACCAGCTCGAAGGCATCCTGGTCAGCGGCAATGTCGTCATCTCGGTCGACTTCTTCAAGCGCTTCGTCGCCGGCCTACGCAACCTCGTCGGCGGCCGCGTCAGTTCCTACGAATCGCTGCTCGAACGCGCCCGCCGCGAAGCCATCCTGCGCATGAAGGACGCCGCCCGGCGCAAAGGTGCCACTGCCGTCTGGAACCTGCGCCTGGAAACCGCATCGATCTACAAGGGGGCGCAAAACGCTGTCGGCGCCGTTGAAGTCGTCGCCTACAGCACTGCCGTCCGCCAGCGCCGCTGAGTCATGGCCGAGTACGAAAACCCGCAGATTCCGGAAGGCATCAACGTCAGCACGACGCATCCGCTCAAGGATTTCGCGCTGCTGGTCGGCGGCATCAGCGCGCTGATCCTGGTGGCCGTACTGGCCCTGTCACTGCTCGCCGGGCAACTGGCCCGCCACGTTCCGTTTGAGCAAGAGCGCGCCCTGGCCGGCAGCCTAGGCCGCTGGCTACCGGAAACCCCGGCGCAGCCGGTGCACCGCGAGCGCCAGCAATACCTCCAGCAACTGGCCGACCGCCTGGGCGCGGCCATGGACCTGCCGCCGGAAATGACGCTGACCGTGCATTACTCGGCGTCGAACACGGTCAATGCCCTGGCCACGCTGGGCGGCCACATCGTCGTTTTCCAGGGGCTGATCGACACCCTGCCCAGCGAGAATGCGCTGGCCATGGTCATGGCCCACGAAATCGCCCATATCCGCCACCGCCACCCAATCGTCGCCATGGGCCGGGGTTTTGCCGTGATCTTCGCGCTCTCCAGCCTGGCTGGCATCGGCGACGGCGCCATGCAGCAATGGCTGACCGGCGTCGGCATGCTGCCCATCCTGTCGTTCAGCCGCAGCCAGGAAGAACAGGCCGACGCCGACGCATTGCAGGCCATGCTGCGCACCTACGGCCACGTCGGCGACGCGGCCGCCTTCTTCGAGCACATCGCCCGCCAGCAGACCAGCGGCGAACCGCTGGCCATCTTCAGCACCCATCCCGGCCATGAGGAACGCATCGAGCGCATCCGGCAATTCGCCCAAAGCCACGATAAACAGGAGGCAACGGCAACGACGCCATTGCCCGGCTTCATGAAGGAAAACGCTGAAAAAACAAAAGGAACCCCGAAGGATTCCTTGTCATGAGTCCTGATCTGGACTCTCGGCTCGGGCAAAAACCCGGCGGGTTTATTCGCCGAAGAAATTGACGTCGTAGGGATAAGGCTTCTGCGCGACCTTCGACTCGGCATTGCGCGCGGTCGACTCGGTTTCCTGCTTCTTGTCCCACCACAGCGCCCGACCGGCCTTCTGGTCTTCGACCCACTGCGGATTCTTTTCCAGCATTTCGTTCATCCAGCGCGTGTGATCAGACACATAGCCGGTATCGACAACACCCATTGTTCTACCCTCGGATGGAATTGGCACGGGCGGGATTCTAGCACGTTGGCGCGCCCCGGTTCGTCGGCGCGTCTTGCAACAATTACGCAAGAATTTGATCCTGATCACTTGCGCAACATCAGAATCTTCTTATAATCGCGCCCTTGTAAGCCTGCGATGGCGGGAAGTTCCGACTTGGGGAGGTCGGACTCTCGCGAAAATCAGAAACTTGGAGACCACATGAAGCCTCATGTGTCCTTGATCGCGGGTATCTTGCTGTCGCTTTGCGCAAGCTTTGCGCAAGCCGCCGACATCCCCGTATCGCCAGCCCAGGCCGCTGCCGCCAAAGCACCATCCGGATCGACCACCGACCACAGCCAGCTCGAAGCCCTCAAAGGCCCGTTCAAGACCGGCCCGGAAGTCACCAAGGCCTGCCTCAGTTGCCATAATCTGGCCTCTCATCAGGTCATGAAGAGCATTCACTGGACCTGGGAAGCCACCAGCAAGACCACCGGCAAGACGCTCGGCAAGAAATGGGCGGCCAACAATTTCTGTGGCTCGCCGCTTTCCAACGAAGCACGGTGCACCAGTTGCCATGCCGGCTACGGCTGGACCGACAAGAATTACGACTTCACGCAACAGGAAAATGTCGACTGCCTGGCCTGCCACGACACCACCGGCGGCTATCGCAAATTCAGCACCGATGCTGGCCACCCGCTGTACGAAGACCGTGAATTCGAGCCGATGGAAGGGCCGCCGGGCAAGAAACAGTTCAAGGCTCCCGACCTGACCAAGATCGCGCAACATGTCGGCAAGCCCGGTCGCAGCAACTGCGGCAACTGCCATTTCAATGGCGGCGGCGGTGATGCAGTCAAGCACGGCGACCTCGACACCTCGTTGAAGAATCCGTCGCGCGAACTCGACGTGCATATGGCCAAGGACGGCGCCAACATGGTCTGTTCCGACTGCCACACCTTCAACGCGCACCAGCCATCGGGCAGCCGTTACGCAGTCAACCCCAAGGACCAGCACGGCTTCGACCTGCCCAAGGACGATCACAACCGTGCCACCTGCGAATCCTGTCACAGCCAGGCACCGCACAAGCAGGCCAAGATCAACAACCACGCCAACAAGGTCGCCTGCCAGACCTGCCACATCCCGGAATTCGCCCGTGGCGGCGTCGCCACCAAGATGCTCTGGGACTGGTCCACGGCCGGCAAGATGGGGGCTGACGGCAAGCCGCTGTTCATCAAGGACGATCACGGTCACCTGAAGTACTCGGCCGCCAAGGGAGACTTCGAATATGGCGAGAATGTCCGGCCCGAGTACAAGTGGTACAACGGCACCGTCGAACAGGTTTCCATTGTCGACAAGCTGGACAAGTACATCGACGCCGACGGCGTCCTCGAACTGAACCGCATCCAGGGTTCGGCCAGCGACGAAAACGCCCGTATCTGGCCGTTCAAGGTCATGCGCGGCAAGCAGGCCTACGACCCGGTCAACAACACGCTGGTGGTCAACCACGTGTACGGCGACGACGATACGGCGTTCTGGAAAAACTACGACTACGCCAAGGCGATCCAGTCGGGCATGGAAACCGCCGGGCTGCCCTACAGCGGCAAGTTCGATTTCATCGAAACGCGGATGAACTGGTTCACCACCCACATGGTCGCGCCCAAGGAAAAAGCCGTGCCCTGCGCCGAATGCCATACCCGTGGCGAAACCGGCCGGCTGGCGGCGATCACCGACATCTACCTGCCCGGTCGTGACCGCAACCCCTGGGTCGACCTGCTCGGTGGTCTGGCCATCGTCGGCGCCATCGGCGGTGGCCTGATCCACGGCCTGGTCCGCATCATCACCCGTCGTCGCAAGGAGAATGAACAATGAGCGCCGAACGCATCTACATCTACAAGCGCTATGAGCGCTTCTGGCATTGGTCGCAAGCCCTGCTCATCATCACCATGATGATCACCGGTTTCGAAGTCCACGGCAGCTACGCGCTGCTCGGCTTCGAGCAGGCCGTGCATTTCCACACCCTGGCCGCCTGGAGCCTGCTGACCTTGTGGGCCTTCACCATCTTCTGGCAATTCACCACCGGCGAATGGAAGCAGTATCTTCCGTCACTGAAGAACGTGCTGGCGATGGTCAATTACTACCTGATCGGCATCTTCCGCGACGCACCGCACCCCTTCCGCAAGACCGTGGTGCAAAAGCACAATCCCCTGCAGCGCCTGGCCTACCTCGCCCTGCTCGCCTTCATCTCGCCGCTGATCTGGGTTTCCGGCCTGCTTTACCTGTTCTACGGCAACTGGCAGGAACTGGGCATCGCCCAATACCTGAACCTGGAATGGGTCGCCGTCGCCCATACGCTGGGCGCCTTCATGATCACCGCCTTCTTCTTCATCCACGTCTACCTGACCACCACCGGCCACACCGTCTTCGCCCACATCAAGGCGATGATCACCGGCTGGGAAGAGGTCGACGAGCACCACAAGAAGCACTAAGCGAATCGATTTACCTTGCGTGTTTGGGCGGGGAATTCCCCGCCTTTTTTTATTTGAGCGCTGCCTGCAGGGCCGACGCATCGCAAACGAATGCAGCCTCCCCGATCTTGCCGGCGTTAACCGGCAACAGGGTCACGCAATCCTTCTTGCGCGGCAGCATGGTCAGGTCGGCTTCCTCACGGCCGAGAACGATCTGGTAAGGCTTCTCGCGCAATTTCGGCAAGGCGAACATGCGCGTGATCAGGCCCGGCATTTTGTGGATATCGGCCAGGTAGATCCGCTTCGTCTGCTGCAACCAGTCTTTCGGCTGCGCATCCAGCCAGCCGGTGACCAGCCCCGCCCCGCCATTGTCGGCGGCAAAGATGACCTGGCGCAGATCGGCGGGAACGATCGCCGGTTTGTCATGCTGATCCTTCAGCACCAGCGTCGGCAGAGTATCGCCGGCACGCAGACTGTTTGCCTGAGCGTGAACCGTCAGCGCACAGGCAAACAACAACAGGGGAAGCAGGGATTTGGTTTTCATCAATGATCCTTCAGCAAGTAGAAATCGAAAAACCCCGACATCGCCGAAGCAATGACGGGGTAAGAATGGTTTGGAGCGGTGTAATCGATCAACTGCGGATCAAGTGATCAAACGCGCTGAGCGAAGCCGTTGCGCCGGCACCCATGGCGATGATGATCTGCTTGTACGGCACCGTCGTGCAGTCGCCGGCAGCAAACACGCCGGGGACCGAGGTGTGACCCTTGGCGTCGATGACGATCTCGCCGAACTTCGACAACTCGACCGTTTCCTTCAGCCAGTCAGTATTCGGCAACAGGCCGATCTGGACGAAGATGCCTTCGAGTTCGACGCGTTTTTCCTCACCGCTGACGCGATCCTTGTACACCAGCCCGTTGACCTTCTGGCCGTCGCCGGTGACTTCGGTGGTCTGCGCCGACTTGATCACGGTGACGTTGGCCAGGCTGTACAGCTTCTTCTGCAATACGGCGTCGGCGCGCAGCGCGTCGCCGAATTCGAGCAGGGTCACATGACCGACGATGCCGGCCAGGTCAATCGCCGCTTCAACGCCGGAATTGCCGCCGCCGATCACCGCTACACGCTTGCCCTTGAACAGCGGGCCGTCGCAGTGCGGGCAGAAGCAGACGCCCTTGGCTTTGTATTCCTTCTCGCCGGGCACGTTCATCTCGCGCCAGCGGGCGCCGGTGGCCAGGATCACCGACTTCGACTTGAGCGACGCGCCATTCTCCAGTTGCACTTCGACCAGACCGCCTTCTTCGGCCGCCGGGATCAGCTTGGCGGCGCGCTGCAGGTTCATCACGTCGACCTCGTAGGCCTTGACGTGCTGCTCCAGCGCGGCGACCAGCTTCGGTCCTTCGGTTTCCTTGACCGAGATGAAGTTTTCGATGCCCAGCGTATCCATCACCTGGCCGCCGAAACGCTCGGCCAGCACGCCGGTGCGGATGCCCTTGCGGGCGGCGTAGATGGCCGCGGCCGAACCAGCCGGACCACCACCGACGACGAGCACGTCGAAGGCTGCCTTGGCGGCCAGTTCTTCGGCGGCGCGGGCGGCGGCGCCGGTATCGACCTTGGCCAGGATTTCCTCGATCAGCATGCGCCCGGCACCGAATTCCTCGCCGTTCAGGTAGGTCGTCGGCACGGCCATGATCTGGCGGGCCTCGACTTCGCCCTGGAACAGCGCGCCGTCGATCATCGTGCTGCTGATGTTCGGGTTGAGCGCAGCCATCAGGTTGATCGCCTGAACGACGTCCGGGCAGTTGTGGCAGGACAGGGAAATGTAGGTCTCGAAATCGAGCCGGTCGCTCAGGTTCTTGACCTGATCGATGACCGCCTGCTCGACCTTGGGCGGATAGCCGCTGACCTGCAGGAGAGCCAGGACCAGCGAGGTGAATTCGTGGCCCATCGGCAGACCGGCAAAGCGGATGCGCGGCGTCTGCCCCGGCACGGTGACGCCGAACGAGGGAATGCGGGCGTGCGCTTCCTCGCGCAGGCTGACCTGCGGCGAGCAATCGAGGATGTCGTTGAGCAGCGCGCGCATTTCCTGCGACTTGTCGTCTTCGCCCAGCGCGGCGACCAGTTCGATCGGGCCTTGCAGGCGCTGCAGGTAAGCCTTGAGTTGTTCCTTGATGGTGCTGTCGAGCATGGTGTTCTCCCTGAATCAGTTGGTCTGGCAAATCGGTCAGGGGCCATATTAGGGAGGCCGCCTCTATTTATCCAATTGATTGAAACAATCCACTGGATACCTATTGGCTATTTCAGGCCAAGTGCCTTCAGGCGCCGGTACAGGGTGCGCTCCGACCAACCCAGATGCGCCGCCAGCGCCTTGCGGCTGCCCCGGAAACTGCGCAGCACCGCCGGCAGATCGACCTCGGCCGGTAACGCAGGCCGGGAGGCCGTCGCGCCGGCAAGATGGCTCGGGACAAGGTCCGGCCTACCCGCCTGCATGCCCACAGGCAGATGCTCGGGACGGATTTCGTCACCGTCGCACAGCAGGCAGGCGCGTTCGAGCAGGTTGCGCAATTCGCGCACATTGCCGGGATAGGCATAAGCCGACAGCCATGCCCTGGCGTCGGCAGAAATGCCCAGCGGCCGGCCGGCGGCAACCCGGGCGAGCAGCGCCTCGGCCAGCAGCAGCACGTCGTCGCCGCGCTCGCGCAGGGGCGGCAGGAAGATCGGGAAGATGTTCAGGCGGTAGAACAGATCCTGGCGAAAGCTGCCGGTCTCGACCATCTCGGCCAGCGGCCGGTGCGTCGCCGAAACGATGCGGACCTCGGCCTTGCGCAGTTCCGGCGAGCCGACCCGACGGTAAGTGCCGGTTTCGAGCAGGCGCAGCAGCTTGACCTGGATCGACAGCGGAATATCGCCGACCTCGTCGAGGAACAGCGTGCCGCCGGCCGCCGCCTCGACCAGCCCGGTCTTGCGTACGGTGGCGCCGGTGAAGGCGCCGCGCTCGTGGCCGAACAACTCGCTTTCGAACAGTGTTTCCGGCAAGCCCGAGCAGTCGACCGCAACAAAGGGCTGGTCGGCGCGCTTGCTGATCCGGTGGATGGCGCCGGCGACCAGTTCCTTGCCGGTGCCCGATTCACCCTGCAGGAGCACGGCGGCGTCGGAGGGCGCGACGCGGGCAACCATTTCCATCATCCGCACGAAGGCCGGCGAACGGCCGATCAAGCCCTGCGCATGGGCCTGGCTGCGAGCGCCGGGCAGCGGTTCAAGCTTCTCGATGTAATAGACGATCTCGCCGCTGGCATCGCGGATCGGCGACAGCTCGATGTTCTCGAAGCTCTCGCCCTGCGGCGTGTGGTGCAGGTGCAGCACGCGCTCGCGCTGGCCGGATCGCAAGCTGCGCTGCAGCGGACAGAACTCGCCGGCCTGGTCGCAAGGCACATCGTAGCGGTGCGAAACCTCGTAGCACTTGCGCCCGACGACTTCCTGCTGATCCAGCCAGTTGGCGCGATAAGCGTCGTTGGCAGCAATGATCCGGTAGTTGCGGTCGCACAGGATGTGCGGCTCGGGCAAGGTCTGCAGGAAGGAAACCAGTTCGCTGAGCTGGGGGCTACCGTTGTTATCTGCCATTTCTCCGCCAATCACTGCCATTGATCACTGCCACACTCTGCCATAACTGGCAGAAAAAGCCCAGAAAATCCCCCTGCGACGAAACGCCGCAGGTTTTCAAATCAATGACTTGCGGCGAATTTTCAGCCCCGCTCGGGCTGGCACGGCTCTTGATAAGCAAAGACTGTTATTCAACCACCGGAGCCCGCCATGGACCGACGCGACCGCCGACTCAGACGCGAACTGATCCTTCTCGTCATCGCCAAGCTGATCGTCCTGACGGCGATCTGGTGGCTGTTCATCCGCGACGTCCGGGTCGCCGTCGACGACACGACGGCCGCCCGTCATTTCACCACCGCCCCGCAAGGAGAAACCCATGCTCAGTGAAGAGCTTGTCGACCTGTCCCGGCTACAGTTCGCGATCACCGCGATGTACCACTTCCTGTTCGTGCCATTGACCATCGGCATGACCTGGATCCTGGTGATCATGGAATCCGCCTACGTGATGACCGGCAAGACCATCTACAAGGACATGACCCGCTTCTGGGGCAAGCTGTTCGGCATCAATTTCGCGCTCGGCGTGACCACCGGCATCACCATGGAGTTCCAGTTCGGCACCAACTGGGCCTACTACTCGCACTACGTCGGCGACATCTTCGGCGCGCCGCTGGCCATCGAAGGCCTGATGGCCTTCTTCCTCGAATCGACCTTCATCGGCCTGTTCTTCTTCGGCTGGGACCGTCTGTCGCGCAAGCAGCATCTGCTGGTGACCATCCTCATGGCGGTCGGCACCAACCTGTCGGCGCTGTGGATCCTGATTGCCAATGGCTGGATGCAGAATCCGGTCGGCGCCGAATTCAGCTACGTGACCATGCGCATGGAGATGGTCGATTTCTGGGCCGTGTTGTTCAACCCGGACGCCCAGGCCAAGTTCGTCCATACCGTCTCGGCCGGCTACGTCACCGGCGCCATGTTCGTCCTCTCTATCTCGGCCTTCTACCTGCTGCGCGGGCGCGACGTCGAGTTCGCCAAGAAGAGCTTCCGCATCGCCGCCGCCTTCGGCTTCGCCTCGATCTGCTCGGTCATCGTGCTCGGCGACGAATCCGGCTACACCGTCGGCGAAGCGCAGCAGACCAAGCTCGCCGCGATGGAAGCGATGTGGGAGACCGAACCGGCACCGGCCGGCTTCAACCTGATCGCGATTCCCAACGAAGCCGAAATGAAGAACGACTTTGCCATCGAGATTCCCTGGGTCATGGGCATCATCGGCACCCGCTCGCTCGACCAGCAGATTCCCGGCATCAAGGAAATCCGCGAGAAGAACCGCGAACGCATCCTGTCCGGCATGGAGGCCGTCGTCACCCTTGAAGCCTTGCGCAAGACCCCGAACGACGCCGCGCTCAGGGAAGAATTCGAGCAGCACAAGGCTGATCTCGGCTTCGGCCTGCTACTGAAGAAATACGTTGTCGACATGCGCGACGTCACCCCGGAAATCATCGACAAAGCCGTAGCCGACACCATCCCGCGCGTTGCCCCGCTGTTCTGGACCTTCCGCCTGATGGTTGCCTTCGGCTTCCTGATGCTGGCGCTGTTCGGCGCCGCCCTGTGGTACTCGATCAAGGGCAATTTCGCCGACAAGCCGTGGCTGCTGCGCGCCTCGCTGTGGATGCTGCCGGTGCCCTGGCTGTCCTGCGAGCTCGGCTGGTTCGTCGCCGAATACGGCCGCCAGCCCTGGACCATCTACGGCGTGCTGCCGACTCACATGTCGGTGTCGACGCTGTCGGTCGGCAGCCTGTATGGCTCGCTCGCCGGCTTCATCGGCTTCTACACACTGCTGCTGGCGGTCGAAATGTACCTGATGGTGCGCTTCGCCAAGCAGGGTCCGGGCAGCCTGGGTACCGGCCGCTACGACAATGAATACGCTCACGCCTGAGGAACAACCATGCTTTTCGATTACCCCACGCTGAAACTCATCTGGTGGCTACTGGTCGGCGTCCTGCTGGTCGGTTTCGCCATCATGGACGGCCACGACATGGGCGTCGGTACGCTGCTGCCCTTCGTCGGCAAGGACGACGTCGAACGGCGCATCGTCATCAACACCGTCGGCCCGCACTGGGACGGCAACCAGGTCTGGTTCATCACCGGCGGCGGCGCCATCTTCGCCGCCTGGCCGCTGGTCTACGCCACCGCCTTCTCCGGCTTCTACTGGGCGATGCTGGCCGTGCTCTGGGCGCTGTTCTTCCGCCCGGTCGGCTTCGACTACCGGAGCAAGATCAACAACCCGACCTGGCGCCAGACCTGGGACTGGGGCCTGTTCGTCGGCGGCGCCGTGCCGCCGCTGATCTTCGGCGTCGCTTTCGGCAACCTGTTCCAGGGCGTGCCCTTCCATTTCGCCGACAACCTGATGCCCTACTACACCGGCAGCTTCTGGGGTCTGCTCAACCCCTTCGCCCTGCTCTGCGGCGTGGTGTCGACGGCAATGATCACCTTCCACGGCGCGATCTACCTGATGCACCGCACCGAAGGCGCCGTCCAGCGGCGCACGCAGACGGCCATGCTGGTCTTCGGCAGCCTGCTGCTGCTCGGCTTCTCGGCTGCCGGTGTCTGGCTGTGGCAGGGCATCGACGGCTACGCCATCGTTTCGGCGGTCGATGCCGGCGCCTTACCCAATCCGCTCGACAAGGAAGTCATCCGCCAACCCGGCGCGTGGCTGGCCAATTACGATAAAGCCCCGCTGACCATGGTGCTGCCGGCTCTGGCTTACGCCGGCACGCTGGCGGCCATGCTGCTGGCGGTCAACCGCGCCACGCTGGCTGCCTTCGTCGCCTCGTCGCTGGCCATCGTCGGCGTCATCGGCACCGCCGGCGCCTCGCTGTTCCCCTTCGTGATGCCCTCGTCGACCGATCTGCGCTCCGGCCTCACCGTCTACGACAGCGTCTCCAGCCACCTGACGCTGAACATCATGCTCTGGGCGACGCTGATCTTCATGCCAATCATCATTGCCTACACCGGCTGGGCCTACAAGGTGATGGCCGGCAAGGTCACCGCCGCCTACATCCGTGAGAACGACCACGCCGCCTACTAAGGGAGAACGCCATGTCCGAATGCCTGTGTTCCGGTGAGTCCTTCACCGTCTGCGACAGCCCGGCCCGCCGCCAGTGGATCATGGCCACGGCCGGTGCCGGCGGCGCGCTGGCGCTGACTGCCATCGTGCCCTTCGTCAGCAGCCTGATGCCGTCCGAACGCGCGCTCGCCGCCGGTGCGCCGGTCGAGGTCGACATCGGCAAGCTGGCGCCGGGCGAGATGATGGTCGTCGAATGGCGCGGCAAGCCGGTGTGGATCCTCAACCGCACGCCGGAAATGCTCTCCGCGCTGAAAAAGGCCGAACCGATGCTGGCCGACCCGGCTTCGGCCGTCACCTCGCAGCAGCCCGCCTACGCGGCCAACGAAACCCGCTCGCCGGTGCCGGAAATGCTGGTCGCCGTCGGCATCTGCACCCACCTCGGCTGCTCGCCGTCGAACGCCTTCACCCCCGGCGACCCGGCGCTCGGCGCCGACTGGCCAGGCGGCTTTCTCTGCCCGTGCCACGGCTCGACCTTCGACTTCGCCGGCCGCGTGTTCAAGAACAAACCGGCCCCAACCAACCTGGAAATCCCGCCGCACCAGTATCTGACGGATACCCGCCTGATCATCGGCAGCGACGAATTCGACAAGACCTGAAAGGAAAACATCATGTGGTATTTCGCCTGGGTACTCGGCATCGGCTTCGCCGTGCTGCTCGCCATCCTCAACACGCTCTGGGGCGACTTCGAGGAAGAACGCAATGGCCGCTGACGCGCTGCCCGAGCCGCCGGCCAAAGCCGGCATCGCCGCGCTGCCGCTGGGCATCGCCCTGCTCATCCTAGTTGTCATGACCGTGCTGCCCGGCATCGCCACCGACGCCGCCGGCCATGCCGACCATCCGGCGGCGATGCTGCTGTTCTGGTCAATGAGCGCCGGCTTCGTCCGCGGCGTCGGCTTCGTCCCGCTGCACTGGCTGCCGCGCTGGCTGTTCTCGGCCGGCGCCAGCGTCGCCGCCCTGCTCCTGGCGCTGGTCCGCCTCGACGCCATCGGCCGCCCGCTGATCAATTTCTGAGGAACATCATGCAAATCGCCATCACCAGCCAGAACCGCCGGACGATCACCGAACACGCTGGCAAATGCCGCAACTTCTGGCTCTACGACATCGAAGACAAGCAGATCGCCGGCAAGCGGCTGGTCGAACTACCGATGGAACAGAGTTTTCACGCCAGCCACAGCGGCCTGCCCGGCGCACTATCCGGAATCAACGTGCTGATCACGGCCGGCATGGGCGGCAAGCTGTTCCGCCGACTGCTTGACCTCGGCGTACAACCGCTGCTCGCTTGCGAAGAAGACCCGGACCGGGCAATCGCCGACTTCCTCGCCGGCTGCCTGCTGACACGCAGTCTCGTCTTTGCCTGCCACGACCATGAGGGACATTCGCATGCGCACTGACACGTCTCCGCTGCCGCGCTTAAGCCTGCACCGGCCCATCCCGCGCCTGCCTATCGCAAACTTGCTGCGACGTTGTATCGATGCCGCCAGAAATCCTTTGATCAACCGGGAGAAAGCCCGATGAAACACAGCCTGTTCAACGACAAGTACCCGGTCTTCGTCGCCGAGATCGGCAAGCACGAAACCAGCTTCCAGTCCGTCCCGGCGCTGGTCGATTACTTCAAGGCCAAGATCGCCGAAAACCCGAAAGTGCAATTCATCGCCGTCTTCGACCACCTCGCCCACACCACCAAGATCGGCGGCGAGATCATGCCCGGCCTGATCGCCGCCGTGGACATCGTCTTCTGCTTCGGCTTCGCCATCCCCAACCCGCAGGTCCTCGCCGTCCGCCCGCGCTCAATCGGCATCGCCGACGTCGGCGACAAATTCGTCATCAGCTTCATGGAAGCCCCGATGCAACCCGCCAACCAGGCCATGGAAGCCTGGACGCTGGCCCTGAGAAACGTCTAGGCACCCCACCTCCGCCTTCACGCCTTCGCCCGGCTCCGTGCCGGGCATTTTTTTGCCGATCACCCCACCCGCTTCCCGAACAAGCGATCCGTCAGCTTCACATACCAGGCCGCCGACTGTACCTGGATGATGTAGGCCAGCGTGATCACCAGCGCGGCGTCGGAGCCGGCGGGGCCGAAGGCGTTCATGGCGAGGGCCAGGGCGATCGACAGGTTGCGCATGACCGTGCCGTACACCAGGGCGATGGCGTCGCCGCGCGGCAAAAGACTGCGAGCGACGATGCTGCTGAGCAGGTAGTTGATCGCGTAGAGCGCGAGCAGCGGCGGCAGCAACTGCAGCAGTTCGCCGGGACGGGCGACCAGTTGTTCGGCCTTGAGGGCCATGGCGACGAAGACGATGCCGAGCACACCGAGCGTCGAAAACGGCGGGAAGCGCGGCGCCCAGTCGCTCTGGAAGGCTTTCTGGCCGTGCTTGGCGATCAGTCGCGACTGGGTGACGTGGCCGGCGAGCATCGGCAGGAAGACGATGAAGACGATCTGCAGGAAGACAGCGACGAGGTCGACCGGTACCGTTGCGCCCATCAGCCACTGCACGTAGAAGGGCGTCGCCAGCGAACCGAGGATCAGGCCGAGCACGGTCATCTTGACGGCGGCGCCGAGGTTGCCGCCGGCAAAGCCGGTCCAGGAAATGGTCATGCCCGAGGTCGGCAGCAGCGCCGCCAGCAGCAGGCCGATGGCGTAGTACGGTTGCTCGGGGAAGAAAACGCGGCCAATGGCGTAGGCGATGAAGGGAATGATTGCGAAGTTGATTGCCTGAGCCAGCCATTGCGCCTTGCCGTCGCCGCCTTCCAGCACCTTGGCGAGTTTCAGGCTGACCATCATCGGGTAGACCATCAGGAAGGTCAGCGGGACGATCAGCGATTTCATCCAGGCGCTCGGTGCCAGCAGGCCGGCGGCAAAACCGAGCAGCATCGCGGCCGGGATCGCCAGGATCAGGTTTTTCGAAAGTTTGGCCAGCAGATCGAGCATGATGCTCTCCAGGCAATAATATAAGTGTTTAATTATACTCCTGCGCCATGTGCCGGCAAAACGGAACGTGACGAGCCCAGAATAAATCACTGTACAAAACACCAGTCATTGGATAATCTTGCAACCACTGATTATTCATACAGTAGAAGTTCAAGGAGATTCGTCATGAAACAACTGCAGAAATGGTTCGACCTGATCGCCGGCATTTCCGAAGAAGAACAAAGAAAGCTGGCAATTGCCCATGCCATTTTCGGCCAGCGCGGTCCCGACCTGTCCGGACTGAGCCGGCCGGCGTGCTGGCGGCGCAGCAGCCATGTCCAGCTGAATCGCCGCTAAAGGCTTTTTCCCCGGAGTCGTGGCGTCGGGCGGCGCCTGCGGCATAATGGCGGCTTGGCAGAACAGAACCGCCGACAGCGGCCATTTCACACCGGGGATAAGCACTCATGAAGCGCATCGACATCGATGAAGCCATTCGCCTGCACAACACGTGGCGTCGCCAGTTTCTCAATGCCTTTGCTGGCGGCAACTATGCCGACATGCCGCTATCGGAGCATCGCGGCTGCATGCTGGACAAGCTGCTCGCCAACCAGCCCGGCGTTTCGACGACATTGACCGAAACTCACGTGCGCTTCCACGATCTGGCCAATGAAATTGTCGAGTTGAGCCAGAACGGACTCGGCGACTCGGCCGACCTGCTGTTACCCGAACTCAATGAAACCGCCCATCAACTGGTCGCTGCGCTGGATCAGTTGCGCCAGCAACTGCCGGCCTGACTCAGGCCAGGGTCAGGCGCCACAAGGCCAGGCCCATCCAGATCACGAACAGCACGACGAAGCACAGCACGCCGCTGACTACGGGCGGTGTCGACGCGGGCAGGCAGGTGGCGACCAGTCGGCGCGGCGCCCGGGTCACCAGCTCGAACAGGCGGTAGATCACATTGTCGTGGCGCCGGCTGCCGGCCAGCACGCTCATGGCAGCCAGACCAAGCAAGGCCAGGCCGAGCATTTCAACGATGGCCCTCAGGGCGCCGATCAGGAACAGCAGCATGCCCTATTCCGGGTCGATTTCGGAGGCGTGCTCGGCATCGAGATCGCGCATGCGCCGGCTGTAATGGACGATGATCCCGAGATAGCAAAGCAGGATGCCCTGGGCGGCAAAATAGAAGCCAAAGGGAAAACCGAAAAACGAATACTCGTTCAATTCCCGGGCAAACCAGGTGACGCCGAAAGTCAGCACCACCCAGATCAGCAGCAACCAGGCGGTCAACCGGCTGGTCTTGCGCCAGTACGAGGAAGGCGCGCTCATGGACTCTCCTCACGCCCTCCCGGGCGCCGGATGCGTTCAAGGAACTCGGCGGCCTGTGGCGATGGCCGGGTCATCAGGCTGACCGCAATATTGGTCACGAATCCAGCGAGAATGCCGAAAACGCCGGCCGAGGTCGATTGCAGATGGAACCAGGGATTGAGCGGGCCATCTGAAAAGCCCAGCCAGGAATAGCCACCGAACTCCAGGCGCAGGATGTAATAGACAGTCAGCGACAGGCCGACCAGCATGCCGGCGATGGCGCCGGCGCGCGTTGCCCGTGCCCAGAAAATACCGAGCACCAGCGCCGGGAAAAAAGCCGAACCGGCAATCGAGAAAGCCCAGGCCACCATCGACAGGATGGTCCCCGGTTTTTGCGCCGCCACTGTAGCTGCCAGCACGGCTACGACCAGCAGCAGCGACTTGGCGATGACCAGACGGAATTGGGTCGACGATTGCGGCCGGAAGACCCGGTAATAGACATCGTGCGACAGCGCGCTGGTGATCGTCAGCAACAGACCGTCGGCCGTCGACAGCGCGGCGGCCAGCGCCCCTGCCGCGACCAGACCAGAAACGACATAGGGCATGCCGGCGATTTCCGGCGTCGCCAGCACGATCACGTCCGGGTTCAGCGACAATTCGGCAAACTGCATGATGCCGTCGCCGTTGATATCCTCGATCGATACCAGCCCGACCTTGGCCCAGGCCGCCACCCACCCCGGTAGTTTGGCAATCGGGATACCGGCCAGGTTGGACAACACTTCGAACTTGGCAAAAACCGCGTAGGCCGGCGCAGTGACGTACAGGATGATGATGAACAACAGCGACCAGAATACTGACTGGCGCGCCTGGGCCACGGTCGGCGTCGTGTAGTAGCGCATCAGGACATGCGGCAAGGCCGCCGTACCGATGGTCAGGCAAAAAATAAGCGCCAGGAAGTTGATCCGCTGAGCGTTGCGTTCCGCCTCGGAATCCCCGGGAAAGGGCTCGGCATGGCGCAGGGGCGGCTTGCTTCGCGCCAGTGCCTCGTACATTTCCTTTTCCCAACGCTCACGGGCCTGCGCCGGATCCTGCGGCAATTCGCGCCGCTGACGCTCGAGCAGGACAATCTCGCGCATCTGCACATCGGACGACTTGAGTTCGTTGATCTGGATCGACAGGCGTTCCCGCTCCTGAGTCAGCGAATGCGGCAATTGCATGATCTTCTGGGCGTACTGGTCGGCGCGCTCGCGATAACGATCGCGGACCTCCAGTTCGGTCGGCGAATCGAACAGTTTTTCCTCGAGCTTGCTGACTTCCGACAGCACCTGACCATAGACCATCTGCGGCACGGGAACGCCGGTCACGTTGTAGGACAGGATGGCAACTGGCGTGATGTAGGCGACGATCAGGATCAAATATTGCGCCACTTGCGTCCAGGTGACCGCCCGCATGCCGCCGAGAAACGAGCAGACCAGAATGCCGGCGAGGCCGACAAAAACACCGACCTCGAACTGCAGGCTGACGAAACGACTGGTGATGACGCCGACCCCGTAGATCTGCGCAACGACATAGACGAAGGACGCGAGGATCGCCGCGAACACGGCGATCAGGCGGATGGTGTTGCCACCGTAGCGGGCGCTGAGGAAATCGGGAATCGTGTATTGCCCGAAACGGCGCAGGTAAGGTGCCAGCAACAGGGCGACCAGTACAAAACCACCGGTCCAGCCGATCACGTAGGCCAGCCCCTGAAAACCCTGCAGGTAAAGCGTACCGGCCAGCCCCATGAAGGAAGCCGCACTCATCCAGTCGGCACCGGTCGCCATGCCGTTGAAGAATGCCGGAACCCGCCGGCCGGCGACGTAGTACTCGGACACGTCGGTGGTCCGACTGAAGACACCGATGGTCGCGTACATCGACACGGTGAACACCAGGAAAGCATAGCCGACCCAGCGTGCCGGCATGCCGGCACGCTCGAGCGCCGCCAGCAGAACCACGAACAGCAGGAAAATACCCGTGTAGTACAGGTAGTAACGCTGCAGGCGGGTCAGGGAAGAAAGCATGCCGGTCAGCGGGTACGCCGCAGGTGGCTGCTGGCCTTCGATTCCTCGATCAGGGCTTCGACGCTGTCGACACCCTTGGCGTGCGCCCGGACCACCAGCATCTGCAGCAGGCGGGCCAGTATCATGTTGTTCTCGCTCGGACTGCGTCGCCCCTCGCCGACATCGAGGCCGAAGGCGACCAACCAGTCGTCGAGCGGCATCGGCTTGTGGCTTTTCTCGCCGAACATCGCCGGCAGCAACCAGGCCAGGTCCACCCAGCGGGCGGCAAAGGCAATGCCGAGGCGCTTCTTGAGCAGGTTCTCGAGAAAGGCGCTGACAAACGCGACATGGTAGGAAACCAGCGGCGACTTGCCGATGAAGTTGAGGAAGGCCGCCAGCTGTCGGGCCTGCCCCGTTTCGTCAGCCGTCGTCAGATCAACGTAGATACTCTGCTCAGGAGAAACAATGCCCTGGTGCACCACCGTTGCCGCGATGCCGGTCAGGCGGTCGCTATCCGGATTCATGCCGTCGCTGGCGATGTCGACGACGACATAGCGGGTCAGGAAATGCGACGACTCCAGCCCGGCGGCTTCCTGCACCAGCCAGGCCGATACGGCAGATTTCACATCGGGCGGGAGGTTTTCGTTCAGCCCGTCGCCGAACAGGAATTTCTTGATGCCGAACATGATCAGTGGTTCACCTGGTAGTCGAGCTTCAGACGGGACTGGATCTTGCGCGCCTGGCGGAAGGATTCCTTGAGGATGCGGCGATCCAGTTCATTGAGTTTTTCCGGATCGATCAGGTTGTCACCCTGACGCCCCGGCTCGCCTTCGAGATACTGATGCTGCAGGCGCAGCAACTGGATGAAGTTGAGGCCGTCGAGCACGGCGTTGATTTCCTCGCCCTTGATGTTCATCTTCTGCGCCGACAACTTGAGTCGCTGGATGGTGTTGGTGCCATGCACACCGGCCGCCAGGGCGTAGATACGTGCAACGTCGACGAAGATGCGCGAGCCGTATTTCTTGAGGTCGATCTTGCCCGGATGATCGGGTTCGAGATCGGTCGCGAAATCGCGGATCTTGCCCAGCGGCGGGCCAACTTCGAGCGCGTTGCGCGCCATCGCCTGCAGGAAGATCGGCGTTGCCGACGCTTGCGACAAGAGGTGGCGACGCATGCTGTCGGACAATTCGCTCTTGCCGTACAGCGGCCGGAAATCGAAGAAGATGGTCGCATTGAGCAGGGCCACCGGCTCCGGCGTGCGGATCCACTTGCTGAACTGGGCGCGCCATTCGTCCAGCGTCAGGCACCACTGCGGATTGCTGGCCATGATGTTGCCCTTGCACAGCGGGAAACCGACCTTGTCCAGGTCCTTGTTGGTATCCAGCGCGAAGGCCAGGAAACGCTGTTTGAGCGCCTCCTTGTCCTCACCCTCGGGCACGGAATAGACAACGCCGTTATCCTGGTCGGTGCTGAAGGTCTGCTCGTCGCGGCCTTCCGAACCGAAGGCCAGCCAGCACCAGTCGATGCCGGAGAAATCGTGGTTTTCCAGGTTGAGCTGGATGACGCGCCGGGTCAGCGCGTCGTTGAGCGCCGAAATGAACTGCGTCAGTTGCTCGGCGCCGATGCCCTGGGCCAGCATGTTGAACGACAACTGACGCACATCGGCGGCCGAGGCCTTGAGCGCCTCGACATCGGGTGCCGACTCGATGGCCTGGCGGATCTGGCGCAGGCCGACGCGCTGCAGCGCGAACAGGTCGCGCTCGGAAACGACGCCACTCAGGCAACCGGCATGGTCAGTGACCAGGACGTGGCGGATGCCGTGCGTGGCCATCGCCAGCATTGCATCGTAGGCGGTCGCGTGTTCGTTCAGGGTGAAGGGCGACGCCGACATCGCCTGGCTGATCGGCGAGTTCAGCGGCAGATCCGCAAGCACGACCCGGTCGAGCAGGTCGCTGCGGGTGAAGATGCCGACCGGCTTCTTCTCCGCATCGGCCACCACCATCGAGCCGATGCCCAGCTGCGACATCGATTCCAGCGCCGCGCGCAGCGGCGTTTCCGGCAGGACCGAGGTCGGATTGCGGGCGCCGATGCCGGACAGCGGCGAATTCAGCGTCTGCTGCTCGCTGGCCTTCTGGGCGAACTGCGCCTGCAACTGCCGGCGCGACTGGTCGAGCAGGCTGGCGATGTACTGGGTGCAGAACAGGTTGAATTCCGGGCTGGTCGACATCAGCGTCAGGTAGTCTTCCGCCGGCAGGTGGTAGCAGAAGGTGTCCTCGACCGCTGTGTAGATGTTGGTCGACGGCCGGCCGGCGGTGACCGCGCCGATCGGAAAGGATTCACCGGCCCCGAGACTGAGGATGGAATACTCGGTCACGGTGACTTCGCCGGCCTGGCGCGCCTGCACCTTGCCCGACTCGATCAGGTAGAAGAAACGGACATTGCCCGAATCCGGACCGACGATCAGGCTCCCTGCCGGATAGAAGGCGATGTGCGCCTTTTCCGCGAACAACTGCAGCGCCGCCGGCGCCATCTTGTTGAACGGTGCGTGCCGGGCCAGAAAAGCCTGCGTGTTGCCGGCGGCCCGCCGTTGCCCCTCCTGCCGCAACATCGCCTCCACCTGGCCGACATCCACAGCACTGCTCCCGGTATTTTCTTTTTCTGTGCTCACGACAAACCTTTCCTGATTGACGTTTAGAGTGAATAGTTTAGCTTGAGTCGCTGCTGCAGGCGCCGTGCCTGGTGCAGGGATTCCTTGAGGATGACGCGGTCGATTTCGTGCAGTTCGGCCGGACGAAAAACCGGCGTCTCGGCACCCGCGGCTGCCTGCTGTTCGAGACGCAGACGCAACAGATGCGAGAGCGCAGCCTGGGCGGCGGCGACTTCACCCGGCTGCATGCCGGCAGCCGCCCCCGCCTCGCGCAGACGGGCAAAGCTGTTGACCGACGGCGTAGCCGCGGCCAGCGCCAGGATGCGGGCGACATCGACAAAGATGCGGCTACCGAACTTCTTCAGATCGACGGCTTCCGCATCGTCGACCGCCACATCGCCGAGGAACCCCAGCGGCGGATGCACCTGCAGGGCATTGATCGACATCAGGTGAAGAAAGGCCGGGGTGTCGCTGGTCAGATGACCGATCAGCGTGCGCAGCCCTTGCCCCAGTTCGAGCTTGCCGTGCAGCGGGCGCAGGTCGAAAAAGATCGTTGCGTTGAGCAGCGCCACCGGGTCGGGGCAACGCACCCACTCGATGAAGCGTTCGCGCCACTCATCGACCGACAGGCACCACTGCGGATTGCCGGCCATGATGTTGCCGGGGCACAGGCTGAAACCGCAGGCCGCCAGTTGTTCGTTGGCCTCGCGGGCAAAAGGCAGGAACAGTTCGCGCAAGGCCTGGGCCTCGCCGGCGTCGCAGGCGGAAAAAACCAGGCCGTTGTCCTGATCGCTGACCAGCGTCTGTTCGTCACGGCCTTCGGACCCCATCGCCAGCCAGCACCAGTCCACCGGTGGCAGCCGATGGCGGCGGGCAACCAGGGTCAGCACCCGCCGGGTCAGGCGGTCGTTGAGTCCCGAAATCAGCGTGCACGCCGCCTCGCCTGACCAGCCCAGCGCCACCGTCTGCGCCAGCAAGGCACGCTGCCGGGCGGCCAGCCCGGCCAGGCTGCCGAGATCGTCGACCGTCGCCAGCTCGCTGCCCAGGGCGGCGAGTTCGGCGGTCGGCAATCCCGGCAGCAGTTCTTCCATATCAGTACTTGATGCGCGCGAAATAGGTTTTCTCGGACGCTTCCAGCGCCTGCCTGACGGTGACGATGCCCTTCTCTTCAAGCAGCGGCAGCAGTTTCAGGAAAACCTCGCCGGTCGCCACCGCATCGTCGAGCGCGTTGTGCCGGGTATCGATGTCGATGCCGAGACGCTCGAGCACGGCATCCAGCCGGTGCGACTCCTGGTTGGGATGAGCCACCGCCGACAGCAGCAGCGTATCGAGCACCGGCTGGGTGAAGCGCAGGCCGGTGCGCTCTTCCTTGAGTTGCAGGAAGCGCATGTCAAAGGCGGCGTTGTGCGCGATCAGCACGGTTTCCTCGCAGAAGGCATGGAAACCCGGCAGGACGATGTCGATGTTCGGCTGGCCGCGCACCATGTCCTCGGTGATGCCGTGAATCGGAATCGACTCCGGCTTCAGCGGTCGTTCGGGATCGACGATCTGATTGAAGATTTCCTGCTTGAGCAGGCGGTTGTTGACGATGCGCGCGGCGCCGATCTGGATGATTTCATCGCCCTTGGACGGTTCCAGGCCGGTGGTCTCGGTGTCGAAGACGGTATAGGTCAGTTCCGACAGTTTGCGATCGAGGTCGATCGACTTGTCCTCGAACTTGAACAGGTCGAAGTCGTAATACTCCGGACGCCCGGTGCTGCGCCGATGCTCATCAAGCATCTCTTGTTCGGGGGTCGCCATCGGCAACACAAATCGGAAGAAGGCACGGTGTGCCGCCTTCTCGCGCTGGTACCAGATTTCGCCGCCGTGCCGGTCGACCACGTCGCGCAAGGACAGCGACGAGGTTTCGCCGAGCGCGTGCATGGTTTCCATTTCCCAGGTGTAGAAAGTCTCTGAGGAAATCGCCTGGCCGACCCAGATGATGTCCAGATAAGCCAGCTTGCCTTCGCTCGAGGTACGGAAGCGCAGGTCGCGGATCTGGTAGTGATCGAGCAGGCGCTCGGCGACGAAGAGCAGCGCGAAGACCAGCGAGAAGCTGTCGGCCTTGATCCACAGCGTCCCGTCGACATCCTCGACCTTGGTCGGCAGCTTGAGCTTGTCCTCGATGCGGCGCTGGGCCGCGCTGATCACATCCATGGCCAGCACATCTTCCAGCGGCCAGCGCGTCTTCATCGAATCGGAGAATTCGTGCATGGTTTCGTCGAGACGCTGGCTCATCCGCGACGCCTCGTCGTCGACCACCTTGACGAAGCGCTCGCGCAACTCGGGGTCCATTTCCGGGTAGTCGATCAGGTTGGCCACCGCCGCCCGGATGCTGCCCAGTGCCGCCCGGCTGCCCTCGGTCAGCGCATGCAGCGCATGGTCGCGGCGCGCCTCTTCCTCGAGCGTCCGGGTGATGTTGTCCACGGTCAGCACGTAGCCGGTCATCTGCGGCTCGCCCTCGCCCGGCGCACCCGCAAGGACGGGGACCATCTGCACGCGCAGCAACTGGCCACCGCGCGTGGTGGTGACGAAATTGGCCAGCGCCGATTTGCCGTTGGCCAGTCGCTGCCGGATGATTTCCTGCGAATGCTCGACCTGGTTCTTTTCCAGGATGGAGAAAATCGACCGACCGAGACCGATCAGGGCACCGCCGGCCACCGTCGTCGGTCCTTGCGACAAGGCCTTGAACTGCAGGCGGGCGCGGTTGTTGTAGAGCAGGATGCGACCGTCGAGGTTGCACACGACCACGGCCTGAGCCAGTTCCGACATGAGGGCGGCCAGCCGGTTCTTCTCTTCCTCGACCGAGGCGTTGGCCTGGGCGATGCGCGCATCGACATCGTCCATCAGCATGTCGCGCTGCGCCGCCAGATCGTTGGCGGCCTGGGCCAGTTGCTGGACTTCCGGCGGCCCGTTGAGCTTGACCCGGAAATTGCGGTTAGCACCGAGCATCAAGCGCAACTGTTCGGCCATGCCGAGCAGGCCTTCGACGTATTGCTTGAACAGTTTGTGCAGCACGGCGACGCCGATGCCGAAACCGAAGATGGTCATCATCGTGCCGATCGGCAGGCGCGACATCAGCAGTTCGAGCAGCATGTTGCGCTCGCTCTCCTCCATGCCGGCCCAGACCAGGATGGAAGTCACGACGAAAGGCCCGGTCATCAGCAGACCGAGCACGACGATGGCAAGCAGAAAGCGGACTTTGGCCTTCATGGCAGCTACCCCAGGTAGTTTGGATTGACGCCGCAACGGCGCCGAGGGTGTCTTTCCCGAGCCGTAGACTCAGGCGATGCCGAGCATCTCCTTGACCCGGGCCAGCAGTTCCTTGGTCGAGAACGGCTTGGTCACGTAGGCATCGGCACCGATTGCCAAACCCTTGGCCACTTCGGTATCGCGTCCCTTGGCGGTCAGCATGACGATCTGCAGGCCGGCCCTCGACGGGTCGGCACGCAAGGCCTCGCAGACTTCGAAACCGGATTTCTTCGGCATCATCACGTCGAGCAGGACCAGATCGGGATTGAAACCGGCAACCTGGGCCAGCGCTTCCTCGCCGTCGCCGGCGACGGCGACTTCGAATCCTTCTTTCTTCATCAGGAATTCGAGTGAAATGACGATGTTGGGTTCGTCATCGACAATCAATATTCTTTTCGACATCCGTTTTAGTCTCCCATCTTTATGCGTCCGGCGCCGCCTGCGTTAACGGCACCGTGAAAATGAAGGTAGCACCGTTACCCGGCGTACTTTCTACCCAAAGCTTACCACCAAAATACTCGACGATTTGCCGGCTGATCGGCAGTCCCAGACCGGTTCCCTGGGGCTTGTCGGTCATCGTGTTGCCCCCCTGGCGGAATTTCTCGAAGATCACGCCACACTCCTCGGCGGTCAGGCCAGGACCGTTGTCGGCGACCGAGACGCGCAGCATGTTTTCTGCCCGGGCAACCACCACCGCGACGGTGCCGGTAAGCGGCGCGACGAACTTGACGGCGTTCGACAACAGATTGACCACCACCTGCATCAGGCGGTCGCGGTCGGCCAGCACCGCCGGCAGATCCGTAGCAATATCGAGGCTCAGACGCACGCCCTTTTCCCGGTAAAGCGCACCCAGCGCTTCGCTGGCTTCGCGCACCACATCCCCGACCTGCACTTCGCCGGTGGTCCACTCGGCGTTGCCGGACTCCAGCTTGGCCAGGTCGAGGATCTGGTTGATCAGGCGCGTCAGGCGCTCGGCCTCGCTGACGATGATGCCGAGGAAACGACGGCGCTGGTCCAGCTCGACCTTGGGGTCGTCGTAGAGCATCTCCGACAGTGCCCGGATCGAGGTCAGCGGCGTACGCAACTCGTGCGTCACCGTCGAGATGAAATCGTCCTTCATCCGGTCCAGTTCGCGCAGGCGTTCGTTGGCTTCGCGCAGTTCGGCGGTGGCCGCTTCGAGTTCCTGCTGCTTGGCTTCCAGTTCCCGGCTGTGGGCCCGGACCTGGGTCGCCTCGTCGAGGATGTCGAGCACTTCCTCAAGGCCGAGATCTTCTTCCCGCGTCACACTCGACACCATCGCCCGCGCACTGGCCGAACCGATGGCACCGGCCAGTTCGATTTCAGCGAAATGCACGAACTCGGCATCGGCCGGCAGGCTGCGCCAGTCGCTCACGCGCCGGCTGCGGGCATAGCTTTCAAGTTGTTGCCGGGCGCGCACGGGCCCGAGAAAGCGCTCCAGCAGCGCCGCCACTTCGGTCTGCGAAGCGTTACCGCGCCACAACCGGGTATCCGGCGCCTGCTGGGCATGCCGGAAGACATCGACGAAACGCTCGGCCTGACCGGCTTCCAGCGCGTCCGGCTCGGTGAGCAGCGACACCGCGATGTAGGCGCCGATGTTGGCCAGCATGCTCCACCACAGGCAGTGCGAAATTTCGTCAAGACCGCTCAGGCCGAACAGCGCCTGGGCACGCAGCCAGTCGACACCGAACAGTCCGTGCTCGACAAAACCGTTGCCGATCCAGCCGGACTTGGCGAAAGACGGCAAGAGCAGGGTGTACAACCACACGGCAAACCCGGCCAGCAAACCGGCCAGGGCGCCGGCACGCGTGCCCTGCTTCCAGTACATGCCACCGAACAATGCCGGTGCGAACTGGGCAACGGCAGCGAAGGAAATCAGGCCGATGCCGACCAGCGCGTAAGCTTCACCGGCCGCCTTGAAATAGATGTAGCCGAGCAACAGGATGAGCACGATGGCCACCCGGCGGATGCCGATCAGCAACCCCGACAGGTCGCCCTGCTTCTGCCGCTGCAACCACGGCGAGCGCAGCAAGGCCGGCATCGCCAGATCGTTGCAGATCATCGTGGACAAGGCGATGGTCTCGACGATGACCATGCCGGTCGCCGCCGACAGACCACCGATGAAGACCAGCAGCGCCAGCGATTCAGCCCCTTGCGACAAGGGCAGCGTCAGCACGAAGGTATCGGGATTGACGCCCTGGCCGCCGAAATGCAGCAGACCGCCGAGCGCCACCGGCAGCACAAAGATGTTGATCAGCAACAGGTACAGCGGGAACAGCCAGACCGCGCGCTTGAGGTGCGATTCGTCCACATTCTCGACGACCATCACCTGGAACTGCCGGGGCAGGAAGACGATGGCCAGCGCCGACAGCAGGATCATCGCCGCCCAGGTACCGGCGCGCGCGCCATCCAGTCTGAGCAGACCGGCCAGATCCGGATGGGCCGTTGCCTTCTGGAAGAGGTCGGTAAAACCCCCATACATGCCGTAGGTCACGAAAACGCCGACCGCGATGAAAGCGAGCAGCTTGACCACCGATTCGAGGGCCACCGCAGCAACCATGCCTTCGTGGCGCTCGGTCGCATCGAGATGACGGGTCCCGAAGAGGATGGTGAACAGCGCCAGCACACCGGCCACCAGCAGGGTCGAATCGATTCCCCACAAGCGGATGGTGTGCCCCGGCTGATCGAACAGCACATCGAGACTGGCCGCCACCGCCTTCAGTTGCAGGGCGATGTAGGGGACGATGCCGATCACCGCGATGATGGTCACCAGCCCGGCCAGCAACTGGCTCTTGCCGTAACGCGAGGCGATGAAGTCGGCGATCGAGGTGATGCGCTGGGCCTTGGCGATGCGGATCATCTTGATGATGACGCCGACGCAGAGCAGCATCAAGGTCGGCCCGAGGTAGATGGTCAGGAAGGACAGGCCACCCGAAGTGGCTCGCCCGACGCTGCCGAAAAAGGTCCAGGAAGTGCAATAGACCGCCAGCGACAGCGCATAGACGTTGGCCGTGATGATAGAACGACCGGCATCGGCGCGGGCGTCGCCGAAACGGGCGACAGCGAACAGCAGGCCGACATAGGCGGCCGACAGGAGCGCGATGAACCAGCCCGAGAGCATCATTTCTTCTGCCGCTCGGCAATGCGTGCGGCGAGCAGGATCAACCCCGCCCAGACGCCGAACAGATAGAGAACGGTGGCCGGCACACCGGCCAGTTCACCTTGCGGCAAACCGAGCACGGGAAACGTCAGCAAGGGAATGCCGAGCAGGGCCAGCGCGGCCAGACGCTGCCGGGTTGGACTGCCTCTCTTCACCGATCCGCCCTCCGGAAAATGAAAACGGCCGGCACGCCAAGCGTGCCAGCCGTCGTTGGCATGCAGTCTGATGCGACTACACGGGAGGCCACCTTATGGGCGACCATTGTCTCCTCCTTGCCCTTTTTGTCTGTGGGTCCGGCGTGGCAAGCGCGCCGGACCGTCGGTACTGCTGCACCCGACCTCGCGGTCGAGTGCCTGTGCCACCTTAGCCGCGAAGCTGTTCCAGGATGGCCGGATTCTCGAGCGTCGAGGTATCCTGCGTCAGTTCCTCGCCCTTGGCCAGGCCACGCAGCAGACGACGCATGATCTTGCCGGAACGGGTCTTGGGCAGGTTGTCGCCGAAACGGATGTCCTTCGGCTTGGCGATCGGCCCGATTTCCTTGCCGACCCAGTCAGACAGTTCCTTGACCATCTTCTTGGTGGCTTCCGGATCGGTCGGACGCTGACCCTTGAGCACAACGAAGGCAACGATGGCTTCACCGGTCAGGTCGTCCGGACGGCCAACGACGGCAGCTTCGGCAACCAGCGGGTTGGCAACCAGCGCCGATTCGATTTCCATGGTACCCATGCGGTGACCGGAAACGTTCAGCACGTCGTCGATACGGCCGGTGATGGTGAAGTAGCCGGTTTCGGCATCGCGGATCGCGCCGTCGCCTGCCAGGTAGAGCTTGCCCTGGAAGTCGGCCGGGAAGTAGGACTTGACAAAGCGCTCGTCGTCACCCCAGATGGTACGGATCATCGACGGCCACGGCTTCTTGCAGACGAGGATGCCACCCTGGCCCCACGGCAGTTCGGCACCGGTCTCGTCGACCACGGCGAACTGGATGCCCGGGAAGGGCAGCGTGCAGGAACCGGGGATCAGCGGCGTCGCGCCCGGCATCGGGGTGATCATGTGACCACCGGTTTCGGTTTGCCAGAAGGTATCGACGATCGGGCAGCGACCGCCGCCGACATTCTCGTGGTACCACGTCCAGGCAGCCGGGTTGATCGGCTCGCCGACCGAACCGAGGATGCGCAGCGAAGACAGGTTGTAGCTCTTCGGATGGACAGCGGCGTTGGTGTCGGAAGCCTTGATCAGCGAACGGATGGCGGTCGGGGCGGTGTAGAAGATCGAGACCTTGTGATCCTGGATCATCTTCCAGAAACGACCGGCGTCCGGATAGGTCGGCACGCCTTCGAAGACCACTTCGGTGGCGCCACAAGCGAGCGGGCCGTAGGTGATGTAGGTGTGGCCGGTGACCCAGCCGATGTCGGCGGTACACCAGAAGACATCGTTATCCTTGATGTCGAAGGTGTACTTCATGGTCAGGATGGCATGCAGCAGGTAGCCGCCGGTGGAGTGCTGAACGCCCTTCGGCTTGCCGGTGGAGCCGGAGGTGTAGAGGATGAACAGCGGGTGCTCGGCACCGACCCATTCCGGTTCGCAGGTTTCCGGCTGGCTGGCCATGCCTTCGTGCAGCCATTCGTCACGGCCGGCAACCATGGTCACGTCCATGCCGGTGCGCTTGAACACGATGACACCCTTGAGCGTGTCGCAACCGCCCATGGCCAGAGCTTCGTCGGCGATGGCCTTGAGCGGCAGCGCCTTGCCGCCACGGAACTGGCCGTCGGAAGTAATCAGCATGGTGGCGCCGGCGTCGATGATGCGATCGCGCAGAGCCTGGGCGGAGAAGCCGCCGAAAACGATGGAGTGGGTGGCGCCGATACGTGCACAGGCCTGCATGGCAACAACGCCTTCAACGGTCATCGGCATGTAGATGACGACGCGGTCGCCCTTCTGCACGCCCTTGGCCTTGAGCAGGTTGGCCATCTTGCAGACCTTGACCAGCAATTCCTTGTAGGTGACCTTGGTCACATCGCCGTTGTCGGCTTCGAAGATCAGCGCGACCTTGTCGCCCTTGCCGGCTTCGATCTGGCGGTCCAGACAGTTGTAGGAAACGTTCAGCTTGCCGTCGGCAAACCACTTGTAGAACGGAGCATTGGACTCATCCAGCACCTGGGTGAAGGGTTCCTTCCAGGTGATCAGGTCACGGGCACGCTTGGCCCAGAAACCCTCGTAGTCGGCTTCAGCTTCCGCGCACAGCGCCTTGTAGGCGTCCATCCCGGAAACCGCTGCGTTCTTAACGGTCTCTTCGGACGGATAGTAAAACTGCACGGACTCATTCGACATATTTATTCTCCTCTGCGGTACTTCGCGATTATGTTGAAACAACCGATCGGATCGCGGGCAGACACCCACGATGTAACAAAGCCGTACGCGCCTGGGCAAAGCTGCCACCCGTTCAAGCGTCAAGCCCACATTACACGATGATAATCTTACAAAGGCCTTACGAAATCACGCTGCGGCGCAGCATTCCGGCAATCAGGATCAGGCGCTTGCCAGCGTGTTAAACTTTTGCCCCGTCGCGCCGGACCCATCCACTCGATCGGCTGCCCGGCCCCCGACCTACCGATAACAAACCATTGATCCGGAGTTGCGCATGACCGCCATCAAGCAGGAAGACCTGATCCAGTCGATCGCCGATGCCTTCCAGTACATCAGCTACTACCACCCGCTCGATTACATCAAGGCACTGGGTGAAGCCTACGAGCGCGAGGAAAGCCCCGCCGCCAAGGACGCCATCGCCCAGATCCTGACCAACTCGCGGATGTCGGCCGAAGGCCACCGCCCGATCTGCCAGGACACTGGTATCGGCATGGTATTCATCAAGGTCGGCATGCAGGTCACTTGGCCAGATGCAACGATGAGCATCCAGGAAATGATCAACGAGGGCGTACGTCGCGCCTACGGCAACCCGGACAATCCGCTGCGCGCCTCGGTGCTGGCCGACCCGGCCGGTGCCCGCAAGAACACCAAGGACAACACCCCGGCCGTGGTCCACTTCGAGATTGTCGAAGGCCACCACGTCGAAGTCATCTGCGCGGCCAAGGGCGGCGGCTCGGAAGCCAAAGCCAAGTTCGCCATGCTCAACCCCTCCGACGACCTGGTCGACTGGGTCCTGAAGAAGATTCCGGAAATGGGCGCCGGCTGGTGTCCGCCCGGCATCATCGGCATCGGCATCGGCGGCACGCCGGAAAAGGCCATGCTGCTGGCCAAGGAATCGATCATGGCGCCGGTCGACATCCATGAACTGAAGGCCAAGGCGGCAACCGGCGCGACACTGACCCGTCCGGAACAACTGCGCCTCGAACTGATGGAAAAGATCAACGCCCTCGGCGTCGGCGCCCAGGGCCTCGGCGGCCTGACCACCGTGCTCGACGTCAAGGTGCTCGATTACCCCTGCCACGCCGCCAACCTGCCGGTCGCGCTGGTGCCGAACTGCGCCGCGACCCGTCACTGCCATTTCCACCTCGACGGATCCGGCCCGGCCAAACTCGACCCGCCCAAGCTTGAAGACTGGCCGGCCGTGACCTGGACGCCGGACCTCAAGTCGGCGACCCGTGTCGACCTGAACACCCTGACCAAGGAAGAAGTCGCGTCCTGGAAGCCGGGTCAGAAGCTGCTCCTCAACGGCAAAATGCTGACTGGCCGCGACGCAGCGCACAAGCGCATCGCCGACATGCTGGCCAAGGGCGAGAAGCTGCCGGTCGATTTCACCAACCGCGTCATCTACTACGTCGGCCCGGTCGATCCGGTGCGTGACGAAGTCGTCGGCCCGGCCGGCCCGACCACCGGCACGCGCATGGACAAGTTCACGCGGATGATGCTCGAACAGACCGGCCTGATCTCGATGATCGGCAAGTCCGAGCGCGGCCCGGTGGCCATCGAGGCGATCAAGGACAACAAGTCGGCCTACCTGATGGCCGTCGGCGGCGCCGCCTATCTGGTGGCAAAAGCCATCAAGTCGGCCAAGGTCGTCGGCTTTGCCGATCTGGGCATGGAAGCCATCTACGAGTTCGATGTCGAGAACATGCCGGTGACGGTGGCCGTCGATTCGTCCGGCACCAGCGTGCACAACACCGGCCCGAAGGAATGGCAGATCAAGATCGGCAAGATTCCGGTCAAGGCCTGATTCCACGCCCCTTCCGCCAAGCCGCCCACCCGGGCGGCTTTTTCGTTGACCGGCAGCGGCAAAGTTCTGTCACAAATCGTCGCAAAAAGGCGGTTTGAAATTGCACGCCAGCCCCCAGATACTTCCGGTGTCGAATATGAAGGAGAAAATCCCCATGCCCAGCACCCGACTGAAACTCAGCCTTGCTGCCATCGCCGTTTCCGCCGCCATCGGCGGTGCCTGGGCACTCGGCCCTGGACAGGCGCCGGTCGCCCAGATTCCGCCGGTCGCGGTCGCCACCCCGGTCGCCATGCCGGCGCCGATCGGCTATCCGGACATGCGCAGCATCGTCGCCGCCAACGGCCCGGCCGTGGTCAACATCAGCGTCACCGGCAAGCGCAGCGAGAGTGCCGCCGGCTTCCCGCAACTCGACCCGAACGACCCCTTCTACCATTTCTTCCGTCAGTTCCGCGGCATGGTCCCGCGCGAAAGCACGCCGACCCGCGGCCTCGGTTCCGGCTTCATCATCTCGGCCGACGGCCTGATCATGACCAACGCCCACGTTGTCGCCGATGCCGACGAAGTCGTCGTCAAGCTCAACGACAAGCGCGAGTTCAAGGCCAAAATCCTCGGCCAGGACAAGGCCAGCGACGTCGCCGTACTACGCATCGAAGGTCGCAACCTGCCGACCGTACGCATCGGCAACAGCCGCCAGGCCCAGGTTGGCGACTGGGTACTGGCCATCGGCTCGCCCTTCGGTTTTGAATCGAGCGCCAGCGCCGGCATCATTTCGGCCAAATCGCGCAGCCTGCCCGACGGCAGCTACGTCCCCTTCCTGCAGACCGACGTGGCGGTCAACCCAGGCAACTCGGGCGGCCCACTGTTCAACATGCAGGGCGAAGTGATCGGCATCAATTCACAGATCTACTCACGCAGCGGCGGCTTCCAGGGCCTGTCCTTCGCCATCCCGATCGAACTGGCGATGAACGTGCAGCAGCAAATCGTCAAGCACGGCAAGGTCGAGCGCGGGCGGATCGGCATCAGCATCCAGGAAATCGATCAGTCACTGGCCGACAGCTTCGGCCTCAGCCGGCCGGCCGGCGCCCTGGTCACCTCGGTGGACAAGGACGGCCCGGCCGGCAAGGCCGGCCTCGAAGCCGGCGATGTGATCCTCGGCATCGATGGCGAAAGGGTTGAACTGTCGGGCGAACTGCCCGCCATCGTCGCCGCCAAGCGCCCCGGCGAGAACGTCCGCCTGCAGGTCTGGCGCAACCGCGCTGCCCGCGACATCGTCGTTCAGGTCGGTGCTTTCGAGGAAGAACGCAGCGCCAGCGCCGAGGCCCCCACCGCCGGCCAGAACCGCCTTGGCGTCGCCGTACGCCCGCTGACCGCCGAAGAAAAACGCCGCACCGGCAGCAGCGGCAACCTGGTCGTCGAGCGGACCGGCGGCCCAGCCGCGCGGGCCGGCATCCGCGCCGGCGACATCATCGTCTCGGTCAATGGCCAGGTCGTCGGCGATGCCGACAAACTGAACGCCGCCCTGGCCCAGTCCGGCAAGCGTGCGGCCATCCTGATCGAGCGCGGCAACAGCCGCCTGTTCGTACCGGTCGAACTGGGCTGATCGCCACCGGGTGCAAGAAAAATGGCCGGGATGTCCCGGCCATTTTTGTTTTCAGTTCAGTTTTTCCGGACTACCGCAACACTGCTTGAACTTCTTGCCGCTGCCACAAGGACAGGGATCGTTGCGGCCGGTCTTCGGCTCGTCGCGCTGCACCGTCGCCCCGCCGCGCTTGGCGCGCCAGAAGTTGTACAGCGTCTGCACGATCACCGGCAGGTTATCCTGAAGGTCGGCCAGCAGGCGCGCTTCCTCGGCCGGATTGAACCAGCGCTCGCCGTTCTTCTCGGCATCTTCCTTGAGCATGCCGTTGAGCATGAACATCGGTTCAAGCAACTCGGACAGATCATCGGCATGCTTGCCGGCCAGTTCGTACCAGTCACCGCCAAGACCGGCGCCGTAGACATAGGCATCGGCCCAGGCGGCGAAATCGTATTCCTCGGAATTCTCGTCGACTGGATAGAGCATCGGCGACATCGTCTCGTCATCGAACAGCGACTGGGCAATATCGTTGTTCAGGCGCATCAGTAGTTCGACCGTTTCGGCCACCACCGGATCGTCACCCTTGTCGGCCCCGGGGCCAAGCACTTCCGGCAACCAGACTGCCGGCTGGATCGGTTCCGGGCTGCTGACCACGGCACAGATCAGCGCCTGCGCCTCGTCGAGACGCATCGCGTCCTCGCCGAACACCTCGGCTTCAAGCAATTCTTCAAGCCGGTCGAAATCGGCCTCGGTCAGGGGATTTGGGTTCATGGGCTGTTCCTTGGCAATGGGCGAATGATAGCCCAGTTTGCCAGCAATCGGACCAGCCCACCCCAGTCAGAAGCGGTATCCGGCACTCATCCAGAATTGCGGCGTCCGGTCGCGCGTGTCGGACTGCGGCTTGCCACCATGACTGCGCCAGGCGACGTTGGCATCCAGGCTCCAGTTGTCACGGGTATACCGCAAACCGATGCCTTCGCCGCTGATCGAGCGATGATTCGGACTAGCCGGCGTCGTCAGGCTGCCATTCCTGGCGTTGAGCCGGACACTGCCGCTGTCATGGAAGATGTACGGGCTGTAGGCCCCCATGGTGTAGCGCACTTCAAGTTGCACCAGCCAGCCTTCATCGCCGTTGCCTTCGCCAGAAGGATAAGCACGCACGCCGTTGGCGCCGCCAAGACTGAAACCTTCCGAGCTATCGAGATTCTTGCCAGCCCATTGCGACGAAACCCGGCCAAACAGCACGAGATTGCTCACCGGCGTTGCCTGGACCCGGGCAATATCAAGGTTCAGCTTCTCAAAGCTGCCACGAGTATTCTGGCCACTGGTGCGATCGGTATTTTCCAGCGTACCCCCCAGTTTCAGATGCCCCACCGTATAGCTGAGACTACCGTAGGTGATGCCGCCGCCCCACAAGCCATCGCGACGATCGAAGTTGAGTGCGATGGGCAGGCTGTCGCTGGATTTGCTGTCGTCCGTCCCGGCCACCGCCTGGCGGTCGTTGAGCCGCTTGTGCTGGTAGGTGGCTGCGAGCGTCAGGTTGGCCTTTTGCGAACGGATGATCGGATAGGTCAGGCCCAGCGAGCTGACTTTGGCCGTGCCGGTGGCACCCAGATTGGAAAAATCCTTGGCCAACTCATAATAGGTATGGGCGTAACCGATATTGGCACGCAGGCCGCTGGTTCCCAGCGGCAGACTGTAGCCGAGGCTACCCAACCACATGGATTCGCTCGAATAGAGCAAGCGGGCCGTCATCTGGTCGCCAAACAGGAAAGGACTGTCCCATTGCAGGTTGGCCCGGCCACGGTATTCACCGGTGTAGCGATTGCCATGGTTGTCGAGCCCGACATCACCGCTGAAGCCCGGCGTGCGCTCAACCCGCACGTCGAGATCGCCGGTACCCACCTCCTGCCCCGGGCGGATGATCGGCGCCGCCTTGATGCCCGGCTGATCGTCGAGAATCAGGGTAATCCGCTCGAGCGGTACCGACGCAATCACTTCACCCGGACGCAACGGCGCCAGGAACCCCTGAGCGGCATCCGCCCGCTCACCAGCCGCACTCACCTTGCCATAGCGCCCCTCGACGATCTCGATGCGCAACTTGCCGTCCGCCATGGACTGCTGGGGAATGAATGCCCGGGCAAACGGATAACCGTTGCCCCGGTAATGCGCCGAAACACGCTCGGCCAGACCGCGCAGACCGGCCAGATCGTAGGATTTGCCGGAATAGTCGCCAAGCGTGGCGAGCAGTTCCGTTTCACTGAAAACGCTGGCGCCGGAGAAATTGACGCTGGACAGCGTCACCTCGGCGCCACCCGGCACGGCCTGAGCAGCCGCCGGCGCCTGCACGTCGATGGCGGGGCCGGTGCGCGGCAGTTGTGGTGCTTGTTGCTGCTGTTGCAGAATCTGACCGGCATCCGGTTGCTGCTGGGCAAGTGCGATTCCAGGAAAAGCCACCGCCAGCGAGGCAGCCAGAAGGGAAAAGCGGAAAGACGTCATGACGATGAATTCCTGTTGTTATCTGTTATTGGTTGGCATCGTTCTGGCGATTCTGTCCAGTGGCACCCAGTGCGACATCCGGTAGATTCAGCCCTCCATTAACTACGAAAACGCGCATGAAGCCAAACGGATCTCGCCCACCGGAATCTCCTGTCCCGGGTAGACCGTTGCCCTGACCGCTAACGTCATTGCCACCGCTCCCTTGGACATTACCCGAACCTGAGTCAGTTGCCCCCACGGCTTGCCCGGTCGCCAAAGTTGTGCCGTTACCTGCCGCTGGCCCAGATACCTGAACAAATGCCAAACCGCCATTAACATCAAACACGGGCAACGCACCCTGGTTGGAAAGAACCACCGTCGGTGGTGGCGCAACCGGAGAAATCAAGTTTGACGGCATCGTTGTATTCGCAACAGGCGGCACAACGGTACTTTGCACGTTTGAAATAGCTGTAGTTTGAGGAATCGTATTTGTAGTTGTAGTCGTTGGAGTTGAGACACCGGCCGACGCTGCCACGCTGTTCACCGTCGCGTTAATCTCCGAAACCGGTGCAGCGGCGTAGTACCAAGTCAGGCTCTTGCTGCTGCCGTTGCCAACATCGCCAAGATTCATGAATATCGCATACGACCCATCATGATATGCGCTGATCGCAGAGGTAACGGGATCCTTCTGAACAATTCGCGTATTGAAGTTTCCATAATTGTTGAACAACGTATTGGTACCTGTCGTTGTTGAATAGAACAGAATCGCTGCACCCTCGGCGGATGAGTTTGTCGGATCCTGCTCTGATACGAGAATCGCATTTCCCAGTTCGGATTGGGCCTGGATTCGCTCGAACCCGCTGGCGCCGATATTTCCCTTGGTTTTGTAGTTCGAATCATTCGCCACGATCCAGTCATCGCGAGTTCCCAGCCACACACGTATGTTCGCCTGATCCGAACCGCTGATGTTCTCGACTGTTGTGACTGTCTTGATGAACTTGTCACTCTGCCCCAGCGAATATTCATGAGACAGCTTGATTTGAGCACCGCCGAAGTCAAACGTATTCGAAGCGACGATAGCGCCACGACCTTCGATATATTTGGCAATATTGACACTTTGGCCCAACGAGGTAAAGCTGACGTTCCCCCCCGCATCGGTATACGAAACCGTCCCCGTTGTATTCCATCCACCGTTATTGGTGCCACCCACGCCCATGGCGACGTCCAATGGATTGCTGCTATAAGTCAGCGGGTACCAATCATTCCGGCCTGAGGTCACGTTATCGAAATAGAACGGCTGCAGCAGCAAACCGAGGGAATTGATTGAAGCTTCGGTGCCATTACCAAAGCGCAGAAAGTCGTTGGAAAACACCAGATTATTCACGGCCCCGGCAGATCCTTTCTTCCAGGTAAATGCCGTGGGATTGGGAATCAGCACATCGACACCATTGGTAACGGTATAACTACTTCCCGCACCGTTTGCACTTGCTTGACCATACTCAAACGCCAGGCTGCCCGTTCCGCTTGCCGTCAGGTTGGCATTGATATTGATATCGCCACCTGAGGTCAGCGTCAGCTTGTTCGCTGACCAGCTGACAGCGTCATCGATCGTGATCGTGTTATCGGCTTGCAACTGGATATTCGTGCTCGCCAGTCGGCCGGCCAGTGCGGCCCCGGTCTCATCACCTCCGCTTGCCGCGACGGTGTAGGTCAGCGGATCAATCAACCATGTTCCGGTTTGACCGTAGGGTGCCAGTGTCGTCACATACAGGTCGGAACCGTTGACCACTTTGCTGCCGCTGGTCTCGATGAAGCCACCATCTCCGCCATGAGGAGCGGATGCATCCAGTCTGCCGCCGACATTGGCCTGACCGCCGTGCGCAAACAGGATGATCTCGCCCTTCTCACCCGTTGCCAGCGTCTGCGCCTCGATCAGGCCGGTGTTGTTGATGACGCTGCTGGCCAGGTTGTTGGCCGCCTGTGAGGTGAGCCAGACCACACCGCCATCGGCCTTGATGGCGCCACCGTTCTGAATCAGGGTTTCGAGTGCGTCGTTTTCGATCTGCAATTTGACCGGTCCGCCCATATCCAGCGTGACCTTGCTGCCGGCCCCCAGCAGGACATTGCCGCCATTCGCGGTGAGCGCGCCATCGTTGCTGACCTTTGCCGCGATCAGGGCAATGGTGCCTCCCGGGGCGGCGGTGATGTTGCCCTGGTTGAGAATGGCGTTGCTGCTCGTGCCTTCAAATCTGTAATTGCCGGCCATGAAGTCGGCGTTGCCGATGTTCAACGTCGAAGCGACAAGACCACCGACATCGACCTGGGCACCGGGCGCAAAAAAGACACCGTTCGGGTTGACCAGAAAAACCTGACCGCTTGCCGTAAGCCTGCCGTAGATTTGGCTGGCGTTGGTATCGAGGACACGGTTCAGCGCAACGCCGCCGGCAGGTTGTTCGAAGTGCACGTGGGCTGCGCTGCCGATGTTGAAGGTCTGCCAGTCGATGGCTGCTCGCTGCGTGGCCTGGTTGATATCCATGCGGCTGCCGCTGCTACTGATGGTAGCGGCACCTTCGGTCACCACGCCCCCCGTCGGCAGCGCATCGGCGGCCGGCGCAGCCTGGACAGGCAGGGCCAGGACCAGCACGGTTCCTGCGGCAAAGGAGGACAGCGTCAAACCACGCCGGGCCAGACGGGCCGACTTGCCCGAAGTGCCTTTACCCTGTCCGCTGGCAACTTCAGAGACTGCCTGCCAGGAAGCCTTCGCGGCATTCCAGACCACCCGGAAAATACGATTCATCGACCCGTTGCTTTTCATACTCCGCTCCTCGATCCTGTTTGTTGGCCTTTGCATGAAAAACTGCAGGCCTCTAGTTAAAGAGGGTATGAAAATCAAGCACGAGAAGGCTCTCAAAAACTCTCGGCGATGAGAGCTATAGATTTCAAGCTATCGGCAACACCACGATAACCCGTGTCCCCACACCGGGTTGGCTTTCGATCTCGATACTACCTTCATGCAGTTCGGCGATGCGCTTGGCCAGCGGTAGCCCCAGGCCCAGGCCGGTATTCGGGGCCGAATTGCTGCCACGCATGAATTTGTCGAAAACATGCGCCAACTCGGTTGCCGGGACGCCACAGCCCCGGTCGCTGACAATCACGCGCAGCACATTGCTCTCATGAAGGAAATCGACACTGACCACACTCTCCTCCGGCGAATATTTCAGGGCATTGGAAAGCAGGTTGCCGAACAGTATCTGGAGCAGCACCGGATCACCAAGCACGACCGTTTCCGGCGCCGGACAGTGGAACAACACCTCGCGCTCGACCCCCTCCAGCAACAATTGCCCTCTGAGGCTGGCGACCAGATCAGTGACCGCAACCGGCTCCCGTTCAAGCGGCAGATCGGTATCTAGCCGGCTGTCGGCCACGCATTTCTCCAGCATTTCGCCAAGACGGCGCGTCGCCTGGCTGATATTACCGCAGCGACTCGCTACCTCGTCCGACAGGGTCGGCAACATGGATATCGAGCGCGCCGAGGCGTCAATGACGGCCAGCGGGGTACGGAATTCGTGCGAGATCAGGCGCACGAACAGTCGCTGCTGTTCGGCCACGCGATGCTCGCTGGCAAGGGCGGTTTCAAGTGCCTGGGTACGCTGAGCAACCTCGCGGTTCAGCCCTTCGGTCGCTCGCCTTTCCGCAGCCAGCGCCTGCTCACGTGCCAGATCGTAGGCCCGCTTGGCGGCGAGTACCCGGTCGTTCACGGTCATCTGCATCAGGACCATGTGTAGCAGACTGCCGATCAGCGGCATGACGGGACCGAGTGCCGGATCGGGCAACCAACCAAGATTACCGAGAATGGAGAAGACGCCGCCCAGCAGTAGCACACCGAAAGCCAGCAAATAGAAACGGGCACCGCGATTGCCGCGAATGGACAACCAGGCGGCAAGGCCGAGGTTGATCGCCATTTCGACGAGAAAGAGCTTCCACAGCCAGGGTTTCAGGCTGTCGGAAAAGCCCAGCGGTACAGCCAGCAAGCCCAGGCCACAGATCAGCAACACTGACGGCAGGTAGACGCGATCAATCCTCGGCACGCTTTCCCAAAGGGCGACAATCTCGCGAAACAGGAAAGCTATCGTCAGCATGACCAGCGGATGAAAAACCGAAACCCATGCTTCGACCCGCAACGGCTCGGCCGGCATCATGACGAAATGCAGCAGGCCTTCAACCAGGAACATCATCCCCGCAAAAACAAGCAGGTTGAGGCTGTAGATCAGGTAGAGACGCTCGCGCAGATACGCAGCCATCAACAGGTTGATCAGGATGATGACCACGATGGCCGTGGCAAAGCCGCTGACCAGCACCATATCGAGTGCTGCATAGCTGGCGAAAGCCGAAGGCTGCCAGAGAGTCAGGCGGGCGGCGCTGCTCGAGGTCGTGTGAACGCGTACGAAATATTCGCTGACGCCTGGCGCCAGGTCGAGAACGAAAACGCTGTTCCGGTTCCGGACCTCACGCCCGGCCCATGGACGGTTGTCCCCCTGCTCGATCCGCTGCCAGCCATCAGCTCCGTGCCGGAAAAGATCGACTTCATCCAGTGCCGGCCGCCTGACCTCCAGCCACCATGAAGAAGGCACATCGGGCGCCCGCTCAACGCTGAAGCGCAGCCAGATCGTTCCCGGGACATAACCCAGGCCGTCGTTGCGATCGATGCTGGAAAATTTTCCATCACGCGCCAATTGCACGATCTCGTCGAACGAACGCTCGTTGCTGGCGTCGTAATAGCGTTGCAGCTTTCCCACCAGGGGCTGCCGCCCCTGTTCGGCGACCAGTTCGACCGAGAGTTCGACTGCAAAAACCGGCCGGACCAGCCAGGTGAGCAATAGCAAGCATGGCCAGAGCAGGAAAAAACGTCGGATATGAGGAAGAATGTTCGTCATCGGATGGATGATAGCCGAGCCATTGCTATACTGTGCCGTCGCTTGAAAACACGCTTGGCAGCCCATGCAGGAACATACCCGGCTTTTCAACATTGCCATTGTCGAGGACGAACCGGTCCTGCGCGACGAACTCGCTTTTCAGCTAGGCCAGTTCGGCCACACTGTCGAAACCTTCGCCTCGGCCGGGCAGTTTTATCGGCACCTAGCAGTCAACCGCGTTGCCGTCGCCATACTCGACATCGGTCTGCCCGACGAGGACGGCCTGTCGATCTGTCGTCATCTGCGCACCCACGACAAGCAGATGGGCATCATCTTCGTCACCGCACGTAGTCAGCGCCAGGATCGTCTGCAGGGGCTGGAGGATGGTGCCGACGCCTATCTGGTCAAACCGGTCGACCTGGATGAGTTGATCCTGACGCTGAATCGCCTGCGTGACCGTTTTGATGGTGCCGGCAGTATGCAAACGACCAACGGCAATTCAACGCTGGCCAACTGGCAACTCAATCTCGACACTGCCAGCCTGATTGCCCCCAACGGCAGCCGCACCGCCTTGACGCTCAACGAACTGCAGTTGATGCGCCAGCTCCACGCCCGCGCCCCGCAACCGTGCACACCAATGGAGCTGGGCCTGGCCATGGGCATGCTGCCCGACGAATTCGACAAACACCGCATCGAGGTCGTGATCAGCCGCCTGCGTAGCAAGATCACTCGCACGACCGGCACGAGTATTCCGATTCGCGCGCATCGCGGCCAGGGCTACAGCCTGAGCGACGACAGCCGGGCCGAAGAGCGGACCTAAAGCCCCCGCGCCCAGGCCGGACGCAGCTTTGCCTCGCCGGCGATGGCCTGGCGCACCTGGGCAAGCAGGCGTTCCTTGTCGGCGCCGAGCGTGCCCTTGAGGATCAGCCAGTTCGACGCGTGATCGGAACGGAAGACGGTGCGCTTCAGTTCCAGCCCATCGAGGAAGATTTCCATCTCGGCGAACAGCTCCGGCTGGGTCAGCGGCTCCCAGCCGGGAAAGCCGGCGCGCAAGCGCTGTTCGCCCTTGGGAAAGCTGACCACCAGCGTCGCCAGGTATTCCGGCTGGGTGGCGTTGGCCAGACGCGCCGAGTTCTCCGCATGCTGGCGCGACAACTCGCGCCCGCCGAGACCGTTGAGGATCATCACCGAGCGGCTGATACCGGCAGCGCCGAGCTTGTTCAACGCGTCGACGGTGCTATCGAAGGTCTCACCCTTGCTGACGGCCGCCAGCACCGCGTCGTCGCCCGATTCAGCGCCGACATAGACCATGGAGAGGCCGGCGGCGGCCAGCTCGTCGATTTCCTGCTGGCTTTTCTTGCGCAGGTTACGCGGCAGGCAGTAGCTGGAAATGCGGCGCACCGCCGGCAGCTGGGTGCGGATCGCTTCGAGCACGGTGAGCAACCGGCGGGTCGGCAAAACCAGCGCATCGCCGTCGGCCAGAAAAACGCGGCGGATGTCGCTACCGTAACGCTCGCCGGTGGCGCGGATGCTGTCCAGTACCTCGGCCTCGTTGCGGGCGCGAAATTTCTTCTGCGGCGCGGTGTACATCTCACAGAAGGTGCACTGGTTCCACGAGCAGCCGTCGGTCACCGGCAGGATCAGCGATTCGGCTTCCGACGGCGGCCGGAACACCGGCTCGACGTAACGTATCGGGATCATGCGCCGACCTTGGCGATGAAGCTGGCCGGCACCCTGGCCTTGCTGCGCGTTGCGTAATCGAAGAAGACGATGCCGTGCTTGCCACGGGCGACTTCGCGGCCGCTGGCCTGGTCATTCAGTTGCCAGAGCAGATCGCAACCGTGTTCGTGGAAGTCGGCGGTGGCAAAGCCGATCACCAGCGTCTCGCCGTGGAAGGCTTCGGACCGGTACTGGGCGGCGACATCGGCGACAATGATGCCCGGTCCGTCCACATCCATTTCACTCCAGCCGAAATGCTTGAAGAAACGCACCCGCGCCTCGGCGACCAGCATCAGCAGCGCGGCGTTGTCGAGATGATGACCGTAATTGATATGCTGGATGTAGATCGGAACCTCGGTCGAAAAGACAAAGGTTTCCGGCAGTTCGATGCGGATGCGGGCCATGGCTGAAAACTTTCCGGCAAAGCCCGCATTCTAGGTCGGAAGACTCATTTCCCGAACAAGCCCTGCAATTTGCCGCCCAGCTTTTCCTGGAGTTTTTCGTTGGCCTTTTGCTTGAGTTCCTGCTTCTTTTCCTCGACCTTGGCCTTGGCCGCATCCTTCAATAGATCACCGACTTCGAGCGAGTACGAGAGCTTGTCGAAGGGACCGCGCAGGCGGATCGGGATGGTGATGCCGCGCAGTTCGGCGAGCTCCTTGCCCTCCTGACCTTGCGCAGTATTAACAACGCTGACCTTGGCCAGGTAGTCGATACGGCTGTTGCCGATGTCGATATCGCCGGCGCCGCCCAGACGCAGCAGCGGCGACTTCATGGCCAGATCATCGTTGCGCGCCACCCCGCCGGCGATCCGGAAAGAAGCGGTCAGTTCGGCGAAGTCGGTCTTTTCCGTGGTGCTGGCTGTGGCGCTTCCGGCTTGACCGGATTTGAGCACGGCCTTGGCGTCGCGCAACATCTTGCCGACATTGACGCCGCGCACCGCGCCATCGCGTAGTTCGAGCGCCGCCTGACCGGCCAGCGCGCGCTTCAGGGCATCGGCGTTGCCCCCGCGCGTACTCACATCGAGTGACAAGCTACCGCGCCCTTCCAGCGGTTCCTTGTCGATCGCGTCCTTCATCAGCTCCCGGATATCGATGTCGGCCAATTTCTGGCGCACCGTGAACACATTGCCGCGCGCATTCACGCCGAGTGCACCGTCGAGGCTGCCGCCGTAGAGTCTGGCGGTCATCGGTGAGATATCCAGTCGGCCGTTGGCTGCCGCGATCCGTGCATCGAGCGCCGACACTTTCAGGCCCTGCGCCTGTAGCTGTCCGATCGCCACCCGGCCACGGAAATTCAACTCGTTGAGCGCCGACAGGTCGATGGCGTCGTCAGCCTTGCCCTTGGCGACGGGGGCCTCGCCACCGGTTGGCGTCGCCTGACCGGCACTGGCGCTGGCTTTTGGCGGCAGATAGCGGTCGACATTGAGTTGATCGACCTTCAGGTCAAAATTGAAAAATAGCGGCGAAAAACCCTCAACCGCCAGTTGCAGCCCGATTTTCGATTCATCGAGCCGGGTGTCGAGCCCCAGGCTGGCGCTCGACTTGGCCAGATCGACAGCCAGTTTGCCGGACAAGGGCAATTTCAGGCTGCGCATCGGCAGCTTGCTGCTGACCAGGCCGAGGTTGCCGGAAAACGGGGTTTCCAGACGCTGCCCGGCCAGGCGGATGGCCGGCATGTCGATGGCAAATTCGAAACTGTCATCGCCGCTGCTGCCGCGCGTTGCCAGCTTGAGCGCGTCAATCGCCAGGGTGGCGGCGGCGCTGTCGGCCTGCAGGCGACCGGTCGAAAAATCAATCGAGGAAAGCTGTGTCGTCTTGCCGGTCGTCTGGTCGCGCCAGGTGAAGCGGGCGTTGCGCAAGGCCAGACCGGCGATGTCCACTTGCAGAGGCTGGCTGCTCTCAGGGGCGGCGGGCTTGGCCTCGCCAGCCGGCTTTTCTTTCTGACCGGCCAGCAGATCGTCGATATTGAGCGATCCGTCGCGTCGCTTGATCAGCGTCAGCGCCAGACCGTCGATCTCGATTTCCCTGGCTTCCAGCCGCCCGGACAACAGCGGCATCACCGCCACGGCGACGCGCAGCGAATCGATGGCGGCAAAATCGGTCTTGCCGTCGGCTTCCGACAGACTGACGCGACCGGCGCGCACCGCCAGTTCCGGCCAGATCGACAGGCCGACCTCGCCACCGATGGTCAGTACCCGGCCAGTCTTGGTGGCTACCTGTTCGGCAATCTGGCGCTTGATCGCCTCGGCGTCGAACAGCGCATAGACAACACCGGCCGCGACGGCCAGCAAAGCGAACAACACGGCGAAAACCACAGCAATCTTGCGCATGACGGACATCGATTCAAACTCCGGATGATCTAGCAGGAACGAGCCTAACAAATCACGCGCCGGCTTGTGTTCGAAAATGTAAACCATCCTGTTTTCTGCAACATTACGTCGCTAAACTGCGCGCATGACGCCTCTCTCTCCTGTCCGCGAAACCTTCCTGATCTTCCTCCGCCTCGGCCTGACTGCCTTCGGTGGCCCGATTGCCCACCTTGGCTATTTCCGCGAGGAATTTGTTCATCGTCGCCGCTGGTTGAGTGATGCCGCCTACGCCGATCTGGTCGCGCTCTGTCAGTTCCTGCCCGGCCCGGCGAGCAGCCAGGTCGGTCTGGCACTCGGCCTGCAACGCGCCGGTTATCGTGGCGCGCTGGCCGCCTGGTGCGGCTTCACGCTGCCGTCGGCGATCCTGCTGATCCTGTTTGCCATCGGTCTGGTCGAATTCGGCGACCGCCTGCCCGGCGGCCTGATCGCCGGCCTCAAGATCGTCGCCGTCGCCGTCGTCGCACAGGCGGTCTGGGGCATGGCCAAGAGCCTCTGCCCGGACTGGCCCCGGCGCGTACTGGCACTAGCGGCCGCCGCCTTTCTGCTCGCCCTGCCGTCGGCCTGGAGCCAGATCGGCGTGATTGTCGTCGGCGGACTGATCGGCTTGAGCCTCAAGCAGTCAGGCGTCGCCGCCCCCGGCGAAGCGCTCGCCGCCGGCATCGGCCGGCGTGCCGCCAGCCTCTGGCTGCTGTTCTTCTTCCTGGGTCTGGCCGGACTGCCGCTGCTGGCGCAGGCCTTCCCCGGACAGGCGCTGGCCATGGTCGATGCCTTCTACCGGGCCGGCGCCCTGGTTTTCGGTGGCGGGCATGTGGTGCTGCCGCTGCTGCAGGCTGAAACCGTCGCTCCGGGCTGGATCGGCAGCGAGACTTTCCTCGCCGGTTACGGCGCGGCGCAGGCGGTGCCCGGCCCGCTGTTCACCTTCGCCGCCTTCCTCGGCGCCGCCGGCAACCTCGCCCCCAACGGCTGGGTCGGTGGCCTGCTGGCGCTGCTGGCCATCTTCCTGCCGGCCTTTCTGCTGGTGGCCGGGGCGCTGCCCTTCTGGGACGCGCTGCACACCAACCAGCGCGCCCGTGCCGCCCTGGGCGGCGTCAATGCTGTGGTCGTCGGCATCCTGCTGGCGGCGCTCTACGACCCGGTGTGGACCAGCGCCATCCACGGGCCGCTGGAACTGCTGCTCGCCGCCCTCGCCTTCGCCGCGCTGATGTTCGGCAAGCAGGCGCCGTGGCGCGTCGTCGCCGGCTGCGCGCTGGCCGGCGCCCTCCTCCTCTAGCTGCGCGCTGCCGCGCCGCAGGCGTGGCAGAAACGGGCGAAGGCGCTCTTGCGTTCGTTACAGGCGGTGCAGTGGTCGAACAGGCAGATGCCGCAGTGCGGGCAGTAATCGATGGCGGTATTGGTCAGATCGACGGCGCGCTCGCAACCGGGACAGACCTTCTTGCCCAGTCGCGCGAGCGCCACGTCGTAGGACAGTTCCTTGCGCCGCTCGACGTCGGGCAGAGCCTCGGCCTGTTTCTGGCGCTCCAGATAACGATTCAGGGCAATGATTGCGTAACGCCCGACCAGAACGGTGAGCACGATGCCGACCACGTAGCGCACCCAGCCGCCGTAGCTCGGGATGTAGGGCACCAGCTCGACGAAGAAGGCAAACAGCGCGAAGTAGATGAAACCCCAGACGAACGGCCACCAGGTACTCTTGCGCTGCTTGGCGAACAGCCAGCCGGCGACCGCCAGCAGCGGCAGGGTCAGCGCCAGGCGGTAGCCGAAGACGCGCAATTCCTGGCCGCGCAACTCGTCGTGATAGCGTTCGCCGGCCGCCTCGCGCATGTCGCTCAGCGCTTGCCGGGCGCGGCTTTCCGCCTGTTGCTGGTCGAGCAGGGCCTGCTGCTGGGTTTGCACCGCTGCCAGCGCCTGGCGCTCGGCAGCTTTCAGGGCATCGAGCTCGCCGGTGCGGGCGATCAGCTCCTGATCCTGCTCGGCGCGTTGCGTGGCCCGCCGGGTCGCCAGCCAGTTGTTGAAGGTGTCGCGGGCCGTGCTCGCGTCCGAACGGGCGATGTTCAGTTTCAGTTGCGCCTGGTCATGCGCATCCTGTGCCGTCTGGCGGGCCTGCTGCGCCGCTTCGATCTCGCTACGCAGACGCTCGGCGGCCGCCTGGTCGAGGAAGCTGTCCAAGGTCAATCGCTGCTCGACGCGCGGCAGGTTTTCAACGATATTGCCGCCCAGCCCGATCAGGAAACTGGCGAAGACCACGGCAACGATCCACAATCCGAAGCGGAACCAGCGTTCCGACCAACGCAGTGCCTTGCTCATCGACGGCGCCTCACGGTGATGAAAAGCGCATGTTACCTGTCGGCGGGCAAATTGACTTCGCCGATTGCCGGCCTAGAATCGCATCCCCATGCAGACCGACCCAATCCACCTTCGCCCCAGCCATCCCGCCGACCTGCCGTCGATACTGGCCGTACAGCGCCTGTGCTACCCGCCGTCGATGAACGAGGATGCGGCAACCTGGCAGCAGCGTCTGGACACGGCAGGAGAATTTGCCTGGGTGGCGGAAAAACACGGGGAAATCTGCGCCTATCTGGCGACCTACCCGTCGCGACTGGGCAAGGTGACGCCGCTGGGCGGCGTTTTCGAGCTGGCCGGATCGGCCGACTGCCTCTATTTCCACGATCTGGCGGTATCGCCCTCAGCTGCCGGCTGCGGCCTGGGCGCGGCACTGGTCGGCCACGCCCTGCAGGCCGCCCGCCAACGCGGGCTGGCACATGCGGCCCTGGTCTGCGTGCAGGCGGCATTCAGCTTCTGGCAGCGCCAGGGCTTCGTCGACCACGACAAGCTTTCGCCAGCGGGCGCAACGGCCCTGGCGACCTACCCCGGGCCGGCACGCTACATGTCGCGGCCGGCCGGCTGAGAACTCAGATTTCGCTGATCACCGAAGCAACCGGCAGACGCGACTTCGGCAACGTGGCGTTGAAATCCTGCGCGCTGCCGTAGCCGAGCGCAGTCAGCAGCACGCAGCGCAGACCCTGGGCTTCGAGACCGAGCGCCGCATCGACGGCGGCGGCATCGATCCCTTCCATCGGGCAGGCGTCGATGCCGAGCGCGGCGGCGCCGAAGAGCAGCGAGCCGAGGGCGATGTAGATCTGCTTCTCGGTCCACCGCGGCAGGTCGTTCAACTGGTCGCGATGCAGCGTGGTGTAGAAGACGCGGGCGTTGTGCTGCATCTCCTTCGCTTCCGGCGTGGCGAAGCGGCCGTCGCGCGTTTCCTGCTCGATCAGGGCCTGCAGGTGGGCATCGTCGAGGTCGCGACGGACACAGAGGACAACCACGTGCGAGGCATTGCGCACCTTGGGCGCGTTGTATTCGAAACGACCGGCCAGCGTTGCCGCAATCTTCTCCTTGCCTTCCTCGGTGCTGGCAATGATGTAGTGCCAGGGCTGCGAGTTGACCGACGACGGCGCGAAGCGCAGCAGCGTCTTCAATTGTTCGATGGCCGCGGGATCGATCTTGCGGGTCGGATCGAAGGCCTTGCAGGTACGGCGGGTGGTGGCGATGTCGGCGATGTTCATGGGTGCTCCTGGTAAATGATCGACAGCTAGGTGTGCGAGATTAGCAGGAAGTTCCCGCAGCGTGACCGATCAGCCTTCCTTGTCGTCAATCGCCATCAATTCGAGGCCGTTGCCGCCCATTCCAACCGCGCAGGCGCCGTGCTCGCCGACCACCTTGTAGCACTGGTTGCCGAGATGCACCTCGACCCCTTCGCACAGCAGCTCTTTGGCCACCACACGGGATTGCTGCGACAGCTCGATCTTGTGGGTCAGCGCATCCTGTTCCTCGCGCATTTCGGCGATCTGCGCCGACAACTGCGCGGCGGTGGCACGCGCCTTGGCGATCATGTCGGGGCGCAGGCGGCCGGGGTTCTTGCCGGCGAAATCGAGCAGCTTGGCGACCTCGAGCAGTTGCGTTTCACGCTCGTCGCGGACCTTGTTCATCTGCAGCAGTTGCTTGTGCAGCAGCGGATTGACGCCGATTGCACAATGCGTCAGCACGCGGTTGGGCGAACCGACAACCTTGCCGGTGATCGACAGCGTCGCCTGCAGGTGACCGCCGATGATGTGGCCGCGCCGCTTGCCGCCGACATTGATGTGGTTGATCGCGGTGAGTTCGCACTGCATCGCCGTATCGTCGATGAAGATGCTGTCGCCCGCCTCGATCCTGGCCTGCTGGGCATAGGCCGAGTGAAAGCTGCCGCCACTGCGGATATGGCATTCCTCGCTGGTCTTGCGCCCGAGCGAACCCATGGCGCCGCCCTTGACGACGATGCTGCCGCCCGCTTCCAGCGTACCCATGTCGACCACGCCGCCGACCTCGATGTCGCCGGAAGCGCGCACCGTCATGCCGGTGCACACATCGCCGGCGACCACGACGCTGCCGTCGAAATCGACGTTGCCGGTGGCGGTCGATACTGTGGCCACGCGATAGACCGGTTCGACCATCATGCCGCCGGCGACGACCACTGGCTGGCCGTTGATTGCCGCCACCAGCAGGTCGGGATTGGCCGGATCGAAGGCGGTACCGGGTAATGAACTGGCGTACATCACCGTCTTGCCCGGCGTCGCCGGGATCGTTTCACCAAGCAGACTGCGCCCGGGCGTGCCGTCGGTCGGCGGATGGCGCAGCATCAGCCAGTCGCCGCTGTGCACGACGAAGATGTCGCCGAGATCGCGGTAATCGGTATGGCCGCTGGCATCAACCTGGGGGCGCCGATCACGGACTTCCGGCAACAGCGATTCGAGCCGTCCATCGGCACCATTCACCGGCGGCACACCACGGGCAATGACGACATGGCTGGCGCTGCCCGCAGCAACGGCGGCTGCGATTGCCGCCATGTCGATGCCTTCGCCGATTCCGTTGTCGGCCAGCAGCGCGAGCACGGCGTCAGCGGTGGCCGCTGCACCGCCCTCGGACGGCACAATGTTCAGCCAGGCTTCGACGCCATCCGGGGATAGCTCGATGCCGATCACGGCATCGATGGCCTCGGCAATCGGCAGCGTACAGGCAACGCCGGCGTTGTGGCTGGCCAGTAGCCCGATGGCCATGTTCGGCAGGTAACGCAGCGCACTCCAGCCTTGCGCAGCCAGAAATTCTCGCAGGCCGGGCTCATCCAGCGGCGGCGCCTCGCGGTCGGTAATGACGGTCGCCAGCAGCTTCTTCGACGCTTCGTCGAAGTGCAGTTGCAGGGCTGGCCCAGTGTTTTCTTGATCCACGGCTTGTCTCCCTCGCTCCCAGGGTAATCGGCAAGTTGTTATTTTTATCTACCATACGCCAATTTTGCGAAATGTGGGAATGTGCAAAAAACCGCGCACAAGTTGGTGTAGCGGCTAAAATCCTGCAGCTTTCCTGGCTGGCACCGCTGGCCTCCGTTTACAGAATCCTTTTCCGCCCGATGACCGACTATTCCGCTGCTTCGATCCGCGTCCTCAAGGACCTTGAACCCGTCAAGGAACGCCCGGGGATGTACACCAGGACGACCTGCCCGACGCACATCGTCCAGGAAGTCATCGACAACGCCGCCGACGAGGCGCTGGCCGGCTTCGCCAAAAAGATCGCGGTGCGCATCGGCGCCGACGGCGTCATCGAGGTGTCCGACAACGGCCGCGGCATCCCGGTCGAAATTCATCCGGAGGAAGGCAAGCCGGCGGTCGAGCTGGTGTTCTGCAAGCTGCACGCCGGCGGCAAGTTCAACAAGAAGGAATCGGGCAACGCCTACCGTTTCTCCGGCGGTCTGCACGGCGTCGGCGTTTCGGTGACCAACGCGCTGTCCACCCGCCTGGAAGTCGAGATCAAGCGCGCTGGCGGCGTGCACAAGATCGTCTTCGCCGACGGTTTCGTTGTCGAGCCGCTGGCGAAAATCGGCGAGGTCGGCCCGCGTACGACCGGCACGACGATACGCATCTCGCCCGACCCCAAGTATTTCGATTCACCGAAGGTCAACCTCGGCCAGCTTGAACACCTGCTGCGCTCGAAGGCCGTGCTGATGCCCAACGTTACCGTCGAACTGGAAATCGACGGCCAGGACAAGAAGGTCTGGTGCTACCAGAACGGCATGGCCGACTACCTGGCCGAAATGATGGCCGGCACGCCAGTGGCGCCGATCTTCGTCGGCGAGAAATATGTCGCCGTGGACAACGGTTTCGCCGTCGGCGAAGGCGCGACCTGGGCGCTGGCCTGGTTCGAGGAAGGCGGCGGCAAGCCGGAAAGTTACGTCAACCTGATTCCGACGCTCGACGGCGGCACCCACGAGGCCGGGCTGAAATCCGGCGTGTTCGAGGCGGTCAAGGCCTTTGCCGAACACCACGCGATCCTGCCGGCGAAAGTGAAGCTGGCTCAGGAAGACGTCTGCGGCAAGATGACCTACCTGCTCTCGGCCAAGGTGCTCGACCCGCAGTTCCAGGGCCAGACCAAGGAAAAGCTGACCAGCCGCGACGCCTACAAGCTGGTCGCCCAGATGGTCCGCGACCCGTTCGAGTTGTGGTTGAACAACCACGCCGACTTCGGCAGGAAGATTGCCGAACTGGCGGTCAAGGCCGCACAGAACCGGCTGAAATCGACGCAGAAGGTCGAGAAGAAGAAATCCTCCGGCATCGCCACCCTGCCCGGCAAACTGACCGACTGCGAATCCGACGACATCAGCCGCAACGAACTCTTCCTGGTCGAGGGCGACTCGGCCGGCGGCTCGGCCAAGCAGGGCCGCGACAAGGAAACGCAAGCCGTGCTGCCGCTGCGCGGCAAGGTCCTCAACACCTGGGAAGTCGAACGCGACCAGTTGTTCAAGAACAACGAAGTGCACGACATCTCGGTGGCGGTCGGCGTCGACCCCCACGGCATCGACCAGCTCGACAGCATTGACCTCTCCGGCCTGCGTTACGGCCGCATCATCGTCATGTCCGACGCCGACGTCGATGGCTCGCACATCCAGGTCCTGCTGTTCACGCTCTTCCTCAAGCACTTCCCGGCGCTGGTCGAGAAAGGCCACATCCACGTCGCCCAGCCGCCGCTGTTCCGCGTCGACGTCGAAGCCCGCGGCCATACGCGCAAGATCTACTGCCTCGACGAAGCCGAGAAGGAACAGACCCTGCACAAGCTGCGCGAGGAAGGCATCAACGAGAACAAGATCACCGTCTCGCGCTTCAAGGGCCTCGGTGAAATGAACCCCGACCAGCTCTGGGAAACCACGCTCTGCCCGGATACCCGCCGGCTGGTGCCGTTCCAGGCAGCGCGCGAGACCCTGGTCGAAATGGCCCGGACCTTCACGCTGCTGATGGGTAAAGGCGAAGCCGCCGGCCGCCGGGCCTGGATGGAGAAGGACGGTGGGCTGGTCGAGACGGATGTCTGAGAGCGCACCGTTACAAAAATCCCCTAAAAAGCGGGTGTGCCGTCAACAGCCGCCGGGCGCCGGGCGGCTATGATCGCGGCACCATGATTTCCGCGCGTTTTTCCGCCTCGTCCGCCAGCCGCCGTGCCTTGCTCCTTGTTGGCGCCTTGCTGCTCTCCGGCTGCATGACCCTGCCCGGCAGCAAGCCCGAACCGGCGCCCGCCCCCATCGTCGTCAGCCCGCCGCCAGTAGCAGCCAAACCGAAAATCGGCCTGGCCTTGGGCGGTGGCGCCGCGCGCGGCTTCGCCCATATCGGCGTGATCAAGATGCTCGAATCGCATGGCATCGTGCCCGATTACGTCGTCGGCACCAGTGCCGGTGCCGTCGTCGGTTCGCTCTACGCGGGCGGTTTCGACGCCTTCGCCATGCAGAAGCTGGCGATCCAGCTCGACGAAACGCTGTTCGCCGACTGGACGCTGCGCGGCCCCGGCCTGCTCAAGGGCGAAGCGCTGCAGTCCTTCGTCAACCAGCACCTCAAACGCCGGCCGCTGGAAAAGCTGAACATCGCTTTCGGCACCGTCGTCACCGATCTCAACAGCGGCGAACGCGTCGTTTTCCGCAGCGGCGACAGCGGCATGGCAGTGCGTGCGTCGGCGGCCGTCCCCGGCGTTTTCCAGCCGGTGGCAATCAACGGCCGGCAATACGTCGACGGCGGCCTGACCAGCCCGGTGCCGGTGCGCGCGGTGCGCGAGATGGGTGCCGATTTCGTCATTGCCGTCGATATTTCCGCGACCGCCGAAGGCCAGCCAGTCGACAGCATGAGCGCGATTCTCTGGCAGACGACGACGATCATGGGCAACGTCATCGGCAAGACCGAACTGGCCGAAGCCGACATCGTCATCCGGCCGCGCCTGCCCTACGTCAAATCCTGGAATTTCGCCGCCCGCCACGAGGCGATGATCGAGGGCGAACGGGCCGCGCAAGCGGCGCTGCCGGCGATCCGCAGCAAACTGCTGCGGTGAACGCCGGGCACGGCTATCATCGGGGCGTCGCCCCAGCGGAGTCCGCACCGATGACCAGCAGTCCCCTGCCCTCCCGGATCAACCTCGCCCTGCAAGGCGGTGGCGCCCACGGCGCTTTCACCTGGGGCGTGCTCGACGCGCTGCTCGAGGATGAATCGATCGATTTCGAAGGCGTCAGCGGCACCAGTGCCGGCGCCATGAACGCCGCTTGCCTCGCCCACGGCCTGCTGCATGGCGGCCGCGAGGGCGCGCGCCGGGCGCTGGCTGATTTCTGGCTGGCGATGGCCGAGACCATGCCGGCGCAGTTCGGCAGCGCCCAGAGCAGCAGCATGGCGCCGGCGCTGAAGATGATGCTGCAATGGACCGATCACCTCAGCCCGGAGCAGTTGAACCCCTTCGACCTCAACCCGCTGCGCGACGTCATCGAGCGCCAGATCGACTTCGCCGGCCTGCGCGCCGCCAGCCCGGTCAAGCTGTTCATCGCCGCGACCCACGCCAATTCCGGCAAGCTGCGGCTGTTCCAGAACCACGAACTGTCGGCCGACACGCTGCTCGCTTCGGCCTGCCTGCCGACCATCCACCGGACCATCGAGATCGACGGCGAACCCTACTGGGATGGCGGCTACAGCGCCAATCCGGCGGTCTTCCCGCTGGTCTATCACTGCCAGTCGGCCGACATCCTGCTGGTCCTGCTGTCGCCGCTGCGTTTCAACGAAACCCCGGCCAGTGCCAAGGAAATCCGCGAGCGCCTGCGCGAACTGGCATTCAACGCCACCTTCCTGCGCGAGATGCGGATGTTCGCCCACCTGCGCGAGCAGATCGCCAGCGAGCAACCGCTGCCCGACTGGCTGCTCGACCGCCTGCCGGTGGCCCGCCTGGAACGCCGCTTCGCCCGCCTGCGCTTCCACGCAATCAGCGCCGACAGCGTGCTCGGCGAACTGCCGGCCGACAGCAAGCTGGCGGTCAACCGGGTTTTCTTCGAAAAATTGCGCGACCAGGGCCGCGCCCACGCCGGCCGCTGGCTGGCCGACCAGCGCGAGGCGCTCGGCCGACGGCCGACGCTCGATCTCGGCGCGCTGTTCTACTGAACCGGGTCAGGCGGCGGCCGGCACCGGCCGCCGGCCAAGCCGGCTGATTCCCAGCGACAGCAGGATGACGCTGCCGCCGAGCGCGATCTTGGCGAGGTCGGCGTCGCGGTTCCAGATCAGCAGGTTGACCAGCAGGCCGAGCGGTACGTGCAGCTCGTTCATCACCGCCAGCGTGCCGGCATCGACGCGGACACTGCCCTTGACCCACCAGAACAAGCCGAGTGCCGTGGCGAACAGCCCCATCCACAGCAGCACGCCCCACTGGATCGCCGTGACCGGCAGCTTGTCCGGGTTGCCGAAGATCAGGAAGGACGGCAGCACGAGGACCAGCGCGCCGAGGAAGAAATGGCCGAAAAAGCGGTACAGCGGCAGCTCGACCGGGTGGCGCAGCAACAGGTGGCGGCACAGCACCTGGCCGGCGGCGAAGGTCGCGTTGGCGATCTGCAGCAGCACGAAACCCCACAGGAAATCGCCGGCCAGCGGCTGCCAGCGGATCATGATACCGCCGCCGACAGCGACCGCGGCGGCGAACAGCGCCCAGCGGTTGAAGCGGCGTTCGAGCGCGTCCTCGATCAGGGTCACGTAGATCGGCGTCAGCACCGTGAACAGCAGCACTTCCGGCACCGTCAGCACGCTGAAGCTGCGGTACAGACAAAGGTAAGTGATGCCGAACTGGAGCGCCCCGGCCAGCCAGAAACCCGCCGCCAGCCGCGCCGGCAGCCCGCGCCAGACGGTGAACGGCAAGAAGATCAGGGCGGCGACGGCAACCCGGGCGAGCACCGCAAAGTCGCTGTCGACCTGGCCGGCGAGATACTGGCCGATCAGGCTGAAGGAAAACGACCAGATCAGGTTGACGATGAGCAGGTAGGACATGGCGGCGGCCGGCGGCAAAAGCGCGAATGATAAAGGCAGGCGGGGCCGGCCGCTAAAAGAGTTGCAACTCGGCCTGCACCGCCACCGGGACCGGCGTCGTCGCCGGCGGCTGCAGCCCGGCGGCGCGCACGCCGAGCAGGCGGATGCGTTTGCCGAGCGCGATGCGCTTCAGGCACTGCCCGGCCGCCTGGCGGATCGCCTGGGCATCGGCCAGTGGTTCAGGCAGCGTCAGGTCGCGGGTGACTGTGCTGAAATCGGCAAAGCGCAGCTTGATGCCGATCGTCCGCGCCACCAGCCCCTTGCGCGCGAGGTCGTCGGCGACCCGGGCGCACAGCCCGGTGAAGGCCTCGGACAGCGCCGCCCGGTCGAGGCCGACGTCGAGGTCGCGCTCGAAGGTGCTCTCGCGGCTGACCGACTTGGGGTCGCGCTCTGTCACCAGCGGCCGCTCGTCGATGCCGCGGGCGGCCCGCCACAGCCAGCTGCCGGTGCTGGCGCCGAAGCGGCGCACCAGTTCGCTCTCGGCCACCGCCGCCAGCTGGCCGACCGTGTCGACGCCCATGGCGCGCAGCCGCTCGGCCGCCTTCGGGCCGATGCCGTTGATCTTGCGCGCCGCCAGCGGCCAGATCCGCGTCGGCACGTCGTCGTGGCCGAGGATGGTGATGCCGTCGGGCTTGTCGAGGTCGGAAGCGATCTTGGCCAGCAGCTTGTTCGGGGTGATGCCGATCGAACAGCTCAGCCCGGTCGCCGCGAATACCGCCTGCTTGATCCGCCGGGCCAGCGGCAGGCTGTCCTCGGCGATGCCGCTCAGGTCGATGTAGATCTCGTCGATGCCGCGGTCCTCGATCACCGGCGCGACGCTCGCCACCGCCGCCTTGAAACGCCGCGAGTAGTCGCGGTAGGCGTCGAAGTTGGCCGGCAGCAGGATGGCGTCGGGCGCCAGTTGCGCCGCCTTCATCAGCCCCATCCCGGAAAACACGCCGAGCGCCCGCGCCTCGTAGGTCGAGGTGGTGATCACGCCGCGCCCGACGTAATCGCGCAGCCGGGCAAAACGCAGGCTGCCGTCGGCCTGCTCGACCGGACGGTCGACGCGGCGACCGCCGACGACCACCGGCTGGCCGCGCAGCATCGGGTAATGCTGGAGCTCGACCGACGCGAAGAAGGCGTCCATGTCGAGATGGGCGATGCGGCGATAACTGTTCATATTCACAGTATAAAGCCCGAAAGGCCGCTCGCGCCAGCCTCCGGGTTATCCACGAAATCTGTGGATAAGTCTGTGGAAGCGTACTGGGTGTTGCTGCTAGCCAACTGACGGATAAGCACTTTTGTTGCATTGCTCATTTTCTTTGCACAAGCCGCCCTCGCTTGGCGTACAGTATTGACCTAGTCGTCTCAATGACCCGCAACACCGCATCCTGACCCAGGAGGCCATCATGTCCAGCCCCATCAGTTCCAGCACCGCCGCGCAAGACGCCTATCGCAACCAGGCGGTCAATAGCCGTAATGAGCGGTCGATGAACGCCCTGAGCAACAGCCTGAAGGCTGCCGAGAAAATGGCCAGCGCCATCGGTGCCGACACCACCGGGCTGAAAAATGCCCAGCAACAGGTTTCGCGTGCCACCTCGACGACCGGTGACAACAGTTCGACCAAAGTCACGCTGAGCGCCGACGGCGTCGCCAAACAACAGGCAGAAAGCACGCGCAGCACATCGGCCACGGCACGGCCGGAACGTCGCCAGTTTGCTTCGGTCGACGAAGCCATCGCCTACGGCACCGCCCGTGCGGCCGAGCAGCGCGGTGTTCAACAGAACAGCGCCAACAACGAAGAAAACACCCGGACCCAGGCCAGCAACGGCACGTCCCGCCGTCAATTCGCCTCGGTCGACGAAGCCATTGCCTACGGCACGGCCCGTGCTGCCGAGCAGACTGCCGCTCGCCAGACCAGCGCCACCAACGAGGAAAGCAGCAAGGCTCAGTCCAGCAACAACAACTCGTCGCGCCGTCAGTTCGCTTCCGTTGAAGACGCCATTTCCTACGGTACGCAGCGGGCACTGGAGCAGTACAACAAGCAGAGAACCGTACTCGGCTGAGTCGGCAGCGAACCAGAAACACATCGATCCGGGGCGGCCTGCGGGCCGCCCCATGTCGTTTACCGACGGCAGCGGGTAAACTGCCGGCGATGACCGCCCTACCCGCCCGCCCCCGCCTCCTGTCGGTGATTCCGCCGCTGACGCAGCTGAACACGCCTTACCCGGCGACAGCCTACCTGACGGGCTTCCTGCGTTCGCGCGGCTTCGACGCGGCGCAGGCCGACCTGGCACTGCTCACCGTCCTCGAACTGCTGTCGCCGGCTGGCCTCGAGCAGTTGCGGGCGGCAGCGGAAGCACTGCCGCGCAAGCAGCGCTCGCCGACGATCAAGACCTTCCTCAACCAGTTCGAGCGCTACCGCGTCGCCACCGGGCCGGCACTGGCGCTGCTGCAGGGGCGCGACGGCTCGCTGGCGCACCGCATCTGCACGCGCGCCTTCCTGCCCGAAGGGCCGCGCTTTTCGGCGCTCGACCACTATGTCGACGACGGCAGCGGCGATCCGCTCGGCTGGGCCTTCGGCGCGCTCGGCATCCAGGACCGCGCCCGCCATCTGGCGACGCTCTTCCTCAACGACCTCGCCGACGTCATCCGCGAGGCCGCCGACCCGCGCTTCGAGTTCGTCCGCTACGCCGAATCGCTGGCCCAGAGCCAGCCCAGCTTCGAGCCGCTGGCGCAGGCGCTGGCGGCGCCGCCGACGCCGGTCGATGCGACGCTGGAAAAACTGGCGCTGGCCACGGTCGACCGGGAACAACCGGATATGCTGCTGCTCTCGGTGCCCTTCCCCGGCTCGGTCTATGCCGCCTTTCGCATTGCCCAGGCGGTGAAAGCGAAGTATCCGCAGATCGTCATCGTCCTCGGCGGCGGCTGGGTCAATACCGAGTTGCGCGAACTGGCTGAGCCGCGTGTCTTCGATTACGTCGACTACGTCACGCTTGATGACGGCGAAGCACCGCTGCTGGCGCTGATCGAGCACCTCGCCGGGCAGCGGCCGCGCCTCAACCTGCTGCGCACCTTCACCCGCGTCGACGGCGCCGTGCGCTGGTTCACCAGCGGCGAGCCGGACGTGCCGTTCGAGGACGTCGGCACGCCGACCTGGGACGGCCTGCCGCTCGACCGTTACCTGTCGCTGCTCGACATGCTCAATCCGATGCACCGTCTGTGGTCGGACGGGCACTGGAACAAGCTGACCGTCGCGCACGGCTGCTATTGGAAGAAGTGCAGCTTCTGCGACGTCAGCCTCGACTACATCTCGCGCTTCGAAGCCGCCAACGCCAGCACGCTGGTCGACCGCATCGAGCGCATCGTCGACGAGACCGGCCACAGCGGCTTCCATTTCGTCGACGAAGCAGCACCGCCGAAGGCCCTGCGCGCGCTGGCCGAGGAACTGCAGCGGCGCAATCTGGCGATTTCCTGGTGGGGCAACGTCCGCTTCGAGAAGTCGTTCACGCCCGAACTCTGCCTGCAGCTCGCCGACAGCGGCTGCATCGCCATTTCCGGCGGCCTGGAGGTTGCCTCCGATCGCCTGCTGGCGCTGATGAAAAAAGGCGTCTCGGTCGACCAGGTGGCGCGCGTCACCCGCGCCTTCACGGACGCCGGCATCCTGGTCCACGCCTACCTGATGTACGGCTTCCCGACGCAGACCGTGCAGGACACGGTCGATGCGCTGGAATACGTGCGCCAGCTATTCGCCGAAGGCTGCATCCAGTCCGGCTTCTTTCACCGCTTCGCGTGCACCGTGCATTCGCCGGTCGGGCGCGATCCGGCGGCATACGGCATCACGCTCAAACCGGAAGCGTTCAAGGGCTTCGCCAAAAACGACGTGGCCTTCATCGACCCGACCGGCACCGACCACGCCAGCCTCGGTAAGGGATTGAACAAGGCGCTGTACAACTACATGCACGGCATCTGCCTCGACGACGACGTCCGCCGCTGGTTCGACGAACGCATGCCCAAACCCCGGGTCAAACGCGACTTCATCGGCCGGGCGCTCAGCAGCAATCTCGCGTAAGCTTGCAGCCGCCCCAACCGAAACCTCATGCCAAGATGAGATTGTGCCTCCGCGCCGACAGCCTGACCACCCGACTGATCCTGCTCGGTTCGGCGCTGCTGCTCGTCGGCGCCCTGGGTCGTATGATCTTTCTCAGCAGCTATCTGCGCAACGACCTGACCCAGCTGACCTCGGCCCAACTGACGTCGATCGCCCACTATGCTGCGCAGGACGTCGATCGCGACATCGTCGCCCGCCGCGACCTGCTCACTCACCTGGCCAGCAAACTGCCGCCTGCGCTGCTCGGTAGACCGGCTCAACTGCGCGCCTGGCTACAGGAGCGCCAGGAAACAAATCCGCTGTTCTCGCGCGGCCTGTTCGTACTCGACACCGCAGGACAGATCATCGCCGACTTCCCGGCGGTGCCCGGCCGTGCCGGCAGTTCGGCCGCTGATCGTGACTACTTCCGCCAAGCCAGCCAGGGCCACTTGGCGGTTGGACAGCCTACGACCGGTCGTATTGCTCCATTTCCCATCCTGCCGATGGCGGCGCCACTGCTCGATGACGGTGGATCGGTACGCGGAATTCTCGTCGGTGTTTCGGAATTGCAGTCGGGAAACTTCCTGGCCACGTTGTACACCACCCGAATCGGAAAAACCGGCGGTCTACTGCTGATCTCGCCACGCGACAAGCTGTTCGTCGGCGCCTCCGACCCGACGATGATCCTCGCCCCGACGCCTGCCCCCGGCATCAACCCGCTGCACGACCTGGCCATGAACGGCTTTCGCGGCACAGGCATCACCGTCAACGCCAAGGGCGTCGAGGAAATCGTGGCTACCGCCTCGGTGCCAAGCCTTGATTGGTTCGTCGTTGCCCGTCTGCCAACCAGCGAAGCGCATGGCTCGGTCAGCCGATTGATCCACTACATCCTGCGCAATACGGTGATCATCCTGCCGCTGTTCATCCTGGCAATGATCCTGATCATGCGCCGGATGATGCGTCCGCTGATGGAAACGGCCAAGCGGGCCGACCGCATGACCCAGGGCGAACTGCCGCTGGAGCCGCTACCGGTCGCACGCAACGACGAGGTCGGCCACCTGACCGCAGCCTTCAACCGGGTGCTGTCGAAGCTCCTGGAAAGCCAGGCCGAACTCAGCCACATGGCGCATCACGACCAGTTGACCGGCCTGCCCAACCGCAAGCTGCTGGCCGACCGGATGAAACTGGCGCTGGCCCGCGCGCACCGCAACGACGGCTGGGTTGCCGTGCTGTTTCTCGATCTCGACGGTTTCAAGCCGATCAACGACCGCCACGGCCACGAAACCGGCGACCTGGCCCTGCGCGAAGTGGCCAACCGGCTATTGGCGGTGATCCGCCGCGAAGACACGCTGGCTCGCGTCGGCGGCGATGAATTCGTCGTCCTGCTCTCCGACCTTGACGCATCGGCGGGCGAAACCGCCGAACGGGTGGCCGACAAATGCCTGGCCGTCTTCGCCACGCCGTTCGACCTCCCTGCTGGTTCATGCGTACTCGGCACCTCGATCGGCATCGCCATCGGCGACGGCAACTGCGACCAGGACCGCCTGCTGATCGCCGCCGACCAGGCCATGTACCGCGCCAAGGAAGCCGGGCGCGGTCGCTATTGCCTGGCTTAGCCGAGCACTCCGATCACGTTCAGGAAGATGACCACGATCGCCACCGGCGAAACGAAGCGCACCACGTTGTACCACATGGCAAACGCACGACCGCTGAGGCCGATTTCGTCGGCCACATGCGAGCGCTTCATCACCCAGGCGGCAAACAGGGCAATCAGCAGGCCGGCCAGCGGCATCATGATCTTGCTGGTCAGCGTGTCGAGCAGATCGAACAGGCCCAGCCCGAAGACGGTGAAACCGCTCCAGTCGTTGAACGACAAGGCAACCGCGATGCCGAGCAACCACACGCCGGCACACAGCAACAACACCGCCGCCGGCCGGCTCATGTCGAAACGCTCGACCAGCAGGGTCACGCCCGGCTCCAGCAGCGAGATGGCCGAACTCCAGGCGGCAAAGACCACCAGCACGAAGAACAGCACGCCGATGAAATGCCCGCCCGGCATCTGCGAGAAAGCCAGCGGCAAGGTCTGCAGGATCAGGCCGGGACCGGCCGCCGGCTCCAGCCCCTGGGCGAAGACGATGGCAAAGATCGACAGCCCGGAAAGAATCGCCACCAGCGTGTCGGCACCGGCAATATAGAGGCAGGTGCGCGGAATCGACACATTGCGTTCGAGATACGAACCGTAGGTGATGATCGCCCCCATGCCCAGGCTGAGCGTGAAGAAGGCGTGCCCCATGGCGGCAAACAGCACGCTGCGGTTGATTGCCTCCGGCTCGAAGTGGAACAGGAAGCGGAAAGCTGCTGGCAGATCGGCGGCAACCGCACCGTAGCCGAGCAGGAAAACGAGGATGGCGAACAGCGCCGGCATCATGATCTTGTTGGCCCGTTCGATGCCGCGCGTCACGCCGCCGAGCACCACCAGCCCGCACATGCCCATGAAGGCGGTATGCCACAGGATCATCCGCTTCGGATCGGCCAGCAGCGCCCCGAAGGCCTCGCCGAAAGCCTCTTTGGGCAAGGCTTCAAAACCCTCGACCGCACGTACCGTGTATTCGAGCACCCAGCCGGCAACCACACTGTAGAACGACAGGATCAGGAAGGCACCGACGATCCCGATGTAGCCGATCACCTGCCACAAGCGGCTGGCGCCGGCCTCATCGGCGAGCAGGCGCATGCTGCCCACCGGACTGCTCTGGCCGCGCCGGCCGAGCAGGGTTTCCGCCATCAGCAGCGGCACGCCGATACCGACGATGCAGGCAAGATAGACCAACACAAAGGCGCTGCCGCCATTGACGCCGGTCATGTACGGAAACTTCCAGATATTGCCCAGACCAACCGCCGAACCGATGGTCACCAGAATGAAGGCCCAGCGGCTGGACCAGTGGGCGCGTGGCGCGTGCGAAGTTGTCATGAGCAGACCGAATTTGGCAAACCCATGATTTTATTAATTTCACCGACTACTGAAACCTAGGGATTTCACCAATGGCTCGCTGCACGCACAGGCAAATCGGTTAACATCGGCACACGATGCGACTCCTGATTTTCCTGCTGCTCGCGCTGCCAACCCTGGCCCTAGCCGGTGATATCCGCATTGGTATCCTGGCCTGGCTAGGGGAAGACACCGCCCAAACGCAATGGCAACCGTTAGGTGAGGCGCTATCAAAATCGCTTCCCGATCATCCCATCAAACTGCGCTACCTAGACCTCCATCAACTCGAGGCTGCAATCGCCGCTGGCGAGATCGATTTCGTCGTCACAAACCCCGGGCATTATGTTGTTCTCGAAGCGCGGCACGGTGTCACACGCATTGCCACCCAATTAATCGAGCCGGGTCAGGACTCTGCCCATGCAGTAGGTTCGGCGGTCATCGTGCGCGCCCAACGCAAAGATCTGGAGACCCTCGACAACTTGCGTGGGCAGCGGCTTGCTGCAGTATCGCCAGAAGCATTCGGCGGCTATCAGGTAATCTGGGCCGAACTCAAGCGTCGCAACATTGACCCGGAAAATCACGATTTCCTTCCTCTATACACCGATTACCCGATGTCACGTGTCATCGACGCCGTCCGCAACGGTCAAGCCGATGCGGGTGCGATCCGGAGCTGCCTGCTTGAACAGCTGATCCGCGAAGGAAGCGTCAACAACGACGAGTTTCGAGTCCTTTCGCCACAGGGATCGGACAGCCCCTGCCAGAGTTCATCACCCGCATATCCTGGCTGGGCCTTCGCCGCCGCCAAGAAAACGCCAGAAGCCCTGTCACGCGAGGTAATGATCGCACTGCTCTCGCTTCAACGCACCGACAGCGTCCTCCATTGGGGCGTCCCAGCTGACTACCACCCGGTGCACGAAATGCTGCGCGGGCTTCAGATCGCCCCATACGATTTCCTGCGCGAACATCGCCTGGCCTCACAAATTCACCGCTACTGGCCACTTGGGGCGGCGATACTGGTATTCATGCTGCTCTGGCTGGCTTACACCTTGCGCGTTGAGGTTCTGGTCCAGCGACGCACCCGCGAACTGTCCGCTGCGCTGAGTGCACGCGACGAACTGGAAGAGAACATTCGCACCCAGCAACAGCAGATGGAGCACTTGTCACGCCTATCCATACTCGGCGAATTATCAGGAACCCTGGCCCACGAACTCAACCAGCCGCTCGCAACCATCGGCAACTACGCCCACAGCCTGACCCGACGACTGAATGCCGGACGCCTGTCGAATGAAGCGGTCGCTCAGGCAGCGGGGGAAATCGCCAACGAATCCGAACGAGCTGCACAGATACTTGAAAGTATCCGCGACTTCGCCCGCAAGCGCGTCCAACCCAGGGAAAGGCGCAACGTTGTTGCATTGACCGAGGAGTCAAGCCGTTTATTTCGCGGCATGCTGGCCCGCGCACCGGACATTCTCCTCAACAACCAGCTGGGGGACACACCCAGCGATGTCGAAGTCGATCCATTGCAGATTCAGCAGGTCCTGCTCAATCTGCTGAAAAATGCGGTCGACGCGCATCGCACCGCAGGCGATGCCGGCTTGCCGATCAGAATCAGCCTTGACAGACAAGGGGAACAAATCCGGGTCAGCGTCCGCGATCACGGGATCGGTCTGAACGAAGATGCGCGAAAACACCTGTTCGAGCCTTTCTTCACAACCAAACCGGATGGCATGGGCCTCGGGCTGTCAATCTGCAAGCGAATCATCGAAGCGCATGCCGGCCAACTGGCGGCCGAACAGCCGTCGGATGGCCCCGGACTATCCGTTTCCTTTACTTTACCCGCAGCTTGCCCATGAACCGCACGGAATCCCACGCCATCATTCACGTCATCGATGATGAAGCCCCCTTTCGCCGTTCACTGATTTTTCTGCTCGAGTCGGCTGGCTGGCTAGCCAAGGGCCACGAATCCGGCGAAGCATTTCTCGACCACTTGCCAGATTTTCCAGTCGGCGGTGGCTGTCTGGTACTCGACATCCGCATGCCCAGGATTAGCGGACTTGAATTGCAGCGCCGTCTCCTGGCGACCGCTTCCCCTTGGCCAATCATTTTCATGACCGGGCACGGCGACGTTGATCTGGCAGTTCAGGCAATGAAAGACGGTGCCATCGATTTCCTTCAGAAACCCTTCAAGGACCAGGTTTTTCTCGATACGGTAGAACGCGCCGTAGGCATCAGCCAGGAACGCCAGCAGGCAAGTCAACGCTGTCAGGATGCCCGCCACCTGCTTGCCCGGCTATCGCCACGTGAGAGCGAGGTCGGGCGCCTCCTGGCGCGTGGACTGTCAAACAAGGAAATTGCCCGCGAACTATCGATCAGCGACAACACCGTACATGTCCACCGCCAGCATGTGATGGAAAAAACCGGCACTGGCAGTGCGGCCGAACTGGCCCGCTTGATCCTGCGCGCTGACCCTAACGGCCTCGATTGAGTGAAAAAAGGGCCAGCCCCATCAATGGGCTGACCCGACTGTCAGAACATCTAGTTACCTACTTCACGGCCTGCTTCGCCTTGTACTCTGCCTCCAGTTGCTTGGCCTTTTCGAGGAGCGGCGGGAACGGACCATACTTGTGCTGATCCGGCGTTGCACCATGCACATACGGGGGAAAAGACGCATCAATCGGCTTGTTCCAGCGAGCCGGAAAATCCCGGTCAAGATGTTTCTTGTGCGGACGCGGCTTGGACACCATGTAAGCAGCAACGTCATAGGCTTCATCAACGCTGAGTGTCGGATTGAGATGGCTGGTGCCCTGCGGCATATTGTGCAGGATATAGCGATAGGCCATCAGCAGGCGATTCATGCCAGCACCATCATTGAAGGAGTCAGCTCCCCACAATGGCGGAAAAACATACCCCTGAGCATCACCCTTGACGCCAACCCGTACCCCCTCGCCATTGGCCCCATGACAGGCGGCGCACTGGGCGACATACACCGCCTCCCCTGCAGCCAGATCGGCACGCCGATTCGGCGCTCTGGCGCGCTTGGTGGCCGCCCCTTCAATCTCGGCACCGACCGGAATGCCGCGTGACAGGAAATGGATATAGGTCACATAGGCTTTCATTTCCCGGGACTCGAACGGCAGTGCCTTACCACTCATACTGCGCTGCATGCAGCCATTGACCCGGTCTTCGACCGTACTCAGGTCATCCTCGCGACCCCGGTACTGGGGAAAGGCAGCCGTGACTCCTGTCCAAGGCATGGCAAACGGCTTGGTTGCATTATCCTGGTGGCAGGATGCGCAAGCCAGGTTATTGCCGGCAAAGCGCATTTTCTTGTCTTTCACTTCAGGGCCGATGTGAGCGAAGGTGCGCGTGGTCAATTCATGGCCGTAGCGGACCAGACGGCCGTAATGGTCATCCGGCAGATCCTCGATTTTCTGTACCGGACGATCGAACAGGCTGACCTTGGTCTCGCTTGCCAGGACCGGAACTGCCACAGCGGTGGCCAGCAGACCGAACACCCATTGACGTGCATTCATGATTCACTCCTTGAGTTATTTTTCAACGCACCCAGTCTAGAAAGAGCTGGTCTGCGCCTCAATTACCCCCTTCAGGGATAGGGATAATCGAAACCGGTTATGGACAAGCCCAGCAAATGCATGGCTTCGCATGGGATGCCAGGTGCCAAATCGGTTAACATCGCGCTCGCCCGATGCAACTGCAGAACGCCATGAACGACCAATTCGATCTCTTCTCCGCCCCGCCCGCCGACCCCGAAGCTGCGCTGCCGCCCGGCGAGCCGCCCCTGCCGCCCGCCGCGCAAGGCCCGGCCGAAGACATCCCGACGCCGGCCGACTACGCCGCCCGCCGCTATCTCGAATACGCGATGAGCGTGGTCACCGGCCGCGCCCTGCCGGCCAACGCCGACGGCCAGAAGCCGGTGCAGCGGCGCATCCTCTACGCGATGCACCGGATGGGCCTGTACAAGAGCCCGAAGCACGTCAAATCGGCGCGCGTCGTCGGCGACGTGATCGGTAAATACCACCCGCACGGCGACTCGTCGGTGTACGACGCGATGGTGCGCATGGCCCAGGACTGGAGCCTGCGCTACCCGGTGGTCGACGGCCAGGGCAACTTCGGCTCGCGCGACGGCGACAACGCCGCCGCCATGCGCTACACCGAAACCCGGCTGACGCCGATTGCCGAACTGCTGCTCGCCGAACTCGACGAAGGCACGGTGGACTGGAAGCCGAATTACGACGGGGTCAATGACGAACCCTGCCTGCTGCCGGCGCGCCTGCCCTTCTGCCTGCTGAACGGCGCCTCCGGCATCGCCGTCGGCATGGCCACCGAAATCCCCTCGCACAACCTGCGCGAGATCGCCAGCGCCGCCGTCGCGCTGATCCGCGACCCGGCCACCAGCGAGGACGAAATCCTGCGCCTGGTGCCCGGCCCGGATTACCCGGGCGGCGCCCAGATCATCTCGACGCCCGAGGAAATCGCCGCCACCTACAAGAGCGGTCGCGGCAGCCTGCGCGTGCGCGCCAAATGGAAGATCGAGCCGCTGGCGCGCGGCCAGTGGCGCCTGGTCGTCACCGAACTGCCGCCGGGCGTGTCCACGGCCACCGTGATGTCCGAGATTGAAGCCTGCTCCAACCCGGTGGCCAAGGAAAAGGCCGGCAAGAAGGTGTTCACGCCGGAACAGCTCAACCTCAAGGCGGCCTTCCTCTCGGCCATTGGCGAAAGCGGCGTGCGCGACGAATCGGGCAAGGAACACGACGTCCGCCTGGTCATCGAACCGGCCAGCTCGCGCCAGGGCCAGGACGATCTGGTCCGCCTGCTGCTCGCTCACACCAGCCTGGAGACCAACGCCTCGATCAACCTGACGCTGCTCGGCCTGACCGGCTCGCCGCGCCAAGGCACGCTCTACGACATGATCGCCGAATGGTGCCGCTTCCGGCTGGCGACTGTGGAAAAGCGCACCCGCCACCGGCTGTCTGCCGCCGAACGGCGCATCCACATCCTCGAAGGCCGGCAGGCGATCCTGCTCGACATCGACCGCGTGATCAAGGTCATCCGCGAATCGGACGACCCCAAGGCCGACCTGATCGCCCATTTCAAGCTCTCGGAAATCCAGGCCGAGGACATCCTGGAAATCCGCCTGCGCCAGCTGGCCCGCCTCGAAGGCATCAAGATCGGCGAGGAACTGGCCAAGCTGCGCGAAGAAGCCGCCGGCCTCAACAAGCTGCTCGATTCGGAAACCGCATTGCGCGCCTGCGTCGCCGCCGAAATCGAAGCCGACGCCAAGAAATACGGCGACGACCGCCGCACCCTGATCGAAACCGCCGAACGCGTCACCCTGTCGGACGCCAAGAACGTCTCGATCCCCGACGAGCCGACCACGCTGATCGTCTCCAAGCACGGCTGGCTGCGCTCGCGCACCGGTCACAACGTCGATCCGGCGCAACTGACTTTCCGCTCCGGCGACAGCCTGCTCGCCTGCATTCCCTGCCGCACGGTCAACCACCTGATCCTGCTCGACACCAAGGGCCGCGCCTACTCCATCCCCGCCGCCGACCTGCCCGGCGGCAAGGGCGACGGCGTCCCCGCCACCTCGCTGGTCGATTTCCAGGACGGCGGCAAATTGCTGCTCGCCCAGGCCGTCGCCGCCGACAAGCTGTATCTGGTCGCCGGGGAAAGCGGCTACGGCTTCCGCGTCAAGGGCGAGGACCTGCTCTCGCGCGGCAAGGCCGGCAAGGCCTTCCTCAGCCTCGACGACGGCGAAGCCCCGGCCATCTTCCAGCCGGCCCCGGCCGACGGCGACATTGCGGCGTTCACCAAGGACGGTCGCGCCCTGGTCTTCCCGCTCGAAGAAATCCGCCTGCTCGGCAAAGGCCGCGGCCTCAAACTGATCGACGCCGCCCCCGGCAAGACCGCACTGGAAACCATCGAACCCGTCATCGACGGCGTCGCCGGCAAACTCAAGGGCGAACGCCTGGAAACCTGCCGCGGCAACCGTGGCGGCAAGGGCAAGCCGGTGAAGGCGCCGCGCAAGTAAGGCGCGGCGGGTTCGCTCAATCGATCCGCAGATCGCGCGTTACCCGCCGCAGCTCAAGCGCTTTGGCATGGGCGTGTCGCGCGTGCAGGCGCGGGTCGGTGAGTAGCTGGCCAGCGGATTCGCCGAGCACCATGACCACGCCGAGGACCGGCAGCACCAGCATCAGGCCGGGGACGCCGGCGACGGCGCCGCCGATGAAGATCATCAGCACGGTGACCAGCGGGTGCATGTTCAGGCTTTTACCCACCGTCACCGGCATGAAGACGAAGTCGTCGAGCAGGCGCACGGCGACGAACAGGCCGATGGCGGCGTAAGCGACGCCCGGCTGGCCGGGGAAATCGGTGGCGACGACCAGCACCACCAGCAGGCAGCCGATGACCGAGCCGACGAAGGGAATCCAGGCCAGCACGGCGGCCACCAAGCCGAGCATCAGCGCACCGTCGATGCCGATCACCCACAAGCCGGCGGCCAGACACAGGGTATCGAGCAGGGTCAGTTGCAGCAGGCCGACGAAATACTGCCGCGCCGTGCGATCCACCGCGTCGATCAGCGCCAGGCTGCGCTCGAAATAGGCATTGGGCACGGCACGCAGTAGCAGGCGGCGAAAACGCCAGCCGTCGCGCAGCATGAAAAAGGCGATGAATGGGACCAACAGCAGCGAAGGCGACCAGACCATCAGCCCCATGACAATGCCCGGCAGGTACTTTTCGGTGAAATGTTCGAAGAAACCGCCCAGCTGGGTTTCCAGCATGGCCCGCGCACCGCTTTCGGCGAGGAAGGCGGAACGCGCTTCAAGATCGCTGAGGACGTCGGTCAGCAGGCGGATGCCGCCACCGATGTAGCGCAACAGGGTTTCGTGCAGACCGGCCACGTCGCCGAGCAAGCGCGGAAAACCATAGACGACCGGGAGCGCGAACACGAGAAACGCCGCCACGCTGACCATGGCCGCGGCGGCGTCGTGCGACACCCCCCGCAGCAGCAGGCGCAGCTTCAGCGGCGCCAGCAGGTAATGCAGAACCAGCGCCAGGATGAAGGGCACGACCAGCCACAGGATTTTCTGGAAGAAGAACAGCAGCAGACAGGTGGCCAGGATGTTTCCCGTCCACACCAGCGGCCCGGCCCGGTAACGCAGCAGGCTCACGATGCTTCCCTGGCTGGCGCAAGTTCGAGCATGGCGCGCAGGCGGCGACCGAGATGGCGCGCCAGTTGCAGCGAAATGCAGGAAGCGATGCGGGCGTGCGAGACCATCAGGCGGTCGAATTCGGTACGCGGCAGGACGACCAGCGTCGTCGGCTCCAGCGCCCGGATCTGCGCCGAACGCGGCGCACCGTCGAGCAGGCCCATTTCGCCGAAGAACTCACCGGCGACGAGTTCGGCCAGCGGTTTATCACCCGCCCCCTCGGCGATGACGGCAACACGGCCGCTGACGACGACATACAGCGCCTGACCGTCTTCCCCGGCATCGAAAACGACTTCGTCGGGCAGAAACTGGCGCTCATGGGCAAATGCCTCGACCACGCGCAATTCGCGTACGCCGAGATCGCTGAACAATGCCGTACCGCTGAGCCGGTGCCCAGCCCGGCTTTTTCCCCGCTCAAGCCAATGCCACTTCATGACGCCCCCCGTTCATTCCTGCGGCATTCTAGCGCAGCTACGAACGCACAAAAGAAAACCGGGGCCGCAGCCCCGGTTTGTCGTGCATCGTCAGGCGACGATCAGATCAAGCAGCCTTCTTGGCGGCAGCCTTCGGGGCAGCAGCGGTGGTGGCCTTGATCGTGGCTTCGGTCGCAGCGGAAACGCTGGCTTCGGCAACTTCGGCAGCCTGCTTGGCAACCTTGTTCAGGCCGTCCATGGCTTCGTTGGCGGACTTGATCGCGGTCTTGACAGCGGCAACGGCAACTTCGGAACCAGCCGGGGCGGAAGCCAGGGCCTTTTCAACCAGATTGGTGACCTTGGCGTTGGTATCGGCGACGTGCGATTCAACTTCCTTGGTGATCTTTTCCTTGGCATCGGTCGCGATGGCGATCACGTTGCGCGAGTACTCGACACCCTTTTCGATCGACGGGGCAGCAATGCCCTTCTGCAGTTCAACCAGGGACTGGATGTCCTTGACGCCGAGCAGGGCGTTCATGTTGGACACATAGGCCTCGAAAACCGAACGCGAAGCGGACAGGTTCAGGACAGCCAGACGCTCGATGCCATCGAAAGCGGTGTTGGCAAAGAACAGGGCAAAGTTGAAGCCGGACTTGGCGAACTCTTCAGGTTTGATGGTCATTTTGATTCTCCGTGGGGGTTGGGTGATTCCTGATCTGCATATGTTGCAATGCAGCATGGACGTATTCTATCTACTGACGAAATCATGTCAAGACAATTTTGTGCATCGCACCATTTTTGCTTTTTGACGACGATGCAGCGATCCTGACAGCGACACAGGCTAACAAATCGGCATTTCAAAATGGCGGCAATATCGTGACAATTCGGGGATCAGCCACCTGCGCTCCCCCAATGCCGGAAAAAAACGCCAAGCCCTGGTTCCTCTACCTCATCGAATGCATCGACGGCAGCATCTACACCGGCATCACAACCGACGTGAAGGCGCGCTATGCCGTGCACTGCGCCGGCAAAGGCGCGCGTTACACGCGTGCCCGGCCGCCGGTAGAATTGCTGGCCTGGCAGATGCAGCCTGATCGCGCCGCCGCCGCCCGCGCCGAATACCGGGTCAAGCAACTGTCACCCCAGCAAAAACGCCAACTCGCCCGGAACCTCGCCATGCAGATCCAGCTTTCCCCGGCCATTCAACTGCTCCACGAAACGCGCCACGCCGTCCTCAGCACGCACTCGACCCAGTTGCCCGGTTTTCCCTTTGGCACAGCCGTACCGCTGGTGCTCGACGAGCGGCAACAACCACTGCTGCTGATCAGCGCACTGGCCGAGCACACCAAGAACCTGCTCGCCGACAGCCGGGCCAGCCTGGCCGTCGTCGAGGCCGGCAAGGACAACGTGCAGGACGCCGCGCGCATCACGCTGGTCGGCCGCTGCGAGCCTTGTGAAGCTTCAACGGCCCTGGTCGAGCGCTACCTCCGCTACCAGCCCGAGGCGGCGCAGTATCTCCAGCTTGATTTCATGTTCTTCCGACTGGTCCCGGAACGCGCCCGTTTCATCGGCGGCATCGGCCGCATGGGCTGGATCGACGGCGCGGACTGGCAAGCGCTGCCCGGATTCACCTTGGCAGAGGAACAACAACTGATGACGGAAATCGAACCACTATTGCCTACCCAGGTACGCATGCTCGGCATCGACGCGTTCGGTATCGATATTGACGACGCGGGTCAGCGCTGCCGTCGGCAATTTGCCCAGGCAAACAGCTTTGATGAAGCCAGAAAGACACTGACCGGGTTATTCTCGGCGAACTGACCGGGGATCGTCACCAGACAGTTAACAATCTTCGTCCAGATGGACAGAACACGGCCCGACCGGCGACAGGCCCGCCACCTTGCCGAAGTTCGCGGTCTTGCGCGCAATCGACATCGCGTCCTTGGCCACAATCGGGGCGCCGCGATGAATGTGGATCAGCACATTGCTTCCGGAACGCGAGCGAACCTGCGCCACCCAGTGATTGCAGGCAATTTCCGTCTGATTCTGCAAACTCATGAAAGCCTCCGAACAGAAGTCGCGATTGTCGGACAGAAACGCATGACAGACTGTACGGGAACGTAACCGCAGCTTACTTGCCGATGGAAGCGCTGCAGGAACGAAAAAGCCCGATCCGGGATCGGGCCTTCAGGTGCTCGATGGTGGGCGGTACTGGGTTCGAACCAGTGACCCCTGCCGTGTGAAGGCAGTGCTCTACCACTGAGCTAACCGCCCATCGTCCTGGTTCCTCAAGGGTTTCCCCTCTGTGGGCTTTACCGTAGCCCCTCTCCGGTCACCCAGTTGTCACCCTGGAGCACCAGATGGCAACGATTAGACAGAGGAATGACCGCTGGCAGGTCATCATCAAGCGCAAGGGCTACCCGACCCAATCCAAGACCTTCGACCTCCGAAAGGATGCCGAAAAGTGGGCACGCCAGCAGGAGCGGTCTATGGATGCAGGCCAGTGGCAAGACCGCACGGAGGCAGAGCAGACCACCCTTAAGGACCTCCTGGAGCGCTACAGCAGAGAGGTAAGCAGCACCAAGCGAGGGGCCGAGATTGAGGCGTACCGGATTGAACTGTTCAAGCGCTCCTCCCTGGCTCAGTACGCACTGTCGGCGATAACTGGCCGGCTCGTCGCTGGCTGGAGGGATGAGCGCCTAAAGGAGGTCTCTTCGGGGACCGTTCAGCGGGAGCTAACCCTGCTGGGCCATGTCTTCGCTGTAGCTATCCGGGAATGGTGCATCGCCCTGCACAGTAACCCGGTAAGTCTCGTCCGCAAGCCCGCCCCCGGCAAAGCCCGCGATAGAGTCCTGACCGCCCCCGAACGGGAAGCCCTACTGGGTGCCTGTGCAGAGTGCCGTAGCCCCTGGATTAAGCCCATCGTGGTCTTTGCCCTGGAGACGGCTACCCGGCGGGGGGAAATCCTCTCCCTGACCTGGGCCAATGTGTCCATGGAGAGCGCCACAGCGCTTGTCAGTGGCAAGACGGGTTCCCGGAAGGTGCCCCTATCACCGGCCTGCCTGGACGCCCTCAGAGGCCTCCCCCGTAGCATTGATGGGCGTGTCTTCCCGGTCACGATAGAGACCCTGAAGCAGGCCTATGCAAGGGCTGTAAGCCGCGCTGGCATCAAGGATTTCACCTTCCACGACCTCCGCCATGATGCCCTGACCAGACTGGCCCGGAAGGGGTTCAACATCCTGGAGCTACGCGCTATCTCAGGCCATGCCACCGCCAACATGCTGCAACGCTACGTGTCCATTGATGCAGGCGACCTAGCCAAGAAGCTAGCCAGTGCTTAAAACGCTCGCGTCTCTCTCATCCCCTGTTTTTTCGTAGTCCCCCTCAATACACCTTTAGGAGCCTCTACCATGGCCTTCAGCTTCAACCTTACCGCCCCCTTCCGTTTCTCCTTCAACGCCTCAAAGGGGCATCTGTCGATGTTCTGGGGGCGCTCTGAAAGGGGCTTTGTCCTGGAGGCTGGGCACGGGTCCAATCCCGGCCTGCTGCGCGTGGAGACCTGGAGAAACCCCCTCTGTGGGAGCTTCAATGCTGCTGCCTTGGGCCTGCATCTGGTAGTGGCTAGCCCCGCTGCTACACGCTAAGCAGGGGCATCTGGAGGGGCTTCTGTGGGAGGCCCCTTCCTCGTTCAGTCCCAAGGGTCTTGGAAATTACCCGCTTTCCTTATCTTTTCCGATATGGAGTAGCAGGCAAACAGCGATGTCCCGATGACCCACACCACGCCGATGGGGTTCAAGCCGGCCAAGTCTAGGGCGTTAGCCACAGTCAGCCATGCAGCAATCCACGCAAGAGCCCAGGAGATGCGTACAAGGACCTTGGGGAGTCGCCCCTTAAGACCCGTTGCCCACATCGACAGAGAGAAGAGCAGCGCAGCACATAGGGCGGCAAGGTTGAATGAAATCATAGTGGGCTAGTGGGGATAATGTCCGGAATCTCGGAGGTTACCAAGGGTGGTTCCTCGCTCAATGAACTCTACTAGCAACGCCTGGCGGCATCTGAACTGTAAGCTGTGATTGCGTACCCAGTTGCATCCATGGGGCACGCCTTAAGAATCCCGAGCAGTTTGTCGGATTCAATCGTTAAATTATCAAACAGGGCATACCGCTCGATCAGAGGCTTGAAGTTTTTTCCTTTGGCGGTCATTCCGTTATAGAAAAGAAAAACCATTTCAATCCAGGATAGCTGACTCCTAACGATACCCACGTATAGCCATTTATCTTTTTCTTGCAAGAGGTCAGCCGGTTGTTCGTCTATCCACTTTAGCAACCGATAAAGCACTCTGTAGAAGCTATCAAGTTTGTTTTCGTGCTGGTCATAAAGCGCAATCCATGCAGTATTGGCAGCCTTTGAAATGACAGGGTAATGCTCCACGCCTGCTTTGTTCAGGGAATCTAGTTGAAAAGTCAGCAAGGCATCTGAAAGGGCGTTGCCTGTGTTGGGTGCTACAGCAAAATATGCATCCCAGCCGGCTATGTCTTTCGAGCATAGAGTGGGCTGCCAAATAGCCCTAAGGGCTTCTCTTCCGTACTTCTCGCCATGAGTAATCTCACCGAGTATTTGGCGATAGGTCCCCAGCCATGCAAAGAAGGTTTGTTCGAAGCTCTGACGGCGGATCGCTTCGTTCTGCGACTTGAGAGCATCTGCAGAGTTCCTCAGTTCCTCCGTCGAAAGCCGCATTTCTCGGCTCTGATAGAGGATCGTTAGGAACAGTCCGACAACTGAGATGAAGCCAAAGATGGGGTTTAGGGTGCCGCCGAAGTAGTCACCTAATTGCCCCCATTCGGCACGGGCTTCGGCCTCTGCGCTGGTGTCTTTCGGGGCGTTCTTGTCTGCTTCTGCTGTTCTCTCTTTTACTGCTCTAGGCTGAATGGATTGATCGAAGGAGGACCTATAGGAGGTATAGACCTCCCATCCGTAAGCGCCCGGCAAACCCATCTGTAAATTGACGCGTTAGACCTTGAAGATCGTGTCCCTTTAAAAACGATGGTGGACATAGATGGTCGCCCCCTGTTTGCCAAGCTTTCAATCAATAATGGTAGATAGGTGGAGATTGCAGCCATAGATCCGGACTTTTTTCGGGCTTTGGCCCTGTCCCTGATGGAATATGCTGGCAGCTTCCCTCATCACTTTCACGAGTTGTGACACTCCGTGTCCACCGCAGGGTTTTGCTGCCACGGTCTTACCTGTCTCGCCATCACGTCATGATTGCCTGTGCAATCGGTGGTTCTCCTTGAAGTGTGCTGCCGTTGTCTTGCTAGGTTGCAGGGTTATCCACGGAGCCATGGGCCGAAGGTACCTATAGACCGTAGGCCTGTGGCTCGGTGGATAACCCGTGTTCATGCCACCAGTCCGTAATCCGCCTTGTAGTCCCGATCCTGGGCCAGGAGCGCCCAGACAATCCGGGCGTTCTTGTTGGCCAGTGCCACGGCGGCCACATTCTTGTTGCGTCGTCCCATGACGCCGGCTAGCCAGCTCCTGGCGTGTTCTGCCTTGCGTTCGGCCACCCGAATGACGGCGCGCGCCCCGTGGATCAACAGTGTCCGCAGATAGGTGTCGCCCCGTTTGCTGATTCCCAGCAGAGTCTGCTTGCCGCCACTGGAGTTCTGCCGCGGCACTAAGCCGAGCCAGGCCGCCAGTTGTCGGCCATTCTCGAAATTTCGGGCGTTACCAATGGACGCCACCAGCGCACTGGCTGTAATCGGGCCAATTCCGGGTATCTGTGCCAGCTTTTTGCTGGCGGCATTCTCGCGATGCCAGGCTTGAATTTGGACTTCCAACTCCTGGGCTTGCCGATCCAGTTCCTTGATGTGGTCTCCCAGACGGGCAATCAGGTGACGAAAGATGCCGGGCAAGCCATTCTCGCCGTCTTCGAGGATTTCTGGCAGGCGCTTGCTGATGTGCGCAATGCCTTGGGGAATGATGATGCCGTACTCGGCCAGCAGGCCACGAATCTGATTGGCCTGGGCTGTCCTTGCCTTGACGAAGCCTTGGCGTGCCCGATGCAGCGCCAGTACGGCCTGCTGCTCGCCATGCTTGATCGGCACAAAACGCATATTGGGTCGGCTCACCGCCTCACAGATTGCCTCGGCATCGGCCGCGTCATTTTTGTTCGTCTTGACGTAGGGCTTCACAAATTGCGGTGCCATCAATTTGACCGTATGCCCCATCGCTTGCAGCTTGTTCGCCCAAAAATGCGCACTGCCGCAGGCCTCCATGCCGATTAGGCAAGGCGTCAGGTTGGCGAAGAAGGCGGCCATCTGGTCACGCTTCAATGGCTTCTTCAGTACGGCTTTGCCCCGTTCATCCACGCCATGAACCTGGAACACGTTCTTTGCCAGATCAATACCAATCGTCGTAAGCTTCATTTCGGTCGCCTCTCTTGCTGGGTGGGAATTTCCATTCGCCACACTTTGGCACTACTGATGCCGTTTCAAGTAGGGGCGACCATCCCATTACTTTCGATGGAAATCCAGAAGCCAAGTCGGCGCAGGCGGCATCACCCGGAGGAATTCAAGCTGGCGGTGATTGAGGCGTGCTGCGAACCAGGTGCCTCGGTCGCCGGCATTGCGATGGCGAATGGCGTTAATGCCAATCAGGTCCGGCGCTGGATGCGTGAGCGCGGTATTGAACCGCCGACGCGACGCGTAGCGATGCCTGTGCTCGAAGCGACGCCGGCACCGGCCTTCGTGCAATTGCCGATGGCCCCGGCCATGCCGACATTGGGCGATATCCGGATCGAAGTCCGCCGGGGCAACACCGCGATCAAGGTCGAATGGCCGGTCCAAGCGTCCGGCGATTGCGCTGCCTGGTTGCGCGACTGGCTGCGATGATCCGGGTTGATGCCTTGTGGCTGTCGACCCGGCCGCTGGACATGCGGGCAGGAACGGAAACAATCCTGGCTCAGGTGGTGCGGATATTTGGCGAGGCGCAGCCGCACCATGCCTACCTCTTTGCCAACCGACGCGGCACCCGGTTGAAGGTGCTGGTGCATGATGGCTACGGCGTTTGGCTGGCCAACCGGCGACTGAACCAGGGGCGATTTCAGCTTCGCCCCGGCGATGGCCGTACCGGACTCACCCGGGGGCAGTTTGATGCGCTGATTCTTGGCCTGCCCTGGGAACGTCTGGCCGATGGCGGGGTGATTCGAGTTCTTTGATCGTCCACTATTGGGGAAGTCCACGATAGCCAGTTCGCCTTGCTGGCGGCATGATGTCGGCCATGACCTTGCCCGCCAACCTCGATCAACTCAGCGCCGACGAACTGCGCGAACTGGTTCGTCAGCAAGCCGAGGTCATTACCCGCAATGATCGGGAACTGAACTGGCGCAAGATCAAGATCGACAAGCTGACGCATGAGGTGGCGTACTACAAGCGTCACTACTTCGGCATCAAGGCAGAGCGCTTGCCGGTTGAACAAGGGCAACTGTTTGAAGAAACCCTCGCTGCCGACATGGCGGCGATCACCGAAGAACTGGCACAGCTTTCCGAATCGAAACCGAAGGGCCAAGCCAAGCGCAAACCCCTGCCGCCGGAACTGCCGCGTACCGAGATTCACCACGAACCGGAGTCGACCACCTGCACCTGCGGCTGCCAAATGCAACGCATCGGCGAAGATGTCGCCGAGAAGCTGGATTACACGCCCGGCACCTTTACAGTCGAACGCCACATCCGTGGCAAATGGGCCTGCGCTCACTGCGAAACACTGGTCCAGGCCCCAGTGCCCGCCCATGTCATCGACAAGGGCATCCCGACCACCGGCCTGCTGGCGCATGTGTTGATCGCCAAGTATCTCGATCACCTGCCGCTGTATCGTCAGGAAGGCATCTTTGGCCGGGCTGGTCTGCCGATTCCGCAATCGACCCTGGCCGAGTGGGTCGGTCAGATGGGCGTCACCCTGCAACCGCTGGTGGATGCGCTGAAGACCGAAATGCTGAGCTATCCGGTACTGCATGCCGATGAAACACCGGTGGCGATGCTCGACCCCGGCAAAGGAAAGACGCATCGGGCCTACCTGTGGTCCTACAGCATCGGCGCTTTCGAACCGATCAAGGCCGTCATCTACGATTTCGCCGACAGCCGGGCCGGCAAGCATGCCCAGGAGTTCCTCGACACCTGGCGCGGCACACTCGTCTGCGACGATTATGCAGGCTACAAGGCGCTGATTGCCGACGGCGTGACCGAAGCGGGTTGCATGGCCCATGCACGCCGCAAGTTCTTCGATCTGCACGCCAACAACCAGAGCCAGATTGCCCAGCAGGCGCTGGTCTATATTCAGAAGCTCTACCAGGTGGAGCGGGAAGTTGCCGAACTGAGCCCTGACGAACGGCAACGAATACGCCAGGCGCAGGCCAAACCGATTCTGGATGAATTCCACGGCTGGCTGACCCGCCACCGATTGCAGGTGCCCAGTGGATCATCGACGGCCAAGGCGATTGATTACAGCCTCAAACGCTGGACGGCACTCGTCCATTACATCGACGACGGTCAGGTGCCGATCGACAACAACTGGATCGAGAACCGCATCCGCCCGATTGCTACGGGCCGGAAGAACTGGCTATTCGCCGGCAGCCTGCGCGCCGGCAAACGGGCGGCTGCCATCATGAGCCTGATCCAGTCCGCCAAGCTCAACGACCATGATCCCTTCCTCTATCTGAAGGACGTCCTGTCTCGCCTGCCAACCCAGCCCAACAGCCGGATCGGCGAGTTGCTCCCGCATCGCTGGAAGCCAGAATCCGCCACCTGAATCAGAAATCAACCTGGGTTTGCCGGGCGCTTACTCCCATCCCACATATCCGCCGACTAAGACGAGTAACAGCATCACATAGGGGATGAGGTCAAGGGGACTGCTTGTTTTCTTTTTGGTCTCTGTGTTCGCCATTGTCTAGGCTCGATGGGTGATTACGTCAGCATGTTACACCAACACCCTCCGCACCGAATCCTTTAACGGCCTCCCCATCGTCTTCCGGGAGGATGGCTATATCAACATGACCAAGGCAGCGAAGCACTACGGCAAGCGCCTGGATGAATTCATGTCCAACAAATCCACGCAGGAATACATCGCTGCCATACAAGACGTAATACCGGGAATTACCGGGATTACTCAGGGCAAGCGGGGTTTTGGTGGGGGCACCTTCTGTCACCCCAAGCTGGCCGTCTTCTTCGCCCGCTGGCTGGATGTCCGCTTCGCTGTGTGGTGTGACCTGATGATTGACAACATCCTTAAGGGGCACATCCAGACAACCGTGGTAGTGCCCACTGAAGAGGCCCTGTAGATTGGCTTTAAGTTATTGATTTATCGTTGTTTTTAAGGGGTTTTTAGGGGTAAAACCCACCTATCGCATTTAGGGGGTGCGGGGGTGTGGGGGAGAGGGGGATTCCTTTCCGCCATTCTGCTGCCCACCTGATGCGTTCCTTTAACCCTTGTAAGAAAGCATCTATGAATCATGTACGAAACGAGGCGGTAGTGTTCCGCCAGGTCGCCTTCCCGGTCTCCGCATTCGACCACCTGAAGGATTACCTCCGCAGCTATGAGCATAAGCACGGGGTCAAGATCACGAATAGCCAGGCGCTAGCCCTGATCCTGGCAGAGCATAAGCAGGCGGCTACCGCTGGCCTTATGGTGGCTACTGGAGGTGCAGCATGAACGCCCCCAGCACTTCCCTCCAGGTCTTCCAGTTCGACAACGTAGCTACGGGGGCCAGTCTGTCCCTGAATGCCTTTGAGAAGGATGGGCAAGTCTGGTTTGTGGCTAACGATGTCTGCGCAGCACTGGGGTTGAGAAACAGTCGGCAGGCTCTGGCTACGTTGGACGATGATGAAAAGGGTGTATGTATTACTGACACCCTTGGGGGTCGCCAGCAGGTTGCCATCGTCAATGAGTCCGGGCTGTACTCCCTCATCTTCCGTAGCCGCAAGGAAGAAGCCCAGCGCTTCAAGAAGTGGGCCACCTCCCAGGTCATCCCCTCCATCCGCAAGCATGGGGGCTACATCAACGGCCAGGAGGCCCTTGGGGCTGAGGACCAGCAGGCTACCCTTCAGGTCATCCAGCAGGAGGCCGAGAGGGCTAGGGCCAAGCATTACGAGGACAAGGAGGCGCGTAGCGATGCGCTGAGGTTCATGGGCAGGACTCCCAGCTATGGCCCTGGAGGGAACCCCAGGAGGAAGCTGAAGGGGGCTGCACGATGAAGCGGGCTAGCACTCTGCCTTTCTTCCAGGTCGATAGCGGCCAGGTCCTGGCATCCTCCATGGGGCGGACTCATGAGGAAATGGGGCTGTTCCTGATGCTGATGGTGATGTACTGGGAGAACGATTGCAGGCTTCCCCCTAGAGAGCGCTTGGCGGAGGCTCTTCAGGTGCGCGGCAAGAAGCTGGCAACCCTGGACAAAGTCATTGCTATCTTCTTCCCTGATGGGGTCAATGAGCAGTTGGACCTGTGCAAGGCCAATGCCCTGAAGACCAGTCAGAGGCAGTCAGCAAATGCCAAGAAAAGGTACGCCGATTCCGGGAAATCTCAGGAAATCTCAGGAAACCTTCAGGGGCGTGATTTGGGGGCTGCTGATTTCTAGGAAATTTCCCTTATAAATCAGTCCATGTCATCTGCCACGGCACTGCAACGGCTCTGCCATGGCCTGCCACAAGAGAATAGAAGATAGACAATACAAGAGAAGACAACCTATACAAGACAATCCAGAAGATGCCTCTTCCAAGATAGACCACCTATTCAGGGAATATCCTTGATTGATGGCTATGTACTGGCTTGTCTGTGTAGGTTGTCCCTCAAGTAAGGGAGTCCTTGTAAGGGGTGGCCTAGTACGTGGTCTCATCCCTACTAGGCATCTTAAGAGGCCTCTAAAGAGTAGCCTCCAGATTGCTGCCTACTCATGGCCATAAATTCTGGGGAATATTTCTGAGAGGTCCATCCTTCTACCGCTGCTGCTGTCTTCCCCCGTGGGGGCGGTCTGAAGCATAGGCCCCGGAAAGATGCCTTGCGGGCTCGAAGGAGGTCTATCTCCAGGGGGAATCCCTAGAGGCACCCTCCGGGACGCACAGGAAGGGGCCTAGAAGGCGCTGTAATGCCTTTGCCTACACGCACCTATGCCTGGAGAGGGTGGGCTCTTGTAGGGGCTTCCTGTGCTGTCAAGACTGGTGGGGTAGGTGCTGCTGTGGTAGCCTGGATATAGGCAGTCGGTCACCCGGCTGTCACCCTGAGTCACCCGAAACCCAAAACTGGGGACCGGCGAAAGGGGCAACGCTTGAGGACTAGAAAAGAAAAGGCCTGATTTCTCGGGCCTTCAGGTGCTCGATGGTGGGCGGTACTGGGTTCGAACCAGTGACCCCTGCCGTGTGAAGGCAGTGCTCTACCACTGAGCTAACCGCCCATCGAGGAAGGCGCGCATTTAACCATAACTCGCGCGACGGGTCAAACCTTGGTCGGCTAGAATACCGGACTTTGATCCAGACCGACGATTCGATTCCAATGAAGCCTGTCCGCACCCGTTTTGCCCCCAGCCCCACCGGTTACCTGCACATCGGCGGCGCCCGCACTGCCCTGTTCTCCTGGGCCTATGCGCGCCGCCACGGGGGCCAGTTCATCCTGCGCATCGAAGACACCGATGTCGCGCGCTCTACCCCGGAAGCCGTCCAGGCCATTCTCGACGGCATGGCCTGGCTGGAACTGACCCACGATGAAGGCCCCTTCTACCAGATGCAGCGCATGGACCGCTATCGCGAAGTGATCCAGCAGATGCTGGCGGCCGGCACCGCCTACTATTGCTACACCAGCCGCGAGGAACTGGACGCCCTGCGCGCCGAGCAGGATGCGCGCAAGGAAAAGCCGCGCTACGACGGCCGCTGGCGCCCCGAGGTGGGCAAGACCCTGCCGACGCCACCGGCCGGCGTACCGCCGGTGATCCGCTTCCGCAATCCCACGGACGGCGTGGTCGCCTGGGACGATGCGGTCAAGGGACGTATCGAAATCGCCAATGCCGAACTCGACGACCTGATCATCGCCCGCGCCGACGGCACACCGACCTACAACTTCTGCGTCTGCGTCGACGACTGGGACATGGGCATCACCCACGTCATCCGCGGTGACGACCACGTCAACAACACCCCGCGCCAGATCAACATCCTGCAGGCGCTCGGCGCCGAAGTGCCGATCTACGGCCACCTGTCAATGATCCTCGGCGACGACGGCGCCAAGCTGTCCAAGCGCCACGGTGCCGTCTCAGTCATGCAGTACGACGAAGACGGCTTCCTCAAGGAAGCCGTGATCAACTACCTGGCGCGCCTGGGCTGGTCGCACGGCGACGACGAAATCTTCACCCGCGAGCAGTTCGTTGAATGGTTCGACCTCGACCACATCACCGCCTCCGCCGCCCAGTTCAACACCGAAAAGCTGCTGTGGCTGAACCAGCACTACATGAAGCAGCTGCCGGCCGTCGAACTGGCCGCGCACATCAAGCGCCGGCTGAGCGCCCGCAACGTAGACAGCGATACCGGCCCCAGCCTGGAGAAGGCCGTCGCCCTCTACGTCGACCGCTGCAACACGCTCAACGTGCTGGCTGACGCAGTCGAGGTTTTCTACACCACGGTCACCCCGAGCGCGGAACTGCTCGCCCAGCACCTGACCGAGGAAACCCGGCCGGCGCTGGCCGATTTCGCTGCCGGGATCGCCGAAGTCACCTGGGAAATTCCGGCGATTGCCGCCCTGATCAAGGAAACCATCGCCCGCCACGGCCTCAAGATGCCGAAACTGGCGATGCCGCTGCGTGCCATCCTGGTCGGACAGACGCAAACGCCGTCGGTCGATGCGGTGATCGAGCTGATCGGCCGCGACCGTGTACTGGCGGCCCTGAAAAAATATCTCTGAAAATCGTGAAAGGCCCTTTACAAGGGGAAAGACGCTCCCTATAATGCGGCCTTCTTTCGAGCGGGGGTATAGCTCAGCTGGGAGAGCGCTTGCATGGCATGCAAGAGGTCAGCGGTTCGATCCCGCTTACCTCCACCATAAAAGCTCGAAGGAAAGTCCGGGTCCCCATCGTCTAGAGGCCTAGGACACCGCCCTTTCACGGCGGTAACTGGGGTTCGAATCCCCATGGGGATGCCAAAGGTTTTGGTGCGGAGTGGTAGTTCAGTTGGTTAGAATACCGGCCTGTCACGCCGGGGGTCGCGGGTTCGAGCCCCGTCCACTCCGCCAATTTACAAATCCGGTTGATCCGGTTTGTTTTCTGCCAGTCGCGACGGCGACGGCATGAAGCAAAGATTCGGCTGTCTCTCTGAACTGGGGGTATAGCTCAGCTGGGAGAGCGCTTGCATGGCATGCAAGAGGTCAGCGGTTCGATCCCGCTTACCTCCACCAGGCACCGAATCGACAAGTTTGCGTAGTCCGGGTCCCCATCGTCTAGAGGCCTAGGACACTACCCTTTCACGGTAGGTACCGGGGTTCGAATCCCCGTGGGGACGCCAAGCTTTAGCGCGGAGTGGTAGTTCAGTTGGTTAGAATACCGGCCTGTCACGCCGGGGGTCGCGGGTTCGAGCCCCGTCCACTCCGCCAACATACATTAACGCCTTGTAGCATCGTGGCTTCCACGACACTACAAGGCGTTTTGTTTTGAATGACCCCTACCCCTCAGCGGATGAAGGGCAAAGCAAGATCGCCTGTACTGCTGGCGCCTGCGCTGGCGGCAAGGCAGGCCTGCCTGAACAGACGGCCCGCCGCCCCCGTATTGCGGCGCCGGTGACTGGCAAAATAGAAATGCCGGCGCAGGTCAAATTGCGGCGTCGGCAGTTCGATCAGACTGCCACGCCGGAATGCCTCGCGCAGGGACAAGCGCGACAGGCAACCCAGCCCCAGGCCAGACTCGACAGCGCGCTTGATCGCCTCGGTATGCTCCAGTTCCAGGCCCAAGCGGAACTTGCTCATCCGGCTGCCAATACAGCGGTCGAACTGGCTACGCGTTCCCGATCCCGGTTCGCGCAATATCCAGGCGTGCGCCGACAAGGCGGCATTATCGACCTTGGCGCTACCAGCGAGCACGTGTCCGGGCGCGCAGAAAACCACCAATTCGTCGGCCAGCCAGGGTTCGACCACCAGATCAGGGTGAACCACCTCGCCTTCGATCAAGCCGAGATCGCATTCGAAACGCAGCAGGCGCTCGACCACGGTTTCGGAATTGGCGACCTGCAGTTGCACCGGTGATTGCGGATACTGTTTCATGTAGTCGACCACAATCAGCGTTGCCAGGTAGTTGCCGATCGTCAGCGTCGCGCCAACATTCAGCGGCCCCGGCCGCCCGCCAGACAGGTAATCCTCAAGTTCCCGGGCCTGCCCGATCAAGCTCTCGGCCAGCGGCAACAGCCCGCGCCCGGCACTGTTCAGGTGCAGGCTCTTGCCAATCCGGTCGAACAACGGACAGTCGTACAAACGCTCCAGTTCGACCAATGCGCTGCTAGCCGCCGATTGCGACATGGCAAGACGCCCGGCTGCCTGCGAAACATTCTCGCTGCGAGCCACCGCGGCAAAGATCTCCAGTTGACGCAGTGTCAGTCTCATATCGACTCAGTAGATAAGCAATAGCCAAATTATCCGCTTTTTGATTTAACGCACAACACCTATGCTGAAACCATTGCCTCCCACCGGACCTCACCATGAGCAACTTCAATCACGAAACGGTCATTTCCGTTCACCACTGGAACGACAGCCTATTCAGCTTCCGCACCACGCGTGATCCCGGCCTGCGTTTCACCAACGGACAATTCGTGACCATCGGTCTGGAAGTCAACGGCCGGCCGGTGATGCGTGCCTACAGTGTCGCCAGCGCCAATTACGAAGAACATCTGGAGTTTTTCAGCATCAAGGTACCGGACGGTCGGCTCACCTCACGCCTGCAACACCTGCAACCGGGTGACAAGCTCCTAGTCAGCCGCAAGCCAACCGGCACGCTTGTCCTGCGCGACCTGAAGCCGGGAAAGCGGCTGTTCCTGTTCGCCACCGGCACCGGCCTGGCACCCTTCATGAGCCTGATCCACGATCCGGAAACCTATGAGCGTTTTGACAAGGTGATCCTGATCCACGGCGTCCGCCGGACCAACGAGCTGGCCTATCACGACTACATCGAAGAAGATCTCAGGAATCACGAATACCTGGGTGATGAAATCCGCGAAAAACTGATTTACTACCCGACCGTCACCCGCGAGCCGTTCCGCAACGAAGGCCGGCAAACCGAGTTGATCCTTTCCGGCAAGCTGTTTGCAGACATCGGCGAAACCCCGCTCGACCCAGCCACGGACCGCGGCATGATCTGTGGCAGCCCGGCCATGCTCAAGGAAGTTTCCGCCATGCTCGACGGCTTCGGCTTCAAAATCTCACCGCACATCGGTGAGATGGGTGACTATGTCATCGAACGGGCCTTCGTCGAACAATAGGTAGAAAGAATCGCGCCGTCATCCGCTATTGAGTGCACAACGATTCCCCTCAACTTTCCTGAAAATCACGCGTTAACTCACACAGGGTAATCGTTTCAGACCCTCATCCAAGGAGAGTCACCATGCGTCACTTCACTCCGGACAATATCGACGTCCTTGCCGTATCGGCGATCAGCGCTGCGGCTTACCTTGATGCGTGTGACCAGGGAGACCAGACAACCCAGCTCGACCCACGTTGTTACCAGGCCTGCGGCAAAGTGCTCAGGGAAATATTCTCGATGCTCGATCCAGCCATTCATTTTCCGGTCCTGATCGAACAATCTGCTGCTGCCCGCGAAGTTGCCGAATCACTGCGCATCGGCAAGCTCATCAGCATCAGCCGCCTCGCTTACTACCCTGAACTGAGCATATTGCTGAATCGCGCGTCGGTCTGAATCCACGACGCTCAGCGCATCATTTTCGGCGCACGAAACTTCAACGCCACAAACTCAACGGTGGGTCCGTCATCACGGCACGAAGGATATCCGTCCGCGAAACGATGCCGACGATCCGTTCCCCCTCATTGAGGATCGGCACGGCACTCAGCCCGCTCTGGATCATCACGTCCGCGATGCGCCTGATGTCGGTGACCGGCGCGGCAGCGACAACCGGGGAAGTCATCACGTCGCTGACGCGTCGCTTGAGGTTTTCCAGTACGCGTTCTCCCTCGAGGTCAATCACGGTCAGCAAATCGCGTTCGGTCACCAGGCCGATCAGCCGCCGTGCTTCATCGAGGACCGGCGCCTGATGGATCTGCCGTTCCTGCAGCAGATGCCAGGCATCCACGACTGAACTCATGTGCTCGACGACGGCGACAGGCCGGCTCATGATCTGCGCGGCATGGAACAGCGGCCCCCGCTCAAGATCAGCGGGCAGCATTTTCCGATAAGCCGAAACGGCTTCCTGCGCCAATGGTGTCGCCACACTCTCTGCCCCGATCTCGTCACCATCGCGACTGACCCCGCGTGCCCGACGTGCCTGAAGCAGCGGGTGAACACGGTTCATCGCCTCCAGGCTGCCACTGAACACCTGACCGGTCATGCCGTAAATGGAAAACATCCGGGCCTCCTCGGTTGATGGTCATTTCCAGGCCGCTGCCAATCCGCCGCCATTCGTTCGATACAGGGTAGGCAAGGAAGTTCTTTTGATAAATACTGCCGCCGATGATCGACACTTCGAAATTAACAGCAAATCCGGATTGAACCATGTCGACACTGACCGACCTCTTCAACGCCATTCCCGGCCAATGGGAAAAGGTGATCGCCACTGTCGCGCTGATCGCCATCGGCATGCTGTTCTCTCATCTGTGGGCCCGCTACCTCTCCCGGGGAGAGATTTCGGCAGAAAAACGGCGACTGCATCTGGTCTGGGCCAGAAACGTCATCTGGTTCATGATCTTCACCATCGTCGTTTCCGTCTGGGCATCGACCATCGCCGGCTTCGCCCTGTCCCTGGCCGCGGTCGCCGGCGCCATGCTGATCGTCAGCAAGGAATTGCTGATGTGCGTGCTCGGCTATCTCTACATCACCCTGGTTCGTCCGTTCAAGGTCGGCGACCTGATCGAGATCAACCAGCTCAACGGCCGGGTCATCGACATCGACATGTTTGCCACCACCCTGGCCGAACTCGGATACGCGGGGCAACTGACAGGAAAGGTGGCCGAATTTCCCAACGGAATGCTGCTGACGACCCCGCTGAAGAACACGTCGCCGACGGGAGAATACGTCCTCCATCTGTTCCGGATGCCGCTCCCTGAAGGGGCGGCACACGACCTCGATCAGGTCGAGGTTGCCGCCCTGGCCGCCGCCGACGAAGCCACCCGGACCTGGCAGACCGAGGCGGAAGCGCATTTCCGGAAAATTTCCGATGAGAGTTTCATCGCCTTCCCGTCGGCACGCAGCAAGGTGCTGTGGGATTTTTCCGACCCCAAGCAACTGATGCTGGTGGTACGGATCGCTTGCCCGGCGCAGCAGCGGCTGAAGGTTGAGCAGTTCATCTTCCGCGAGACCTGGCGCGCCCTGAGCCGGGACAAGGCGTGAACGACAAGGGCGGCGGTAGCCGGTGTTACATTTCCACACCGAGTCGACGCTTTCTCCTCCGTTATAATCCTGCGTTTGCCCCACTTCGCGCCCGGAGCCTCGGTCAATGCCGTTTTCCCAAGTTCAGCCGTCATCCCGTCGCCTTGCCGGCCTGATTCTCGGGCTTCTGTTCAGCACTACCAGCCTGTCGGCGCTTGCCGAAACCGACTTCAACCCGCGTTTGAAGACAGCGATCCCCGAGAGCCTGCAGATGCTTTCGCTGGACGGGTTCAAGGTTCAGGAAATCCAGCCGCAGCCGGAATTGCCGCTGACCATCGATCTGACGCTGCGTACCCACGATCTCTGGGACCGGCTGCGCCAGGGCTTTGCCATGATCGACCTGAACGACGACCTCGTTCTCCATTACCAGCAGTGGTACCAGAATCGTCCCGGCGCATTGCGCCAGATGATCGAGCGCAGCCGGCCTTACCTGCATCACATCGTCGAGGAACTCGAAGCCCGTGGCATGCCGACCGAACTGGCGCTGCTGCCGATGGTCGAGAGCTCGTTCAACCCGATGGCCCATTCGCCGGCTGCCGCTTCCGGCCTGTGGCAATTCATCCCGGCCACCGGCAAGCGCTTCAACCTGCAGCAGAACTGGTGGCGCGACGAACGTCGCGACGTCATGGCCTCGACCAATGCCGCGCTCGACTACCTGCAAACCATCTACGAGATGCACGGCGACTGGCACCTGGCGCTGGCGTCGTACAACTGGGGTGAAGGCGCGGTCAAGCGAGCCATCGAAAAGAACGAGGCACGCGGCCTGCCGACCGATTACCCCAACCTGACGATGCCCAAGGAAACCCGGCACTACGTTCCCAAGCTGCAGGCGCTGAAGAACATCCTCGGCAACCCGGAAACCTTCGCCCGGCTCGGCCTGCCGTTCATTCCGAACCAGACCTACCTGGCCACCGCCGCCTCGCCCCGACCGATGGACGTCAAGACGGCAGCGCGCCTGGCCAACATGACGCTTGAGGAATTCCGCCACCTCAACCCCTCGCACAACCGCCCGGTGATCAATGCAGACACGCCGGTCGTCTTGCCAGCCGATCGCGTCGACACCTTCATCGAAAACCTCGCCAACCACCCCGCCCCGCTCACCCAATGGCAGGGCTATGCCGTCCGCTCGGCCGAACGCGTCGGCGAAATTGCGGCCCGCCTCGGCGTCAGCACCAACGAGTTGATCCAGGCCAACGGCCTGCCCGGCAACGTCCGCCTGGCTGCCGGCTCCAAGATACTGATCCCGGGCAACGGCAATCAGGAAGGCCTGCAGCGGATGCTGGGCATGGAGTCGTCGCCGGCCATCATCCAGCCGGAACCCAAGGCAAAGAAGCTGACCAAAAAGACCAGCAGCAAACCGGGCACCGCCAAGAACAGCCGGGCAGCACCGAAAAAAGTCGTCAAGGCGACGCCCACCAAGAAAAACACCAAGAAGTAGGCAGCGCCCCTCAGTTCACCCAGTGGCAAACCGCGACATGCGTGTCGCTCAGGGTCTTGCCATCGGGATAGCGCTCCCGGCAGACCTCGGTCGCCTGCGGGCAACGCGGATGGAAATGACAGCCTGACGGTGGCTTGGCTGGCGACGGCGTTTCACCCGGCAGGCGGATGCGCTCGCCGGCACCGTCGAGCCGGGGAACCGGCACCGCCGACAGCAGGGCCTGGGTATAGGGGTGACGCGGATTGCCCAGCACTTCGTCGGCGCTACCGCGCTCGACGATACGGCCGAGATACATGACCGCCACGTCGTGCGCCAGGTATTCGACCACGGCGAAGTTGTGGGTGATGAACAGGTAGGCCACGCCCAGTTCGCCCTGCAGGGTTTTGAGCAGGTTGAGGATCTGCGCCTGCACCGACACGTCGAGTGCCGAGGTCGGCTCGTCGCAGACCAGCAAGGCCGGCTGCACCGCCAATGCGCGGGCGATGGCGATACGCTGGCGCTGACCGCCGGAGAACTCATGCGGGAAGCGCTCGGCCGCGTCGTCCGGCAAACCGACCTGCTGCAACAGCGCGCGCACCGCCGCCGCTGCGTCGCCCCCGACGCCCAGCGCCGTCATGCCTTCGGCGATGATTTCGCCGATGCGCAAACGCGGGTTGAGCGAAGCAAACGGGTCCTGGAAAATCATCTGCAACTGCCGCCGCGCGGCGCGCAGATCGCGCCCGGACAAGCCGGTCAGTTCCTCGCCGGCCAGCCGCACGCTGCCCGCCGTCGGCCGGATCAACTGCAGCAGGGCCTTGCCCACCGTCGTCTTGCCGCAACCGGATTCGCCGACCAGGGCCAGGGTGCGACCGGGCGAAATGGCCAGCGACACGCCATCGACCGCATGCACGTGGCCGACCGTACGCTGCAGGATGCCCTTGCGGATGGGGAAATGCACCTTCAGGTCGGCAACGTCGAGCAGCGGGGCCTGCCCGCTGGGCAGCGCATCGGCGACGGACGACACCGGGGCAGACGCTTCCTGTGCCCCCTGCCAGTGGCAGCGCACCGCGTGCCCGGGCTGCGCCTCGCGCCAGGCCGGCGACTGCTCGCGGCAGACCGGCATGACCTGCGGGCAGCGGTCGGCGAACCTACAACCGGCCGGCATCGCCGCCAGCGACGGCACCTGGCCGGGAATCGTGGTCAGCGTCATGCCGCGCCGCGACACGTCGGGCAAGGCGGCGAACAAGGCCTGGGTATAGGGATGGCATGGGGCCGAGAAGAATTCCTCGCGACTGGCCACCTCGACCAGTTCGCCGGCGTACATGACGCCGATGCGATGGGCCATGCGCGCGACGACGCCGAGGTCGTGGGTGATCAGCAGCATGCCCATGCCGCGTTCGGCCTGCAGTTGCGCCAGCAGGTCGAGGATCTGCGCCTGCACGGTGACGTCGAGCGCGGTTGTCGGCTCGTCGGCGATCAGCAATTCGGGTTCGCCAGCCAGGGCGATGGCGATCATCACCCGCTGCTTCATGCCGCCGGACAACTGGAAGGGATATTCGTCAAGCCGGCGCTCGGGGTCGGCGATGCCGACCTGGCGCAGCAGGTCGAGCATGCGCGCGCGCGCCGCCTCGCCGCGCAGGCAGCGATGGCGTTCGAGCACCTCGCCGATCTGGCGGCCGACGGTGAGCACCGGGTTCAGGCTGGTCGCCGGCTCCTGGAAGATCATCGCCATGCGTCCACCGCGATAGGCACGCATTTCGGCTTCGGAGCGCGCCAGCAATTCCTCGCCGTCGAGCTGCACGGAACCGCCGACGATGCGCCCGGCCGTCGGCAGCAGGCGCATCAACCCCTGCGCGGTGGCCGACTTGCCGCAGCCCGATTCGCCCAGCAGGGCAAAGGTTTCGCCCCGTTCGATGGCGAAGGAAATGCCGTCGACGGCGAGCAGGGTTCGCTCGCCGCTGGCGAAGCCGAGACGGAGATCCTTGACTTGCAGCATCAGGCGGCCCTCGGGTCGAATGCGTCGCGGACCGCGTCGGCGAACAGGTTGGCGGCGAGCACCAGGATGAACATGGCGCTGAAGGCCGCCGCCAGCGACCACCAGACGACCGGCTCGCGACCGAGTTCCATGCGCGCGTTGTTGATCATCGTACCGAAGCTGGTCATCGTCGGATCGACGCCGATGCCGACGTAGGAGAGTACTGCCTCAGCCAGCACCAGCCCGGAAAAGTCCATGACCAGCGCGATGATGACGATGTGCATGAGGTTGGGCAGGATGTGGCGCAGGATGATCCGCCAGTTGGACACGCCGAAGGCCTGCGCCGCCTGGATGTATTCGAGTTCCCTGAGCTTCAGCGTCTCGCCGCGCAGCAGCCGGCACAGGCCGGTCCAGCTGGTGATGCCGAGAATGAAACAGAGCGCCAGCAGGCGCAGGTCGGCGCGCTCGGCGGCGGTGGCGAACCATTCGGGGTGCGTGTCGATGACCACCTGCATCATCAGCACGGCGGCGGCGATCAAGAGCACGCCGGGAATCGAGTTGAGCACGGTGTACAGATACTGGATCAGGTCATCAACCCAGCCCCGGAAATATCCGGCAACGATGCCCAGCACCACCGCCAGCGGCAGCATCACCAGCGTCGTCACCAGGCCGATGATCAGCGCCGTGCGCACGCTCTTGAGAATCTGGTAAAGCACGTCCTGGCCGACCTTGTCGGTGCCGAAGACGTGGTAATCGCCGGCCAGTAGGAAGACCGGCAACAGCACCAGCAGCATCGCGCCGAGCGTCGCCAGCACGGCATTCCAGGCAAAGCGCGTGCGCCCGCGCCAGACCGCCACCCAGCCACCGCAACGCGCCGCTACCAGCGCGGCCAGGGCCAGCCAGACGAGCGCCGCCAGGCCGACCGCACGCAAGGCGGTCATGGCGACATCGCCACCTCGTTGCGCCGGATCGTCGAGATGCACGCCGCCGAACTTCAGGCGCGGGAATTCGCGCACCGTGCCGACACCGGGCACCTCGGTCGTTTCCTTGGCATGCAGGTGGGTGGCCAGCGGCGACGAATAGGTCTTTTCGTTTTCGGTGCGCAAGGGGCCGACCAGCGCATCGAGCACCGACAGCACCTCGATCGCGTATTGCGTCTGCTCGCCCGGCTGGCTTTCCAGCGCCGGCCGGTAATGCAGCGAATCGAGCAGGCCGACCAGCACGAAGGCCAGCAGCACGGTCGCCGACGCCATCCCCGGGCGGCTGGCGCCGACCCGCCGCCAGGCGGCGAGCAAGGGCGGGCTGCGGGAAATCAGCAGACCCAGCCCGATACCGGCTGCCAGCAGCAGCCAGACCAGGATATCGGACCACAGGACGACGATCTGGAAGTCGCTCATGAGAACCGTATCCGCGGGTCAACCAGGGTGTAGGAAATGTCGGTCAGGATCAGGCCGACGATGTACAGCACCGAGCCGATGAAGACCATCGAGCGGACCACGGCAAAGTCCTGGGCGTTGATCGCGTCGATGGTGTAGCTGCCCAGCCCGGGAATGCCGAAGAAGGATTCGGTCAGCAGCGAGCCCATGAACAGCAGCGGAATGACCACGACGACGCCGGTCAGGATCGGGATCATCGCGTTGCGCAGGATGTGGCGGAAGAACACCACGGTCTCGGCCAGCCCCTTGGCGCGGGCCGTGCGCACGTAGTCCTTCGACACTTCCTCAAGGAAGATGGTCCGGTACCAGCGCGTCGACGAGCCGATCCCGGAAACGACGCCGATGAACACCGGCAGGATCAGGAAGCGCCAGGCGTCGAGCCCGTCGCCGAAACCGGAAATGGGCACCAGTTTCCACACCTTGGCGATCAGGTACTGGCCGCCGATGATGTAGAACAGCCCGGAAATCGACATCAGCGCGACGCACAGCACGACGCCCCAGAAATCCAGCGCCGTCGCCCGGAAGAAAGCCAGCAGCAAGGCCAGGCTGACGGTCACGAACAGGCCGAGGATGAAGGTCGGTAAAGCAATTGCCAGCGACGGCCACATCCGCGCCTTGATTTCGCGGGCAATGTCGCGACCGTCGTCGGCCCGGCCGAAATCGCCGACGAACATGCGCACCGACTTCTCGAAGAAGATGGTGTCGGTCAGCGTACCGACACCACCGGCCGCCGCATTGACGAACAAGGGCTTGTCGTAGCCGCGATCAAGCTTCCACTTCTCGATCGCCTCCGGCGTCACCCGTTTGACGCCAAGCTGCATGCGCGCCATGTCGTCCGGCGTGTTCACGATGAAGAACAGCGCGAAGGTAATGAGGTTGACGCCGATCAGGATCGGCAAGGCGTACAACAGGCGGCGGAAGATATAGGCAAGCATCGCCGGCGATTATCGCAGAAGTCCCGCCGCCGTCATCACTCAGGGAAGCGCCAGGCCGCCGGCACGCTGGCGGCGGACGAAGTACAGGAAAGCCAGGGCGCCGAGGTTCATGGTCAGCGCATAGACCACGCTGGGCACGGCCAGCTCGGCCTGGCGGAACAGCGAAATGGCGACGAAGATGCCCATCCCGGCATTCTGCAGGCCGCACTCCAGCGAGATGGCGATGGTTTCCCGGCGCGCCAGCCCGGCCGCCCAGGCCAGCAGCGCGCCACCGAGCATGGCCACGACGTTGAGCAGCACGGTCGCCGCCCCGACCTCGGGCAGGCCGGCAACGATGGTCTGGCGATGGCTGATGAAGGTGACAACGACGATGGCGATGAAGAAACCGGTCGCCAGCCGGCTGACCCAGGCCTCGCCGCGTTCGCCGATCAGACCGGCGCGCAGGCGCAGTAGCATGCCGACGACCACCGGCAGGGTCGTCACCAGCAGCACACCGGCCAGCAACTTGCCCAGCGGCATGTCGCCCGGCCGGAACAGGGCGCCCGCCGGCAAGTCCCCCGCCTGCCACAGCATCAGGAGGTTGATCACCAACGGCAGGGTCAGCGCCGCAAGCAGGCTGCTGATCGTCGTCATGACCAGCGACAGGGCGGTGTTGCCGCGTGCCAGATGGGTCAGAAAAGCCGAACTGACGCCCCCCGGACAGGCGGCGAGGATGACCAGACCGAGCAGCATCGTCGGCGACAGCCCGAGGCCCAGACCAATCGCCAGGGCCACCAGCGGCAGCAGGAAAACCTGGGCCACCAGGCCGACACCGAGCGCCCGCCAGTCGCCGAGCACCGCCCGGAAATCGGCCACGCGCAAGGACAAGCCGAGCGAAAACATGATGAAGGCCAAGGCCAGCGGCAGGAAAAGGGTATCGATCATGGGTTTGCGTTTATGGTCCGGCGCAGTACCGGCAGATCACGCCTCAAACCCTGGCACTGCAGCCGCCACGCGTTTCAGCAAGGATTCAAGCAAGGGGACAGCGGCAGCAGCCTGATTCAGAAAAGCCGCCTTCACCGCATCATCTTCAGGGTAATCATGGGCAAAATGGTTCCTGATGACCCGAAGCGTATTCCAGTCGTCGATGCTACCCAGAAAGCCCAATTGCTCAAGACGATTCAGCTTATCCAGCATCGGCCGGTTGCCATAGGGCTCTTGGAGATAATCCAGCAAGGCCGGATAGAGGCGCCCGCCCATTGCATCTTGCAACTTGGTGAATCTGAGGATGAATTGATCCCAATCCTGAACAGTTTCGTCATCCATTCCAGCGAGTGCCTCGGCCTTGACCGGAAAATTGGCAGCCAACGCCCCCATTGCATGTCGAAGATGATGGAGATGTTTCTGGCACTGGCGCCAGGCTTCGTCAAGCACCAGCGCCCCGTTCATAGCCGAACCCCCTGGGCTCGAGCAACATCGTAAATGGGTAAATGCTGGCGACGGCCGGGGTAATCAATCAGAAGATCGATTTTTTGCTCTCCCATTTCACGATAGAGCCGGGATACGAAACGAATGTGCGCGGCAGCAATCAAGGCCGGGTCATTGAGTGAGGTTTCGATCAGCAGATCGATATCGCCGCCTTTTTTATTGTCATCAACGCGCGAGCCAAAAAGACGCACCGTCGCCGACGGCTCAAAACACTCGGCTGTCGCCACCTTGACCACTCGCCGTTGCTCTTCACTCAGCCTCATGCCTGCCTCCAGGAATCACCCATTGGCGAAAATTACCTGAAAAAACGGGGAAAAACCACGGCATAATCCTCCCGGATATCTTACTTCTCGCCTGACACAAGCCCCAGGAGGGTAGCCACCTTGATGACCAAAACAAAAAAGCGCCCAGGTGGGCGCTTGATGATGTTGCTGGCGGAGAGGGAGGGATTCGAACCCTCGGTACCTTTCAGTACGCCTGATTTCGAGTCAGGTACAATCGACCACTCTGCCACCTCTCCGCAGCGGCCGAGATAATAGCACAGCTTATGCGAGGATTTAACAGGCTCGTCACGATTTTGGTCATCTCATTGACCTTGAACGCCTGCGGCGACACCCTGCCCTTCCCCACACCCGGCGGCCAGGATCTGGTCGTCGTCACCCAGACCGGGCCGTTGACCTACAGTGCCGACGAAGCCGGCGCGGCAACCGGGCTGGAACACGACCTGACCCGACTGCTGGCCGAAGAACTCGGTGTCGCGGTGCGCCACGAGGTCATCGAACCGGGCGAGATCGGCGACCGACTCAACGGCCGCGGCTACCATCTCGCTGCCGCCTGGCTGTCGCCGGCGGCCGATACCAGCATCGAATCAACGCCGCCGCTGTTCAGCACGCACGACATCCTGGCCCAGCACGAGGCCTCGCTACCGCTGCAATCCCTCGATCAGCTCAGCGGCAAGACGGTCCATGTCCTGGCCGGCACCCGGCAGGCGGCAACGATGCAGCGTCTGGCCCAGGAAATTCCCGAGCTGACCGTCGAGGTGGTCGACCAGGGCAACATCATCGACCTGCTCGAAGCCCTCGGTGAGCAGAAGGTCAGCTACGTCGCCATGGACGGGCACCTGGAAGAACTCGCCAACCAGTACGTACCCTCGCTACGCAGCACGCTGAAACTCAGTGAAGCCGCGCCCATTGTCTGGTGGCTGGGCAAATCGCCGAACCCGGAATTACGCGCGCGGGTTACCGCCTTCATCGAGAAAGTGCGTCAGGACGGCACGCTGAACCGGCTGAAGGAACGCTACTTCGGTCATGTCCGGCGCCTCAAGCAGGCGGATGTGGAGAAATTCCTCGGCCAGATCAGGACCACCCTGCCGGCGCTACGCAAGCATTTCCAGGAGGCCGAACGGCAGACCGGCATCGACTGGCGGCTGATCGCCGCGCTGGCCTACCAGGAATCGCACTGGGACCCGTTCGCCACCAGCTACACCAACGTCCGCGGCATGATGATGCTGACCGAGGAGACCGCCGACCGGCTCGGCGTCGGCAACCGGCTCGATGCGCGCGAAAGCATCATCGGCGGCGCCCGTTACCTGAACATCCTGCGCGACGGGCTGGCCGACGTTCCCGAACCCGACCGCACCTGGCTGGCGCTGGCCGGCTACAACATCGGCCCCGGCCACCTGAACGCGGCGCGGACCATCGCCCGCCAGCTCAAGGCCGATGCCGATGCCTGGTACGACATGAAACGCGTCCTGCCCCTGCTAGCGCGGCCGCAATATTACAGCCGGCTGAAGTCTGGCCGGGCGCGCGGCGGCGAAGCGGTGATCATGACCGAGAACATTCGCAGTTACTACGACATCCTGTCGCGCAACGAGCCGCCGCTGAGTGTCGCCGATCAGGCGCCCAGGCTTTCCAGACCGCCCATGTAGGGGCGCAGCACGGCCGGGATGGTGACACTGCCGTCGGCCTGCTGGTTGTTCTCGAGAATCGCCACCAGCGTACGACCGACAGCCAGGCCGGAACCGTTCAGCGTGTGGCAGATTTCCGGCTTGTTCTTGTCGTTGCGGAAGCGCGCCTGCATGCGGCGCGCCTGGAAGGCGCCGAAATTGGAGCACGACGAGATTTCGCGGTAGGTATTCTGCGCCGGCAGCCAGACTTCCAGGTCGTAGGTCTTGGCGGCGGAGAAGCCCATGTCGCCCGAACACAACACCATGCGGCGGTAAGGCAGTTCCAGCTTTTCCAGGATGACTTCGGCGTGACGGGTCAGTTCCTCATGCGCCGCCGCCGACATGTCCGGATGGACGACCTGCACCAACTCAACCTTGTCGAACTGGTGCTGGCGGATCATGCCGCGCACATCGCGACCGCCCGAACCGGCTTCCGAACGGAAACACGGTGTGTGGCAGACGAACTTCAGCGGCAGCGCTTCGGCCGCCAGGATTTCGTCGCGGACGATGTTGGTCACCGGCACTTCGGCGGTCGGAATCAGGTAGAGCGGATCCTGGTCGCCGCGCAGAACCTTGAACAGGTCTTCCTCGAACTTGGGCAACTGGCCGGTGCCGTACAGGCTGGCGGCGTTGACCAGATACGGGGCGTAGAGCTCGGTGTAGCCGTGCTCGGCGGTATGCGTGTCGAGCATGAACTGGGCGAGCGCGCGGTGCAGGCGGGCCAGACCGCCCTTCAACAGCGAGAAGCGGGCGCCGGAAATCTTGGCGGCGGTGGCAAAATCGAGCTGGCCGATGGTCTCGCCGACGTCGGTGTGATCCTTGACCGGGAAATCAAAAACGCGCGGCGTGCCCCAGCGCTTGATCTCGACGTTGGCGGTTTCGTCGGCGCCGACCGGCACCGACGCGTCGGGAATGTTCGGCAGCGCCGCGAGGATGGCGTTGAACTCGCCGAGCAGTTCGGTCAGCCGCGCTTCGGAAGCCTTCAACTCGTCGCCCAACGCGCCGACCTGGGCCATGACTTCGGACGCATCCTTGCCCTGCCCCTTCAACATGCCGATCTGCTTGGACAGGCTGTTGCGCTGCGCCTGCAGGTCCTGGGTACGGGTCTGCAGCGTCTTGCGTTCGGCTTCGAGCGCCGAGAAGGCGGAGAAGTCGATCGGCTTGCCACGCTTGGCAAGGCCTTCGGCGACGGCGTCAAGGTTGGAGCGGAGTTGTTGGATGTCGAGCATGGTGGTTCCCGGAAAACAGCGGCATTCTTGAAGCGGCGAATTATACGCGAGGCCGGAAACGCCGGAACCGGACAGCTCAGCGGTTATCATTCGGTTTTTCACGACCTCGTCATTTCGCCCATGTTTTCGCTGCTGCCCCGCGCCACGACCGGCCTGCTCGCCGCCCTGCTACTCGCCCTCCCCGCCCACGCCGCCGACCGCAGCGTCACCAATGCCTGGTGCGACGACCTCGGCCGACGGCTGCGCAGCGTCTCCGCAGAAAACTGCCGCAGCCAGGATTTCGTCGCCGTCAGCGAGCGCACCAGCGGCGGCCGGGCGCTCGTCCTGCGCGACATCCCCGCTGCCCGCAAGGCCGTCAATCCGCCGCGCGTGCTGATCATCGGCGGCATCCACGGCGACGAGCTGACCTCGGTCTCGATCGTCTTCCGCTGGCTGGAATGGGTCGGCGAGCCCAAGGCCAGCAAATACGTCTGGCGCGTGATCCCGGCGTCCAACCCGGATGGCCTGTTCAGCCGGCCATCGACCCGCGCCAACGCCCACGGCGTCGACCTCAACCGCAATTTCCCGACGCCGGACTGGGACCAGGACGCGCACAAGTACTGGATCGAGCGCACCCGGCGCGATCCACGCCGCTATCCCGGCGATGCCGCCGGCTCGGAAATCGAGACGCGCTGGCTGGAGCAGCAGATCGAGGCGTTCAAGCCGGACGTCATCATCAGCGTGCACGCTCCTTACAACCTGCTCGACTACGACGGCCCGGCACCGCAGCCGCTGCGCTTCGGCCGGCTGGCGCTCAACCGGCTGGGCGTCTACCCCGGCTCGCTGGGCAACTACGGCGGCCATTACAAGAGCGTGCCGGTGGTCACCATTGAACTGCCGCACGCCACGACGATGCCGCCGCTACGCGACCAGCGCACGATGTGGGACGACATGCTCGGCTGGATGGACCGCAACATCAAGGCCGGCAACGGCCAAGCAGCCTTCGGTCAGCCCGGCGGGCGCCCGGAACAGTACGGACCGCATCGCGGCCCGGGCGCCGTCGATCACCGCAAGATCGACTGAGCCCTACTTCTTGCCCGCCTTGCGATCCAGATCGCGCAGGTGGGCCAGTTTCTCGCCGATCTTGCCCTCCAGCCCGCGCGGCGTCGGTGCGTACCAGCCGGGCTCAGCCATGCCGTCCGGCAGGTAGCTTTCGCCGGCGGCGTAGGCCTCCGGCTCGTCGTGCGCGTAGCGGTAGGCCTTGCCGTAGCCGAGTTCCTTCATCAGCTTGGTCGGCGCGTTGCGCAGATGCACCGGCACCGGCCGCGAGCCATCCTTGGCGACGAAGGCGCGCGCCGCGTTGTAGGCGTTGTAGCCGGCGTTCGACTTGGCCGCCACCGCCAGGTAAGTCACTGCCTGCGCCAACGCCAGCTCGCCTTCCGGCGAACCCAGGCGCTCGTAGGTTTCGGCTGCGTCGTTGGCAATCTGCATGGCACGCGGATCGGCCAGGCCGATGTCTTCCCAGGCCATGCGGATGATCCGCCGCGCCAGGTAACGCGGGTCGGCACCGCCATCGAGCATGCGGCAGAACCAGTAGAGCGCGCCGTCCGGGCTGGAGCCGCGCACCGACTTGTGCAGCGCCGAAATCTGGTCGTAGAAGGCGTCGCCGCCCTTGTCGAAACGGCGCAGGTTCTGCGCCATGGTGGCTTCGATGAAGGCGCCGTCGACCGCCGAAACACCCGCCGCCCGCGCCGCCGTGCGCACCTGTTCCAGCAGGTTGAGCAGGCGCCGCGCGTCGCCGTCGGCCAGCCCGATCAGGCGCGTCTTTGCTTCCTCGTCAAACGCCAGATCGGCCAGCGCCCGCGCCTGGGCACGGTCGAACAATTGCCCCATCTCGGCCTCGTCGAGCGACTTCAGCACATAGACCGAAGCCCGCGACAACAGCGCCGAATTGACCTCGAACGAGGGGTTTTCAGTCGTCGCACCGATGAAGGTGAACAGCCCGCTTTCGACAAAAGGCAGAAAGCCGTCCTGCTGCGACTTGTTGAAACGGTGAATTTCATCGACGAAGAGGATGGTCCGCTTGCCCTGCGCCTTCCACAACTCGGCCTGCGCCACCGCCTCGCGCACTTCCTTGATCCCGGAGAACACCGCCGACAGGGCAATGAACTCGCACTGGAACTGCGTCGCCATCATCCGCGCCAGCGTGGTTTTGCCCACACCCGGCGGCCCCCACAGGATCATCGAATGCGGCTGCCCGGACGCAAACGCCAGACGCAGCGGCTTGCCCGGCCCGAGCAGATGCTGCTGGCCGATCACTTCGTCCGGCGTCTGCGGGCGTAGCTGTTCGGCCAATGGCGCGGAACGGTCGACTTCGTTGGTGGAAAACAAATCGCTCATAACCTCAGCCCCAGGCACGCGAAAACACTTCGTCCAGCGCGGCGACGATGACCTCGCCTTCGGCAGCCAGCGAAGCGACGCATGGCCCCAGCGCATCGAGCGGCACGGAAACGATTTCCAGCGGATTCAGGATCACCTTGCGCCCCTCGACGAAAAACTCCGGCGTCACCCGCGACGCCGGCAAACTCACCTGCTGCTGCGCCAGATCGCTGGCCACCAGCGGTACCACGACCCGGCGTCGACGCTCATCGAAGACCGCCGACTGCACGACCACGACAAAGGGAATCAGCGCCGCGTGCCGCCCGGCGTTGCGATGCACATCGAACTGGCTCACAGCGTCGAATGCTCGTCGGCAAACGAACCGTTCAGCGCCTCCAGGCGGTTCCACGCCTCGGCCACCGCCGCGTAATGCTGACGCTGCTCGTCGCGGCGCAGGCGCTCGCGCTCAACGAACTCGGCCAGCAAAGCATCGACCGTGGCCGACAGATTGGCGGTGTACTGCCGCGCCCGCTCGACGTTGCCCTCATTGAGCAACAAATTGACCGGGCGCTTGGCCGGCGAGGTTTGGGGCATCGATTTCATCAGGCAATCTCCTCTGCGCATGGTATGCGCAGCAAACAAATAAATCCACTCAGCGCACCGCATCCAGCGGCGACACCACACCCCGCCCGCCCCGGTTGAGCACATGCGTGTAGATCATTGTCGTCGACACATCCGAGTGGCCCAGCAGTTCCTGCACGGTACGGATGTCGTAGCCCGACTCCAGCAAGTGGGTGGCGAAGGAATGACGCACCGTCAACTCGCTACGCTCGAAATCGACATCCTTGACCCGCAACCGCACGCATTCCATCAAGCGCATGCCCGTCCCGTAGAGAAGACGGGCCATCAACGCGTGCGTTCCTTCCATCACCGCCAGCAAACGCTCGACCTCACCACGCGACAGCACGACGGGCGTCCGCTTCGGTTTTTTCGGCCGATCCAGATCGGTCAGCCAGGGCAGATCGACGCCGAGCACTTCACGATACAGAAAGAGCAGCGCCGACAAAGCTTGCTGGTGCGTTGACGCCGCCACCTGCAAGTCTGCCGCCAGATGCCCGAGAAACGCCCGAACCTCGTCAGCCCCCATCTCCCTGGGATGGCGGCGCCCATGAAAAGCCACGAACCGCCTCACCCACTCGACATAACAGCGTTCTGTCCTTATGCTGTAGTGCTTATAACGAATGACTTCCCGAACCCGCCCCAGCAAGGTCGATGATTGATTCAGTTCCATGCCGTACCTGCCAATCGATATTAACTGTTCATAAACACAGTATTCCATCTTCGCCGATATGACAAGAGACTTTGAGAGCGCCGTGTTCGCCAGCGTATACGGCACGGAGCCAGCATATGAGGCGACCGCGCCTGATATCCAGGCACGGCGCCATGTTCAAGTGCCGTCCATCCTTGGAGATATGCAGATTAATTCCGCAAAAGGCAAGGCTGGCCGGGCTTCTTCGGCTGACATGCCAGCGAGAATAGACGGCGGCAATCCAGAATACACGGCGAATATGCCGTCCACTTCACGTTAGGGGCATATGTCGCGCCTGAAATTCCGCTTTTGCTCATTTCTCAAATTGTTCGCCAGTGTACTAGCACTTGGAGTTTTCTTCTTTGTCATTCATGAACAATTTGGCATGTCATTTCAAACGATTAAAGTAGCAGTTGTTATTCTATTTGCTTTTATTTTTGTTGCCGAACTAATAAAAATTCGCTCACGGCGACCTCGCCAAATTATTACAAATAAAACCGAAATAATTGAGATTCAACAGCAATTGGAGATCATGCTAAAAAATGAATCAAGCAAAAACCCATAATTTTTATCATAACTCCACTCGTATAAATCCTAACACTATATTTAACCCGACCGCCCTTACGGGCTTCGGGTTAATGTCACGTTAGGGAATCCATGCTTTCTCAACTGCTAACAATTGCCAAGACTAGCTACCGTGACTATGGGGCGCCGTTTCTTCTTCCCGGCCTTGCCCTAGGCCTAATCTATCCCGTCGGCAACCCCAATTGGCAAATCACCTTAATGTCAGTGGTGCAAGATCACCTCGCTTTTTCGACAATTGCATTTTTATGCAGTATGTCTTGGTTTACCTTGTCACTCATTGTGGCCATTCGTGGTCCACTCCCATCGCCTTTGCCCGGATCGGTAAAATTTTTCGTAGTTCGGCCATCCATGGTGGCGTTTGATTTTGCATCAGTCAGCGCATGCGTGATCGCCGGATTGGCTGTGGCTTCTGCAATCTGGAAGGATACAAATAGCGCTTTCGGCCTAGCGTGGATTGTGATTCAGCTTCTTATCCTCCAGGGTTTGATAGCTCTTGTACCCGCTATTGGAAAGGATGATTTTGTCCTCGACTCAAGCAAGACTTGGTTTCGAATTTACTGTGGCGCTGTCGCTCTTGGGTTAGCCGTATGGTTTTACATCAAGTTTATTCAACCGATTCCCTAACTCATCATTCCACCGGACCTGCGCAAAAAGCCGCGCAGGCCGGTGAATTCAAACGTTAGAAGGCAATTCGTGTTCATGTCCACACGCTCGGCACTTTCCGGTTTTTGGCGTGTTTGCACGCCGCCAAGCGTCCATCATCATTCCGGCCTCGTTCCAGTTGTCGGCATATCTGTCTATCAGGTGCCACGATATTGCGCCATTCATCCCGGCCCATTCATGCATCTTGTCTGCTTCTTCTGGCGTCACTTCCATCTCCTTATCAACCAGACTTCTAACTCCACGGTCAAGGCGCGACTGGCCTAACGGCCAGCGGCCTTACCTCCGGCGTTGGGCATCTTCAAGCTAATGGAGCCTCAGTGACTAACCTAGACGATATCGACGCAATCCTTGGTCTTGGCCGAGGTGCCTTCGATCACATCCCGAAATACTGTCGTGAAGCCGCGATTGAAGCCATTGCTCACGTCCGAAGAATGGAGGAGCAACAGCTTTTCAGACCGGGCGTTTACTACGTCGCATTAACTGATTTGAGTGGTGCGACTGCTTCATCACTAACGCTTGGAGCCGAGCTTAACAAGCGTAGAGTCGAAGCATTCATCACCGCCTGCGTAGAGAGTCTTGGAATATCTGAACCGACGAGCTATGCGCACTTTCTGAAGGTCGTTGGCGATGCCGGGCTATTTTTGTTCTCGTCCTTTACCGACCTTTATCAATGGTGGGAAGCTACTCAGATCGTGTCCCCGTTCGTGGTGTAAGAGGCAATCAGGAAGTCATGGATTCCGGTGAGGTTGGATTGCCAGTCAGAGGGTCACGGCGGACAAGCTGACGGCGGGATTGTCGCCGACCTCGGCCAAGGTTTCCAGGGTCATGTAACGTCGCTGCATGGCCCACTCGTCGTTCTGTTCAAGCAATAGGGCGCCGACCAGGCGGTAGATGGCCGCTTCGTTGGGAAAGATGCCGACGACGTCGGTACGGCGCTTGATTTCGGCATTGAGCCGCTCAATCGGATTGGTGCTGTGGATCTTGCTCCGGTGCTCGCGAGGAAAGCCCATGTGTGCGAGCACATCGTCCTCGGCATCATCCATCAGCCGGGCGATCTTTGGCAGGCGCTCACGGAGTTGGTCAGCGACGGTTCGCCACTGGTCCCGTGCCGCAGCTTCTGTCTCATGGGCAAAGATGGTGGCGATCAGGGCAGACACCATGCGACGCTGGTTGGTCGGCGCATGAACCAGGACATTGCGCATGAAATGTACCCGGCAACGCTGCCAGGTTGCAGAGATCACCTTGCGTACAGCAGCTTTCAGGCCCTCGTGGGCGTCCGAGATCACCAGCTTGACGCCGCGCAGGCCGCGACGCGACAGGCTGCGCAGGAATTCAGTCCAGAAGGGTTCGGCTTCAGAGGCGCCGACCTGCAGCCCAAGCACTTCGCGTCGGCCATCGCTGTTAGCGCCGATGGCGATTATGGCGGCGACGGAAACGATTCTTCCGGCCTGACGTACCTTGAGGTAGGTGGCGTCAATCCACAGATAGGGCCAGTCGCCTTCGATGGGACGGGCAAGGAAGGTCTGCACCCGCTCGTCGATCTCGGCGCAGAGGCGAGAGACCTGGCTCTTGGAGATGCCGCTCATGCCCATAGCCTGGACCAGATCATCGACCGAACGCGTCGAGATGCCCTGCACGTAGGCCTCCTGGATAACGGCCGCCAGCGCCTTTTCGGCGGTCCGCCGTGGTTCCAGGAAGGGCGGGAAGTAGCTGCCGGAGCGCAGCTTAGGGATGCGCAGCGCCACCGTGCCGGCGCGGGTATCCCACGCGCGATCCCGAAAGCCGTTTCGGGAATTGGTTCGCGCCTCGGAACGCTCGCCATGGCTGGCGCCGCAGCGGTTCTCGACATCCAGCTCCATCAGGCGCTGGGCCACAAAGCCGATCATCTCGCGCACGATATCGTCGGCGCCGGCCTTTTCAAGCAGCTCGGAAAGTTGCATTCTGTCTTGGGTCATCGGTTTACTCCTCAGTAGAGATTGAGATTCGCAAACCCAACCTTACCGGAGTTCTCCGATGACCTCCTGATTGCGCCCGCCGTGGTGGCCCTGCAGGGCCACCACGGCAAACTCAACACCTTCCGCTCTTACACCACTCCGCGGGACACCGCCGCTACTCAGAGCCGTATGCAGTTCTATTCGTATGAGTGGAACCGAACACTCGACCCTGACAAAAGAAGCGCGTTTCAGCTACGGTCAAAAACAGTGTTTCATGTTGGCGAGTTGCTCTACTCCGAGGGTAACGATCCAGTGTCAGCCGCTGTAAATCAGGTATTCAAAATCGAAAAGTTGTTTGCGGCTGGTGAACTCGGATGTACCGATATTGCTAAGGCGGTCGCGTCACCATTCTTGCCTGACCTGAAGCTCACTCCAGAAAAGCGTGACGAAATCATTCTTCCCGGAATGGAGTCCGCCACTGGCACCTGGCTGATCGCAAAGAGCGAGATAGCACAATTCGATGTTGCATAGCCCCACAAGATGCCCAACCCATCATTCCACCGGACCTGCGCAAAAAGCCGCGCAGGCCGGTGAATTCAAACGTTAGGCAGCAATCTATGAGTCGGTTCACATTCGAAGATATCCGCGCATTTGCGGTTGCTGAACTGTGGGACTTGCGCGCAGCGATCACCGAACGCACAGCGCTTGCGCACGACTTCCAGATCGCAGGACTAGACGGGCAAGAATTCATGGCGGCATACGCGCAGAAGTTCGACGTCAACATGAAGGACTTCGACTGGATCGAGTATTTCGGTCCGGAGGCTGGCGGGAATCCGCTCGGTCTACCTCTGTATCTGTGGCAACGCTACATTCGAGGCATTCCGGCGCGAGACCTTTTGGACCTTCCGGAACTCACCCTTGGGCATCTTGTGGAGTGTGCCAATGAAGGTCAATGGAAGAGGCCCGCGCAACATGCCTAACAGGTCGTTCGTGTGGGACGGCTTCGCCGCCCCGCAACTTCAACGTTAGCCACCACAAATATGGACATCGACGCTCTGCACATTCAATACCAAGATCACGCTGGACGCGCGGAGCGCCTTCGCGAGGCCGTAGTCGTTCAGCTGTCTGCTCTGTTAGCGGCCAACGACGTAACTTTGGGCGTCCCGATGGAAAGCCGAGTCAAGACTTGGGCATCTCTCGCGGAAAAGATGGATCGCAAGCAGCTGACGCTTGATTCGTTGTTCCATCTACATGATCTGATCGGAGTACGCGCAATCCTGCTGTTTCGATCCGACCTAGCAAGGGTCTTAGAACTCATTAAGAACACGTTTGACGTTGTCTCCCTTGAAGATACGGCGGCGAGATTGGGGGATTCAGAATTCGGGTACCAGTCGCAGCATTTCGTAGTTCGTCTACCTAAGTCATGGCTTCTGTTGCCAAGTCTGGCGGGCCTCAACGACTTTTGCGTCGAACTTCAAGTAAGGACAATCGCACAGCACATCTGGGCTGCAGCATCGCACAAGCTTCAGTACAAGCAGGAGTCTGGGGTACCGCGGCCGCTTCGTAGAACAATTAATCGTGTGTCGGCACTGCTAGAGACAGTTGATTTGGAGTTTGAGCGCGTTCTTGACGAGCGCCGAGCTTATCTTCAAGACTCACAGACCCCACAAGCCGCGACGGAACCGCTGAATGTCGATTCTTTGGCGGCAGCCCTCGCGGAGCTGCTGCCCCCTGAGAACAAGAAGGAAGACGAGCCCTACGCGGACCTACTCACCGATCTCATTGCGCTAAAGATTGAGACCCCCGAACAACTACGGGTGATTCTCAACAGGCATACCGAGCACGTAAAGAACTCAGACCGTGAGCGCGTTGCTGAACTCCGTGCAGACTCCGGCATTTTCGACGAACCCGGAGTTTCTGAGCGTCTAGCACGAGGTGTCTTCTACGCCCATGTTGGGCTCGCGCGGGAGGCGTTACGCGCGGAGTACGGCGAAGAAGCAGTCGATACACTGTTCCGGAAGAGAAAGCAAAGCACTCGAAAGGGCAGAAAGAGTGGCGGCTAACCCCTCCATCGAGCGGACAGCTTCCGGCCTGCGGCCTCCAGCTGCCGCTCATGTCCAACGTGAGCCGCTATGACACCATCGCACCCCAAGCTCGCCAGTATTGTTGCCATCGCCTACGTCTTGATTGTTGTAGGGGGCATGCTGCTTCACTTTTTCAACACCGGCGACCTCGGCACTCTTAAGTACAGCCTTATGCTTCCCGCCACGCTGGCCGCCGTTTTCGTTGGCAGCCTAGTCGCATTTGGGCTTTGGCACCGCTTTGCCTGGGCGTGGTGGTTAGGCCTGGCTGCTGTTGGCACCCAGCTCATTCGCTTCGGTAGCTGGTTCATTGGTCGCTTGAGTGTTGGTGATGCGCCTGTGGCTTCATGGGCCATCGCCGTTCTGCTCTTGGCCTTCCTATTTCTGTTGCTCACTAAGGCCACGCGCCAACAATGCACTCGTTAAACGCGGCTAACCCAGCTGTCGACCTCGCTCCCTTCGGTCGCTGGACGCTGCGCGATGAAGCCCCGCAGCGCCGGTTATTTTCTGTTGAAGCCATGAGCCCACTATTCAAATCTTCAAACGTATTGTTCTTGTTGCTGGTCGGTATAGCTGCAAATGTCGGAGCACAAGAGCCCGATCCGCTGACAAAATTCATCCAAGATATGGCGCAGATGCACCAAGCCAAAACGATGTGCCTCGATAGTTCGTCATCCCCCGCGGTTCGCGCCAACATCATTACGTACTTGAAGACGATGGGCGAACAAAACTCGGCAACTGCTCAGACGCTCGCGGTGTCCATGTGGACGCTATATCCATGTCCGTTCTCGCCGTTCCGACCGGAGCTACGCCCTGCAACAGAGAAAGATATTGAGGGCGTTTGGCTTTTTCCTGAAAGCTCACAGAAGTTGCGGTTTCCGCCAAAATCTGGGCGCCAAGGTCCGGCTGGGCCAATGCCCGTCAGATGTGATGCCGTCGGCTACTATTCAAACGGGGAACTTAGGCACGCCGTCATCGCAGGGCAAGCTGCATGTCCGTTCGGGAAGGCCGCAGACCTTGATGTCGCAAGAAAGAACCCAATCGTTTCAACTTGGCGCCTATATCGTCCCGGTCGAATCGCGGTTACGCGAACTGACGTTGCCAACCACATCGAAGAGTGGGACGTCTTTTTCGTCGTTACGCCATTTACCTTCAGCGACGTCCAGTTTGCGGAAGGTGACCTCGTTGCTTATGTCCGCAAAGAGAACGGCAACGACGTTGGTGCGGCAACTCAGTTTCGTCACTTAAAGCGGCTGCCGTAGTGGCGACGAAATCTAATTCACGTTGGGCCTTATTATCACCAGGGAGATATAAATGAAGAAAGTATGTTTGATCGTTTGTGTAATTCTGTCTCTTTTCGGGACAACAGGTTGCTCGACTCTTGCAGATGCAAAAGCAGCCAAGGGAACTGGTAGTTCACGGGTCTATGACAAGCCCTATGAAGAAGTTTGGAATGCAACGCTGACGGTTGTAAAAGCTTCGGGTTTAAGTCTTGTTAATGATGACAAAGCTCGGGGTCAAATTCTTGCTCAGAATGGAATTTCTGCGTTCAGCTACGGAGAAAATGTCGCTATCTTTGTGGAAGAGGTTCAAGGCAAAGTCCAAACGCGTGTCGAGGTGGTAAATAAACGCGCAATGAGCACAAACGTATTCGCAGCGGATTGGGAGAGTCGCCTTTTGTCCGCTCTCGATAAACAGCTGTAGCCGATCGTGTCCCCGTTCGTGGTGTAAGAGGCAATCAGGAAGTCATGGATTCCGGTGAGGTTGGATTGCCAGTCAGAGGGTCACGGCGGACAAGCTGACGGCGGGATTGTCGCCGACCTCGGCCAAGGTTTCCAGGGTCATGTAACGTCGCTGCATGGCCCACTCGTCGTTCTGTTCAAGCAATAGGGCGCCGACCAGGCGGTAGATGGCCGCTTCGTTGGGAAAGATGCCGACGACGTCGGTACGGCGCTTGATTTCGGCATTGAGCCGCTCAATCGGATTGGTGCTGTGGATCTTGCTCCGGTGCTCGCGAGGAAAGCCCATGTGTGCGAGCACATCGTCCTCGGCATCATCCATCAGCCGGGCGATCTTTGGCAGGCGCTCACGGAGTTGGTCAGCGACGGTTCGCCACTGGTCCCGTGCCGCAGCTTCTGTCTCATGGGCAAAGATGGTGGCGATCAGGGCAGACACCATGCGACGCTGGTTGGTCGGCGCATGAACCAGGACATTGCGCATGAAATGTACCCGGCAACGCTGCCAGGTTGCAGAGATCACCTTGCGTACAGCAGCTTTCAGGCCCTCGTGGGCGTCCGAGATCACCAGCTTGACGCCGCGCAGGCCGCGACGCGACAGGCTGCGCAGGAATTCAGTCCAGAAGGGTTCGGCTTCAGAGGCGCCGACCTGCAGCCCAAGCACTTCGCGTCGGCCATCGCTGTTAGCGCCGATGGCGATTATGGCGGCGACGGAAACGATTCTTCCGGCCTGACGTACCTTGAGGTAGGTGGCGTCAATCCACAGATAGGGCCAGTCGCCTTCGATGGGACGGGCAAGGAAGGTCTGCACCCGCTCGTCGATCTCGGCGCAGAGGCGAGAGACCTGGCTCTTGGAGATGCCGCTCATGCCCATAGCCTGGACCAGATCATCGACCGAACGCGTCGAGATGCCCTGCACGTAGGCCTCCTGGATAACGGCCGCCAGCGCCTTTTCGGCGGTCCGCCGTGGTTCCAGGAAGGGCGGGAAGTAGCTGCCGGAGCGCAGCTTAGGGATGCGCAGCGCCACCGTGCCGGCGCGGGTATCCCACGCGCGATCCCGAAAGCCGTTTCGGGAATTGGTTCGCGCCTCGGAACGCTCGCCATGGCTGGCGCCGCAGCGGTTCTCGACATCCAGCTCCATCAGGCGCTGGGCCACAAAGCCGATCATCTCGCGCACGATATCGTCGGCGCCGGCCTTTTCAAGCAGCTCGGAAAGTTGCATTCTGTCTTGGGTCATCGGTTTACTCCTCAGTAGAGATTGAGATTCGCAAACCCAACCTTACCGGAGTTCTCCGATGACCTCCTGATTGCGCCCGCCGTGGTGGCCCTGCAGGGCCACCACGGCAAACTCAACACCTTCCGCTCTTACACCACTCCGCGGGACACCGCCCTGTAGCCCAACCGGTAGTCGAGCGGACCTGCGCAAATAGCCGCGCAAGGCCGCTCACTTCTTTAGGCAGTTTATTGCAACGCTGCTGTTACCACCTTTCTCCATTCGCTATGAGACAACCTGCCATGAATAGGAATTTGCTTGGTCTGTCGTGCCTGCTCATTTCGCTGGCGCAGAACATTTATGCGCAAGATGTGAATTCAGTTGTCGGCTCAAATCCAATACTGGAAGAGCGGCTGCGTAATGCTCAAGTAAAGGAAACAAAGTTGAGCAACGGAGCCGTTATTACAGAAGTCAGGTTCGCGGGAAGTCTCAAACCGAATTTCGATCTGGGATGCATTTCGATGGGCGAGGTCACTAGTGAATTCAATCCGCCAGCGCTGATTTACGCAGCGAAGAAGTGCATCAAAGAGCAAGAGTACTCGAAGGCGTGGGCGCTGCTTACAACCGGGTATGGCTTTGCTTATTACGACTTGAAACGACTGGCTGATCGCTCCACTCAAGGAGCGCGAACCGTTCTCAGCATGAACGCATTCGCCGACTTGACGAACGACGAACGAGAAAACTCCTCGAAGATAAGCAAGGAAATTCAGAAGGACCCAGCGCAAGTACAAGCATATTGTGATGCACTCAAGAAAATTGGGCCTCCGACTTACGAACCTCAGTGGGCAATCCTCCACGGCATCGGCGCCTATCAAGAACCACGGAGCGGTCACTACCTAACAAACGTTAATGTGAAGGCTCTCTGGGAAGAGGTGTTGCAGAATCGCTGCACCCCGCAGAAGTCTTAGCTTTCCGCCGTGCGCCACAGGCTGCCCAACCCTGCGATGCACCAGACCTATGAACACGGAAACCGATGATCTCGTAAATATTCATATTGATCTTCCAAACCGTTGGCGGTTCAAAGGAGAATCAATGTGGGCAAAACCACTCGGAAATGATCACTATGAAATACAGAATGTACCGTTCTGCGCATACGGTCTTAACCGGTCTAACAACGCCCTCTCGTCATTCGTTAGCCATGATTAGCCTAGTTGCCTTTGGAGTACCGCAACGCATCATATGGGGTGGATATTTTCTATTGGTTAGCATGGTCGTCGCTGCAGGCGACTCTCTTTACACCGCATATCTCTACCCCGTCATAGCACCAATCGTTGCTCTTGAAATCTGCTCGTGGAGAAAACTACGTTCTTTCTATCTATCCGGTGTTGCTGTAGTCATTTATTTGACCCTGGTCAGCTACCTCAGTATCAATTGGTTTTCGGCCAATCCAGAGGGGTTTCTCGTCGTCGGCCATCTTCTTTCGCTGCCAGGTCTTGTAATCGGCGCTATTGCTTTGTCCTTGCAAGATCGTCCAACTTACGGCCCCGCTGCATCAATTCTTCTCGGAGCTACAGGTGCCAGCATTGGCTTCTTACTAGCTCAGGGGGTTGTCTGTAACACCGTAATGTACTGCGGTGCTCTCTCTCCGGCCTTCAAATAGTGGCCGACACCGCGCTCACATTTGATTCCTCCGAATCTTCGCGAAAAGCCACTCAGTCCGTTGAATTCAGACGTTAATACTCTCATCAGATCAACATGCGCTATCAAGGTCGAATTACCACATGGAAGGATGACAAAGGCTTTGGATTCATCACACCCAACGGCGGTGGCGAGCAAGTCTTTGTGCACATCAACTCGTTTTCCAGCCGGCAGCGCCGACCGGAAGCAAACGTACTCGTCACCTACGAACTCACGGTCGATGGAAAGGGCCGCTCGCAAGCGAAGACTGTTGCATTCGTTGGCGAACGGCCGACACCGCCTAAAGCTCAGGGGCGCAGCAATCTTCCCCCGCTATTCGCAGCTTGTTTCTTGGTCTTTCTCGTTGGTGCTGTCGCCGCTGGCCGACTCCCCGCTACGGTCCTCGCGCTATACGCTGTCGCCAGCATCATTGCCTTCTTCGCCTACGCATTCGATAAATCCGCAGCCCTACGGAATCGATGGCGAACCCAGGAAAGCACGTTGCATTTATTCGCCCTTTTCGGTGGCTGGCCCGGCGCCCTGGCCGCGCAGCGATTGCTTCGGCACAAATCCGCCAAGGCGTCGTTTCAAGCCACGTTTTGGATCACCGTTGTGCTCAATTGCGGAGCACTCGGCTGGTTTTTATCGCCCTCAGGCGCTAAAACTCTCAACGCTTTGGTCGGTGCCCTGTAAGGGCGAGCCTCGCTTCAAACAGACCGTAGTGGCAACGAAGCGCTTGATATTCCATATGATTCACGGCACGATGTCGTCATTTTCAAACGATGTACCATGCCTTGGGGAGAGCGGCTAAATGAACGAACAAGAATATGCAGGATTTTGGATACGAACAGGCGCGGCAATTATAGATACGGTATTGATGCTGATCATAATCTTGCCGATACTCACCGCCATATACGGTACTGAGTACTGGGAGAGCGAATCGTTTTTTCTCGGTTTTTGGGATGCGATGTTCAATTACGTCATTCCGGCAATCGCAGTCATTATTTTCTGGGTGTACAAATCTGCCACACCGGGAAAAATGGCAACCCGGCTGACAATAGTGGACGCAAAAACCGGCGGCAAGCCTTCAACCGGACAGTTCATTGGCCGTTACCTTGCTTACTACGTTTCGATGATCCCATTGTTCCTGGGAATTATCTGGGTCGGAATTGACAGAAAAAAACAGGGCTGGCATGACAAGATTGCCGGAACGGTCGTCATCAGAAGCAACCACAAGGAACCCGTCAGCTTTGAACAGCAAGCTTGACGACCAATATTGAGCGTTGAAATGAAATATATTTTTCTATCTGTTCTGGCGCTGTCCCTATTCGCGTGCTCGGATAAAGAACCAGTCACTTCCGTAATCACTCAATCCACGGATGGCAAGAGATACACCAATGCCTACTTTGACATCCAGGTCGACAAGCCAGAAGGCTGGTTCGCCCAGGACCCGGAACAAACAATAAAACAGAGTTCGCAAGGGGCCCGTGTAGTAGCCGGCGATGACAAGAACATGAAAGCCATTCTGGCAGAGTCGATCAAAACGACCGTGCCAATATTCGCTTTTTTCAAACACGAACCTGGCACACCGGTTAAATTCAACCCAAGCGTAATAGGCGTTGCCGAGAATATCGAAGTCATGCCGGGTATAAAAACCGGCTGTGACTATCTATTCCACGCCCGTTCGTTGCTGAAAAACGCAGCAATCGAATTGGAGGTTACCGATGACTGCCACACGGAAAGTATCAACAACGCGCCGCTCGGATATTTCGACGCCCGCATAAGCGTTAATGGTGCAGATATTTATCAGAAATATTATGCCTGCATCAAAAACCAGCACGCTTTATCTTTCATTCAAACCTACTTCGACGATCAGAGCAGATCGGAAGTCGACCAGGTAATCAGCTCCCTGCTGCTGTCCTGCCAATAATCCTGAAACGCGCTGCTATTCCCCGATCACGTCGCTGCCCGGCGGCGGCGTGAAGCGGAACAGCCCGGCCGCCAGCGCCGGGTTGCGTTCGCCGCGCAGCAGGCGGATGTGCGTGGTCTGGCCGAAGTTGTCGTGCAGTTCCATCGCCTTCATGTCGCGTCCGGCCATGCCGATGCGCACCTTCTCGAAGCCGCTGTCGGCGGATTTCGGGATGGCCTCGACCCAGGCCAGGCCGTCGGCGTCGCCGGCTTCCCTGAGCGTGAAATTCTTTTCCAGTTCGTTGCTGCCGGCGAGCAGCGCGGCCGGCGAGCCGCCGATGGCCTGGCCGGCCTGACGGACCGTCACCTGTTGCAGTTCGGGATCGTGAATCCAGATTTTCTGGCCGTCGCCGACGACGAGTTGCGGATAGGGCTTGAGGATTTCCCAGCGCAGCTTGCCCGGTCGCTGGATGGCCAGCGTCCCCGACGACTCCTGCGGCTTGCGGCCGTTGCGGGCGATCACCGCCTGCTCGAAATCGGCCTTGTAGCTGCGCGTGTCGTTGAGAAAACCGCGCAATTGGTCGATGGCACCGGCGTGGGCGAGGATGGGCAGCGCGGCGAAGGCGGCACTGGCGATGAGTTGGCGGACGAGTTTCATGGGCGCAGCTTACGCCGGCACGATGGCCGGCGCTGTGTCAGTGTGTAAGTTTTTGTATTGGCCGCCGGGAAATCATTCGGCCGGTTTCTTCATCAGCACTTCGCGACCGCCGCGACCGTCCATGGCCGACACCAGGCCGGCGTTCTCCATGGCTTCGATGAGGCGGGCCGAGCGGTTGTAGCCGATGCGCAAGTGACGCTGGACGAGCGAGATCGAGGCACGCTGGTTCTTGAGCACGATGTCGACGGCCTGGTCATAAAGCGGATCGCTCTCGGCGTCGCCAGCCCCGCCCTCGCCCGCTTCGCCGCCGCCTTCGTCATCGCCGGCAGCACCGTTGAGGATGTCCTCGACGTATTCCGGGGCGCCGGTGGTCTTGAGGTGCTCGACGACGCGATGCACTTCGTCGTCGGAAACGAAAGCGCCATGAACGCGGGTCGGATAGCCGGTGCCGGGCGCGAGATAGAGCATGTCACCCTGGCCGAGCAGGGCTTCGGCGCCCATCTGGTCGAGGATGGTGCGCGAGTCGATCTTGCTGGAGACCTGGAAGGACAGCCGGGTCGGGATGTTGGCCTTGATCAGGCCGGTGATCACGTCGACCGACGGGCGCTGCGTCGCCAGCACCAGGTGGATGCCGGCGGCGCGGGCCTTCTGCGCCAGGCGGGCGATCTGTTCCTCGACCTTCTTGCCGACGACCATCATCAGGTCGGCCAGTTCGTCGATGATGACGACGATGTACGGCATGTGCTTGAGCGGCTCCGGGGCTTCCGGCGTCAGCGACAGCGGATTGGGAATGTGCTCGCCGCGCTTCTCGGCGTCCTTGATCTTGGTGTTGAGGCCGGCGATGTTGCGCACGCCCATGGCCGACATCAGCTTGTAGCGCTTTTCCATCTCGGTGACGCACCAGTGCAGCGCGTTGGCCGCCTGCTTCATGTCGGTGACGACCGGCGCCAGCAGGTGCGGAATGCCCTCGTAGATGGAGAGTTCGAGCATCTTGGGGTCGACCATGATCAGGCGGACGTTTTCCGGCTCGGACTTGTAGAGCATCGACAGGATCATCGCATTGACGCCGACCGACTTGCCCGAACCAGTAGTGCCAGCGACCAGCAGGTGCGGCGTCTTGGCCAGGTCGGCGACCACCGGCAGGCCGCCGATGTCCTTGCCCAGACAGACGGTCAGCGGGCTGCTCATGTCGTTGTACGGCTTGCTGGAAATGATCTCCGAGAGCTTCACCGTCTGCCGCTTCGGGTTCGGCAGTTCGAGCGCCATGCACGACTTGCCGGGCACGGTTTCGACGACGCGGATCGAGACCATGGCCAGCGCCCGCGCCAGGTCGCGCGCCAGGTTGACGATCTGGGCGCCCTTGACGCCGACCGCCGGTTCGATTTCGTAGCGGGTGATGACCGGGCCGGGCATCGCCGCCAGCACCTTGACCTGAACGCCGAAGTCGGCGAGTTTGCGTTCGATCAGGCGCGAGGTGTATTCGAGCGTTTCCGGGCTGACCGTCTCGGTCGGCGGCGGCGCCGGGTCGAGCAGGTGCAGCGGCGGCAGGGTGCCGCCGATGATCGCCTCGGGGAAGAGCAGCGCCTGCTTCTCGCGCTCGACGCGCTTCTCGGCCTTCTTCGAGACCGGCACTTCGACCGGCGCCGGCGGTTCGATGAAGATCGGCTCATGCAGTTCGACGCGCAGCTTCTCTTCCTGAACGACGACTTCGCGCTGCTGCGCAACTTCGCGCCCGATCTTGCGGTCGCGCCAGGCATCGATGCGGCCGTAGACGAAGAGGGTCAGCGCTTCGAGGATCAGGCCGAGTTTTTCGAAGGCCCACAGCCAGGACATGCCGGCAAAGGCGCTCCAGGCAGCGGCCATGACCGCCAGCAGGAACAGCGTGGCGCCGGTGAAACCGAGCGTGTCGGCCAGCCAGCGGCTGAGTTCGAGGCCGACCATGCCGCCGGGAGCCAGCGGCAGTTGGGCCTGCAGGGTATGGAAGCGCAAGGCTTCGAGCGCGGTGCTGGCGAGCAGCAAGGCCAGGAAACCGGGAATCGCCAGGTAGGGCGACGGCGGCAGTTTCTCGGGATGGCCGTGCAGGCGGCGGAAGCCCCACCATACGGTCATGCCGAGCAGCACCACCCACCACCAGGCCGACAGGCCGAAGACATAGAGCATCAGATCGGCCACCCAGGCACCGGCACGGCCGGCTGGGTTCTGCAGGCCGGCGACACCGACCGCGTGCGACCAGCCCGGATCGCTGCGCTGGAAGCCCCACAGGGCCATCACCAGGAATACCGCCAGCGCACCGACACCGAGCCAGCGGGATTCCTGCAGCAGGCTGCCGATCTTGTCGGGCATCGGACTGGGGTCGTTTCTCTTGGCCATCGGCTTTTCCTCTACCGCTTCCGGCTTAGTCGAAAACGGGCTAAATCATTATGCGTCATACAGTTAGCATGGAATTATAAACTGCTTTGATAGATCGGTTACGAAGCTCAACAAAACGATCGTCCATTAGCCGGCTATAATTTTCGCCGATCCCATCCTCAGGCAGAAAAAAGACATGAGCACACGTCACACCCCGCTGATCATTCTCGGTTCCGGCCCGGCCGGCTACACCGCCGCCGTTTACGCCGCCCGCGCCAACCTGAAGCCGGTGCTGATCACCGGCATGGCCCAGGGCGGCCAGCTGATGACCACCACCGAAGTCGACAACTGGCCGGCCGACGCCGACGGCGTCCAGGGCCCGGAGCTGATGCAGCGCTTCGAGAAGCACGCCACCCGCTTCGACACCGAAATCATCTTCGACCACATCCACACGACGAAGCTGACCGAAAAGCCGTTCACGCTGATCGGCGACGCCGGCACCTACACCTGCGACGCGCTAATCATCGCCACCGGCGCTTCCGCCATGTACCTCGGCCTGCCGTCCGAACAGGCTTTCCAGGGCAAAGGCGTGTCTGCCTGCGCCACCTGTGATGGCTTCTTCTACCGCAACAAGCCGGTCGCCGTCGTCGGCGGCGGCAACACGGCGGTCGAGGAAGCGCTGTACCTGGCCAACATTGCCAGCCATGTCACGCTGATCCACCGCCGCGACAAGTTCAAGGCTGAGAAGATCATGCAGGACAAGCTGTTCCAGAAGGAGAAGGAAGGCAAGGTCACGATCCTGTGGAACAGCACGCTCGACGAAGTGCTCGGCGACGATTCCGGCGTCACCGGCCTGGCCGTCAAGCATGTACAGACCGGCGAAGTGAAGCAGGTCGACGTGCATGGCGTGTTCATCGCCATCGGCCACAAGCCGAACACCGACATCTTCGCCGGCCAGCTCGAGATGGACCACGGCTACCTCGTCACCCAGGCCGGTCGCACCGGCAATGCGACGCAGACCAGCATCCCGGGCGTGTTCGCAGCCGGCGACGTACAGGACCAGATCTACAAGCAGGCCTGCACCTCGGCCGCCAGTGGTTGCATGGCAGCACTCGATGCCGAGCGCTACCTCGACAACCTTGGCCACCAAGCCTGACCCAGGCTCGCTGAAGGACGGCCTGCGGGCCGTCTGGCGACAGCGCGCGGCGGCTCCGGTCGCCGCGCCGCCTGCCAAACCGGCCAAACCACCGGCCAGTTCCGGCAACGAAGCAGACGAACAGGCCTTGTTCCGCCAGGCCGTAGCCGGCGCCCAGCCGCTGCCCGACGCCAACCGCGTGATCCTGGCCAAACCGCCGTCACGGCGCATCGTTGCCACCCGCTCGCCGGCCGACGACGATCAGCCAAAACACCGCAGCGCCGGCGACGATGCCCTGCCCGCTGGCTGGCAGGACGATACCCGCCCGCGCCGCCTGCCCGACGACCCCGAACAGGCCGCCTTGATGCTGGCGATGGTCGGCGTCGCGCCCTTGCCCGACAAGAATCTGGCCGAGTTGAACAAGCCGGCGCCAAAGCCTGCTCCTCAGCAATCGCTGGCCGACCGCCAGGCCGTGCTGCACGAAAGCCTGCACGCCCCGATCGCACTGCAGGATCGGCTCGAAGGCGGCGACGAGCCGGCCTACCTGCGCGACGGTCTGGCGCAGACCATCCTGCGCGACCTGCGGCGTGGCCGCTGGGTGATTCAGGACGAAGTCGACCTGCACGGGCTGAACCGCGAACAGGCCCGCCATCTCGTTGCCGGCTTCCTCCATACCTGCCTGCACCAGGGCAAGCGCTGCGTGCGCATTGTCCATGGCAAAGGCCACGGTTCGCCGCACAAGCTGTCAATCCTGCGCCAGTTGGTACGCGGCTGGCTGGCCCAGCGCAACGAGGTACTCGCCTACTGCCAGGCCAAACCTCAGGACGGCGGCGAAGGCGCCTTGCTGGTCCTGCTGCGCGCGCCCCGAGGTTGAAAAAAATGCGCCCCGCAGGGCGCATTCGGTGGTCCGGGATTTCGCTCAGACGATCAGCGGCACGATCAGCAGAGCGACCAAGTTGATGATCTTGATCAGCGGATTGACCGCCGGGCCGGCCGTATCCTTGTAGGGATCGCCGACGGTGTCGCCGGTCACGGCGGCCTTGTGGGCGTCCGAGCCCTTGCCGCCGTAATGACCATCCTCGATGTACTTCTTGGCATTGTCCCAGGCACCGCCGCCGGTGGTCATCGAAATCGCCACGAACAGGCCGGTGACGATGGTGCCGACGAGCAGGCCGCCCAGCGCCTGCGGGCCGAGCAGCAGGCCGACGACGATCGGCACGGCGACCGGCAGGATCGACGGAATCATCATTTCCTTGATCGCGGCGACGGTCAGCATGTCGACAGCCCGTGAGTAATCCGGCTTGGCCGTGCCTTCCATGATCCCTGGGATTTCCTTGAACTGGCGCCGAACTTCGACGACCACGGCACCGGCCGAACGACCGACTGCTTCCATGGCCATGGCACCGAACAGGTAGGGAATCAGGCCGCCGATGAAGAGGCCGATGATCACCATGTGGTTGGACAAATCGAAGCTGATGCCGGTCAGTCCGGCCGCTTCAAGGCCGTGGGTGTAGTCGGCGAACAGCACCAGCGCGGCCAGACCGGCCGAGCCGATGGCGTAGCCCTTGGTCACCGCCTTGGTGGTGTTGCCGACGGCGTCGAGCGGATCGGTCACCGCGCGCACTTCCGGCGGCAGTTCGGCCATTTCGGCAATGCCACCGGCGTTGTCGGTGATCGGACCATAGGCGTCGAGGGCGACGACGATACCGGCCATCGACAGCATCGAGGTGGCGGCAATCGCCAGGCCGTACAGGCCGCCGACCGAATACGCCGCCCAGATTGAGGCGCACACGGAAAGCACCGGCAGCGCCGTGGCCTTCATCGAAATGCCGATCCCGGCGATGATGTTGGTCGCATGCCCGGTCTGGCAGGCCGAGGCCACATGCTTGACCGGACCGTACTCGGTGCCGGTGTAGTACTCGGTGATCCAGACCATGGCGGCGGTCAGCACCAGGCCGATGATGGCGCAGGTGAACATGCTGCCGGTGGTGATCCCCGCTGCCGGGTCGCCGGCGCCAATCAGCCACGAGGTCACCGGGTAGTAGAAGGCCAGCGCCAGCACACCGGCCACGATCAGTCCCTTGTACAGGGCGCCCATGATCTTGCCGCCATCGGAAGTCTTGACGAAGTAGCAGCCGACGATGGAAGCAATGATGGAGACGGCACCCAGCGCCAGCGGATAGAGGATCAGCGCGTCGCCCAGTCCGGGGAAGGCCTTGAGCGTCAGTGCGCCGAGCACCATGGTGGCGACCACGGTCACCACGTAGGTTTCGAACAGGTCGGCAGCCATGCCGGCACAGTCGCCAACGTTGTCGCCGACGTTGTCGGCGATCACCGCCGGGTTGCGCGGGTCATCCTCGGGAATGCCGGCCTCGACCTTGCCGACCAGGTCGGCGCCGACGTCAGCGCCCTTGGTGAAGATGCCGCCACCGAGACGGGCGAAGATGGAAATCAGCGAGGAGCCGAAAGCCAGACCGATCAGCGCGTGCAGCGCCGTGTCCTGGTTCAGCCCGAAGGCCAGCAGACCGCCGTAATAGCCGGCCACGCCGAGCAGGCCCAGACCGACCACCAGCATGCCGGTGATCGCGCCCCCCTTGAAGGCCACGTCCAGTGCCGGCGCAATGCCCCCGCGTGCGGCCTCGGCAGTACGCACATTGGCCCGCACGGAAACGTTCATGCCGATGAAGCCGGCCGCACCGGACAGCACCGCACCGATGACGAAGCCAATGGCCGTCGCCATGCCCAGGAAGATGGCGATCAGCACCGCCATCACCACGCCGACCATCGCAATGGTCTTGTACTGACGATTCAGGTAGGCCGCGGCCCCTTCCTGGATCGCCTTGGCGATTTCCTGCATGCGCGCGTTCCCCGCCGGCAATGCAAGAATGGAACGACTGGACAACCAGCCGTAGGCAACCGCCAATACGGCACATAACAACGCCAACCACAATGCAGAAGACATTATTTCCCCTCTCTTCTAAACGGACAAACAAATGAACAGGCTATTTCTCCGAAAAACCTTCCGGACAGCATAAAACCACGCGAGGCAAATCGCGTCGTTTGCGGAAGTGAAGGAAAACGGGGGTTGGTCGGTCTGTGCCGACAGGGGTCTTGCCCTGGAAACTGCCTTGATCGCGGCAGCACTTCCTGTTTCTGCGAGGAAGGCTGGCCGCGTCGTCATGCGCTGACCCTTAGTTCAGGGACGTGACACGATCGGACACGCCGATCCTGCCATCGTCACACACCCTGAGGTGTGCGGGGAAGACTGGGGATAAGTGACGGCGAGTGCCGTCACATCTTCTCTCTGCCTGAATGAATTTCATGAAATCCCGCTTGCCACTGAATCATTGGAGAAACCTGACTGACGGACGAGGGGGCATGCCCCTCTGGTGGGGAAAATTACCCCCTTTTCCGGACTCGGTCAAACGGTTTGCTCAGACTTGATGCAAATAGGCCGCAAGCGGGAAAAAAGAACAATGTCAGATGGCGGCTTCGTTGGTTTCGCCGGTACGGATGCGGACCACCTGCTCGACCGAGGTGACGAAGATTTTGCCGTCACCGATCTTGCCGGTGCGCGCCGCCTTGACGATGGCATCGATGGCCGGATCGACCTGTTCGGTGGCAACGACGATTTCGATCTTGATCTTGGGCAGGAAATCGACGACGTATTCGGCGCCACGATACAACTCGGTGTGGCCCTTCTGACGGCCAAAACCCTTGACCTCGGTCACGGTCAGGCCGGTGATGCCGACCTCGGACAGGGCTTCACGGACTTCGTCGAGCTTGAACGGCTTGATGATGGCTTCGATTTTTTTCATGTTGAATACCCCTTCTCTCTGTGTAATCTCAATATTCGTCGGCGTAGCGATTGGTGATCGGATAACGCCAGTCCTTGCCGAAACCGCGCGGCGTGATGCGGATGCCGACCGGCGCCTGGCGGCGCTTGTACTCGGCGATGCGCAGCAGGCGGACGACGCGGCGGACATCGGCTTCGGGCAGGCCGGCGGCGATGATCTCGCGCGGGCTGCGGTCTTCTTCCATGTAGGCGCGGACGATGGCGTCGAGCACTTCGTACTCGGGCAGCGAATCCTGATCCTTCTGGTCCGGCTTCAGCTCGGCTGACGGCGGACGGACGATGATGTTCTCGGGGATCACCGGCGCGCCTTCACACAGCGTATTGCGATAGCGCGACAGGCGATAGACCAGGGTCTTGTAGACGTCCTTGATCACCGCGAAACCGCCGGCCATGTCGCCGTACAGCGTGCAGTAGCCGACCGCCATTTCCGACTTGTTGCCGGTGGTCAGGACCAGCTTGCCGGTCTTGTTGGAGAGCGCCATCAGGATGTTGCCGCGAATCCGCGCCTGGATGTTCTCTTCGGTGGTGTCGCTGGGCAGGCCAGCGAACAGCGGCGCCAGCATGGCTTCATAAGTCGCCATGGCCGGGGCGATGGCGATTTCGTCGTAGCTGCAACCGAGCTGGCGGATCATCTCGCGCGAGTCGTCGAGGCTCATCTGCGCGGTGTAGGGCGACGGCATCATGACCGCGTGCACCTTGTCGGCGCCCAGCGCGTCGACGGCGACGCACAGCGTCAATGCTGAATCGATGCCGCCGGAGAGGCCGATGATCGCGCCCTTGAAGCCGGTCTTGCCGATGTAGTCGCGCACGCCGAGGACCAGCGCGGCGTAGGCTTCGGCTTCCAGCGAGAGCGGTTCGGCGTGCTCGTCGGACTGCAGGCGGCCGCGATCGAAATCGACGATGCCGAGCGCTTCCTCGAACTGCGGCAGGCGCATGCAGATCTGTTCGCGTTCGTCGATGGCGAAAGAAGCGCCATCGAAGACCAGTTCGTCCTGGCCGCCGACCAGGTTGCAATAGATGGCGGGCACGCCGGTCGCCTCGACCCGCTCGCCGAGCACGCGGGCGCGCTCGTGGTGCTTCTCCAGATGACAGGGCGAGGCGTTGAGCACCAGCACCAGTTCGGCACCGGCGGCGCAGGCCAGTTCATAGGCGCCCGCTTCCCAGATGTCGGCACAGATGTTGATGCCGACATTGACGCCACCCAGGGTGACGACGCAGGCTTCCTGCCCCGGCTCGAAATAGCGTTTCTCGTCGAAGACGTCGTAGTTGGGCAGGCGAATCTTGCGGTAGACCGCAGTTTTCCGGCCATTTTCGATGACCGAGGCGGCGTTGTGGCAGACGCCGTTGAATTCTTCCGGATGGCCGACCACCAAGGCAATCCCGTCGACACGGGCAGCCAGATCGTCGAGCGCCCGCTGGCAGGCCCGGTAGAAATCCGGGCGCAGCAGCAGGTCTTCCGGCGGATAGCCGCTGAGCGCCAGTTCCGGCGTCAGCAGCACCTGCGCGCCGCGGGCCTTGGCCGCGGCAGCACAGGCGACGATACGGTCGACGTTGCCGGTCAGGTCACCGACAACGGCATTGAACTGGGCAACGGCGACACGCAGCATCTTAGTAGTTCGGCTTGTCTTTCGCGTCGTTGTAACGCTTGATGCCGGAGGTGATTTCTTCACGGGCGGCGTCGATACCCTGCCAGCCGTTGACCTTGACCCACTTGCCGGGTTCCAGATCCTTGTAGTGCTCGAAGAAGTGCGAAATCTGCTTGCGCAGCAGTTCCGGCGTGTCTTCGTAGGTCTTGACGTCGTTGTACAGCGGGGTCAGCTTGGACACCGGCACGGCCAGCAGCTTGGCATCCTCGCCACCTTCGTCGGTCATCGACAGCTGGCCCAGCGGACGGCAGCGGACGACGACGCCCGGCGGCAGCGGGAAGGGGCTGATCACCAGCACGTCGACCGGATCGCCGTCGCCGGCGATGGTGTGCGGGATGTAGCCGTAGTTGCACGGGTAGTGCATCGCCGTCGACATGAAACGGTCGACGAAGATGGCACCGCTGTCCTTGTCGACTTCGTACTTGACCGGGTCGGAATGCGCCGTGATCTCGATGATCACGTTGAAGTCGTCGGGGAGGGACTTGCCGGAGGGAACGTCGTTAAGCGCCATTATTATCTCTCTGCGATTGAGTTTGAAAAAGAAGCCTCGGAATTATAGCTTGCCCGACCGCGGGATCATTGCCAGGCGGCAAGAAACTCGCGCCAGTGCTGTGCATCGATTTTCGCCAACTGGGCCTTGATGAAGGCCTGCTCGGCAAGTTCCTCGTCGGCGGTCAACTCGCCGCGCATGCGGCGGAAACGATTGTAGACCAGGTAGGTATTGACCACGTCGGTCTCGCAGTAATCGCGGATATCGGCCGCCTGCCCTGCCTGCCAGGCTTCCCAGACCTTGCTGCCGTCCATGCCGAGCTTGCCGGGAAAACCGAACAATTTGGCCAGGTCGTCGAGCGGTGCGTTGGCACGGCCGTTGTACAGCGCCAGCAGGTCCATCAGGTCGAGGTGACGAGTGTGGTAGCGGCTGATGTAGTTGTTCCACTTGAAGTCGCGCGAGTCGGCGTAGTCGCCGTCGCCCATATCCCAGTAGCGCGGCGCCGAAACGCCGTGGAGCATGCCGCGGTAATGCAGGACCGGCAGGTCGAAGCCGCTGCCGTTCCAGGAAATGATCTGCGGCGTGAATTTCTCGATGCCGTCAAAGAAGCGCTGGATGATCGCGCCTTCGTCGAGATCCGGCTCGGCCAGCGACCACACCTTGAAGCCTTCGAGCGTACGCAGTACGCAGGAGATGGCGACGATGCGCTGCAGGTGCAGCGGCAGGAAGTCGTTGCCGCTCTTCGCCCGGCGCTGCTGGAAGGCCAATTCGGCGACTTCGGCGTCGGACAGTTCGGCCGGCAGGTCGTTGATCCGGCGCAGCCCCGGCACATCGGGAATGGTCTCGATATCGAAGACGAGAACCGGCTTCATGCAGGGAAGACGCCGGTCGACAGGTAGCGGTCGCCGCGGTCGCAGACGATGGAGACGATGGTCGCGTTTTCCAGGGTCTGGGCCAGACGCAGCGCCACGGCAAGCGCACCACCGGACGAGATGCCGGCGAAGATGCCTTCCTCGACGGCGAGCCGCCGGGTCATCGCCTCGGCGTCGGCCTGGCTGACGTATTCGATGCGGTCGACATTGGTCGGCGCGTAGATCTTCGGCAGGTAGGCTTCCGGCCACTTGCGGATGCCGGGAATCTGGCTGCCGTCTTCCGGCTGGCAGCCGACGATGGTGATCGCCGGGTTCATTTCCTTGAGGTAACGGCTGGTGCCCATGATGGTGCCGGTGGTGCCCATGCTGGAAACGAAATGGGTGACGCGGCCATTGGTGTCGCGCCAGATTTCCGGACCGGTGCCTTCGTAATGGGCGACTGGGTTGTCCGGGTTGGCGAACTGGTCAAGGATGATGCCCTTGCCCTCGTCGCGCATGCGTTCGGCGACGTCGCGGCACAGTTCCATGCCGCCGTCCTTGGGCGTCAGCACCAGTTCGGCGCCATAGGCGCGCATGCTCTGGCGGCGCTCGATGCTCTGGTTCTCGGGCATCACCAGGATCATCTTGTAGCCCTTGATCGCCGCCGCCATGGCCAGCGCGATGCCGGTGTTGCCGGAAGTCGCCTCGATCAGCGTGTCGCCCGGCTTGATGTCGCCGCGCGCTTCGGCGCGCTGGATCATCGACAATGCCGGCCGATCCTTGACCGAACCGGCCGGGTTGTTGCCTTCGAGCTTGGCCAGGATGACGTTGCCGCGGCGTTCGTTGTCGGCACTGGGAATGCGCTGCAGGCGAACCAGCGGCGTGTTTCCGACAAAATCCTGCAGGGTTTTATACATGGGCTTGCAACCAGTCGATATATTGGGAAACGCCCTCCTCGACCGTCGCCATCGGCGCGTCGTAGCCCGCGTCGCGCAGCTTGGTCAGATCCGCCTGCGTGAACGCCTGGTACTTGCCCTTCAAGGCTTCGGGGAAGGCGATGTATTCGAGCAAACCCTGTGCCCGGAGTTCCGCCAGACCGAGCGGCGCTTCGCCCTTGGCCTTGCGGCAGCCGTTGACCGCGGCCACGGCGACATCGTTGAAGCTTTGCGCACGGCCCGAGCCGAGGTTGAAGATGCCGGACTTTTCCGGGTGGTCGAGGAAGAACAGATTAACCTTGGCCACATCGCCGACGAAGACGAAGTCGCGCATCTGGCCGCCGTTCTCGTAACCGTGCGAGCCCTCGAACAGCTTGACCTTGCCGTCGGCGCGGAACTGGTGGAAGTTGTGGAAGGCCACCGAGGCCATGCGTCCCTTGTGGTTCTCGCGCGGGCCATAGACGTTGAAGTAGCGGAAGCCGACGATCTGCGACGAGGGCTGCAGCGCCAGACGCTTGCGGACGATCTGGTCAAACAGGAACTTGGAGTAGCCGTAAACATTGAGCGGCCCCTCGAATTCGCGCTCCTCGCGGAAGACGCTGGAAGCGCCATAGGTCGCCGCCGACGAGGCGTAGAGGAACTGCACGTCCTGATCGAGGCACCAGTCGAGCAGGATGCTGGAGTAACGGAAATTGTTCTCCATCATGTAGCGACCGTCGGTTTCCATGGTGTCGGAGCAGGCCCCCTCGTGGAAGATGGCTTCGACATCGCCGTCGAAATGACCGGCCTGGATGCGCTCGATGAAGTCCTGCTTGTCGATGTAATCGACGATGTCGCAGTCGATCAGATTCTTGAACTTCTCGGCCTTGCTCAGGTTGTCGACGGCGATGATCTTGGTCACGCCGCGCTCGTTGAGCGCCTTGACGATGTTGGAACCGATGAAGCCGGCGGCGCCGGTGACGATGGTTTTCATGCCTTCTCCTTACAGGGCGCCCGCGATTTCGTCGCGGGTGACAACGGCGGTACCCAGTTTGCCGACGACAATGCCGGCGGCGATGTTGGCGACCCGAATGGCCTCGGCCCAGTCGGCGCCGGCGGCGAGCATCACGGCCAGCGTGGCGATGACGGTATCGCCGGCACCGGAAACGTCGAAGACTTCACGGGCCTGCGCGGCCTGGTGGAAGGTCTGACCGTCGGCGAAGAGCGTCATGCCCTCCTCGCTACGGGTGACCAGCAGGGCTTCGAGGCCGAGTTCGCCACGCAGTTTCTCCGCCTTGGCGAACAGTTCGGCGTCCGACGACCAGCGACCGACGACGTCGCGCAGTTCGGAACGGTTCGGGGTGATGACAGTCGCCCCGGCGTATTTGCCCCACTCGTCGCCCTTGGGATCGACCAGCACCGGCTTGGCAGCGGCGCGGGCGAGACGGATCATCTCGGCAATATGGGTCAGCCCCCCCTTGCCATAGTCGGACAGGATGACGATGTCGCAATCGGCCAGGCGGCGCTCGAATTCGGCGAGCTTGGCCTGCAGGATTTCATGCGATGGCGGGGTTTCGAAATCGATGCGCAGCAATTGCTGCTGACGACCGATGACCCGCAATTTGACCGTGGTATCGATGTCGCGGTCGACCTGCAGGTCGGCAGCAATTTCCCCTTCAAGCAGCAGGCGCTTGAGCGCTCGACCGGCATCGTCATCACCGACAACCGACAGCAGGGTCGTCCTGGCACCGAGCGAGGCGGCATTACGGGCGACGTTGGCAGCACCGCCGAGGCGCTCTTCCATGCGCTCGACCTTGACCACCGGCACCGGCGCTTCCGGCGAAATCCGGCTGACGTCGCCGAACCAGTAGCGGTCCAGCATCACGTCGCCGACGACGAGCAGGCGGACCTGCGTGAGTTTTTCCAGCATGGGTGTCCTACAGGGATTGATCGAATTCTTCGCCGCGACGCGGCGGATTGGTTTCCCAGCCGCCGCAGGCCGGGCAGCGCCAGTAAAACTGGCGCGCCTTGAAGCCGCAATTATTGCACCGATAGCGCGACAGGCGGCGGGTATAGCCCTGGATGATGCTCTTGGCCAGCTCGACATCGCCGCGCACCTCCGGCGAAGCCAGCGGCAGCCGCGCGCTCATCAGCTTCTCCAGGCCGAGCAGGGTCGGATTGCGCTGCAGCTCGGCCCGCACCAGCCGGTAGGCCGCTTCGTTGCCCTGGCCTTCGAGTACCAGTTGATAGACCACGTCGAGCAGATCGAGCGAGGGATAGTGTTCAAGATAACCGCTGAGCAGCGCGATGCCTTCGTCACGGCGCGACAGCTTCAGGTAGGCGTCGAGCAGGCGCTGGGCAACCAGCGACAAGTAAGCGGGATCCTGCTGTTCGATGCCCTGCCAGACGGCAATCGCCTCTTCGGTCCGGCCTTCCTGAGCAAGCAGGTCGCCGAGCAGCATGCTGGCACGAACGCACTTGCGGTTCTCCTGCATCGCCACATCAAGGTAGGCCCTCGCCGAATCGCTGCGCGAGCGCATGATTTCGCCGGCTGCGAGTTCGCAGTAGTACTCGGCGATTTCCTTGTGCGAGGCCAGATCGGGCAGTTCGCGGGCGATCTCGATGGCTTTCTGCCACTCTTTACCGACCTGGTAGATTTCCAGCAGCGAACGCTTGGCGTCGGCATCGCGCGCCGTGCCGACCAGCTTGTTGAAGATTTCCTCGGCCCGGTCGAGCAGGCCGGCCTTGAGGAAGTCCTGGCCGAGTTCGACCATGGCTTGCAAGCGGTGCTTTTCCTCGATATCCGGCAGCCCCAGCAGGTTCTGGTGCATGCGGATGGCCCGCTCGGTCTCGCCGCGACGGCGGAACAGGTTGCCGAGCGCAAAATGCAGCTCGACGGTCTGCGAATCGACCTTGGCAACTTCGAGGAAGGAGTCGATGGCCTTGTCCGGCTGCTCGTTGAGCAGGAAATTCAGGCCCGTGAAATAGGAGCGCGGCAGGGCGCGCGATTCGTGCACCACCTGGCGCATGTCAATGCGCGCAGCCATCCAGCCGACGGCAAAAAACACCGGAACCAGCAGGAGTTGCCAGTATTCGAAGATATCGTTCATTGCGGGGGAGGCACGTCGGGCAGCACGGGCGCGGCTGACTCGGCCTGGCCTGCGGCGCGCCGGAGTCGGGACAGTTCGCGACGCTGGCGAAAAACCACGCCGACCAGCGACAGCACGCCAAGAATGGCGCCGCCGGCAAAAAAGACCAGCAGCAGGATGACCAGCGGCGTCTGCCACTGATAGTCGAGCACCAGGTTCAGGGTGACCGGTGCCGTATTCTGGACGGCAAAGACGACCAGAAAGGCGAAGATGATGAAACGCAGGAACCAGGTAAGCGCTGTCATGACATTCAATGAAAAGGGGCAGTGAAATTCACTGCCCCGAATCTACCACATTGGGCCAAGCCCGGCTTTAGATCGACTGATCGACCCGCTCGCGCAATTCCTTACCAGCTTTGAAGTGGGGAACCCACTTTGCCGGCACGCTGACCTTTTCCCCGGATTTCGGGTTACGTCCAACGCGCGGCGGCCGATAGTTGAGCGCGAAGCTGCCGAATCCGCGGATCTCGATGCGGTCCCCGCGCACCAGCGCTTCGGACATCGCATCGAGAATCATCTTGACTGCGAAATCGGCATCTTTCGCCACCAACTGCGGAAAACGTTCCGCCAGCCGGGCGATGAGCTCGGATTTGGTCATGTCGCCTGCCTATCAGCCTTGCTGGTTCAGCTTGGCCTTGAGCAGGGCACCCAGGTTGGTCGTACCGGTGGCAGCGGAAGTGTCAGCAGAGAACTTCTGCATGGCTTCGTGCTGCTCGGCTTGATCCTTGGCCTTGATGGACAGATTGATGCCACGGGTCTTGCGATCCACGTTGATGATCATGGCTTCGATCTCGTCGCCCACCTTCAGGTGCTGGGACAGGTCTTCGGTACGCTCGCGGGAGAACTCGGAGGCGCGCAGGTAGGCTTCGTTCTCGCCATCCAGCGTGACCACGGCACCACGGGCGTCAACCGTCTTGACGATGCCGCGCACGATGCTGTTCTTCTCGTGGGTAGCGATGAAGTTGGCGTACGGGTCTCCGTCGAGCTGCTTGATGCCCAGGGAGATACGCTCCTTCTCGACGTCGATGCCGAGAACCACGGCTTCGACTTCGTCACCCTTCTTGAAGTTGCGGATGGCTTCTTCGCCGGTCGCGGACCAGGACAGGTCGGACAGGTGAACCAGACCGTCGATGCCACCCGGCAGGCCGATGAAGATACCGAAGTCGGTGATCGACTTGATACCGCCCTTCACCTTGTCGCCCTTCTTGTGGTTCATCGCGAAGTCGTCCCACGGATTCGCCTGGCACTGCTTCATGCCCAGCGAGATACGGCGACGCTCTTCGTCGATTTCCAGGATCATGACTTCGACTTCGTCGCCGAGCGAGACAACCTTGGACGGGTGGACGTTCTTGTTGGTCCAGTCCATTTCGGAGACGTGCACCAGGCCTTCGATGCCCTGTTCGATTTCGACGAAGCCGCCGTAATCGGTCAGGTTGGTGACCTTGCCGAACAGGCGGGTGCCGGCCGGGTAACGGCGGGCAATACCAACCCACGGATCGTCGCCCAGTTGCTTCATACCCAGCGAGACGCGGTTCTTCTCGGCGTCGAACTTGAGGATCTTGGCGGTCACTTCGTCACCGACATTGAGCACTTCGCTCGGGTGACGGACACGGCGCCAGGCCAGGTCGGTGATGTGCAGCAGACCATCGATGCCGCCCAGGTCGACGAATGCGCCGTAGTCGGTGATGTTCTTGACGATGCCCTTGACGGTGGCACCTTCCTTGAGGTTTTCCATCAGCTTTTCGCGATCCTTGTCGGCGGTCGCTTCGAGGACGGCACGACGGGACAGGACGACGTTGTTACGCTTGCGGTCAAGCTTGATGACCTTGAACTCCATGGTCTTGCCTTCGTACGGCGTGGTGTCCTTGACCGGACGCATGTCGACCAGCGAGCCCGGAAGGAAGGCACGGACGCCGTTGGACATGACGGTGAGACCACCCTTGACCTTGCCGGTGATGGTGCCGGAAACCAGGGCACCGTCGTTGAGGGCTTGCTCGAGGAAGTTCCAGGAGGCGATGCGCTTGGCGCGATCGCGGGACAGACGGGTCGAACCATAGCCGTCTTCCAGCATTTCGATGGCGACCTGGACGAAATCGCCGACGGCGACTTCAACTTCACCCTGGTCGTTCAGGAATTCTTCTACGGGAACGTAGGATTCGGATTTCAGGCCGGCATTGACCACGACGAAATTGTGGTCGATGAGCACCACTTCTGCAGTGATGACTTCGCCTTGACGCATTTCCTGGCGAGCCAGGGATTCTTCAAAAAGTTGAGCAAAAGATTCCATTACGGAGTGAGTTCCTTGCCACGAATCAGACGACCCGCGACGGGTTGAAGGTTAATGAAACGATGCTTCGGCAAACCAGTCCAGCACCTGCTTCACCGCCTGTTCGATGGTGAGATGGGTGGTGTCCAGCAGCCGGGCATCGGCCTCCTGCCTGAGCGGCGCCACGCTGCGTTGCGAATCGCGCGCATCACGTTGCTGCAGGTCCGACAGAAGGTCCGGGAGATTAGCAGAGAAACCTTTTTCGATCAACTGCTTATAGCGACGTTCAGCGCGCGCCTCGGCCGTCGCCGTCAGGAAGACCTTGAGCGGTGCGCGCGGGAAGACCACCGAGCCCATGTCGCGACCGTCGCCGACCAGGCCGGGTGCCGTGTTGAAGGCGCGCTGGCGGAACAGCAGCGCCTCGCGTACGGCCGGCAGCGCCGCGACTTTCGAGGCACCCGCCGAAATCTCTTCGGTGCGGATGGCATCGCCAACCAGAACGCCGGCCAGGCGAATATCCTCACCAGTAAACACCACGTCGAGACCGGCGGCAATGGCGGCAACGCCGGCCTCATCGCCCCAGGCCACACCGGCCCGCTGTGCGGCCAGCGCAGTCAGGCGGTAGAGTGCGCCGGAATCGAGATAGGCAAAACCGAGTGCCGCCGCCACGCGCGCCGCCACCGTCCCCTTGCCGGAAGCCGACGGGCCGTCGATGGCAATCACCGGCGCCGCCCGGGTGACTTCGGCAAAGCGCTCGAAGTAATCGGGGAAGGTCTTGCCGACGCACTTCGGATCGTTGATCCGCAGCGGCGTCGCAAACGCCGCCAGCGAGAAGCACATGGCCATGCGGTGATCGTCATAGGTATCGATGGCCGCCGGCTTCAGCGGCGCCGGGGTGACGCGGATGTAATCGGCGCCCTCCTCGACTTGGGCGCCGAGCTTGCGCAGTTCGGTCGCCATCGCGGCGATGCGGTCGGTTTCCTTGACCCGCCAGCTGGCGATGTTGCGCAGCGTGGTCGTGCCCTTGGCGAACAGCGCAGCGGTAGCCAGCGTCATCGCCGCATCGGGAATGTGGTTGCAATCGAGGTCGACGGCGACCAGCCCGCCCTCTGGCGCACGCGCTGCCATCCAGTTCGGCCCGGTTTCGATGATGGCGCCCATCTGCGCCAGCGCTTCGGCGAATTTCACGTCGCCCTGGATCGAATCGGCGCCAACGCCTTCGACGCGCACCGGTCCGCCACCAATCGCCCCGAGCGCCAGGAAGTAGGACGCCGACGAGGCATCGCCTTCGACATACACCGTGCCCGGCGACTGGTAGCGGCTACCGGCCCTGACCGAAAAGCGCTGCCAGCCGTCGCGCTCGACGACAACCCCGAAGCGGGCCATGGTCGCCAGCGTGATCTCGATGTAGGGCTTGGAAATCAGCTCGCCGACCACTTCGACGGCCACCGTCTCGCCGGTCAGCGGCAAGGCCATCAGCAGGCCGGTCAGGAACTGGCTGGAGACATCGCCGCGCACCTTGACCACGCCGCCAGGGCGGATGGTCGCTGGCTTGAGCTGCAGCGGCGGGTAACCGTCGTTGCCGAGGTAAGTGACATCGGCGCCGAGCTGGCGCAAACCATCGACCAGGTCGCCAATCGGCCGTTCATGCATGCGGGCGACGCCCTTCAGCACGTAGTCGCCGCCGACCAGCGCCAACGCCGCCGTCAGCGGCCGGAAGGCGGTGCCGGCGTTGCCGAGGAACAATTCCGCTGCCTTGACCGGAAAGCGACCGCCGCAACCGGCAATTTTCCAGTGCTCACCGCCCAGGTGCGTGACGCCAACGCCCAGCGCCTGCAGCGCCTCGAGCATGCGCTCGGTATCGTCCGACGCGAGCAGGTCGCGCACCTCGGTCTCGCCCTCAGCCAGCGCAGCGAGCAGCAGGACGCGGTTGGAAATGCTCTTCGAACCGGGCAGGCGAACGGTACCGGCAGCAGACAATAATTGCGGGAGGTCGAGGAATTCCATGGCGACGGGACTGTGTGGAAAGTCCGCCAGTTTACCCGTGGACTGCGAAAGTCCGAAGCACGAAACCTCAGAAGCCCTTCTCGGCCTCGGCAAAACTCGGCGCCACCGCATCTTTGGCCGACAGCAACGGCGTCCCGGCAAAGCCCCAGTCGATGGCCAGGGCGGGATCGTCCCAGCGAATGCAGCGTTCATGCGCGGGCGAGTAGTAGTCGGTCGTCTTGTACAGAAACTCCGCCGTTTCGCTCAAAGTCACGAAACCGTGCGCAAAACCGGGCGGAATCCATATCTGCCGCTTGTTTTCGGCCGACAGCAACGTCCCGGACCAATGACCGAAAGTCGCCGAATCGCGACGCAGGTCCACCGCAACATCGTAAACCTCGCCCTGAATGACGCGTATCAGTTTGCCTTGAGCCTTGGGCGGCAGTTGGTAATGCAAGCCCCTGAGCACTCCGATGGTACTTTTTGAGTGATTATCCTGAACAAACCTGACATGCTCCCCGACGAGTTCATCGAAGGCACGCTGATTGAAACTCTCGAAGAAAAAACCGCGCGTATCACCGAATACTGTCGGCTCCAACAGCAGGACACCGGGAAGGGGCATGGCGAGCAAGCGCATCACATCGCCCTGTCCGACAACAGAGCGGACAAATACTGACCATAGGGGTTCTTGAGCATCGGCGCAGCCAGCACTTCAAGTTGCCCGGCATCTATCCAGCCCTTACGGAAGGCGATTTCCTCGGGACAGGATATTTTCAACCCCTGTCGCTTCTCGATGGTGGCTATGAACTGGCTGGCCTCGAGCAGGCTCTCGTGGGTACCGGTATCTAGCCAGGCGTGACCGCGCCCCATGAGCCTGACGTTCAACTGACCGCGCTCAAGATAAAGGCGGTTGATATCGGTGATCTCCAATTCGCCTCTGGCCGACGGGCGAAGATCGCGGGCCATGTCGATCACCTGATCATCATAGAAATAAAGACCGGTAACAGCATAGTGTGACTTCGGCAGCCTGGGCTTTTCCTCCAGACTGACCGCACGACCCTCCTGGTCGAACTCGACGACGCCATAACGTTCCGGATCATGTACATGATAGGCGAAAACGGTGGCACCACTGGCCTGGGCACCAACTTCCGCCAGATCGGCGGCCAACTCATGGCCATAGAAAATATTGTCACCTAGGATCAGCGTCGAATTGTCGTTGCCGACGAATTCGCGGCCGATGATGAAGGCCTGTGCGAGGCCGTCCGGGCTCGGCTGTACCGTGTATTGCAGGTTCAGTCCCCACTGGCTGCCGTCGCCGAGCAGTTGCTGGAAGCGCGGGGTGTCCTGCGGCGTCGAGATGATCAGGATGTCACGGATACCTGCCAGCATCAGCGTGCTCAGCGGGTAATAAATCATCGGTTTGTCGTGGATCGGCAGCAATTGCTTGGAAACTGCCAGCGTGACCGGATACAGGCGGGTACCGGAACCGCCGGCAAGGATGATGCCCTTGCGCTGTTTTTTTCCCGAACTCATGCGCACTCTCCATAGTGTTTGCCCAGCCAGTCGCGATATGCGCCGCTGGTGACGTTTTTCACCCAGTCCTGATTGTCCAGATACCAGCGGACCGTCTTGCGGATGCCGGTTTCGAAGGTTTCCGCCGGCTTCCAGCCGAGTTCGCGCTCCAGCTTCGTCGCATCGATGGCGTAGCGGCGATCGTGGCCCGGCCGGTCGGTCACGAAGGTGATCTGTTCCCGGTACGACTTGCCGTCGGCACGCGGACTCAATTCGTCCAGGATCGCGCACAGCGTGTGCACCACGTCGAGATTGGCCTTCTCGTTCCAGCCGCCAACGTTGTACACCTCGCCCAGCCGGCCAGCTTCGAGCACACGGCGGATGGCGCTGCAGTGATCCTTGACGTACAGCCAGTCGCGGATCTGCTGGCCGTCACCGTAGATCGGCAGGGGCTTGCCGGCCAGCGCGTTGTGGATGCACAGCGGGATCAGCTTTTCCGGGAAATGGTAAGGGCCGTAGTTGTTCGAGCAGTTGGTGGTCAGCACCGGCAGCCCGTAGGTGTGGTGATAGGCGCGCACCAGATGGTCGGACGCCGCCTTGCTCGCCGAGTACGGGCTGTTCGGCTCGTAGCGGTTGGTCTCGGTAAAGGCCGGATCGTCCTTGGCCAGCGAGCCGTACACCTCGTCGGTCGACACGTGCAGGAAACGGAAGGCGGCCTTGTCGGTTTCGTTCAGCCCGCCGAAATAGGCGCGCACGGCTTCCAGCAGGCGGAAAGTGCCGACGATATTGGTCTGGATGAAATCTTCCGGGCCATGAATGCTGCGATCGACATGCGACTCGGCGGCAAAATTGATGACTGCGCGCGGTTTGTGCTCGGCAAGCAGTCTGGCGACCAGACCGAAATCGCCGATGTCGCCGCGGACGAATACATGCGCCGGATTCCCGTCGAGCGTCGCGAGATTTTCCAGATTGCCCGCGTAAGTCAGGGCATCGAGGTTGATGACGCTCTCGTTATGCTGCGCGCACCAGTCAAGAACGAAATTGCTGCCGATGAAGCCGGCGCCACCTGTGACGAGGATCATGAAAGTCGCTGCCTACGAAATAAGCCGGATTTTATCCCAGCCGCCATTCATTCCTGACGAATCCTCAGGAAACTGGCGAAGCGCGGCAGACCGTTGGGCGTCAGTTCGCGATAGCGGTAAGTGACCGTCGCACCAAGCGGCGGAGGGTTTCTGCGTTGCGCATCGGTAAATCCCGTACCCAGACGAAATTCACGACCGTCCGGCATGCGCAGGCGCAAGGCGCCCATCAGCCCGAGATATTTTCCCTTGCCTGGCAGATGCGCAATGACGACAGCCTCGGCATCAAGCCAGGGCTTGAGTTTGAGCAGGGTATCGGAACGACCGGTTTCGTAGAGGGCATCGGCGCGGTGCAGCATCAGGCCTTCGCCGCCAGCCTTGACGGTCTGCGCCAGCATCCGCTGCAGTGCTTCCCGACTGGACACTCGGGTTTGCGGTATGGCTTCCAGCCAGGGCAAGCCGGCGGCGGCGACAATTTCCCGAATGCGACCGGCGCGCTCGGAAAAATCGCCGGGCGCTCCCGGCAGCTCGAAGATCATGTAGCGGACCTGACGCCACTCCTCATCAACGGCTTGATCCCGGCGCACGATGCCGGACAGCCGATCGAACTGGCCGCGGGCCAGCCAGAGCTCGCCGTCCAGGGCGGTTTTCGGCAAGGGGTCGGTGAACCACGCCGGCGCATTGACCCGGTAGCCGCTGCGAGCACGCAGCGTTTCGCCATCCCAGACGGCGCGCACACCGTCGAGCTTTTCGCTGACCAGATAAGCGGAAACATCGATGCCGTCGCGGTAAACGTTGGCCAGCAGGAGTTCCGGTGGCGCGGCGGCGAGCGGCAGCGAGAACAGCAACGCGAGTCCGCAGAGCAGCGCGCGCAGCCGCCGCATGCTCAGCTTCCCGCCCACTCCCGGCGCGCCTGACGGGCGATGCCGAAGACATCTTCGAGGCGCTCGCCGTCGGCCTTGTCGAGGGCGTCACGCAGGTCGTCGAGCTGGGCGCGATAGCTGTCGAGTTCGCCGAGCAGCGCCTGGCGATTGGCCAGGCAGATGTCGCGCCACATTTCCGGATGACTGGCGGCGATCCGCGTGAAATCGCGGAAACCGGAAGCGGCGAAGGTGAAGAACAGCTCGGCGTCGTCGCGCACTGCCAGGTCATGGACCAGGGCGAAGGACAGCAGATGCGGCAGGTGGCTGACGGCGGCGAAGACGCGGTCGTGCATTTCCGGCGTCAGCTCGTAGATGTCGGCGCCGCACAGCGCCCAGGCGCGCTTGACGCGGTCGAGGCGCTCGTCGTTGTTCTCGTCAAGCGGCGTGACGACGACCTTCTTGCCCTGATAAAGGTCGTGTCTTGCGGCCGACGGCCCGCTGTTCTCGGCACCGGCAATCGGATGCGCGGGCACGAACTTGCCGATGTGGCCCCGAAACGCCGCCCGCGCGGCCGCGACGACGTCGCCCTTGGTCGAACCACCGTCGGTGACGATGGTGTTCGGCCCGAGATAAGGCGCGATGCGGGCGAAGATTTCCGGCATCTGCGCCACCGGGGTCGCCACCAGGACGATGTCGGCATCGCCGATTTCGTGCGCCGGGTTGATCCCGGCGCGGTCGATGACGCCGAGTTCCTGCGCCACACGCAGCGTCGACGGCGTGCGGCCGAAACCGACCACCTCCTCGACGGCGCCGGCCGCCTTCAGCCCGAGCGCAAAGGAACCGCCAATCAGGCCGGTGCCGAAAACGACGATCTTGCCGAACTCGGGCTGACCGGCGTCCATTTACAGGGCCTTTTCCAGCGCCGCAATGAAGCGCGCGTTCTCGACCTCGGTGCCAATCGTCACGCGCAGCCACTCGGGCATGCCGTAGCCGCCGATCGGCCGGACGATGACGCCCTGCTGCAGCAGCTTCTGGTTCACCGCCGCGCCGTCGCCGGCCTTGAAGGTGACGAAGTTGCCGTAGGACGGGATGTAGGCCAGGCCGAGTTTTTCCAGTGCGGCGACGATCTGCGCCATGCCGTGGCGGTTGAGTTCGTAGCTGGCCTGCAGGAATTCTTCGTCGTCGAGCGCGGCGAGCGCCCCGGCGAGCGCCAGGTTGTTGACGTTGAACGGCTGGCGGACGCGGTTCATCAGGTCGGCCACCGCCGGCGAGGCAATGCCGTAACCAACGCGCAGACCGGCCAGGCCGTAGATCTTCGAGAAGGTGCGGCAGACCACCAGATTCGGGAATTCGGCGACCCAGGCCGCGGTATCGACGCGCGCCTCGGGCGGGATGTATTCGTTGTAGGCCTCGTCGAGGACAACCGTGACATCGGCCGGCACGCGCTCAAGGAAAGCGCGCACTTCGGGATAGGGCAGGAAGTTGCCGGTCGGGTTGTTCGGGTTGGCGATCCAGACGACGCGGGTGTCCGGACGGATCGCGGCGAGCATCGCGTCGAGATCGTGGCCGAAATCCCTGGCCGGCACGCAGATCAGTTCGGCACCGGTGGACAGCGTGGCCAGCGGATAGACGGCGAAGGCATGCTGGGCGAACACCGCCGAACGGCCCTGAGCGAGGAAGACGCGGGCGATCAGGTCGAGCACGTCGTTGGAGCCGTTGCCGAGCACCACCTGATTCTGGGCAACGCCGCAGCGCGCCGCCAGCTTGGCGATCAGCTCGAACTGGTCCGGATAGCGTTCGACACCGGCCAGCGCCGCTTCCACCGCACGCTTCGCCTTCGGGCTGACACCGAGCGGATTCTCGTTGGAGGCAAGCTTGACGATGCTGTCCACCGGGATGCCCATTTCACGGGCCAGTTCGGTGATCGGCTTGCCCGGCTGGTAGGGTGAGATGGCGCGGACGTAGGCGAGTGCTTGTTCAGTGAGGGACATCGACATTCCTCAGAAGACGGCAACCGGGTAGGAGCCGAGGATTTTCAGGTAGGCGGCGTTGCCGGCCAGTTCGGTGAGCGCGGCCTTGACCGCCGGCTCGTCGCAATGGCCTTCGATATCGACGTAGTAGACGTATTGCCACAGGGCATTGCGCGCCGGCCGCGACTCCAGCCGGCACATCGACACACCATTGGCGGAAAACGGCGCCAGCAGCGCGTGCAGCGCCCCGGCACGGTTGGCCGCCGACATGATCAGCGAAGTCTTGTCGCGTCCGGAGGCGCCGGTATCGTGGCGACCGAGGACCAGGAAACGGGTGGTGTTGTTCGGCTCGTCCTCGATGCTCTCGGCGAGCTTGGCCAGTTCGTAGCGAGCCGCCGCAGCCTCGCCGGCAATCGCTGCCGAACCGGGCTCCTCGGCAGCCTTCTGCGCCGCCTGGGCATTGCTGCCGACCGAGATGCGCTGCGCCTGCGGCAGCATGCGATTCAGCCATTCATGGCACTGCGCCAGCGACTGGGCATGCGAATAGACGCGGGTGATCGCGCCGAGCTCGCTTTCCTTGGACAGCAGGTTCTGGTGGATGCGCAGCACGACTTCGCCGCAGATCTTCAGCGAGGTACCGAGCAACAGGTCCATCGTCCGGCCGACCGCACCCTCGGTCGAATTCTCGACCGGGACGACGGCGTAGTGGGCATGGCCCGACTCGACTTCGCGGAAAACGTCGTCGATCGAATCCAGCGGCAGCAGACGGGCGGCGTGGCCGAAATGCTTGGTCGCCGCCGACTCGGAGAACGTACCGAGCGGGCCGAGGAAGGCGATGCCGAGCGGCTGTTCGAGCGACAGGCAGGCCGACATCACCTCGCGGAAGAAGAAGGTGATGTTCTCGTTCGGCAAGGGCCCGGGATTGACGTCCTGCAGTCGACGCAGCACTTGCGCCTCGCGCTCCGGGCGGTAGATGAAGCCGGCGTCGCCGAATTCGGCCTTGATCTCGCCGACGCGCTGGGCGCAGCGGGCACGTTCGTTCAACAGGCGCAGGATGTCGCCGTCGATGCGGTCGATATCGGCGCGCACGCCGGCCAGGGCCTTCTGCAGATCGTCGTTCATGCGCTCACCCGTTCCGCTTGGCGAAATCGTTCATGAAACCGACCAGCGCCTTGACCGCGTCAAGCGAGACGGCGTTGTAGATCGACGCACGCATGCCGCCGACCGACTTGTGCCCCTTCAGGCCGAGCACGCCGGCGTCCTTGGCCGCCGCCAGGAAAGGCGCGTCGAGCGCGGCGTCGGCCAGCACGAACGGCACGTTCATGCGCGAACGGCAGTCGGGATCGACCGGGTTGGTGTAGAAACCGCCGGAGTTGTCGATGCACTCGTAGAGAATGCGCGCCTTTTCGGCGTTGATCGCGTCGATGCCGGCCAGACCGCCCTGCTTCTTCAGCCACTGGAAGACCAGGCCGGCGATGTAGATGCCGAAGGTCGGCGGCGTGTTCAGCATCGAACCATTCTCGGCCATCACCGCATAGTCCATCACCGTCGGGATGTTCAGCGGCGCCATGCCGAGCAAGTCACGATGAACGATGACCAGGGTCACGCCTGACGGGCCGATGTTCTTCTGCGCGCCGGCATAGATCAGGCCGAATTTTTCGACATTGACCGGCCGCGACAGGATGTGCGACGACATGTCGGCAACCAGCGGCACGCCGGTGTCGGCGATGCGCTGGGCGGGAATCTCGACACCGTGGATGGTCTCGTTGGTGCACACGTGCAGGTAGGCGGCGAAGGGATCAAGCTTGATCTCCTCGGCCGTCGGCAGGCGGGTGAAGCCGCTATCCTCGGTCGTCGCCGCGACGCGGACATTCCCGATGCGCTGCGCTTCCTTGACCGCCTTCTTCGACCACGAGCCGGTGACGATGTAGTCGGCCGAACGGCCGGCCAGCAGGTTCATCGGAATCTGCGCAAACTGCTGCGTGGCGCCGCCCTGCAGGAACAGCACCTTGTACTGCTCGGGAATCCCCATCAACTCGCGCAGGTCGGCTTCGGCCTGCGCCAGGATGGACATGAACTCCTTGCCGCGATGGCTCATTTCCATGACGCTGCAACCGGCGCCCTGCCAATCGAGCAGTTCTTCCTGCGCCTGGCGCAGGACTTCCTCGGGAAGTGCAGCCGGACCGGCGCTGAAATTCCAGATACGCGTCATTTAGGCTTCTCCACCTTGCTCGTCGGCTGCCGGCGCTTCGCCTTCGACGGCGGTTTCGCTTTCGGCGTCATTTTCCGCGACCGACTCGGCAACCTTCTCCAGGCCGGCCAGCTTCTCGCCCTCATCAAGCGAGATCAGCGTCACCCCCTGCGTCGCCCGTCCCATGCCGCGGATTTCCGAAACGCGGGTACGGATCAGCACGCCGCCGGTGGTGATCAGCATCACCTCGTCGTCGTCGCCAACCAGCTTGGCACCGACCACGATGCCGTTGCGCTCGGAATCGGCAATCGCCTTGACGCCCTGCGTGCCGCGACCGGAGTGGCGGAAATCGGCGAGCACGGTGCGCTTGCCGAAACCGTTCTCGGTGGCGACCAGCACCGTCTGCTGGTCATCCTCGGCGACCAGCAACGAGATGACGCTCTGCCCTTCCTGCAACTTCATGCCGCGCACGCCGCGGGCACCGCGACCCATCGGCCGGACGTCTTCCTCGTCGAACCAGACTGCCTTGCCGGCATTCGAGACGAGCACGATGTCGCTCTGGCCGGTGGTCAGTTCGACACCGATCAGGTAGTCGTCGTCGAGCAGATCGACGGCGATGATGCCGGCCTTGCGCGGGTTGGAGAAGTCGGACAACGGCGTCTTCTTGACCGTGCCGTCGCGGGTGGCCATGAACACGTACTTGTCGTCGGCAAATTCCTTGACCGGCAGCACGGCGTTGATGCGCTCGCCCTCTTCCAGCGGGAACAGGTTGACGATCGGCTTGCCGCGGCTGGTCCGGCTGCCCTGCGGCGCCTCGAAGACCTTCAGCCAGTAGCAGCGGCCGCGGTTGGAGAAGCACAGGATGTAGTCGTGGGTGTTGGCGACGAACAGGTGATCGACGAAATCCTCGTCCTTGATCGCCGCCGCCTGCTTGCCGCGGCCGCCACGGCGCTGGGCGCGGTAGTCGGCAAGCGGCTGGGCCTTGATGTAGCCGCCGTGCGACAGGGTGACGACCATGTCCTGCGGCGTGATGAAGTCCTCGATGCCGAGTTCCTGCGTGTGCAGCACGATTTCCGAACGACGGTCGTCGCCGAACTGTTCGCGCACCGCCGTCAGCTCGCCGACGATGATCTCGGTGATGCGTTCCGGGCGGGCCAGGATGTCGAGCAGATCGAGGATCTTGGCCATGACTTCCTTGTACTCGCCGACGATCTTGTCCTGCTCCAGACCGGTCAGGCGCTGCAGGCGCAGTTCGAGGATGGCCTGGGCCTGGGCGTCGGACAGGCGGTAACCCTGTTCGGACAGGCCGAATTCCGGCAGCAAGCCGTCCGGACGAGAAACGTCGGAAGCCGCGCGCAGCAGCATTTCCTCGACCACCGGGCTGCGCCAGGTGCGCTCCATCAGGCCGCGCTTGGCATCCGGCGGCGTCGGCGCCGCCTTGATCAGGGCGATGATTTCGTCGACGTTGGACAGCGCGACGGCCAGGCCTTCGAGGATGTGGCCGCGCTCGCGCGCCTTGCGCAGTTCGTAGACGGTACGCCGGGTGACGACTTCGCGGCGGTGCGACAGGTAGCACTCGAGCATCTGCTTGAGGTTCAGCAGGCGCGGCTGGCCGTCGACCAGCGCCACCATGTTCATGCCGAAGGTGTCCTGCAGTTGTGTCTGCTTGTACAGGTTGTTGAGGATGACCTCGCCAACCTCACCGCGCTTCAGCTCGATGACGATGCGCATGCCCGACTTGTCGGACTCGTCGCGAATATCGGAAATGCCCTCGATCTTCTTCTCGTTGACCAGTTCGGCAATTTTCTCGATCAGCGATTTCTTGTTCACCTGATAGGGAATTTCGTCGACGATCAGCGCCTGGCGGTCGCCCTTGCCGATGTCTTCGAAGTGCGTGCGGGCACGCATGACGACGCGGCCGCGGCCGGTCTTGTAGCCTTCGCGCACGCCCATCACGCCGTAGATCAGCGCGGCGGTCGGGAAATCCGGCGCCGGGATGTGCTCGATCAGCTCGTCGATCGAGATCGCCGGGTTCTCCAGGAGCGCCAGGCAGCCGGCAACGACTTCCTTGAGGTTGTGCGGCGGGATGTTGGTCGCCATGCCAACGGCGATGCCGGACGAACCGTTGATCAGCAGGTTCGGGATGCGCGTCGGCAGGACCAGCGGTTCCTGCTCTGAGCCGTCGTAGTTCGGCCCGAAGTCGACGGTTTCCTTGTCCAGGTCTTCGAGCAGCTGGTGCCCGATCTTGGCCATGCGCACTTCGGTATAACGCATCGCCGCCGCGTTGTCGCCGTCGATCGAACCGAAGTTGCCCTGGCCGTCGACCAGCATGTAGCGCAGCGAGAAATCCTGAGCCATGCGGACGATGGTGTCGTACACCGCCGAATCACCGTGCGGGTGGTACTTACCGATGACGTCGCCGACGATACGCGCCGACTTCTTGTAAGCCTTGTTCCAGTCGTTGTTCAGTTCGTGCATCGCGAACAGCACGCGACGATGCACCGGCTTCAGGCCATCACGCGCATCCGGCAGCGCCCGGCCGACGATCACGCTCATCGCGTAATCGAGATAGGAACGCCGCATCTCGTCTTCGAGGCTGATCGGCAGGGTTTCTTTGGCGAATTGATCCATGTCTCTCGTGTCCGCGCCGGCATTGCCGACGCCTTGTTTGGTTGTAGCACGCGTAATTTGTTAGTTTACCACGCCGCCCACGGCGTACAGATGCCCAATTCCATGACACCGACACCCGAAACCATCGATCTGCTGATTGAAGCCCGCTGGATTGCCCCCGTAGACACCGACGAAGTCCTGAGCGGGCATGCGGTTGCCATCGACAACGGCCACATCCTCGCCGTCCTGCCAGCAGCCGAAGCCCGCCGCCGCTACCAGGCGCGCGAACACCGGCAGCTCGACCAGCACATCCTGATCCCCGGCCTGATCAACCTGCACACGCACGCCGCGATGAGCCTGATGCGCGGCATTGCCGATGACCTGCCGCTGCAGGAATGGCTGCAGCAGCACATCTGGCCGGCCGAAGCCGCCCACGTATCGAGCCAGTTCGTGCTCGACGGCACGCGCCTGGCCTGCGCCGAAATGCTGCGCGGCGGCATCACCTGCTTCAACGACATGTATTTCTTCCCCGACGCCGCCGCCCAGGCGGCCACGGAATTCGGCATGCGCGCGGCACTCGGCGTCACCACGCTGGAATTTCCCGGCAACTACGCCAGCGATGCCGACGATTACATCGCCAAGGGCCTGGCCGCCCGCGAAGCCTTTCGCGACCATCCGCTGATCAGTTTCTGCCTGGCCCCGCATGCACCCTACACGGTCTCCGACCGTACCTTCCAGCGCATCACCACGCTCGCCGAGCAACTGGACCTGCCCATCCACTGCCACCTCCACGAAACCCGTCAGGAAATCACCGATTCCGGCGCCCAGCATGGCAAACGCCCGCTGCAGCGTCTGCAGGAACTCGGCCTGATCGGCCCGGGCTTCATCGGGGTTCATGCCGTACATCTCGACGACGCCGAAATCGCCACCATGGCCGAGGCCGGCTGCAGCATCGCCCACTGCCCGACGTCCAACCTCAAGCTGGCCAGCGGTTTTGCCCGTATTGCCGAAATGCACCGGGCCGGCATCAACATCGGACTGGGCACCGACAGCGCCGCCAGCAACAACCGCCTGGACATGTTTGGAGAAATGCGTTTGGCAACCCTGCTGGCCAAGGGGCTGAGCGGTGACGCCAGCGCCCTGCCGGCCATCGAAGTCTTGCGCATGGCAACGCTCAACGGCGCCCGCGCACTCGGTCTGGACGAGGTCACCGGATCGATCACTGCCGGCAAATCAGCCGACCTGTGCGCAGTCAGTCTCGAGGATATTGTTTGCCAGCCCTGCTTCGATCCGCTGTCCCAATTGATTCACGTCGCTGGCAGGGAACAGGTCAGCGACGTCTGGATTGCCGGAAAATGTCTCGTCGAGCACAAAACTTTACGCATTGGCAAGGAATTTCACTTGGATGCCAGCGCAGCGCTATGGCAGAATAAGTTGGAAGTGAGCACAGGAAAACAACGCTCATCCTGATGCAAGCCGCTGTAATCAAACCCATTCTTCAACGAGGGAAGACTATGATCAAGAATATCGCCAAAAAAACCCTGGCCGTGGCCCTGCTGGCCGGCATCGGCTTCTCCGCCGTTGCCCAGGAACGCGTCTATGTCATCGACCAGCGCGACGTCGTCGCCAAGTCGGGTACCGGCCTGTGCTGGCGCACCGGCTACTGGACCCCGGCCGGCGCCGCCGCCGACAAGGCCGGTTGCGAATGCGACAAGGACCTGCTGCCGAAGGAAACCTGCGAAGGCAAGGCTGCTGCCCCGGCCCCGGCCGCTGTCGCCGCGCCGAAGCCGACCGGTGAGAAGATCACCGTCGCCGCCGACGCACTGTTCGACTTCAACAAGGCTGTTCTGCGTCCGGAAGGCCAGGCCAAGCTCGACGAGCTGGTTGCCAAGGCTGCCCAGATCAAGCTCGAAGTGATCCTGGCCGTCGGCCACACCGACCGCATCGGCGGTGCCGCCTACAACCAGGCCCTGTCCGAGAAGCGTGCTGCTGCGGTCAAGGAATACCTGGTTGCCAAGGGTATCGAAGCCAACCGCATCTACACCGAAGGCAAGGGCAAGACCCAGCCGGTCACCGGCGACACCTGCAAGGGCAACGCCAAGACCCCGGCCCTGATCGCCTGCCTGCAGCCGGATCGCCGCGTCGACATCGAAGTCATCGGCACCAAGTAATCTGCCGCTGCTACAATGGAAAGCCCTGCCTCGGCAGGGCTTTTTCTTTTTCCACATAGCGAATCGCACCATGATCAACGCCGACCCCGCAGAACTCGAGAAATTTGGCGAACTGGCCCACCGCTGGTGGGACCCGAACAGTGAATTCAAGCCTCTGCATGACATCAACCCACTGCGCCTGGGCTGGATCAATGCCAGCATTCCGCTGCGTGGCAAACGCGTACTCGATGTCGGCTGCGGCGGTGGACTCTTGTCCGAAGGCATGGCGGCACTGGGTGCCGAGGTCACCGGCATCGACCTGTCGGAAAAGCCGCTGGGCGTGGCCAAACTGCATCTGCTGGAAAGCGGCCACAAGGTCGATTACCGGAAAATTTCGGTCGAGGAACTGGCCGAGGAAATGCCGGCCAGCTTCGATGTCGTGACCTGCCTGGAAATGCTCGAACACGTACCCAATCCGTCGAGCACGATCACCGCCTGCGCACGCCTGGTCAAGCCGGGTGGACAGGTGTTTTTCTCGACACTCAACCGCAATCCCAAGTCCTACCTGTTCGCGGTCATCGGTGCCGAATACGTGCTGCAGATGCTGCCCAAGGGCACGCACGATTACGCCAAGTTCATCAAGCCGTCGGAGCTTTCGCGCTGGGCAAAGATGGGCAATCTCGAACCCAGCGAACTGATCGGCATGAGCTACAACCCGTTCACCAAGGAATACAGCCTGGGCCGAGACACCAGCGTCAATTACCTGATGCGCACGGTCAGGACGGCCTGACCACGGCCCGCTCCCGACGCCGGTACGCAAGTATCGCCGGGAGCGATATCAGGACCAGCAGCAACAGGCCGGTCCACAGCGGCCAACTCGCCGGCGCGTTCCACGCCTGGCGGGCTGCTGCCCGATCGGCGGCATCGATGCGCTGATACTTCAGCGTGTTGTTGCCGACATCGTTGGGCTTGCGGTTTTTCAGCCAGCGATGGGTCAGGGTGTAACTCTTGGGATGCAGCCCAAACACCCAGGGCGCGTCGTAGCGCAGGATGTCCGTCATCTGGCGGACGATGTGCAGGCGCTCCGGCGTGTTTTCCATGTCTTTCATCCGCAGGAACAGGCGGTCATAGACCGGATTCTCGTAATTGGCCGAATTGGCCCCGCCCTGCAGACGGCCCTCCGGGCCATGCAGCAGGAAGAGGAAATTTTCCGGATCGGGATAGTCGGCATTCCAGCCCAGGTAGAAAAGCTGGAAGTTGCCCTTGCGCAGCTTGTCCTGAAAACGGTTGAAATCGGTGCTGCGCACCACGAGCTGGACATCGATCTTGGCAAACTGGCGATTGAGCCAGTCCAGCCTCGATTTGTCGCCCATGCCGCCGCCGGTGGTGTCGAGGTAAAGCACCAGCGGCTCGCCGGTCCTGGCATGGCGACCATTCGGGTAGCCGGCCTCGACCATCAGGCGGCGCGCCACTTCGGGGGACTTGCGTACCGCCCGGCCATCGACCCAGTCATAAACCACGCGATTGATGCCGGCTTCGCCGTCCTCGTAACCGAAAATCCCCGGTGGAATCGGCCCTTGCGCAGCAATCCCGCGACCATTCTGGAAGATCGAGATGAATTCTTCCTGATCGATAGCGATCGACACCGCCTGGCGCAGTTTTGCCGCTTTTTCGTCGAGTCCGCCGACCACGGCATCCTGCATGTTGAAACCCATGTAGAAGGTCGAACTGCGCACCGCGGTCAGCAGACTGATGCCCTTGTCGCGCATTTCGTCGGACAGGGCCACATCGCCGCCAACATTCACGCGCACCGCCTGATCGAAACTGTCGGAGGAAATCCCGGAAGCATCGTAATAGCCTTGCAGGAACTTGTTCCAGTAGGGAATGGCTTCTTTCTCGCGGGTGAATACTGCCTGCTCGATAAAGGGCATCGGCTTGCCGCAATCGGCCAGCAAACCGGCCTCGGCATCGCCCGGCTCGCCGTCGCAGGGATAGGGCTCACTGCGGAAATTCGGATTGCGGCTGAGCACCATGCGCCGGTTGGGATCGTTCTCGGTGAGCATGTAGGGACCGGTGCCGACCGGCCACCAGTCGAGGGTCAGGTTCTTTTCCCGCATGCCGGGCTGGGCGAAGAAGCGGTCGACTTCGCGCGGCACCGGCGCGAAGAACGGCATCGCCAGCCAGTAGGCGAACTGCGGATACTTGCCGCGGATGCGGATCCGCCAGGTCTGCGCGTCGACGCGTTCGACCCCACTCAGCGGATAGGCATCGAGATCGAACCAGGCATCGGCAGGCTGGGTCTTGGCCGCCTCGCGCAAGGCATCGCCGAGTTCGCGCAGACCAACGATACGCTCGGCCATCATGCCGAAGATCGGCGAATGCAATCGGGGATGCGCCAGTCGCTTGATCTGGTAGATATAGTCGTCGGCGACCAATTCGCGCGTTCCGACCTGCGGAAAATCGGCGATGCGCTGACGCCCTTCGGCCGCCCCGGGCCCGAGGTAGACCGGCTGCTCGGCGGCATCCAGCGCGAACGCCGGATGGGGCTGATAGCGGATACCCGGACGCAGTTTCAGTTCATAGACGCTTTCGGCAATCGCCTCGGCCGGCGCATCGTCGGGCAAGGCCCGGCCGTCGGCGGCAAAGTAGCGCGGGTGCGGCAACTGCTCGACCGTCGCCGGGATCAGCTCATAAGGGCGACGCAGGTAGTGATACTGCAACGGCGGTTCGTAAATCTGGGCAATGAAGGTATTTTCGTCTTCGGTGTAGGACTGCGCCGGATCGAGATGCTTGGGCCGGTCGGTGAAGGCCGTATAGAGAATCTCGCGACCGTCGTCGCCGGCACCGTAGGGCGCATTCCACACCTCGCCGCAAGCGGCGAGAAAGACGCACAACAAAAGACTGATCGACAGTTTTCCCATGGACGCGAGTTTAACAAAGGCTTGACCCGGCCTGCGCCCTCCGAACAAAATGCCTTGAAACCCATAACAGGAAGGCATCATGCTCGATACCAAGCTCCCCGACTTCACTCTGCCTGCAACCAGCGGTACGTCGTTCAGGCTATCCGAGCAGTACGGCAAGATCGTCGTCATCTACTTCTACCCCAAGGACAGCACGCCGGGCTGCACCACCGAAGGCCAGAACTTCCGTGACCTGCACGACCAGTTCGTCGCCGCCGGCGCCGTGGTTCTCGGCATTTCCCGCGACAGCCTGAAGGCCCATGAGAACTTCAAGGCCAAGCAGTCCTTCCCCTTCGAACTCGGCTCGGACGCGGATGAAGCCGTGTGCACGCTGTTCGACGTGATCAAGCAGAAGATGATGTACGGCAAAGCCTGTCGCGGCATCGAGCGCAGCACCTTCGTCATCGACCGCGACGGCGTTCTGCGTCGCGAATGGCGCGGCCTGAAGGTGGCCGGCCATGCCCAGGAAGTCCTCGATTTCGTGAAGTCCCTCTGACCCCTTCCCCAACCCCGCCGAGACCATTCCATGCCGCGCCAACCCGCCGCCAAGAAATCCGCGATAACCAAGATCTTCGTGCTCGACACCAACGTCCTGATGCACGATCCCAGCTGCCTGTTCCGCTTCGAGGAACACGACATCTTCCTGCCGATCATGACGCTGGAAGAACTCGACAACCACAAGAAGGGCATGTCGGAAATCGCCCGCAATGCCCGCCAGGCCTCGCGTACGCTCGACGAGATGCTGGCCGGCGACGATGTCGATATCGACGAAGGGATTGACCTCAAGGGCCCATCGAGCAAGCTGGCCAGCGGCCGCCTGTTCCTGCAGACCGAGGCGATCAGCGCCGAGTTGCCGCAGGGCCTGCCGACGTCCAAGGTGGACAACCAGATCCTGTCGGTAGTCATCCACCTGCAGAAGAAATTCCCCAAGCGTCCGGTCATCCTGGTGTCGAAAGACATCAACATGCGCATCAAGTCGCGCGCGCTCAACCTGCTGGCCGAGGACTACTTCAACGACAAGGTGCTCGAGGATACCGACATCCTCTACGCCGGCACGCGCGCCCTGCCCGAGGATTTTTGGGACAAGCACGGCAAGGGCATGGAGTCCTGGAAAAAGGACGCCAAGACCTACTACAAGGTGACCGGCCCACTCTGCCCGCAACTACTGGTCAACGAGTTCGTCTGGCTGGAGAAGGACGGATTTTCGGCCATCGTCAAGGAAGTGGCCGGCAAGACCGCCGTCCTCGAAACCCTGATCGATTACACGCATCCAAAAAATGCCGTATGGGGCATCACCGCGCGTAACCGCGAGCAGAATTTCGCGCTCAACCTGCTGATGAATCCCGACATCGACTTCGTCACCCTGCTCGGCCAGGCCGGTACCGGCAAGACCCTGCTGACGCTGGCCGCCGGCCTGACCCAGACGCTGGAAGGCAAGCAGTTCGCCGAGATCATCATGACCCGCGTCACCGTCCCGGTCGGCGAGGACATCGGCTTCCTGCCGGGCAGCGAGGAAGAGAAAATGGCACCGTGGATGGGTGCTCTCGAAGACAACCTCGAAGTCCTCACCCACACCGACGAAAGCAGCCCCTACGGCGGCGACTGGGGCAAGGCGGCGACGCATGACATCATCCGCTCGAAGATCAAGGTCAAGTCGCTGAATTTCATGCGCGGCCGCACCTTCCTGAAGAAATACCTGATCATCGACGAGGCGCAGAACCTGACGCCGAAGCAGATGAAAACACTGGTTACCCGCGCCGGTCCTGGAACCAAGGTGGTCTGCCTGGGCAATATCGCCCAGATCGACACCCCCTACCTGACCGAAGGCAGCTCCGGCCTGACCTACGTCGTCGACCGCTTCAAGGGCTGGACGCACTCCGGTCACATTACCTTACAAAGAGGCGAACGTTCGCGTCTGGCAGACCATGCGGCCGACGTGCTATAGTCGCTGCAAATATTGAGCCACAGGCCGTGTCCACGACACGGCCTTTTCATTTCGAATTCGACATCCGCTCGAGGACAGCCTTGAAACGCAGAGACTTCCTGGCCAGCACCGCCCTTTTTTCCCTGTTTGCCGGCGACGCCCTGGCCGATACCAAGAAAAAGGCCAGCACAACCAAGAAAAAACCTGCAGCAAAACCCAAGAAGAAACCTCAAACAGCAACCAGGAAAGTCAGCACTTCGGCGACTGCAACCCCCAGTGTCCATAGTGCAAGCAATCCGCTGATCGACAACCCGCCGGACGGTACTTCGGCATCCCGCCTGCCGCCAGTCAGGGCGCAGGAACTGCCCACCGAATGGCAGACCTACCAGATCATCACCACCTTGCGACTCAACGCGCCGGGCAAACATGCCAGGCTCTGGCTCCCTCTGCCGTCTTCGCGTGAAACCACCTACCAGCGCACCGTCAGCCACACCTGGCAGGGCAATTCCCAAAATACAGGGATACAGCGCGAACCGGATGAGCGTCTTGAAGTCCTGCACTGTGAGTGGAACGATGGCGCCAATGCCACGCTGCAAGTTGTCACCACCGTCAGCACGGCCGACCGTCACTTTGACATCACGCGGCGCACCGTCGCTCCCGACCGCGACGATATCCTGCGCGCCAATCTCCGCGCCAGCAACCGGATTCCCAACGATGGTCCGGCCAGGAGCCTGGGTGAAAGCATCGTCGGCCGAATCAGGGACCCGATTGCCCAGGTCAAGGCAATCTACGACTGGGTCTGCGAAAATTCCATTTACGACCCGAACGCCCCGGGCTGCGGCATCGGCGATGTCCGCGAGCTCCTTTATTCCGGGCGCTACATGGGCCGCTCCGCCGACATCAACGGATTATTCGTAGCCATCTGTCGCGGCATCGGCATTCCCGCACGTTGCGTATTCGGCATCCGCACCGGCCCTTCCCGGCTGTTCCGCAGTCTGGGCTTGCGCAGCGACGATGCCAGCCAGGGACAGCACGTCCGCGCTGAGTTCTACCTGCCCGGCTACGGCTGGATTCCGGTCGACCCGAGCGATGTCTGCCGGGCCGCCAGCTACGAAGTGTTGTCCAGAAACGACCCCCGCCTGCAATCGCTCAAGCGCGTGCTGTTCGGCGTCTGGGAAATGAACTGGGTGGCCTTCCACAACGGCACCGACCTGCAATTGCCGGGAGACGGCAAGCTCCTGCCCTTCTTCATCCAGCCTGAACTGCTGGTGGATGGAAAACCGGCCGGCGAACCGAAGATCGGCGAGCGGATCTGGTCGATCAGCGCCCGCCGCATCGCGGGCTGAGCGAAGGAATCAGTCCCGCGCGTCCTGGAAGCCGCCCGAAGCGAGATTCTCGAAACGCGTGTATTCGCCGAGGAAGGCCAGGCGCACGGTCCCGGTCGGGCCGTTACGCTGCTTGCCGATGATCACTTCGGCCATGCCCTTGTCAGGCGAATCGGGCTTGTAGTATTCGTCGCGGTACATCATCAGGATCACGTCAGCATCCTGCTCAATGGCCCCGGATTCGCGCAAGTCGGACATCATCGGGCGCTTGTCGGTGCGTTCCTCGACCTTACGCGACAACTGCGACAGCGCGACGATCGGCACCTGCAGCTCCTTGGCCAGCGACTTGATCGAGCGGGAGATTTCGGACACTTCGGTGGCCCGGTTCTCGCCCTGCTTGTTGCCGCTCATCAGCTGGATGTAGTCGATCACCAGCAGGCCGAGCTTGCCGCCGTACTGACGGGCCAGACGCCGGGCACGGGCACGCAGGTTGGCCGGGCTGAGGCCGCCGGTTTCGTCGATGTATACCGGCGCTTCGTGCAGCTTGCCAAGCGCGAACGACAGGCGCGACCATTCGTCGTCGCTCATGCGGCCGGTGCGCAGGCTTTGCGAATTGAGCCGGCCGATCGACGCCAGCATCCGCATGGCCAGTTGGGCACCGCCCATTTCCATGGAGAACACGCCGACCGGCAGGCCGGTATCGACCGCCACATTCTCGGCGATGTTCAGGGCAAAGGCCGTCTTGCCCATCGACGGACGGCCGGCAACGATGATCAGGTCGCCGGGCTGGAAACCCGAGGTCTTCTGGTCGAGGTCGGCGAATCCGGTGGGCACACCGGTGATGTCGGACGGATTGTCGCGGTCGTGCAGTTCCTGGATGCGCTCGACCACCTGGGTCAGCAGCGGGTTGATATGCACGAAGCCTTCGGCATGACCGGCGCCGGCTTCGGCAATCTTGAAAATCTTCGACTCGGCTTCGTCGAGCAGGGTGGCGGCATCGCGGCCAAGCGGGTTGAGTGCATCGCCGGCGATTTCATCTGCCGTCGCCACCAGTTGCCGGAGGACGGCACGCTCGCGGACGATTTCGGCATAGCGCCGGATATTCGCCGCCGATGGCGTATTCGCTGCCAGCTCGCCGAGATAAGCCAGACCGCCGGTCTGATCGCCTTCCCCGGCTGCGTCGAGTGCTTCGGCGACGGTAACCACGTCGGCCGGCTTGGCCTTTTCCAGCAGATTGCGGATCTGACGGAAGATGCGCCGGTGCTCGTCGCGGTAAAAATCGGTTTCGGCAACCTGGTCGCCAATGCGATCCCAGGCATTGTTGTCAAGCAGCAAGCCGCCAAGCACCGACTGCTCGGCCTCGATCGAGTGCGGTGGCACGCGCAGCGCGTCCAGTGAGGGATCGGTGGTTCTCTGCTTGCTCTGACGCTGATTCATGGTGATGCCCGAAATGAAAAAGGCCTCGCGATTGCGAGGCCCTGAAGCGTAAGTTAAACCGTCTTACTCGGCAACTACCGCAACGCTGATATTGGCGACCACATCGGTGTGCAGGGCAACATCAACCGGGAATTCGCCGAGTGCCTTGAGCGGGCCGTCCGGCAGGCGGATGGCCGACTTGTCGACAGTGAAACCGGCGCCGGCCAGTGCTTCGGCGATATCGGCATTGCCGACGGAACCGAACAGACGACCGTCCATGCCAGCCTTGCGGGCGACGGAAACGGCAACGCCGTTCATCTTTTCGGCAACGCCCTGGGCAGCGGCCAGCTTCTCGGCAGCAGCCTTTTCCAGTTCGGCACGGCGTGCTTCGAACTCGGCCATGGCAGCCGGCGTGGCACGCTTGGCCATACGTTGCGGGATCAGGAAGTTACGGGCGTAACCGTCCTTGACCTTAACCACATCACCCAGGTTACCCAGGTTGACAACCTTCTCGAGCAGAATGATTTGCATGTTTCGTCTCCCCGGAAATTATTGATGGTTGTCGGTGTAAGGCAGCAGGGCCAGGAAGCGGGCGCGCTTGATCGCGGTGCCCAGCTGGCGCTGATAGCCGGCCTTGGTGCCGGTCAGGCGAGCCGGCATGATCTTGGCGTTTTCCTGGATGTATTCCTTGAGGACGTCGACGTCCTTGTAGTCGATCTGTTCGACCTTTTCTGCCGTGAAGCGGCAGAACTTGCGACGCTTGAACAGGCTGTTGCCGCGACGCTTTTTCTTGTCATCAATCTTCTTCTTGAAGAATCGTGCCATTTTCGTTTCCTTCCAAATATTCGATAGTGTTCGCGTGAATCACGGGTGTTCTGCTGTTGCGTCCCCGGGCGGCGATGAATCCTTCGATTCGCATCATGCCGCCGAGCGGTGCTGCCTCTAGCCAGCGTGCTGCATCACCGAGCGCCAGGACTGCCATTTCAACTTCCACCTGTCTTTCGCTGCCGTTTTCGATCAGCGTCGAGTGGTGTTGCAGCCTGCCCTCACTGACCGGTATGCCTGCCGGTGTGTAGCGCAAGGCTTTGCGCTCGACCAGGCTGCCGGACAGGGTGATGGTGTTCAGTACGCGCTTCCCCGTGAAACCCGGATCAGGCAGCAGCGACTTCGGCTGCAGCTTCGGTTTCGCCAGCCAGCAGCGACTTCGACTTTTCTTCCTTCATCATCGGGGAAGGCGTCGTCACGGCGGACTTCATCTTGACGGTCAGATGACGCAGGACTGCATCATTGAACTTGAAGGAATGCTCGAGCTCGCCCAGGGTCTCGCCGTCACATTCGATATTCATCAGCACGTAGTGTGCCTTGTGGATCTTCTGGATCGGGTAAGCCAGTTGGCGGCGACCCCAGTCTTCCAGACGATGCACCGAACCACCCTTGGCGGTCACGATGGAACGGTAGCGCTCGACCATGCCGGGCACTTGTTCGCTCTGGTCCGGATGGACGATGAAGCAGATTTCATAATGGCGCATGCAAACTCCTTTTGGGATAAACCCCCCGTCATGCGTTAGCGGTGGGGCAAGGTGGAAAAGCCCGCAACTATATCACAGATCGCGGGCTTGATGAAGCATTTCTAGAATCGGGAATGTACGACCAAAGCAGGCTTAAGCAGCCTTTTCCTTTTCCATCCGGTTGGATGTTTCCTTCAGCTCGATCAGGAACAGGATTTCCTCGACCACCGGCAACGGGAAGCCCAGACGCTGACCACCGCGATTATCGCGAAGCAACTGGTACATGTAACCGACCACATCTTCCGCTTCCCACATGCGCAGGATGGTAGACATGATGCGCGGCATTTCCTCGACCCCTTGTGGCTTCGGCAGGGCCGGCACCCCATCGGGCGAGGCATCGCCATCGAGCACCAGGTCGACCGCCGCCGAAGGCAGTTCCCAGGGCTGAATCTCGACATTGAATTGCTGGTTGAGATTACGGGCCAGAACATCGAATTCTTCACGCATGCCGGCCATGCGATAAACATCCATCAGGCGAAGCCAGGGCTGCAGCGCCTCCGAAGGATTGTTGTCGACATATTCCTGCAAGGCCTGTGCGGCCCCCTTGACGCGACCGAAGGAGAGCATGATATCGGCCAGCTCCATGACCGGATTGGCTTCAAAATGCTCATCAAGCGTCGTTGCATTGATCGACAGGATGGAATCACCTGGACGGGCCGGCAGGGGTGCCGGCGCTTCAGCCGGTGCAGCAGCACCGCCCTCAAGTTCGACATCAAGCTGTGCCTTGGTACCGGAGACATCGCCATCAAGATGCAGGTCAAGGACGGCCTTTTCCTTCAATTCCTCGTCGCGCGGCGCATCCATGACCGGCTCGGGCGAACCGGCCAGCACGGAATTCAGATCATCATCTTCGGCCCCATGCTGCTGACGCCGGCGCCAGAAAAGCCAGCCAGCCAGCCCGAGCAAAAGACCCAGCAGCAAGCCATAGAATCCCCAGCTGGAAAACAGGTCTTCATCCTGAACCGAGGCCGGAGCAACAGGCTGCGCCGGGGTTTTGGGCACTGCCGGCGTTGCTGCCGCCTGCCCGCCCGCTTTTTCGGTCAGCGCCAGTGTCTTGCTCTGCAATTCATCCAGCGCCGCTTCCATGCTGCGCAGCTTTTCCGCCGCCGCCAGCTGGCTGCTGGCCTGCTCGTGCAGCGCCGCCAGCATGCGATATTCCAGGCGGAGGATTTCCCGCTGTGCTTCGGCAATTTCTCCGGCCAGCATATGCTCACCAAGAACCGCATCGAGCCGCAGCGCACTTTCTCCATCACCACCACCGGCTGAAAGCATCAGCCGATCACCACCATCCCCAAGAACGGGTAAAAGCGGGGCAGTATCCTTCGGTGGAGCCGGTTGAGGCTGCCGCACTTTCGGCGCAGCCTGGGTTCGTGGCGCCCTCGGCGGCGCTTTGGCTACCGGCCGCTCAAGCGGCTCGCTGACCCGGGCCGGCATATCGACGACACCACCAGTCGGCGGCTCGACGCGCGGCGAAGCGAGCAAGGTATATTCCCGATAAATCTCATGTCCGCAGGCAATATGCAGGGCGACCTGAACAATTGGCTCGCGGACTCTTTGCCGGCCGGCGATCGACAAAACTGGCGGCTTTCCTTGCTGGATTCGCAGATCGGCATCCCGCAACCAGGGCAACTGGTCGCCACCGCGCGGCTTGATCAGCCTGAAACAGGCTGCGTCGAGGACAAGACCGTCAGCGCCAAGAACACTGACGGAAAGTTCGGGATGGTCACCAAGAACGAGCTGTCCACGCAAATCGCCAAGGCCAATAGCGGCCGCCGCACCTGATACGGCGAATGCCAGTGCGCCCAGCGTTATACGAAAACCCTGTCGATTCAACGACACACCCCTCAATGACGATCCAATATCTTAATTGTAGCGCTTATTTATCGGAAAGATAACGAGAATCTTCGAAAGAATCCACCCAATTCGGACGATATACGACAAATAGTGTCAACACCATACCGGATAACCACGCCTCGGAAAATGCCAACAGCAAATAATAAGGCAAATATTCCCCAAACAGGTAGTTCCACGCATAAACATCCGCCACGCCAAGCAACAGGGTCGACGCCAAGCCGACAGCCATGATCACCAATCCGCCGCAAAGGAAGGCATTGACGAATACGTAGATGAAAAAATGCGGGGGCAGCAAGCGGGCAACCAGCCTGAATAGCTGATGGGCGATGAACACAGACACGCCGGCCAGCAAGAGCGCGTTTGCCGCAAAGGCAAAACCGCCGGCAGCGCCATTCAGGGTGATGCCCAGCGTCACCAGCGACAGGCCGATAAAGGCAAGATGCGGCCCGAAAGCCAGGGTAAAGACATTGGCACCGAGCAGGTGCAATGAGAGGCCAGGTTTGACGCCGGCCTTGAGGCTCCAGACCAGGATCAGCAGGACAACCATACCCAGCCAGAGGTTGGAATGCTCCGATTCCCGGAAGCGCTTCCACGGTGCCCGCCAAACGCTACGGGCGAAAAGCGGCAGCCAGACGGCCCAAGCCGCCCAGTACCACATTTCGCCCAGCAGATCGTCGGTCAGATTCACCCGGGCATTTTAGCCCAGCGACTGCTCCAGTTGCGGCACCGTCTCGAAAAGATCGGCGACCAGACCATAATCAGCCACCTGAAAGATCGGTGCGTCCGGATCCTTGTTGATCGCCACGATCACCTTGGAGTCCTTCATCCCGGCCAGATGCTGGATGGCGCCGGAAATACCGATGGCCAGGTAGAGTTGCGGCGCAACCACCTTGCCGGTCTGACCGACCTGGTAGTCGTTCGGGACGAAACCCGCGTCGACGGCAGCACGGCTGGCGCCAAGCGCAGCACCGAGCTTGTCGGCCAGCGGCTCGAGCAGCTTGTGGTAGTTCTCGCCGCTACCCAGACCACGACCACCGGAAACGATGATCTTGGCGGCCCCCAGTTCGGGACGCTCGGACTTGGTCAGCTCGCGGCCCTGCAACTGGGTCGTGGCGGTATCGGTCGCAGCAGCAATCGCTTCGACCGGCGCATTGTTGCCGGCAGCGATGGCGTCGAAAGCCGTCGTCCGCACGGTGATGACCTTGACCGGATCGGTACTCTGCACGGTGGCCATGGCGTTGCCGGCATAGATCGGACGAACGAAGGTATCGGCCGATTCCACAGCGGTGATTTCGGAAATCTGGGCGACGTCGAGCAGCGCTGCGACGCGCGGCAGCAGATTCTTCCCGAAGGTCGTGGCCGGCGCCAGGATATGGGTACGACCGGCAGCATTGGCCAGCACCAGCGCGGCCAGGTTTTCCGCAGTCTGCGCTTCGTAGTGGGCGGCATCCGCCACCAGCACCTTGCTCACCCCCTGCAGGGTGGCGGCCTGGGCAGCGGCAGCCGCACAGCCGGCACCGGCGACCAGGACATGGATATCGCCACCAATACGGGCGGCCGCGGCAACGGTATTGAGCGTCGCTGCCTTCAGGGTTTGCTGGTCATGTTCCGCAATGACGAGAATGCTCATGTCAGATCACCTTCGCTTCGTTCTTGAGTTTGTTCACCAGTTCGGCCACATCGGCCACCTTGATACCCGCCGAGCGCTTGGCCGGCTCTGCCACCTTGAGGGTCTTCAGGCGCGGCGCCACGTCGACGCCCAGGTCTTCCGGCTTGACCGTGTCGAGCGGCTTCTTCTTGGCCTTCATGATGTTCGGCAGCGTCGCGTAGCGCGGCTCGTTCAGGCGCAGATCGGTGGTCACAACCGCCGGCAGGGCAAACTGCAGGGTTTCCAGACCGCCGTCGATTTCACGGGTGACCGTGGCCTTGCCGTCGGCAACAACGACCTTCGAGGCAAAGGTAGCCTGCGGCCAGCCGGCCAGCGCAGCCAGCATCTGGCCGGTCTGGTTGGCGTCGTCGTCAATGGCCTGCTTGCCGCACACCACCAGTTGCGGCTGCTCCTTGTCGCACAGCGCCTTGAGCAGCTTGGCGACCGCCAGCGGCTGCAACTCGACATCGGTTTCGACGAGGATGCCGCGATCGGCGCCGATGGCCATCGCAGTACGCAGGGTTTCCTGGCAGGCCGCCGGGCCGCAGGAAATGGCGATGACCTCGGTGGCAATACCGGCTTCCTTGAGACGAACCGCTTCTTCAACGGCGATTTCGTCGAACGGGTTCATGCTCATCTTGACGTTGGCCAGATCGACACCGCTGCCATCCGCCTTGACCCGGACCTTGACGTTGTAGTCCACCACCCGTTTGACGGGAACGAGAATTTTCACTGGCATCTCCTTTATCGGTCAGTAGTGTTATCAGAATTGTCGCTGTTTGACAGACGACCTGGCAAACCGCACAATCACCATACTGTGTCGTATGGAAAAGCATACGGTAGCGTATGGAAAATAAACCTGTCAAGTCCCCCACCCGAAACCGGCGTACCGCAACTGGCGCCAAGCCTGCCGGCAGCCGCACCCAGCTCGATCCGACGCGCTGGGTGGACGTCGCCATCGACCTGCTTGCCCGCGAGGGTATCGCCGGTCTGCGCGTCGAAGTTCTGGCCAAGCGTTGCGGGGTGACCAAGGGCAGTTTCTACTGGCATTTCAAGGATCGTCAGGCGCTACTCGACGCCGTGCTGGAGCGCTGGCGCGAAGGCCGCATCCGCGACATCGAGAAAACCACCAGCGTACTCCCCGGCAAGGAGCTGGAGCAACTCCATTACGCCATCGAGGTTTATGGCGCCAGCCGCAACCGCAAGGGCATGTCGATCGAACTGGCGGTGCGTGACTGGGCCCGTCACGACGCACGCGCTGCCGCCGTGGTCGAGTCGGTCGATCTTTACCGCCTGGAATGCACGCGCCGGCTGTTCGTCGCTTCCGGCATGAGCGACGCCGACGCCAAGAGCCGCAGCCTGCTGCTCTATGCCTGCGTGTTCGGGCTGTCGCTGATGCACTACAGCCATTTCGACGACCGCCTCGACGATCTCAAGCAACGGATCGCCGAGCGCATCGTCGCCCGCTGAGGACCACTTATTTGCGGGAGCGGACCAGGAACTCGCGTCCGATCTGCTTCCAGACCACCGTTTCCTCGCCCAGGGCGGCGGCCGTCCAGGGATTTCCGGCCAACCAGGCATCGGGCAGTTCCAGCAGATAACCGCGCTCGGTGGTGGACACGCGCCAGGCCGGCAGCGCGCGGTCATCGCGTGTGCGGTGCAGCGAAACCGCCAGCCGCAGGCAGAAGACCAGGCGCCAGATGCTGTCCTCGGCCGGCACCGACCCCAGTTTTTCCAGCTTGCCCCGGTGACCGAGCACCAGCATCGCCAGGCGCGCCTGCTCCTTCTTCGAGAAACCTGGCATGTCCGCGTAGGTCAGGATGTAGGCGCCATGCTTGTGGTAGGCGTTGTGGGCAACGGAAATGCCGATCTCGTGCAGGCGGCAGGCCCACGACAGGTACTGCAGGTCATTTTCATCGGGCGTCCCGCCTGACAACTGGGTCAGCGCGGAAAGCGCTGTCGCCTCGACACGGTCGACCTGATCGCGTTCGACCTGGTAGCGCTTGCGGAAACTCTTGACCGTGGAATCGCGCATGTCGTGATGGTGGAAACGCCCGAGCAGGTCGTACAGCACGCCAAGGCGCAAGGCGCCGTCGGCATAGGTCATGCGTTCGATGTCCAGCTCCTCGAATACCGCCGCCATGATGGCGATACCGCCGGGCAGAACCGGCAGACGGTCACCCTTGACGCCGCGCAGTTCAAGCGCATCGGCCGAACCCGCCTTGACCATCAGCGAACACAGACGCTCCAGCCCGGCCCGGGTGATGCCGCTCTCGCCGCCCGGATTCATGTCGTTCATCTCGAGGATGTCGGCAATGGCGCGCGCCGACCCCGACGAACCAACGGCTTCCTTCCAGCCAAAGCGCTGGTAATCGTGGGCGATCAATTCGATTTCCTTGGCTGCGGCGACCTGCGCCTCGCGCAGGCGACGCTTGTCGACCTTGCCACCGGGGAAGTAGCGCATGGTGAAACTGACGCAGCCCATGTACAGGGATTCCATCAACTGCGGATCATGCCGCTTGCCAATGATGAATTCCGTGGAACCGCCGCCGATGTCGACGACCAGCCGCTTGTGTCCTGCCGTCGGCAGGGAATGCGAGGCGCCGAGGTAAATCAGACGAGCTTCTTCGCGGCCGGCGATGACTTCGATGGGAAAACCCAGAGCCTCTTCTGCCCGGGGCAGAAAGGAGGAAACGTTCTTGGCCACCCGCAAGGTATTGGTAGCAACAGCGCGCACTGCGGCACGGTCGAGGCCGCGCAGACGCTCACCGAAAAGGCGCAGGGCGGACAGGGCCCGCTCCTGGGATTCAACATCGAGCATTTTCTCGGCAGTCAGGCCGGAAGCCAGTCGGACCGGTTCCTTGAGTGCATCGAGCGGGTAGATCTGGTCATCGACGACACGTCCAACCTGGAGACGGAAACTGTTGGAACCCAGGTCGACCGCAGCTACTGTTTCATAAATCATTGCTCGTCATCATCACTAAGATCAGGCAGCCGATGATTTTAGCACCCCAGTCATCGCCTTATTGTTACAAGGCGTCACATAAAAAAACCCCGCCGATTCCAAGCGGCGGGGTTTTGCGGACAGGAAAACGATCAGCCAGCCAGCAGCTTCTTGATGTTTTCCAGCGTGGACGGGTCTTCGATCGTCGTCAGATCGCCCGGATCGCGGCCTTCGGCCAGTGCCTGCAGCGAACGACGCAGCATCTTGCCGGAACGCGTCTTCGGCAGGCCGGTAACGAAATGCACGCGGGCCGGACGACCGATGGCGCCCAGGATGCCGTCCACCGTGGCGAACACTTCCTTTTCCAGCGCCTTGACCATCTCAGGCGTTGCCACCTTGCTGGCATCCTTGACCACGGCAAACGCCATCGGCACCTGGCCCTTGAGCTTGTCCTCGATGCCGACCACGGCCACTTCGGCGATAGCCGGGTGATTCTGCACGGCTTCCTCGATTTCACGGGTGCCCAGACGGTGACCGGCAACGTTGATCACGTCGTCGGTACGGCCGAGGATGGTGAAGTAACCGTCTTCGTCCTTGATCGCCCAGTCGTAGGAGGAGTAAACCAGCGGCTCCTTGAACAGCGTGAAGTAGGTGCTGACGAAGCGATCGTCCTGCCCCCAGACGGTGGACAGGCAGCCCGGCGGCAGCGGCGGGATGACCGCGGCGATACCCTTCTCGTTGGCGCCGCACTCGGAACCGTCCTCGCGGAAGATCTTGAGGTTGTAGCCGTAGACCGGGAAGCTCGGCGAACCGAACTTGATCGGCGTCTTTTCGACACCGTGCAGCGCGGCCAGCATCGGCCAGCCGGTTTCGGTCTGCCAGTAGTTATCGATGACCGGACGGCCCAGTTCGTTCTGGAACCACTCGTGCGTCGGCTGGTCGAGCGGCTCGCCGGCCATGAACACATGCTTGAGCGACGACAGGTCGTATTTGTGCATGTAGGCCGGATCCTGCTTCTTCAGCACGCGGGCGGCGGTCGGCGCCGAGAACATCACCGAGACCTTGTACTTCTCGACGATCTGCCACCAGATGCCCGGATCGGGGCGCAGCGGCGTACCTTCGTACATGATCGTGGCCATGCCGGCGATCAGCGGACCGTAGATGATGTAGGAGTGACCGACGACCCAGCCGATGTCCGAGGTCGAGAAATAGGTTTCACCCTCGTTGCCGCAATAGATGTGCTTCATCGACGAAGCCAGGGCCACGGCGTAACCGCCGGTATCACGCTGCACGCCCTTTGGCTTGCCGGTGGTACCGGAGGTGTAGAGGATGTAGGACGGCTCGGACGATTCCAGCCATTCACACTCGACGCGGGCATTCAGATTCTGCTCGCGCAGCGTGGCGTAATCGACGTCACGCCCGGCAACCTTGTTGAATCCCTTGTCCAGGCCGCGATCGACCATCAGCACATGGGCCGGCTTGTGTTCGGCAATCTCGATGGCTTCGTCGAGCAGGTGCTTGTACGGCACGGCCTTGCCGCCGCGCATGCCGGCATCGCTGGAAACGATCAGCGCCGGCTTGGCATCGTCGATGCGGGTGGCCAACGAGCCGGAAGCAAAACCGCCGAACACCACCGAGTGGATGGCGCCGATGCGGGCTGCCGCGAACATTGCGAAGGCTGCCTGCGGAATCATCGGCATGTAGATCAGGACGCGGTCACCCTTCTTGACACCGAGACCCTTGTAGATCGCTGCCATGCGCTCGACTTCGGTCTGCAACTCGGCGAAGGAATAAATCTTCTCCTCGTCGGTTTCGGTCGACACGAAGATCAGCGCATTGTCGTTCGGACGCTTGGCCGCATGGCGGTCAATGGCGTTGTGGCATAGATTGGTCTTGCCACCAACGAACCATTTGGCAAACGGCGGACGCGAGAAATCGCAGACCTGGGTGAACGGTTCCTTCCAGTCGATGAGCTGGGCCTGCTCGGTCCAGAACGCATCCGGTTGCTCGATCGAATACTGGTGAAACTCCTTGTAAGTCGCCATATAACTCCCTCTAGCTAGTGGTTTCCTGCACATCAAAACAAAAGAACGGATTATTTTTTGGCCTTTGCCCGTTCGCTCAAATAACACTCGATCTGCTCGATTGGCAGATCCAGGCCCATTTCCTTTTCCATCAGCGCCAGCAAGGGCGTCAGTTGCCCAAGCAGGGCGTCCAGATGCGCCATGACCGGCCCCGGACGATTGGCACGCAACAGTTCGAGTGCGTGCTGCAGCGAAATCGGCCGCGTTGCCGGCAAGCTGCCACCGGCCTCGGTACGATTGCCGCCGGCCTGCATCGCCTGCAGCATGCGCTGTTCGGCCAGTTCGAGCAGCGCGCCGGCTGAACTGACCAGATCGGTCGGCACGCTGGCCAGACCGATGCTCACCGTCAACCCCAGCGACTGCCCCTGCACAGAGAGCCGCGACGCCTCGACCGCCTGACGGACGCGCTCGGCGAAACTGACACAGTAGTTCGCCGCCGTCCCCGGCGACACCACCGCAAAACGCCCGTCGGCAATATGGCCAAGGCTGTCTTCCTGGCGCATCTTGCTGCCCAGCATCTTGGCGAAACGGTTGCCGACTTCCTCAGCCAGCGCCGGCCCGAGCTTGTGCGTGAGCACCTCGTAACCGTCAAAACCGAGCACCATCAGGCTGACGTCAATGCCATGCCGCGCCGAATGCGACAGCGCCTGCGCCGCCTGCAGTTCCAGATACTTGCGGGTGAACAGCCCGGTCGCCGGGTTCTGCACCATCTGCTCGCGACCGGAATCGAGATTTTCCTGCGCCTGCTGCAAGGCCAGCAGGTTGCCAAGCCGGGTCAGGACCTCGATCGCGCCGCTACCCTTGGTGATGAAATCCGAAGCCCCCAGGCCGCGCGCCTTGCCGCGCTCCTCCTCGGTCTCCTCACCGGAAACCAGGATGAACGGCATTTGCTGCAGGCGACGCAGACGTGAGGTGCGCAGGCGTTCCAGCAACTCGTAGCCGTTCATTTTCGGCATCTGCAGGTCCGACACCACGGCCCGGATCGACTGATCGAGCACCAGCGTCTGCCAGGCGGCATCCCCGTCGGCCTCTTCGCGTACCTCGTACTGCGTCTTGATGTGCTGGGCCAGCGAGGCCCGGACGACCTTGGAGTCGTCAACGATCAAGACGCGGGGCAACTCGGCCATCTCAGCCACCGGCCACTTCAACCACGACCCGGCCCTTGGCCCGACCACTGATATATTCATCGAAGGTCGCCGGCAGATCGGCAAAGGGAATCGAGCGGGACATGCGGGCCAGATGCGGCGGCCGCAAATCGCTGGCCAGTCGCTGCCAGACGCCGCTGCGGTAAGGTTCGCGGATGTAACCGGAGTCAATGCCGAGCAATGAGACGCCGCGCAGGATGAACGGCGCGACCGTGGTATTCAGCGACATGCTGGCGGCCAGGCCGATGCTGGCAATGGTGCCGCCCTGCTCCATCGTGCTGGCGATCCAGGCCAGCACATCGCCGCCCAAGTTGTCGACGGCACCGGCCCAGCGGGCCCGGTCGAGCGGACGGATCCGGCTCAGGTCGAGATCCTGGCGCAACATGACTTCTGCCGCCCCCAGACCGCGCAGGTAATCGGCTTCGCTCTCCTTGCCGGTCAGCGCCACGACGCGGTAACCGCGCTGGGCAAGCATATCCACAGCCAGACTGCCGACGCCACCGGTGGCGCCGGTGACGATCACCGGTCCCTTGTCCGGGGTCAGGCCATTTTCTTCCATGCGCACGATGCCGAGTGCCGCAGTAAAACCGGCGGTTCCCAGGGCCATCGCATCGTACAGGCTCAGACCGGCCGGCAGCGGGACCACCCAGTCGGCCGGCACGCGTGCCAGTTCGGCGTAACCGCCGTGATGGGCCACACCGATATCGAAGCTGGTGGCAATCACCGGATCGCCCGGCTGGAAACGCGGATCGGCACTTTCAAGCACGGTACCGGACAGATCGATACCGCCAACACAGGGAAAACGCCGGATGATCTTGCCGGCACCGGTCGCTGCCAGCGCATCCTTGAAATTGATGCTCGAGTAGGCGACCCGGATGACGACTTCGCCTGCGTCGAGGTCAGCGCGCGTCATGTCGACGAAACGATGCCCGACTTTGCCTTCGTGTTCCTCAATCAGCAATGCCTTGAAGGAATCCATTGTGTTGTGCTCCTCACTTCTCAGGGTTCAAATTGTATTCATAATTACGGATTATGAACATAGTTCCACCGTCACCAGCCGAGGCTGATCGCGTTCGAGACTTTACAGGGCGGAAAATTTCAAATAGATTAAGCGCCCATGAAATCCGGCTTAGCCCCTCTCCTGCTCGCCGCCTGTCTGGCCTTGAACGTTCAGACGGCTGTTTACGCCAGCGAAACGACGCGCCAGCAGGAGGCGCCGATGTCCTTGTTCGAACGTTACACCAACGCTACGCAGGATGTCATCCTTGAAGGCCTGAAGCTGGTTGGCGTGCGTTACAAGATGGGCGGCAACAGCATTGAGGCCGGACTGGACTGCAGCAGTTTCGTGCAAACCGTGTTCAAGGAAAGCATCGGCGCCTACCTGCCGCGCACGGCCCGCGAACAAAGTCAGGTTGGCGAACAGGTGGATTTGAGCCAGTTGAAACCGGGCGATCTGGTGTTCTTCAACACCATGCGCCGTGCCTTCTCGCACGTTGGCATCTATCTTGGCGACAACCACTTCCTGCACGCACCACGCGCCGGTGCCGAAGTCCGTGTCGAGAACATGAACAACAGCTACTGGATGACCCGCTTCAACGGCGCTCGCCGGATCATCGAAGCCCAGTAAGCAGGCCTAGACAAACGACCTTCGGGTCGTTTTTTTTCGCCAAAACACAATAACAGTTCTCATTAACCAAAAAAACCAATACAATGAAAACGAACCATTCTCATATCGTTTAATCTCAGGAGCTGTACATGAAAACGAAAGCCACGCTCGCCGCGCTGACCCTTGTTGCCGCGTTCCAGCCAGCCATCGCTCAGGAAAAGGTGCTCAATCTGTATTCGGCACGCCACTACCAGACCGACGAAGCCCTCTATGCCGACTTCACCAAGCAGACCGGCATCAAGATCAATCGCATCGAAGGCAAGGAAGAGGAACTCCTCGAGCGTATCCGCAACGAAGGCGCCAACAGCCCGGCTGACGTGTTGCTGACGGTTGACGCGTCGCGCCTGGCCAAGGCCCGCGAACTGGGATTGTTCGCCCCGCTCAAGTCCAAAGTGCTGGAGAGCCGTATTCCGGCCCACCTGCGCACCGACGAATGGGCTTCGTTCTCGACCCGTGCCCGCGTCATTGTGTACAACAAGGCCCGCGTCCAGGCTGCTGACGTTCAAAACTACGCCGATCTGGCCAACCCGAAGCTGAAGGGCATGGTCTGCTCGCGCTCGGGCTCGCACCCCTACAATCTCTCGCTGCTGGCTTCGGTCATTGCCCATGAAGGCGAAGCCAAGGCCGAGCAACTGGCCCGCGGCATGGTGGCCAATTTTGCGCGCACCCCGAAGGGCGGCGACACCGACCAGATCAAGGCGGTTGCTGCCGGCGAATGCGGCGTTGCCATCTCCAACAGCTACTACGTGGCACGCCTGATGCGCTCGACCAAGCCCGAAGACCAGAAGGTCATCGACAACATTGGCGTCGTCTGGCCGAACCAGGCCACCACCGGCACCCACATCAACGTTTCCGGCGGCGGCATGCTCAAGCATGCACCGAACAAGGAAGCGGCAATCAAGTTCCTGGAATACCTGGCGTCGGATTCCGCGCAGCGCTACTTTGCCGACGGCAACAACGAATGGCCGGTCGTCGCTTCGGTCAAGGTTGCCAATCCGGCATTGACCAAGCTGGGTGCCTTCAAGGCCGACAATCTTCCGGTCAACAGCCTGGCCATGTACCAGGTCAAGGCCCAGATGATCTTCGATCGCGCCGGCTTCAAATAAGCGCCATTGTCGCAAGACCTCGCCAAAGCGGTTGGCTTCCCCTAAAATCTCCCCCACTTGCAGGGAAGGAAACCATGGGATCCAACAGCTTTGGCGCCAGCCCACTCATTGAAGCAATCCGGGCAAACAGTCTGCCCCGGGTTATCGCCGCCCTAGAGGATGGCGGAGATGTCGAAGAAAAAGACATCCACGGCTATGCCGGATTACCGCTGCGAACCGCCTGCTTTTCCGGCAATGTTCCGATCATCCGCGAACTGCTCAAGCACGGCGCCGACGTCAACGCCCCGACGGCCGACGGGCCGGGCGCCCCGCTCCGGGCCGCCATGCGCGCCAACAATACCGAGATCGTCGCCCTGCTGCTGTCCCACGACGCCCAGATTCCTTTCGGCCTGGAAATCCCGATGGCGGTATATGAGCGCGCCAAGGAACTGACGGCCGGCAACACCGAATCACTTGACGTTCCCATGCTGGAATTCGAGCGGCACGACGTACCTGACGCTGCTTCGACTCCAGCCAGCGAAAAAAATAGTGCCAAGGCATTTCACGACAACGTGATCGACTTCTCTCCCGCCGAACAAAATATCGAGGAAGTCGACTTACGCGGCGTCTACGGCGTGGATACCAGTGTCCTGACTCTTGATTTCGAGCGCGCCAGCGGCGCCTGGGAAAAGGTCGAAGGCGTCGGCAAGAAAGAGGCGACCTAGCCCCGGCGCGACGCCGTAATCTGCCGCGACAGCAGGATCAGCGGCAGCAAGCCGACGACCACGATGGCCAGCGAAGCGGTCGATGCTTCGGCCAGCCGCTCGTCGGACGCCAGCGTATAAGCCTGGGTGGCCAGGGTATCGAAATTGAAGGGGCGCATGACCAGCGTCGCCGGCAATTCCTTCATCACATCGACAAAAACCAGCAGGCCGGCGGTCAGCAGGCTCCCGCGCAGCAAGGGCGCATGCACGCGCCCCAGGGTGGCCGCCTGGCCCAGGCCCAGGCTGCGTGCGGCGTCGTCCATGCTCGGCGTGATCTTGGCCAGGCTGGATTCGACGGAGTGCAAGGCCACCGCCAGGAAACGCACCAGATATGCGTAAATCAGCGCGGCGATGCCGCCAGTCAGCAGCAGGCCGGGGTTGTTGCCGAACCACAACTCCCACTGTCCGGCCAGCCAGTGGTCGAGGCGGGTCACGGGAATCAGCACGCCGACGGCAATAACCGCACCTGGCACCGCGTAGCCGAGGCCAACGAGACGGTTCAGGCCCGCCGCCACGCTCGACTTCGAAAGGCGTGCGCCATAGGCGAGCAACAGGGCGATCAAGACGGCGATCAGCGCCGTCGTGCCGGCCAGCAGGAAGCTGTTGCGCGACAGCATAAGGAAGCGCTCGCCGAACTGCGCATCGCCGTCGGTCAAGGCCATTTTCAGCAACAGCAGCGCCGGCAGGACGAATCCAATCAACAGGGGTAAAGCGCAGGCCAGCACCGCCGCCAGCGCCGGCAGGCCGCGCAATGTCGCGCCAGCCATTGGCCGGTTGCGCCCGGTGGTGTTGTGGTAGCGCGCCCGCCCCCGGGAAATCCGCTCGGCCATCAGCAGGAAAAGCACGAAACCGAGCAGCATGGCCGCCAACTGGGCAGCGGCGACCCGGTCGCCGAGCGAGAACCAGGCGCGGTAGATGCCGGTGGTGAAGGTATTGACCGCAAAATAGGCAACGGTGCCGTAATCGGCCAGCGTTTCCATCAGCGCCAACGCGATGCCGGCGACGATGGCCGGTCGCGCCAACGGCAGCGACACCTTGAAGAAGGCGCTCCGCGAACCCATGCCCAGCGTCCGTGCCGCTTCCAGCATGCCGCTGGCGCGTTCGAGGAAAGCCGTGCGGGCCAGCAGATAGACGTAGGGATAAAGCACGAAAATGAACATCAGCATGGCACCGGGCAAGGTGCGGATGTCCGGGAACCAGTAGTCGCCGTATTGCCAGCCGAACAGCTCGCGCAGCGTGCTTTGCACCGGCCCGACGAACTGCAGGAAATCGGTGTACACGTAGGCCATCACATAGGCCGGCACGGCCAGCGGCAGGACCAGCGCCCATTCGAAGAAACGGCGGCCGGGAAACTCGTGCATTGCCGTCAGCCAGGCCGTCGACACGCCGATGAGGCCGACGCCGATGCCGACGCCCAGGCACAGCAGCAGCGAATTGGCGATGTATTCAGGCAATACGGTCTGCGACAGGTGACTCCAGGTGTCGCTGGTACCGCCGACGAACAGGTTCAGACCGACACTGGCGACCGGCAGGGCGGCCAGCAGGGCCACCGCGATACCGACGATCAGCAGGAAGGGAAATGAGCGCGTGTGCAGGTGCATGAATGCGAATTATAATCGAGCACCATGACACAGCTCGAATTGATTGGCGTAATTCAACGCTACGGCAAGCATACCGTCGTCGACGGGGTCGATTTTCGCCTGGCGCCCGGACAGATTGCCTGCCTGCTCGGCCCGTCCGGCTGCGGCAAGACAACCCTGCTGCGCTGCATTGCCGGTTTCGAGGACATTGCCGGCGGTGAAATCCGCCTGCACGGCCAGACGGTCAGCCGCCCGGACGCCCGGGTCGCCCCCGAGAAGCGCCGGATCGGCATGGTCTTCCAGGATTACGCACTGTTCCCGCATCTCACCGTCGAGGAAAACGTCGCCTTCGGCCTGCCCGACCGGCAAAGCGAAGCCGCTTCGCTGCGCGTGCGCCAGTTGCTCGCCACGGTCGGCCTCGGCGGCCAGGGCAACAAGTATCCGCACGAACTTTCCGGCGGCCAGCAGCAGCGGGTGGCCCTGGCCCGGGCACTGGCCCCGCGCCCCGAGCTGATCCTGCTCGACGAACCCTTCTCCAACCTCGACGTCGGCCTGCGCGAGCGGCTCTCGGTCGAGGTCCGCGAAATCCTCAAGCGCGAAGGCTCGACCGCGATCATGGTCACCCACGACCAGCACGAAGCCTTCGCCATGGCCGACGAGATCGGCATCATGCACAACGGCCGCATCCAGCAATGGGACTCGCCGTACAACCTTTACCACCGTCCAGCCAACCGCTTCGTCGCCGACTTCATCGGTCAGGGCGTGTTGCTCACCGGCACGGTCGGCGAAGGCAATTCGGTGTGCATGGAACTGGGCACGCTGATTTCCGACACGCCGGTCGAGTGCAACGAAAGCTGCTCGCATTGCGAAGACGGCTGCCGTGTGGACATCCTGCTGCGGCCGGACGACATCGTCCACGACGACGCCAGCCCGGTGCAGGCCGAAGTCCTGCACAAGGCCTTCCGTGGCGCCGACATCCTGTACACCCTGCGTCTGAGCAGCGGCAGCGAAGTACTGTCGCTGGTCCCCTCGCACCACAACCACGCATTGGGCGAGAAGATCGGCATCCGCCTCGACGCCGATCACGTGATCGCCTTCAAGAAACACGATGCCTGCGAGGATGATCCGGATTGCGAAATCCGCGTCGAACAAAAGGCCCTCGCCGAGCAGCCGGTAACCTGGCACCGCTGACCGCCGGCAGATGATTCCCTTTCTCGGCCCGCTCGACCCGTTTCCGCCGGTCACCGAGGCGCGCCAGGAAATGAACGGCCTGCTCGCCGTCGGCGGGCGGTTGCTGCCGGATCGCCTGCTCGACGCCTACCGGCGCGGCATTTTCCCCTGGGGCACGGTCGAGGGGCAGGCCCTGTGGTATAGCCCGGACCCGCGCATGGTCCTGTTTCCCGAAAACTTCCGCCTGTCGCGCAGCCTGCGCCGACTGTTGCGCAGCGCTACGCTGACGATCAGTGCCGACCGGGATTTCCCTGCGGTCATTGCGGCCTGCGCGGCAACCCGGCGACGCGGACAGGACGGCACCTGGATCAGTGACGAGATGATGGAAGCCTACATCCGGCTGCATGAACTCGGCTGGGCACATTCGGTCGAAGCCTGGGAAGAAGGCGAACTCGTCGGTGGCTTGTACGGAATGGCCATCGGCCGGATGTTCTACGGCGAGTCGATGTTCTCCCGGCGCGACAATGCCTCGAAGTTCGCCTTCGCCTACCTGATCCGACTGTTACGCGAGCGGGGGTTCGGCATGATCGACTGCCAGATGTACACCGACCACCTGGCCTCGCTCGGGGCGGCGGAAATTCCCCGCAGCGAATTCGTGCAGCGCATGCACACGCTGATCGGCCAGGGCGAACGCAGCGCCTGGCAACTCGCCGCCACCACCGACTGGTAAACGCCATGTCCCAAGCCAACGACGCCGACCTGCCCTTCTCGCTGCTGCAGTTTTACGCGACCTCGCCCTACCCGTGCAGTTATCTGGCGAATCACGAGGCCCGCTCGCAGGTCGCCACGCCGGCCCACCTGATCGACAGCGGCATCTACAGCACCCTGGTCCGCGCCGGTTTCCGGCGCAGCGGCATCTTCACCTACCGCCCGCACTGCGACCAGTGCCAGGCCTGCGTCCCGGTCCGACTACCGGTCGCCGAGTTCACGCCCACGCGCAGCCAGCGCCGCGCCTGGAAACGCCATGCCGACCTGCAGATCCGCGAAATGCCGCTGATTTCGGTGGCCGAGCATTTCGACCTCTACGTCCGCTACCAGGCCAGCCGCCACCCCGGTGGTGGCATGGACGAAGACAGCCACGAGCAATATGCGCAATTCCTGCTGCAAAGCAGCGTCGACACCCGGCTGATCGAATTTTCCGAAAACGACCAGGTACGCATGGTCAGCCTGATCGACGTCCTCGACGACGGCCTGTCGTCGGTCTATACCTTCTTCGACCCGGATGTGCCGGGCGCCAGTTACGGCGTTTTCAACATCCTGTGGCAGATCCAGCAATGTCACGCACTCGGCCTGCCCTGGCTGTACCTCGGCTACTGGATCGCCGACAGCCGGAAAATGTCCTACAAGATCAATTTCCAGCCGATCGAGGGACGCGTCGACGGTCACTGGCGGCGACTCGATCCGGCGCGGGAGATTCCCTAAAAGCTGACGCCAGCCTATGATGCTCTTTTCATCACCAACGGATTGAAAACTTGCAATTCCTCAGGAAACTGTTCGGCCTGCTGCGCCCCGAAACGCCGCCAGCACCGGTGGAGAAACCGCCTGCCCAACCTGCCGCCCCTGGTGCAGCGACGCCTGTCGCCGAACGCATTCTCTTCGTCTGGCAGGAAATGCTCGATGGTCAATCGCAGATTGCCGGCTACCGTCTGCAGGCACGTGCCCTGGACAAGCGCAATGTGATCTCCGGCACCGCAATCCGCGCTGCCTTGCTCGCTGAAAACGTACATCACGCTGGCGGCCAGCGTCCGCTGTTGATTTCCCTGACGGTCGAACAATGGCAGACGGCGGACTTCTCGGAAATCATCGCCCCCCAGACCTTCATCCTGCTCAGTGACCTCGAATCCGACCCGGCACCGCAACAGCGCCTGGCGGAAATCCGGGCCGCCGGTGCCAGGACAGCCATTCACGACGATGCCGCTGGCACAGACAGTGCCGACTGGCCGCTCGACCTGGTGCTGTTTGCCTTTCGCAAGACCGAACTGGCCACGCAGGAAAAACACCTGCAGTCGCTGCGTCAGCGCCCCGGCCTGCTACTGGTCGCCGACGGCGTCGAATCCTGGGCCGAACACCGGCTGTGTCAGCGTATCGGGTTCAAGCTGAGCATCGGCGGTTTCGCCGGCACCCGCGATCAGGAAGCGCCCCCTGGAAAAATCAGCGAGAGCCGCCTGGTCGTTCTCGACATGCTCAACCAGATACGCAGCGACGCCGAACTCGGCGCGCTGGCCGCCACCGCACTGCGCGACCCGGCCGTCGTGGTCAAGTTGCTGGACATGGCCAATTCGCCGCTTTACGGCTTGCCGCGCAAGGTTGCCAGTCTCGAGGAAGCCATCACCCTGCTCGGCCGTGATGCGCTTTACCGCTGGCTGTCGCTGGCCCTGTTCAACATCGAAGGCAACGACGGACGCGACCGCACGCTGCTGGTCCTGGCGCTCTGCCGGGCGGCCTTGCTCGAGGGCCTGGCCACCGGCCACGGCAAGCAGACTGCCGACGAAGCCTTTCTGGTCGGCCTGCTGTCAATTGCCGACAGCCTGCTCGATCGCCCGATGGCCGAAGTCCTCGCCCATATCCATCTGCCGGCAGCGGTCAAGGCCGCCTTGCTGCACAACGAGGGCCACCACGCGCGCTTCCTGCAACTGGCCATCATGCTCGAACGCTGCCGTCTCGATCAGGCCGTGGTGCTTGCCGGCGCCCTGCAACTGTCACCGGCCACCCTGATCGAGAGTTACCGCAAGGCGCTGGGCTGGGCCAGTGCGGTGCTCGACCAGTAAAAACCAAATTTTACGTACGCCCGCCCGACAACTACTACACTAAGCCCATAAAACACTCCGGAGAACCTCTGCCATGCGCCTGCGCCTGCTTACCCTGATCGCCCTACTCGTCACCCTGCTCTCGGGCTGCGGCTACAACCAGATCCAGATCAACGACGAGGGCGTCAACGCCGCCTGGTCGGAAGTGCTCAACCAGTACAAGCGACGCGCCGACCTGGTGCCCAATCTGGTGGCCACGGTCCAGGGCTACGCCGCCCACGAAAAGGAAGTGCTGACCCGGGTCACCGAGGCTCGCGCCAAGGTTGGCGGCATCAACGCCACGCCCGAGCTGGTCAATGACGAAGCCGCCTTCGCCAGGTTCCAGGCCGCGCAATCGGAAATGAGCAGCGCCCTGGCCCGTCTGCTGGTGGTCGCCGAGAACTATCCGCAACTCAAGGCCGACACCAACTTCCGCGACCTCCAGGCCCAGCTCGAAGGCACCGAAAACCGCGTCACCGTCGCCCGCAACCGCTATATCGAGACGGTGCGCGTCTACAACGTCTCGGTACGCACCTTCCCGAACAACCTGACGGCGATGGTCATGGGCTGGAAGCCCAAGGCCAACTTCAGTGTTGAAAACGAACAGGCCATTGCGGACGCTCCCGCCGTTAATTTCAACAACAAGTAAGCGATGTTGCGCTGGCTGCTGCTCTGCCTGTTCGCGCTCCTGCCGGTCACCGGCTGGAGCAGCGGCCCGCTGGCCTTACCGGCCCTGAGCGACCGCGTCGTCGACCTGACCGGCACGCTGTCGGCCGGCGACCGGGCCGGCCTGGTCGAGCGGCTGACCCGGCTGGAACAGGAAAAAGGCGCGCAGATCGCCGTCCTGCTGCTGCCGACCACCGCACCGGAAAGCATCGAGCAGTTCGGCATCCGCCTGGCGGAAAGCTGGAAAATCGGGCGTCAAGGCGTGGACGACGGCGTCATCGTCATCGTCGCCAAAGACGACCGGCGCATGCGTATCGAAGTCGGCTACGGGCTGGAAGGTGCGATTCCCGACGCGATTGCCAAGCGCATCGTCGACGAACAGATGGCGCCGCGTTTCCGTGACGGCGACTTTGCCGGCGGCCTCAGCGCAGCCGTCGACACGCTGGTCCGCGTCATCGACGGCGAAAACCTGCCGCCGCCGAAGGAAAAAAAACCGGAAAGCGCCGGCTTCGACACCGACAGCCTGCTGTTCATCGCCATCTTCGTCGCCAGTGTGGCCCGCGCCCTGTTCGGCCTGGTCGGCGCGCTCGGCATTTCACTGCTGGCCGGTGCGCTGGCCTGGTTCAGTTTCGGTTCGCTGGGCGCCGCCGTGATCGCCGCGCTGATCACCTTCTTTGCCTCCTTCATGCGCGCCGGCAAGGGCGGCTGGCATAGCGGAGGCGGCGGTGGCAGTCGTGGCGGTGGCGGCGGTTTTTCCGGCGGCGGTGGCGGTTTTGGTGGCGGCGGCGCCTCGGGGAGATGGTGAGATGGGACTGTTACGCAAACTCAGACACCTGACCGCGCCGGGCTGGCTGATCAACCGCCATTTCGGCAAGGATGATCTCGACGCCGTCGAAGCCGCCATCGATGCTTCCGAAAAGACCCATCGCGGCGAAATCTGCGTGGTCATCGAAGGCGCCTTGCCCTTTGCCGCGCTCTGGCACGAAGAAGACAGCCGCCAGCGGGCCGCTCGCCTGTTCCTGGAATACGGCGTGAACCAGACGCGCGAGGCGACCGGCATCCTGCTCTACATCCAGTTGCTCGACCACCAGCTGGAAATCCTCGCCGACAGCGGCATCGCCGGGCGCGTGCCGCAAGCCGTGTGGGACGACATCTGCCACGCCACCGAAGCCGATTTCGCCGCCGGTCGCTACCGCGACGGACTGGTCAGCGCCATCGGCCGCATCGGCGCCCTGCTCGCCGAACATTTCCCGGCAGCAGCCGACGACAACCCGAACGAACTCGGCAACCGCCCGCGGCTGCGCTGATCACTGGTAGCGCAGCGCCTCGATCGGATCGAGCCGCGACGCCTTCTGCGCCGGGTACCAGCCGAAGAAGATGCCGACCCCGGCGGCAACGGCAAAGGCCAGCAGCGCCGCCGTCCCGGAAATGACCACGACCATGCCGGTGATGGCGTTGATGCCCAGCGCAATCGCGATGCCCAGCGTCAGGCCAAGCAGGCAGCCGGCGAAGGAAATCATCACCGCTTCGAGCAGGAACTGCAGCAGGATGTCCTTCTGCCGCGCGCCGATGGCCATGCGGATGCCGATTTCGCGGGTGCGCTCGGTGACCGACACCAGCATGATGTTCATGATGCCGATGCCGCCGACGATCAGCGAGATCGAGGCGATGGCGCCGAGCAGGATGGACATGGTCCGCGTCGTTTCCGCTTCCGACTCGGCGGCAGCCGACAGGTTGCGCATGAAGAAGTCGTTGGGCGTGTCGTCGCGCAGGCGATGCCGCTGGCGCAGCAGCGACTCGACATTGCTCATCACCCTTTCCATGCCCTCGGCCGAATCGGCCTGGACCATGATCATCCGCACCGAGCCGACGAAGGGCGTACCAAACACCTTGCGCTGCGCGGTGGACAGCGGAATGATCACGGTATCGTCCTGATCGCGGCCATCGAGATTCTGTCCCTTGGCGGCGAGCACGCCGGTGACGACAAACGGGCTCTGCTGGATGCGCAGCGTCTTGCCGACCGGGTCTTCGTCGCCGAACAGGTTTTCGGCGACGGTCTTGCCGATCACCGCCACCCGCGTTGCCGAACGCACGTCGGAATCGCCGAAACTGCCGCCGCTGGTGAGGCTCCAGGCGCGGGCATCGAGATAGGCCGGCGTCGTGCCGATGACCTGGGTATTCCAGTTCTGCGCGCCATAGACCAGTTGCCGCGAGCCCTGGTGGGTCGGCGCGACGTTGGCAACACCGTCGAGTTCGGCAATCGCCTCGGCATCGGCAACGGTCAGTGTCGGCCCGCCACCGCTGCCGCTGCGCACGCCGGCGCTGGTCGAAAAACCGGAGAGGACGATGAACAGGTTCGAGCCCATGGTGCTGATCGTCTGCTGCACCGCGTACTGCGCCCCCTGGCCGATGGCCAGCATGATGACCACGGCGCCGACGCCGATCACCATGCCGAGCATGGTCAGCGCCGTGCGCAGGCGGTTGGCGCCCATCGCCAGCCAGGCTTCGCCGAGCATCGGGCGGATCATGGTTGTTCTCCGGTGAGGTGGTCGCTGACGATGTGACCGTCGAGGAAGCGCACCTGGCGGCTGGCGTGGGCGGCGATGTCGGGTTCGTGCGTGACCAGTACGATGGTGATGCCGTCCGCGTTCAATTCTCCGAACAGGCGCATGATTTCCTCGCTGGTGTGGCTGTCGAGATTGCCGGTCGGCTCGTCGGCAAGGATCAGGCGCGGCTCGTTAACCAGCGCCCGGGCAATCGCCACGCGCTGCTGCTGACCACCGGAAATGCGGTTGGGCAGCGATTCAGCGTACTGGCCGAGACCGACACGTTCAAGCAGCACACGCGCCCGCGCCCGCCGGGTTTCCTTGTCGACATTGGCGTAGACCAGCGGCAGCGCGACGTTGTCCTGCAGGCTCATGCGCGGCAGCAGGTTGAAGCCCTGGAAGACGAAACCGATGGTCCGGTTGCGCAGTTGGGCCAGGGCGTCCTTGCTCATTTGCGCAACATTCTCGCCGGCCAGGAAGTAGTCGCCGGCACTCGGCGTGTCGAGACAGCCGAGCAGATTCATGAAGGTCGATTTGCCGGAACCGGACGGACCCATGATCGCCACGTACTCGCCCGCCGCAATGTCGAGATCGACACCGCGCAGCGCGGGAAACTCGCCGGCCGCCGTCTGGTAGGACTTGCCCAGACTGGCGACCCGGATGACGGAAGCAGCCATCAGAACATCCGCATGCCGACCGACGACGGCGCCTTGGCCGGCCCGCCGTTTTCACCGACGACGATGCGCGCACCCTCGGCCAGTTCGCCGGAGACCAGCTCGGTATTGCGACTGTCGGTAATGCCCAACTGAACCGGCACGGCCTTCAACTGGCCGCTTTCCAGCACATGCACGGTCGCCCCCTGGCCAGCGCGCGCCCGGCCCTTGGCGCCACCGGCGCCGGCTGACGGCGGCCCGCCGGCGCCCGCTCCGGCCGGCGCCGCCGGAGCACTTTCGGCCGGCTTGAAGCGCAGCGCCGCGTTGGGCACCAGCAGCACATTCTCGCGCTGACGCACACCGATGGTCACGTAGGCGGTCATCCCCGGCAACAAAATCTGGTCGGGATTGGCCACCGAAATCCGCACGTTGTAGGTGACGACGTTCTGCTGCGTCACCGGGTTCAGGCGGATTTGCTGGACCACACCGTCAAACTGGCGATCCGGGAAGGCATCGACCGTGAATTTCGCCTTCTGCCCCTCGCGGATGGCGCCGATGTCGGCTTCGGCAAAGCTGGTATCGATGCGCATCTCCGACAGATCCTGGGCGATCTTGATCAAGGTCGGCGTCTGGAAGCTGGCGGCCACGGTCTGGCCGAGATCAACGACGCGGTCGATGACCACGCCGTCAACCGGCGAGCGGATCACCGTGTAGCCGAGATTGGCCTGGTCGCGCGCATGCTGCGCCTGCGCCTGCGCCAGTTGCGCCCGCGCCGAGCGCAGAACCTGCGCCGCCTGATCGTACTCCTGTTTGGAGACATACTCCTCGGCGAACAGGGCTTTCATCCGCGCTTCGTTGGCCACCGCCAGATCAAGGCTGGCCTGCGCCGAAGTGATGCTGGCGGCGCTTTGGCGAGCGGTGGCCGAGACCAGCGCATCGTCGAGTTCAAGCAGCGCCTGACCGGCCTTCACCTTGTCGTTGAAATCGACGTGCAGCTTGCGCACCGTGCCCGAGACCTGGGTACCGACGCTGACCAGCACCACCGGATTGAGCGTGCCGTTGGCCGACACCGCCTGGGTCACGTTGCCGCGCGCCAGTTCGGCGGTGCGGTAGCGCTTCTCCGGGTCCTGCGCCGCGCGCTGCTTGACGAACCAGTAGCCGCCGCCGGCCAGACTGGCAGCGAGAACAGTCAGGATCAATATTTTTCCGGTCTTCTTCATCTTCATTCCCCGGCTGCCTGCAGCAGCGTGTAGTCGAGCGCGCCCATGCTCTGGGCCAGGGCGGCACGATAGATATTCCAGTCAAGTTCGGCCTGGATGCGCTGGACGCGCGCCTGGGCCAGCGCCGTCTGGGCGCTCAGCAGATCGAGGACGGAACCGACGCCGGCCTTGTAGCGGCCGAGCGCCACACGTTCTGACTGCTCGGCGCTGGCGATCAGGTCGCGCGTCGTCTGCAGCGCTTCGGTAGCCGTGTTCAGGCTGTGATAAGCCTTCCACACATCAAGTGCGACCTGGTTGCGGATGCGGTCGCGCTGGGCCGCGCGGGCTTCCTGCTGGGCCTCGGCGGCACGCACGCGATAGGTGGTGTCGAAACCGGAAAACAAGGGCACGTTCAGGGTCAGCCCGATCGCACCGCTGCGGTTGGTCACGCCGTCGACGCGCTGCCAGTTCGGCCCAGCCGCCAGCGACAGCGTTGGCAAACCCTGCGCCCGTGCCGCCGTCACCGACGCCTCGGCGGCCAGCACCTGGGCTTCGGCGGCCTTCAGGTCCGGGCGACGTTCGATGGCAGCGGCGATCAGCGTATCGAGATCCTTACGGAAGCCGGCATCGCCGCTGACCGGGGACATTTCCGCCAATTGCAGCGGCGTCTGTGCTTGCAGGCCGAGCGCATTGGCCAGACTGCCCAAGGCACTGCGTGCCTCGCCTTCGGCCCGTTGCCGGTTGAGCCGCGCCTGAGAAGCCGCCGTCTGTGCCTGCAGACGCTCGGCCGGCGTACCGGCGCCGACCCGGTAGCGCAATTCGGCCGCGGCCAGGCTTTCCTGCGCCGAGCGTTCGGCCTCAAGCGCCGCCTGCACCGCCGCCCGCGCGGCCTGAGCGCCGTGATAGGTCTGCAAGGCCGACAGGAACAGCGTTTGCACCGTCGCATCGCGGGTCGCCAGCGCGGCGTCGAGCAGGCGCGTTGCGTTGTCGATGCCGGCCGCGCGCTGGCCGCCGTCGAGCAACAGCCACGACAGGCTGAGCGAGGCGCTCTGCTGTGTCAGGTTGCGTGTTTCATTGAAGTTGCGGGTGACACCAGCCCGACCATCCACCGACGGTAACCAGCCCGAGCGGGCAACACCGACCTGCGCCGCCTGGGCCCGCGCGCTCGCCCACTGCTCGCGCGTCTGCGGGTGATTGCACAGGGCCAGGTCGACCGCGTCGAGTGCGCTCAACGGCGCGGCTGGCAGTTGATCGGCACAGGGTAGCTCGCCAACACGGGCGGCCAGCGCATGCGCGCTGCGCAAGGGCAGCATGGCTTCGGTCCGTAGCGGGTCGGTCAGGGTCTGGGCTTGCCCGACACTGCCCGCCAGACCGACCAGGAGCACGCCGAGGTTTCTGAGAAGGATTCGCATGTCCGGCAGTTTAGCCGGCTCCGGGCCGATCAAGCTGTTACAAATTGTTTTCCGGGCGCGCTCTCGCTATCCTGCCGGGCATGTCAGTACCCGTCACCTCTTCCTTCATGCTCGGCGCCCGCGAGGGTTTCGCCGCTTTCCTGCCGGTTTCGGTCGGCCTCGTGCCGTGGGCGCTGGTCATGGGCATGGCGATGTCCAGCCACGGTTTCAGCCCGGTCGAAGCGATGGGCATGAACCTGATCGTCTTCGCCGGTACCGCCCAGCTCGGCACGCTGCCGCTGATCAGTTCCGATGCGCCGCTGTGGCTGATCGTCGTCACCGCGCTGGCGCTCAATCTGCGCTTCGTCATCTTCAGCGCCGCCATCGCCCCCGGTTTTCTCGGAGTTGGCGTCCCCCAGCGCTGGCTGTCCGGCCACCTGCTGACCGACGGCGTCTTCGCCACCTGCGCCGAGCGCATGCTGCAGGTCGACGACCCGCGCTGGCGCCTCGGTTTCTACCTCGCGCCCTCGCTGTGGTCGTGGCTGTTATGGCAGAGCTTCACGCTGATCGGCATCTTCGCCGCCGGCATCGTGCCGGCCAGCTGGTCGCTGGAGTTCATGGCGACCATCGCGCTGATCGTGCTGCTGGTGCCGATGGCACGCATTCCCCCGATGCTGGTCGCCGCACTGGCCGGCGGCGCAGCCGCAACGCTGCTGCGCGACATGCCGCTGCGCCTTGGGACGGTGGCGGCCATCATCATCGGCATTGCCGCCGGCTTCCTCGCCGAACATCTCGAACACAAGCGGCGGCAATCATGAACGACACCAGCCTGTGGGTGATTTTCGTGCTGATCGGCCTGGCCACGACCTTGCCGCGCGCCAGTTTCATCGTTCTCGGCAACCGCGTGCAATTGCCGCCGGTGCTCCAGCGCGCCCTGCGTTATGCGCCCGCCGCCGCCCTTGCCGCCATCGTCGCCCCCGACCTGCTGGTGGTCGATGGCAGCGTCGACGTCATCAACGCCAAGCTCGGTGGCGGCATCGCCGCCGTGGCCGCCGCCCTGCTCTCGCGCAATCCCTGGCTGCCGTTCATCGTCGGCATGGCAGTGCTGCTCGGCCTGCGCCAGCTCGGCGGCTGAGAATCCGTCCCGGCCGCCGGGAAACCCGGATAATGGCGACCGATTCGTTTTGCACGCCATTTTTTGAGACGCCCCGCATGGAAATCAAGGTCAATTTTCTCGACAAGCTTCGTCAGGAAGCCAAATTCGATGACTTCACGGTCATCGCCGATCAGTCGATCCGCTATAAAGGCGACGGCTCGGCGCCGGGGCCATTCGATTACTTCCTGGCCTCGTCGGCCTTGTGCGCGGCCTACTTCGTCAAGCTCTACTGCGACACGCGCAACATCCCGACCGAGCACATCCGCCTGTCGCAGAACAACATCGTCGATCCGGAAAACCGCTACAAGCAGACCTTCAAGATCCAGGTCGAGCTGCCGCCGGACATTTCGGCCAAGGACCGGCTGGGCATTTTGCGCTCGATCGACCGGTGTACCGTAAAAAAGGTGGTGCAGACCGGCCCCGAGTTCATCATCGAGGAAGTCGAGAATCTCGACGCCGACGCGCAGGCGCTGCTGACCCTCAACCCGGACGCCGGCACGCAAACCTTCATCGCCGGCAAGGACTTGCCGCTCGAACAGACCATCGCCAACATGTCCGGCCTGCTCGCCGGGCTGGGCATCAAGATCGAGATCGCCTCCTGGCGCAATCTGGTGCCCAATGTCTGGTCGCTGCACATCCGCGACGCGCATTCGCCGATGTGCTTCACCAACGGCAAGGGCGCGACCAAGGAAAGCGCGCTGGCTTCGGCGCTTGGCGAATACATCGAGCGCCTGAGCTGCAACCATTTCTACAACGACCAGTTCTGGGGCGAGGAATTCGCCAACGCGCCCTTCGTGCATTACCCGAACGAGCGCTGGTTCAAGCCGGGCAAGAAGGATGCCCTGCCCAAGGGCCTGCTCGACGACACCACGCTGGAAATCTACAACCCGGACGGTGAGTTGCGCGCCTCGCACCTGTTCGATACCAATTCCGGCAACACCGAGCGCGGCGTCTGCGCGTTGCCCTACGTGCGCCAGTCGGACGGCGAGACGGTGTATTTCCCGACCAACCTGATCGACAACCTGTTCCTCAGCAACGGCATGAGCGCCGGCAACACGCTGGCGGAAGCACAGGTGCAGTGCCTGTCGGAAATCTTCGAGCGGGCGGTCAAACGCGAAATCCTCGAAGGCGAAATCGCGCTGCCCGACGTGCCGGCCGAGGTGCTGGCCAAATACCCGGGCATCGTCGCCGGCATCGAGGAACTGGAAAAGCAAGGCTTCCCGGTGCTGGTCAAGGATGCCTCGCTCGGCGGCCAGTTCCCGGTGATGTGCGTGACCCTGATGAACCCGCGCACCGGCGGCGTCTTCGCCTCCTTCGGCGCGCATCCCAGCCTGGAAGTCGCGCTCGAACGCAGCCTCACCGAACTGCTTCAGGGGCGCAGCTTCGAAGGTCTCAACGACCTGCCGCGGCCGACCTTCGAGAGCAACGCCGTCACCGAGCCGAACAACTTCGTCGAGCACTTCATCGATTCCAGCGGCGTCGTCTCCTGGCGCTTCTTCAGCGCCCGGGCCGATTACGACTTCGTCGAATGGGATTTCTCCGGCCAGGGCGAAAATTCCAACGCCGACGAAGCCGCCACGCTGTTCGGCATCCTCGCCGAACAGGGCAAGGAGGTTTACGTCGCCGTCTATGACCAGTTGGGCGCCAACGCCTGCCGCATCCTCGTGCCCGGCTACTCGGAAATCTACCCGGTCGACGACCTGATCTGGGACAACACCAACAAGGCGCTGGCCTTCCGCGAGGACATCCTCAACCTGCACCGTCTCGACGACGCCGCTCTGGAGGCTTTGCTGGAACGGCTGGAAGAGAGCGAATTCGACGACTACACCGACATCATCACGCTGATCGGCGTCGAATTCGACGAGAACACCGACTGGGGCCAGCTGACCATCCTCGAACTCAAGCTCCTGATCAACCTCGCGCTGCAGGATTTCGAAGCGGCCAAGGAACAGGTCGAAGCCTACCTGCAGTACAACGAAAACACCGCCGAGCGCGGCCTGTTCTACCAGGCGGTCAATGTGGTGCTGGAAGTGCTGCTCGACGACGCGTTGGAACTGGAAGACTACGAGCCCAACTTCCGCCGCATGTTCGGCAACGAGCGCATGGATGCGGTCATCGGCTCAGTCGATGGCAGCGTGCGCTTCCACGGCCTGACGCCGACCAGCATGAAGCTGGAAGGCCTGGACCGCCACCAGCGACTGCTCGACAGCTACCGCAAGGCGCATGCGGCAAGGGCGAAGGCGGCAGAGCTATGCCTGGGAGGGTGATTCCCGAACGCGAGATGGTGGCGGTTCGGTTGTTGCTATCGTTCAACATCGACGTCGCACCGATTCGATGGATGACGACCGACCCGAAACCGAAATTCGCAGAATTACTGGCTGTTGCGTTCTAGCAGTTGTAACAATCCATGTACATCGCCGAGGACCCACAGGTCGGCGACCAGTCCGTCCCTAAACGAAAAGAGCGCTGCCCCGGCCCACTCGACCTTTTTGCCAGTTGGTTTGAAGCCAAAAAATTCGCCACGGTGGGTGCCTGAAAACCGCATTCGGGCAAAACACTGGTTGCCCTCCGCAACCAAGTCAAGAATGTCGCATTGGTATGCACCAAGGGCCTGATGTACGAAATCGACGTAATCAGCAAACTCGGAATGTCCTGTTTTACTTTGACCGAGAGAGCCTCTGAATGTGAAGTCTGACTGAAGCAGCGAGGGAATTGCCGATTTGTCGTGCTTGTTCCATACATCAGCATAGAACATTTGAACGACAGTCTTGAGTGCGGAATATTCCATGGTGAGTGTCGGAGAATTTCATGAGGGGCATCCATTTTGCCCCAGGCCCCGCCATAACGGGCATTCACAGGATCTCGATCCCCGCCCGGACTTCCCCCGCCCGATGCTGCAATGCATCGAGCGCTGCCGGCTCCATGCCGGCCAGCTGGCGGTACACCATCCCCAGCCTGGGGTTGGCGGCCAGCCGCTCGCCATTCCGCGCAAAGAAATCCCAGTACAGGGCGTTGAACGGGCAGGCACGCTCGCCGACACGGGCTTTCCTATCGTAATGGCAGCCCCGGCAGTAATCGCTCATGCGGTCGATGTAGGCGGCGGTCGATACGTAGGGTTTGGTCGCCAGTCGGCCGCCGTCGGCAAACTGGCTCATGCCGAGGGTGTTGGGCAGTTCGACCCATTCGAAGGCGTCGATATACACCCCGAGATACCAGCGGTGGACGGCCGCCGGATTGAGTCCGGCGAGTAGCGCGAAGTTGCCGATCACCATCAGGCGCTGGATGTGGTGGGCGTAGGCGTGCTCCAGCGACTGACCGATGGCGTGCGCGAGGCAGCGCATGCGGGTTTGTCCGTTCCAGAACCAGGCGGGGAGCGGCAGGCGATGGTCGAAATGGTTGTGCGCGTCGTAACCCGGCATGCTGGCCCAATACACGCCGTGCACGTATTCGCGCCAGCCGAGAATCTGCCGAATGTAGCCTTCGGCCGCTGCCAGCGGAACATGGCCGGCCTGCTGCGCGCTGACGACGGCAGCAACGACCTCGCGCGGGTTGAGCATCTTGATGTTGAGCGCGAACGAGATCAGGGAATGGAAAAGCCGCCCGTTGCCGGTGGCCATCGCGTCCTGGAAATCGCCGAAATTGGGCAGCGCCTGGTCGATGAAGTGGGCGAGCTGCTGCCGGGCCTCCTGCCGGTTCAGCGGCCAGCGGAATTGCCCCGCCGCCGGCTCGCCGAAGCTGATCACGCCGGCCTGGTGGATGCTGTGCCAGAGCGCCGCGTGATCGTGCTGACCGCGCCAGTCGGCCGGAGCGCGCGGCAAGCCTGGCCAGGATTTGCGGTTGTCGTGGTCGAAGTTCCAGCGGCCACCGAGCGGCTTGCCCGGGCCGGCCATCAGCACGCCGTGACGCATCCGCATCTGGCGGTAGAAGTGTTCCATCAACCATTGCCGGCGCCCGGCGAAAAGTCTGGCAGCTTCGTCGCGCTGGCTGTAGAAGTGCTCGCTGTCGACCATCTGCGCGGGGATGGCAAGTTTCGCGGTGTAGTCGGCCAGTTGCCGGTCGAGCCGCCATTCGTCGGGCGCCTGGTATTCAAAGGCGCTGGCTGCGTGGCACTCGATCAGCGCATCGAGGTTGGCCGGCAGCGACTGGCGGTTGGCCGGATCGTCGATGGCAAGATACTCCACGCGATGCCCCGCCTCCCGCAGCTGGCGGGCAAAGTCGCGCATGGCGGCAAAGATGGCGATGATTTTCTGGGCATGGTGGCGGACGTAATCGGTTTCCTGGCGGACCTCCATCATCACGTAGATGACGGCTGCGTCGGCTTGCGCAAACCAGCTGTGCTGCGGATTGAGTTGATCGCCCAGGATCAGGCGCAGGGTACTCACGCCGCCTCCCGGCGATGGCGCCGGCAGCTTCGGCGAGCGGACGGAAGGCAAGCGGCGGGTGAAAATTTTCTCGGAGACTGAATAGCCATTTTGTCCTGGACAAATAATGCAAACAATCGCAATATTAAGCCAAACAAAGACAAAACGATCTTTTTGTTCATGACGCAGCTGATCCCTTGCGAGGTCCGACATGATTCAAAGCCACTCCCCGACACTGCCACCCGTCGTTGCCTGGCTGGGCTACGGCGGCTTGCTGCCGTTTCTGGCGCTGGCCTCGGCCAGCTGGCTCGACCAGCATCATGGCCTGCTATGGAGCGATGCGCTGTTCGCTTACGGGGCGATCATTCTCAGCTTCGTTGGCGCGCTGCACTGGGGGCTGGCGATGAGTCTGACCGGGCTGACCGAGCGCCAGCGCTCGGCCTGCTTTGCCTGGAGCGTCGTCCCCGCCCTGCTGGCCTGGCCGGCGCTGATGCTCCCCGCACCGCTCGCCGCCTCCCTGCTGGTTGCGGGTTTCATCGCCCATTATCTGCAGGACAGCCGCCTGGCGCGCCGGACGGCCCTGCCAAGCTGGTACCTGCCGCTTCGCCAGCGCTTGAGCGGGATCGCCATCATTTGCCTGCTAGCGGGAATGCTCGCCGCTTGAAGCCGTTGCGGAACAAGCTCTCGGAGATCGCATCATGAAACTGTTCAATCGCTTGCCCGGGTTCCCGCGTACGCCAGCCGGAAAAGAACGACAGGTACTGCGCCGGCTACCAGCGGCCTTCCTTTTCGGCACCCTGCTGCTCACGCTACCTTCGCTGCTGGTCAGGGTTTTTGCCGAATCCGCCGACGCCATGGCCGTGACCACTACTGACATCTACGTCGCCAGCCTGATCATTCTGCACTGGACGGTCGTCCTCACGGTCGGCATTGCCGCCTTCATCGTCATGGTCATGAAAGGTCCGGCTTATGTCGCCGATGCCTATCCCCTGCAGGAAATGGAGACGCTGGAGCAATCCGGGAAAGCCCATCGACAGACACGCTGATGCAGCGTGTGCCATTGTCGCCACTTTGCCAAAATCACGCCTTATCGGGCGCCATTTCAGGCTTTGGCCGGCACTCAAATGCGGTAAAATGCCGGCCACCATGCTCTATCCGCTCATTCGAAAATTTTTCTTCTCCCTGGACGCCGAAAAGGCGCACGGCATTGGCCTGACCGGGATGTCCTTCCTCGAATCGGCCGGCTTGCTCGGCTTGCTGGCCAAGCCGGCGCCGGATTGTCCGGTTGAGGTCATGGGTTTGCGCTTCCCCAATCCGGTCGGCCTGGCAGCCGGGCTGGACAAGAATGGCGCGCATATCGATGCGCTGGCGCGGCTGGGTTTCGGCTTCATCGAAATCGGCACGATCACGCCCCGCCCCCAGGAAGGCAATCCCAAGCCGCGGCTGTTCCGCATTCCGGAGGCGCAGGGCATCGTCAACCGCATGGGCTTCAACAACGCTGGCGTCGATGAACTGCTGTTCAACGTGCGTGCGGCGAGTTTTTCGAAGCGCGGCGGCATCCTCGGCATCAACATCGGCAAGAACGCGACGACGCCGATCGAAAAGGCTGCCGACGATTACCTGATCTGCCTGGACAAGGTGTACAACGACGCCAGTTACGTCACCGTCAATATTTCCTCGCCGAACACCAAGAACCTGCGCGAACTGCAGAAGGATGAGGCGCTCGACGACCTGCTCGCGCAGCTCAAGGCGCGCCAGGAAACGCTGGCGCAGCAGCATGGCAAGTACGTACCGCTGGCGCTGAAGATTGCGCCGGACCTCGACGACCTGCAGATCACCGCAATTGCCGATGCTTTGCGCCGGCATCGTTTCGACGGCGTGATCGCGACCAATACGACGCTGTCGCGCGAGGGCGTGGAAAATCTGCCGAACGGCAACGAAACCGGCGGCCTGTCGGGCGCGCCGGTGTTTCAGCGGTCGACGGCGGTGCAGGAAAAACTGTCGGCGGCGCTGGCCGGCGAAGTTCCGATCATCGGGGTGGGTGGCATTCTCAAGGGGGAGGATGCACTTGCCAAGATTCGTGCCGGGGCCAGTCTGGTCCAGGTGTACAGCGGCTTCATCTATCGCGGGCCGGAACTGGTCGCCGAGGTCGGCCAGGCACTCGCCCGCGCACTCGGAGAAAAAAACCGATAAGCCCATAAACGGCGCGCAGTTGTTTGTCCCTGCGCCAGGCCGGATAATGCGGGTCTTCGCTCCCCCCTGATCATGAGCAACTATATTTTCATTCTCGTCGGCGCGGTGCTGGTCAACAACATCGTGCTGGTCAAGATGCTTGGCCTGTGCCCCTTCATGGGCGTTTCCAAGAAGCTGGAAACCGCCTACGGCATGGGTGCGGCCACGACCTTCGTGCTGACCACGGCGACCGGCGCCAGCTACATCATCGACCATTTCCTGCTCATGCCGTTCGGGCTGGAATACCTGCGCACGCTGTCCTTCATCGTCACCATCGCCGCCGTCGTGCAATTGACCGAAATGGTCATTGCCAAGACCTCGCCGACGCTGCAGCAGACACTGGGCATCTATCTGCCGCTGATCACCACCAACTGCGCCGTGCTCGGCGTGCCGCTGCTCAATGTCAGCAACGGGAACAACTTCGTCGAATCGCTGCTGTTCGGCGCCGGTAGCGCGGTCGGCTTTTCCGGCGTGCTGATCCTGTTCGCCGCGATCCGCGAACGCATCGAAGGCGCCGACGTACCCACCCATTTCCGCGGCTCGGCCATCGCCATGGTCACCGCCGGCCTGATGGCGCTGGCCTTCATGGGCTTCGCCGGACTGGACAAGTACCAGTAATGGATATCCTGCTCGCCATTGCCATCATGGCCCTCGGCGCCGTCGTGCTCGGCGCCGCGCTCGGCTTCGCCTCGATCAAGTTCAAGGTCGAGGGCGATCCGCTGGTCGAGAAGATCGACGCCATCCTGCCGCAAACCCAGTGCGGCCAGTGCGGCTTCCCGGGCTGCAAGCCCTACGCCGAAGCCATCGCCAAGGGCGAAGTCGACATCAACCTGTGCCCGCCGGGCGGCATGGAAGGCGTGCAGCGCCTGGCCGACCTGCTCGGTCGCGAGGTCAAGCCGCTGGAGGCTGAGGAAAAGCCCAAGCAGGTCGCCCGTATCGACGAAAACACCTGCATCGGCTGCACGCTGTGCATCCAGGCCTGCCCGGTCGATGCCATAGTCGGCGCGGCCAAGCAGATGCACACCATCATCGCCCAGCAATGCACCGGCTGCGAACTGTGCCTGCCACCCTGCCCGGTTGAATGCATCCACATGGAAGTCATTCCCGAGACGCTGGAAAACTGGAAATGGAAATACCCGGTCGTCGCCATCCAGCCGGTTGCGGCCAGACCGTCCGCCAAGGAAGCCGCGTGATGCTGGCCAAACTGTTCAAATTCTACGGTGGCGTCAAACCGCCCTCGAACAAGACGCTGTCCAACCAGCAGCCGATCCGCCCGGCACCGCTGCCGTCGCGCCTGGTCGTGCCGCTGCACCAGCACATCGGCGGCACGCCGCGACCGCTGGTTCGAGCCGGCGACCCGGTGCTCAAGGGCCAGAAGATCGGCGAGGCCGACGGCTGGATCTCCGCCGCCGTGCATGCGCCGACCTCGGGTACCGTGGTCGAGGTGGCGATGCATGTGCGCCCGCACGTTTCCGGGCTGGAATCGCTGTGCGTGGTCATCGAACCCGACGGCAAGGATGAATGGATCACCCACGGCCCGGCCGACCGGGCGGCCATGTCGCCGGCCGACATCTGCCAGTTCCTGCAGGAACACGGCATCGTCGGTCTCGGCGGCGCCGGCTTCCCCACCCACGGCAAGCTCAAGGCGACGCCGGGCGTGCCGATGGCCGAACTGATCATCAACGCCGCCGAGTGCGAGCCCTACATCACCTGCGACGACCTGCTCATGCGCGAGCGCGCCGACGATGTCGTGCGCGGCATCGCCGTCTTCCGCGACATGCTGCAACCGACCCAGGTCATCATCGGCGTCGAGGACAACAAGCCGGAAGCCATCGCCGCCATGAAGAAGGCGGTTGAGGCGCAGGGCGAAACCTTTGCCGTGGTGCCGGTGCCGACCCTCTACCCGGCCGGCGGCGCCAAGCAGTTGATCCGCGTGCTGACCGGCAAGGAAGTCCCGGGCGCCATGCGCTCGACCGCCGACATGGGCGTGCAGGTGTTCAACGTCGGCACCGCCTACGCCGCCTGGCGCGCCATCGGCCACGGCGAGCCGCTGATCTCGCGCATCGTCACGCTGACCGGCAATGTGCGCGGCGCCGGCAACGTCGAAGCGCTGATCGGTACGCCGATGGACGAACTGCTGAAGCTGGCGGAACCGAATCCGGACACCGACGGCATCATCATGGGCGGGCCGATGATGGGTTTCCTGGTTCCGAATGAACACGCGCCCATCGTCAAGACCAGCAACTGCCTGATCGCCCATTCCGAACGCCTGTTCCCGCCGAAGGCACCGGAGATGCCGTGCATCCGCTGCGGCGCCTGCGCCCGCGCCTGCCCGCACGAACTGCAGCCGTTCGAGCTGTACTGGCATGCGCGCGCCAAGGATTTCGGCAAGACCCAGCAGTACCACATCTTCGACTGCATCGAATGCGGCTGCTGCTCCTTTGTCTGTCCGTCGCGCATCCCGCTGGTCCAGTATTTCCGTTTCGCCAAGAGCGAGATATGGGCGCGCGAGAAGGAAAAGAAGGCGGCCGACGACGCCAAGCAGCGTTTCGAGTTCAAGCAGTTCCGCGAGGAACGCGAAAAGGCCGAGAAGGCCGAGAAGCTGGCCAAGGCCGCGGCTGCGCAGGCGGCCAAGAAGGCGGCTGAAACGGCCGCTGCCGCCAGCGAGGCACCGGCCACCGAGCCAGCCGCGCAGGCTGCTGCGGTCGACCCGGCCGAAGCGGCCAAAAAGGCAGCCATCGCCGCCGCCATGGCGCGGGCCAAGGCGCAGCGCGAAGCAGCACAGCCGAAGAATACCGATGAACTGACGCCGGAACAGGCCAAGGCCATGGCCGACATCGAAGCCCGTCGCCAGCAGGCCGGCATCGCGCCCGAGCCGGCCGATGCCCAGCCCGCGACCACCGAAGCGAAACCCGAATGATGTTCGCCCCCGCCCCCTACCTGCTCAAGGACGCCAGCGTCAGCCGGGTCATGACCATGGTCTGCCTCGCACTGATTCCCGGCATCACCGCCTATGCCTGGCTGGTCGGCCCGGCCATCCTGGTTCAACTGGTGATCGCCTCGGTCACCGCCATTGCCGCCGAAGCGGCCATGCTCAAACTGCGCGGCAAGCCGCTGGCGATGTTCCTGTCCGACGGCTCGGCCATCGTCACCGCCTGGCTGATCGCGCTGACCTTCCCGCCGCTGGCACCGTGGTGGCTGGTGGTTACCGGCACGCTGTTCGCCATCGTCATCGCCAAGCACCTGTACGGCGGTCTCGGCCAGAACCCGTTCAACCCGGCGATGGTCGCCTTCGCCGCCTGCATCGTTTCCTTCCCGGCACTGATGTCGCAATGGCCGAGCGTCGGCCTGCAGATGCCGCTGCTCGACCAGCTGAATGTAATACTCGGCCTGGCGCCGCGCGTCGACGCGCTGTCCGGTGCCACGCCGCTAGACGCCATGAAGACAGCGCTCAAGCTCGGTGAAGGCCAGGTCGATATCGCCCACCTGCTGGCCAACCAGGACATCTACGGCAACTTCGCCGGACGCGGCTGGGAATGGGTGGCCCTCGGCTACCTGCTCGGCGGCCTGTGGCTGTGGCAGCGCAAGCTGATCACCTGGCACGCGCCGCTCGCCTTCATCGGCGGCATGGTGCTGATTTCCGGCGCGCTCTGGCTGTACCAGCCGGCCAGCTTCGCCAACCCGCTGTTCCACCTGTTGTCGGGCGGCACCCTGCTCGGCGCCTTCTTCATCATCACCGATCCGGTGTCCGGCTGCACGACGCCGCGCGGCAAGCTGATCTTCGGCTTCTGCGCCGGCCTGCTCGCCTACATCATCCGCGTCTTCGGCGGCTTCCCCGACGGCGTGGCCTTTGCCGTGCTGCTGATGAACCTGTCGGCGCCGTTGATCGACCAGCTCACGCAACCGCGCATCTTCGGCATGAAGGGCAAGCAGTCATGACCAGCACCCCGCGCGAATACACCGCCCCCGGCATGGCGCTGCGCACGGCGGCCATCCTCTTCATCTTCGTCATCGCCTTCACCGCGCTGCTGTCGGCGGTCTATCAATGGACCCGCCCGACCATCGAAGCGTCGGCCCTGGCCGAGAAAATGAAGCTGCTCAACGAGGTGCTGCCGGCCAGCGACTACGACAACGCCTTGCTGACCGACACCCTGTCCCTGCCGCCGACGGCCGAACTCGGCCTGACGGAGGCGAGCACGCTGTACCGCGCACGCAAGGGCGGCCAGCCGGCCGCGCTGATCTTCGAAGCCGTCGCCCCCGACGGTTACGCCGGCCGCATCCGCCTGCTGATCGCCATCCGCGCCGACGGCAGCGTCGCCGGCGTGCGCGTCACCCAGCACAAGGAAACGCCGGGGCTGGGCGACTACATCGAGCCGAAGAAGGACAAGAACAAGGCCAATCCGTGGATCACGCAGTTCAACGGCCTGGCGCTGGCGACGACGCCGGCCAAGGAGTGGCGCGTGCGCAAGGACGGCGGGCGCATCGAATACCATGCCGGCGCCACGGTAACCCCCCGTGCCGTCGCCCGTGCCGTGCATCAGGCCGTGCTGTGGGCCGATATCCGGCGCGACCAGCTGTTCGCTGAAGGGAGCACGCAATGACCCGCGACGAATTCTCGACCATCGCCTACAACGGCCTGTGGAAGCAGAACACCGCGCTGGCCCAGTTGCTCGGGCTGTGCCCGCTGCTGGCAGTCAGCACCAACATCGTCAATGGCGTGATGCTGGCACTGGCGACGATCATCGTCATGGCGCTGGCCAACGTCGCCGTTGCCGCGCTGCGCAACTTCATTCCGCATGAAATCCGCATTCCGGTGTTCATCCTCATCGTCGCCGCGCTGGTCACCGTCGTCGACCTGCTGTTCAACGCCCAGTTGCACGAACTCTATGTGGTACTCGGCATCTTCATTCCGCTGATCGTCACCAACTGCATCGTGCTCGCCCGCGTCGAAGCTTTCGCCGCCAAGAACCCGCCGCTGAATTCGACCGTCGACGGCATCTTCATGGGCCTCGGCCTGTTGTGGACGCTGGCCGTGCTCGGTGCGATGCGCGAACTGCTGGGCAGCGGCATGCTGTTTACCGGCATCGACATGGTCTTCCCGAGCCTGTCGCCGATCCAGGTGCTGCCGGCCGACTACCCCGGCCTGCTGATCGGCCTGCTGCCGCCCGGCGCCTTCATCCTGCTCGGCTGCATGATCGCCTGGAAGAACTGGATGGACGCCCGCGCCGCCGAGCGCGCCAAGCGCCGCCCGCCGACCCCGGAAGTCGTCGCCGACACTGCCGAAGCCGGCGCCTGATCCATCGGCATGCAACTGGCCGAGTTTCGCGAGCGCCTGCGGGCGCTGGGTGCCAAGCCCGCCCATGAGGAACGCATGCTGCGCGCCTGGCTGCAGGCCAGACCGCTCGATAGCGGCACGCGGCGCCAGGCCGCCGAAAACTTCCTGCCGCTGGCCATCCGTGAAGCGCTGCCGGCGCTGACCGAGCAGCTTGCGGCGCTGGCCCGCGTGGTCTCCGAACATCCGGGCGACGACGGCACCCGTCTGCTGGTCGAACTGGCCGACGGCCAGACGGTCGAGAGCGTGCTACTGCCGCGCGACGGCGTCTGCATCTCGACCCAGATCGGTTGTGCGGTTGGCTGTACCTTCTGCATGACCGGCCGCGACGGCCTACTGCGTCAGGTCGGCAGCGCCGAAATGCTCGCCCAAGTGGTCCTCGCCCGCCAGCGCCAGCCCTTGCGCCGCGTGGTCTTCATGGGCATGGGCGAGCCCTCGCACAATCTCGACAACGTGCTGGAAGCCATCAATCTGCTCGGCACGGCCGGCGGCTTCGGCCACAAGAATCTGGTTTTCTCGACCGTCGGCGACCCGCGCGTGTTCGAGCGCCTGCCACAGCAACACGTCGTCCCGGCGCTGGCACTGTCGCTGCACACCACCGACGGCGAGCTGCGCGCCCGCCTGCTGCCCAAGGCGCCGCGCATGGCGCCGGAAGAACTGGTCGAGCAGGCCGAAATCTACGCCCGCCAGACCGGCTACCCGATCCAGTATCAATGGACGCTGCTCGCCGGCGTCAACGACAGCGTCGAGGAAATGGACGGCATCGTCCGCCTGCTCGCCGGCAAGTACGCAATCATGAACCTGATTCCGTACAACACCACGGCAGCGCTCGATTTCCAGCGCCCGGCCAACGACCGTGTCACGGAACTGGCGCACTACCTGCACGCCCGCGGCATCCGCGTGACCGTGCGCCGCTCGGCCGGCCAGGATGTCGATGGCGGATGCGGCCAGTTGCGGGCGCGCAGCCGCGACGGCAGCCCGGTCGCCCCACCGCGCCGTCGTTCCCGGCCGTCAGCAGACGCCGTCGAGATGACGGGCGGAAAGTAGGCTGACAAACTGATCGGCGGCCTGCGGCCTACCGTACAGGTAACCCTGGAACTGATCGCAGCCATGCTCGCGCAGATAGCGCGCCTGGACCTCGTTCTCGACGCCTTCGGCAATGACCTCAAGGTCGAGTTCGTGGGCCATGGCGATGATTGCCGACGCCAGGCGAATCGACTCCCCGTGCTCGCCGATCTGGGTGACGAAACTGCGGTCGATCTTGAGCGACTGGACCGGGAACTGGCGCAGGTAGCTGAGCGAGGAATAACCGGTGCCGAAATCGTCGATCGCCACCTGGATGTGCATCCGGCGCAGCACCTGCAGCATCGCCGTCGCCCTTGAGGAATTGCGCATCAGCAGGGATTCGGTCAGTTCCAGTTCGATCAGTTGCGGCGGCAGACCGTAATCGGCCAGCACCTGCGACAGCATTCGCGGCAGATCCTGCTGGATGAACTGGTGGGCGGAGATATTCACCGCCACCGGCACGACCATCAGGCCGGCGTCGAGCCAGGCGCGCTGTTGCGCGCAGACGTTGCGGATCGCCCATTCGCCGAAAGCGTTGATCAGGCCGTTTTCCTCGGCGATGGGAATGAACTGTTCGGGCGCGATCATTCCCTGTTCGCGGTGCTGCCAGCGCATCAGTGCTTCGGCCCCGATCAGTTCGCCGGTCTTGGCATCGACCTTGGGCTGGTAATGGAGAAGCAACTCCTCACGCTCCAGGGCGCCGAACAGGTCGTTCTCCAGCAGCAGTTCGCCCAGCGTCGCCGTGTTGATCTCGGTGGAGAAGAAACGGAAGGTGTTGCGGCCCTCCTCCTTGGCCCGATACATCGCCGCATCGGCCTTGCGCAGCAGTTCAGAGGCGCTGTCCCCGTCCTCGGGATAAAGCGCGATGCCGGCGCTGGCGCTGACCGTCAGTTCGTGGCCGGCCAGCAGGTAGGGCTGACACAGAGCCGTCAGGAGTTTCTGGCAAACGTGAGCGGCATCCTGGCGCAGCTCCAGCTCGGGCAGGACAACCACGAACTCGTCGCCGCCCTGGCGGCAGAGCGTGTCGGTATCGCGCAGCACATGCAGGCCGCGTTGCGCCGCCTGCACCAGCAGATTGTCACCGACCGCATGGCCAAGCGTGTCGTTGATGTTCTTGAACCGGTCAAGGTCGATGAAGATGACGCCCATGTGCCGGCTGCTGCGTTTGGACTTGAGCAGGCCCTGGCCGATCCGGTCCTCGAGCAGCAGGCGGTTGGGCAGACCGGTCAAGGCGTCGTGGTGCGCCAGATGATGGATGCGCGCCTCGCTCTGCTTGCGCTCCGAGATGTCGATGAAGACACCAATGTAATTGCCGGATTCGCCGGAGTCGTCGGGAACGGCGGTAATCGACAGCCATTCGGGGAAAATCGCGCCATCCTTGCGCCGATTCCAGATTTCCCCCTGCCACTGGCCGCTTTCCTTCAGGGTCTGCCACATGTCACGGTAGAAATCCTCGCTCTGGCGACCGGAATTGAGCACGGCCGGCGTCCGTCCAAGCACTTCCTCGGGGGTATAGCCGGTAATGGTGCAGAAGGCCGGGTTGACCGCGATGATCCGCGATTCGCTGTCGGTGATGGTCATGCCTTCGGCGGCATGCGTGAACACTGTGCCGTAGAGCTGCAACTGGGCTTCCACGCGGCGTTGTGCCTCGTAGCGGTCGGCCAGGTCGGCGTGCGCCGCGACCAGGGCCCGCCGGTCGCGCTCGATCCTGACCAGGGCATACATGGCGTAGGCGAGCAGGCACATGGCGATCGCGTACAGCAGGGTACGGTAGTAGGTAGCCAGCGCCAGCGCTGACTGGTGGGCATCGAGGTAGCTGCGGGTCAGTTCGTCGTGCAGCCCGCCGCTCGGCGCACGCACGATGCGGTCGACCAGCCCGGACACCTCCGGCGCGTGATCGATGATCAAGCGCGCATGCACCAGCAACTGTCTCATCTCGACCTGGCGCGGCGTCAGCGCGGGCGTATCGAGCAACTGCTGCAGGGCGCTGCGCAAGGCGGCGAGATCGGTCGCTTCCCGGTTGCCCGTCAGTTCGGCACCGATCAGTCGCCGGATGAAACTCTCGAACGCCTTGCGCTGCGGCCAGTCCTCTCCAGCCAGCAGGGATTCCGCCGCCGCCGGCAGATAGAGGGTGGAATTGCGCAATACGGAATTGGCGCGCTGAAAGCGGTCAATCGCCAGCGCCTTCTCCTGCTGGGCGGCAATCAAGGCCTGGATGCGCGCTTCGAGCTGCCGCTGCCCGGTGTCGTCGAGCCATTTCGGCACCACCTGCAAGGCGTTGCCGGTTTCCCGCAAACGCGTCTGGTAGTAGGCCATGCCGTCGTAGTTCTTGAGCAGGCCGGCATAGCTGGCCACCACCTTGGCATTGAGCTGCTCGTCGTAATGCTGATACTGCCGCAGCAGACGCGTATAGGTGTTGTGGGCCTCCGGCGACACCTCGCCGGCGCGGAAGAACAGCCAGGTCAGCAGCCCCGTCAGGATGGCGATCAGGATCATCCGCCAGGCCCGGTGCGCGCGTAGTGCGGCCAGCGTCTCCCTCATTCGTCGCGCCCTGTCGCCGGTATGCGGCCAGTCAGCGAGTTGAGGAAGGCTACGATGGCCTTCACATCCTCGGCCGCCAGGTCACGCCCCAGCTGATAGCGCCCCATGATGGCCACCGCCACCTCCAGCGTCGGTGCCGAACCGTCGTGGAAATAGGGCGCGGTCAGTGCCACGTTGCGCAGCCCCGGCACCTTGAAGACATGACGATCCTCTTCCCGCCCGGTCACGTTATAGCGGCCGAGATCAGCTGCGGTCAGGGGCCGGTCAGCAAAGTAATCGCCGAGCACGCCGAATTTCTGGAACATGTTGCCGCCGAGCAGCACGCCCTGGTGGCAACTGACGCAGCCAAAATCGCGGAAGCGCTGATAACCGGCCCGCGCCAGTTCGTCGAGCGCCTCCTCGTCACCACGCAGATAACGGTCGAACGGCGAATCCAGCGTCAGCAGCGACTGCTCGAAGCTGGCAATCGCGTCGGCGATATTCGCCGCCGTCAAGCCATCCGGGTAAGCCAGCCGAAACGCCTCGCGCATGGTCTCGTCGGCACCGAGACGTTCGATGACCAGCGACCAGGACGCGCCCATCTCCAGCGGGTTGTGAATCGGGCCGGCAGCCTGTTCCTGCAGGGTCAAGGCACGACCATCCCAGAACTGGACAAAACTCAGTCCGCTGTTGAAGACAGTGGGGGCATTGATGCCGCCTTCGCGGCCAAGGATGCCAACCGATACCGGCTGGCCGTCGGCGCCACCGAGATCGAAGCGGTGACAGGAAGCGCAGGCCAGCGAGTAATCGGCCGACAGGCGGGTATCGGCGAACAGGCGGGCGCCCAGCGCGACGCGCTCCGGCCGTAAAGGCGGCAGTTCGGGCAGCGGCCGCAAAGCCTGCATGCTATCGTCGAAGCTTCCGGGAAAAGCGCTCGGCAGGAATAGCGAATCATCGTGCGCAGGACGCAAGAACCAGGCAGCCAGCGCGACGCCAAGCAATACGGAAAGCCCTAGAAAAAAGCGCTTCATGAGCTCACTCGGCCAGCACCACGCAGTTCTTGCCGCGGTGCTTGGCAGCATAAACCGCTTCATCGGCCCGGCGGATCAGGGTCTGCTCGTCCTCGCCCGGACGCCACTCGGCGACGCCGATACTGATGGTCGCAGAAATCGCCTCGGCGTCGGCAAGCGGCAGGCGAATCCCGGCAAACCGGGCGCGTACCCGTTCCGCCAGTTGCATGGCCGACGTTGCCGCCGTTTCCGGCAGCAGGATGACGAACTCCTCGCCGCCGTAACGATAGGCGCTGTCGCTGCCGCGCTCGCAGGCGCGGATCAGTGCGGCCAGTTCGATCAAGACGCGATCTCCCTCGAGGTGCCCGAAGCGGTCGTTGATTGCCTTGAAATCGTCGCAGTCGAGCACCATCAGGGATAAAGGCCGACCATAGCGCTTCGCCCGGGCAATTTCATGCAGCAAATGCTCCCACAGCGTTCGGGTATTGAGCAGGCCGGTCAGTGCATCGGTCCGACTGAGTTCGCGATAACGCTCCTCGCTGGCACGCAGCGCCTCCTCGGCACGGTGTCGCTCGGTCACGTTCTGCAGCGTCTCGATGGCGCCGATGACGCGGCCTTGATCATCGCAAATCGGTGCGGCCGTGAAGAACAGCCAGCATCCATGGTCGCCGAAGGCGGGAAAGAAATCCTCGGCCTCGTAGGCGCCCTCGATCAATTCGGAACGGTGGAATTTGCCGTGGTAGAAAGTATCGACCTTGGACTCGACGGCACCATCGACGATCAGGTCGGCGAGGATGGGGCGCGGATCGGGGTAAAACGCCCGCCACTGATCGCGACTACCGATCATTTCGCTGGCCGGCACACCGGTCATCACCGCACAGGCACGGTTCCAGTGGATGACCCGGTGCTCGCTGTCGATCACGATCGTCGCCACCGGATTGCCATCGAATATCCGCGACAGTGAGATCTGCCCTCCGCTGTTCGTGAGGTACATAAACCCTGCGCTTTCTCCGTCGGTTAAAATCCTTGTGTCCCCAATATCGCGCATTCCGGGGCCCCTGACAATCCCTTCGAATCCTGGTTACCGTGAAAAAAGACGCCGTCGAACAGTTTTATCTGCGCTTGCGCGAAAACAACCCCGCCCCGACGACCGAACTCGAGTACGCCAGCCCCTTCCAGCTGCTGATCGCGGTCATCCTGTCGGCACAGGCGACCGATGTCGGCGTCAACAAGGCGACTGCACGACTGTTCCCGATTGCCCCGACCGCCGAGCGCATGCTGGCGCTCGGCGAGGAGGGACTGAGCGAATACATCAAGACCATTGGCCTCTATCGGACCAAGGCCAGAAACGTCATCGCCACCTGCCGCATCTTGGTCGAGCAGCATGGCGGCGAAGTGCCCCAGGAACGCGAAGCGCTCGAAGCCCTGCCGGGCGTCGGCCGCAAGACGGCGAATGTGGTGCTGAACACGGCCTTCGGGCAGCCGACCATCGCCGTCGACACCCATATCTTCCGCCTCGGCAACCGCACCGGACTGGCCCCGGGCAAGACCGTGCTCGATGTCGAGAAGAAGCTGCTGCGCGTCACGCCTGAGGAGTTCATGAAGGACGCCCATCACTGGCTGATCCTGCACGGACGCTACATCTGCAAGGCACGCAAGCCCGAGTGTGCGCGTTGCTGCGTGATCGATCTCTGCCAGTTCCGGGGCAAGACGGTATGAAAGTCGGCAGCGGCCAGGCGGTCGGCAGCAGCCCGACTCCGGCACTGGCCGAGCAGGCGGTCAGGGAGGCGCTGGCACGCGCCGGCCTGACCCGTGCCGAGCGCGTCCTGCTGTTCCTGAGCAAGGACTTCGCCCGCCAGTTGCCGGCCACCCTGCGTGCGGCCGCCGCTGCCGCCACCTGCCTGCAGATCGACGGCTGCAGCGCCAACGGCGTATTGAGCGACCAGGGCTGGCAGATCGACCGCCCGGCTGCGGTCGCACTGGTGTTTTCCGAGCTACCGAAAGCCGGCGCCGCATCGCCGCTACTGTCGTTTTCCGGCCAGGGGCGTCTGGCCTGGGACTGGCAAGACGATCCCGCCCGGATCGGGCTGGTCGACAGCGATACCCTGGCCTGGCAGCAGGCCCGCGAAAACGGCGACGCCCGTTGCCAGATCGCCCTGCCCGGCCTGCGCTGCACGCCTTTGCTGTCACGCGGGCTGCGCCGGATCGGCGAGCGGCAGACGGTGGGCGTCGCTGACGCCCATGAATTGCGCCAACTTGAGTCCGGCACAGCGACCGACAGCCTGCTCCGCGCCCTGCCCGGCGAACTGCGCGCGCGCCCGCCGATCCACCAGCTCTCCCTGCTGCGCGACGCGGCCGAGCCCGGCATTGGCGTCCTGTCGCTCAACAGCGACGGCTCGCTGACCCTGACGGCAGCGCTGCAGGCGGGCGAGCAGTTCGACTGGGCCATCCGTCAGCCGCTGGCCGCCGATCAGGAAATGCGCCAGTTGCTGGATGGTGCGCAGACGCAGACACGACCAGAATTTGCCCTGATGCTCTCGTGCATCGGGCGTGGCCCACTGTTCTACGGCGGCGACGATCGCGACCTGGCGTTGTTCCGCGAGACGTTTCCCGACCTGCCGATGATCGGCGCTTATGGCATCGGTCAGATTTTTCCCGGTGAGCACGGCAATCGCCTGTTCCATAATGCCGTCCTTACCCTGCTCTACGAAAGACACGATGTTCAATCCCTCCCGTGATCAGGTCCGCGATTTCTTCTGCAGCGCCTGGACCAAACACCTCGACCGAATGCCCCTGGTTGGCGCCGAAGTGACGGCGGCCGACATTGCCGCCCGCCATCCGGAATACCACACGCTGCTGAGCAACCCCGAGATGGCGCGCAATCAGGAGTGGACGCCGGACAGCGGACAGATGAACCCCTTCCTGCACCTGTCGCTGCATCTGGCCATCCACGAGCAGCTCAGCATCGACCAGCCGCCGGGGATCCGGGTGGCGTTCGAACGCCTGAGGACGAGAATGGACACGCACGATGCCGAACATGTGCTGCTCGAGTGCCTGGGCGAAACCATCTGGCGTGCCCAGCGCGAAGGCAGCCAGATGGATGCCCTGGCCTACGTCGATGCCATCCAGCGCAAGGCCGGCATGCGCTAATATCGCACCACGATCATCTTCCGCACGAGGTCTGCCATGCAACGACGCAAACTGCTCAAAGGTCTGCTGGCCGCCGGCTTGGCCGAACGCCTGGTTTTCCTGCGCCAGGCCTGGGCGGCGGGCAGCAAGCTGGCAAAGCCCGGCTTCTACCAGTTACAGGGGACGGTCACCGTCAACGGGCGACCGGCCCGCGAAGGCATGACGCTCAAACCCGGCGACCGGGTGGTCACCGGCGCCAACAGCCAGGCTATCTACGTCATCGGCCAGGACGCCTATCTGCAACGCGACAATTCCACCGTAGACATTGCCGGCGACATCCTCAGAAGCGGCCTGCGCATGCTGAACGGGAAACTGCTGTCGGTCTTCGGCAAGGGCGACAAGCGGATCGAGACCGGCGTCGCCACCATCGGCATCCGCGGCACCGGCTGTTATCTCGAAACCGATGCGAACCGCAGCTATTTCTGCCTCTGCTACGGCATCGCCGACGTTGCCCGGATCGGCGACGAGCAGCAGGTCAGACGCGTGCAGACCACGCATCACGAACAACCGCTCAACCTCTATGCCGATGCCGCCAAGGGCATTCAGGCGGCCGCGATGGTCAATCACAGCGACGCCGAACTGATCCTGCTCGAGCAACTGGTCGGCCGGATTCCGCCCTTTGTCGGAAAATCCGGCTACAGCTATAACTACTGAGGAATCTGGTAGCTGTTCTGAGTCATCAGATCGACCCCGCACTCGATCCCCTCGACCCAGGCAATGAAGTCCTCGACCGCCTGCTTGCCGACAAAACGCGCCCCGTGCTGGGGAACGACCTGCTCGATATCGAGCTGGCGAACCATGTTGGCCCAGTAGCGGCACACCTTGCGTGAGACGATGTAGCGCTTGTGGAAACCTTCCATGTAACGCACGTGCGAATGGAAATCGGTGACTGGAATCGCGGCCTGCTCATGCGGCACCAGCGAGGTGCCGAGGTCGCCGGAGAACAGAATTTTGGCGACCGGATCGTAGAACTGGAAATTGCCTTCGGCATGCATGAAATGCGCCGGCAGCGCCAGCAACTTGCACTGGCCCAGCGGGATCACGCTGCCCTGGTCGGGAATGCCGACGATGCGGTGCGAGACATCCTTGCCGGTGGTGAAATGCGGGACGAAACGCGTCCATAGCGACGAGATCATCACCTTGCAATGCGAAGCGACAAACCATTTGTTGACCGAGGCGATGATGTCCGGATCGGGGTGCGAGGCCAGGATGTAATCGAGATCCTTGGACGAGAAATACTTCTGCATGTCCATCAGCAGGCCGGTATAGGTCATGTTGCCGCCTGGATCGACCAGCGCACCGTGACCGTTGTCGACGATCAGGAACTGGTTGCATTGGACGGCACCGCCCGGGGAATCGTCCACCAGGTCGTAAAACGCATGAACGATGTGCTTCCCGTTGTTGAACAATTCAACTGCCATATAACCCCCTGGTGACAAGGCCTGAAATTATCCTCCCACTAGTCATTTGTGACTAGTCCGCAAGGAGGATTAATTGTCGTCGGCCGGCGGCAGCTGCTTGATCAGTTCCTCGATCGTCGTCATCCCCTGGGCCAGTTTGAGCGCCCCGGATACGCGCAGCGGATGCATGCCTTCGCGGAAGGCCTGTTCGCGGATTTTCGGAATCTCGGCGCCAGGGCGGATCAGGCGGCGGACCTCGGGCGAATTGACCAATATTTCGTAGACCCCGATACGGCCGCTATAGCCCGTCATCCGGCACTCCAGGCAACCGGTCGCGTGATGGATGTGGGTGGGCTCTGCGGCTTTCCAGGGATGCACCAGACTGCGCCAGGCCACCCGCTCCTCGTCGCTGATCGGCACACTTTTCTTGCAGTGCGGGCACAAGGTGCGCACCAGGCGCTGGGCCATGATGCCGAGCAGGGTCGAGTTGATCAGATAGGCCGGCACGCCGAGGTCGAGCAGACGCGTGATCGCCGACGGCGCGTCGTTGGTGTGCAGGGTGGCCAGCACAAGGTGTCCGGTCAGCGCCGCCTGAATGGCCATTTCGGCGGTTTCCAGGTCACGGATCTCGCCGATCATGATGATGTCCGGATCCTGCCGCATCAGCGCCCGGACGCCGTCGGCAAAGTTCAGGTCGATGGCGTGATGCACCTGCATCTGGTTGAACGCCGGCTCGACCATTTCGATCGGGTCTTCGATGGTGCACACATTGACTTCCGGCGTCGCCAGATGCTTCAGCGTGGTGTACAGCGTCGTCGTCTTGCCGGAACCGGTCGGTCCGGTGACCAGGATGATGCCGTTGGGCGCGGCAGTCATCTGCTGCCAGCGCGTTCCGTCTTCCTGGGAAAAACCCAGCGAGCGGAAATCGCGGACCAGGACTTCCGGGTCGAAGATACGCATCACCAGCTTCTCGCCGAACGCCGTCGGCAACGTGGACAAGCGCAGCTCGACTTCCTGGCCGCCCGGCGTCCGCGTCTTGATGCGACCATCCTGGGGACGCCGCTTCTCGATCACATCCATGCGCCCGAGCAGCTTGATGCGACTGGTCATCGCCGTCATCACCGCCATCGGAATCTGGTACACCTGATGCAGGACGCCGTCGATGCGGAAGCGGACAATGCCGACATCGCGGCGCGGCTCAATGTGGATGTCGGAAGCGCGCTGGTCGAAGGCGTACTGCCAGAGCCAGTCGACAATATGGACGATGTGCTGGTCGTTGGCATCGAACTGCCGATTGGCTTTGCCGAGTTCGACCAGTTGCTCGAAACTCGACAGCGCCGATGCCGTTTCACCCTTGGCTGCCGCCTTCTTGATCGACTTGGCGAGGTTGAAGAATTCGACCAGATAACGGCTGATATCGTCGGGATTGGCCATGACCCGGCGGATGCCGGTGCGCAGGATCTGACGCAACTCGCCCTCCCACTCGCGCACAAAGGGCTCGGCCGTGGCAATCACGATCTCACGGCTCGTTACCTGAACCGGGAGGATGGCAAAACGCGCCGCATAGGCACTGGACATCACCTCGGCGATGCCGGTGAAGTCGATCTTGAGCGGATCGATGTGCATGTAGTCGAGCCCGCAACGGGCCGCCAGCCACTCCGTGAGGGCGTCGAGATTCAGCAACTTCTGCGGCGGCTGCAGGCTGCGCCAGCGCTGATCGGCAATCACCGCCAGCGGGTGCTGCTTGGTGTCGCCGTGCAGGCGTCTCTCGGCCTTGAGGGCCGCGGCCTGTGCGGCATCGATCAGACCATCGGCGACCGCCATCTCGAGAACCTCGTTCAGTGTGAGACGGTGTTCTTCAGGCGGATTGGCTGACGTGGAAAGCATCTTGACGGGGACCCCGGGCGCGAAACGACGAATGAATATAGCCGAAAAAGTCGCTGCCCGTGCAAGCCCCAAACAAAAAACGGGGCCGCAGCCCCGTTTCGATTACTTGGCCGACAAGGCCATCATCAGGTCGTTGATGCGTTTGACGAAACCGGCCGGATCGTCGAGCTGGCCACCTTCGGCCAGGGTCGCCTGTTCGAACAGCAGGACCGCCCAGTCGTCGAAGCGGGGTTCCTCGTACTTCAGCCGCATCACCGCCGGATGCTGCGGGTTGATTTCGAGGATGGGCTTGACGTCGGGCGCCTTCTGGCCGGCGGCCTTGAGCAGGCGGGCCAGATTGCCGGACGGATCGTGTTCGTCGGACACCAGGCAGGACGGCGAATCGGTCAGACGATAGGTGACGCGAACATCCTTGACCTTGTCGCCGAGCGCGGCCTTGACCTTCTCCAGCAGTTCCTTGTACTCGTCGGCCGCCTTCTCGGCTTCCTTCTTCTCGGCTTCGTCTTCCAGCTTACCCAGATCGAGACCGCCCTTGGCCACGGATTGCAGGGACTTGCCTTCAAACTCGGTCAGGTGACCGACCACCCATTCGTCGACGCGATCGGACAGCAACAGGACTTCGATGCCCTTCTTCTTGAAGATTTCCAGATGCGGGCTGTTCTTCGCGGCATTGAATGTATCCGCCGTGACGTAGTAGATCTTCTCCTGGCCTTCCTTCATCCGGGCGATGTAATCGGCCAGCGACACCACCTGCTGGTCGCCGTCGCCATGGGTCGACGCAAAACGCAGCAGGCCGGCGATCCGTTCCTTGTTGGCGAAGTCCTCGCCGACACCTTCCTTGAGGACGGCGCCGAAGGCTTCCCAGAACTTGGTGTACTTCTCCTTGTCGGCCGCGTCCTCGCTGTTGGCCAGGCCTTCGAGCATGGACAGCACCTTGCGCGTGCAACCGGAGCGGATGTTGTCGATATCCTTCGATTCCTGCAGGATTTCGCGCGAGACGTTGAGCGGCAGGTCGGCCGAATCGACGACACCGCGCACGAAACGCAGGTAGAGCGGCATCAGCTTCTCGGCATCGTCCATGATGAAGACGCGGCGCACGTACAGCTTGATGCCGTGGCGGGCGTTGCGGTCCCACAGGTCGAAAGGCGCGCGCGCCGGGATGTACAACAGTTGCGTGTACTCCTGCTTGCCTTCGACCTTGGCGTGGGTCCAGCACAGCGGATCCTCGAAATCGTGGGCGACGTGCTTGTAGAACTCCTTGTACTGCTCGTCGTCGATCTCCGACTTGGCACGCGCCCACAGCGCGTTGGCCTGGTTGACCGTCTCGTCTTCATCGGTCGTCACCTGCTCGCCATCCTTCCACTCTTCCTTCTTCATCAGGATCGGCAGGGTGATGTGGTCGGAGTACTTGCGGATGATCGATTTCAGCTTCCAGCCGGAGAGGAACTCATCCTCGCCATCGCGCAGATGCAGGATGACGTCGGTACCGCGGGTGGCCTTGTCGACCATCTCGACGGTGTAATCGCCTTCGCCTGCCGATTCCCAGCAAACCGCCTGATCGGCAGGCAGACCGGCGCGGCGGGAAATCACCGTGACCTTGTCGGCGATGATGAACGAGGAGTAGAAACCGACGCCAAACTGACCAATCAGATTGGCATCCTTGGCCTGGTCGCCGGTCAGCGCCGAGAAGAATTCGCGGGTCCCGGATTTGGCAATGGTCCCCAGATGCTGCACGGCTTCCTCGCGCGACAAACCGATGCCGTTATCGGAAATGGTGATCGTGCGAGCCGCCTTGTCAAAAGCGATGCGGATCTTCAGTTCGCTGTCGTCGCCGTACAGGGCGCCGTTGTTCAGCGCCTCGAAGCGCAGCTTGTCGCAGGCATCCGAGGCATTGGAAACCAGTTCGCGCAGGAAAATTTCCTTGTTGCTGTACAAGGAATGGATCATCAACTGCAGCAGTTGTTTGACTTCGGCCTGAAAGCCCAGCGTTTCACGACTGGCGGTTGCGGATTCGGACATAGATGAAACTCCAGTGAAATCAGTAAGGTTTCCCGGAGATGGGGGCTGGGCCCCGGATTTCAAGTCCGCCGAGCGAACACTTTGCGTCGTCCGCAAACGCAAAAACCCCCGCTGCTTTTAGCAGCGGGGGTTTTGGAATGGGTAGCCTGGCGGTGACCTACTTTCGCGAGCGGAAGCTCACTATCATTGGCGCTCATCTGTTTCACGGTCCTGTTCGGGAAGGGAAGGGGTGGGTCCAGAAGGCTATTGCCGCCAAGCGTAACTTGTATGTTCGTCGCGGGTTGAGTCGCGCCGAACGCAAAATGGTAGAAGGTTGATGTTGTGACTGCGGTATGAGTTTGCTGCAGTGTTACAAGGTTATAGGATCAAGCCGCACGGGCAATTAGTATCAGTTAGCTTAACGCATTACTGCGCTTCCACACCTGACCTATCAACGTCGTGGTCTTCGACGACCCTTTAGGGAGTTCAAGACTCCGGGAAATCTTATCTTAAGGCGAGTTTCACGCTTAGATGCTTTCAGCGTTTATCTCTTCCGAACATAGCTACCCGGCGATACGACTGGCGTCATAACCGGTACACCAGAGGTTCGTCCACTCCGGTCCTCTCGTACTAGGAGCAGCCCCCTTCAAATTTCCAGCGCCCACGGCAGATAGGGACCAAACTGTCTCACGACGTTTTAAACCCAGCTCACGTACCTCTTTAAATGGCGAACAGCCATACCCTTGGGACCGGCTACAGCCCCAGGATGAGATGAGCCGACATCGAGGTGCCAAACACCGCCGTCGATATGAACTCTTGGGCGGTATCAGCCTGTTATCCCCAGAGTACCTTTTATCCGTTGAGCGATGGCCCTTCCATACAGAACCACCGGATCACTATGACCTGCTTTCGCACCTGCTCGACTTGTGGGTCTCGCAGTCAAGCACGCTTTTGCCATTGCACTTTATGGGCGATGTCCGACCGCCCTAAGCGTACCTTCGTACTCCTCCGTTACCTTTTGGGAGGAGACCGCCCCAGTCAAACTGCCTACCATGCACGGTCCCCGATCAGGATTCACTGATCAAGGTTAGAACCTCAAACAAATCAGGGTGGTATTTCAAGGACGACTCCACCGAAACTAGCGTTCCGGTTTCACAGTCTCCCACCTATCCTACACAAACCGGTTCAAAGTCCAATGCAAAGCTGCAGTAAAGGTTCATGGGGTCTTTCCGTCTTGCCGCGGGGAGATTGCATCTTCACAAACATTTCAACTTCGCTGAGTCTCAGGAGGAGACAGTGTGGCCATCGTTACGCCATTCGTGCAGGTCGGAACTTACCCGACAAGGAATTTCGCTACCTTAGGACCGTTATAGTTACGGCCGCCGTTTACTGGGACTTCGATCAAGGGCTTGCACCCCATCAATTAATCTTCCAGCACCGGGCAGGCGTCACACCCTATACGTCCACTTTCGTGTTTGCAGAGTGCTGTGTTTTTATTAAACAGTCGCAGCCACCATTTCACTGCAACCCCATCGGCCTTCGAGAGTAAATCTCTACAACCTACCGGGGCACACCTTCTCCCGAAGTTACGGTGTCAATTTGCCGAGTTCCTTCTCCTGAGTTCTCTCAAGCGCCTTAGAATTTTCATCCTGCCCACCTGTGTCGGTTTGCGGTACGGTCGAATCTAGACTGAAGCTTAGTGGCTTTTCCTGGAAGCATGGTATCAATCACTTCAGCACCGTAGTGCCTCGTCGTCACGCCTCAGCTTAGCCCCCCGGATTTGCCTAAGGGGCACGCCTACACGCTTAAACCAACTATTCCAACAGTTGGCTGACCTAACCTTCTCCGTCCCCACATCGCATCTAGAATCGGTACAGGAATATTGACCTGTTTCCCATCGACTACGCTTTTCAGCCTCGCCTTAGGGGCCGACTCACCCTACGCCGATGAACGTTGCGTAGGAAACCTTGGGCTTTCGGCGAGGGAGCTTTTCACTCCCTTTATCGCTACTCATGTCAGCATTCGCACTTCTGATATCTCCAGCATCCTTTACAAGACACCTTCACAGACCTACAGAACGCTCCCCTACCATATCCTTACGGATATCCGCAGCTTCGGTGCATGGTTTGAGCCCCGTTACATCTTCCGCGCAGGACGACTCGACTAGTGAGCTATTACGCTTTCTTTAAAGGGTGGCTGCTTCTAAGCCAACCTCCTAGCTGTCTATGCCTTCCCACTTCGTTTCCCACTTAACCATGTCTTGGGGACCTTAGCTGGCGGTCTGGGTTGTTTCCCTCTTGACAATGGACGTTAGCACCCACTGTCTGTCTGCCTTGCTCGCACTTGACGGTATTCAGAGTTTGCCATGGTTTGGTAAGTCGCGATGACCCCCTAGCCATAACAGTGCTTTACCCCCGTCAGTGATACAAGACGCACTACCTAAATAGTTTTCGGGGAGAACCAGCTATTTCCAAGTTTGTTTAGCCTTTCACCCCTATCCACAGCTCATCCCCTAACTTTTCAACGTTAGTGGGTTCGGACCTCCAGTACCTGTTACGGCACCTTCATCCTGGCCATGGATAGATCACTTGGTTTCGGGTCTACGCCGTGCTACTCAACGCCCTTATCAGACTCGCTTTCGCTACGCCTTCCCTATTCGGTTAAGCTCGCAACACAACGTAAGTCGCTGACCCATTATACAAAAGGTACGCAGTCACCCCACAAGGAGGCTCCCACTGTTTGTATGCATGCGGTTTCAGGTTCTATTTCACTCCCCTCCCGGGGTTCTTTTCGCCTTTCCCTCACGGTACTGGTTCACTATCGGTCGATCACGAGTATTTAGCCTTGGAGGATGGTCCCCCCATGTTCAGACAAGGTTTCACGTGCCCCGCCCTACTTTTCGCTAACTTAGTACCACGGATCTGTTTTCGAGTACGGGGCTATCACCCACTACGGCCGGACTTTCCATTCCGTTCTTCTAACAGTTCCGCTATCACTAGCAGGCTCTTCCCCATTCGCTCGCCACTACTAGGGGAATCTCGGTTGATTTCTTTTCCTCCGGCTACTTAGATGTTTCAGTTCGCCGGGTTCGCCTCGCTTACCTATGTATTCAGTAAGCGATACCTCAAAGAGGTGGGTTTCCCCATTCGGATATCGGGGGATCAAAGCTTCATTGCCAGCTCCCCCCCGCTTTTCGCAGGCTTGCACGTCCTTCATCGCCTGTGATCGCCAAGGCATCCACCACATGCACTTAGTCGCTTGATCCTATAACCTTGTGTTCTCTTTCGAGAACGGCTACAGGCAAACTCATATTTGTGCTGTCTCATTTCGGCTAGAAATGAGAACAGATGCAATCACAACGTGTATCAGCAGCTCATCACTGCGATACACAACCTTCTTCCATTTTGTTAAAGAACGTAGCAATTGGTTGCCCAAAAGCCAAAGATAAACATCGCTGCTTATCTTTAGGTTTTGGTGGAGGATGACGGGATCGAACCGACGACCCCCTGCTTGCAAAGCAGGTGCTCTCCCAGCTGAGCTAATCCCCCGTGGTGACGTTGGTGGGTCTGGTTGGAATCGAACCAACGACCCCCGCCTTATCAAGACGGTGCTCTAACCGACTGAGCTACAGACCCTCGTCTGTTTGCTACTTCTGAACAACCGATAGGTTGTGGGTGCCAGGATGCTTCTCTAGAAAGGAGGTGATCCAGCCGCAGGTTCCCCTACGGCTACCTTGTTACGACTTCACCCCAGTCACGAACCCCGCCGTGGTAAGCGCCCTCCTTGCGGTTAGGCTACCCACTTCTGGCGGAACCCGCTCCCATGGTGTGACGGGCGGTGTGTACAAGACCCGGGAACGTATTCACCGCGACATGCTGATCCGCGATTACTAGCGATTCCGACTTCATGCAGGCGAGTTGCAGCCTACAATCCGGACTACGATCGGCTTTCTGGGATTGGCTCCACCTCGCGGCTTGGCAACCCTCTGTACCGACCATTGTATGACGTGTGAAGCCCTACCCATAAGGGCCATGAGGACTTGACGTCATCCCCACCTTCCTCCGGTTTGTCACCGGCAGTCTCGTTAAAGTGCCCAACCAAATGATGGCAATTAACGACAAGGGTTGCGCTCGTTGCGGGACTTAACCCAACATCTCACGACACGAGCTGACGACAGCCATGCAGCACCTGTGTCCAGGCTCCCTTTCGGGCACCAAGCCATCTCTGGCAAGTTCCTGGCATGTCAAGGGTAGGTAAGGTTTTTCGCGTTGCATCGAATTAATCCACATCATCCACCGCTTGTGCGGGTCCCCGTCAATTCCTTTGAGTTTTAACCTTGCGGCCGTACTCCCCAGGCGGTCAACTTCACGCGTTAGCTCCGTTACTAAAAGGTTTTACCCTCCCAACAACTAGTTGACATCGTTTAGGGCGTGGACTACCAGGGTATCTAATCCTGTTTGCTCCCCACGCTTTCGTGCATGAGCGTCAGTATTGGCCCAGGGGGCTGCCTTCGCCATCGGTGTTCCTCCACATCTCTACGCATTTCACTGCTACACGTGGAATTCCACCCCCCTCTGCCATACTCTAGTCTTCCAGTCATAAGCGCAGTTCCCAGGTTGAGCCCGGGGATTTCACGCCTATCTTAAAAAACCGCCTGCGCACGCTTTACGCCCAGTAATTCCGATTAACGCTCGCACCCTACGTATTACCGCGGCTGCTGGCACGTAGTTAGCCGGTGCTTCTTATTCCGGTACCGTCATCCACGCTGGGTATTAGCCAACGCGATTTCTTCCCGGCCGAAAGAGCTTTACAACCCGAAGGCCTTCTTCACTCACGCGGCATGGCTGGATCAGGGTTGCCCCCATTGTCCAAAATTCCCCACTGCTGCCTCCCGTAGGAGTCTGGACCGTGTCTCAGTTCCAGTGTGGCGGATCATCCTCTCAGACCCGCTACAGATCGTCGCCTTGGTAGGCCTTTACCCCACCAACTAGCTAATCTGACATCGGCCGCTCCGGGAGCACAAGGTCCGAAGATCCCCTGCTTTCCTGCGCACAGAATATGCGGTATTAGCTATCCTTTCGGATAGTTATCCCCCACTCCCGGGTACGTTCCGATGCATTACTCACCCGTTCGCCACTCGCCACCAGACCGAAGCCCGTGCTGCCGTTCGACTTGCATGTGTAAGGCATGCCGCCAGCGTTCAATCTGAGCCAGGATCAAACTCTTCAGTTCAATCCAACAAACTCGCAAATTCACTGACGGTAGATTTCTCTACCTCGATGGATCTCTCCATCTTATTTAGTGCGTTTGCCTTAATACATTTCGTGGCCGAAACCACTGCATCAAGACACCCACACCTATCGGTTGTCCAAACTTTTAAAGAGCATCGCCGCGCCAAATCAACACATCAATTCGTCTGCAGCAGAGAAGCGAGATTATGTAACACTTCCTCACCTCCGTCAAGCACTTCAGCAAAATTTCTTTCACCTCACCGCCTGCCTCACACCGCCGGAAACCCCGGCACCGCAAGGAAGGTGCGCATTCTACACACACCAAAAAATGCGTCAACACCTTTTTGAAAATTTCAGCGGATTGTTTCGTAGCGCACTTCTAGGATGTCGATTTCGCGCACGCCAACCGGGCTCTGGAAACGGATGCTGTCGCCTTCGCGGGACTTGATCAGCGCACGGGCCAGCGGCGATATCCAGCTGATGCGTCCGGATGAGGCGTCGGCCTCGTCGATCCCGACAATCTGATAGGTGTTTTCACTACCGTCGGCATCACCGATGGTTACGGTGGCCCCGAAGAAGACCTGATCGTTGTCGCCCTGACGCAACGGATCGACCACTTCGGCAATATCCAGGCGTTTGCTCAGGAAACGGATGCGCCGGTCGATTTCGCGGAGCCGACGCTTGCCATATATATAGTCACCGTTTTCCGAGCGGTCGCCATTGGATGCCGCCCAGGCGACAATTTCGACGACATGCGGACGCTCGCGCTTGACCAGATGCTCAAGCTCGTCCTTCAGCCGGGCATGCCCGGCCGGGGTAATGTAATTGCGGGAACCGGGCGGGATGCGCAAGGCTGGTTGCAGATCCTCGTCATCCTCGCCGTCGCTTTCCCGGACAAACGCCTTGTTCATCAATAACCGATGCTGTATTGCTCGACATCGACGCGGATGAGCTCCCGGCCAAGAATGGCTGCGGTGTTGCGGGCAAATTGTTCGGCCCAGGACGGCTGGTCGCGGAAGCGGTTTTCGCCGGCATACTTGGCGACACTGAGAATCCGGTCGACGGCCAGGACCTTGCCCGTCGGGGTCGCCACATCGCATTCCAGGGCGACGAATTCACGGTCAAACCATTGACGTGCTTCGTCAGCAGCGCCACCGCCGGCGAGCTTGTATTCGAACTCGGTGTCCTTGCCGAACGAAACGATTACGTGGTGCATCATGTTCTCCTCCTTTATATTGGTTCGGTTATTCTAAGCAAAACCATAAATGCTGTCAGGAGCAATGCCATGGCCCTTCGTCCGTTGACCGAGACGGAAATCAGCGACATCCGCATGCAGTTGAATGAACTGCAACTGGAACATCGCGATCTCGATCAGGTCATCCTGCACCTCATCGAGAACCCGCCGCCGGACGAATTGCTGATCCGCCGCCTGAAAAAACGGAAGCTGGCCTTGAAGGACCGTATCCTGCTCCTCGAACAGATGCTCATTCCCGACATTCCCGCCTGACACTGCTTGTTTACTGTGGATTTTCCCGACGACGCCTTTGGCGACCCCTACGATGTGCACGCTTTACCCTTGCGCCGCCCGGCACAGGGTTATGCAGTCCAGATGCTGGACACCGACACCCTGCTCGACCGGCATTGCGGCAAGTTCCTGCCGGTGCGCGCCAACGCGCTGGACGCCCTGTTCCCCGATTTCGCATCGGCGCACGCCGCTGCCGCCGCGTGGACCCGGGCCCATTGTCAGCGAGCTGACGAGCACCGACTGGCCATCGTTCCCGCCAGCTTTGATCCGGTACTCGAACGCCACGTGCTGATCTACGGCGTCCTCTGCCAACAACCCTGAGCTTTCCCCCATTTCCGGAGACCAATTATGAGCCTGTTCAAAAACAAGCGCCTGGGCCGCAGCGAACTGAGCATTCCCGAAGTCTGCCTCGGCACGATGACCTTCGGCGAGCAGACCGAAGAAGGCGATGCCCACGGCCAACTCGATTACGCGCTGGAACACGGCATCAATTTCATCGACACGGCTGAAATGTATGCCGTGCCAACCCGCGCCGAAACCGCCGGCGCGTCGGAAGCCATCGTCGGCCGCTGGCTGAAGCGGCAAGCGCGCGACAAGATCATCCTGGCCACCAAGGTGGCCGGCCCGGCACGCAGCCTGGAATGGATACGCGGCGGCCCGCTGAGCATGGACCGCGCCAACCTCCGCGCCGCCATCGAAGGTTCGTTGCAGCGCCTGCAGACCGACTACATCGATATCTATCAGCTGCACTGGCCGGAGCGTAACCAGCCGATGTTCGGCCAGTGGCAGTACGACCCGGCCAAGGAACGCGAATGCACGAGCATCCGCGAACAACTGGAAACCCTGGGCGAACTGGTCCGCGAGGGCAAGGTCCGCCATGTCGCGGTATCGAACGAACACCCCTGGGGCATCTGCCAGTTCACCCGCCTGGCCGACGAGCTTGGCCTGCCGCGCATCGTCTCGACCCAGAACAGCTACAACCTGCTCAACCGGGTATACGAATATGGCATGGCCGAAACCTGCCACCGCGAGGAGGTCGGACTCCTCGCCTACTCGCCGCTGGCCTTCGGTCATCTCAGCGGCAAATACCTGGCCGATCCGGCGGCCCCCGGTCGCCTGACGCAATGGCCCTTCTTCGGCCAACGCTACGCCAAGCCCAACGTCAGCGCCGCCGTCCAGGCCTACGTCGACCTGGCGCGCAGCCATGCCCTGACGCCAACCCAACTGGCGCTGGGCTTCGTCCGCTCGCGCTGGTTCGTCGCCAGCACCATCATTGGCGCCTCCTCGCTGAACCAGCTCAAGGAAACCCTGCCGTCCACCCTGACGCCGATGCATGCCGAGTTGCTTGAAGCCATCGACGCGATTCATCTGCGCTACACCAACCCCGCCCCGTAAAACCCTGAGCCGGATGCCGTCTCCGGCCGCGCGGGCTGGCGTAAACGAACGAAAAAATGTAGAATAATCAGTTCAATGCGTTGATGCATCGCCCGCAGTAACTCCGAGCAGCCCCCGGTTTTTCAGGTTCTTGTGCAGGATTCACCCCATTGATTTATTCCCCGGCATGGCTGCGTCGGGGTCACCCAGGCCGCCCGCGATACGGGCGAATACCGCTGCCCGTCGCGAACCGGCAGCGCGGAAAGGAACAGCATCATGACGTCTACCGTCGACAGCTTTGCCGAACTCGGCTTGAGCGAATCCCTGCTCAAGACCCTGAGCGAGATCGGTTACGAAACCCCCTCCCCCATCCAGGCCCAGTGCATTCCCGTCCTGCTCGACGGCCGCGACATGATCGGCATGGCGCAGACCGGCACCGGCAAGACCGCCGCTTTCGCGCTGCCGCTGATGGAAACCATCGACATCAAGGTCGCCAAGCCGCAGGCACTGATCCTGACGCCGACGCGCGAACTGGCGATCCAGGTCGCCGAGGCGCTGCAAAGTTACGCCAAGAACCTGCCCGGCTTCCACGTGCTGCCGATCTACGGCGGCCAGAGCTACACCATCCAGCTCAAGCAACTCGCGCGCGGCGCCCACGTCATTGTCGGCACGCCGGGCCGGGTCATGGACCACCTGGAGCGCAAGACGCTCAACCTCGACAATCTGAAGACCCTGGTCCTCGACGAAGCCGACGAAATGCTGCGCATGGGCTTCATCGACGACGTCGAGTGGATTCTCGAACACACGCCCGAGCAGCACCAGACCGCGCTGTTTTCGGCAACGATGCCGGAACAGATCCGTCGCGTCGCCCAGAAGTACCTGGTCGATCCCAAGGAAATCAAGATCAAGTCGGCCACCGCCACGGTCGCTGCCATCCGCCAGGTGTACTGGCAGGTTTCCGGCCTGCACAAGCTCGATGCGCTGACCCGCATCCTCGAAGTCGAAGAAGATTTCGACGCCGCCATCATCTTCGTGCGCACCAAGACCGCCACCGTCGAACTCGCCGACAAGCTCAACGCCCGCGGCTACGCCGCCGCCGCGCTGAACGGCGACCTCAACCAGCAGATGCGCGAACGCGTCATCGACCAGTTGAAGTCGGGCGCCCTGGACATCGTCATTGCCACCGACGTCGCCGCCCGCGGCATCGACGTGCCGCGCATCAGCCACGTGGTGAACTACGACATTCCCTACGACACCGAAGCCTATGTGCACCGCATCGGCCGTACCGGCCGCGCCGGGCGTACCGGTAACGCCATCCTCTTCGTCGCCCCACGCGAAATCCGCATGCTGCGCACCATCGAGCGCGCCACCCGGCAGCCGATCGCACCGCTGACCCTGCCCAGCCGCGCCGACGTGACCAACAAGCGGGTCGCCGATTTCAAGGCCAGGGTCGCTGAAGTCCTCGACGCCGAAGGCCTCGATTTCTTCGCCAACATCGTCTCGCAACTGTGCGAGGAAAAGGAAGTCAGTGCTGAGGAAGTCGCCGCCGCACTGGCCATGATGGCCCAGGAAGGCAAGCCGCTCGAGGTCGCCGGCGAAGATCCGCAGCCGCGTCCGTTCCGCGAAGAGCGTAGCGAACATCGCCCGGCCAGCTTCGGTGACCGCGAGCGCAAGCCGCGCTTCGAGGATCGTGGCGAACGCAGCGAGCGTCCGCGTTTCGAGGACCGTCCGGAACGCCCGCGCCGCGAAGACCGCCCGGCGCGTCCGGCACCGGCCGGCGACATGGTGCGCTACCGCATCGACGTGGGCCGTGAGCACGGCGTCGAAGTCCGCGATATCGTCGGCGCCATCGCCAACGAAGCCGGCATCGAAAGCCGCTTCATCGGCCGCATCGGCCTCTACGAGGAATCAAGCACGGTCGAACTGCCGGCCGGCATGCCCGCCGAAGCCGCCAACGCGCTGAAGCGCACCCGCATCCGCGGCGTGCCGATCAACCTGCGCCAGGACGAAGGCCGTCCGAGCGGCAGCTTCGGCGGCGAACGCAAGTTCGACGGCGAGCGGAAGTTCAAGAAAAAGCCGTTCGCGGATCGCTGATCCTCACCAACAACCGATCAGGCCAGGGCAAAACCCTGGCCTTTTTCTTTACCGCTTCGAGAATCCATGAAACAATAACGATTCTTATTTGTAGCAGCCAGCCACCCAGCCAGCCCACTTCGGGCGCATCGCCCGGTAGCCAGCCAGACGTGTAATCAATCATGTTTGGAGGTTTCCATGCACCGCATCCAGTGGCTCGGCTTACGCGCCATTCCTTGTGCACTTCTGTGCGCCTTCTCGGCAACGACTGCCTTTGCCGAAACCGCTCTCGACGAAACCATCGTCTCCGCCAACCGGCGCGAGGCCAGCGTTGATGAGGCCACCGTCACGGTAAGCAAAGTCAGCCGGGAGCAGATGGATCGTCGTCTGCCGGCCGATGACGCAGACCTCTTCCGCGACGAACCCGATGTCGCGATGGCGCGCGATCTCCGCCGTTTCGGGGCAACCCGCGTCAACATCCGCGGCATCGAGGACAATCGCGTCATTCAGCTGGTTGACGGCTATCGCCAGCCCGATTACTACAACGGCGGCGGCGCCACCAACTTCACGATGAACGCCACGCCCGGAGTCATGCCCGACTTCCTGCGTCAGGCCGAAGTCGTTCGCGGCCCAGCCTCCAGTCTCTATGGTTCGGATGCGCTGGGCGGGGTGGTCGGCTTCGTCACCCTGGACCCCAGCGATATCGCACCGGGCGACAAGAAAACCGGCCTGCGTCTGCGCGGCACCTGGTCAAGCGCCAGCGATACCCTGAATGGCACCATCCTCGGCGCTCTCAGAGGAGAAACCGCTGAACTGCTGCTCGGAATCAGCCAGGGTAAAGGCGAGGAAACGGAAAACTTCGGCAAGCTCGACATCACCGGCCCGGCTCGCAGCAAGGCAAACCCGACCACGACAAATGACCAAGGCGGCATCGCCAAACTGATCTGGCGCCCCCTCGCCGGACACAAGCTCACGGCAACCGTGGAAAGCCGTGAACAGGACAGCAAGACCGACATCCTGAGAATTCCCTCATCACTCTCACGCGTCAGTCAGATGAGAGGTGATGACAGCTCTGAACGCTTGCGCGCCAGCATCGAGTACGAACATCGCCCGAGCAATCTCTTCTACGATCGTATGATCCTGCGTACCTATCATCAGGAATCAAACACTCACAACAACAACAAACAGGTTCGTAGCAATACCACCGCAGGATGCTCCGGCGTAACAGCCGGCACCAACACTTGCGACATTGAGCAGGATTTCCATTTTTCCCAGACCAGCTTGGGGCTGAGCGCCCAGTTCGAGTCTGCGCTTCGCCTTGGAATGCATGACCACCTGTTGACCTACGGCCTCGATCTGAGCCGCCAGGAGGTCTCGACCAAGCGCGACGCAACCATTCGCAATCTAACCGCCGGCACGGTCACCAAGACGCTGGCCGGAGAAACCTACCCACTGCGCGACTTCGCTGACGGGCGTACCGATACGATCGGTGTCTTCATCCAGGATGAAATTTCGCTAGCCAACAGTGGCTGGACACTCGTTCCTGGTCTGCGTTACGACCGAACAGAGATCAAACCCGAAGTCGATGCATTGGCTCAACATGCCCTGACAGCGATCGGACGACAAGCAGTGCAACAATCACACGAAGCCATTTCACCAAAATTTGGCGCACGCTGGGCAATCAACGAAATAACCACGCTGTTCGGACAAATCGCTTCCGGTTTCCGCGCACCCAACTATAGCGAGTTGAATGGTGCCTTCCGTAATACAACTCAAGGATACGGTTCGACCCCGAACCCGGACTTGAAACCGGAAACCAGTATCGGCGTGGAATTCGGTGCACGCTTCAAGCATGAAAACATGCGAGGCCAAGTTACGGTTTACGACAACCGCTACAAGAATTTCATCGAAAGTATCCGCCTGAACTGTCCAGCCGACCCACTGTGCATTCCCGGCATCTCCACCTACAGTTCAGTCAACCTGAACAAAGTCCGGATTTACGGTGCGGAGTTCAAGGGGAGCTGGGACTTCGCACCGGGCTGGCGAGTCGATGCCGGCCTGGCCTACGCACACGGCACCAACGAACAAACCGGGCAGCCGCTGAACAGTGTCGAACCGATGCGCCTGTCTTCCGGCATCAGCTACGACACCGGCAACTGGGGCAGCGAAACCCGATTGCGCGCCGCCCAGCGCAAGAAGCGCACCGATGACACCGACGGCGCCTGGTTCCAACCTGCCGGTTACAGCGTAACCGATATCTCTGTCTGGTACCGGCCAACCAAGGACACGCGCATCGTGGCCACGGTCAACAACCTGTTCGACAAGAAATACTGGTTGTGGAGCGACATCCGTCAGGCCGACGCCAGAAACCCGCTCGGCGTCGACTTCTACTCGCAACCAGGTCGCAACTTCCGCCTCTCGCTGCAGGCCGATTTCTAACCCTGCCCGCCGGCGCCCGTCCAGGCGCCGGCCCAACGTTTCATCGCCAGGCCAGACATGACCCAGCTCCGCACAATCCTGCTCGCCGCCCTGCTGCTATTCTCAGGCGCCGCCTTCGCCCAATCCATCCTGTTCATCGCCACTTCCCCGGTGCCGCCGGGCAAATTCAAGGCCATCGCCGAGTTGGCAGACAAGCACGGTCTGAAGATCGAAGCACATTTCGCCGAACGAATTCCCACTGAGCGCCAGGCCGACATCTTCGCCGGCCACGATTTCGTGATCTTCGACGCCGCGCGTGCCCACATGCAGGAAGCGGTCAAGCGCCGGCTGGAAAAACCGCTGGCGCAACTGAAAACCCCGCACATCTGGATGCAGGACAACGGCCCGCAAGCCAGCGGCCTGGGCAAGGCCCTGGCCGAGAAACTGCACGCCTACTACACCAACGGCGGCATGGCCAATTTTGACGGCTTCCTCGCCACGCTCGCCGCCCATCTGCGCGGCACCACGGTCAAGAACGTCGCCCCGCCCTTCGTTTTCCCCAAGTCGGCCATTTACCATCCGGACGCCCCCGGGCAGATCTTCGCCACGCCGGCCGACTACTTCCGCTGGAAGGGCGTCGATCCGGCCAGACGGCCGCCGACGGTGGCCATCAACTTCTTTCAGATTCACATTGGCGCCCGCCAGACCGGCTTCATCGACGACATGATCCGCCGCGTCGAGGCCGCCGGCGCACTGCCGCTGGCCTATTACGGGCCGGTCATGGAAACGCACGATGACATGCTGCGCCTGAACGGCAAACCGGTTGCCGACGTGCTGATCAACAGCCATATCACGCTCAATCCCGAGGGCAAGCGCAAGGAATTCGAGGCACTGGGCATTCCCGTGATCCAGGCCCTTTCCTACCGTAAAGGCGAGGAGGCCGAATGGCGCGCCGACCCGCAGGGCATTCCGCTGATGGACGTCCCCTTCTACCTGGCCCAGGCCGAATACGCCGGGATGTTTGACGCCGTGGTTGCCTTCACGACCCGCAAGGCCGATGGCGAGATCATGGTGATCCCCGAACAAAGCGCCGCGCTGGCGGCCAAGGCGATCAAGCTGACCCGCCTGCAGCGCCTGCCCAACGCCGAGAAAAAGGTCGCCGTGCTGTTCTGGAACTACCCCCCCGGCGAAAAGAACTTCTCCGCCTCCTACCTCAACGTCCCGCGCAGCCTGGAAGCCATGCTCAAGGTCATGAAACGCGCCGGCTACGACGTCCAGGAGAACGAGGAAATCCAGTTGATCAACACCCTGCAGCGTCTGCTCAGCCCCTTCTACCGCGACGGCCAGCTGGATGCGCTGCTTCGCGACGGGCTGGCCGAACGCCTGCCGGTCAAGGCTTACCGCGCCTGGTTCGAACGCCAGCCGGCGCAAGCTCGCGCCGACATGGAAGCGCGCTGGGGCAAGCCGGAGAAATCGTCGATGGTAGTGTATGACCGTGGCGAGGCCTACTTCGTGATGCCGCGCTACCAGATCGGCAAGCTCCTGCTCAGCCCCCAGGCACCGCGCGGCGAACGCTGGGAAGACAAGGAAAAGGCACTCTACCACTCGTCGGTGGCGGCACCGTCTCACTATTACATGGCGCATTACCTATGGGTGCGCGAAGCGTTCAAGGCCGACGCCATCGTGCACTACGGCACGCACGGCTCGCAGGAATGGCTGCCAGGCAAGGAACGCGGGCTGTCGATGAGCGATTATCCGATGGCCGCCATCGGCGACGTGCCGGTGATCTACCCCTACATCGTCGACAACATCGGCGAGGCCCTGCAGACCAAGCGCCGCGGCCGCGCCGTCAACGTCACCCACCAGACACCGCCGTTCGCGCCAGCCGGGCTGCACGCCTCGCTCAACGAAATCCACGACCTGCTGCATGCCTGGCAGCAGCAGGACGAAGGTTCGGTGAAGGAAAAAATCGCCGCTGACCTGATGAAAAAGGTCAAAAAAGAACGCATGGACAAAGACATGGGCTGGGACGACAAGCGGATTGCCGCCGATTTCCGCAGCTTCGTCAACGAACTGCACGACCACCTGCACGAACTGGCCCAGACTGCGCAGCCGCTCGGCCTGCACACGCTGGGCACGGCACCGGCGGAGAAATTCCGCCTGGGCACGGTGCTGCTGATGCTTGGCAAAGCTTACTGGGAAGCTGCTGCCAAGGCAGCCGGCGTGCCCGACGAAGACCTCGACGAAGCCTTCGTCGGCGATTACGAGAAAATGGCCGAAACGCCGCCCTTCCGCCTGCTGCGCGATTTCCTCGACAGCCGGCCGGTGGTCGCCGACGCCAAATTGAAAGCCCAGCTCGAACAGGGCCGCAAGTGGTACGCCGACCTCGGCGCCGCAGCCGAAATGGAGGGTCTGCTGTCGGCGCTGGCCGGGCAATATCGCCCGACCTCCTACGGCGGCGACCCGATGAAGAACCCGGACGCACTGCCAACCGGGCGCAATCTCTACGGCTTCGACCCGTCCCGGGTGCCGACCCAACAGGCCTGGGCCGCCGGCAAGGAAGCCGCCGAAGCGCTGATTAGCGCGCATCGCGCCAAGACCGGGCAAGCCCCGAAGAAGCTGACATTCACGCTATGGTCGGTCGAAACCATGCGCCACCAGGGCTTGCTCGAGGCGCAGGCGCTGGCGGCGATGGGCGTCGAGCCGGTATGGGACGCCGGTGGCCGGGTCATCGACGTCAAGCTGATCCCGCGCGAACAGCTCGGGCGCGCCCGCGTCGACATCGTGCTCTCGGCCACCGGACTCTACCGCGACCACTTCCCGAATGTGATGAAACAACTGGCCAAGGCAGCCGAACTCGCCGCCCGCGCCAACGAAGCCGACAACCCGGTGTACGCCAACAGCCAGCGCATCGCCGCCAGCCTCAGGCAGCGTGGCGTGCCGGAAGCGGCCGCACAACGAGCGGCGGAAACACGCATTTTCTCCAACGCCTCCGGCCGCTACGGCACCGGGCTCGACGATGCGGCGCTGGCCACCGACACCTGGAAGAGCAAGGCCGAAGGCGACCGCAAGCTGGCCCAGCTCTACCTGCGCAACATGCAGTACGCCTTTGGCAGCGACGAATCGACCTGGGGCAGCAAGGGCACCACCGGCGGCGAAGACATCAACCTCTACGCCGAGCACCTCAAGGGTACCGAGGGCGCCGTACTGTCGCGCACCTCCAACCTCTACGGCATGCTCACCACCGACGACCCCTTCCAGTACCTCGGCGGCATCGGCAGCGCCGTCCGTTATCTCGACGGCAAGGCGCCGGAACTGTACATCGCCAACCTGCGCGGCAGCGGTGCTGGCAAGGTCGAAGGCGCCGATAAATTCCTGGCCAAGGAACTCGCCACCCGCAATTTTCACCCCGGCTACATCAAGGGGCTGATGGCCGAAGGCTATTCCGGCACCCTGCAGGTGCTCGACTCGATGAACAACTTCACCGGCTGGACCACGGTCGCCCGCGAAATCGTCCGCGACGACCAGTGGCAGGAATTCGTCGACGTCTATGTCCGCGACAAGCACCAGCTCGGCCTCAAGGACTGGTTCGAGAAGAACAACCCGCACGCGCTGGCGCAGACCATGGAGAAGATGCTGGAGATGGCCCGCCACGGCTACTGGCAGGCCGACGCGAAAACGGTTGCCGAACTCAAGGAGCGCTACAACGATCTGGCCCGCCGCTTTGACGTCAAGAGCGACAACGCCGCCTTCGAGAAATTCGTCGCCACCGGTTTCGGCCTGGCCGCCATGCTGCCCGCCGCGCCCAGCCCGACCCGCCCGCAAAGCGCCGCCGACCTGATACCGCCGCCCGAACCGGTGGCCCCGCCGCCGATTCAGGGCATGCTGCTGAAAAAGGTCGAGATCAAGGAACCGCCGGCACCGCCGCTCGCCCTGTTCGGCGCCGGCCTGTTGCTTCTGACCAGTCTCGGCGGCGGCCTCTCGGCTTGGCGGAGGGCACCATGAAAACCCGCCTCAGCCTGATCGCCCTGGCCCTGGCCGCACTGCCGGCCAGCGCCGAAGAACCCCGCAGCCTGCCGGAAGTCACCGTCACCGCAACGCAGGACGCGCTCGACGAACAGCAGGCGGCGGTGACCCAGAAAACCATCATCAGCCGCAGCGAAATCGAAGCCCTCGGCGGCCTGACCGTCAACGAAGTCATCCGCAAGCTGCCCGGCATCGACGCCGGTGGCCACAGTGGCGACGGCGGCCCGTCGGCCAACGCCCGCGGCATGGGCCGCGACGCAGTGCAGTTCCTGGTCGACGGCGAGCGCCCGAGCGCCAACGCCCGTTACGCGCTGACCACGGTCGGCCGGATGCCGGCCGGCGAACTGGAGCGCATCGAGATCCTGCGCGGCGCCTCGGCCGAGCACGGCGGTGCCGCCGCGATCACCGTCAACCTGATCATGAAGAAGGCGCGCCCGAGTCAGGCCTCGACCTCGTTGCGGCTGGCCGGCGGCATGCGCGGCGACGAGGCCAACGGCCAGTTCAGCGCCAGCCTGGGCGGTGGCGACAAGGCGTTCTCCTGGGTCATGCCGATCTCGATCAACCACCACGGCCTGCCGACCGAACGTAAAAGCATCCGCCAGGCCGCCACCGCCGGCACGCGCACAAACTGGGAGATCGAACAGGAGCGCGGCGCCTACACGCTCAATGAATTCGTCCTCTCGCCGCGCCTGACCTGGCGCGCCGACAACGGCAGCCTGACCCTGTGGCCCAGCGTTTATCACAACCGCGGCGAGCGCAGCACCCACGTCGACCGCCAGGCCTACGCCGACCCGGTCGCCGGCGCAGGCCTGGCCGACGACGGCGGAAGGCGCGACCACGAGGATAGCGAGATGACCCTGCTCCGCCTGCGTGCCGAAGGCGAACGCAAACTGGCCGACGGCAAGCTGTCCGGCCGCGCCGCAATCATGGATGGCCTGCGACAGGCCGACACCCGGCGCCTGTGGCGCAGCGCCGCCGGCGTCGTCACGCAGGCCGACGAATCGATCCGCCGCGACGAGAACGAGTTCTCCTCGGCCGTCCGCCTCGACCGGAGCGTCGGCAAAGGACTGCTGTCCACCGGCCTCGAACAGAGCTGGCACCGACGCGAGGAGCGGCAACGCATCAGCGGTGTCGGCGCCCTGCGCAGCGACCACGAAGCGAGCGCACGACAATGGACAGCCTGGCTGCAGCATGAAGCACCACTCAGCGACAAGCTGACCCTGACCGGCGGTCTGCGCGGCGAACACATCGCGCTCAAGGCCGACGGTCACTCGCAAAGCGCTGGACAGATCGCGCCGTCGCTGGCCGGACGCTACGAAATCGCGCCGGACCTGATCTTTCGCTCGTCAATCGGCGCCGGCATCAAGGCACCCAAGCTCGACGAGATTTCCGGCCTGACCGTGCGCGCCACCGGCACCAACAGCCCGCTTGAAGCCGACCGGGCCGGCAACGGCGCGCTCAAAGCCGAGCGCAACATCAACTGGGAAGCCTCGCTGGAGAAACGCCTGCCCGGCGACCTCGGCATCGTCGGCGCCAACGTCTACCTGCGACAGACCCGGGATTTCATCGAGCGCCGCATCCAGCGCGAAGGCACACGCTGGGTCGAGCGTCCGTACAACGAGGGCAAGGCCCGTCACTGGGGCCTGGAGCTCGACGCCAAGCTGAAGACCGACGCACTGGGCTGGAAAGGTGCTGCCGTCCGCAGCCACCTGAGCCTGCCGAAAGCCCGCGTGGAAGACGAACGCCTCGGTCTGACCCGCGATGCCCGCGACCTGCCGCGCTACCAGTTCACACTCGGCGTCGACCAGGCCCTGCCCGCCTGGCAGATGAGCGCCGGCTTCCATCTGACGCGGCATGGCGAAACACGCACCGACATTCCCGGTGAAAGCGACGCCAAACAGCGGCCGAAAACCCTGCTCGATCTCTACCTGAGCCGCCGCCTGACGCCGCAACTGAACCTGCGCCTCGACGCCCAGAACCTGCTGCGCGCCGACACCCGCCGCCTCGCCGGCTACAGCGCCGGCGCGAACGACTGGCGGCTGGAGAGCAGCGAACGCGGCCAGCGCACGCTGCTGCTGTCGCTCGAAGGCAAGTGGTAACCAGACAACCTCAACACAACCCCAAGGAGTATCCATGTCCCAACTCGTCGAACTGACCATGTACCAGATCTCGCAGCTCTTCCTGCTGCCGACGCTGGCCCTGATCACCGCCCTCTTCCTCTACGCCTTCTGGGTACTCGGTGAATTCGCCGTGCTCGCCTGGCGGCGCCGTAGCGGGAATGGCCGCTTTCTTCTCAACCACTTCCGCAGCCAGCCGACGCTTTCCGACGACCAGCTCGACCTGCTCGCGCACAAGGCGCTGGAGAACCCACGCATCGCCAGCCGGGTCACGCCCATGCTCGGCCTCGTTGCCACCATGATCCCCATGGGACCGGCGCTCAAATCGCTGTCCGACGGCAACCTGGCCGAGGTTTCGCACAACCTGACGATTGCCTTCGCCGCCGTCATCCTGGCCCTGATCGCCGCCTCGATCACCTATTGGGTGGTCAACGTCCGCCGCCGCTGGCTGGCCGAAGAAATCCTGGAAATCCAGGCGCTGCGCGGAGCCCACGCATGAGCCTCAAGCTGCTGCACGAACCGGAAACCGAAGACCCGATCCTGTCGGTGGTCAACCTGATCGACATCTTTCTGGTCATCATCGCCGCGCTGCTCATCACCGTCGCCCAGAACCCGCTGATCAATCCGTTCAACAAGCAGGACGTGACGGTGATCACCGACGCCGGCAAACCGACCATGGAAGTGCTGGTCAAGAAGGGCGAGAAGATCGAGAAATACAAGGCCAGCGGCGAAATCGGCGGCGGCGACGGCGAGAAGGCCGGCGTTGCCTACAAGATGAAGGACGGCTCGATGGTCTATGTTCCCGAAGGTAGCGAAGCTGCAGCCAGTGCCGTCACTGGCGAGCCTGTCGATTGAATCTGGCACGCTGAACCACGGCACCACCAATCAGCGGCACAAGTAACAACGCCAACAACCATGACGGCGACGGCACATCCGGTACGGGCCGTGCCACCAGGCGCTCACCGCGGACGGGTTGGTAGCCGTCGGCGACCTCGGCCGTCGCCGTTGCGGCAGTCAGTTCGCTGACTGCAACAGGCGTCACGCCAGCCGGCAGGCGGCTGACGCCGCGCAAGGCGGTGACCGGGTTTTCAGGAAGTGCGGTCCTCACCCACGCTTCGACCGCCTGCGACGGCTTGCTCAGCGGGGCTTCGGCGGTCAGTTCGCGGTACAGCGTCGCCAGTTCCTGACGGGTGGCGGCATCCGCTTTCCAGTGTTGGTGGCGGACGGCCTGAATCAGGCGCTCCAGGGTTTGCGCGTAGGCCTGGGGATGGCTGCGCAGCCATTCGCGAACGCCGAGCCCGTGCTTGTCTCGCACGAAAACGTCGTGCATTCCTTGCCAGTGATCGTCGCGGACCGCGCCGTCCACGACGCTGGCCCAGCCCCAGGCGAACTGGGCTGCCTTGAGGACCTGCAAGGTGCCGGCGTAGCCTTCCTTCTGCATGGCTTCAACCCAACCAGGGTGTAGATAACGCGCCTGCATTTCCAGGGCGATGCTCTGCCCGGCCGTCTGCGCGTAGGGTTCGTCGGCCTGCTGCAACTGGCTGACGTGCAGTTCCAGCGGCTTGTCGCGGCCGGCGGCGCGGGCCGCGGCGGCCAAGCCGCCGAGGTACTGGAAGGGGTCGTCCGAGGTCATCATCCCGAACAGATTGGAGGTTCGCGACAGCAACGCCGCGTCGGTACGCCGCAGTTGCGCAGCGAGTGCCTGCGCGGCCACGCCGGCCGCCAGCCCGGCGACCGGCTGGCCGTCGACATAGGGCTGACTCATGCGCTGCAGAAACATCTGACCGAGGCGGGCGTCCTTTTCCTGTAGCCGATCGTCGAGCACCGCTTCGGCGATACCGGTGCCGTAGTCGCCGACGGCGTTACCGAACACCCGCGCCTGGCCGAGGCGGTCGGCAAGCGCACGCGGCGTGCCACGCTGGCGCAGTTCATCGGCCACCGCCCGACTGTGGCGAGCGACGCTGCCGCCGGGTTCGGCCGTGGCGACGGCAGCGACCGCCGTATCGACCAGCGCCATCAAGGCCGGAAACTGGTCGCGGTAGGAACCGGTCACACTGAGCAGGACATCGACGCGCGGTCGGCCGAGTTCGTCGGCGGGGATCACTTCGACGCCGCGCGGCCGACCGGCATCGTCCCAAACAGGCCTTACGCCCAGGGCGACCAGCGCCTGCGCCTCCATCACTCCCTGGTGGCGCAGGGTTTCGCCGGCCCACAGCGACAGGGCCAGACGTTGCGGATGGACGCCGGCGTGACGGTCCAGCCAGCCGGCCAGCCACTGATCGAAAAGCAGTTGCGCCACGGTGTAGGCCTGACGGGTTGGCAGGCGGCTGGGATCGAGGCCGATCAGGTTGCGCCCGGTCGGCAGGCTGTCCGGATTGCGGATCGGATCGCCGCCGTAAGCGGCCGGGATGAAACGCCCGGCCAGCGCGTCGAGCAGGGCCGGCATCTCGTTCTCGACGCTGAGCAAACGGTCGAGCGCCTGCGCCCGCCCGGCCAGTTCGCGTAAGGCCTCGGGGTCGATGGCCCGTTCGCCGGCCCGGTTGGGCACAGCGGTATCGTCGCCGGCACGGCGTAGATCGAGGCGACTGGCGGCCTCGGCATCGTTCAGCGCAACCGCGAGCCAGCGCATCGGCCGCGAGCTCTCGATGTGCCGGTAATCCATCAGGAAGGTTTCGTCGACGTCCTCGCCCAACGCATCGAGCAAGGGACGCTGAAGCGCCTGTAGAATCTGCAGGCGGAGCAAGGCCGGTTCGGGCACGCTGCCAAACACCGCCAGCCCGCGCGGCTGGCTGCCGTGGGCAAGCTGGTCGAGCCAGGGATGCAGGGCATCGAGGAAGGCATCGAGTTCGCGCTGCACCCGTTCGATCGGCCAGCCGAGATCGTGGTGCAGGCGGTTTTCGGCGATCAGCGCGGTCAAGCGCTGACCGACCGCAATTTTGGTCGGCCCTTCGTCGGCAATCGCCCACTCGTGCATCAGTTCGTGCAGTTGCGCCATGCCGGGCCCCAGGCCGCTGGTCGCCAGCACCGGCGTATGGTGACTGAGCAACACGGCGCGCCCGCGCCGCTTGGCGGTCAGCGCCTCGCCGAGGTTGTCGACGATGTAGGGATAGATCACCGGCAAGTCGCCCAGCGGCAGCAAAGCGTCGTCGAGGACGTCGAGCCCGCGCGGCTTGCCGCCGGCCCATTCCTGGGTACCGTGGGTACCGAAGTGGATCAGCGCATCGCCCTGGCGCGCCCACAGGTAAACCGCCAGATAATGGTGCGACAACGGCGTACCACTCTTGTGCGAAAACGGATTCTGGCCGCGATGCAGGGTTTCCTCGCGCGGCGGCTGCGGCAGCACCGAGACGTTGCCGAGTCGCAAGCGGGGAATGACGAAAACCTTCTCACCCTGCCAGTCGACCAGATAACGGCTTTTCTCCGGCTCGCCCCAGTGGCCGGCAATGCGCTGTCGCGTGTTGGCCGGCAGGCTGTTCCACCAGGCACGGTAGGTAGCCAGTGGCAGGGCCTCGGCCTGGTCGGCGGCGAGCAGGGCGCGCAGGTCGGCGTCGGGATAGTAGGCACTCAGCAAGGGTTGCAGGTTCGCCACCCAGGCCGCTTCGGGCAAGGATTGCGTGCGGTAGCCGGCGTGCACCAGCGCGGCGGTGACGTTTTCCAGGCTGCGCGGCACATTGAGGAAGGAGGCGCCGAAATTGCTGCCGCCGGCCGGATAGTTGTACACCATCAGCGCCAGCTTTTTCTCCGCCGGCGGCTTGCGCTGCAGCGCGACCTGCCGCGCGGCGCGGGCGATCAGCGCATCGGCCTGGCGCTCGATCAGTTCGACCGGCCGTTGATCGTCGGGATGGGCGGCAACGATCAGCGGATCAATGGCGCCTGCCGCCTCCGGCTGGAACAGGTAAAAGGGCGTGTCGGCCAGACGCAGGCCGGTCGCATCGTTCTGCCAGGCGGCGGTATCGCCATGGCGATAGGGCAAGGCCGACAGCAGCGGCACTTGCCAGCGCGCCAGCAGGGTCTGCAGGTCGGCGCCTTTCGACACCAGCTGGTGCAGCACCAGTAAGGCCGGGTGCGCCGTTTCCGGGCCGCTGTCGCGGCGGTCCGCACGCGCCACCAGCAACTGGCGCAGGCCACCGGCATCGAGTTGCTGACCGAAGACCGCATAGGCTGCCAGCCCGTGCGCGTCGAAGCGGCGCAACCAGGCGTCGAGCCAGGCTGTTTCGCCATTGACGAAATGATGGCGATGGACGAGCACCGCCACTGCCGGTCGCGGATCGCGACGCCAGGCTTGCAGGGCGTCGACGTCGGCCAGGAAGTCCGGTGCGTCCGGATGGTAGAGCCCCTGGCGCGGCCAGGGGCGCGGCGCCGGCAGGTCAGCCGCAGCTTGCGCTTCGCTCATGCCGGCGAGACGGCGGGTGGCCAGGGTCAGCGCGGCGCGGATGTTGCCTTCGCCGCCATGGCGCAGGTAATCGGCCAGCCGATCAGACGCGGCAACCGACTCGGGGCCAATCCAGACCACCGGCACCTTGACCGCCCCAGGCGGCAGCAAGTCGGCCAGCAGTGCCTGCGGCATCGCATGCGGCGCATCGACCCACAGCATGTCGGCACTGCCGGCCGCCGCCAGCAGGCGCTGGCGCTGCGCCGGGCGTTCGCTCTCCGGCAGGGTCAGCGGCGTATCGAAATGCCGGAACCGCCAGCCATTCGCCTGCGCCAGGCGTTCGACCAGGGCGGTGCGGGCCTTGGGCGTGATGTCGGCAGTCACCCACAACAGTTCGCGCGCCTGCGCGGCACCCGCCAGGCAGACGAGCAGCAGCCATCCCAGCCAGCGCATCATGGCTTGGCGGCCGGGCCGTCTTCCGGAACGTAGATGATGCTGCCGTCGCGCAAGCGGTAGGCAACGCCGGCCCGCACGCCCTCACCTTCGCCGCTGTCGCCGGTGCCCTGGTAGCGGATTTCCTGGCCGTTTTCCGGAATCGCCAGTTCCACCGGCGCCCCCGGATCACCAGCCGACGACAGATTGACCGCCGCCAGCAGGGCGACGACCAGAACGAGAAAGACATCGACCAGGTTGATCGACGACAGCATCGGGTCGTCGTCATCCTCTTCCAGGATGTTGAAATGCTTGAGGCTCACGCCAGGCCCTCCCGGCGCTTGCGAATGGCCAGCAGTTCGCCGAGCAGCCAGCGACGGCGCAGGGAATACAGGACCAGGCCGATGGCCGCCGCCGTCAGCGCCAGCACGACGCCGGCAAAGGCGTCGCTGAACACCGCCAGCGCAGCGCTGCCGTTGCCGCTGGCAACGCCGTGCAGGGCCGGGCCGAGCGGGATCATGGTGGCGATCAGGCCGAGCATCGGCGTCACCCGGCTGAGCAGGCGGAGCGGCTCAAGCCGGCGCAGGACGATCAGCTCGATCTCGTCGAACGCCAGTTCCGGTGCGTCAGGCAGACTGCGGAAGGCCGGCGAACGCCGCTGCCAGGCTTCGACCAGCACGGCACCGCTCATCCACAGGGCGTAGACCAGCGCCGCCGCCAGCAGCCAGAGAATCGGCGTCAGCAGCAACTGGGTGAGTTGGGTAAAGCCGGCCTCCAGCATCAGAACACCAGCGCCGGGAAACGCGGACGGATGGTCTGGGTCTTTTTCGCGCCAGCGCTCTCCAGGCGGACCCGCAACTGCTTGAGCCCCGGGTGGTCGCGGAAAGCACTGAAGCTTAGCGACTTGAGCGCTTCGGGCTGGGCGCATTCGAAGCGGATTTCGTGCACCAGGTTGGCAATATCGACCTTGGGATCGACTTCGCCCAGCGCCGGTTCGGTGCGACTGCCACTCAGCTTGCACTGGGCTTCGGCCGGCGGCTCGACAAAGCGCAGCGGGTCGGCGACACGTTCGACGAAGGCCTGCCAGACCTGCTGCTGTTTTTCGTTGCGGGGCGGATAGTCGTAGCCGAGATAGGCTTCCAGCGGCACATCGAGGCGCACTGTCAGCGCCGTGCCGTCAACACTGACCTGGACATTGCCGTGACCGTGGGTGTGGTTGCCGTGAGCCAGAGCAAGCGGGGAAAAACAGGCAGCCGCCGTGAACAGGGCGCACGCCGCCACACGCGTAGGGATTTTTGACATGGGAAGAAGTTCCGGAATGACGCCCTGCCGACCTCCCCGTCGACATCAGGCATTACGGCCCGGCGCATGCGCGGACCACCCTGTTGGCCGGTATCCGGGCTGGTGGATCTTGCCTTCACCGCCTTCCCGGGATGCGTTGCATCGCCAGTGGCTGCAAGGTGAAAGCTGGACGCGGACGTCCATCCACTTACCGTTGCGGGGGCAGCGCTGGTTGGATCTGCCTGACGGCCAATCTCCCAGCTTCCCGTTTAACCGCGCCTGCCGAGGCATGCGCGAGCACCAACGGGCGGATGTTAGCACAGCCTGCCAAAAGACACTTGACGCCAAATGAATTATTAACAATAATTCTCATTCAGTAGCCAGCAAGCCGCGTTTCCGGCCAGCCAGCCAGTTTCCCCGAACCGACTGGAGCGCCCCTCATGGAACACGCCGACATGCCCCTCGAACTCAGGCTGGCTGCCGTCATCCACCTGTTGTCCTCGTCAGCCCTGCGCGGCGCCACCTTCCACAAGACCGAAGCCTTGCGCACTCATCTGCGCAGCGTGGCCGACAGCGCCGACCTCAATCCCTACCTGAAGAGCACGCTGCAGGAAGTCCTCGGCGGCTGGGAGGCGGTGCACTGCCACCCCGCTTCGGTTCCGGTCGACTGCTACCCGCTGGCCCACCCCGGCTGCCAGACCCACTGACATCAATCACAGTACGAGAGAGAGTAATCATGTCCCGTTATACCGGCCCCCGCCTCAAAGTCCTGCGCGCCCTCGGCGTCGATCTGCCGGGGCTGTCACGCAAATCGATGCAGGAACGCAACCAGCCGCCCGGCCAGCACGGCGCCCGCAAAGTCACCTCGCGCAAGTCCGAATTCGGCCTGCAACTGATGGAAAAACAAAAGCTGCGCTACAACTACGGCCTGAGCGAACGCCAGCTGCGCCGCGCCGTTGCCGATGCCAAGAAGGATCGTGGTGCTACCGGCAACAAGCTGGTCGAACTGCTCGAACGTCGGCTCGACAACATGGTCTTCCGCGCGGGTTTCGCGCCGACCATTCCGGCCGCGCGCCAACTGGTCAGCCACGGTCATTTCCAGCTCAACGGCAAGCGCGTGACCATTCCTTCGATCCGCCTGCGCATCGGCGACGCCTTCGGCCCGACCGAGGCCGGACGTAAGATCGATCTGGTAAGGGCTACGCTGGAAGAGCCGGCGCTGGAGCGCCCACAATGGATCACCTTCGATGACGCGACGACCTGCGCCCGCCTGACCCACCTGCCCGACGGCGACGCGGCGCCCTTCCCACTCGACCTGCAGCGTGTGGTCGAGTACTACGCCACCCGGATGTAATCCCTCGAGGAGCCCATCATGGAACCGAGCAAACAGACTCTGCGCATTCCTTTCCTGCATGCCAACGGTCCGCGCCCGACCTTGCGTCTCAAGCCCGAACAAGCCGCCGCCCGGGCCGCAAGCTGCGCAGTCCAGTGCATCGCCAGCAAAGCCCTGTTTGGCGAATGCAACGAAATCTGCATCCGCCACAGCGGCAGCGAGTACCGCCTGCGCATCACCCGCCAGGGCAAGCTGATCCTGACCAAGTAAGCCCCACCGAGCAAGCCGGAGCAGGTCGCTGACCCCGCCTGCTCCTCCGGAGGGCGCCGATCACACGCCGGCGCCCTCCACCCGAAAATATAGCATTGTCACAAAACGAAACAATTCTTGTTTGACTAAATTCGCTATTCACGTATATTAAGAACCATTCTCACTCACGCGAGGCGCCACATGAACAGCCTGTTGATCCATACCGGTATCGCCGCCACCCTGCTCTGGCTGATGCTGGCCGGCGCCAGTTTCTGAGGAGAAAACCATGCCGAAAAGCGACATCTGGGCCGCCACCCTCAGCCTGGTCCTGATCCACGAAGAGACCGGGTGTCGTCAATCCGCGCTGCACGCGGCACGACTGCTTGAGCATCTGTGCGATCAGGACATTGATCATGAAACCCGTGAATTGTGCGAACGCGCCAGCCAACGCCTGGGTCAGCGTCAGGAGTTACACCATGCTTGCCCCGCTTGAAAACCGCGCCATCCTCGAAAAGGAACCTGCCGAGCCGCAGAGCGCCCTGGAAAGGGAAAACGCCGCCCTGCGCCGCGCCTTGCAGAAAGCCCGCAGCAGCCAGAAGCGGATGATCACGCTCAATGCTGCCCGCAGCATCGAACAAGCCAATCGCATCGCGGTGCTCGAAACACAATCCAGCAATCTACGCGCGCGCATCGCCCAGCTCGAATCCGGCCAGGCCATCATCGAACTGGGCCGGCAACTGATGGAACTGCGGGAAGCCAACGAACAATTGATCGTCGCCGCCCAGCGCGTCTGGCACTTGGACAAGACCATCTGCGCCGCGCACCGCGAGTGCGAGCGCCTGGCCCGCGAGCGCGACGACCTCGCCTTCCGCTTGTGCCAGCACGCCAGCCATCACATCGAACACTAAGTTTCTCACCCTCGCTTCCAGCAAGCCAGCCAGACGCCAGCCAGCTGTTTTTTTAAGCACAGCCAGGTGAAACTTCAGGATGGAACGCATCCTTCTTGACGCGGCTTGATGCTACGGTCAACCGGAAGAATCGCGCAAAAATGAAAGTGCTTGCCCACGGCAGTTCGGCCGTAATTGACCTTCATGCCAGGCAAGCTGACCCGAAACAACCGTAGTGGAAACCCGGCTGCGAAAGCGTCGGCCAACAAAGGGTGACCAGCCGCAACGGCTGAGGATGGGATCGTCCGGTGCATCGATATCGCGGCCGCCAATCAACACCAGATCGGCCCAGTAGCCTTCGCGCAGATAGCCGCGTTCGGCAATCGCAAACAGGTCGGCGACGCGGTGGCTGGTCTTGGCAACCAGCGTCGGCAGGTCGATGACGCCGTCGTGCACCAGCCCCATCAGGCCTGGCAGCGCGTGCTGGACGAGCGGCAGGCCGGACGGTGCCTGGAAGTAGTTGCCGGCCTTTTCTGCCAGCGTGTGCGGCGCGTGATCGGTACCGATCACATCCAGCCGGTTAGTGTTGAGCGCGGCGCGCAGGGCATCGCGGTCAGCCTCGGTTTTGACCGCCGGGTTGCACTTCAGATGACTGCCGAGGATGGCATAGTCCCGCTCGTCAAAGAGCAGGTGATGAACGCAGACTTCGGCGGTGATACGCTTGTCGGCCAGCGGCTTGTCTTCAAAGAGAGCCAGTTCGCGGGCGGTGGAAATGTGCAGCACATGTAGTTGTGTGCCGTGTTTCCTGGCCAGCTCGACCGCCAGCGAGGAGGATTTGTAGCAGGCGTCGGCGTCGCGAATCAGCGGATGGGCCGAGAACGGCACGGCGTCGCCATATTTTTTGCGCCATTTCTCCTCGTTGACCGTAATCGACGGTGTGTCCTCGCAATGGGTGATCAGGATGGTTGGCGCGCAGGCGAACAGGCGCTCCAGCACGGCCGGGTCATCGACCAGCATGTTGCCGGTGGAGGCGCCCATGAAGACCTTGATGCCGGCCACTTGGCGCGGATCAAGCGCGGCCACGGCATCGATGTTGTCGTTGGAGACGCCAAAGTGGAAGGCGTAGTTGGCCAGCGAATCCCGCGCCCCGATGGCTTTCTTTTCCGCCAGCGCCGCCATCGACAGGGTCGGCGGCTTGGTATTCGGCATGTCCATGAAGCTGGTGATGCCGCCAGCCACCGCCGCCGCCGATTCGGTCGCGATACAGCCCTTGTGCGTCAGCCCCGGCTCACGGAAATGCACCTGATCATCGATCATCCCGGGCAGCAGCCATTGCCCGGCGGCGTCGATTTCCTCATCGGCGCTGGCCGCGATGCTAGTCGCAATCTTGTCGATACGGCCATCGCGCACCAGCAGGTCGGATTCAAAAATTTGCCCTTCGTTGACCAGACGGGCGTTGCGGATCAGGAGGGTGGTCATGGTCAGAACTCGTTCTGCAGCTTCTTGTAGCCTTGCACCAACTCATGGTTGGTACGCACGACATCTTCCGAGAATTCGGTTGCTTCTTGCGGCACACGGGGCACAGTTGAAAGATCGGTTTTCGGGCCGATGCGTAGCGTGGAGGAGACGTAGAAACCCGGCGGCAGGTCGGTGCCATCGACCACAGCGTTGTGGCGGATGACGCAGCCATCACCGATGCTGCAATTGAAGACGACGCTGTTGAAGCCGAGAAAGACGTTGTTGCCGACCACACAGGGGCCGTGCACGATGGAGCGGTGGGCAATCGAGGTGTGCTCGCCAATATCGACCAGGGCGCCGGACTTGGAATGGATGACGACGCCATCCTGGATATTGGAGTGGGCACGGATGCGGATCGGCGCCAAGTCGCCGTCGGCATTCACCTCGTCGGCGCGGATCACGGCGTAGGGGCCGACGAAGACGTTTTCTTCGATGATGACCTTGCCGCAGATGATGGCGGTCTGGTCGACGTAGGCGGATTCGTGGATTTGCGGCAGATCGCCGCGCGGGTTCTTGCGGATCATGTTCTAGACTCGAAGGTGGTGGATAGGTCGTTAACCGGGGGCCAAGCTTCCTGCTGCAAGCGCGCGATGACCTCGTCCAGCGCCAGGCTGCCGAGATCCTCACCCGCTCGCGAGCGAAGTGCGACACGGCCTTCGGCTTTTTCCCTGTCGCCGACGACGAGCAGATAAGGCACTTTCTGCAGCGTGTATTCGCGGATCTTGTAGCCGATCTTTTCGTTGCGCAGATCGACCGAGGCGCGCAGCCCGGCCTTTTTCAAGGCTTGCAACACGCGTTGCGCATAGTCGGCCTGAGCTTCGCTGATGTTGAGCACGACCGCCTGTTGCGGGGCTAGCCAGAGCGGAAAGAGGCCGCTGTAGTGTTCGATCAGGATGCCGGTGAAGCGCTCGAGCGAGCCGAACAGTGCCCGGTGCAGCATGACCGGCCGTTCGCGTTCGCCCTGTTCGTTGATGTAGCTGATGTCGAAGCGCTCGGGCAGGTTGAGGTCGACCTGCAGCGTGCCGCATTGCCAGTCGCGACCGATGGCGTCGCGCAGCACGAATTCCAGCTTCGGGCCGTAGAAGGCCCCTTCGCCGGGATTGATGCGGTAGGCGATGCCCATCCGGTCGAGCGCGCCGGACAGCGCGCCTTCGAGCTGATCCCAGGTGTCGTCGCTGCCGATGCGGTTGGCCGGCCGCGTCGACAGTTTCACGGCAACATCGTCGAAGCCGAAATCCCGGTAGATGGCGAAAACCAGCGCGATGGTGCGGGCGCATTCGTCCTGCATTTGAGCCGGCGTGCAGAAGATGTGCGCGTCGTCCTGGGTGAAATGGCGCACGCGCAACAGGCCGTGCAATGCACCGGACGGTTCGTAGCGATGCACCTTGCCGAACTCGGCCATGCGCAGCGGCAGGTCGCGGTAGCTTTTCAGCCCCTGGGCAAAGAGGGAAACGGCGCCCGGGCAGTTCATCGGTTTCAGCGCGAAGATGCGCTCGTCCTCGGTCGTCGTCGTAAACATCGCCTCGCGGTAGTTGAACCAGTGGCCGGAGGTTTCCCACAGGCCACGATCCATCACGTCCGGGGTATTGACCTCGACATAATCAGCCCGCTCCTGCTGGGTGCGCATGTAGCCGATCAGTTGCTGGAACAGGGCCCAGCCTTTCGGGTGCCAGAACACCGAACCCGGTGCGCAGTCGTCGAAATGGAACAGGTCGAGCTGGGCGCCGAGCTTGCGGTGATCGCGCTTGCCGGCTTCTTCGAGGCGGGTCAGGTAGGCCTTGAGTGCCTTGGCATCCGGCCAGCAGGTGCCGTAGATGCGCTGCAGCATGGCGTTCTTGGCATCGCCGCGCCAATAGGCGCCGGCCACCTTGGTCAGCTTGAAAGCCTGTAGCTTGCCGGTACTTGGCAAGTGCGGGCCGCGGCAGAGGTCTTCAAAATCCCCTTGGCGGTAGAGCGACAAGGTTTCGCCCTCGGGAATGGCGCGGATCAATTCGGCCTTGTAGGACTCGCCCAGTTGCTCGAAATAAGCGATGGCCTCGTCTCGGGGCAGTTCGCGACGGCTGACCGGCAGATCGGCGGTGGCGAGTTCCTGCATGCGGGCTTCGATCTGCGCCAGATCGTCGGGTGTGAAGGGGCGCTCGAAGGCGAAGTCGTAGAAAAAGCCATCCTCGATGACCGGACCAATGGTGACTTGGGCACTGGGGTAGAGCTGTTTGACGGCCATGGCCAGCAAGTGGGCGCAGGAATGGCGGAGGATCTCCAGCCCTTCCGGGTCGCGGGCGGTGATCAGGCTGACGTTGGCATCCCGGTCGACGATGAAGGCGCCATCAACCAGCCGACCATCGACCCGGCCGGCCAGGGCGGCCTTGGCCAAACCGGGGCCGATGTTGGCAGCCAGTTCGGCGATGCTGACCGCTTGCGAAAAATGTCGTTGGCTGCCATCGGGCAGGGTGATGCTGGGCATGTTTTAGGGTCTCTTGATGTTGTCAGTGGGGGCAGCCTTACTGGCCGGCGGGACCGGATTGAGCCCGCCGGGATGCCACGGGCTCCGCGTGCAGGCGATGCCAGGTGGTGCCGCTGGCGCTGTCTTCGATTCCGATGCCCAGGGCGGCGAGTTCCTGGCGCAGGGCATCGGCGCGGGCGAAATCACGCGCTGCACGGGCGGCTTGCCGCGCGGCAATCAGGGCTTCGATCTGTTCTGGGCTCGGGCCGCTGGCCTGCCCGGTCGCCGCCATGCCGCCTTGCTGCCGCCACTGGGTCGGGTCGGCTTGCAATAGCCCGAGCAAATCGGCGCCATCACGCAGCACGGCGAGTAGCCTGGATTGCTCGTCCGGGTCCGAACATTTGCGCAGGGCGCTGGCGGTTTCGTGCAGACAGGCCAGTGCCAGCGGGGTGTTCAGGTCATCGGCCAGCGCCGCTTCGACGGCTTCGGCACGCACTTTGGGTGGCGGGCTGCCGGTAGCTGGCAGGCTGGCGTACAGGCGGTCGAGCGCTGCCCGGGCCTGATCGAGTGCGCTCAGCGAAAAGTCGAGCGGCTTGCGGTAGTGACCGGCGAGCAAGGCGTAGCGGATGACTTCGCCCGGGTAATGCTGCAGCAGGTCGCGCACGGTGCGGAAGTTGCCCAGCGATTTCGACATCTTTTCGCCGTCGACCGTGACATAGCCGTTGTGCAGCCAGTAGCGGCAGTACTGGCCACCATGGGCTCCTTCGCCCTGGGCGATCTCGTTTTCATGGTGCGGAAAGATCAGGTCCTGGCCGCCGCCGTGAATGTCGATCGACGGCCCGAGGTGGGTGTTGATCATCGCCGTGCATTCGATGTGCCAGCCCGGACGACCGACGCCCCAGGGGCTCTCCCAACCCGGCTGGGCTGCGGTCGACGGTTTCCACAACACGAAATCGGCTGGATCGCGCTTGTAGGGCGCGACTTCGACCCGCGCACCGGCAATCATGTCCTCGCGGTGGCGGCCGGAGAGCTTGCCGTAATCCGGCAGCGACGGCACGTGGAAGAGCACGTGGCCTTCGGCGGCGTAGGCATGGCCGCGTTCGATCAGGCACTCGATCAAGGCGATCATCTGCGGCACATGTTCGGTGGCCCAAGGTTCGACGCCGGGCGGCAAGGCATTCAACTGGGCCATGTCCTCACGGTAAGCCGCGGCAAAGCGCTCGGCCAGCACGCGGATAGCCTCGCCGTTGGCGGCTGCAGCCGCGTTGATCTTGTCGTCCACGTCGGTGATGTTGCGGGCGTAAATCACCTGCGGGAAGTGGCGCGCCAGCAGTCGGTAGAGCACATCGAAAACGACCACCGGGCGGGCATTGCCGATATGCACGTAGTTGTAGACGGTGGGCCCGCAGACGTACATCGTGACGCGCTGCAGATCGGCCGGTACGAAGACTTCCTTCTGCCGGCTCAAGGTATTGTGCAGGCGAATGGTCATGGCATGCGTCCTTCGGCAACCAGCGCTTCCCGGCGCTCGCCATCAAGCACGCCGCAGAACATGGCGAAGGCTTTTTCGATCAGGAGTTGATCAAGGCCACGCACGATGAACACCAGGCGGCTCTTGCGGTCGTTGTAGGGCGCTTCGGCCGGCCAATCGTCGAGGCGGGTGTAGGGGTAATTGGTGTGCTGAACGCATTGCACGACACGCGGCTGGTCGTCGCCAATGACGTTGAGCAGTCCCTTGATGCGCAGGATGCGGTCGCCCATACCCTGCAGCAACATGCTCACGGCGTCGACGAAACTGACCCACTGCAGCGGCTGGTCGAAAGTCAGGGCGAAGCTGTAAACCTCGGCGTCGTGCCGGTCGACATCGTGGTGATGGTGGTGATGGCCGTGGGCCTTGCGTCGTTCCTCGCGCACCTTTTCCTCGGCCAGCCAGCCGGCGACATCCGGCGTCTTGCTGCCCGGGTCGTAGAGGCCGCAGCCGGTCAGCGAAGCCAGCGCGACTTCGCCACGGCGCACGAAAATCTGCGGCGCGCCCGGGTTGATCCGGCGCAAGGTCTGACTGATCGCTTCGATGGCCGGACCATCGGCCAGATCGCACTTGCTGAGCAGCAAGCGGTCGGCCATCGCCACCTGCTTGACCGCCTCGGGATGCTGCGCCAGTTGTCCGGCCGCATGCGTCGCATCGACCACGGTCACCACCCCATCGATACGGAAGCGCTCGGCAATGAAAAAGTCTTCCATCAGCGTGAAGATGACCGGTGCTGGATCGGCCAGCCCGGTGGTTTCAATGACTACGCGGTTGATCGGCACGATCTTGCGCTGCAGGCTCTTCATGAACAACTCGGTCAGGCTGCGCGTCAGATCGCCGCGCACCGTGCAGCAGATGCAACCGGAGTCGAGCAGGATCAGGTCTTCGTCGATCTTGGTCACCAGATGGTGGTCGACCGCAACACTACCGAATTCGTTGATCAAAACGGCGGCGTTGGCCATGTCCGGCTGACTGAGCAGGTGATTGAGCAGCGTTGTCTTGCCGGCACCCAAAAAGCCTGTCAGCAGGGTGACAGGTATGCGCCGGTCGCTGGAAAGAACACTCATCGGATTAAGCCTTTTGCTGACGAAGTGAAGGTTATAAAAACAAAATGCAATGTTATAACATTGCATTTTTAACACCAAGACTCCGCGATGGATGAATCAATTCCCGAAACCCACAATTGGACTGGAAGTCGTTGTAACGCCCTCCTTCGAACAAAAGCCATCCCTTGTTTGCATACAGCATCGAGCCAGGTTGACTGAATGCAATCGATAAACGATAATTGTTCTCGTTCGCAACCAAAAGAGAACTGAACCATGGCCGATTATCCCTATCATGTCGCCGGTGGCAGTTTTACACCCAGCCGCCGCCCGCTGGCGTTGTTCGAGTCGATGACCAACGCTGCACCGCAGTTGCCGCAAGACGCCCCGACCAGCTCCCGACGCCGCAAGCTCTGGGAAATCGCCCACAAATTTCACTGCCCGGTGATCGGCACCTGCTTCGATGTCACTGAATTGCGCAGCCTGATGAAAAAGGTGATGCATTTCCCCGCAGACACCACCGATTTCGTCCTGCACACCACGGCCGTTGGCAATTGCGAGGTCCGCAGCAAACTCGCCGAAGTGCTGCACAAGCAACTGGAAAAGCGCTATCACGCCACCATTCGTCGCTTTGCCAGCGCCAAGGACAGCGACGCGCTGCGCAAGCTGTGGCGCGAAGCCACCGCCATCGGCAGCGAAATTCCGGCCGCCCTGTGGGCCACCTGGACTCACCCGGCCTGCGACTCGACGCTGGAGCACGAGGTCTATGGCGACATCCACATGATCCAGCATCAGGTCGGCACCGGCACCCGAGCCGATCTGAAGACGTTGAAGTCGCTACAGGCCGAAAACCGGCAACTCAAACAGCAACTGGAAAAAGCCCGCCAGGAAAACGAATCCCTGCGCCAGGAAAAATCCTCCGAGACCCAGGCACTGGGACAACGCGTCATCGACTTGCGCGCCGAACTGGCCGGGCGTGACGCCCTGATCGCCAACCAGGCCGGACAGCTTGATCTGTTGCGCGGCAGCCTGCCCGACCTCAAGGACCGGCAGAGCCTGCTGCGCCGCGCCAGCGATGCGGAAGCCCGATGCACCGCCCTGACCGCCGAGGCCGAGGGGCGCGAAACCGAGGTCTGGCACCTGCGCCAACGGCTGCGTCATGCCGAGGAAACGATCAACCAGTTGCTCAGCGAAGACGACGAGGCTTTGAAGCTTGCTGACACCACCGCCCCGGAAAATCTTTCCGGCAAATGCGTGTTGTGCGTTGGTGGCCGCACCGGCGCCGTCGATGCCTACCGGCAGGTCGTCGAACAGTCCGGCGGGCGTTTCATGCACCACGACGGCGGCCTCGAAGAGAGCCTGCATCGCATCGACAGCGCGCTGTCCGCTGCCGATCTGGTGATCTGCCAGGCCGGCTGCATCAGCCACAACGCTTACTGGCGGGTGAAGGAGCAGTGCCGGCGCACCGGCAAGCCCTGCCTGTTCGTTCGTAATGCCGGGGTTTCCAGTTTTGGCCGAGTGATCAGCCAGGCCTGCACCACCGAGTAAACTTCAATACGAATATTATTGACAATCGTTCTCGTTTAGTTACAATTGGAGACATCTGAGTTACATAAGAAACACATGAACACCCCGCCGAAACCCGCCCCGGATGCCAGCCCCCTGCCAGCAAGCAACGCCGCCCTGCCGCGCGTGGATAGCGGGCAGATTCTGCAAGGTGCCAACACCGTCGAAATCGAACACGCAGGCCAGCGTTATCTGTTGCGCGTGACCCGCGAAAACAAGCTGATCCTGACCAAATAGTTTTTCTCTCCGTTGTAAGACCTTTCCCGTAGCCAGCGCGCCTCCCGGCCAGCAAGCCAAGGGTTTTTTTCCTGGCGGGCGCGGAACCAACCGAACAAACGCCATGAGTTACGCTTTATCTCCCCCATCATCCAGCCGCCGCAGCGGCCTGCTGACCATCGTCATCGGCCTCCACGCCGGCGCCCTTTTACTGGCCCTGGCCGCCAAGACCGTGGCGCCGCAGATCATGGAAATGCCACTGATCGTCGACCTGCTGCCAGCACCGCAAATCGAAGCACCACCCGAAGCCAAGCCGCTCCCGATGGCCAAGCCCGAACCCGTGGTGCGCAAGCCGCTGCCTCAACCCAAAGCACCAACACCGGTCCTCGAAACCACCGCCAGCACGGCGCCGGCCGACAACGCCCCGGTCGCCCCGCCGCAGATCGCCGAACCCACGCCGCCAGCCCCGGCGCCAACGGCCCCGGCAATCAGTCAAGCCCGCTTCGACGCCGACTACCTGCGCAACCCGCCCCCCCCGTATCCGCCGCTATCGCGACGCATGGGCGAGGAAGGCAAGGTCATGCTGCGCGTTTCGGTCAATCCACAAGGCACGGCCGACAGCGTCGAGGTACGCACCTCTTCTGGCAGTAGTCGCCTGGACGAGTCGGCATTGAAGACCGTACGCAACTGGCGATTCATTCCGGCCAAGCGCGGCGATGTCGCCGTTCAGAGTTTCGTCCTGGTCCCCATCATTTTCAAACTGGAGCAATAGCAATGCAGGAAAGCGCACAAGAAAACGTCTTCGGGCTCGCCCATCTATGGGCCCAAGGCGATACCGTTTCCCACTCGGTCGCCATCGTGATTGTCGCCATGTCGATCGCCAGCTGGTACCTGATCCTGGCCAAGGCCTGGGACTGGTGGCGTCTGCGCAAGGCAGCCCGTGCCGTACCCGCATTCTGGGCCGCCAGCAGCGTCGCCGAAGGCATCGAAAAACTGCGCGAGGCCGGTGAAGACAGCCCCTACGCGCAACTGGCCAGCCAGGCCAACTGCTGCAATCACGACTGCGAAGCCGTTACCGGTCGCCTGGTTTCCCAGTTTGATCCGTCCGAGCAGATGGAACGTGCCCTGCGGCAGCAACTGTCGACCACTCAGGCCGGCATGGAAAACGGCCTGACCTTCCTCGCCACGACCGGCGCCACCGCCCCCTTCGTCGGCCTGTTCGGCACCGTCTGGGGCATCTACCACGCGCTGGTCGCCATCGGCATGACCGGCCAGGCCGCGCTGGAAAAAATCGCCGGCCCGGTCGGCGAAGCGCTGATCATGACCGCCGCCGGCCTGGCCGTCGCACTGCCGGCCGTGTTTGCCTACAACACTTTCACCCGCGCCAACCGCGTCATCTTCGCTGACCTCGACGCCTTTGCCCACGACCTGCATGCCTTCTTCACCATCGGCAAGCCGCTGGTCGCCAACAGCGCCCAGATCCACCCGATGCGTGCCCGCGCTGCTGCCGGAGCTGTCTGAGATGGGCATCGGCACCTTCAGCAACGGCGGCAACCAGATGCCGACCGCCGAAATCAACATGGTCCCGCTGATCGACGTGATGCTGGTGCTGCTGATCATCTTCATGATCACCGCACCGCTGATGACGCACTCGGTCAAGGTCGACCTGCCGCGCGCTTCAAGCACGCCCACCCCGGAAAAACCGATGACCCTGCAGGTGGCGATCACCGCCGACAACAAGGTGTTCATCGGTAGCGAACCGGTCGATGCGGCAACGCTGGAAACCCGTTTCCGCGACGCGGTCAGCCAGGACGCCAACGTCGAACTGCACCTCAAGGCTGACCGCGACAGCCGTTACGAAGCCGTCGCCGAAACCATGAGTGCAGCACGCCGGGCGGGACTGAGCAAGATCGGCTTCGTCACCCAACCCGGCAACAACGAATAAACAAAAAAACTCAGGGAGTTCATCATGCAGCACGTCGACCCGAAGCCACTCAGCCTCGCGATCATGCTCGCCTTCGCCGGCCCGGCGCTCGCCGACAAGCAGTTGAGCGAAATCACCGTTTCATCCGGCAAGACCGTGGGTGCCAAGCCGGTGCTGCGTGATGAAATCATCGCCACCGAATCACTCGGCGCACGCGAACTGGAAAAGACCGGCGCCACGATGCTGACCGAAGCACTCGACAAACGTCCAGGTATCTCGGTGCAGACCGAATGCTCGATCTGCAACGTGCGCAACGTCGTGCTCAACAACCTGCCGGGTCGCTACACCACGCTGCTGATCGACAGCATCCCGATCTTCTCGTCGGTGTCCACCGCCTACGGTCTGGACAGCGTCAGCCTCGGCGGTGTCGAGCGCATCGATATTTCCCGCGGCGCCGGTACCAGCCTGATTGCGCCGGAAGCGCTGGCCGGTTCGGTCAACATGGTCACCCGCCGCCCGACCAAGGACGAGTTCATCGGCGTCCAGCAATTCGGCTCCTACGGCCACATCAATACCGACCTGTTCGGCGCCAAGGTCTTCCAGGGGGGCGCCCTGACCGCCAATTTCAATCACAACGGCCACGACTCAGTCGACGCCGATGGCAACAAGGTTTCCGAATACACCGGCTTCAAGCGCAACCTTGGTGGCATCGGCTTCTTCCTCGATGATGTGGGCGGATTCAGCATCAAGGGGCGCCTGGACATCGTCGACGAAAAACGCATGGGCGGCGCCATGGGCGATGACTACGCGAAGGTCAAGGCCGACCAAAGCGGCAACCCCTTCCTGTGGAGCAAAGGCAAGAATGGCTCGCCAAGCAATGCCGGCTGGGTGACGGTGGATGGTTTCGACAGTGATGGCAGCGGTTTCATTGGCGACCATCCGGACGATGTGGCAGCCGGTGGCATTCGCAATTACGACGACGGTCTGGGCGGCATGTCGGAAATCATTTTCACCGACCGCCAGCAGTTCATCTCCAGCGCCACGCACAAGCTCGGCGACGGCAGCTTGCGTTTCGCCGTCGGCCTGGCCAAGCACAAGCAGGACTCCTACTACGAACATGCAATCTACAAGGCCGAGCAGACCCAGTACTACCTGGAAGCCAGCACCCAGCAGCCGATCGGCGCCACGCTGGTGACCGGCGGCGTCACCTACCGCTACGAAGACCTGAAGAGCAAGGGCGCAATGGCCGACGGCACGCCCAACGACGGTATCGACGACTACAAGTACAAAACCCCGGGCTTGTTCCTGCAGGCCTACCACGCCTTCCTCGACGGTGTCGTCGAGGTGAACGGTTCGGTTCGCTACGACGACCACAACATTTTCGGCGGCATCACCAGCCCGCGCTTCAACGTGCTGTGGAACCACAGCCACGAACTGAACAGCCGCTTCGCGGTAGGCCGTGGCTTCCGGGCACCGACCTCGTTCTTCGAACAGGATCACGGCATTCTCGATACCTCGCGCATCGTCCGCGACATCGACAAGGCCGAGATTTCCGACAATGCGTCCTACGCCCTCTCGTACGCCGGGGATCGTCTGGCCTGGGTCAGTTCGCTGAATTACAACAAGATCAAGAACATGGCGATGATCGACTCCGGGGCCACCGACCCGGTTTCGGGGGCCCCCATCACCTTGTTTACCTCGGCCAAGAAGCCAGTCACGGTCATCGGCGGCGACATCACGCTGACCTACAAGCTGACGCCGACACTGGAAACCACCGTCGCTGCCGAACGCTTCAGCTATCGTTTCTCGGAGCCCGGCACGCTCGCCTTCGCCCGTCCGGAAACCCGCGCCTACCTGCGCCTCGACTACGAGAGCGGCCCCTGGACCGGGATGATCCGCGGTACCTGGACCGGCCCGATGGACCTGAAGAAGTTCTACGACTACGCCAACACGCCGCGCTACAACTTCGACGGCACGCGCAAGATGGACAAGAGTCCGGACTATTGGACCATCGATTTGCGCGGTGAATACCGGCTCGACAAGCGCTGGTCGCTGTTCCTCGGCGTCGACAACCTGACCGACTTCAAGCAGTCGGACAAGGAAAGCATGCTCTGGGTCGATGGGGCCGGCAATTACGATGTCACCCAGATCTGGGGCCCGAATCGTGGCCGCTTCGTCTACGGCGGCGTAAAACTGGCCCTGTGATGCGGCGACTTGCCCTCATTCTCAGCCTGCTTGCCCAGACCAGCACAGCCTTGGCGACCGATCCCCCGTCGGTCGCCAAGGCAGCGCTCGACTTCGAACTTTCCGACGGCCACCGCTTCGTCACCCTGGCGTCGCTGCCGGCACAGCCGACGGTCATCAACTTCTGGCGCGCTGACTGCCCACCCTGCGTCCGCGAAATGCCCGAGCTTGCCGCCCTCGCCCGCGCCGGCCGGGTGCGCGTGATCACCGTCGCCCTGCAGCGCCCGGCCGAAACCGCCGCCGCACCAGCCGCCATCCAGGCGGCGCTGCAACCGCCGCTGCTCTCCTTGCACGGTCCGGGCGAACCGCGCGGGCTGCTCGCCCGCTTCGGTAACCGCGCCGGCGCCCTGCCCCACACCGTCATCCTCGACACCGATCGCCGCGCCTGCGCGCAGCACACTGGTGAAATCAACCGCCGCTGGCTGGCCGAAGCGCTGGCCACCTGCGGCAAAACCTGAACCGGGAAGTCCATGAACGCCACCACCGCCAACGCCATCCTTCTGGTCGGCCACCCCAACGTCGGCAAGTCCGTCCTCTTCCACCGCCTGACCGGCGCCTACGTCAACGTCTCGAACTATCCCGGGACCACCGTCGAAGTGACCCGCGCCAGCGCCCGCTTCGATCCTCAGGCGGCGCTGCTCGACACGCCGGGCGTGCTCGCGCTGCCGTCGCGCAGCGACGACGAGCGGGCGACCATGCGCGCGCTGCTCAACGAGTCGAGCCGCTGCCTGGTCCAGGTCGGCGACGCCAAGAACCTGCGCCGGACGCTGACCCTGACCGCGCTGCTCGCCGAACTCGGCGTCCCCATGGTGCTGGCCCTGAACATGCACGACGAGGCGACCGCGCGCGGCGTCACCGTCGACATCCCGGCGCTCGCCGAACAACTGGCGATTCCGGTGCTGGCCACCGTCGCCACCGGCGGCGAAGGCATCGGCGAGCTGACCGGCAGCGTCGCCCGCGCCGGCGTCGCCGACCGCATGCTGCGCTACGACCCGGCCCGCGAAGCCGACATCGAGGCGCTCGCCGCCGCCATCACCGAACACGCACCGCACCCGCGCCTGGCGGCACGCGGCCTGGCCATCCTCTTCCTCGGCAACGACAGCGAAGTCGAAGGCTGGCTGCGCGAACACGCCGGCGACGCTTACGGTCAACTCGACAATCTGCGCAAAAATGCCGTCGACCGTGCACCGGGCGATCTGCCCGGCCTGCTCGCCCGCGAGCGCACCGAAGCCGCCGACGCACTGGCCGCCACCGTCACCCGCCGCGCCGTCAACAGCAGCCCGCTGCTCTCGCAGCGCATCGGCCAGGCCGTCGTCCATCCGCTGTGGGGCATTCCCATCCTGCTCGCCGTGCTCTACGCGGTGTACCAGTTCGTCGGCGTCTTCGGCGCGACGACGCTGGTCGGCCTGCTTGAGGAAGACCTTTTCGAAGGCATCCTCAACCCCGGCTTCACCGGGCTGGTCCAGGGCTGGTTCGGCGAAGGCCTGATCAGCGAGCTACTGGTCGGCGACTACGGCCTGTGGACAATGGGCATGACCTACGCGCTGGCGCTGATCCTGCCGATCGTCACCACCTTCTTCATCGCCTTCGGCGTGCTCGAGGATTCGGGCTACCTGCCGCGCCTGTCGGTGATCGCCAACCGCCTGTTCGCGGCAATCGGCCTCAACGGCCGCGCCGTGCTGCCGATGGTCCTCGGCCTCGGCTGCGTGACGATGGCGACGCTGACCACACGCATCCTGCATTCGCCGCGCGAACGCCTGATCACCGTCTTCCTGCTGGCGCTGGCGATTCCCTGCTCGGCCCAGCTCGGCGTCGTCCTCGGCATGCTCGGCGGCGTGTCGTTTTCTGCCGTACTCATCTGGACCCTGGCCATGGTCGGCGTCCTGCTGCTCGCCGGCTTCCTCGCCGCCAAGCTGATCCCCGGCCGGCGCATCCCGCTGGTCACCGAACTGCCGCCGATGCGCCTGCCGATCGCCGGCAACGTCGTCAAGAAGACCGCCGGCCGCCTCAAGTGGTACCTGATCGAAGTCATCCCGCTGTTCCTGATCGGCACCTTCCTGATGTTCGCACTCGACAAGATCGGCGTCCTGCCGGCCATCATCGAAGCCGGCGAACCGCTGGTCAGCGGCTGGCTCGGCCTGCCCAAGGAAGCCTCGGCCGCCTTCGTCATGGGCTTCCTGCGCCGCGACTTCGGCGCTACCGGCCTGTTCGTCATGGCCGACGCGCTCGACCCGATCCAGGCCGTGGTCGGCATGATCACGATCACGCTGTTCATTCCCTGCTTCGCCAGCCTGCTGATGATGGTCAAGGAACGCGGCATGAAGACGGCCCTGGCGATGGTCGCGGTCATCGTTCCCTTCGCCTTCTTCATCGGCGGCCTGTTCAACCTCGCCCTGCGCGCCCTCTGGTAAGACGACCATGAGCCAACACAACGAAGCCCGCCTTCCCCTCGCCTTCATCGCCCCCGGCAGCGAAGTCCGCCTCGCCGGCCTGGGCGACGAGATCGACCCGCTCCAGCGCGAACAGCTGACCGCCTACGGCCTGGCCGAAACGCAGCCGGTCAGGGTGCTCCAGCAAAAGCCGATGACGGTGATCCTCGCCGACGAAGTCGAGCTCGCGCTCGAACACGCGGTCGCCCGCCACATCTGGGTCGTCAGCTGAGCCCCGGGCGCCGTCCGCGATGTCCGCCGCCACCAGCCCGGATCCGCTGCACCAGCTGTACGCCAGCCACCACGGCTGGCTGCACGGCTGGCTGCGGCGCAAGCTCGGCTGCCCGGAGCACGCCGCCGACGTCGCCCAGGACACCTTCCTCCGCCTGATCGGCTCGCGCGACGCGCTGCTCGCGCTGTGCGAACCGCGCGCCTGGCTGACCACCACGGCCAACCGCCTGATCATCGACCGGGCCCGCCGCCACGCCGTCGAGCAGGCCTGGCTCAACGAACTGGCGGCGCTGGCCGACCCGCTCGCCGGCTTCGCCTCGCCGGAAGAACAACTGCTTGCCGCCGAGGCGCTGGCGCAGATCGCCGCCGCCCTCGAGGCGGTCCCGGCGAAGGCCGGCGAAGCCTTCCTGCTGCATTACCTGGACGGACTGACGCACGCCGAGATCGGCGAACGCCTCGGCGTCGGTCCGCGCATGGTGCGCAAGTACCTGGTTCAGTGCCTGGTCGCCTGCGCCCCGGCCGAACCGACATGAACCGGCGCCTCGAAGAGACCCCGGAAACGCTGGCCGAACAGGCCGCCGACTGGATCGTCCGGCTTTCCGCCGACGAAGCCGGCGAACGGCGCGCCGCCGAATCCGGCTTCGCCGCCTGGAAACAGGCCGATCCACGCCACGCCGCCGCCGCCGCCCGCCTCGAGGCGCTGCTCGGCCGCCTCGACCATATCCGCGACAACGGCAGCCAGGCCCCGGCCCGGCAGGCGCTGCGCGCCGCCCGGCCGCGGCGGACGCCGCGCCGCATCGGCGCCGCCCTCGCCCTGGGCGCCGCCCTGCTGCTGCCGGCCTGGCTGGCGCTGCATTCGGCGCCGGCACCGGTGCTGCTCGCCGACCTGCGCACCGGCAGCGGCGAATGGGCCGAACGCACGCTGGCCGACGGCAGCCGGCTGTCGCTCAACGGCAATTCCGCGGTCGACCTCGAATTCGACGCAAAAACCCGGACCATCGCGCTGCTGCGCGGCGAAATCCTGGTCGATGTCGCCCCCGACCGCGACCGCCCCTTCGTGGTCAGCACCGCGCACGGCAGCATCCGCGCGCTGGGCACGCGCTTCCTGGTCAGCCGCGAGGCCGACGCGACCGTGCTCAGCATGATCGAGTCGCGCGTCGAGGTCAGCATCGACGGCCAGCCCCGGCCGCTCGTCGTCGGCGCCGGCCAGCGCCTGCGCTTCACCAGCGGCGACGCCGGCGAACTGGCCGCGGTCGACGGCGAACTGCTCGAAACCGCCTGGCAGCGGCACCAACTGGTGGTCCGCAACGAGCCGCTGGGCAACGTCCTCGACCAGCTCGCCCGGCACCGCCCGGGCCTGCTCCGCTACGACGCGGCGGCGCTCGCCGGCCTGCACGTTTCCGCGGTGCTGCCGCTCGACGACACCGACCGCGCCCTGCAACTGCTGATCAACAACTTCCCCGGCCTGCGCATCCGCACGCTGACGCCCTACCTGGTCGTCGTCGATCACCCGAAAACCCGCTGAAGATTTTTTTTGCCCGGACAGTTCCGCTTTCGCGATCTCGTCCGTCAATACCCATGAAAGACGAGATTGGGTAGCCACGCAGCATCCACAGTCGCGCCAGCCAGTTCCGGTACTCGTCCCTGCCCGCCCGGGCTTGCCAACCCCAATGGACGCCGACGATGACTAAACCGACCACTCCCCCGACCCGCCACGGCCGCCTGCGTACCCGCCTGAAGCCGCTGGTTTTCCTCACCCACCTGGCCTTGACCGCGACCCTCGCTGCCACCACAGCACCAATCGCTTATGCCCAGGCCAACCGCCACTACGACATTCCGGCCGGCCCGCTCGACGCCACCCTCAACCGCTTCGCGGTGCAATCCGGCGTTTCGCTGGCGATCGACGCCGAAAAGCTCAAGGGCCTGAACAGCGAAGGACTCAAGGGCAACTACGCAATCGACGCCGGTTTCACCGCACTGCTGCGCAACACCGGCTACGGCGTCGCCCGCACGCCCTCCGGCTACATCCTGGTCGCGCTGCCGAAGAGCGTCGAAGCGTCTGCCGGCAACACCCGCGAGGCACAACTGGCACCAGTCATCGTTGTCGATCAACGTGAGCCTTTGGGTACGACGGTAATCAGCCGCAGAACCATTGAAGCAATGCCTGCCGGCAACGGAGACATCACCAGCCTGCTCAAAACTGTCCCGAACATCCAGTTCGACAACAAACAGCAGAGCAGCAAGACTCCCGGGGAAATCGCGCCCGCTGACATCAGCATCAATGGCGCCAAGTACTACCAAAACGCATTCATTGTTGACGGCACAAATTTCAATAACGACATCGACCCCGGCGAACGAACCGAATCCAGGATCAATTCCCTTGCTGATGTTCCCGGACAAAGCCAGGGCTTGGCCCTGGACACCGACTTGCTCGACAGCATCACTGTGTACGACAGCAACGTACCCGCGTCCTACGGCCAATTCAATGGGGGCGTTGTCGAAGCCAAAACGCGCAAACCCAGCAAGGAACTGCGCGGCAAGATTTCCTACCAGATGTCGCGGTCCTCGTGGACCCGCTATCACATTGACGACAGAGAACAGCAGGATTTTGAGAATTCCTCGTCGCACTTCGATCAACCCGAGTTCGAAAAAACCATCCTGCGTGCCACGCTGGAGGGCCATCTGACAGAAAACTTCGGGCTGATGGCCAACATCTCGCAGAAGCGTTCGACCGTTCCGACGAGTTTCTACTCGTCTACCAACGTAGCAACCATGGGGGTCCAGAAGCGAGACCAGGAACGCTCGATCGACAACTATTTTCTCAAAGCATTCTGGAAACCAGTCAGCCGGCTTGACCTGGAAGGCAGCATCACGCATGCACCGGAACAAAACACCTACTGGCGAGGCAATGCTGCCAATTCCTCTTTCGAGACCCGTAACGGAGGGAAACTGTTAACGCTGGCTGCCAAATGGGATGGCGACGCGGTCAAATTCAATCAGAGCCTTTCCTATAGCGAATTCGATCAATCCCGAGACTCGGATTTCGATGACTGGTACACCTGGCGAAAATCCTCGAGCAAATTCTGGGGTATCGGCAACACCGCAAGCACCAGCAGTCTTGAAGGAGGCTACGGAGATATCGAGCAACAGCAAAAGACATGGCGCTACAAGGCCAGCGGCGACTGGAACACATTCAATCTTCTCGGCATGCAGCACAGCATCCAGAGCGGCTTCGAATTTTCTCACCAACAGGTCAACTATAAACGCCTGACCGAAAACAGCACCTACACGACACCAGTTTCGACAGCTACCTGCACCAACAGTAGCGGTGTCGTGGTCGATGCCTGTTCGCTGGGCACCACAGTCAACGGATGGCCTGGTCAACTCCTGACGCGGCGCACCCGTTTCGCCAAGGGGGAATTTGATTTCACCGTCACCCAATGGGGCGCCTGGCTACAGGATGATTTGGAAATCGGGCGCCTATCCTTGCGTCCTGGCGTTCGAGTGGACGGCGACGACTACACCAACAAAACGACTGTCGCCCCGCGACTGGCCATCAAGTATGACCTGTTCGCCGACAGCACCACCATCCTGAATGCCGGCGTCAATCGTTACTATGGCCGCAACATCACCGGCCTGCGTCTGCGCGAGGGGCGCAACCGTCTGCGCTACAACAGCGAGCAGCGAAACACCGTTGATTCCACCTGGACGGTGGGCACTAGGGCCGCCGACAACATGAAGTTCAATCAGCTCGATATTCCTTACGACGACGAGCTGATGGCCGGCATCGAACAACAATGGCGAGGGTTCAACTACCGCCTGAAATATGTCCATCGTCAGGGCCGAGACCAAATCATCCAGGTCAAGGGCAGCAGCATCGGCGAACCGTCTACCGACCCGACCAATCTCTCCAGTAGCTATACGACATACACCAACGGTGGCAAGAGCGAAACCGACGTTGTGTCATTCACAGTGACTCCGCTTGAAGAGTTTAGCTGGCTCGGCACCCGAACCAAAGGCCAATTGGCCCTTGACTGGTGGCAGAGCAAGAGTAACGCCCCGGACTACATTGACACCGACACCGACATTTACCTTGCCAACCCGTACATTCAGTACAAGGGCAGCGTAATGCGCTATACCGATCGTCCGGCAGAAAACTTCAACCGCCCATGGACTCTGCGTCTCAGCACCGAAACCAGGATCCCGCAATGGAATCTCACCTGGTCGAACTTCCTTCGCTATCGCGCGGCTTACAAAGCCGTCGGTCAAGTTGCCTCAGCCAACACCTCGGGGGTATTCCATGAAGGAATACAAATCGCGGTCTGGGAAGAGCGCAGCTACAAGCCCGCCCTTACCTGGGATCTGCGCCTCGGCTGGGAATACCCGACAACTCGTGATCAAGCCTTCTTCGTCAATTTCGATGTCTTCAACGTACTCGATAAGGCTTCGGTTGCCCAAAGCAGTGTCAGTTCCAGCACCATCCCCACCTACGAAATCGGCCGCCAGTTCTGGGTAGAGCTTGGCTACCGTTTCTGACTTCTTCACTGTCGACGTGCGCCGGCCGAAAACGCCGGCGCCTTCACTCCCGAATGCCATGAAAAAAATTCTCCCTTTGATCATCCTTGGCCTGCCGTTCCTCGCCTCCGCAGCCAGCGATTGTCGCCAACCGCTAGATGGCCGCGACCCGGGCTGCCTGCGCCAGGCCTACGCCCGGCCGCTGGCCGAGTGGCCGGCGCCGCAGGTCGAAGGTCAGGTCGCCTGGCAGGAGATGGCGTCGGCAAAAACGCCCGACCTGCCATCCATGATTTCCTACCCGATGCTCAAGCTCGGCATCCGTCTGTTCTTCGATCCGGCACTGTCGGCGTCCGGCAAGATCGCCTGCGCTTCCTGCCATCGCCCCGAGCATGCCTACGCCGATACGCTGGCGGTCACGCCCGGCCACGAAGGGCGTCAAGGCCGGCGCAATGCGCCGGCGCTGGTCGGCGTCGCCGGCGCCAGCAGCCTGTTCTGGGACGGCCGCGCGCCGACGCTGGAACACCAGGCGCTCGGCCCGATCGCCGACCCGGCCGAGATGGCAATGGAGCTCAAGGAACTGCCGGCCAAGCTGACGGCGATCCCCGGTTACGCCGAGGAGTTCGCCGCCGCCTGGGGCGACAGCGCGGTGACGCTGGAACGCATCCAGGGCGCGCTTGCCGCCTACCAGCGCACGCTGGTTGCCGAGCATACCGCCTTCGACGCCTTCATCGACGGCGATCACAAGGCACTCGACGACCGCCAACTGCTCGGCCTCCACCTGTTCCGCACCAAGGCACGCTGCATGACCTGCCACAGCGGTCCGGCACTCAACGACAACGAATTCCACAACCTCGGCCTGACCTACTTCGGGCGTAAATACGAAGACCTCGGCCGCTACAACGTCACTGGCAAGAATGAGGACGTCGGCAAGTTCAAAACGCCGACGCTGCGCAACGTCTCGCGTAGCGGCCCGTGGATGCACAACGGACTGTTCCGCTCGCTGCGCGGCATCGTCAACATGTACAACGCCGGCATGTTCCACCCCAAACCCGCCAACGAGGCACAGGCCAAGGATCCGCGCTTCCCGGTGACATCAACACTGGTCAAGCCGCTTGAGCTCGACGAGCGCGAAATGCAGGCGCTTGAAGCTTTCCTGAAGACACTTTGATGCGCCGACTCGCCATTCTCGCCCTCGCCGCGCTACCAGCACTGGTCGCTGCCTCGCCCTGGCAGCCCGAAGCCCGTGCCGGCGGCTTTTCTTCGTATCGGCTGAACAACGGCTTTCGCCTGATCCTGGCGCCCTTTCCCGATGCGCCGACAACGCGCGTCGAGCTGCTGGTCAAGACCGGCAGCAAGCACGAAGGCTATGGCGAAACCGGCATGGCCCACCTGCTCGAACACATGCTGTTCAAGGGTGCCGGCCGCCACCACGACCTCAAGCAGGCACTGACGGCCCTGGGCGCGACCTGGAACGGGACCACCAACACCGACCGCACCAATTATTTCGCCACCGTGCGCGCCGAGCCGGAAAAAATCGATGAATTGATCCGCATCGAGGCCGACCGCTTCCTGCGCCCGACTTTCAGCGCCGCCGACCTGGCCAGCGAGATGACCGTCGTGCGCAACGAACTCGAACGTAACGACAACAACCCGGGCAGCCTGGTCGCCCGCGCCCTGCAACGTCAGAGTTTCTTCTGGCACGGCTACGGGCGGCCGACCATCGGCGCCCGCAGCGATATCGAGAACGCCCCCTTTGCCGCGCTGCAGGCTTTCCACCACCGCCACTACCGGCCGGACAACGCAGTCCTGATCGTTACCGGCAAGTTCGACGCGGCGCGCGTGCTCGACCTTGTCGGTCAACTGTTCGCGCCGGCCCAAAACCCGCCCGGCCCGCCGCCAGCCACATGGACCCGCGAAGAGGCCGAACGCCTGCGCCAGCGCGCCGAAATTTACCGCGAAAGTGGCAGCACCGTTGCCGCTGTGGCCTGGCTGCTGCCCGGCGCCAGCGACCGCCAGACGCTAGCCGTCGACCTGGCGCTGCCGGCGCTGTGCGCCGACAGCTGGGGCAGCCTGCGGCGGACGCTGGTCGATGAAAAACGTCTGGCCCTCGGCGCCGCCTGCGTCGTGCAGGACCACCCCGAATACTCACTACTGATCGCCAACGTCAGCCACGATAAAGACGCCGACGCGGCGACGCTGGCCGCCGCCTTGCGCGAGGCGGTCGACCATTTCGCCCGCCACGGCATCGATGCTGCCCAGCTCAAGCGCGTGCGCACCAGCCGCCTGCGCCAGTTCGACCGCGCCCGGCTTTCACCCGAGACGACCGCCAGCGCCCTCTCGGGGGCCGAAGTTGCCGGCGACTGGCGGCTGTTCTTCGTTGAACGCGACATCGTCGCCACGCTGACGCTGGACGAGATCAACGCCGCGCTGCGCCACTGGATCGCCGGCGTCGCCCCGGCCGAAGTCCTGCTCCACCACGGGCCGCCGCCGCGCACGCCTGAACCGCCGGCGGCGGTTCCCGGGCGGATGCTGGTCGAGGCCCACGGTAAACGCGACTGGCCGGTACCGACGCTGGCCATCGACCCGTTACCGAAATCGCCGGCCGAGCTCGGTACCGCCACCGTCGCTATCCCGCTGGCCGACCCGTCGGCCAAAGCCGCGCTGATCTCGCGGCGGACCCAGGACGGCCGGGCGCGGCTGGTGATTGCCAACGATTTCGGCGACAGCGAATCGCTGCGCGGGCGCCAGACTGCCTGCCGGGTTGCCGGCAGCCTGCTCGCCGAGGGCGGCGCCGGCATCGAACGCAGCGAACTCGGGCGCAAACTCGCCACGCTGCAGGCGCAGGCCAGCCAGAGCCTCGGCCGGATCAGCCTGACCGCACCACCGGCCGAGCTCGGCCCTGCACTCGAACTACTGCTCGCCGTGCGCCGCCAGCCAGCGCTGCCGGAAGCCGCCTTCGAGCGCATCCGGGCGATGGAGATCGCCAGCCTTGAGGCCAGCCAGAAGCACCCGGGTGAACTGGCAAACCGGCAGGCCATGCTGCGCTTCAACAACTATCCGCCCGAACACCCCAACCGCCAACGCACGGTGGCCGAGCAACTGGCTGAACTGCGCGCCCTGAGCCTCGACGACGTGCGTCGCTGCATCGCCGATTTCGGCGGCCGTTCGCAATTGCGCATTGCCGCTGTCGGTGACCTCGACGAGGCAGCAGTCCAGGGCTTCTGGCAGAGCTTGCAAAGCTTGCCGCAAGCCACGCTACCCTACGCCAGAATCGCCCAGCCGACAGCGCCGGAGCAGGTGGACACCGACGCCATCGTGGTCGCACAGGGGCTTTTCCCGAACGCCGATGTCGTCGGCCTGAGCCAGCTACCGCTGCGCGACGACGACGAAGATTACCTGCCCCTGGCGCTCGCCGTCCGCCTGCTCGGCGGCGACGCCAGCAGTCGCCTACGTGTGCGTGTGCGCGAGCAGGAAGGCCTGGCCTACAGCGTCAATGCCGCGCTCGCGGCCAACCCCTTCGACGCCCGCGCCCGCCTGACGATCGCCGCCAGCGTCGCCAGCGACCAGGCCGAGCGTGCCCGCGACATCCTCCGCGAAGAACTGGCGCGGGCGCTCGCCGAAGGCTTCAGCGAGCAGGAAGTCACTGCCGGTATCGCCCGCTGGCAGGAAAGCCGGCGCCGCGCCGTGCAGGCAGAAACCACCTATGCCGACCGCCTGGCGGCGATGCTGCAGACCGGCCGCGACGCTACCTGGGACGCCACGCACGACGCGCGTATCGCCGAACTCACGGCAGCCGGGGTCAATGCTGCGCTGCGCCGTCATCTCGGCCAGGCGCCTATCGTCTGGGCGATCGGTAAAGGGCAAGCTGACAACACAAATGAGAACGGTTCGTAGTTCATTGTAAATAAAGCACTTTTTCGGGAACATTGCTTCAATTCGATCGTCTTAGCTCTTACAATCCGGCCCACGGCAAGCCAGCCGCGTCACGCCAGCCAGCCACCCCTCATTCTCAGGAGAAATGCCATGAAGGGCGACAAGAAGATCATCGACATCCTCAATGAATTGCTGACCGGCGAACTGACTGCCGTTGACCAGTACCTGATCCACGGCGAGATGTACGCCGACATGGGTCTCAACGAACTGGCCCAGAAGTCGATCCACGAATCCGACCACGAACGCCAGCACGCCCGCGCGCTGATCCAGCGCATCCTCTTTCTCGAGGGCAAACCGGACCTGTCCAAGCGTAACCCGATGAAGGTCGGCAAAGCCGTTCCGGAAATGCTCAAGGCCGACCTCGCACTCGAATACCAGGTCGACGGCGACCTCAAGAAGGCCATCGCTGCCTGCGAGAAGGCCCAGGACTACGTCTCCCGCGACATGCTGGCGGTGCAACTGGAAGACACCGAAGTCGACCACGCCTACTTCCTGGAAAAACAATTGCGCCTGATCGAACTGGTCGGACTGCAAAACTACCTGCAGAGCCAGATGGGCTCGGGCAGCCCGGCCTGAGGAGCGCGACATGAAAGGCGACAAGAAGGTCATCGACATCCTCAACAAGGTCCTCAAGAACGAGCTGACCTCGATCAACCAGTATTTCCTGCACGCCCGCATGTTCCGTAACTGGGGCCTGGAAAAGCTCAACGACTACCAGTACAAGCAGTCGATCCGGGTGATGAAGGAAGCCGACGAGCTGATCGAGCGCATCCTCTTCCTCGAAGGCCTGCCCAACCTGCAGAACCTCGGCAAGCTGATGATTGGCGAGAACGTCGTCGAATGCCTGCAGGGCGACCTGAAGTACGAGCAGACCATCCAGCGCCCGCTGCTGATCGAAGCCGTTGCCCTGTGCGAGGAACTCCAGGACTACGTCAGCCGCGAGCTGCTCGAAGACCTGCTCGAACACTGCGAGGAAGCCATCGACTGGCTGGAAACCCAGCAATCGCTGATCAAGGACGTCACCCTGCCGAACTACCTGCAGGCGCACATGGAGCCGGGCGAAGGCTGAACCCGCCTTTCACCCAGGTAAAACCGCGGCTAGTCCGCGGTTTTTTATTGCCCGCCTTCCGGGCATTCTTTTTGCGACAACGAGGCCACGGGGCGGGAATTGTCGTCAAGACAACAAATCGCTCAAAGTTTATTGACATTCATTCGCATCTGTATAGAATGCAAATTATTCCTATTTGAATCTCCACGGAGACGTGTCATGTACGTTTGCGTTTGCCAGGCAGTCACAGATCGCCAAATCCGCGAAGCCGCGGAAAGCGGCGCGCGCACGCTCAAGGACCTGCGCCGTGACCTCGGTGTCACCCGCGACTGCGGCCGCTGTGCTTCGTGCGCGCATGAATGTCTCAAGGAAGTACATGGCCAGCAGGGCAAACCGAGCAAGCTCATGCGAATGGCGGCCTGATCACCCAGGTCAATGAAAAACGGGAACCTTGAGGTTCCCGTTTTTCATTGTTCAGCGATACCCTACCCTGTCCAGCAGTTTCTGTGCTGCCGGCAACTGGTTGGCAATCGTCACCAGCGCCGTTGTATCCGGCTTGAATTGACCAAGTTCGGCCAGTTCTTCGTTATGCACTTTGACCGTCGGCACCGCCGGCCACTCGTTGTTGCCGTTGGCGAAATAACGTTGAGCCTCGTCACTGGCCAGGTACTCGAGGAAACGCAGCGCCGCTTCGCGGTTGCGGCTGGTCTTGACCATACCGCCACCAGAGACGTTGATGTGGGTGCCGTAGTCATTCTGGTTCGGCCAGACAATACCGAGCCGCTTGACCAGGTTGCGGTCCTCGACCCGCTCCGAAGCCATCATCCGGGCCAGGTAGTAGCTGTTCGAGACAGCCACGCCGCATTCGCCGCTGGCCACCGACTTGATCTGGTCGGTATCCCCACCTCTGGGATTGCGTGCCAGATTGGCAACGAGACCACGCGCCCAATCCTCCGCCCTGGCTTCGCCATGATGAACCACTTGTGCGGCAACCCAGGTCAGGTTGTAGATATGCCCACCGGGAATGCTGCAGTACATGCCCTTCAGCTTGGGATCGGCAAGCGACTCATAGGTCGGTACATCCTCGGCCTTGAGCTTGCGCTTGTTGTAGATGATCATCCGCGCCCGGGTCGAGAAGGCAAACCAGGTATCCGAGCGCAGGTGCGCGGGAATCCGGCTCTCCAGCACGGCCGACTTGACCGGAGCGAAGATGCCCCAGGCGTTGGCCACGGCCAGACTGGCAGCGTCCACGGTGATGAAGACGTCGGCCGGACTGTTCACCCCTTCGTTGCGTATGCGCTCGAGCAATTCGTGCGCCTTGCCTTCGATACGGTTGATGCGGATGCCGGTCTGCTTGGTGAAATCGTTGTACAAGGCCTCATCGGCTTGGTAATGGCGGGCTGAATAGAGATTCAGCACTTTCTCCTGGGCCTGTGCTGCGTTCAGCGATAGCAAGGCAACCAGCAAGGGAAAAAGTTGTTTCATCATTGCTTTGCTTCCCTTTACGGCTGCGCCCACTGACGCAGCAGGTTGTGATAAACGGCGGTCAGCTTGAGCAAGCGCTCATCGTCGGGCGACACCACGCCGGTCATGCCCTGGATGGCCTGATCAAGGTCGAAGAGCAAGGTGCGCGAACTGTCGTTCTGGACCATGCTCTGGATCCACATGAAGGAGGCGACACGCGCCCCGCGCGTCACCGGCGTCACCCGGTGCAGGCTGCTCGACGGGTAGAGCACCATGTCGCCAGCCTCCAGCTTGGCCGCCTGGATGCCGAACGGACCTTCGATCTCCAATTCGCCACCATCGTATTCTTCCGGCTCGGCCAGGAACAAGGTTGCCGACAGGTCGCTGCGCACCGAAACCGACGTTCCCGGCACCTGCATCACCGCGCTATCGACATGCGCACCATAGGTCCCGCCATCGGCGTAGCGGTTGAACTTGGGCGGGTAGATACGTGCCGGCAAGGCCGCTGAAATGAACAGCGGGGTACTGCCGAGCTTCCTCAGGATGCGGTTGCCAAGCTCGACCGCCAACGGCGAACCATCCTCCAGTTGCAGGTTGCGCTTGACCGCCCGAGCCAGGGTGCCGGCCGTCTTCAGTCCATCCTGCCAGTCCGCTGCGTCGAGCAAATCGCGAAACTGTTTCACTTCGTCCTTGCTGAGGACGCCTTCGATCGGAATCAACATGCTTAAGCCTCGTCCTTGTTTCGATAAATCATTTGCGGGCCAATGTCGGCCAATGTGGCGCAGCCCGCCTGGGCCATGCATGCCTCGAGCTCCTCGCGCAACAGGCGCAGCATGTGAGCCACGCCCAATGCGCCCGCGACCGCCAAGGCATAGACCTGCAGGCGGCCAACCAGTACCGCGTTGGCTCCCGCAGCCAGCCCCCGGAAAATATCGGTACCCGAACGGACACCGCTATCGAGCAACAGGGGATAGCCGGGCCCCACCGCCGCGCGTATCGCTGGCAGCACCTCCAGGCTCGCCGGTGCGCCATCGAGCGAACGGCCACCATGATTGGAAACGACCAGCCCGGCGATCCCCATCGCTTTCAGCATCAACGCATCCTCCGGATGCAGTACGCCCTTGACGACAATCGGCAGCCGGGTCTGCCCGAGCAGCCAGCGCAGGTCATCGAGATTGGGAGCACCGGCCATGGCCCCCTGGAAAATGCGGCTCTGCCCTCGCGCCAGCGCAAGCTGTGCGGGCGCTCGATAATTCGTCAGATTGGCGGCAACAACTCGCGCCGGCATCGAAAAGCCACTACGCAACGCCCCAAGACTGGGCAGTTTTATCGCCGTATCCAGAGTCACCACCAGCACCTGGCAAGCTGCAGACTCCGCACGTCTGACAAGGTCCAGTGTTGCCGCCTGATCAGCTTGGAAATAAAGCTGGAACCAGCGTGCCTCACCCGCATGCGGCATGGTTTCCTCGATGCTGCGCCCCGACAGGGTACTCAGGATCAGGCAGCTATCGGTCGCCGCCGCCGCCCGGGCAACGTCGATTTCTCCTTGCGGATGCGCAAGTGTCTGATACGCCAGCGGTGCCAGCATGATTGGATGCGGCAGCGCATGACCCAACAGCGTGCTCGCCAGGTGCCCATGCCGGACGTCACGCAAAAGACGCGGCCAGAGGCGGACCGAGTCAAAGGCCTCACGGTTGGCCCGCAAAGTCGAATCCCGACCGCAGCCCCCGGCGATATAAGCGTAATCGGCTTCACTCAGGAAGTGTCGGGCCAGGATTTCGTAATCCTGAGCACAATGGACTTCACCAGGGATGGAATTGAGGGCAGCCATGGAATGAAAGGATGAATTTTTTCAAAAGCGATACGGGCGAACCCACTGGGGTCGCCCGTACTGTTACCACGTCGCGTCAGAAGTCGTAGTTCAGGGTCAAACGGGCATTACGCGCGTCGCCCTTGTAGACGAAACTACCGGATCGATAGCCAGCCAGGTAATAATCCTTGTCGAGGACATTGCCGATATTCAGGCGCAGCTTGGCAGCCTTGTTCAGGCGGTAATCAGCAAACAAATCCCAGACTGTGTAGGCTGGAATCGGTTGATTGTAGACACCATTGGCGTCATATGACGCTGCAGTATCAGGCTCGCCGGCATACTTCTCACTTTCGTATTTGACCGCAGTACCGAAGGCAAAGGCCGGTGTGGCCTGATAGCGCAACTGCGCCGATGCCGACGTATCGGCAAAATTGCTCAAAGTTTTCCCAATTTTCGATGCCGTTGCCGACTTGGTAACCTTGGCATTCATGAAAGTGACGCCGGCGAAGGCACTGAGCTTGTCGGTAAGATTGCCAGCCAGACCAAACTCGACCCCCCTCACTAGGTTCGCTGCACTGTTGAAGGTGCCTGTCGAGGAATAGCCATTAGCCTCCATCACATCACTTTTTTTGATGTGAAATAGTGCTGCAGTGGCCAGCAACTTACCCCCCATCAGGTCCCACTTGGTACCCAACTCGAGGTTTTGCGTCGTCTCCGGCTTGGCACCGGCTGCGCTGCCATTGAAGGTAATCAAGCCGCCATAACCGCCGCTGGTTCCAACATCGGATTCGCCACCATTAATATCCTTGGCCGAGGCATAGGTCAGATAGACATTTGCATATGGAAGGAATTTGTAGGTCACGCCGACATGACCGTTCCACATACTGTCACTGTATGAATAATCGCCGGTTATTACACTGGTCGCCGGCGTCTGGGTTTTCAACGAGAGCTTGGTATGGTCGTAACGTACCCCGGCGAATGCGGTCCATTTGTCACTCAGATCGACAGTATCCATGACCGAGAGCGAAACTGTCTTGGCACGCCAGTCCTGATCCCAATTGAACTTGCTGATATTGCTGTGATCGATTGCTCCCTGAACGCCAGAAAAAGGAACATTGGGAGCGGTAGGCTGATTTGTTGCAGTAACGCCATTGATCGAGTAGATACCATTCAAGACCGCATGGTCGGTGTACTCCAGGCCAAAATTCCACTCGTGTTTCATGCCGGCAATTTGGGCATCCACGAACAGATTGGTCTGATTGGCGAAGTAATCTACCTCCTGCCAACCTTGATGGGTCGTCAGTCGCAATGCGCTATCACTGACGTAGCCAGCGCCGGTAACCACGTATCCGTTTTCTGATTTACCCCAACGAGTGGCATTGGTCAGCCGGACATTATCGTTGAAACGGTAATTCAGACGAGCAGTCAGGGTATCGACATGGGACTTCAGGAAATCCCCATCCTGAGCGTAAACCGGCGGATTTTCGAAGGGCTTGCGGTTGGGAACCGTACCATACAGATAGGTACCCATATCCGGACGGTCGTTGCCTCGAAAACCATAGTAATCGAGCAGGACACTCAAGTTCTCACTCGGTTTGAACAGTCCCGACAGCGCGACACCCTTGCGTTCCCGATCAGCTGGATTACGGTCCGGGACCTCTTCATAGCTGTAAAGCAAGTTGGCACGCAATGCCACCGTATCGCTCAATGCATAATTGGTATCAAGGGTAAAACGCTGATGATCATCAGTACCCAGGCCTACCGAAAGTTTGGTGAAGTCATAGTCGGTCGTTGCCTGCTTGGTGATTGAATTGATCGCACCACCGGCCGTTCCACGGCCGGCGAAACTCGAACTCGGCCCCTTGGAAACTTCGACTTGTTCGACGGCAAAACTTTCTCGGATGCTCATCCCGGGATCGCGCAAGCCATCAACGAAGACATCGCTACGAGCTTCCTGACCACGGATGATGTAGCGGTCGCCGAAAGCATTGCCGTTTTCGCCGGTACCCAGCGTAATCCCCGGTTGCGTATCGAGAATGTCGCGCAGGTCGGTGTAACCCGAATCCTCGATCTGCGTTTTTGTCAGCACGTTGATTGTGGCCGGCGTTTCGGCTAACGGGCGCTTGCGTCGCTCGTCGCCGGAAATTCGGGCCTTGTACGGCGCATCCGGTTCGGCGTAGGGATTGTGATCGATCACACGCTCAACCACGGTCACCGTAGCCATTTCCGTTTCCTTGGCCGCTTCGTCGGCGATAGTGGAAACCGGTGCCAGCATGGCGGTGGAGATGCCGATGGCGATGCTGGTCTTGGTATAGGAAGGGGAATTGGTCCGGAAGCTTGCCGGAACCATCACATGACGGGCTTTTCGTTTCACAGTCGTATCCTTGGAAACACGCTGCGCGGGACAATCCGAAAAGCTGGAGACAAACCCTATGCCCAACCGCCTGACGGGTGCCCCAACAGCGATACGGTTGGGGAAAAGCTGGCTGGCTGGCGGCTGGCTTGCTTCTAATTGCGGTTGATAATATATATCATTTACAAATTTGTGACAAAAAACACAACATATGCGGGCATATCAGCGCCCCTAATGTTGTATTTTTACAATCCTCTGGCACCCCATTTGCAGCATGCTTGACAGGACACCGACCAGCGCATCCCGTGACATCAGGACCTGCAGGACGAACGGGTAGCCATCGAATCGTGAAGTATCCGGCAGCACAAAAGCCTGCATCTCACCCGCCGAAAACGCCTTGCCGTTCCAGGTTTCGGCAAGATGCACACCAGCCAGGGATCTGAGCAGCCGAAGTTGCTGTTCCACATCGGCCATCGTCAGCCCTTCTGCCACGCCCGCCATCAGGACACAGGATTCCTCAGGCGAGGAATCACGGGCGTCACTCGGCATCGAACCCCGCATCCTCGATCGCCGCCAGCAATTCAGCCCGGGAAATCGCCTGCGGGTCGAAAGCCACTGTCGCCGCGGCCTTTTCCAGCGACACTTCGGCCGTCGCGACGCCGGACAGCGCGCTCAGGACGCCGGTAATGTTCTTAACGCACCCCTGGCAGCTCATGCCGCCGATGCTGATCTCGGTATTTTCCATGGCTCATTTCTCGTAACGAAAGGGTTGATCGCGCAGCAGTTCGGTCATCCGGGCTGCCGTCACGGGACGACTGAAATGATACCCCTGAACCATGCTGCACCCCATCTGGCGCAGCAGGGCGAGCTGCTCGGCAGTCTCCACGCCTTCAGCGAGGACGGTCAGGCGCAGGCTGCTGCCCATGTTGACGATGGTCGACGCAATCGCCCGGTCATCTGCATCAGTCTCCAGGTCCATGATGAAGGAACGGTCGATCTTCAGCTTGCCGACCGGAAAACGCTTCAGGTAGGCCAGCGAAGAGTAACCGGTGCCGAAATCGTCGAGCGACAGGCAAACGCCCATGCGATTGAGTGCCGACAGGGTGCCGAGGGTAAATTCCGCGTCGTGCATCACCGTCCGTTCGGTCAATTCGAGTTCCAGGCGCTCAGCGGCCAGCCCCGTGGTACCCAGGGCACCGGCGACCATTTCGACGAATCCGGCCTGGCGGAACTGCACCGGCGCCACGTTGACGGCCATGGTCCGCAAGGACAGACCGGCATCGATCCAGGCCTGCGCCTGGCGACAGGCTTCGAACAGGACCCAGTCGCCGATCGGGTTGATCATGCCGGTTTCCTCGGCCACCGGAATGAAGCGATCCGGCATGATCACCCCGAGATCGCGGTGGCACCAGCGGATCAGCGCCTCGACGCCGACGATCTCGCCGCTGCGCAGGCAGACCAGCGGCTGGTAGTGCAGCTCGAATTCGTCACCGGTCAGCGCATGACGCAGGCTGCTCTCCATCATCAGCCGTTCCAGCGTCGCCGTGTTCATCTCCCGGGAATAGAACTGGAAGGTGTTGCGCCCGAGCTCCTTGGCCTTGTACATCGCCGTATCGGCGTTCTTGAGCAGGGTGTCGATATCCCTGCCGTCCTGCGGATACAGGCTGATGCCGATCGACGAAGTCACCGTCAGTTCGTGCCCGCCGACCGAGAACGACGAGCCGGCGATTTCCAGCACCCGGCGGGCGACATCCGCCGCGCTGGCAGCACTGACATCGGGCAGCAGGATGATGAACTCGTCGCCCCCCAGGCGCGCCAGCGTATCGACCCGGCGCACGACGCCGGTATAGCGCTGCGCCAGCGCGCACAGCAGATCATCGCCGACGCTGTGGCCCAGTGAATCGTTGACCCGCTTGAAGTGGTCGATGTCGAGGAACATCAGGGCAGCAGTGCCGCCATCGCGTTCGGCCGAAGCAATCATCTGCGCCATGCGATCATGCAGCAGGCGCCGGTTGGGCAAGCCGGTCAGGGCGTCGAAATCGGCCAGCTCGCGGATGCGCCGTTCGGCGTTCTTGCGCTCGGTGACGTCGAGCACCGTGCCCACCGACACCGGCAGATCGCCGAAAGTTGCCGGCATACCGAGGACCGACATGGTAAACAAGGAGCCATCCTGGCGCCGGGCAGTCAGTTCGTACGCCTTCCCCGGCACCCCGGCGGCACGCAGGGCCATCTGTTCGCGGACCAGGTCATGCTGTTCGGGAACAACCAGGTCGAGCGGACCGATACGGCTTTGAAAATCCTCGGCGCTGTAACCGAACAGCTCGCATATGAAAGGATTGACGTAAATGAAGCGCCCGCCGCCGAGAACGAAGATGCCGACCTGCGCCGCCTCCATGGTGGCCTGAAACAAGTTGGTTCCTTCACTGGCCACCCCGGTCATCGCTACGCCACTTTCCCTTCTATCGTTTCAGGCCATGCGGCCGCCAGCGCTTGAGCAGCAAGGAGTTGGTCACCACCGAGACCGAACTCATTGCCATCGCAGCGCCGGCAATAACCGGATTCAACAAGCCCATTGCCGCAAGCGGCAAACCCGAAACATTGTAAACGAAAGCAAAGAACAGATTCTGCCGGATCTTGCCCAAAGTCGCCCTGGACAAGGCGATGGCGTCAGCCACACCACGCAGGTCGTTGCGGATCAGGGTCAGGTCGGCGGCCTCGATGGCCGTATCCGAACCGGCACCGATGGCGAAGCTGACATCGGCCGCAGCCAGCGCCGGCGCGTCGTTGACCCCGTCGCCAACCATGGCCACCAGAGCATCTGCGGACTTCAGGGCATTGATCGCCGCCGCCTTGTCGCCGGGCAGGATGCCGGCGCGGAATTCGTCGATGCCGGCCTGCGCGGCAATCGCCGCGGCGGTCGCCACATTGTCACCGGTCAGCATCACCACGCGGATGCCTTGCGCTCGCAACTGCGCCACGGCCTGCCGCGACGTCGGCCGCAGCGCGTCGGCGATGGCGATCAGCGCCAGCACCGAGGCCGGCGTCTCGCCATTCATTTCCGCCAGCACCACGACCGTCTTGCCGGCCGACTGCAGTTCGGCAATCGCTGCATCGTCGTCCAGCCCGAACCAGGCCGGCGAACCGAGTCGCAAGACGCGGGAATCGACTTCGCCGCTCACACCGTGTCCGGCCAGCGCCCGGAAATCAGTCACCGGCGGCAGTTCTCCGTCGCCATGCGCCGCCACCACGGCACGCGCCAGCGGATGCTCGGACTGGTGTTCGAGCGCCGCCGCCAGGCGCAAGGCTTCCTCGCGCTTGCAAGCCATGGGCACCACGTCGGTGACCTGCGGCTGACCGCAGGTCAGCGTCCCGGTCTTGTCGAGCGCCAGGACACCGATCTTCTGGGCGCGTTCGAGCGCCTCGGCGTTGCGCACCAGGATGCCGGCGCGGGCGCCCTGGCCGGTGCCGACCATGATCGCCGTCGGCGTCGCCAGGCCGAGCGCGCACGGGCAGGCAATGACCAGCACGGCAACCGCATTGACCAGCGCCTCGGCAAATTCACCGGCTATCCACCACCAGGCGACAAAGGTCGCCAGCGCGATCAAACAGACCACCGGCACGAATATCCCGGAAATGCGGTCGGCCAGGCGCTGCACCGGCGCCTTCGAGCCCTGTGCCTCGCCGACCAGGCGGATGATGCCAGCCAGCAGGGTCTGTTCGCCGACGCCGGTTGCCCGGCAGCGCAAGGCCCCCTGGCCGTTGGCCGTCGCCGCAAACACGCGGTCGCCGGCCCCTTTGCCCACCGGCATGCTCTCGCCGGTCAGCATCGCTTCATCGACGCTGGAGTCGCCGTCGATGACCTGGCCATCCACCGGCACGCTCTCGCCCGGACGCACCAGGAAGATGTCGCCCGGCATCAGCGCATCGACCGGCAGCTCCAGCCACTGCCCGTCGCGCTCGACGCGGGCGGTTTTCGGGCGCAGGCGGATCAGCGACTCGATCGCCTCCGAGGTGCGCGCCTTGGCCCTGGCCTCAAGCAATTTGCCGAGCAGGACCAGGGTGATCACCGCCGCCCCGGCCTCGAAATACACATGCTGATCGTGCAGGCCGAACACCGTGACCACGGCCGAGAAGCCCCAGGCCATGCTGGTACCGAGCGCGACCAGCACATCCATGTTGGCACCGCCGCCGCGCAAGGCCTTGGCCGCGCCGTCGTAGAAACGCCAGCCGATCCAGAACTGGACCGGGGTCGCCAGCAGCAATTGCAGCCAGCGCGGCAACTCGTTCTCGTGCCCGCCCTCGCCGAACATGAAAATCATCTGACCAACCAGCGGCAAGGTCAGCACGACGGCGATCCAGAAACGGCGGACCTCCTGCCGATAGACTCGTTCCTTCTCCTGCTTTTCCCGCTCGCGCGTTCCCGCATCGACCAGGGTCGCCGAAAAACCGGCCTTGGCCACCGCCGCGATCACCGCCTCCGGCCCGACCCCGCTCAGGCGCACACGCGCCCGCTCGGCCGCCAGATTGACGTTGGCCTGCATGCCGGCCTGGCGGTTGAGCACTTTTTCCAGGCGCGTGGAACAGGCGGCACAGGTCATGCCGCCAATGGCGAATTCAATCACCTGTTCCGCACTGTCAGGCAGGGTCTTGTCGGTCACCTCAGACGTTCTCCATCAGATAGGGCAAAGCGTACAGGCCGTAAATCCCGAAACCGAGAATCAGCAGGCCGGACAAGGTACGGACCACGGGCCGGCGGACAAATTCGTTGAGCCGCGAAAAAAGGATGCCGGCGAGCAACAGGTTGGGCAGGGTCCCCAGCCCGAAGGCCAGCATCAAGGCGGCCCCACGCCCGGCCGAACCGGCCGACAAGGCACTGGCGAGCGCGCTGTATACCAGCCCGCAAGGCAGCCAGCCCCACAGCAAGCCGAGCGGAAAGGCCTGACGGACGGTGGTGGCCGGCAGGAAGCGCCGGGTCAGCGGCTGGATGCGGCGCCATAGCGCCTGGCCGGCGCGCTCGGTAAACGCCAGCGCCCGGGTCGCGCCGAGCAGGTAAAAGCCCAGGGCGATCAGCATCAGGTTGGCAAACAGGTAGAGGATCAGCCGCGCCGGCACCTGCCCTTCCAGCCCCAGGCTGGCCGCACCGAGGGCACCGGCGAGGGCGCCGGCGGCGGCGTAGGAAAGGATGCGACCACCGTTGTAGGCCAGGTGCATCGACCAGCGCGACGCGCCGCCCATGGCCAGGGCGCCGACGATACCGCCGCACATGCCGACGCAATGTGCACCGCCGAGCAGGCCGACGAGAAACAGGGCAAGAAAACCGGTATCGGGCATGAAACAGGGCTGGACAGGAAACAGGCGGGAAGTTTAACCCGCCCACCCCTCCGCCGGCACCGTCAGATCACTTTCGAGTAACGCGTCCGCTGCCGGTCGGCGCGCAGGTAACGGTCGAAGGCCATGGCGATGACGCGCACCAGCATGCGTCCCGGCGGCAGCACGGTAATCCATTCGCGCTCGATCTTGAGCAGGCCACCGCGCTCCAGTTCGCGCAAATCCTCGATCTCGGCAGCGAAATACTTGTGGAAATCGATCAGGTGCGCGCTCTCGATGCTCTCGATCGACAGTTCGAAATGACACATCAGCGCCTGGATGATGGAACGGCGCAGGATGTCGTCGGCGGTCAGCTCGATACCGCGAATCACCGGCAACATCGGCGCATCGAGCCGATCGTAGTATTCGTCCAGGGTCTTGACGTTCTGGTAGTAGGTCGGCCCGACCTTGCTGATCGACGAGATGCCGAAGGACAGCATGTCGCAGTCGGCATAGGTCGAGTAGCCCTGGAAATTGCGATGCAGGCGTCCCTGACGCTGGGCCACGGCGAGCTCGTCGTCGGGCTTGGCGAAATGGTCCATGCCGATGAACACATAACCGGCGTCGGTCAGTTTCTTGATCGCCAGCGCCAGGATCTGCAGGCGCGCATCCGGCGTCGGCAGGTCGGCGTCGGCAATCCGCCGCTGCGGCTTGAACAGGCCCGGCAGGTGCGCGTAGTTGTAGATCGACAGACGATCCGGGTCCATCGCCAGCACCCGCTCCAGGGTCCGGTTGAAGCCCATCACGCTCTGGTGCGGCAGGCCGTAGATCAGGTCGACCGACACCGACTTGAAGCCGCTGGCGCGTGCCGCCTTGATCACGTTGAAGGTTTCCTCTTCGCTCTGCACGCGATTGATGGCAACCTGGACCTTCTCGTCGAAATCCTGGACGCCGACGCTCATCCGGTTGAAACCGAGTTCGCCGAGCAGGGCCACGGTGGCCGCATCGACCTTGCGCGGATCGACTTCGATCGAGTACTCACCGCCATCGAGCAACTTGAAGTGCTTTCGCGTCTCTGCCATCAGCTGGCGCATCTCGTCGTGCGACAGGAAGGTCGGCGTACCGCCGCCCCAATGCAGCTGGATGACCTCGTGCTCACCGTCGCGGCCTTCGAGCGAAGCGCTCTGCAGGGCCAGTTCCTTACCCAGGTACTTCAGGTACTTGGCACTGCGCCCATGATCCTTGGTGATGATCTTGTTACAGGCACAGTAATAACAGATGGTGTTGCAGAAGGGGATGTGGAAGTATAATGACAGCGGCCGGCTGATACCGCCGATGTTGCGCTTGCCGAGCCAGAGCGCTGCAGCCTCCGAGTCGAATGCTTCGACAAAGCGGTCTGCGGTGGGATACGACGTATAACGCGGGCCGTTTACGTCATAACGGCGAATGATCTGTGGATCGAAGACGAGGTTTTCAGTTGCGAAATTCATTTAACATAGCGCCAAGTTTAGGCTTGATTATGTGGGGATGGATCGCAGTTCCGGTTGACATGGATCAAGCCAACGCAGGTTGCCAATGCCCAGCACAATCCCGTTGAATCAGGAAATTACGCTGACCGTCATCAAGACGGCCTGCTCCAACTGCAACCTGCGCGAACTGTGTCTACCCTTCGGTCTCAGCCTTGAGGAACTCGAGCGTCTCGACGACCTCATTTCGACCCGGCGCCGGATCAAACGCGGCGATCACCTGTACCGTGCCGGCGAGGCTTTCGACTCGATCTACGCGATCCGCAGCGGCTTCTTCAAGACCGACGTGCTGCTCGAAGACGGCCGCGACCAGGTGACCGGCTTCCAGATGGCCGGCGAACTGCTCGGCCTCGACGGCATCAGCACCGAACACCATACCTGCAACGCCATCGCCCTCGAGGACAGCGAGATCTGCGCGATCCCGTTCAACCGGCTGGAAAGCCTGTCGCGCGAGATCCACAACCTGCAGCACCACTTCCACAAGGTGATGAGCCGCGAGATCGTCCGCGATCACGGCGTGATGATGCTGCTCGGCACGATGCGCGCCGAAGAGCGCCTGGCCGCCTTCCTGCTCAACCTGTCACAACGGTTCACCGCCCGTGGCTTCTCGCACGCCGAGTTCTACCTGCGCATGACGCGCGAGGAAATCGGCAGCTACCTCGGCCTCAAGCTGGAAACCGTGTCGCGCGCCTTCTCGAAGTTCCAGGAAGAAGGCTACATCGCGGTGCAGCAGAAGCACATCCGCATCCTCAACGTGAACGGTCTCAAGGCCCTGATGAACCACCGCGCCTGAGTTTCAGCGCGTCGGTTCAAGACGCAGCAGCTTGCCGTCGGGCGCGTCGGTGAGCAGATAGATCAGCCCGTCCGGCCCCTGACGGACATCGCGAATCCGGCCTTCGCGCCCGCTCAGCAGGCGCTCCTCATGCACCACCCGCTCGCCGTCGAGTTCCAGGCGGACCAGCATCTGGTATTTCAGCGCGCCGACGAACAGGTTGCCGCGCCACGCAGGAAAACGCTCGCCGACATAGAAGGCCATGCCCGACGGGGCAATCGACGGCGTCCATTGGTACAGGGGTTGCTCCAGCCCCTCGCGATGCGTGCCGACGCCGATTTTCGTGCCGATCACGTAATTCACCCCGTAGGTGATCACCGGCCAGCCGTAGTTGCGTCCTTTGCGCACGATATTGATCTCGTCGCCACCCTGGGGGCCGTGCTCATGGGTCCACAAAGCGCCGCTGACCGGGTGCAGCGCCGCCCCCTGGATGTTGCGATGGCCGACGCTGAAAATTTCCGGATGCGCACCGGCCACTCCCCGCCAGGGATTGTCCGCCGGCACCCGACCATCGTCGTGCAGCCGGACCTGCTTGCCGGCCAGATCGTCGAGCTGCTGCGCCCGCGCCATCGTGCCGCGATCGCGCTGGCTGATGTGCAGGAAGCCGTCCCGGTCGAACACCAGGCGCGAGCCGAAATGCTGCCCACCGGACGATTTCGGCCTTTGCCGGTAGATCACCCGCAGGTCTTCCAGCCGGTGACCGGCGGCATCGGACACCCAGCGTCCGCGCACCACCTCGGTACCGACCCCGCCCTCGCCGGCCGCGGCGTAGCTCAGGTAGATCCAGCCGTTGGCGGCAAAGTCCGGATGCAGCACGACGTCGAGCAAACCGCCCTGTCCGCTCGCTGCAACCGCCGGCACGCCCGCCACCGGGCGCGGATCGAGTCGACCGTCGGCCGCCAGCAAGCGCAGGCGCCCCGGCCGCTCGCTGACCAGCATGCGACCGTCGGGCAAAAAAGCCAGCGCCCAAGGATGCACCAGCCCCTCGCTGAGCACGCGCACCCGGAAATCCTCGCGTTCGCTGCGCAGCACCTCGGCCTGCGCCGGCAATCCCAGACAAGCCACCAGACCGGCAACCATCAACAGACGTTTCATCGGCATTTCCTCGTTATCGACTCAGGCCCAGCCACAGGCGTTCGCCGGGCTGATCCCAGTAAGGCTGTTCGCCGAAGCGCTGCTGCAGGAAATCGATGAAGGCGCGCACCTTCAGCGGCAGATGGCGATTCGGCAGATGCACGGCGTAGATGAAGCGCTCGATTGGCACATAGCCCGGCAACACTTCGACCAGCCTTCCGGCCTGCAGTTCGCTGCCGATGATGAAGGTCGGCAACAGCGCCAGGCCGAGACCGCCGAGGACGGCCTGCGACAGCGCCTCGTCGTCGTTGATGCGCAGCGAACCTGACACCGGCACCGAAATGTCGCCGTCCGGCCCCTGCAGGTGCCAGAAACCCTGCGTCGTCAGATAGGTGTAGTCGAGACAGTTGTGCCGGGCCAGATCGGCAGGCAGCTGCGGTACGCCCCAGCGCGACAGATAGGCCGGGCTGGCGCAGATCTTCCGCCGGATCGGCGCCAGGCGCCGGGCGACCAGGTTGCCGCCGGGCTCCGGGGCGATACGCAAGGCCAGGTCGTAGCCTTCGTCGACCAGATTGACCAGGCGGTCGCTGATCGTCATGTCCACCGACAGCTCCGGGTATTGCAGCATGAAATCGGCCAGCGCCGGCGCCACGTGCAGCGTGCTGAAAGCCACCGGCGCACTGAAGCGCAGCTTGCCGCGCGGCGTCTGGTGCAGGCTGCCGATGGTGCTGTCGGCGCGCGCCAGTTCGTCGAGGATACGGTCGCAATGCTCGAAATAGGCCTCGCCCACTTCGGTCAGGCTCAGCCGCCGCGTACTGCGCTGCAGCAGGCGGACGCCAAGCGCTGCTTCCAGGCGGGCCACCGACTTGCTCACCCGGGATTTGGAAATTCCCAGGCGCAAGGCCGCCCCGGAAAAACTGCGGGCCTTCACCACCTGGGCGAACAGCAGCATGTCGTTGATGTCGTGCACGGCGCATCCATTGTTTCCTTAATGAAAACAGTCTTATTCAAACTTGCCGACTTATCAAGACCAGCCAGTGCAACTAACATCCTTGGTCCATTAATTTGCTTGGCTGAGCCAAACACACGAAACAGAAAAAACACATTAAATGCAACAGACTAACCTGATCATCAGCGAGATGGATTTCGTCCGCCTGATGGCTATCCAGCCGCCCCCGGATCTGCGCGCAGAGCTTGAGCGCGCCATTGTTATCCCTGACGATTCAATGAAAACCGACATCGTCACCATGGGCTCGCGCGTGCGCTACACCGAACACGAGACCGGCAACAGCCGCGAAATCGAGATTGTCTTCCCGGAAGAGGCCGAAGCCGCCGCCGGCAAGGTCTCGGTTTTTGCGCCGGTCGGCGCCGCCTTGATCGGCCTCGGCGTTGGCCAGGAGATCGAGTGGGACTTTCCGGGCGGCAGCACCCGCCGGCTGACCGTGGTTGAGGTCATCCAGCCAGAAAAACAAGCAGGACACTAATCACATCAAGGGAGACCCGATCGTGCGCTACACCTCATTCCATGACTTCACCCAACATGTTGCCGCACGAAACCCCGGGCAACCCGAGTTCCACCAGGCGGTCGATGAAGTCATCGAAAGCCTCTGGCCCTTCATCCAGCAGCATCCGAAATACGCCGAACAGGGCCTGCTCGACCGCCTGGTCGAGCCGGAGCGGGTACTCATGTTCCGCGTCTCCTGGGTCGACGACCATGGCGACGTCCAGGTCAATCGCGGCTACCGTATCCAGCACTCGTCGGCCATCGGTCCGTACAAGGGCGGCATCCGCTTCCACCCGTCGGTCAACCTGTCGATCCTCAAGTTCCTGGCTTTCGAGCAGACCTTCAAGAACGCCCTGACCACGCTGCCGATGGGCGGCGGCAAGGGCGGATCGGACTTCGATCCGAAGGGCCGCAGCCCGGGTGAGGTGATGCGCTTCTGTCAGGCCTTCGTCAGCGAACTGTTCCGTCACATCGGCAGCGACACCGACGTGCCGGCCGGCGACATCGGCGTCGGCGGCCGCGAGGTCGGCTTCATGGCCGGCATGATGAAGAAGCTGTCGAACCGCGCCGATTGCGTATTCACCGGCAAAGGCCTGAGTTTCGGCGGTTCGCTGATCCGCCCGGAAGCGACCGGCTACGGTACCGTCTATTTCGCCGAGGAAATGCTCAAGCAGCAAGGCCGCAGCTTCGAGGGTCTGCGCGTCAGCGTCTCCGGCGCCGGCAACGTCGCCCAATACGCCGTTGAAAAGGCCATGGCGCTGGGCGCCAAGGTGGTCACCGTGTCCGACTCCAGCGGCACCATCCTCGACGAGGAAGGCTTTACTGCCGAAAAGCTGGCCGAACTGATGGAGGTCAAGAACCACCTTTACGGCCGCGTCAGCGATTACGCCGGCCGCGTCGGCGCCACCTTCCTGCCCGGCGTCCGTCCCTGGCACATCCCGGTCGATGTCGCCCTGCCCTGCGCGACGCAGAACGAACTCGACGCCGGCGACGCGCGCACGCTGATCGACAACGGCGTGATCTGCGTTGCCGAAGGCGCCAACATGCCGTCGACCGCTGACGCGGTCCGGCTGTTCGAAGCCAGCCAGGTGCTCTACGCCCCGGGCAAGGCCAGCAACGCCGGCGGCGTCGCCACTTCAGGCCTGGAAATGAGCCAGAACGCGATGCGCCTGTCGTGGCCGCGCGAGGAAGTCGATGCCCGCCTGCACCAGATCATGGTCGACATCCACGAAACCTGCCTGCGCTACGGCCGTGCCGCCGACGGCAAGGTCAGCTATGTCGATGGCGCCAACATCGCCGGCTTCGTCAAGGTCGCCGACGCAATGCTGGCGCAGGGCGTGGTCTAAACGAAGGGCAGCGTCTGGCGGGTCAGCGCCACGGCGACGATGTAGCCGTAGGCAAGCACCGCCAGCCCGCCGAAACGCAGGCGGATGGCCATCGTCCGGCCGCGTTTCAGCGCCATCATGCCGCAGCCGATGTAGAGCAGCAGGCCGATCAACTTGGCGGTCAGCCAGTCCATAGCAAACGGATACTGGCCGCTGATCCAGGCCAGGCTCAGCGCGCTCAGCAACAACAGGCTGTCCACAACGTGCGGCAGCACCCGGCTGATCCGCCACTGCAGACAGGGCGACTGCCGCCACATCCAGAACAAGCGCAACAGGAATCCCGCGCCACTGAGCACGACGCAGGTGACATGCAGGTGCTTGAGCAGAACGTAACTCATGCGCCGCTGACCGCCGCCAACCGGGCCCGACGATAGTTGCGCGCGCCGACCGCCAGGTTCCACCACAGCCAGCCGGCCGTAGCCATCAGGCACAGTCCGGCCGGCACGGCCAGCCAGTCCGGCCGGATCGCCGCAGCGACGGCCAGCAGCAGCGCGGCCAGATAGAGGCGCCATTGCCCCAGTCCATCCTTGTCGGCCAGCAGCTTGTTCATCGGCGGCACCGGCTTGCCCGGCCGGGCCAAGGGCTGCAGGTGCAGCCACAGCAGGAAGGGAACGATCTTGTAGAGCATGCCGATGATGAAGGCGGACAGGCCGGCAAGCAGGATCAGGACGCCGAACACGCCCATCCACGCCGGCACCCCGGCCAGCGGCGGATGCACGGCCGAAGCCAGCAGCATGAGCAAGGCCAGTAGCGACGCGTACAAGGCTCCCTGCCAGTAGCGAAAAGTCGAATCCGGGCGGGCCCGGCGGCGCGCCGCCTGCAGTTTCATCGTCTGCCCGACGAAGAGCAGGCCGCCAATCGCCAGCGCCGCCTGTGCCAGACGCTGCAGCGCTTCGGCGGAGACGGCCCAGGCCAGGCTCCACAACAGCAGCGCCGCCATCAGCAGCAGCGGGAAACGCCACGCGGGTTTCGCCGGGCAACCCGGCGTCAGCTGGAACATCGGCACCACGACATAAGCCACCGCCGCCAGCAGGATGCCGGCCCAGCCGCCCAGCCCCCAGGCAGCGTGCAGGTCAGCCAGCGGCATCAGCGCCACGGCCCAGCCACCGGCCAGGGCCAGCAGCATGAACAGGCCGCTCGCCACGGTCACCGCCAGAGCGATCACCGACAGCTTGAGTCCGCGGATGCTCGGACTGGTCGACGGTACGCGGAAGATGGCCAGCCCCGCCGCCCCGATGAAAACCGTCAGGCTGCCGCCGAGCATCACCCCGGCGGCGTGAAGCCAGCCCGGCGCCGATTGCAGGAAACCCAATGCCAGTGCCAGCGCGCCGAGCGCCAACCCCGGATGTACGATGCCGGCGATCAGACGCGGCCGGGCCAGGTTGGCGCCGGCCAGCACCGGCAGGATCTGGATCAGCGCCCCGACCATGATCTGCAGCATGAAACCGGCGGTGACCAGGTGGGTTGCCGCCAGCGCCGCCGGCGTCCACCGCGAGGCAAACAACGCCTCGCCTTCAAGCACGGCCAGGGCGCCAGCCAGGACCAGGAATAGCGGTGCAGTCAGGAAGAAACGCAGCGGCGCCGACAGCGGCGGACTTTGATCGTAGGACAGCAGGGCTTGCATGGAAGCTCAGCAGCGGATGGTGACCACGAAGGTGCCATCGTCCTGCAATTCGGTCCGCCAGCCATGTCCGTTCTGCTGCAGGACGCGATACAGCGGGTGCGGCTCGCGGTAGAGCAGCAACTGCATTTCCTCGCCGGGCTGCAGGGTGTCAAGCATTTCCATGGTCGCCACGAAGGGCTGGGGCGGTTCCATGAACCGCCCGTCGACGCGTTCGGCCTGGCGCGTCATCAGGCGGTCTGCAGATCGCCCTGCAGGCGTTCGATCAAACTGTCCTGCTCGGCGGCCAACTGTTGGTCGCACATCGGGTAGAGCACGTTCTCTTCCTTCATGTTGTGCTGCTGCATCATGATCAGCAGGGTTTCCAACTGACCGAGGAAGGATTCGGCGTCGTCCTGCGCCAGCGCATCGACGGCAGCCACCATCAGTTCGCGCATCTGTTCGTGCTCCATGCGCATCACCTGGGTCGGCCCCATGCGCATGCCGGTACGTTCCTCGAAGGCCGGGAACAGGGTCTGCTCCTCGCCGAGAAAATGGCGCAGCATGGCCATCTGGAAATCGCCGAAGGCACTGCGCGCGCGGGTCAGGCTGCCATCGGCGGCGGCCTGCTCGGCCAGGGCAAAAAGATCATCGCAGTGGCGGTGATCGTCGCTCATGAATTCGCGGATCGTCATGATGTTTTCCTTGGGGGTTGGGTCAGGACGATTGTCCGCCCCGCCCGCCCCCGACGGCCTTGATCCGCATCAAAACCGGGAAATGCCTCAACCGTGCAGGACGCCGACGGTCAGCCCGTCGAACCAGTCGATGAAACGTCTGACATCGGCACCGCGGTAAATGGCCCCGTGTTGCGGGCAGAGCATGTCGATATCCATTGCCGCCACCCGCTCGCACCAGCGGCGCTTGGCTTCGTTCGACCCCATCCAGCGTTTGTGGAAGGCTTCGGCATGGCGGATGTGGCTATCGAAATTCTCGACGAACAGCCCATCCTGGCCGGCCGGCAACAGGGCGGCGCCAACGTCGCCGGAGAACAGTATCTTGGCCTGCCGGTCGTAGAGGTGGAAATTGCCCGAGGAGTGCAGGTAATGCGCCGGCACCGCCTGCAGGGTCAGCCCGTCGAGCGCAATGTCCATGCCCTCGTCGGGAATCGAGACGAAAGTATCGGCCGTGCCGCCGAAATGCGGGATGAAGCTGGACCACAGCCAGCTGACGTAGCATTTCATGCCTGGATTGAATTCCAGCCACAGGGCCAGCGAGGAGCAGATGTCCGGGTCCTGATGCGAGGCGAAGATGCCGCTCAGGGCGGACGGATCGAATTCCCCGGCCAGGGCCGAGAACACGGCCGGAAAGACCTCGGCACCGCCCGGGTCGAGCAGGATGGCCTTGCCGCCGTGCATGACCAGGTATTCGTTGGTATCGATCAGGTGTCCGGGGCGTTCGTTGTCCCTGACGATGGCGACCCACTTGTGATCGCCGTCCTGGTAAATCGTGCTGGTTTTCTTCACCCTGCCCCCGCCATCCGTTTTATTTGAAAAATTCCGAACGCTGCAAGGCCTGCAGCGAGTTGCGGATTTCCTCGACGATCCCGTCGAATTCCCCCGACACCTGAGCCAGCGCCCCGGCGAAGCCCTGTCCGTAAGCCGCTTCGATCTTCGCCGACTTGGCCAGCACACCGCCCAGTTCGACCAGCTGGAAGGCATCGTCGAGCGCCCGCTGCAACTGCCGGCGCAGGCTGGCCAGGCGGGCCTGGTGCTCGCCGTTGGCCAGTTCGCGCCGTTTCAGCGCCAGTCCCAGTTCGGGCCGCGACGTTCCGGCCACCGCCTCACGCAGCAAGCGAATATGGCGAACGTCCTGGAGGACGACCGAGACCTCGTTGACGCAGCGATGGATCAGTCCGCTCAAGCCGCCCATGCAGGTGCGCAAATCCTGGGAGAAAACCCGCAACTCGTTGGACAGCACACCGAAACCCAGTGCCGCCGTACCGGCGCGTTTGGCGAGGAAGATGGCGTTGAGCGCCATGATGTTGATCTTGAAGGCGACCCCGACGACCGCCTTGATCTCCTCGTTGATGCGCACGATGCGCAGCAGGTCGGTGCTCATTTTTCCAGCACGTAGGTACCCGGGGCATCGGCCAGCCCGGGGAACTTGCGGTTGGTCGCCGGGTAGGCCTCGACCAGCTCGCCGGTGCGTTGGCCCAGCCAGGCCGTCCAGTCTTCCCACCAGGTGCCGGGCTTCTTCTCGGCACGTTCCTGCCACTGCTCCCAGTGCTCGTTGCGTTCGGGTTCGGCGATCCAGTAAGCCCGCTTGGGCGGATTGACCGGCGGGTTGACGATGCCCAGGATGTGCCCGGAAGTCGACAGCACGAAGCGCACCGGCGCCTTGACGTTGACGTACTTGCGAATGCGGTAGCACTGCTTCCACGGCGCGATGTGATCGTCCTCGGCAGTCACCGCGTAAAGCGGCTGGACGATGCGGTCGAGGTCGATCGGTTCGCCGGCAACGGTCAGCGAGTCGCGCTTGATCAGCTTGTTGTTCAGGTAGAGCTCGCGCAGGTACCAGGCGTGCATGGCTTGCGGCATGCGCGTCGAATCGACGTTCCAGAACAGTACGTCGAACGGCGGCAAGGGTTCGCCGAGCAGGTAGCTGTTGACCCAGTAGCTCCACACCAGGCTGTTCGAGCGCAGCAGGCGGAACGAGGTCGCCATCTCGTTGCCGTCGAGATAGCCTTTCTTGGCCATCGACTCTTCGAGCGCACTGATGCAGGCATCGTCGATGAAGACGTCGATGTCGCCGGGGTTCGAGAAATCGGTCAGGGTGGTGAACAGCGTCCAGTGCGCGACCGGCACCTGGTCTTCGCCAAAGCGCTTGTTGGCCCAGGCCATGTAGGTCGACACCAGCGTGCCACCGATGCAGTAACCGACCAGATGCACCTTGGGTTGCTTGCAGAATTCACCGGCAACGCGGACGACTTCGTTGACGCCTTCGAGCAGGTAGTCGTCGAAACGGACGTCGCGCATGTCCGCATCCGGGTTCTTCCAGCTGGTGATGAAGACCGAGAAACCCTGGTCGGTCAGGTATTTGACCAGGCTCTTCTTGGCGGTCAGGTCAAGGATGTAGAACTTGTTGATCCACGGCGTGACGATGACGATGGGCATGGCCCGCACCTTGTCGGTGGTCGGCGTGTAATGGATCAGTTCGACCAGGCGGTTGCGGAACACCACCTTGCCCGGCGTCGTCGCCAGATCCTTGCCGACGGTGAAGGCGTCGGGCTCGACCATCTGAATGTTCTTCGCCTTCACGTCGCGCTGGAAATTCTCCCAGCCGCGGCGCAGGCTTTCACCCTGGGTGGCGACGGCACGTTCGAGGGCGACCGGATTGGTCCAGAAAAAATTGGTCGGTGCCACCATGTTCAGCCACTTGCGTAGCCAGAAGGCCGCCCGCCGGCGTTCCTTGTCCGACAGGCCGGGGGTTTCGAAATACATGTCCTGCAGGCGGTGGGTAAAGGCCAGGTACCACTCCTTGGCAATGTCCCAGGACGCCGAATCGGTCCAGATCGGATTGGCGAAACGCGCATCGTCGGCATTGGGCTGGATCACGTCATCGGACGGAATGCCGAGCGCCCGTCGGGTCACGTGGGCCTGCAGGGCGAGCAGGTCGCCGGACAGCGCATTGACGGCGCGGACCAGTTCCTGCGGGTGCATCAGCCAGGCCATTTGCGCGCTGAGCAACGAGGTCGTCACACCGAAGGGGTCGATGGCCTTGCTGACCGACTTTCCCAGGGATTCGAACGGACTCAGTCCGTCGAGTTCGAGGGTGTCATGCTGGGCTGCGGATTTTGCGGACATTGCTTTGTTCTCCCTGAGGCGAATTCATCACCATCTTACAGCGTGACCATGCTCCCCGGGAGGGGCAAATGCACTTCCTCCCAGCCAAAACGCGCCTGTACGGCAGCACGGAAATCGGCCGAGGCACCTGCCTCGCCGTGGACCACGAAAAGTTTGCCCGGCGGCTTGTGAAAGCCCGCCAGCCAGTCGAGCAAGGCCGCCTGGTCGGCATGCGCCGACAGACCGCCGACGGTGCAGATTTTCGCGCGCACCGGCACCGTCTCGCCGAAGATGCGCACCAGCCGGGCACCGTCGACCAGGCGCCGGCCGAGCGTCCCGGCCGCCTGAAAACCGGCGATCATCACCGTGCATTCGCTGCGCCGCAGGTTCTCGCGCAGGTGGTACTTGATCCGTCCGGCGTCGCACATGCCGCTGGCCGAAATGATCACCGCGCCGTGACGGATGTCGTTCAACTGCCGCGAGCGTTCGACATCGGCGACGAATTCGATATTCACCTTGTCGGGATGGGCCTGCTGCCAGTCGATCAATTCACAGGTAGGGTCGTCGAGCAGATCGCGATGTTCGAGCGTGATCCGGGTGGCGGCGTTGGCCATCGGCGAATCGACATAGATTTTCAGCGGGTCAAGCCGCTGGCGCCGGACCAGGTCGGTCAGCAGGTAGAGGATTTCCTGGGTGCGGCCGACGGCGAATGCCGGGATCACGATATTGCCGCCGGCTGCCCGGGTGCGTTTGAAGGCGGCGACGATTTCCTCTTCGGTCTCGGCAAACGGCCGGTGCAGGCGGTTGCCGTAGGTCGATTCGATGAGCACGGCATCGGCACTCGCCGGCGGTGCCGACGGGTCGTTGAGCACCGGCCGGCCGGGCATGCCCAGGTCGCCGGAAAAGACCAGCCGCCGGGCCCGCCCACCGACATGGACGAGCACTTCCAGCGACGCCGAACCGAGGATGTGGCCGGCGTTGTGGAAACAGACTTCGATCCCCTCGCTCGGCCGGACGCGCTGGCCGTAGTCGACCGGGCGCACCTGTTTGAGCACGGTCTGGGCTTGCAGGACCGAATACAGCGGCGGCTGGATGCCGCGCTCGCTGCGCCCGCGCCGCCGCCGGTTGCGGATCTGCCACTCGGCTTCCTTTTCCTGGATATGGGCACTGTCCGGCAGCAAGACTTCGAGCAGGGCAGCGGTGGCCCGGGTCGCATAAACCGGCCCGCGATAGCCGAGCATGGCCAGGCGTGGCAACAAACCGGAGTGGTCGATGTGGGCATGCGTCAGCAGCACGAAATCGAGACGACGCACGTCGAAACCGAAGTCGAGCGCCTTTTCGTTCTTGGAACGCGCTTCCGCGCCCCCCTGGAACATGCCGCAATCGACCAGAAAGCGGCACTCGCCGGTATCCACCAGCGTGCACGAACCGGTCACTTCGCCGGCTGCACCGTAAAAGCCAAGTCGCATGTTTGCAATCCTCCGGACTTGGCGTAGCATGAACCTCAATAAGGCGGAAAGCAACGCCAGCACTTCATTTCAGGAGGTAAAGCATGTTCAAGCACATTCTCGTTCCGACCGATGGATCCGAACTGTCACGCGCTGCGGCCAAGCGTGCCATATCCTTCGCCAGCGAGGCAGGTGCCCGGGTCACGGCGTTCTATGCCAAGCCGGAATACCCGATCGCCTATTTCGGCGAAGGTGCCCTGATCGACCCGACCACGCCGGAAAAATTCACCGAAATGGCCGAACAGCAAGCCAGCCAGTATCTCGCCGAAGTCACCGCCTGGTGCCAGGAAGCCGGCGTCGAATGCAGCACGCTGTCGACCACCAGCGACATTCCCTACGAAGCCATCATCAACGCCGCCGAGCAATCCGGTTGCGACCTGATCTTCATGGCCTCGCACGGCCGTAAAGGCATCAGCGGCTTCCTGCTGGGCAGCGAAACGAACAAGGTTCTGACCCATTCCAAGGTTCCCGTTCTCGTCTATCGCTGACCCCCGCGCTCAGCCCCGGAGCGCAGCAGATTGATGCCCTTTCCGTCACAGACACTGCGTTTCCAGCGACAGATTCTGTTGCCCGTCGGCTGCGTGCTGCTGGCGCTGGTCGTCGCCTTCGCAGCGGTTTTCCAGTGGCACCAGGAGAAGCAGGAGCGGGAACGCACACTAAACGCTGCTGGTCAGGCCAAAGCCGCCTGGCAACGCCTGCATGACGAAAGCTTGCAGCACCTGAGCTGGTTCGCCCGCGAAGCCGCCAGCGACGCGCAGTTGCGCCAGGCCATGCAGCAAGGCAACCATGCGGCCCTGCTTGAGGCCAGCCGCCAACGCTTCGCCGAATTGCGCAAGCAATTCGGCATCAGCCACTGGTATTTCATCCGCCCGGACGGCCACATCCTGCTGCGCGTGCATGCACCACAACGCAGCGGCGACCTGATCACCCGGAAAACCCTGACTCAAGCCATGCGTAGCGGCCAGCCAGGCAGCGGACTGGAACTGGGCCCGCTCGGCACCTACGCGCTGCGCCACGTGCTGCCCTGGCATGACGGCGACACCCTGATCGGCTACATCGAACTGGCGCAGGAAGTCGAATATTTCGCCAGTGCCATCGGCGAGATGCTGGAAGTCGAGGTGATCACTGCCGTCGACAAACAGGCGACCAGCGAAGCGGCGTTTGCCGCCGGCAAGCTTGAACTGGGATTCAGCGGTTTCTGGAACGAACACCCGCGCATTGCCATCCAGCAGCAAGGCGGCCGGCGCCTGCCGGAAAAACTGGCCGAGTACTGGAATACTCACCCTGGCGGACAGGCCGCTCAGGTACTGGCGTCGCACGGCGAACTCAGTGACTGGTCGGCCAGCCTTTTACCCTTGCCCGATGTCGATGGAGAAGCCGTCGCTTCCATGGCCATCGTCCGCGACGTCGGTAGCGAACGCACCGAAGCCCGGCGCAAGCTGCTCTCCGGCTTGCTGCTGGCCGCCGGACTGGCGACACTGCTGTTGCTGGCTTTGGCCACGCGCACCCGCCGGATTGAACAACGATTGCTGTCGGCCCATCAGTCCCTGGCCGCCAACGAACAGCGTTTCCAGGACATTTTCTCGACCAGTTCCGACTGGTGGTTCTGGGAAACCGACGCCGATCACCGCTTCACTTTCATGACCGACAATCTGCACACCCTGCTCGGCATCGAGGTGCGTGATTTAATGGGCAAATCGCGCCGGGACATCATGGTCGCCGACGACCCGGAAATGCAGGCCAGAATCGAGGCGCATTTTGCCGACCTGGCCGCCCATCGCCCCTTCCACCGCTTCGAGTACGAAGCCAGGCTGGCCGACGACAAACGGGTCTGGCTGTCGGTCAGCGGCGTCCCGGTATTCGGCGACAAGGGGCAATTCCAGGGTTACCGCGGCGCCGCCTCGAATGTCAGCCTGCTGCACGAGCAGACCATGGCCCGGGAGCGCGCCCTGGCCGCCGAACACCTGGCTCTGGAAGAAGCCGCGGCAGCCAACCGGGCGAAGAGCGAATTCCTGGCCAACATGAGCCACGAACTGCGCACCCCGATGAACGGCGTCATCGGCATGTGCGATTTGCTGCTCGACACGCCCTTGTCCGATGAACAGCGGGACTATGCCGAAACCGTCAGGGACAGTGCCAACGGCCTGCTCGGCGTGATCAACGACATCCTTGATTTCTCGAAAATCGAATCCGGGAAGCAGGCGGTCGAAGCGATAGACTTCATGCTTGGCGATGTCCTCAACGCCACCTGCAGGCTGCTCGGCACGCTCGCCGAGGGCAAGCAACTGGCCTTCCGCTGCACGCTGTCGCCCGAGCTGCCGGAAATCCTGTGCGGCGATCCCTGCCGGTTGCGCCAGGTGCTCAACAATCTGATCGGCAATGCGATCAAGTTCACCGAAAACGGCAGTGTCGAACTCGAAGTCGTTCCCGACGGCGAGGCGTGGCTGCGTTTCACCGTCCGCGATACCGGCATCGGCATGACGCCAGCGCAGATGGAACGCCTGTTCCAGCCCTTCTCCCAGGCCGACGGTTCGATGACCCGGCGCTTCGGCGGCACCGGTCTCGGCCTGTCGATTGCCAAACGGCTGGTTGAACTGATGGGTGGGGAAATCGGCGTCAGCAGCGCACCCGGCCAGGGTTCCACCTTCTGGTTCACTCTGCCACGCAGGCAGCCGGACTGATCAGGGCGTCGCCTGCCCCTCCCAGCTTTCCCGGTCCGGGTGCCGGAACAACTGCTGCAGACAGGCCCAGGCCCCTTCGACATTCTCCTGGGCCGCCTGGCTCAGCGGCTCGCCCAGCTCGAAAGCCTCACCGCGCACGCACAGCACGAAGGCTGCCGGCGGCTCCTGATGCAGGGTGCGGCGAAACACCTCGAGCACCGCCTCCGGTGGCAGCTCGTGGCTGCTGTGGGCGATACCCGGCGCTGGTTCGATCCGGGTAAAACTAAAGGGTGCCGGCGTGCCCTCGCCAGCGTCGATAAACAACACCAGTTCGCGCCCCAGCAGGTCGAGCGCGTGTTCGATATTGAGCTGGAAATCCTCGATCAACTCGAACTGCCCGGCCATCGGCGTATCCCTGAGCCAGGCCACCAGCCGCTCGTGGAGGATGGGCCCGATCGCGTCGTCGCCGCGGCTGGGATTACCGACGGCGAGGATGACGATCGGTGCGCTCATGCCTTGCTCAGCGACGAAGCGAGTTGACCGTCGGCGTCGACCACCTCGACGGTCAGCGGCATCTTGCCCAGCGCATGCGTCGCGCAGGACAAGCAGGGATCGTAGGCGCGGATCGCGCATTCGATGTGGTTGAGCAGACCCTCGGTGACCTCGCGGCCGTCGAGATACTGCCGGGCGACGGTGCGGATCGCTTCGTTCATTGCCTGGTTGTTGTTGGTCGTCGACACGATCAGGTTGCAGTAGGTGACCTGGTCGTCCTCGTTGACGCGGTAGTGGTGGAATAAGGTACCGCGCGGCGCCTCGATCACGCCGACCGCCTCGTAGCGACGCTCGCCACGATCGGCCATGAGGTCGGTGCCGAGGATGTCGGGATCGTTGAGCAGGTCGCGGATCATCTCGGCGGCGTGCAGGATTTCGACCAGGCGGGCCCAGTGGTAGAACAAGGTGCCATGCACCGGCTTGCCGTTGCCGAGTGCCATCATCTTCTGCCGCTCGATCTCGGCCAGCGGTGTCGCCAGGTAGGTCGCGGCCTGGACGCGGGCGAGCGGGCCGACCTTGTACCAGCCCTTGTCGGCGCCGAGGCTCTTGATGTGCGGGAACTTCATGTAGCTCCACGGCTTGATCTCTTCCTGCAGCACCTGCTGGTAATCGGCGTAATCGACCTGGTCGAAGATCGTCTGACCCAGCGGATCGACCGCGCGCAGGGCACCGTGGTAGAAGTCGAGGGCGCCGTCGGGGCGCATCAGGCCCATCATGTTGCCGGCCGATTCGCCGAAGACGTTGTAGAAGCCGGGATTGGTCTCGTGCAGGCGGCGCACCATGTCGATGGCGCCCTGCGTCCAGCCTATCATTTGCTCGATGTCGCGCGCCATTTCGTCACGCTCGACGACGGTCAGGGCCTTGTTCACGCCGCCAGGAATGGCGCCGGTGCCATGCACGCGCTTGCCGGCGACGTGGCGGATCACTTCCTGGCCGTACTTGCGCAGCAGTACGCCCTGCTTGGCGATTTCCGGAAAATCAAGGGCGACGCCGACGATGTTGCGGCGGGTGAAATCGCTGTCGAAGCCGAGCAGCAGGTCGGGCGAGGCCAGGTGATAGAAGTGCACGGCGTGCGACTGCACCATCTGGCCGTAGTGCATCAGCCGGCGCAGCTTCTCGGCGGTCGGCGTGAGCGGACCGTAGCCGGCGATCTGGTCCATCGCCTTGACTGCGGCGAGCTGGTGGCTGACCGGGCAGATCCCGCACAGGCGCTGCACGGTGACCGGCACTTCCCAGTACGGGCGGCCTTCGATGAAGACTTCAAAGCCACGGAACTCGACGATGTGCAGGCGGACCTGGTGAATCTTGTTGTCCTGGTCGAGCAGCAGGGTGACCTTGCCGTGGCCTTCGACCCGGGTGACGGGGTCGATCGCAACCCGGCGCAGGGTTTCGGGGTGGGCGGCGGTTTCCAATTGGGACATTTGGTGCTCCGTTCAGTCGAATTTGAGCAGCGGGTGCTCGATGCGCGGCGTGCGGCCGGTCAGCAGGTCGGTGAGGAATTTCCAGATGGTGTCGGCGGACGGCGGACAACCGGGCAGGAAGTAGTCGACGCGGACCACTTCGTTGACCGGATAGACCTTGTCGAGCAGCAACGGCAGTTCCGGATCGTCGGGAATCGCCGTGGCGCTGCCGTCCGGCGTGCGGTAAACCTGGCTCAGGCACTGGCCGACGTCGAGGTGGTTGCGTTGCGCCGGCAGGCCGCCATTGACCGCGCAGGCGCCGAAGGCGACCAGGATCTTGGCATTGGCGCGCAGCTCGCGCAGGACATGGACGTTCTCGGCGTTGCAGACGCCGCCCTCGACCAGGGCCAGATCGCAGTGCTGGCTGCAGTGCTTGATGTCGGTGATCGGCGAACGGTCGAATTCGACCAGGGCAGCAAGTTCGAGCAGGCGCTCGTCGATGTCGAGGAAGGACATGTGGCAGCCGAAGCAGCCGGACAGCGAGGTAGTGGTGATGCGCAGCTTGCGCGGGTTCATCGGTGCATTCATTTCAGCGCTCCTCGGTGGCCGCAACGGGCACGATCGGGATGTGGCGGGCGGCCAGGTAATCGACCTGGCGGCTGATCGGCTGCTCGTCGAACTGACGTTCGCCGATCGGCACCGCGTAGCCGACGCGCTTGACCATGATCGCGCCAACCGGACAGACATGGACGGCGGCATCGTCGATGCTGAGCGCACTGTCGCCGAGCCGGCCGCTCGGCGAATTGACGACGATGTGCGAATCGACGCCGCGTCCGGCGAGGGCGAACACGTTCTTGCCGTCGATGTCGCGGCTGGCGCGCACGCACAGCTCGCACATGATGCAGCGGTTGAGGTCGAGCCAGACGTCGGGATGGGTGGTATCAATCGGCCGCACCGGATAGGCATGGCGGAAGTGCGGGGCCAGCATTTCCAGGTCGTAGGCGAGCGCCTGCAACTGGCAGTTGCCGCTCTTCTCGCAGCCCGGGCAAAAGTGGTTGCCCTCGACGAACAGCATCTGCAGCAGCACGCGACGGCGGTCGTTCAGGGTCGGCGAATTGTTCTCGACCTCGATGCCGGGCATCGCCATCTGTGTACAGGCCGAGCCGTTGCGTCCGTTGACGATCACCGTGCACAGCTTGCAGCTGCCATGCGGCTTGAGATCCGGGTGATGGCACAGGTGCGGGATATAAACGCCGGCGGCGAGCGCCGCCTGCAGGATGGTCTGGCCAGGCGTGAAGGGTATGCGCTGGCCGTCGATGGAAAAGCTGTTGGCGTTGCTGGTTTCGCTCATGCTTCTTCTCCGAGGTGGGCGGCGGCATCGTCGCGGCCGGCCAGTTCGCGGGCGCGGGACAGGGCGGCATCGAGGTCGAAGGCCGGCACGAAGTCGGTTTCGGCCAGCCGCCGTTCGTAGGCGGGACGGAATTTCTGCACGGTGTCGGCAACCGCGTTGCCGGCGGTCTGGCCGAGGCCACAGTGGCTGCCCGGTTTCAATACCTGCTGCAGGCGCAGCAGCTCGTTCATTTCATACTGCGTGCCGCGCCCCTCGGCGATCTTGTCCATGATCTCCTTCATCAGCACCGTGCCGACCCGGCACGGCGTGCAGAAGCCGCAGGATTCGTGGGCGAAGAAGTGGGCGAAGTTGCGCGCCACCTCGAACAGGTCGCGCTGCTTGCCGAAGATCATGAAGGAACCGGCGGTCGGCACGTCCTCGAAGGCGATGCGCCGGCCGAACTCGCGTTCCGACAGGCAGACGCCGGAGGCGCCACTGACCTGAACGGCAATCGCCTCCTGGGCACCGCAGTCTTCCAGCACCTGGGCGATGCGCACGCCGAAGGCGTATTCGTAGAGCCCGGGCCGGGCGCAGTCACCCGCGACGGAAAGAATCTTGGTGCCGGTCGATTGCTTGGTACCGATCGCCTCGTACCAGGCGCCGCCGTTGATGGCGATCTCGGTGACCTTGCACAGGGTCTCGACGTTGTTGACCACGGTCGGCTTGCCCATGTAGCCCGAAGTCACCGGGAAAGGCGGGCGCACGCGCGGGCGGCCGGCCTTGCCTTCGAGCGATTCGATCAGCGCTGTTTCCTCGCCGCAGATGTAGGCACCGGCACCGAGATGGATCTCGATGTCGAAGTCGAAACCGGCGACGCCACCGATGTCGCGGCCGAGCAGGCCGGCGGCACGCATGCCGGCGAGGTAGGCTTCGAGCGGCTGCAGCAGGTAGAGGTATTCGCCGCGCAGGTAGAGGAAGCCGTGGCTGGCGCCGACCGTCCAGGCGGCAATGACCATGCCCTCGAACACGCGGCCGGCGTAAGACTGCAGCAGGACGCGGTCCTTGAAGGTGCCGGGCTCGCCCTCGTCGGCGTTGCAGACGATGTAGCGCGGCGTGGCCGGGGCGTTGCGGCAGGCCTCCCACTTGACCGCGGTGGTGAAGCCGGCGCCGCCGCGACCGCGCAGGTTGGACAGTTTCATTTCAGCCAGCATGCCGTCGCGACCGCGGGCGATTGCCGCGCGGACAGCCTTGCCCGGCTCGTGCGGCGTGCCGAGCAACATGTCGGCACGGCGGATGTTGTCGTCGACGCGGAAGAACTCGGCCGGCCACTTGTCGAGCGGCACCTGGCCGCGGATCAGATCGCAGATTTCGTCGACCCGGCGCAGCGTCATCCGGGTGATCGCCCGGTTGTTGACCAGGATTGCCGGCCCCTGGTCGCACATGCCGGTACAGGAGCAGTAGTCGATGCTCACCAGCCCGTCGTCCGAGACCTTGCCCCGTTCGAGCTTGAGGCGCTTCGCCATGTGCTCGAACAAGGCCTGGTTGCCGGCCATGCGGTCGGTGATGTTGTCCGAGAACAGGACCCGGTAACGGCCCCGGTTCTCGCGGTAGAAGAAGGCGTAGAAGTCCCGCGTGCTGTGCACCTGCGCGTAAGGAATCTTCAAGGCCTCGGCCAGATGGGCCGCAGTTTCGTCGGAAATGAAGTCCACGGCTTCCTGGACCTCGCGCAGAATCTGGACCAGACGATCCGGTCGCCAGGCATGGCGCTGCAGGATCGGCTCGATCAGGCTGGAAATCTCGGCTGAGACAGACACGGTAGGCACCCCCTGGAAAACAGACCACGACACTCTAGTGTTTTGCCCCCGACCGGTTTTGCGCTGGATCAATAAAACGCGACTTCATTATCTTAAAATTTCCGTCATAAATTTCGTAAAACACTGATATGGCTGAATTTTTCCATGTTGCAACAAAAGAACAATGACATTTTTTGTGGCGGCGCAGCATGCCGAAAATCCGCCTGCAGAGCACACCCCGGCAAGCCAGCGCGCGCCCTCTTGCCGCATAGCAAAAAGATAATTCGCCTGCCGCAACAAAGTGACAAATGGACGTCACAATCCCCTACTGAAAAACGTGGTAATCTGCACCGCATGATGCAGCGCAACATGCGCGCCAAGGTTTTCACAACAACACTCCGCGAGGAAACAGCATGAGTTCCAGCACCCCCAGCACCGCCCTCCCCCTGGCTGGCAAAAAAGGCCTGGTCACCGGCATCGCCAACGACAAGTCGATCGCCTACGCTGTGGCCAAGGCCATCGTCGAACTGGGTGGCGAGATCGCCATCACCTACCAGAACGACAAGACTGCCCGTTACACCCAGCCGCTGGCCGAGGCCCTCGGCGCCAAGCGCTTCCTCAAGCTCGACGTGGCCGAGGAAGGCTGTCTGGAAAACGTGATTGCCGAGTGCGGCGCAGCCTTCGGCGAAATCGACTTCGCCATCCACTCGATGGCCTTCTGTAATGCCGACGACCTGCACGGCCGCGTCATCGACGCCACCGAAGCCGGTTTCGACGCCGCCATGAACGTTTCCTGCCACAGCTTCCTGCGCATGGCCAAAGCCCTGGAGCCGCTGATGGCCCACGGCGGCTCGCTGATCACCATGTCTTACCTCGGTGCCGAGCGCGTGGTGCGTAACTATGGCGTCATGGGCATCATCAAGGCGGCACTCGAATCGGCCGTCCGCTACATGGCCTACGACCTCGGCCCCAAGGGCATCCGCGTCTTCGCCGTGTCGCCCGGCCCGATCATGACCCGCGCAGCTTCCGGCATCGCCAACTTCAACAACCTGCTCGAATCCGACGCGCAGAAGGCGCCGCTCGGCCGTACCGTGACCATCGAGGAAGTCGGCGCCCTGACTGCCTTCCTGTGCACCTCCGGTTCGTCCGGAATGACCGGCCAGACCATCTACGTCGACGGCGGCGCCCACATCGTCGCCTGATGTCGCTTGCTACCGCAGGGCGCTCAGCCCTGCGGTATGCTTGAAGCTGACATAACGCACGGACGACCGAGGCCATGACCGATACGCCTGCTCCCATCATTCCCGATCCCGTCCCCGATCACCCGCTACTCAAGGGCCGCAAGGAAATCGGCCGGGGCGAGAGCACCATCGTCGTCGAGGCCGACACGGTTGACGGCCAGGAACGGGTCTACAAGATCCTTTCCTCGCCGACCGACTACGCCTACTACACGGCCGATGACCGACCGACCGGCCGCCATTTCCCCATCGTCTTCGCCGACCATGGCCCGGCCGGCCGCTCCAGCCGGGGCTATCCCTTCTACATCGTCGAAGTCGAACGCCTCTACCCGCTGCCCGGAACGGGTGATGCGGCCGAAGTGGCGACCAAGATTTCGACCTCGTATTTCGACGCCTGCATGATGTGGCGCAACCTGGCTCAGGACATGGGCCGCATCGCCCTGCACCACCTGGCGGTGACGCCGATGGGCTGGGCCGACACGGTGCAGGAATCGCTCAAGGCGCTGGAAACCTTTTCCAGCGAATACGGCGCCCTGCCCGACCTGATCAAGGCCGACAACCTGATGATGCGCAAGGACGGCACCCTGGTCTTTTCCGACCCGGTGTTCATGGAATGAAGCAATGACCATCAACCACGTCCGTTACACCTCGCGCAAACTGGCCGAATCGCTGGCCGGCAACCCCTACATGGCGGTCATCTCGATCACCGATCCGACCACGCCGGAAGCCCGGCTCGATCCGCTGTTCCGCCACGTGCTGCGGCTGTCGTTTTTCGATGCCGTGCCGGCCGACGAATTCCAGCCGCCGCTGCCCGGCTTGTTCAACCGGCAGATGGCGCGGCAGATCGACGATTTCGTCCGCGAAATCCAGGCGGCGCCGTTCGCGATGTCGGTCATGGTCCATTGCGAATACGGCGTCAGCCGCTCGGCGGCCGTGGCGCTGTTCGTCGAGGCCTTTAGCGGTGCGCCGCTGGACGCGCGCGAATTCACCTATGAAGCCAATCCCTGGGTGGTCGACACCCTGCTCAGCCTGCATCCGCAACTGAGTATCGAAATCCCCCGTCCCGACGCGGCGCGCGACCGGCGTACCGCGATGCGGGCCTGAATTTTTCCCGTTTCCGTTCACGGAGCCGCACCATGTCCGAAGCCAGCGAAAGCCGCTACCTGACCAACAAGACCTACGACGAAGTTGCCGTCGGCGACAGCGCCAGCCTGACCCGCACGCTGATGCCGGAAGACGTGAAACTGTTCGCCATCCTGACCGGCGACATCAACCCGGCGACCATCGATCCGAAATACTCGGAGAGCGGCATGTTCCGTGAGGCCATCGCTCACGGCATGTGGAGCGGCTCGCTGATCTCGACCGTGCTGGCGACCCAGTTTCCCGGCCCGGGCACGATCCTGATCGACCAGGCCCTGCACTTCGCCCGCCCGGTCACCATCGGCGACCGCATCGCGATCACCGTCACGGTCAAGCAGAAATACGACCACAACCGGCACATCGTCTTCGACTGCGTATGCACCAACCAGGAAGGCCTGGAAGTGGTGCGCGGCACCGCCGAAGTGCTGGCGCCGACGGAAAAGGTCTCGCACCTGCAGGATAACCACGCGCCGTCGATCCACATCGACGACAAGCACGCCCGCTACACCCAGTTGCTGTCACGGGTGAAGGGGCTGGAACCGATCCCGACCGCGGTCGCCCACCCCTGCGACGAGGAATCGCTCAAGGGCCCGGTGCAGGCTTACCAGGCCGGCATCATCGAACCCATCCTGGTCGGCCCGGAAGGCAAGATCCGTGCGCTGGCCGAGGAATTCGGCATCGACCTGTCCGGCATCCGCATCGTCAATGCCGCACACAGCCACGACTCGGCCGCGCTGGCCGTTTCACTGGTCAAGACCGGCGACGCCGAGGCGCTGATGAAGGGCAGCCTGCACACCGACGAACTGATGGCCGAAGTCGTTGCCCGCGCCAACGGCCTGCGCACCAACCGCCGCATCAGCCACGTTTTCCTGATGGACGTGCCGACCTATCACCGGCCGCTGCTGATCACCGACGCGGCGATCAACATCGCGCCGACGCTCGAGGAAAAGGCCGACATCATCCGCAACGCCATCGAGCTTGCTCACGTGATCGGCATCCCGGAGCCCAAGGTCGCCATCCTGTCGGCGGTCGAGACCATCAACCCGAAGATCCAGTCCACCCTCGACGCCGCCGCCCTGTGCAAGATGGCTGACCGCGGCCAGATCAAGGGCGGCATCCTCGACGGCCCGCTGGCCTTCGACAACGCCGTCTCCATCGTCGCCGCCAAGACCAAGGGGATCAAGTCGGCGGTCGCCGGCCACGCCGAAATCCTGGTCGTTCCCGACCTCGAATCCGGCAACATGGTGGCCAAGCAGCTCGAATACCTGGCCAACGCGCTGACCGCCGGTATCGTGCTCGGCACCAAGGTCCCCATCGTCCTGACCAGCCGCGCCGACACCGCCGAAACGCGTACCGCCTCCTGCGTGATCGCCGCCCTGGTCGCCCACGCCAACCGTAACAAGGGAAATTCCTGACAATGAAACAAGGCATTCTGACGATCAACGCCGGTTCGTCCTCGATCAAGTTCGCCCTCTTTTCGCTCGATCACCCGATCTCGCCTGACGCCGAAGTCTCCGGCCAGATCGACGGCATCGGCACCAACGCCACCAAGCTCATCGCCAAGAACCGCGCCGGCGAGCGCATCGCCGACCAGCTCATCGCTGGCGACGCGGTCAGCCACACGCAGGCGCTCGACGCCATGCTCAAGTGGTTCCTCGCCACCTACACCGGCTGGCAGATCGTCAGCGTCGGCCATCGCGTCGTCCATGGCGGCGACCTGTACTCGCAACCGACCGTGGTCGACGCCCAGGTACTCGAACACCTGACCGGCTTCATCCCGCTGGCACCGCTGCACGAACCGCACAACGTCGCCGGCATCAAGGCGCTGCAGGCGCTGCTGCCCGACGTGCCGCAGGTCGCCTGCTTCGATACCGCCTTCCACCGCAGCCAGCCGGAAGTCGCCCAGTTGTTCGCCCTGCCGCGCGCGCTGACTGCCGAAGGCATCAAGCGCTACGGCTTCCACGGCCTGTCCTACGAATTCATCGCCCGGGCGCTGCCGCAGCACTCGCACCGCGCCGACGGCCGCGTCGTCGTCGCCCACCTGGGCAACGGCGCCAGCATGGCGGCCATGGTCAACCGCAAGTGCGTCGCCACCACGCTCGGCTTCTCGACCATCGACGGCCTGATGATGGGCACCCGCTGCGGCAACCTCGACCCCGGCCTGGTCCTCCACCTGATGGAAACCAAGGGCCTCTCGGTCAAGGACATGAGCCGCATCCTGTACAAGGAATCCGGCCTACTCGGCGTCTCCGGCATCAGTCAGGACATGCGCACGCTGCTGTCGAGCGACAAGCCGGAAGCGCGTGAGGCGGTCGACCTGTTCTGCTACCGCATCGTCCGCGAACTCGGCTCGCTGGTCGCCGCCGCCGGCGGCATCGACGCGCTGGTATTCACCGGCGGCATCGGCGAACACGCCGCCGAAGTCCGCCGCCGCGTCTGCCTGCAGGCCGAATGGCTGGGCATCCGCGTCAATCCGGAAGCCAACGCCCGCCACGATCTGGTGATCAGCGCCGGCAACAGCAGCGTCGACGTGCTGGTCATTCCGACCAACGAAGAATGGATGATGGCGCACCACGCACAAACGCTATTGGCGCTTTAACAAATCTTTTTTTCGCTGCCGGGCTCCGTCGCCGAAAGGTGCCGGAGCCTTGTTTTTTCGGGCTTTTCCGGCACATGACAGAAGCACGACCCGACCGAAGCAAACATACTGCATCTAGTCAAGGTATTGCCTCGATACACTACATCTAGTAGATTCCTTCCTCATCGCACCTATACAAAACCAGACGAGAGGAGTCTTCAATGAGCAAGATCGCCGAGCAGTTGTCGCTGACCGACATTCCTGCACCGCCGCAATTCGCCCCGCTGCCGGAGCAGGAAATTTCCGGCGAAGTCCTCATTGAAAAGTACGCCAAGGGCAAGGAAACCAACGTACACGACGTGCGCAAGCGCGTCGCCTGGGCACTCGCCCAGGTCGAGCAGGAAGCCGACCGCGCGCACTGGGAAGGCCGCTTCCTGTGGGCCCAGGAAAACGGCTTCATCCCGGCCGGCCGCATCAACTCCGCCGCCGGCACCGACCTGCAGGCGACGCTGATCAACTGCTTCGTGCAGCCGGTCGGCGACTCCATCGTCGAGAACACCGACGGTCGCCCCGGCATCTACAAGGCCCTGATGGATGCCGCCGAAACCATGCGCCGCGGGGGCGGCGTCGGTTACGACTTCTCCTCGATCCGCCCGCAGGGTGCCCGCGTCAAGGGCACGCAATCGCGCGCTTCCGGCCCGGTCTCCTACATGCGCGTTTTCGACCGCTCCTGCGAAACCGTCGAATCCGCCGGCGCCCGCCGCGGCGCCCAGATGGGCGTGCTGCGCTGCGACCATCCGGACATCGAGGAATTCATCCACGCCAAGGACAAGGGCGACCTGACCAACTTCAACATTTCGATCGGCGTCACCGACGCCTTCATGGAAGTGGTCGATGCCGACGGCGATTTCGAACTGACCCACCGCGCCGAGCCGAATGCCGAGATGCGCGAAGCCGGCGCCTACCAGCGCGACGACGGCACCTGGGTCTATCGCAAGGTGCGCGCCCGCGACCTGTGGGACCAGGTGATGAAATCCACCTACGACCACGCCGAGCCGGGCATCCTGTTCCTCGACCGGATGAACAAGGACAACAACCTCAATTACTGCGAAGTCATCGAGGCCACCAACCCCTGCGCCGAACAGCCGCTGCCGCCGTACGGCTGCTGCTGCCTGGGTTCGATCAACCTGACCCTGTTCGTGCGTGACGCCTTCTCCGACAAGGCCAGTTTCGATTTCGACGCCTTCGCCGAAGTCTGCCGCGTCTCCACCCGCATGCTCGACAACGTGCTCGACGCCACCCACTGGCCGCTTGAGCGTCAGCAGCAGGAAGCCGCCAACAAGCGCCGCGTCGGCCTCGGCTTCACCGGCCTCGGCGACACCCTGGCCATGCTCCGCCTGCGCTACGACAAGCCAGAAGCCCGCGCCATGGCCGCCCGCATCAGCGAATTCATGCGCGATTCCTCCTACCTGTACTCGGTCGAGCTGGCCAAGGAACGCGGCGCCTTCCCGCTGTTCAACGCCGAGCTCTATCTGTCCGGCGGCAACTTCGCCTCGCGCCTGCCGGCCGACATCAAGGCCGAAATCCGCAAGCACGGCCTGCGCAACTCGCACCTGCTGTCGATCGCGCCGACCGGCACCATCTCGCTGGCCTTCGCCGACAACGCCTCGAACGGCATCGAACCGCCGTTCTCCTGGACCTACAACCGTAAAAAACGGATGCAGGATGGCACGATCAAGGAATACTCGGTCGAGGATTACGCCTGGCGCCTGTACAAGCACCAGGGTGGCGACGTCAGCAAGCTGCCGGATTACTTCGTGACCGCCTTGGAAATTTCGGCCAAGGCCCACGCCGACATGGTCGCCGCCGTCGCGCCGTACATCGACACCTCGATCTCGAAGACGGTCAACGTCCCCGCCGACTATCCGTACGAAGACTTCCAGGATCTCTACATGCAGGCCTGGAAGGCCGGCCTCAAGGGCCTGGCCACCTACCGTCCGAACAGCGTGCTCGGCTCGGTGCTGTCGGTCAGCAGCGAACCGGCCAAGGAAGCCGCCGACGACGCCAAGTCGCCGCAGGATTTCGTGTCGGATGCCAACCGCCGCCTGTCGATCAAGAACCTGCCGGCGCCGGTGCTCTCCAGCCTGCGCTGGCCGGGCCGCCCGAACCTGCCGGAAGGCAACCTGTGCTGGACCTACATGGTCGACTCGCCGATCGGCAAGTTCGCCCTGTTCGTCGGCCACGTCGAGCAGGAAGGCCACGCCTGGCCGTTCGAAGTCTGGGCCAACGGCCCGGCCGAACCGCGCGGCCTCGGCGCCGTTGCCAAGACCCTGTCGATGGACATGCGCGCCAATGACCACGGCTGGCTGGAAATGAAGCTCGAAGCCCTGGCCAAGACCCCGGGCGACTCCTTCGAGATGCACATGCCGCCGCATGGCGAGAAGAAGCGCATGCCGTCCGTCGTCTCGGCGATGGCCCAGGTCATCCGCTGGCGCGTCGAACAGCTCGGCGCCCTCACTCATGACGGCGCGACCCCGGTCAAGGACGCCCTGTTCAGCACCAAGGAGCCGAAGACCGGCACCGACGGCACGCTGTCCTGGACGGTGGACATCAACAACGCCTCGACCGGCGAAGACTTCGTCCTCGGCCTCAAGGAAATCACGCTGCCCGACGGCGTCACCCGCCCCTACTCGATGTGGCTGGCCGGCAACTACCCGCGCGCCCTCGACGGCCTGTGCAAGCTGCTGTCGCTCGACATGCGCGTCGTCGATCCGGCCTGGATCGGCATGAAGCTGCGCAAGCTGCTCGACTACTCCGAACCCTTCGGCGACTTCATGGCCTTCGTCCCGGGTTCGCGCAAGCAGCAGACCTACCCGTCGACGGTCGCCTACATCGCCCAGCTGATCATCCACCGCTACGCCATGCTCGGCATCCTCGACGAGGAAGGCTTCCCGCTGCAGCAGATGGGCATCCTCGAAGCCCCGGAAGACACCACCAGCAACAAGGTGCTGCCAACCCAGGGCAAGCTGTGCGGCGAATGCGGCAACCACACGATGATCCGCAAGGACGGCTGCGACTTCTGCACGGCCTGCGGCGCCGTAGGAACCTGCGGCTAATACCGCTGCTCACCAGCAAAAAACAAGGCCCGTCAGCCAAGCGCTTGACGGGCCTTTTTGCACTCACGGAAGCTGAAAAACGCCACCCCGGCCGCATTTTCACAATGCGCAAGGTGATTGTCGATTATGGTAAGACCAAGCGCTTCTGCTAGAATGCAGCGAAAAGCAAGGTCGCATACCCATAAGCGCAGAGTACATAATGACAACACAAGAATCGACCACATTCATCATTGTCGGCGTCACCAAGGAAGGAAAGAAATTCCGCCCCAGCGACTGGGCCGAACGCCTCTGTGGCGTGATGTCCGCTTTTGGCGCGGAACGCAAGATGAAGTACTCCCCCTATGTCGGCCCCGGCGATTTCAACGGCGACAAGGCGGTCTTCGTCGATGGCAGGCTGGGCGAGGTCGAACCGATGGCCTACCGTTTCATGCTCAACTTCGCCCAGGACAACGACCTGCAGATCATTGACGGCGTCTGCTCACTGGAAGACAAGAAAAAGTAATTTCCCGCCAGTACGGACAAAAAAAAGGCGCCTTGCGGCGCCATTTTTTGGTGTGCAGTGCGCTCAGGCAGCAGCAACACCCAGCGCCTTGATCTGCGAAGACAGGCGGCTCTTGGTACGGGAAGCGGCGTTCTTGTGAACGATCTTCTTGTCGGCGATGCGGTCGATCACTGCGACGGACTGCTGGAAAACCAGCTGTGCGGCGGCTTTGTCGCCGGCGACGATCGCCTTGCGCACACGCTTGATCGCGGTGCGCAGGGTCGAACGCAGGCTTGCGTTGTGGGCGCGCTGCTTGTCAGCTTGACGTGCGCGCTTGCGGGCTTGTGCGCTGTTGGCCATGAATGAATCCAGGTGGGTGAAGAATTAAAAGCGGGATTATAACCGCTCATGAATCAATTGCAATCAAAATCGAAGCTCAATCTTCATTTTGGGCAATTCCGTTGCGTAAGCCGCCAGTCTTTCGCAAACGACCGCTCGTCCCCTCCCTCCCCCAAACCAAATCGAGTTGCCATAGACTGAAAGCGCCAAAAAGTCCCGGAAACGACCATGTGCCTTCCATACTTGAAAACTCGTTTGCAACAAGGCTTCTCGCTGGTCGAGATGATGGTTGCTGTGGCTATTATGGCCATCCTGGCTGCCGTTGCAGCCCCACAAATGCAAAATCAGATAACAGGGAATCGTGTCACTGCGGCGACCAACGAGCTTCTCGCCGCGCTCGCCCAGACCCGATCCGATGCCATCAGAAGCAGTCAGGCACGCACCGTCGACCCAGCAGTGGTTCTTGCTGCAAGGCTGGGCAATGTAAACATGAACGCCGACATGGCGAATATCACCTTCAACGCGAACGGCACGACCAACAACACCGGACAAATCACGCTTTCGAATACGGCACGCACAAGAACGATCACTGTTCTCGGTAGCGGTAAAGCCTTTCTGAATTGACCAGCGAGTTCCCATGAACACCTTCACGACATCTCCCAGCAACCGGCAAGCAGGCATGACCCTGATTGAGGTCGTCGTCGCTATCGTTGTACTGGCCATTGGCGCCTTGGGGGTCGCCGGACTGCAGGCACGCGCCCTCAAGGGAAACGAAAGCAGCCTGCAACGCACCCAGGCGGTAATTGCAGCCAATTCCCTGATCGATGCCATGCACGCCAGTGTGGTTCCCCGAAACAGCACAGCCATGATTTGCAATGGCGGCGCCGGGTTCTTCATCACCTGGCTGGGTGACCTGCAAGCCAATCTGGGTGCAGGCAGTTGCGGACAGATCACCTGCGCTGCCAACGCCAACCCGCCCGGAAGCACGCGTTGCGTCGTCACGGTGCAATGGAATGACCGGCGCGCTGGCGGCGCCATGGCGCAACAGCTACAACTGACCGCACTGTTCTGAGAGCCGTCACCATGAAAGACATCCAATCACAACACGGCCTGACACTCGTCGAACTGATGGTCGCCATGACCATCGGCCTGATCCTGATGCTGGGCGCGACCGGCGTACTGATCACCAATCAGCGCGCCTTCACGGCCACGGAAGGCCTATCCCAGATTCAGGAGAACAGCCGTATCGCCGTGGACATGATCGCACGCGATATTCGCGAGGCCGGCGGTCATCCTTGCATGGCGATGACCCTGAACGACCATACTGGCGGCGATGCCACCGCAGTTGCCATTGCCAACATTCTCAGGAATTCCAGTGGCGTCGTGGTCAATCCGGCGACCAATCCGGGTAACCGCAATACTGGGCAGGGCGCCTTGCAACTTCTGACCTCGACAAACACACTATCGATCACCACCCATACCACCGGCGAAAATGTCTTCACGGTCAATAACAATCTGCGCGCAAACGACATCATCATCGTCTGCACCGGAAAATCGGCACACATCCTCAGGGTAAGCGCCGCAACCCCTGCCAACGTCACCGTCACCCAGGCACCCGGCGTCAATCTTCAAGGCGCGACGATCGCTGCGGGTCTGAACATTCGCACCTGGTATGTCGGCACCGACAACTTCCTTTACCGCAGCGAAGGCAATGGCGCTGGCGTCCGGATGATCGACAATGTTGTCGGCCTCAATGTAACTGACGTCCTACCCAATAACAATGGCGCCATCCAGGTCGGCTTCACTCTCTGTAGCCGCAATCAGAATACAGAGATCGCCGCAGCGAACAACCTCTGTGCGGCCACGCAGATCGAACGCCGAGTCACCACCGTCGTACAACGCAGGACTGCCTGACATGTGCCAGACATATACCCTCTCCAGCCGGAAATCCCAGCACGGCGTCATTCTGATCGTGGCGATGGTCATGCTGGTCGTCATGAGCATCCTTGGCGTTTCCAGTGTCCGCAGCGTAGCTTTAGAAGAACGGATGAGCGGCGCCTCGCATGACCGAAGCATCGCCCTGCAAGCTGCCGAAGCTGCCTTGCTGGCGGGGGAAACCGATGCCAGAAATCGCGTCGGACTCAACGGCTTCGACCCCGACGCAGCTACCGTTGCCGGCGTTCCGGCAATCAACAACGGGTTCGTGGCTACGCCAACCACTCAGCCCCCCGACTGGGTGCTGGGCATCAATTGGCAAAACAGCGCACGCGAACTTGCCAATGTGGACCTGGGCAACCTCGCCGGCACACGACCACGCTACCTGATCGAATACCGTGGACAGGCCGTCTGCAAGTCGCTGAACCCAAATGAAGCAGCTGCTGATTGCAGCACCCCGGAAGGAAAACTTTCGCCGACCTGCAATTGCTACCTGTTCAGAATCACCGCCCGCAGCAATCCTGGACAAGGCCGGGCAGAAGTCATTCTGCAAAGCCTGTTCACCACCTTCTGAAAGCCCATTGAGCCAGGAGACCGGAAATGAGACAACAATCTGCAAACCACACCGCCAGCCAACGCCGGCTGGCCAGGCTGATGGCCTTCTCTTTCGTGCTGACCACTGTCGTTCCGGCGCAAGCCGCACTGAACATTCCGGACACACCGCTGCAGACCAGCGTCTCCGCCGAACCGAATATCATGTTCATACTTGACGACTCGGGTTCTATGCACTGGGAAATCACCCCGGACTCATATTCATACTTCGTTTTTCCGCGGCCTAGCAACGTCTATGGGAGTAGCAACTACGATTCCTACGTATCGACCACCGTGGATACCTCTCCGTACAACGCCTATACCCGCTCCCCGCAGACCAATCCCAGCTATTACGACCCGGGAACAACCTACCTTCCCTGGTCTAATGCTGACGGCACACTCTGGCCTAATGCAACACCTAGCGCCGCTTACCACAACCCAGCCAAGACAGCGGTCGGTACGAGAAACCTGACCACAGACAATACACAGACAGCAACATGGGAAACCTGCACCTCTGAATCAACTTCCAGTTGCAGCGGCACAAGTACCAGTCGGACTTTCTGGCCAGCCACTTATTTCTGGCATAACGGGGGTGATAAGTGGAACCGTAGCAATTACACCAAGGTTGAAATCAGGAGCACAACGGCCAATTACAGTGGACATGGCCGCGCAAACCGCACGGACTGCACCAGCGGCACATGTACCTACACCCAGGAAATCCAGAACTTTGCCAACTGGTACACCTACTATCGCTCACGTATTCTCACCGCGCGCGCTGGTATTGGCCGCGCCTTTGCCTCTCAGAACGACGGGCTGCGCGTGGGATTTGGCACGATCAACAAGGCCAGCACTTCTGTTGACAATGTCAGCACGCAAACCATCGTTAGCGGTGTCCGAGTGTTCAAGGACAGTGATCGGACGAATTTCTTCAACACCCTGTACACCCGAGATATCCCAACATCCTCAACTCCGCTGCGCCGCGCATTGCGTGACGCCGGGGAATATTTCAGCCGTAACGATGACCGGGGCCCTTGGAGCACAACCCCTGGACAGTCTGGTGGCAGCGACCTGGCATGCCGCCTGAGCTATACAATATTGATGACCGATGGCTACTGGAACGATAGCTATACCAATTCAAGCATTGCAAATTCCGACAATACCGCCGGCGCCACAATTACCGGCCCCAACGGTCAGTCCTACACCTACCAGCCGGTTTCGCCTTTCCGGGACAGCCACTCTGATACCCTAGCCGACGTTGCCATGCACTACTGGAAACGCGACCTCCGGACCGACATGACAAACGTTGTTCCCAGCGGCCCCAAGAACCCTGCTTTCTGGCAACACATGGTCACCTTCGGTGTTGGCCTGGGAGTCAACGGCTCTATCAAACCGGAAGACGCTTACGCAGCCATTGGCGATCCAAACAAGACCATCACGTGGCCCAACCCGACCTCCAGTAACGCTGCAAAACTCGACGATCTCCTGCACGCTGCCATCAATGGCCGGGGTGAGTTTTTCAGTGCGCAGAACCCAACCGAATTCGCCAATGCCATGACCGGCATGCTCAAGGAAATCATCGAACGCAAGAGCTCCTCATCATCGGTATCCCTGACCGGCACACGCCTGAGCACGGGCAGCAAGGTCTTCAGCCCCAGTTTCAACACATCGGGCTGGATTGGCGAACTCGCGGCCTATAACCTGAGCAGCAACGGCGTTTCCAGCACACCTGTGTGGAAAGCCTCGGAAAAAATCCCTGAACACGCCAGCCGCAAGATATTCGTCACAACCAGTTCCGGTGAAAAACGCGAATTTCTGTGGGGCAACCTGAGCACCACGGACCGCACCACCATCGGGAGCGAAGCCATTCTCAACTTCCTGCGCGGAGACCGCAGCCAGGAAACGGCACGAGGCGGCACACTGAGAACACGGAATTCGCTGCTCGGCGATATCGTCCACTCTTCGCCCGTGTATCACCAAGGGACGCAGACAGTCTATGTCGGTGCCAATGACGGCATGCTCCATGCCTTTAATTCGGAAACCGGCGTCGAGCGTTTTGCCTATATCCCCAGTGCCGTGCTTGGCAACTTGCGACAGCTGAGTGCAACCTCCTATCAACACAAGTATTTCGTCGACGGTGAATTAACCATTGCCGAAAAGAGTGACACCGGGCTAAGTAGTACCTATCTGGTTGGCACCATGGGCGCTGGCGCCAAGGGTCTGTTCGCGCTGGACATTACCGCCCCTGCCTCGTTCGCCGCCAGCAATATTGCCTGGGAATACGTCAACAGCGGCGATACCGAGTTGGGTTACATGATGGGCAAGCCAATTTATGCCCGACTTAACGACGGAAGTCGTGCCCTGATCGTTGGCAATGGTTACAACAGCAGCAGCGGCAAAGCAGCGCTTTACATCATCAACCTGCAGACTGGTGCGCTGATCCGCAAATTCGTGGTGGACAACGTCAGCGACAGCGGCATGGCCACCCCGGGCATCGTGGACACCAATGGCGACGGTCTGGTTGATCTTGTCTACGCGGGCGATCTAAAGGGCAATGTATGGAAATTCGACCTCAACTCGAAAATTCCGTCGGCTTGGTCGCAATCGAAGTTCTTCACCGCTATCGGCCCCGACAACAATGTCCAACCGATCACGGCCCAGATCACTTCGGCGGTCAATTACCTGAACGACGACCCCAACAGCGGCAAGCGCTATATCTTCTTCGGTACCGGCTCCTACTTCCAGGCCGGGGACATCAACGACAAGTCGGTGCAGAGTTGGTATGGGTTGATTGACACAGGAAGTACAATCAGTGGCAGGAATAACCTCACCAAGCGGAGCATCAGTAGCACTCTTACCACAGCTGATGGCAAACCCGCGCGGACCTTCAGCAAGGCAGCTACAGACGCAACCACCGGCAAAGTAACAGACATGACCAACAAGCAAGGCTGGTATTTAGACTGGGTCAATCCAGTCAACATCAAGCTTGGCGAACGCGTCATCTCACCGTCCGTCATGTATCGCCTGACCGAACCAACACTGCTCGGCAGTTCGATTACGCCTGAAGCCAATGACCCGTGTCAGCCCGGTGGCACCGGGTATGTCAATGCAATCAACGCCTTCACTGGTGGCAGCCTGACCAAGGCATTCTTCACCAGCGAGGTCAGCGGAGATGCGGTCGTTGGCTCACTCGATCTCGGTATCGGCATGCCCAGTCAACCTGCACTGGTAATCAGCGATGACGGTGCCGGACAACTGATCGTTGGCGGTTCGGGGGATACAGGTGCCAGCGGTACGGGCGGCAGCAATGTCGGATCAACCGGCTTCAACCCGGGCAACTATGGTGGCAGAATCTACTGGCGTGAAATCATCAGGGGGAACTAATTAATGAAACAACGACAAGCCGGCTTTACCTTGATTGAATTGATGATCGTGGTAACCATCATCGGTATTTTGGCGGCAGTAGTGTTTCCGGCTTATCAGGAGCATGTGCGTAGCGCCCGTCGCACTGCAGCGATGGGCTGCCTGATGGAACGGACACATTTCATGGAGCGTTTCTATTCCGCCAACATGACATATGTCGGTGCAGCACCCCCGGCATGCCCCGGAGAGGTTACACAGTTCTACAACATCGCGGACCCCGCCAATCTGACCGCGACCACCTATACCTTGGCCGCGAACCCTATTGGCGCACAGGCGGGTGACCGCTGCGGCAATCTTTCAGTCAATGAAACCGGCAACCGGCAGGCTGCCGGTGGGGCAAACTGCTGGCAATAAGTCAGTGACCACGATGAACCGCTTGTTCCAGTTCATCGTGGTCAATTTTTCAAGCAAGCTCCCGTGGCAAGGCGAACGACACACCCTCTTCAACCCCTGCCAGTTGCGCCACTTCCGCACCTGAGAGATGACGGATGCGGGCAACGACTTCCTGCACCAGTACCTCGGGTGCGGATGCACCGGCGGTGACGCCGATGCGTTGTTTGCCGGCCAGCCAGGATTCGTCGATTTCGGCAGCACCGTCGATCAGGTAGGACTCGATCCCTCGACCCGCGGCAACTTCCTTCAGGCGGCGTGAGTTGGAACTGTTGGGACTACCGACGACGAGCACCAGATCACATTGCCCGGCCAGTTCCTTGACCGCATCCTGGCGGTTCTGGGTGGCGTAGCAGATGTCGTCTTTCTTTGGCCCCTGGATCAGGGGGAAGCGCTGTTTCAGGGCGTTGATGACGATCTGGGCATCGTCCATCGACAGCGTGGTCTGGGTGACATAGGAAAGCTGCTCGGGTAACTTGACCGTCAGTTTTTCCACATCATCGACGGTCTCGACCAGATACATGCCGGCTTCGCTCTGACCCATTGTGCCTTCGACCTCTGGGTGGCCTTTATGGCCGACCATGACCACTTCGCGCGTCTGACCGCGCATCTTGCCGACTTCGACGTGGACCTTGGTGACCAGCGGACAGGTGGCGTCGAACACTTTCAGGCCGCGCGCCTCGGCTTCGGCGCGAACCGCTTTCGAGACGCCGTGGGCGCTGAAAATCACCGTGCTGCCGGCCGGCGCCTCGTCGAGTTCCTCGATGAAGACCGCTCCCTTGGCACGCAGGTCGTCGCAGACAAACTTGTTGTGCACGACCTCGTGGCGGACGTAGATCGGCGCGCCGAATTTTTCCAGCGCCCGTTCGACGATGGTGATGGCGCGTTCGACACCGGCGCAGAAGCCGCGGGGATTGGCAAGGATGACCTGCATTACATGATTCCGATGATTTTCACCTCGAAACGGATCGTCTTGCCCGCCATCGGGTGATTGAAGTCGAACAGGGCGCTGGTTTCATCGAGCTCGCGCAGGAAACCGGCGAAGGTCGCGCCATTGGGCGCGGTGAATTCGACGACGGAATTCTCCTTGAGTTCCATGCCGGCAGGCAGACCGCTACGGGCGATACGCTCGACCAGGCGTTCGTTATGCACGCCGAAGGCCTGTTCCGGTTCCAGTTCGAACACGTAATGCTCGCCGGCATTCAGGCCAAGCAGCACGCTTTCGAGGTTTTCGGCAAGCTGACCGCTACCCATCTGCAACGTCGCCGGGCTCATGTCAAAGGTCGACAGGAATTCCTCACCATCGAGGGCGGTGACGCGGTAATGCAGGGTCAGGTAGCTGTCGGGGCGGACGGTGGTGCTCATGCGTTTTCTTTCTGTTCTTTATGGGTCAACGAGGCGATGATCAACAACACCGCGCCGACACTGATCGCCGAATCGGCAACGTTGAACGCCGGCCAGTAGAAACCGGCGGCGTGCCACTGGATGAAATCGACGACAGCGCCGAAACGCACGCGGTCGATGACGTTGCCGAGTGCGCCGCCCATGACCAGGGTCAGCGCCAGGGCCATCAGCTTTTGCTCCGGATGCTTTTTCAGCTCGAACGCGATCCAGCCGGAAACACCGAGCGCCAGCACGGTGAAGAACCAGCGCTGCCAGCCCGGCTGGTCGGCGAGGAAGCTGAATGCCGCCCCAGGGTTGAAAGTCAGCACCCAGTTCCAGAACGGCGCGACGTAGATCACCTCGCCCGGCGCGATGCTGCCGAGCACGACCCACTTGCTGATCTGGTCGAGGACGACGATCAAGCCGGCCAGCGCATACCAGTGCTGCGCCTTAGGCATGCGTGCGCGCCTCGCCGTCGCCATGCAGGTTGCTGACGCAGCGCCCGCACAGGCCCGGATGCGCCGGATCGGCGCCGACATCCTCGCGCACGTGCCAGCAGCGTTCACACTTGGCGTGGGCCAGCGGCGTGGCAGTCACCGACTCCTCGGCGGATTCGATCACGGCGGTCGCCGAGCAGATGAAGACGAACTTCAAGTCGTCGCCGAGCGCCGAGAGCGCGGCGAACTTGTCGCCGGCGCAGCGGATTTCGACGGCGGCCTGCAGTGCGGCGCCGATCTCGCCGGCCTCGCGGCGAGCTTCCAGCGCCTTGGTGACGTCGTTGCGCACTTCGCGGACAATCGCCCATTTCGCCAGCAGCTCGCTCTCGCCGTTCTGTTCCGGCAGTTGATGCCATTGCTGGAACATCACCGAGTCGTCGGCGTCGCCGGTCAGCACCGCCCACACTTCCTCGGCGGTGAAGGCGGTGATCGGCGCCAGCAGGCGGACGAAGGCCTGGGTGATGTGCCACAGTGCCGACTGCGCCGAGCGGCGGGCAAGCGACTTGGGCGCCGTCGTGTACAGGCGGTCCTTGAGGATGTCGAGGTAGAAGCCGCCGAGGTCTTCCGAGCAGAAGCCCTGCAGCGCCTGGACCACGCGGTGGAACTCGAAGCGCTCGTAATCGCCCTGGCAGGACTGCTGCAACTGGCGGGTCAGCGCCAGCGCATAGCGGTCGATTTCCAGCCACTGGTCGGCCGGCAGCATGTCGGCGGCGGCGTCGAAATCGGAGACGTTGGCGAGCAGGAAGCGCAGCGTGTTGCGGATGCGGCGGTAGCCTTCGACGACGCGCTTCAAGATTTCGTCGGAAATGGTCAGCTCGCCCGAGTAATCGGTGGAAGCCACCCACAGGCGTAGGATGTCGGCGCCCATCTTGTCGGAAACCTGCTGCGGCGCGATGACGTTGCCCTTCGACTTCGACATCTTGTGGCCCTTGCCGTCGACGACGAAGCCGTGCGTCAAGAGCGCCTTGTACGGGGCGCGACCGTCGATCGCGGCGCCGGTCAGCAGCGAGGAATGGAACCAGCCGCGATGCTGGTCGGAGCCTTCCAGGTAGAGGTCGGCCGGCCAGCCCAGTTCGCCGTGCGAGCCGCGCATCACGCTCATATGCGTGGTGCCGGAATCGAACCAGACGTCGAGGATGTCGGTGGTCTTGACGTAGTCGGCGGCATCATTGCCGAGCAGTTCGGCGGCGTCCAACTGTGTCCACGCTTCGATGCCGCCCTGCTCCACACGCTTGGCCACGGCTTCCATGAGTTCAAGCGTGTTCGGATGCAGTTCGCCGGTCGCCTTGTGGGTGAAGAAGGGCAGCGGCACGCCCCAGTTGCGCTGGCGCGAGATGCACCAGTCGGGGCGGTTGGCGATCATCGCGTGCAGGCGGTTCTTGCCCCAGGCGGGATAGAAGGCGGTGTCCTCGACGCCCTGCAGCGCCGCTTCGCGCAGCGTGTGGCCGGCCGGCTCGGTGGCGGCGACGCCCTGGCTATCGACATCCGGCGCATCCATGCGCACGAACCACTGGCTGGTGGCGCGGTAGATCAGCGGCGTCTTGTGGCGCCAGCAGTGCATGTAGCTGTGCTCGATGGTGGCGTGCTTGAGCAGCGCGCCGACTTCGGCCAGTTTCTCGACGATGACCGGGTTGGCCTTCCACACGTTCATGCCGCCGAAGAACGGCAGGTCGGCGGCAAACGTGCCGTCGCCCTGCACCGGCGTCAGGATCTGCTCGTTGTGCATGCCGTAGTTCTTGCACGACTGGAAGTCTTCCAGACCATAGGCCGGTGCCGAATGGACGATGCCGGTACCGGCATCGAGCGTCACGTAATCGCCAAGGAAGACCGGCGACAGACGATCGTAGAACGGATGGCGGAAGGCAATGCGCTCCAGCGCCGCGCCTTTACAGGCGGCAACGGTGGTGCCGGTCAGACCGTAGCGGGCGAGGCAGGCTTCCTGCAGGTCGGCGGCGAGGATCAGGCAGCCCTTTTCGGTCTGCACCAGGTGGTAGGTGAATTCCGGGTGGGCGTTGAGCGCCTGGTTGCCGGGGATGGTCCACGGCGTCGTCGTCCAGATCACCGCGTAGGCTTCACCGGCCGGCAGAGCCGCCAGGCCGAAGGCAGCGGCCAGCTTGTCGCGCTCGGCGGCGGCAAAGGCGACGTCGATCGCCGGCGACTTCTTGTCCTGGTATTCGACTTCCGCTTCGGCCAGCGCCGAACCGCAGTCAAAGCACCAGTTCACCGGCTTCAGGCCGCGATAAACGAAGCCGCGCTTGACCATCTGGGCGAGTGCCCGGATCTCGTCGGCCTCGGTCTTGAAGTTCATCGTCTTGTACGGGTTGTCCCATTCGCCGAGCACGCCGAGGCGGATGAAGTCCTTCTTCTGGCGCTCGATCTGCTCGCCGGCGTAGGCGCGCGCCAGCTGCTGCACCTGCTCGCGCGGGATGTTCTTGCCGTGCGTCTTCTCGATCTGGATCTCGATCGGCATGCCGTGGCAGTCCCAGCCCGGCACATAGGGCGCATCGAAACCAGCCAGCGTCTTCGAGCGGACGATGATGTCCTTCAAGACCTTGTTGACCGCGTGGCCGATGTGGATGTCGCCGTTGGCGTACGGCGGGCCGTCGTGCAGGATGAATTTCGGCCGGCCGGCGCAGATTTCGCGGATCTTCCGGTAGAGCTGCTTCTCCTGCCACTGGGCGACCCATTGCGGCTCACGCTTGGGCAGGTCGCCGCGCATCGGGAACGGGGTGTCGGGAAGGTTCAGCGTATCTTTGTAATCAGCCATTTGCTTGCTCACCGCTTGAAGAAGGCCCGCGCCGCCGCGGCATCAGCCGCGATCTGCGCCTTGAGGGCGTCGAAATTGGGAAAACGTTGCTCGTCGCGCAGCTTGTGCACGAAACGCACCGAAATGTGGGCGCCGTAGATGTCGCGGTCGAAATCGAACAGATGCACTTCCAGCAGCGGCCGCGTACCGCCGACGGTCGGCCGAACGCCAAGGTTGGCGACACCGGGCAAGGCTTGCTCGCCAAGGCCGGCAACCTCGACGGCGAAGACGCCGGTCATCGGCAGCGGGTTGTGCTTGATGCGCAAGTTAGCCGTGGCAAAACCGAGCTGGCGGCCGAGCTTCTGGCCGTGCACGACCTGGCCGTCCATCATGTAAGGGCGCCCGAGCAGCTTCGCCGCATGCGTCATGTCACCATCGGCCAGCGCCCGGCGCACGCCGGAACTGGAGACGCGCTCACCATCGACAACAACGCTGCCCATCGCCTCGACGGTGAAACCGTGGCGTTCACCAGCCGCCTGCAGCAAGGCAAAATCACCAAGCCGCCCCTTGCCGAAGCGGAAATCGTCACCGATCACCACATGCCTGACCTGGAGCCCGCGAACCAGCACCGCTTCGATGAACTGTTCGGCGCTCAGCGCAGCAAAAGCCCGGTTGAACGGACAGATCATCGCCTGGGCAACGCCGCTGTCGGCCAGTAGTTCAAGCTTTTCGCGGAAGGTGCTGAGCCGGGCCGGCGCCGAGTCGGGCGCGAAGAATTCGCGCGGATGCGGCTCGAAGCTGAGCACCGTCGGCACCACCCCGCGCTGGCCGGCGATGTCGACCAGCCGGCCGATCAGCGCGGCGTGCCCAAGATGCACGCCATCGAAATTGCCGATGGCCAGTGCAACGGGAGCCGGAACAGGACGGGAATAACCGCGAAAAACGCGCATCGGATGCTGCTGCAAAAAAGCGCGATTATACCGGGCCAGGCCGGTTTTCCGGGTAAATCCACGAAAAAACAGCCCCTTGGCAAGCCGGCAGTGGCTATAATCGGGCGACCATTTTTGCGCGTTGTTAAACATGCTGGGATTGATCAACCATGTCGTAAGGATTTCTGCGCGGCGCGACCGCACCGAAATCAATTCCGCCATGGTCGATGCCTTGATGGATCTGTTCGCGCCCGAACGCCTGACCATCTATCGCTGCTACACCGGCAAACGCAAGACCATCGTCTTCGCCTGTGCCGGCTACGGTCCACAAGGCCAGTTCCTGCGCAACGCCTACCTGCCCGATCATCATTTCTGCCAGCCGATTGATCGCGATCCGCTGCTCCGCCAATGCCGCAAGGAATTGTCGGCCGTGCTCGACTACCAGGAAGACGGTTCGCACCGCATCATTTTCCCGGTACTGCGCCTGGACGAACCAATCTATTTCATCGATCTGGTCCTCTCGGACGAGTTCTCGGCTGACCGCCGCGTCACGCTGATGGGCCTGATCGAGTACTTCGGCAACCATATCGCCCTGCTCGATTACGGCGAGGCCGATACGCTGACCGGACTGGCCAGTCGCAAGACTTTCGACAAGCATCTGTTCGAGCTGCTCGGCCAGGCCGCTTCCGACGAACTGCTCGGCAATGAACACCAATTCGCCCGCCGCACGCTGGCGCCGGACAGCAACCACTGGCTGGCCGTCTGCGACATCGACCATTTCAAGCACATCAACGACAACTTTGGCCACCTGATCGGCGACGAAGTGCTGATCATGCTGTCACAGGTGATGCGTCAAAGTTTCCGTTTCGACGACCAGTTGTTCCGCTTTGGCGGCGAGGAATTCATCGCGCTGCTGCAGCCGACCGACCGTGCTTCGGCGCAGGCAACACTGGACCGCTTCCGCAGCGACGTGGAAAAAACCGTTTTCAGCCGGGTCGGGCACGTCACCGTCAGCATCGGCTTCAGCCAGTTGCTCAGTTGCGACACGCCGACCGACGTCATCGAACGCGCCGACGAAGCGCTCTACTACGCCAAGCGCAACGGTCGCAATCAGGTGGCCTGCTACGAACAGCTGATTACCGACGGCCGGCTAGCCGCCCGCGAAATCGCCAAGGGCGAAGTCGAACTGTTCTGACGCGGGCTGGCGATCAGCTGGCGCGGCCGCTGCCGGCCTTTGGTCCCGGCGGATGCTTGATGAAATACTGACGGATGCCGCGCATCAGGGCATCGGCCATCTGCTCCTGATAAGCCTCGTCCTTGAGCCGCAATTCCTCTTCCGGATTGGAGATGAACGCCGTCTCGATCAGCGCCGACGGAATATCCGGCGCCTTGAGCACGGCAAAGCCGGCCTGCTCGACATTGGCCTTGTGCAGGCGATTGATCGAGCCCAGTTCGCCGAGCAGGTATTTGCCCAGCTTCAGACTGTCGTTGATCGTTGCCGTCTGCGACAGGTCAAGCAGCGTGCGGGCCAGGAAAACATCCTTGGTCTTGGCCAGATTGACCCCGCCGATCAGGTCGGCGTTGTTTTCCTTCTGCGCCAGCAAGCGGGCCTGCGTACTCGTTGCCCCCTGCTCGGACAGCACATAAACCGACGACCCGCGGGCATCCGGCTTGATCCAGGCATCGGCGTGAATCGACAGGAAGAGGTCGGCCTGGATGCGCCGCGCCTTCTGCACACGAACATGCAGCGGGACGAAGAAATCGCCGTCGCGGGTCAGCACCGCGCGCATGTTCGGCTCGGCATCGATGCGTTTTTTCAGGCGCTGCGCAATCGCCAGCGTCACGTTCTTTTCATAGGTCCCGCGCTTGCCGACCGCGCCGGGATCTTCGCCGCCGTGACCGGGATCGAGCATGATGGTGACCAACCGGTTGACCGCCGGCTTGCCGGAACGCGCCGCCGACTGCGGCTTCGCCGGTTCCGGCTGGCGACTGGCCAGCTCTTCGTCCAGGCGCAGCGGCTCGACCGCATCCTGCCGGCCCTGCAACAGCGCCATCAAGGGATCGGCCGGATTTTCCGGATAGACATCGAGCACCAGACGGTGACCGTATTCGGCAACCGGCGCCAGCGAAAAGACCTGCGGCTTGACCTTGGTCTTCAACTCCATGACCAGACGGACGACGCCGGGCTTGAAGCGCCCTGCACGCAGCAGCTTGATGTAGGGATCGTGCTCGGCGACCTTGCCGGCCAGGCTTTCCAGGACGCTGTTGAATTCCACACCTTCGATGTCGACCACCAGGCGATCCGGATTTTCAACGGCGAAATGGGTGAACTTGAGCGGCGCGTCGTGTTCCAGCGTGACCCGCGTGTAATCCTCGGCCGGCCAGATGCGCACGGCGATGATGCTGGGACGGTTGGCGGCAATCCCCGCCAGCGGCGTAACCGAGAGAACTAGGGCAGATCCGGCGTAGCGCAGGAGTTGCCGGCGGCGCGGATCGAGGCGAGTGTCCTTATGCATGACGCCCCCCTTTCGGACGAAGCTGCGAGTTCTGCAACACGCGCGGACCCGGCGTGCCGCAAGTGTATGCGCAGGTCCGGCGATGGCACGCAGCCCACTGCCTTGTCAGGCCATTCGACCAGACAGACGGAAGCTTCGTTGAAGTATTCGCCAAACCCCGCATCGAGGAACTCCTCTGGTGACTCGAAGCGATAAAAATCAAAGTGATACAAGTATAAACTCGAAACTACGTAAACTTCAACCAAAGCGTAGGTCGGACTCTTCACCGGGCCGGTGTGCCCCAGGGCGCGGATCATGGCGCGCGCCAGCGTGGTTTTGCCGGCGCCGAGGTCGCCTTCGAGAAAGATCACCTGGCCGGGCAGCAGCGTCTGCGCGAGATTTTTGCCGAGTTCCTGCGTCGCCGCTTCGTCGGGCAAATCGAAAAGGGCGGTAACATCCGTGCCATGCATGATCAGGACTCCAAACTGGACCACGCGGCCATCAAGGCGCGCATCCGCGAACTCGGCCGGGAACTGGGTTTTGCCGACATCGGCGTGGCCCGCGCCGAACCGGGCGCGGCCGTCGACCGGCTGCGTGCATGGCTGGCCGCCGGCATGCACGGGGAGATGGATTATATGGCGCGCCACCTCGAACTGCGCGCCCAGCCACAGCAACTGCAGGCCGGCACGATCACGGTGATTTCCGCCGCCATCGACTACCTGCCGCACGACCGGACGGCCGACGCCCCCGGCCAGGCGGCCATTTCCCGCTACGCCCAAGGCCGCGATTACCACAAGGTGGTGCGCAGCCGGCTGCAGAAACTGGCCGACGCCATCGCCGGACTGGCCGGCCCCTTCGGCTACCGCGTGTTCTCCGACTCGGCGCCGGTGATGGAGGTCGAATACGCCAGCCAGGCCGGCCTCGGCTGGCGCGGCAAGCACACGCTGCTGTTGTCGAAACGGGGCTCGTGGCGCTTTCTCGGCGAAATCTACTGCGACCTGCCGCTAGCGCCCGATGCGCCGGTCGACGAGCACTGCGGCACCTGTCGCGCCTGCCTCGACGCCTGCCCGACCGGCGCCATCGTCCAGCCCTACGTCGTCGATGCCCGGCGCTGCATTTCCTACCTGACCATCGAACTGGCCGGCGCCATTCCGCTGGAATTCCGGCCGCTGATCGGCAACCGGATATACGGCTGCGACGACTGCCAGACCTGCTGCCCGTGGAACCGCTTCGCCCAGCTCGGCGACCCGGAATTTTCCCCGCGCCACGGCCTCGACTCGGCCACGCTGATCGAATTGTTTGCCTGGAGCGAAACGCAGTTCAACGACCGCCTGGCCGGCAACCCGATCCGCCGCATCGGCCACGAACGCTGGCTGCGCAACATTGCCGTGGCGCTGGGCAACGGCCCGGCCAGCCCGGCGGCAATCGCCGCCCTGCAGGAAAGATCGACGCACGCCTCGGCACTGGTGCGCGAGCACGTGGACTGGGCACTCGCCCGCCTCAGCAGCGGAAATTGATCAGCGCGCGACCGGTCGTTCCGGATCGGCGCACCATTCGCTCCACGAACCGCCATAGAGCCGAGAGCCGGACAGACCGGCAATTTCCATGGCCAGCAGGTTGTGGCAGGCGGAAACGCCAGAGCCGCAATAGTGCACCATCTGCTCGGGCGCAAGCCCGCCCAGCAGGGACTGCCACTCGGCGGCCAGTTCGCCGGCCGGCTTGAAGTGACCGTCGGCAGCAAGGTTGTCGCGGAAGAAACGATTGACCGCACCGGGAATATGACCGCCAACCGGGTCGATGGTCTCGTTTTCGCCACGGAAGCGGTCATTGGCCCGGCCATCGACCAAGCGCATCGACGGCGAATCCAGCATGCCGCGGACGAACTGCGCGTCGACGGCAAAATTGCGCGTCACCGGGGTGAATTCCCGGGGCTTAGCCACGGGCGGCTGAGCATCGACTGCCGCGCCGGCCGCCAGCCAGTCCTGCCAGCCGCCGTCGAGCACAGCCACGGCGTCGTGGCCGAGCCAGCGCAGCAACCACCACAGCCGGCCGGCGATCATGCCCTGGGCGTCGTCATACACCACCACCTGGGTCTGCCGGCCGATGCCGATGCTGCCCAGACGGGCGGCCAGCACCTGCGGATCGGGCAGCGGGTGACGACCATTGCGGCCGCTCATCGGCCCGGACAGATCGCGGTCGCAATGCAGGAAGTGGGCGCCCGGAATGTGGGCTTCGGCGTAAACCCGTTCGCCATAGGCGACGTCGGCCAGTTGATGGCGGACGTCGACGACGCACCAGTCGGGATTGCCCAGTTGCGCCTGCAACTGGGCGACGGAAACCAGCGTGCCGAAACTCAAGCCTCGTTCTCCAGCCACTCGTCGGCGGCTGCCGCATCGTCGAAGACCTGCACGTCGGCATTGACGAAGGTCTGCGAAATCCAGGCGCTCCAGGTCACCCATTCGCTGTCGGTGACAACCGCCACGCGGTTGAAGTCGTTGGCGTGGGCGCGCGAGAACTTGACCTCTTCCCAGGCCACGTCAAGCGTCAGCGTGCCCATCTTGGTCAGATCGAAGAACAGGTCGACCGGCCCCTCGAACTTGATCTTGTAATTGACGACTTCCTCGAACTCCCGGTAATCCGCCAGCGTGAACTCGCCGAAGACGGAAACATTGACGCGGTGGCCTTTATGGTCGATGACGATCATGGTCTTGCTCCTTTGTTGTTCTGGGTCCAGTTTAATCCTGCTCCACCGGGCTGGCACGCGAAAAATGCGTGGCCGCAATGCCCGACAGGATGATCAGGCCGATCGCCGCCCACGCCGACGCCGGCAGGACTTCGCCCCAGAACAGCATGCCTGCAAGGCTGGAGAAGATCACCGTGGAGTAGGCCAGCGCCGCCGACATCAGCGTCTTGCCGCGCGAATAGGCCCGGGTCATGGCCAGTTGGGCGAGCGTGGCAAAAGCGGCGACGCCGAACAGGATCAGGCCGCTGTCGGCATCGACCGGGTTGATTTCGCCGAAAGCCAGCCAGACGGCGGAACAGACGGTGGCCACCAGCGAGAAGTAGAAGACGGTGCGCGTTTCCGGTTCGCCACGTGCGCCGAGTTCGCGCACACTGAAGTAGGCCATGCCGGCGAGCACGCCGGAACCGAGGCCGATCAAGCCGCCGACCAGTTGATCTTCGTGCAAGGTCGGCTTGAGCAACAGGACGACGCCGGCCAGGCCGATCGCCAGCGCGCCGAGCATGCCAGTACGCATGCGCCAGCCGGCCAGCACCAGGTAGAGCGCCAGGAAGATGGCCGAGGTGTAGTTGAGGGTCACCGCCGTCGCCAGCGGCAGCAGCGTGATCGCATAGAAATAGGAAAACAGCGCCGAGAAGCCGACCACCCCGCGCGTGATCTGCCAGCGCCAGTGCGGCGTGCGCAGCGAAACGCCGCGCAGGCGGACCAGGCCGTACATCAGCAACAGGGCGATGGCACTGCGCCAGAAGGTGATTTCCACCGCGTTGTGGGTTTCGGCGGCGAGCTTGACGCAGACGCCCATGCAGGCGAACAGGAAGCTGGCGGCGATCATCCACAGGGATTGCATGCGGGAACTCGAAAATACGAAGGGCGCCGGATTTTACCCCGGCGCCCTCATCGGCAGCGTGAATTCAACGGGAACTCAGCGGGCCTCGATGTCCTTCTGCATGATCCGCCGGTAGAACTCGTGGAAGTGCTGCATGCCGTCTTCCATCGGGCTCTGGTACGGGCCGACCTCGTTCTTACCTTGAGCCAGCAGCGCCTTGCGGCCACGGTCCATGCGCTCGCCGATGTCGTCGTCCTCGATCGCCGTCTCCATGTAGGCAGCGCGTTCGGCCTCGATGAACTCGCGTTCGAAATCGACGATTTCCTCGGGGTAGTAGAACTCGACGACGTTCATCGTCTTGTCCACGCCCATCGGGATCAGCGTCGAAACGACCAGCACGTGCGGATACCACTCGACCATGATGTTCGGGTAATAGGTCAGCCAGATCGCGCCTTGCGGCGGCGTCTGCCCGCGATCGCCGTAGTACTCGCGGACGACCTTCTGCCAGCGGTTGTACACAGCCGAGGTGGATTCCTTGAGCAGCGAGGTGATGCCGACCTTCTGCACCGAATACCAGTCGCCGAACTGCCAGCTCAGGTCGTCGCAGGTGACGAAATTGCCCAGACCCGGATGATAGGGCACGACGTGGTAGTCCTCCAGATAGACCTCGATGAAGGTCTTCCAGTTGTAATTGCACTCGTGCATCTCGACGTGGTCGAGCTTGTAACCGGAGAAGTCGAGGTCGCGCGCGGTGGTCATGCCGGCCAGATCGACGTTGGCCGAACGCGGGCCCTTGAACAGCAGGCCGTTCCAGTTTTCCAGCTTGACCTTGTCGAGGTTCAGGCAGGGGTTCTGCGGGAAGTGCGGCGCCCCGATCAATTCGCCGGATTGCTCGTAGGTCCACCGGTGGATCGGACAGACCACCGGCCCTTCGAGCTTGCCCGAGCCTTGCAGCATGATCGCCTGGCGATGGCGGCAGACGTTGGACATCTGCCAGATGCCGGCATTCGGCCCGACCGCGCCGCCGTTGAGCAGCATCTGGCCGTGGTCTTTCCATTCCTGCGTCCGGTAATCGCCCGCTTCCGGCACCATCAGCTGGTGACCGACATAGCCCGGACCGGCATCGAAGATGAGTTTCTTCTCCAGCGCGTGAATCCGTTCATCGAAGTACCAGTCCACCGGCAGTTGGGAAACTGCGGGGGCCAACCGGGACGAAGTCGCCATGTCGGACATTCCAAGCCTCCAGCGGGTTAAAAAGGATATTGATTTTATCCTGAAATTTGACCGAAATACCCCGGATGGAGTATTTTCACGCGTTTCCCCAAGACTGTGTGACATGGATCCGACGTCGATCGCCGACCTGAAATTCGAGACCGCACTGGCTGAACTTGAGGCCATCGTCTCCGGCATGGAAGGCGGCCAACTCGAACTCGAAGCCTCGATCGCCGCCCACCAGCGCGGCATGGCGCTGATCCGTCACTGCCAGGCGCAACTCGAACGCGCCGAAGAACAGATCCGCATCATCGAGAACGGTGAAGCGCGGGAAATCGACCGCAAAACCCTGGAGGCGCAGTGAGCGTTCCCTTTGCTGACTGGATGGCCGCCACCCAGGCGCGCACCGAATCTGCCCTGAGCCGCTTCCTGCCGGCCGGCGAGATGATCCCGCAACGCCTGCATGAGGCGATGCGCTACGCCACCCTTGGCGGCGGCAAGCGCGTGCGTCCACTGCTCGCCTTCGCCGCCGGCGAGCTGACCGGCGCCAGCGCGGACAAACTCGATGTCGTCGCCTGCGCGGTCGAATTGATCCACGCCTATTCGCTGGTGCACGACGATCTGCCGTGCATGGACGACGATGTGCTGCGCCGTGGCCGGCCGACCTGCCACGTCGAATACGACGAACCGACCGCCCTGCTGGTTGGCGACAGCCTGCAGACGCTGGCCTTCGAACTGCTGGCCAGCCAGCCGCTCGGCGAGCGCCAGCTCGAAATGATCGCCCTGCTCGCCCACGCCAGCGGCTCGCGCGGCATGGCCGGCGGTCAGGCCATCGACCTGGCCTCGGTCGGCAAACCGCTCGAACAGGCCGAACTCGAACTGATGCACGCGCTCAAGACCGGCGCCCTGATCCGTGCCGCCGTACTGCTTGGCGCCCTGACCGGCCAGCCGCTGTCGGCCGACGAACGCGCCGGCCTCGACCGATTCGCCAAGCGCGCCGGCCTGCTTTTCCAGGTCGTCGACGACATCCTCGACTGCACCGCCAGCACCGCCACCCTCGGCAAGACTGCCGGCAAGGACGAAGCCGCCGACAAGCCAACCTACGTCGCCCTGCTCGGCCTCGAACGCGCCCGCGCTTACGCCGGGGAATTGCGAACCGAAGCCCTGTCGGCGCTGTCCATCTTCGGCGAGCGTGCCAGCCGCCTGACCCAACTGGCCGATTTCATCTGCCACCGCCAATTCTGATCATGAGCCATCCGCTGCTGGAAACCATCGACAGCCCGGCCGACCTGCGTCGGCTGGAGCGCAAGCAACTGCCCCAGCTTGCCGGCGAACTGCGCGAATTCCTGATCGAATCGGTGTCGCAGACCGGCGGCCACCTGTCGTCCAACCTTGGCACCGTCGAACTGACCATCGCGCTGCACGCCGTCTTCGATACGCCGGCCGACCGCCTGGTATGGGACGTCGGCCACCAGTGCTACCCGCACAAGATCCTGACCGGTCGCCGCCAGGGCATGGACAAACTGCGCATGCGCCACGGCATCGCCGGTTTCCCCAAGCGCTGCGAGAGCGAATACGACACCTTCGGCGTCGGCCACTCGTCAACCTCGATCTCGGCCGCCCTGGGCATGGCCCACGCCGCCCGCCTCAAGGGTGAGGCGCGCAAGGTCGTGGCCATCATCGGCGACGGCGCGATGTCGGCCGGCATGGCCTTCGAGGCCATGAACAATGCCGGCGTCGGCGAGACCGACATGCTGGTCATCCTCAACGACAATGAAATGTCGATCTCGCCGCCGGTCGGCGCGCTGAACAACATCCTGACCCGGCTGACCTCGAGCAAGACCTACAACGCCGCCCGCGAGGCCGGCCGGCACATGCTCGGCTTCGCCCCACCGCTGCTCGAACTGGCGCGCCGCGCCGAAGAACACGTCAAGGGCATGATCGCCCCGGGCACGCTGTTCGAGGAATTCGGTTTCCATTACTACGGCCCGATCGACGGCCACGACCTCGACGCGCTGATCCCGACGCTGGAGAACCTCAAGCAGCTCAAGGGCCCGAAGTTCCTGCACGTGATCACCAAGAAGGGCCAGGGCTACAAGCTGGCCGAGAGCGACCCCATCCTCTACCACGGCGTCGGCAAGTTCTCCGCCGACCAGGGCATCGCCAGCGGCAAGGGCGGCGGCAAGCTGACCTACACTCAGGTTTTCGGTGACTGGCTGTGCGACATGGCGCGCGCCGATTCGCGCCTGGTGGCGATCACCCCGGCGATGCGCGAAGGCTCCGGCATGGTCCGCTTCGCCAGCGAATTCGCCGACCGCTACCACGATGTCGGCATCGCCGAGCAGCACGCCGTGACCTTCGCCGCCGGGCTGGCCTGCGAAGGACTGAAGCCGGTCGTCGCCATCTACTCGACCTTCCTGCAGCGCGCCTACGACCAGTTGATCCACGACGTCGCCCTGCAGAACCTGCCGGTCGTCTTCGCCGTCGACCGGGGCGGCCTGGTTGGCGCCGACGGCCCGACCCATCACGGCACTTTCGACCTGTCGTTCGCCGCCTGCATCCCGAACCTGGTGGTGATGACCCCGGCCGACGAGGCCGAATGCCGGCGCCTGCTATCCACCGCCTTCGCCCATGACGGCCCCAGCCTGGTCCGTTACCCACGCGGCAGCGGTACCGGCACGCTGCCGTCGAGCGAGCTCGACACACTGCCGCTGGGCAAGGGCGAAATCCGCCGTCGTGGCCAGGGCGTCGCCCTGCTCGCCTTCGGCAGCCTGGTCGCCGCCGCCGAAGCTGCCGGCGAGGTGCTCGACGCCACGGTCGCCAACATGCGCTTCGTCAAGCCGCTCGACATCGAACTGATTGTCGAGCTGGCGGGGAACCATTCGCTGCTCGTCAGCATCGAAGAGAATGCCGTGATTGGCGGCGCCGGCTCGGAAATCGAGCGGGTGCTGGCCGAACGCGGGTTGAACGTGGCCGTGCTGCGTCTCGGCCTGCCGGATCGTTTCATCGATCATGGCGAACAGGGTCAGCTCCTCGCCGAGCTCGGCCTCGACAAGGACGGCATCGTGCGCAGCGTGCGCGAACGCCTGGCCAATCAATCACCCGACAGAACAGCACAATGACCACTACCAGCATCCCTGACGTCCAGAACTCCGCCGACACCCGCCAGATCGCCATCAACAAGGTCGGCATCAAGTCGATCCGCCACCCGGTCAAGGTCGGCGACAAAGCCGCCGGCGTCCAGCACACCATCGCCGTTTTCAACATGTACGTCGGCCTGCCGCACAACTTCAAGGGCACGCACATGTCGCGCTTCGTGGAAATCCTCAACAGCCACGAACGCGAGATCTCGGTCGAGAACTTCCCGGCCATGCTCCAGGACATGATCGTCAAGCTCGAGGCCGAAACCGGCCACATCGAGATGAACTTCCCCTACTTCATCAACAAGACGGCGCCGATCTCCGGCGTGCAGAGCCTGATGGACTATGACGTCACCTTCATCGGCGACATCAGGAACGGTGAAATCGTCACCTCGACCAAGGTCGTCGTCCCGGTCACCAGCCTGTGCCCGTGCTCGAAGAAGATTTCCGAACGCGGCGCCCACAACCAGCGCTCGCACGTCACCGTCACCGCCCGCACCAACGATTTCGTCTGGATCGAGGAGCTGGTGCAACTGGTCGAGGCCGAGGCTTCCTGCGAGCTCTACGGCCTGCTCAAGCGCCCGGATGAGAAGTACGTCACCGAACGCGCCTACGACAACCCCAAGTTCGTCGAAGACATGGTCCGCGACGTCGCCGCCCGCCTCAACGCCGAGCCGCGCATCGACGCCTACGTCGTCGAGTCGGAGAATTTCGAATCGATCCACAACCACTCGGCGTATGCGTTGATCGAGCGGGACAAGAAAAACGGCTGATTGCCCCGATCAGCCCCGGATTCCCCCAAAGAGGCTACGGCCTCTTTTTTGTTGCCCGGCATTTTCCGTAGACGAAAAAAAGGGGCCGAAGCCCCTTTTCGTGTCCTGCAGCAAACCGTCGATCAGGCAGAAGCCTTCTTCGCCGGCAGCTTTTCCTTGATGCGTGCGGACTTGCCCGAACGCTCGCGGAGGTAGTACAGCTTGGCGCGACGGACGTCACCGCGGCGCTTGAGTTCGATCGACGCGACCAGCGGCGAATAGGTCTGGAAGGTACGCTCGACGCCTTCGCCCGAAGAAATCTTGCGGACGATGAAGTTCGAGTTCAGGCCACGGTTACGCTTGGCGATGACGACGCCTTCGTAAGCCTGCAGACGCTCGCGGTTGCCTTCCTTGACCTTCACTTGAACGACAACGGTGTCGCCCGGTGCGAAATCAGGAATGGTCTTGCCCAGGCGGGCGATTTCTTCTTGTTCCAGCTGTTGAATCAGGTTCATGTGAGATCCTTTTTATAAAACATTACTCACCGCATTGCTCCTCTCCGGATATTTCCGTGAGGAGTTGCGTTTCCTCCGCAGTCAGACTGCGGTGCGCCAGCAAATCCGGGCGACGCTTCCGGGTCCGCGCCAGCGACTGCTTGAGTCGCCAGCGACGAATTTTCTTGTGATCGCCGGAGATCAGCACTTCAGGCACCGCCATTCCCTCGTAAACCTCGGGACGGGTGTAGTGCGGACAATCCAGCAGACCACCGACAAACGAATCTTCCACCGCCGAAGCGGCATCGCCGAGCACACCGGGCAACTGGCGGACAATGGCATCGATCAGCACCATCGCCGGCAATTCGCCCCCGGAGAGCACGAAATCCCCGATCGAAATTTCCTCATCGACACAGCGCTCGATCAGACGCTCGTCGATTCCTTCATAGCGGCCGCACAGCAGGATCAGCCCCGCCTCGCCGCTGGCCAGCTGCATGACCCGTTCGTGGGTCAGCGGCGCCCCCTGCGGCGACAGGTAGATGACCCGGCTGCTCGCCAGGCCCGCTGCCTGCTGCTGCGCCTTTGCTGCAGCAATCGCCTTCTCCAGCGGCCCCGGCTGCATCAGCATGCCCGGTCCGCCGCCGAAGGGACGATCATCGACGCGACGCCAGGCGTTTTCGGCGAAATCCCTGGGATTCCAGCCTTGCCAGGCCCAGCGCCCTTCTTCCAGCGCCCGTCGGGTAATACCGCTTTGCGTCACGGCGGCGAACATCTCCGGAAAGATGGTCACGCAGTCGAACCGGATCACCAGTCGCTGCCCCACGCAACGCGAATGCGCCCTGCTTCCTTCTCCACCGTCAGCACCACCGCCTCGACAAAAGGCAGCAGCCGTTCGGTGCCATCCTCGGCGACCACGCGCAACACATCGTTGGCGCCGGTTTCGATCAGCCCGGCAACCGTGCCGAGCGTTTCGTCTGCTTCATTGACGACCACCAGACCGACCAGGTCACCCCAGTAGAACTCGTCATCGGCAGGCGGCGGCAACATCTCGCGCGGCGCGCCCACCAGCGTTCCCTTCAGCGCCTCGGCGGCCGTCCGGTCGGGGACTTCGTCCAGCAGGACGACAATCCCGTCACCATGCGCTTTCAGACCCTTGAGCCCGACTTCGCGCCACGGTCCGCCTTCGCGACCGATCCACCAGACCGGCATCTCTGCCCAGGCCAGCGGATCATCCCCGAAAGGATGCAGTCTCAGCCAGCCGCGAATCCCGTAAGGATCGGCCAGCCGACCCAGGACGACGATTTCGCTGCCGGACAAGGGCAAAGCCGCTTAGGCAGCCTGCTGGGCAGCGTGCTGCTTGACCAGACGGGCAACCGTCGGCGACAGCTGGGCGCCGTTGTTCTGCCAGTAGGCCAGACGATCGGCGGAAATACGCAGGGCTTCGGCATTGCCGGAGGCAACCGGGTTGTAGAAGCCGATGCGCTCAACGAAACGGCCGTCACGACGGTTACGGGAATCGGTAACAACCATGTTGTAGAACGGGCGCTTCTTGGCGCCGCCACGGGCAAGACGGATAACAACCATTGGAATACTTTCGTTAGCTGGGAAAAAGACGCAAGATTATATCTGCAAATCGATAAAAAACAAGCCACTTAAGACCCGCTCAATTACCGAGCCCCCTAGCTTGGACCACAGGGAGCAAGATAGGGAGAAATGCCCTTTTTTGCTATCCTTGCAGAAATCATGGCAAAAACACCACAAAACGACACACCGGTGGCCGGCGAAGGCGGCATCAAGGGCATCCTTGAATGGCTGGCGTTGGCTCACGGCCGTTCGAATGCGGAAGATACCGAGGAACTGCTGCGCCAGGTGCTCTATCTCCGCGAAGCACCGATTGCCACACCACAACGCATCAAATTGCTTGATCTCCTCTACGCCCACACCGAGGAAGTCGTACGCAGCGAACTACCACGCCTGAACGAGTTGTCGCTACCGATCTCGCGCAAGATCCGCCAGCGCGTCCGCCTGATCCTTGAACTGCTGGAAACGCTGACCCAGGATTATTTCAACACCCTGGCCGCCCTGTTCGACCCGCAGGGCAACACCCTGGGCAATGGTGCCCAGACCTCACTGCGCCGCGCCATGCTGTCGATTGCCTGGCAAATCCGCATCCACCACCTGGTTGCTGCCCCACCCCGCCCCGGGCTCTGGCAGCAACTGCATGCTGCCTTCCGCACCGCCCGCCGCCTTGGCGTCGAACACCACCCCGGCCCACGCGAATCGGCCAGCATCCAACGTCTGTACACCAACATCCTGCTGACCGCGATTGCCCAGCCGGCTTCGTTTTCTTCGGACGAACTCGAGTTCATCAACGCGCTCGTCGAACAAAGCGGGCAAGCACCGGTACTCAGCGAAAATATCAGCGGACCACTCGACAGCTGCTTCTGGATCGATCTCGACCGAGACTTCCCGGCCCACGCCTTGAGCCGGCGCACACCGGGCAGCGACATCCAGCCCCTGTATTTCTCCTGCGCCGAACTCGCCCGGGAAATTGGCGACATCCGCCAACGACTGAACACCGGCACCCCGCCCCGGCAAATCGAACTCCCCGACTTCGCCGGCACCCACAGCGGCCAGGGTGTTCTCCGGCGCCTGGAAAAGCTATGGGGACTGCCCGCCAAACGGAAGTTCCCGCGCCGTCGGCAGTCCTACCGCGCCCGACTCTGCGCCGGCCTGGAAAGTCTTCACCAGCTACTGGAGAATCCGGACCAGGACGTGGAACTCAGCGAATGGATGGTGACCAACGAAAGCCCCGATGGCTTTGCCCTGATGCACATGATGGGCAGTACCACCCAGTTGCGGGTCGGTGACATCGTTGCCATCCAGACCCAGAAGGAAGCCGGCAACGGCGACGCCTGGCACGTCTGCATCATTCGCTGGGCCATCTCGGAAAATCCGGAACACGTCGAGGTCGGCCTGCAATTGCTGGCCCCCAGAGCCATCGCCGCGCGCATTGCCCAACCGTGGAACCTCGAAGCCCCCCAGGTCAACGCACTGATCCTTCCCGAGACACCACCGCTGCGCAAGAATCAGTCGCTGGTTGTCAGCCCCGGACTACTCAACGAGGACAGCCGCCAGATTGTGTTGCTGATCGAACAGGACAATTTCGCCGTCCGCGAAGTCCGTACCACGGGCATCGACGAGCAGACCAGTTCGGTCGAAATTTTCCCGATCAGCCCCGAAGACATGGAGTGATGGCCGCTGGCCGCCTGGACGTATAATCCGGGCCCATGCAAGACATACTCGTCCTTTACTACAGCCATCGCGGCTCGGTCCGCGCCCTGGCCGAACGGCTGGCCCGCGGCATCGATTCCGTTCCCGGCGCCCAGGCTCGCCTGCGTACCGTTCCCCGAGTTTCCACCGTCTGCGAAGCCAGCGCCCCGGGCATTCCCGACGCAGGCGCGCCTTACGTCGAAATCAGCGACCTTGAGGAATGCGCCGGCCTGGCCCTGGGCAGCCCGGTCCGTTTCGGCAACATGGCAGCGCCGATTAAGTATTTCTGGGACGGCACCATCGCCACCTGGCAGAACGGCAGCCTGGCCGGCAAACCGGCCTGCGTGTTCACCTCCAGCGCCAGCCAGCACGGCGGCAACGAAGCCACGCTGCTGAGCATGATGCTGCCGCTGCTGCACCACGGCATGCTGCTGATGGGGCTACCCTATACCGAAGCCGAATTATCGACCACGCGCAGCGGCGGCACGCCCTACGGGGCCAGCCATGTCGCCGGTGGCAACGGTGATCCGACACTGACCGAAGCGGAAAGCCAGCTGGCTTTCGCCCAAGGGCAACGCCTGGCCCGACTGGTCGTCCAACTGGGGAAATCATGAACGCCCGCCTTTACCAGAACCTGACCAGCGCCGCGCTGATCGCCCTGATCTTCCTCTGCCTGGCCTGGGAAGGCTGGCTGGCGCCCTTGCGCCCAGGCGGTTCGTGGCTGACGCTCAAGGCCATCGTCCTGCTGGCGCCGCTGTTCGGCATCCTGCGCGGCAAGCGCTACACCTACAAGTGGCTGTCGCTGCTGATCCAACTCTACCTGCTCGAAGGCCTGACCCGGGCGACCAGCGAGCACGGCCTGTCACAATGGCTGGCTGTCGGCGAAACCGTGCTCGCCGTGCTCATCTTCTACTCAGCGGTGATGTTCATCCGGGCGACACGAAATACCGAGATAAAAAAAACCGCGTCGTCGTGACGCGGTTTTTTGCCAGGGCGCGCTGACTCAGATGTCGTCGCCCTGGGCGCGCACCTTGTCGAGCGTCGATTCGAGCTTGTTCAGCGCATTCAGGTAGGAGCGCGCCGACGCGATGACGATGTCGGTATCGGCGCCGTTGCCGTTGACGATGCGACCGCCCTTGGCGAGGCGCGTGGTCACTTCGCCCTGGGCGTCGGTACCGGTGGTGATCGCATTGACCGAGTAAAGCAGCAACTCGGCACCGCTACCAGCGATGCTTTCGATGGCCTTGAACGTGGCATCGACCGGGCCGCCACCACCGGCTTCGGCCTTGTGCTCGACGCCGCCGACATTGAGGATGACGGTCGCCTGCGGCATCTCGCCGGTTTCCGAGGTGACCCGCGAATAAACCAGCTTGTAGTGTTCCTGCTCCGGCGTCACGACTTCGTCGGAAACCAGCGCATGCAGGTCCTCGTCGAAAATTTCGTGCTTGCGGTCGGCCAGTTCCTTGAAGCGGGCGAAAGCGGCGTTCAGGGTCTCGTCGCTGTCCAGCTCGATGCCGAGTTCCTGTAAGCGGGACTTGAAGGCATTGCGCCCGGAGTGCTTGCCGAGCACCAGCTTGTTCTGCGTCCAGCCGACATCCTGGGCACGCATGATCTCGTAGGTCTCGCGGTGCTTGAGCACGCCGTCCTGGTGGATGCCAGATTCGTGCGCGAAGGCGTTGGCACCGACGACGGCCTTGTTCGGCTGCACCGGGTAGCCGGTGATCTGCGAGACAAGCTTGGAAGCGGCGACGATCTGCGTCGTGTCGATCCGCGTCTCGACCGGGAAGACGTCGGCGCGGGTGCGCACGGCCATGACGATTTCTTCCAGCGCAGCGTTGCCGGCGCGCTCACCGAGACCATTGATCGTGCATTCGACCTGGCGGGCGCCGGCCAGCACGGCGGCCAGCGAGTTGGACACGGCCAGGCCGAGGTCGTTGTGACAGTGCACCGACCACACCACCTTGTCGGAATTCGGCACGCGCTCGATCAACTGGCGCATGGTTTCGGCGTACTGCGAGGGAATGTTGTAGCCGACCGTATCGGGCACGTTGATCGTCTTCGCGCCAGCCTTGATCACTGCCTCGAAGATGCGGCACAGGAAGTCGATTTCCGAACGCCCGGCGTCCTCCGCCGAGAACTCGACGTCGTCGGTATATTGCCGCGCCCAGCCAATCGCCTTGACCGCCTGCTCGACCACCTGATCGGGGCTCATGCGCAGCTTCTTCTCCATGTGGATCGGACTGGTCGCGATGAAGGTGTGGATGCGGCCCGACTTGGCCGGGCGAATCGCCTCGCCGGAGCGGGCGATGTCGTTCTCGCTGGCGCGCGCCAGCGAGCAGACCGTCGAATCCTTGATCGCCTGGGCGATCGCCTGGATCGATTCGAAATCGCCGGGCGAGGCGGCGGCAAAGCCGGCCTCGATGACGTCGACGCGCATCTTTTCCAGTTGGCGGGCAACGCGGATCTTCTCCTCGCGCGTCATCGACGCGCCGGGGCTCTGCTCGCCGTCGCGCAAGGTGGTATCGAAAATAACCAGATGTTGTTTCATGATGACTCCGTCAAACTCAGGCCGGCTTGCGCTTGAGCAGGCCGATCAGGGCCAGGACATAACCGGACAGGCAATAGACCACGAAGAAACCGAACAGTGCGATTTCCGGGCTGTAGGCGATCAGCGCGAAGACCAGCGCGATCGCGGCAATGGCAAAGAAGGGCACGCTCTTCTTCAGGTTGATGTCCTTGAAGCTGTAATAGCGGATGTTGGACACCATGGTCACGCCGGCCAGCACGGTGACACCGCAGGCCAGCCAGCGGATGTCGTGGCCGGAAACCTCGGCGACGATGCTGACCCACACCAGCCCGGCGACCAGCGCCGCCGCTGCCGGCGACGGCAAGCCCTGGAAGAAACGCTTGTCCATGACTTCCAGCGTGGTGTTGAAGCGCGCCAGCCGCAATGCCGCACCGGCGCAGTAGATAAAGGCGGCGATCCAGCCGATACGGCCCAGGTCGTTGAGCGCCCACATGTAGATGACCAGCGCCGGCGCCGCGCCGAAGCTGACCATGTCGGACAGCGAATCGTATTCCGCACCGAAAGCCGACTGCGTATTGGTCAGCCGTGCCACGCGGCCGTCGAGACCGTCGAGGACCATGGCGATGAAGATGGCCATCGCCGCCTTCTCGAAATCGCCCTGCATGGCCTGGACGATGGCAAAGAAGCCGGCAAACAGCGCCGCCGTCGTGAACATGTTCGGCAACAAGTAGATGCCGCGACGTTTGACTTCCGGATTGAACAGGGCTTTGCGGGGTTTGAGTTCGGTCATGGGCAGCAAGGGAAAGCTGGAACGGCTGAAGAATACACCCGGAAGGTGTCAGCCCAGAAACAACTTGGGCGGTGCAGGTTACCTACACCGCCCAAAGCGAAGGTAGCGCTAGGCGCGCCCGCGCAGACAGTACGTCAGTACGGCAAGCGGAAGCAACGCCGCGCTACCGAGCCAGCGCCAGAACTTTAGTTCTTGGATTGATCGACCAGCTTGTTCTTCTTGATCCACGGCATCATGTCGCGCAGCTGGCCGCCGACCGTTTCGATCGGATGCACGGCGTTCAGGCGACGACGAGCCGTCATGCTCGGGTAGTTGGTACGACCTTCGAGGATGAACATCTTGGCGTACTCGCCGGTCTGGATGCGCTTCAGGGCATTGCGCATGGCTTCGCGCGACTGCTCGTTGATGACTTCCGGACCGGTCACGTACTCGCCGTACTCGGCGTTGTTCGAGATCGAGTAGTTCATGTTGGCGATGCCGCCTTCGTACATCAGGTCGACGATCAGCTTCAGCTCGTGCAGGCACTCGAAGTAGGCCATTTCCGGGGCGTAGCCGGCTTCGGTCAGGGTTTCGAAGCCCATCTTGACGAGTTCGACGGCGCCGCCACACAGAACAGCCTGCTCACCGAACAGGTCGGTTTCGGTTTCTTCGCGGAAGTTGGTCTCGATCACACCACCCTTGGTGCCGCCGTTGGCAGCTGCGTAGGACAGGGCGATGTCCTTGGCCTTGCCGGACTTGTCCTGGTAGATGGCGATCAGCGACGGCACGCCGCCGCCCTTGAGGTATTCGGAACGCACGGTATGGCCCGGGCCCTTCGGCGCGACCATGATCACGTCGAGGTCGGCGCGCGGCACGACCTGGTTGTAATGCACGTTGAAGCCGTGGGCGAAAGCCAGGGTAGCGCCCTGCTTGATGTTCGGCTCGACGTCGTTCTTGTAGACTTCCGGAATGTTCTCGTCCGGCAGCAGGATCATGACCAGGTCGGCAGCAGCGACGGCGTCCTTGACTTCGGCAACCTTCAGACCGGCGCCTTCGGCCTTGGCCCAGGAAGCACCGCTCTTGCGCAGGCCGACCGTGACGTTGACGCCGGAGTCGCGCAGGTTCTGGGCGTGGGCGTGGCCTTGCGAGCCGTAGCCAACGATGGTGACGTTCTTGCCCTTGATCAGGGAGAGGTCGGCGTCCTTGTCGTAATAAACTTTCATGAATCCCTCTTGAGAAAAACAGTAATCAGACTTTGAGAATACGATCGCCACGACCGATGCCACAGACACCGGTACGGACGGTTTCGAGAATCAGGCCGGCATCGAGCCCGGCGATGAAGGAGTCAAGCTTGGTGCTGGCTCCGGTGAGTTCGATGACATAGGTCGATTCCGTGACATCGATGATGCGGCCGCGGAAGATGTCGGCCATGCGCTTCATCTCCTCGCGATCCTTGCCGGTGGCGCGAACCTTGATCAGCATCAGTTCGCGCTCGACATGGGCAGCTTCGGAGAGGTCGACCACCTTGACCACGTCAACCAGCTTGTTGAGCTGTTTGGTGATCTGTTCGAGCACGTCGTCCGAGCCCGAGGTCAGGATGGTCATCCGCGACAACGAGGGATCTTCCGTCGGTGCCACGGTCAGCGATTCGATATTGTAGCCGCGGGCCGAGAACAGGCCGGCGACGCGGGACAGGGCGCCCGCTTCGTTTTCGATCAGGATGGAAATGATGTGTCGCATGTTGTTTTCCTTACCCGCTTACAGTTCTTCGGCCAGGATCATTTCGGTCAGGCCCTTGCCGGCGGCGACCATCGGGAAGACGTTGGCACCCGGATCGATGATGAAGTCCATGAAGACCAGGTCATCCTTGTGCTCGGTGAAGGCCTTGCGCAGTGCCGGCTCGACGTCTTCCGGCTTCTCGATGCGCATGCCGACGTGGCCGTAGGCCTCGGCCAGCTTGACGAAGTCGGGCAGCGAGGTGACGTAGGACTGCGAGTAACGCTTGGAGTAGAACATCTCCTGCCACTGGCGGACCATGCCGAGCATGCCGTTGTTCAGGTTGATGATCTTGACCGGCAGGCCGTACTGCTTGCAGGTCGACATTTCCTGGATACACATCTGGATCGAGCCCTCGCCGGTGACGCAGGCGACCTGCGCATCCGGATTGGCCATCAGCACGCCCATGCCGTAAGGCAGGCCGACGCCCATGGTGCCCAGACCGCCGGAATTGATCCAGCGCCGCGGCTTGTCGAACTTGTAGTACTGCGCGGCGAACATCTGGTGCTGGCCGACGTCGGACGTAATGAAGGCATCGCCGCCGGTCACTTCGTAGAGCTTCTCGACCACGTACTGCGGCATGATGTGATTCGACTGACGATAGGCCAGCGACTTGCGGCCGCGCCATTCGTCGATCTGCTTCCACCAGTCAGCGACTTCCGGATCGGTCTTGCAACCGCCGTCGAGCAGCTTGAGCATTTCGTCGAGCACGTCGGCAACATTGCCGACAATGGGCACATCGACCTTGACGCGCTTGGAGATCGACGACGGATCGATATCGATGTGGATGACGCGGCGCTTCTCGCTGCTGAAGTGTTCCGGGTTACCGATCACGCGGTCGTCGAAACGGGCACCAACGGCCAGGATCACGTCGGCGTAGTGCATCGCGTTGTTGGCTTCGAAGGTGCCGTGCATGCCGAGCATGCCGACGAACTGACGGTCGGTGGCGGGGTAGCCGCCCAGCCCCATCAGCGTGTTGGTGACCGGGAAATCGAGTTTCTTCGCCAGTTGCGTCAGCTTGTCGGCGGCGTCGGACAGGATCACGCCGCCGCCGGTGTAGATGATCGGCCGCTTGGCTTCCTGCAGCATCTGCACGGCCTTCTTGATCTGGCCGAGGTGACCCTTGACCACCGGGTTGTACGAACGCATCTGGATCGTCTTCGGGTAGTCGAACTCGCACATCTGCGCGGTGACATCCTTGGGGATGTCGACAACGACCGGGCCGGGACGGCCGGTGGCAGCGATATGGAAGGCCTTCTTGATGGTGATCGCCAGATCCTTGACGTCCTTGACCAGGAAGTTGTGCTTGACGCAGGGGCGGGTGATGCCGACCGTGTCACATTCCTGGAAGGCATCCTGGCCGATGTACTGGGTTGGCACCTGGCCGCACAGCACGACCATCGGAATCGAATCCATGTAGGCGGTGGCAATGCCGGTCACGGTATTGGTCACGCCGGGACCGGAAGTCACCAGCGCAACACCGACGCGTTGCGAAGAACGGGAATAAGCGTCGGCAGCGTGTACGGCAGCCTGCTCATGGCGAACCAGAACATGCTTGACGTCGTCCTGCTTGAACAACGCATCGTAGATGTGCAGCACGGAACCGCCAGGGTATCCGAACACGCAATCGACCTTTTCTTCCTGCAGGCACCTGATTACAATTTCCGCACCGCTGATCATCATATGCAAGCCCAAAAAGCTGTTGACTGAAAAGGGCGTAACCATAATCGACACGCCCCCCGGTGGTCAAGGTACCCCCTGAAAAACAACAGCATCCGTGCCTTTTTGCCGAAAGAACAATCCTGGCCTCGCCGCACCAGCTCGCCACCTTCCTCGAATCCTCGGAACGCCGCGCCTTCAAGCAGGCGCTCTATGCGGTACGCGAAGAAGAAGCCGCCCTCGACATCGTCCAGGATGCGATGATGAAGCTCGCCGAGAAATACGGCGACCGGCCGGCCGAGGAATTTCCGATGCTGTTCCAGCGCATCCTGCAGAACACCATCCGCGACCATTTCCGGCGCAGCAAGGTGCGTAACCTGTGGACCACCGCGCTGTCGGTTTTCAGCCAGGACGACGACGAACAGGATCCGCTCGACACACTGCAATCCGGCCAGGATCAGGGCAACGCCAAAACGCCGGAAAGCGAGCTGCTGCAAAGCAGGACACTGGCGGTGATCGAAAACGAAATAAAAAAACTTCCGCCACGTCAACGCGAAGCCTTTGTCATGCGTTACTGGGAGGAAATGGATGTCGCCGAGACGGCAAATGCAATGGGATGTTCCGAAGGAAGCGTCAAGACCCATTGCTCGCGTGCAACGCACACGCTGGCGGCAGCGCTGGCGGCAATGGGGATCAGTTTATGAATGAAGAAAGACAGGCATATCGCATCAGGCAGGTGCTGAATCATGGCTTGCGGGACGTCTCCCCGGCGGCTTCCCGTCGCCTGGAAGCCGCTCGCCACATGGCACTGAACCGGCAAAAACAGCCCGAACACCAGATGGTGGCGGAGCTGGCCGGCTATCCGGCCGGCAGCCCGACCATCGGGGGGAAACAGGAAGTTTCCGCCATCGGACGTTCGCTGCTGGCAATCCTCGCACTGCTGTTCGGCATGTGGCTGGCTTTCCATTGGCACAGCGAACGCTACGTCGCCGAGATCGAGGCCATCGACAGCGCACTGCTGACCGACGACCTGCCTCCGGACGTACTGCTCGACAGGGATTTCCTTGAATGGCTCAAAGACAACTCATCCGAGGACTGATCCTGGCGCTGGCCTGCCAGTTTCCAGCCCATGCTGCACCGCCGACGACAGCAATCATCGGCACCGCGCCGCAACCGGAATGGCAGGCACTGCCGGCCAGTCAGCGCAAGATACTGGCGCCGCTGGCTGATGAATGGAGTGCGATGGAACACGTCAGGCGCAAGCAGTGGCTGGCGTCGGCCGCCCGCTATCCATCAATGTCGGAAACCGAAAAACAGCGTTTCCAGGCCCGGATGAACGACTGGGCAAAAATGACGCCCGAGCAGCGAGCCAAGGTGCGCGAGAACTACCTGGAGATCAATCGACTGCCCACGGACGAGAAGGAAGTGATCAAGAAAAAGTGGTCGGCCTACAAGCAACTGCCCGAGGAAAAACGACAAGGAGTCCGCGAGAACCACAAATCGGCTATCCTTCTCGCCCCGCCACCTGAACCGGAAACCGGAACGGAGGAAGCGACAGCCGCCTCCGTCGAGTAAGCCGGCTGTACCGCATGATTCACGATCCATCCAGTCTGGGCCGCCGCCTCGGCGCCATGCTCTACGAAGGCCTCGTCGTCTTCGCCATCCTGCTCGCCACCTTCCTGTTCCCGCAGGTCATCCTGTCCGGCTTCGGCTTCAACCCGGGCGGAAAACTGCTCTGGCTGCATGTCTTCCTGGTGCTTGGCGCCTATTTCATCTGGTGCTGGCTGCATGGCGGCCAGACGCTGCCCATGAAAACCTGGAAACTGCGCGTGGTCGACCAGAGCGGCATGCCGCTCCGCCCCCTGCAGGCCATCCTTCGCTACATGGCCGCCTGGCCCAGCATTGTGCTGTTCGGCATCGGCATTTTCTGGGCTTTGTTCGACCGCGAGGGACTGTTCCTGCATGACCGGATCGCCGGCACGCGCATCGACCGGGAAGCGACCTCAGCGCCGCTCGACCCACCAGATCAGCGAAACCGCCGCCAGGAAAAATAGTGCCGCCGGCGCTGCCGCACTGGCCATCGGCGGCCAGGCGTTGATCACGCCGAGATTCGAGAACAGGCCATTGAGGGCGTAAAAGGCAATCCCCAGCATCACCCCCGCGAAGATCTTCAGGCTGACACCACCAACCCGGTCGTGTACGTAACCGAAAGGCAGCGCCAGGGTCACCATGACCAGCGAGGCCAAGGGGTAGAACAGCTTCTTCCAGATGGCGATTTCGTAGCGTTCGGTGTTCTGGCGGTTTGCCGACAGATGTCGCGTATAGCGAAACAGGTCGTACAGGGACATTCGCTCCGGGAGCACCATCAGCGACGACAACAAGCGCGGTGTGATCGACGACTGCCAGACATCTGTCTCCTGATGCTCGACCCGGGCGACGTCATCATTGATCGTCGTCTTGACCAGACCATCCAGCACCCACTTTCCGTCATCGGCGAATGTCGCCGTACGGGCATCGAGAACCGACTGCAAGGCTCCGCTGCTATCGAACCGGTAGATACGTACCCGCTCAAGGAAACTGTCACTGGCAGCCTGCCGGAAATTGATGAATTCCATCCCGTCCTTGATCCAGACCCCACTCAGGAATCCTTGCTGGGCAAATGGCTTGTTCATCGCCTGTGACTTCAATTCCTGCCCCATCCGTCCGCTGAACGGAACCACCAGCTCCCCCAGAACGAAGGTCAGGATGGCCAGGATCGCGGCAACGCGGTAGAACACCCCTAGCAACTGCGCCATCGACATGCCCGAAGCGCGCAGCACGACAATTTCGGAATGCCTGGCAAATGTTGCCAGGGCATACAAAGTCCCGATCAGACAGGCAACAGGAATGAACTCATAAGCCAGGCCGGGGATGGAGAAAAACACATACCCCAACGCAACCCCGATGCCATAACGCCCCTGGCCGACGCTGCGGGCTTCTTCGATGAAATCGAAAAAGGCAAACAGAACGACGAAGGCCAGCAACACCAGGAAAACGGCCTTCAACGCCTCGCGCATCAAATAACGACGATGGATCATCGCATTACCCCAGCAGCATTCACCCGCTTGAGCCTGAAACCTGACATCCGTCCGTAATACAAAGCCACCATCGGCAACAACATCAGGACATGCGGCAACAATACGGCAACCAGAAACGGCAGCTTTCCGCCAATGAACCAAGCCTGACAGGTCAGGATCAGGTTACTGTAGATCGCATAAACCAGAATCGCGATCAACAGATTGGCGGAACGCCCCGAGCGAGGATTGACGTAAGCCAGAGGCAGCGCCATTACAGCCAGCAGCAAGGCCGACACCGGCATAGCCAGGCGCCAGATCAACTCCCCCAGATTCTCGGCGGATGGCTGCTCAAGCAATTCTGCAAGAGACATCCTGCTTGGCGACATGCTCGTCTTGCGCACCTCACCTCCCGAGTTGCGCACCGCATAACGCTCAAAATCCATGATCTTGAAGGCCGCGCTACCCGGCTCCACTTCATAGCGCCGGCCATTTTCCAGAACCAGAAAGCGATCACCGTTTTCACGGGTTTCCTGCCGCCCCCCCACCGACATCACGACGCCGAGTTTCCCCTCCTGAATGGAGGCCATGAAAACATTGCCGATCTTGTCGACCTCGCCATCAAGCCGCTCGACAAAATAGACCAGCCGTCCATTGCGCACCTCGGTAAAGGCTCCTGGCGATATCGTCGTCAGCTCGGAGCGCGCTGACAACTCTGCAAGATAATCCCCCTGAACTCGGTTTGCCCATGGCGACAAAGAAAGCGAAAGCACTGCAATCACCACCACCAGCGGCAAGGCAAAACGCAAGACCGGACGGAGCCAGTCGGTCAAGGGCATGCCGCTGGCAAACCAGACAACCATTTCCGAATCCCGGTACATTCTGGTCAAAGGCAGCAGGACTGAAACGAAAAGCGTCAGGGTCAGCAGCATCGGCAAAAACTTGACCAGCGCAAAACCCAGCAATGCCACCACCCCTTCGGGTGCGACATGACCGCCGGCGGCATCCTTGAGGAGCCGGATCAACTGGATGGAGGTGACAATGGCCAGCAGGACAATGCTGATGCCAGCTGCTGCCTGAGCGAATTCACGCCTTGCGGTGCGCTCGAATATCATGCTTTGACGAAACCGAAAAAATACGTGGATAATCCACGGGATGCCGATATTTCCTTGGTACTAGGAGCAGCGCGTGGAATTTAGCATAAAAAGTGGTAGCCCGGAGAAACAGCGCAGCGCTTGCGTCGTCGTCGGCGTGTTCGAGAACCGGCGCCTGACGCTTTCCGCCGAACTGCTCGACAACGCATCCGGCGGTTTCATCGGTGAAATCGTCCGGCGCGGCGACATGAACGGCAAGTCTGGCTCCACCCTGCTGCTGCACAACGTTCCCGGCACGCTCAGCGACCGCATCCTGCTGGTCGGCCTGGGCAAAGAAAAGGACTTCCGGGAAAAGGACTACTGTTCCGCCATCCGCACGGCGGTCAAGGCCCTCGACGGAACCGGCGCCCAGGATGCCAGCGTGTTCCTCAGCGAAGTCGCCGTCCGCAAACGCGGCATTGCCTGGCGCATCCGCCAGGCAGTGGTCAGCGCGCTGACCGCCACCTACCGCTTCGAGCAATTCAAGAGCAAGGCCGACGAGCCCCGTCGACCGCTGCGCAAGCTGACCCTGATCGTCGAACGGCGCAACGAACTCGGCCTGGCTGAAAACGCCCTGCAGCAAGGCCTGGCCATCGGCGAAGCCTGCGCCTTGACGCGCGATCTCGGCAACCTGCCGCCGAATGTCTGCCACCCGACCTATCTCGCCGAACAAGCCCGGGCGCTGGCCGCAGAATTCGGACTGGACTGCGAGGTCCTCGAACGCAGCGACATGGAAGCCCTCGGCATGCATTCGCTGCTGGCGGTTGCCCATGGCGCCGAACAGCCACCCAAACTGATCGTCCTGCATTACAAGGGCGCAGCCAAGTCCGAAAAACCCGTGATCCTGGTCGGCAAGGGCGTCACTTTCGACACCGGTGGCATTTCGCTGAAGCCTGGTGCCGACATGGACGAGATGAAGTACGACATGTGCGGCGCCGCCAGCGTGCTCGGCGCGATCAAGGCGGTGGCGAAGATGGCCCTGCCGATCAACCTGACGGTAATCGTGCCGGCGACCGAGAACATGCCCGACGGCAAGGCCACCCGCCCGGGCGACATCGTCACCTCGATGTCCGGCCAGACCATCGAAATCCTCAACACCGACGCTGAAGGCCGCCTGATCCTCTGCGACGCGCTGACCTACGCCGAGCGCTTCAACCCCGAGATCGTCATCGACGTCGCCACCCTCACCGGCGCCTGCGTCGTCGCCCTCGGCAACGTTGCCACCGGCCTGTTCGCCAACAAGGACAGCCTGGCCCGCGACCTGCTCGAAGCCGGCGAGGAAACCGGCGACCGCGCCTGGCACCTGCCGCTGTGGGACGAATACCAGGATTTGCTGAAAAGTCCGTTTGCCGACATGGCCAACATCGGTGGCCGCTGGGGCGGTGCGATCAGCGCCGCCTGCTTCCTGTCGCGGTTCACCAAGAAATACGACTGGGCGCACCTCGACATCGCCGGCACGGCCTGGACCTCGGGCAAGGACAAGGGCGCCACCGGGCGGCCGGTTCCGCTGCTGACCCAGTACCTGATGCAACGCGCCGGACAAGTCGATTGACCCAGGTCTTCTTCTACCACGGGGCATCGGACAAGATCGCCGCCGCCTGCGCACTGATCGGCGGCGCCTGGGCCAAACGCAAGCCGATGCTGGTCTATGCGCCGGACCAAGCGGTCGCCGACAGTGTCGACCGCCTGCTATGGACGCGCGACCAGTTGAGTTTCGTCCCGCACTGCCGGGCCGACGCGCCGCATGCCGACGAAACGACTATCCTGATCGCCGTCAAGCTGGACAAGATCGCGCAAACCGAAAGACTGATGAATCTTTCGCGCGACATCCCGGCCGCCTACCAGCGCTTCCAGAGCCTGATCGAAGTCGTCGGCCAGGACGAGGATGAACGACTGGCCGCCCGGGAACGGGTTCGTCTTTACAAGGAACAGGGCTGTGAAGTCCGTTACTTTGACCTGAACGACCGCTAGGAGGACGCATGCCCAGCCCCATCCTTGCCCGCGCCGACGCCCTGATGCAACGCCGTCACCTGAACACCACCGACAGCGAGGATGTCCCGGTGCTCACCGACGCATTGCCCGCCGACGACATCCCGACACTCTTCGATGTCGAAAATCCGCCGCCAGCGAAGACCATGCCGTGTTCGCCAGCAATTCAAGCGGAGACCCGGACCGAGCCGGCAGACATCAGCGCAGCAGAAACCCAGGAAGCCATCATTCGCGAACTGAGCCAGCAGATCATCCAGCGGCTGAATCAAGCGCTCCCCACCATCATTGAAGCGACTATTCGCGATTATCTGGCCGAACAAGAGATGCGATGACCCGCATGCGGGTCATCGCAAACCAGCACCATGATCACTGGCAGCCCCTGCAGACGTTTTCCGGCGCGGAAGGAATTCTTCCTGTCGCTACCTGGCGTGATGATCGCAGTTGCGATCTATACATTCGTGCATGGTACGACCCGCCTCATTGCCTCGAACAACCTGGGCGAAGACGACCCGCTCGACAATCTGCTTGTGCAGACCCTGGCCAATGGCTACACCACTGAGCATGGCCCGCTCTACAACTGGCTGCTGTGGTTGTTGCAGCAAGTCATGGGCCACGGTCCGGCCAGTTTTCTCGTCCTCAAATATTCGCTGCTGACCGGCGTTGCTGCTTTCATTTTCCTGATTACCCGGCGCCTTACCGGTAGCCCCTGGTGGGCATTCATTGCGGTCGAATCACTGGCCGCGGTTTACCAGACCTTCTGGCGATTGCACGAAGGCTTCACCCATCGGGTCGGGACCATGTTCCTGATCATGGCCACCCTGTGGGCAGCCATCCAGCTTGCCGAACACGGACGCTGGCGCGACACGTTACTTTTTTCCTTGCTCATCGGCCTCGGCCTGCTCAGCGAACATTGGTTCATTGCTTTCTTCATCGCGCTATTGCTGGCCGGCAGCTTGCAGCCGCAGATCAGGGAGCGCCTGTTCTCGGCGCGACTCCTTGCCTGCCTGCCGCTGACCTTGCTGATCGCCGCCCCCTACCTGCTTTGGCTGAGTGGCGAGCCACAGCGCCTGAACGAACTGGTCGCCACCTATCGCCCTGATCTTGCATCTCACTCACCTGCCGGCATGCTCGCCGGGGCACGCGATGCGCTGCTTCTCCCGATTCTTGTTCTCGCACCATGGATATTCATTGTTCCGGCAACTTTTCCTGGCATCTGGCGCGGCCTGTGGCAGGCCCCCTCGCCTGCCGACGGCGGTGTAAACCTGTTGCGCTGGCTGCGCGACATGTTGTTGCTCCAGTTGTTTGGCCTCGTCTTGATCAAGGGACTACTGTTCGCCCATTCGAATTACGCCGTGCATGGCTTGCTGCCCATGTTCCTGCCGACCGTCATCTGGCTGACCGCAAAGATCAGCGAATCACAACCGTCCCCCGGGCGCATCAAGGCGTTCATGATCATTCTGCTGGCCTTTACTGCCACCGCCTACGGCATGCGGGCCGGCAACCTGTTCGTCCAGGAACCCTTCTGTTCTCGTTGCCGCTGGGGAATTCCCTACGCCGAACTGGCGAACGACATCCGCGCCCGGGGATTCAGCGACGGCCTGCTGATCACCAACAGCGTCCAGACTGGCGGCAATCTTCGGCCTTATTTCCCACAAGCACGCATTGAAATCGCCGGCCAGTCGACTGGCAGTATCCCGACCGGGCAAAGCCTCGCCATCGTCTGGACAACGAACAATGGCAAACTGGATGGCGAAAAGGAACTGCAACAACTACTGACCGAATACCGGATCACCAAGCAGCCCGACATCAAACACTTTCCATGGCAGCATCACTGGCGGGAACCGGGATACCGGGACGCGGCCTGGGGCATCGTGCTAGCCCCTCCCGCAGCTACGGAATTCGATACTCACTGATTCCCCGGCTGGGTATAATCGTCGGTTTTCCCCACTCGTCGCCAAGCCCATGGAACTCGCCAAAGCCTTTGAACCCGCCGACATCGAACGCCACTGGTATCCCGAGTGGGAGGCCAAAAATTACTTCGCGGCCGGCGTAGACAGCAAGCAGCAAGACAATTTCTGCATCCTGCTGCCGCCGCCCAATGTGACCGGCACGCTGCACATGGGTCACGGCTTCAACCAGACGATCATGGACGCGCTGACCCGCTACTACCGGATGCGCGGCCACAACACGCTGTGGCAGCCGGGCACCGACCACGCCGGCATCGCCACCCAGATTGTCGTCGAGCGCCAGCTCGATGCGCAGGGCATCAGCCGCCACGACCTCGGCCGCGAGAAGTTCCTGGAAAAGGTCTGGGAATGGAAGGAATACTCGGGCAACACCATCACCAAGCAGATGCGCCGCATGGGCACCAGCCCGGACTGGACGCGCGAGCGCTTCACCATGGATGCCGGCCTCAACAAGGTCGTCACCGAAACCTTCGTCCGCCTGTTCAACGAAGGCCTGATCTACCGCGGCAAGCGCCTGGTGAACTGGGACCCGAAGCTGCACACCGCCGTCTCCGATCTGGAAGTTGTGCAGGAAGAGGAAGACGGCTTCATGTGGCAGATCCGCTACCCGCTGGCCGACGGCTCGGATAGCCTGGTGGTCGCCACGACGCGTCCGGAAACCATGCTCGGCGACACCGCCGTGATGGTCCATCCGGAAGACGAGCGCTACAAGCACATGATCGGCAAGATGGTGAAACTGCCGCTGACCGGCCGCGAAATCCCGGTGATCGCTGACAGCTACGTCGATCTCGAATTCGGTACCGGCTGCGTCAAGGTCACGCCGGCCCACGACTTCAACGACTACGCCGTCGGCCAGCGCCACAACCTGCCGATGATCTCGATCCTGACGCTGGACGCGAAGATCAACGATCACGCGCCGGAAAAATATCGCGGCCTGGACCGCTTCGACGCCCGCAAGGCCGTCGTCGCCGACCTCGAAGAACAAGGCATCCTGGTCAAGGTCGACAAGCACAAGCTGAAGGTGCCGCGCGGCGACCGGACCAATGTCGTGATCGAGCCGATGCTGACCGACCAGTGGTTCGTCGCCATGAGCAAGCCTGGCGAGGACGGCAAGTCGATCACGGAAAAGGCGCTGGAAGTCGTCCATTCCGGCGAGATCAAGTTCTACCCGGAAAACTGGGTCAACACCTACAACCAGTGGCTGAACAACATCCAGGACTGGTGCATCTCCCGCCAGCTGTGGTGGGGCCACCAGATTCCGGCGTGGTACGGCGTCAATGGCGAGGTCTTCGTCGCCCACAGCGAGGAGGAAGCCCGCGCCCAGGCCGACAAGGCCGGTTACGCCGGCCAGTTGAGCCGCGACGAGGACGTCCTCGACACCTGGTTCTCGTCCGCCCTGTGGCCGTTCTCGACGCTGGACTGGACCGGCGACGAAGCCGTCGACGCGGCCAACCCGCTGCTCAAGCAATACCTGCCGTCATCGGTGCTGGTCACCGGCTTCGACATCATCTTCTTCTGGGTCGCGCGCATGGTCATGATGACCAAGCAGATCACCGGCCAGATCCCGTTCAAGCACGTCTATGTGCACGGCCTGATCCGCGACGGCGAAGGCCAGAAGATGTCGAAATCCAAGGGCAACGTGCTCGACCCGATCGACCTGATCGACGGCATCGGCATCGACGCGCTGGTCGAGAAACGCACCTTCGGCCTGATGAACCCGAAGCAGGCCGAAAGCATCGCCAAGAAGACGCGCAAGGAATTCCCGGAGGGCATCCCAGCCTTCGGTACCGATGCGCTGCGCTTCACCTTCGCCTCGCTCGCCTCGCCCGGCCGTGACATCAAGTTCGACCTGAATCGCTGCGACGGCTACCGCAATTTCTGCAACAAGCTGTGGAACGCCACGCGCTTCGTGCTGATGAACGTCGAAGGCCACGACCTGGCGCTCGACCACCAGCAGTTGCAGGGCGGTGCCTGCGCCGTGCCGGAAGGTGAATCGCGCCTGAAATTCAGCTTCGCCGACCGCTGGATCGTCAGCCAGCTGCAACGCGTCGAAGCCGAGGTCGAGCAGCACTTCATCGACTACCGCTTCGATCTGCTCGCCCAGGCCATCTACAAGTTCGTCTGGGACGAGTTCTGCGACTGGTATCTGGAAATCGCCAAAGTCGAAATCCAGACCGGCGACGAAGCCCAGCAGCGCGGCGCCCGCCGGACCCTGATCCGCACGCTGGAAGCCATCCTGCGCCTGGCCCACCCACTGATTCCCTTCGTCACCGAGGAACTGTGGCAGACCGTCGCCCCGATTGCCGGGCGCAAGACGCACGACTCGATCATGCTCGCCGCCTACCCGCGTGCCGACCTGTCGCGCCTCGACGCAGCCAGCGAAGCCAAGGTCGAGCGACTGAAAGCGCTGACCCACGCCTGCCGCAACCTGCGTGGCGAAATGAATCTTTCGCCGGCCCAGCGCATGCCGCTGCTGGTTGCCGGCGGCGGTGAAGAAATCGCCGAGTTCGCGCCCATCCTGCAATCGCTGGCCAAGCTGTCGGAAGTCCAGATCGTCGCCGACATTCCGCAGGACGCCATGGCGCCGGTCGCCGTCGTCGGCGAAACCCGGCTGATGCTCAAGGTCGAGATCGACGTTGCCGCCGAGAAGATCCGTCTGGGTAAAGAAATCGAGAAGCTGGAAAAGCAGATCGCGATTGCCCAGGGCAAGCTCGCCAACGAGGGCTTCGTCGCCCGCGCGCCGGCTGCCGTGATCGATCAGGAAAAGCAGCGGGTCGCCGATTTCAGCGCCACGCTGGAAAAACTCAAGCCGCAACTGGCCAAGCTCGGCTGAAAACCGGGCCGGCTGAAACGCGTTTTCAGCCGGCCTGCTGCCAGCGCGCCGGCATCAGGCCGCGCAGGGCATTGCCCAGCCAGAAACCTGCGGCCAGATCGGCCGGGTACAGCACCGCCTCGCGGGCGCGCCCGCTGGCCAGCAAGCTGGCCCGCAACACGCCGGGCAAGGCGCCGCTGCTCAAGGGCGGCGTCAGCAGCACACCGTCGCGCTCGACGAAGACGTTGCTGCGTGCGCCTTCGGCCACTTCGCCCCGTTGATTGAGAAAAATCGCGTCGAAACAGCCGGCCGGCAAATCCTCGAGCGCCCGGTCGTAAACCGCCCGCGCCGTCGTCTTGTGGCGGCGCAGCGGATCGTCGGCATCGATCGGCGTCGCCGCCAGGACCGCCTCCTGAACCTCAGACGGCGTCGTCGCCAATGGAAAGGAGTGCACGGTGATCGTACCCGCCTTGTCGAGCGTCAGCCGCACCCGCCAGGTACCGGCGGTCGGCTGCCCGGCGAGCTCCCGGCACAGCAACTGCTCGTCGAGCGGAAAACCCAGCCAGGCGGCAGAACGTTTCAGGCGCGCCAGGTGCCCGGCCCACATGGGATAGACGCCGCCGTCGCGGCGCAGGGTTTCGATCAATTGCAAGCCGGGATCGCAATCGCGCAGGAAAGCAGCCTTCAGCCGGCACTCGGCCCATTCGGCCGCCCCCTCGGAATCGGCAACGATGCCGCTGCCAACGCCCATCCGCCCGCATCCACCGGCAGCCAGTGCCAGCGTACGGATGGCGACGTTGAGCCGGAAGTCGCCATCCGGCGCCAGCCAGCCGAAAGCGCCGGTGTAGATGCCGCGCGGTGCCGCTTCCAGTTCGCCGATGATCTGCATGGCACGGATCTTGGGCGCGCCGGTGATCGAACCGCAGGGAAACAGCGCCGGCAGGATTTCGGCAAAACGCCGACCACCGACCGACGCGGAAATTTCCGAAACCATCTGGCGCACCGTCGGGTAATCCTCGATCTCGAACAGGCGGTCAACACGCACGCTGCCGTTGTCGGCGATACGGCCAAGGTCGTTGCGCAGCAGATCGACGATCATCAGGTTTTCGGCGCGATCCTTGAGCGAATCGCGCAGCACTTCCGGCGGCATATCCAGCGGCGCCGTTCCCTTCATCGGCCGGGTCAGCAAGCGCTCACCGCGCCGTTCGACGAACAGCTCCGGCGACAGCGAGACGATCCCCTGCCGATCATCGCCGACAAAACCACCGTAGCGGACCGGCTGGCGCTGACGCAGCCGGGCGTACAGGTCGAGCGGCGAGCCGAACCAGTCGAATTCGAGCGGAAAGGTGAAATTGACCTGATAGCAATCGCCGGCGGCAATCCACGCCTTGATCCGGTCAATCGCGTCGACATAGGCAGGCTCATCGAGCGTTTCATGCCAGCCGCCAATGCCGGCCGGCCGGCCCGGCGCGTGATCGGCCAGCCAGCCCGCAGCCTGCGCTGCGTCCAGTGCGATGCGTTCGCGGAAACGCCAGAAGCGCGCCAAGGGCCGACCGTCCGGTTGCCAGCCCGGCGGCGCCGAGCGCGGCTCGAGCAGGTAACCCAGTTCGTAGTCGAGCGCGACGACCGTCCACGCCGGTGTTTCGTCGATCTGCCGCAATGCATCGGCCAGCGTCTGCCGGTCGAAAGCCTCGATCAGCGAGACGAAACCGGCGAAACGAAAAGCGGCGGGTTCGCCCGCCGGCGCCCGCCTGTCTTCGAAAAACGCGGTGAATCCGGAGCTTATTTGCGCTTCAGGTAGTACTCGAAAACCCGATCCTCTTCCCGCTGGGCGACCAGCTCGTTGCCGGTCTGCTTGGCAAATGCGGGGAAGTCCTTCAGGGAACCGGGATCGGTCGCCTGCACACGCAGCACCTGACCGGAATCCATTTCGGCCAGGGTCTTCTTGGTGCGCAGGATGGGCAGCGGGCAATTCAGGCCCTTTACGTCGAGGTCGCGATCAAATTCCATGGTCGTTTTATCTGGGAACAATGTCGGGATTTTACCCTTAATTGCGGCTTTCCTTGAGTTCTTCAAGACGTCGCAGTTTGAGTTCCCGCAAACGTGCATCGATGGCCGACATTTCGTAGAAATTACCGTCGCCGGCCTTGGCGGCCAATTCCAGCTGTTCGATGGCCCCGGCCGTCTGTCCCTGCAAGGCAAAGACTTCGGCCAGCGCCCGATGCTGCATGGCGTTCTGGCCGAGACCGGCATGGGAGGCGGCACGCAGGCGATGCAGCCGGATGTCGTCGGCAGCCACCCGCAACTGCCCTTCGGCAAAACGCAGGGCGTCGTTGAAACGCCGCGCCTCGAGCAAGGCGGCGCCATAGCCGTAGAGCAGCGCCCGGTTCAGCGGATAACGCGCCATCGCATCGCGGTAGATACGCAAACCCTCGTCCGTCTTGCCCTGGGCAACCCGGACATCGGCGGCCAGCCGCTCGAGCATCGCCGACGACTGCTTGAGTGCCCGCGCCGCATCGATCTCGCGCTGTGCCGCCGGCCAGTCGCGGGCCCGGAAATGGGCAGTCGCCAGACCGTAGCGAGTAGCCACCTCGGAAGTGAACTTGCGTTCGGCCAGTTGCGCCGACAAATCCCGGATCACGTCGGCCGGACGCCCCTGCATGGCCCGCAAGCGGGCCCGCACCAGATGGAATTCCAGGCTGTCCGGCACCTGGCGGTAGGCCAGACCCTGCTCGCGGTTCTGCATGTCGGCCAGACGCTCGCCGGTCAGCGGGTGGGTACGCAGGTAAGCGATGGCGTTGTTTTCGTACAGCCGAACCGATTGCTGCAGGCGCTCGAAGAATGCCGCCATGCCCCGCTCGTCGAAGCCGGCCTTGCCGAGCATCTCGAAACCGAGGCGGTCCGACTCGCGCTCGAAATCGCGCGAATACGCCAATTGCGCCGAGATCGCACCGGCCTGCGAAGCCGCAATGGCGGCGCTGGCCGCCTGCGGATTGGAACTGGCAGCGAGCAGGCCCAGGCCCATCGCCACCATCGACGCGATGCTGATGCGCTTGGACTGGAACAACTGGCGGGCAATATGGCGCTGGGTGACGTGCGAAACCTCGTGCGCCAGCACGCCGGCCAGTTCGGACTCGCTCTGCGCCGACAGGATGAGCCCGGTATGCACACCGATGTAGCCGCCGGGCATGGCGAAGGCGTTGATGCTCGGATCGTTGATGGCGAAGAACTCGAAACCGAAGCCCGGATCGTGGCTGAAACCGGCCAGTCGTCCGCCCAGATGATTCAGGTAGGCCTCGACGTCGTGGTCCTCAAGATAGGCAGCCTCACGCTGCCGGATCTGTTGCATGATCTGCTGCCCGATACGCTTCTCGGTAGCAATCGACAGCGCCTCGCTCGACACTTCGCCGAGTTCGGGCAGATTCTGCGCGGCAACGGGCGAAACCGCCATGACGGCGGCCAGGACAAGCGCAATGAGGCGTCTGATTCGAGGCATGGTGCTATGATAGCGCAGTCATTCCGGCCTCCGCCGGGCACTTCGTAACCAAAAGTAAGCTACCGTGACCGACTCCCCCCTGACGCATTTCGACAGCGCCGGCCAGGCGCACATGGTCGATGTCGGCGCCAAGCAGGAAACTGCGCGCGTCGCCCGTGCCGCCGGCACCATCACCATGCAGCCGGCAACCCTGGCACTGATCCGTGAAGGCACCGCCAAGAAAGGCGACGTCCTCGGCATCGCCCGCCTTGCCGCCATTCAGGCGAGCAAGCGTACCGGCGACCTGATCCCGCTGTGCCACCCGATCGCCCTGACCCGCGTTGCCGCCGACTTTGTCATCGACGAAACGCAGCACGCCGTGCATTGCGAAGTCACGGCGGAATGTTTCGGCCGCACCGGTGTCGAAATGGAAGCCCTGACCGCGGCGTCGGTCGGGTTGCTGACTATCTACGACATGTGCAAAGCCGTCGATCGCGGCATGCGCATCGACAACATCCGCCTGCTCGAGAAAAAGGGCGGCAAATCCGGACATTGGCAAGCTGACTGAAAAACGACTCATGGAACTACGCAGAAAACTACTCAAGGGCGGCGTCTCGGCGACGCTGCTCGCCCCCTTGCTGGGCGCTGGCCTGCTGACGCCGGGACGCGTCCTGGCCAGCGAATGGAAACGCAGTGCCTTCACCGCACAGAACGCCGCCGACGCGCTGACCAGGCTGGGCGTCGCTGCCTCGGCCGAATCGCGGGAAATCGAATTCAAGGCACCGGAAATCGCCGAAAACGGCGGCAAGGTCGAGATCGAAGTCCTGTGCAAGCTGCCCAACACGCGCAGCCTGCTGATCATCGCCGAGAAGAATCCGATGCCCCTGTGCGCCGAACTCAACTTCAGCGGCAAAGCCCTGCCCTACGCCAGGGTGCAATTGAAACTCGCCGAGACCATGCGCATCCGGGCCGTTGCCCGCACGGCGGACGGTCGCAATCATGTGGCCTTCCGCGAAATCAAGGTCACCCTTGGCGGCTGTGGAGGCTGAAATGAGCGAACCGATCCGTATCCGCGCACAACTTCAGGGCGAAATTGCCGACATTCGCGTGCTCATGCACCATCCGATGGAAACCGGCCAGCGCCGCGACGAATCCGGCAAACCGGTGCCCGTGCATTTCATCCAGACCTTTTCCGTGAAACTGAACGGTCAGGCACTGATCGACGGGCAACTGAACACCTCGATTTCGCGCAACCCGCTGTTCGCCTTCAAGGCCGGCGGCATCAAGGCCGGCGACAAGTTGTCGGTCCAATGGACCGACAATACCGGCGCCCAGCGCCAGGACGAAATCACCGTCGGCTAAGGGACTGCCAGACGAAAAAAAGCCCGTCGAATCGACGGGCTTTTTGCTTTCCGTTTATCCGCGAGTATCAGGCGCGCTGGATATTGGATGCTTGCTTGCCTTTCGGCCCCTGAACCACTTCGAAGGAGACCTTCTCGCCTTCCTTCAGGGTCTTGAAGCCATTCATGTTGATGGCGGAGAAATGTGCGAAGAGGTCTTCGCTGCCATCGTCGGGCGTAATGAAACCGAAGCCCTTGGAATCATTGAACCACTTGACAGTACCGATTGCCATATCTGCTACTTTCCTACAAAAAAGCGTACGAATTTCCGGGTCTCCCCGACTCCCTGTTTGAGCTCAACGACCCGGAACACGTAGTACCCGCGATACAGCCTGAATCCAAACACAGCCATTTTTTACGCCAGTTGAATTTTTCCGTCAACAATTTTCAATGCCGCAGCGCAGCATGGTTTCAGGCAAGGGAATTGCTTGTTCGTTAGTGTTGCAGATTGGGACGGACTGTATAGAATCGAACGCATGGCTACCAAGATTCAGGAAGGCGGACAACTTGAGGCATTGCGCAGCAAGCTGCGGCCGCCACGCATGTACAAGGTGATGTTGCTGAACGACGATTTCACACCCATGGATTTCGTCATCAACGTTTTGCAACGTTTTTTTTCGTTGGATACTGAACAAGCGACACGAATCATGCTCAAAGTTCACAACGAGGGTCGCGGTACCTGCGGGATTTTCCCCCGGGACATCGCGGCGACCAAAGTCGAACAAGTCACGGCGTACGCCCGCCAGCACCAGCACCCGCTAGCGTGCATCATGGAGGAAAACTGATGATTGCCCAGGAACTCGAAGTCAGCCTGCACATGGCCTTCGTTGAGGCGCGCCAGAAGCGCCACGAATTCATCACCGTCGAGCACCTCCTGCTAGCCCTGATCGACAATCCGTCGGCCGCCGACGCCCTGCGTGCTTGTGGTGCGAAACCCGACACGCTGCGCAAGGATCTGAGCAATTTCATCGACGAGCACACGCCGACCGTCTCCGGCGAGGACGACATCGATACCCAGCCGACCCTGGGTTTCCAGCGCGTCATCCAGCGCGCCATCCTGCATGTCCAATCTTCGGGCAAGAAGGAAGTGAACGGCGCCAACGTGCTGGTCGCCATCTACGGCGAAAAGGATTCGCACGCCGTGTATTTCCTGCAGAAGCAGGGCGTCACCCGGCTCGACGTGGTCAATTACATCTCGCACGGCATCAGCAAGGTGCCGCAACAGAAGGCCACGCCGGAAGGCGAGGTCGAGACCGAGGGCGAAAAGGCCGAAGCCGGCCCGCTCGAGCAATACACGATCAACCTCAACGCACTCGCGCTGCAGGGCAAGATCGACCCGTTGATCGGCCGCGACAAGGAACTCGAACGCGTCATCCAGACGCTGTGCCGGCGGCGCAAGAACAATCCGCTGCTGGTCGGCGAAGCCGGCGTCGGCAAGACGGCGATCGCCGAAGGCCTGGCGCGCAAGGTGGTCGAGGGCGACGTGCCGGAAATCCTGGCCAAGGCCAACGTTTATTCGCTGGACATGGGTTCGCTGCTGGCCGGCACCAAGTATCGCGGCGACTTCGAGCAGCGTCTGAAGGGCGTCCTGAAAGCGCTGCAGGACAACCCGCACGCGATCCTGTTCATCGACGAGATCCACACCCTGATCGGCGCCGGCTCGGCCTCGGGCGGCACGCTCGATGCCTCCAACCTGCTCAAGCCGGCGCTGTCGTCAGGCCAACTGAAGTGCATCGGCGCCACCACCTACACCGAGTTCCGTGGCATTTTCGAGAAGGACAGCGCGCTGTCGCGGCGCTTCCAGAAGATCGACGTCAATGAGCCGTCGGTCGCCGAGACCATCGAAATCCTCAAGGGCCTGAAGGCACGCTTCGAGGCGCACCACGGGATCAAGTACTCGACCACGGCGATCGCGTCGGCAGTCGAGCTGGCCTCACGCTACATCACCGACCGTCACCTGCCGGACAAGGCCATCGACGTCATCGACGAGGCCGGCGCAGCCCAGCGCATCCTGCCGAAGTCCAAGCAGAAGAAGACGATCAACAAGACCGACATCGAGGAAATCGTCGCCAAGATTGCCCGCATTCCGTCGCAGCACGTGTCGATGGACGACCGCAGCGTACTCAAGAACCTCGACCGCGACCTGAAGGCGACCGTCTTCGGGCAGGACAAGTCGATCGATGCGCTGACCAAGGCGATCAAGATGGCCCGGTCCGGCCTCGGCAACCCGGGCAAGCCGATCGGCTCCTTCCTGTTCTCCGGCCCGACCGGCGTCGGCAAGACCGAAGTCGCCAAGCAACTGGCCTACTTCCTCGGCATCGAACTGCAACGTTTCGACATGTCCGAGTACATGGAACGTCACGCCGTCTCCCGCCTGATCGGCGCGCCGCCGGGCTACGTCGGCTTCGACCAGGGTGGCCTGCTGACCGAAGCGATCACCAAGAAGCCCTACTGCGTGCTGCTCCTCGACGAAATCGAGAAAGCGCATCCGGACATCTTCAACATCCTGCTCCAGGTCATGGACCACGGCACACTGACCGACAACAACGGACGCAAGGCCGACTTCCGCAACGTGGTCATCATCATGACCACCAATGCCGGCGCCGCCGACCTGCAGAAGTCGTCGATGGGCTTCACGTCGAGCAAGGAAACCGGCGACGAAATGGCCGAAATCAAGCGCCTGTTCACGCCCGAGTTCCGCAACCGGCTGGACGCCACGATTTCCTTCCGGCCGCTCGACCACGACATCATCCTGCGCGTCGTCGACAAGTTCCTGATGCAGCTGGAAGAACAGCTGCACGAGAAGAAGGTCGAGGCCCACTTCACCGATGCGGTCAAGGAAATGCTCGCCGAAAAGGGCTTCGACCCGCTCATGGGCGCGCGGCCGATGGCCCGTCTGATCCAGGACACGATCCGCTCGGCACTGGCCGACGAATTGCTGTTCGGCAAGCTGGCCAGCGGCGGCAAGGTCACGGTCGACCTCGACGCGGACGGCAAGATCAAACTCGATTTCGAGGAAGAAAACCTCGAAGCCACCGTCTGACAATTGCCTTTCCCCCCAAAAGCCGTGCAAGATTGCACGGCTTTTTCATTTCCGGAGACCCGAATGAGCTTCAAGACCCCCGACCTGTGCGACCAGTACGAGACCGAACTCGGCAAGACGGTGCGCGTTGTCGCCCCGATGTTCCAGCGCTACGGCGGCCGCACGGCTTTTTCCGGCGAGATCGTCACGCTGAAGATTTTCGAGGACAACACCCTGGTCCGCGAAATCTTCAATGAGCCCGGTCAGGGCAAGGTGCTGGTCATCGATGGCGGCGGCTCGCTGCGCTGCGCCCTGGTCGGCGACCAGTTGGCCATCCTGGCCCACAAGAACGGCTGGGAAGGCGTGGTCGTCTATGGCTGCATCCGCGACTCCGGTGACATCAACGGTATCGACATCGGCGTGCGCGCCCTCAACACGCACCCGCAGAAAACCGTCAAGAAAGGCATCGGCGACCGCAATCTGCCGCTGACTTTCGGCGGCGTCACCTTCCATCCTGGCGAATGGCTCTACGCCGACGAGGATGGCGTGCTCGTGTCGGCCAAACCACTGCTCTGAATCGCCATCTCGTCGCGGCATTCTGGCTGCTGACCCAGGCCGCTCCACCGGCCTGGGCCGAACTTCAGGAAAGCATCCGCACCCGCCATTACACCGCTGACCACCGCCCCGGGACGACGCTGCTGTCCAGTCTGAACCGGCACTCACCGATCCGGCAGGATGGCCAGGTGTTTCATGCCTACACGGCGTGGAACATTCAGTGGAATTTCCGTTGGTGGGAAGAACGCGACGGTCGTTGTCGGGTTACCAGCAACCGCACCAGCCTGCAGGCCGAACTCACGCTACCGCAACTCAACACGGGCGATCCAGCGGTTCGCCGTCGTTTCGACCTCTACCTGCTGGCGCTCCGCGCGCACGAAATGGAACACGTGAAGATTGCCCGGGACTACGGACGACGCATCGATGAAGGCATCCTGCGCCTGCCGCAAATGCCCTCCTGCGCCGAGCTCACCCGCGCCGCCAACGGTCTGGGCGAAAGAATGATGCGGGAGGCCGCCGCGGCCGAACGCGAGATGGACCGGCAGACCAACTATGGCGCCCGCCAGGGCGCCACCCTGCTGGGCGACTGAGACGGGGCTCAGCCCTCCAGCAGCACGGCGCTTTCGCAGCCGACCCGCACTGTTCCCCAGTGACGGCCACCGACCATGATCGGCATGTTGATTTCGGACAGGATTTCCCCGGTATCGCGGGCGTAGGTCTGGACCAGCAGCGGCTGGGTATTTTTCGCCCCACGCTGCCCGGTCACGTCGTCCCAGATGCGCCGGGTACGGTTTCCGACCAGATCGTTCTGGTAGTTGCCGGTCAGGGGCCGGGAGAATTTCTGGTTGTGGATGGCACCATAACCCCGGTTATCGATGATCAGCGCATAGACGCCGCCGCGCAGGCTGGATAGCGCCTGCTCGAACAAGGGCTGGATCTGCTGTTCGAAGCTGCTGCAATAGCTGACCTCGTACTTCTGCGGATTGGTGTTGGGCATCGGGCGATAGTTCTGATCCCAGATATCGACCCCGCGCGATGCCAGTTCGGCCAGTTTGTCCTGGATGGCATCACGGAACTGGCGTGCCTTGTCGACGTTGAAGTCGAATGCACCGCGCCCGATCTTGAAGCGCGAGACCAGCTCCTGGACGCTCTCGGTCGCCTGGCTGAGCGCCTGCGTTGTCTGCTCGGAAGACTTCATGCTGCCGGCAACTTCGATCGACAAATCGTGCACCTGATGCACCGACTCATGCACCTGGGAATTGGTCGCCGTCAGTTGCTCCATGGCAGCGGCAATTTGGTTCAACTGGTCGCCGGTACGTTCAAAATTGCCGACCATCTGCTGGAACTCGCCGGACGAACGTTCAACCACTTCCCGCGTCAAGCGGATGTCGCCGTTGATGACTTCGTTCTCACGCTGGGTTTCGCGGACCAGGTCGATCATGCCGCCGATGTTCACGGTGATTTCCTGGGTCGCCACGTTGACCCGCTCGGCCAGCTTGCGCACCTCGTCGGCAACCACGGCGAAACCGCGTCCCATCTCGCCGGCCCGCGCCGCCTCGATCGCCGCGTTGAGCGCCAGCAGGTTGGTCTGGTCGGCAATATCCTTGATCAGCCCGGCAATCTGGCGAATGCTGTCGGAACGCTCGGCCAGATGGCCAACGGTTTCGTTGAACTGATGCAGCTTGTTGCTGACGCCCTGGACCTTGCCGACGATGTCCTGCATCTCGTCGAGCGAGTTTCGCGCTGTGGCAAGGTTGGTGTCGGTTGAATGCGAAATCAGTTCGGCCGAACTGGAGACCTCCTGGATCGCCTGCACGGCCTCGGAACTGGCGCCGAACACCGAGTTGGCAATCTGCCCCTGCTGGTCGGCTCGTGTCGCCGTCGAAGAAACGGTGCGTTTGACTACCACCGCTTCACGCGCGATGTTCACACTCATCTTGCGGACTTCGCTGATGATCTCGCGCATCTTGTCGGCGAAGCGGTTGTAGGCCTCGGCCAGGGTGCGCAACTCGTCGTGGGTGATGGTCGGCAGATTGCGCGAGAAATCGCCTTCCCCGCGCCCGATCTCGTCAAAAATGGTAGCGATCATGCGCACCGGGCGCAGGATCAGGTAACGAATGTAGAGAATCTGCAGGAGATTCCAGCACAGGGCAATGACAGTCAGCCCTATCATCAGCATCAACCCCTGATCCAGACTCTCGGAAAGGCGCTGCAGGACTTCCACCGGCGCCCCGGATTTCGCCATTTCCTCAGCCACCACGCCCTTCTGATGGACATAAATGCCGAGATAGAAAAGGTCGATGAAGAAGAGCAGCAGGAAGCTCATCAACTTCTTGGTCAACGAGTTCCAGAAAGTGCGCTCGATCCAGTCGTAAAGACCTCTGAAGAATTCCATGGAATCACCAAATATATCTAAATTCATTGAATTCAACCTCGCCAGCCCGGTGCGGTCAAGGGAAAAAACGGGGTAGGCGTGGTGCAAAAAATGCTGCACCGCGTTTCACTGGCGCGAACATCTTTTCACATTGCAAAATTTACCATCTAGCACATTGTTTTAAAATGATAATTTTTTGTCTTATGTCTTATATAAGACCATTGCTGCCGTGCACGATTTTATCTATACTGTCGGACATCGCAGAGCGTAAAAATGTTTCTGCGCAATACCGATTTCCCAACCCAACTTCTGAGGAATACACATGAGCACTCGCGAACAGCAAATCGCCGCCCTGGAAAAAGACTGGGCCGAAAACCCCCGTTGGAAGCTCGTCAAGCGCGGCTACTCCGCTGCTGACGTGGTTCGCCTGCGTGGCTCCCTGCAGCCGGAATACACCCTGGCCCAGCGCGGCGCCAAGGTCCTCTGGGAAAAGGTCAACGGTGGTGCCAAGAAGGGTTATGTGAACGCCTTCGGCGCCATCACCGCTGGTCAAGCCATGCAACAGGCCAAGGCTGGCCTGGAAGCCGTGTATCTCTCCGGCTGGCAGGTTGCTGCCGACGGCAACACCTCGGAAACCATGTACCCGGACCAGTCGCTGTACGCCTACGACTCCGTCCCGACGATGGTTCGCCGCATCAACAACACCTTCAAGCGCGCTGACGAAATCCAGTGGTCGCGTGGCATCAATCCGGGCGACGAAGGCTTCATCGACTACTTCCTGCCGATCGTTGCCGACGCGGAAGCCGGTTTCGGCGGCGTGCTGAACGCCTTCGAACTGATGAAGAACATGATCGCCGCCGGCGCCGCCGGTGTGCACTTCGAAGACCAGCTGGCTGCCGCCAAGAAGTGCGGCCACATGGGTGGCAAGGTGCTCGTCCCGACCCGCGAAGCCGTCGAGAAGCTGATCTCCGCTCGTTTCGCTGCTGACGTCATGGGCGTTCCGACGTTGATCCTGGCCCGTACCGATGCCGAAGCCGCCAACCTGATCACCTCCGACTACGACGAGAACGACAAGCCGTTCCTCACCGGCGAGCGCACCCAGGAAGGTTTCTACCGCGTCAAGAACGGTCTGGAGCAGTCGATCTCTCGCGGCGTTGCCTACGCCCCGTACGCCGACCTCGTCTGGTGCGAAACCGGCGTGCCCGATATCGGCTTCGCCCGCGAATTCGCCCAAGCCGTTCAGGCCGCCTGCCCGGGCAAGCTGCTGTCGTACAACTGCTCGCCGTCATTCAACTGGAAGAAGAACCTCAACGACTCGCAGATCGCTTCCTTCCAGGAAGAACTGTCGGCGCTGGGCTACAAGTACCAGTTCATCACCCTGGCCGGTATCCACGTCAATTGGTACAACACCTTCAAGTTCGCCCACGCTTACGCTCGCGGCGAAGGCATGAAGCACTACGTGAACATGGTTCAGGAACCGGAATTCGCTGCCCGCGAAGACGGCTACACCTTCGTTTCGCACCAGCAGGAAGTCGGTACCGGTTACTTCGACGAAGTCACCACCGTCATCCAGGGTGGTTCCTCCTCCGTCAAGGCCCTCACCGGCTCGACCGAAGAAGAACAATTCCACTAAGCGACCGCTTACGATTGCCGCGACATCCTGCGGCATCCAGAAGGCCGATCCTCAAAAGGGATCGGCCTTTTTCATCGTCGGCGCCAGACAGGCGTAGAATCGAACTGAACATACAACCACAAAGGAGCATGCGATGTTTCCCGAATACCGAGACCTGATCACCCGGCTGAAAACCACGGATCGCCACTTCCAGAATCTGTTCGACAAGCACAATGAACTTGACCAGAAAATCAAGAACATGGAAAACCACGTCGAACCGGGTACCCCACTGGAAATTGAAGTGCTGAAGAAGGAAAAGCTGGCACTCAAGGACGAGCTTTACGAAGTCCTGCGCAAGGCGGAAGCCTGACAGGAAACGCTTCAAGCGTCCAAAATGCAATAAAGACCGCCTCATGCGAGCGCGGTCTTTTTCATTGTGGAAAACATCTGGCAAAGAAACTATCCAAAAGGTCATAATGTTGACAACCTTATGACCAATCGAGCCTACCGTGAGCAGTCTGTGGCAAAAAATCAGTAAGAACATCCTGGCCCCTTCACAACTGAATGGCAACCAGATTCTCGACATGCTGACCCCGGCTGGACGCACTTCCGAACTGCGCCGCCATGCAGCCTCTGTAATCATGGCTCGCGTCCAGTTGATTGCCGGCCTGTTTGCCATCCTGGTGCCACTCGGGTCCATCGTTGATCTTCTGGTCTTCGACCTGAAAACCGCGGCCAATCTGGTCGGCCTGCGCATCCTTGCGGCTCTGGTCTTCGGCGTCCTCGCCTGGCCCCGGGAAGTTTCACTGACCCGCCCCTACGCCCAGGCGCTGGCCGCGTTGCTGGTCCTGCTGCTGGTACCCTCGCTGTTCCATCTGTTCTCGGCGGACATGCTCGCCGCCGCCAGCCAGACCAGGACCCAGCAACTGGTCACCCAGTTGTACGCCTACCTGCCGACCATCGTCCTCGGCGGACTGGCCATTTTCCCGCTGACCGCTATTGAAGCCGCCTTGCTGGCTCTGCCGGTCATTACCCTGAGCCTTTACGGTGTCATCCTGTCCGGACAGATGACGGAACTGGCCCAATATGGCGGCATGCTGTGGTTCATGCTGATGATGCTGGGCGTCGCCATGTTCTCGGGCATGAGCCAGTGTCACTACATGGCAACGCTGGTGGTCAAGGCCATGCACGATCAACTGACCGGTGCCTACACACGGCGCTCGGGCGAAGATGCGCTGGCACTGCTGTTCCGCCTCAACAACATGTCCGGCAAGCCGCTGACCCTGGCCTTCATCGACCTCGACCGTTTCAAGAGCGTCAATGACAGCTACGGCCACGAAGCCGGCGATCGCTGCTTGCGCACGCTATCCGACAATATCCGTCACGCGCTGCGCCGCAGCGATCTGCTGATTCGCTGGGGCGGTGAGGAATTCGTCGCCGTTCTGCCGGATACCCCGCCGGAGTATGTCGGCTCGCTGTTGCAGCGCATGCGCGACATGGGCCTCGGCCTGCGTCCGGACGGCCAGCCGATGACTGCATCAATCGGCATTGCATCGAGCATGGAAGCCAATACCGCGAACTGGGAAAGCATGGTTCAGCGCGCCGACCAACGCATGTACGAAGCCAAGCAACGCGGCCGCGACGGCGTCGTCTGGCCGGATGGTCGCTGGCAAAAACTGACGCCGGTCAGTCAGACGGACGCGACCACATCCACAGCAGGATGACCACACCGATGCTTGATGGCAGGTAGCGCCAGTCACCGGGCAAGGAAAACCAGCCGACCACGGCGCTGATCGCCAGCATCAGCGTCGCCAGGCGTTTGGCGAGCAAGGGAATGGCGCCACGCTCGCGCCAAGCGATGATCGCCGGTCCGGTCCGCGGATGATTCAGCAGCCGCGCCTCCCATTCCGGATGCGAGCGGGCAAAGCAGTAAGCGGCAAGAATCAGGAAAGGTGTGGTCGGCAGCAGCGGCAGGACGACACCGATCCCGCCCAGAGCGAGTGAACACACCCCCAGCACCCGAAAAACCGGCTTTCTCACCGCAATTCCCAATAGCTGGGCCGGCTGTAGTTTTCCTTGAGCAGGTCAATGAACAAGCGCACCCGCAAAGGCAGATGCCGGCGCTGGGGAAACACCGCGTAGATGCCCATGGGTGGCGCCTGCCAGGCATCGAGCACAGAGGTCAGCCGGCCTTCCTTGAGATCGCCCCCCACTTCCCACAACGAGCGCCAGGCCAGCCCGCGCCCGGCCAGGGCCCATTCGTGCAGCACCGCCCCGTCGTTACACTCGAAACTGCCGCCCACCTTGAGCGTCCGGGTTTCGCCACTGTCCGGATGGCGGAACAGCCAGCCACGCTGCTGCCCGAGCGAGAGGCAATTGTGCCCGGCCAGGTCATCCGGCGTCCGCGGCACGCCGTGCGCGACCAGGTAGGCCGGACTGGCCACCACCATCCGGCGCATTTCGCCGAGACGCACGCTGACCAGGCTGGAATCGGTCATTTCGCCGATCCGGATGGCGCAGTCGATGTTCTCGTTGATCAGGTCGACCAGGCGGTCGCTGAGGTTGAGATTGACCCGGACCTCCGGATTGGCCTGCATGAAGTCGCCGACCAGCGGCGCCACATGCTGACGACCGAAACCCGCCGGCGCCGATATCTTGAGATAACCGCTGGCCTGCACCCCACCCAGGGAAACGGCGGCTTCGGCGTTGGCCAGGTCGTTGAGCAGCTTTTGACAGTCTTCGAGGAAGGCCTGCCCCTCGAAGGTCAAGGTCAGCCGGCGCGTGGTACGCAACAGCAGACGCACGCCCAGGCGCGCTTCGAGCGCGTCGATACGGCGCCCGATGATGGCCGGCGTCACGCCCTCCAGCCGGGCCGCCGCCGACAAACTGCCGCGGGTTGCGACACTGACGAAGGCTTCGATCTGCTTTAAGCGGCTCATTTGATACCCACAGTAAAAGATGAAGTGATTCTAGCGGTATTTCAAGTCTTATAGAAGACTCATACAATGCATCGCATTGCAGCATTTCAATCACTCACTACCGGAGGTCCTCTCATGGCCATCAACCTGCCCGCTGGCGTGCAAATCAACGCCCCGATCAAGCCCGAATGGGAATCCATCCTGACCACCGAGGCACTCGAGTTCGTCGCCAAGCTGCACCGCGCCTTCGAAGCCCGTCGCCAGGAACTGCTGAAGGCCCGCCTCGAGCGCCAGGCGCGTATCGACGCCGGCGAAATGCCGGACTTCTTGCCGGAAACTGCGCACATCCGTAACGGCGACTGGAAGGTCGCCCCGGTGCCGGCCGCCCTGCAGTGCCGTCGCGTCGAAATCACCGGCCCGGTCGAAGCCAAGATGATCATCAACGCCTTCAACTCGGGCGCTGACTCCTACATGACCGACTTCGAGGATTCCAACAGCCCGAACTGGGAAAACCAGATCCAGGGCCAGGTGAACCTGTACAAGGCAATCCGCCGCGAACTGTCGTTCAAGAACGAAAACGGCAAGGAATACAAGCTCAACGACAAGATCGCCACCTTGCAGATCCGTCCGCGCGGCTGGCACCTCGACGAAAAGCACGTCCTCGTTGATGGTCAACGCGTCTCCGGCGGCCTGTTCGATTTCGGCCTGGTCTTCTTCCACAACGCCAAGGAACAGATCGCCCGCGGCGCCGGCCCCTTCTACTACCTGCCGAAGATGGAAAGCCATCTCGAAGCCCGTCTGTGGAACGACGCCTTCGTCATGGCCCAGGACCACGTCGGCCTGCCGCAAGGCACGATCAAGGCCACCGTGCTGGTCGAAACCATCCTCGCCACCTTCGAGATGGAAGAAATCCTGTATGAGCTGCGCAACCACTCCGCCGGTCTGAACGCCGGTCGCTGGGACTACATCTTCTCGTGCATCAAGAAGTTCAAGAAGAACCAGGACTTCTGCCTGGCCCAGCGCAGCGCCATCACCATGGAAGTCCCGTTCATGCGCGGCTACGCCCTGGCCCTGGTGCAGGCCTGCCACAAACGCGGCGCCCCGGCGATGGGCGGCATGTCGGCCCTGATCCCGATCAAGAACGACCCGGTTGCCAACGAAAAGGCCCTGGCCGGCATCCGCCACGACAAGACCCGCGACGCCAACGACGGCTTTGACGGCGGCTGGGTGGCCCACCCGGGCCTGGTGCCGATCGCCATGGAAGAGTTCGTCAAGGTCCTCGGCGACCGCCCGAACCAGTTCGAGAAGCAGGTTGAAGGCAAGTTCGGGCCCGAACAGTGGCTCGACTTCCGCCCGACCACCCCGATCACCGAAGCCGGCCTGCGCAACAACATCAACGTCGGCATCCACTACCTCGGCTCCTGGCTGGCCGGCAACGGCTGCGTGCCCATCCACAACCTGATGGAAGACGCCGCCACCGCCGAAATCTCGCGCTCGCAGGTTTGGCAATGGGTGGTTTCGCCGAAGGGCGTCCTCGACGACGGCCGCAAGGTCACCGTTGAAATGGTCCGCCCGATGATCGCCGAGGAACTGGCCAAGGTGAAGGCCACCGTCACGGCGCAAGGCGAAGACACCGCGACCTACGACCAGGCCGCCGAGATCTTCGACCGCATGTCGCTGACCCCGGACTACCCGGAGTTCCTGACCCTGCCGCTGTACGAAGCGATGGCGTAACAGAGAGGGCGCAGCAAACGCTCCGATCCCGCAGAGGCCAAAGCGCCGGGTGCAAACCCGGCGCTTTTTTACTTACATTTCCAGGCGCAGCGTCAGCCAGTGCCTCGGCTCAAAACGCCAGGAGTAGGTGTGGGCCAGATGCCCGCCATCGACCGCTTGCCCGACATAGGCCACTTCTGCACGATTGCCCCCCAGGCGAAAGGCACGGGCAAGCCTGACGTCGGTACGGACATAACTGGGCAAGGTGTTCTTATCGCCAGGATAATTGCGATTCCAGCGCATCCTGCCGACATGATGGCTGCTGATACTCAGGTCCAGTCCGTACGGCAGTTTCTGCATCAGCATCAGGCTGCTTGACAGCCGCGGGGCGGAAACCCTGGTCTGATCGAGGATACGATCCTTGTCACTCTGAGAATAGCTGCTCTCCACATCCAACAGATGCGAACGCAACTTGACCCATGACTGGTTCAGGATCAGTCGCGTACCCTCGAGCGGCTGCCAGCGCGCCTGATATTCCAGGCCGTTGATACGCAGGCTCTCTGCATTGGCCGCATAGTCAGCGCCTGTTCCACAAGTCCCGCTTAAGCTCGGCACCACGATCACATATTCGCAAGTCGCCAAAGGAGCAAAATTTTTCCCCAATCTAGCAACGCGATTCGGAATGCGTTCGTCGAACAAGCGCACATCCAGGGAAGCACTCAAGCGCTTGAATTCACCGTAGTAGCCCAATTCCAAACTGGTCAACTGCTCTGGATCGACCGCTCCGGATGCCAGGAAGAGCCGGCGGGTCAATGTGGCATTGCCGTTCGTCCCGGAGTAGGACAACAAGCCCTGATGGTGATACATGGAGGGAATGCGATAGGCACGGGCAAGGCCGAAGCGCAGGGTGTGCTCGGGGGTCAAATGGTAACTGGTACTGAACCGGGACGAAAAATCGCTACCGGTCAGGCTGTCCTTGTCAAGGCTACCACCAAGATTGACCAGCCATTGCCGTGCCGGGCGCCACTCAAGGTGGGCAAAGAACCGTTGCACCTCTCTCCTGGCGACGGCTTGAAAATAAAGCGGCGCTCGCGTCTCGTCGCTGCGTGTCCCCAGGCCCCAAACGAGGCGAGTACTGGCTATTGGGGAAAAAGCATGCTGGATTTCCAATTCGTCACGAGTTGCCTCGCCGCCCATTTCCTGATCGAGCAGCAAGTCCACCGTAACAGGCGAAGTCACTCTCACCGTACTGTTGACATGATCATCAAGCCTTTCGCGGGTGCGCGAGTAGCGCAATCTCAGTTCGGAGCGTTCCGATAGCTGACGACGCCAATTGAACTGCACATATTGCGTGGCATGTGTCGCCGTGCGAGGTGGGCTATCCCCCTGATCACTACGCCCCTGACTGATGTCTCCGCCAACATGCCCCAAGGAAAAATCCAGTTCATCGCTATGGCCGAGCGGAAGCGTGGCCCGCAAATTGAATAGCTGATTGCGGATATCGTTAGCCACATGACCCGGTTCACCGGAATTCAGTGGAACAAATCTCACCCCATCGTCCCCCTGCATCTGATAGGTCATCCGCACATCGGCATTCCCCAGTTTTCCGCCCCAGCGCAGTAGACGATCACGGATACCGTCGTTTCCCTGGGAGATGGAAATGGACGTTCCCCGGGCCAGCGAAGGGTCGAGAGTGACGATATTGATCACGCCCATGAAGGCGTTGGTCCCATAGGCAGCCACGTTGGTACCGCGCATGACCTCGATACGCTCGATATCCTCGAGAGCAACCGGCATCAGATCCCAATTCACCCCCCCCATGAACAGGGCGGAATAAAGTGAACGGCCATCGACGAGGACTTGCGCGCGTGAGGCGAAACTATCATCGGGAATGCCGTGATAACTGGTGCGTGCAGGTTCGTTCGTTCGTGGCGAAAACTGAAAGCCGGGCACCAGACGCAGCAGCTCCGCGACGCTGCGAGCACCGGAGGCGCGGATGATCTCCCGATCCAGAACAGTGACTGCTCCCGGTGCCTCGGAAATCGGTTGCGGCATGCGACTGACGGTGAATACCACCGGCAGCTGGCTGAAGAACATCTCTTCGTGCTCCTCCTGCGCCAGCACAGCCGTGGATAACAGTGTAGCGAAACAGCAAATTGACAGACGTCGACTCAAAGGCATGCTGGACAAGCCGAAATGGGGAACATGAACGGAATTATAGCGACGAAGGGCAAGGGCACCCTCTGGGCATCCTACTAGTAAATCATCGACTATGTCTGCCACGACATATCCCCCCCAAAAGATTGACCTCAATCAAAGGAGATCGCAATTGCAGCACAACGGCGCCTGTCAGGGCTTGGCCCGCAATGTCAGCTCGGACATAATCGGTGCCTTCCTGCCACCTTGTTGCCGAAAGCTCTCCCGTGAATCTCAACACCAAGGTCACCCTGTTCTTCATCGCCATCGCCGTGACGCTGATGGCAGTACTGGTTGCCATCAGTCTCTACGCCTTCCGCAGCTTTTCCATTGCTTCAGCCACCGAACACATCCGGACCGCCGGCGAGGTCGTACGCGTCCATCTGACCGAGTCGATGATCAACGGCGTCATCGATCGCCGCGAGAGCTTCCTCAAGCGCATGCTCGAAGTTCAGGGACTGCGTTCGGCACGGGTCGTCCGCTCGCCCGAGCTTGAACGTCAGTTCGGCCTGGGCCTGAACATGGAAAGTCGCCCGGATGCCATCGAACGCCAGGTGATGGCCGGCGGGCGCGCCACCTTCGAAATCTTCCGGGAAGAAGGCGAAACAATGTTCCGCGGCACCATTCCCTACATTGCCACTTCGCATGGAACGCCGAACTGCCTGCAATGCCACGATGTCACCGAAGGAACGGTACTCGGCGCGGTGACCATGACCATGTCGATCGATGGCTTGCGCCACAAGGCGCTGTGGACGGTGGCCGGCATCACCGGGGCGGTGGCACTGTTTGCCCTGCTGCTGATACTGCTGCTGCGCCGCCTGCTGCGGCCGATTTCGGAAACCGCGACCGCCGTCGAGCATGCCGTCCAACGCGCCCTTGATGGCGACTTCAAGGCCCATGTCGAGCAACGGACCAACGACGAGATCGGGCAGATCGCCAACGACATGAACCGGCTGCTACGCTTCCTGGAAACCGGCCTGAACCGGATCGGAACGAGCGTCGCCAAGCTGACCGAACGCTCGGCGACTCCGGGTGAAAACCTGTTGACAGCAACCATCGACATGGTGGACGGGCTGTCCAAGGCCTCGCATTTCAAGCAGGCGATCGAGGAAGACGAAACCAAGTCGGAAATCTATCAGCGGCTGTCGACCACGCTGCAACAGGAGTTCGGCCGCCAGGAATTCTCGTTGTACGAAATCACCAGCAACAAGAAGCAGATGAAGAGCATCATCGTCGACGGCGAAGCCGCCGACGGTTGCCGCTGGTGCGATCCGGAGATACTGGTTCGCCCCGAGGCCTGCCGCGTCCGCCGTACCGGCCATATCGTCGACAGTATCGACAATCCCGGCATCTGCTATGCCTTCCAGCCGCCGTCCGAAGCCGGCGACCGGCGCCATGTCTGCTTCCCGATCATCCAGTCGGGCTCGGTCGGCAGCATCGTCCAGATCATCTGCAAGCCTGAAGAGGAAAGCAAGCTGCACGAATGCGCCCCGCTGCTCCAGGTCTACCTGCGCGAAACCGCGCCGGTGCTGGAAACCAAGCGCCTCATGGAAAGCCTGCGCGACTCGACCCTGCGCGACCCGATGACCGGACTGAACAACCGCCGCTTCCTCGAGGAGTACGTCGAGACGCTGGTCGCCGGCGTCCAGCGCAAACGCGGCCACGCGGCGGTAATGATGCTCGACCTCGACTATTTCAAGATGGTCAACGACACCCACGGCCACGATGCCGGCGACACCGTGATCAAGGCCATGGCCAACGTGCTCAAGCAGGCCGTACGCGCTTCCGACCTAGTCATCCGCTATGGTGGGGAGGAGTTCCTGATCATCCTGCTCGACAGCAGCGCGGAACAGGCATTCGCGATCGCCGAGAAGATCCGCCTGGAGGTCGAGGCACTGAAGATACAGATCGGTAGCATCGTGCTGAAGAAGACCATCTCCATCGGCATCGCAGACTTCCCCGGCGACAGTGCGACTTTCTGGCAGGCCGTGAAGTTTGCCGATATTGCCCTGTACCAGGCGAAGGAAACCGGCCGTAACCGGGTCATCCGCTTCACCCCCGAAATGTGGTCGAGCGACGAAGACTATTGATTACCTGAAGTAAAATATCATTCGCCTTTTTCGGGCATTAACAAAAGAAAAAGACAGAAATACACTGGGCGGCACGTCCCTGCCGGAGCCCACCATGCTCGCCGCCCTTTCTCTCTTGCTCGTCTGCCAGTTATGCGGCGAAATCCTCGTCCGCTGGCTGGCACTGCCCGTTCCCGGCCCGGTTGCCGGGATGTTGCTGCTGTTCCTGTTGCTGGCGCTGCGCCGCGGCCCTGACGAAGAACTGCGCTCGACCAGCCAGAACCTGCTCAAGCACCTGTCGCTGCTGTTCGTGCCAGCCGGCACCGGCATCGTCCTGCATCTCGGCCGGGTCGGCGAGCAGTGGCTGGCGCTGCTGCTGTCGTTGCTGGTCAGCACCGTCCTGACCCTGCTGGTCACCGCCTGGGTGATGCGCCTGAGCACCCGGAGCAAGCCATGATCCAGCCCATTGGAGAGATCTGGGTCTACCTGTCGGCCTCGCCGCTGCTCGGGCTGACCGTCACCCTGCTCGCCTACCAGCTGGCCCACGGTCTATACCTGCGCAGCGGCCAGCATCCGCTGGCCAATCCGGTATTGATCGCCGTCGCCATCCTGGCCAGCCTCTTGTGGCTGACCGGCACCAGTTACGAAACCTATTTCGCCGGCGCCCAATTCGTGCACTTCCTGCTCGGTCCGGCCACCGTTGCCCTGGCTGTGCCGCTGTACACGCAGTTCCGCCGCGTGCGCAGCATGCTGCTGCCGATTTCGGCCGGGCTGCTGGCCGGCAGCGCCACGGCGATCGTTTCCGCCGTGCTGATCGCCCGCCTGTTCGATGCTGATCTGGCAACCCAGGCTTCGCTCGCGCCCAAGTCGGTGACCACCCCGATTGCCATGGGCATCGCCGAGAAGATCGGCGGCCTGCCGTCGCTGACCGCCGTCCTGGTGATCTTCACCGGCGTGCTTGGCGCCATCGTCGCCGGCAAGGTGTTTGCCATCGCCCGCATCAACGATCCGGCAATTCGCGGCTTCTCGCTGGGCGTCGCCTCGCACGGCATCGGTACCGCCCGCGCCTTCCAGGTCGACGAGCAAACCGGCGCCTTCGCAGCGCTGGCCATGGGTCTGAACGGACTGCTGACGGCTCTGCTGCTGCCGGTCATCGCCGGCTGGCTTTTCCAGTAAGGGTAAGTACCAATGGCCGAACCGTCATCCGGGGCCAAGAATCCCGTCATGTTCCCCAAGCCGCCTGCCCCCTCGCCGCACCAGACCTGGTTATGGAACGCCCCTTACCTGGCGGTGGGCATCTTCGCCCTGGCCATGCTGATCATCACCGGCCTGTTGCAATGGCGTGAGCACGACACCGCCCGCTCGGCGCTCGAAGCCGACATGCACTGGGCCGAGCGGACGCTGGAAAACCGCCTGTTCAACCACCTCGAATTCCTGCGCGAACTGGGCCGTGAACAGGAGTTCATGCAGCTCAATTACGAGTCCTTCCAGGTCAAGGCCAGCCGCTACGTCCGGGAGAATCCGGAAATCCTCGCCGTCGCCTGGGTCGACACCGACGGCTACGTCGAATGGGTGGCACCCAATGAATCGACGGCGACCTTCGTCGGCGAACGCCTCAGCGGTATCCGGCTGACCGCACTGCAGGAGGCGCTGCGCATTCGCCGGGAAGTGGTTTCGCCCGACTACCCGGATATCGACCGCCGCCCGCTGCACGACCTGATCCTGCCGGTGCAGCGCGGCAGCGCCGACCTGGGTGCCTTCATTGCCCTGCAGTCGCTGGAAACCCTGCTCCGTGCCTCGATGCCCACCGCCTTCACCACGCGCTACAGCCTGAGCGTCATCGATGCCGAAGAGCGCGAGGTGTTCAGCAATACCTCGGTCAAACCGAGCGACCGCCAGATATCGGGCCGTATCAATCTGAACCTGCCGAACAATCGGCTGGGACTGGAGATCGTCGCCTACCGGGCCGGCGGCGTCTGGCTGACGCTGCTGCCCACCCTGCTGATCGTCCTGCTGACCGCGATCACTTCGGTGACCATGCTGCAACTGCGCCGCCATGCCAAACGTCGGGCCGAAACCGAAGAGCAGTTGCGCGCCGCCTATGCCTTCCCCCAGGCCATGTCGCAATCGCTGATCACCGGCCTGCGGGCGATCGACCTCGAGGGCCGGATCACCTTCGTCAATGCCGCCTTCTGCCGGATGACCGGCTTCGACGAGAGCGAACTGGTCGGCATCAAGCCGCCCTACCCCTACTGGCCGCCCGAGGAATTCGCTGCCCTGCAGAACACCATCGACTCGGCCCTGGGCGGCCGGGCGCCGGCCGGCGGCTACGAGATGCGCATCATGCGCAAGAGCGGCGAACGTTTCTATGTCCGCCTCTATTTCTCGCCGCTGATCGATACCCAGGGCAGGCAGATCGGCTGGATGGCGTCGATGAACGACATCACCGAACCGCGCCGCGCCCGCCTTGAACTCGAACGGGCGCATGAGCGTTTCGAAACGGTGATCGACGGACTCGACTCGGCGGTACACGTCGCCGATCTCGGCAGCGGCGAAATCCTGTTTGCCAACCGCTCCTTCCAGCACATCTTCGGTTTTGATGCAGTCGGACGCAACAGCGCCCAGATCACCGAAGCCTGTCGTCCCGAAGCCGACGAACTGGCGCGCGACCCGCAAACGCTGACCCACGACGACCTGCCCTGCGAACTGTTCGACGGCGAAATCCGCCATCGCCTGTCCGGCCATTGGTATCACCTGCACGAACGCGCCATCCGCTGGGTAGACGGACGTATCGTCAAGGTCCAGATTGCCGCCGACATCACCGACCGCAAGCGCATCGACGAGGTCAACCTGCAGCAGCAGAAGCGGCTGGACCAGACCTCACGACTGATCACCATGGGTGAAATGGCCTCGTCGCTGGCCCACGAACTGAACCAACCGCTGTCGGCGATCGCCAATTACTGTGCCGGCTGCGTCAAGCGCATGCAGGCCGGCAATTACCAGATCGACGATCTGCTGGCGGCGATGCAGAAGGCTTCCGACCAGGCCGAACGCGCCGGCAAGATCATCCGCCGCATGCGCGACATGGTCAAGAAGGGCGAGCCGCATCGCCAGCCGGTGGCCCTCTCCGAACTGATCGACGACACCCGGGCCTTTGCCGACATCGAGGCCCAGCGCAGCAGCACGCTGTTGCTGGTCGATATCCCGGACACCCTGCCCCGGGTGGTGGTCGACCGCATCATGATCGAACAGGTGCTACTCAACCTGATCAAGAACGGCATCGAGGCGATGAGCAGCCTGCCGCCCGAAGAGCGGCAGTTGCAGATCCGGGCGCGCAGCCGTGATGCACGAACGGTCGAAGTCATCGTCGCCGACCGCGGACACGGCCTCAGCGAAGCGGACATCGAAAAGATCTTTACCCCTTTTTACACCACCAAGCCGGACGGGATGGGAATCGGTCTGCCGATCTGCCGTTCCATCATAGAATTCCATCAGGGACGCCTGTGGGTGGAGCGTCGCCATGCGGGCGGCACAGCCTTCCATTTCACCGTTCCCCAGGAAGACAAGGACGAACATGATGCGTGACACCGAACAAGTGATCTACGTCGTCGATGACGACGAAGCCATGCGCGACTCGATGAACTGGCTGCTCGAAGGCGAAGGCTATGCCGTCGCCTGCTTCGAATCCGGGGAACACTTCCTGGCCGCCTACCGCGACGACATGCGCGGCTGCCTGGTGCTCGACGTGCGCATGCCGGAAATGAGCGGACTCGAACTGCACGAACACCTGGCCGACCGTGGCTCGGCACTGCCGGTGATCTTCGTCACCGGTCACGGCGACGTGCCGATGGCAGTCGCTGCCCTGCAACGCGGTGCCTGCGACTTCATCGAGAAGCCCTTCCACAACGAGGATCTGCTCGCCCGCATCCGGCGGGCGCTAACGCTGGAATGTGAAAACGCAACGCGGCGCAAGCGCAGCGACGCCATTGCCCAGCGCCTGGAAACCCTGACCCAGCGCGAACGCGAAGTCATGGACCTGGTGGTGGCCGGCAAGCTGAACAAGCAGATCGCCGACAGCCTGGACATCAGCATGAAGACCGTCGAGGCGCACCGCGCCCGGGTCATGGACAAGATGGGCGCGCGCACCCTGGCCGAACTGGTGCGCGCGGTGATGGAAACGACTAAAGCGGAATGATGTCGTCGCCGCCGTCTCCCAGACGGCTTTCGAAGCCCGTGCGCTGACGGATTTCCTTGCGCCGCAGGAGTTTTTCCTGAACCTTGGGTGGCAGGTCGGTGAACAGGATCAGGCGCTTGGAAATCAGCAGTTCGATCGTGTCCTCGATGACCCGAACGAAATCGCGGTCGAGTTCGCTCAGTTCGTTACTGCGCCAGCGCTCGTGGATGAATTGCAACACTTCCGGATTATCGGCCGGCAAGGCCTCCGCCGCACCGGCCACCGGTGTCGGATGCATTTCGATGATATTTCCCTGCGCGTCCCTTGCCACATACAACATGCTGTCACTCCAGATTCGATGATTTTCGGCGAGTCTGCATCAGGTGGGCGCACTTGGCAATCCGACCACCGGGCAAAGCGCGCTCAGTAATTGCGCAGCGGCGCCTTGGGCGGCATTTTCGGCGTACCGAAATAAGTCGCTGGCGGTGCCTTGAACTGCTTTTCCTGCGACGTATCGGCAACGCTTTTCCGGATCACGCGCACCGACTGTTGCTCGGGCGCATTGCGGCTTGCCGTGACTTCCAGCGTCGCCGCCCGTTGCGGCCCGGGACGATCGAAGCGCTCGCGTACCAAGCGAACCCTTTCGGCAGCAATACGCCGGTCGATGGCCTCGGTAGACATGTTGCGCTCGGCCAGTGTCTTGCGCATGTCCAGCAACGCCGCCAGTTCCTTGCTCATGGTCAACGATCCCTGCGGCGTGCCCCAGCTCTCACGCGGTTTGCTGACGGCGATATTGAACTCCTCCGGGCTGGCGATCATCCGTGCGAGGCCGAGATTGTTGTTGCGCATCGCCCATTCCAGGGCGCCATCACCCCAGTCGTTGCTGACATCGCGACGGGCGCCCTTCTCGATCAACTTGCGCACCAGCGGCTGATGCCCTTCGTACACTGCCATCATCAAGACACTGGAGCCGTTGGTTGTGCGCGCTTCGATATCGGCGCCCTGCTCCAGCAGGTAATCGACCATCGATTCGTGCCCGCCAAAAACGGCGTAATGCAGGGGAGACCAGTGCTTGTCCGGCGCGTTGATGCGCGCACCGCGCTCGATCAACCATTGTGCTGCCGCCTTTTGCCCCCGCCAGGCAGCCAGCGCCAGCGCCGACTCGCCACTCGCGTTGCGCAGATTGATGTCGGCACCGCGGGAAATGAACAGGCGCATCAATTCGATGTTGCCCTCCCAGGCACCGATCATCAGGCCAGAACCGATCCGGCTGCCCATGAAGTCAGGGGGGAGACCTGCATCCAGCCAGGCCGCCGCGGTTTTGACTTCGCCCAATTCCATCTGGTTGGCAAAAGTCACCGGGTCAGGCAATTTGACCTCACCGCTCGGCCACCACTGGGCGTGAACGGGGCAAACCAGCGCCATCCCGATTATCATTGCCGCAACGATTTTCCTGTGCATCCTGCTCATCGAAGATCCTGCCTCAATCAGACAGCCGCCATTCTCTCATGTCACGAACGCTTCGCCCGCTCCTTGGCGCCCTAGTTGCATCCCTGCTGCTGCACCTGCTGCCGTTCGTCGATTTCTGGTCGGCCACGCCAGTCGCCACACCACCGGCAGCCCAGCCCTTGCAAGCCCGCCTGGAGCCCTTGCCTCCCCTAGCGGCGACACCGGAATTGCTGCTCCCCGAACCGCCCCCCCCCCCGGCAACGCTGGCCAGAAGCGAACCGCCCCCCAGGAAATCCTCCCGGACAATCCAAAAAACCTGGACCCAGGCCATCTCCGAACAGTTTTCCGCCCAGCAGCGGGAAGGGTTGTTCTACCCCGAAGAAGCCATCCGGCACGGCCTGGAGGGTGAAGCCCTGGTTCTTCTGATGCTCGATGAAGACGGCCAGGTCGTCGCCGCCCGGATCGAGGAAAGCAGCGGCCACCCGCTGCTCGATGATGCCGCGCTACGTGCGGTACGTCGCCTGCATTCTCTACCAGCCAACGCACCGATGGAGTCCTTGCTCCCCGTCCGTTTCCGACTAAAATAAAAATAACAGCAAAAACATAAAATACAACATACATCACCATGAAAACATTTACTGATATTCTCGAAAGATAATCAAACATCGACATCGGGGAACTTAAACATGAGCGCATTAGCCAACCTTCGGGTAGCCACACGCATGCAACTCCTGGTCGGACTGACCCTGGTCGGACTGATCGTTCTCTGCCTGGTCTCGCTCCTCCAACTCAAGGACAGCATGCTTGAGGACCGCAAGCAGAAAACCCGGGATATCGTTGAAGTTGCCCTCGGTATCGTAAAACACCACCATCAACTGGCCGCCAGCGGCAAAATTTCCGAAGAAGACGCCAAGAATGCAGCACGCGACAGCTTGCGTGACCTGCGCTACGGGGAAGACGACTACTACTTCGGCTTCGATACTGGAGGCGTCTATTTCCTGCACGGCGGCAACCCGAAGCTGGAAGGCCAGCAAAAGCTAGACATGCAGGACACGCATGGCAAATACATCATCCGCGAGCTGATCGCCGCAGCCAAGGCCGGCGGCGGTTTCGTCGATTACTGGTTCCCGCGTGCCGGACAGCAGAACCCCGAACCGAAACTCGGCTACACGACTTTGTTCACTCCGTGGAACTGGGTGGTCGGCACCGGCATCTACATCGACGATGTGGACAAGGAATTTCGCCAGGTGGCCTGGCTGCTCGGCGGCATTTCCACCGTACTGCTCGCCACCCTGGTGCTGTTCGGTTACCTGGTCAGCCGCAGCATCCTGAATCAGCTTGGCGGCGAACCCAAGGCCGCCAGCGAAATCATGGAACGCATCGCCAACGGCGACCTGACTGCCAGCATCGACCAGGCACCGCCGGGCAGCATGCTGAACACGCTCGGCGGCATGACCCTGGCCCTGCGCAAGATGGTCAGCGAAATCAACAGCGACGCCAACCGTCTGGTCGACAATGCCGAACATATCGCCAGCGCGTCCGAGGAGGTGGCTCGCGCGGCCGAGCAGCAATCGGATGCCACGTCGGCAATGGCGGCGGCCATCGAGGAACTGACCGTCAGCTCCAACCACATTTCCGACAGCGCCCGCGACACCTCGCAGGACTCGGTCGCCGCCGTCGAACTCTCGGGCCAGGGCTCGGCCCGCGTCGATCAAGCCTCACAGGCGATCCAGCAGATTTCGGAAACGGTGTCCGACGCCTCCACCCGGATCCATGCCCTCGAAGAAAGAGCCAAGCAGATTTCCAGCATCGCCAACGTGATCAAGGACATCGCCGGCCAGACCAACCTGCTGGCACTCAATGCCGCCATTGAAGCGGCACGCGCCGGCGAGCAGGGGCGCGGCTTCGCCGTCGTCGCCGACGAGGTACGCAAGCTGGCCGAACGGACCTCGCTGGCGACGACCGAAATCGAACAGATGATCGTTGGCATCCAGGGCGACACTGTCGGCGCCGTCGAAGCCATGAACGCAGCCCTGCCGGAAGTCCACCAGGGCGTCGCCCTGGCTTCGTCAGCGTCTGACTCGCTGCGCGCCATCGAGGACGGCGCCCGGCGTACGCTCGAACGCATCGGCGAGGTGGCCGACGCGACCAAGGAACAGAGCACCGCCAGCACCTCGATCGCCCAGCGGGTCGAGCAGATTGCCAACATGGTCGAGGAAACCACCCAGACCATACGCGGCACCGCCAGCACTGCGCATCAACTGCAGGAAATCGCTGTCAATCTCAAGCAGCTGATCAGCCGCTTCAAGGTCTAGACCGCACCGTCGGCGCGCATCCTGGCAATGTGCGCCGCGTCGTAGCCCAGCCCGGTGAGTACCGCATCGGTATGCTCGCCGAGCGTCGGCCCGATCCATTCGGTGCCGCCCGGCGTATCCGACAGGGTGGGAACGATGCCCGGCATGCGGAAAGGCTTGCCATCGGGCAAGGTCGCCGTCTGGAACATCTGCCGGGCGATGAATTGCGGGTCGGCAAACATGTCGACCGCCGAATAGACACGTGAAGCGGGCACACCGGCCTGTTCGAGCAAGGCCAGCACCTCGGCTTCATCATGGCCGGCACACCAGGCATCGATCAGCGCGTAGATTTCGTCGCGCCGGGCATCGCGACCGGCGTTGTCGGCCAGCCCGGGATCGTCGGCCAGATCGTGACGACCGATGGCCTGCATGAAACGGCGGAAGATCGCGTCGCCATTGGCGCCGATGGTGACATGCTTGCCGTCGCGCGTCGTGTGCGTGTTCGACGGCGTAATGCCGGGCATGATGTTGCCGGTCCGTTCGCGCACGAAACCGAACACATCGTATTCCGGCACCAGCGACTCCATCATCGCGAAAACCGCCTCGTACAGCGCCACATCGACGACCTGGCCGGCACCGCCATTGACCTCCCGGTGACGCAACGCCATCAAGGCGCCGATCGCCCCCCACAGGGCGGCAATCGAATCGCCGATGGAAATTCCGGTCCGTACCGGCGGCCGGTCGGGGAAACCGGTGATGTAGCGCAAGCCGCCCATCGATTCGCCAACCGCGCCGAAACCCGGCTGATCCTTGTACGGCCCGGTCTGGCCGAAGCCGGACAGGCGGACCATGACCAGGCCGGGGTTATCTGCCTTGAGTTGCTCCCAGCCCAGGCCGAGCTTTTCCAGCACGCCAGGGCGGAAATTCTCGACCAGGAGGTCGGCCCCGGCAATCAGCCGGCGGACAAATTCGCGCCCACCCGGATGCTTGAGATTGGCCGTCACCGATTTCTTGTTGCGCGCCTGGACGTACCACCACAGCGATGTGCCCTCATAGAGCTTGCGCCATTTGCGCAGCGGATCGCCGCCGTCAGGCGCTTCGACCTTGATCACCTCGGCGCCGAACTCGGCCATGATCCGTGTGCAGAACGGCCCGGCAATCAGGGTGCCGAGTTCAACCACCTTGAGTCCGGCCAGCGGCTTCTGGTGTTCAGGCATGTTCCGGCTCCCAGTGCGTGACCGACAGATGCTCGCCCCACAAACGGTCGACCGTGGCGTGCACACTGGTCGGCGAACCGCTGGTAGTCACCGTCAATTGCCCCTGACCGCCGCCCTGCAAGCCACCAGCCAGCAGCAGGCGTTCGAGTTGGCGGGCGACCGCTTCACCAGTATCGAGTAGTTGCGTGCCCGCCGGCAGACGTTGGCGGATGGCTTCGGCGACCCAGGGATAATGCGTGCAGCCGAGCACCACCACATCCACCGAAGCCGCAGCCAGCGGCGCGACAAAGCTGTCGAGCAAGGCCGTCACACCGGCCCCTTCCGGGCCCTCGGCTTCGATGGCCTCGGCCAGCCCCGGGCAGGGCTGGGCGATCACCCGGGCACCGGCGGCATGCGTCCCGACCAGACGCTGGAAACGTTCGCTGGCCAGCGTCCGCGTGGTCGCCAGGACGCCGATGCACTTGTTGCCGCTGAGTGCCACCGCCGGTTTGACCCCCGGTTCGAGCGCCACGACCGGGCCCGTGACGGCCGCCCGGATGGCTTCTGCGGCAGCGGCCGTGGCCGTATTGCAGGCAACCACCAGGGCTTTGGCACCCCGGCGACGCAAGGCCTCGGCAATGCTTACCCCGCGTTCGCGCAGGAAGGCCTCGGGCCTGTCCCCGTAAGGCAGGAAGCGGGTATCGGCAAAGTAGAAAAAATCCTCGCGCGGCAACCGTGCGCGCAAGGCGCGCAACACGGTCAAACCGCCGAGGCCGGAATCAAATACGGCAATAGGTTGAGACTGCGACACAAAAACGAGGGCGGCAGACTCAGTTCCCGGCTTCGCACTTCTTGATGAAGGCGGTCTTGGCGGCACCGGCCAGCGGCTTGCCGTTCTTGTCGATGGCACGGGCCTCGCACGCGGCGCCCTTGTTCTCACGTTCGCACTTCTTGATCGATGCAGTCTTGGCTGCACCGGCCAGCGGCTTGCCGTCCTTGCTCACGGCCTGCGCTTCGCAATCCACCGGCGCAGCAACCGCCAGCGTGCTGGCGAAAAGGCAGGACAAACCCAGGGTGATGATCTTGTTCATGGCTATTCCTCGAAAGATTATTGAATTTACATCCGGGCGATCATCGCGTCGCCGAACTCCGAGCACGACAGTTCGTCGGCCCCATCCATCAGGCGGGCGAAATCGTAGGTGACCTTCTTGTCGCCGATGGCGGCCTCCATGGCCTTGATGACCAGGTCTGCGGCTTCCTTCCAGCCGAGGTGACGCAACATCATCTCGGCCGACAGGATCAGCGAGCCCGGATTGACCTTGTCGAGGCCGGCATACTTCGGCGCCGTACCATGGGTCGCTTCGAAACAAGCGTACTTGTCCGAGATGTTGGCCCCCGGCGCAATGCCGATGCCACCAACCTGGGCAGCCAGCGCATCGGAAATATAGTCGCCATTGAGGTTGGTGGTGGCGATCACGTCGTACTCCGCCGGACGCAGCAGGATCTGCTGCAGGAAAGCGTCGGCGATCGAGTCCTTGATCACGATCTCGCGACCGGAATTCGGGTTCTTCACCTTGCACCACGGACCGCCGTCGATCGGCTCGGCGCCGAATTCCTCCTGCGCCAGCTTGTAGGCGACATCGCGGAACAGGCCTTCGGTGAATTTCATGATGTTGCCCTTGTGCACGATGGTCACCGACTTGCGGTCGTTGGCAATCGCGTACTGGATGGCCGCGCGCACCAGGCGCTGGGTGCCATCGACCGACACCGGCTTGATGCCGATACCCGAGCTTTCCGGAAAACGGATCTTGCGGACGCCCATTTCCTTGACCAGGAAATCGATCACCTTCTTCACACCCTCGGAGCCGGCAGCCCATTCGACACCAGCGTAGATGTCCTCGGTGTTCTCACGGAAAATGACCATGTTGGTCAGTTCCGGATGCTTCAACGGGCTGGGCACGCCCTTGAAGTAGCGGACCGGCCGCACGCACTGGTAGAGGTCGAGCTCCTGGCGCAAGGCCACGTTCAGCGAACGGATGCCGCCGCCGACCGGGGTCGTCATCGGCCCCTTGATCGACACTGAGAATTCCTTCAGGGCGTCGAAGGTTTCCTTGGGCAGCCACTCGTCCGGCCCGTACAGCCGCGTCGATTTCTCGCCGGCGTACACCTCCATCCAGTGGATTTTCTTCTTGCCACCGTAGGCCTTGTCGACCGCCGCATCGATGACCTTGATCATCACCGGCGTAATGTCGATGCCGATACCGTCGCCTTCGATGAACGGGATGATGGGATTGTCCGGCGTCGGTTGCCCGGGAACGATTTTCGCTCCCCCTTGCGGAACCTTGAGGTGAGAAGTCATGGGCATCTCCTTGCGTTGTTGTGGGAACGGCCGTGCTGGCTGCTTGCCGGCCCGGAGGTCTCCGCGAACCGACAGTGCGGGCCATTATGGAACAAAGCAGGAAAGGTGTCAGCCAGCACGACGGGCAAAAAAAAGCGAAGGCCGCAGCCTTCGCTTTCCGTTTCAATCGCCTGCCGGTGTTCAGGCAGCGCGCATGCTCTTCAGGGCGGCATTCAGCGTTGGGCTCGGGCGCATGATGGCCTTGCACTTTTCCGAATCAGCCTTGTAGTAACCGCCGATATCGGCCGGCTTGCCCTGGACCATCTTCAGTTCGGCAACGATCTGTGCCTCGTTGTCGGTCAGGGTCTTGGCCAGCTTGGCGAAGTGGGCTGCCAGTTCGGCATCGTCCTTCTGTGCTGCCAGTTCCTGCGCCCAGTACATGGCCAGGTAAAACTGCGAGCCGCGGTTATCGAGCTCGCCAGTCTTCGGCGACGGCGACTTGTTGTTGTCCAGTAGCTTGCCGGTGGCGGCGTCGAGCGTCTTGGCCAGCAGTTTGGCGCGGGCGTTGCCTTCCTTGATGCCGAGTTCTTCCAGCGATACCGCCAGGGCCAGGAATTCGCCCAGCGAATCCCAGCGCAGGTGGTTTTCCTGCGTCAGTTGCTGGACATGCTTCGGGGCGGAGCCGCCGGCACCGGTTTCGTACATGCCGCCGCCGTTCATCAGCGGGACGATCGACAGCATCTTGGCCGAGGTGCCCAGTTCCATGATCGGGAACAGGTCGGTCAGGTAGTCGCGCAGGATGTTGCCGGTCACCGAAATCGTGTCCAGACCGCGGGCCACACGTTCCAGCGTGAAGCGCATGGCACGGACCTGGCTCATGATCTTGATCTCGAGGCCGGTGGTGTCATGATCCTTGAGGTAGGTCTCGACCTTCTTGATCAGTTCGGCTTCGTGCGGACGATACGGGTCCAGCCAGAACACGGCCGGCATGCCGGAGTTGCGGGCACGGGTGACGGCCAGCTTGACCCAGTCGCGGATCGGCGCGTCCTTGACCTGGCACATGCGCCAGATATCGCCCTGTTCGACGTTCTGCGACAGCAGGACTTCGCCGGTGGCGTTATCGACGATGTTGGCGATGCCGTCTTCGGCGATTTCAAAGGTCTTGTCGTGCGAGCCGTATTCCTCGGCCTGCTGAGCCATCAGGCCGACGTTCGGGACCGTACCCATGGTGCGCGGATCGAAATTGCCGTGCCACTTCATGAAGTTGATCATTTCCTGGTAGATGCGGGCGAAGGTCGATTCCGGCATCACGCACTTGCTGTCGTACTGCTTGCCGTCGGCGCCCCACATCTTGCCGCCCTGACGCATCATTGCCGGCATCGAGGCGTCGACGATGATGTCGTTCGGAGAATGGAAGTTGGTGATGCCCTTGGCCGAGTCGACCATCGCCAGCTCCGGGCGGTGTTCGTGGCAGGCATGCAGGTCGCGGATGATCTCGTCGTGCTTCGATTCCGGCAGGGTCTTGATCTTCTCGTACAGATCGACCATGCCGTTATTGACGTTGATGCCCAGTTCCTCAAAGGTTTTGGCGTGCTTCTCGAAGGCGTCCTTGTAGTAGATCTTGACACAGTGGCCGAAGACGATCGGGTGCGAGACCTTCATCATCGTTGCCTTGACGTGCAGCGAGAACAGGATGCCGGCCTGACGGCAGTCTTCCAGTTCCTTTTCGTAGAAGTCGCACAGCGCCTTCTTGCTCATGAACATCGAATCGATGATCTCGCCGGCCAGCAGGGAAACCTTGGGCTTGAGCACGGTCACCTTGCCGCCCTTGGCGATCAACTCCATGCGCACTTCGCGCGGCTTGTCCAGGGTCATCGACTTTTCGCCGTGGTAGAAGTCACCGCCGTGCATGTGCGAAACATGGGTCTGCGACCACTGCTTCCACTCGCCCATCGAATGCGGATGCTTCTTGGCGTAGTTCTTGACGGCCATCGGTGCGCGACGGTCGGAGTTGCCTTCGCGCAGCACCGGATTGACGGCCGAACCGAGGCACTTGCCGAAGCGGGCCTTGAGTGCCTTGGCTTCTTCGGTGTCGGCGGTTTCCGGGTAATCGGGGATGGCATAGCCCTTTTCCTGCAATTCCTTGATGCAGGCCTTGAGCTGAGCCACCGAAGCCGAAATGTTCGGCAGCTTGATGATGTTGGTCTCGGGTTCCAGGCACTTCTTGCCGAGTTCGGCCAGGGTGTTGGGCAGACGCTGTTCTTCGCTGAGGAATTCGGAGAATTCGGCGATCACGCGGGCGGAAACCGAGATGTCGGCCTTCTCGATCTCGATACCGGCCGGCCCGGTGAAAGTGCGGATGATCGGCAAAAAGGCACAAGTCGCCAGCAGCGGCGCCTCGTCGGTGAGCGTGTAGATGATCTTGGACTTGCCTGCGGACATGCTAACCCCTTGGTGGATGGTTTTGATATGTAAGTCGACAATACGCCGACACCCTTGCGCGGTGCTTACAAAGCCTTAGGAGTATCCGCAACGGCGCCGCTCAGGTCAACCGATGAAACGCTGTTTCACAGTGCGGAGCACCCCGAAAGACCCCGGGTGCGATGCTAGAATCCCCGCCAGCAGCGGGAGACAGAATAATGAAGATTTCGGTCGGACTGTACGGCACCAATGCCCACCACATCGCACTGGCGCTGATCCAGGGCTTCAATCGCCATTACACGCTGTTTCGCCAGACCTGCCGCGAGGCCAAGACCCGCTTCGAAAAGGGCGACTGGCAAGGTGTGCACCGTGCAGTCAAGGAGCGCATCCGCTTCTACGACGACCGGGTGGACGAATGCGTCGAACGCCTGCGCACCGAATTCGACGCCGAGCACCTGGACGACGCCACCTGGCAGCAGGTCAAGCTGCTCTACATCGGCCTGCTGCTCAACCACAAGCAGCCGGAACTGGCCGAAACCTTCTTCAATTCGGTGACGACCAAGATCCTGCACCGGACCTATTTCCACAACGATTTCCTGTTCGTCCGCCCGAGCATCTCGACCGAGAACCTGGAAGCCGACGAAGCGCCGACCTACCGCAGCTATTACGCCGAAGCCGACGGCCTGCGCGGTGCCATCCGCCAGATCGTCCGCGACTTCCACTGGCAGCGCCCGTTCGCCGACCTGGAGCGCGACGTCAATTACGTCTACCACGCCATCCGCCGCGCCCTGAAACACATGCCGGGGCGCGAGGTCAATTTCCAGATCCAGGTGCTCGGTTCGGCCTTCTACCGTAACAAGGCCGCCTACATCATCGGCAAGGCAATCAACGGCGCGGTCGAGTACCCTTTCGCCATTCCTGTCCTGCACGACAACGACGGCAAGCTCTACCTCGACACCATCCTGCTCGACGGCTGGCGCATCGGCCTGCTGTTCTCGCTGTCGCGCGCCTACTTCATGGTGGACATGGAAGTCCCGTCCGGCTACGTCCAGTTTCTGCGCGCCATCATGCCAAACAAGCCGCGCTCCGAGATTTACATCATGCTCGGCCTGGGCAAGCAGGGGAAGACGATGTTCTTCCGCGACTTCATCTATCACCTGCACCATTCGCAGGACAAGTTCGTCATGGCCCCCGGCATCCGCGGCCTGGTCATGCTGGTGTTCACGCTGCCCTCCTACCCCTACGTGTTCAAGATCATCAAGGACGTGTTCGGCAGTTCCAAGGAAATGGACCGCGCCACGGTCAAGCGGAAGTTCATGATGGTCAAGCAGGTCGACCGCGTCGGGCGCATGGCCGACACGCTGGAGTTCTCCAACGTGCTCTTCCCGCTGGCCCGCTTCAACGACGAAATCCTCGACGAACTCGAACGCCTTGCCCCCAGTTGCTACGAGATCGACGGCGAACAGCTGATCATCAAGCACCTGTACATCGAGCGCCGGATGGAGCCCTTGAACATCCACCTCGACCGCATGGACAAGGCCAACGACCTCGACGGCCTGGAGCACGCGATCAAGGAGTACGGCAGCGCCATCCGCGAACTGGCGCAGGCCAACATCTTCCCCGGCGACATGCTGTGGAAGAATTTCGGCGTCACCCGCTACGGCCGCGTCGTCTTCTACGATTACGACGAAATCGAGTACATGACCGACATCAACTTCCGCAAGATTCCGCTGGCCCCGGATTTCGAGACGGAAATGTCGGGCGAGGTCTGGTACCCGGTGGCGCGCAACGACGTTTTCCCCGAGGAATTCGCCACCTTCCTGCTCGGCTCGCCACAGGTGCGCAAGCTGTTCATGAAGCACCACAAGGATCTGCTCACCCCGGCCTTCTGGCAGAAAACCCAGGAAAACATCCGGGCCGGGCAGGTCGAGGATTTCTTCCCTTATCCGGAGGAACTGCGCTTCATCCACTGCCGGCCGACCGTCAACAACGAAGCTTGAGCCGGGCAGCGCTCATTCATAAGCAATCGCTGATCCGTGGCTTCAGCAATCCTGACTATTTCAGGAGTAACAAAGCCCTTATCTTTGTCGGGAAAAATTAACCCAGCAATGACTCATGATAAGGAGAGCGAGCATGCCGCTGACCCTGGCGCTGGCTCGGGAACGTGCTGAAGGCGAATGCCGGACGGCACTGGTTCCTGAAACGGCCAAGAAGTTTTCCGCGCTCGGCGCGCGATTGCGGATGGAGCAGAGCGCCGGTGCGCAAAGCCATTTCCTTGACACCGACTACGCCGAGGTCGATTTCGCCCCCGGCCTGCCCGAAGCCTACGCCAGCGCCGACCTGATCCTGCGGGTGACGCCGCCGAGCCTGGACGAAGTCGCCGCCATGCCGGAAGGCGCGGTGCTGATCGGCCTGCTCAAGCCCTTCGAGAGCCGGGAACGGCTGGCCGCGCTGAACGCCCGCAAGATCACCGCCTTCGCCCTCGAACTGCTGCCACGCATCTCGCGTGCCCAGAGCATGGACGCGCTGTCCAGCCAGGGCGCCTGCTCGGGTTACCAGTGCGGCCTGATTGCCGCCGCCCGGTGCACCAAGTTCTTCCCGATGTTGACCACCGCCGCCGGCACCATCCGTCCGGCGCGCGTGCTCGTCATCGGCGCCGGCGTCGCCGGCCTGCAGGCAATCGCCACCTGCAAGCGCCTGGGTGCCATGGTCGAAGCCTACGATGTCCGCGCCGCCGCCAAGGAGCAGATCGAATCGCTCGGCGCCAAGTTTGTCGATACCGGTGTCTCCGCTGACGGCAGCGGCGGCTATGCGCGCGAACTGACGGCCGAGGAAAAGGCCGCCCAGGCTGAACGGCTGACCAAGGCCATTGCCGCCGCCGACGTCGTCATCAGTACCGCCGCCATTCCGGGCAAGCGGGCGCCGGTGATCATCACCCGCGACATGGTCGGGCGCATGAAGTACGGCGCCATCATCGTCGACATGGCCGCTGAATCGGGCGGCAACTGCGAGTTGACGCAACCGGGCGAACACGTCATCGCCAACGACGTGAACATCCACGGCCCGCTCAACCTGCCGTCGCGCATGCCGACGCACGCCTCGGAGCTATACGCCAAGAATCTCTACAACTTCCTCTCGCCGTGGATCAAGGACGGCGAACTGCGCATCGACTGGGACGACGAAGTGGTCGCCGGCACCGTGCTGTGCCGCGACGGCGCCACCGTCCATACCGCAGTCAGACAAATCCTGGGAGACGCCTGATGGACGGTTTGCTCGCACTCTACATCTTCATGCTCGCCGCCTTCACCGGCTACGAGATCATCGCCAAGGTCCCGGTGATCCTGCACACACCGCTGATGTCTGGCTCCAACTTCATCCACGGCGTGGTCGTCGTCGGTGCCATGCTCGTCCTCGGCATGGCCGAGACACCGCTGCAGCAGGCCATCGGTTTCTTCGCCGTCGCCCTGGGTGCCGCCAACGCGGCCGGCGGCTACGTCGTCACCGAACGCATGCTGGCCATGTTCAAGAAGAAGGAGAACGGCCAATGACCGCCCCGATCTACGTCCAGGGCGCCTGGTTCGCCGGCGCCCTGCTGTTCATTTTCGGCCTCAAGGGCATGGGTTCGCCGACCTCGGCCCGACGCGGCATCGTCATCGCCGGCTACGGCATGCTGCTGGCGATCGCCGCCACCTTCCTCATCCCCGGCCTGCAGAACCTCGGCCTGATGGCCCTGGCACTGCTCATCGGCGGCGGCGCTGCCTGGATTTCAGCACAGAAGGTCAAGATGACCGACATGCCGCAGATGGTCGCCATCTACAACGGGATGGGCGGCGGCGCGGCAGCAGCGATTGCTGCCGTCGAGTTCGCCAAGGGCGAAATGCACGGCCTGGTGGCGACGACGTTGGCGGTGCTCGGCGCGCTGATCGGCGCGGTGTCGTTTACCGGCTCCTGCGTCGCCTGGGCCAAGTTGCAGGGCATCCTCAAAAAAGCCTACCGCCTGCCGGCGCAGAACGCGGTCAACGTGCTGCTGGCACTGGTTGCCGTCGGTCTCGGCCTGGCCGTCATCACCCTGGCCCCGCAACAGCCGGAACTGGTGATCGCCTTCTTCTTCGTCGCGTTGGTGCTCGGGCTGATCGTCACCCTGCCGATCGGCGGCGCCGACATGCCGGTGGTGATCTCGCTGTTCAACGCCTTCACCGGCCTGGCCGTGGGTTTCGAGGGCTACGTCCTCGGCAACCCGGCGCTGATCATTGCCGGCATCGTCGTCGGTGCCGCCGGCACACTGCTCACGCAACTGATGGCCAAGGCAATGAACCGGCCGCTGTCGAACATCCTGTTCACCCCGCTGGCGGCGAGCGGTGGCGGCGAAGCCATCGAAGGCACGATGAAGGAATTGTCGGCGCTCGATGCGGCGGCGATGATGCGCTACGCGAGCAAGGTGATCATCGTCCCCGGCTACGGCATGGCGGTTGCGCATGCCCAGCACAAGATCTGGGAAATGACCGAGATTCTCGAAGAAGCGGGCGTCGAGGTGAAGTTCGCCATCCATCCGGTCGCCGGGCGCATGCCAGGCCACATGAACGTGCTGCTGGCCGAGGCTGGCGTGCCCTACGACAAGATTTTCGACCTCGAGGAAATCAACGGCGAGTTCGGCCAGGCCGACGTGGCGCTGGTCATTGGGGCCAACGACGTGGTCAATCCGAGCGCACGCAGCGACAAGTCCAGCCCGATCTACGGCATGCCCATTCTCAACGCCGACCAGGCGCAGAACGTCATTGTCGTCAAACGCGGCAAGGGCACCGGCTATTCCGGCATCGAAAACGCGCTGTTCTACACCGATAATTGCCGCATGCTGTACGGCGATGCGCAACCGGCGGCCGGCGAAATCATCCAGCACCTGAAAACCCTGGCCTGATTTGATCCAGGCCATATCCGGACAAGCGGCATCCTCGTACAATGCCGGGATTGCCGCTTCATCCGGGATTTACAACAATGAAAAGAATAGACGATCTCCTGATCCGGGGCAGCGCACTGGTGGCGCTGATTCTCTGGGCGTGGTCACTGGCTGCCGGTCCGCTGCCGGGTTACTGGTTCCTGCTGCTTGCCGTCATGCTGCTCGGCGGTGGACTGCTGTCGATCCGCGAGCGCGAGCGCTGGAAGGAAAGACAGAAGGGTTACGTCAACGAACTGACCACAGTCATGTCGGAATACCACGTGCTGTCCAACGAAGCCATGGCCCACGCCGAGTTGCAGTTCTCGTCTCTGGAACAGGAAATGCACGAAGCCCAGGCACTGATCCGCAGTTCGGTCGACCGCCTGTCGGGCAGCCTGACCGGTCTCGAATCGCAATCGAACAACCAGCGCGAAATTCTCGGTTCGCTGATCAACGAAATGCTCAGCATGACCGGGTCGGACGACAGCCACGCCGCTGAACAGGCCGGACTCAAGCGCTTCTTTGACGAAACCAATACGCTGATCGCCGAATTCGTCGGCAAGATGGATCAATTGCGCAGCACCAGCCAGGGCGTCGCCGAGAGTTTCAACCAGATGCAGGACAAGGTTGGACGCATCACCAATACACTCAACGACATTACCGGCATCACCAAGCAGACCGATCTGCTCGCCCTCAACGCCGCCATCGAAGCCGCCCGTGCCGGCGAGGCCGGGCGCGGCTTCGCCGTGGTTGCCGACGAGGTTCGCACCCTGGCCGCACGTACCGGCGAATTCAACATCGACATCCGCAACGCCCTGAACGACATTCTTGTTTCCCTGCGCGACGTCGGCCAGCGGGTCGAAGCCGCCAGCCACATCGACCTGAGCATTGCCGACCGCTCACGGGCCACGCTCAGCGAACTCGGTGCCGAACTGATGGATCTGACCGAAAAGGCGCGCCAGCATTCAAGCAACATCGCCAGCGTCACCGAACAGATGCGCGACCTGACGCAGGAAGGGGTCATGGCCATGCAGTTCGAGGACATCGTCACCCAGATGATCAACCGCATCGGCCAGCGCACCGACAACGTCGGCGAATACATGCACGCCTTCCTCAGCCTGCACAACGACCAGGACGAAAGCGACGGCATCCAGCGCTTCCGCAAGCGCAGCCAGCGACTGGTCGAACTGCTGGTCGATTCGCATGTGAAGAGCGACGCCTTGCGCAGTCGCACCCTCAGCACCGGCAACAAGCAGGGCGACGGGGATATCGAACTGTTCTGAGTTTTCCGATGAACCTGACCGATCTGCTCGAGAGCCTGGGTGAAAAAACCGTCATCACACTGGCCGGCCTGCTGATCGGCATCTTCTTCGGCATTTTTGCCCAACGCTCGCGGTTCTGCCTGCGTTCGGCCGTGGTCGAGTTCTGGCACCGCGAACCGGGCGGCAAACTGGTCATCTGGCTGCTCGCCTTCTCTGCGGCCGTGATCGTCACCCAGGGGTTCATCGTCAGCGGCTGGCTCGACGTCTCGCAAGCCCGCCAGCTGTCGGCCCGTGGCAGCATCTCCGGCGCCCTGGTCGGCGGCCTGCTGTTCGGCATCGGCATGATCCTCGCGCGCGGCTGCTCGTCGCGCATGCTGGTGCTGGCCGCCAACGGCAACCTGCGCGCGCTGCTCACCGGGCTGATCTTCGCCGTCACTGCCCAGGCTTCGCTCAGCGGCATGTTGTCACCACTGCGCCTGTGGATTTCCGGCTGGCTCACCATCGACGGCAGTGCCCGCGACCTGCTGGCTTTTGCCCATCTGGGTCATATCGGCGGCATCCTGTTCGGACTGTTGTGGCTGGCCGCAGCCGTCCATTTCGCCCGCAAAACACGCCTCAGCCTGCGCGAATGGGGTGGCGGCATCGGCGTCGGCGTGATGGTGGCCATCGCCTGGCTGCTGACTTACCAGGTCGCCAGCCAATCCTTCGACGAGATCATGCCGGTGCAGAGCCTGAGTTTCACCGGCCCGTCGGCCGACGTGCTGATGCTGGTGCTGTCGGCACCGGGGCAGCCCTGGGATTTCGACATCGGCCTGGTGCCCGGCGTGGTCCTGGGCTCCTTCCTGGCAGCACTGTGGGGACGCGAACTGAAGCTTGAAGGCTTCAAGGACGGACACAGCATGCGTCGCTACATCGCTGGTGCGCTGTGCATGGGTTTCGGCGGCATGCTGGCCGGTGGCTGCGCCGTCGGCGCCGGGGTCTCCGGTGCGGCGGTATTCGCGCTGACCGCCTGGATTTCGCTGATCGGAATGTGGGCAGGCGCTGGCCTGGCCGACGCCCTGGTCGACCGGCCAGCGCGCTGAGCGCTTACTGCGCGGCCGGCTTGCGCCAACCGAGAACGGTATAAACCAGGATCGCCGTACCGGCCAGACCCAGACCAAAAACCAGTGCGATCAGGAACCAGTCGGCCGGACCACCGGCATCGGTAAAGCCCGACGACGAGACCTTGGCCATCAGCACCAGCGCGAGCGCGCCACCGACCAGGCCGGCCAGTTCGGCCCGCACCAGGCGGCGCGAGTTGATGGTCCTCTCCTTGAGCAACAAGGCGATGAAGGCGGCCGTACCAACGACGATGACCAGCAGCATCACCCACAGCAAGGGACCGAGCATTTCCTGGAAAACGGCCAGGAAGACCAGCGGATCGAGTTCTTTCATCTTTGCATTCCTCCAGAAATCAGGCGCGGCCGCGCAGCATGCTGATATAGGTCGGCTTCAGCGCCATGGTCTTCATCACCCAGCTGATCCACAACTCTTCCAGCGGCGCGATCACGCCCGGGAAGGATGGCGTCAGGTTGTCCTTGTAGTCGAACTCGATCAACATCGCCTGACCGAGGCGGGTGATCAGCGGGCACGAGGTGTAGCCGTTGTAGTGGGCTTCCGATTCCTTGCCGGCGATGCTCGCCACCAGATGATCGACCGCCACCGGCACCTGCCACTTGACGCTGGCTGCCGTCTTGCCCTTGGGCACCCCGGCCACGTCGCCGACAGCGAACACGTTGTCGTAACGGGCATGCCGCAGATTGTGCTTGTCCACCTCAATCCAGCCATCCTTGGCCCAGCCGCCTTCCTGCCACGGCAGCGGACTGTTGCGCACCGAATCCGGCGCCCGCATCGGCGGAATGACGTTGATGAAGTCGTATTGCTGCTCGACCGGCCCGACCGGCGTCTTGAACACCGCCAGCTTCTTGCCGATATCGATCGACTCCAGCACGCGCTCGTAATTGACCTTGACCCCGCGCTCACCGAACAGCATGCGGACCTTTTCGTGCACGATGGGCACGCTGAACAAGGCCTTGTTGTGGGCGTTGTAGATCAGCTCGGCCTTGCCGCGATTGCCGCGGCGACGCAGATGATCGTCGGTGATGAAGGTATATTTCAACGGTGCGCCGGCGCACTTCATTTCGGTTCCCGGACGCAGGAAAACACCAACGCCGCCAGTATCGGCAAAATTCGACATGGCTCGCCAGGTGGCCTCGGCCTTGGCCGGACTGTGATAAATACTGCCCAGGCCGTTGTTGCCGATCTGCTCGACCTCCATGCCGGGAATCGCTTCGTAGTCGAGCTTCAAACCGGTAGCCACGATCAAGAAATCGTAGGCATGGGCAGCACCGCTTTCGGTGACCACCTTGTTGCCTTCCGGATCGAACTCGGCCACCCGCTCCTCAATCAGCTCAACTCCGCCCGGCACATATTCCTTGGTGGTCGACACCACGTACGGCGACGCCTTGATACCGGCGGCAACCAGCGTGAATCCCGGCTGATAGAAATGCTCCTTGCGGGCGTCGATCAGAGTGATCTTGGCCCCGTCCAGCCGGGCGGCGAGGTAAGAAGCCGCCGCCAGACCTGCAGCACCGGCGCCGGCAATGACGATGCGCGCCGAGGACTTGACCTTCGGTGCCGCGCTGGCACTAGCCGGTGCCAGCAGCAGCGAACCGGCGCCTGCAGCACCGAGCATCAGGAAAGAACGTCGATCCAGCGTTTTCTGGCTGACATCCTCAATCACTTTCGCGAGTGCGTCCTTATACATACCCTCTCCTTCCCTGATTGGGCTGAACATCGCCCGTTAGCAAATCACAAGATTAGAATTTTCTAACTTTATTCTCCAAGAAAAGCGGCATGGCGACAAATTCAGTTTCCGGTCGCCTGCCGCTTTATCTTACGCCCGCAATTCAGCGGGGGAAATACATCCGGGCCTTCTCCAGACGATAGCTCCATGGCAGGTCGGCATTCTTCCAGCCATTGACCACACGCTGCCCCTTTTTCGGACCATCGCCGGCGCGGTCGCCTTCGAAGCCCTCGGGAACGCTGTACACCTTGGTAAAACCCGCCGCCTTCAGGCGATCGGCCGCCCGCGAACTGCGGTCGCCGGAACGGCACAGCAGGATCACCGGCGCATCCTTGGCCAGACCGAGTTCGCCCATGCGGCGCTCGATTTCAGGCACGAAGTCCTGGTTCGGTTCGAGCCTGTACATCGTCCGCTTCTCGTCCCAGTCGCTCATGATTTCCTGATGTTCGACAAACGGCACCAGCGCGTCGACCGTGCTCGCCATCCCGACATACATCGCCTCGGCGCGGGTGCGCACGTCGAACAGGGCAACGCCCTTGGGTTCGGCCGACTTCATGTCGTACGCCTGCTTCGGTGTCAGGTAGAGGGAAAGCTTGGTCACCTTGATTTCCGGCAGGGTCGACCAGTTCGTGCTGCCTGGCGCCCAGTCGGCAGCGAAAGTGCTCGCAGAAAAAGCCAGCGCCAGGCCAGCCAGGGCAAATTTCATCGATTTCATCAGGCAATCCCCGGATTGTTTTCGGCGCCGACCAGCTTCGGCATGTTCAGTTCGACCGGCTTCAGCGTCTTGACGTCGCGCAGGTAGCGGGCGACCAGTTCCCAGATCGGTTCGCCGGCATCCTTGGCCTCTTCCGAAACCGGCGCCCAACCGGCGACCTTGTAGATCTTGACCGGATCAATCAACTGGCCGCGCAGCATCATGTTGCTGATGCGCTGGCCGGCCTTGGCGGTCGGGTTGCAGGTGTACTGCAGGCCGCCGACGCGGACCATGTCGCCACCCTGCTGATAGTAGGGATCGGGGTTGAACAGGTTGTCGCAGACGTCCTCGAGCACGGTCTTGATCATCTCGCCGCTCATGTTGGTCACCGTCGTCCACGGGTAGGTGATCGCCGTCTGGTCGAGCACATGCTCCATCAGGATCGGCTGCCCCGGGAGCAGCGAGGTACCCCAGCGGAAACCGGGCGAGAAGGCGATTTCGGCATCCTTTTCCTTGATCAGCGCATCGACGATGACCTGGTCGAAAGTGCCGTTGAAGTTGCCGCGGCGGTACAGGGTACCTTCGGTCACCGCCAGTTGCTCGTTGAGCTTGCCCAGGTAAGGGGCGCGCACCTTGTCGATCAGCGCCTGCATCGCCTTGTCAGCCGGCAACAGGTTGGCGAAGACCGGCAGCAGCTTGTAGCGGTAGCCGGCGATCTTGCCATTCTTGACGTCGAAGTCGAGCACGCCGAGGTACTTGCCGTTGGAACCGGCGTTGGTGACCAGGGTCTGGCCGCCGGCGTTCTTGACCACCACCGGCGCTGGCATGCCGTCATGGGTGTGACCGCCCAGGATGGCGTCGATGCCGCGCACGCGCGAGGCCATCTTGAGGTCGACGTCCATGCCGTTGTGCGACAGCACGACGACGACCTGGGCGCCCTTCGCGCGGGCTTCGTCGACGACTGCCTGCATGTTCTCTTCCTGGATGCCGTAGCTCCAGTTCGGCACTTGCCAGCGCGGGTTGGCGATCGGCGTGTAGGGGAAGGCCTGGCCGACGATGGCGACCGGCACGCCGTTCATGTTCTTGATCACGTAAGGCTTGAACACCGGATCACCGAAATCGGTGGTCTTGACGTTCTGGGCGACGATGTCGACGACGCCGGCAAAGTCCTTTTCCTCGATTTCCTTGACCCGTTCCTCGCCATAGGTGGCTTCCCAGTGCAGGGTCATGACATTGACGCCGAGCGCCTTGCAGGCGTCGACCATGTCCTGGGCGTTGGTCCACAGCGCGGTGCCGGAACCCTGCCAGGTATCGCCGCCGTCGAGCAGCAGCGCCCCCGGGTTGCGCGCCTTCATGCGCTTGACCAGGGTCGCCAGGTGCGCGAAGCCGCCGACCTTGCCGTAAGTCTCGGCGGCTTTCTCGAAATTCAGATAGCTGTAGGCATGCGCCTCGATGCTGTTCGGCTTGAAGCCGAAGTGCTTGAGCAGATGATCGCCGACCAGGTGCGGAACCTTGCCGAACTGCTCGCCGAAGCCGAGGTTGACGCTCGGTTCGCGGAAATAGATGGGGTTCAGCTGGGCATGGCAGTCGGTGATGTGCAGCAGGCTGACGTTGCCGAACTTCGGCAGATCGTACAACTTGGCAGCCCCCTTCTCGGCCATTGCAAACTCGCTGTGCAGCGACATGCCACCGGCAGCCGCAACCGCCAGCACCTGAAGAAATTCACGACGATTCATGCTCATGTGTGTTTCCCAAAAAAACCCGGCACGGGCAAACCCGGCCGGGAAAGTCACGCAAGGTTATTTTTTGTTGACCGGCGAGTTCGGATCGAACAGGAAGGCCATCAAATGCTTGATTTGCTGCTCGGTGAGGATTTCCGCATCGCCGTTGCGCGGCATGTTGCTGCAGGCGTTGTAAGCCTTGGCGTTGTAGATCTTGCCCCAGGTGTACTTGACGATGTCGTCGGAATTGCCGCGCACCTTGCCGTACTCCAGCAGGCTGGGACCGATGGTGCCGTAGGAGACTTCGTGATGGCTCATCTGGTGACAGTTGTAGCAACCGCCGCCGTTGTTGTACGGGGTCTTGTCGGTCCAAGTCAGGCCGCGACCGCTGACGGCGATCTTCTCGCCCTCCTTCCAGTCGCCGAAGTACTTGCCGTCGGCCGGATAGCGGATGGTCTTCATCTGCTCGGCTTCGATCCGGTCCATCACCGCCTTGGGCGGCTGCTTTTCCTGCGAGCATTCCTTCTGGAAATCCAGCTGGTACATGCGGTGCTTGGGGGCAATGCCGGTCGTCTTGAAGGAGCGATCCATCATCGCCTTGAACTCGGCATAGGTATCCCCCTGGTCGGCCCAGGCGCCCGGCAGGGCGAGCAGCAATACAGCCAGTGTGCTGATCTTCTTCATGTTCGCCTCCTTAGCGCTTGATACCGGGGGTCATGACCTTGCCGCCATTGGCCGTCGCAGCCAGATAGACGGACAGGGCGATGGTCACGTCGGAGCCGTAGATCGGCTCGGCCGTGCGTTGCTGCCGGTAGCAGTCGTTGAGACGGTGCTGCATGGTCCAGAACTGGCCATTCGACACCCGGTAGGCAGGCCAGCTTCCCCAGCCGGCGGCAGCGCCTTCCTGGGTGCGCAGATCAGGCAGTTCCTGCATGCGGATGCGCTTGCCCTGGTCACCGTGGCAGGTGGCACAGGAGAAGTCCATGGGACCGGCGCGATGGTAGAAAGCCAGCTTGCCCAGGTCGTACATCTTCTTCATCTCAGGATGACGCATGTCAACCTTGATCTTCTGCCCGTTCGATTCGGTCACGACGTAAGCGACCAGCGCTGCCATCTTTTCCTTTTCGCCCTTCAGCCAGCCAGCATTGACCACGGCCTTGGGATCCAGACCCTGCAGGGTTTCCATGCAGGTCATCAGGCGCGTCTCGAGATCCTGGACCTTGCCGGTATCCTTGAAGAAGCGCGGCAACTGCGCGGATGCGCCCTTGACCACGCCCGGTCCAAGGCCGAGGTCACATTTTTCCAGCGAGGCATTTTTCGGACCGCGCGGGGTTTTCCAGAGCTCTTCGCCTTCGGCGGCGACCAGTTCGGACGGGTTGCCATCGGCCAGGGCCTCGCGATAGGCGTTGATGCCTTCGAGCAGATCGTCGCTGGCTGCGGCGAGCAACGGTGCGCCCGCCAGCCCGACGGCCAGCGCAGCGACAAGATATTTCTGTCGGATTACCATGAACTCCTCCGTTCACTATGTGTGTTTTGCCGGTCACTGGTCTGTCGCCGTTTGACCGGGATGCAGACGGACAGCCGGCCACCCCCGACCGTCCGCCAGGCATTGCGACATCAGGCGATGGCAGCCTCGTCGGTGCGCGACTCGCCCTTGTTGTCCTTCCAGCTGATGGCAATCTTGTCGCCGGCCGCGCCGCCCTTGAAACGGAAGGCCAGATAGGGGTTCTTCGAGACCGCGGTACCGAACTCGGAAACCAGGACCGGCTTGCCGTTGTGCGTGGCGGTCAGTTCGGTGATGAACCAGGCCGGAATCACGGCGCCGTTCGCGTCCTTGCGCTGGCCGGTTTCCATTTCGTGCGCGATCAGCGCCTTGACTTCAGTGACGCCGTCCTTGACGGAGGCGCGAATACGCATGGGTTTCGTAGACATGTTTATCTCCTTGAATGCCTGTTGATCCGATCAGCCGCCGCAGCCGCCGAGGGTGACCTTGATTTCCTTGGTCGCCATGTAGAACTTGTCGCCGGCCTTGACCAGCGCGTAGACGTTCGAGGTCTGGCCCATCTTGACCCGGGTCTGCACGTTGGCTTCGGTCCCTGCCGGGAGCATGAAGCTGGCCGCCAGGGCATTCGGGTTCTTGTCGATCAGGATCGCGACCATGGTCGTGCCGGCGATCTTGGAATCGACACCGACCGGCACCACGGCACCGTTTTCGGCGATATCCGGGCCGGTGACCTGAACATCGCTGCTGTCGGCCGGCTGCACGGCGCCGAGCGCCTTCAGCGTATCGGCCATGCTCTTGGCTTCGAAGGCAGCCTTGTTCCAGGCGGCCAGGGCGACATTCGGGATCATGCCGGCAGCGGCCAGCGCGCCGAGAACGGCGGCACCGGTACCGGTCTTGAGTACATTACGACGTTGATTGTTCATGACTTCTCCTCTCGTTGAATTGGGGATCAATGCCCGGACTTGTGCGCCGGACCATCCACGGTGCGAACACCGCGGACAGGACCGAACGTACGGTTCTGCTCTTCCAGATTGCCGTGTGCCGTACGGGCGTAACCCGGCAGCACCGACCCTACCTTGACTTCCTTCTTGCAGTTCTTCATGCACGCCACGTTGGTCACATCCGGCTTGCCGCCATTGCCGATACCGCCCTTGGCTGCCGGCGCGCCCGGCCACATGCCGTGGTCGGTAGTCATGCCGTAGCGGTTGGGCATCAACTTCTGGACCTCGGCGATGTTCTGGTCGGACAGCACGAAGTTGTCCGGAACGATTTCCGCCAGGTTCAGGAAGTAGGCGAGGATGGCGTACACCTCGTCCGGCTTCAGCGACTTGGGCTCGGTCCAGGGCATGGCGCGGTAGATGTAGTCCCACAGCGTGGAAATGGTCGACACCTTGGTGAAGGTGGTGCGCTGCGGAATGCTGTCGGTCAGGAAACCACCGACCCGGCCGTTCTTGATGTCGTCCTTGGTGGTACCGCCGATCAGCGGGGTGAACACCTCGTTCGACTCGCCGAAGCTGCCGTGACAGGAGGCGCACTTTTCCTCGAACAGATCGTTGCCGACCTGGACGTTACCCGATCCCTTGGGCAGCCCCTTGAAATCGGGGCGGACGTCGATATCCCAGGCCTTGACCTCGGCCGGCGTGGCCTGACGACCGATACCCTTGTAGCTGTCAAAGGCAAAAGCGCTGCTGGCGATGGCCGCCGTGGCCAGAACGAGAATGGACTTAGAGAACCTGGACATTGCTGATCTCCCCGTTTTGCTCGACCTTCCAGGTCTGGATGGCATTGTTGTGATAGATCGACTTCGAACCGCGCACTGCACGCAACTGACCGTAGGTCGGCTGGACGTAACCGGTTTCGTCGATGGCGCGCGACTGCAGCATGGCTTCCTTGCCGTCCCACACCCAGTTGATGTTGAAACGGGTCAGGGCCTTGTTCTGGACCGGACCTTCGATGCGCGCCTGCTGCCAGTTGACGCCACCGTCGAAGGAAACATCGACGCGGGTGATCTTGCCGCGACCCGACCAGGCAACACCGCTGACGTTGTAGAAGCCCTTTTCCAGCAGACGCTGGCCGCCGGACGGCGTGGTGATGACCGACTTGCACTCCTGGATCGACGTGTACTGACGGTGCTTGCCGTCCGGCATCAGGTCGATGTAATGCACCGCCTCGTCCTTGGTCGCGTACGGCTTGTCACCGACTTCGATGCGGCGCAGCCACTTGACCCAGGACACGCCCTGCACGCCCGGCACCACCAGGCGCAGCGGATAGCCGTTTTCCGGCCGCAGCATTTCGCCGTTCATGCCGTAGGCGACGAACACTTCGCCGTTCTCGACCATTTCCATCGGGATGGTCCGGGTCATCGACGAACCGTCGGCCCCCTCGGCCAGCACGTAACGGGCCTTCTTGTAATCGACGCCGCAATCTTCCAGCAGCAGCTTGAGCGGCACGCCGGTGAACTCCGAGCAGGACAGCATGCCGTGCGTGTATTGCACCGTCGGCACGGCGACATTGCCCCATTCGAGACCGGTATTGGCGCCACACTCGATGAAGTGGATGCGCGACACCGACGGCAGGCGCATCAGATCATCCATGGTGTAGACCTTGGGCTTCTTCAGGAAGGCCGGATCGGAACCGTTGATCATCAGACGATGCACGGCGGGATCGACATCGACCCAACCCTGGTGATGGCGCTCGAAATGCAGGCCGGACGGCGTGATGATGCCGAACAGCCCCTGCAGCGGCGTAAACGACACCGAGGCCTGCGGCACCCGGGTCAGACCCGGCGACTCGCGGCGCAGCAACTGGCTCTCATACTTCGACGGCTGACCGTAGGGATTGAGCGCTACCGGCATGCCCAGCTGCTTGCTCCAGTCCGGCAGATTCAGAATTGCCGGATCGCCCTCGGCGGCACGCGCGGCCAGCGGTGCTGCCATCGCGGCCCCCGCCGCCATGAAACTCTTGCGCAGGAAATTGCGACGTCCTGCAGCAACGGCCTTGACCTGATCTTCCGTCAGGAAATTTTCCGGTGCACGTTGCAGGCGCCCCGGTTGTTTTGCTAAATCACCCATAGAGATTTCTCCCCTCCGCTCGATTGACTTCAAGTACTGCAACGCTCGGTCTTTATCCCCAGGTGTTCGCCAATGTCACGGCTGGCTACCGTGACGCTGACGGTCCTGCAGATATCGACAAAATTCGGATCGATGACGCGGTAGAACACGGAATTCCCTTCACGCCGCCTCGCCACCACACCGGCGCGGTAGAGGATGTTCAGATGCCGCGAAATATTGGCCTGCGTCAGACCGACCTGGTCGACCACCTCATGAACGGGGCGCTCCTCGCCGCACAGGCTGGAGAGGATGCGCAGGCGCGTCGGGTCAGCCAGAAGGCTGAAGTAATGCGCTACCTGTTCGAATACCTGGTTTGTCTCGTCCATGTCGTTTTATTGATCTAGGTCAACGGCAATGTATAACTGAGTATTTATATAGTCAACAACTAATATTGTTGCAACGCAGCATGTAATTATTCGAAAACTGCTATACCCTCTCGGTCACGCGGGCGCCAAAACATCCAAAAACCCGGGCATCCACGCTTAAATCGACAACACCCAGAGGAAGGAGAAGTCTCGATGAAACGACTTACCGCAATCGCCGCCGTCTGCCTGTTGGCTTCGGCCGGCGCGCATGCCGCCGACCCCAATCTTGGCCGCAATCTGGCAGCCACCTGCGCCAACTGCCATGGCACCAACGGCAAGGCCGTCCCTGGCGGCGGCATGGATTCGCTGGCCGGCGAAAGCAAGGCCAAGCTGCTGCAGAAGCTCGCTGATTTCAAGAGCGGCGACAAACCCGCCTCGATCATGCACCAGATCACCAAGGGCTACACCGACGAGCAACTGAGCCTGATCGCTGATTACTACGCAGCGCAGAAATAAGGGGGAAATGAAAATGATGCTGATGAAACGACGTGATTTCCTCAAAGCCGGTGCCGCTGCAGGCGCCATGGCTTCCCTTTATGGCTGTGCTGGCGGCAACAAGGCTGGCGGACACGTGGTGGTCGTCGGTGGCGGCTTTGGCGGTGCCACCGTGGCCAAGTATCTGCGCATGTGGAGCGAAGGCTCCGTCCAGGTCACCCTGATCGAACGCAATCCGGCCTTCGTCTCCTGCCCGATCTCCAACCTGGTGATCGCCGGCACCAAGTCGATGGAAGACATCACGGTCAGCTACGACAACCTGAAGAGCAAGTGGGGCGTCCGCGTGCTGCAGGACGACGTGCTCGCCGTCGACACTGCCAAGCGTTCGGTCAAGCTGGCCAAGGGTGGCGAGATGAGCTACGACCGCATCGTGCTGTCGCCGGGCATCGACTTCATGTTCGACCAGATCCCTGGCCTGAACAACGCCGCTGCCCAGGAAAAGATCATGCACGCCTGGAAGGCCGGTCCGCAGACCGTCACCCTGCGTAAGCAGCTCGAAGCCATGAAAGACGGCGGCACTTTTGCCATCGCCATTCCCAAGGCACCGTATCGCTGCCCGCCGGGACCGTACGAGCGCGCCTGCGTGGTCGCCGACTACTTCAAGAAGAACAAGCCCAAGTCCAAGGTCGTCATCCTCGACGCCAACGAGGACGTGCAATCGAAGAAAGGCCTGTTCGTCAAAGCCTGGAACGACCTGTACAAGGACACCATCGAGTACCGTCCGAACAGCGAAGTCAAGGACATCGAGGTGGCCAGCAACACCGCCATCCTCGAATTCGACAAGTTCAAGGCCGACGTGCTCAACGTCATCCCGCCGCACCGCGCCGGCAACATCGCCGCTCAGTCGGGCATCAAGCTGATCAACAACCGCTGGGTCGATGTTGACTGGCTGACGATGGAATCGACCAGCACGCCCGGCGTGCATGTCATCGGTGACGCGATCTTCCCGGCGCCGACCATGCCCAAGTCCGGTCACATGGCCAACCAGCACGGCAAGCTGACGGCAGCCGCGATCATCAACCTGCTCGCCGGCCAGGCGCCGAACCCGACGCCGGTGGTGATGAACACCTGCTACAGCTTCGTCGATGCCAAGAACGCCATCCACGTTGCCTCGATCCACCAGTACGACGCTGCCACCAAGCTGGTGCAGCCGGTCAAGGGCGCCGGCGGCGTCTCCGCTGCCCGCAACGAACTGGAAGGCAAGGCCGCGATGGGCTGGGCGAAGAACATCTGGGCCGACATGCTGGCCTGATCGCTACGCAACAATGAAAAAGGCCACCCGATCGGGTGGCCTTTTTTTGTCCGGCGCTTGCGAAACTCAGTCTAGCGTGGCGATGTAGGCGGCGACCGCGTGCGTCTCCAGCTCCGACAACTTGGACGCGACGGTGTGCATGACCGCGTTGTCGTTGGTCCGCTCACGACGATTGAACAGCTTGATCTGGTCTTCGGTGTAGCGCGGATGCTGGCCAGCCAGACGCGGCAGTTGCGGCGTGCCGTGGCCCTTGACCCCGTGACAGCTGGCACAGCTCGGCAGACCGGTGAATTGATTGCCGCGTTGGAAGATGTACTTGCCGACCGCTACCAGCTCGGCATCCTTGACCTCGCGCCCGGGAACCTGCTTGCTCTCGAAATAGTGACCAATCGCCTTCATCTCGGCAGGCGTCAGGTCTTCCGACTGCGGCTGCATGGTATCGCTCTTGCGCTTGCCCGACTTGAACTCGGCCAGCTGCTTGGCGGTGTATTCCCAGTGCTGCCCCGCCAGGCGCGGGAAGACGGCGCTGGCCGCCTCGCCTTCCATACCGTGGCAGAGAAAGCAGCGGCCGGAAACGATTTCCTCGGCCCGCGCCAGGTCAGCCGCCTGGACCGGCGCGATAACGGCCGCCGCCAGGGCAAAGCCCGCAAAAAACTTGTTCATGATCCCCCCGTTGTCTCGCTTCAAAAGTAGATCATTAAATCGTAATTTGCTTACATCCGGCTTTCAAGCCCCTCAGGCGTGCCCGGTGCTGCCAAACCCACCCTCACCGCGATCGCTGCTGGCGAAATCATCGACCACATTGAAGGCCACCTGCAGGACCGGCACGATGACCAGTTGGGCAATCCGCTCCAGCGGGGAAATGGTGAATGCGGCCGAACCACGATTCCAGACCGAGACCATCAGTTGCCCCTGGTAGTCACTGTCGATCAGACCGACCAGGTTGCCGAGCACGATCCCGTGCTTGTGACCGAGGCCGGAACGCGGCAGGATCATCGCCGCCAGTCCGGGGTCGGCCAGGTGAATGGCCATGCCGGTCGGCACCAGGACAGTCTGCCCGGGCAACAGTTCGAGCGGTGCGTCGAGGCAGGCGCGCAGGTCGAGGCCGGCCGAACCCGGCGTCGCGTAATGCGGCGGATTGTCGTTGAGTCGGGAGTCGAGAATCTTGACGTCGATACGGTGCATCAGTGGCTTCCTGTCAGTTTGGCAATATGGTCAACAAGCTGCGTGGCCAGCGCCGATTTGCTGGCCGGCGTCAGCGGATGGCTGCCCTGGTCGTCGAACAGGACCAGCCGGTTATCGTCACCGCCGAAACCATCCTGGATCAGGTTGCCGACGATCAGTGGAATCTTCTTCTTGTGCCGCTTGGCCTGGGCATAGGCTTCCAGGTTCTGGCTCTCGGCGGCGAAACCGACGCAGAACGGCCCATCGGCCAGCGCCGCAACCTCGGCCAGGATATCCGGGTTCTCGACCAGTTCGATGGCCGGCACACCGCCGTGATCCTTTTTCAGTTTGTGCTCGGCGGCATTGGCCACACGATAGTCGGCAACCGCCGCCACGGCGATGAAAATATCGGCCGTCGTCGCCCGCGCCATCACGGCGGCGTGCATGTCGAGGGCGCTGCGCACATCGATGCGCTCGACACCCGGCGGCGCTGCCAGGGCCACCGGACCGGACACCAGCGTCACCTCGGCACCGGCCTGGCGCGCCGCGCGGGCGATGGCGTAGCCCATGCGCCCGGACGACAGATTGGTGATGCCACGGACCGGATCGATGGCTTCGAAAGTCGGCCCGGCCGTGATCAGCAGCCGACGGCCAGCGAGCACCTTGGGCACGAAGAAATCGACGACGGCCTCAAGCAGCTCTTCGGGTTCAAGCATCCGCCCCGGCCCGGTCTCGCCGCAGGCCTGGACCCCGCTGGCCGGCCCGACCATGGCGATGCCGTCGGTGACGAGTTGGGCGACATTGCGTTGCGTCGCCGGGTTTTCCCACATCTGGCGATTCATCGCCGGCGCCAGCAACAAAGGACAATCGCGCGCCAGCACCATGGTCGCCAGCAGATCGTCGGCCATACCATTGGCGATGCGCGCCATGAAATCGGCCGAAGCCGGCGCAACCACGATCAGGTCGGCCTGCCGCGACAGGTCGATATGCGCCATCGCATTCGGCATCCGCGCATCCCACTGGTCAACGTACACCGGCTTGCCGGACAAGGCCTGGAAAGTCGTCGGCGTCACGAAACGGGTCGCGCCTTCGGTCATCGCCACCTGCACGTCGGCGCCCTGCTTGACCAGCAGACGGAGCAGTTCGGCCGCCTTGTAGGCGGCAATGCCACCCGTCACACCGAGCACGATGCGCTTGCCATTCAATTCCATAGTCATATTCGCTAAAATGATCGCTGCCACATTCTACTGGAGTCGGGCTCATGGCGATCACTGACTGGCCACAACAGGAACGCCCGCGCGAACGGCTGCTGGCCGGCGGCCCGCAGGCGCTGTCGGATGCCGAACTCCTGGCCATCTACCTGCGCGTCGGCGTCCGCGGGAAAAGCGCGGTCGACCTGGCCCGCGACCTGCTCCACCGACACGATGGCAAACTCGGTCGCCTGGTCAGCGCGTCAATCAAGGAACTCGCCTGCGTTCCCGGCATCGGCATCGCCAAGGCGGCCCAGTTGCAAGCCAGTTTTGAACTGGCGCGCCGGGCGCTGAACGAGGAAATGGAAGAGCGCGACAACTTCACCTCGCCAGGCGCCGTCCGCGACTGGTTGCGCCTGAAACTTGCACACAGCCAGCAGGAAATGTTCATGGCGCTGTGGCTCGATGCCCAGAACCGCTTGCTGCACAGTGAGGTATTGTTTACCGGAACGCTGACGCAGACTTCGGTTTACCCCCGCGAAGTGGTCAAACAGGCGCTGGCCCGCAACGCCGCCGCCGTGATCCTGGCGCACAATCATCCGTCAGGCGTTGCCGAACCTTCGGCTGCCGACGAAATGCTCACCCGCAGCCTGCGTGAAGCCTTGACCCTCGTCGACGTCAGGCTGCTCGACCATTTCATCGTTGCCGGCAACGCCCGGCCGCTCTCCTTTGCCGAGCGCGGTTTACTCTAACCAACGAAAAAACACTTGATCCATAAAGATGTTCCGGATAAAATCGCGGGCTTTCTTCTAGCAAATTCTGGAGCACCATCATGGCGCGAGTCTGCCAAGTAACGGGTAAAGGCCCGATGGTTGGGAACAACGTTTCCCACGCCAATAACAAAACGAAGCGCCGCTTCCTGCCGAATCTGCAGTATCGTCGCTTTTGGGTCGAAAGCGAGAACCGCTTTGTTCGCCTGCGCGTTTCCAACGCTGGTCTGCGTCTGATCGACAAGAAGGGCATTGATGCCATCCTGACCGATCTCCGCGCCCGCGGCGAAATCTAATCGAGAGGAATTGAAAAATGGCTAGCAAAGGCGGTCGCGAAAAGATCAAGCTGGAATCCACTGCGGGTACCGGTCACTTCTATACCACTTCCAAGAACAAGCGCACGACGCCTGAAAAACTGGAATTCATGAAGTACGACCCGAAGGCCCGCAAGCATGTGGCCTACAAGGAAGTGAAGCTGAAGTAAGCACTTCACGCTCGACAAAAAACCCGCCGCTGGCGGGTTTTTGTTTTTCTACGTGTTTTTTCTGCGCCTCGATCAACGCCCCGGATGTTTCATCAGGAGCAGCACATAGACGATCATGCCGGCGAAGAAGAGAGCCGACCAGTTGGCCATCGACAGACCGAGAAACACCCATTCCTTGCTGGTACAGAACCCGGTGGCAAGAAACAGCGACGGCCACTGCATGCCCAGCATGTCCACCAGGCGCTCGATCAGGTTGGGGTCGGTAAAGCTGCATTCCGGCGCCAGGTCAGGAAAAGCCTGCATCCAGCTTTGATAGGCGGCGACGCCAAATCCCAGCAGCGCCAGCAGGGCGATGGCGCCCAGCCAGAACAGACCCGCCGCCGGCATCATCAGCCCGAGCAGGGCGAGCACGCCGATCAGCAGGTAGAGCAAGCGCTGGAAGATGCAATAGGGACACGGCGCCAGACTCAACATGGTCTGCAGTTGCAGGCCGGCAAAAGCCACGCCAAGGCAGCCCGCCCCCAGCGCCCCGAACCAGGCCCGCAGCGGATAGCAAGCGACACATTTGCTCAGCAAACGGAACATCAAAACTCTCCAAAATTAACAATTAACACAACAATTCACAAAACATCTTGCAAAACCCGCACATCCGCCGGCAGAATGTTACAAAAAGCTTTCAAGAAACCACTTTCATAGCGGAGACAAGTTTTGCCAACCCCTTCTCACCCGTCTGAGAACCAGCGTCTGCTCGCCCTGCTTGCGGCGAGCAACACGGCGCGCCATCAGACCGGCGACGAAACCGCGATGCTACAGCAGCAATGTCGCCTGCTGGTGGAAACCGGCGGCTTTCGTAGCGCCAGTCTGGACATACAGCCCCGGAACATCGACAAGCCTGGCAAAGCCAAGCTGCAAAGGGCTGCCAGCTATCCGCCCGATGCAACGGTGAAATCAAAAACCAGCGCACTCAAGCTGACCTGGACCGATGCCCACCAGGGCAAAGGCGAACTGCACGTCGAATCCGTCAACGGCAATTTTACCGCCGAAGAGCGACTGGCCCTGCAGATCATTGCCGACAGCATCGGCGAAACCCTGCTGCAGATTCGCCAGGACGAGGCCAGCCAGCAGATGGAATCGCGCCTACGCCAGCTTTCCCGGGCCATGGATTCGAGCCTCAACGGCGTCATGATCACCTCGTCGACCCAGCTCGACCACCCCATCGTTTACGTTAATCCAGCCTTTGAACGGATCACCGGCTACAGCGCCGAAGAAGTGATCGGCCAGAGCGGCCGCTTCCTGGTCCGCGACGACTTCAACCAGCGCGGCCTCGGCACGATCCGCGAGGCCCTGCGTTGCCGCCGCGAGGCCCACGCCATCCTGCGCAATTACCGCAAGGATGGTTCGCTGTTCTGGAACGAGTTGTTCATCGCCCCGGTCCGCGATGAAAGCGGCAGCATGACCACGCATTTCGTCAGCATCCTCAACGACGTCAGCGAACGGATCAGCTACGAACAGCAACTGGAATTCCACGCCAACCACGATGCGCTGACCGGACTGGCCAACCGCAACCTGCTCAACGACCGCATTGCTCAGGCGCTCGCCCAGGCGCGCGCCGACGGGCTGATGGTCGGCGTACTGTTGCTCGACCTCGACCGCTTCAAGCTGATCAACGACGGCTTCGGCCATTCGCCGGCCAACGAATTGCTGAAATCGGTCGCCCACCGACTGAACCAGAGCGTACGCGACACCGACACCGTTGCCCGCCTGGGCGGCGACGAGTTCGTCGTTGTCATCGGCCGCCTGCAGTCGGCTGACGATCTGTCCATCGTCGCCGGCAAGATCCTGCGCTCGCTGAACCAGCCCTTCATCATGGAAGGCAAGGAGATCTTCGTCACCGCCTCGGTCGGCGCCGCGCTTTATCCGCGCGACGGCGATCACGGCGAAATCCTGCTGCGCAACGCCGACGTGGCCATGTACCGGGTCAAGGAACACGGCCGCAACAACTACCGTTTCTATGCGCCGGAAATGACGCACATGGCGATCGATCGCCTGGACATGGAAGGCAACCTGCGGCGGGCGCTCGAACGCGGCGAACTACAGGTGTACTACCAGCCGCTGGTCGATCTGGGCAGCGGCGGCATCGTCGGCGCCGAAGCGCTGGTGCGCTGGCAGCATCCACGCATCGGCATGATCCAGCCCGGTGAATTCATCCCGCTGGCCGAGGACACCGGCCTTATCATCCCGCTCGGGCAACTGGTGCTGCGCCAGGTGTGCGCCGACATCCTCGACTGGCAGGCTGCCGGCCTGCCCCCGGTGAAGATTTCGATCAACCTTTCGGCCCGCCAGTTCCGCCAGGACGACCTCTCAGCGACCATTCGCAACGTGCTCGATGAAACCGGGGTCGAGGGCGGTCGCCTCGCCTTCGAGCTGACCGAGAGCATGGTCATGCACGACGTGGAAAACACCCTGGTCACCTTGCGCGAACTGAAAAAACTGGGCGCAACGATTTCGCTCGACGATTTCGGCACCGGTTACTCCAGTCTGTCCTATCTGAAGCGCTTCCCCATCGACACGCTGAAGATCGACCGCAGTTTCGTGCGCGACATCCATGAGGACAAGGACGACGCGGCCATCGCCCACGCGGTCATCGCCATGGCGCACAAACTGGGCATCAAGGTCATTGCCGAGGGCGTCGAAACCCGCGATCAACTCCGACTGCTCAGTGAATTCAGTTGCGACGAAATCCAGGGCTACCTGTTCAGCCGCCCGGTTCCGGTCGGCGAATTCAGCCTGATGCTCAGCAAGCAGCGCAGCTTGGGCGATCTCGACAAGACATGAAGCAGAAACTGGACTACCGGCACGTAGACCGTGGCGAACTCGCCGACTACCTGGCCCAGCGCGACATCCTGTCGGCCGAAGCCCTGGATGGCAGTCATGTCTATCGCTGCCGGGACCAGCAGAGTGAAACCTTGGTTGTCGCCCTGCCGGGCGGCGACGCGCTGATCGTCAGCGTACCACCGGCACTACCAGTGGACCGTCGCCGCCGGGGTGGTTAAACTTGCGCGCATGACTACGCGCATCCTGCTCGTCGAAGACGACCAACGACTGGCTGAGCTGACAGCCGAATACCTCTCCCGCAACGACCTCGATGTCGCCATCGAGGCGCGTGGCGACGTCGCCGAAACCCGGATCCTGGCCGAACAGCCGGATCTGGTCATCCTCGACGTGATGCTGCCCGGCAAGGACGGCTTCGAAGTCTGCCGCGCCGTGCGCCAGCAATACCGCGGCGTGATCCTGATGCTGACAGCGCGCGACGAGGATTTCGACCAGATTCTCGGTCTCGAGCTCGGTGCCGACGACTACATCGCCAAACCGGTGCAACCCCGCGTCCTGCTCGCCCGTATCAAGGCCCTGCTACGTCGCCTGCCGACGCCCGGCGAAACCGATACCGGCGACAGCCAGGTCTTCGGCCAGTTCCGCATCAGCCAGGCGACCCGTACCGCCACGCTGAACGGCCAGGGCATCGACCTGACCACCGCCGAATTCGACCTGCTCTGGCTGCTCGCCTCGCACGCCGGCAACGTCCTGTCCCGCGACGACCTGCTGCAGGAGCTGCGCGGCATCGGTTTCGACGGACTCGACCGCTCCATCGACGCGCGCATCTCGCGCCTGCGCAAGAAGCTGAACGACGACCCGGAAAACCCGACCCGCATCAAGACCGTCCGCGGCAAGGGTTACCTGTTCAGCAAACATGACTGGAACTGATCCGGACACGCCGGACAACGCCCCCCCGGGGCGCCAGGGCCTGGCCCGATCCCTGTTCCGGGGCAGCTTGCCGCGCTGGCGCGGCGGGCGTTACAGCCTGTCCAAGCTGTTCCTCAACTTCTACCTGCTGGCGATGGGTTCCTTCGTCGCCATCGCCTTCACCGCCGACTTCATCATTTCCACCGCGCAGCAGGGCATTACCGACGACTACGCCCGGCGTTTCATGCGCGGCACGATCACGCTGATCGAAGACGAGCTGTTTCGCCATCCACGCCGGCAATGGGAACAGAAGATCCAGGATATCGACGGCAAGTTTTCCTACAAACTGGGCATCGTCGAACGGCGTACGCTCGACACCCGGCTGACCAGCGCCCAGGTCGCCAAACTGGATGCCGGCGATATCGCCATCGCCCACGATCACGACGTGATGTACCACCGCCTTGGCAACACCAGCAAGGTACTCGTCGTCGGCCCCTTGTCGGCCAGCCGCAACCCCGAGGAACACGCCGGCCTGCCCCTCGACCTGCGCCTGCGCCTGTTGACCTGGAGCCTGATCGGCGTGATCTTCGCCGTCGCCTTGTGGTTCTGGGTCCGCCCGGTCTGGCGCGACCTCGAAACCCTGCGCCAGAGCGCCCGCGATTTCGGCGACGGCAATTTCGACACCGGCAGCACCGTCGTCCAAACACAACTTTTCTCGCCGCTGGCCGACACGCTGAACAGCATGGCGGAACGGGTGCGCCAGTTGCTGGCCACCCATCGCGAACTTTCCTGTGGCATTTCGCACGAATTGCGCACGCCGATCGCGCGCATGCGCTTTGCCCTGGAAATGCTCTCGGAAACCGACGATATCGACGAACGCCGTCGCCTGTGGGCGATGATGGAAGCCGACCTCGACGAACTCGACCAGTTGATCGACACCAGCCTGACCTATGCCCGCTACGAGCGGGAAATCCCGGAAGCCCACTTTTCCAGTGTCCGCTTCGCCGACTGGCTGGCCGACGAGGTCGATTCAGTCCGCCTGCTCGGCCGGCAACTTCAGGTGACCGTCGACACTGAAAGCCTGCCCGAAAACCTGCACATCGACCTCGACCGCAAGGCCATGCCCTACGCCCTGCGCAACCTGCTGCGCAATGCCTTCAAGTACGCCGCCAGGGAAATCCAAGTCAGCGCCGAAATCCTCGGCGAACGCATCGCCATCCACGTCGACGACGACGGCATCGGCATCCCCGAAGAAGACCGGGAACACATCTTTTCTGCCTTCACCCGCCTTGACCGCTCGCGCGACCGTTCGACCGGCGGTTACGGACTGGGGCTGGCCATTGCCCGCCGCGTCCTCGAACTGCATGGCGGCACCGCCTTCGCCAGCAGCAGCCCGCTGGGTGGCGCACGCTTCACGCTGACCTGGCAGGCCCATCAGTAGGCGCGGTTACAGTTCGTCATTGATCAAGCGAGCAAGGTTACCGGTCCGCCACCGAGGCGCAACAGTCGCTACGCATCGCCTTCCTTAGAATGCATTCATGTCTTCAGTGCATGAGCAAACCAAGGAAAAGATGATGATCGAGAACAATATCCGCGAATTTCTGGCCGCCGCCCGCGCCTACCTGCTCGGCCTGGTTCCCAACACGCCGGAGAGCGGGATGCAGCTGGCGACCATCCCCGTCCGTCGCCAGTGATGGCCCTGCCCGACGACCTGCCGATCAGTGAAAGCCTGGCCGTATTCTTCGGCGTTGCCGGCTTTCAGTGGCTGGTTTCGGGCCAAGCCGGGCTGATCGACGCCATCGTGCCGGCGCTGCTGTTCGGCGCCAGCGTCTTCGCCATCCGTCGCTGGCGCGAGCGCAAGCGACGCGAAGACGAATCCTGAATGCCTCCCTCGAACACCCCCGGTTCGAGACTTCCTTCCCGCCCTTGAGGCGGGATTTTTTTAGCAGCGCTCCAGCCAGAACAGCGCCGTAATGGTTTTGGCATCGGTGATCCGGCCGTCGAATACGGCTTGGCGTGCTTCTGCCGGCGACAGTTCGACCACTTCGAGGAATTCGTTGTGGTCGAGTTCCTGCCGGCCCTCGCCCTGCAGATCGCGGGCAACGAAAATTTCGATGCGCTCATCCGAATAGCCGATACAGGGATGCATGACGCCCAGGTGCTCCCAACGGGCAGCCAGATAACCGGTTTCCTCGCGCAATTCGCGGCGGGCGGTTTCGGCCAGGGCTTCACCGGGATCGATCTTGCCGGCAGGCAATTCGAGGAACACCTGGCGCAAGGGGTAACGAAACTGGCGTTCGAACAGCAGCTTGCCATTCGGCAGGAAGGCCAGGATCACCACCGCGCCGGGATGATGGATGTACTCACGTACCGAGGTCGCGCCATTGGGCAGGCGCACGGTGTCCTTGCGTACCTTGAGCAGGCAGCCCTCGAAGACGCTTTCGGAACTCAGTTCTGATTCGATCAAATGCGCATCGGACATGTTCATCTTCCCCAATGGAAAACGCCCCGACTCGGCGGGGCGTTTGGCTGTTGTTACGACATCACAGTGAGCGCAGCAAGGCGTAGGCGCACAGCGACATGATCAGTTGCGGGAACAGGCCAAGCCCGGCCATCGCCAAACCGTTGGCGGAGATCAGGATGCGCATGTCGAGACCGGCCGAAATCGGCGTTTCCTCGACCGGTGCATCGAAATACATCAGCTTGACCACACGCAGGTAGTAGAAGGCGCCGATCAGCGAGAACAGCACGGCAACGACCGCCAGCCATAGGTAACCGGCCGCGACAACCGCCTGCAGCACCGAGAACTTGGCGAAGAAGCCGACGAAGAAGGGAACACCAGCCATCGAGAACATGATCATCAGCATGATCGCGGCAAACCACGGGCTGCGCTTGTTCAGCCCCTTGTAGTCGTCGAGTTCGTCGGCTTCGAAACCGGCGCGGGCCATCAGCAGGATCATGCCGAAAGCGGCTGTCGTGGTCAGCACATAGACGATCACGTAGAACATCGCCGAGCTGTAGGCATTCAGGGCGTAGCGGGGATCGCCGCCGACGACGCCGGTAACGATGCCGAGCAGCATGAAGCCCATGTGCGAGATCGCCGAATAGGCCAGCATGCGCTTGAGGTTGGTCTGGGCAATGGCAGCCAGGTTGCCGACGGCCATCGACAGCACCGACAGGATGATCAGCATGCCCTGCCAGTCTTCGGCCAGGGTGATCAGGCCGCTGACCAGCAGACGCATGACGATGGCGAAGGCGGCCAGCTTGGGGGCCGAACCGATGAGCAGGGTCACCGGGGTCGGCGCGCCGTGATAGACGTCGGGAATCCACATGTGGAAGGGAACGACGCCCAACTTGAAGGCCAGACCGGCGACCAGGAAGACCAGGCCGAAGATCAGCACGGTACGGTTGCTCTCACCCTGATACAGGACTTCGGCCAGTTCGGTGATTTCCAGCGTGCCGGTGGCACCGTAGATCATCGACATGCCGTAGAGCAGCATGCCGGACGCCAGGGCGCCGAGCACGAAGTACTTCATCGCCGCCTCGGTCGAGGCCAGCGAATCGCGGTTCATCGCCACCATCGCGTACAGCGACAGCGACAGCAGTTCGAGACCGACGTACAGGGTGACGAAGTTGTTGGCCGAAATCATGACCAGCATGCCCAGCGTGGCAAACAGCGCCAACACGTAGTACTCGCCCTTGTTCATTTCCGGGCGGTCGAACAGGTAAGCGCGCGAGTAGAACATGACGACGATCATGGTCATGTACAGGAACAGCTTCAGCAGGTCGGCCATCATGTCGTCGACGAACATGTTGCTGAAGGTGTAGGTGACTTCGCCGCTGCTCGTGTAGATCTGGATCGCTGCCGCACCGAGCAGGGTCAGCTGGGTCAGCACGAAGGTCACGGTGCGACGGCTGTCCTTGACGAAGAGATCGATCATCAGGATGGCCATGGCCATCGTCGCCAGGAAGATTTCCGGAGCAGCCGGCAGGAGGTCGGGAATAACGAAATTGTCGAACATGTCGGCTACCGTTTAGTGAATCTTGCTGACGGCCACGTGACGCAGCAGGTCATTGACCGAGGCGTGCATGACTTCGGTGAAAACTTGCGGGTACAGACCCATCCACAGCGTGCAGATGGCCAGCACGGCGAGGATGGCGAACTCGCGCCCGTTGATGTCGGTGAGTTCCTCGACATGCTTGTTGGCCACAGCGCCGAAGATCACCCGCTTGTACATCCACAGCGAGTAGGCGGCACCCATAATCAGCGAACTGGCGGCAAGGACAGCCACCCAGAAGTTGAATTCGACGGCAGCCAGGATGACCATGAATTCGCCGACGAAGCCGGAAGTCGCCGGTAGACCGGCATTGGCCATGGTGAACAGCATGAACAGCGCAGCGAACTTCGGCATGGTGTTGACCACGCCGCCGTAATCGGCGATCTGGCGGCTATGCACGCGGTCGTACATGACGCCGATACAGAAGAACATGGCGCCGGAGACGAAACCGTGGGAGATCATCTGCACCAGCGCGCCTTCGATGGCCAGCGCGCTGAACATGAAGAAACCGAGGGTGACGAAGCCCATGTGGGCGATCGACGAGTAGGCGACCAGTTTCTTCATGTCGGCCTGGATCAGGGCGACGAAACCGATATAGACCACGGCGATCAGCGACAGGACGATGATGAAGCCGGCCAGTTCCTGGGAGGCATCCGGCGCGATCGGCAGCGAGAAGCGCAGGAAACCGTAGGCACCGAGCTTGAGGCCGATGGCCGCCAGCACGATGGAGCCGCCGGTTGGCGCTTCGACGTGGGCATCCGGCAACCAGGTATGCACCGGCCACATCGGCACCTTGACCGCAAAAGCAATCAGGAAGGCAAGGAAGACCCAGATCTGTGGCGTCAGCTCGATCGGCAGCTTGTGCCAGTCGAGGATGGAGAAGCTGCCGCCGGACTGGAAGAACAGGTACATCAGCGCCAGCAGGAAGAGCAGCGAGCCGAACAGCGTGTAGAGGAAGAACTTGAACGCCGCATAGACGCGGTTGGCACCGCCCCAGACACCGATGATCAGGTACAGCGGAATCAGCGAGGCTTCGAAGAAGACGTAGAACAGGATGCCGTCGAGCGAGCTGAAGATGCCGTTCATCAGGCCGGACATGATCAGGAAGGCGGCCATGTACTGGGCGACCTTGTTCTGGATCACTTCCCAGCCGGCAGCGACGACGATGATGGTGATGAAGGCGTTGAGCACCACGAAGAGCATCGAGATGCCATCGACACCGAGGTGGTAGTTGATGTTGAAACGCGGAATCCAGTTGGCCAGTTCGACGAACTGCATGCCGCCCTGGCTGACGTCGAAGCCGAGCCACAAGGGCACGGTGACGAGGAAGCCGGCAACGGCGCCGGCGAGGGCGAGCATTCTGGCCAGCGGCGCATTGCGGTCACCGCCGGTCATCAGGACGAGCAGGCCCGCCCCGATGGGGATCCAGATGGCGAGAGATAGCAGCGGGTAATTCGACATGTTATTCCTTGCTGTTCTGCGTGCGATTCAGACTATGCGCGGTTGAGCCAGAGCGTCATCAGGGCAATCAGGCCGATGATCATCGCGAAGGCGTAGTGATAGACGAAACCGGTCTGGAAGAGGCGGCTGATGGAGGACACCCAGCCGACCAGTCGGGCCGAGCCATTGACGATCAGGCCATCGATCAGACCGACGTCGCCGCCGCGCCACAGGGCCTTGCCCAGCACGCGGGCGCCACCGGCGAAGACGAATTCGTTGATCTTGTCGAAGTAGTACTTGTTCTCGAGCAGCGTGTTGATGCCGGCGAAACGACGCTGGATCGCCGCCGGAATGTCCGGACGCTTCATGTAGAAGAACCACGACAGGGCGACACCGCCGAAGGCCAGGTAGAAGGCCGGGGTGACGAAGGCGTGCATGCCCATCGCGGCCGCGCCATGGAAGTGGCTGAGGAAGGTGGCCAGCGCCGGGTGGGCAGCCTGATCGACGTAGATCACATCCTTGAAGTAGTCACCGGCGAGCATCGGACCAACCGCGATGTAACCGACGATCACCGACGGAATCGCCAGCAGCACCAGCGGCAGCGTCACCACCCAGGGCGTTTCGTGCGGCTTCTGGCCGGGTGCCAGGCCGTGGTGATGATCGTCGCCGTGGTCGTCATGACCGTGACCATGGTCGTCCTTGCCGAAGCGCTCCTCACCGTGGAAGACCAGGAAGTACATGCGGAAGGAGTAGAAGGCGGTGACGAAGACACCAGCCAGCACGGCGAAGTAGGCAAAGCCGGCGCCCGGAATGTCGGAGAACTTGACCGCTTCGATGATCGAGTCCTTGGAGTAGAAACCGGACAGGAAAGGCGTGCCGATCAGGGCCAGCGAACCGATCAACGAGGTGATCCAGGTGATCGGCATGTACTTGCGCAGGCCGCCCATGTTGCGGATGTCCTGGTCGTGGTGCATGCCGATGATCACCGAGCCGGCGGCAAGGAACAGCAGCGCCTTGAAGAAGGCGTGGGTCATCAGGTGGAAGATCGCCACCGAGTAGGCCGAAGCCCCCAGGGCGACGGTCATGTAGCCGAGTTGCGACAGCGTCGAGTAGGCGACGACGCGCTTGATGTCGTTCTGGATGATGCCGAGGAAGCCCATGAACAGCGCGGTGATGGCGCCGATGACGATGACGAAGGACAGCGCCGTGGTCGACAGTTCGAACAGCGGCGAGGTCCGGGCCACCATGAAGATACCGGCGGTCACCATGGTTGCGGCGTGGATCAGTGCCGAGATCGGGGTCGGGCCTTCCATCGAGTCAGGCAGCCAGACGTGCAGCGGCACTTGCGCCGACTTGCCCATGGCGCCGATGAACAGGCAGATGCAGGTGACGGTCATCAGCGACCATTCCTGATCGCCCCAGATGTTGATCGTGGCGCTGGCGAATTCCGGTGCCTTGGCAAACACCGTGGCGTAGTCAAGCGTACCGAAGTGCGCCAGGACCAGGCCGATGCCGAGGATGAAGCCGAAGTCGCCGACACGGTTGACCAGGAAGGCCTTCATGTTGGCGAAGATCGCCGTCGGCCGGGTGTACCAGAAACCGATCAGCAGGTAGGAGACCAGGCCGACCGCTTCCCAGCCGAAGAAGAGCTGCATGAAGTTGTTGGCCATCACCAGCATCAGCATCGAGAAGGTGAACAGCGAGATGTAGCTGAAGAAACGGTTGTAGCCCGGGTCTTCCTTCATGTAGCCGATGGTGTAGATATGCACCATCAGCGACACCGAGGTGACGACCAGCATCATCGTCGCAGTCAGCGTGTCGATCAGGAAACCGACTTCAAAGGTGTAGGTGCCGGAGGTCAGCCAGGTATAGACCGTACCGTTGAAGGTGTTGCCGGCCATCACGTCCATGAAGATCACCACCGAGGCGGCGAAGGCAATGCCAACACCGGCGATGGTCGCGGTATGGGCGACCCAGCGCGGGATGATGCGGCAGAACAGGCCGGCGATGATGGCACCGACCAGCGGCGCCAGCGGTACGAGCAAGTAGAGCGATTTCATGTCCATGTTTAACCCTTCAGGCTGCCCAGGTCATCCACATGGATGCTCTTGAGGTTGCGGAACAGCACGATCAGGATGGCCAGGCCGATGGCGGCCTCGGCCGCCGCGACGGCAAGGATGAAGAAGACGAAGACCTGCCCGGAGAGATCGCCAAGGAAATGCGAAAACGCCACGAAGTTCATGTTGACCGCCAGCAGCATCAGTTCGATGGCCATCAGCAGCACGATCAGGTTCTTCCGGTTGAGGAAGATGCCGACCACGGCGATGGCGAACAGGATCGCGCCGAGGATCAGGAAGTGCGAAAGGGAAAGTGTCAGCATGGTCGCCCCGGTCAGTCCTTTTCAACAGGCATCTGGAGCACGCGCACGCGGTCCTTGGCCTTGACGAACACCTGCGTGTTCGGATTCGAGATCTTCGATGCCTTGCGGCCGCGGAAGGTCAGCACCACGGCAGCGATCATGCCGACCAGCAGGATCACGGCGGCGAGTTCGAAGGGGAAGACGTAGTCGGTCACCAGCAGCGCACCGATTTCCTTGGTGTTGGACACCCCGGCCGGAACCACGACTTCCGAGATCGGTACCTGGAAGTACTTGCTGCCGAGCACCAGACCCATTTCCAGCACCATGACCAGACCGAGCACGGCACCGAGCGGCAGGTAGCGCCAGAAGCCTTCGCGGATGCGGTCGATGTTGATGTCGAGCATCATCACGACGAACAGGAAGAGCACCATCACCGCGCCGACATAGACGACGATCAGCGCGATGGCGAGGAACTCGGCCTGCAGCATCAGCCAGAGACCGCCGGTGGTGAAGAAGGCGAGCATCAGGTGCAAGGCGGCATAGACCGGGTTGCGCGCGGTGATCACACGCAGCGCGGCAAACACCAGGATCGCCGAGAGGAAGAAAAAGACAGCGGTTTGAAAATCCATTACAGGCACCTGTCAGCGGTAGGGCGCATCGAGTGCGCGGTCTTCGGCGATCTGCTGTTCGTAGCGATCACCGTTGGCCAGCAGCATCTGCTTGGTGTAGTAGAGATCACCGCGCTTCTCGCCGTGATATTCGAAAATGCGCGTCTCGACGATGGCATCGACCGGGCAGGCTTCCTCGCAGAAACCGCAGAAGATGCACTTGGTCAGATCGATGTCGTAGCGCGTCGTCCGGCGCGAACCGTCGTCACGCGGCTCGGCCTCGATGGTGATGGCCATGGCCGGGCAGATCGCCTCGCACAACTTGCAGGCAATGCAGCGTTCCTCGCCGTTCTCGTAGCGGCGCAGCGCGTGCAGGCCGCGGAAACGGAAGGACTGCGGCGTCTTTTCTTCCGGATACTGGACGGTGATCTTGCGGGCGAAGAAATACTTGCCCGTCACCGACATGCCTTTCAGCAGCTCCTTGAGGAAGAGGCTGTTGAAGACTTCCTTCATCGAACCCATTCTTCTCTCCTCAATTCCAGATGTTCAGCGGGCTGATCATCCACGCGCCGACGATGATGACCCAGAAGAAACACAGCGGCAGGAAGACCTTCCAGCCAAGGCGCATCAACAGGTCGTAGCGATAACGCGGGAAGGTGGCGCGGAACCACAGGAACAGGAAGAGCACGAAGGACATCTTCGCGAACATCCACCAGATTCCATCCGGCAGGAAACCGACCGGCGACAGCCAGCCACCCAGGAACAGCAGGGAAGTGAGCGCCGCCACCAGGATCATGTTGGCGTACTCGGCGAGGAAGAACAGCGCGAAGGCCATGCCCGAGTATTCAACGTGGAAGCCGGCGACGATTTCCGATTCGCCTTCGGCGATGTCGAACGGTGCGCGGTTCAGTTCGGCGGTGCCGGAGATCAGGTACACCAGGAACATCGGCAGCAACGGCAGCCAGTTCCACGACAGGAAGCCCAGCCCCATGTCGGCGAACATGCCCTTGTTCTGACCATCGACGATATCGACGAAGTTCAGCGTACCGGCAATCATCAGCACGGTGATCAGGGCGAAGCCCATGGCGATTTCATACGACACCATCTGCGCTGCCGAACGCATCGCGCCGAGGAAGGCGTACTTGGAGTTCGACGCCCAGCCGGACAGGATCACGCCATAGACGCCCATCGAGGTGATCGCCAGGATGTAGAGCAGGCTGGCGTCGATATTGGCGAGAACCAGCGTGTCGGTGAAGGGGATCACCGCCCAGGCGGCCAGCGCCGGCGCGATGGCCAGCATCGGGGCGATGACAAAGACTGCCTTGCTCGAACCGCTGGGAACGATGATTTCCTTGAGCAGCAGCTTCAGACCGTCGGCGATCGGCTGGATCAGACCCCAGGGACCGACCCGGTTGGGGCCGATACGTACCTGCATGAAGCCGATGACCTTGCGCTCGAAGTAAGTCAGGTAGGCGACGCCCAGCATCAGCGGGGCGACGATCAGGACGATCTTGATCAGGGTCCACACGGCCGGCCAGGCGCCGCCGAAGATCCCTTGTCCGAAATTCATCAGTGCGTCCATTTATGCACGCTCCACGGTGATGTCGCCGAACATTTCGCCCAGCATCGCAGTCGTCGGATGCGCCGCAGCAACGCGGACGCAGCCGGCCGGCACCTGGTCGTCGAGACGGGCGACCAGCACGGTTTCGCCGTTGCCCTGGCGAACCCGCACCGAAGCGCCGGACTCGACACCGATCGCGGCCAGCGTTGCCGCAGCGGCGCGCAGCGTCGGGGCGACGCCATCGGCCGTCTGCAGCAATGCCGGCGCACGGCGGGCCAGCGGATCGGCAAAGTGAATGGGCACGTCGGCGATGCGTTGCAGACCGCTTGTCGCCGCAGCAGCTGGCAGGGCGATGGCAACGCCGTTAAGGCCGTTATCGAGACCGGCAGCGAATTCGGCACCGGCGCCGAGCACTTCGTCGCGGACCTGCTCGCTGCTGGTGTAAGCAAAGCCATCGAGATTGAGGACGTTGCCGAGCACGCGCAGCACCTTCCAGCCCGGACGGGTTTCGCCGCGCGGTTTGACGACACCGTTGAACGACTGGATGCGGCCTTCGATATTGACGAAGGTGCCCGAGGTTTCGGTGAAGGGTGCCACCGGCAGGATCGCGTCGGCGTATTCAAGCGCCGCCGGCGACTTGAACGGCGACATGACGACGACCATGGCCGCCTGCTTCAGCGCGGCCATGACCGGCTGCGGATTGGCGCAATCGAGTTCCGGTTCGACACCGTAGAGCACGTAGCCGCGACGCGGCTGCTCGAACATCTGGCGGGCGTTGGCCTGATTCGGCAGCGCCCAGGCCAGGTGGGCGCCGACCGTGTTGCCGCTCTCGCCGAGGAAACCGACAGTAGCCCCGGTGATGGCGCCAAGCTGGTTGGCCAGCGCGTGCAGTTGGGTGGCGTCGGCACACTGGGTGGCGACGTTGCCGAGGAAGATCGCGCGCTTCTCGCCTTCAAGCAGGCTGGCGGCAATCTTGCGGCTTTCGTCGCAGACGGCGGCGTTTTCCAGGCCGGCCGGCACGGCCACGCCCTTGGCCTCGGCGGCGGCGCGAACCACTGCGGCCAGCGCCAGCGCCAGTTGCGACGGCGCCACGGTGAGGCTGCCGTAGAGTTTGATCAGTTGATCGTCGCCGGCCACCGACAGCAGGCTGACCTTGGTCCACTTCTTGGCGGCCTGACGCAGGCGCTGTGCGATCAGCGGATGATCCTTGCGCAGGAAGGAACCGACTACCAGCGCGGCGTCGAGATCCTTGATCTCGGCCAGGCGCATGCCCAGCCAGGGCGCACCGGCGCGCTTGAAGTCAGTGCCGAAGTCGGACTGGCGGGCGCGGAAATCGATATTGCCGCTGCCCATGCCCTTCATCAGCTTGCCCAGCAGGAACAGTTCCTCGACCGTGGCATGCTGTGCAGCCAGCGCGGCGACGGCGTCACCGCCGTGATCGCGGACGATGTCCTTGAGGCCGTGAGCGACGTAGTCGAGGGCGACATTCCATTCGACCTCACGCCACTCGCCACCCTGCTTGACCATCGGTTTGGTCAGGCGGGCATCGGAATTCAGTGCCTGGTAGGAGAAGCGTTCCTTGTCGGAAATCCAGCACTCGTTGACCGCTTCGTTCTCGCGCGGCAGAACGCGCATCACGTTGTCGTGCTTGACCTGGACGACCAGGTTGGCGCCGACCGAATCGTGCGGGCTGACCGACTTGCGCCGTTGCAGTTCCCACGAGCGGGCGGTGTAGCGGAACGGCTTCGAGGTCAGCGCGCCAACCGGGCACAGGTCGATCATGTTGCCGGACAGTTCGGAATCGACCGAACGACCGACGAAGGTCATGATCTCGGAGTGCATGTTGCGGTTGGCCATGCCCAGTTCCATGATGCCGGCGACTTCCTGGCCGAAACGGACGCAGCGCGTACAGTGAATGCAACGGCTCATTTCCTGCATCGAGATCAACGGGCCGACCTCCTTGTGGAAGACGACGTGCTTTTCCTCGGTGTAGCGGCTCTGCATCGGGCCGTAACCGACCGACATGTCCTGCAGCTGACATTCACCGCCCTGATCGCAGATCGGGCAGTCGAGCGGGTGGTTGATCAGCAGGAATTCCATCACCCCCTTCTGTGCCTTGACGGCCAGATCGGAGTGGGTGAATACCTTCATCCCGTTGGTCACCGGCGTCGCGCACGCGGGCAGCGGCTTCGGCGCCTTTTCCACCTGGACCAGGCACATCCGGCAGTTGGCCGCGATGGACAATTTCTTGTGGTAGCAGAAGTGCGGGATATAGACACCCAACTGCTGCGCGGCATCCATCACCGTGCTGCCGTCGGGCACTTGCGCTTTCTTGCCGTCGATTTCGATTTCTAGCATGTCGCTACCTTGTAGCCAGTTCTTTCGTAACTAACGCGTAAGCCGTCAGGCCGGGATCTTGTGGAAGCCGCTGCCGGCCCACTGGACATCCTTCGGGACCAGACAGGTCTTGTGCTCGATGTGGTACTCGAATTCGCTGCCAAAATGCTTGAGGAAACTCTGCACCGGGAAGGCCGCTGCGTCGCCGAGCGCGCAGATGGTCCGGCCGGCGATGTTGCCGAGCACGCTGTTGAGCAGGTCGAGGTCTTCCGGCTTGCCCTGCCCGTTCTCGATGCGATGCACGACCTTGTACATCCAGGCCGTACCTTCACGGCAGGGCGTGCATTGGCCACAGGATTCCTCGTGGTAGAAGAAGGACAGACGCTCCAGCGCCTTGACCATGCACACCGTCTCGTCCATGACGATGACCGCGCCGGAACCGAGCATCGACCCGCCCTTGCTGATCGAGTCGTAATCCATGGTGCAGTCCATGATCACGTCGGCCGGCATGACCGGGGCCGACGAACCGCCGGGGATAACCGCTTTCAGCTTGCGCCCGCCGCGCATGCCGCCGCACATTTCGAGCAGGGTCGAGAACGGCGTGCCGAGCGGGATTTCGTAGTTGCCCGGGCGATTGACGTGGCCGGACACCGAGAACAGCTTGGTGCCGCCGTTGTTCGGCTTGCCCAGGTTGAGGAATTCCTCGCCGCCCATCTTCAGGATGAAGGGGATGGAGGCGAAGGTCTCGGTGTTGTTGATCGTCGTCGGCCGGCCGTACAGACCGAAGGACGCCGGGAACGGCGGCTTGAAGCGCGGCTGGCCCTTTTTGCCCTCGATCGATTCAAGCAGCGCGGTTTCCTCGCCGCAGATGTAGGCGCCGTAACCATGATGGGCAAACAGTTCGAAGCTGAACTGGGTGCCGAGGATGTTCTGGCCGAGCAGACCGGCAGCACGGGCTTCGTCGAGCGCTTCCTCGAAGCGCTTGTAGATTTCCCAGATTTCGCCGTGCACGTAGTTGTAGCCACGATTGGCGCCCATCGCGAAACCGGCGATGATCATGCCCTCGATGACCGCATGCGGGTTGTAGCGCATGATGTCGCGGTCCTTGAAGGTCCCCGGTTCGCCTTCGTCGGTATTGCAGACGACGTACTTGTCGCCAGGGAAGGAACGCGGCATGAACGACCACTTCAGACCGGTCGGAAAACCGGCGCCGCCACGGCCGCGCAGGACCGATTTCTTGACTTCGCCGATGACGTCTTCCTGGGTCATGCCGGTCTGCAGGATCCGCTTCAACTGCTCGTAGCCGCCACGGGCGACGTAATCCTTCAGGCGCCAACTGTCATCACCATTCAGGCCGGCCATCAGGACCGGATTGATTGCCCCCAACATGGCCATTATTTGCACTCCTCAAGGAGCTTGTCGATCTGTTCCGGATGCATGTGGCTGCACATCGAGCGGTTATTGACGATGAACACCGGCGCGTCGCCGCAGGCGCCCATGCACTCGCCTTCCTTGAGCGTGAACTTGCCGTCGGCAGTGGTCTCGCCGTAACCGACGCCGAGCTTCTGCTGCAGGTACTCGCCGGCGTGATAACCGCCGGACAGCGCGCACGGCAGGTTGGTACACACCGTGATCTTGTACTTGCCGACCGGCTTCAGGTCGTACATGTTGTAGAAGGAAGCAACCTCGTAGGCAGCGATCGGCGGCATGCCGAGATAATCGGCAACGGCTTCGATGGCCTCGGGCGGCAGCCAGCCCTTTTCTTCCTGGGCGTGGGCCAGACAGGCCATGACGGCCGACTGCTTCTGCTCGGCGGGGTACTTGGCGACCTCGCGGGCGAATTTCTGTAGGGTGTCAGCGGAAAACATCAGCGGTCAATCTCGCCAAAAACAACATCCTGGGAACCGATGATCGTCACGACGTCGGCCAGCATGTGGCCCTTCGCCATTTCGTCCATCGCCGCCAGATGCGCAAAGCCCGGCGCGCGGATCTTCATCCGGTAGGGCTTGTTGGCACCGTCGGAAACGAAATAGATGCCGAACTCGCCCTTCGGATGTTCGATCGCGGCATAGGCCTCGCCCGGCGGCACGTGGATGCCTTCGGTGAACAGCTTGAAGTGGTGGATCAGCTCTTCCATGTTCGACTTCATCGCCTCGCGGTTCGGCGGTGCCACCTTGTGATTGTCGGTGATCACCGGACCCGGGTTGGCGCGCAACCAGGCGATGCACTGCTTGATGATGCGGTTCGACTGGAGCATTTCCTCCATGCGCACCAGGTAGCGGTCATAGCTGTCGCCATTGACGCCGACCGGCACGTCGAAGTCGACCTTGTCGTAGGCCGCGTAGGGCTGCTTCTTGCGCAGGTCCCAGGCAATCCCGGAACCGCGCAGCATGGCGCCGGTGAAGCCGAGTTGCATGGCCCGTTCCGGGCTGACCACGCCGACATGGACCAGACGCTGTTTCCAGATCCGGTTGTCGGTCAGCAGCGTGTGGTACTCGGCATGGTATTTCGGGAAGCGGTCGGTGAAATCCTCGAGGAAGTCGAGCAGCGAACCACTGCGATTGTCGTTGAGTTCCTTGGCCTTCTTGGCGCTGGTCCAGGTGGACTCGCGGTACTGCGGCATGCGGTCCGGCAGGTCGCGATAGACGCCGCCCGGACGGTAGTAGGCCGCGTGCAGACGCGCACCGCAGACCGCCTCGTAGGCATCCATCAGGTCTTCGCGTTCGCGGAAGGTGTACAGCGCCATGGTCATCGCGCCGACGTCGAGGGCGTGACAGCCGATCCACAACAGGTGGTTGAGAATGCGCGTGACTTCGTCGAACATCGTGCGGATGTACTTGCCGCGCTCCGGCACTTCGAGCTGCAGCAGCTTCTCGACGCCGAGGCAGTAGGCGTGCTCGTTGCACATCGTCGAGACATAGTCGAGACGATCCATGTAGGGCACGGACTGGACCCAGGTCCGGGTCTCGGCCAGCTTTTCGGTGGCGCGGTGGAGCAGGCCGATGTGCGGATCGGCACGCTGGACGACTTCGCCGTCCATTTCCAGCACCAGACGCAGCACGCCGTGCGCGGCCGGGTGTTGCGGACCGAAGTTGAGGGTGTAGTTGCGGATATCAGCCATGTGCCGGATCCCCGTAGGTGTCTTCGCGGACGATGCGCGGCGTGTTCTCGCGCGGTTCGATGGTAACGGGCTGGTAGATCACGCGACCCTGATCCGGGTCATAGCGCATCTCGACATGGCCCGAAATCGGGAAATCCTTGCGGAAGGGATGACCGATGAAACCGTAGTCGGTCAGGATGCGGCGCAGATCTTCGTGACCGACGTAGGCGATGCCGTAGAGGTCGAAGGACTCGCGCTCGAACCAGTTGGCACTGGTCCACAGCGAGGTCACCGAATCGACCGCCGGGAAATCGTCGTTGTCGGCGAAGACGCGGACGCGCAGGCGGACGTTGTGGGCAATCGACAGCAGATGCACGGTCGTCGCAAAACGCTTGCCGGTCCAGGCGCCATCGCCCCAGGTCGAGTAATCGACGCCGCAGAGGTCGATCAATTCCTCGAAGGAAAGGCCGGCGTCGTCGCGCAGCGTCTGCATGAAGGCAAAATAATCGTTGGCGGCGACTTCCACGGTCAGCTCACCGAGGGCGAGCTTGGTCGACAGCAGCTTGTCTCCGAAACGATCCTGCAATTTCTGGCTAAGCGTTTCCAGCTTGGCGGACATAGGGATCAGCCTCGAAAGTTAGCGGGCAATGGTATTGGTGCGGCGGATCTTGTTCTGCAGCTGGATCAGCCCGTAAAGCAGGGCTTCAGCCGTCGGCGGACAGCCCGGCACATAGATGTCGACCGGGACGATGCGGTCGCAGCCGCGCACCACCGAGTAGGAATAGTGATAGTAGCCACCGCCATTGGCACAGGAGCCCATGGAAATGACCCAGCGCGGCTCGGCCATCTGGTCATAGACCTTGCGCAGCGCCGGCGCCATCTTGTTGGTCAGCGTGCCGGCGACGATCATCACATCGGACTGGCGCGGACTCGGCCGGAAGACGATGCCGAAGCGGTCCAGGTCATAGCGGGAACAGCCGGCGTGGATCATCTCCACGGCGCAGCAGGCCAGGCCAAAGGTCATCGGCCACATCGAGCCGGTGCGCATGTAGTTGATGAGCTTGTCAGCCGTGGTGGTGACAAAACCCTCTTGCAGAATACCTTCGATTGCCATTTGGCGCCCTCATTCCCACTCAAGCGCACCCTTGGCCCAGGCGTAGATATCGCCCAGTGCCAGAATGCCCATGAAGATCAACATTTCGACGAAGCCGAAAACCTTCAGCGAATCGATTGCCACCATGTCCGAGAAAACGACCGCCCACGGTACAAGGAAGGCGATTTCGAGGTCGAACAGGATGAACAGGATCGCAACCAGGTAGTAGCGCACGTCGAATTTCATGCGCGCGTCTTCGAAGGCCTCGAAGCCGCATTCATAGGGCGAGAGCTTTTCGGGATCCGGGCGACGCGGAGCGAGCACAAAGCCCATCGCCATCGGCAAGACACCGACCGCGACCCCCACGAGCACGAACATCAGGATTGGAAAGTAGGCTTCCATGATCCGCCGCCAAGTTGTAAGTTTTTATTCGGGACGACCGGATTGCAACGGCCAGCCCACTTTATATTTGGTGCCGACGGCGAGACTCGAACTCGCACAGCTTGCGCCACTACCCCCTCAAGATAGCGTGTCTACCAATTTCACCACGTCGGCACGTGTATTTTTCAACCCACCCGACGAGGACTCGTGCCGGGCGAATTTCCTTGCGTTACCTTGAAATTACTTCGGTACTTCCTGCGCCTTCGAACCCGCACCAGCAGGCGCTCCAGCGGCCTCAGCAGCAGCCGGGACCGCCGTCGAAACAGGCTGCGATTGTACAGCCTCTTGCATCAGACTACCAGCCGTTTTTGGCTTGTCGGAGGCAATGTAGGCCAGCGAAAGACTGGTCAGGAAGAACACCGTCGCCAGCACCGCAGTGGTACGACTGAGGAAGTTCGCCGACCCCGAAGCGCCGAACAGGCTGCCCGAGGAACCGCTACCGAAAGCCGCCCCCATGTCGGCGCCCTTGCCGTGCTGCATCAGCACCAGGCCGATGATCGCCAAGGCGACCAGGATATGGACCGTCAAAACCACAGAAAACAACCAGTTCATTTTTATGCCTATCAGTTTGCGGCGCGACAAATCGCCAAGAAATCTTCTGCCACCAAGGAAGCCCCACCGATCAGACCACCATCGATGTCCTGCTGCCCAAACAACTCCTGCGCGTTTTGCGGCTTGACACTGCCGCCGTAGAGGATGCGCACCTCCGCTGCCACTGCCGCATCGTGCGCCGCCAGACAGGCCCGGATATGGGCATGCACCGCTTGCGCCTGCGCCGGCGTCGCCGTCAGCCCCGTACCGATGGCCCACACCGGCTCGTAAGCCAGCACACCCCCCGACAGCGCGGCAACGCCAACACGATCCAGGACCGCCTGCAACTGCCGCGAGACAACCGCTTCCGTCTGCCCGGCCTCACGCTCAGCCAGGGTTTCGCCGAGACACAGCACCGGCACCAGACCGACGGCAAGTGCCGCAGCCAGCTTGGCCGCAACCACGGCATCGGACTCGCCGAACAGGCTGCGTCGCTCGGAATGACCAACCAGCACATAACGGCAGCCGAATTCCCGCAGCATTTCCGCCCCGACTTCACCAGTGAAGGCACCTGCCGGATGTTCGCTCAGCGTCTGCGCCCCCAGCCCGACCGGACTGGCCGAGAGCATGGCCTGCGCCTGCGCCAGATAGGGAAACGGCGGACAGGCCACGACTTCGCAGGTGACATCGCCCAGACCGGCGAGAATATCCGCCAGCAATCCGCCATTGGCGGAAAGGCTGCCGTTCATCTTCCAGTTTCCAGCGACTAGCTTGCGGCGCATGGCTCGGTGATTCCGATGGCTAAAACCTGAGGATTATATCGATTGGCCACCCGGCCGGTCAATGCTCACCCCTCGCCAGCCGCCACCCTGACCGCCGCCGCAATCTCTTCGGCAGCGGCAACAACCGCCTGCGCATCCTCGCCTTCGACCATCACCCGTAGCAGCGGCTCGGTCCCCGAAGGACGCAGCAGGACACGGCCACGACCGTCAAGACGCCGCTCGACGAGATCGCGGGCTGCCGCGATGGCCGGGCTGGCTTGCCAGTCGAAGCCGCGAACGACCGGGACGTTGATCAGTTTCTGCGGATAAAGCGGCAAGGCACCAAGCAGGGTCTTGAGGTCGCCGCCCGACTCGCGCAAGGCGGCCAGCACCTGCAGGCCGGCGATGATGCCGTCGCCGGTCGAATGACGGTCCAGAGCCAGGATGTGTCCGGAATTTTCGCCGCCGAACAGCCAGCCGTTGCGATGCAGCGCCTCGACCACATAGCGATCGCCGACTGCCGCCCGCACGAAGGGAATATTCATCCCGGCCAGCGCCCGCTCCAGCGAAAGATTGCTCATCAGCGTACCGACCACGCCATTGACCGGCCCCTTGGCGGCACGACTGCGAACGATGGCCATCAGTAACTGGTCGCCGTCGTAAAGATTGCCCTCGGCGTCGACCATCATGATGCGGTCGGCGTCACCGTCGAGCGCGATGCCGAGATCGGCGCGATTGACCAGGACCGCATCGCACAGCGCCTTCGGCGCGGTCGCCCCGACCTTCTCGTTGATGTTCAGGCCGTTCGGCTGGCCGCCGATCACCACCACCTCCGCCCCCAGTTCATGGAACACGTCCGGGGCGATGTGATAGGCGGCACCGTGCGCGCAATCGACAACGATCTTCAGTCCGCGCAGGTCGAAGTCGTTGGGAAAAGTGCTCTTGCAGAACTCGATGTAGCGACCGCGCGCATCGTCGATCCGGCGCGCCCGGCCAAGGTCTGGTGAGGGAACGCAGACGATTTCCTGGTCGATGCCGGCCTCGATGGCCTGCTCGACTTCATCGGGTAGCTTGGTGCCCTGCGCCGAGAAAAACTTGATCCCGTTATCGTAATAGGGATTGTGCGACGCCGAAATCACGATCCCGGCCTGCAGGCGCAGCGCCCGGGTCAGGTAGGCGATGGCCGGCGTCGGCATCGGTCCGACCAGGCAGACATCGACACCGGCCGCCGAAAAACCCGCCTCCAGCGCCGATTCCAGCATGTAGCCGGAAACCCGGGTGTCCTTGCCGATGAGCACGGACGGACGTTCGCCAGCGGGCATTTCGCCCTTGGCCAGCAGCACCTTGCCAGCTGAATAGCCGAGGCGCATCACGAAGTCCGGGGTAATCGGGGCCTGCCCCACCCGACCGCGCACGCCGTCGGTACCGAAATATTTTCTTGTCACCGTCACTCTCCCTATTTCAACGCCGACCAGACAGCCAGCGCATCTTTTGTTTCTGCGACATCATGAACCCGCAGGATCGCCGCCCCGCGCTCCGCCGCCAGCACGGCGGCGGTCACGCTGGCCGCCAGCCGTTCCTCAACCGGTCGGCCGGCAATCTGACCGAGCATCGACTTGCGCGACACCCCGACCAGCACCGGCAACGCCGCATCATCGCGGCGCATGGCCCGGAACAGCGCTACATTATGCTCGAGTTTCTTGCCAAAACCGAAGCCGGGATCGACGATCAGCCGCTCGCGCGCGATACCCGCCGCCAGGCAACGCGCCACGGTTGCCGCCAGCCAGTCATCAACCTCGGCAACGACGTCGGTGTAAGCCGGTGCCTGCTGCATCGTTCCGGGAACGCCCTGCATGTGCATCACGCACACCGCGCAGTCACTGCCGGCCACAGCTGACAAGGCCGCGTCACTGGCCATCCCGGCAATGTCATTGATCATGCTCGCGCCAGCTTCGAGCGCAGCACGCATGACCTCGGGCTTGTAGGTATCGACGGAAACCGGCACACCCCAGCGAGTAATCTCGCGCAACACCGGCAGCAGACGGCGCAACTCCTCGTCGACCGGAGTCGGTACGGCACCGGGACGCGACGATTCGGCGCCGATATCGAGAATATCGGCGCCAGCATCAAGCTGCGCTCGCGCATGAGCTATCGCCTGCTCGAGGTCGCCAGTCAGACCGTCGCCGGAAAATGAATCCGGCGTCAGGTTGACAATGCCCATGATCAGCGGGCGTTCACGCCCCAGCCGGTATTTGCCACAGTGGATGCTATTCATGATGAAAAAAGCCGGGAGCACGCTCCCGGCTTGTTCGATAGCTTTCGATCAGGCCGTTGCCGGCGCACTCGGCTCGGCATCCGGCTTTTCATCCGGCGGACTGGCAGGCTTGATGCCCTGCGTCGGCTTGGGCTCGCGCGGCGGCTTGCCGGCCATGATGTCGTCGATCTGGTCGGCATCGATGGTTTCCCATTCGAGCAGCGCCTTGGTCATGGCCTCGACCTTGTCGCGATTGTCTTCGAGCAATTGACGGGCAAGCGCGTATTGCTGGTCGATGATGCGACGAATCTCGGCGTCGACCTTCTGCATCGTCGCTTCAGAAACGTTCTTGTGCTGCGTCACCGAACGGCCCAGGAAGACCTCGCCCTCGTTCTCGCCATAGACCATCACGCCGAGATCGGACATGCCGTAACGGGTGACCATGTCACGCGCCATGGCCGTTGCCCGCTCGAAGTCGTTGGACGCACCGGTGGTCATCTGGTTCATGAACAGTTCCTCGGCGATCCGGCCACCGAACAGCACGGCGATCCGGCTCATCAGGTACTGACGGTCGTAGGCATAACGATCCTGCTCAGGCAACTGCATGGTCAGGCCGAGGGCGCGACCGCGCGGGATGATCGTGACCTTGTGCACCGGGTCCGACTTCGGCACCAGCTTGGCAACCACGGCGTGACCCGACTCGTGGTAGGCCGTGTTCATCTTCTCATCCTCGGTCATGACCATGCTGCGACGCTCGGCGCCCATCATGATCTTGTCCTTGGCCATTTCGAAGTCGTCCATGTCCACCAGACGCTTGTTGCGTCGCGCCGCAAACAGCGCCGCCTCATTGACCAGGTTGGCCAGGTCGGCACCGGAGAATCCCGGGGTACCACGAGCGATCACATCAGCCTTGATATCGCCGGCAATCGGCACCTTGCGCATGTGCACCTTGAGGATTTCCTCACGGCCGCGGATATCCGGCAACGGCACGACGACCTGGCGGTCGAAACGGCCCGGACGCAGCAGCGCCGGGTCAAGGATGTCCGGACGGTTGGTTGCGGCGATGACGATGATGCCCGAATGACCTTCAAAACCATCCATCTCGACCAGCAACTGGTTCAGCGTCTGTTCGCGTTCGTCGTTACCGCCACCCAGGCCAGCGCCGCGATGACGACCGACGGCGTCGATTTCGTCGATGAACAGGATGCACGGTGCGTGCTTCTTGGCGTTTTCGAACATGTCGCGGACCCGGGCCGCGCCCACGCCGACAAACATTTCAACGAAATCGGAGCCGGAGATGCTGAAGAAAGGCACCTTTGCTTCGCCGGCGATGGCCTTGGCCAGCAAGGTCTTGCCGGTACCCGGGTTGCCGACCATCAGCACGCCCTTGGGAATGCGACCGCCGAGCTTCTGGAATTTTGACGGGTCACGCAGGAAATCAACGATCTCCTGCACTTCTTCCTTCGCTTCGTCGCAACCGGCCACATCGGCGAAGGTGATGGCGTTGGTGGACTCGTCCATCATGCGCGCCTTCGACTTGCCGAAGGAGAACGCGCCGCCCTTGCCGCCGCCCTGCATCTGGCGCATGAAGAAGACCCAGACGCCGATCAGCAGCAGCATCGGGAACCAACTGACGAAAATGCTCATCAGGAAAGAGGGCTCTTCTTCCGGCTTGGCTTCGATCTTGACGTCGTATTTCAACAGATCGGAGACCAGCCAAAGATCCGGCGGCGCATAACTGGTGATACGACGGCCTTCGGTCGTCGTCGCCTTCAGCGTGCGGCCCTCCATGACCACCTTGGCGATACGCCCTTGCTTCACTTCCTCGAGGAATTGCGAATACTCGACGGCACCGGTCGCCACCTGACGGCTGTTGAACTGGTTGAACACAGTCATCAGCACCAGGCCGATCACCATCCAGATTGCGAGATTTTTGAACATGTTGTTCAAGCGTGCTCTCCTTCTGCTTCGTCGAGCGATAAAAACACCATTCTAAACAAAACCATCACCGCAATGTGCGGCCGAGCAAGTAAATCTCCGGGCTGCGGTCACGCGAAGCATCCGGTTTACGCACGGCGACGGTGCGGAAAGTCTCACGCATCGCCTTGACGAAAGCCTCGTAATCGCTGCCCTGGAAAACTTTGACCAGAAAAGCGCCATCAGGTTTCAAATGGGCCCGCGAGAACTCAAGCCCCAGTTCCGCCAAGTGCATCACCCGGGCCTGATCGACCAAGGGTACACCTGACATATTGGGGGCCATGTCGGACATTACAAGCCCTACCCGACGATCGCCGAGTTTTTCTTCGAGTTGCTGCAGGACCTCGTCCTCGCGAAAATCGCCCTGGATGAAGTGCACACCGTGGATCGGGTCCATTTCCAGCAGGTCGAGCGCGAACACCAATCCGCCGCCGCCAACCCGCTGCACCGCCACCTGCGACCAGCCGCCCGGCGTTGCGCCGAGGTCAACGACCACCTCGCCATGCCGCAGCAACTTGTCCTTGTCGTCGATCTCCATCAGCTTGAAAGCGGCTCGCGAACGCCAACCCTCCTTCTTGGCGAGCTGGACGTAGGGGTCGTTCACATGCTCGCGCATCCACGCCTTGCTGGTTCTGGTTCGTTTCATTCGGTAAAATGCCGTTTTTGAAAGGTTTTCACATGCAACAACTAAACTCTGCCCAGGTGCGCGAACTGCGCGCCCAGGCCCATGGCCTCAATCCGGTCGTCTCGATCTCCGAAAACGGCCTCACCGACGCCGTCCTCAAGGAAATCGACGTCTGCCTCAAGGCGCACGAACTGATCAAGATCCGCGTCTATGGCGACAGCCGCGAGGATCGCCTGGCCTACTACGAACGTATCTGCCAGGAACTTGCTGCGGCGCCGGTACAGCACATCGGCAAACTGCTGGTCGTCTATCGCGAAAATCCTGAAAGTTCTGCGCCGAAGAATACGGCAAAACCGCGTCCGGCGGCACCGCGCCGCACCAAGCGCAGCTTCCAGGGCTGATTCAGCGCAGGCCTCGCCCGCTCCACAACAGCAGCCACAGGCCGAGCAGGCTCTGGATCAGGTAAACGATGCTGGAGATGCCGTGCCAGGTGGCGAAGCGATCGCGGGTCACGCTTGCCATCGCCTCCTGGGCCACTGCCGCCAGCTTGAGCTGCTCCATCAGTGGCTGAATTCCGAACAACTGGGCGGCCGCCAGCACCGCCATCAGCAGAACCAGCCACAGTCCGGCGCCGCGCAAAGCACGCACGCCGTGCCGCGCCAACAGAAACACCACCAGATAAGCCGCCGCCCCCAGACCGATCCAGCCAATCAGCGCAAACAGCTTGCCGGCCACCATGCCGGCCAACTGTCGGTCACTGAGATTGGCGAACAGGACCGGCGCCACCAGATAGCCAATCACCCACAAACCACCGATCCACAGGGTGATCGCAAACAGATAGAGGGCTTCCGACAGGCGGCGCATGCTTATTCGTAGCGGATGTCGAGAATCTCGAATTCCCGGATACCGCCAGGCGCCTGCACCTGAGCGATATCGCCGGCGTACTTGCCGATCAGCGCCCGGGCCATCGGCGACGCCACCGACAGCTTGCCATTCTTGATATCGGCCTCGTCCTCACCGACGATCTGGTAAGTGAAGACTTCACCGCTGTCCTGATCCTCGATCTCCGCCGTGGCGCCAAACACGCAGCGACCGTCGGCATCAAGCAGTTTGGGATCGATGATCTGGGCGTTCGACAACTTGCCTTCGACTTCCTGGATACGCCCTTCGATGAAACCCTGGCGCTCCTTGGCGGCATCGTACTCGGCGTTTTCGGAGAGATCACCGTGGGCACGCGCTTCGGCGATCGCAGCGATCACCCAGGGGCGATCGACGGTCTTCAGCCGATGCAGCTCCTCGCGGAGTTTTTCGGCGCCAGTTACAGTCAACGGAACTTTGCTCATGTCTTTTCCCTGCAAAAGCAAAACCGCCGGCGCCCGGAAGGGACGACCCGGCGGTGGTTCTGGTTGGTCTCAGTGAAGCTGCGCGTGCAGCGCCTGAATTGGATACACCACGAGTTCGCCAAGGTTGCGGATGCCTTCGGCAGCCGCTTCGGCACCCCAGATCGTCGTATACATCGTCACCCGCGCCTGCAGGCCCGAGGTCCGGATCGAACGCGAATCGTTGATCGCGCCACGCTTTTCCTCGACGGTGTTGATGATCAGCGCAATCTCGTTGTTCTTGATCATGTCGACGATGTGCGGACGACCTTCGGTGACCTTGTTGACCGGCTGCACCGGCAGGCCGGCAGCCTCGATGGCCTGCGCCGTGCCGCGCGTGGCAACCAGCTGGAAGCCGGCCTCGTGCAGATGACGGGCGATCTCGACCGCCTTCGGCTTGTCGCTATCCTTGACCGACAGGAAGACCTTGCCCGACGACGGCAGCTTGACCCCGGCAGCCAGTTGCGACTTGACGAAAGCTTCGGCGAAGCTGACACCAACGCCCATGACCTCACCGGTCGACTTCATTTCCGGGCCGAGGATGGTATCGACGCCCGGGAACTTGACGAAGGGGAAGACAGCTTCCTTGACCGAGAAGTACGGCGGCACGACTTCCCTGGTGATGCCCTGGGCCTTGAGGCTCTTGCCCGACATGCAGCGGGCGGCGATCTTGGCCAACTGCAGACCGGTCGCCTTGGACACGTAGGGCACGGTGCGCGAGGCGCGCGGATTGACTTCGAGCACGTAGACGTCGTTGTCCTTGATTGCAAACTGCACGTTCATCAGGCCGCAGACGTTGAGCGCCTTGGCCATCAGCTTGGTCTGGCGACGCAGTTCGTCCTGGACGGCTGCAGACAGCGAGTACGGCGGCAGCGAGCAAGCCGAGTCACCGGAGTGCACGCCGGCCTGTTCGATGTGTTCCATGACGCCGCCGATGATCACTTCCTCGCCATCGGACAGCGCATCGACGTCGCATTCGACAGCGTCGTTGAGGAAGCGGTCGAGCAGCACCGGCGAATCGTTGGAGACCTTGACCGCTTCGCGCATGTAGCGCTCGAGATCCTTCTGCTCATGGACGATTTCCATGGCTCGACCACCGAGCACGTAGGACGGACGAACGACCAGCGGATAGCCGATTTCCTGCGCCAGACGCAGCGCATCCTCTTCGGTGCGCGCCGTGCGGTTGGGCGGCTGCTTCAGGCCGAGGTCGTGCAGCAGCTTCTGGAAACGCTCGCGGTCTTCGGCGATGTCGATCGATTCCGGCGTCGTGCCGATGATCGGCACGCCGTTGGCTTCCAGCGCCAGCGCCAGCTTGAGCGGGGTCTGGCCACCGTACTGGACGATGACGCCGACCGGCTTCTCGATGGCGCAGATTTCGAGCACGTCTTCCAGCGTCAGCGGCTCGAAGTAGAGGCGATCCGAGGTGTCGTAGTCGGTGGAAACCGTTTCCGGGTTGCAGTTGACCATGATCGTCTCGTAACCGTCTTCGCGCATCGCCATCGCGGCATGCACGCAGCAGTAGTCGAACTCGATGCCCTGACCGATGCGGTTCGGACCACCACCGAGAACCATGATCTTCTTCTTGTCGGTCGGCTGCGCTTCGCACTCTTCGTCGTAGGTCGAGTAGAGGTAAGCGGTGCCGGTGGCGAATTCGGCGGCGCAGGTATCGACGCGCTTGTACACCGGACGCACGCCCAGTTCATGGCGGCGCTTGCGGAACTCGGATTCGCTGGTCTTCAGCAGGTAGGCCAGACGACGGTCGGCAAACCCCTTCTGCTTCAGGAAACGGACTTCGTCGGCGGTCAAGGACGCAAATTCGCGCTTTTCCACTTCCAGTTCGAGATCGACGATCTCCTTGATCTGGGTCAGGAACCACGGATCGATCTTGGTCAGGTCGAAAACGCGCTCGACCGACATGCCGATGCCGAAGGCGTCAGCGACGTACCACAGGCGATCCGGCGTCGGCCGGGCCAGTTGCTCGTCGATGGTTTCCGGATCGACCGTCTTCAGGTTGAAGCCGTCAACACCCACTTCCAGACCGCGCAGGGCCTTCTGCAGCGATTCCTGGAAAGTGCGGCCCATGGCCATGACTTCGCCGACCGACTTCATCTGCGTGGTCAGGGTATTGTCAGCCTGCGGGAATTTTTCGAAGGCAAAACGCGGCACCTTGGTGACGACGTAGTCGATCGACGGTTCGAACGACGCCGGCGTCTTGCCGCCGGTGATGTCGTTGGTCAGTTCGTCGAGCGTGTAGCCGACCGACAGCTTGGCGGCGATCTTGGCGATCGGGAAGCCGGTCGCCTTGGAGGCGAGCGCCGACGAACGCGAAACGCGCGGATTCATTTCGATGACGATGCAGCGACCATCCTTGGGATTGATCGAGAACTGCACGTTGGAACCGCCGGTATCGACGCCGATTTCGCGCAGCACGGCGATCGAGGCATTGCGCAGGAGTTGATACTCCTTGTCGGTCAGCGTCTGGGCCGGGGCAACGGTGATCGAGTCGCCGGTATGCACGCCCATCGGATCAAGGTTTTCAATCGAGCAGACGATGATGCAGTTGTCCGCCTTGTCGCGGACCACTTCCATTTCGTATTCCTTCCAGCCGAGCAGCGACTCTTCGATCAGCAGCTCGTTGGTCGGCGAGGCTTCGAGACCGCGCTTGCAGATGGTCTCGAACTCTTCCATGTTGTAGGCGATGCCGCCGCCGGTGCCGCCGAGCGTGAACGACGGGCGGATGATGGTCGGGAAGCCGATCATCGCCTGCACCTGGTAAGCCTCTTCCATGCTGTGCGCCGTGGCCGAGCGGGCGGAACCGAGACCGATCTTGGTCATCGCGTCCTTGAACTTCTGGCGGTCTTCGGCCTTGTCGATGGCGTCCTTGGAAGCACCGATCAGTTCGACGCCGAACTTGGCCAGCACGCCTTCGCGGTCGAGATCGAGCGCGCAGTTCAGCGCGGTCTGGCCGCCCATGGTCGGCAGCAGCGCGTCCGGACGTTCCTTCTCGATGATCTTGGCGACGACCTGCCAGGTGATCGGTTCGATGTAGGTGACGTCGGCCATTTCCGGGTCGGTCATGATCGTCGCCGGGTTGGAATTCACCAGGATGACCTTGTAACCCTCTTCGCGCAGGGCCTTGCAGGCCTGGGCGCCGGAGTAGTCGAATTCACAGGCCTGGCCGATGATGATCGGGCCGGCACCAATGATCAAAACACTCTTGATGTCTGTACGTTTCGGCATCGTTATCTCTCTCTGTGCCGCTTATTGCGCGTTGTTGAGCGCAGCCACGCCGCGCGTCATGGTGTCGAGGAAGCGATCGAACAGGTAGGCCACGTCGTGCGGGCCGGGGCTGGCTTCCGGGTGCCCCTGGAAGGAGAAGGCCGGCACGTCGGTGCGGGCGATCCCCTGGTTGGAACCGTCGAACAGCGAGACATGGGTGACCCGCAGATTCGCCGGCATCGACGCCGGATCGACCGCGAAACCATGGTTCTGGCTGGTGATCAGCACCTGGCCGGTATCCATGTCCTTGACCGGGTGGTTGGCGCCGTGGTGGCCGAACTTCATCTTCAGCGTCTTGGCGCCGGAGGCCAGCGCCAGCAACTGGTGGCCGAGGCAGATACCGAAGGTCGGCACGCCGGCGGCGAGGATCTCGCGAATGGCGGCGATCGCGTAATCGCAGGGTTCCGGATCGCCCGGGCCGTTGGACAGGAAGACGCCGTCCGGCTGCATCGCCAGCACGTCGGCCGCTGGCGTCTGGGCCGGGACAACCGTCAGCTTGCAGCCGCGCTCGGCGAGCATGCGCAGGATGTTGCTCTTGACGCCGAAGTCGTAGGCAACGACGTGGAAACGCGCTTCGCCACGTTGCTGGTAGCCGTCGAGCGTCCATTCGGCCTCGCTCCAGGTGTAGCGCTCGGTCGCCGAGACGACCTTGGCCAGATCCATGCCGGCCAGCCCCGGGAAGGCGCGAGCGGCAGCCAGCGCCTTGGCTTCATCGACTTCACCGGCGAGGATGCAACCTGCCTGCGCACCCTTTTCGCGCAGGATGCGGGTCAGCTTGCGCGTATCGATACCGGCGATGGCGACGATGCCGTGCTTCTTCAGGTAGGTGCCGAGGTCGTCCTGGCAGCGCCAGTTCGAGGCCAGACGCGGCAGATCCTTGACCACCAGACCGGCAGCAAAATTGGCCCGTGACTCGAAGTCCTCGGCATTGCAGCCGGTATTGCCGATATGCGGATAGGTCAGGGTGACGATCTGGCGCGAATACGACGGATCGGTCAGGATTTCCTGATAACCGGTCATCGCGGTGTTGAACACCACTTCACCGCTGGTTACGCCGTCGGCGCCGATGGATTGGCCCTTGAAAACCGTCCCGTCGGCGAGGGCGAGGATGGCGGGTGTGAATGAGGGCAGCAGCGACACGTCAGCTCTCCTGTAATTTTTCTGCTCGTTCATGTGCCAAGCGGGAAGGCTCGCGCCTCCCCGCTTGTGCTTTTTTAACCTTCCCATTCTAGCCGAAAAGAGCCTTTTCAGGCAAATTCAAGGCATTACACGCGTCTCGACAAAAGCTTCCAGATGCGGACGGATACGTTCCATTTCCGCCGCCAGTGAGGCGAACAATTGCAGGCCAGCAGCCCAGTCGATGACTTCCGCCATCATGTCGTTTTCGATACGTGCAGACAGGCTGCGCGCCTCCTCGGCATGGAACATCGCCACCAGGCTTTTCAGGGTATGGGCATGCATGCGGGCATCGACGGCGTCCTGAGCTTCGATGGCCTGCTTCAACCGCTCCAGGTGCCCCTGCCACTCGGCCAGCAGCATTTCAGCCATGGTTGCCAGCAGGTCAACATCGCCAAGATTATCCAGCGCCGCCTGCAGGTTGATCCCCGACACGTGCGGGCGCACACTCACCGGGCCGATCACCGAGACACGCAGCGGATCGTCACCACTCGCGCGCTCCAGCGCGGCATAAAGCACCTCGGGCCGCAGCGGCTTGGCGACGTAATCGTTCATCCCCGCCGCCAGGCAGCGCTCGCGATCGCTTTCCATGACATTGGCCGTCATCGCGATGATGTAGATCGGCTTCAATTCGTGCGAGATCACCCAGCTCCGGCGCATTTCGTGCGAACGAATGGCCTCGGTTGCCTCGATCCCGCCCATGACCGGCATCTGCATGTCCATCAGGATAATGTCGAAGCTTCCCTGATCGAACATGTCGACCGCTTCCGCCCCGTTGTTCGCCACCTTGACTTGATAGCCTTCGCGCTCAAGCAGGCGCAGGGCCAGTTCCTGGTTGACCGGATTATCTTCGACCAGCAGCACGCGCTGGCTGCGTACCGCCGCCCGCCCCGCCGGCGCATCGACGTCGAAAGGCTCGAGTTCGACGACCGCCTGTGCCGAACCAGAGACTTCGGCCAGCCCCAGCGCCACTTCCACATCGCCGCCACCCACCGGCTTGACCAGGTGCACCGCCACGCCGAGTTCGCGCAGGCGAGCCAGATCCTGGCGCTGGTTCTCAGTCGTCAGCATCACCATCATGCGTTCGCGCTGGCCGCCAAGGCGCCAGTTCTCGACCATGGCCATGCCGGCCGGGGCGGCCATGGCCGCATCGACGAACAGGTAGTCGAAGGGGAAATCCATGGCCCGACTCTTGTTCATGACTGCCGCCGCCTGCACCGGGTCGCTCACCAGCGAAACCTGCATCCCCATGCTCTCGAGCATGCCCTGCAGGCAGCGACCAGCAACCGCGCTATCTTCGACGATCAGGGCACGGCGACCACGATAGGCAGCAACAGGCGCCGATCCGACCACCGGCGCCGCCGGATCGGCGCGCAAGCCGACGGTGAAATGAAAAGTCGAGCCTTGCCCTTCCGCGCTCTCCAGCCAGATGCGCCCGCCCATCAGCTGCACCAGCTTGGCACAGATCGCCAGGCCGAGCCCGGTGCCGCCGTAGCGCCGGGTCGTGGACACGTCGGCCTGCGAGAAAGCATCGAAAATCGCCTGCTGCTTGTCAGCCGGCACACCGATACCGGTATCGCGGACCGACACCAGGATTTCGGTTTCCTTGATCGACGCCTTGCTGACCGACACCGATACCTCGACCTCACCGGCCTCGGTAAACTTGATGGCGTTGCCGACCAGATTGATGATCACCTGGCGCAGGCGGGTCGGGTCGCCGACCATGCGCCCCGGCACCTCCGGGCGGATGTCGACGACCAGTTCCAGGCCCTTGCGATGCGCATTGACGGCAACCACGCGGACCGCTTCGAGAACGACATCGTGCACCAGGAAGGAAACTGCCTCGACTTCCATGCGCCCGGCTTCGATCTTGGAGAAGTCGAGAATGTCGTTAACGATGGTCAGCAGGGATTCCGCCGACGATTTCACGGTTTTCAGGTAATGGCGCTGCTCGGCATCCAGTTCGGTATCGAGCGCCAGTTCGGTCATGCCGATGATGCCGTTCATCGGCGTCCGGATTTCATGACTCATGTTGGCCAGGAAAGCACCGCGGGCCTTGTTGGCCGATTCGGCCGACTCCTTGGCCGCGATCAGGGCCGACTCAGCCGCCTTGATCTGGCTGATGTCGCGTTGCAGGACCAGCATGCGCACCGGCTCGCCATCGGCATCACGGGCGGCGACTGCGCCACGGATCATGAACCAGCGCCAGGCACCATCCTTGGCCTTGAGGCGACATTCCAGCTCGAACCAACGATCCCGGCTGCTTGCATGGCGGGCAATCCTGGACTGCAGGTTGCGCAGATCCTCGGGGTGCAGCAGACGCTGCCACTGGACGATGGAATTATCGAGATCCTCCTGGAGATAACCCAGCATCTCCTTCCATTGCCGACCGGCATCGATGGAGCCGCTGCGCAGGTTCCAGTCCACCAATGCGTCGCCCGACAGGGCGGTGGTCCAGTTGTTCAGACCGGCATAGGCCACGTAGGAAGCATCGACCCGCTCGATCAGCTTCTCGACAGCCTGCGCCAGAACCTGCCCCCCCTGCTGCCGCGCTGACTCAAGCAACTGCCGCAGGGTGGCTTCGCCATCACCCCCGAACAATTCCTCAATCTGGCGCTGCAGCAGTCGGGATTTCATGGCTGTCAGCGGAAGCCGAGCACGTCCTGCATGTCGTAAAGACCGCTCTGACGGCCGAAAATGAAGCGTGCCGCGCGCAGGCTGCCCAGCGCGTAGGGCATGCGGCTACTGGCCTTGTGCGTGACTTCGACGCGCTCGCCGAGACCGCAGAACATGACCGTATGGTCGCCGACGATGTCGCCACCGCGTACCGTGGCAAAACCGATGGTCGACGGATCGCGCTCGCCGGTAACGCCTTCGCGACCATACACCGCGCAATCGTCAAGATCGCGACCCAGTGCGGCAGCAACGACTTCGCCCATGCGTAGCGCCGTACCCGAAGGCGCATCGACCTTCATCCGGTGATGGGCTTCGACGATTTCGATGTCGTAACCTTCATTGAGGATGCGCGCTGCCGTATCGAGCAACTTGAAAACCAGATTGACGCCGATCGCCATGTTCGGCGCAAAAACCACCGGCACATCCTTGGCGGCGGCGGCGATGGTGGCCTTGCCGGCCGCGTCGAAGCCGGTCGTGCCGATGACCATGGCCACACCCGCCTGACGACAGATTTCCAGATGCTCCAGCGTCCCTTCCGGGCGGGTGAAATCGATCAGGCAGTCAATCTGCTTCATGCCCGCAACCAGGTCGCTGATGACCACGACTTCGCTGTCCATGCCAACCAGCGCCCCGGCACTGGCGCCGATCACCGGGCTACCCGGGATATCGAAAGCGGCACCGAGAACCACCGAGTCATCCTTGAGGACGGCCTCGATCAACATGCGGCCCATGCGGCCGCCGGCACCGACGATGCCGATACGTGCTTTGCTCATTGCTTACAATCCAATACGGTTCATCATGCGCCGGAGGAAACCCGGCTCTTCGGGCGGCGGCAGGGGTTCCGCAGCACCATCCTCGCCGATCGAGCCGAGATCGACCATGCGCATTTTCGACACCGGCATCGTCAGCTCTTCGACCGAGGCCAGTTCAACATCGCCGGCGACGCGCTCAAGCTGTCCGTTGGCGTCGAAAAACACGGAAAACTTGCGCGACTGGACCTGGCCGCTACGCCCTTCACGGAAGCGATAGACGTAGTCCCAGCGGTCGCGGTGAAAAATATCGGTAATCAGGGGCGAGCCGAGAATGAAGCGCACCTGCTCCCGGGTCTGTCCGGGTTTCAGCTGGGCCACCATGTCCTGGGTCAGCACATTGCCCTGCTGGACATCGATCTTGTACTCGTTGATGAAACTCGGCTTGTACGAACAGGCTGTCAGCAGCACGCAGGCGGCGACAAGCAACAGGGAGCGGGAACGGCGCATGCGGATTTCCGGAAGTTTCGTATCGACTGTGAAGCGGTATATCATACCCGAAATCCTCACACTCCCAGCCTCGCAAAAAGAACAGGAATCCCCACGATGAGCGACCCGCAGAGCCTCAAGAGCATCGGCCTGAAAGCCACCTTTCCCCGCCTGAAAATTCTTGAGCTGTTCGAAAAGGGCACGATGCGTCACATGACGGCAGAAGACGTCTACCGCATGTTGCTGGCTGAAAACATGGACATCGGCCTGGCCACTGTCTATCGCGTGCTCACCCAGTTCGAACAGGCCGGCCTGCTGGAGCGCCACTTCTTCGAATCCGGCAAGGCCGTTTTTGAAATCAACCGCGGCAAGCACCACGACCACCTGGTCTGCATCGACTGCGGCAAGGTCGAGGAATTCTACGATCCGGAAATCGAACGCCGGCAGAACATGATTGCCGAGGAACGCGGCTTCAAGATCCAGGATCACGCGCTCTACCTCTACGCGCACTGCACCAAGGAAGCCTGCCCGAACCGTACCCAGGTTCCTGCCGACGATACCGCCGACCACTAAGAGTCACCGATGATTGAGGCAATTCCGCCGGGCAGCGGTGCCTGGCTGTCGTCGGTCGGCACCACTTTCCTGGTCATCGGCCTGGCCGAATTCGGCGACAAGAGCCAGCTCGTGTGCATGACCCTGGCCTCGCGCCATCGCGGCCTGCCGGTCGCGCTCGGCGCCATCGCCGCCTTTGCCGTACTCAACCTGCTCGCCGTGCTATTCGGTGCTGCTGTTGCCGCCTGGTTGCCGGGCTGGCTGGTAGCGCTGGCCGTCGCCGTGCTGTTCGCCGTTTTCGGGATCAGCGCCCTGCGCTACCGTGAAGAGGATGAGGACGAGGAAATCGAGGAAAAACCGGGGCACGGCATCTTCGCCACCACCTTCCTGCTGATCTTTCTGGCCGAATTCGGCGACAAGACCCAGATTGCCGTCGCCGGCCTGGGCAGCACCGGCAGCGCCGCCGCCATCTGGACCGGCGCCACGCTGGCGCTGGCCACCACCTCGCTGCTCGGCATCATCGCCGGCCGCCGCCTGCTCAACCGCTTGCCGCTGGTCTGGATTCACCGTGTCAGCGGCGTCTTCTTCCTGTTACTGGCCGCTTTCGCCGCCACCAAGGTGTTCGCCTAAGCGTCCAGGCGCAACAGCTCACGGGCGTGCTGCAGGGTGATATCGGTAATCTCGACGCCGCCCAGCATGCGCGCGATTTCCTGGACCCGGCCATCGTCGTCGAGTGCCTTGATCGCCGACAGCACGACGCCGTCGCGCCCCGCCTTGCTCACCTGCCACTGCCAGTCGGCCTGCGCCGCCACCTGCGCCAGGTGGGTAACGCACAACACCTGCCGCTCACGGCCGAGTTCGCGCAGCAGACGACCGACGATTTCGGCGACACCGCCGCCGATGCCGACATCGACCTCGTCGAAGATCAACGTCGGCACGCTGGCCGAGCGCGAAGTCAGCACCTGGATGGCCAGGCTGATGCGCGACAGCTCGCCGCCGGAAGCGACCTTGGCCAGCGGCCTGGCCTCGTTGCCAGCGAGACCGCCGATCCTGAATTCAACCTGTTCGAGGCCGTAAACCGCACCGCCATCGACCGGCAACAGCGCCACCTCGAAACGGCCTGAGGACAGCGCCAGCTGGCGCATGATCTCGCTGACCCGGGCGCCCATCTCGTCGGCAGCCTGGCGCCGTCCGGCCGACAGCCGCCCGGCGACTTCCAGATAGGCACTGCGCAGCGCATCGACACGCGCCTGCAAGCCTTCGAGATCGGCCGCCGCCGACAGTTCGGCCAGCCGCGCCTGCCAGCCGGCGAGCAGCGCCGGCAACTCGACCGGCGGCACCCGGTGCTTGCGCGCCTGGGTCATGACTGCGTCCATCCGCGCTTCTACTTCGGCCAGCCGCGACGGATCGAGATCGGCGCGATCAGCATAGCGGCGCAGCGTGGACACGGCGTCCGACAACTCGGCCTGGACCGAACCGAGCAGTCCGGCAACCTCGGCCAGCGCCGGATCGTAGTCGGCCAGCCCGGCCAGCCGGGTGGCGACGCGGTCGATCTGGCGCTCGCAGGCGGCGTCGTCCTCGGCGAGCACGGCCAGCGCGTACTGGGCGCCCTCGATCAGGCTGGCCGCATGGCCGAGGCGGCGATGCTCAAGGTCGAGTTCGGCCCACTCGTCGGCGGTGAAGGCCAGCGCTGCCAGTTCGCCAACCTGCCATTCCAGTTGTTCGCGCTCACGCAGTAGCGCTGCCGCCCCTTCGCTCGCGCTCCGCCAGGCCTGCTCGGCATCACGCCAGGCCTTCCAGGCGCCACCGACCTCGCGCGCCAGATCGCCCAGGCCGGCATGACCGTCGAGCAACTGGCGCTGCGCATCGGCGCGCAGCAGTGACTGATGGGCGTGCTGACCGTGAATATCGACCAGCCATTCGCCGACTTCGCGCAACTGCTGGACGGTCGCCGACGAACCATTGATCCAGGCGCGCGAGCGGCCGTTGGCGTCAACTACCCGGCGCAGCAGCAGCTCGTCGCCGACGTCGAGCCCATTTTCATCGAGCCAGGCGGCGACTTCGGGCACGGCGGCAACCTCGAAGGTGGCGGCGATCTCGGCCTTGTCGCAGCCGGCGCGGACGACGCCGGCGTCGCCGCGCTCGCCGAGCGCCAGGGCCAGGGCGTCGATCAGGATCGACTTGCCGGCGCCGGTTTCGCCGGTCAGCGTGCCGAAACCGGCGGAAAATTCGAGTTCGAGGCGGTCGACAATGACAAAGTCGCGCAGAGTCAGGTGGCGAAGCATGCTTATCCCTTGGGCCGCTCGCTCCACTGCAGCTTCTGCCGCAGCATGGCGAAGTAGCTGTAACCCGGTGGATGCAGGAAACAGATGGTGTGTTCGGAACGGCGCAGACGGACGCTGTCGCCGGTCTGCAGGTCGAGCGTCAGCTGACCGTCGAAGTGCACCCGCGGGTCGTCGGCGTGAGTGACGCGCAGTTCGATGTCGGCGTTGTCATTGACGATCACCGGGCGGTTGGTCAGCGCGTGCGGGCACAGCGGCACCAGCGCGATGCCGGTCAGCGTCGGATGCAGGATGGGGCCGCCGGCCGACAGCGAATAGGCGGTCGAACCGGTCGGCGTCGACACGATCAGGCCGTCGGAGCGCAGGTTGTAGATGAACTCGCCGTCGATGAACAGTTCGAATTCGATCATGCGGCCGATCGCGCCCTTGTCGATGACGACATCGTTGAGCGCCATGTTGGTCGCCAGCTCCTTGCCGTCGCGGATCACCTCGGCCGCCAGCAGCATGCGGTTCTCGCGCAGGAAACGGCCGTCGAGCAGGTCGTCCATGCAACTGAGCATGTCCTGGCGGGCGATGTCGGTCATGAAACCGAGCCGGCCCTGGTTGACGCCGACCAGCGGCACGCAGTAGCGGGCCAGTCGGCGCGCCGCGTTGAGCATGGTACCGTCGCCGCCCAGGACGATGGCAACGTCGGCGTGGGCGCCGATGTCGTTGAAGCCGCAGGTGACCCAGCGCGACAGATCGACCAGCTTGCCGATGTGTTCGGCGGTCTCACGCTCGACGAAGACCGAGACGCCGCGCTCGTGCAGGTACTCAGCCAGGCGTCGCAGCGATTCGGCGATTTCCGGGCTGTGGTACTTGCCGACGAGGGCGATGGTTCGGGGTTGGCGCAGGCGGTTCATGGGTGCGAATTCTTGCATAAAAAACGGCTTGCCGTGCCGCCGCCGCTTTTGGGTAGAATCCACGCCATGCTTGATGATCGCTCGCGCACCCTGCTCAAGGCCCTGGTCGAACACTATATTGCCGACGGGCAACCGGTCGGCTCGCGCGCCTTGTCGAAATTTTCCGGCCTCGACCTGTCGCCGGCGACGATCCGCAACGTCATGGCCGACCTCGAGGAAGCCGGCTTCGTCGCCAGCCCCCACACCTCGGCCGGACGGGTGCCGACGGCGCGCGGCTACCGCTTGTTCGTCGACAGCCTGCTCACCATGCAACCGCTGGAGGCCCGCCAACGCGGCGAAATTCAGGAAGCACTGCATGGCCTGCCGTCAAACCAGGTCATTGCCAACGCCTCGCAACTGCTGTCCAGCCTGACCCATTTCGCCGGCGTCGTCATCGCGCCGCGCCGCGCCGCCAACCGCATCCGCCAGATCGAATTCCTCAGCCTGTCGGAAAAACGCATCCTGCTGATCATCGTCACCACCGACGGCGACGTACAGAACCGCATTCTGAGCAGCGACAAGGCCTACACGCCGTCTGAGCTAGTCACCGCCGCCAACTACCTTAACCAGAATTTCGCCGGCCTCGATTTCGAGCAGATCCGCCAGCGCCTGGCCGGCGAAATCCAGCAATTGCGCGAGGACATCAAGCCGCTGATGACGCTGGCGCTGGAAGCAGGCGACGCCGCGCTGTCGGAAAACGCTCAACCCTATGTCATTTCCGGCGAAAAGAACCTGCTCGATGTCGAGGAGTTGTCGTCGAACATGAAGCGCCTGCGCGAACTGTTCGAACTTTTCGAGCAGCGCTCCAGTCTGATGCGGCTACTCGATATTTCCAACCGCGCCGAAGGCGTCAAGATCTTCATTGGCGGCGAATCCGGCATCGCCACCCTTGACGAGTGCAGTGTCATCGCTGCCCCTTACAGCGTCGACGGCCAGATCGTCGGCTCGGTCGGCGTCATCGGACCGACCCGGATGGCCTACGAAAGGGTCATTCCCATCGTCGACATCACCGCCCGACTGCTGTCTTCAGCCCTCTCCTACAAAAACGACAACTGATGCCCCGCTTCCAGCCCGAACCGCCCTACCGCCACGGCACACCTGCCGGCACCGCGATCATCCTGGCCAACCTCGGCACGCCCGAGGCGCCGACCGCGCCCGCCTTGCGCCGTTACCTCAAGCAGTTTCTCTCTGATCCGCGCGTCGTCGAAATCCCCAAGGCGCTGTGGTGGCTGATTCTGAACGGCATCATCCTAAATATCCGGCCAAAGAAATCCGCCGCCAAGTACGCCACCGTGTGGACCGACGAAGGTTCGCCGCTGCGCGTGCACACCGAGCGCCAGGCCAAGCTGCTCAAGGGACTGCTCGGCGAGCGCGGCCACCGGGTCGACGTCGCCTGGGCAATGCGTTACGGCCAGCCCTCGGTCGGCGCCGTACTCGATCGCCTGAAAGCCGCCGGCTACCGGCGCATCCTGATCGTGCCGATGTACCCGCAGTACGCCGCCAGCACCACCGCCACCGTCGTCGACGAAGCCGCCCGCTGGCTGCTGCAGACGCGCAACCAGCCGGAGATGCGTTTCCTGCGCAACTACCACGACGACGCCGGCTATCTGGCGGCGCTCGAAGCCAGCGTTCGTCGCCACTGGCAGCAAGTCGGCCCGCTGGCCGACGGCGACCGGCTGCTCATGAGCTTCCACGGTCTGCCCAAACGCAGCCTCGACCTTGGCGACCCTTACTTCTGTGAATGCCACAAGACCGGCCGCCTGCTCGCCGAACGCCTCGGCCTGCGCGACGATCAGTACCAGATCTGCTTCCAGTCCCGCTTCGGCAAGGCCGAATGGCTGCAGCCCTACACCGCGCCGACCCTGCATGCCTGGGGCCAGGCCGGCGTGCGCCGGGTTGACGTGATCTGCCCGGGCTTCTCCGCTGACTGTCTGGAAACGCTCGAAGAAATCGCCCAGGAAGGCCGCGAAGACTTCCTTGCCGCCGGCGGCAAGGCATATCACTACATCCCGGCGCTCAACGAGGAACCAGACTGGATCGCCGCCCTCGCCGATCTCGCCGAACGCCATCTGGCTGGCTGGGAGACCCGGGCAGCGGATGACCCGCAAGCGCTCGCCAAGAGTCTGAGCGAAGCCAGAAAATACGGAGCAGCATCTTAATTTTCCGGCGCGCCTGCCGTTAACAATGTGTCAGACACATTGCCGGGAGGCCACCATGAAAATCGCCAGCGCCGAACTGCAGTTGGCCTCATCGCACAGCAGCATGCAGCGTCACGAGGTCAGTGAATCGCTGCGCGCCTGGGTTGGGCCCCAGCGCCCAGATTTCGAAGGCCGGGGCACGAACAATCCGACGCCGGCCCGCCCGCAAGTGGTCATCTCCGAGGCCGGCAAGGCCGCAGCGGCGAGCAGCATCGACCAGGACATCGAAGACCGCATCGACGAAGATCCGCGCATGCTGCTGATGCGCCTGATGCTCGAAGCACTGACCGGCAAGTCGACCCGCATCTTCGATGCGCGCGAACTCGCGGACCGCTCCCGTCCGGTCGATGTCCCAGCCTCGCCGGGCAACGCCGGTGGTCAGAATACGAACGCCCCGGCCGGTTTCGGCATCGAATACGACTATCACGAATCCTATACCGAACTTGAAGCCACCAGCTTTACCGCCAGCGGCACCGTCAAGACCGCCGACGGTAAGGAAATCCGCTTCGACGTCACCCTGATGATGTCGCGCGCCTATCACGAGGAAAGTTCGATCAGCCTGCGCCTGGGCGATGCGGCGCGCAAGGTCGATCCCCTGGTTCTCAACTTCTCGGGCAACGCCGCCAGCCTGCTGGATCAACGCTTCTCCTTCGACCTCGACAGCGATGGCAAGGAAGAGCAGATTTCCCGCCTGGCCAGTGGCAGCGTCTACCTGGTCTTCGATCGCAATGGCGACGGCAAGATCAACAACGGCAGTGAAATGTTCGGCCCGAATTCCGGTGACGGCTTTGCCGAACTGGCACAGCTCGACGACGACGGCAACGGCTGGATCGACGAGAACGACGAGGCCTGGCAGAAGCTGAGTCTGTGGCAGCCCGATGAAAAAAATGGTTCAGGCGAGCTGAAATCCTTGAGCGAAAGCGGCGTTGGCGCGATCGCGCTGGCGCGCGTGGCGACGCCATTTGACCTCAAAGGAAACACGAATACGCTTTTTGGACAAATTCGCACTTCAGGAATTTTTTTGCATGAGAATGGCGCTGCTGGCACAATCCAACAAATAGACTTGGCCGTCTGAGACAAACTGACCAAGTCGTCACAACAAGGGTTGATAAAAATGCCGCGCTTTGCCGACTTGAAAATCTGGGTTCGCCTGACTGCCGCCATCTGGGTTGTTCTTGCACTGATCTGGGCCGGAGCCATCGTCTGGATGACCAACGTCAATCGCGAAACCGCGATCAACCAGGCCAAGGATTTCTCGCAGAGCATTCACGAAATGACCATGGCCGGCCTGACCGGCATGATGATTACCGGCACCGTCGATCAGCGTGAGGTCTTCCTTGACCAGATCAAGCAGCTGTCGATCATCAAGGACCTGCACGTCGCCCGCAGCGAAGCCGTGATCAAGCTGTACGGCCCTGACACCAAGAGCAACCGCGAACTCGACGCGCAGGAGCAGAAGGTGATGCGCGAAGGCAAGCCTTACATCGCCGTCGAACATGAAGCCGGCAGCTCCTTCCTGCGTGTGATCAACCCGACCAATGCCTCACCCAACTATCTCGGCAAGGACTGCATCGTTTGCCACCAGGCCCCGGAAGGTACCGTCCTCGGTCTGGTCAGCATGAAGGTTTCGCTCGACTCGGTCGAGGCCGAAGTCGCCAGCTTCCGCCTGAAGATTGCCGGCGCCGCCCTCGGCGCCCTGGGCGCACTGCTGCTGATCATCTACTTCCTGACCCACCATTTCGTCACCGTACCGCTCGACCACCTGCGCAGCGGCCTGCGTGACATCGCCCGCGGCGAAGGCGACCTGACCCGTCGCCTGCCGGTCAAGGGACGGGATGAGGTCGGTCAGTCGGCCCAGGTATTCAACGAAATGATGGGCAACTTCCAGCAACTGGTCAGCCAGGTCCGCGATGCCGCGACTCAGGTTTCGGCCCGGGTTGCCGCGCTATCCGACAGCGCCGACCGGGTTTCCCAGAGCTCGCATCAGCAGAACGAAAAATCCAACGACGCAGCCTCTGCCGTCGAACAACTGGTTTCCAGCATCTCGTCGATCGCCCAGAGCGCCGAGCATGTCCAGCACCAGTCGCAGGAAAGCCTGGCCCGCGCCAACGAAGGCAGCCGCAACCTGCAGACCCTGCTCGGCGAAATGAACGTTGTCGAAGGCGCGGTCAAGGAAATGGCCGACTCGGTGAACAACTTCGTGCGCAACACCGAAGCCATCACCATGATGACCCGCGAGGTCAAGGACATTGCCGAGCAGACCAACCTGCTGGCGCTCAACGCCGCCATCGAGGCCGCCCGCGCCGGCGAACAGGGCCGCGGCTTCGCCGTGGTGGCTGATGAAGTCCGCAAGCTGGCCGAAAAGTCCTCGCGCTCGGCCAGCGAGATCGACACCATCACCGCCAGCCTGAGCGCCCAGTCGGTTGCCGTCCGCCGCAGCATCGAGGCCGGCATCCACCACCTGGAAAGCAGCCAGGCCGCCGTCGCTTCGGTCTCCAGCGTCCTGCAGGCGACCAACGGCTCGGTCAGCGAAGTCGGCCAAGGCCTCGACGCCATCGCTGCCGCCACCGAGCAGCAACGGCGCTTCTCCGGCGATGTCGAAACCAGCATCGAAGCCATTGCCGGCATGGCGCGCAGCAATACCGGCGCCGTCGAGCAAACGGCCGGTGCGGCACACGACCTCAAGCGTCTGGCCGATGGCCTGGCCAATCTGGTTGGCCGTTTCAAGGTCTGATTGTCAGGGCCCCGGCAGCGCCTTCGGCCTGCCGGACTGGATCAGTCGGGCGCCAGTTCGAGGTTGAAACCGCTGCCGTACTGAGAGCTTTTCTCCGGCTCAAGCGCCGCCTGCCCAAGACTGGCGGCAATCTTGTTCACCTCGCGCATGCGCTGGATCATCTTCGCCAGCAAGACGTTACGCATGCGCTCGACCAGCTCCTCCGACGACAGGGCCAGCGCGGCCGCATTGATTTCGAGGAACAGCGTCGGCTCGAGCGAAACCACGGTGGCGTGGCGCAGATCGCTCGACGGATGCAGGAAAGCCACCTCACCGACCGGTTCGCCGGCTGACAGCCGGCACAGGGCCTTGCCGGCGATCGAGATTTCGACGCAACCGGAAATGATGATCCCGAACAGTTTGTTGTTGCTGCCCTCGCGGATCAGCGCAACGTTCGGTGCAATTTCCCGCCACACGGAAACCCGCAACACTTCCCACAGTTCGATGTTCTCGAACTCGGTGAAGAACTGCAGCCGCCGCAACTGCTCGAAGCGACGGTTGTCCTGCTCGGTCTGGTCCTCTTCGAGCATCTGGTAACGAACGGCGGAAAGGTCCTTGGCCATTTCCGCTCCGTTCCGGTAGCGGCTGTAGAGGTCCTTCTCCAGCGCCTTGCGCAGGACGGCGTTGAGTCCTTCGGGCAGGTTCGGATTGAGCGAGGTGACCGCCGGGGCATCGGTGTTGACGATCTTGTACACCAGCGTCGCCTGGTTGTTCGCCCGGAACGGCAAGCGCCCGGTGAGCAACTGGAACAGCACCACGCCCAGCGAGTAGAGATCGGTCTTCTGATTGAGCGGATAGGCCTTGATCTGCTCGGGCGACATGTAAGCGGGCGAGCCGACCCCCATGATGAAGGTCGAGTCGCGGTCCATGTCCTTGTTCATGTTCAGGGCCAGGCCGAAATCGGCGATCTTGGCTTCGTCGTTGGCCGCAACCATGATGTTGGCCGGCTTGATATCGCGATGGATGATGCCCTGCCGATAGGCAGCATCGAGCGCCATGCAGCACTTGAAGATGATGCCGATGACCCGGTGCATGGGCAGCAGCTTGTCGATCCGGCAGTGCTGCTCAAGGCTGAAGCCGTCGACGTATTCCATCGCCAGATAGGCAAAATCGTCCTCGACCACGGCATCGTAGACGCGCACGATGTTCGGATGATCTAGCCGCTTCGAGACCATGCCTTCATTCTGGAACAGCTTGCGCATGCGCCGCGACATGGCGGCACAATCCTGGCCGAAACGGATGACCTTGACGGCCACCTGACGGTCTTCATCCGGGTCGTCACACAGGTAGACCGTGGCGGTCGCGCCCTTGCCCAACTCTCGAATTACGCGGTATTTGCCTATTGTTTCCATGGCCGACAATCTGAGGATGCCCTGCTGCCCGGATGCTAGCACGGGCGCCGCAGCAGCACTGTAAACAAGTGTGATCAAAAAGTTCCCGAAAGACTCTTGAAAACCAGCGAAGGACCCCCAACTGTTTCGACAGTCTTTTTGGAGAAACGTGCATGTCCAATCCGGAAACCCCGCAGGAAAACCAGCCTGACATCGAAGTCAATGACGCAGCACCGCAGGAATCGCATACCGACACCCTGCCCAGCATCGAAGAACAGATTCGCAACCTCGAACTCAAGGTCGCCGAGACCCACGATGCCTGGCTGCGCGCCAAGGCCGAAGGCGAGAACATCCGCCGCCGTGCCCAGGAAGACATCAGCAAGGCGCACAAATTCGCCGTCGAGAAGTTCGCCGGCGAACTGCTGGCCGTCAAGGACAGCCTGGAAGCCGCGCTGGCGGTTCCGGAACAGACCGTCGACAGCTTCCAGTCCGGCGTCGAGCTGACGCTCAAGCAACTGGTTGCCGCCTTTGAAAAGAACGCGCTGATCGAGGTCAATCCGGCTGGCGAGAAGTTCGACCCGCACAAGCACCAGGCGATCGGCATGGTCGATTCCGACCAGGAAGCCAACACCGTCGTCACCGTCCTGCAAAAGGGCTACCTGATCGCCGACCGCGTGCTGCGTCCGGCGCTGGTCATGGTCGCCAAGGGCAAATAATCCACTTGAAATCCGGGGCGACGCCCCCACTTCACGAACATCGGTAATTCACTTTCAGGAAAGAACATCATGGGCAAGATCATCGGTATTGACCTCGGCACCACCAACAGTTGCGTCGCCATCATGGAAGGCGGCACCCCCAAGGTCATCGAAAACGCAGAAGGTGCGCGCACCACGCCGTCGATCATCGGTTACACCGAAGACGGCGAGATCCTGGTCGGCGCCCCGGCCAAGCGCCAGGCGGTGACCAACCCGAAGAACACGCTGTACGCAGTCAAGCGCCTGATCGGGCGCCGCTTCGAAGAAAAGGAAGTGCAGAAGGACATCGCCCTGATGCCGTTCAAGATCACCAAGGCCGACAACGGCGACGCCTGGGTCGAAGCCCGCGACAAGAAGATCGCACCGCCGCAAGTTTCCGCCGAAGTGCTGCGCAAGATGAAGAAGACCGCCGAAGACTACCTCGGCGAGGAAGTCACCGAAGCTGTCATCACCGTGCCGGCCTATTTCAACGACAGCCAGCGCCAGGCCACCAAGGACGCCGGCCGCATCGCCGGTCTGGAAGTCAAGCGCATCATCAACGAACCGACCGCTGCTGCGCTGGCCTTCGGCATGGACAAGGTGTCCGGCAAGGACAAGAAGATTGCCGTCTATGACCTCGGCGGCGGCACCTTCGACATCTCGATCATCGAAATCGCCGACGTCGATGGCGAAAAGCAATTTGAAGTTCTGGCCACCAACGGCGACACCTTCCTCGGCGGCGAAGACTTCGACCAACGCCTGATCGACTACATCATCGATGAATTCAAGAAGGAATCCGGCACCGACCTGAAGAAGGACGTGCTCGCCCTGCAACGCCTCAAGGAAGCCGCCGAAAAGGCCAAGATCGAGCTGTCCTCGAGCCAGCAGACCGAAGTCAACCTGCCCTACATCACCGCCGACGCCTCCGGCCCGAAGCACCTGGCACTGAAGATCACCCGCGCCAAGTTCGAGTCGCTGGTCGACGAACTGATCGAGCGCACCGTCGCCCCGTGCATCACCGCACTCAAGGACGCCGGCTGCAAGATTGGCGACATCGACGACGTGATCCTGGTCGGCGGCCAGTCGCGCATGCCGAAGGTGCAGGAGAAGGTCAAGGAAGTGTTCGGCAAGGAGCCGCGCAAGGACGTCAACCCGGATGAAGCCGTCGCCGTCGGCGCCGCCATCCAGGGCGGCGTGCTGCAAGGCGAAGTCAAGGACGTGCTGCTGCTCGACGTCACCCCGCTGTCGCTCGGCATCGAAACCCTGGGCGGCATCATGACCAAGCTGATCCAGAAGAACACGACGATCCCGACCAAGGCCTCGCAAGTCTTCTCGACCGCCGATGACAACCAGGGCGCGGTGACCATCCACGTCCTCCAGGGCGAACGCGAAGTCGCTTCCGGCAACAAGAGCCTCGGCCAGTTCAACCTGGAAGGCATCCCGCCGGCCCCGCGCGGCACGCCGCAGATCGAGGTCATCTTCGACATCGACGCCAACGGCATCATGCACGTTACCGCCAAGGACAAGGCCACCGGCAAGGAAAACAAGATCACCATCAAGGCCAACTCCGGCCTCAGCGAAGAAGAAATTCAACGCATGGTCAAGGACGCCGAGCTGCACGCCGAAGAGGACAAGAAGGCGCACGAACTGGCCGATGCCCGCAACCAGGCCGACGGCATGGTGCACATGGTCAAGAAGTCGCTGACCGAATACGGTGACAAGCTCGACGCCGCCGAGAAGGAAGCCATCGAAGCCGCGATCAAGGACGTCGAGGACGTGTTGCGCGACGGCGACAAGGACGTCATCACTGCCAAGACCGAAGCCCTGTCGGCCGCCGCCCAGAAGCTGGGGGAGAAGATGTACGCCCAGCAGCAAGCCGAAGGCGCCGCCGCCGGCGCTGCCGGTGGCGAACAACCGAAGGAAAAGACCGTCGAAGGCGATGTCGTCGATGCCGAATTCACGGAAGTGAACAAGGACAAGAAGGCTTAAAACGGACGCCTGCGCGCCGTTTTAAGTGGCCGGATCAAAGCGGACGCCCCGGCGCCGCTTGATCCGGCCTTTGTGCAGTAACTGACGGGAACCAGTCATGTCTAAACGCGATTTTTACGAAATTCTCGGCGTCAACCGCGACGCTGCGGACGACGAAATCAAGAAGGCCTACCGCAAGCTGGCCATGAAGTACCACCCCGACCGCAACCCGGACAATCCGTCGGCCGAGGAAAAATTCAAGGAAGCCAAGGAGGCCTACGAAATCCTGTCGGACGCCCAGAAGCGCGCCGCCTACGACCAGTACGGCCATGCCGGCGTTGACCCTCAGGCGGGCATGGGTGGTTTCGGCGGCGGCGGTGGCGGCGGCTTTTCCGACGCCTTCGGCGGCATCTTCGACGAAATTTTCGGCAATCGGGGCGGCGGCGGTGGCGGCCGTTCGAATATCTATCGCGGCGCCGACCTGCGTTACAACCTGGAAATCACCCTCGAACAAGCCGCCCACGGTACCGAGACCAAGATCCGCATCCCGACCATGGAGGAGTGCGATGTCTGCCACGGTTCCGGCGCCAAACCGGGCACCCAGCCGAAAACCTGCCCGACCTGCGGCGGCTCCGGTCAGGTGCGCCTGCAACAAGGCTTCTTCTCGATCCAGCAGACCTGTCACAAGTGCCACGGCACCGGTCGCTTCATCGCCGACCCTTGCAAGAACTGTGGTGGCGCGGGTCGCATCAAGCAGCACAAGACGCTGGCGGTGAAAATCCCGGCCGGCGTGGATGAGGGCGATCGCATCCGGCTCGCCGGCGAAGGTGAGCACGGCGTCAACGGCGGCCCACCGGGCGACCTCTACGTACAGATCCACCTCAAGCAGCACCCGGTGTTTCAACGCGACCACAACGACCTGCATTGCGAGATGCCGATCTCCTTCACTACCGCTGCGCTCGGTGGCGAAATCGAAATTCCGACACTGGACGGCGCCGCTGCCATCAAGATTCCGCCGGAAACCCAGTCCGGGCGGGTCTTCCGTCTGCGCGGCAAGGGCATCAAGGGCGTGCGCAGCCATACGCATGGCGACCTGATGTGCCATGTCGTCGTCGAAACGCCGGTCAACCTGACCGACCGCCAGAAGGAATTGCTGCGCGAACTGGAAGAGTCCAGCAAGGACACCGACCACAAGCACAACCCCAGGGCCAAGTCGTGGATGGCCAAGGTGCGTGAGTTCTTCGGTGAATAAGTAGTCCGGCAGGACAGTCGCGGCACATTGTGTCGCCGCGACTGTCCTGCTTTGCCTTTCCACTGCTAGAATCACAGCAGGTTTCAGGGAGAGGAACGACAGCATGAGAGTTTTCAAGAAATTTGCCGCGGCCTGTGCCATGGCGCTTTCCACGGTTTGCTGGGCAGACCCCGGCCTGACCGACACCAGCATCACCATCGGCATGTCCGCCCCCTTCTCCGGGCCCAACGGCGCCTACGGCGAGGACATGCGGCAGACCATCCAGTCCTATTTCGAGCAACTGAACAAATCCGGCGGCATCAATGGCCGCAAGCTGCAACTGGTTGCGCTCGACGATGGCTACGAAACGGAACGCACGGTTGCCAACACGCGCAGCCTGATCAACGAAAAGAACGCCTTCGCCCTGCTCTCGTTCTATGGATCGAGCCCGACCACCGAGGCCATGAATTCGGTCTTCGGGCCGGCCAAGGTGCCGCTGGTCGGCACCATTTCCGGCGCCGAGACACTGCGCCAGCCGATCTCGGCCAATCCGAATTCGCGCTACATGTTCCACGTCCGCGCCAGCTATGCGGATGAAACCGAAGCCATCGTCAATCAGATGGTTTCGATCGGCCTGCGCAGCATCGCGGTCTTCTACCAGAACGACGGCTTCGGCAAGGCCGGCCTCGACGGTGTCACTGCCGCGCTGAAAAAGCACAACCTGACGCCCTCGGCGATTGGCACGGTCGAGCGCAATTCGCTCAACGTCAACGCCGCTGTCCAGTCGATTGCCAAGGGCAATCCGCAGGCAGTGGTCATGGTCACGCTGTACAAACCAACTGCAGCTTTTGTCCGGGCCATGAAGCGCGCCGGACAGAATCCAATGTTCATGACCCTGTCGCCGGTCGGCACCGAACAACTGGTCCAGGAACTGGGACCGGAAGCCCGCGGCATCGGCATTTCCCAGGTCGTTCCCTACCCCTGGAACGACATCGTGCCGGTCGTCCGCGATTACCAGAAACTCGGCGCCAAGGGCGGCAACTACTCCTACTACGGACTGGAAGCCTACCTGACCGCGCGCACCATGGTCGAAGGCCTGCGCCGCGCCGGCCGCGACCTGTCGCGCGAAAAACTGGTCACGGCCCTCGAGTCGATGAACGGCACCGATTTCGGCGGTTACCGCGTCAACTATTCGGGTACGGCGCGTCACGGCTCACGCTTTGTCGAACTGACCGTGATCGGCCCGGGCGGCAAAGTCCTGCGCTGAAACAGTCGCAATACCAATGAAAACGGCCCGCATCAGCGGGCCGTTTTCATTTCCGGGACGCTAGTTCAAGCCCGGCGCCAGGTGGTTCCCTGCGGACTGTCGTCGAGAACGATGCCGGCGGCCTTGAGTTCGTCGCGAACCCGGTCGGCAGTGGCGAAATCGCGGGCCTTCTTGGCTTCGGCACGCTGCACGATCAGCGCCTCGATTGCAGCTTCATCCAGGCCACCCGCAGCCGGACCGGCGCGCAGGTAGAGCAGTGGCTCGCGCTCGAGCAGACCGATGACGCCACCGAGCGCCTTGAGCAAGCCGGACAACTCGCCCGACTTCTGGCGATTGGCCTCGGCGGCCAGTTCGAACAGCACCGCAATCGCCCCGTGCGAATCGAAGTCCTCGTTCAGCGCAGCGGCGAAGCGAGCGGCATGCGCCTGCGCCCAATCGATCTCGACCAGCTTGGGCGGCACGTCACGCAACGTGAAGTAGAGGCTGTCGAGCGAACGCTTGGCGTCGTCGAGATGGGCATCGGAGTAGTTCAGCGGACTGCGGTAGTGCGCACGCAGGATGAAGAAACGAACGACTTCAGCATCGTAATTCTCGAGCACGGTGCGGATGGTGAAGAAATTGCCCAGGGATTTGGACATCTTCTCGTTGTCGACCCGCACGAAACCGTTGTGCATCCAGTAATTGACGTAGCTGCAGCAGTTGGCGCCCTCGGACTGGGCAATTTCGTTCTCGTGGTGCGGGAATTGCAGGTCCTGGCCGCCGCCATGGATGTCGAAGTGTTTGCCGAGCAGCGACGAACTCATTGCCGAGCACTCGATGTGCCAACCCGGCCGTCCATCGCCCCAGGGCGATTCCCAGGCCGGCTCGCCCGGCTTGGCATGTTTCCAGAGCACGAAATCGAGCGGGTCCTGTTTGGCATTATCGACCTCGACCCGTTCGCCGGCACGCAGATCGTCGAGCGACTTGCCCGAGAGCTTGCCGTAGCCGGGGAACTTGCGCACCGCGTAATTGACGTCGCCGTCGGCGGCCTGGTAGGCCAGTCCCTTGCTTTCCAGCGCGCGGATAATCTCCTGCATCTGCGGCACGAACTCGGTCGCCCGTGGTTCATGATCGGGACGCAGCACGCCCAGGGCGTCGGCGTCCTCGTGCATGTAGGCAATGAAGCGATCCGTCAATTGCTGGATCGTTTCGCCGTTCTCCAGCGCCCGCTTGATGATCTTGTCGTCGATATCGGTGATGTTGCGGACATAGGTGACGTCGTAGCCCGAGGCTTTCAGCCAGCGATAAACCATGTCGAAAACCACCATCACCCGCGCATGCCCCAGATGACAATAGTCATAAACCGTCATCCCACAGACATACATGCGAACCTTGTTGGCTTCGATCGGTTCGAAAATCTGCTTCTCGCGCTTGAGTGAGTTGAATATCTTTAGCATGACGGAATGAAAAGAAGTGCAGGGATGCCTTTGCAAACCTATGGCATCTCGCGCTTCTTTGATAGAATTGGGCGATTGAAAACCTCGGAAATTATAGCACGGCGATGACCACCAAATCCTTGTTCCAGCCTCGCTTCCGGGCACTTCGCGCCCTGGCATTCGGTCTCTCCATCGGCTTTGCCGCCCCGGTTTTTGCCGACAATCTGCCTGATATCCAGCGCCTGATCCGCCAAGGCCAGCATGCCCAGGCACTGGAAAAGGTCGATCAATACCTGGCCAGCCGCCCCAAGGACGCCCAGGGACGTTTCCTCAAAGGCCTGATCCTGACCGAAATGAACCGCCCGGCCGACGCCATCGGCGTGTTCACCAAGCTGTCCGAAGACTATCCGGAGCTGCCGGAGCCCTACAACAATCTGGCCGTGCTCTACGCCCAGCAGAAGCAGTACGACAAGGCCCGCACGGCGCTGGAAATGGCGATCCGCACGCACCCGTCCTATGCCATCGCCTACGAAAACCTCGGCGATGTTTACGCCAAGCTGGCCAGCCAGGCCTACGACAAGGCCCTGCAACTCGACGGCGCCAATGCCACGACGCAGAACAAACTGGCCTTGATCCGCGACCTGATCAGCACCTCCGGCAAGGGCAATGTCCGTCCGCCGGCCCCCACCCCGGCACCGACGCCGGTGGCAGCCGCCATCGCCCCGCAGCCGAAGCCGGCTGCCCCCGCACCGACGGCGACCGTCGTCGCGACGACACCGGCCGCTTCCAGCCCGGCTCCGGTTGTTAGCGAACCGCGTCCGGCACCGGCCCAGCCGGCACCTGTTCAGGACAGCGCCCGCGACGATGTGGCCAAGGCCATTGCCGCCTGGGCCCGCGCCTGGTCGCGCAAGGACATGAAGGGCTATTTCGCGGCCTACACCAGCGATTTCACCTCGGGCAAGGGCGGTCGCAAAGCCTGGGAAGAGGAACGCCAGCAGCGCATCGGCGACCGCTCGGGCAACATCTCCGTCACCTACGACGAACCGCGCATCACCATTGACGGCGATCGCGCCACCGCACGTTTCCGCCAGCACTACAAGGCACCCGGCCTGAATAGCTCCAGCAACAAGACCCTGGTCTTTGTCCGTACCGGTGGCAAGTGGTTGATCAAGGAAGAAAACGCTCGCTGATGCAGAAGTTGAAGCTGGTCCTGCCCGCCCTTCTGGGGCTGGCAGTCGTTGTTGCGATGGTGTTTTTTTTCCAGGGCGAGGAAGAACCCGATACTGCTGCGGCCGCTCCCGCCAGCCAAACCGGCGAACTGCCGGTGTGGCCGGTGCGCGCCGACACGGGTTCAGAGCCCACCGGTCTGCCACCCACGCTTGGCGACGCCGGACCGGAGTCGCAGCTGGCCCGGATTTTTCGGGAAATCGAGGGACGCAATCTGGGCAACGCGCTGCAGTTGACCGAGTCCCTGCTCCAGCAATACCCCAACTATCGCCTGGCCCACCTGATCAAGGGTGACCTCCTGCTGGCCAGGGCGCGTCCGCTCCAGGGCTTCGGCGCGCTGAACGGACTCCCCGCCGAGCAGGTCAATGATTTGCGCGCAGAGGCCTTGAAGCGCCTGCAAGCCTACCGGGAGAAGCCGCCCGCCGATTACGTTCCGCGCTACCTGCTGCAGATGCGGCCGGATCAACGCTACGCGGTGGTCGTCGATACCGAGCGCTCGCGCCTCTACGTCTACGAAAACGACCTGAGCAGCGGTCGCCCGCGCTTTGTTGCCGATTACTACGTCACCCAGGGCAAGCTTGGCGCCGACAAGTTCGTCGAGGGCGACAAGAAGACCCCGATCGGGGTCTATCACGTCACCGCCGACCTGTCGCGGCAAAAACTGCCTGATCTTTACGGCAACGGTGCCTTCCCGATCAATTACCCGAACGAATGGGACCGGCGCCAGGGGCGTGGCGGCAGCGGCATCTGGCTGCACGGCACGCCGTCCGACACCTTCGCCCGCCCCCCGCTCGCTTCCGACGGCTGCGTGGTGCTGACCAACCAGGACCTGGAAGCCATCCGCGAAAACCTGCAGGTCGGGCTGACGCCGGTCATCATCAGCAACAGTGTCGACTGGCTGTCGCTCGACGACTGGGCGCGGGAACGCGACGAACTGAACCGCAGCATCGAGAACTGGCGCGCCGACTGGGAAAGCCGTGACATCAAGCGCTACCTGTCCCACTACTCCCGCGAGTTCAAGGCCGGCGGTCAGGATTATTCGCAATTTGCCGCACAGAAGCAGCAAGTCAACGCCGGCAAGGAATGGATCAAGCTGGAACTGAAAAACCTGTCGGTTTTCCGCAATCCGGGCAAGGAAGAGGTCGTGGTCGTGACCTTCGACCAGGATTACCGCAGCAACAACCTCAACAACCGGATGAAAAAACGCCAGTACTGGCTGCGTGAAGGCGGCCAGTGGAAAATCATCTACGAAGGAGCCGCCTGAACATGAAGAAACTGATCGGCATCATCACCGCACTGACGCTGTCCAGCGCATCCGCCTGGGCCGCCCCGACGCTGGAACTGCAAACCAGCATGGGCCGCATCGTCGTCGAACTGGACGCTGAAAAGGCCCCCAAGAGCAGCGCCAATTTCCTGCAATATGCGCGCGATGGCTTTTACAACGGCACCATCTTCCACCGCGTCATTCCCGGCTTCATGATCCAGGGCGGCGGCTTCGACGCCAGCATGAACAAGAAATCGACCCGCGAGCCTATCGAGAACGAGGCGAAGAACGGCCTGAAAAACCGTCGCGGCACCATCGCCATGGCCCGCACCATGGACCCGCATTCGGCGACCGCCCAATTCTTCATCAACCACAACGACAACCTGCCGCTCGATTATCCGAGCCGCGACGGCTGGGGCTATGCCGTCTTCGGCAAGGTCACCGAGGGCATGGACGTGGTCGACAAGATTGCCAAGGTGCCGACCGCCAATGTCGGCATGCACGGCGATGTGCCGCGCACGCCAGTCGTTATCCAAAACGTCAAAATCATTTCCGAAAAATAAGGACTCCCCATGATCAAGCTCACCACCAATCACGGTGTCATCACCCTCGAACTCGACGCTGAAAAGGCACCGAAGACCGTCGAGAACTTCATTGCCTACGTCGAGGCCGGCCACTACAACGGCACCATCTTCCACCGCGTGATCAAGAATTTCATGATCCAGGGCGGCGGCATGGAGCCGGGTATGAACCAGAAGGAAACCCGCGACCCGATCGAGAACGAGGCCGCCAACGGCCTGAAGAACGTCCGCGGCAGCATCGCCATGGCGCGTACCAACGACCCGCACTCGGCCACCGCCCAGTTCTTCATCAACACTGTCGATAACGACTTCCTCGACTTCCGGGCACCGTCCGGCCAGGGCTGGGGCTACTGCGTCTTCGGCCAGGTTGTCGAGGGCATGGACGTGGTCGACAAGATCCGCGCCGTCGCCACCGGCAACAAGGGTTTCCACCAGGATGTGCCGAAGGAAGACGTGATCATCGAAAAAGCGGAAGTGGTTTGATCCTTTTCATTTCCGACCTGCACCTGTCGCCCCGGTCACCCGGGGCGACTTGTTTGTTCCTCGACTTTCTTGCCGGCCGCGCCCGCCAGGCCGAGCAGCTCTACATCCTCGGCGATCTTTTCGAAGCCTGGATCGGCGACGATGACATCGACGATCCCTACCACACGCCCATCATCGCCGCCTTGCGTGCCGCCAGCGATGCCGGCCTGGCCATCAGCGTCATGCATGGCAACCGCGACTTCCTGCTCGGCGACGGCTTTGCCGCCCGCGCTGGCGTCCGCCTGATCAGCGAACCTTATATTCTGTCCACCGCCGAATGGCAGTTCGTTCTCGCCCATGGCGACGCCCTCTGCCTCGACGATACCGACTACATGGCCTTCCGTGCCCAGGTCCGCGATCCGGCCTGGCAGGCGGCTCTGCTGGCCAAACCGCTGAGCGAACGCCGGGCCATCGCCGCGCACATGCGCGAAGTCTCCGAAACCAGCCAGCGCGCCAAGGAAAATCCCTACACCGACCTGCAGCCGGCAGCGACCGAGGACTTTCTTCGCCAGCACGGCTACGCCACCTTCATCCACGGCCATACGCACCAGCCGGCAAGGCACGATCACATCGTAGACGGCATCCACGTCGAACGCTGGGTGCTCTCCGACTGGCACGAGGACTGCGGCGAATGCCTGGCCTGGGACGGCGAAGCGCTACACCGCGAAATCCTGCGCCCGCTCGCCCAATGAAGCAGAACGGCAGCGCCCTCGACATCCTGCGCGATGTTTTCGGCTACCCCGCCTTCCGCGGCGAGCAGGCCGAGATCATTGCCCATGTGGCCGGCGGCGGCGACGCCCTGGTGCTGATGCCGACCGGCGGTGGCAAGAGCCTGTGTTACCAGATTCCGGCGCTGCTGCGCCCAGGTTGCGCCATCGTCGTCTCGCCGCTGATCGCACTGATGCAGGACCAGGTCGACGCACTGACCCAGCTCGGCGTGCGCGCTGCCGTGCTCAACTCGACGCTCGACCGGCGTGAAGCGCAAGCTGTCGAACAGGCGATCTTCGCCGGCCAGCTCGACCTCGTCTACATCGCCCCCGAACGGCTGATGCTCGACCGCACCCTGGCCATGTTCGACGCCCTCTGCGAAGCCGGCAAGCTCGCCCTGTTCGCCATCGACGAGGCGCACTGCGTGTCGCAATGGGGGCACGATTTCCGCCCGGAATACCTGCAACTGTCGGCGCTGCACGAACGCTACCCGCGGGTGCCGCGCATCGCGCTCACCGCCACCGCCGACCGGGCGACGCAGAACGAGATGCTGCAGCGCCTGGGCCTGGGCGAAGCGCGCGTCTTCCTGTCCAGCTTCGACCGCCCGAACATCCGCTACACCGTCGTCGAGAAGGACAACGCGCGCCAGCAGCTGCTCGTCTTCCTTGGCGGGCGCAAAGGCCAGGCCGGCATCGTCTATTGCCTGTCGCGCAAGAAGGTCGAGGAAACCGCCGCCTGGCTGTCCACTCAAGGCTACCCGGCACTGCCCTACCACGCCGGCCTGCCGGCCAACGAGCGGGCTGCCAACCAGCGCCGTTTCCTACGCGAAGACGGTCTGGTCATGTGCGCGACGATCGCCTTCGGCATGGGCATCGACAAGCCCGACGTGCGCTTCGTCGCCCACCTGGATCTGCCGAAGAGCATCGAAGCCTACTATCAGGAAACCGGCCGCGCCGGCCGCGACGGCGAGCCGTCGGAAGCCTGGATGGCCTACGGCATGCAGGATGTCGCCCTGCAGCATGCGCGCATCGCCGAATCGGGTGCCGGCGAAGGCCAGAAAATCCTCGAATCGCAACGCCTGACCGCCCTGCTCGCCTATTGCGAGGCGCCGCGCTGCCGACGCCAGGTGCTGCTCAACTATTTCGGCGAAGAGCGCCAGCCCTGCGGTAACTGCGACGTCTGCGCCGAACCGCCGGAACTGTGGGACGGCACCCAGGCCGCGCAGAAGGCCCTGTCGGCAATCTACCGCACCGGCATGCGCTTCGGCGTCAGCCACCTGATCGACGTGCTGCGCGGCAAATCCAGCGACAAGATGCGCCAATGGGGCCACGACCAGTTGCCGACCTTCGGCGTCGGCAGCGAACTCGACGAGCGCGAATGGAAGAGCGTCTTCCGCCAGCTCGCCGCTGCCGGCCTGGTCCATGTCGACATGACCGAACACGGCGCACTGCAACTGACCGAAGCGGCACGCGAAGTGCTCAAGGGCCAGCGCAGCGTGCAACTGCGCCGGCCAACGAAGAGACGCAGCGCACCGAGCAAGAGCAGCCGCGCCCCGCTGGTCGACCTGGCGCCCGCCGACGCCGCGCTGTTCCAGCGCCTGCGCCAGTGGCGCGCCGACACCGCGCGCGAACAGAGTGTGCCGGCCTATGTCATCCTGCACGACAAGACCCTGCGCGAACTCGCCGAATGCCGGCCGTTCAGCCACGGCCTGCTCGCCGGCATCACCGGCATGGGCAGCGCCAAGATCGAGCACTACGGCGAGGAACTGCTGCAACTGATCCGGGCATCGACCTGATTTCAGCAACAGGCCTAGCGCGTTTGCCTTGACGGCCTCCTGAGTTGCCTCGGCGCGGTCAAGGACATATAAATCACCCTGACGCTGAATTTAGTCTTTCAAGCCATATCACCAAATCAAATTCAAGGCAGTCTGCCACCCCTAACCAATCCGAATTTTTGTGACATTTATTCAAATCATTAATCAACACAATAAAATCGCCATCAATTTTTTCAATCAACTCATTTGCCATTACCGGAAGAAAGCCTGTTATTGCAACGCCTGCCTCCAGAGTCATACCCAAACGACACTGGACTGCGATATTACGAGCAGTCGATATCCATTCCGCGATATTATTCATGCAACAAGCTCCGGATGATAGTCTGTTCCCGCTATCCATGCCCCATCACGGCACGTGTTTAAAAAGATAACATCAGGATGCAATGCAACATAATCCTCCAAAGCACAAAGATAATTCCGCAGATTTGTTTGGGTCCCGACTCGTTTACCGTGGCCATTTAACACCCACTCCAATGGCTCCATATCTGGCGCTATTTCCCCAGGATCCCAATCAGCATGAAACTTACCTTCGACGTAGGAAAAATCAGCACCAAAAAGCACCAATCTCCGCACACCCATTTTCACAGCAAGATCAACCGCCGCATGCAATACACTGCCGCCAACAAATAGCTCCCCCTTAGGAACATCCCTCTTCAACTTTGAGTAAAGCGGGTTAGTTGAGTAAGCGGCATATCGAGGCCCCTTCCATGCCTCTAGCAGCGCAGGTTCAAGCAAAGGGAAATACACCAAGGGCAAACCATCCGAAATATCCGGGGGCAGGATATGTGCATTCATAAGCTTATCAATTGAAACCACAATATCCGGCCGAATTCCATGCTTGTGCAAAGGCACCAAAGCACTGTCCACCGCTATCAGAAACGGGGCACTTCCTTGATTACGTGACGCACAAATTTGTTCAAAATGCCGCTCCAAACTAGGGCCCGTGGCGATCACCCATGCTTCGTCACCTGGCCGGGAATTAAAGAATTCCGACACATCTCCATCACTGGCCAACAGCGTGCGATTACTCTCAACTCGCGCCAGAAGATTCAAGTCATTCGGTAAGAAATCCTTGTTCATGAATGGGGCTGTCATTTGACAGACAAGCCGATCACGGATTTTTGCATTTGTGTCACTGGCCAGAGTCAACTCAGGCGGCGAAGCAAAAAATGGCAGGAATATATTTCGATCATCTCCCGCCATTGCCAACGACACTCGAGGACTACCCAGCCAATCTGTCTGATCCACCAAGTGCATGACTAGCGCGAAAATTTTCTCATTTAGAATTCTAACTTCGAGTTTCTGCACATCAGACCTCTTCAGAAAAGCCCGGGGCAATTCACCAAGTCCAGGCCCGTAGAGATAAACAAATGGGCAACTCCCCTGGAGAGATTCAGCCTGTAAACGCGCTTCTCCTATTCTGTCATGGCGACTACTCAACTGGATACCATTAATAGTTATGGTAGATTCAATTCCCTTACGCAAATCCACTGCCAAAGACCCAATATCTTGAGCAAGCACCATCTGAGCCAAACTTGGCCATCGTTTTGCCAAAACCGCCAAGTTTTCACTAAAAATTTTTTCTTCACCTTCCATGTCTTTGCTCCTATTCGCTCAACTTAATCGCAGATGTTAACGGATGCATTTTGGCGGGCTGCTATGCCTCTTATCGAACGGGACCGAAGAAAAGTCATTCGCATAAACACGCCGGCGTTTCAGCCGACACCTCCCCCCCCTCTACACAAGATTGCCGATTGACGTAGGGAACCGGAGTCGAAGATACTAGCCGGAGAAGCGGTAGGCCTGCCAGCACCGCGTTACCAGCAGACAACGCAACAGGGCAAAATCAGCTTTGCACTGCTTTGTCGGGATCGACGAAAAGAATTTGTGCGAACGTATTCCAAGCCTTCTCGATCTGAACGCTTCGATTTTCTACAAATCATAGTCAGGCAGCCATGGCATTCAAGGGAAAAGTAGTAATTGCGCTGATTCCGGCGCGTGCAGGATCCAAGGGGGTCAAGCAGAAAAATTTACGCATGCTCCTCGGCAAACCCTTGTTGGCGCACACAATTCAAGCTGCACATGATGCTGCCCGGATCGACAGAGTCTACGTCTCCTCGGACGATGCCGATGCTCTCCGGCTGGCTCGTGAAATGGGAGCAGACGTCGTCCAAAGGGCAGCCAGTGCTGCCACTGATTCAGCGACTGCCAGCGAGGTTGTCTGGGATTTTGTACGTCAGATTCCAGAAGAGCTAACTGCCGAAAACCCGTATCTCGTTTTCCTGCAACCAACCTCACCATTGCGAACGGGGAATCACATTGACGCAGCTTTTACCGTAATGACGTCGACCGATAGCAACATCTGCCTTAGTGTCACCGAGTTAAAAAAGACGCCGTTCAAGTCCTTCACGTTGACGGCCGACGGGCGACTTCAATCATTGTTCGACGAGCACCTAACCAACGCTAACCGCCAGACTCTGCCTGTAGCTTTCCATCCCAATGGGGCGATTTACATCTTCCCGCTCGCCGAATTTCTCGCACGTACCAGTATCCCATCGAACGGCGGCGCCCCCTACATCATGTCCGAACAGGAAAGCATCGACATTGATACCGAAGAAGATTTTGCCATGGTGGAGAAACTATGTCGCGCGAATTGATCATCAATGGGCGTCGCATCGGCCCAGAACACCCGCCAGTCGTCATCGCCGAGATTGGTATCAACCACGAAGGCTCGCTCGAAACAGCGATCACCATGGCCGATGCTGCCATTGACGCCGGGGCTGAAATCATCAAGCACCAGACGCATATCGTCAATGACGAAATGTCCGAGGAAGCCCGGTGGGTCATTCCGGGCAACGCCGAGGAGTCTATCCATGAGATCATGGCACGCTGCTCGCTCGACGAAACTGACGAACGCGTGCTGATGGATCACATACTCTCGCGCGGCGCCATCTACATCAGCACACCATTTTCGCGTGCGGCGGCGGACCGGCTGATCAGCTTTGACGTGCCGGCCTTCAAGATTGGCTCTGGCGAATGCAACAACTACCCGCTTATCCGCCATATCGCGCAAGCCGGCAAGCCAGTCATCATGAGCACCGGCATGAACACCATCGATTCAATCAGCCCCTCAGTCGAGATACTGCGTGCAGCCAAGGTGCCGTTCGCGCTTCTCCACTGCACAAACGTCTACCCGACGCCACCTGAACTAGTCCGACTCGGCGCCATGCAGATACTTCAGGACGCCTTCCCCGACGCGATTGTCGGCCTGTCGGATCACACCGTCTCGAATTACACCTGTCTCGGCGCAGTTGCGCTCGGCGCATCTATTGTCGAGCGCCACTTTACCGATCACATGAGCAGGCCCGGACCGGACATCGTCTGCTCGATGGACCCCGCAGCGCTGAAAGATCTGATCACCGGAACCCGCGTAATCTGGTCCGCTCGCGGCGGCGAAAAAACCGCTGTCGCGGCGGAAAAGCCAACAATCGCGTTCGCCTTCGCGTCTGTCGTCGCGATTCGCGACATTTCCACCGGCGAGCCACTCAATGAGAATAACATCTGGGTAAAACGCCCCGGTGGCGGCGATTTCACGTCTGCCGACTACGAGTCCCTACTTGGCAGGAGAGCAGCAGCCAATATTCGCGCTGGCTTCCAGTTGAAAAGCACCGACGTTTCGCAATGAGCTCACTGCAGCGCCGCAAGATAATCTTCCTGACAGGAACCCGAGCTGACTTCGGCAAGCTCAAGTCACTCATGCTACGCCTGCAGGCTGACGAGCACTTCGAGGTGCATGTATTCATCACTGGCATGCACATGCTCTCCAAGTACGGATCGACTTGGGATGAGGTACGCAAAGCTGGCCTACTCAACCTCTACCGGTTCATCAATCAGAACGAAAACGATTCGATGGACCAGGTCCTGGCCAAGACCGTCGCTGGCTTATCCGACTACGTCAAGGAAATGCTACCCGAGATGATCGTTGTACACGGCGACCGGATCGAAGCACTGGCCGGCGCGCTTGTTGGTGCACTCAACAATATCCGCGTCGCTCACATCGAGGGAGGCGAGGTTTCGGGAACGATCGACGAAGTGATCCGGCACTCAATCTCGAAAATGTCGCATCTGCATTTCGTCGCCAACGAACAAGCCAGAAAGCGCCTAGTTCAACTCGGAGAGCGTAGCGAAACGATCCACGTCATCGGCTCACCGGACGTCGACGTCATGAACTCGGCGAATCTGCCATCACTTGAAGAGGTGCGAGGCTATTACGGCTTTGATTTCGGCGAGTACGCAATCCTTATGTTTCACCCGGTCACAACCGAAATCAAGCTGATTCGTCAGCAGGTTGCTGTGCTAGTCGACAGTATTCTCGAAACTGGGCAAAACTTTGTCGTTCTCTACCCAAACAACGATCACGGAACCGACATCATACTCAATGAATACACGCGTCTACGTAACAGCAATCGCATCGCCATCTACCCGTCGATGCGCTTCGAGTACTTCCTCACGCTGCTAAAGCACGCCCAGTACATTATCGGCAATTCTAGTGCGGGCATCCGGGAAGCCCCCCATTTCGGCGTACCCACGATCAACCTTGGCTCGCGCCAGCACAAGCGGGTACAGACGCCGTCTGTCATGGAGGTGATGATCACAAAGCGTGACATCCTTGATGCCATCGCACGCGTGCCATCGATCCCACGGACGCCGCGCACACTGTTTGGCGATGGCAACAGCGCCTTGGCTTTCCACCAGATACTGCGCGACATTGCGACTTGGGACAGAGACATACAAAAGTACTTCGTCGACTGCATGTAGGCCTATCCCCAGCGAATCTTCGACACCCAATTTGACCATGCCGAAATGAACTCCTCTCAGGACCGCAACAACCTCAAGCAAGAAGCTCAGGCCTTTGACTCCCAGATCGAGGAGCGAGTATCCAATGGCCACATACCAGACCTCCGCCGCGCGAAACCCTGCGACTATTTTTACAACAACTCCTGGCGCCGCCCAGAATTTGTAAAACTCGATTTCATTGAACAGTACGAACTGATTCGTGACGCCATCAAGCGTCTGACCGGGCGCAGCGCGGCTGAAGTGCGCGTGCTAGAGGTCGGCTGTGGTCCAGGCTATCTGAGCTTGGAACTGGCTCGTAGCGGCTTCGAAGTCGTCGGTTTGGACCTGTCAAGCAGGTGCATAGAGGTCGCCCAGCAGGTCGCCGACAGCGACCCCTGGAGAGGAGAACGCGGGGCACTGCACTACATCGCTGGCGATTATCTCTTCCATCCCGAACTACACACCGAGAGCTTCGATGCAATTGTCTTCCTCGGCGCACTGCATCACTTCACCGATCAGCGAGCCATCCAGCAACGGACGCGCGACCTGCTCAAGCCGGGCGGGCTGATATTGGTGCATGAGCCAGCGCGCGACCGCGTGGCAAAAAGCAACGCAGCATTCTCGTTGCTGCTCTCGACATTGCTCTCGTTAGGTAACAATTTCTACCGAGACATCCCCTTGCGTAGCGAACCCGACGCTATTGCGGCCGAAGTCGAGAAGCTTTACCACGGCCTGCGCTACGAATCAGAAGATGGTGGCAACCTGCAATCGGTAAACGATAACGAAGCAGGCTATACCCAAATGTATCCACTGCTCAACGAACTCTTTGCTCAAGTGCATTTCGAGTGGCGCTATGCATTCTTCCACGAATTCATTGGCGGCCTGCGCTACGACGAGACGACCAACGCGCTCGCCGCTAGCTTCCTCAAGGAAATGGACAGAATCCTTGTCGATACCGGAGCCCTGCCCGCAACCGAATTTTTCTTTGTTGGCCGTAAAAACTGATCATGTCTATTGCGTACTTTGGCTTACCCGAAGAGGTCTTGTTCTGCAAATGCTGCGTCATCTCCAATCAGCGTCCGAGCTCAACGGTTGAGTTCCAGCACAAGCGCGACGAAAAGAAAGCCACCATCGGCTTTGACGCGGACGGTGTGTGCGACGCTTGCCGTTACAACGATGCAAAGGCCTCGACAATTGACTGGGCTCGGCGTGAACAGCAGCTCGTCGCCCTCCTCGACAAGCACCGGAGCAACGGTAGCGGCTACGACGTGATCGTCCCGGGTAGCGGCGGCAAGGACAGTGCTTATACTGCCCACGTTCTCAAGTACCGCTACGGCATGAATCCGCTGACCGTAACCTGGGCACCGCACAAATACACCGAGATCGGCTGGAAGAATTTCGAGAACTGGATGCATATCGGCGGCCTGGATAACATTCTGTTTACGCCGAACGGCCGCCTTCACCGCTACCTGACGCGCATGGCCTTTCTGAACCTGCTGCATCCCTTCCAGCCTTTCATCGTCGGCCAACGCATCATCGGTCCACTGATGGCCACAAAATTCGACGTACCGCTGGTGATGTATGGCGAAAATCAAGCTGAATACGGCAACAACCCGGATGAAAACTACGTGCCGACGATGGACCGAAAGTTTTTTTCGGCGGGTCGCCCAGAAGACATTGTTCTCGGGGGAAAGTCGATTGAAGCAATCATCGCCGAAGGCGAGTTCAAGCCACATGACTTCGCGCCTTATATTCCGCCAAGCGCCGACTATCTGGAAAGCAAGGGCATCGAGGTGCACTATCTCGGCTATTACCTCAAATGGGATCCGCAAGAGTGTTACTACTACGCCGTTGAGAACACTGGCTTTCAGGCGAACACCGAGCGCACCGAAGGGACCTACTCCAAGTACAGTAGCATCGACGACCGAGTCGACATGTTCCACTACTACACAACGCTGATCAAATTCGGGATCGGCCGCGCCACCTACGACGCTGCACAGGAGATTCGTAACGGCAAGATCACGCGCGAAGAGGGTGTCCAGCTCGTACGTCGCTACGATCAGGAATTTCCTCGCAAATACTTCAAAGAGTTTCTCGATTACATCTCAATCAGCGAAGAAGAATTCCACGCCACCGTCGACAAATTTCGTTCCCCGCATCTGTGGGAAAAGCGCGACGACGAATGGCGCCTCAAACACGCAGTATGGAAGTCTGAGTGAGCAATACGCGCAACGTCCGGCTTATCGCGCGCTTGGACATCAAGGGCCCGAACTTGATCAAGGGCATCCACCTTGAGGGCTTGCGCGTGATCGGTTCGCCTCAAGAGTACGCACTCAAATACTACTTGCAGGGTGCCGATGAACTGATCTATATGGACTGTGTCGCCAGCCTCTACGGCCGTAATCACTTGGCCGACCTCATTGGGCTGGCGGCCCGCGACATTTTCATCCCGATGACGGTGGGTGGCGGCATCCGCACTGTCGATGACGCGACCCATGTTCTTCGTGCCGGAGCAGACAAGGTTGCCGTCAATACCGCTGCGTTAGCCAATCCCAGACTGATCTCCGACATCGCCAAACGTTTTGGCAGCCAGTGCATGGTGCTCTCAGTCGAAGCCAAACAAGTCGGGCCCGATCGATGGGAAGCCTACACCGACAACGGCCGCGAGCGGACAGGAAAGGATGTCGTCGACTGGGTCCGCGAAGCCGTTGCACTGGGTGCCGGGGAGATACTGCTGACATCCATTGATCGCGAAGGTACACGCAAGGGCTTAGACGTAGCACTAACCCTCGCCGTATCCTCGACCGTCTCGGTGCCGGTGATTGCAAGCGGCGGACTGGGACAGCCCGCCGACGTGGTGAGCGTCGTATTTGAGGGTGGCGCCGACGCCGTCGCCATGGCCGACATCCTGCACTACAACCGGGCATCTCTCGGAGACATCCGCGAAACGGCGCATCGCGCAGGAATCAATGTGAGGAAATATGCGCCCCCCTGAAGTCACCATCATCGATTACGGCATGGGAAATCTGCTCAGCGTCCAACGCGCCCTTGAGCATGTCGGCGCAAAGGTTCTGGTCAGCGCCGATCCACAGCTCATTCGGCTAGCCGACCGGATAGTACTACCTGGCGTTGGCGCCTTTCCCTACGCAATGGAGGAACTTGCCCGTCGCGGGCTCGTCGCGGTCATTCGCGAAATCGCCAACCGCGGAACACCTCTACTCGGGATTTGCCTAGGTATGCAACTACTCTTCGAGAAAAGCACAGAATTCGGTGAAACCGCCGGCCTTGCCCTGCTCCCCGGTAGCGTTGTGGAAATACCATCTCAGGGGGCCGACGGACAACCGAACAAGCTTCCTCACATCGGGTGGAAGGCGCTGCACCCATTTAATAGCTGCTGTTGGGAGGGAACAGTGTTAGCCGACATCAACCCTGGCGAGGCCGCTTATTTTGTTCATTCGTTCATGGCGCAGCCTAGCCAAGCCCTGCTCCGAATCGCTGATTGCCAATCTAGTGGAGGGGCCATCACGGCGGTAGTCAGCAACAAGAATGTGCTTGGTTGTCAGTTTCATCCCGAAAAAAGCGGGAACGTCGGCCTGAAGATTCTACGTCGATTCCTTATGCTCTAACCCCGAGGAAAACGATTTAAGGAAGCCACCGATCCGCCCAACACGATCGATGCGCACGGAAAAGGTCTCCCATTGCTGGCCAAAGGAAAGGTCACACTGAAGTTATGGCGCAGCCTGCTTCAATGAGACTTAGCCCTACTCAGGGCCGAACAAGCGTAAGCGCCCGGCAAACCCAGGTTGATTTCTGATTCAGGTGGCGGATTCTGGCTTCCAGCGATGCGGGAGCAACTCGCCGATCCGGCTGTTGGGCTGGGTTGGCAGGCGAGACAGGACGTCCTTCAGATAGAGGAAGGGATCATGGTCGTTGAGCTTGGCGGACTGGATCAGGCTCATGATGGCAGCCGCCCGTTTGCCGGCGCGCAGGCTGCCGGCGAATAGCCAGTTCTTCCGGCCCGTAGCAATCGGGCGGATGCGGTTCTCGATCCAGTTGTTGTCGATCGGCACCTGACCGTCGTCGATGTAATGGACGAGTGCCGTCCAGCGTTTGAGGCTGTAATCAATCGCCTTGGCCGTCGATGATCCACTGGGCACCTGCAATCGGTGGCGGGTCAGCCAGCCGTGGAATTCATCCAGAATCGGTTTGGCCTGCGCCTGGCGTATTCGTTGCCGTTCGTCAGGGCTCAGTTCGGCAACTTCCCGCTCCACCTGGTAGAGCTTCTGAATATAGACCAGCGCCTGCTGGGCAATCTGGCTCTGGTTGTTGGCGTGCAGATCGAAGAACTTGCGGCGTGCATGGGCCATGCAACCCGCTTCGGTCACGCCGTCGGCAATCAGCGCCTTGTAGCCTGCATAATCGTCGCAGACGAGTGTGCCGCGCCAGGTGTCGAGGAACTCCTGGGCATGCTTGCCGGCCCGGCTGTCGGCGAAATCGTAGATGACGGCCTTGATCGGTTCGAAAGCGCCGATGCTGTAGGACCACAGGTAGGCCCGATGCGTCTTTCCTTTGCCGGGGTCGAGCATCGCCACCGGTGTTTCATCGGCATGCAGTACCGGATAGCTCAGCATTTCGGTCTTCAGCGCATCCACCAGCGGTTGCAGGGTGACGCCCATCTGACCGACCCACTCGGCCAGGGTCGATTGCGGAATCGGCAGACCAGCCCGGCCAAAGATGCCTTCCTGACGATACAGCGGCAGGTGATCGAGATACTTGGCGATCAACACATGCGCCAGCAGGCCGGTGGTCGGGATGCCCTTGTCGATGACATGGGCGGGCACTGGGGCCTGGACCAGTGTTTCGCAGTGAGCGCAGGCCCATTTGCCACGGATGTGGCGTTCGACTGTAAAGGTGCCGGGCGTGTAATCCAGCTTCTCGGCGACATCTTCGCCGATGCGTTGCATTTGGCAGCCGCAGGTGCAGGTGGTCGACTCCGGTTCGTGGTGAATCTCGGTACGCGGCAGTTCCGGCGGCAGGGGTTTGCGCTTGGCTTGGCCCTTCGGTTTCGATTCGGAAAGCTGTGCCAGTTCTTCGGTGATCGCCGCCATGTCGGCAGCGAGGGTTTCTTCAAACAGTTGCCCTTGTTCAACCGGCAAGCGCTCTGCCTTGATGCCGAAGTAGTGACGCTTGTAGTACGCCACCTCATGCGTCAGCTTGTCGATCTTGATCTTGCGCCAGTTCAGTTCCCGATCATTGCGGGTAATGACCTCGGCTTGCTGACGAACCAGTTCGCGCAGTTCGTCGGCGCTGAGTTGATCGAGGTTGGCGGGCAAGGTCATGGCCGACATCATGCCGCCAGCAAGGCGAACTGGCTATCGTGGACTTCCCCAATAGTGGACGATCAAAGAACTCGAATCACCCCGCCATCGGCCAGACGTTCCCAGGGCAGGCCAAGAATCAGCGCATCAAACTGCCCCCGGGTGAGTCCGGTACGGCCATCGCCGGGGCGAAGCTGAAATCGCCCCTGGTTCAGTCGCCGGTTGGCCAGCCAAACGCCGTAGCCATCATGCACCAGCACCTTCAACCGGGTGCCGCGTCGGTTGGCAAAGAGGTAGGCATGGTGCGGCTGCGCCTCGCCAAATATCCGCACCACCTGAGCCAGGATTGTTTCCGTTCCTGCCCGCATGTCCAGCGGCCGGGTCGACAGCCACAAGGCATCAACCCGGATCATCGCAGCCAGTCGCGCAACCAGGCAGCGCAATCGCCGGACGCTTGGACCGGCCATTCGACCTTGATCGCGGTGTTGCCCCGGCGGACTTCGATCCGGATATCGCCCAATGTCGGCATGGCCGGGGCCATCGGCAATTGCACGAAGGCCGGTGCCGGCGTCGCTTCGAGCACAGGCATCGCTACGCGTCGCGTCGGCGGTTCAATACCGCGCTCACGCATCCAGCGCCGGACCTGATTGGCATTAACGCCATTCGCCATCGCAATGCCGGCGACCGAGGCACCTGGTTCGCAGCACGCCTCAATCACCGCCAGCTTGAATTCCTCCGGGTGATGCCGCCTGCGCCGACTTGGCTTCTGGATTTCCATCGAAAGTGTCCACCATCGTTTTTAAAGGGACACGATCTTCAAGGTCTAACGCGTCAATTTACAGATGGGTTTGCCGGGCGCTTACGAACAAGCAACAAAAACAGGACGCCCACATTGCTGCCCATGGCATGTAGAATCCGTGCATTGGGAATGCAACCATCAAACGCTCAGGAGATTCCACTGCTATTCCGAAGAATGGCTTTACACACGGTTTTTGGGTGTACCAGTCAGAATCAAACCACCTCCAAATGAGTATCACAAATCATCTGCACGACCTTCAAGGCATGGGATTGAAGCCGCGCCGAGTATTTAGCTGATCGACTGACTCTCGATATGAGCAACGCAGCAACCCCCTTCGAAATTGCCCGTGACACGCTCAAACAGCTGGCACAGCGCCGTATTGCGCCGACGCCAGACAATTACCAGACGCTGTATCACGAAATTGCTGGTACGAAACCTATCAGCAAGGACTTTCCGGAGAAGCACCTGCGCACACTCGCCGGCGCTTTGCCAAAAAGCTCCCCGGACCAGATGCGACTGGCACGTCAACTCGACGAAGCAGTCAAGGCACAGGATTGGGAAGCTTACCAAAAGCACCTCACAAGCTTCATAAACGGCCTCATTGACTCCCAAAAACTCGCCTGGGGTGAGCTCATTGGTGAACTGCTACGCCAGTGGGAAAGCAAGCACGCTGGCGTCACCGCTGCTCGTAAAAGGGAGTCACTCGAACATGTACTGAGCGGCAGCGCCAACAATCCAGACAACCTCTTCTCCCGCCTGCAAAGCCTGATGCGTTCTTGGGGACAAGGGCGAGAAGGCGAAAAGCCCACAGATATCGCTCAAGAAGAAAGCGGACCGGGTTCAGAAACTGTTTCCTCTGCCGCAGCATCCAACAATGACCCATTACTGCTCAGCGAATTGCGCGAACTGTTCGCCTTCACGCTGGAAACCGCCATTGCGACGCAACTGATCGAAAATCCCCAGCTCGCTCATGATGCCAAGCTGCTGGCAGAAAGTATCCGGCGTGCTCGTAAAGCCGATGAGCTCAAGGACTTTCTAGGTAGCCTCAAACGATTTGCTTTCAAGCTCGAACTTCTTGCCGAAGATCAGCAAGAACTGCGTAAAAGCCTGCTCGGGCTGCTGAGACTCTTGGTCGAGAACATGACCGAACTGGTGATTGATGATCACTGGCTCAGCGGACAGATTGAAGTCGTCCGCGACATCATCGAGAAGCCTCTCTCGCAACGAGCCATCGACGACGCTGAACGTCGCTTGAAGGAAGTGCTTTTCAAACAAAGTCAGCTCAAGGCCAGCCTGTTCGAAACCCGTGAAGCCATCAAGCAAATGCTGACTGGCTTTGTCGACCATCTAGCAGATTTTGCTGATGCAACCTCTGACTATCACGACAAGATCGAACGTTACGCGGACAAAATCAGCGCAGCTGACAACATCACTGAACTGGAAAACGTCATCGACGAGGTCATGCGGGAAACCCGCAACATCCAGATCAACGCGCAACGTTCCCGCGACGAACTTCGACTCACCCAGGAAAAGGTCAAGACATCCGAAGAGCGCATCCGCGAACTAGAAATGGAACTGGAAAAAACCAGCGACCTTGTGCGCCATGACCAGCTAACCGGTGTCCTTAACCGACACGGTCTGGAAGAAATGTTCAACAAGGAAGTGGCTCGCGCACAACGCCACGACACTGTGCTTTGCGTTGCTCTCCTCGATATCGACAATTTCAAGAAACTGAACGACGCTCTTGGCCATGACGCGGGCGATCAGGCACTCATCCATCTTGCAGCAGTCTGCCGCGAAACCTTGCGACCGCAGGACACGATTGCCCGATTTGGTGGCGAGGAGTTCATCATTCTTTTGCCAGAGACCCAGATTGGCGATGCTTCCCATGTACTGGCAAGACTTCAACGCGAGTTAACCAAACGTTTTTTCCTGCACGACAACGAAAAAATACTGATCACATTCAGCGCAGGTGTAACTCAGATGATAGACCAAGACAATCAGGCAAGCGTAATCAAACGAGCCGATGAAGCAATGTACGAAGCCAAGCAGACCGGGAAAAACCGGGTGGTTAGCAAATGAAGGCGGTCATTCTGGCTGGAGGACTGGGAACCCGCATCAGTGAAGAGTCCCATTTGAAACCCAAGCCCATGATAGAAATTGGCGGCAAGCCAATCATCTGGCACATCATGAAAATCTATTCTGCGCATGGAATCAACGATTTCATTATCTGCCTGGGATACAAGGGATATGTGATCAAGGAGTATTTCGCCAATTATTTTCTCCATACATCAGATGTTACATTTGACATGCAAAACAACCGGATGGAGGTGCATGAAAGGCATGCAGAACCATGGCGGGTGACACTAGTAGACACAGGAGAGAATACGCTCACCGGTGGCCGTCTGAAGCGCATTGCCCAGTACGTCCAAAATGAAGATGCTTTTTGTTTTACTTATGGCGATGGTGTCAGCGACATCGACATTCGGGCGAGCATCGACTTCCATCGCATGCATGGCAAAGATGCAACCATTACCGCGGTTCTTCCTCCCGGACGATATGGAGCACTAGAGTGTAGCGGCCACCGCGTAAACTCATTCGTTGAAAAGCCACGCGGCGATGGCGGCTTGATAAATGGCGGATTTTTCGTACTTTCCCCGAAATGCTTGAACCTGATTAAGAATGACCAGAGCAGCTGGGAGGAAACACCACTAACAAAGCTAGCAACGGACGGGGAGTTGATGGCTTTCGAGCACCACGGATTCTGGCAGCCTATGGATACACTGCGAGACAAGAATTTACTTGAGGAACTATGGGGATCAGGAAACGCCCCCTGGAAAATTTGGGAATGAAGCTTTTTGGTGACATTTATCGAGGCAAACGTGTGCTGGTCACCGGCCATACCGGCTTTAAAGGCAGCTGGCTTGTATTATGGCTTCAAGAACTTGGAGCAGAAGTCACGGGTATTGCGTTGGCTCCGGAAGCACATCCCAACCACTGGGAACTGCTCAATCTTGCGATTAATGATCGACGAATCGACATCCGCGAACCGCTCCCCCTAGAGCAGGCACTAGAAGAAAGCCAACCGGAAATCATTTTCCACCTAGCGGCTCAACCCTTGGTGCGAAGAGCCTACAAGGCCCCTCTGGAAACCTGGACAACCAACGTCATTGGCACGGCCAATTTGCTCGAAGCTTGTCGCGGGCTAGCCGCCCTACGAGCCATCATCGCCATTACCACCGACAAGTGTTACGAAAACCGCGAATGGCCATGGGGATATCGGGAAAATGATCGACTGGGTGGTCACGACCCATACAGCGCGTCCAAAGCCGGGGCAGAACTGGTCGCCGCAAGCTACCGCAGCGCTTTCTTCAATACGTTCTCATCCCCCCTTCTGGCAACAGCCCGAGCTGGCAATGTAATCGGCGGAGGGGACTGGTCAGAGGACCGCCTCATACCAGACCTGATCCGGACCCATGGCGCCGATAGCTCACTTGAAATCCGCTCGCCCCTGGCAACGCGTCCCTGGCAACATGTACTTGAATCCTTGAGCGGCTATTTAGTCCTAGGTCAGAAACTACTTGCTGGAGATATAGCTTTCGCGGAGGCTTGGAACTTCGGCCCAGATATAGAAGGCAACCGAACTGTCGTCGATGTACTTGAAAAGATGCGCCGACAGTGGCCTTCGCTGAAGTGGCATCTCACTGAAAACACGCAGCCGCACGAGTCGATGAGGCTTCATCTCGACAGCACCAAGGCAAGAACAATTCTTCGATGGCAACCTGTCTGGGACCTCGATACCACACTTGTCAAGACTGCGGAATGGTATCGCTCCTGGCTTGAGACAAAAACAATCATCAGTCGCGAACAACTAGGCACCTACATCGCCGATGCCATCCGAGCGAAATATGAATGGGCCCGTCCATGAACATCCAGCCGACGCCCATTCCCGGCTTGATGCTGGTAGAAACCTCACCGCACGAGGATGCGCGTGGAGTATTCACCAGGCTTTATTGTGAGCGCACACTGGCTCATCTGATTGGACAACGGAAAATTGTGCAGGTCAATCATTCGTGCACCTTCCTAACTGGTGCCATAAGAGGCCTACATTTCCAGTACCCACCGCACGCAGAAATTAAACTCGTCCGCTGCCTGAAAGGACGCATCTGGGATGTCGCAGTCGACTTACGGAGAGACTCGGCCACCTTCCTATGCTGGCACGCCACCGAACTAAGCCCATCCAATTCGCGGATGATGCTCATTCCGGAAGGATTCGCCCACGGTTTTCAGGTACTGGAACCGAACAGCGAACTACTCTACCTGCACACGGCATCTTACACCCCTGACGCAGAAGGCGGCCTTCGCTACGACGACCCGAAACTTGGCATTTCCTGGCCACTCAACGTCACCGACCTTTCAGCGCGGGATGCCAAGCACCCTTTGATTGATAGAAATTTCCGGGGACTAAGCCAATGAAGTGCCGCCATTGCGGAACTCAGCTCAAACACACTTTTCTCGATCTTGGATACGCACCTCCATCGAACGCGTATCTGACAGAGGCGGACCTAAGCCGCCCGGAAGTCTATTACCCGTTAAGGATCAAGGTTTGCCATGACTGCTGGCTGGTTCAAACCGAAGACTACGCACGAGCAGACAGCCTGTTCAATGCCGACTATGCATACTTCTCCAGTACATCAACTGGCTGGCTGGCCCACGCTGCACAGTATGCAAAAAAAATTACCCAGGCACTCGCGCTGAACGACAAGAGTTTCGTCATCGAAATAGCCTGCAACGATGGCTACCTGCTCAAGAATTTTATGGCCACTGGCATTCCCTGCTTGGGAATAGAACCAACGGCGAGTACCGCTACAGCGGCAGAAAAATTAGGTATCCCAGTTCTGCGGAATTTTTTTGGAGAAACCCTCGGCAGACAACTGGCCGCGGAGGGAAAACAGGCAGACCTGATTGCAGGCAACAACGTATATGCCCATGTTCCGGACATCAACGACTTCACCCGCGGGTTAAAGGCCGCACTCAAACCTGGAGGCACAATCACGCTGGAGTTCCCACACCTCCTGCAATTAATCCTGCACTCCCAGTTCGACACCGTTTACCACGAGCACTTCTCTTACTTATCGCTGGGAACTGTGCAACGGATTTTTCAGGCCGCCAGACTACGCGTATACGACGCAGAGATACTTGGCACCCACGGCGGAAGCCTGCGGGTATTCGGCTGCCATGCCGACGATACACGCCCCAGTACCACGGCGGTACGCGACATCTTGCAGAATGAGAAATCGCATGGACTACAAGAGCCAAACACATACACAAATTTCCAAGCCAACGCTGATCGCATCAAGAACGACCTGTTGTCGTTCCTAATAACGAAAAAGAAGGCAGGCGCGAAGGTGGCTGCCTACGGCGCTGCAGCAAAAGGGAATACTTTGCTGAACTATGCAGGCATCAAACCAGACCTGCTACCTTTCGTTTGTGACGCAGCACCTGCCAAGCAAGGTAAGTTTATGCCTGGTAGTCACATTCCAATTTTGCCCCCCGATGCGTTGCTCACCAATGTGCCGGACTATTTGCTTATCTTGCCTTGGAATATCGCGGAAGAAATCAGGCAGGAAAACGCTGAGCTGCTTGCCCAGGGAACGCGCTTCATCACCGCAATACCGCATTTGATCCTGCAGGATTAACTCCGATTTCGGGAATATCAATGGCCCATCGCATATCCGTGCCACCTTCACCAAGATGGATTAGGCTACTCAATCGCCACCTGATTAGAAAGATGCTCTGGAGATCAACAAGATCTGCGCCAGGTATCGAACTCTGGGATACGTCGATCTAAGTTATGAGAGTTCTACTGACAGGCGCCAACGGATTCATCGGGCGACATCTTCTCAGCCAGCTCAAAAATGCAGATATTAATACTGTCGTCGTTGGGCGTTCTCGTCCCGATGCTTATAAAGGTGATTATATTGAAGCGGATTTATTGCAGACGCAATGCTGCAATCAGCTCGTTCAATCCGCTGAAGCAACCCACCTCATCCATTTGGCTTGGTACACCGAGCATGGACAGTATTGGAGCTCCCCCTTAAATCTTCGATGGCTGGAAGCCTCAGTGCGCCTGGTAGACTCTTTTTGCGCGGTAGGCGGCAAGAAAGTCATTGCGGCGGGCACGTGCGCTGAATATGACTGGGAATTCGGATTTTGTCGAGAAGACAGCACACCATTGAATCCGGCAACACTGTATGGCACGGCAAAGGATGCGACCCGCCGTTTACTCGAGATGATTTGCAAAAACCACCAAACCCAATTCGTCTGGGCGCGCATGTTCCTGCCTTATGGAAAAGGAGAAGACCGTCATCGTCTGATCCCGGCATTATTTGAGGTTTTTCAGGGGAAACGCCCCCCATTCGGCGTGAATGCAAACGCCTACCGCGATTTTCTCCATGTGAAGGACGTTGCGAATGCCTTCATTCAATTGCTATTGTCAGACGCCGAAGGGAACTACAACATTGCGTCGGGGCAACCAACGCAAATCGCCGAAATAGTGTACGCGATAGCAAATGTCTTTAACAGCAACCCGCATGTCGTCTTAGACTTATCCAGTAATCGGCCTGGCGAGCCAGAAATACTCATTGGAGATAGCCAAAAGCTGAGGATGCTAGGCTGGCACCCCATGCACTCAATCAAGCCGATTTGCCTCAGCCAGGAGCTGCCATTTGAATAACTTTCATGAGCTTTATCGGGTAGCGCAGTTGCCTATCTTCCAGAACCGGATGTATGACACGGCCGAGGAAGCCCGCACTTGCCCCAAGGGTGACATGCTACTGGTGGAAGACTTGAGAACAGGGCTGGTATACAACGCAGCATTCCGTCCCGAACTGATGGTTTATGACAAATGCTACCAGAACGAACAGGCATGCAGCAGGCTCTTTCAGCAGCATCTGGAAAAAGTAGCATGTATTATTGATCAGCGTATTGGTCGAGAACAGATCGTCGAAATCGGGTGCGGCAAAGGACATTTTTTAGAAACGCTATTGGCAAAGGGGTTTGATATAAATGGGTTCGACCCTGCCTACGAAGGATCCAATCCACGAATTCAAAGAGAATACTTTGCACCTGGCGCGATCGAAAAGGCCAAGGGTTTAATTCTTCGCCATGTACTTGAACACATCGAAAACCCGGTGAATTTTCTAGAACAATTAAAAATAGCCAACAACAACACCGGGTTAATATACATTGAAGTACCATGCTTTGACTGGATCTGTAAAAACAAGGCTTGGTTTGACGTATTTTACGAACACGTCAACTATTTCCGAATAACTGATTTTGATCGAATTTTTGGCGAAGTCATTGAAAGCGGTCATTTTTTTGGTGGCCAGTACATTTATGCCATCGCCGAGCTAGCCTCCTTAAGAGCGCCTGTGATAAACAACAATGACCGAGTTAAATTCCCAAAAAATTTCACCAAGGAAATTACAACAAAAAAATGTCAAACAATCTGGGGCGGAGCTTCAAAAGGAGTTATTTTTTCTCTGCTCATGGAGCGTAGCGGATTTCCAGTTGAAATGGTCATTGACATCAATCCAGAAAAACAGGGGAAATTTCTTCCAGGCACTGGTTTGGTGGTCAAATCTCCCGAGCAGGGCCTAGCAGAACTTCAAGATGGCTCTACAATTTGCGTTATGAACCCACTCTATCTTGAAGAAATAAATAATTTATCCGGCAACATTTTTAACTGCGTAGGAATCAATGATGAGTGAATTCCAAGAAGAAGTAGCCGAACGGATTGCAGCGACACTCGACAACACCCAATTATGCGAGGCCGCAGCTAATTTCATGCGAACCTCTACCACACCAAAGTACTCTTACAATTTTAGTTGGCAGGGCCGCCCCATAATACAGTACCCACAAGACATGGTCGCCATGCAGGAAATAATTTGGCAAGTAAAACCTGACCTGATTATTGAAACGGGTATTGCGCACGGAGGGTCGTTGATTTTCAACGCATCAATGCTCGCGATGCTAGATATAGCTGATGCCATCAACGCGGACTGCACTTTCAACCCAAAGCAATCCAAACGGAAGGTGCTGGGCATCGATATTGATATTCGCCCACACAACCGCACCGCCATCGAGTCCCATCCGATGGCCTCGCGCATCCAGATGATCCAGGGTTCAAGCGTTGCCCCAGAAGTCATCAGACAGGTCCAAAGACTGGCACAAGACTACCAGCGCGTACTTGTCTGCCTAGATTCGAACCACACCCACGAGCACGTCCTGGCAGAATTACATGCCTATGCTCCGCTCAGCAGTGTTGGAAGTTACTGCGTGGTGTTTGACACTATTGTCGAAGATCTGCCTAAGGAAGCATTTCCCGACCGTCCTTGGGGGCCCGGCGACAATCCGAAAACAGCGGTGTGGGAATACCTGAGAACGCATCCAGAATTCGAAATTGACAAGCGTATTCAGAATAAATTGCTGATTACTGTCGCCCCAGACGGATATCTGAAGCGGACAAAAGCATGATCTCGCAGAACCAGAATTCATATACATCAGCTAGTACACTCCAATTCGTCGGACAGGGAAAACTTGCCATCCTGATCCCTACCGTGCGCTGGAATCCCAGAGCAAAGGCATTGCTTGCCACTTGTGCGGCAATTGCCAATGATGAAATCAGGGTAATCATCGGTAACAACAGCAATATTCCGGAGAAAAAAGACTTTCTCGAGCAGCTTTGCCTATCAAACCCCTTCGTCACCGCGATTACCCACCCCGAAGACATTGGCGCCAGCGCCAATTTTTTCTTTCTGTATGATCAATCCAAGGGTTTTGAATACTGCGCTCTCATCGGCGACGACGACTGGATGACGCCCTGCTACTTCCCCGCGGCACTAGCATCGCTGAAACATAATCCCGCCGCCAGTTGCTGCGAGACCGGCGCCGCGCTCGCCGATTTTGGTGACGGCAAGTACACCGACATCAGCCAGCCATCAATGACCGGCAAGAACATGCTCGAACGCCTAAGCAGTTGGAGCGCAGTCAACGCACGGGTAACGATGTACAACGCCTCCCGGCGGAATACGGTACAAGCCGCATTGGATTATCTGAATGCTACGCCGGTGCAGGGACTGACCATGACGGAGAATCTCCTGGAGTTAAGCCGGCTGGCGCAGGGAGATTTCGTTCGTATCCCGGCGAGTAGCTATTTCATCCACTACCCAGCCCACGCAGCCAAAACCGGCGACCCTTCCGAGCGTTTTTACAAGCTCTTATGCAGAGATGCCGGCTTATCGCGCGCGGCACTGGATTTCATGGATATGTCTTCCGCTATCCAGTGCGCGATGTTCCTTATGGGAAAGTATTCGCCGATAAAGAACGACGATGAAAAGTATGCATGCGGACAAGCCGCATTCCAGCATATCTATACGCAACAATTCCTGCCAAAATTTCAGACACAGGAAAACAAGGCACAGATTCTGGGCAATATCTCCGATCCAGCATTGATGCGCCGCATGCAGGAATTTATTTCGCCTGCGTTCGCAGCAAAACCAGTAATCCATGACGACCTGATCACCTTATTCACCGACCTGCTCGCACATTTTCAGGCGGACCTCAGCAAGCCCGCAATTGCCCAAAGATTCAAGGACTTCTTCAGGGAGATGCTCCCTCGCGGCATCTCGGGCACGGCTACCGGAGCCATTAAATTTCCTGAGTCTCCTCGCCATAAGCAATCATTGAGCACGGTTAACAAGAACGGGACGTTTGATCTGCCGGACTATGCAAGCTGGTTGGCCAAGCGCACCGTCATCCCGGAGGAAATCCAGGCAATCGAACAGCAAGCGGCACTGTCGAATCCTCATGGTTTCCACATACTCATACGCCTGGCGCCGGGAGAAGAATCCGGACTAGCAGATTCACTCGACAGCATCAGCGGTCAATTCTATCCAGCCTGGCGGCTGGATATCATCACAGAGCTTTCAGCACCGGACGGCCTCGAGAATATCCCCTGCATCGGCTGGCACTCGGTAGGGGAAACACAGCACAAATGCATCATTGACAAACTTGTCGAAACACACGCCCTGGACTGGTGTATTGAAATTCCGGCCGGCGCCAAGCTTGATCCACTTTACCTTTGGCGATTAAGCATTGAAGCTCAGAAGTCTCCTGAGGCACGCTGCTTTTTCGTCGACGACGACTGTTATGATGCCTCCGGGGACACTCGCCACTCCCCTCGCTTTAAGCCAAGCGTCAACCAGCGCGCTTTGGAATCTTCAGATATGGCCGGGCCAATCTGCCTCTCCCGGGAGGCCTGGCAATCGACTGGAGGCGCCTCACCATGCAGCGGCAGCCCATGGTTTGCTCAGCTTTTACAAGTTTCTCGGCATTACGGCTGGCAATCGATCAAGCACGTACCCGACGTACTCATCTCTTATCCGGACTATTTTCCAGCAGATAGCAAATCTTGTACGACGGCACTTTCTGAATATCTCGCTGATAAAAACACGGACGCAGAAATCATCCGGCTGACACCGAGAAGCTGGTCATACCGCAGCATCTTGCATGTCACACCACACGTCACTGTCGCGATCGTCTTCAACGGCAACCGCGACTTTCTGCTCAGGTGCGCCGAGAGCATTCTAGCCAATACTGATTATCCATCCTACGAGCTCATTGTCATCCACAGCTCAGACGAACTCCCCGCGTCAATCAACGTTCTCTCAAAGCTTGTTCCTTGCCATCGCACAACACTGCCCGCAGCCAGTCACGCCTCTCGTTGCAATCTCGCCATGGAAAAAGCAAATGGTGAACTGCTGCTTCTTATCGATGAGGCCGCGCAAGTCGTACAGAATTCATGGCTGACCGAACTGGTTCGCACCGGACTGCAAGACAATATCGTTTGTGTCGTACCCCGGCTGATCCAACCGGGCACAACCCAGATTGAGAGCATTGGCCCAATTATTGGCCTCAACGGTATCGCAGACTCTCCTTATCGGGGTATTGCCAAACTCGGCGACCACGGCTATCTGGACTCTATCGACACGCCCAGGGATCTGAGCGCCATGTCGGCTGCATGTTTTCTCATCACCAAAGCAGCCTGTCAAAAAATGGGCGGGATGGACGCAACGAACTTTGGAGACCACCTAGGGGAGTTGGACCTCAGTCTGAGACTTATCCGCGCAGGCCATCGACTGATTTACCAGCCGCTGTCTAATGTAGTCTACCAAAGCCAAACAACTCCGGATTTCTGGAAAAACCCAGAAGATATTCTCTCGGAGCATCTAAACAGCGTACTTGCGGAAAAGGCCTTCAAGAACAAGTGGTGGCCCTCTCTGGCCGTAGACCCCTTTTGGAACAGCAAGCTTTCGCTTTCCGAGCAGAAGCCCTCGGCAGAGATTGAGTTCATCCCCCCCTGGAACACCCTACCGACATCGCTGCCAAAAATTTTGGCAATTGCCGTCTCCAACGCCCAAGGCGATTATCGGATTACCTCTTATCTCAATGCGGCACGAGTTTCCGGCAAAGCAGCCGGCCTAGTTTATCGAGAGGGTCGTCGCAGGCTCAGCCTTCCGGAAATCATCAGGATCAATCCAGACAGCCTCATCATCCAGAATTTCATTCACGATAGTTCAGTCAAATTCGCCAAAGCTTGGCCCAACCGTGATAGCAGGCCATTTTGTGTTTACGCCCTGGACGACCTGATCACTGGACTGGACAAAACCAACCCATTCAAGCAGAACATTCCGGATGATTCTTGGGGACGCCTGAGCTACATCCTAGGTGCATGCGACAGGCTTGTCGTATCAACCAATTATCTAGCCGAAACCTACCAACACCTAATTAAAGACATCGTCGTTCTACCCAATCGGCTTGAACAGGAAAAATGGCTACCACTGAGAAGCCAGAAACGCACCACGCCCAAACCGAGGATTGGCTGGGCAGGTGGTACGACGCACCAAGGCGATCTACTGCTGCTAGAAGAAATCATCAGGAAGACACGCGACGAAGCAGACTGGGTGTTCTTCGGCATGTGCCCGGCCGAAATTCGTCCGCTGATCAAGGAGTTTCATCCGAGTGTCGGATTCGACATCTACCCAGCTCACCTCGCCTCCCTGAATCTTGATATCGCAGTTGCGCCACTGGCCACCACTGCCTTCAATCGAGGAAAAAGCAACCTGCGACTCCTTGAGTACGGAATTCTCGGCATACCGGTTGTATGCACCGATATCGAGCCGTACCAAGAGAGTCCTGCATGCCGCGTTCCGAATCTTCCGGAGCTTTGGGTTTCGGCACTGCGGGACAGGATCCATAACGCCGACGCTCGGGAGACCGAAGGAAAAATACTGCGCCAGTGGGTATTGGACAATTTCCTGCTGGAAAACCATATTGACGAATGGCTGCGGGCCCATTTGCCATCATGATAGAAAAGAGAGGCTAAAGTTTCCCCAAGATTGGTCGTTAATTAATCTGTACGAGCTATGAAACCGGCGTCCTCAGCTTCCGAGAACACTCGGCAACTGCGCTGACAATCATCATCAAGGAGATTCAAAATGGCACAGATCAACACCAACACCTACTCGCTCAACGCACAACGCAACCTCGCCAAGAATTCCCTTGGCCTGTCGTCCGCCATTGAGCGACTCTCCTCCGGCCTGCGCGTCAACTCCGCCAAGGACGACGCCTCCGGTCTGGCTTCCGGCATGCAGAAGGAAGCTTCGGCACGCGTCACCGCTGTCGAAATCCGTCAGGCTCAGGATGCAATCTCCGCCGCACAGATCGCTGATGGCGCTCTCTCTGTCGTTGGCGACATCGTCACCCGCATCATCGAGTTGAACAAGATGGGTGGCGGCACCGCCGAAATCAACCTGCTGACCGCTCAAGCCTCGACAATCCAGACGGATGCTATTGCCAAGGGCGCTGCACTGACGGCCGTAGCCGTTACCTCTGCCGCAGACACCACCACCCTGACCAATGTCTCTGACGCCCGCGCCACCGCCGGTGCGACGATGAACAATCAGGAATATGCCATCCAGGCATTGCGCGTCAGCTACGAAAACCAGCAAGCCGCCCGTAGCCGTATCATGGACGCCGACTTCGCCGAAGAAACCTCGCGATTGTCTCGCTTCCAGGTTCTGCAACAAGCCGGTACCGCGATGATCGCCCAGGCCAACGCCATCCCGCAGAACGTGCTGAGCCTGCTGCGCTAACTCGCACCAATGACACCATGAACATGCAGCCATTAACGGCTGCATGTTTTTTTGGAAAAACCCAAGCCCCCCTCTAAAGCTTTCTGTTAGCGTGCCGTTATTCAACCTGTCACAGGAAGCCTGATAGACCTGAGGTCTTCCAGAAACACCGCGATTGCGCCGATAATCATCATCAAGGAGATTCAAAATGGCACAGATCAACACCAACACTTACTCGCTCAACGCGCAGCGCAACCTAGCCAAGAATTCGCTTGGTCTGTCCTCCGCCATTGAGCGACTCTCCTCCGGCTTACGTGTCAACTCCGCCAAGGACGACGCCTCCGGTCTGGCAACGGGTATGCAGAAAGAAGCCTCTGCACGCGTCACTGCCGTCGAAATCCGTCAGGCTCAGGATGCTATCTCCGCCGCACAGATCGGCGACGGCGCTCTCTCCGTCGTTGGCGACATCGTCACCCGCATTATCGAACTGAACAAGATGGGTGGCGGCACTGCTGAGATCAATCTACTGACCGCACAAGCCGCTACGATCCAGACTGACGCTGCTGCGAAGGGCGGGGTTTTCACCTCGGTCAACGTAACGGATGCCGCAACATCTGCCACGCTCACAGAAGTATCAAACTCTCGGGCCACCGCCGGTGCGACGATGAACAATCAGGAATATGCCATCCAGGCATTGCGCGTCAGCTACGAAAACCAGCAAGCCGCCCGTAGCCGCATCATGGACGCCGACTTCGCCGAAGAAACCTCGCGACTGTCCCGCTTCCAGGTTCTGCAACAAGCCGGTACCGCGATGATCGCCCAGGCCAACGCCATCCCGCAGAACGTGCTGAGCCTGCTGCGCTAATCGTTCAAAATCCATTGGAACATGGTGCAGCAGCTCGCCTAGGAGCGCTGCACCTTTGTTCATGAGGAGTCGGAAATGAACATTGATTCTGTAAATACTGGCACGGTATCACCTCCGCCCGCTCGCAGCGAAATGCCTCAGGGTTCACCTCGAAACGCGGTCCCTGCTGCCTCAACCAGCACCAATAACGAACGAGCGATCACGACGCGTAACGAACAGGACCAGCGAACCGACAACGGGCAAAATGCCCCGTCCAGAGACGAGGTCGAGGGAGCTGTATCGCGCTTATCCAAGTTTGTGGCACCAAATCAATCGGAAATCAATTTCTCGGTTGACGAATCGTCGGGCATTCGTGTGGTCAAGATCATTGACCGGAATTCAAACGAAGTCATCCGGCAAATGCCCTCCGAGGAAGCCGTAGCTCTGGCCCGTGCTCTAGACAAACTGCAGGGTTTGTTGATCAAGGACAAGGCTTAGTCATAACTGCCTGGAGGAAACATCATGGCAAGCGTCAGCTCACTCGGGATCGGCACAGGTGTCGATCTGCAAACCATGCTCACCAAGATTCTGGCGGCTGAACGTGCGCCGATCACACGTATCGACGCCCAGATATCCTCCGCCAAGAGCAAGATTTCGGTTTACGGCACGCTGAATTCCAAACTGGACAGCCTAAAAACCGCTGCCGAAACCTGGCAGTTTCCCTCGCGCCTGTCCGCCATGGGTGCAACCTCCAGCGACACCAAGGTACTCACCGCGTCCGCCAGTTTCAATGCGGCAGGAGGTTCCTACACGATGGAAGTCACGCAACTGGCCAGCGCACAAAAAAGCTATTCCGACACCTACGCTGCAGGAACAACGTTTTCCGCCGGCAACATCGAGATCAGTGTAGGCGGAGAATCACCTGTCAACGTTGCCATTGACGCAGGTTCGACGCTGGCGCAGGTCAGCGCCCAGATCAATAGCGCCAAGGCGGGTATTACAGCAACAGTCGTCACCACTGGCGACGGTAGCCAGCGCATGATTCTTACCGGAGACAAACCCGGTGCGTCGAATAGTTTCACCCTGACATCGACTGCTGTACCTTCTTCCGGGCAGCCGCTTGCAGTCACGGTCATGAACGATGCGGACATAGCAATTGCCAATGCCGCTGACGGGCTGATGCGTAGCTCTGCAAAGGATGCCACGATGAAGATCGACGGCATTGAAGTGACTTCGAGCACCAACACCTTCAGCACTGCAATTCAGGGCCTAACGCTGACCGCTACATCGGTCGGCACCTCGAACATTACAGTCAAAACAGACACCGCCAAGATTACTGCTGCAGCCCAAGCCTTTGTGGATGGCTATAACGAGGTGGCAAAGCTCATTAAGTCGAACAGCAGTTATGATGCTGCCACAAAAACGGGCCAAGTCCTGAGCGGCGATAGCGCAGCGCGCTCGGTCATGTCTGTCCTTGGCTCAGTCCGAACCACCGTTCCTGCTGAGCTTTCAGGCGCAACACTGACAGCCCTCCATCAAATCGGCATCACCATCCAGCAGTCCGGAGAACTCAAGCTCGATACCGCAAAGTTGGAAAAGGTTGTCGGCGAAACGCCAACCGATGTAACAAACGTGATGCAGGCTTTCGGCAAGGAATTTGCAAACACCATCACCAACCTGCAAAGCAACAGCGGAACAATTGGCAATAGAATCAGTAGCCTGAACGACTCCGTCTCGCGTTTCAACATCAGCAAGGAAAACATGGAAGCACGAATTTCGCTTGTCGAGAAGCGCTACCGTGCTCAATTCACGGCGCTCGACAAATATGTGAACTCCATGCAGACTACCAGCGGTTACTTGGGGCAGCAACTTGCCATGTTTACTAAGTGACTTATTGTTCGCCTGCCTGAGTTTTCACTTTTTCCGAATGCACCACCATGTTTTCAAGCCCCATTGCTGCTTACAAGCAGATTGATCTTGAGTCCGAAATCCGTGGCGCAGACCCGCACCGGTTGATCATATTGTTGTTTGATGGCGCTGAAAGCGCCATGCACCAGGCGCTGGCTTGCATTGAAGCCAATGATATTCCTGGCCGCTCGAACGCGCTGATGAAAGCCATCGACATCATCCTCAGCGGCCTCTCGGCCAGTCTGAACGTCGAGGAAGGCGGAGAGTTGGCCCAGAATCTCAAGGCGCTGTACGACTATATGGTCTCCCGCTTGATTCATGCCAATGTTCACCAAGATCCCAATGCCATCCGCGAGGTGCAGAAGCTGCTTGGCGAAATTTCGGGTGCTTGGCGTGAGATGGGTGAAAATCTGCGTAAAGGCGCCGCTTGACCAATATCGGGGAAACAGCCGTGCCCACGCCCACAGACGCTCTTTCCTCGCTGGACAAGCAACTGGACACCTTGATGAGCATGCTCAACAACGGTGAATGGGAGAGGCTGCCAGACCTCGAGCCTGCCTTGCTCGGTGCCCTGACCGCTGCCAACCGCCCCTTGCCTTCGGGAAGCGTCACACGTCAGCAACTGGAATCCCTGCAAGTCAAGTTGACACAGGCAATTGAGGCCTGCATTACGCGCAAGGAACAAATCGCTCCGCTGGTTAACGCGCTGAGCAAACCAAAAATCCAGCCATGATTCCGCCGGATGTAGCCAGCGCCCTGCGCCCCACCCTGGCCGATTCGAGTAGCACGCAGCAATCTCAGCAGACTCAGCCGGTTGCCCCGGCACAACGAATTGCGGATGTCCTCAGCAATCTCGTTCCCGGCCAGCGCATATTTGCCGAAATACAGGCGCTGTTACCCAATGGCAGTTACCGCGCTCTGGTCGCCCAGCGCGACGTCACGTTGGCGCTGCCCTTTGCCGCAAAACCCGGGGATAGCCTGGAACTCGAGGTCGCGGAGTCCAATGGCAAACTGACACTGGCTTTTGTAGCCAACCGCACGGATGCCCAGGCCAAGACAGCAGACCCTTCCGTTGCCACCTACCTGAGCCGTGCCGGCAAACTGATTGGCGACCTGATGCAAGGCATTGACGGCGAAGGCAAGCGAGCACCGGCCGCCCCCCTGAACGGCAACCAGGCGCTGGTGTCGACCATGCCAAGGGATGGCGCCACGCTCGCCCCCCTGCTCAAGCAGGCCCTGAGCCAGAGCGGCGTATTTTACGAAGCCCACCAGGCACGCTGGATCAGCGGCAAGTTGCCCGCCGAACAGTTGCAGATGGAGCCTCAGGGTAAACTCTCTCCGGCAATCAATTCAGGACAGCCCACGGCAACCACAAGCAATCCGGCATCAACCGCCAACCCGCGTGCCGAATCGACTGCGGGACAGACCGCGCTCACCGGTGGCGTCCCCCGGGAAATCGCCCCCATCGTCCAGCAACAACTTGACGGCCTGGCCAACCAGAGTTTTGCCTGGCAAGGACAGGTCTGGCCAGGCCAGAAAATGTGGTGGGAAATTGGTGAAAACCCGGAAGATCGTCAGATGACCGGCGAGGAAGCCAGCGCCCGCTGGCATACCCGCCTGAAACTGCAATTGCCCCTGTTGGGCGATATCGACGCCCGGCTGCATCTGCAGCCCGGTGGAGAGCTCGGCATCCGCATCCTGTCCACCTCGAGCGATGGCGAATCCCGCCTGCGCGATTCCCTGCCTGCATTGCAGAAACAACTTGAAGCGGCCGGCCTGACGGTCCGCCAACTCCTCGTCGACCATGGCACAGATCAATCCGAACGACCCGGTACGTGAGGCCATCGCCCTGGCCTACCGGCAAACCGACGCGGCGCCTCGCGTCGTTGCCAAGGGCAAGGGACTGGTTGCCGAGGAAATCATCGCCAAGGCCAAGGAGCACGGCGTATTCGTTCATGAATCGCCCGAGCTTGTCGCCTTGCTAACCCAAGTGGATATTGACGAACACATCCCCCCGCAGTTATACATGGCGGTAGCCGAGCTGCTGGCTTGGCTGTATCGTGTTGAACAGGGTGAGACCCTGGAACCACCGACAGTGTGATCAATTGGATAGCCTCGGGCAAATGATGCCAGTCTCTGAAGAAACCTCCGTTCCAGTTTTCGAAATCGACCAACCGGAAAATTACGGTCAGTACATTCTCGGCAACCCGCTGGAAATCTTGCGCCACCTGCGCACCCTCCAGGAGCAGCGCCACTTCATCACGCTCTATCTGGATAACGGCCAGCGCTTTTTCCTGACCACCATCCTGGCTATCGACGAAGACGGGCAACGGCTGGTGCTTGACCCACCCGGCCAGGCAACACTCCTGCAGCCAGCACTGGACGCCACCCAGAGCACGACGATGACCCTGGTCGACCGGGTCAAGATACAGTGGCGTCAGGCCCCACTAAAGATGACGCAACACGAGGGGCGGCCGGCACTGACGGCGCCACTGCCGACCCGGATATTGCGTCTGCAGCGCCGGGAGTTTTTCCGCATCGAGACGCCCAAGCTGTCGCCTCTGCACTGCAAATTCGCGCGGGTACACTCCGATGGACGCGCCGAAGCCTTCGACTTTCCCTTGTTTGACATCAGCGGTGGCGGCATGTGCCTGACCGGACCGATCAGTCACGCCGACAAGTTCTCCCTCGGCGAACTGTTTGCTGACTGTCGCCTGGATATTCCCGGCGAGAGCGTATTGTCGGTCAACATCCGCATTCGCGAGATCTCGCGCATCGAGACAGCAAGCAACGAACAGCTATTGCGCCTCGGATGCGAATTCATCAACCTGCCCGGTACGCGACAGACCCTGATCGAACGCTACATCACCCGTCTTGAACGGGAGCGCAAGTTGCGCCACCAGGCGCTTGCCTGACGCCCTTGGCAAGTACGCCAGCGCTGACTAGAATGCGCCCCTTCCGTCGAACTAGTTCACCAAGGCATGCAACCCAGCAGCATTCAGTACCAACACTTCTGGATTGAACTCGTTCTCGGCATCACGATGATCATCGTGCTTGCCATCAACCCACTGGAGAAAGCCCTGATCGCCACAGTCGTATTGGGCGCAGGAATCCTCGCCAGCCGGACAATCCACAAGGGCCGACTGGCCGCGGCAAAACTTGCCGAAAGACGGCGCGCGCAGAAAGAAGCCTACGAGCGAGCCGAAGAGGCGCGTCGCCAGAAACAGGAAGCATTGCTGCGCGCACAGCGTGAAGCCGCTGAAAAATACTTAACTTGAGGGATAAGTCCTTCCGATTAGCCTGTCTTCGCTTACCATTGCGCTCATCATCATGAACTTCTGGTCGAAATGACAGGGAAAAGAGCTCTCGCGCTCCACCACTACACCAAATTTGAGTGCATCGGTTCAAGCTGCGAGGACTCCTGCTGTGGCGGCTGGCAAATTGCAATCGATAAAGCCACATATCTTGCCTACAAAAAGAATAAAGATCCCACTCTCTCAAAACTGTTCTCACAAACGATAAAACTTCCTTCACATTCGACAGGCATACATGACTTTGCCTTGATCGTAATGGATGCAGACAATTCCTGCCCCTTCCTCGACGCGCAAAATCTCTGCCGAATTCACAAGGAAATGGGGCACGCAGCGCTCAGCACCACCTGCTCGAGCTATCCTCGAACCGCCAACTTATTCGGTAACGAGTTCGAGTACTCGCTGACACTATCCTGCCCAGAAGCCGCCCGGCAGATACTGCTTGACCCAGAGCCGATACATTTCGTTGAAGTGACGAACAACGCCATTCTGGAACAACCCACTGCACTGCTTGGAAAGCTTTCCGGAGACGCACTTGACGACGATGCGATCGCCAACATGAATGACCTGCGCGCCGTCATTGTTGCCATCCTTCAGATTCGCACGATCAGTCTTGAAGCACGCCTGCTACTTCTGGGACGCCTCCTGGCGGAGAGTGAATCGGCAATGCAACTAGGCCCACAGGGAATCAGCAAACAACTGCCGAACGTCTTAGGCAAGTATGTTCAGATGCTCCCACACGCCCATGTCATTCAGGAGCAAATCGAGGCACTGCGCCCTAATCCCGTTCAGCGCCTACGACTTTTCCAGACGATTCTCACCGATCTTCAACCCGATATTCAGCAGCCAGTACTCAAGCGCTGCTTTGACGAAGCCTGTCGTGGTCTGTCGTGGAAACCCGGCGAATCTTCAGACGATAGCGAGCTCATCGCCTTGCACGAAGATATCTACCGAAAGTATCTCGGACCTTTCCTGGTCGATCATCCCTTCGTGCTGGAAAACCTACTAATTCACCACGCATTTCGTTCGCTCTTTCCCTTCAGGGGCAACGGCCTCTGCAGCCAATATCGCGAACTGGTTTCCCTGTATCTTATTTCACATACCTTCCTGCTCGGGCTGTCGGGATATCGGCAAGCCACGACTCGGGAAATGATCATCGAGTTCTTCTACTCATTTTTCCGGCTGGCTTCACATAGCAAAAACTATCTGGGCCAAGTGGCCGATTCCCTGGGAAAGCGGCTCGGCATTGGCATCGGCGACCTCGCCGGATTAATGATCGTGCGAGACAAGGGCTAGGAAGTCCTCAAGCAGCCCGAGAGGGCATCAAACCTGCATGTTCATCATGTCCTGGTAAGCCGTAACCAGTTTGTTACGCACCTGGACCATTTCCTGGAAGGAAACGCTGGCGGTCTGCAGGGCAATCATCACTTCGTGCAGGTTTTGCGTGGTGTCGCCGGCGACCATTTTCTCGGCCATCTGATTGGCGGACTTCTGCGTATCGTTGACCTTGTCGATGGAGTTTTTCAGGACTTCGGAGAAATCGGCAACGCCCGCCACCCCTGCAGAAGAATCTGCCGGCTTGCCGGATGCCTGCGCTGCGGTGGACCGCAGCACGCTCAACATTTGTTCGATACCCTTGGTGTCCATGATTCCCATCCTCCAACTGCGGAATACAGAGCAATAAACGGACCAGGATCAATCCCGGTAATGCCCTTCTTCCCGATACTGCTGAAGCTTGTAACGCAAGGTTCGCTCGGAGATCCCCAGGCGCTCGATCGCCAGCTTACGTGAACCACCGACTTCGGCCAGGGTCTGCAGGATGTGCTCGCGCTCCAAGTCCTTGATGTTCATATTATCCCCCCTTTTTTCGTCGACGGTCACGGCGATTGAGGCAGGAGCCACCACCTGACCAAGCAGGTTCAGGTGCTCGGGTTCGATGCGCTGGCCTGGCGCCATGATCAGCGCGCGCTGGACAACGTTTTCCAGTTCGCGCACATTGCCCGGCCAGCCATACGATGTAAGTGCTTGCTCTGCCACTTGAGACAGCTGCATGCCGGTTCGCCCAAAACGAGCACCGTGCTCAGCGATGAAATAACGGGCGATCGGCAGGATGTCCAGCGGACGCTGACGCAGTGCCGGAATGGCGACGGGGAAGACATTCAAACGGTAATAAAGGTCCTCACGGAAAACACCGCGGGCAACGGCTTCCGCCATATCCCGGTTGGAGGTGGCGACGATGCGGATATCGAGCTCGACCGGTTTCTTGCCGCCGACCCGTTCGACTTCCCGCTCCTGCAGCACACGCAGCAGCTTGGCTTGCAGCCCCATGGGCATTTCGGTCACTTCGTCCAGCAACAGGGTGCCATGCTGGGCCTGCTCGAACTTGCCGGCCTGGGCCTGCTGCGCACCGGTAAATGCCCCCTTTTCATAGCCGAATAGTGTCGCTTCAAGCAGACTATCGGGAATGGCCGCGCAGTTGATGGCAACGAATGGGCCGTCACAACGAGCCGAATTGCGATGAATGAAGCGAGCGACCACTTCCTTGCCCACCCCGGATTCACCGGTCAGCAACACGGTCGCATCGGTCTGCGCCACACGCTTGGCCATGGCAAACATGTCGCGGCTGGCCGTATCTTCGGCAACCACGCCGGCATCGTCACGATGCGTCGCCAGCTCGTACTTGTTGATGTACCCCAGCAGGGCTTGCGGTTCGAAAGGCTTGAGCAGGAAATCACAGGCGCCGGAACGCATGGCGTCGACCGCCTTGTCCACCTCGGCATAAGCCGTCATCAGCACCACCGGCAGGTAGGGCAGGCGGGCACGTATTTCCTTGAGCAGGGTGATGCCGTCCATCGGCATCATGCGTACGTCGCTGACGACGATCGAAAACGCCTGGTTCTCAAGGGCACGCAAGGCGGCCTCGCCACCATCGACGGCGACATAAGGCAGACCGGCCAGTTCCAGCGTATCGCCGATAGCTTCGCGCAGACTGGGATCGTCCTCGACGACAAGAATTGGCAAACTGTTTTCGCTCATTGATCGACTTCCGTGGTAGCCACCCCGGCCGGCAGCGTCATGACAAACTCGGCCCCGTCGGCGACCGACGGAGAAATTTCTATCGTACCGCCGTGCGCCCGGGCAACGCCCAGCGCGATCGCCAGCCCCAGCCCGGTCCCCTGGCCTTTGGTCGTGTAAAACGGTTCGAAGATACGGTCGCGCTTTTCCGGGGGAATGCCCGGCCCGGTATCGCGCACCGAAAAGCGCAGGCTTTCGCCGGAAAAATTGCCGCCCAGGCAAATTTTGCCGGCAGCCGGCGTCGCCTGCAGGGCATTCTCGAGCAGATTCACCAGGGCGCCAAACAAAGCCTTCCGGCTGCCGACCAGGCGCCCATCCAGGCAATCATCAAGGACGACGAAATCGACGCCCTGTTCGCGCATCAACGGCTCCATGGTCTGGGCTGCCTCGGCGAGCAATTCGCTGGCAACGATCACGTCGGCACCGATGCTCTCGCCTCGGGCGAATAACAGGACATCTTGAATCAAACGCTCCAGGCGACGCAGTTGCCCGGTTGCCTTGTCGGAAAACCGGGCACGCGCTTCCTCGCTCATGCCGGGCTGACCAAGGTTGGAAGCGTAGAGCAGTGCCGCTGCCAGTGGCGTTCGCAATTGATGCGCCAGCGACGCCGCCATTTCTCCCATCGCCGCCAGCCGCTGGCTGCGCTCCAGCTCTTCCTTCATCCGCTGCGCGGTGCTGATGTCGTGCAGCAGCAGAATTTTTCCATCACCGGACGGCAATGCACTTTCCGCGATGGACAGGCGACTCTCGCCGAGCATCCACTCACCGATGGTCAGGGTCGGTTCCAGGCAGCGATTGACGACATCGCCCCAGTGCGCCCCGAGCACCTGTTCACCGAACATCTCGATGGCCGCCGGATTGACTGCCGCCACCCGCGCCGAAGCATCGAGCAGCACCACGCCCGCCGGCAAAGCATCGAGCAGCGAAGAGAGACGCTCGGACAAGGCTTCCTTCTCTCGGTACTGACGACGCAATTCGCCGTTGGCCACCGCCAACTCCTCGGTCAGCGAGGCCACCTTGCCCTGCAGGGTTTCGTAAGCCTGCGTCAACTCTGCAGAAACCTGGTTGAACATGGCGAAAGCGCGCTGCAATTCGGCCGCTTTGTCGGCTGGCGCGGCGTCGCTGGAGGCTGGCTGAGGGTTTGTCATTAAAAAGTTAGGGTGCATTCGGCGCCGGTAATAGTAGAATATTTCTAGGAAAATTTGGCTTCCCGATTGATTCTTCTTCTGTTTCCCATAACCCGACCTGGCATTTGATGGCAGCTAGCACTGAAACCACAGCAGGAAATACCCCGGCGGAAAACCCGACGGATCGCCTGCGCGAGGCTTTCAACCGCCTGAATGACCAGCAGAAGATCGGTCTGGCCGTTGCCATCGCTGCCATCATCGCGGTCATCGTCGGCACCATCCTGTGGAGCCAGCAGCCCGACTTCAAGGTCCTGTTCTCCAACCTGAACGAAAAGGACGGCGGCAGCATCGTTGCCGCGCTGGAACAACAGAACATCCCACACCGCATGTCGAGCTCGGGCGCCATCATGGTACCCAACGAACGGGTGCACGAAGTCCGCCTGAAGCTGGCTTCGCAAGGCTTGCCGCGCGGCGGCAATGTCGGTTTCGAACTGATGGAGAACCAGAAATTCGGCATCAGCCAGTTCGCCGAACAGGTCAATTATCAGCGCGGACTGGAGGGCGAACTGGCGCGTACCATCATGTCGATCGGTTCGGTCCAAGCCGCCCGGGTACACCTGGCCATTCCCAAGCCCTCGGTATTCGTCCGCGAGGAACAGAAACCAACCGCCTCGGTCATGCTCAACCTCTACCCTGGCCGCACGCTTGACGGCGCCCAGGTCGCCGGCATCACCCACCTGATCTCGTCCAGCGTGCCGCAACTGCAGTCGAGCAATGTCAGCATCCTCGACCAGAACGGTGCGCTACTGTCCTCGCTGAAAAACCGCCTGACCGAAGCCGGCCTTGACGCGACGCAACTGAAGTATGTCCGCGAGGTCGAGAACAGCATCGTCGGGCGCATCGAACAGATCCTCAAACCGGTACTCGGCGAGGACAACTTCCGTGTCCAGATTGCCGCCGACATCGATTTCTCGCAAAGCGAACAGACGGCCGAGACCTTCCGCCCCAATTCTGCGCCCGACGCAAGCGTGATCCGCAGCCAGCAAAGCAACGAGACCGCCAGCGTCAACGAAGCCGTCGGCGGCGTCCCCGGCGCACTGACCAACCAGCCGCCGGTACCGGCAACCGCCCCGCTGACCGCCCCGGCTGTCGGTGGCACCCCGGGCCAGCCTGACGCTCAGGGAAACATCCCCGGGCGCATCGACGCCGCAGGCATTACCGCCCCCCTCAACGCCGCCGGTCAACCGATCAACACCAGCAAGAACTCGACGATCAATTACGAAGTCGATCGCACCATCCGTCACACCAAGCAGGGAATGGGCGCCGTCCGGCGCCTGACGGCCGCCGTGGTGGTCAATCACCGCAAGGGCGTAGACGCGAAGAGCGGCCAGGAGGTCAGCCGTCCGCTGCCGGAAGCGGAAATGAAACAGATCAACGACCTGGTCCGCGAGGCCATGGGCTTCAGCCAGGAGCGTGGCGACTCGATCTCGGTCGCCAACGCGCCGTTCGCCAGCGTCGAGAAAACCGATCTGTCGATGCCGATCTGGAAGGATCCGGACAACATCGATTACGCCAAGGAACTGATCAAGTACCTGCTGATCATCGGCGTTATCGCTTTCCTGTATTTCAAGGTCATCCAGCCTTCGCTGAAAACCATGTTCCCGGCGCCCTCGACCGGCGACGACCCGACCACGGCGGACGGCGTCGCCGGTGCCATCGGCCATGTTGCGGTCATCGGCGAGGACGGAGAACCCGAGGACATCGTGCAGATCGACCACTATGCCGCCAAGGTGCAGAAGGCGCGCGACCTCGCGCAAGCCGACGCCAAGGCGGTCGCAAACATCATCAAGGACTGGATAGGCGCCAATGCCGGGTGACGACGGACTGGAAAAGAGCGCGACGCTGCTGATCGCGCTGGGTGAAGACCACGCGGCCGAAGTGCTCAAGCACCTCGGGCCTCGCGAGGTCCAGAAGCTCGGTCATGCGATGGCCGCGCTGAAGACCGTACCGCGGGCAACGGTCGAAACCGTGCTCGACGAATTCCACAAGAACATGGAAGAGCACGCGGCGGTACACGTCGACACCGACAATTACATCCGCTCGGTGCTGACCAAGGCGCTCGGTGACGACAAGGCATCGAACCTCATCTCGCGCATCCTCCAGGGTGGCGAAACTTCGGGGATCGAAGGGCTGAAATGGATGGATGCCCAGACCGTTGCCGACCTGATCAAGAACGAGCACCCGCAGATCATCGCCACCATCCTGGTTCACCTCGAACACGATCACTCCAGTGAAATCCTCAACCATTTCACCGAACGCCTGCGCAACGACGTGGTCCTGCGTATCGCCACGCTGGAAGGTATCCAGCCGGCTGCGCTGCGCGAACTGAACGAGGCCATGCTACGCATCCTGTCCGGCTCGACCAGCATCAAACATACCGCCATGGGCGGGGTGCGGACGGTCGCGGAAATCCTCAACTTCATCGGCACCGCCAACGAGACCTCGGTGGTCGACGCGATCCGCGAATACGACCCGGATCTGGCACAGAAGATTCTCGACGAGATGTTCGTGTTCGAGAACCTGCTGGACATCGACGACCGCTCGATCCAGATGATCATGCGCGAAGTCCAGTCCGACTCGCTGGTCCTGGCGCTGAAGGGTGCTTCACCGGAATTGCGCGAGAAGATTTTCAAGAACATGTCGCAGCGGGCGGCGGAAATGCTGCGCGAAGACCTGGAGTCCAAGGGACCGGTCCGCCTCTCCGAAGTCGAAGCCGAGCAGAAGGAAATCCTCAAGATCGTCCGCCGCCTGGCCGACGAAGGACAGATCGTGCTCGGCGGCGCCGGCGGCGAACAGATGGTCTAACCCATGGCTGGCGTCATCCCGAAAGAACAACTGGCCGCTTACCAGCGCTGGCAGGCGAATGCCTTCGATGCGCCGGACGAGGTCGTCGAGGCGCCGGCAGAGGCCCCGGCCGAAGTGACCGAGGTCGTGGAAGAGGAACAGGGAGAAGCTGTCGCCGGACCGCTCAACTTGCCGACTGCCGACGAGATAGAGCAGATTCACGAGCAGGCGCGCCAGGAAGGTTATCAGGCGGGCTACGAGGAAGGCCTGCAAGCCGCCGCCGAGGCCATGCAGACCGCCCGCGACGAGGAAATCGCCCGGCTGCGCGCCCTGATCGAAAATTTCCAGCAGTCCCTGGGCGAACTCGACCAGGCCGTCGGCGAACAAACACTGGACCTCGCCCTCGAAGTTGCCTCACTGGTCCTCGGCAGTACGCTGGCAACCCGCCGCGACCTGTTGCTCCCGATCGTGCGCGAAGCCCTGCAGGCCTTGCCGCTGCATCACGGCAACCTGGCCCTGCATGCCAACCCGGACGATCTCGAAGCCCTGCGGGCCGGCCTTGTCGAACTCGGCCCACCGGGCAGCATCAATCTGGTTCCCGACAGCACCCTGAGTCCTGGCGGATGCCTGCTCAAGGCCGGTCACAGCGAGATCGATGCAACGCTGGAAACACGCTGGAAACGCATCCTTGAAGCCATCGGCGTCGAGCCCGAAAAATGGCTGATCCGCTGAACCCGCCCGACCATCGCCAGCGCTGGCAGGAGTTCATCGACGGTTGCCGGCAGAGCGCCGGCAACGCCCAGGCAATCTGGCCCAGCGGCCGACTGACCCGGATCAACGGCCTGGTCATGGAAGCCTCGGGACTCAAACTACCACTGGGCAGTACCTGCCGCATCCACCCCACAATGGGCGCCCCCATCGAAGCCGAAGTCGTCGGTTTTGCCGGCGAAAAACTCTTCCTGATGCCTTCCGACGAGGTTTTCGGTCTGGCCCCCGGCACCCGTGTCGTTCCCTTCGATGCCCCCAGCCCGCCACCGCAGGTCGATCAGCCCGGCCACCTTAAACGGCGCGCCATCGACCGCGCCAAACAGGTACCGGTTGGCGACGAACTGCTTGGCCGGGTGCTCGATGGTGTCGGCCGGCCGCTCGACACCAAGGGCCTGCTCCGTGCCAGCCAGGCCCGGCCGCTGCAAAGCCGGCCGATCAATCCGATGAGCCGCGCTGCCATCGAACGCCCGCTCGACGTCGGCATCCGCGCGATCAACGCCCTGCTGACGGTCGGTCGCGGACAACGCATGGGCCTCTTTGCCGGCTCCGGCGTCGGCAAGTCGGTCCTGCTCGGGATGATGGCCCGCTACACCGAAGCGGAAGTGATCGTAGTCGGACTGATCGGCGAACGCGGCCGTGAGGTCAAGGAGTTCATCGAACACATTCTCGGCGAGGAAGGCATGCGCCGGGCTGTCGTCGTCGCCGCCCCGGCCGATACCGGCCCACTGATGCGTCTGCAGGGTGCGGCCTACGCCACGACCATCGCCGAGTACTTCCGCGACCAGGGCAAGCACGTCCTGCTGATCATGGATTCGCTGACCCGCTACGCCATGGCCCAACGGGAGATTGCCCTGGCTATCGGCGAACCGCCGGCCACCCGCGGTTATCCGCCATCCGTCTTCGCCCGTCTGCCGCAACTGGTGGAACGCGCCGGCAACGGCGTCGAAGGCGGCGGCTCGATCACCGCCTTCTACACCGTACTGGCCGAAGGCGACGACCAGCAGGACCCGATTGCCGATTCGGCACGCGCCATTCTCGACGGCCACATCGTGCTCACCCGGACGCTTGCCGACGCCGGCCACTATCCGGCCATCGACATCGAGCAGTCGATCAGCCGGGCCATGGTCAATCTGATCGACGACAACCAGCTCGACCACATCCGCCGCTTCAAGGTCCTGTTCTCCCGCTACCAGCGCTCCCGCGACCTGATCGCCGTCGGCGCCTACGCGCCCGGCTCGGACCCGGTACTCGACCAGTCGATCGCCATGTACCCGCGCATGGAAGCTTTCCTGCAGCAGAAACTGAGCGAAAAATCGGATTACCTGTCCAGCGTCGGCCAGTTGTCCGGCCTGTTCAGCTGACGCGTTAAACCATGGCGTCCAATTTCTCCCTGCAGCCGCTCTTGGAACTGATGCAGAACCGCACGGACGAAGCCACACGCAATCTGGGCAAGCTCATTTCTGCCGAGCAGAACGCCAGAAGCCGGCTGGAAATGCTTGAGCAATACCGTGCCGAATACGCCGACAAATTGCGGGACGCCACAACCCAGGGACTGACCCGCCAGGTCCTGGCCAACTACCAGGATTTCCTCGGCCGGATTGACGAGGCCATCGGCCAGCAACGCGATATCGTCCGCCAGAGCGAGGCCGGCACCCGCCGTGGCCAGGAACACTGGAAACAGCAGAACACCCGGCTCCAGGCCATCGGCACCCTGGCAACCCGGCATGAGGCCCGGGAAAAGCAAAAAGAAAACAAACAGGAGCAGAAATTACTGGATGAGTTCTCCGCCCGGAAATTCGTCGCCGACACGAAAAGCGACGAGAAATAGCCCGGCACGCTGTTTGCTTTTAGTGGGCAGGCACTTTTGATCTGGAACTCACATGAGCATCTCCGTCATTCCGACTGCAGCACTTTCCGGCAATGCAGCCACCGATAACACGTCTTCGGCCTTGCCAGGCCTGGATGCCGGCGCAATCGACTTTGCCGCCCTGCTGGCCGGACAACTCGGTGACTTTACCCAGATGCTCAACAGCATGAGCAATGGCGCTGCGTTGCCGAACGCACTGGATCGTCAGATCGGCTCCGGTAGCAAGGATCGCGATGCCGCACTGCTCGGCGCCAATGGCGAAGAGGCCGGCGAAGGTTCGCCGCTGGCTGCGCTGAACATTTTCGAGATGATCGCCCAACGCCCCGGCAACGACACCGATGTGCGCGGCGACCGCGCCGCCCGTGCCGATACCGGGCTTGGCAAGGCTTTTGTGCCGACCGACGACAAGGCGGCCGCCGGCAACCCGGCAATGCTCGCCGCCCGGGCGGCGGCAAGTGATGCGCTGGCCGTCAGCAGCGAAACGGCAAATCTTGCCGGCAAGACCGAATCCACGAACTCACTGCTCTTCAACCCGGCAACTGCCGGCGAACGTCTGCAGGGCACCGGCAAGGGTGAAATGCAACACCACGTTCCGGCACCGGTCCATGATCCCCGCTGGGCGCAGCAATTCAGCGAGCGGGTTGTCTGGCTGGCGCGCGGTGATGTTCAGAATGCCCAGATCAATGTGAATCCGGCACAACTGGGTCCGATACAGATCAACATCAGCCTCAATGGCGATCAGATGACCGCGCACTTCGCGGTTGCCAACCAGGAAGTCCGCCAGGCCATCGAAGACGCCATGCCCAGGCTGCGCGAAATGCTCTCTGGCGCCGGGATCAACCTGGGACAGTCGAACGTCGGCTCACAGGCGCAGCAACAACAGCAAGCTCAGCAGGAATCCTCGCAACAGACCGGCAACGCCCCCCGCTTCGACGGTGAAGAGGCTATACTTTCGCCCGACCAAGCAACACATTCCGGAACCTCCGGGCTACCTGCCCGTCAAGGCAGGGGAATGGTTGATCTGTTCGCCTGACACCAGAAGATAGAAAGGGAGAAGCATGGCCAAGGATAGCAAGCCTGCCGAAGAGGGCGCCGAAGCAGCGCCGAAGAAAAGCAAGAAGCTCTTGATCATCATTGTGCTGGCTGTCGTTTTGTTGCTTGCCGCCGGCGCTGGCGCCTTCCTGATGATGAGCGGTAGCAAGGACGACGAACACCTGGACGACGACGAAGTGGCGCAGGAAACCGCCAAGAAACCTGCCAAAAAGAAAAAGGACAAGACCGCGCCACCAGTATTCGTCAACCTTGATCCATTCACGGTAAACCTCGTTCCGGAAGTCGGCGATCAGTACCTGCAGGTCGTACTCTCCGTCGAACTGGATGAACCGCCTTCGCAGGCAACGCTGGCCATGATGATGCCGCGCATCCGCAATAACGTGACCCTGCTGCTGTCGAGCAAGAAGGCCTCCGAACTCCAGTCCAAGGAAGGCAAGGAGCAACTGGCCACAGAAATCCAGACCGAAATCAACTCGGCCATCGAGCCGCCGACCAAAAACAAGCGGGGCGAGATCATCCCGCCGGAAGGTCCGGTCGTGTCCGTCCTGTTCACTTCCTTCATCATTCAGTAAGGAGCCATGGCCGGCGACTTTCTCTCCCAGGACGAGGTTGACGCCCTGCTCAAGGGCGTCACCGGGGAAACCGACGAGCCCGAAGAGCACGGCGGCGACGATGCCTCCATTCGCGCCTACAACCTTGGCACGCAGGAACGCATCGTCCGCGGCCGCATGCCGACGCTCGAACTGGTCAACGAGCGTTTTGCCCGCTACCTGCGTATCGGGCTGTTCAACTACATGCACCGCAATGCGGAAATCTCGGTCGGACCGATCCGCGTGCAGAAATACAGCGAGTTCATCCGCAACCTGGTGGTGCCGACCAACCTGAACCTGGTTGCTGCCAAGCCCCTGCGCGGCACAGCGCTCTTCGTCTTCGATCCCAATCTGGTCTTTCTGGTGGTCGACAACATGTTCGGCGGCGACGGGCGCTTCCATACCCGCGTCGAAGGCCGCGACTTCACGGCCACCGAGCAGCGCATCATCCAGGGCTTGCTCGGGGTCGTGTTCGCCGAGTATTCAAAATCCTGGAAACCGGTCTACGACATCAGTTTCGAGTACATCCGCTCGGAAATGAACTCGCAGTTCGCCAACATTGCCACGCCATCGGAAATCGTCGTCTCGACGTCGTTCACGCTGGAGTTTGGCGGCGCCACGGCCGACATGCACATCTGCTTCCCATACTCGATGCTCGAGCCGATCCGGGATCTGCTTTACAGCACCATGCAGAGCGATCAGTTGTCGACCGACAAGCGCTGGATCATCACCCTGCGCAAGCAATTGCAAGGTGCCGAAGTCGAAATCGTCGCGCAACTGGGCTCGGGTACCGTGTCCTTGCGCGACATACTCAAGCTCAAACCGGGCGACGTGATTCCGATCACCATTCCACCGCGCGTCGAAGCCCTGGTGGATAATGTCCCGCTGATCGAATGCAGCTATGGTCAGCAGAATGGCCAATATGCCTTGCGCGTTGAAAAGTTCATTGCCACGCCGCCTGAGACGGGTTCGGGAGATGTCGTAGCAGGAGGAAAGAATGTCTGAAGATATGGAAAACATCGAAAACGCGGCCGCCGAAGAGCAGATCAGTGAAGACGACTGGGCAGCCGCCATGGCCGAACAGACGACGATCGACGCAGCGCCGGCTGCCGCGGCACAACCTGCCGACATCTTTCCTTCCTTTGCACCGCCAACCGGGGCCGGCGGTGTCATGAACGAACTGGACATGATCCTGGACATTCCGGTCCAGATCACCGTCGAACTCGGCCGTACCAAGATCACCATCAAGAATCTGCTGCAACTGGCCCACGGCTCGGTCGTCGAACTTGACGCAATGGCTGGCGAGCCGATGGATGTGCTGGTCAACGGAACCCTGATCGCCCAGGGCGAAGTCGTCGTCGTCAATGACAAGTTCGGTATCCGGCTGACCGACATCATCACGCCCTCGGAGCGGATGCGCAAAATCAACCGCTGAGCACGCCAACGCTGCGGCGGCGGTATTTGGGTTTAAGATAGCGCATCCCGAAACCCGACGACGACCCTCCCTTGCTGCGCGCCCTTCCTTTATTGCTGACCCTGCCTGCTCCGCTGCTGGCAGCCGAGAGTGCCCCGCCGGTGGTTTCCGCCGGTACCTACCTGCAGGCCACCCTGGCCCTGCTGCTCATTGTCGGCCTGTTATTCGCCGCCACCTGGGCCGCGCGCAAGGTTTCCGGCGGCAAGATGTTCGGCCAGGGCAACATGCGAGTGATCAGCGGCATCGCCCTTGGCCCCAAGGAACGCATCGTTCTGGTCGAGGTCGAGGACAATTGGCTGGTCATCGGCATCGTTCCAGGGCAGATCCGTACCCTGCACACGCTGCCCAAGGGCACAAGCACAACGCCAGCCGGCGGCCAGGGACCGGCCTTCGGTGACTGGCTCAAAGCCATCCGGGAGCGCCAAAATGCAGCGCAATAAGCTGATTCTGCTGGCGCCGCTGCTACTACTCGCGGCGCCAGTACTGGCCCAGACGGCAGGCGGCCTGCCGGCCATCACCAGCACCCCGTCCGGTGCCGGCGGCACGACCTACAGCCTGACCATCCAGACACTGCTGCTGCTGACCGCGATGAGCTTCATCCCAGCGGCCATGCTGATGATGACCAGCTTCACACGCATCCTGATCGTGCTCTCGCTATTGCGACACGCCATGGGCACCCAGACCGCGCCGCCAAACCAGATCCTGGTCGGCCTGTCGCTGTTCCTGACCTTTTTCATCATGGCACCGACCTTTGACCGGGTCTACACCGAGGCCTATGTCCCTCTGTCGGAAAGCCGGATCAACATCATGGAGGCAGGAGAACGTGCGGTCGTTCCGATGCGAGCCTTCATGCTCAAACATACGCGCGAAGCCGATATCGCCATGTTTGCCGGGGTCGCCAGGATCGACAACATCGCGACGCCCGACGACATCCCCTTGCGCATCCTGATTCCTTCATTCGTCATCAGCGAACTGAAGACAGCCTTCCAGATCGGTTTCGTACTGTTCATTCCCTTTCTGATCATCGACATGGTGGTCGCCAGCATCCTGATGTCCATGGGGATGATGATGATGTCACCGATCATGGTGGCGCTGCCGTTCAAACTGATGCTGTTCGTTCTCGTCGACGGCTGGCACCTAGTCATCGGCTCACTGGTCCAGAGTTTCAACATATGACCCCGGGCATCGTCATGGAAATCGGCCGCCAAGCCATCGAAGCCACGCTGATGATGGCTGCACCGATGCTCATCGCCGCCCTGGCTGTCGGCCTGATCGTCAGCATCTTCCAGGCAGCCACCCAGATCAACGAGGCCACGTTGCAATTCGTCCCCAAACTGGTCGCCATATTTCTGGTATTGATCCTGCTCGGACCATGGATGCTGCAGTACATGGTGGACTACATCCAGCGGCTATTCGGCAGCATTCCCCAGATCATCGGCTGACCCATGCTGAGCCTGAGCATGGCGCAGATCGATGCCTGGATCGCGTTCTACGCTTTCCCGCTGGCCCGCATCCTCGGGCTGGTCGCGACTGCGCCGCTATGGAGCACCGCCGGCATTCCCCGGCGGACCCGCCTGATCCTCGGACTCGGCATCACCATTGCCATCGCCCCGGTGCTGCCACCGATGCCCAATGTCCAGCCGGCATCGCTGGCCGGCCTGTGGATCCTTGGCCAGCAGGTGCTGATCGGCATTTCCATGGGTTTCGCCGCCCGCATCGTATTTTCCGCCATCGACATGGCCGGCACTTATATCGGTTTCCAGATGGGTCTGGGCTTTGCCACCTTCTACGATCCGATGGAAGGTGCACAAACGGCCGTTCTGGCCGAATTCATCGGTCTGATCGCCCTGTTGCTGTTCATGGCCTTCGATGGGCACCTGCTGTACATCTCGACCCTGGCGCAGAGTTTCCATGCCATACCGGTCGGCCCGGAGGCCTTGTCTCCGAACAGCTGGCGCAACCTCGCCGAACTGGGCGGGAAGATATTCTCCGCCGGATTGCTGCTCGCACTCCCTGTACTGGTGGCATTGATGATCACCAACGTGGCACTCGGCGTGCTGACCAAGGCCGCACCGCAACTCAACCTCTTTGCGCTGGGTTTCCCGCTAACCCTGATGGGGGGGTTCATGGCGGTAGGTGTCAGCCTGAACTACCTGACCGGTCCATTGCAGGACCTCTACGACTTCGCCATCCGGGCCATGCTCGGCTTCGCCTTGCCGGCGGCTCAGTAGCTGCCGTTCAGCGCGAATGAATCGGCGTCCTCGCGCTTGACGAAACGGATCGTTCCTTCAGCCACCCGACGCGTCATCAGGGTCTGCGAATCAATCCCTTCCGAATAGCCGGCAATCTCGTAACCAACATGCCCCTGTTCCTCCTGCAACTGCCGCGCCCGGCGCTTCAGTACCTGGATCGCCTCGCCGGAACCGCCGGTATGAAAGCGCTTCATTTTCATCGACAGGCGGTAGCTGTCGTCCGGCAGACGCGTTTCCTCGATTTCCCAGTTGGGTGCCAGCGGATCGTAGATCAAATAGATCGCGGCCGCTCCGCCGAGCAGAATATTGGGTTTTAGGGAACTGTTCGCTGTCAGCTTGAATACATTTTCACCGGTAGACGAACAGCCTGTCAGCAATAGACTGAAAGCTGCAAGCACCACGACTATGGTCGGTTTCACAGGAGGTTGAACAGGCTGAGTTGGCTGGTCTGCTTGAAAGTCAGCTGTGTGGCTTCAAGTTGGGTCTGGTAGCGCGCGAAACGGGAAATGGCCTCGGTATAGTCCAGATCCTGCAATTCCGACAAACGGACCTTATAAAGATAATCGATATCTGTCGCTGTAGTGCTAAGTCCATCCACAGCGTTGAGCCTGGCTCCCAGAGACGCCCGGATATTGGCTACGTGATCAATCGTGCTCTTGATGTTCCCTCTAATCTGCGCCAGTTCACTCGTGGAAAATGTCATGCCACTCGATGGGTCGACAATATCCACGAGATTCTTGACTGTATCGAACATGCTTTGGCCTGTGATATTGCCCTGAGCATCGCGAACCTGCATGAATAGCTGCATGCCGTTTTCGGATACAGCCATGACTTTTGACGCAGTCACCTGTAAAGCAGGAGTACCCGCATCGCCGGAATAATTCACATAGGTATTGCCAAGGGAATATGCCGGCGCGGTGTCTCCGGGCGAGGGTGGCGTAGCAGTGGAATTAATGGCAAACGGCACCGTGGTCGACTTGTAGCCGGCAAAGATATGCAAGCCACTGCCATCCTGAGTATTCGCCAAACCAATCAAGCTTTGGAGCTGCAACTTCATTTCGGCGGCAATTGTCCCCCGCTGAGCGTTATCAAGCATAGGATTTCCGGCCTCGGCAGCAAGCTCAGATATCCGGATCAAGGTATCACCCACACTACCGGCAATGGACTCTGCCAAGCTCAACTGGACAGTTGCGTCCGCTTGATTATTCTTGAACTGTGCATTGACAGCTTTCGACTGCGAAACCTCCAGCGCTTCTGCGGCACCAATCGGGTCATCGGCGGGGGTCAGAATCCGACGCCCGGTCGAAAGCTGATTTTGGGTCCGGTACAATTCAGATTGCAGGTTCATGATTCCCCGCAATCCAGAACCGTAAATCATCGAGGTGCTGACACGCATGATCCCCTCCTTACCTGATCGACAACAAAGTCTCAAACAGCTTGTTACCGACATCCAGAATTTTCGCCGCCGCCTGATAGGCCTGCTGGAACTTCATCAGATTCGCGGCTTCCTCGTCAAGATTAACCCCCGACAGTGAGTCCCTTGCGTTCTGGGCTTGCGTCAGCACCGCCTCCTGAGCAGCCAGGCGTACCTTGGCCTCGCGTGTCCTGATGCCATTCTCCGCAACCAGCCGTGAGTATGTCGATTGATAAGTTGCGGTTCCACCCGCCGTTGTATTTGCGGTTTGCAGTGCAGCAAACTGCAAGGCGTTTCGTCCGTCCTGCAGGCCATCGCTGTTACGCTCGATGACGAAACGATCGCCAGCATTGGGCGCCCCGGTAATACTGAACGACATGTTGTTCCAGGTAATGCCCGACAAAGTGGCAGTACCACTGGTCAGTGGAATATCTCCCGTACTTGCCGCTGAAACGCTTCCGTCTGAATACCTGGCGACCCAGGTTCCTGTCAGTCCGGTCAAATCAGTTGCCGTAGCCACCAGAGTCTGTGTCGCCGGAATCGAGTAGCCAACTCCGACAACGCCCTGTGACATGACCATCACACCGGTATTTGTAATCGCCGGAATCGTGCGTACCGGCGCAGCCGCATTCACCAGCCGCGGATCTGCTACGACCCGCGTATCAATTGAAATATTCTTGGCCGCTTCTGCAACTGGCTTGACGACAAAACGGTCACCTGCCATTGCCCCTGGAACAGAAATATTCAGTGATACACCATCAAACTGCACGCCAGCGGGACTGGTTCCGGTGGCTACAGCAACACCGTCATTCTGCCGTGTTACTGTGTAACTTCCACCCGCACCAAATGTCACCAGGTAATCACTGTTGCTCAGATTTGTATAAAAACTCCCTGCGTAGTCAGGTGCAGAAGGCGCCACTGGCGGCAAAAAAGTTGCCGCCAATTGCCCAACCCCCTGATTTGTCGCACTTGGCACAACACGAGGTTGGGGCACAGAGAACAGTTCCCCAACGAATCCCGTTTCACCGGCAATCCGCCCGCTCATGTCCATCCCCAAACCATACTGAGCATTGAAAGTCAGCGTCAATGAGGCAGCAACCCGGCCAAGCTCGTTCACCGCAGCATCAAGTGACTGGCTTCTGAAACTGACCAAGCCGCCCAGCTCTCCTCCGACGATCAAGGACTCTGGCAGTTCCTGAGTGCCGCCAGCAGTCTTAAGACCAACGGCGATGCGGGTCAGATCAAGACTGGAGGCTTCAGCTGTCATTTGCACCGTCTTCCCGCCAATAACCAACTGCTGACCAGTCCCGATAAAGACATTGAAACTGCCATCGCTGTTGGTACTGGTATTTACCTTGATCAATTTGTTCAATTCATTGACCAACTGATCCCGTTGATCAAGCAAATCGTTTGGCGGCTGGGAGTAACCCGACTGAGCTAGCACGATACGCTGGTTCAAATCGGCAATTTCGCTCGCGTAAGCATTGATGTCGGCAACAGCACTGACGATTCGGCCATTCAACTGATTGGATATCTCAGTCAATCTCTGGTCGAGATTATTGAACCGCGTCACCATGGTCTGCGCGGATGTCAGCATGGATTGCCGTGCCGGCAAAGAGGAAGGATTGGACGAAACCTGCTGAACACCGGTAAAAAAGTCCTGCATTGCCGGTGACATACCGGCATCCGGATCGGCCAACATCAGGTCGATTTGGGACAACTGCGAATACAGGGCACTCAGGTTACTGACCTGAGTCTGAGCAGTGTTGACCTGATTGTTCAGGTAGGCATCATACTGCCGCTTGATGGTGACGACCTGAACCCCCTGACCGATCGAACCCGAACCAGTCGTGATCGCGTTGTTGGTCGCCTGCACGGTATTTTGCCGGGAATAGCCCGGGGTGTTGGCATTCACGATGTTGTGCTCGGTCGCGAGCAGGCCCAGTTGAGCCGCCCGTATGCCGGTGATGCCGATGCTGATAAGTCCAGTACCCATGATTTACCTCTATGAGGTTTAACGGCGCAGGCGCCGGAATGTTTAGGGCGGATTAGCCGATCAATGCCTGACGCAGCGTTGGTCCATTGATGATGCCGGACAGCTTCTCTGCGTATTTCGGATCGGTGGCGTATCCCGCCGTCTGCAAACGTCGTGCAAACTCCGTGCCATCCTGGGTCCCGATCACGCCGCCATAGCGGGGATTGTTACGCAGCAGGTTGGCGTAATCGCGAAATGCGTCGGCGTAGGAATCGTAAGCCCGGAATTTCTCGACCGATTGCTGCGGCACACCGTTGACGTATTCCGTCGTCAGCGTATCCACGGTTTTTCCGGTCCAGCTCTTGCCGGCCTTGATACCGAACAGGTTGTGCGCGCTACTGCCGTCAGGATGACGGATCTCGCTCTTTCCCCACCCACTCTCCAGCGCCGCATGGGCCACCAGGAATTGTGGCGGTATGCCGGTAGAACGGGAAGCCTCAACCGCATTGGGCCAGAGCTGATTGACAAAGTCCCGCGCCGACGTCGGCGCCTCCCCCGAACTGCGGGCCGAGTTGGCCGCCAGCGCATTCTGCAGGGCATAAGCGGCCGATGTCGGCAGACTGCTCGGCACTTCGCGATACTGCAAGGCACCGGCAGCCGGCAGGCCGGCCGGCAACCCCTTGCCGGCAATCATTGCCGAAAGGTCGTCAATGCCATCCTCAAGCTGCGCGCCACCAAGATGCCCCCCCAGTTGCTGCTCGATCAACCGGGCGAAACCGATTCCGTTCCCTGAACTGGCCATGTTCTGCGCCATCTGCTGATCGAGGAGGCTGTTGTAGAAACGCGTCTGGTCGCTGTGCATCAGACCATCGGTCGGCACCGTATCGCGCATGCTCTTGAGCACCATCTGCAGAAACAGGGTCTCGAACTGCTGCGCGGCGGCTTTCAGACCGCCCTGCGGGTCCTTCTTGAACTGGTTGCGCAGGTCCTGCGAGGCCTGGACGTCAAACGCCGCGCGATTCGGCGCATTCTGGATCTTGGTGACCATGGCTCAGATCACTTCGAGTTCGGCACGCAGCGCACCGGCCGCCTTCATCGCCTGGAGGATGGCCAGCAGGTCCATCGGATTGGCCCCCAGGCTGTTAAGAGCCTTGACCACATCGGCCAGACTGGCGCCGGCGGCAACCGTCAGACTGCCACCATCCTGATTGACCTGCACATCGGCGCCCCCGCGTCCGGGCTGGCCCGCATCGACGACCACCGACAGATTGCCGTGAGCAACCGCGCAGGGCAGCAGGGCAACCCGCTGATTCATGACCACCGAACCGGTACGCGGATTGACCACGACCCGTGCCTGAGCAACGGCGGCACGCACTTCGATATTCTCGACCCGGCCCAGGAAACTGACCCGCGCATCGGCGGAATCCGGCGCCCGCAGGGCGATGCGACGACCGTCGATGGCTTGCGCGGTCCCTTCGCCCATGGCCTTGTTGATCGCCGAAACCATGTTCATCGCCGTTCCGAAATCGGACTCGGCCAGTTCGTAGTAGAGGTATCCGCCCTGCCCCAGGGCCGTCGGCACCGTTCGCTCGACCGTCGCCCCGCCCGGGATTCTGCCCGCTGCCAGGTGATTGACCGTCACCGCCGCACCGCCGGCACCCGCGCCCGCGCCGCCGACCATGACGTTACCCTGGGCGATGCCGTACACCTGACCATCCGCGCCCTTGAGCTGGGTCAGCAGCAGGGTACCGCCACGCAGGCTCTTGGCGTTGCCGATCGAGGAAACCGTGACATCCAGGGCCTGCCCGGGACGGGCAAACGCGCCAAGATTCGCCGTCACCATGACTGCGGCGACGTTTTTCAATTGCAACTTGGTCGCCTGATCGGCCGTCAGATTGATGCCCATCTGCGACAGCATGTTGCCCATGGCCTGCGTGGTGAACGGCGTCTGGGTGGTCTGGTCGCCCGTACCGTCGAGACCGACGACGATACCGTAACCAATCAGCTGGTTGTTGCGCACACCCTGCAAGCTTGCCAGATCCTTGACCCGTTCGGCCATCGCCGGGCTTGCCAGCAAGGGCAGCAGGCAACAACAGAGCAAGGCCTTACGAACCTTGATCGTGAGCGCGTTAAAGGATTTCATGCTGCACCTTCCGGGAATGGCTACTAGAACGGCAAGACACTAAGAAAGAAGCGTGCCAGCCATCCCATAACCTGCCCATCGGCAATCTGCCCTGAGGATTTGTACTCGATCCGTGCATCGGCGATCTTGGCCGAGTCTACGGTATTCGAGAAATCGACGAAGGCCGGATTGACCACCCCGGAAACACGGATGAACTCCTGCTCGGCGCCGATGGCGATCTGTTTCTCCCCGGAAACGAGCAAGTTCCCGTTGGGCAGCACATCAATGACCGTCACAGTCAGATTGCCGGTGAATACGGCATTGTTTGCCGCATCACCTTTGCCAGCAAATTTGGTTGCACTGTCGGCAGACAGGTCGAGGCCGTTCAATCCGCCGACCGGCAAGCCCGCAAACGCGGTGACCGAAGCGCTCTGGCTACCGGAACGGGTCAGATTATTGCTGGCCTTTTTCGAAGCAGAGGTATTTTCGGTGATCTTTACCGTAATCGTATCGCCAACGAAACGTGCGCGCCTATCCTCGAACAGCGGGCGACTGTTGCCTGCCTGGTAGATGGCACCATTACCCGTTGCCAGCACCGGCCGCGCTTCCGGTCGAACCGTCATCGGTTGATGCACATTGGTCGGCGGCACGGTCGTGCAGGCAGCAAGCAGGACGCTGGAAAGCAGGATCAGGTGACGCATGATTTCACCTCTTACATCTGGGTCAGGCGTCCGAGCATGCTGTCGGATGTGCTGATCACCTTGGAGTTGAGTTCGTAGGCCCGTTGCGTCTGGATCATGGTCACCAGTTCCTCGGCCACGTTGACATTCGACGTTTCGACGTAGCCCTGGACGACAATCCCGGCACCGTTGGCACCCGGCGCATTGGGCGTCGGCGCGCCGCTGGCGGCGGTTTCCAGATACAGATTCTGACCGATGCTGAGCAGGCCGCCGTTATTGACGAAACTGGCCAACTGGATTGCCCCGATTTCCGTGGCGGCTGCCGAACCCGGCTGGGTAATGGTGACGGTGCCGTCGGTTCCGATCGAAACCGTCTGGGCATCGGCCGGCACCGTGATGTTCGGCTGCAGCGGGTAACCGTCCGAGGTTACGATCTGCCCCTGATTGTCCTTGTGGAAGGAACCGTCGCGGGTGTAACCCGTCGTTCCATCGGGCAGCAGGACCTGGAAGAAGCCATTGCCGTTGATCGCCACATCGAGCGTGTTATCGGTCTTCTGCAGGTTGCCCTGAGTGAAGATGCGCGCCGTGGCCACCGGCCGCGCTCCGGTGCCCAGTTGCAAACCGGTAGGCACCTGGGTCTGCTGCGAGGTCTGCGCGCCCGGCTGGCGCATGTTCTGGTACAACAGGTCCTCGAACACCGCCCGCGCCCGTTTGAAGCCATTGGTGCTGACGTTGGCCAGATTGTTCGAGATGACATCAAGCTGGGTTTGCTGAGCATCCAGGCCGGTCCGGGCGATCCACAGGGAACGTATCATTTTTCTTTCCTATCAACCATTGAGGGACAGCAACTGATCGGCGCGCTGGGCATTCTGATCGGCGGTCTGCATCATCTTGATCTGCAATTCGAACTGCCGGGCCAGGCTGATCAGGTTCACCATCGAATCCGTCACATTGACATTACTGCCTTCAAGCGCCCCGGCGGCCACCCGGACATTTTCATCAACCGGGGCCGGCTGACCACTGCGCAGACGGAACAGGCCGTCGGAACCGCGCACCAGATCGCCTTCCGGCGGATTCACCAGCTTCAGGCGTCCGACCGGATTGACGTTGTTCGGCGTGCCGAAGGCGGGGATGATCGATACCGTGCCATCCGGCGCGATCTCGATGTTGTTGTCCGGCGGAATGGCGATCGGGCCGCCATCGCCGAGCACCAGATGCCCGGCCTTGGTCTCCAGTTCGCCATTCACATTGACGTCCAGGCTACCGGCACGGGTATAGGCCTCGCTGCCATCCGGCAACTGGACTGCCAGCCAGCCGCGCCCCTGAACGGCGACGTCGAGATTGCGGCCGGTAAACATCAGCGGACCTTCGTCGAAAACGTCGGCCACCGACGCATCGACGACAAAAGCCCGGGTCGGCATGCCTTCGCCCTGAACCTCGACGGCGCGGAACCGGTGTTCCTGCGCCTTGAACCCGATCGTGCTGGCATTGGCCAGATTGTTGGCCGTACCGGCTTGCTGCATGAATACATGCTTGGCACCGGTCATTGCGGTATAGATCAGGCGGTCCATGTTGCCGGTTCCTCAGGAATCAGCGCAGGTTGACCAGGGTCTGCAACACCTGGTCCTGCGTCTTGATCGACTGGGCATTGGCCTGGTAGTTGCGCTGATTGGTGATCAGGCTGACCAGTTCGGAGGTCAGATCAACGTTCGATTCCTCGACCGTCGACGAGGACAGCACACCAAGGCTCGACGTGTTGGGCGCCCCCACCAGCGCCGGCCCGGAAGCCGAGGTTTCGCTCCACTGATTGTTACCCAGCGACTGCAGGCCGTTCGGATTGGTGAAGTTGGCCAGCACGACCTGCCCCTGGGCAAAGGTCTGACCGTTGCTGTAGCGGCCAAGAATGACGCCATCGTTACCCACTGACAGACCAATCAGGTTGCCGGCGGTATAGCCGTCCTGTTCCAGGCGATTGGTTCCGAAGGAACTGCCGAACTGGGTGGTCCCGGTGAAATCGATATCGAAGTTCATCACCGGGTCGGCACCGTTGGTCGTCCCCAGCGCGCCCATGACATTGTTCAGGTCGATCTGCAGGCTCATCGGGTTACCGCTGGCAATCTGTCCCAGGGTGTTGAAGGTCAGTGCATTTCCCGGTGTAACCGTGATGTAGTTGTTGCTCGTCCCATCCAGTGTGAAATGAACATTCCACTCACCCGATGCGTTGGTCTTTTCAAAGAACATCGTCAGCGTGTGCGCGTTGCCCAAGGTATCGAAAATGGATAGGGCCGTCGAGTAGCTGTAAGACTGGGGATCCGGCGAATAATTGGCCCCTGCCAAACCAGCCGTACGTGCAGCCGTGGCTTCAAGAACGGTACCGCCAGCACCGATCACAGCGTCGTAGGCAGCCTGAGCCGCCTGGGCTTGGGTCTGTGCACCGGCAATTGCAGCATCGTAGGCGGCGAGCGCTGCTGCGGCTTCTGCCGCCGAACCGCCATTGGCCGTCACGTTGGTCGCTACCGTTGCCCCGGTCGGTATTGCTGCGTTTGTCCAGGGAACCTCAGGCTCCTTGGCCCGCGAATCTAGCTGCAGATTGGCCTTGACCCCGCGGAAAGTGCTGGCGACATTGGTTCCGGTAGCCACCGGTGCCAGGTCGGATGCCGAAATCTGCAAGGGCTGCGGCGTCGACGGAACGATGATGCCGGCCTGCGCCGGATAACCGGTCAGCCGCATGTTCTGGTCGTTGATGATGTAGCCGCTGCGATCGAGGTGGAACTGGCCGGAACGGGTAAAGGTCACCGCACCGTTGGTGTCCATGCGGAAGAAGCCGGAACCGTTGATCGAGATATCCAGCGGGTTGTTGGTCGCCGTGATGTTGCCCTGGGTGAATTGTTGCTGCACCGCCGCCAGGTTCACACCGATACCGATCTGGCTGGCGCCAGCGCCATTCAACGAGGCGGCATAAACGTCGGCAAAATGTGCCGACCCGGCCTTGAAGCCGACGGTGCTCGCGTTGGCGATATTGTGGCTGGTGACATCGATTGCCTTGCCGGCCACATTCAGGCCGCTGAGCGCTTGTTGGAATGCCATGATCTACCTCGTCAAAGTATCTGCTGGATGTCCTTGAAGGCCACATTGCCCATGTCGCCCAGATCAAGGAGAAAACCGTTGTTCGTACGAGTTACAGCAGAAACCATGCCAATCTGCCCGGTCGTCGCTTCGATCTCCTTGCCATCGGCAAGCGCCTTGATCGAGAAGGTGTATTTTCCGTCCGGCAGGACATCGCCGTTCTCGTTCTTGCCGTCCCAGGCGAAATAAAACACACCCGCCTGTTGCTCACCGAGTTCGTTGGTCTGCACAACCTTGCCGCTCGCGTCCTTGATCGTCACCACGACCGAGTCCGCATTACCCGTCAAGGCGATACCGGCAAATGCCTTGCTACCGGAAAGCGGCAAGGCATTGCCGGCAATCATGACATTTTTGCCGATCATTCCTGCCGCCTGCATTGCCTGTGCCTCGGCATAACCACCGAGCAACTGGTTCATCGTCAGGTTCAGCTTCTCGATTCCGTTAACCATGTTCAACTGGGCCAGTTGGCTGGTCACCTGGGCGTTGTCGAGCGGATTCAGCGGGTCCTGGTTCTTGATCTGCGTCATCAACAGGGTCAGGAAGCGACTTTCCAGATCCTGTACCGCTGTGGTTTCCTTGGCTTTCGCCTTGCCGGCAATTGAATCAAAGATTTCGGCCGGACTTTTCGTCGTTGTATTGCTAACGGTAGACATGGTCTATTCCTCCAGAATTTTCATCAGGCCTGCTGGCCGATCTGCAAGGTACGCAGCATCAGGCTCTTGGCGGTATTCATGACTTCCACGTTGGTCTGGTAGGCACGAGACGCAGAAATCATGTTGGTCATTTCCTCGACCACATTGACATTCGAAAAAGCGACGTAGCCCTTTTCATCAGCTGCCGGATTCTTCGGGTCGTACACCATCCGCGCCGGTGCTGCACTTTCGACGACCTGACGCACGCGGACGCCCTTGGACATCTCGCCCGCGCCGCCCATGGGCGTGGCTTCGAAGACCACCTGTTTGGCCCGGTAGGGCTGTCCGTCGGCGGAAACGATGCTGTCGGCGTTGGCCAGATTGGACGCGACGGTGTTCAGACGCATCGACTGCGCAGTCATTGCGCTGGACGACACCTTGAAAACATTGAACAGGCTCATGAAATCCTCCTTAGCCCTGCGTACCGGCCATCGCCGAACGCAAGCCCTTGAACTTGTCGCCGATCAACTGGGTGAGAATCTGATACTGGATGGCGTTGTCGGCGATCTGCGCGCGCTCGACATCCATATCCACCGTATTGCCATCGACTGCCGATTGGGTTTCCTTGCGATATTGCAGGTGAGCGCTACCGGTCATGCCCTCACCCGAAAGGTGACCACCGGCGGTCCTGGCCAAAGGCATCGCGCCAGAAGCTGCGCGGCCGGCCAGAGCGTTCTGCATGGCGGCACTGAAATCGAAGTCACGCGCCTTGTAATTCGGCGTATCGGCGTTGGCAATATTCGAGGCCAGCAACTGATGGCGCTGCGCGCGCAGATTCAGTGCCTTGCTATACACCTCGACATGACTTTGGATATTTGCCATACAGACTCTCCTGATGTTGCATTTGCATCCATAAAAGCAATCTACGTGCCAGAAACCAGACTTTCAGCCAAGGACAAGCTGGGGCACAATTCAACAATGCTTTTGCGCACCCTCGCACTTCTTCTCGTCGTCACATCTGCCGCCGCCAACGAGGGCGACGCCATTCTTGCTGCCGTCGAACAGCACGCCCGCCAACTCGCCGCCGGACATGCGGGCGAGATACGCATCGAAGCCGGGCCCATCGATGACAGTCGCCTGCAAGCCTGCGCGCAACGCGAAACCTATTCGCCACCGAACACCCGCAACATCGGCCGGACCCATATCGGAATTCGCTGTCTGGCTGGCGCCAACTGGAACATTCTGGTTCCTGTCCGCATCGGCGTAATCTCCACCTACGTGACCACCCGCCGCGCACTGCTGGCCGGCAAAACGCTCCAGGCCGACGATCTGGCCACAGCCACCGGTGACCTGGGCGCCCTGCCCACCGGAACGGTGGTCAAGACGGAACAGGCCATCGGCAAGACATTACGCAACTCGATCGGCGCCGGCCAGGCACTGCGTAACGATCAACTGTTGGCCCCTCGAGTCATCCGCCAGGGACAGACGGTTCGGGTCATCTCGCAAGGCACGGGTTTTGCTGTAAGAGCCGAAGGCAAGGCGCTGAATCATGCCGCCGCCGGAGAGCTCGCCAGAGTCAAGATGCCATCCGGCAGGACAATCAGCGGCATTGCCCAGGAAGATGGCTCCATTCTTTTGACGAATTGAGCTAAAGTTCTGCCTGCAGCGTCCGTAATAACGTACAACAATCATGGCATTTCGAGTCCCATCATGAAAATCGACACTTCGACCTTCAAGACGCCCCCGCTGCGCACCGCAAATACGCCGCCGAAGGCGCCGGAAAATTCCGCCCGGGCAAGCGAAGCCGTCAGTCTCAGCCAGACGGCAGCACCGCTCATGAGCGGCGAAAAGCCGCCGGTAAACGCTGGCAAGATTCAGGAAATCAAGGATGCGATCGCCCAAGGTCGGTTCCAGATCAACCCGGAAGCGATTGCCGACGGACTGATCGAGACGGCGCGCGATCTGGTCAACAGCCAACGCAAGGCCTGATGTCCCAGCTACACCGCGCATTGCTCGATGAAACGGCGCTACTGCGTCGCTTTATCGAGGTTCTGCGCGAAGAGCAATCCTTGCTGACTGCCGGTCAAGCCGATGCCTTGACCGAAGTCGGTGCAACAAAACTGGATTTGGTTGAAAAGCTGAATGCTGCCGAGCAGTCCAGGCTCAGCCTGCTTGGCCTGACACCGGCGCAGTCCAGCCGGCAGGACACGGCGGAATGGTTCCGCCTGCGCCCGGCAGAATCTGCCGCCCGGCAATCCTGGGAACAACTAATTGCCCTCGCCCGCGAAGCACGGGAACTTCACGTCATGAATGGTGAGTTGATCGCCATGCACCTGGCCAAAACCAGTGAGGCCCTCGACATCCTGACCCAGCGCCAGAGCGAAGCGTCTCTCTATGGTAGCGATGGCCAGGCAGCCACCGGTTCGGGCAGCCGCATCGTCGATTCAGCCTGATCCAGGCTTGCTGCGCTATTGAGATAGCGGCTTGCTGATCAGTTCGGTCGGTTCCTCCGGCCGATTCGAGTCGATCAGGATACTGACCCGACGATTCCGCGCCCTACCTTCGACGCTGGTATTGGTCTCCACCGGACGCGTTTCGCCATAACCAATTGCCGTCAGGCGCTCTGCACCCACCCCCGAATCGTTGAACAGACGCAGCACGGTAGTCGCCCGCATGGCGGACAGCTCCCAGTTTGATGGAAACTGCGGGGTGGCAATCGGCACGTTGTCAGTATGCCCTTCGATCGTGATCGGAAAATCCGAATCGGCCAGCACCGCCGCGACTGCCCTCAGCGCACTGATCGACTCGGTCTGCAAGCTGGCCTGCCCCAGGGCGAAGAGAATGCTGTCGTTGATTTCTATGGTCACGCCGCGACTGGTTTCGAGCACCCGAACCTTGCCCTGGGCAACCAGCGGCTGCAAAGCCTGCAGGATATCCCCGGCAACGTTACGCATCTGTTCCCGTTGCACGCCTCTGACTTCATCGGCTTTGCTCGGCGCCTGCCGATCCGGCTTGGTGACCGGCTTGGGCGGCATGATCGGCGCCCCCTGAATGATAGTCATGGGCTGACCGCCCACTTCGCCTGTCGTGTTCTTGAAGGCGTTGACCAGGGAATTGGACAGGACCTTGTACTTCCCTTCGTTCACCGAGGAAATTGCGTACATGACGACAAAAAAGGCGAACAGCAGGGTGATGAAATCGGCGTAGGAAACGAGCCAGCGTTCGTGGTTCTCATGCTCTTCCTCGCGGCGACGACGACGGCCCATCAGCGCAGATAGCCCTTCAGGCGGCTTTCAATGATGCGCGGATTGTCGCCGACGGCAATTCCGACCAGACCGTCGATCATCATCTCGCGCGCGGCTACCATCCTGGAGATGTAGTACTTCAGCTTGCCGGCGATCGGCAGGTAGATCAGGTTGGCCAGGCCAACGCCGTAGATCGTGGCGACGAAAGCCACCGCGATGCCAGGCCCGAGCTTGGTCGGATCGGAGAGGTTCTCCATGACGTGGATCAGTCCCATCACCGCCCCCAGGATGCCGATGGTCGGCGAATAGCCGCCGGCCGACTCCCACACTTTGGCCGACTGACGCCATTCGTCTTCATAGGTATCGACGTCGACTTCCAGCAATTCGCGGATACGCTCGGGCTCGGCACCGTCGACCAGCAACTGCAAGCCCTTGCGCGTGAAATCGTCCTTGATCCCCGGCAGGTAGTTTTCCAGAACCAGCAAACCCTCGCGCCGCGACAACTGACTCCATTGCAGGATCTGGTCTATGGTCCGTTTCTGCTCGATGACCGGCGGCACCCATACCCACTTGGCCATCTGCATGCCGCGTTTGAAAACGTGGAAAGGGCATTGCAGCAACACCGCCCCCATCGTCCCGCCGAGCACGATCAGCAAGGCCGTCGGCTGGACCAGCGAGCTGACATGCCCGCCCTCGAGTATCTGGCCGCCGATGATCGCGACCAGACCCAGCATCAATCCAGCAAAGCTCAGTTTATCCAAGCGCCTTCCCCTTGCGCTGCTTGCTGGCGACGGTCTTGACCTCGCCGACCAGCTGCCCGCGCAAACGCGCGATGGCCTGACTGTGCAACTGGCAGACCCGGGACTCGGTCACGCCCATGACTTCACCGATTTCCCGCAGGTTGAGATCCTGTTCGTAATACAGGGCCATCATCAGCTTCTCGCGCTCCGGCAAACGCCCAATGGCCTTCACCAGGTTTTCGCGCAGATCCTTGTCTTCCAGGATGCTGGCCGGGTTGCTGTCGTCGTCGGTGAAGTGCCGGTCGAGAAAGTCCGCATCGTCGTCACCGGCAAAATCCTCGTAATAAACGAGTTGGTGGCCGCGCGCATCCTGGAGCACCTTCTGGTATTCGGCCAGCGGCATCCCAAGCGCATCCGCCAGTTCCTGTTCGGACGGCGCCCGACCGTGAGCATGTTCGAGCTGATTGATGGTCTGTTCGATACGCCGGAGTTCCTTGCGCATGTTGCGCGGCAACCAGTCGTTGGCACGCAGGCCGTCGAGCATGGCCCCGCGCACCCGCTGCGTGGCATAAGTTTCGAACTGGGCGCCAAAGCCCTCCTGGAAACGATCAATGGCATCGAGCAAGCCGAGCATGCCGTTCTGCACCAGGTCTTCGAACTGCACGTTGGCCGGCAAACGGGCCAGCAGATGATAGGCGACACGCTTCACCAGCGGCACGAAGCGCTGAACCAACTCATTCCGGTCTGGCTGCCCCGCTGCGGTGTACATCAGGCTCTAAGGACGTTCGGTGTTATGCGTTGGCTCAAGTGTAACAGTTGCTGAAGGAAATGTTGGACCCCGCCCTGCTCGCCCTGCGCCTGTTGCCAGTACTGGATATCGGCGGCCAGGTCGCGGAAGGCGGTTGCCGACGGCGAATCAGGCGCCTGGAACAACACCGGCCGGCACAACTGGCTGGCCAGCTTCAGCGACTCGTCGAGCGGCACGGCGCCGGCGTAATCGAGCACTGCGACACCGCGCTGCGTCGCCACCTGGGCAATGTTCTCGTAAATCGAACGGGCGTCGGCCTGGCTGCGCACCTTGTTGACCAGGATGCGGAAATGACGACGCGAAAACGCCTGGCTGACCTTCTTGATCAAGGCGTAGGCTTCGGTGATCGATGCACTGCTACCCGACAGCACCACCACGGTTTCCTGGGAGACCAGACCGAACGGCGAGAAGCCCGACGGATGAGCCATGCTGGCGTCGACCAGAATGACGTCGATGGCGCGCTCCAGGCCCGACATCGCATCGACCAGCGTCTGCTGCTGATGCAGGGAGAGCCGTCCCAGCTTGCGCGCCGCCTTGGCGGCCGGCAGGATGGACAGGCCGTTCATCGGCCGCAACAGGACCTGGGTCAGCGGCAACTCGCGCTGGACGACATTGAGCAGGTCGTAGGTTGACTGCATGCCGAAGGAAGCGGCGATATCGTCGCCGGGGGCATGCTCGTCGATCAGCAAGACTTCCTTGCCCAGGCGTGCCAGCGCCACGCCCAGGTTGGCCACGGTCACGCTGCGGCCGACGCCTTCGCAACCGGCAACAAAAGTGATCACCTGCAGACCGCTGCCGCCGAGCATACGGCGCAAACCGGCTGCCTGATCGACGCGGAAATCAGCCACGACGGCCTCCCATGGCCTGCATGCCGGCATTGGCCATCATCAGGCCCGGTTCGACGCCGCTGTATTTGTGCGGCGAATTTTCCGGCACATCCTTGAAGGCACGATGCAGCAGGTAACCACGATTGGGCAGGTGCAGGTCTTCCGGGACGCGCTGGCCGTTGGACACGTAATACAGCGGCAGGCCGTGCCGCATGATCACGTCGAGCGGCGTCGCCAGGCTGGCTGCCTCGTCGATCTTGGTCAGGATGCAGCCGGAGAGGCTGTCGCCGGCGTAAGCACGAACCACGTCGTCGAGCGTGTCACCCCGCGAGGTGGACGAAAGCAGCAACAGTCGCTGCACGTCGCAACCGGCGAGCATGTCGGTCATTTCGGGAACCAGCTTGTCCTTCTGGCTCATCCCCATCGTATCGACCAGCACCATGTGCTTGTGCTGCAGTTCGGCCAGGGTCTGACGCAGTTCCAGCGCATCCTTCACCAGATAGACCGCGACGCCGAGAATGCGTCCGTAGATGCGCAACTGTTCATGGGCGCCAATCCGGTAGCCGTCGGTGGTCACCAGCGCCACCTTGCTCGGGCCGTGGCGCAGGACACAGCGCGCAGCCAGCTTGGCGGTCGTGGTCGTCTTGCCGACGCCGGTCGGACCGACCAGGGCATAAACACCGCCGCGATCGACGATGTCGTTCTCGCTGCCGACCGTCATCAACGAGCGGTCGGCGGCCCCCTTGACCCAGGCCATGGCCTGCACCGCATCCATTTCCGGCGGCAGGTCACCGATCAGATCACGCGACAGTTGCGGCGAGAAGCCCGCGTCGAGCATCTGCCGCAGCACTTCGGTCTTCACCGGCTCCGAACGTGCGGTCTCGCCCCAGGCAAATCCTGCCAGATGTTGTTCGACAATCTTGCGCAGCGAACGGATTTCATCCATCACGGCCTGCGGCACCACCTCGGCTTCGGCTCGGCGGGCTGCGCTGGCCTGGGTCTGCGCAGCGGCCGGCTTGGCGGCGGTGGCCTGCGGAGTGGCAGCAGGGCGCGGCAGATCGGCATTACGCAAGGCGCCGGTCCGGGGAATGCCGGCATTGACCTGCATCGGCGCCTTCTGCACCGGCGCGGCGGCGCGCGGCGCCGGCTGCGGGGCGGCCGCCGGCTGGCGCGGCGGCACCATGCTGGCCGGTGAAGCGCCACTGATCCTCGCCCGCGCTGAACTGAGCAGGACACGATAGTCTTCATCGACCGGCACTTGCGGCGCCCGTTCGACCGGTGGCGGCGGTGCCATGTCACCGGCCGGAGTCGGCACGATCATCGCCATGTCCCGGGCGGCAACCGCCATGATCTCGACGCCACCGGGGACGCCGCGGTTGGACAGGATGATCGCATCATTGCCCAGGGTTTCCTTGACTTTGCGCAAGGCATCCCTGGCGTTGGCGGCGATGAATTTTCTGACGTTCATGTTCTACCTCCGATGATCGAGGTCACCTTGATGATTCGATTTTCTGGAACTTCGTTGTGCGACAGCACCTTCAATTGCGGCACGGTGCGGCGCAGGAATCTGGATAGCAGCAAGCGCAGGCTGGCTGGCACCAGCAGCACGGCGGGCAGACCGAGGCCCTCCTGGCGCTGGCTGGCGGCGGCGGTTTCACGGACCAGGGTATCGGCCAGGCCCGGCTCGAAGCTGGTATTTTCCGAGCCGCCGGCGACGGCCTGGGACAACAGGCGCTCCAGCGTCGGATCGAGCGACATCACCTGCATTTCGCCGGTTCCCGGGAACATCTGCTGGACGATTGCGCGGCCCAGCGCGATGCGCACCTGCGTAACAAGTTCGTCGGCGTTCTGGGTGCGCGTTGCATGATCGGCGACCGTTTCGATGATGGTGCGCATGTCGCGGATATGCACCCCTTCTTCGAGCAGGTTCTGGAGTATCTTCTGCAGGATACCCAGCGGCAGGATCTTGGGCACCAGATCCTCGACCAGCTTGGGCATTTCCTTGGCCAGGTGGTCGAGCAGTTGCTGCACTTCCTGGCGGCCAAGCAACTCGCCGGCATGGGTCAGAATCAGGTGATTCAGATGGGTGGCGACCACGGTCGAAGCATCGACCACGGTGTAGCCGTAGGCCTGGGCCTGGTCGCGCTGGGTGATGTCGATCCACACGGCCGGCAGACCGAAGGCCGGATCGGTGGTCACCGTGCCGTTCAGTGTTCCGGCAACACGACCCGGATTGATGGCCAGGAACTGGCCGGCAAAAGCCTCGCCAGCGCCGACTTCGACACCCTTCAACTGGATGCGATAGGCGTTCGGCTTCAGTTCCAGGTTGTCGCGGATGTGTACCGGCGACACCAGGAAACCGACTTCCTGAGCAAATTTCTTGCGGATACCGCGAATACGGCGCAGCAGTTCGCCGTCCTGCGTCTTGTCCACCAGGGGGATCAGACGATAGCCAACTTCCAGGCCGAGCACGTCGAGCGGCGCCACGTCGTTCCAGCTCGCGTCGACGGCTTCCGGAATCGGCGGCGGCGCCACCTTGACCGGCGTTTCGACGATACGCCGCTGCTTGTTACTGAGTTTCCACGTGAACCAGGCCAGGGAGCCGGCAATCAGCAAGAAGACGAGGTTGGGCATCCCCGGGATCAGACCAATCAGGCCGACGATACCCGCCGTGATCGCCAGCACCTTGGTGCTGCTGAACACCTGGGTCACAAATTGCTGCCCCATGTCGCGGTCGTCGGAAACGCGGGTGACCACCAGACCGGCGGCAATCGAAATGACCAACCCAGGAATCTGTGCAACCAGGCCGTCACCGATGGCCAGCAGGGTATAGATGCGGGCCGCGTCACCGAGCGCCAGATCGTGCTGCCCCATGCCAACGACCAGACCGCCAACAATGTTGAGCAGCATGATGATGATGCCGGCGATCGCATCACCTCGAACGAATTTCGAGGCACCGTCCATCGAGCCGTAGAACTCGGACTCACGGGCAATATCCGAACGACGCTGACGAGCCTCGTCCTCACCGATCAGGCCGGCATTGAGGTCGGCGTCGATGGCCATCTGCTTGCCCGGCATGGCATCCAGCGTGAACCGTGCGGAAACTTCCGCGACCCGCCCGGCACCCTTGGTGATGACCATGAAGTTGATCACCACGAGGATCATGAAGACGATGATGCCGACCGCGAAATTACCGCCAACCAGGAAATGGCCGAACGCTTCGATTACCTTGCCCGCGGCATCCGGACCATTGTGTCCCTCAAGCAGGACCACTCGGGTCGAGGCCACGTTCAGCGACAGGCGCATCAGCGTCGTCACCAGCAGCACCGTCGGGAACACCGAAAAATCCAGCGTTTTCTGGGTATTCACCGCAACCATCAGGATCAGGATGGCAATTGCGATGTTGAAGGTGAAGAACAGGTCCAGCACGAACGGCGGCAGCGGCAGGACCATCATGGATAGAATCATGAGGATCAGGACCGGCGACGCAATCTGAATGACGTTCAGACGACCGAACAGATTTTGCAGACTCAACGAACCGGCGGCCATTTACGCTGCCTCCGGAACAAGTTCGGGCGGCACCGGCAGATCTCTCGGCGGGACCGGATACGCCCCGCCCGCCTGCCGCCACTGCGCCAGTTGATAGATATACGCAAGCACTTCGGCCACCGCGTTGTACAGGGTGGCCGGAATTTCCTTGTCGAGGTCAGCGTGCTTGAACAGCGCCCGCGCCAACGGCGGCGCTTCCAATGTCGGCACCGCATGTTCCGCCGCCACCTCCCGGATTTTCAGCGCTACCGCACCGGTGCCTTTGGCGACCACCTTCGGCGCCGCCATCCCGGCCTTGTAGGCCAGCGCCACCGCGAAGTGTGTCGGATTGGTGACGATCACGTCGGCCCGGGGCACCGCCTGCATCATCCGGCGACGTGCCGCCTGCATCTGCAGACTGCGAATCCGTCCCTTGACGTGCGGATCACCCATCATTTCCTTCATTTCCTGCTTGACCTCATCCTTGGTCATCTTCAGCTTGTGGTAGTAGTGCCACAGTTGGAAGGGCACATCGGCCGCAACGACGATCAGCAGCGTCAGCACCAGCATCAGGAAAGCAAAGAGGATCATCCGGCCGGCGTGCGCCAGACCCGTTTCCAGCGGCTCGGCCAGCAGGCCGAAGATTTCTTCAAGCTGCTGCGAGATCAACAGAAAGGCCACCACACCGACCAGCGACGCCTTGAGGATGGCCTTGGTCAGTTCCATCAGACTGTTCCAGGAGAACATCCGACCAAGACCGCTCAGGGGATTCATGCGCTTGAGATCGGGAACCAGCGCCTTCGGCGCGAACACCCAGGCATTCAGGAAAAACGGCGGCAGCAAAGCGGCAACGATCAACACGGCGAACAACGGGGCGAAGACGATAAATGCGTCGGCGAACATCTCGGCCAGACGCGACACCATCATGGCCGGCTCTTGCATGTGCTTCAGATCGGGCATGAAGGCATCGCGAGTCAGGGCCAGCGTGCGGTCCATGAACCACCCACTCATCATCCACAAGGTCATGGCAGCGACGATGAGCACGGTAAACGTACCAAGCTCCCGGGACTGGGGAATCTGCCCCTTTTCCCGGGCTTGCTCGATTCGCCTACCGGTAGGCTCTTCGGTTTTCTCCAGATCGCTCTCTTCAGCCATGGCCATTATCTAAACAGGTTGAGCCTATTATAGAAAAAAACCAAGAAAATTAAATAGGTAGCGTGCTTTTTTTATTCCGTTTCGAGGTAGACCGCTTAAGTCAATGACAGACAGGTAAACTCCAAAAAGAAAGAGGGGGCAAAGCCCCCTCGTTAACTCGTTGACCGGTAAGGATTTCGTGCGTCAGGAAAACTCGAAGTTACGGATAGCCATGCCAGCATCGCCATGCTGACTAAAATCAGCCAGCAACTCCTTCATGTCCAGAATCAGCACGATCTGACCGTTCGACAGCGTGGTGACGCCCGCCACCCCCTTCGGACGGAAGTCTTCCAGCGACTTGATGACCGCATCGTCGCGACCGGCGAAACTATCCACCCCAAGGATGAAACTTCGCTCGGCGGTCTGCATGAACACCCCGTATTCGGGCGAACGATCCGCCGGCCAGCCAAGCAGCTTGGCCAGGGAAATGACCGGCAGCACCTCGCCGCGAACCACCAGCGTCTCCTTGCCACCAACCTCCTGAACGCGCTGCTGGTCGATCGGCAGGATCTCCCGAACCAGGGACAGCGGCAGGGCAAAAGGCTGATCGCCAAGCAATACCAGCAGGACCGGCAGGATGGCCAGGGTCAGCGGCAGGGAAATCAGGAACACCGAGCCCTTGCCGGGTTCGGAACGGATTTCGACCGAGCCGTTGAGCTTCTGGATGTTGGTCTTGACCACATCCATGCCAACGCCGCGACCGGAAACGTCGGAAATCTGCGTCTTGGTCGAGAACCCGGGCAGGAAAATCAGGTTCAGGCTCTGCCGCTCGTCGAGCGTATTGGCCTCCTCTTCGGAGATCAGCCCCTTGTCCACGGCCTTGGCGCGGATACGCTCGGCACTCATGCCCTTGCCGTCATCGGCAATGATCAGGACGATGTGATCGCCTTCCTGACGCGCCTCCAGACGCACCAGGCTCTTTGCCGGTTTGCCGGCCGCCGCGCGCTCGTCCGGCATTTCGACGCCATGATCGACAGCATTGCGGATCAGGTGGATCAGTGGATCGGCCAGATCCTCGATCATCGTCTTGTCAACTTCTGTTTCTTCCCCGGCCAGCACCAGTTCGACATCCTTGCCCAATTGACGAGCCAGGTCGCGGGCAATACGCGGATATTTCTGGAACAACCGACCGATGGGCTGCATCCGGGTCTTCATCACCGAATTCTGCAGATCGGAAACCAGCAGATCGAGCTGGCTGACCGCCTGGTCGAGCGCATGCAGCGTTTCCGAATCGCTCTTGCCGGCGAGAATGTCGGCGCGCAGGCTGGTCAAGCGGTTCTTGGTCAAGCCGATTTCGCCGGACAGATTGAGCACCTGGTCCAGACGCGAGGTGTCGACACGAATCGTGTTCTCACGCCCACGCTCTTCGGCACGACGCGAATTGCTGGCAGTGGACGCCGGCCGGTCGCTGGCACGACGCCCGAACGGCGACGGTGCCGCATCCTTGCCAGCGGCAACAACCGGTGCAGCAGCAGCCGACGGCTTGGCCGGCTCGGCTTCGGCCCGGGTAATCAATTCACCCTGAGCTGCCTTTACCGGCTCACCAGTGATCGCCTCTTGCAACCTGGCCCAATCCGGCTCACCTTCAGGCAGGCTGCTTGATGGCGACATCTGTACCGCCGGTGGCTCCACAGCGGGCGGCGCCACACTGGCAGTCGGCAATTCACCGTTCAGCGCCCCCTGCAAAGCAGCGATAACGCGTGCATCGGCCGGCTGGGGCTGAACCCCCTGACCCAGTTCGCCAAACATCTCACGCACGCCCTTGGTGGCATCCATGATGACGTCCATCAATTCGGCAGTCAGTTCGAGCTCAGCGTTGCGCAGGCGGTCGAACAGGTTCTCGGTCAAGTGGCACAAAGTTACCAGTTCGGTTGCATTGAGGAACCCGGCCCCGCCCTTGACCGTGTGGAAACCACGGAAAATGTCGTTGAGCAGCCCCTTGTCATCCGGGGTTTTTTCCAGATCAACCAGTTTGTTGTCCACATCGGACAAGAGGTCGTGGGCCTCCTGCAGGAAATCCTGCAGCAGATCCTCCATTCCCGAGAAATCACTCATTTTTCACCCTCCTCAGAAGCCGAGGCTTTCGAGCAGGTCATCGACCTGCTCCTGATTGACCACGACGTCGGTACGACCTTCAGCATTAACAACCGGCCCATTCATCAGGTTGGTCACTTCTTCGGTTTTCTTGGCTTCCGGCAAGACTTCGATCAACAAGCCCATCAAACCGTTCTCCAGTTCCTGGGCGAGCATGACGATCTTCTTGATCACCTGCCCGGTCAGATCCTGGAAATCCTGAGCCATCATGATTTCCGTCAATTGCGCATGGGTTGCCTTCGTTTGCCCAGGCAAGTCCTGCTTCAGGAACTGCCGGGTTTCCACAGCCAGTGCCCTGAACTCTTCCGGACTCATCTGATTGGCGAAGACCTTGTCCCAGGCAGCCCCCAGATCGCGCGAACGACTTTCCATGCCATCAACCAGCGGACCGGCAATATCGGTGGCGTTGAGCACGCGACAGGCCGCCTGTTCGGTCAGGTTGGCGACATAAGCCAGCCTGTCCTTGGCATCAGGCAAGGCGGAGACTGTTTTCTCGATCAGCTTGTCGTAACCCAGTTGCCCCAAGGTGTCGTGCAGAATTCGCGCCATCTGGCCTATGCGGTTGAACACGGCCTCCTGTTGCGGCCAGTTGTCCGGATGATCAGCCTGGCCCTCCCCGGCAGCAGCGGGTGGTGGAGCGACATTTTCGGAAGCGACGCTGTCAAACAGCGCCTGCAGTTCGTCGTTGTCTCCCGTAGCAGCCGGCACAGGTGCGGGTTGCGGTGCGACTGGCTGATAGTCGGTTGCGATCGAATCGAACAGGGCTTCGAGATCGGCGGAATCGTTACTTGCAGACATACAACTCCCCTCAGGCCTGACCGTATTTTTCGAAAATCTTGTTCAGCTTTTCAGACAAGGTTCCCGCCGTGAAAGGCTTGACAATGTAACCGCTGGCACCGGCTTGGGCTGCCGCGATGATGTTTTCCTTCTTCGCTTCGGCGGTAATCATCAGCACCGGCAGATGTTTTAGCGTCGGCGTCGCCCGGATGGTCTGCAGCAAGGTCAGACCGTCCATGTTCGGCATGTTCCAGTCGGTGACGACAAACTCGAAGCCGCCTCCCTGCAGTTTCTGCAAAGCAATAGCTCCATCCTCAGCCTCGTCGACATTGGTGAAACCCAGCTCCTTCAGCAAGTTGCGGACGATACGACGCATGGTCGAAAAATCGTCCACGACCAGAAACCTCGTTTTGGGATCAGCAGCCATGCAACACTCCAATAGTCATTCTTGTTAACGCTCAATCAACGGGCGCAGGGTATCGGCCAGCGCCTCGGCATCAAACTTGGCAACGTAGGCATCAACGCCGACGGACTTGCCCATGGCCCGGTTGGCCTCCGACGAGAGGGACGAATGCATGACCACCGGCACGCCTTCGAAGCGCGGATCGGACTTGATGTTCTTGGTCAGCACGTAGCCATCCATCTCGGGCATTTCCGCGTCGACGAGGATCAAGCGGATTTCGTCGCGGATATTCGTCCCGACCTGATGCGCATGGGCCGCGATGGCCTGCAGACGGGTCCACGCCTCCATACCGTTGGTGGCATGCTTGTGGCGCACCCCGAGCTTGTCGAGCACTTCCGAAATCTTGCGCCGGGCGACAATGGAATCATCAACGAAGAAAACGCTGGTGTCCGGATCGACGCGCGCCGGCATGATGTCGATGATCATCGCTTCACCGAAGGCGTTGGCAAGAATCTGCTCGACGTCGAGAATGGAGACCAGACCACCGCCCTCCAGTTCGATCACGGCGGTAATCAGGCCATGATTGGCCGTCAGTACGCTCTCCGGGGCTTTCACCCGCTCCCAATCGACACGGATGATGCGATCGACTTCATGCACCAGGAAGCCCAGAGTCCGCTTCGAGTACTCGGCCACCATCATGGTCTTGCCCAACCCCGGCGGCACCCCCTCAAGCTGCATGAACGGTGCCAGCGACAGCACCGGAATGACGTTACCGCGCAGGGAAATCAGCCCCTCGACGCCACGCGGCATGTTGGGCGTCTTGGTAATGTGGGGCGTGCGACCCACTTCGCGCACCTTGAACACGTTGATGCCGAAGATCTCGCGCGTCCCCAGCGAGAACAGCAAAATCTCCATCTTGTTCGACCCGGCCAGGCGGGTACGTGCATCAACGCTATCGAGCAGATTCTTGCTTTCGACCAGATTCATCTTTGCCTCCTGCCTCAGCCCTGAGTCATTTCATCGAAACCCAGCCGACGGGCCAGCGTTTCCGACAAACGCTGCGGCTCGAACTTGGGTACGTACTCGTCAACGCCGACCGATTGACCGAGCTTCTGGTTGGACATTCCAGACAACGATGAATGCATGATCACCGGAATATTGGCGAAGCGCGGATCGGACTTGAGCTTCTTGGTCAGGATGTAGCCATCCATCTCGGGCATCTCGATATCGGTCAGCAGCAGATTGATGATCGAGGAAACCGGTTTGCCGACGGACTTGGCGTACGACGCAACTTTTTCCATCTCGTCCCACATCTGTCGCCCATTGACTGCAGCCACTCCTTTGACACCCATTGCTTCAAGGGTACGTTCAATCTGCTTGCGTGCCACGCTGGAGTCATCACAGTAAAACACGGTGACATCGGGGCGATCCACATTGACCACGCTGCGGAACATGATCTCGTTATCGATGCTGGTGGTCTCGGCCAGGACTTTTTCCACGTCCATCATCATGACCAGACGATTGTCTTCCAGTTCGGTAACCGCGGTCACCAGACCGCCGGTCTGGGCGGTCAGCATCTCCGGCGGCACCCGCATCTTGCTCCAGTCAAGGCGCAGAATGGTGTCCACGCCCTCGACCAAGAAGCCCTGGGTATGGCCGTTGTATTCGGTAACAATCATGATTTCGCGCGGCGTTTCGGCGGAGATGCCGGAATACTTCGCCAGATCGATCACCGGCACCAGCGCGCCACGCAGGCTGACCATCCCTTCGACTGACGCCGGCATGTCCGGAGCTGCCGTGATCATCGGCGTGCGCATCACCTCGCGCACCTTGAACACGTTGATGCCATAGGTTTCGCGCCGACCGGTCCGTTGATCGACGCCGAGGAAGAAAAGCAGGATCTCAAGCTTGTTCGTTCCAGCCAGCTTGGTCCGTGCATCAATATTTTTAAGTAATTCCGACATTCCCATCCCCTCGCCTGATGCGCCAAACAGCGCTCATATCGGGCAAAACTACCACGCCACGGGCACTTAAGCCAGTGGCGTCACCGGCTCATGCGCCACAAGCGCTGACAAAATCTCAGCAACCGCTCAGACGATGCGGAACAGCTTGCTGAAATTGGCGATTTCCAGAACCTGACGCACGTTCCCCTGCACGCCACTGAGAACGACATCCTTGCCACAGCCACCCATTTTGTCGCGCAGCATCAACACCATGCCGAGTGCAGAGCTGTCCAGATAATCCACACCCGAAAAATCCACGGTCACCGCCTGGCAGGCAACATCAGCAATCAGCGGCTCGTAAGCGGCGCGGAAGTCTCGATGCGTATTGAAATCAAAACGACCAACCAGCGCGATCGTGGCAATTCCTGCTTCCTGCTTGACACTAGTCTGCATTGTCATTCCTAAAAAAATACCAAATCGTGATCTAGTTTAATACTTTCGTTGATTCCAGCAAGCCCTGCCCGGAAATATTACCGTACCACCGCCATCACCCTGCGCGCCATGTCGTCGAGCGCGCATTGCTCCTCGACGGCACCGATCAGAAAGGCCTCTCTCGGCATGCCATAAACCACGCAACTGGCTTCATCCTGACCGAAGGTGCGGGCGCCGGCCTGGCGCATGCGTAACAAACCCTGGGCACCATCCTTGCCCATCCCGGTCAGGATGACGCCGACAGCTTGCCGACCAACCAGCTGGGCCGCCGAGTCGAACAGGACATCCACCGATGGACGATGCCGATTCACCGGGTCGGCGGCCGACAATTCCGTTTGGAAACCATTGCTGCCGCGGCGGATCATCATGTGCGAGTGCCCCGGCGCTATATAAACCGTCCCCGACTCCAGGCGCTCGTTGCCCCGGGCCTCGACCACCGTGGGTGCGCACAGCCCGTCTAGCCGCTTGGCAAAGGAGGCGGTGAACGTCTCGGGCATGTGCTGGACGATCATGATCGGCGGGCAATTCGCAGGAATACCTGTCAGAAACTCCTTGATCGCCTCGGTACCGCCGGTCGACGCTCCAAGAAAGATGATCTTGCCGCCCCCTGAGCCAGTCGACGGCGCGGGAGATGCGGCTGCTACGGACATTGAACGCCCTCCTTTCGCCGCAGCAGTGGAGGCGACGAGGTGACGCCCGCGCACACGCGCGTGCCTTGCCGCGCGAATCTTCTCGACCAGTTCTTCAGCATAGTTTCCCATTGAATGCGCGCTATCGGCACGCGGTTTGCCAATGAAGTCCACCGCCCCCAGTTCAAGTGCCTTGAGCGTGGTTTCCGAGGTTGCACCGGTGTAGGAGGAAACCATGACCACCGGCATCGGCCGCAGCCGCATCAGGCGTTCGAGGAACTCAATCCCGTCCATGCCCGGCATGTGCACATCCAGTGTCAGCACGTCCGGGTTCAGGGTCTTGATCAGATCCCGCGCTGTCTGGGCGTCCTGGGCAGCACCGACGACTTCGAGATCGGGCGCAGCATTGATCATCGTTGTCAGCAATCCGCGCATCAGGGCGGAATCATCAACAATCAGGACACGGGTCTTGGTCGCCATCAAATGAACAACTCCACATCGCCAGCCATCGGATCACCGGACAGCCTGGCCTTGTAATCACGTTCGCGACTGAACAGGGTTTCGTTATGAACGCGGTGCAACTTCTTGACCAGCACCCGGCCAGTCTGTGAGAAGAAATAGACTTTGCGCGGGTAGGAATCGAGCAGATCCTTGGCCACGATCGGAATCTTTTCCGTTTTCAGGTAATCGAGCACAAATTCGGCGTTACGCACGCCGACATTGCTGCTGGCCAGGCTGGCCATCACCGCACCACCACCGAACACCTTGGCCTCCAGACGGCTGCGGCGGGCCCCCATCTTGAGCAGGTGGTTGATCAGTACTTCCATCGCGTAGGAGCCATAGCGCGCCGAAGTGGCAACTGTTTCACGTCGCCCGCCATCGTCGGGCAGCATGAAATGGTTCATGCCGCCGATACCGGCATCGACATCGCGGACACAGGCGGCAACACAGGAGCCGAGGACGGTGACCAAGAGCATTCCTTGATCGGAAACGAAATACTCCCCCGGCAGTATCTTGGCGGCATCAGTTTCAAAATGCCGGTCAAAATAGCGGTTGGTTGCCAGATTTTCGTCGTAGGCGTGCTGCACGCGTTTCCTTTTCAGCGCGATCCGGCCAGGGCGTACACCGTCTTGCCCAGGGAACGGAACAGGTCGGCGGCATGCAGGAAGCTTTCCGAATGCCCGGCGAACATCAGGCCATCCGGTTGCATCATCGGGGCAAAACGGGACAGGATCTTGTATTGCGTCGGCTTGTCGAAATAAATCATCACGTTGCGACAGAAAATGACATCCAGCGGCCCCTTGACGCTATAGCTGGCGTCGAGCAGGTTGACTCGGCGAAACTCGATCAATCGCTTCAACTCCGGCCGCACGGCAGCGAAGCCCTCCTGGGCACCGGTGCCGCGCAGGAAAAAGCGGCGCAGTCGCTCCGGTGACATCTTTTCCAGACGATCCATGCCATACACGCCCTTCTGGGCCGTCGCCAGCACGTTGGTATCGAGGTCGGAAGCGACAATGCTGACATGCGACACTTCCGTACCGAAAGTTTCGGCAACCGTCATGGCGATCGAGTAGGGCTCTTCGCCGGTCGACGCCGCCGAACACCAGATGCGGACCGGCCGCCGGTTGCCCAACTTGCGCAGATGCTCGGCAAGAATGGGGAAATGGTGCGGCTCGCGGAAGAACGAGGTGAGATTGGTGGTCAGGGAATTGACGAAGCGCTCCCACTCATCACCGCCGTTACGCTCCAGGGCGTCGAGATATTCACCGAAGGTCGCCTTGTTCAGGGCGCGCAAACGACGCGCCAGACGCGAGTAGACCATGTCCTTCTTCACCGGCGACAGCGAAATCCCGGCGTGCTGATAGATCAACTTGCGCACCCGTTCGAAGTCGGTATCGGAGAAGGAGAATTCGCGGCTTGCCGACTCCCGGACCGGCAAGGTCTTGCCCAACTCGGTACGCAGGCTGGCCGGGGTGGCGAGGGGCCGTTTCGGATCAAGGGCCATATCAGAACTCCTCCCACTCATCGTCGAGACTGGCCGGCAGGCTGCGCATCTTCTCGCGCGGCTGCGACGACGCAGGCCGACGCTCGATGGCCGGCGCGGACGGCGGCGGCAGGCCGGGCTTCCGCGATTCGGCCAGTTTGAAAACCGCGACGGCCCGAGCCATGGACTCGGCCTGCTCTTCCAGGCTTTCGGCTGCGGCGGCAGCTTCCTCGACCAAAGCGGCATTCTGCTGCGTCACTTCGTCCATCTGGCTGACCGCCAGGCTGACCTGCTCGATGCCGGCGCTCTGCTCGCGGCTGGCTTCGGCAATATCGGTGACGATCCGGGCCACGCGCTTGATGCTGCTCATGATTTCGGTCATCGTCGTACCGGCCTGGTTGACCAGCTTGCTGCCCACCTCGACGCGACCGACCGAGTCCGAGATCAGGCCCTTGATTTCCTTGGCCGCAGCCGCACTGCGCTGAGCCAGGTTGCGTACTTCGGTGGCCACCACGGCAAAGCCGCGGCCCTGCTCGCCAGCCCGGGCCGCTTCAACTGCCGCATTGAGCGCCAGGATGTTGGTCTGGAAGGCAATGCCGTCGATCACGCTGATGATGTCGGCGATCTTGGCGCTGGCCTGATGGATGGAGCCCATGGTTTCAACCACCTGGCCGACCACATCGCCCCCCTGCTCGGCCACGCGCTGCGCACTACCGGCCAGTTCGTTGGCTTGGCGGGCATTTTCGGCGTTCTGCTTGACCGTCGCCGTCAGCTCTTCCATGCTCGACGCGGTTTCCTCCAGGCTGCTGGCCTGCTCCTCGGTACGCGACGACAGGTCCTGGTTGCCGGAGGCGATTTCCTTGGCTGCCACATTGATCATTTCAGCCGACGACTGGATGCCGCCCACCAGCTCGCGCAGACGCAGCACCGTCTGGTTGGCGTCGGTCTTCAGGCGGCCGAAAGTTCCCTGGTAATCGGTTTCCACCGTGTGCACCAGATCGCCGGCAGCGATCCGCGACAACAGGTCGGCAATCTCGCCGATCGCCGAAGCAGTGGTTTCCAGCAGGCTGTTGATCCCCTTGCCGAGTTCGCGGTAGAAACCTTCCAGCGATTCAGCATCGAGCCGGGCATCGAGGTCGCCGTTGGAGGCTTTCTTGATCAGGTCGGCAACCAGGCGCTGGGCGGTGATCTCGGCCGTCCGGTCCTGCCATTCACCGACCGTGCCGAGACGCTCGCCGCGCTCGTTGATGATCGGATTGGTGACCACGTTGAAGATGCGACCGCCGATTTCCATCTCGGTCAGGCGGGTGTCGCGCAATTCGCGCAAGGTTTTCAGTGCAGCCTGCGGGTCGGCGTAGAAACCACCGATATTGCTGCCGACGAAACGATCGACGGCAAACCCCGGAATCTGCTCGCGCAATGCCGGTTCGATCTTGCGCAGCGTCGATTGCAGCCCCTTGTTGGCATACAGCACAAGACCGTCATCGTCGGCAATGCGCAGATTGGAATTCACGCAGTCCAGGGCGATACGGATGCGCAAGTTGTCGTTGGCAATGCGCTTGGTCTCGGCCACGTTGAAGCCCTGCTGGATCTGCATCGACTGAAGACCCTGCAGGATCTTGCCCATCTCGTCGTTGCGCGAGACGTCGACATTGCGGGTGAAGTCGCCATTGGCCAGCGAACGGAAGGTCGCGATGATTTCCTGGATCGGCCCGGTGATCGAGCGGGTGATGGCCATCGCGATCCACAGACCGATTGCCAACGCCAGCAACACGATGGCAGCCGCCCAGGTCAATTGCGAGCGATAGAGTGCCTCACCTTCGCTGACCAGTTGCTGCGCCTCCTCGGCCTGCGCCCGGAACAGGGCTTCGGCCTTGGCCGCGGCGGCGGTGTAGGTCGGATTGATCTTCTTCAACAGAATCATGTTCGCATCGTCGAAACGACCTTCCAGCAGCGCCTGCTTGGCCGGCAACAAGCCCTCCTGCACATAGGCCGTCCGCGCCACCTGGAACTCGTTGGCCAGTTGCTGCTGCTCTGGCGAATGCGGGTTCTGGTTGAACAAGGTCCATTGACGATCGACCTCGGCCAGATTGGCATCGATCTGCTTGGTATGGAAACTGAGGTCGTGATCGTGCAGCGCGGCGTAACGCCCTTCCGGATCGTGCTGCAGCGTCAGCAAGACCTGGCTGCGGTTCTCCGCCATCAGGCGACCGATCACCGCCAGCGCCTGCGTCGGCTTGATGCCATCATCGTTCAGCGCTACGGCATTGTCGCGCACCTTGCCAATACCCCAGATACCCAGTGCAGCGATGAGGACGCTGGCCAGCAGCAGGGTCGAGAATCCGGCGAACAGCTTCTGGCGTAAAGACCAGCCGGCGAACAATCCTGCCCCGCCGTTGACCACCGCCCCGTGACGGATGCGCAACCCGCCGGCCCGGTTTTCGCGGAACAGGCGATAGGCGGCCTCGGCGGCTTCGATCTGTTGCCGGGTCGGTTGCCGGCGTACCGACATGTAGCCGACGATCTGATCGTTTTCCCGGATCGGGGTGGCGGTCGCCAGCACCCAGTAGAAATCGCCGTTCTTGCAGCGGTTCTTGACCAGACCGGTCCACGGCCGGCCTTCCTTGAGATCGCGCCAGAGATCGGCGTAGGCTTCGGTCGGCATGTCCGGATGGCGCACGATGTTGTGCGGCTGACCGATCAGCTCATCCTCGGTGAAACCGCTGATATCGAGAAAATCCTTGTTGACGTAGGTAATCAGGCCTTTGAGATCGGTCTTGGAGACGATCAGGCTGTCCGCCGTCAGGGGGATTTCGTTCTGGGTCACAGGCTGGTTGTTACGCATGAATCTGCCCTTTTCCTTCCAGGTTAAAACTCTGCCCAGCCGTCTTCACGGGCAGACATGACGGGAACACGCCCCATCGCTAGTGTTTGTGGTTTCTTTTCCGTCAGCAGCGGCGCCGCGACCTTGCCTGGCACCGGCCGGCGATCCGGCAAGGCAGCCGGCCGCCTGGCAGCAACGGGTGCGGGTATCTCGCCGGTCGGCGACAGGCTGAAGGCCGCCACCGCCTGCGCCAGGCGATGCGCCTGTTCCTGCAGGCTTTCGGCCGCTGCCGCGGCTTCTTCGACCAGGGCGGCATTTTGCTGGGTGACTTCGTCCATCTGGTTGATGGCGCGCCCGACCTGCTCGATGCCGGAACTCTGCTCGCGGCTGGCCGCCGAGATGTCGCTCATCAGGCGAGCGACATTCTGGATGCTGGAAACGACCTCGGCCATGGTCGTTCCCGCAGTTTCGACCAAGCGGTTGCCAACCGCTACCTTATCGACGGAGTCGCCGATCAGGGCCTTGATTTCCTTGGCCGCCGCCGCGCTGCGCTGCGCCAGGTTGCGCACCTCGGTGGCAACCACGGCAAACCCTCGCCCTTGCTCGCCGGCCCGGGCCGCTTCAACGGCCGCATTCAGGGCCAGGATGTTGGTCTGGAAGGCAATCCCGTCGATGACGCCGATGATGTCGGCGATACGGCGACTGGATTGCTGAATGGCACTCATCGTCGTCACTACCTGGCCGACAACGGCCCCGCCCTGCTCGGCAACCCGCTGCGCGGTATCGGCCAGTTCGTTGGCCCGGCGAGCATTTTCCGCATTCTGGTGCACGGTGCCGGTCAGCTGCTCCATGCTCGACGCCGTTTCCTCAAGGCTGGACGCCTGCTGCTCGGTCCGCCCGGACAAGTCCTGATTGCCCTGGGCAATTTCCTTGGCCGCGGTATTGATCGAATCGGTGGACTGCTTGATCGAGAGAACGATCTCGCGCAGGTTGTCGACTGTGCCATTGGCATCGTCTCTGACCTTGGCCAGCAGCCCCTGATAAGGCGTGTCGATCTTCTCGGTCAGATCGCCGGCGGCCAGGCGTGACAGCATCCGGCCAATCTCTTCCAGTGCCCGGCTGTTGGCGTCAAGCAAGCTATTGATGCCAGTGCTCAGCTTGAGGAAGAAACCCTGCTTGTCGGCGGGCAAGATGCGATGCGAGAAATCACCGGCAACGGCAGCGTCGATGATGTTGCTGATTTCCTGCTCGATGGCCACTTCGCCGGTGCGATCGAGCCACTCGACGACGGTACCCAGGCGGCTGCTGGCTTCGCCGACGACCGGCGTGGCCACCAGGGCAAAAGTGCGCGAGGCCAGCTTGATCTGGCTGCGCTGCGGCTCGCTCAAGGCAGCCAGGCGGTCCGACTGGAACGCCGGATTCAGGGCCTCGATACGGAAGGTCCCACCATTCAGCGCGGCGGCCTGAAAGCCCGGCAATTGCTGACGGATATCGGCTTCGGCGCGCTGCATCATGTCCAGCAGGGCATCGTTGCAGTAGATGACCCGGCCATCGGGGTCGGCCAGCATGACGCAATTGGAGCCGACATCGAGCGCCACCTTGATACGCAAGGTTTCGGCGGCCACCTGACGCTCACTAGCGGTACGCGCCTTGAGGTCGGACTGCATGCGGGCCAGCGTCTGCAGCAGATGCGCCGGCTCGTCCCGCCCTTCGGCGTCGATCCGGTTGTCGAAATTGCCCCCGGCCACCGACTCGGCCACCGCCACCGCCGACGACAGGGGATTGGTGATCGCCCGCGTCACCCAGATACCTGAGGGAATCATCACCAGAACGGCGAATCCGATCAGTCCGAACAGGATGCGTTCGACCGTCGTGCGGATCTCCGCAACTTCCTCAAGCGCCAGGGCATTGGCCGCCTTCTGGCGCGTCACCAACTGGCCGATGGCGTCCTGCCAAGCACGCATGGCGGGCGTCAGTTCATCAACGAAATGCGCTTCGATATCGGGTCGATTGCCCTCGCCGACGAGAACGAACAAACGTGCGAGACGAGTCTCCGCAGCTTGGCGCAAGGCCGACAATTCCCCCAGTTGCGTCCTGGCCTCGGAGGTCAGAACCATGTCGGCCAGTTGCCGTTCATTGGCCTGGTAACGCTGGATCGCCAGGTCGACGCCCTGCTGTTCCTCGCGCTGCCGGCTGATTTCTTCATAGAGCAGGGCATTGCGTGCGTGCAGGCCGATGTTGCCGAGATAGCCCTGCATTTCATGGGCCAGTTCCATGCCCTGATTGTTATCGACGGCGATGGTCTGCACCTTGTCACCGATCAGGCCAAGACTGACCAGCGCAATCACGACGAAAGCGATCATCAGCGCCAGTGCGCCAAGCGTGGTGGCGATCAGCCGGCTGCCTATCCTGAAATTGCGCACATTCAACATTTCGTTCTCCCGGAACGTCCGTTCACTCGGCAGCCGCCTCGATCAACTCCATGTCGGCGCTGGTCATCAGGCGTTCGATGTCGGTCACGATCAGCATCCGCGCTTCGATGCTGGCCAGACCGACGATGTACTTGGTATCAAAACTACCCGAGAAGTCTGGTGCCTGGCGGATTTGCGCAGGCGTCAGCGAGAGCACGTCGGAGACGCTATCGACGACGACACCGATGACCCGCCCGGCGATGTTGAGGATGATGACCACGGTAAACGGGGTGTACTCGACCTTGCCCAAGCGGAACTTGATGCGCAGATCGACGATGGGAACGATGATGCCGCGCAGGTTGATCACGCCCTTGATGAAGGACGGTGCGTTGGCAATCAGCGTCGGCGTCTCGTAACCACGGATTTCCTGAACCTTCAGGATATCAATGGCGTACTCCTCGCTGCCCAGCGTAAAGGTCAGGAACTCGCTGGCAACCAGCGCTTCATCGCCGGCAGCCGACACTGCGGAAATCATGGCTTCCATCATCAACTCCTCATCTGCCGGTCACCCGGCCTTCTGCATGCTTGTCCTGGCCATCGCAGCGATGGCCGATACATCGAGAATCAAAGCCACATGACCATCGCCCATGATGGTCGCGCCGGAGACACCCGGCACCTTGCGGTAATTGGCTTCCAGGCTCTTGATCACGACCTGGTGCTGGCCGAGCAAGGCGTCGACGAACAGGGCAACGCGCGCGCCGTCGGCATCGAGTACGACCATGATCCCCTGGGTGAAATCGGTCCACGCCGACTTGAGATTGAACATTTCGTGCAGCACGACCACCGGCAGGTATTCGCCGCGCACCTGGACCACCCGTGCCTGGTTGGAGAGTGTCTTGATGTCACCGGGCGACGGCTGCAGCGATTCCAGGACATACGACAGCGGCAGGATGTAAATCTGGTCGCCGACCGCCACCGACATGCCGTCGAGAATGGCCAGGGTCAGCGGCAGACGGACCGTCATCCGGGTACCGATCCCGAGCATCGAGTCGATTTCCACACGGCCGCCCATGGACTGGATGTTGCGGCGGACAACGTCCATGCCGACCCCGCGCCCCGAGACATCGGTGACTTGATCGGCAGTCGAGAAGCCGGCTTCGAAGATCAGGTTGAACACTTCCTGATCGCTCATCTGATCGGAAACCGGCAAGCCGCGCTCGCGCGCCTTCTGCAGGATCTTGTCACGCGGCAGGCCGGCACCGTCGTCACCGACTTCGATGACGATGTTGCCGCCCTGATGATAGGCCTTCAGCGTAATCGTCCCGGTCGGGCTCTTGCCGGCGGCAATGCGTTTTTCCGGCGACTCGATGCCATGATCCAGACTGTTGCGGATCAAGTGGGTCAGCGGATCAGTGATGCGCTCGATCAGGCTCTTGTCCAGTTCGGTCGTCTCACCCAGCGTCTTCAGTTCGACCTGCTTGCCGAGCTTGGCCGACAGATCGCGAACCACCCGCGGAAAACGCGAGAAGACAAAGGAAATCGGCATCATCCGGATCGACATCACCGATTCCTGGAGGTCGCGGGTATTGCGTTCCAGTTGCGTGAGCCCGTTGAGCAGCCGCTCCGGTGCAGCATCCTGCATCTGGGCCGAGGTCTGCAGCAGCATCGCCTGGGTGATCACCAGTTCGCCGACCAGATTGATCAACTGATCGACCTTTTCGATGCTGACGCGGATCGAGGAGTCCGCCGACGCACTGACGGGTGCCTTGGCTTGCCGCTCGGCACGGGCCGGGACAGGCTTGGGCGCGACCACCTCGACCGGCGGCGCGACCGGTGCGGGCGGCGTCAGCGGCGCAAAGAAACCGAAGCCATCGCCCTCTTCGGCCATGGCCACAGGCGGTTCAGCCGGTGCCGGTGCAGCGACCGGCAGCGGTTCGAAAAAGCCGTAGCCGGCGTCGTCATCCTTCTTCTCCGTGGCTACCGTCGGCAGCGGCTCGAAGAACCCGTAAGCTTCATCCTCGACCGTCGTGGCCGGCAAGGGCTCGAAGAAACCATAGGCCTCTTCTTCCTTGGCGGCATTCGCGTACAGGCCGTAGCCGCGCGCCTCGTCCGGCAGCCCCGGAGAATCGGGGAAAAAACCGAAAGCCGTCGAGCCATCGGCCGCCACCGCAGTATCTTCGGTGATGCGCCAGGCGCCGTTCTCGGCGATGAAATCGATCTGGTCGACAAAAGCCTCCTGCGGCTTGTCAGTCAGCAGGCGCAATTCCCAGTAAGCGGCGCTTTCATCGCCCGCTTCGCTGCGGCTGACAATGACCAACTCACCCAACGAGCGCAATTCGTCAAGCAGATTGTCCAGGCCAACGCCCTGGACAGCAATTTCGGTGGGTACGAACTGGATGTCGAACAGCCGTCGCCCGGTTTCCTCGGGAATCCTGACCGCAACTTCGTCATCGGCAGGCGCAACCGGCGCCAGCTCCGGCGAGGATGCAGCGGCCGGCGCAGGCGCATCGGAGAGCTGGCGCAAACGGCCGCAAATCTGCGTTACCAGCTCGGGATCAACCGTGCCGCGCCCCTGATGGGCTTCGAGCATGCTGCGCAGCACATCGCCGGCTTCAAGAAAGGCATCGACCATCTCGGCGCGCAGCGGCAACTCCGCCTTGCGGATACGGTCCAGCAGGTTTTCCAGGATATGCGTGGTTTCGGCAAGATCGGTGAAGCCGAACGTGCCTGCGCTTCCCTTGATCGAATGGGCGGCCCGGAAGATGGCGTTCAGTTGCTCCAGATCCGGATTGTCGATATCCAGATCGAGCAACAGGGATTCCATCGCAGCCAGATGCTCCTCCGATTCCTCGAAGAAGACCTGGTAAAACTGACTCATGTCAATTGACATGCTTTCTCCTCAGACGACCGCGATCGAACCGGCGGCCGGAAACGGATGCATCCGGGCATGCTTCCCGGACGAGCCAGAACCTCTCAGCCAATCACCTTGCGCACGACTTCAATAAGCTTCTGCGGATCGAAAGGCTTGACCAGCCAGCCGGTGGCACCCGCCGCGCGTCCCTGCGACTTCATCGCATCGGATGACTCGGTGGTCAGCATCAGGATCGGCGTCGAAGCGTATTGCGGCAAGGCGCGAAGATTGCGGATCAGGGTCAGGCCATCCATGCGCGGCATGTTCTGATCGGTCAACACCAGGTTGACGCTGCGCGACTTGGCCTTGTCCAGGCCATCCTGCCCGTCGACGGCCTCGACCACTTCATAACCCGCACTTTTCAACGTGAATGAAACCATTTGGCGAATGGAGGCAGAATCATCAACAGCAAGAATGGTTTTGGCCATTTTTCCCTCATCTCTCTACAGAAATTCAAATTCATCCCGGACGGCGACAGGCCTTCCCGGGAACCGCGTATTCATACTTTGCGTCCGGACTTAACCCGCGCGCCCGCTGGGGGTCGTTGGCAACTGCAGCACCGGCGGTGCGATATCGTCACCGTCGGCATCATCCGGATTATTCTCTTCGTTCAGAATCGCCCGCTCGGTCCGCTGATTCAACACAACAATGCTGATCCGCCGGTTGACCGGATTCAAGGGGTCGTTCTTGTCGAACAACAGTGTCGAACCCAGACCGACGACGCGCAAGACCTTGTGATCGTCCATGCCGCCAGCAACCAGCTCGCGCCGCGAGGCATTGGCCCGGTTGGCCGACAATTCCCAGTTGGAGAAACCGCCAACACCCCCAACGAAGGGCGCCGCATCGGTATGGCCGGCCAGACTGATGCGGTTGGACACACCGTTCAGGGCCAGACCGATCTGCTGCAGCAACTGCCGCGTATAAGGCTTGACCGTATCGCCGCCGGAATCGAACATCGGCCGATTCTGTTCATCGACGATCTGGATGCGCAAGCCTTCGGAAGTGATGTCCAGCAGGAGTTGTTTCTTGAACTGGGCGAGTTGCGGACTCTGCTCGATCATCTTCTCGATGTCTGCCTTCAGCAGTTCCAGGCGTTCCTGCTCTTTACGCCGGAATTCCAGCTGGGCTTCCTTGGAGAAAGTCGTGCGCTTGGCTTCGACGTCGCCCTTCTTGACCTGGCCGGACTGGCGGGTGAGATCCTGGCCGCCGCCCTTGAGAATGCTTGTTGCGTCACCCGAGCCCGCACCGCCAGACAGCGACACCTTCATCGGGTTCTGGAAATAATCGGCAATGCCCTGCAGATCGCCCTTGGACGTGGAGCCAAGCAGCCACATCAGCAGGAAGAAGGCCATCATTGCCGTCACGAAGTCGGCGTAGGCAATTTTCCAGGCGCCACCGTGCGCACCGCCGGCAACGACCTTCTTGCGTTTGATGATAATCGGGCGGGTGGAGTCGTCGCTCATCTATATTCGCTCTGTGTCGGCAGCATGTGCTGCTTACTTGCCCTTGCGGGCCTTGAGCTCTTCCTCGAGTTCGCGGAAACTCGGGCGCTCGTGCGCCCCCAGCGTCTTGCGCCCGAATTCGATGGCCACCTGCGGCGCATAGCCTGACATCGAAGCCAGCAGGACCATCTTGATGGTCTTGTAGATCACCCCGGATTCGTTGGCTTTCTGCTCAACCTGACCGGCAATCGGCGCGACGAAACCATAGGCCAGGTAGATACCCAGGAAGGTACCGACCAGCGCGCCCGCAATCATCTTGCCCAGCACGGCCGGCGGCTCGCCGACCGAGCCCATCACGTTGATCACCCCCATGACCGCGACCACGATACCGAAAGCAGGCACACCGTCGGCCACCTTCTGAATGACGTGCGCCGGTTCTGCCTGTTCATGGTGATGGGTCTCCAGTTCGACGTCCATCAAGCTTTCGATTTCGACCGTATTCAGGTTGCCACCGACCATCATGCGCAGATAATCGGTCATGAAATCGAGTACGTGGTGATCGGAAACGATATTCGGATACTTGGAAAAAATCGGGCTGGCCTCGGGATTCTCGACATCGTTTTCAATCGACATCAAGCCTTCCTTACGCACCTTGGACAGGATTTCGAACAACAACGCCAGCGCATCGACGTAGTAGGCCTTGTTGTAGGGCGATCCCTTGAGCGCACCCGGTATGGCCGCCACCGTGGCCTTGACCACCTTGATGTTGTTGCCGGCAACGAAACTACCAACGGTCAGACCGAAGATGGCGATGTATTCCAGCGGGACCCAGAGCGCCAGCAAGCTGCCGTGCACGGCATAGGTGCCTAATGCCGAAGCCAGGATGATGACGTAGCCGACGATCAAAAACATGTGAAACCCCTTTAGCGCCCCCTGAGGCGTTACCGACAGGTCGTTCTATCTATATTGTGTTTCGCTATTGTAGCCACAGGCTTCCGGGAAGCGCAAAGGAAGTTGCCAGCTGCTACAGCAAGGATCAGCAGTGATAGACTGCAAGTCCACCGTTTCCCAACACTCCGGAATGTCGTACTGCACCCGCTGCGGCAGCGCTGCCTCCCTGACCATCCCAGCCGGCGACAACCTGGCGCGACAAGTATGCACGAGTTGCGGGCATATTCACTACGATAATCCGCGCATGATCGTCGGCTGCATCGCCGAATGGGAAAACAGGATACTGCTTTGCCGGCGCGCCATCGAACCGCGCCTGGGTTACTGGACACTACCGGCCGGCTTCATGGAAAACGGCGAGACAACCAGCGAGGCCGCTCGCCGCGAGACACTCGAAGAGGCTGGCGCACAAGTCAGCGTTGACGCCGCCTTCGCGCTGGTCAGCATCGCCCACATCAATCAGGTGCACCTGTTTTACCGCGGCCGGATGACCTCATCGTCTTACAGCGCCGGCGAGGAAAGCCTGGAGGTTGCGCTATTTCACCCGGACGAGATTCCCTGGGAGGAACTCTCCTTTCGCAGCGTACGCCTCTGCCTGGAGCACTACCTGGCCGACCGGCAACAGGGCGGTTTCGGCTTCCACGAGCACAGCCTGGAACCTTGAACCGGGTTCAGGCGCCGACAATCCGGGCTCGCAACTCCAGCTGATAGCGCCCGGATTGCCAGGCCACAGGCAAGGGAGTCGTGGCAACTGCACCGCTCATTGCTGCCAGCAGGCGAGCGGCAATCACCGGGTCAAGCACCCCCGACAGGCGCAAGGATGGCGGCGCCAGCCCGGACTGATAGTCGATGTGGAAAATCAATTCACCCGGCGGCACGGCACTTCTCAACGCTTCGTCGAGCAAATTTCCGAAGGCCCTGCCCAGCGCCAGTCGGTATGCCGACAATTCTTCGCCAGCAGGTATTGCCTGAAGACCTCGTTCGATTTCTGCTGGGCCGCTTTGGGCATGCCCCCGCACATCCGGGCGCCCAGTTGGCGCCTTGTCCACGGGAACCGGAGCGCGACCGGGGACGCGTGCCTGCGGCGCCGTATCTGCAGCATGCTGTGGCAAGCGCTTCGACTGATGGCCAAGCACTGCACTTAGCTTGCCGCTGCCTTCCGGCTGCTGCGGCCGGGGAAAATCCAGCCCAAAATACACCAGCAGATGCAGGAACAGCGACAAAGCTAGCGCCTTCCCCACCCCAAAAAAACAATCCCCGCTACTCTCCTTGAAGCAGCGGGGATCGTTCATTACCGAATGCCGGGAATTACTTACCCTTGGCGCTCAGTTCCTCGTTCATCTTGCTCGAATAGAGCTTGCCCATGACGGCGCCAATTACTACCACGCCGACAATCACGCCCAGGCTCATCAAGCCGATATCACTCGTCAACAACAGTTCCCAAGCCATAAACACCTCCCACTAACAAAAAAATCAACCCGCTTTCGCATCCAGGCGCAGCGGCTCATCAAAGCCGGCCTGCCACTCCCCTTGAAGACGCCATTGGCCCGCAGGATCTTCAAGCGTGACATGCCAGCGACCGGCCAGATCTTCAGCCAGTACCCCGCCGTAGAAACCCGCCCCTTCGGATTTCAACGCAACATTTTGATCCCTGCCATCGATCGTCGGATGCGTCAGACGCAAGACGATCTCTTCCGGCAGAGCCGTCGTTTCCTTGGCCGTGATCAACAAGCGCACATTCAGGCCGGCACGCATCACATCGGCATGCAGACCCAGTTGCGAAGCCTGGTGATCGCGCTCCAGTCGCTGGTTCATCGCCAGCCCCTGCTTGTAATAATCGTCGGCTACCAAACCGTCGGCACTCACCACAGCGATCCAGATGGTGAAGATCGCGGCGATGATCACCAGCCCCGGGCCGGCCATCAAAATCCACGGCCACGGCTCCTTGTACCAGGGTTTGCTATCAGAAGTCATCGTTGCACTCATGGTTCTCTCAGGGCATCAGGAAAGAGGCCTTTTCGCGAACGGAAATTTTCTCGTCCGCGTCAGCCTGGATATTGAAATAAATGGTGTTCGCGCCACTCTTGCCCGATTCGGGCGGAACACGAACGACCACGGTGAATTCCAGATTTTCGGCACTACCGACTTCGACCGGGCGTTCTTCTGCCAGATGCACGCCCGCCAGACCATCAACCGAGATTTTATAGCGTTGTGCCTGTTCGGTTGTATTCATGAACTTCAGGTTATACACATTCTCGATCGAGCCATCGTCGGCTTCCCGCGACAATGTCGATCGATCGCGAATGACGTCGACCATCAAGGGTACCCGGGTCGCCAGCGACCACGCCGTTGCAATGCAGATCAGGATGAGAATACCCGTGTACAACAGGATACGCGGACGCAGAATGTGACCGACCACCTCCGAGGCGCCGAATTTCTTTTCCAGGGCATTTTCGGTGGTATAGCGGATCAGGCCATGCGGCTTGCCGATCTTGTCCATGACCGGGTCACAGGCGTCGATACAGGCACCGCAACCGATGCACTCGTACTGTATCCCCTTGCGGATGTCGATTCCGGTCGGGCAGACGACAACGCACAGACCACAATCCACGCAGTCGCCCAGCGCCGTCACATCGGCATCCTTCTTCCGTGCGCCCCGCGGCTCACCGCGTTCCGGATCATAGGTGATGACCAGGGTATCCGGATCGAACATCACGCCCTGGAAACGGGCATAGGGACACATGTACTTGCACACCTGCTCGCGCAGGAAACCCGCCTGCATGTAGCAGAAACCGGCGTAGAACAGCGTCCAGAACATCTCCCAGCCGGACAGGCCGAACGGCAGCGCGGCAAGCAACTCCTGCATGGGCGTGAAATAGGCGACCAAGGTGAAACCGGTCCACAGCGACAGGGCAATCCACAACAGGTGCTTGACCGCCTTCAGCCGGAACTTCCTGGCCGTCATCGGTCCCTTGTCCAGTTTCATCCGAGCCGAACGATCCCCTTCGATGCGGCTCTCTATCCACATGAAGATTTCGCTATAGACCGTCTGCGGACAGGCATACCCACAAAACAGCCGCCCGGCAATGGCAGTAAACAGGAATAGCGCGTAAGCGGAAACAATCAGCAGGACGGCCAGATAAAACACGTCTTGCGGCCACAACACCAGGCCGAAGAGATAGAACTTGCGCTCGACCAGATGGAAAAGGACCGCTTGGCGATCATTCCAGACCAACCAGGGGGTCAGGTAGAAGATGGCTTGGGTCAGCCAGACGAACACCCAGCGCCACGTCGTCCACCAGCCCTGGACATCGCGGACATAAATCTTCTTGTGCTTTTCGTAAAAAGACACTTCTGCCGCAGGCTTTGCCTCCGGAGTATTTTCGTCGCCAAATTTCATCTTATCTCTTTATCAAAATTACGCTGCTGCAGGCAACGCAATTTTGATAAAACCGCTTCGACATCGCAAGAAAAGGGTGGCCAGTGGCCACCCTTTTTTGTCAAACGCGCTTACTTACCACCCAGGCTGGTCACGTAGGCAGCCAGCAGATGCACCTTGGCATCGCCCAGGAATTCCTTCCAGGCCGGCATCTTGTTCTGACGACCATTGGTGATCGTCTCGATGATGGTGGCTTCGGAAGAACCGTACAACCAGACCTTGTCGGTCAGGTTCGGCGCACCGAGGGCCTGCATGCCGGTACCGTCAGCACCGTGGCAACCGATACAGCCCGCTTCGGTGTAAGCCGTTTCACCCTTGCCGGCACGAACAGAGTCATGCGGCAGACCGGACAGGGAACGGACGTAGTTGGCCAGATCCTTGATCGTCTCACCACCCAGGGCTTCGTGCGGGGGCATCACGCCCATGCGGCCATTGGCAATGGTTTCAACGATCTGTTCGGCCTCACCACCCCACTGCCAGTCGCCATCGGTCAGGTTCGGGAAGCCCTTGGCACCGCGGGCATCAGCACCGTGACACTGCATACAGTAGGTCAGGTACAGGCGCTTGCCCATTTCCATGGCCTGCTTGTCTGCGGCAACCGCCTTGAGGTCCATGGCCATGTACTTGTCGTACAGCGGCTTGACCTGGGCATCCACCTTGGCCACTTCTGCAGCGTGCTGACCACCGGAGGTCCACCCCAGCATGCCCTTGAAGTTGCCCAGACCCGGGTACAGCGCCAGATAGACCAGCGCAAACACCACGGTGATCACGAACATCCAGCTCCACCACTTGGGCATCGGGTTGTTGTATTCCTCAAGGGTTTCATCCCAGACGTGACCCATGGTCTTGCCCGGCGTGAAAGTCGCCTTGCCCTGGACGATCAGGAGAACCGCGCAGGCCAGAATACTGCCCAGCACGATCACGATGACGTACAAGTTCCAAAAATCGCTAACGAAATCGCTCATTTGCTTTCCTTTATTTCAGCGCGGGTGCGACGTACGGGACGCCGCACCATCATCATCACCTTCTGCGAACGGCAGGTTGGCAGCTTCTTCGAACCCCTTCTTGCTGCTCTTGCCGTATGCCCACCACACGATTGCCAGAAAACAGACCAAACCGGCAACCGTCAGAAGCGAACGCAGATCGTTGATGTCCATGGCCATCACTTCATGGCGCTCAATGCGGTACCCATGCCCTGGAGATAGGCGATGAGAACATCCATTTCCGTCATGTCGCCGATGTCAGCCTTGGCCGCCTTGATTTCCTCATCCGAGTACGTCGGGATGCCGCGCATATTGGCGTACATGCGCATCACGCCCATCTTGTCCTCGATCTGAGCTGCCACGCTGGTCTTGGCCTTGGTGCTGGCCAGGAATGCGTAGGCGGGCATGTTCGATTCCGGCACAACGTCACGCGGATTCATCAGGTGGGCACGCTGCCATTCGTCGGAATAGCGACCGCCGACACGATGCAGGTCCGGACCGGTACGCTTGGAACCCCACTGGAACGGGTGATCATAGACAAACTCACCCGCCACCGAGTAGTGGCCATAACGCTCGGTTTCGGCGCGGAACGGACGGATCATCTGCGAGTGGCAGTTGTAGCAGCCCTCACGCAGATAAACTTCACGACCGGCCAACTGGACTGCCGTGTAGGGCTTGACCCCTTCAACCGGCGTCGTCGTGGACTTCTGGAAGAAGAGCGGCACGATTTCCAGCAGCCCACCCCAGAGCACCACAAACAAGGTCAGAACGAAAAGCAGGCCTACGTTCTTCTCAATTTGCTCATGCTTCAACATTGTTTTCTCTCCCTAATCAGGCGTGATGAGCAGCCGGAGCGATCACCGGCGCATCCTTGGTGTTGCCACCAGCCATGGTCTTGAACATGTTGTAAGCCATGATCAACATACCGGACAGGAACAGCACGCCGCCGAGCCAACGAATTGCCCAGAACGGATAGGAACCCTTGACCGATTCGACGAAGCTGTAAGCCAGGGTACCGTCGGCATTGACTGCACGCCACATCAGGCCCTGCATCACACCGGCAATCCACATCGAAGCGATGTACAGAACGGTACCGATGGTGGCGATCCAGAAGTGAACCGTAACCAGGGCGGTGCTATACATTTCGCTCTTGCCGAACAGACGCGGCAGCAGGTAGTACATCGAACCGATCGACACCATGGCCACCCAGCCAAGCGCACCGGAGTGCACGTGACCAACGGTCCAGTCGGTGTAGTGCGACAGGGCATTGACGGTCTTGATCGACATCATCGGACCTTCGAACGTAGACATACCGTAGAAGGACAGCGAGGTGATCAGGAACTTCAGGATGGGATCGTCGCGCAGTTTGTGCCAGGCACCCGACAGGGTCATGATGCCGTTGATCATGCCACCCCAGGACGGTGCCAGCAGGATCAGCGAGAACAGCATACCGACGGACTGGGTCCAGTCAGGCAGCGCGGTGTAGTGCAGATGGTGCGGACCCGCCCACATGTAGGTGAAGATCAGCGCCCAGAAGTGCACCACCGACAGACGGTAGGAATACACCGGACGGCCAGCCTGCTTCGGCACGAAGTAGTACATCATGCCCAGGAAGCCTGCGGTCAGGAAGAAGCCGACGGCGTTGTGGCCGTACCACCACTGGATCATTGCGTCCTGCACGCCAGAATAGACGGAGAACGAACGGGTCAGCGAAACCGGAACGGCGGCGCTGTTAACCAAATGCAGCAGGGCAACGGCGATGATCATCGAACCGAAGAACCAGTTGGCCACGTAGATGTGGGAAACCGTGCGCTTGGCGATGGTGCCGAAGAAGACCAGACCATAGGAAACCCAGACCAGCGTGATCAGGATGTCGATCGGCCATTCGAGTTCGGCATATTCCTTGCCGGTCGTGAAGCCGAGCGGCAGCGAGAGCGCAGCCAGCAGGATGACGAGTTGCCAACCCCAGAAGGTGAAGGGGATCAGCGGGCCGCCCCAGAGGCGGGCGTGACTGGTACGCTGAACGCACCAGTAAGACGTTGCAAACAAAGCGCAGCCACCAAACGCAAAAATAACCGCGTTGGTATGCAGCGGACGCAGACGGCCATAAGCCAGCCACGGTCCATAGTTAAGCTCCGGCCAGACAAGCTGGGCGGCAATAATGACACCGACAAGCATGCCGACGATGCCCCAGATGACAGTCATGACGGCGAATTGCCGTACGACCTTATCGTTGTATGTGGTTTGTGTTCCAGACATGAACCCACCTCTCGTTAATGAAAAACGGAATGCCCACCTCCCTGAACCCAAGGGGGCACATAAAAGCGGATGGTATTCTAGTTGAGACGGGGTGTTTTGACCTAGATCAAGCTACTGACTATCTGGCTTGACCATGGGTGATTTTCCTACGCCCAGCAAGCTTTTTCCCGGACATCACCAGTCACGGAAGCGACAAAAAAACCAGCAATTTCAGATAATCGACTGGTATTGCCAAACATCGCAAATCAGCGACAAGTGAACAAAAAAAGGGTGCGTCGCAACGCACCCCAACCCCAACAGAGAAATTTCGCAAGCCGTTCGACTTGCATCGCCGAGGATATTGACAGTCGCGAGCCTCCCTGGTGTTGACGCAGGTCAAATTTCGTCTTTTTTGTCGTCCTTTTTCTTTTCCTGCTCGGCCACTTTCCCCTGCGCCGCCTCATCGTCGTCCATCAACACCTTGAACGCCGGCCCTTCGAGATCGTCGAACTGCCCACTCTTGACCGACCACCAGAAGGCCGCCGCGATACCAAAGACCAGCAGGACCGAGATCGGCACCAGCAAATAGACACTTTCCATCAATCGTTCTCCAGGCGCTGGATGCGCAGCGAGTTGACCACCACCAGCAAGGAACTCAGGGACATGCCGATGCCGGCCATCCACGGGGTCACGTAACCGGCAATGGCGGCCGGCAGCGCAACAATGTTGTAGGCAAACGACCACCACAGGTTCTGCCGGATGACGACCAGCGCGAAACCGGCTCGGCCAAGCCCCTTGTGCAGATGCCCGAGATTTTCCGAAAGCAGCACGAAATCGGACTGCGTCCGCGCCAGTTGCGCACCACTGCCCATGGCCACCGAGACCTGGGCCTGCGCCAGCACCGGCGCGTCGTTCACGCCATCGCCGACCATGGCGACGATGGCCCCGGCCGACTGCAATTCAATCACAGCAGCATGCTTGCCGGCCGGCGTCATGCCGGCACGCACGTCGTCGATCCCCAGTTCGGCCGCCACGCGGGCCGCAACCGCCGGCGCGTCGCCGGTGAGCAGGACGACCTGACGGCCGCCCCGACGCAGATCCCCGACCAGCTTGCGCGCCTCGGGGCGTAACTGGTCGCCGATGCGGAACAAGGCCAGCGGCCCTTGTGTATCGGCCAGCAGGACCACGGTATCGCCGCTTTCCAGCCAATCCCTTGCCACTGCCGGCAGGGCAGCATCGCTGATTGCCAGCGCATACGCCGGCCGACCGATACGATAACGCCGGCCGTCAATCACCGCTTCGATCCCCTGCCCCGGCTCACTGATCGAATCCGTCGCCTGCCAGCGCGCATCGCCGGGCGCAGCATGGCGCAAGGCCATGGCCAGGGGATGTTCGGAAGCCTGTTCCAGCGCCGCTGCCAGATTCAGACTATCCTCCCGGGACATTTCGCCGAGAACCAGAAGGTCCTGCAGGTGCATCTGCCCGGTGGTCAGCGTTCCCGTCTTGTCGAAAACGAAATGTGTCGCCCGCGCCAGGGTTTCAATGGCGTGACCGCGCGTCACCAGCAGGCCGTCGCGGGCCAGTGAACCGGCGGCCACGGTTAGGGCGATCGGGGTCGCCAGTGCCAGCGCACAGGGACAGGTCACCACCAGCACAGAAACGGTGATCCACAGGGCACGCGAGGGCTCGACCAGGTACCAGCCAAACGCGGTCAGGATCGCCACCACCAGCAGCGCCGCCACGAAATAGGTGGCAATCCGGTCGGCGATTTCGACGATGCGCGGTTTTTCCAGCGAAGCCCGCTCCATCAGGTCGATGATTGCCGACAGCCGGGTTCCCTCCCCCACCTGATCGACGCGAACGACCAGCGGGCTTTCAGCATTGACCGACCCGCCAGTCACCGGATCGCCGGGCTGTTTGGGTACCGGCAGGCTTTCCCCGGTAAGCAGCGCTTCGTTGGCGCAACTGATCCCTTCGACCACATGTCCGTCAGCCGGAACAATGTCTCCGGGACGGACCAGCACATGGTCGCCGACCCGTAGATCGGCCACGACCACTTGCGTCGCTTCGCGGTCGGCGGGGAAGTTCACAATCTTCTGGGCAAAGGCCGGCAGCAGCTTGGTCAGCGCCTCGGTCACGCTCAAGGCCTTCTGGCGGGCAGTCATTTCGAGGTAGCGACCGCCGAGCAGGAAGAAGACGAACATCGTCACCGAGTCGAAATAGACTTCGCCTCCCTGAATGAAGGTGGCCCAGCAACTGGCGGCAAACGCCAGCCCGACACCCAGGGCCACCGGCACGTCCATGCCGACGCGCTTGAGCTTGAGGTCGCGCCAGGCGTTGCGGAAGAATGGCGCCGACGAGTAGAAAACGACCGGGATGGTCAGGATCAGGCTGGCCCAGCGCATCAGGCTCTCGATGTCGGCGCTCATGTCGCCGTCGGCGATATACACCGGGTAGGCGTACATCATCACCTGCATCATACCGAAACCGGCGACCCACAGACGCCACATCGCGCCACGCCGCTCGTTGCGGGAAATTTCCTCGTTCTTCGCCGCGTCGTAGGGATAGGCGCGATAGCCGATGGCGGCGACCGCCCGCAGGATGTCGGACAGCTTGATGCGCGACTCGTCCCAGCGGACCCGCGCCCGCCGCGAGGCGTAATTGATGTCCACGGCGATCACGCCGGGCAATTTACCGATGTGCTGTTCGTTGAGCCAGATGCAGGCGGCGCAAGTGATGCCCTCAAGCAGTAGCGAGGCTTCCCTGTCGTTCTCGCCAAGCGCCTTGACGAAACTCTTCTGGAATTCGGCGTGATCGTAGAGCGCCATCTGCTCCAGGATCGCCGGCATGGCTTCGCGCGGCGACTCGGGCAGCGCGTCGCGACTCCGGTAGTAGTCGGCCAGACCGTTGTCCACGATTGACTGGGCCACCGCCTGGCAACCGTAACAACACATCGCCTTCGTTTCGCCGTTGATGACAACCGGCAGATCGACATCATCCGGAATGGGCAGACCGCAGTGATAACAGGAGGCTTTTGACATGCAACAAAAAAGGCACCGGAGTGCCTTTGCGGGTCAGGATGGACGCCAAGTATAGATCATTTGGTCCCCATCCGGATTGCGCCGTCCAGACGAATGACTTCGCCGTTCAGGTAAGCGTTCTCGGCAATATGCCGGACCAGCGCCGCGTATTCGGCCGGTTTGCCCATGCGCGCGGGGAACGGCACCATCTTGTTCAGCGACTCCTGGACTTCGGGCGGCATGCCGAGCAGCATCGGTGTTTCCATGATCCCCGGCGCGATGGTCAGGCAACGGATACCGCTGCGCGCGAGCTCGCGGGCCACCGGCAGGGTCAGTGCCACGATCCCGCCCTTGGAAGCGGAATAGGCGGCCTGCCCGAGTTGCCCCTCGAAAGCGGCCACCGAAGCCGTGTTGACGATCACCCCGCGCTCACCGCCGGCATCCGGCTCGTTCTTCATCATGGCCTCGGCCGCGAGGCGAAGCATGTTGAAGGTGCCGACCAGGTTGATGTTAATGACCCGGGCAAAGCTGTCCAGACGATGCGGGCCTTCCTTGCCCAGCACCTTCTCAGCCGGGGCCACACCGGCGCAATTGACCAGGCCGTGAACGGCACCGAAACGCGACAGGGCGGCAGCAATGGCGTTCTGTGCCGAAGCTTCGCTGGTGACATCGGTCTCGACAAAGATCGCGTTCTCACCCAACTCGCTGGCCAAGGCCTCGCCGGCGTCACGATTGACATCAACCAGGACCACCCGCGCCTCCGCTTCGAGCAGACCGCGCGCCGTCGCTGCACCCAGACCTGAGCCACCACCGGTAACCACAAACACCTTATTTTTCAGTTGCATATGCTTTCTCCTGTAATTATTCGACAGCCCAAACCAAACGGTAGCGTATGGACTGAAGCAGCATATTAACCCTCCCGGCAACGCCAGCCAAATCCGCAAGTGCGATGCAGATGCTATGATTTGCCCACATCATTTTTCGCCCGGACGCGATGCCTGCCGGAAAGTACCAACTACTCGTCGTCGATAGTTCCAGTGCCAATCGCCAGCTGATCGGCGAATGCCTGTCCCAGCTCGATGACGCCAGCGTCTCTCTCGCTGCTGACGGCCAATCGGCAGTGGAACTCATCGCCAGCATCCGACCGGACCTGATACTGATCGACATGAACCTGCGCGACACCGACGGCATCAGCCTGGTCCGCAGAATACGCAACCGCGAACAACTGAGCACGGAAAGCGACCTGAACCTGTGGACGCCGGTCATCTTCCTGTCCTCGGTCATGGATGAAGACATGCTCGCCCAGGGCATCATTGCCGGCGGCGACGACTTCCTGCACAAACCGGTCTCCGAGATCATCCTGCTGGCCAAGGTCCGCGCCATGCTGCGCATCGTCGGCATGCAGCGCGACATTCACGCCGCCCACCGCCGACTCAAGCAGATTGCCACCCTTGACGGCCTCACCTGCATTCCCAACCGGCGTTACTTCGACGACACGCTGACCACCGAATGGAAGCGCTGCCAGCGCGCCGGCGCACCGCTCAGCCTGCTGCTGATCGACATCGATTATTTCAAGCAATTCAACGACGCCTACGGCCACCAGGCCGGTGACCAATGCCTCAAGGCCGTCGCCTCGGCGCTCAACGAATCGCTGTTCCGGGTCGAGGACAGCGTCGCCCGCTACGGCGGCGAGGAGTTTGCCGCCATCCTGCCCGGCACCGCCGCCGCCGGTGCGCTCGCGGTTGCCGAACGCATGCGCGCGTCAACCAGCGAACTGCGGATTCCCCACAAACACGGCGTGGACAGCTTCGTTTCCTGCAGTATCGGCGTCGCCAGCACCCACCCAGTCGCCGAGCAGACAGCAGAACAATTGCTGCAAGCCGCCGACCACAGTCTGTACGAAGCCAAACACGCGGGCCGCAACCGTATCGTTCTGCATCCGGAATGCCGGGGTTGAGGCCGGAAGCGCGGAGAAAGCCACAGGAGGCAGCGTGCGCAAACTGATCTACTTGGTCGCGCTTGCTGCAACCGGCACCCTGGCCTGGCACTACCCTTTCCTGTTCGAATTGCCCCTGATCGTTGCCATCGGCGGTGCCTGGTGGGCTTTTTTCGCGCCGAACGGAGCACAGGAAAAGTAAAAAGGGGTTACGGAATGACCGTAACCCCTTGAATTCTTTGGTGCCGTTGAAGTGAATCGAACACTCGACCTACTGATTACGAATCAGTTGCTCTACCAACTGAGCTACAACGGCACAGGCCACCCAACGAGCAGCACAGCGTAGAATTATAGCTTTTCCCCCTGGCTTCAGGCAACAAGGCTGCGACAAATGAATTTGCTGCGCGCGCTGGCGACCGTCAGCGGCATGACCCTGCTCTCCCGTATCCTCGGTTTTGTCCGGGATTTCGTCATTGCCCGGGCCTTCGGCGCCGGGGCGGCGACCGATGCATTTTTCGTGGCTTTCAAGCTGCCCAACCTGTTGCGGCGGATGTTCGCCGAAGGCGCTTTCTCCCAAGCCTTCGTTCCCATCCTCGGCGAATACAAGAATCAGCGCTCGCCGGAAGACACGCGGACCCTGGTCGACCATGTCGCCAGCCTGCTGTCGATGGCCCTGTTCGTCATCACCGCCATTGGCGTGGCCGGAGCACCACTGCTGGTCTGGCTGTCGGCGCCAGGCTTCGCCGACGACGTGGGGAAATTCGAACTGACGGTGGCGCTGACCCGGGTGACTTTCCCCTACATCCTGTTCATGTCGCTGGTCGCGCTCGCCGGCGGCATCCTGAACACTTGGAGCCGTTTTGCCCTGCCGGCATTCACCCCGGTGCTGCTCAACCTCTCCTTCATCGGCATGGCACTGTTTGCTGCGCCCTACTTCGAACCGCCGGTGATGGCGCTGGCCTGGGCGGTGTTCTTCGGCGGCTTCCTGCAACTGCTGATTCAGATTCCGGCCTTGCGCCGCATTTCCATGCTGCCGCGGCCGTCGATCAACTGGCGGGCCGCCTGGGCCGATCCCGGCGTCAGACGGATCAGCACCTTGATGCTGCCGGCCCTGCTCGGGGTCTCGGTGTCGCAGATCAGTCTGCTGATCAACACCATCTTCGCCTCCTTCCTGCAAACCGGCAGCGTGTCCTGGCTGTATTACGCCGACCGGCTGATGGAATTTCCTTCCGGCCTGCTCGGCGCCGCCCTCGGCACCATCCTCCTGCCATCGCTGTCGCGCTGCCATGCCCGGCAGGATTTCGCCGAATACTCGCGCCTGCTCGACTGGGGACTGCGCCTGACCTTCCTGCTCGCCGCGCCGGCCGCGCTGGCGCTGGCGATCCTGGCCGTGCCGCTGATCTCGACCCTGTTCTTCCACGGCGCCTTCACCGCCAACGACGTCTGGCAGACCCGCCAGGCGCTGATAGCCTATTCGGTCGGCCTGACCGGGCTGATCCTGGTCAAGGTGCTGGCACCGGGTTTCTACGCTCGGCAGAACATCCGCACCCCGGTCCAGATTGCCCTGATTTCGCTGGCCGCCACCCAGGCGATGAACCTGGCCTTCGTCGGCTGGATCGCGCACGCCGGACTGGCACTGTCGATCGGTCTGGCCGCCTGCCTGAATGCCGGCCTGCTCTATCGAGGCCTGCGGCGGGCCAGCATTTACACACCGGAAGCCGGCTGGCTGTTATTCTTCATGAAATTGTCCTGCGCCATGGCTGTCATGGGCGTCGCCCTGTGGTTTGCCAGCGGATCGGCAGATAGCTGGTTCGCCAGTTCGGTCGGCGAGCGTATCCTGCGTTTGTGCTGGCTGGTTCTGCTTGGCGCCGGCGCATATTTCGCTACACTATGGCTTCTCGGTTTCCGCCTGCGCGATTTCAAACGGCAGGCAGCACAATAAATCAGGAGACTCACCATGCAACTGAGCAGCAACAGCTTTGCCGATGGCCAGCGCATTCCGGGCGATTATTCCTTCTGCACACCGGACCCCGCCCGGCATGTCTGCCTGGGCAGCAACCGTAATCCGCAACTGGCCTGGTCGGGCGCTCCGGAAGGCGCCAAGTCCTTCGTCGTCATCTGTCACGACCCCGACGTGCCGAGCAAGGGCGACGACGTCAATCAGGAAGGGCGAACCGTTCCAGCGTCGCTGCCGCGCGTCGATTTCTTCCACTGGGTACTGGTCGATCTGCCGGCCAGCCTCAGCAGCATCGCTGAAGGCGAGTTCAGCAGCGAAGTCACGCCCCGGGGCAAATCCGGCCCCGCGGCCGCCCACGGCGCCCGCCAGGGAATCAACGACTACACCGCCTGGTTTGCCGGCGACCACGACATGAGCGGCGATTACTACGGCTACGATGGCCCCTGCCCGCCGTGGAACGACGAAATCGTCCATCACTACGTGTTTACCGTCTATGCACTCGATATCGAACGCCTGCCGCTGGATGGCCGTTTTGGTGGCGCCGAAGTCCGCGCCGCGATGGCCGGACACATTCTCGCCCAGGCCAGCCTGACCGGGACTTACACGCTCAACCCGACACTGACGGAATAAGCCGGAAGGCATCATGTCCAGTGCACGTCCCGGCCTGATCACCCTGCTGCTGCTCGCATGGATCGGGCTGGGATCAGCGTTCGGACTGGATTTCGAACGTCTCAGGGACACGCTGCTCGCCCGCCATGGCCAGGAGCCGCTGGCGCTGTTCGAAGACTGGCGCCGCATGCTCGGCAGCGCCCGCGGCGGCAGCGAGCAGGAACAGGTCCGGCGGGTCAACGACTTCATCAACCAGCGCATCGCCTTCGACGACGATTTCTCGTTGTGGGGCCAGACCGATTACTGGGCCACGCCACTCGAAACCATGGCCCAGCGCCGTGGCGACTGCGAGGATTTCTCCATCGCCAAGTATTTCTCGCTGCTCGAACTCGGCATCCCGGTCAGCAAGCTGCGCTTGGTCTATGTCCGTGCCACCCAGGCCATGCCGGGCGGCGGCAGCATCCAGCAGGCGCACATGGTCCTCGCCTATTATCCGCGCCCCAACGCCGACCCGCTGGTTCTCGACAACCTGAACAAGCAGATCCTGCCGGCATCGCAACGGCACGATCTTTCCCCGGTTTTCAGTTTCAACAGTGCAGGCCTCTGGCAGGGCACCGGCAACCAGACCAGCAGGAGCAACCTCTCCCGCTGGCAGGATCTGCTCGCCCGTGCCCGCGCCGAAGGCTTTCAGTGAGGTAAATGTCCATGTCCCTGTTCCGACAACTCTGGCTCGCCGTCATCGCCAGCACCATCATCGCCTTTGCCGGCAGTTTCATCGTCAGCATGGTGACCGCCCGCGATTATCTTGAGCAGCAGCTGGCGATCAAGAACAACGACAACGCCGCTTCGCTGGCTCTCTCCATGTCGCAACTGGACAAGGACCCGATCACCGTCGAGCTGCAGGTCGCCGCCGTCTTCGACAGCGGCCAGTATGCCCAGGTCAGGGTGATCGACCCCGACGGCAAGCCGATGATAGAAAAGACCAGCCCGCCGTCCACCGGTGGCGTGCCGGACTGGTTCATCAGCCTGTTCCCGATCGAATCGCATCCCGGCTCGGCGCAGGTCACCAACGGCTGGACCCAGTTCGGCACGGTCGAGCTGGTCAGCCACAACCAGTTCGCCTACGGCGAACTGTGGAACGGCGCCTTCCGGCTGCTCATCTGGTTTGGTGGCGGCGGTATGCTGATGGGGCTGATCGGCATGCAGATCCTGCTGCGCATCAAGCGTCCACTCGACGCGGTGGTTGGCCAGGCGCAGGCGATCAGCGAACGTCGCTTCATCCGTATCGACGAGCCGACTACCCCGGAACTGAAAAGCCTGGCCAGCGCAATGAATGCCATGGTCTCGCGGGTCAAGGCCATGTTCGAGGAAGAAGCCGCCCGCCTCGAACAGGTCCGCCGCGAAGCCACCCTCGACAGCCTGACCGGGCTGGCCAACCGTTCCTATTTCATGAATCAGCTGGCGTCGGCACTCAATGACGACGACGCACCGCCCAACGGCAGCCTGGTCATGCTGCGTCTGGCCGACCTGGCCGGGGTCAATCGCCGCCTCGGCCGCGACAGCGCCGACGAACTGCTGCGCCGGATCGGCGCCCATCTGTCCAGCCATGCCAGCACCCAGCCCGGCGCAGCTGCTGCCCGTCTCAACGGTGCCGACTTCGCCCTGCTGCTGCCTGGCAACGACAACCCGGCACCGATCGCCGACCAGTTGCTGGCCCTGCTCCGCGACCTGGTCGCCGCCGGCCTGATCGACGGCGAGGGCGTCGGCCATATCGGCAGCGGCGTCTATCGCCACGGCGAAAGCCTGGCCAGCCTGCTCTCCCGCGTCGATGCCGCGATTGCCTCGGCCGAGGGCGAAGGCAATCTGGGCTGGCGTTGCGCCAACAGCGACGACGCCCAGTGCGCGAACAACAACGCCGACTGGCGGAAGGTGCTCGAATGCGCCATCGAGACGCAGCGCCTGCGCCTGATCGAATTCCCCGTCGCCAACAGCAGCGGCACCCTGCTCCACCTGGAATGCCCGCTGCGCCTGCAAGCCGCCGAGGATGGCGAATGGCTGGCCGCCGGCAGCTTCATGCCGGTCGCCTCCCGCCTGGCGATGACCAGCGAGCTCGACCTGGCCGCCGTCAACCTGGCGCTCGAACGCCTGGCCCTCGGCCTCCCGGCCGTGGCCGTGAACCTCTCCGGCGAATCGATCTACGACGCCGACTTCCGCCAGCGCCTGCACGCCATGCTCGGCCATCGCCGCGAACTGGCTGCCCGGCTCTGGCTGGAAGTTGCCGAAATTGGCGCCTTCCAGCACTTTGACGAATTCGTCGCCTTCACCGGCTTGATTCGCCCGCTCGGCTGCCGCCTCGGCATCGAGCACTTCGGCCGCCAGTTCAGCCAGATCGGTCGCCTGCACGATATCGGCCTGGATTACCTCAAGGTCGACGGCAGCTTCATCCGCGCCATCGACAGCCAGCCGGGCAACCAGGCCTTCCTCAAGGGGCTGTGCGGCATCGCCCACAACATCGGCCTGACGGTGATCGCCGAAGGCGTGCAAACCCAGGACGAACTCGACATGCTGCCCGAACTGGGCTTCGACGGCGCCACCGGCCCGGCCGTGCCGAGAGTGTGAACGCATGGCGACTGAAATCGAACTCAAGCTGCGCCTCGACCCGAAAACCGTCCGCAAGCTGCTCGCCCATCCCCTGCTGACCAGCACGCCGAGCAGCAAGCAGCATCTGCTGAACACCTATTACGACACGCCGGAACTCGATCTGCGCGCCCGCCGCGTCGCCATGCGCTTTCGCAAGAAGGGCTGGGAATGGCTGCTCACGGTCAAATCCGCCGAGCCCGCCAGCGGCGGACTGGCGGTGCGCAACGAATGGGAGACGGCGGCTGTTCCCGGCGTCTTCGACTTCGCCCATGTAGACGCCGCGGAACTTCGACATTTCCTCGAACAGCACCGCGACCGACTGGAACCGGCATTCACCACCGATTTCCGGCGCCAGGCATGGCTGCTGCCGTGCGGTGAATCGCTCATCGAAATGGCGCTCGATCGCGGCCATATCGCGGCTCGGGGTCGTCGCGAAGCGATCTGCGAAGTCGAACTGGAACTGGTCTCCGGCCGCATCGAAGACATCTTTGCCCTGACCCGGCAACTGCAAGCGCAGATCAACCTGCACCCGGCCGTCGCCAGCAAGGCCGAACGCGGCTACCGGCTCTATCTCGACGAGCCGAGCCAGGCATTTCGCGCCAAGCCCCTGCCGATCAACGCCCGGCAGACGCCGGTAGCCGCCTTCCGCACCATCGCCCTGGGTTGTCTCGAACACTTCCAGCGCAACGAGGAAGGTCTGCTGGCCGGCGGCGAAGCCGAATTCATCCACCAGGCCCGCGTCGCCCTGCGGCGCCTGCGCTCGGCCATCAAGTTGTTCGCCCCCGCCCTGCCGGAAGACTTCGTCGCCGCCTACGGGCGCAGCTGGCAAACCCTGGCCGGCGCCCTGGGCGACGCCCGCAACTGGGACGTCTTCCTCGAGGAAACCCTGCCCCCGATCCACGCCGCCTTCCCGCACAACCACGATCTGCACCGCCTGCGCAACGAAGCCAGACGCCGCGTCAAATCAGCCCGCCACGCCATCAAGCACCTGCTCGCGCTCAAGGAATATCCACGCCTGATGGTCGAATTCACCGCTGCCGTGCATGCGCTCACCGACACCGTCGACATCCCGCTCAAACGCTTCGCCGACGAACGCATCGCCGCCCACACCCGCAGCGTGCGCAAGATGGCCGAACAATACGACACGCTCGACCCGGAACAACGCCACATCATGCGCCTGCGCTTCAAGAAACTGCGCTACGCGATGGAATTCATGACCCCGCTGCTACCGACCCGCGGCATGAAAACCTACCTCAACACCCTGGCCAAGCTGCAGGAAACCCTGGGCCTGATCAACGACCAGGTCACTGCCGAACTGCTGATCCACGAAGCCCTCGGCCAGAAATCCGCGACAGCGGCACACGGCTGGGTTGCCGGGCGGCATGAGCTGCTGGTTGGGCAGGTTCCGGAATTATTGGTGGCGTGGCTGAAATCAGGCCCGGATCGACACTAGGAAAAATATCGACGGCAGAACAGAGCACCAACAAAAACCCCGGTGCAATTAAGCGCCGGGGTGTCGGGAAAAAAGAAGACGAAAAAAGACTAGCTTGTCTCAAATTCCCTCTGTTAGCCTTTGGAAATTACGGGGTAGCCCCGAGTGAGCACGTTCCAGCACTGTAGTTACATGTCACTGTTTGAGTACCGCGAGCTGCGTTGCGGAAAGTCGCAGTCCCTGTTGCAAGAGCTGTCGGCAACGTACCGGTATCGCAGGCAGAAAGCGCAGTAGTAGAAAGCAGAGCTGTAGAGTTATTGGCATTTGCCGCGGCCATACCTCTTGCAATAGCAGTCGCCTCGGCAAGACAAGCAGCATCAGCAGAGCGCTGAGTGTACGCTTGGTATTGAGGAAGAGCCACAGCAGCGAGAATACCGATGATCGCCACAACAATCATCAGTTCAATCAGGGTGAAACCTTGTTGAGTTTTTTGCATTTGAATCTCCTTTTTGGGAAAGGCGGGGGAAACCGCTGCTTAACCACAAACACATTTCATGCCAAGAACAAAAAAACAAAAAAAACAATCACCTAAGAATTTTTGATGAAAACAACACAAATAAAGTTGGCAAAATCTGACGTTTTTTGTCACCCAGTACCGACAATGAGCGTCAGCGAAGTCATTGCTTGAAGATTTACACCCTCAACAATCCACCTGCCCCCGATCCAGAAATACCTCCCCATAGCGCCGATGCACCCCTTGCCGCAGGAAGGCGTCGAACAGGTCCGGGTCGATATGACCGCTGTTGCGGAAGTTTTCCATGATCTTCATGGCTTCGGAAAGCTTCATCGGTTGCTTGTAGGGGCGGTCCTTGGCGGTCAGGGCTTCGAAGATGTCGGCGATGCCCATCATCCGGGCAGGCAGGCTCATCTCCTCGCGCTTCAGGCCTTTCGGATAGCCTTTTCCATCCATACGCTCGTGGTGGCCGCCGGCGTATTCGGGCACTTTCTGCAGGTGTTTTGGCCAGGGGAGCTGCTCCAGCATGCGGATGGTGGCGACGATGTGGTGATTGATGATCTCCCGTTCCGCCGCCGTCAGGGTACCGGCGCGGATGCTGAGATTGTCGAGTTCGTCGGCATCGAGTAGCGGCACTTCCTCGCCGGCCGGGTTGCGCCAATGGTAGTCGCTTGCGATCTGCTGGATGCGTGCCAGGTCCTCGTCACGCATCCGTTCGGCGCCCTTGTTGGCCTTGCGCAGGAATTCGCGGTCGGCATCGAGCTGGGCACAGAAAGCCTGGCATTCGGCTTCGGCCTCAGCTGCATTGCTCCCGGCAGCGACTGCCTGCAGCTTGCGAATCTCGGCGTCGCGGCGCAGGACTTCGAAGCGGGTATCGACCAGCGCAATGCGGTCGAAAATGGTCTGCAGCTTGGTCGCTTTTTCAACGACATGGACCGGTGTCGTGACCTTGCCGCAATCGTGCATCAGCGCGGCAATGCGCAGTTCGTAGCGATCCTTGTCGCTGAGCTTGAAATCGGCGAGCGGGCCGTCGTCGATGGCGTCGACGGCATCGGCCAGCATCATCGTCAGTGCAGGGACGCGCTGGCAGTGCCCACCGGTATGCGGTGATTTTTCGTCGATGGCCAGGTTAAGCACCTGGATGAAGGATTCGAAGAGGGTTTCCAGCTGTTCGACCAGTTGCCGGTTGGTCAGCGCGATGGCAGCTTGCGAGGCAAGCGACTCGGCCAGTTGCTGATCGGCCTGGGTGAATATCTCGACTTCGCCGGTGGCCGGATCAATGGCATTGATCAGTTGCAGGACGCCGATGATTTCCCCGGCATGATCCTTCATCGGCACGGTCAGGAAGGATCGTGAGCGGTAGCCGGTATGGGCGTCGAAACGGCGCGTCCCGGAGAAATCGAAGCCTTCGGCTTCATAGGCGTCGGCAATGTTGATGGTCCGTCCCGACAAGGCGGCATGGGCGGCAACCATGCTGTCGTTCGGTCTGCCATCCGGATGATGCAGCGGCAGATCGGAAAAATTGTCGGTCAGCGGTTTGCCGGTGGCGCCGCCGAACGCCAGGCCGAGTGAGTCGGTACGGACGATCTTGAATTGCAGGTGTTGTCCGTCTGGAGACAGACGGTACAAGGTGCCGCCATCGGCACGGGTGATTTCCTTGGCGGCAAGCAGGATTTTTTCCAGCAGGGTCTGGATGTCGCGTTCGGCAGAAAGTGAAACGCCGATATCGTTGAGCTGCTCGAGACGATGAAACAGGTCACTCAAGGTTTGCATTCCGGTTCTCCTGCGTCGCTCAAAACGTCAATACCAGTCCGTTGCTCAGCCTGCGGGGCGCCAGATGACCCAGACAGGATTCGACTTCGGCCAGGGTGGCTTCGGCCTGCCCCGGTTTCAGGTGGGTGATGTAAAGATCGCACGCTCGTTCAAGTTTTGCCAGCCCATCGGCCAGCATGGACGGGCAAAAATGTTTTGAAAGAACGGCCAGATCACGTTCGCGATCCGGGAAAGCGCATTCGATGATCAGGATGCGCAGGTTGTCGATGGCGTTGACCGCCTGCCAGAAGGCATCGCAAGGCCCTGTATCGCCGGAGAAGACAAGGCTGGCCTGCCCGGAATCGATCCGGTAGGCCGCAGCGGGCACCGAGTGGTCGACCGGCAACGGCAGAATTGTCCGCTCGCCGAGGCGTAACACCTGCCCCAAGGAAAGTTCGCGATAGCGCATGAACGGCGCATCGGTCGTTGGCAGACGGGAAAAATCGGGCCAGATCGTGCCATTGAAGACATGCCGCTGCAGCGCTTCGATGACGGCCGCCGGCGCATGCACCGTCAACGGTGTCTGCCGCATGCCGGCCACGGTGTCGACCAGCAGCGGCAGGAAAGCGATGTGATCGAGGTGGGCGTGGGTCAGGCAGACGTGGTCAATCCGGCACAGGGCGTCCATCGACAGATCGCCGACGCCGCTGCCCGCATCGATCAGGATGTCGCGATCAAGCAGCAAGGCGGTGGTCCGCTGCGCTGCCCCGCCGATTCCCCCACTGCAGCCGAGCACGCGCAGTTCCATGTCAGGCTTTCAGGAAAAATTCCATTTTGATGCCGGCAATTTCGATCACATCGTGATCGCCCAGCGGATGCGCCTGCGCATCGAGCTGCTCGCCATTGACCACCGGGAAAGTCTCGCCTTCCACATGGGTGATGAAGTAACCATGCGGGCGCCGAGCGATCACCGCGACCTGTGTACCGGGCTTGCCGATGGTGGTCAGAGTCTTCTGCAGGGCGAGTTCCTTGCCGGCATTCGGACCGTTCAGCAACTGGATTGCCGCAGGCGGCACTGCCGTCGGCCGGGAGCTCACGCCGACGTTGGAACGCACGCCCTGCTCGCTCGGTGCGAGCTGCAATTCGCCTGGCGCTCTGGCCGCCGGCGCTCGTTTGACAGCCACGTCCGCTTCCACCGGTTGGGCCGCAGCAGCATCGGTCATGTACTTGAGTTTGTACTTGCCCAGTTCGATGACATCGTTGGCGCGCAGGAAATGCTTCTTGATCGGCTGGCCATTGACCAGCGTACCGTTGGTGCTGTTCAGGTCCTCGAGGAAGGAATCGGCCAGGATGGTAACCACCACGGCGTGTTCGCCGGAAATGGCCAGATTGTCGATCTGAATGTCGTTATGCGGTTTGCGCCCGATCGTCAGACGCTCCTTGTCCAGCACGATTTCCTTGAGCACCAGACCATCCATGGAAAGGATCAGCTTCGCCATCTTTCATTCCCCATTACTTCAGTTTGGCCAGCAACTTGTGCCACCAGCCGCAATGTACTGCACAATCACCCGTCACCCTGACCAGAATCACCGAGACGTTGTCCCGGCCACCGTGGTCATTGGCCCGCTCGACCAGTTGCTCGGCCGCCTGCGCCAGGTTCTCCCCATGAACCGCGATGACTTCAGCAATCTGCTCATCATCGAGCATGTCGTTGAGACCATCGGAGCAAAGCAGCAGGATATCGCCCTCGCGAACATCATGTACACCGATATCGACCTCGACCTCGGATTCGATGCCCAGCGCCCGGGTAACCAGGTTGCGGTTGTGAGAAAAACGCGCCTCATCGAGGCTGATCATGCCGCTGTCGATCTGTTCCTGAAGCAGTGAATGATCACGCGTCAGACAACTCAGATTGTCGTCACGCCAGCGGTAGGCACGCGAATCGCCAACGTGGGCGATATAGACGCGATTATCGAGGAACCAGGCAAAGACCAGCGTGGTTCCCATGCCGGCGTATTTTTCCTGGGTTTGCGAGGCATGGAAGATCGCGGCATTGGTGCCGCAAATTTCATCGTTAACCAGTTGCTCCGGGTAACTCAGTAACGCTGTCTCGTTGCGCGCATCGCGCAACAAGCGCGAAAACGCCGTCGACAACAGGCTGGTCGCCATGCCACTGGCCACCTCGCCGGCGTTGTAGCCCCCCATCCCATCGGCCAGTATGGCGATGCCGAGATCGGCATCGGCGAACACCGCATCCTCGTTGTGCGAACGAACCACACCCGGGTCACTGCACAACGCGATGTCGAGCACTTCATGAAGACTCATTCGCCCCCCTCATACACGCTCCAGCCTCTCCCTTAGCAAGACAGCATATTGTCGACGGTACGGCGCAAGCGGTCAAACCTTCGTTGCATGCGACTCATTGCATCGGGATTTCCCGGCCCAGCCCCTGCTCGCTCGCCGCCGCCAGCACGCGCACGGCAACAGCCAGATCCTGAATGGCCATGCCCTGCGATTCGAACAGGCTGATCTGCTCGGCATCGCTGCGCCCAGGATGGCGACCGACGATGATTTCGCCCAGCTCGACCAACTGGCGCGCCTGCAGACGGCCTTTTTCCAGCAACGGCAGCAAGTCGCCGGCTTCGGCCAGCGCCGTCGGCACGGCATCGACCGTGATCAGCCCACAACGGCGTATGGCAGCCTCGGAGAGCTCCTGGCGGATCAGCGCATTCGAGCCGGCGGCATTGATGTGCGTCCCCGGCTGCAGCCAGTCGGCGTCGAACAGCGGCTTCGCCGCCGTCGTCACCGTGCCGACCAGGTCGGCCTCACGCACCGCATCCTCGGCATCGGCGGCAGGCACCACGCGACGCCCGGTCTGTTCGCTCAGGCGCGCGCAGAAATCGCGCAGTTTGACGGCATCGCGCGCCCACACCTTGACCAGTTCCAGCGGCAACGCCGCGCAGATCGCCCGCACATGCCCTTCCGCCTGCCAGCCGCTACCGAAAACGCCGGCCACCGTCGCATCCGGGCGCGCCAGCCAGCGCGCGGCAACGCCGCTGGCGGCGCCGGTACGCATCATGCCCAGGTAGTCGGCCTCGATCACCGCCTTCAACTGGCCACTACCGGCATCGAACAGATGGACCAGGAAACGGTTGCCGGAACGGTTGCTGGTATAGGCCTTGTAGCCGAGCACGCCCTGCGCCGACAACGCGCCCTGGAGGATGTGCAGCACCGTCTGCGGCAGGCGGCTGCGCTGGCGCGGCGTATCGACCGCCTGGCCGAGCGCCAGGTCGCGATGCGCCGATTCGACACCGGCCAGCGCCATGTCCACGGTCAACACCTGTTTGACGTCGTTTTCGGTCAGGAATACCGCCATGATTCGTTCTCCGGAAGATGGACGTAAAAAAGGCGGGCACGCGGCCCGCCTTCTTCGTCGAGCAAGGCTCGAAGTTTACAGCATGGCCTTGAGCAGCTTGGCCATTTCCGACGGGTTCTTGGTGACCGTGAAACCGCAAGCTTCCATGATTTCCAGCTTGGCATCAGCGGTGTCAGCACCACCGGAAATCAGGGCACCAGCGTGGCCCATGCGCTTGCCGGCCGGGGCGGTGACACCCGCGATGAAACCGACGATCGGCTTCTTCATGTTTTCCTTGCACCACATGGCGGCTTCAGCTTCGTCCGGACCGCCGATTTCGCCGATCATGATGACGGCGTCGGTATCCGGATCGTCGTTGAACATCTTCATGACGTCGATGTGCTTCAGACCGTTGATCGGGTCACCACCGATACCGACAGCGGACGACTGGCCGAGACCGATTTCGGTCAGCTGACCGACGGCTTCGTAGGTCAGGGTGCCGGAACGGGAAACGACGCCGATACGACCTTTACGGTGGATGTGACCCGGCATGATGCCGATCTTCACTTCGTCCGGGGTGATCAGGCCGGGGCAGTTCGGGCCGAGCAGCAGGGTCTTCTTGCCGCCCTTGGCTTCCTTTTCCTTCATCTTGTTGCGCACCATCAGCATGTCGCGGACGGGGATGCCTTCGGTGATGCAGATCGCCAGATCGAGGTCGGCTTCGACAGCTTCCCAGATGGCGGCAGCAGCACCGGCGGGCGGCACGTAGATGACGGAGACGGTCGCGCCGGTTTCAGCGGCGGCTTCCTTGACCGAAGCGTAGATGGGGATGTTGAAGATCGACTCGCCGGCCTTCTTCGGGTTCACGCCGGCAACGAAACATTCCTTGCCGTTCGCATACTCCTGGCACTTTTCCGTGTGGAACTGACCGGTCTTGCCGGTGATGCCCTGGGTGATGATCTTGGTGTTCTTGTTGATCAGGATAGACATTCGGTGGCTCCTTACTTGACCGCGGCAACGATCTGGGTGGCGGCCTCGGCCATGGAATCGGCAGAGATGATGGGCAGGCCGGAATCCTTGAGGATCTTCTTGCCCAGGTCTTCGTTGGTGCCCTTCATGCGGACGACCAGCGGCACCGACAGATTGACTTCCTTGGCTGCAGCGACGACGCCGGTGGCGATGGTGTCGCACTTCATGATGCCGCCGAAGATGTTGACCAGGATGCCCTTGACCTTGGTGTTCTTGAGCATGATCTTGAAGGCTTCGGTGACCTTCTCGGTCGTGGCACCGCCGCCGACGTCGAGGAAGTTGGCCGGCTCGGCGCCGAACAGCTTGATCGTGTCCATGGTGGCCATGGCCAGACCGGCACCGTTCACCAGGCAGCCGATGTTGCCATCGAGCGAGATGTAGGCCAGGTCGAACTTGGAAGCTTCGATTTCGTCAGCGTCTTCTTCGTCCAGGTCGCGCATGGCGACGATTTCTTCCTGACGGTAGAGAGCGTTGGAGTCGAAGTTGAACTTGGCGTCGAGCGCCTTGACGGTACCGTCGGCTTCGTGGATCAGCGGGTTGATTTCGGCCAGCGAAGCGTCGGTTTCCATGTAGCAGGTGTACAGCTTCTTCAGCGTATCGACACACTGCGGGATCGAGGCTTCGTTCATGCCCATGCCCTTGGCCAGGGTCAGCGCCTGCTCGTCGGTCAAGCCGACCAGCGGGTTGACGAAGACCTTGACGATCTTTTCCGGGGTCTTGTGGGCGACTTCTTCGATGTCCATGCCGCCTTCGTACGAGGCCATCATGGCGACCGATTGCGTGGCGCGGTCGGTCAGCGCGGCGACGTAGTATTCGTGCTGGATGTCAGCACCTTCTTCGATCAGCAGGTGACGAACCTTCTGGCCTTCCGGGCCGGTCTGGTGCGTGATCAGCTGCATGCCGAGGATCTGGCTGGCGTACTCGCGCACTTTTTCCAGAGAGGTTGCGACCTTGACGCCGCCGCCCTTGCCACGGCCGCCTGCGTGGATCTGTGCCTTGACGACCCAGACCTTGCCGCCCAGGGTTTCAGCTGCCTTGACTGCGTCATCGACGGTCGTGCAGTGAATCCCGCGCGGAACCGTAACGCCGAATTTCTTCAGGATTTGCTTGCCCTGATATTCGTGAATTTTCATGCGCTTTCCTTGCGTTGAGTTGAGTTGCGAGCTTTGAGCGGCACCAAACATCCCCCTGGCCCCGCCCGGTTATACTTCTTCGAGCCGAAAATCTTACCACAGCCGCAACGAATTATTGCAGGCCAAAATTCATAATTACGAAGCGCTTTCGCTCAGTCGGATGACCTTGACCATCAACGGCAAAAGCATTGCCGCTGCCGCCACCAGTGCAATCACCGACGCCAGCCAGAAACCGGCAACTCCCAGCGCCGGTTGCCAGCGGTAACATAGCCAGGCGCCGCCGCCCAGGGCGATCCCCCAGAAGCAGAAAGTCTGGATCAGCATCGGCACAAAAGTCACCCGGCAGGCCCGCAAGACATGACCGGCGATGGTCTGCAGGGCATCGAAAAATTGGTAGATCGCCACATAGGCAATCAGCCCCAGCGCCACCCCACGCACAGCAGGATCGTCGGTATAGGCTGCCACCAGCGGCTCGGCGGCCAGCCACAGGAGCAAGCCGACCAGCACCGACAGCAAGGCCGACAGATACAAGGCAGCGCGCACCGTCACCCGCAGCCGAGCCCAGTCGCGCGCGCCGAGCAACTGGCCGACCGCCGCCAGCGTGGCAATCGCCAGCGACAGCGGCAGCATGTAGGCGAGTGCCGACAGGTTGGCGATGATGCGATGACCAGCGACTTCGGTCGCGCCGAGCGAAGCGACGAACAGGGCGACCAGCGTGAACGCCGTGATCTCGACCAGATTGGAAAAACCCATCGGCACACCCAGCCGCAGCAACTGGCGCCAGACCGGCCAGCGCGGCGCCTGCCAGCCGGCAAACGGTCGATAACGGCGACCGAGCGAACCGAAATTCAGCCACAGCGCCCCGGTCGTGCAGGCCAACCAGCCGATCACGATGTTCGACAAGGCGCAACCAACCACCCCCAAGGGCTCGCCCAGCCAGCCCTGCAAGGCCAGCCCCCAGGCAAGCACGGCGTGAATGGCCAGCCCCGCCAGCCCGATGCCCATCAGCACCCGCGGGCGACCGAGGGCATTGCAGAAGGCGTAGAAGGTGCGATAAAGCAGCGCGGCCGGCAAGCTCCAGGCGAGCAGGCCGAGGTATTCGCGAACCTTGGCATCGACCGCCGCATCCATGGCAAAGGGATCGAGCACGAAACCAGGATGACGCAGGAAGAGCATGCCGGGCAAGCTGAGTAGCAGCGCCAGCCAGAAGCCCTGCTGGAGGATGCCAGCCACTTCGTCGTCGCGGCGGGCGCCGTGCAGATGCGCAACCAGCGGCGCCACCGCCTGGACCACGCCGACCAGCGCGAACACCAGCGAAATATGGATGCCGCCGCCGATGGCAACGGCCGCAAGATCGGCCGGGCTGACGTGGCCGAGCACCGCCGTGTCGACGACCATCATGCCGATCGACGCAAGCTGGGCAACGAGAATGGGGAAAGCGTGACCGATCAGGCCACGCATTGCCTGCAACACGAAGCGACGATCAGACGATGCGGGCGCGCAATCCGGGCAGGCCGTCGACGCCGCCTTCGAGCAGGTCGCCGCGCTGCAGCGGCCCGACCCCGGCCGGCGTGCCGGTGTAGATCAGGTCGCCGGCCTCCAGGCGCACCAGCGTCGACAGGTTGGCGATGATGTCCTCGACTTTCCAGCCCATCTGATCGAGATCGCCCTGCTGGCGCAACTCACCGTTGACCTTGAGCCAGATCGCGCCAGCGCGCGGATGACCGGCGGTGGCCAGCGGCGCCAGCGGCCCGCAGACCGCCGACTGGTCGAAACCCTTGCCCATGTCCCAGGGATGGCCCTTTTCCTTGGCCCTGGCCTGGATGTCGCGTCGGGTCAGGTCGAGCCCGACCGCGTAGCCGAACACCAGGCCGGCCGCCACCTCGACCGGCACATCGGCACCACCGGCGCCGAGCGCGACGACCATCTCGACCTCGTGGTGCAAATTGGCGGTCGCCGGCGGATAACTCACGGCCAGTTCGTCGACACCGCAGATCAGCGCATCGGCCGGCTTGGTGAAGAAAAAGGGCGGTTCCAGGCCATCTGCCTGGGCCGTCGCGCCCATTTCTCTCGCGTGCTCGGCATAGTTACGGCCTACGCAGAAAATCCGGCGAACCGGAAAAAAGGCATCGCTGTCAAAAACCGGCACCACCACCGGCGAACGAGGAGAAATAGCGTAATGCATGAAATGCCCCTGGCATGTTTCGGCAAATGTGCAATACTTCGCGCATTGCACCCTGCCATGTTATCCCGATTCGTTCAGTGAAGCCCAGCCTGCCGCGCCTCATCTGCCTGTTGATGGTATCTCCCTCCGCGCTTGCTGCGGGCCTGGGAGAACTCACGGTGCACTCGCGGATCGGCGAACCGCTGCAGGCGGAAGTCGCCATCATCGCCCGGGCGGATGAAAAACTGGAGGCCGTCTGCTTCAGCCTGTCCCGGATCAAGGACGCCGATTTGCCGGTGATCACCAATGCCCGCCTGCAACTCGAACAAGGCAGCCAGGGCATGCGCCTGCGCATCACGGCACCCGAGCCCCTGCACGAACCCCTGGCCACCCTGCGCTTGCGGGCCGGTTGCGGCGTCGAACTGCAACGTGACTACTTCGTCATGCCCTCGCCACCGGACACCCGGCAAACCGAATCCAGGATCGCCAGCGCGCCAGTCCGGACGTCCGCATCGGCAGTTGCCAGCGAGCCCCTGCGGCCACGCAGCGCGCCCCCCGCAAAGAAGCCCCGTCCGGCACCCCGGCCGCCGCCCGAAGCACGCGGCGACCGTCTGGTTCTTGGCAACTCCCCGATGCAACTCGATTACAACCTGCCGTCGGCGATCAGCGAAGAAACCGAAGCACGCCTGCTGCGCATGGAAACCAGCCTGAGCCGGCTCAACGAAAGCCTGCAGAAACTTGAGGCGGCGATGGTCATCGGCAGCGAAATCAAGGCCGCCGAGCAGGAACTGCAACTGGCCATCGCGCTCCGGCAACCGCCAGCGGCCGGCCCGCTGCCCGAGGAAAAGCTCCCCGCCAACACGGCCTGGAAGCAGTGGCTGGAACTGCTCGGCGGTGCCTTGTTCGGCGGCGTGCTCAGCGCCCTGGCGTTGCAGTACCTGAGTCGCCTCAGACCGGATTATCGAGATCGATGAAACTGCACTCCAGGGCAAAACGCGCCTGCAGATGGGCCGCCAAGGCCTTGACCCCGTAGCGCTCGGTGGCGTGATGGCCGGCGGCGACATAAGCGACACCGCTTTCCTCGGCCAGATGCACGGTCTGTTCGGAAATCTCGCCGGACAGATAAAGATCGACACCGAGGGCTATGGCCTGCTCGAAATAGCCCTGCGCCCCGCCGGAACACCAGGCCACACGCCGGATCGGCCGCGCCGAATCGCCGATCACCAGGGCTTGCCGCCCCAGCGCCGCATTGATTCCGGCACTGACCTCGGCCAGGGTGGCCGGCGCTGGCAGGCGACCGAACCAGCCAATATCCTGCTCGCCGAAGCGCCCTTCCGGCAGCCAGCCGAACAAAGCGGCCAGTTGCGCGTTGTTGCCCAGTTCCGGGTGTGCGTCGAGCGGCAGATGGTAGGCCAGCAGGCTGATTCCGTTGCCGAGCAGGGTCGCCAGGCGCTTGCGGCGCATGCCGGTAATGCGCCCGTCCTCGCCCTTCCAGAAATAGCCGTGATGGACCAGAACGGCCTGGGCGCCGCGTTCGACCGCCAGATCGAGCAGTTTCTGACTGGCCGTGACCCCGGCAACGATATGCGTCACCTCGCCACAACCTTCCACTTGCAGACCGTTTGGGCAATAATCCCGGTACTTCGGCGCTTGCAGCAATTCATCGAGATACAGCGTCAATTCATCAAGTTTCATCGTCACGGACTCACATGCACAGGTTGTGGCTGATTTTTGCACAAACGGTCACCGTTGCGCTGGCCGTCGTCTTCACGGTTTCGACATTGAAGCCGGAATGGCTGCCGCGCGGCCAGCGCATCATTGCGCTGCAGGAGGCCGCACCATCCGTTGACGGCGAGCCCCGGGCAGCCGCCTCCTATCGTGATGCCGCGCGCAGCTCGCTACCTGCAGTGGTGCATATCTACACCACGCAGCAGGTCCGCCAGCAACGCCATCCGCTGTTCGACGACCCGATCTTCCGCCACTTCTTCGGCGAGCGCCCCGAGGGCCAGAACCGGCGCAACTCCGGCCTTGGCTCCGGCGTCATTGTCAGCCAGAACGGCTACATCCTGACCAATTTCCACGTCATCGAAGGCGCCGACGACATTCAGGTTGCCCTCAACGACGGCAAGACCTACAAGGCACGGATCGTCGGCACCGACCCGGAATCCGACCTCGCCGTCCTGCGCATCGACGCCAGTGGCCTGCCGGCGATCACCTTCGGCCAGATGGACAACCTGCGCGTCGGCGATGTCGTGCTCGCCATCGGCAATCCCTTCGGCGTCGGCCAGACGGTGACCATGGGCATCGTCTCGGCACTGGGCCGCTCGCACCTGGGCATCAACACCTTCGAGAACTTCATCCAGACCGACGCCGCCATCAACCCCGGCAACTCCGGCGGCGCCCTGGTCGATGCCCAGGGCAACCTGGTCGGCATCAACACCGCGATCTACTCGCGGACCGGCGGCAACCACGGCATCGGTTTCGCCATTCCGGTATCGAGTGCGCGCAGCATCATGGAACAGATCATCGAAAGCGGTTCGGTGACCCGCGGCTGGATCGGTGTCGAAGCCCAGGAAATCACCGAGGAACTGGCCGAATCCTTCGGCCTGCCCGATACCGACGGCGCCCTGATCGCCGGCGTCGTGCGCGCCAGCCCGGCCGACCGCGCCGGCGTCCGCCCGGGCGACGTGCTGCTCTCGGTCAATGGCAAGGCCGTCACCGACCCGCAGGTCATGCTTGATCTGATCGCCGAACTCAAGCCCGACGAAAAAGCCGCCTTCCGCCTGCGCCGCGACCGCAGCATCCTCGAACTCCAGGTCAGGATCGGCAAGCGTCCGCCACTGCGCGCCGAGGAATAAGCCCCATGTGTCAGTTGCTTGGCATGAATTGCAACGTGCCTACGGATATCTGTTTTTCCTTTTCCGGCTTCCAGGCACGCGGCGGCGCCACCGACGTGCATTCGGACGGCTGGGGCATCGCCTTTTTCGAGGGCCGCGGCACGCGCGTCTTCCTTGATCCACAGCCCTCGGCCAGTTCGCCGGTGGCAGAACTGGTCAGCCGCTATCCGATCCGTTCGATGAATGTCATCGCGCACATCCGCAAGGCCACCCAGGGAACCGTAGCGCTGGAAAACACCCACCCCTTCATGCGCGAACTGTGGGGCCGCTACTGGATTTTCGCGCATAACGGCAACCTGCTCGATTTCCAGCCGACACTCGACGGCAGCTTCATGCCAGTCGGCAACACCGACAGCGAGCGCGCTTTCTGCTGGCTGCTGCAGGAATTCCGCCGCCGTTTCGGTGAGGTCATGCCATCGGTCGACGCCTTGTTCGCGGCGCTGCACGAGCTCACCTTGGCGATTGCCGGGCATGGTGAATTCAATTTCCTGCTGTCCAACGGCGACTGCCTGTTCGCCCATGCCTCAACGCGACTCAGCTACATCGTTCGCCAGGCGCCGTTCGCCGAAGCGCATCTGAAGGATCAGGATCTGACCGTTGATTTCCGCGAAGTCACCGGCGCCCGGGATCGGGTGGCGGTGATCGCCACCCTGCCGCTGACCGACAACGAACAGTGGACAACAATGCCGGCCGGCACCCTGTGGCGCTTCATCGACGGCGCGCCGGCGGGCCAGCAGGCAACCCGTCCGGGACCGCCACGCAATTAGGACTTGCCGTCGAGTTTGCGGAAGTCGGCTTCGGCCTTGTCCAGCTCGGCGTCGAGGTCAAGGTCGCTGGCAGCGGACTGTTCTGCGCTGGCAGCGGCAGCCGCATCGGCTTCGGCGCGGGTCGTGGTTTTCGACACCAGCGTCGCTGCCAGGATGCCGAGTTCGTAAAGCAGGCACATCGGAACCGCCAGCGCCAGTTGCGAAACGACGTCGGGCGGCGTGACCACGGCAGCCACGACAAAGGCGCCGACGATGAAATAGGAGCGCCATTCGCGCAGCTTCTCGACCTTGACCACGCCCAGCTTGACCAGCACGACGAGCGCCACCGGCACCTCGAAGGACAGGCCGAAGGCCATGAACATGGTCATCACGAAGGACAGGTAGGCTTCGATATCCGGCGCCGGTGTGATGCTCTTGGGCGCAAAACTGGCAATGAAGTGGAAGACCTGGCCGAAGACGAAGAAGTAACAGAAGGCCATGCCCAGCACGAACAGCACCGTACTCGAGATGATCAGCGGAATGCCCAGGCGGCGCTCGTGGGCGTATAAACCGGGCGCGACGAAGCCCCAGGCCTGGAACAGCACATAGGGCAAGGCAAGCACGAAGGCGACCATGGCGGTGACCTTGAGCGGCACCATGAACGGCGTGACGACGCCGATGGCAACCATCTTGGTTCCCTCGGGCAAGGCGCTGGTCAGCGGCGCCGCCAGCAGGTCATAGATCGCCCCCGGCCCGGGATAAAGCGCCAGTCCGCCCATCACCACGGCGATGGCAATCAGGCTGCGCAAAACCCGGTCGCGCAACTCGACCAGATGCGAGACGAAGGTTTCCTGCTGCTCGGTCTCGCTCATGCCTTGCTGCCATCCTTTTCCGGTACAGCCGGCTTCGCATCGGTGCTCACCGGGCTGGCCACTGCTGCGACATCCTGTTCGATCTTGCGGGCACTTGCTTCGAGATCGGCGATTGCGTCCTGGACCGGCGAAGCGAAGGTCGTGCGCGCGGAATCATATTCCTTGCGCACCGTATCTTCGAGCGAGCGGGCCGACTCGGCCACTTGCGCCTGCAGCTTTTTCAGTTCGTCGAGCTGCATTTCGCGATTGATGTCGGACTTGACGTCATTGACGTAACGCTGCGCGCGGCCAAGCAGATGGCCGAGCGTACGCGCCACCTTGGGCAGGCGCTCGGGACCGATGACCAGCAGCGCAACGACGCCGATCACCATCAATTCGGTAAAACCGATATCGAACATGGAATTTGATCATGAACGGGCAGGCAACAACCTGCCCGGATTATCAGGACTTGGTCTTTTCCTGGACCTCGACGTCGATGGTCTGGCCACCGACCTGCTGGGTCGGCTGGGCGCCATCGGCCGGCTTGTCGGCATTGGCTTCCTTCATGCCGTCCTTGAAGCCCTTGACCGCACCACCGAGATCCTGACCGACGTTACGCAGTTTCTTGGTGCCAAACACGAGCAGGACGATGACCAGAACGATCAGCCAGTGCCAGATGGAAAAAGTACCCATGATGATGTCTCCTTAAATTCGCTTGAGCATGGGGCCGACCGGGTCAGGTCCGCCCACGATGTGCATGTGCAGATGGGGCACTTCCTGCTGCCCGATCTCGCCAGTATTGATGATGACACGGAAGCCGCCGGGGCTACCCTCGGCAAGCGCGATTTCGTTGGCTTTGACCAGCATGCGACCGAGGATTTCAGCATCCTCCGGCGCAACGGTGGCCAACGACGTAATATGCTTCTTCGGGATGACGAGAATATGAACCTGCCGCTGCGGATGAATGTCGCGGAAGGCCAGGATCAGTTCATCCTCGTAAACCTTCTGCGCGGGAATCTGCCCGGCAACGATCCGGCAGAACAGGCAATCGCTCACTTGCCGGCGCTCCGCGAGGCCTTCTCGTCGATGCCGGAAATCCCTTCGCGACGGCGCATTTCCTGCGACACGTCTTCGATCGACAGGCCGTAGAAGGCGAGCAGGACCAGGATGTGATAAACGACGTCAGTCGATTCGCGGACGATGTTCAGGCGCTTGCCATCCTTGCCGGCCATGATCAGCTCGGCACATTCCTCGCCAATCTTCTTGAGGATGGAGTCCGGGCCATCGGCAAACAGCTTGGCGGTGTAGGACTTTTCCGGATCGGCATGGCGGCGCGAAGCCAGGGTTTCGGACAAGCGATGCAGGATGTCGTGCGTGCTCATTGGTAGATGTCCTTCGGATCTTTCAAAACCGGATCGACGGGAACCCAGCGTTCCCCTTGCAACTCATTGAAAAAACAACTCGCGCGGCCAGTATGGCAGGCGATGCCGCCGACCTGTTCGACCGTCAGCAGAAGCACGTCGCCGTCGCAATCAGTACGGATGGCGCTGACCTTCTGCCAGTGCCCCGATTCCTCGCCTTTACGCCACAAACGTGCCCGCGAACGCGACCAGTATACCGCGTTGCCGCTGCGCACCGTTTCCTGCAGCGACTCGCGGTTCATGTACGCGAACATTACGATACGCCCAGCGGCGTCCTGGGCAATCGCCGGGATCATGCCGTCGGCGTCCCATTTGAGTGCGGCCAGCCAGTCGAGGGCGTGATCGAGATCGGCCATTACAGTCGCACCTCGATCCCGCGCGCGGCCATGTATTCCTTGGCCTGGCGCACCGTGTACTCACCAAAATGGAAGATGGATGCAGCCAATACCGCGTCAGCGCGACCTTCGGAAACGCCGTCGGCCAGGTGCTGCAGATTGCCGACGCCGCCGGAAGCGATCACCGGAATCCCGACCGCGTCGGATACACCGCGCGTCAGCGGCAGATCGAAACCGTTCTTGGTGCCGTCGCGGTCCATGCTGGTCAGCAGGATTTCACCGGCGCCCAGCGCCTCGACCTTCTTCGCCCATTCGATGGCGTCGAGTCCGGTATCGTTGCGGCCGCCGTGCGTAAACACATGCCACTTGCCGGGCGCGACCTGCTTGGCGTCGATGGCGACGACGATGCACTGCGAACCGACCTTGCTCGATGCATCGAAGATCAGGTCCGGATTCTGCACCGCGGCAGTATTCATCGACACCTTGTCGGCGCCGGCGTTGAGCAGGCGACGCACGTCTTCGACCTTGCGCACACCACCACCGACGGTCAGCGGAATGAAGACCTGCTCGGCGCAGGCTTCGACAATGTGCAGAATGATGTCGCGCTGATCGGAGGAGGCCGTGATGTCGAGGAAGGTGACTTCGTCGGCACCCTGCTCGTTGTAGCGGCGGGCAATCTCGATCGGATCGCCGGCATCGCGCAGGCCGACGAAATTGGTGCCCTTGACGACCCGGCCAGCGGTGACGTCGAGACAGGGGATGATGCGTTTGGCGAGCATCAGGCGCCCAGCTCGTCGGCGAGTTCCTGCGCCGCCTTGAAATCCAGCGAACCGTCGTACACGGCGCGACCGGCGATGGTGCCGACCACGCCTTCGCCTTCGACCGCGCACAGGGCGCGGATGTCGTCGAGGTTGGACAGGCCGCCGGAAGCAATCACCGGGATGGTCAGCGCCTGAGCCAGACGCACGGTGGCTTCGATGTTCAGGCCAGAGAGCATGCCGTCACGACCGATATCGGTGTAGATGATCGACTCGACGCCGTAGTCCTCGTATTTCTTGCCGAGATCGACGACATCGTGACCGGTCAGTTTCGACCAGCCGTCGGTCGCCACCTTGCCGTCCTTGGCGTCGAGGCCGACGATGATGTGCCCCGGGAAGGCAACGCAGGCATCGTGCAGAAAGCCCGGATTCTTCACCGCGGCAGTGCCGATGATGACGTAGGACAGGCCGCCATCCAGACAGGCTTCGATGGTGTCGAGATCGCGAATGCCGCCGCCGAGCTGGACCGGAATGTCGTCACCGACCTCGGCCAGGATGGCCTTGATCGCTGCGGCATTCTTCGGTTTGCCGGCAAAGGCACCGTTGAGGTCGACCAGATGCAGACGGCGCGCGCCTTGATCCAGCCAGTGCCGGGCCTGTTCGGCCGGGCTGTCTGAGAAAATGGTGGCCTCTTCCATCAGGCCCTGCTTGAGGCGGACACATTGTCCGTCCTTCAGGTCAATTGCGGGAATGATCAGCATGGGGGAATCAACGGGAAAATTTACGACAGACGCGAATCAGGGGCGCCACTCGACAAAATTCTTCAGGAGTTGCAGGCCGTCGCGAGCGCTTTTCTCGGGATGGAACTGGACCGCAAAGATATTATCCCGGCCCACTGCACAGGTAAAGGGCAGGCCGTATACGGTCGTGCCGGTGGTCAACCCAGGAGTGATGGTCTGCACGCAGTAGCTATGCACGAAATAGAAGCGCGAACCGTCGGTAATCCCCGACCACAGGGCGTGCGGCACCTGCCGGACTTCATTCCAGCCCATGTGCGGGACCTTCAGACGAGCGCCGCTGGCGTCGACCATCTGTGCCTCGGGGAAGCGCCGGACGACACCGGGAAAAACGCCGAGACCAGCAACATCGCCCTCTTCGCTGCGTTCGAACAACATCTGTTCGCCGACGCAGATACCGAGAAAGGGTTTGTTCTTTGCCGCCGCCAGCACGGCTTCCCGCAGATTGCGGGCATCGAGTTCGCGCATGCAGTCGGGCATCGCCCCCTGACCGGGAAAGACCACCCGCTCGGCAGCGGCGACCACCGCCGGATCGGCGGTGACGACCACGGCTTCGCTGCCGGCGACATGTTCCAGCGCCTTCGACACCGAGCGCAGATTGCCCATGCCGTAATCGATGACGGCGATGGTCACAGCGTTCCCTTCGTCGACGGCATGCAGCCGGCCATGCGCGGATCCGGCGTCACCGCCATGCGCAGCGCCCGGCCGAAGGCCTTGAAGATGGTTTCGGCCTGGTGATGGGCATTCTTGCCGCGCAGGTTGTCGATGTGCAGCGTCATCCCGGCATGGTTGACCAGGCCGTGGAAGAATTCAGAGACCAGGTCGACATCGAACTGGCCGATCATTGCCCGGGTGAATTCGCAATTGAGTTCCAGCCCCGGCCGCCCCGACAGGTCGATGACCACGCGCGACAGCGCTTCGTCCAGCGGCACGTAGCTGTGGCCGTAACGGGTCAGCCCCTTCTTGTCACCCCAGGCCTTGGCCAGCGCCTGACCGAAGGTGATGCCGATATCCTCGACCGTGTGATGGGCGTCGATGTGCAGATCGCCCTTGGCGTCGACATCGAGGTCGATCAAGCCGTGCCGGGCAATCTGGTCGAGCATGTGATCGAGGAAGGGAACGCCGGTGGCGAACCGGCCCTGGCCGGTACCATCAAGATTCACCTTGATGGTGATCTGGGTCTCCAGGGTATTGCGGGTAACTTCGGCTTGTCGCATGGACTTGGCGGAAAAACGTTGAAACGGAGGGGCATGATACCATTTCGTCTTACTTTTACGCCTACCGTGAAAACCCGATGAGCCGCTTCTGGAGCCAGGTCGTCCGCGACCTAACCCCCTACGTGCCGGGCGAACAGCCCAAGATCGCCAATCTGATCAAGCTGAACACCAACGAGCACCCCTGCCCGCCCTCACCCCGGGTGGTCGCCGCCATAAAGGCCGAGCTCGGCGACGACGGTGCCCGCCTGCGCCTTTACCCGGACCCCAACGCCGACCTGCTGAAGAACGCCATCGCCCGGCATCACGGCGTGAAGCCCGGCGAAGTCTTCGTCGGCAACGGTTCCGACGAGGTCCTGGCGCACATCTTCATGGCACTGCTCAAGCACGACGCGCCGATTCTCTTCCCGGACATCACCTACAGCTTCTACCCGGTCTATTGCGGCCTCTACGGCGTCGCTCACCGCACCGTGCCGCTGGCCGCCGATTTCTCCATCGACCCGGCCGACTACTGCGGCGTCGCCAACGGCGGCATCCTGATTGCCAACCCGAACGCCCCGACCGGTCGCCTGCTGCCGCTGGCTGCCATCGAGCGCATCGTCCGCGCCAACCCGGATTCGGTCGTGGTCGTTGATGAGGCCTACGTCGACTTCGGCGGCACCAGCGCCATTCCGCTGACCCAGCAGTACGACAACCTGCTGGTCGTGCACACCTTGTCCAAATCGCGCTCGCTGGCCGGTTTGCGGGTCGGCTTCGCGGTCGGTCACCCGGATCTGATCGAGGCGCTGGAGCGGGTCAAGAACAGCTTCAATTCCTACCCGCTGGACCGCCTGGCGATCGTCGGTGCCGTTGCCGCGATCGAGGACGAAGACTACTTCCGCCAATGCTGCGCCACGGTGATCGCCACCCGCGAGGCGCTGACCGCCGATCTCGCCGGACAAGGCTTCGAGGTGCTGCCGTCGGCCGCCAATTTCATCTTCGCCCGTCATCCCGGTCGCGACGCCGCCGAGCTGGCCAAGGCGCTGCGCGAACGCAACATCATCGTCCGCCACTTCAAGCTGCCGCGCATCGACCAGTACCTGCGCATCACCATCGGCAGCGATGCCGACTGTCAGGCACTGAGCACGGCGCTGCGCGAAATCCTCGGCTGAGTCGGCGACGGCCTCAAACGAGGCCGAGCAAACCGAGCAAGGCGCCGACGCCGATGAACCACAGCGGATGCAGTCTGGTCTTCAGGTTGGCCAGTACCGTGGCCGCCAGCAGCAACCACGCGGCCAGCCCCAGACCGGCCGCCTGACTGATCAGCGTCGCCCCGGAAAAAACCAGGCCGACCGCCAGCGGCGCCACGCCGAGACTGATCGCCCGCTGCCAGCGCTTGCCGGCAAAGCTCTCCCAGCGGTCGATCAGCAGGTAGATGAGCACGCTCATCGGCAGGCACATCGCCAGCGTTGCTGCCAGCGCGCCGCCCAGGCCGGCGACGTGCCAGCCGATCAGGGTCACCACCAGCACGTTCGGGCCCGGCGCGGCCTGGGCGATGGCGTACAAATGAGTGAAGGTCGTGTCGTCCAGCCACTGGTGATTTTCGACGACGACGCGGTGCATCTCAGGCAACAGCGCGGTCGCGCCACCAAAGGCGACGAAGGACAGGATCGCGAATTCGCGGAACAGGTCGACGATCAGGCTCATCGCCGCCCCAACCGCCAGTAAGCCAGACCGCCGGAGAGCAGCAGGCCGGCCAGCATCACCCACAGCATCGGCCAGCGCAGCCAGGCAATCCCGAAGACAACCAGCGCGGCAAAAGGCAGGAAAGCCGCCTTGTCACGAATCGCCATGCCCATGCGCCAGGCCATGGCGAACAACAGACCGGCGCCGACCGCAGCCACGCCGCGCAGCATCGACTGGGCGACCGGCAGACTGCCGTAAGCATCGTAGAGCATGGCCAGCAGCAGGACGATGGCAATCGGCCCGGCCAGCAGGCCGACCGGCGCGACAATGGCCCCCGCCAAGCCGCGGTAACGCTTGCCGACCAGCACCGCCAGATTGACGACATTCGGCCCCGGCAAGAACTGGCAGAGCCCGAGCTGGGCGTTGAATTCCTCGGCGGTCATCCAGCCGCGCTGGTCGACCAGCATGCGCCGGGCAAAGGGCAGCACACCCCCAAAACCGGACAGGCCGACCGACGAAAAGCCCAAAAAAAGCGCCCGGAGATCCGGGCGCGCTTGATTCGGCTGAAGCTGGGTCATGAAAGCTCAGTCTTCCAGCCGGAATTCCGCCGATTTCGCATGTGCCGGCAGGCCCTCGCCATGCGCCAGCGTAGACGCGACCCGGCCCAGCGTCTGCGCGCCGGCCTTCGATACCTTGATCAGGCTGGTCCGCTTCTGGAAGTCGTAGACCCCGAGCGGCGACGAGAAACGTGCCGAGCCGGAGGTCGGCAGCACGTGGTTCGGCCCGGCACAGTAATCGCCGAGCGATTCCGAGGTGTAGTGGCCGATGAAGATGGCGCCGGCGTGGTGAATCTTTTCCACCCAAGGATCGGGGTTGTCGAGGGCCAGTTCAAGGTGCTCGGGCGCGACGCGGTTGGCAATGGCAATCGCCTCGTCCATGTCACGAACCTGGATGAAGGCGCCGCGATTGGTCAGGGAGGTGCGGATCGTCTCCTGGCGCGGCATCGTCGGCAAGAGTTTTTCGATGCTGGCCTGGACGCGTTCGATGAAAGCCGCGTCCGGGCAGATCAGGATGGATTGCGCCAGTTCGTCGTGCTCGGCCTGCGAGAACAGGTCCATCGCCACCCAGTCGGGATTGCCCGAGCCGTCCGAAACGACCAGGATTTCCGACGGACCGGCAACCATGTCGATGCCGACGATGCCGAACACGCGGCGCTTGGCCGTGGCCACGTAGGCGTTACCGGGTCCGACGATCTTGTCCACCTGCGGCACGCTCTCGGTACCGTAAGCCAGCGCGCCGACCGCCTGTGCGCCGCCGATGGTGAACACCCGGTCGACGCCGGCCAGGCAGGCTGCCGCCAGGACCAGCTGGTTGCGCTCGCCACCCGGCGTCGGCACGACCATGATCAGTTCCTTGACGCCGGCGACCTTGGCCGGAATCGCGTTCATCAGCACCGACGACGGGTAGGCCGCCTTGCCGCCCGGCACGTAGAGGCCAACGCGGTCGAGCGGGGTGATCATCTGGCCGAGCAGGGTGCCGTCGGCCTCGGTATAGGACCAGCCGTCGAGCTTCTGCTTCTCGTGGTAGGCACGCACACGCTGGGCGGCGACTTCGAGGGCAGCACGACGGTCGGGCGGCAAACCGGCGAGTGCCTTTTCGAGCTCGTCGCGCGACAGTTCGAGATCGGCCATCGAAACAGCCGTCAGCCGGTCGAAACGGTTGCTGTAATCGACCACGGCAGCGTCGCCACGGGCCTTGACGTCGGTGAGGATGCCGGCGACGGTGCGCTCGATGCCCTCATCCGCTGCTGCCTCGAAGGCGAGCAGTTCCTTCAGCCTGGCCGCGAAATCGGCGGCTACCGTGGACAGGCGCTGGATCGCGACAGTCATTTACTTCTCCACCGCCTGAGCAAAGGCGTCGATGATCGGTTGCAGGGTCTCGCGCTTGACCTTGAGTGCCGCCTGATTGACGACCAGGCGCGAGGAAATGTCCATGATGTGCTCGCACGCGACCAGCTTGTTGGCCTTGAGCGTGCCGCCGGTCGACACCAGATCGACGATGGCATCGGCCAGGCCGGCCAGCGGCGCCAGTTCCATCGAACCGTAGAGCTTGATCAGGTCGACGTGCACGCCCTTGGCGGCAAAATGTTCGCGCGCCGTCTTGATGTACTTGGACGCCACCTTCAGGCGGTTGCCCTGACGCACGGCGTTCTGGTAATCGAAACCTTCGGGGATGGCGACCATCATCCGGCACTTGGCGATCTTCAGATCGAGCGGTGCGTACAGGCCTTCGCCGCCGTGCTCGATCAGCACATCCTTGCCGGCCACGCCGATATCGGCCGCGCCGTACTGGACATAGGTCGGCACGTCGGTGGCGCGAACGATGACGACGCGCACGTCCGGCTGATTGGTCTCGATGATCAGCTTGCGCGAGGTTTCCGGATTCTCGGCCGGCACGATGCCGGCTGCGGCCAGCAAGGGCAGGGTTTCGTCGAAGATGCGGCCCTTGGACAGGGCAATGGTGATACCGGTCACGGGGAGTGTCTCGTGGGTAAAGCGGTGATTTTACCGCAAAGCGGCATGGCCGCCGAAATCGCCGCCAATGGCGGCGACCCAAAAGCAAAAAGCCCGGCAAGCCGGGCTTTTCGATACAGGCGTATCCGGTAGCTTATTCAGCCGGGCGGATGTTGGCAGCCTGCTTGCCCTTCGGGCCATTGACGACGTCGAAGGTCACCTTCTGGTTTTCGGCCAGGGTCTTGAAACCATTGCCTTGAATTGCAGAGAAGTGAGCGAAGAGGTCTTCACCACCTTCGGACGGGGAGATGAAACCAAAACCCTTGGAGTCGTTGAACCACTTGACGGTACCAGTTGCCATGATAGCTTCCTTGGAAAATATTAAAAAAATCGAGAATCAAGACCGAGGAGCTGACAAACCGAAATCGGTGCAGGAACAACACACTGCCTGGAAATCCCGTGCCGGCGAGTATGGGGCAGAGACGGAATAAAGCAAAGCATTTTTCAAACTTTTTTGCACCCCGGGCCAAAAAAGCCCGGGTTTCATGCCAAAAACAACATCAGCGGACCCGTTCGACGCTGGCGCCGAGGGCAGCCAGTTTCTGCTCGATGCGCTCGTAACCACGATCCAGATGGTAGATGCGATCGATCAAGGTCTCGCCGCTGGCCACCAGGCCGGCAATGATCAGCGACGCCGAAGCGCGTAGGTCGGTGGCCATGACCGTCGCGCCTTCAAGGCGATCGACCCCGCGGACAATCGCGTTATTGCCTTCGATCTGGATGTTGGCGCCGAGGCGCATCAACTCGCTGACGTGCATGAAGCGGTTTTCGAAAATCGTCTCGCGGATCGTCGCCACCCCGTCGGCGACACAGTTCATGGCCATGAACTGGGCCTGCATGTCGGTCGGGAACGCCGGGTAAGGCGCCGTGCGCAGGCTGACCGATTTCAGCTTGGCCGGTGCCGTCAGGCGGATCGCGTCGCGTTCGACGACGATTTCGCAACCGGCGTCCATCAGCTTGTCGACGACCGAATCGAGGTAGGCAGCCGAGGTCCGGGTCAGGCGGATATCGCCACCGGTAACGGCAGCCGCGCACAGATAGGTGCCGGTCTCGATGCGGTCGGGCATGATCGAATGGCGGGCGCCGTGCAGTTTTTCGACGCCCTGGATGCGGATGATGTCGGTGCCGGCACCGGAAATCCGGGCGCCCATCGCCACCAGGCAGTTGGCCAGGTCGACGACTTCGGGTTCGCGGGCGGCGTTCTCGATGATCGTTTCGCCGTCGGCCAGGCAGGCCGCCATCATCAGGTTTTCGGTACCGGTCACGGTGACCATGTCGGTACAGATGCGCGCGCCCTTGAGGCGGCTGGCACGGGCATGGACATAGCCCTGCTCGACGGTGACTTCGGCACCCATCGCCTGCAGCCCCTTGATGTGCTGATCGACCGGCCGGGCACCGATGGCGCAACCGCCGGGCAGTGACACACGGGCTTCGCCACAACGGGCGACCAGCGGACCGAGCACCAGGATGGAGGCGCGCATGGTCTTGACCATCTCGTAGGAGGCCACCGGGTTGTTCAGTCCACTGCCGTCGAGCGTCAGCCCGTCGTCACCCTCATGGCGCACGCCGATACCCATGTCGCCGAGCAGGCGCAGCATGGTCGAGATATCGTTGAGTTGCGGCACATTGCCCAGTTCGAGCGGATCGGCCGAGAGCAGCGAGGCACAGAGAATCGGCAGCGCCGCGTTCTTGGCCCCGGACATGGCGACTTCGCCCTTGAGGACGCTACCGCCCCGGATCAACAGTTTATCCACGCTGGGCACTCCATTCTTCGGGGGTCAGGGTCTTGAAAGACAGGGCGTGCAGTTCGCCGGTCGCCAGTTTTTCCTTGAGCGTCTGATAGACGCGCTGCTGGCGCTGGACGCGATTCTTGCCGGCAAATTCGGCACTGACGATGAGGGCTTCGAAATGCTGCCCGTCGCCGTCGAGTTCGAGGTGATCGCAGGCCATGCCGGCGAGGATGAGTTGCTTGATCTGGTCGGGATGCATGCGGATTCAGGTTCTCAGTTTCCAGCCCCGCTTGAGCAGGGCCAGTGTCAACAGGCTGGTCAGGGCAAAACAGCTGGCCACCACGGCCAGACTGTGCACCGGCGACACGTCCGAAACGCCGAAAAAGCCGTAACGGAAGCCGTCGATCATGTAAAAGACAGGATTGTAATGGGACAGTCGTTGCCAGAATGTCGGCAAAGTGTAAATCGAGTAGAAGACGCCGGAGAGCATAGTCAGCGGCATGATCAAAAAGTTCTGAAAAGCGGCCAGTTGATCGAACTTCTCGACCCAGATACCGGCAATCATCCCCAGCGCGCCAAACAGGGCGCCGCTGAGCACGGCGAACAGCAGCACCCAGCCCGGCGCCACCACCTGCAGATCGACGAACCACACTGTAACCAGCAATACGCCGACGCCGACCATGATCCCGCGCAGCATGGCGGCCAATACGTAAGCGATGAAGAAGCTGCTGTACGGCAAGGGTGGCAGCAAGACGAAGACAATGGAACCGGTGATCTTGGCCTGGATCAGGCTGGACGAGGAATTGGCGAAGGCATTCTGCAGCACCTGCATCATCACCAGCCCGGGAATCAGGAAACTGGTGTAGCCGATGCCATGCACCCGCACATGATCCTCCAGCACATGACCGAAGATCATCAGGTAGAGCATGGCCGTCAGTACCGGCGCGGCCACGGTCTGGAAGGCGACCTTCCAGAAACGCAGCACTTCCTTGTAGAACAGGGTCCAGAAACCGATCACCGCTGCATCGTCCGCAGGAAAACCTCTTCCAGCGACGCACCGGGGTGCGCAGCCATCAGGTTGACGGTACTGTCGAGGGCCAGCAACTGCCCCTGCTTCATCAGCGCGATGCGGTTGCACAGCGCTTCCGCCTCTTCGAGGTAATGCGTGGTCAGGATGATGGTGTGCCCTTCGCCGTTGAGCCGGCGAACAAATTGCCACAGCCCCTGGCGCAACTCGACATCGACGCCGGCCGTCGGCTCGTCGAGGACGATCACCGGCGGCTTGTGCACCAGCGCCTGGGCAACCAGCACACGGCGCTTCATGCCACCGGAGAGACGGCGCATGTTGGCGTCGGCCTTGCCGGTCAGGTCGAGGTGATGCAGGATTTCGTCGATCCAGTCGTCATTGCGACGGATGCCGAAGTAACCGGACTGGATGCGCAGGGTTTCGCGCACACTGAAGAACGGATCGAAGACCAGCTCCTGCGGCACCACGCCGAGCAGACGGCGGGCCTGGCGAAAATCGCGGACGACATCGTGGCCGAGCACCCGGATACTGCCCGAATCCAGGCGCGCCAAGCCGGCCAGACAGGATATCAACGTCGTCTTGCCGGCCCCGTTCGGCCCGAGCAGACCGAAGAATTCACCTTGCCGAATTTCCAGGGAAAGGCGGTCCAGCGCCCTCAGCGAGCCAAAGGTCTTGACGACATCGACGATGGAAACGGCGGGGATCATGAGCGGCCGTCAGGCCAGGGGCAGAAGGTCGGAAACACCGTAGAGTTCAGCCAGCGAAGCCACCCCGGCCGGCACGCCGGCAAAGCGGATCAGCGCACCGGTCAGCGCACCATGGCGCAACCAGCCGAGCATGACTGCCACCGCTGAGGAATCGGCGTGGCCAACCCCGGACAGATCGATGACCTGCTCACCGGGAACGATCAAGTCACGACCACGCTCAAGCAGCTCCCGAGCCTGATCGGTGGTCATTGCACAGCCGACACAGAGCCGGCCGTTTATGCTTTCAATCATCAACGAGCAGCCCGGTTGTTGGCAGTAACTTCCAGCGACTTGTTCTTGGCCGCCAGGCTGGCGATCAAACCGTCAATACCGCCGTCGCGGACTTCACGGGCAAACTGCTCACGATAATTGGTCACCAGACTGATGCCGGCGACGACAACATCAAACACCTTCCACTGACCATCCGCCAGTTCCAGCCAGTAATCGATCTGCACCGGTTGGGCACCGGGCTGGACAACTTCCGAGCGGACCAGCACTTCCGTCTCGCCATCGCGCATGCGGAAAGGGCGGAAAACGATGCGCTGATTGCTGTAACTGGTCAGTGCATTGGCGTAGGTACGCACCAGCAGCATCTTGAATTCAGCCTGCAACCGGGTCTTCTGGGCAGTACTCGCGCTACGCCAGTCACGACCAACCGCCAGCGCCGTCATGCGCTGGAAATTGAAATGCGGCAGAACCTTGGCATCAACCAGAGCGGCAATCTTTTGAATGTCGCCGTTACGGACATCCTTGTCCTGACGCACGATTTCCAGGACCTCTTCCGATACCCGCTTGATCAATACGTCCGGGGCATCACCCGCGACAGCAGAGAAGGAAAGCAGCGCGGCAATCAGGGTAACAAACAGTTTTTTCATCATTGTCTGGCTATCAGCTTCAGTCATCCATCCTTGGCGGGCGACCGTCGTAAATCAAATTGCGGCGACGCTGCAGATAGGCATCGCGAACATAGGAATATTTGTCGAGAGCAGCCTCTTCCACCAGTCGATCAGCAGGCAACAGGCCCGCCCGGATATCGACAAAGCGTACCACCGTCGCGCTCAGGCGCTCGTTGTTCGAGCGAATGGAGCGCACCGGATCAGCATAGGTATCGACCGCCCAACCAGCGAAGTCACGTGAAGTGCGCGGCCCGATCACCGGCAGGAACAGGTAGGGGCCATCGCTGACGCCCCACACCGCGAGTGTCTGCCCGAAGTCTTCGTTGTAACGCTCCAGACCCATTTCACTGGCCACATCGAACAGGCCGAGAATGCCCACCGTCGAATTGATCAACAAGCGCGCCAAAGTGATGCCCGCGTCACCGCCCTTGCCCTGAAGCGCACTGTTTGCACCAACCCAGACTTCACCGACATTGCCAAACACGTTCCCGACACTGGCCTTGACCGGCAGCGGCACAGCAGCATCATAGGCCTGAGCAACCGGACGCGCGGCATACTGATCGAGGACCTCGTTGACCGAGTACATGGTCCGATTGAAACCCTCGAACGGATCACGCTGCTTGTCCTGTGCGCCGACTTGCGCCGCGACGAGCAGCGCGCCACCCAGAACCAGCAGGCGCTTCAGCCGTCGAATCGAATCCCCTGCCTGTAACGTCATTTACTTTCCTGCCCCTCAGCTGCCTTGTTGAAGAGAAACTGACCAAGCAGTTTCTCAAGGACAACGGCCGACTGTGTCATTCTCACCATGTCGCCCGCCTGCAACATCTTGTCATCGCCACCAACATCCAGCCCGATGTATTGCTCACCCAGCAAGCCGGCCGTATAGATCGAAGCAAAGGTATCCCGCGGAAAACGGTAACGCCCGTCTATATTCATGGTGACAACAGCCTGGTAGCTCTCCGGGTCGAAACCGATATCCGCAATCCGTCCGACGAGCACGCCAGCGCTTCTCACCGGCCCGCGCACTTTCAGGCCGCCGATGTTATCAAACCTGGCTTGCAGCACATAGGTATCGGACAGGTGCGCCGAGGAAAGATTCCCCACTTTCAGCGCCAAAAACAACACCGCGGCCAGGCCGAGTGCAACGAAGAAGCCGACCCACAGGTCGAGAACGGTACGGTTCATCAATTACCCCGGAACATGAACGAAGTGAGAATGAAATCCAGCGCCAGTATGGTCATCGCCGACGTTACCACGGTGCGCGTAATGGCTCGCGACACGCCTTCGGCCGTCGGCGCGGAGTCGTAACCTTCGAATACGGCAATCAGCGAAACGGCAAAACCGAAGACCACACTCTTGATGACGCCGTTCATGATGTCATAGCGAAAATCAACACTTGACTGCATCTGCGACCAGAATGCGCCGTCATCGACACCGATAAAGACGACACCGATCAGCCAGCCGCCAAACACCCCCATGGCAGAGAACATCGCTGCCAGCAGCGGCATCGAGATGACCCCCCCCCAGAAGCGTGGCGCCACCACCCGGGCGATTGGATTGACCGCCATCATGTCCATCGCCTTCAATTGTTCCGTCGTCTTCATCAGACCGATCTCGGCAGTTATCGACGAACCCGCCCGGGAAGCGAACAGCAGGCCAGCCACCACCGGCCCGAGCTCACGCACCAGCGAAAGCGAAACCAGGACACCCAAAGCTTCGGTCGAACCGAAACGCTGCAGCGTCTCGTAACCTTGCAAGCCAAGAACCAGACCAACAAACAGACCCGAAACGATGATGATCAGTAGCGACAGTACACCACTGAAGTAAATTTCGCGCAGAGTCAGCGACAGCCGACGCAATGCCGTTCCCGAATGCAACAGAATCGCAAAAAAGAAGCGCGTGGCAAAACCCAGTCGCCAGACACGATCAACAACCGAACTGCCGAGACGGCGCACCAACTCAAGCGGCCCTGGCATGCGCCCCTCCCGGCAAGAAATCCTGGAGCACGGTGGGCGCCGGATAATCGAAATGCACCGGACCATCAGGCTCAGCATGGACAAACTGGTACACAAAAGGATCAGAGGAAGCACGAATTTCGTCGGGTGTCCCCTGCGCGACCACCTTGCCGCCATTCAGGAAATAGATGTAGTCGACGATCAGCAACGATTCCTGAATGTCGTGGGTAACCATGATCGAAGTTGCCCCCAAGGCGTCGTTCAACGAACGGATCAGTCGCCCGATCACCCCCAGCGCGATCGGATCGAGACCGGTAAACGGCTCGTCGTACATGATCAACGTGGGATCAAGCGCAACCGCCCGGGCCAGGGCAACACGCCGTGCCATGCCACCTGACAGCGAGGCCGGCATCAGGGCATGGGCGCCACGCAAACCAACGGCCTCAAGCTTCATCAAGACCAGGTCGCGAATCATTTCTTCGGACAGATCGGTGTGCTCGCGCAAAGGAAAAGCCACGTTATCGAAAACCGACAGGTCGGTAAACAAGGCACCGAACTGGAAGAGCATACCCATCCGGCGGCGCAGCCGATACAACTCGGCCTCCGACATCTTGCAGACTTGGTGATTCTCCAGACGAACACTGCCGCCGGTTGGCTTCAGCTGCCCCCCGATACAACGCAGCAAGGTGGTCTTGCCACATCCTGACCCCCCCATGATGGCGACCACCTTGCCGCGCGGAATCTTCATATCGATCCCCTGCAGCACCGGCCGCCCGTCATAGTGAAAGTGTAGGTCTCGAATATCGACCAGTGAGTCGTCTGCCAACGTCAGTTTCCTTTTAAAGCCAGGCCGCATTCTATCAGAACTGCCTATTCTCACTTCATCGGAGACAGGGGGAACACCAGAAAGAATGACAATAGAATATTTTGCATATAGCATATCCGCTTGTTCCAAATATTCGCATCTCCATGTACCAAGCCATGATGATCCTGCCACTCATGCTGATCGCCGTAGCCTGCAGCACGGCCACGCCGACGAGCACGCGCCAAGGACATCTTCGCCTGACTCATCCGGCCGGCCCGATTCCGGAAATCGTCGACCATCCGGCACCGACTATCGAACCTGCAGTCGACGCCGTTTACAGCGTCACAGTCAGCGATGTCCCGGTGCGCGACCTGCTGTTTGCCCTGGCCCGTGACGCTGACATCGACATCGATATCGCCCCGGAAATTACCGGAAAGATCACGCTCAAGGCCAGCCGGCAGCCGCTACCCGTCCTGCTTGATCGTATCTCGCGACAGGTTCCGCTACGGTTCGACTTCACCGCCGGCGGGCTCCTGATCCTTCCGGACACGCCCTACTTCGCTCACTACCCGGTGGATTACGTAAATTTGGGACGCACCGTCAGCAGCACGGTCGCCAACAAGATGCAGATAGGTGACGCCGGCGAGGGAGGCAGCGGCGGCAGCCTGTCCAACACCCGCATCGAAAATGTCGGCGCACATCGATTCTGGGATGGCCTGGAAAAGAACCTCGACCGCTTGATGAAAACAAGCGCTGCACAGATAGACAAGACTGCGCCGCCACGCCTGATCGTCGATGCAGAAGCCGGGCTCATCACGGCTTACGCAACCCAGGCGGAGCACCGCCAGATCCGCCGCTTCGTCGACCGGGTGACCACCGCCGCCCGCCGTCAGGTCATGATCGAGGCGACCATTGTCGAAGTGACGCTGAGCGACGGCTATCAGCAAGGCATAGACTGGAGCGGGCTGGTCCGTGGCGGCGTATTTTCGCTGGCCGGCAATGCGCTCAAAGGCAGCGTCAACCTGAGCTACAACCGGGACGACAACCCACGCGCGCTGATCAGCCTGCTTGAGCGCTTCGGCACCAGTCGGGTACTTTCCAGCCCGCGCCTGTCGGTGCTCAACAACCAGGCTGCCTTGTTGCGCGTCGTCGAAAACTACGTTTATTTCCAGGTCAAGGCCGACACAACCACCACCGCCAATGTCGGCACGACCACCACTTATACGACCACGCCGCAAACCGTCTCGGTCGGCCTGGTCATGGGTGTGACGCCGCAGATCGCCAGCGACGACTCGATCCTGCTCAACATTCGCCCGAGCATCACCAGCATCGACCGCGAAGTCCCGGACCCGAATCCTGACCTGCGCCGCAACGGCATCGAGAATCTCGTACCGATGATCCGCACCCGGGAAATCGAGTCGGTCATGCGCATCGCCAACGGACAAACCGCAGTACTGGGCGGCCTGATGGAAGATAGAGCCGATTACCAGAGCCAGCGCGTGCCTATCCTCAGCGACATTCCGCTGGCCGGCGAAGCCTTCAATAACCGCAACAACCGGACACGCAAAACCGAACTGGTCATTTTCCTGCGCCCGGTAGTGATCCGCGACCCCGGACTGCGCGGCGATTACGCAGCACTGGCCGACCGTCTCCCGGGAGATGATTTCTTCGCCCCGCCGGCACATGCCCGACCTTTCAAGCCACTGTCCATCACGGAGTAAGCATGCAGCGCGCTATCCCACTCTGCCTTTGTCTGGCGCTATCGAGCACCACCGCTGTTGCTGATGGTGCCGCCCCTTTCATTCACTCCGCCCTCAGCCTTGCGGTAGCCGACGACGATCAGGAAAGCCAGCTACGCGAGTTGATAGCGACGCACCCCGGGAACGCCGAACTGCAATTCCGTCTCGGCAGCCTGCTCAGCCGTGAACAGCGCTGGGCCGAAGCCCGCCAGGCCTACGCCAGCGCCAACGCCCTGGCACCAGAACAAGCCGACACCCTGTACAACCTGGCCGTCTGCCTCGACCACCTGGAGCAGACCGTTGCCGCCAGCCATTACTACCAGGGCGCGCTTGAACTGGCGGCGGAACAAGCCCACAACTTCCGGCAGGCAGCGGCACACCAGCGCCTGACGCAACTGCGGGCGGCGCTGCCATGAACAACAAGCTGCTGGGCCAACACCTGCTCGAAGCCGGCCTGATCGACGAGGATCAGTTGCGTATCGCCCTGGTCGAACAACAGAAGAACCGCCAGCCACTCGGCATCTTGGTACACGCCCTGGGTTTTGCCGACGAGCCCGGGGTCAGCGACGTCCTTTCCCGGCAACTCGGCCTGGAACGCTTCGACCCGTCGCGCCACGACATCGCCCCCGAAGCCATCCGGCTCCTGCCGGCCGAAACCGCCCGCCGCCATCGCATCCTGCCGATCGCCATCAATCCCGGACGCCGTCGCTGGCGCCTGGCCATGTCATCACCCCGCGACCACCAGGCGCTGGCCAGCCTGCACGCGCACACCCCCGCCGGCATGGACACCGAAATCCTGCTGGCCGCCCCCGGCGAAATCGAGCAAGCCATCGACCTGCATTACGGCTGCGCGCTGGCCATCGACGGCATTCTCGACGAGTTCGAAGGCAAAGGTCCGCTGAATTCGCTCTCGGGCGATTCGCCGGCCGTCCGCCTGGTTGATGCGCTGCTCGCCGACGCTGTCAGGCGCCAAGCCTCCGACTTGCACTTCGAGCCGGAAGCGGCCAGCCTGCGCATCCGCTACCGGATCGACGGCCTGCTGGAAACCATCCGCATCCTGCACCGTTCGACCTGGGCACCACTGGCGAGCCGGATCAAGGTCATTTCCGGCATGAACATCGCGGAAAATCGGCTACCGCAGGATGGTCATCTCGGCCGACGCATCGGTGGCCGCGACATCGATTTCCGGGTTGCCAGCCAACCCGGGATTCACGGCGAGAGCATCGTGCTACGCGTACTCGACCGGCAAAAGGGTATCGTCCCGCTGGAGTCCCTGAGCATCAGCGACGCGCATCAAGCCTTGCTCGACCGCATGCTGTCCCGCCCCGAAGGGCTCTTCCTGGTCACCGGACCGACCGGCAGCGGCAAGACGACCACCCTCTACTCGCTGCTCAACCGCCTCAGGAACGACAGCGTCAACATCATGACGCTGGAAGACCCGGTCGAATACCCCTTGCCATTGTTGCGCCAGACCTCGCTGTCCGACAAGGTCAAGATGGATTTCGCCGACGGTGTCCGCTCGATGCTCCGTCAGGACCCCGACACCATGCTCATCGGCGAGATCCGCGATGGCGAAACTGCGGCAATGACCCTGCGCGCCGCGCTGACCGGCCACCAGGTGTTCGCCACCCTGCACGCCGGCAGCACCATCGCCGCCCTGTCACGACTGGCCGAACTCGGCATCAGCCCGCGCATGCTGCACGGCAACCTGACCGGCATCGTCGCCCAACGCCTGGTACGCCGCCTGTGTCCGAACTGCCGCGGCGAGCGTCCGGCCACGCCCGCGGAATCGGCACTACTGGGCACAACAACGCTGCCATCGGCTGGCGCCTGCCCAGCCTGTCGCCAGCGCGGCTATCGCGGTCGCCTGGTGTTGATGGAAATCCTGCGCATCGACAAGACACTCGACCTCCTGCTCGCCGATGCAGCTTCGCCCCCCGAACTGTTTGCCCAGGCCAGGAAGCGCGGTTTCACCACCCTGGCCGACAACGCGCTGGAAGCCGTACGCCGGGGCGACACCACGCTCGAAGAAGTCAGCCGGGCCGTCGATCTGAGCGATTGGTTGTAAACATGCACTTTCGCTACCTGGCGCTCGACCGCCGACAGCAACGTGTTTCCGGCGAACGGGAAGCCTGCTCGCGGACGCACCTGGAAGCGGAATTGCTGCAGCTCGGCCTGGAATTGATCAACGCCAAACCTCGACATCTGCGCCGGCCGGCCCGAATGTCACGCGCCGAGCTGGCCGACTTCTGCCTGCAGGTCGAACAACTCCTCGCCGCCGGCATCCCCCTGACCGAGGCGCTCCACGATCTTGGCGCCAGCGCCGAGGGCACGCGCCTGCCGGCCTTGTGTCGGCGCCTGGGCGAGCGACTCGTCGCCGGCCAGTCATTGTCGCAAGCCCTGGCGGAAGAAAAGCTGCCCCCCGACTGCGTCGGCATCATCCACGCCGGTGAATACAGCGGCCGGCTGGCAGACAGCCTGCGCCGCCTGGGCAACAGTCTGCAGCAGAGCGAAGCGCAAGCCAGGGCCACGAAAAAGCTCCTGCTGCAACCGCTGCTCGCCGGTCTGATGGTCCTCGCTGCCGGCTTGTTCCTGATGTTCTACCTGGTGCCGCAGATTCGCAATTTCCTGACCGACAGCAGCCAGTCGCTGCCGCTGGCCAGTACCCTGCTATTCGCGACGGCCGATTTTCTGCAGCACCACTGGCCCTGGCTGGGACTGCCACCGGTCGTGCTGCTTGTCTCGGCCAGCGGCCTGCGACGGCATCCGGCACTGGCGCCGGAGATCGATCGCCTGAGCCTGCTCATCCCGCTCATCGGCCAGATCCGGCGCCGACTCCTGACCGCGCGACTGGCCGAACTGCTCGCCCTGCTCTACAGCAGCGGCATTCCGCTACTGGAAGCACTCAGGAGCATTCCGGCAGCCATCGACAACCGTTTCGCCGGCAACATCGTTGGCCAGATCGCCGATGACGTCGAACAGGGAAGCGCCCTGGCCGAAGCCTTCTCACGCCACGACTTTTTCCCGCCGCTACTGATCCGCATCCTGCACGCCGGCGAACGCAGTGGCACGCTGGAGCAGGCACTCGAGCACATCGTCAGGCGCTGCGAACGCGAAGCCGGCGACGCCATGGCCACCCTGCAAAGTCTGACCGGCCCGGCGCTGACACTGCTGATCGGCCTGCTGCTGGGCTGGATCATGCTGGCAACCATCCAGCCGCTCTATGGAATGATCGACGGAGGAATCCCATGACGCAGGCCATTCGCCTTTACCTCGACGAAAACGGCATGTCCGCCTGGGAAAGGCGTAACGGGCAGACGGAGAGAATTGCCGACTTCCCGGAAAACCCGGACGGCTTAGACGCTTTCAGTCATTTCCTGAGGATGACCGACAAACGGCACTTCCTGCTGCTGATCAACCGGCACGAGGAGCGTTATCTCGGCGAAGCCATGCCCTCACTGCCACAACGCGAGCGCCGCCAACTGGCAGAAACCCGAAGCCGTCGCGCCTTCCCCGACACCCCGTGGCGATGTGTCGGCTTGAACAAGGGCCGGCGAGAGGAAAACACGCGAATCTCGCTCATGGCCGTCAGCAACAGCAGTGCCTTCGACTGCTGGACACAACGACTGCGCAGCGCCCCTCTGAGCGGCGTCTACACTTTGCCCCAGTTATTGACGCCATTGCTCGGCAAGGCGCCAGAAAGCCCCGCCCAACTCGTCGTTCTGAGCAAACACCGTCACGCCTGCCGGCTCACGCTGCTCGAACACGGCCTGCCTTGTGCCGTGCAATGGACGACAAACGATGACGATACCGCCATCGACGACGCCTGGCGGCGACTGCTCATGCAAGGCGGCGCCGCAGAGATTCCGCCCACGCTGTGCCTCATCGGACCACCCGATTGGCACCCGCCGCTACCGGCCAGCGCCACAATCAGGCATCTACCGACGAACGAGGATGCGGCACAACTCATTCTCGCGCTCGCCGACAAACATTGGCCCGACTGGCAGTTTGCACCGCCCTCGGCCAGAGCAATCGCACGCCAACGGCAGTACGGGCGCTGGTGCTGGTATCTGGGCATGCTGGCACTGGGTGCCGGCCTGAGCATGTCAGTTGAACGTTGGCTCGAATTCAATACCTTGCACCGGCAGGCTAGCACGGCACAACAGCATCTCGCACACGCCCAACAGGCTGTCGCCACCGCGATGGCCGAGCTTGACCGTGACGGAATGACGCCGGCCCAACGGCAACAATTTATCCAGGAACACCGGCAACTGCTTCAGCAACGCAGCGCTTTCGCCGACGACTTGGTTGCGCTGAGCCGAGCGCTAGACCAACGTCCCGAGATTCAACTCGACAGCATCGACTGGCGGATTCCCACCGAACAGGCGCTGACCAATGCTCACCCCCAACTGCAACTGGACGGCAGCATCCAGGCCGCCGACGAGAAACAGGCCGGAGAACTCCTACAGAGTTTGCGCCAGCCTGGCCATCAAGCAGCCCGACTTGTCACCCGTCCGCAAGCGATCAGCCCCGGCGAATTCCGCTTTTCGCTACAACTGCTCAGGACGCCGCTGGGGGCAACATGAGATTCGACCTTCCGCCCCCCCTGCGTACCCCACTGTTTTTTTGCACACTCTGCTGGCTATTCAGCGCTGGCCTGGCGCTCTGGTCGTGGCAGCGGGCGGCGCAAGCAGCCAGCCAACTTGACGGACTGCGCAAGGAAATATCTGCAAGTGAGCGCCAGCTCAGCGAGCTAAGACAGGCGTTGCAGAGTGCCGAGCAGGCGCAGCGATTGCTGGCCGACATTCAGATGCTTGAGGTAACCCACCCGAGCCAGCCGGCAGCGCCTCACGCCACGGCGGAGGCTCGCTGGCGTGAATATCCGGCAACGCTGGAAAGCACCTTCGTACACGAGGAAGCTCTGCTCTCCAGAATCGCCGATTGGCAGGCGCGTTCGCCAATTCAGCACCAATTTCGCGGTTGCCGCTTGACCCGCGCTGAAGACGGCATGTTCGCCAGTTGCCAGCTGGTCGCGCTGGAAATGCAGCAATGAACACCGCCAAGCACTCCTTTCTGCCCCTGCTGGTCGGTTCGCTGACCAGCTTCACCTGCCCGGCGGAAACGCTGGGCAGGCTTTTTTTCACCCCGGAACAACGACGCCTGCTCGAAGACTCCCGACAGGCGCCGGAACGTAACGACGGCTTCCTGAAATCCCCGAACGGACGCGAAATTCAATGGATCGATGGCAAGGCACAAGACGCTACGCGCTCCACCACGCCCATCGGCGACAGCCGACAAACCCCGTTGCTGCCGAGCGGCAGCGTGTTGCGCCACCCAGCACCGGAGAAACGATGAAAACGACAAGCAGGCATCAAAGCGGCGCAGTACTGTATGCCCTACTGCTCAGCCTGCTCGGATTTGCGGGATACATGGCCTACGCCCAAGGCTCGGCCAACCAAGCACGTCTGGAAAGCACGCGCGCCCAACAGGCGGCAATGGCACTGGCACGTGAAGCCTTGATCGCCCGCGCCGCCAACGATACCAATCGCCCCGGCAGCCTGCCCTGCCCGGCGCAATGGAAACCCACCACCCCCGGCGACGGCAGAGCCGATTTGCTGGCCGGCCAGCACTGCCCCAGCCTGATCGGTCGCCTGCCGTGGAGCACCCTGGACATTCCTCAACCGGTCGACGACAACCAGAATACGCTCTGGTACGTCATCGCACCGGGGCTGCGCGACCATCAGAGTGCCAACCCGATCAACAGCGATAGCGCGACCGGACTTTCCCTGAACGGCAAGGGCGATATCGCCGCCTTGATCATTCGCCCCGGCGCACCATTGCCTGGACAGAAAAGGCCATCGAACAACCCGGCGGATTACCTCGAAGCCAGCCTGAGCCAGAACAACCCACGGGATTTCAAGACGGCGCCGGAGAGTAACGACAGCATCCTCAGCATCACCCGCGGCAGCCTGATGGCAGCGGTCGAACTGCGCATCGCGCACAAACTGCGCGACTGCCTTAGCGCATACGCCCGGCAAACCGGCCGCTACCCCTGGCCCGCCCCACTCTCGTCAAACTTCGGCGAAGGACGCAGCGGCAGTCGGTTCGGCCGGGTGCCACTGAGCCAGCCAGCCAACGATGGCGAAGGAGAGCACCAGCCCATGGCCTGGACATCAGCGAGCTGCAACTTTCTCGCCGAGCCGAATAGCTGGTGGTATGAGGGCAAATGGTCGGACAGCGTCTTCTACCAGTTTGGCGACGCCTTGGAACCCGAACAGGCCAGCCTGCAGATTCCCGGCCAGCCGGCTCGTCCGCTGCTGGTCATTGCTGCCGGCGCCAGAATCAACGGCCAGCAACGTCCCGGCAAGGATGTCGCCGACTACCTCGAAGGCAGGAATGCCGCTCCTTCGCGCAACGGCGATGCGGAAATGCCGGACAACACCTTCGACGCCCGGCAACGGCGCCCCGACCACAATGACCAGATCGCCCACTGAGCGCGGCTTCTCGCTGATCGAGCTAAGCATCGCCCTGATCATCATTGGCCTGCTCGCCGGCAGCCTGCTCGGCCAGACCACGGGACAACGTCGCCTGCACACCGAACAACGCGCCCGCGCCCAACTCGAACTGAGCCTGGAAGCCCTGTATGGATTCGCAATCACCCATGGCCGCCTGCCCTGCGCCGCCGATCCGTTGCTTGCCAGCTCCGCCGACAAGGCCGGCGAAGAAGACTGCGTACGCGGAAAAAGCGGGGTACTGCCCTGGCGCACGCTCGGGCTGCCAGAGACCGACCCGTGGGGGCAGCGCCTGACTTACTACCCACATGATGCTTTCACTGCAGAGCCCGCAAACGATGCCCGAGCTGGGTTCAGCTTCGAAAGCATGGGAACGCTAGCGGTCCGCCCTGCTGCCAACAACAGTCAGACGGTCGCCAATGGACTGCCGGCGGTCATTGTCAGCCATGGCCGTAATGGCCTGGGCGGCTACCGCGGCAATGGCCAACTCACTCCAGCCAGCTCCCCCGACGAAGCGGAAAACGCCAACACTGACCGCATCTTCGTCAACCGTCCTCCGGACGCCCAATACGACGATCTGGTCGCCTGGATCGTACCTACCGTACTCAACACCCGGATGCTCACCGCCGGGCGCCTGCCCTGATTTTTCACCCACCAAAGGAGCGCATCATGCAACACAGGCAACAAGGTTTCACCCTGATCGAAATCGCCATCGTGCTGGTCATCATCGGCGTCCTGCTGGGCGGCATCCTGAAAGGCCAGGAAATGCTGACCCAGAGCAAGATCCGCGCAATCGAGAAGGAACTCGACGGCGTCGCCATCGCCATTCTGGGCTACCGGGATCGCTACAAAGCACTGCCGGGAGATGACTCGCAGGCAAATGCACGCTGGACCGATGCTACTTCTGGCAACGGAACAGGCACCATCGAAGGAGAGTTCAACACATCGGACGGCACCAAGGCCAGCCTACGTGCCTGGCAACATTTGCGTTTCGCCGGACTGATCAGCGGTGATGCCGAGGGCGGCAAACAACCAACCAATGCCGCCGGCGGCATCACCGGAATAGCCAGCAACACGGCGGGTAACCTTATTGTCTGCACGACCAATCTGCCAGCAAAAATCGCCAACGCCATTGACACCAACCAGGACGACGGCTTGCCGGAAAAGGGCAGTATCCAGGCCTACGAGCAAACGGCCCACAACACACCACAAACCGACCTAGCCACCGCCTACAAGGACGATGGCAGTACGCAATACACCATCTGTCGCAAGGTCTGAGCCGTCGACACCCTGGCCCGTCCGGGGTCCCCCGCAGGCAGATTGGCGAAGTCGGGTATACTTCCCGGCCAAGACCATCTGCCTGCCATGAATACAACGATATCTCCCCCCTTCTCGCCTGAACGCGCCTTGAATCTCGGTCGCCAGACACTGGCCATCGAAGCAGCGGCTGTTGACGCGCTGAGAAGCAGGCTGGACGGAGAATTTGCCGAGGCCGTTCAGTTGATCCTGAACTGCAGCGGACGCTTGATCGTCAGTGGTATGGGCAAGTCCGGACACATCGCGCGCAAAATCGCCGCGACCATGGCCAGCACCGGCACCCCCGCCTATTTTGTCCATCCGGCCGAGGCCAGCCATGGCGATCTGGGCATGATCACCCGCCAGGACATCCTGCTTGCGCTGTCCAATTCGGGCGAATCCGAGGAACTGCTGCGCATCGTTCCGACAATCAAGCGCCAGGGAGCCCGCTTGATCGCCATGACCGGCGCCCCCGGCTCGACACTGGCCCGAGAAGCCGACGTTCATCTCGATGCCGGCGTTGCCCAAGAGGCCTGCCCGCACAATCTGGCGCCGACCGCCAGCACCACTGCCGCACTGGCGCTCGGCGATGCCCTCGCCGTTGCCCTGCTTGATGCCCGGGGATTCGGGCCAGAGGACTTTGCCCGTTCGCACCCCGGCGGCTCGCTCGGTCGCCGTCTGCTGACGCATGTCCGCGACGTCATGCGCCCGGCCGACCTGGTTCCGGTCGTCACGCCTGACACCCCGCTTGGCGACGCCATCGTCACCATGTCCCGCGGCGGACTCGGTCTGGTTGCGATTACCGACACCACAGGTCGTGCCATCGGCATCTTTACGGACGGCGATTTGCGACGCGCCTTTGAACGGCGACTCGATCTTCATCACGGCGCAATCTCAGAATTCATGAACCAGGCGCCACATTTCATCGCACCAGATCAACTGGCTGTTGAAGCGGTGGAAATGATGGAGCGACTTCGCATCAATGGCTTGCTGGTCGCGCTCGACAACGGCCCCTTGCTTGGCGCGCTGAACATGCATGATCTGTTCTCGGCCAGGGTCATCTGAGGGCCGCCCCATGAAGAACTGGTCAGGCCAAATCTTCCCGATCACCTTGCTGGCCTTGATCGCCGGCTTGAGTTTCTGGCTCCAGGCCAGCCAGGCCCCCATCGAAGCCGCTGGCTCAGGCAGTGACGACAAGACGCCGGACGCCTACGCAGAAAACTTTCAGATACGTCGACACGACGATAATGGGCAACTGAAATACCGCCTGAGCGCCCCCCATTTACAACACTTCCCTCACGATGACAGCTCCGAAATCCGCAATCCTGAATTGATTGCGTACCGCAAGGACATGCCCCCAGTCATCGTTACCGCAGGCCAGGCCAAGGTGACTGCTCAAGGGGAGAAAATCCTGCTGAGCGAGTCGGTCCGCATTGTTCGCGCAGGAAGCGCCGACCAACCAGCACTCATCGCCGAGACCAGCCGGCTTGATGTCAATCCGGAAGCCGGGCTAGCCGATACCGAGCAAGCAGTACACATCACCCAGGGTGCCTTCTGGATATCCGGTGTCGGCGCCCATATCGACAACAACGCGTCGACCTTCGAACTGAAATCGCAAGTTCGCGGCCAGTACCTTGCCCCCCGAGCCCAACCATGATCCTGCGCCTAGCCACGCTCGCCCTCGCCCTGGCAGTCAGCCAGCCAGCCGTTGCCGAAAAAGCCGACCGCGACAAGCCGATGCTGCTCGAAGCCAACCGCATCTCCATCGACGACACAAAGAAGCAGCAGATTCTCGAAGGTGATGTGATCATTACCAAGGGCACACTGGTTCTCAAGGCCGAACGCATCATCATCAGCGAAGACCAGCAAGGTTTCCAGAAAGGCACCGCCTTTGCCGCTCCCGGCAGCAAGGCCACTTTCCGCCAGAAGCGGGAAGGCCGGGACGACTATGTTGAAGGCGAGGCCGAGCGCATCGAGTACAACAGCAATACCGAGATCGCCGAACTCTTTCACCGGGCAAAAGTCCGCAGCGGTGAAGATGAAGTTCGTGGCGACTACATCTGGTACGACGCGGTCAGCGAAAAATTCCTCGCCAGTGCGGCAGAAGCACGCGACCCAAAGAGTATCACGCCGCGCGTCCGGGCCGTCATCCAGCCGCGCAACAAGGGCAGCGAGCCCGCCCGCCCGGCAAGCCGCGGCGAATCACTTGAACTACGCGGCGCGGACACCCTGACGCCGACCGAATGATGTAATTAGTTGATTAAAAACAATTTCGCAGAATGCTGCAGTGCACAAGATAATTGTTGACAAGTCGACAAGCTGATCTATAATCAGGGACATGGTGCGGTGCAGCATCGGATAATCTAAGGCACCGCGACGGAATTCTTTTTCTGTACGACCTTTCCTTCAGGAGATATCCATGTTCAAGACCCCCGAGCAATTTGCTGCCGCCAACAAAGCCACCGTCGATTCCCTGCTGTCGCTGGCCAATACCGCGCTGGCTTCCGCCGAGCGCATCGCCGCCCTGAACCTGAACACCGCCCGCTCGCTGATGGAAGACTCCGTCTCCGGCGCCAAGGCCCTGATGGGTGCCAAGGACGTTCAGGAAGCCCTGTCGATCCAGGCTTCGCTGGCCCAGCCGAACGTCGAGAAGGCCGTTGCCTACTCGCGTAGCGTCTACGAAATCTCTGCCCAGACCCAGGAAGAACTGTCGAAGATGGTCGAAGCCCAGTTCGGCGACTTCCAGAAGACCGTTGCCGGTCTGCTCGACCAGGCTGCCAAGTCGGCTCCGGCCGGTTCCGACGTTGCCGTTGCCGCCGTCAAGAGCGCCATCGCTGCTGCCAACTCCGCTTTCGACAACATGAACAAGGCCGCCAAGCAGGTTGCCGAGATCGCCGAAGCCAACGTTGCCGCTGCGACCAACGCCACCGTCAAGGCCGTCGGCGCCACCGCTGCCGCGTCCAAGAAGAAGTAATTCGCTGTATTCCGGCCTCCGCCTTCGGGCGGAGGCTTTGTTTCATCCGTACCACCAAAAACCACACTGGAGATGATGATGAGCAACCCGAATATCGAACAACTGACTGCCGCCCAGAAAGCCAACGCTGAAGTCATGACGGCGCTGATGCGTACTGCCTTCAACGGCCTGGAGCGCCTGACTGCGCTGAACATGGCTGCCTCCCGCGAGTTCTTCAACGCCACGGTCGCCAACACCCAGCAACTGCTGGCTGCCAAGGACGCCAACGCCGTCGCCAAGCTGAACAGCGAACTGGCTCAGCCGAACGTCGAAAAGCTGATGGAATACTCGCGCAGCGTGTATGACCTGGTGTCCGAGATGCAGAAGGAAGTGACCACGGTCATGGAAAGCCAGTACAGCAGCTTCCAGAAGAACGCTGCCAGCGCCGTCGAAAAGGCCAAGGCCTCGGCCCCGGTCGGTGGTGACGTCTTCGCCGCCACCATGCAATCCATGCTCGGCGCCTCGACCAAGGCCTTCGACCAGATGACCTCGATGGCCAAGCAACTCTCGGACATCGCCGAAGCCAACATGCAGGTTGCCACCAAGGCGGCCGCACCGGCCAAGAGCAGCGCCACCGCTGCAGCCCGCAAGAGCGCCGCCAAGTAAGGCAGCAAGCGCCCCGATCAGCCCGCGCCCAGCGCGGGCTTTTTTACGCCTGCTGAACAGCTCGGGTCATGGCCGCCAGCCCCAGGTGATGCCACGCTTCTCGACCTCAAGGCGGATTTCCTCCATCGCCTGATCAACCAGAGCCGGCGCCCCTTCGACGCCCAGTTCAAGATGCTTGCGCTCCTGACCAACCAACGAAGGCAGGGAAAACAGGCGTAACGCCGGATAGCCGGCGACGATCCTCTCCATCAGGTCGAGCAGCGCGCTCTCGTAGGCGTTCGGCCCAGTCAACAGAAAAGCCTTCTCGACCTTGTCGCCGACCGGCTTGAATTCATCCCGGTAGAAGGTATCGAGCGCCCAGGCTATCATGGGATGCGCCATCTGCGGAAAACCAGGAACAAAGTAATGGTCGTTGGCCATGAAGCCGGGGATGCGATTGAAGGGATTGGGCACGATGTTGACGCCGCGCGGAAAGGTCACCAGCAGCTTGCGCTTGTCGGTGATTTCCTCGTTGGCAAAACGGACCTTGAGCTCCTCGAAACCTTGCGGATGCAGTTCGAGCTCGACGCCGAGCGCCGCCGCCACCGCCTGCCGGGTGTGGTCGTCGGGTGTGTTGCCGATGCCACCACAGGAGAAGACGACATCACCGGCAGCCATCGTGCGCTTGAACGTCTCGGTCAGGCGTTGCCGGTCATCGCCGAGGTACTCGACCCAAGACAATTGCAGGCCGCGTGCGCCGAGCATCTCGGCAATTTTCGCAAAATGCTTGTCCTGGCGTTTGCCGGACAGAATTTCATCGCCGATGATGACAGCGCCAAAAGTACGACTCATGAACGTTCTCCCTGAATGCTGACGATGGCGCCGCCACGTTGGCGACGCAGGGCTTCCAGCCCGAAGTGGACGAATGATAGCGCGGCCAGCGTGGGCACCAGCAGGCCAATGATCGGCACATGCGCGAGCAGCGCCATGACCAGGCCGAGCATGAACAAAGGCCAGCGGTATTGCGCCCGCAGACTGGCCCACTCGGCGTCGGTCGCATGCATCGCCAGGGCGTCGTAAGCGAAGGTACGGCGATTGAGCCAGGCCATCAGCAGCAGCGGAACAAGCAGCGACATCCCGGGAATCAGCCACAACGGAATTGTCACCAGCCAGGCAATGATGAACAGCATTGCTGCACCCAGGCTGTTGACCGTGGCCGCGACAAAGCTGTCGCGGCCCATCGCAGCCAGGTCGCGATATTCGCCTTCGGCCAGATGCTTGAGCAGCAAGGGCATGATGAAGACGGCGGCGATCAACATTGCACACAGGTAGGCCAAGGCAAATAGCGCCATCCAGCCACCGAGCCAGGCCAGCAACTGAGCCAGCCAGACCAGCCCCCAGGCCACCAGCAGCGTCATCGGCGGCAGTTCGAGCAACTGTGCGATCAGCCAGCCGAGCGCCGAGAAGCCGAGCACCACCGCCAGCAACAAGGCGGCCAGCGCCGGCAGCAACAAGTACAACCAGACCCGACCGACGCGCAGGTCAGCCAGCGAGCGGCCCAGGGCCAGAACCACGATATCCATCACAGCACCTTCCGGAAAGCGGACGCAACCGGCATTTTAAAGTTTTTGCCGGCATCGCCGTAAAACAGCAATCGCCTCGAGCAATCCAGCCCCCGATGAATCTGCCGCCAGTCAGTACCAGCAACACAAGCGCTCAGGCCTCGCCCAGTGCCCGCGAAGTCTGGGAAAAGCGCCAGGAAAAGCAATCGCAGAACATGCAGGAAGGCCTGCAGCGCCTGCGCGCCATGCCCAGTCCGAAGGAAGCCGCAAAGGCGCGTGCCGAAGCCCGGGTCGAACAACTGAAGGAGCGCATCAAGCAGCTGCGGGCAATGCTGATCGGCCTGTCGCCGGAGCAGGCCAAGGCCATACTTCGCCAGATCGGGGCGATTGCCAAGGAGCTTGCCGGCATGGCCAAGGCAGCCGGCGGCGACAGCGGCGGAAGTGGTAGCGCCGTGTCGGTCCAGGTCCAGCAGGGCAGTACCGCCAGTTCGGCTGCCTCGGCCGGGACTACGGCAAGCACCGCCGCAGCCAGCGGTGAAGCTGCCGCCACCGATGGCAAGACAGGCACGGACAGCGCGCAGGCCGATTCGGCGACCGCGCCTGCGGAAAAAAACACCGGCAACGCCAAGTCGCTACGTGACAAGCTTCAGGAAGCGGCCAAGCAACTCAAAGCCCTGCTCGAACTGGTCAAGGCCAAGATGCGCGAAGCCCACCAGCAGGAACAGGACGAAGTCAGACAGGTAGAAAGCGCACTGCGCCAGGTGGACAGTGCCCTCGACGGCGGCGGCAATCTCTACAGCGGACTCAGCGCCGCCGCCGGGATCACCCCGACGCTGACGATGGCAAGCGTTGCAAGCGTCGGCAACATCAGCGTCCAGGCCTGACTCAGCACAGCCGACTCAGCGCCCAATTCCTTCCCACTGTTTCTGCAGTCGCTTCACCGACACCGGTACCGGCGTACGCAACTCCTGCGCGTAGAGGCCGACGCGCAACTCTTCCAGCAGCCAGCGGAACTGCTCGACCTGCGGATCGACCGCGCCCATCTTCGCCAGCTGGATCGCGCGGCGTTCGTAATTGGTCCACAACGGCGCGTACTCGGCCATCAACTGGGCGTCACGCGCCGGATTGGCCTTGAGCTTGTCGAGCCGCACACCGATCGCCTTGAAATAGCGCGGGTAATGCTGCAGACGCTCGAACGGCGTATCGACGACGAAGGTCTTGCCGATCAGCCGCTTCAGTTGCGCTTCGATGTCGGCGACGACCGCCGCCTGCGCCTTGAACGCCGGCAACTTCTTGACCACTGCCTGCCATTCGGTCAGCACGGTGCCAACCAGGCGGCAGACTTCCTGCATGATCAGCCCAAGCCGCGCCTTGGCCTCGGCACAACGCGCCTTGAAGGCCTCCGGCGTGGTCGGCAGCGGCTCGCTCAGGCAGGCGCGTTCGAACGTCAATTCGACAATCTGCCGCTTCAGGTCGTCGCTGCTGCCCAGCGCCATGAACTGCATCGCCATCTGGGTCAGGCCGGGGACGTTCTTGTCGAAGTACTTCACCTGCTCCTTGAACTGCAGCATGAACAGCCGCGACAAACCTTTGCGGTGCGCGTCGGCGGCTTCTTCGGCGGAATCGAAGACTTTCAGACTGACCGTTTCGCCGTCGTCGATCAGCGCCGGGTAGCCGATCACGGTTTGTTTGCCGACCGGCACTTCCATCAGTTCCGGCAACTCGCCGAAGGTCCAGTCGGTCAGTTGGGTGTATTCGGACGGCGTTTCGTGCAGTTCGGCGAATTCCTCCTTGGCTTCCTTGCCCCATTCGCCGCGCAGCGCGACCAGGCTGCGGTTCATGTCGAGTTGCCGGCCGTGTTCGTCGATCAGCTTGTAGTTCATCGAGAAGTGCGGTGGCAGCGCGTCGGGGCGGAAGGCGTCGGGCGTCACCGCCCAGCCGCGCGCGTTCAGTCCGCGCGCTTCGAGGATGAATTCGATCAGCGGGTTGATGATGCCCTGGTTGAGCTTGCGATCGTTGCCTTCGACAGCGGCCAGGAACTCCTCGACGAATTCCGGCACCGGCACCAGCTTGGCGCGGATTTTCTGCGGCAGCGTCTTGATCAACTGCACCAGCTTTTCCTTGATCAGCCCCGGCACCAGCCATTCCATGCGCGCCGCCGGAATCTGGTTGAGTTGCGCCAGCGGCAGCGTCAGCGTGACGCCATCCCTCGGCGAGCCCGGCTCGAAGTGATAAGTGAGCGCGTACTCCACAGCGCCGGCCTTGAGCTTGTGCGGGAAGGCCTCGGTGGTGACGCCGGCCGCCGAATGGCGCATCAGGTCGTCCTTGGCCAGGAAGAGCAGCTTCGGGTTGTCCTGCTCGGCGGTCTTGCGCCAGTGGTCGAAGGTGGCGCCGTTGTGGATGTCTTCCGGGATCAGGTGGTCGTAGAAGGCGAAGATCAGCTCGTCGTCGACCAGCACGTCCTGCCGGCGCTGCTTGTGCTCGATCTTCTCGATCTCGCGAATCTGCTTCTGGTTGTGCTGGAAGAAGGGCCATCTCTTCGCAAACGACTCCTCGATCTCCTCGCCGACCAGTCCCTGGCGGATGAAGATCTCGCGCGCCTCGACCGGTGCCAGCGGGCCGTAATGGATGCGCCGCTTCGGGTTGATGACGATCCCGTAGAGCGTCGTCCGTTCCCAGCCGGCGACCTGCATCGCCTTCTTTTCCCAATGCGGATCGAAGTACTGGCGCTTGATCAAGTGAGCGCCCACTTTCTCGATCCAGGCATCCTCGATGCGGGCGATGCAGCGGCCGAAGAGGCGCGTCGTCTCGGTGATCTCGGCGGCCATGATCCACTTGCCGGCCTTCTTCTGCAGCGGCGACGACGGATGGATCAGGAAGCGGATACCGCGCGCGCCGAGGTAGTAACCGGATTCGTCCGACTTGCAGCCAATATTGCCCAACAGCCCGGACAGCAGCGCCATGTGGATGGCGTCGTAGATGCCGGGGATATCGTTTTCCTTCCAGCCCAGCTCGGCGACCATCGCATGCAACTGCCCATGCACCTCGCGCCATTCGCGCAGCCGCAGGTAGGAAAGGAAGTGCGCGTGGCAGGTATCGACCAGCGACTTGTTCGATTTCTTGTGCTCGACGGCGTTCTGGAACCACTGCCAGAGTTTGACCCAACTCAGGAACTCCGACTTCTCGTCGGCGAACAGCTTGTGCTTTTCGTCCGCCGCCTGCTGCCGCTCCTGCGGCCGCTCGCGCGGATCCTGCGTGGACAGCCCGGCGGCGATGACCAGCACTTCGCTCAGACAACCGAGATCGCGCGCGGCGACCAGCATGCGGCCGATGCGCGGATCGAGCGGCAGTTTCGCCAACGCTTCGCCGACCTTGGTCAGCTTGTTATCGTCGTCGAGCGCGCCGAGTTCCTGCAACAGCGCGTAACCATCGCTGATCGCCTTTGCCGGCGGCGGCTCGATGAAGGGGAAGCTCTCGACATCGGTCAGGCGCAGCGACTTCATGCGCAGGATGACGCCGGCCAACGAGGAACGCAGGATTTCCGGGTCGGTGAACGGCGGCCGCGCGTTGAAATCGGCCTCGTCGTAGAGGCGGATGCACACGCCGGCGGCGACGCGGCCGCAACGGCCGGCGCGCTGGCGCGCCGCCGCCTGCGAAATCTTCTCGACCTGCAACTGCTCGACCTTGTTGCGGTAGGAATAGCGCTTGACCCGCGCCAGACCGGTGTCGATGACGTAGCGGATGCCCGGCACGGTGAGCGAGGTTTCAGCGACGTTGGTGGCCAGCACGATGCGCCGCTGGCCGCCCGAGGGCTTGAAGATGCGGTCCTGCTCGCCGGCCGACAGGCGCGAGAACAGCGGCAGGATTTCCGGTGCGTGCGCGGTGCTCAAGCCCGGACGAGCCAGGGCATGCTTGCGCAAGGCCTCTGCCGCCTCGCGGATTTCGCGCTCACCAGGCAGGAAGACGAGGATGTCGCCGGAACCCAGGCGGGCCAGTTCGTCGGCGGCATCGACAATGGCATCGTAGAGGTCGCGCTCGTCGTCCTTCTTGTCGATGTCCTCGACCGGACGATGACGCACCTCGACCGGGTACAGGCGGCCGGATACCTCGATCACCGGCGCGCCGTTGAAATGCTGCGAGAAGCGCTCGGCATCAATGGTCGCCGAGGTGATGATCAGCTTCAGGTCCGGCCGGCGCGGCAGCAACTGCTTCAGGTAGCCGAGCAGGAAGTCGATGTTCAGGCTGCGCTCGTGCGCCTCGTCGATGATGATCGCCTCGTAGGCGTTCAGGTACGGGTCGCTTTGTGATTCGGCGAGCAGGATGCCGTCGGTCATCAGCTTGACCCAGCTCTCCGGCGTCGATTTATCGTGGAAGCGGATTTTCACGCCGACGCCAGCGCCAACCTGGGTCTTCAGTTCCTGCGCCAGGCGCGTCGCCACCGAACGGGCAGCCAGCCGGCGCGGCTGCGTGTGGCCGATCAGGCCGCGCGCGCCGATGCCAAGATCGAGGCAGATCTTCGGCAACTGCGTGGTCTTACCCGAGCCGGTCTCGCCGCAGACGATGACCACCTGATGCTTGGCGATCAGCTTGGCAATCTCGTCGCGCCGTTCGTTGACCGGCAGGTCGGGCTGGAATTCCGGCCTCGGCAACTTGCCGCGCCGTTCGGCGACGGCGGCCTGCGAGGCGGCGAGCAGTTTTTCCAGGTCGGCCTGCAGTTTTTGCCGCTGGTCGCCGGCCGAGCGTGGCAGTTCGCGCTGCAAGGCCCGCAGGCGGCGCGCATCGGCGCTCAGGGTGGTCAGGGAGACGTCGTCGCGCGAGGCGGGCTTGCGGGTGTGAGCAGACATGGGGATGGATTATATTCGTCTGGCGGTGGTGACTTGCCGAAACGAGTCAAGCCTGTAGCCAGACACATTGGCATTTAAGTAACACGCGTCTCGACAACGCTGCCACTATGTCATATTCTTGCCTTCAAAAAATGCAAAACTACCGAAATTGGCAACCATTTGGAGACATAACCGTGAGTATATTCAGCTTTTCCAGCATGAAGGGGCGCTTGACCCTGTCCGTCTTGGTCGCCCTGCTTGGCCTGATCCTGCTCGGCACCTTCCAAATCCTGCACCTACGCGCACAATTGCTCGAGGACCGCAAAGCCACGCTGAACGCTGCCGTCGACATCGCGACAAGCACGATCAAGGCATTCCACGAACAGGAGACCAAGGGGGAGCTCAGCCGCGAACAGGCGCAAAAGCACGCTACCGATGCGCTGCGTGGCATGCGCTACCTCGGGCCAGAATATTTCTACGTCTACGACAGCAAGGGGATGGGCGTGATGCACCCGATCCGTCCCGAGTACGTTGGCAAAAGCCACTGGGATCGCCAGGACAAGCAGGGCAACTACACGGTCCGGGATCTGGTCAAAACCGCACTCGACAAGACCGGGTTCACGGAAACACAAACTGCCAAGCCCGGAAGCGAAGCACTGGTTCCAAAATTGCAGCGAGTGGAGCATTTCGCCCCATGGGACTGGGTCGTGGGTACCGGCTTGTACATTGACGACCTTGATGCATTGTTTTACCAACAGTTGCGCAACGCCGGCATCGTCATTGGCCTGATTCTGTTGCTCGTCGGCGGCATCACCTGGTGGGTTGCTCGCTCGCTGCTTGCTCAGATCGGCGGCGAGCCGGCGCTGGCAGTGGCAACGATGAGCAAAGTTGCCGCCGGCGACCTGACCGTCACGATTGACCGAACAATCCCGGGCAGCCTGCTTGGCGAACTCAACCAATTGGTCGAGGCTTTACGCCGGATGATGGCCAATATTTCCCAGAATGCCTCCCAGGTCGCAGCAGCTGCCCAGGAAATTTCCGACACATCCGCCCGCGTTGCCGACGCCGCTTCGGCCCAGACCGACGCAACGCAGACAATGGCAGCTGCCATGGAAGAACTCACCGTTTCGATCACTCACGTTTCCAGCAACGCTGGCGAAACAGAAGAACACGCCAGCAGCGCTGCCGAGCTCGCCGATCAGGGCGAACGCAGCGTCGAAACAGTCGCCGCCAATATCGCGACCATGGCCGGGACCGTCGGCGAAGCCGCCGAAAAGGTACGCACACTCTCAGCCAATGCACAGGAGGTCGCGCGTATCGCCTCGGTGATCAAGGATATTGCTGGACAAACCAATCTGCTCGCCCTGAACGCTGCCATTGAAGCCGCCCGAGCAGGCGAACAGGGACGCGGCTTTGCCGTCGTTGCCGACGAAGTACGGGTACTTGCCGAGCGCACCGAAAAAGCAACGCTGGAAATTTCCGGTGTCGTAGACCGGATCCAGAGAGAAACGCTGAATGCAGCCCGGGTGATGGATACCGCCTTGCCAGAAGCGGAACAGGCACGCACGACCGCTGGCGAGACGACTGAACTACTGCATCGTATTGCCGAAGGCTCACGTGCCGCCCAAAGCCTGGTCCGCGATGTTGCAGCCTCCACCCGAGAACAAAGCGAAGCGAGCACTTCGCTGGCTCAGCAGGTCGAACGCATCGCCAACCAAGTCGAAGACACGGGAGAGAGCATGCGCACAACAGCACAAGCTGCCCAATCGTTACTTGATACTGCCCGCAACCTGAGCGCTGAAACGGCACGCTTCAAAGTCTGAGGCCCGCAAGGTTATGGTTTTCCCTTCGTTGCCAAGTGCTTCCACAACAAGGCGGAAAACAATGTCCGGGTGATCCTGCAGGCGGTACCGACGCTGACGCTGGCGGAACGGCTTCCCCGGCTGGCACGCCGATTGCACGCACCGGTAAATGTCCCTGCCGGCGTCGAATTTGCGACACACCGCCCACCCCACTGGAGCCAGCCATGCCCGCCACCACCCTCGATTGCAAGGGCCTCACCGTCGCCAACGGCGACTGTGTCCGCATTCTCTCCATCACCCCCGACCCGGATCTCGATGAGGACGAGCTTGATCTGTTCATGAACATGATCGGATCAAGCTGCGAGGTCGAGCGGATCGACGCCGATGGCGCCGCTTGGGTCGTCGTCTGGTGGAGTTGCAGCGATGGCAGCGTGACAACCCAGGTCGGCCTCTACCCGCACCAGATGGAAAAGGTCACCCGCTAGGCCGGCACGCGATGGCAAACGGGCCCGCGCCTTCGCCAAGGGCAATCTAACAAGGAAAGAAGCTGCGTCGTGTCGGATACCCCACAAAACCCCTTGCGCACCTATCATGCGCAAACCAAACATCATTACGATGCCTACGCCGAAGGCCCGGGCCAGCTGGACTGGGATGCCCAGCCGGCGCCCTTCCGCCATTACCCCGGGGCGCCACGGCTTGAATTGCCGCTGACCGCCGAACGGTTTGATCGCCCTTACGGCCAGTTGCCGGAAAAACCGCAAAACCCCGTCGCTGCCGACCTGGTCAGCCTGGGGGCCCTACTCGAACTGTCGCTGGCCATTTCCGCCTGGAAAAGCTGGGGTCCGAACCGCTGGGCACTGCGCTGCAATCCCTCGTCGGGCAACCTGCATCCGGTCGAAGCCTGGGTACTGACCGGCGGACTGCCCGGCGTGACGGACGGCGTGCATCACTACGACCCCGAGCAACATGCGCTGGAGGGCCGGGCGTTGACCGCGCCGAGCGGCGAAGGCCCCTGGCTGGCGATCGCACTGAGCAGCGCCATGTGGCGCGAGGCATGGAAATACGGTGAGCGCGCTTTCCGCTATTGCCAGCTCGATGTCGGTCATGCCGTCGGCGCCCTCGCCTACGCCGCGGCGCTGCTCGGCTGGGAGGCGCGGCCACGGACAATCACCGGCGACGACCTCGGGTACTTGCTCGGCCTGGATCGCCCCGACGATTTTCCCCCTTCGCGCTACAGCTTCACCGAGAACGAGGAAGCGGAAATCCTGCTGACCCTCCACGGCCCCGGCCTGAGCACCATGCCACCGGTCGAGCACTTGCGTCAGCGTCTGGCCGGCGTCATCTGGCAAGGGAGTCCAAGCCGGATTGACCCCGCACCTGGCTACCGCTGGCCAGTCATCGACCAGGCGGCCGCTGCCAGCCGTTTCTTGCGGTCGACCGCAGAAAACCCCCTCTTTTCGCCGCTACCGCCACTCGCCCCGCACCCGACATCTGCGAGCACGGCCAAGCTGATCCGGCAAAGACGCAGCGGCCAGCGCTTCAACCCGAACAGCAGCCTGCCCAGTGCCGGTTTCTACCGGATGCTCGACGCCCTGCTACCGCGCCCGCAAGCACCGTTCACCGCGCAGGAAGCCTGTCCACGCATCCACCTGCTGCTGTTTGTGCTGCGCGTCGACGATCTGTCGCCCGGTCTCTACCTGCTGCCGCGCACCCCCGCCGCCGCCAGCGATCTGCCGGCAGCCATGCGCCCCCATTTTCCCGAACTGCGCCGGGTCGAGCACGCTCCGCCACAGCTCGGCCTGATCCAGCTCGCCGAATTCGGGCTGCAAGCCTTGCAGCGCCTCGCCCGCAGCCTTTCCTGCCATCAGGACATCGCCTCGAACAGCGCGTTCTCGCTCGGCATGCTGGGTGAATTCGACGAGGCGACCCGTGACGGTTACGGCTACCGTGAATTGTTACGCGAAGCCGGTCTGGTCGGTCAGAGCCTTTACCTCGAAGCCGAAGCGGCCGGCGTACGCGGCACCGGCATTGGCTGTTTCTTCGACGACCCGGTTCACGAAGCCTGCGGCCTCGCCGGCACGCGCTGGCAAAGCGTTTATCACTTCACTGTCGGCACGCCAATCACTGACTCACGCATCGAAACCTCGCCGCCCTACCCACAACGCCGGCAGGAGCAAAAGCTTCGCTGAGGAACGCGGCCTACGACCAGATCCGCGTCGCCCCAACCGTCATCAGCCCCAGCCAGGTCGCGGTCAGCGAACCGGCCAGGTGGATCGAGGCCAGACCCAGGGCCAGCATCGGCTGGTTCGACAGCAGCCGCTCGACCACTTCGGCGGAGAAAGTCGAAAAGGTCGTCATGCCCCCCAGGAAGCCGGTGATGACGAACAGCTTCAGGGCCAGCGGCAAGCCGGAATTGAGATGAAAGACTCCGACGGCGATACCGACCAGGTAACCGCCGGCCACGTTGGCCGCCAGCGTCCCCAGTGGCAGGGACAGGAATAGCGGATTGAGCGCCAGGCCAAGACCCCAGCGCACCCAGGCACCCAGCGCGGCACCCGCACCCACGGCAGCAAATCCGATTGCATTCATGGGGGCATTCTAGCGCGACGCCAAGCCTGGCGACACCCAGGGCGACGATAACAAAATCGAAACAAAGCTGTCACAATAGCGCCTTTTTGAAACACCGAGCATCGTCGCACCCAGAAACGATGCCATGACCTCATGGTTACGCCCGCATCGCGGGCCAGGGAGAAATGCATGGAACTGAAGGACTTCAACGATATCGAGAAAGCCACCAAACGTGGCCGGCGTGAGTTTTCCCGTCTTGGCATCGGTCTGCTCTTCGTCGTCTGCATCATGATCTACACCGCGCTTGGCGTCGGCGTCACCGGCACCCAGGGCATCATGCTGGTGGTAGCCGCGATGATCGGCGGCTACATGGCAATGAACATCGGCGCCAACGACGTCGCCAACAACGTCGGTCCGGCGGTGGGTTCACGCGCCATCACGATGACCGGCGCCATCATCATCGCCGCCATCTTTGAAGTCATGGGCGCGCTGATCGCCGGCGGTGACGTGGTATCGACCATCCGTGGTGGAATCATCAATCCGGCAGCAATCTCCGACAGCAACCGCTTCATCTGGATGATGACCGCCGCCCTGCTGGCCGGCGCCCTGTGGCTGAACTTCGCCACCGCCGTCGGCGCCCCGGTATCGACCACCCATTCCATCGTCGGCGCCGTGCTCGGCGCCGGTGTTGCCGCCGGCGGCATGGAAGCCGCCAACTGGGGCACGATGGGCAGCATTGCCGCCAGCTGGGTCATTTCGCCGGTGCTCGGCGGCGCCGTTGCCGCGGGATTCCTGTACTGGATCAAGCGCTCGATCACCTACAAGCCGGACATGGTCGAAGCGGCAAAGAAAACCGTGCCTGTCCTGATCGGCCTGATGGCATTTGCCTTCAGCACCTACCTGATCCTCAAGGGCCTGAACAAGATATGGAAAGTCGACTTCTGGACGGCAAGCGCCATTGGCGCCGGCATCGGACTGCTGACCTGGTTCCTGATGGGCGTCTCGATCAAGGGTAAAGCTGCCAGCCTGAGCAACAGCAAGGCCAGTATCAACTCGCTGTTCACCATGCCCCTGATCTTCGCTGCCGCCTTGCTCAGCTTTGCCCACGGCGCCAACGACGTTGCCAACGCCATCGGCCCCCTGGCCGCGATTGCCGATACCGTCGCCCATGGCGAGGTTCACGGCAAGGCCGGCATTCCGCTGTGGATCATGCTGGTCGGCGCCATCGGCCTGGCCGTCGGTCTGGCACTGTACGGCCCCAAGCTGATCCGCACCGTCGGCAGCGAGATCACCGAACTCGACCAGATGCGCGCTTTCTGTATCGCCATGTCGGCCGCCCTGACCGTCATCATCGCTTCGCAGATGGGCCTGCCGGTCAGCTCGACGCATATCGCGCTGGGTGGCGTTTTCGGGGTCGGTTTCCTGCGCGAATTCATCAAGAGCAACTACTCGCAGATGATCGACGAGATCAAGGAGCACCATCTCGGCACCGACAAGGAAGTTGTCGAAACCTTCCTCAACCGTTTTGCCAAGGCCAGCATCAAGGAAAAGCAGGAAATGCTCGACCAGTTGAAGGCCCGCACGGCCCAGGCCGACCTGTCGAAGTACGAGCGCAAGCAGATGCGCAAGGTCTATCGCCACGAACTGGTCAAGCGCTCGGCTGCATTCAAGATCGCTGCTGCCTGGATCATCACCGTGCCGGCATCGGCGCTGATGGCAGCGATGATCTACTTCATGATTTTCGGCATCGTACACGCCTGATCCGGGGCCGGCGGCTGGTAAAATCGGGGCTTTGTGGCTCAACACATCGCCCCCGAACAGCACCTCATGTCAAAAGAAACCTCTGCGCCAGTCGCCGCCGCCAATTTCATCAAGAACATCGTCGAGGCCGACCTCGCTGCCGGCAAGCACGCCCAGCGCCGTTGGGCCGGCGGCCCCGGTCTCGCCGCCGACCATGCAGCGGCACCGCTCGACGCGGCGAAGATCCGCACCCGTTTCCCGCCCGAACCGAACGGCTACCTGCACTTCGGTCACGCCAAGTCGATCCTGCTCAACTTCGGCCTCGCCCGCGAATTCGGCGGCCGCTGCCACATGCGCTTCGACGACACCAACCCGGAGAAGGAAGAGCAGGAATACGTCGATTCCATCCTCGACGCCGTCAAATGGCTGGGCTGCTCGTGGGCTGACGACGCCGAGGACAACCTCTACTACGCGTCGAACTACTTCGACTGGATGGTCCAGTTCGCCGAATACCTGATCTCCGCCGGCCACGCCTATGTCGACAGCCAGTCGGCCGAGGAAATGCGCGCCAACCGCGGCACGCTGACCCAGGCCGGCAAGGATTCGCCGTTCCGCAACCGCTCGGTCGCCGACAACATGGACCTGTTCAAGCGCATGCAGGCCGGCGAATTCGCCGACGGCGCCCACATCCTGCGCGCCAGGATCGACATGGCCTCGGCCAACATCAACCTGCGCGATCCGGCCATCTACCGCATCCGCCACGCCACCCATCACAACACCGGCGACAAGTGGTGCGTCTATCCGATGTACACCTTCGCGCACCCGATCGAGGACGCGCTCGAGTGCATCACCCACTCGATCTGCACGCTCGAGTTCGAGGACCAGCGCCCGTTCTACGACTGGCTGCTCGAACGCCTGGCCGAAGGCGGCCTGCTGCAACGGCCACTGCCGCAACAGATCGAATTCTCGCGCCTGAATCTGACCTACGTCGTCCTGTCCAAGCGCAAGCTGATCCAGCTGGTCGAGGAAAAACACGTCGACGGCTGGGACGACCCGCGCATGCCGACCCTGGTCGGCGCCCGCCGCCGCGGCTATTCGCCCGAGGGCTTCCGCCTCTTCGCCGAACGCATCGGCGTCTCCAAGCACGACTCGCTGATCGACTACGTCGTTTTCGAGGACGCCATGCGCGAAGTCATGAACGAGGCCGACGAACGCCGCGTTGCCGTGCTCGACCCGCTCAAGCTGATCATCGACAACTATCCCGAGGGCCAGTTCGAGGACTGCCACGCCCCCAACCATCCGCTCAAGCCGGAACTCGGCCAGCGCACCATGCCCTTCGGCCGCGAGTTGTGGATCGAGGGCGAGGACTTCCAGGAGGTCCCGGAAAAGGGCTTCCGCCGCCTCTTCCCGGGCAACAAGGCGCGCCTCAAGTACGGCTACATCGTCGAATGCACCGGCTGCGACAAGGACGAGAACGGCAAGGTGATCGCCGTGCATTGCACCTACCTGCCCGAGACCAAGTCGGGCACCCCCGGTGCCGACAGCATCAAGGTCAAGGGCAACCTGCACTGGATTTCGGCGGCACATGCCTGCCCGGCCGAAATCCGCCTCTACGACCGCCTGTTCTCGGTGCCGGCACCGGGCAGCCGACGCGAAGGCGACGCCCCCGACCTCGAACGCAACTTCCTCGACGACCTCAACCCGGATTCGCGCAAGGTCATCACCGCCATGCTCGAACCCTCGCTCAAGGATGTCCAGCCCGAACAGCGCTTCCAGTTCGAACGGCACGGCTACTTCGTCGCCGACCGCATCGACTCGCAACCGGGCACGCCGGTCTTCAACCGCGCCGTCACGCTCAAGGACTCGTGGGGCAAGGGTAGCTGAGATGGCGGGAAGCTGGGGTTGTCCGCACGAGGTCGCTGACCGCTGCACGAAGATCAACAATCTGCCGTGCAACCCCGGCATGAAGGGCTGCGAACTCGCCGGCCGCTACCGCTTCGTCGACGAGAGCAAGAACGAGCGCTACTGGGAAAAGAAGGCGCGCGAACAGGCCGGCGCCGAAGGCGCAAAGCAATGATCTACCTTGACCTTTTCCGTGCGCTGGAGAAACACCAGGTTCGTTATCTGCTGGTTGGTGGTTTGGCAATGAACCTGCACGGCGTCCCCCGCATGACGATGGATGTCGATCTCGTGCTGGCAATGGACGAAGACAACCTGGATCGTTTCATCGCCTGTGCCGGCGAACTCAATCTCACGCCCAGCGCCCCCGTACCGCTCAACGACCTGAAAAAACCTGAGCAACGCAGACTCTGGCACGAACACAAGCGGATGATCGCCTTCGGCCTGCAAAACCCCCAGGCCCGCATTCCAACCATGGTCGACATCCTGATCGCTCCTTGCATCGATATTGGCCTGGCGATGCAACGTGCGGTCGTTCGCGATCTGGACGGCACGCCAGTGACCCTGGCCAGCATCGACGACATGATCGCGCTAAAAAAGGGAACAGGGCGAGCGCAGGACGAAAGTGACATCGAGCACTTGGAGCGTACGCGTGGCTGAACGGCAGGACTCCCCCCAAGGCGGTTACCGTTACTTCGTCAGCGATGAGCAACTCGCCGCCTTCGCCCGGCTGACGCCCCTGCAGCGCCTGGAATGGGTCGAGGCCGCACGGGAATTTACCTGGCTCGGCCAGACCACAGAAACCCGCGCACGACACGAACGCCTCCGTCAGGGAAAGCCCATCGCCTGATGCCGCTCGACGTCGAACGCCTCGGCCAGGTCTTCACCCCGCCCAGCGTGGTGGAGTTCATGCTCGGCCTGTGCCGCAACCGTGGGCGAGTGCTCGAACCGTCGGCCGGCGACGGTGCGTTCTACCATGCGCTGCAGGCGCGCGGCGCCGAGCTCACCGGGGTCGAGATCGACCGCCGCGTGGCCCCGGCCGGTGCCCGCGTCATGGATTTCTTCGCGCTGCCGGAAAGCGAGCGCTTCGCCACCATCGTCGGCAATCCGCCCTATGTCCGCTACCAGGACATCGCCGCACGTACCCGCAAGAAACTGAAATCGCCGCTGTTCGACAAGCGCAGCAACCTGTTCCTGTTCTTCATCGAGAAGTGCATCCGCCACCTCGAGCCGGGCGGCGAACTGGTCTTCATCGTGCCGCGCGAATTCATCAAGCTGACCTCGGCCCGAAAGCTCAACGCCTGGCTGTTCGCCCAGGGCAGCATCACGCATTTCTTCGAGACCGGCGATGTCCGCGTCTTCGCCGGGGCGACGCCGAACTGCTGCATTTTCCGCTTCGAGAAGGGCCGTTTCGACCGGCGCATGGACGACGGCCGGACCTTCACCGAAGTGGACGGCCAGTTGATGTTCCTGCGCGAAAACCACGGCGTGCGCCTGTCCGACCTGTTCGACGTGCGCGTCGGCGGCGTTTCCGGTGCCGACCCGGTATTCCGGCACGCCGAGGGAAACCTCGATTTCGTCTGCTCGAAGACCGCCGACACCGGCGAGACGCGGCGCATGATCTACGGCATCGAACACCCCGCCCTGCTGCCGCACAAGCAACGCCTGCTCGCCCGCCGCGTGCGCAAGTTCGACGATAGCAACTGGTGGCACTGGGGCCGCCATTTCCCGATCAACGACGATCCGCGCATCTACGTCAACGGCCGCACACGCAAGCCGACGCCGTTCTTCCTGCACGACTGCCCGAATTTCGACGGCTCGGTGCTGGCACTGTTCCCGAAAAACCGCCGGATGCGTCGCCGCGACCTGATCGAGTGCACGATGATGCTCAACCACGAAGTCGACTGGCAGCAACTCGGCTTCGTCTGCGACGGCCGCTTCCTGTTCACCCAGCGCAGCCTGCAGACCTGCCTGCTGCCAGACAAGTTTTCCCGCTATCTGCCAAAGGACGAAACATGACCTTTACCGAACAACTCGCCGCCGCCTGGCAAAAGAACGACTCGCAGCTCTGCGTCGGCCTCGATCCCGATCCGGCCAAGTTCCCGGCACACCTGAAGGGTCGCGATGACGCCATCTTCGAATTCTGCAAGACCATCGTCGACGCCACGGCCGACCTCGTCTGTTCGTTCAAGCCGCAGATCGCCTACTTCGCCGCCCGCCGCGCCGAAGACCAGCTGGAAGCGCTGATCGCCCACATCCACGAGCGGCATCCCGGCATCCCGGTGATCCTCGACGCCAAGCGCGGCGACATCGGTTCGACCGCCGAGCAGTACGCAGTCGAGGCCTTCGAGCGTTTCAAGGCCGATGCCGTCACGGTCAATCCCTACATGGGCCGCGATTCGGTCGAGCCCTACCTGGCCTTCCCGGACAAGGGCGTGATCCTGCTCTGCCGGACCTCGAACGCCGGCGGTTCCGACCTGCAGTTCCTCGATGTCGGCGGCGAAAAGCTGTACGAACGCGTCGCCCGCCTGGCCGCCGAACAATGGAACACGACCGGCCAGATCGGCCTGGTGGTAGGCGCCACCTTCCCCGCCGAAATCGCCCGCGTGCGCGCAATCGTCGGCGAGATGCCGCTGCTGGTGCCCGGCATCGGTGCCCAGGGCGGCGACATCGAGGCCACCGTCAAGGCCGGCCGCACTGCGGCGGGTACCGGCCTGATGATCAATTCCTCGCGCGCCATCCTCTACGCCGGTAAAGGTGAGGATTACGCCAGCGCCGCGCGTCTTGCCGCGCGCGAAACGCGCGACGCGATCAACGCCCACCGCTGATGCCGGAAAACGCCGGGAAAAAACCGCGCTGGCGCCGCTGGGCGCTGGAAATCGCCCTCTTCGTCGCCGCCTTCCTCGCCTTCCAGGCCTGGCAGTTGCGCGACACGGCGCGCGGCCCGGCACCGCAGTTCGCCGGCGTGCACACCGATGGCCAGGCTTTCGACCTCGCCGCCTGGCGTGCTGCGCATCCCGGCCAGCCGCTGCTGATCTATTTCTGGGCCGAATGGTGCCCGATCTGCAAGACCACCGCCGGCAGCGTCGAAAACATCGCCGCTGATCGTCCGGTGATCACCGTCGCCACACAGAGCGGCGACGCTGCGGCAGTCGCGCGTTTCATGGCGGCCAACGGCTACCGCTTCCCGGCCCTGCCCGACCCCGCCGGGGCGATCATGAAAAGCTACCGCCTGCCCGGCACGCCTGGCTTCGTCGTACTGGCGCCGGACGGCCAGATCCGCTTCGTCTCGGTCGGCTACACAAGCGAGATCGGCCTGCGCCTGCGCCTGCGGTGGGCCGGCCTCGGCGCCACCACCTGAACGCTACATGCCGAGGTAAGCGGCGCGCACCTGTTCGTTGGCGATCAGTGCCTGGCCGCTGTCGGTCAGCGTCACCGCGCCGGTTTCCAGCACATAGCCGCGGTCGGCGATGGCCAGCGCGGCAAAGGCGTTCTGCTCGACGAGCAGGATGGTCATGCCCTGTGCCTTCAGCGACTTGACGACGTTGAACACCTCCTCGACCAGCAGCGGCGCCAGGCCCATCGACGGTTCGTCGAGCAGCAGCATCTTCGGCCGCCCCATCAACGCCCGGCCGATGGCCAGCATCTGCTGCTGGCCGCCGGACAGCGTACCGGCCGGCAGGTGGCGCTTTTCCTTGAGGATCGGGAACATCGCGAAGACCTTTTCCAGTTCCGCCTCGACCCCGGCCTTCGGCTGGGTGTAGGCGCCCAGGCGCAGGTTGTCCTCGATCGACAGCGGACCGAACACCTGCCGCCCTTCCGGGCTCTGGCAAATGCCGCGGCGCACGCGCTGGTCGGCACGTAGGCCGCTGATGTCCTCGCCGTCGAAGAAGATGCGCCCGCCGCTCATCGGCTGCACGCCCGACAGGGTGCGCAGGAAGGTCGTCTTGCCGGCGCCGTTGGCGCCGACCAGAGCGACCAGCTCGCCCTTGCGCACTTCGAGGTCGATGCCCTTCAAGGCCTTGATCCGGCCGTAGCAGCTTTCCAGGGCGCTGACGTGGAGCAGGATGTCGCCGGCCGCGTAGTGGCCGCCGGGTTCCAGCTCGCCGCCGCTGTGCGCGCCGAGGCCCACCGATTCCGGCGCCAGGCTGGCGATGCGGTGGTAGAGCTGGCGGTACTCGACCCGCGCCTGCTCGCCGAACAGCGGATCGTCGTTATCGGCAAAAGCCCGGTCGATGCTCTCCCAGTCCTCGGCGGTCAGCACCTCGCGGGCCAGCGGCATGGCGTCCTTTTCCTCGGTCCGGATGTGCGCCTTCAGGCTCTGCGTGTAGATGCGCAGGGCGCCGATGAACTCGGCGTTGCCCAGCGTCCCGGCCGCGGTCGCCGCCAGTTGCGCGCGCAACGAGCGCAGCACTTCGGGACCGTTGCGGTGCTCGGCCTGCAGGCGGTCGAGGACAGCTGCCGCTTCCGGGCTGCGCAAGCGCAGCGCCGGGAACAGGTGATCGTCTTCCTTGGCGTGATGGCAGGCGTCCATGAAGTGCTCGATGTAGTCGAAGACCGAGCTGAAGAAAGCCGGGTCGACCGGTTCGCCGGCTTCCATTTCCAGGGCGACGGCGTCGAGCGTAGTGGCGATGCGCCAGAGATTCTGGTGTTCTTCGGTGATGATGGTCAGTGTTTTCATGTCTCGTCCCTGTCAGGCGTGGGTGCCGAGGTAGGCGGCGATCACGTCGGGATTGCCGCGCACCTCCTGGCCGGTGCCCTCGGCCAGCTTGCGGCCGTAATCGAGCACCAGGATGCGGTCGGAGAGGTTCATCACCATCTTCATGTCGTGTTCGACAAGAACGACGGTGATGCCCGAATCGGCAACCTTGCGCACCAGATGGTCGACTTCCTGGGTTTCCTTGGGGTTGAGGCCGGCGGCCGGCTCGTCGAGGAAGATCAGACGCGGCTTCATCGCCAGCGCACGGGCGATTTCCAGGCGCTTGAGCGCGCCGTAGGACATCGCATCGGGGCGCGCGCCGACGTATTTGCCGAGGCCGACGAATTCCATCAATCCGGCTGCCTCCTCGCGCAGCGCCTCGTCGCGCCGCTTGAGCGCGGGCAGGCGCAGGATCGCCTTGAACAGGTTGCGATCCAGGCGCAGATGGGCGCCGACCATGACGTTCTCGATGGCGCTCATGTTCATGCAGATCTGCAGGTTCTGGAAGGTCCGCGCCATACCCCGCCGTGCCAGCTCATCCGGCGACTTACCCTGGATGATTTCGCCGTCGAGACGGATTTCCCCGCTGGTCGGCGTATACACGCCGGTGATCAGGTTGAACAGGGTCGTCTTGCCGGCACCGTTGGGGCCGATCACCGAATAGACGATGCCGGAATCGATGCTGAAGCTGACATTCTGGACGGCCTTGACGCCGCCGAAATGAATCGACAGATCCTTGACTTCGAGCAGGCTCATTTGTCGTCCCCCTTGCTGAAGCGTGCCGCCAGCGTCGGCACCAGGCCGCGCGGCATGAAGATCATGCACAGCATCAGGATGGCGCCGAAGGCGACCGTTTCCCAGCCCTCGAAGGTCGCCAGCGCCTGCGGCAGCGCCGTCAGCAGCACGGCGCCGACGATCGAGCCGTAGACCGAGGCCATGCCGCCGATGACGACCATGGTGACCAGTTCGATGGAATGGAAGAAGTCGGCGAAGTTGGGGCTGATGAAACCGATGTAATGCGCCGAGATGCTGCCCATGATGCTGGCCGAGAAGGCCGACAGGACAAAGATCGACACCTTGTAGCGGGCGACGTTGACGCCGACCACCTGCGATGCCACCTCGGAACCGTGGAGCGCCCGCAGCGCCCGCCCGAACGGCGAGTCGATCAGGTTCAGCGAGCCCCACACGGTCAGCACCAGCAGTGCCGCCACCACCCAATACCACTGGCGGTCGGAGCCGATCTCGAAACCGAACAAGGCCATCGGCAGCACCGGCATGCCGTCGGGACCGCCGGTCCACTGGGCTTCATTGCGCAGCGCGATGTTGATGATGATGCCCAGGCCGAGCGTCGCCATCGCCAGGTAATGCCCCTTCAGCTTGAAGATCGGCTTGGCCACCAGCGCCGCCAGCAGGGCCGAGGCCAGGGCCCCGGTGAGCATGGCGGTCACCGGGTGCCAGCCGAAATGCATCGGCAGCACCGCCGAGGCATAGGCACCGATGCCGAGGAAGCCGGCGTGACCGAGGCTGATCTGGCCGGCAAAGCCGATCAGCAGGTTGAGCCCGATGACGATGATGGCGTTGATCGCCATGCGCACCGCGAGGTCGAGGTAGAAATTGTTGGGCACGACGAAGGGCAGCACCAGCAAGATCACGATCAGGCCGTAGAGGCCGAAATAAATGCGCTTGTTCATGCTTACACCCGATCCGTCGATTTACCGCCGAACAGGCCGCGCGGCATGAAGAAGAGAATCAGCAGGATGAGCACGAAGGGAATCGCGTCCTTGTACGCCGACGAGATGTACCCGGCGCCCATGGCTTCGAGGATGCCGACCAGCAGGCCGCCAACCACCGCCCCCAGACCGTTGCCCAGGCCGCCGACGACGGCGGCGACGAAGCCCTTGAGGCCGAGCATGATGCCGACATCGTAGGAAGTCATGGTGATCGGCGTGATCAGGATGCCGCCAAGCGCACCGAGCGCAGCCGACATGGCGAAGCTCATGAACAGCACCCAGCTGGTGTTGATGCCGACCAGTTCGGCGGCCAGCCGGTTGACCGAGGTCGCCAGCATGGCCTTGCCCTGCAAGGTGCGGTTGAAGAAGTACCAGAGCGCGACCACGACCAGGGCAGTGATGCCGAGCACCCACAGGCTCTGCGGCAGCAAGGTGGCGCCGAGGACGTGAATCGGTTCGTCACCCGAGAAAGCCGGCAGGCTAAAGGTGTTCTTGCCCAGCCAGACCTGGATCAGACCGCGGATGACCAGCGAGGCGCCGATGGTGATGATGATCAGGGTCACCGTCTCGGCGCCCTTGACCGGTTCGATCGCCAGTTTCTCGACCAGCACGCCAACCACCGCCGGCACCAGGACGGCGAGCAGCAGGACAGCCGGCAGCGGCAGGCCCATCTGGGCAAATAGCACGGCCAGCATGCCGCCGAGCATGATGAATTCGCCCTGGGCGAAGTTGATCACATGGCTGGCGTTGTAGATCAGCGTGAAGCCAAGCGCCGCCAGCGCATAGGTGGCACCGACGGTGATGCCGGAAAACAGGAATTGCAGGAACTCAGCCAGCATGGTGGCTCCCTGCCCGTTGACGGGTCGTTGTCATATTGTCTCCTCCGTGTGTTTATCGCGCATTGTCCCGTTCGGGCGACTAGCTTGGCAACAGGTGATCGCTGTCGGGAACCTCGGGCTGTTGCTGCGAGAAGAAGCCTTCGGTATGGATCAGCTCGGGTTTGGCGCCCAGTTGCTTGACGACCTGGACGCAGGCGTCGACGAACTCCGGACTGCCGGCGGCGAAAATGGTGTGCTTGGACAGATCGGTAAACATCTTCGGCAGGACCGCGTCCACCCGCCCGTTCAGATAGCCCTCGCGCTGCTCGCGGGTCAGCGTGACCTTGTAGTCGAAATTGCGATGCTTGGTCCGCCACCAGGCCATCAGGCCTTCGGCATAGACGTCGTCGTGGCTGCGCGCCGAAAACAGCATCGTGACCGGCCGCCGGAAACCGCGGCGCAAGGCAGCCTCGGCCAGTGCCAGCACGGGTGCCAGACCGGTGCCGGCAGCCAGGCAGAGGACCGGCGTATCGACCGAAGGATCGCCGATGAAGGTGCCGTAGGCGCCGGAAACCTTGACGCTCTCGCCGATACCGAGCTGTTCGTGCACCCAGTTGCTGGTGACGCCGCCTTCCTGGCGGGCAATCTGCAGCACCAGTTCGCCATCCGGGCGCGGTGCGTTGGAAATCGAATAGGCACGCGCCGGCACATCGGCCCGCGGATTGCCCAGGGTGACATACTGGCCGGGCCAGTAACGGATCGGCTGGCCGACCGGGCGCAGCCTCAGTTCAACCACACGCGCGGCGATCGATCGCTTGTCGACGACGACGAAGAGCGCATCCTCGCGCGGCGGGAAAAGTTTCGGTTTGGCATCCTCGGTGCCCCACTCGATGGTGATTTCCTCGGAAATCGGCTTGGCCATGCACATCAGGCCGTAGCCCTGTTTGCGCTCGTCCTGGGAGAGCGCCATGTCGAGGACCATGCCCTGGTCGAACTGACCCTGCGTGACCTTGACCTTGCATTCGCCGCAGGCACCGGCGCGGCAGTTGTTGGGCAGCGCGTAGCCGGCCTTCTCCAGCGCCATCAGAACGGTATCGCCATAATTGCATTCGACCGATTTTCCGGACGGCTGCATGATGATACGAGCCATTTGTCTTCCCCTTGTTATCCTGTGTTCTCTGTTGTGGCAAAGCCGGCGCCCCGTCAGGGGCACCGGCTGTCGATCAGACCGATAGGCGGATGAGGCGCATCAGAAGACCGGGATGATGTCGTCCAGGTCGACGTCGCTGACTTCCTGGCCGGTGATGCCGACTTCCGGGATCGACGGGAAGGGGATGTTGTAGCGGTCGAGGACGCCCTTGAGGTTGATCATCGCGTTGCGCCAGTTTTCCTTCTTCGCCTCGTAGCTGGGGATGCCGAAGCCGGCACCGCGGGCCACTTCCTCGGCCTCGCGCTGGTTGTCGATGAAGTCGGCCGGCAGGTCCCAGAACTCCATCGGCGGCTCGAACAGCACGGCCGACAGGAACAGGTAACCGGCGCGGATCTGCTTGGTGACGACGGCCTTGGTCTCTTCCTTGAGGCCCGGGTAATCGCGCTCCATGACCGCCATGCAGATGGCCATGTGACGACCTTCGTCGCGGCCGATGTTCTTGAAACCTTCCTTGAAGACGGCCTCGCGGGAGTTGTCGTACATCTGCTTGAAGATGGTGGCGGCGGCGATCTCGCCCATCAGGAAGGACGAGAACAGCACGGCCAGGTCGTACTTGGGCACCGCCTGCTTGTAGCCGTTCCAGTAGCGGGCACCGTTGAAGTACAGCCACTGCACGTTCTTCTGCAGGCGCTTGCCGAGTTCGGTCTTCGGCTGGTAGGTGATCGGATCGGGATGGCCGAGTAGCTTGGTGATGGCCAGGCCGCACATGATCTCGTGGTTCTGCTCGTCGCGGGTGACCGAGAAGAAGCACTTGCGCACCGGATCTTCCTCATGCACTTCATAGGTCTTGATCAGCGCTTCGGCGAAGACCGGCGGGGCGGATGCGTCGAACACCGACAACAGGCTCCACCAGTAGGCGATCGATTCGCGCTCTTCCCAGGTGTAGCTTTCCAGGTCCAGCGTGTCCCACGGCAACTTCTCGGGATCCCAGTCCTCGCGCCGCGCCGCTTCCCACACTTCCTGCAACTTCTTGGTCTTGCTGTTCCAGGACAGCGGATAGACGTTGGGTTGCTGGATTTCCGGCGGGAATTCCATCTTGTCCGAAAAACGCTCCTTGTTGGCAGCCATAGCTCCTCCTTCAATCGAAATATCGTGGTCGTTTTGGGCACCGCACCGGTTTGGCGAGGCGACGGAGAAATAATGATACACACTGACAAGCCATGTCAACGATTTTTGTATCGAAATATGAAAAATTACACACGAAACAACTTACGCAATCCAGAACACGAAGAAACAACAATCGCAATTTTAATAACAACATGTTGTTTTTTATTGATTAACCATATCGCAAGTAATCGATTTTGCTAAACATAACCAAAAAATCATCGCAAAAAAACGATACCTTTATTTGACTTTCTTAAAACAACTTCGTATCGTTGCAACAAAGAAGCACGACAGAAACCGTCACCCAGGAGACACCCCATGCCCCAGCAACTATTGAACAAGCACCGCGCCACGCTCGACGGCGCCCTGGAAGCCATCCGCACCCGCGGCTACTGGTCCGCCTATAACGAAATGCCAAGCCCCAAGACGTATGGTGAAACCGCCGCCGACGATGGCAAGGCGGCGTTTGCCGCCCACCTCGGCCAGGCCTTCGAGCTCGACCAGCCGGGCAGCACGGGCTGGCATGGCGGCGAACGCTCGCCTTACGGCATAGCACTGAACGTCAGCTACCCGGTGTGCGATCCGGAAGTGCTGATCGCCGCCGGCCGGAAGGCCATGGACGGCTGGCAGAAGGCCGGCGTGGACGGGCGCACCGGCGTCTGCCTGGAAATCCTCGATCGCCTCAACAAGCAGAGCTTCGAAATCGCCCACGCGGTGATGATGACCACCGGCCAGGGCTGGATGATGGCCTTCCAGGCCGGCGCCCCGCACGCCCAGGACCGCGGCCTGGAAGCCGTCGCCTACGCTTACCGCGAACAGAGCTTCGTGCCAACCGAGACGGTCTGGGACAAGCCGCAGGGCAAGAACCCGCCGCTGGTCATGAAGAAGCACTTCGAGATCGTCGGCCAGGGCGTCGGCGTCGTCGTCGGCTGCGGCACCTTCCCGACCTGGAACACCTATCCCGGGCTGTTCGCGGCGCTCGCCACCGGCAACGCGGTGATCGTCAAACCGCACAGCAACGCCATCCTGCCGGCAGCGATCACCGTGCGCACGATCCGCGCCGTGCTCGCCGAAAACGGCATCGATCCCAACCTGGTCACCCTGTGCGTCGCCAGCGAACGCAGCGCGACGCAGAAGCTGGTCACGCATCCGGCCGTGAAATCGGTCGATTTCACCGGCGGCAACGCCTTCGGCCAGTGGCTGGTCGACAACGCCCGCCAGGCCCGCGTCTATGCCGAACTGGCCGGCGTCAACAACATCGTCATCGACTCGACCGACGCCTACAAGGCGATGCTGCGCAACCTCGCGTTCACGCTCTCGCTCTATTCAGGCCAGATGTGCACCACCTCGCAGGCGATCTTCGTGCCGGCCGCCGGCATCGATACCGAAGACGGCCACAAGTCCTACGACGAAGTGTGCGCCGACCTGGCCAAGGCCGTCGCCGGCTTCCTGAGCAAGCCGGAAGTCGCCCTCGCCGTGCTCGGCGCCGTGCAGTCGGCCGACACCCTGCAGCGGATCAAGGACGCCGACAGCGGCGCCCTCGGCCACGTCGTGCTCGCCTCCTGCAAGCTGGACAACCCGGAATTTCCGGCCGCCGAAGTGCGCACCCCGGTCCTGCTCGCCTGCGACGCCGCCGACGAAGCCGCCTATATGGAAGAACGCTTCGGGCCGATCAGCTTCATCGTCAAGGTGGCCGACACGCCGGCTGCCATCGCCCTCTCCGAACGCATCGTGTCCACCCACGGCGCGCTGACCGCCGGCATCTACTCGACCCGCCCGGAAATCATCGACGCGATGACCGCCGCCACGATGCGCGCCAAGGTCGCCCTGTCGATCAACCTGACCGGCGGCGTCTTCGTGAACCAGTCGGCGGCCTATTCCGACTACCACGGCACCGGCGGCAACCCGGCAGCGAACGCGTCCTACGCTGACGCCGCCTTCGTCGCCAACCGGTTTGTCGTCGTCCAGCGTCGTTACCATATCTGAGGGGGCCGCATGGAATTCGCCACCATCCGTTTTGAAGTCAGCGACGGCATCGCCCGCCTGACCCTGAACCGCCCCGACAAGCTGAACAGCTTCACCGGCGAGATGCACGCCGAACTGCGCGTCGCCCTCGACCGCGTCCAGGCTGACCGCAGCATCCGCGTGCTGGTGCTCAGCGGCGCCGGCCGCGCCTTCAGCGCCGGCCAGGACCTGGCCGACCCCGACATGCAGGCCATAGCCGGCCACCAGCCGGACATCGGCAACATCGTCGAGAAGAACTACAAGCCGCTGGTGCTGCGCCTGCAGAACCTGCGCGTGCCGACCCTGGCCGCGGTCAACGGTATCGCCGCCGGCGCCGGCGCCTCGGTGGCGCTGGCCTGCGATCTGGTCGTCGCCACACAGTCGGCCTCCTTCCTGCAGGCCTTCTCGAAGATCGGCCTGATTCCCGACACCGGCGGCACCTGGTTCCTGCCGCAACGCGTCGGCATGGCGCGCGCCATGGGCCTGGCCCTGCTCGCCGACAAGCTGCCGGCAGCGAAGGCTGCCGAATGGGGGCTGATCTGGGAATGCGTCGCCGACGACGCCTTCGCCGCCCGCATCGACGCGCTCGCCGCCCAGCTCGCCAGCCTGCCGACCAAGGCGCTGGTGCGCACCCGCCAGGCGATGCACGCCGCCCCCGGCCACACGCTGGAGCAGCAGCTCTCCTATGAGGGCGGCTTCATGCGCGAACTCGGCTGGAGCGCCGACTACGCTGAAGGCGTCGCTGCCTTCATGGAAAAACGCGCACCGAAGTTCACCGGGGACTGACGATGGCCGCCCTTCATCAAACCGCGGTCGTCGCCGTGGTCGGCGCCGGTGCCATGGGCGCCGGCATCGCCCAGGTCGCGGCGCAAGCCGGCCACCCGGTGCGCCTGCTCGACAACCGGCCGGGCGCCGCAGCCGCCGCCATCGAGAACATCCGCGGCCAGTTCGCCAAGCTGGCCGACAAGGGCAAGCTCAGCGCCGCCGATGCTGCCGCCGCCGGTGCTCGCCTGCAACCAGCAGAAAGCCTGGCCGACCTGGCCGGCTGCGCGCTGGTGGTCGAAGCCATTGTCGAGAACCTGGAAGCCAAGCAGAAGCTGTACGCCGACCTCGAAGCCATCGTCGGCGACGACTGCCTGTTCGGCACCAACACCTCGTCGATCTCGGTCACCGCCATCGGCAGCGCGCTCAAGCGCCCGCAGCGGCTGGCCGGGCTGCACTTCTTCAATCCGGCGCCGCTGATGGCGCTGGTCGAGATCGTCTCCGGCCTGGCCACCGACGACGCCGTCGCCGACACGCTGTACGCCACCGCCGCCGCCTGGGGCAAGACGCCGGTGCATGCCAAATCGACCCCCGGCTTCATCGTCAACCGCGTCGCCCGCCCCTACTACGCGGAAGCGTTGCGCCTGCTGCAGGAAGGCGCCGCCGACCCGGCAACGCTCGACGCCGTGCTGCGCGAAGCCGGCGGTTTCCGCATGGGACCGTTCGAGTTGATGGACCTGATCGGCCACGACGTCAATTTCGCCGTCACCAACTCGGTCTGGCGCGCCTTCTACCACGACCCGCGCTTCCTGCCCTCGCTGATCCAGCAGGAACTGGTCGACGCCAGCTTCTACGGCCGCAAGACCGGGCGCGGCTTCTACGATTATTCCGCCGACGCCGCCCGCCCGGCACCGCAGACCGAAGCGCCGTGCACGCCGGCCGGCAAGATCGTCGTCTGCGGCGAATCGCCGCTCGCCGAAGCATTGGCCGAGCGCCTGCAGCACGGCAAGCTGTCGTTCAGCCGGGCACCGTCGACCGACGGGCGCGTCGCCGAAATCGGCCGCGCCGTGCTGTTCCAGACCGACGGCCGCTCGGCCACCGAGCGCGCCGCCAGCGAAGGCGTCGCCAACTGCGTGCTGGTCGACCTGGCGCTCGATTACGAAACCGCCGGCCGCCTCGCCGTCGCCGTCGCCGCGCAGTGCGAGCCGGCCGCTGCGGAAGCCGCCATCGGCCTGCTGCAGGCCGCCGGCTACGCCGTCTCGCGGCTCGCCGATGTGCCCGGTCTGGCGGTCATGCGCACCGTCGCCATGCTCGCCAACGAGGCCGCCGACGCGGTCAACCAGGGCGTCTGCGCCGCCACCGCCGCCGACGCGGCGATGCGCTTGGGCGTCAATTACCCGCGCGGCCCGCTGGCCTGGGCCGACCAGGTCGGCGTCGGCGCCATCCGCGACGTCCTCGCCAACCTCGGCGCCAGCTACGGCGAAGACCGCTACCGCGTCTCGCCGCTGATCCGCCGCGCCGTCTTTGCCGGAAAGAACCTCCATGACTGAACCCAAACTCAGCGCCGCCGAGGCGCAGGCCCTTGCCACCGCCACCGCCGAAGCCATGTATGCCCGCGACCGGGCGGCGCAGGCCTTCGGCATCAAGATCCTCAGCGTCGCTCCCGGCCAGTCGCTGCTCACCATGCGCGTGCGCTCGGACATGGTCAACGGCCACCACATCTGCCACGGCGGCATGATCTTCACGCTCGCCGACACCGCCTTCGCCTACGCCTGCAACAGCTACAACCGCAATACCGTGGCCTCGGCCTGCCACATCGATTTTCTCGCCCCCGCCCGCGAGGACGAGATTCTCCAGGCCGAGGCGACGGAACGCTCGGCAGCCGGCCGCACCGGCGTCTACGACATCACCGTGCGCAACCAGCACGGCACCACCATCGCCCTGTTCCGGGGCAAGAGTTACCGCATTGCCGGCGAAGTCATCGCCGGGCTGCAACAGGCCGACCGAGCCTGACGCCAATCAACACGGAGGAGACAAACATGACTGCCAGAAAACCCCAACCGGGCGAACTTGAAGCCATCGAAACGGCCAGCCGCGACGAGATTTCGGCGCTCCAGCTTGAACGCCTGAAGTGGTCGGTGCGCCACACCTACGACAACGTCGCCCCGTACCGCGCCAAGTGCGAGGCCAAGGGCGTCCATCCGGACGACCTGAAGTGCCTGGCCGACCTGGCCAAGTTCCCGTTCATGACCAAGCTCGACCTGCGCGACAACTACCCCTTCGGCCTGTTCGCCGTGCCGCGCGACAAGGTCGCCCGCCTGCACGCCTCGTCGGGCACGACCGGCAAGCCCATCGTCGTCGGCTACACCCAGCAGGACATCGACAACTGGGCCAACCTGGTCGCCCGCTCGATCCGCGCCGCCGGTGGCCGTGCCGGCGACATGGTCCATGTCGCCTACGGTTACGGCATGTTCACCGGCGGCCTCGGCGCCCACTACGGCGCCGAGCGCCTGGGCTGCACCGCCGTGCCGATGTCCGGCGGACAGACCGAGAAGCAGGTCCAGCAGATCATGGATTTCAGGCCGGACATCATCATGGTCACCCCCTCCTACTCCCTGGTGATCGCCGAGGAATTCGAGCGCCTGGGCATCAAGCCGGAAGAGATTTCGCTCAAGGTCGGCATCTTCGGTGCCGAGCCCTGGGGCGAAGGCATGCGTGCCGAAATCGAGAAGAAGCTCGGCCTGGACGCCATCGACATCTACGGCCTGACCGAAGTCATGGGCCCGGGCGTCGCCTGCGAATGCATCGAGACCAAGGACGGCCCGGTAATCTGGGAAGACCATTTCTACCCCGAGATCATCGACCCGGAAACCGGCGAAGTCCTGCCCGACGGTTCGGAAGGCGAACTGGTGTTCACCTCGCTGACCAAACAGGCCTTCCCGGTCATCCGCTACCGCACCCGCGACCTGACCCGCCTGCTGCCGCCGACCGCCCGCTCCTTCCGCCGCATCGGCAAGATCACCGGCCGTTCCGACGACATGCTGATCATCCGTGGCGTCAACGTCTTCCCCACCCAGATCGAGGAACAGATCCTGCGCGATGCCCGCCTAGCCGGCAATTACCAGGTCGTGGTCACCCGCGACGGCCACATGGACAACCTCGAAGTGCGTTGCGAAGTCCAGCGCGAGCTGTCCGGAAAACTCGGCCCGGCCGACATCCAGCAGATCGGCAAGGAACTGCAGCACCGCATCAAGACCAACATCGGCGTATCGACCAAGATCACGGTCATGGAATTCGACGCCATCCCGCGCACCCAGGTCGGCAAGGCCAAGCGCGTGCTCGACGAACGCCCGAAGCAGAACTGAGGACAGCGCCATGACCCAAGCCTTCATCTGCGACGCCATCCGCACCCCGATCGGCCGCTACGGCGGCGCGCTGAGCAGCGTGCGCGCCGACGACCTCGGCGCCATCCCGCTCAAGGCGTTGATGGAACGCAACCCGCAGGTCGACTGGAGCACGGTCGACGACATCATCTACGGCTGCGCCAACCAGGCCGGCGAAGACAACCGCAACGTCGCCCGCATGTCCGGCCTGCTCGCCGGGCTACCGGTCGAGGTACCGGGGACCACGGTCAACCGCCTGTGCGGCTCCGGCATGGACGCGGTCGGCCTCGCCGCCCGTTCGATCAAGGCCGGCGAAGCCAGGCTGATGATCGCCGGCGGCGTCGAAAGCATGTCGCGCGCGCCCTTCGTCATGGGCAAGGCGGAATCGGCGTTCTCGCGCAACGCGGCAATCTTCGACACGACCATCGGCTGGCGCTTCGTCAATCCGGCGATGAAGAAGCTGTACGAGACGCACTCGATGCCGCAGACCGCCGACAACGTGGCGGCAGACTTCAACATCAACCGCGCCGACCAGGACGCCTTCGCCATACGCTCGCAGCAGCGCTGGGGTGCCGCCCACGCCGCCGGCCGTTTTGCCGACGAGCTGGTGCCGGTGCTGATCCCGCAGAAGAAGGGCGACGCCAAGGTGGTCGATACCGACGAGCACCCGCGCCCCGAGACCACGCTCGAACAACTGGCCAAACTCAAGGGCGTGAACGGCCCCGAGCTGAGCGTCACCGCCGGCAACGCCTCCGGCGTCAATGACGGTGCCTGCGCCCTGCTGCTCGCCTCGGAAGCCGCCGCCGGCCAGTACGGCCTGACGCCGCTGGCCCGCGTGGTCGGCATGGCCACCGCCGGCCTGGCGCCGCGGATCATGGGTTTCGGCCCGGCCCCGGCGGTGCGCAAGGTACTTGCGCAAACCGGCCTGAGCCTGGCGCAGATGGATGTGATCGAACTCAACGAAGCCTTCGCCGCCCAGGCGCTGGCCGTGCTGCGCGACCTCGGCCTGGCCGACGACGCGGCACACGTTAACCCCAATGGCGGCGCCATCGCGCTCGGCCATCCGCTCGGCATGAGCGGCGCCAGACTGGTGACGACTGCGGCCTACGAGCTGAAAAGGCGCAACGGCCGCTTCGCACTGTGTACCATGTGCATTGGAGTCGGACAGGGCATTGCGATGATCATCGAACGTGTCTGATTCTGCTGTACTCGACAACAACCTCAAGGAGGAGACAAATCCATGAATGCTAGCTTGAAGAAACTCGTCGCCGGCGCCGCCCTGGCTTTCGGTGCCCTCGGTGCCTTCGCTGCCGAACCGATCAAGATCGGTTCGGTGCTGTCGGTCACCGGCCCGGCCGCCTTCCTCGGCGACCCGGAACTGAAGACGCTGCAACTCTACGTTGCCGACATCAACAAGAAGGGCGGCGTCCTCGGCCGCCAGTTGCAACTCGTGCATTACGACGACGGCAGCGACGCCGGCAAGGCCAACGGCTTCACCAAGCGCCTGATCGACGACGACAAGGTCGACATCCTGGTCGGCGGCACCACCACCGGCGCCACCATGTCGGCCGTACCGCTGGTCGAACGCGCCGGCATCCCCTTCATCTCGCTGGCCGGCGCCGTGGTCATCATCGAGCCGGTCAAGAAGTGGGTGTTCAAGACCCCGCACACCGACCGCATGGCCGCCGAAAAGGTCTTCGAAGACATGAAGAAGCGTGGCATCAGCAAGGTTGCCCTGTTCTCCGAAACCTCCGGTTTCGGCGCTTCCGGCAAGAAGGAAACGGAAGCCGTCGCCGCCAAGTACGGGATCACCCTGGTCGCCAATGAAACCTACGGCCCCAAGGATACCGACATGAGCCCGCAGCTGACCAAGATCCGCAACACCGCCGGCGTCCAGGCCGTGTTCGTGTTCGGTCTCGGCCAGGGCCCGGCCATCGTCACCAAGAACTACAAGCAACTGGGCATCAACCTGCCGCTTTACCAGTCGCACGGCGTCGCTTCCGACGAATTCCTGACGCTCGCCGGACCGGCTGCCGAAGGCGTCCGCCTGCCGTCGCCGGCGCAGTTGATCCCGGAACAGCTGCCGGCCAACGATCCGCAGAAGGCTGTGGTCACGGCTTATGCTGAAGCCTACAAGGCGGCCTACAAGACCGACGTGTCGACCTTCGGTGGCTATGCCTACGACGGCCTGATGCTGGCGGTCGACGCGATCAAGCGCGCTGGCGGCACCGACAAGGCCAAGGTCCGCGACGCCCTCGAAGCGACCAAGGGCTTCGTCGGCACCAGCGGCACCTACAACATGTCGGCGACCGACCACATGGGCCTCGACCTGTCGGCCTTCCGCATGCTTGAAGTCAAGAACGGCAACTGGTCCATCGTCCAGTAAGCCGGAACCGACACACGCATAAAAGACAACTGCACTTCGGGCCGCCCGGGGTTGGGCGGCCTTTTTTTTGGAGATTTTTGCCATGAGCACCACGGTTCTCAGCGAAGTCCACGGCAAGGTGGGCCTGATCCGCATCAACCGGCCGGAAGCGATGAATGCGCTGAACAACGAAGTCGTCGACGGCATCGCCACCGCTATCGACGCCTTCGAAGCCGACGAGAATATCGGCTGCATCGTCCTCACCGGCAACGAGAAGGCCTTCGCCGCCGGCGCCGACATCGGCTTCATGAAGGACTTCGACTACATGCACGCCTATAAAACGGACTTCATCACCCGCAACTGGGAGCGCATCAAGACGACCCGGAAACCGGTGATCGCCGCCGTTTCGGGCTTTGCCCTGGGCGGCGGCTGCGAGATGGCGATGATGTGCGACATGATCTTCGCCGCCGACACAGCCAAGTTCGGCCAGCCGGAAATCCGCCTCGGCACCATGCCCGGCGCCGGCGGCACCCAGCGCCTGCCTCGCGCCGTCGGCAAGGCCAAGGCGATGGACCTGTGTCTGACCGCGCGCATGATGGACGCCGCCGAAGCCGAGAAGGCCGGCCTGGTCGCCCGCGTCATTCCGGCCGAGCAACTGCTGGAAGAAACCATGAAGGCCGCCACGACCATCGCCGGCTATTCGCTGCCGGTGATCATGATGATCAAGGAATCGGTCAACCGCGCTTTCGAATCCTCGCTCAACGAAGGCCTGCTCTTCGAACGCCGCGTCTTCCATTCGGCTTTCGCCCTCGAAGACCAGAAGGAAGGCATGGCCGCCTTCGTCGACAAGCGCAAGCCGGCGTTCAAGAATCGCTGAGTCGGAGCCCACCATGTACGACACCCTGGAAATCGAACGCAAGGGTCCGGTGGCGACGATCTGGATGAACCGTCCGGCCGTCTTCAACGCCTTCGACGAAACGCTGATCGGCGAACTGGCCGCCGCCTGCCGCGAGCTGGAGGCCGATGCTGGCGTGCGCATCGTCGTCCTCGGCGGGCGCGGCCGGCATTTCTCGGCCGGCGCCGACCTCAACTGGATGAAACGGGCGGCGCAATTCGGCGCCGAGCAGAACCTCGCCGATGCCCGCAATTTCGCCGCCATGCTGCATACCCTGGCCAGCCTGCGCAAGCCGACCGTCGCCCGCGTCCAGGGCGCCGCGCTGGGCGGCGGCACCGGCCTGACCGCCGCCTGCGACATGGCGATTGCCGCCAGCGACGCCAGTTTCTCGACCTCGGAAGTGAAGTTCGGGATCATCCCGGCAGTGATCAGCCCCTACGTGCTGCGCGCCATCGGCCCGCGCCACGCGCTGCGCTATTTCCAGAGCGGCGAAAAGATCGGCGCCGAACGCGCACTGGCGATTGGTCTGGTCGGCGAGGTGGTCGCCCCCGAGGCGCTCGACGCCGCCATCGACCAACTGACTTCCGCACTGCTGCAGGGCGGGCCATTGGCCCAGAACGCCGCCAAGGACCTGATCGCTGCCGTTGCCGGGCGCCCCATCGACGCCGCCCTGGGCGAGGAAACGGCGGGCCGCATCGCCCGCCAGCGAGCGACCGACGAGGCCCGCGACGGCATCGCCGCCTTCCTCGACAAACGACCGCCGGCCTGGCTCGCCTGAGCCCGCTATTGCGGCGGCTTCGGCTCGCCGGTGGCGCCCAGGCGCAGCGACAGGGCCTCGGCGTGCCGGCGCAGATGGCTGACTTCGAGACCGTCGGCGCTGGTGTCGAGCATGCCCTGAACGCCGACGGCGAGCAGGGCCATGGTGATTTCGTTGCGGAAGTTGAACACCGGCACCGCCGCTGCCGTCACACCCGGCACCTTGTGGAAGCCGTCGGTGGTGGCAAAGCCCCTGGCCCTGACGTCGGCCAGCAGGGCTTCAACACCGGCCTTGCTCTTCAGTTCCGGCGGCAGGTCCGGCGCCTTCATCTCGGCAGCGAGCAACGGCGCGACGACCTTGCGCGGCATCCAGGCGGCGAACACCCGGCCGGTGGCCGACGACAGCAGTTCGAGCACGGTGCCGGTGATGACATTGACCGTGATCGGCCGGCGCGGCCTTTCCCAGCGCACCACCACCGGACCGCGGTCGCCCCAGACGGCGAGTGCGGTGGTCTGGTTGATCTCGTCGCGCAGTTCGGCGATGGCATTGAGCCCGAGGCGTACGCGGTCGAGGCGGTCGAGGGCGACCAGGCCGACGTTGAGCGCAAACGGCCCGAGGTCGTAACGCGAACTCATCGGGTCCTGTTCGACCAGGCCGGCACGGATCAGGCTGACCAGGTAGCGGTGCGCTTTCGACGCCGGCATCCCGGCCGCCGCCGCAATGTCCTTGAGCATCATCGAGCGCTGCCCGTCGACCATGGCCCGCAGGATGCTCATGCCGACCTCCATCGACTGCACGCCGTGCTTGCCGTCAGTATCCTCGCTCATCGCCAAAAATTCCTCATTACAAAACAGGTTCTATAATAATGCACTTCGACAGCCAAGCGACAAGCCCCATGAACTCCCTGCGCGTCTATGCCATCGACGGCATCACCCCGGTGGTTGACCCGACCGCCTACGTCCATCCCAGCGCCGTCCTGATCGGCGACGTGATCGTCGGCCCGGGCTGTTACGTCGGCCCCTGCGCCAGCCTGCGCGGCGATTTCGGCCGGCTGATCCTGGAGCGCGGCGCCAACCTGCAGGACACCTGCGTCATGCACGGCTTCCCCGGCACCGATACCGTGGTCGAGGAAGACGGGCACATCGGCCACGGCGCCGTGCTGCACGGTTGCCGCATCGGGCGCAACGCGCTGGTCGGCATGAACGCGGTGATCATGGACAACGCCGTGATCGGCGCCAACAGCATCGTCGCCGCCTCCAGCTTCATCAAGGCCGGCCAGGAAATTCCCGACGGCGTGCTGGTCGCCGGCCTGCCCGGCCGCGTCGTCCGCCCGCTGAGCGACGAGGAAATCGCCTGGAAGGGCGAAGGCACGAAAACCTATCAGGAGTTGACCCGGCGTTGCCTGGCCACGATGGTCGAAACGGCACCGCTGACGGAAGTCGAAGCCGACCGTCGGCGTATCGAGATCGCCGGCGTGATCCCGCTGGTCGACCTGAAGAAGGAATCAGCGGCTTAAGGGATCGTCCTGGCTGAAGCGGTTGGCCAGGGTCGCGTCCTCGACCGGTGTGCTGCCGTCGGCCACGCACAGCATGGTGTCGAGATGGCGCGACGAGGCCGTCTCCAGCCGCCGGTAAATCTCCTTGCACAGCAGGCGCGCCTGCTGGCCGGGCCACTGCGCGGGCAACAGGACTTCGGGCAGTTCCGGGTCGCGCAGCAGCATGCGCCGGTAATCGTGGATCAGCAGGATGCGCAGCAGGAAGGCATCCTGATCGCTCAGGGCTAGGCGCTGATCGCGCTGCAGTTCGTCGAGCACCGGCTGGTAGCGGCTGACGAAATGCCCGTAGGCTTCGGCCAGCGCCGGCAGGTTCCAGGCGCGGCTGACCAGGTCGGCGTCACTGGCCGACATGGCCGAACGCGAATCGGCGGCAAAAAGCGGCAGTAGCGCCGACAAGGCTGAAGACAGGCCTTCGGCAACCAGGGCATCGAGCACCACCGACAGGTCGGCGCCCGGGTGCACGAAGCATTCGCCGCCGAGCATGCCGAACCCCTGCCAGGCGAGCGCGCTGCGCACCTGCTCGCGGGTCTTCTGGGGCAGTTCGCCAACCTGGAGGATCAGGCGCCAGCGATGGTCCCACAAGGGCGCCCGCGACGCGTAAATGTGCCGGGCGGCTTCTTCGAAACGTCGCCGACCGGCAGCGGTCAGGGCATAATCGGCGCGACGGCCGATGGTTTCGGTACACAGCCATTCTTCCTTGACCAGGCGGAAGACCGAGGTCCGGATCAGGCGCTCGTTGAGGTCCAGCGGTTCCAGCAGGCGGATCAGGCTGCCCAGCCAGATCTTGCCGCCACGGGGCAGAATGGCGTCGCCAAAGACGGTAATGATCAGCGAACCGGCCTGTACCCGGCGTTTCTGCCGAAATGCGCTGAGACGCTGCTGTATTTCACTATTCACGGAATCACGACCCCGGACACTTACCGATCAGGAAAAATCGAATTAAATCATTTACCAGCATAATTTAAAAGACTTTTTCATGAAAACCGCAGAAACAACCCAAAGCAACGCGACACAGATTTCAAATGTTTTTATTTTTATATGTAACATTTTCAGAAATCCAGCAAACCCCAGCTCGCGCGCTCGCCTGATCGCCGCCTTGCTGCTCGGCGGCATGCTGTCGTTCGCCCCCGCCTACGCTGCACTGCCACGGCATCTGGCGGTTCCGGGCGGTGTTGCCGTGATCGATCTGGGGCCCGACAGCCGCCCCCGCCCGCAGGCCTTCCACGACACCAGCCCGCTCGCCGTTGTCGCTCACGCCGGACGCTGGCACGCCCTGCTTGGCATTCCCCTCGATGCCCTGCCGGTACCGCTGGAAGTCACTGTCGCCGAAGCAGCGTCGTCGAGGACGATCAGCGTTCCGGTCGGCACGAAGAACTATCCGGAACAGCGCCTGACCATCAAGGAAACACGCAAGGTCGAACCTTCGCCGGAAGACCTCGCACGCATCGAACGCGAGCAGGCGCACACCGCCGAACTGAAACGCCGCTTCAGCGCCGGCAACCCCGACACCGGTTTCTCACGACCCGCCGACGGCCGCCTGTCGTCGCGTTTCGGCCTGCGCCGCTTTTTCAACGGCCTGCCGCGCAACCCGCACAACGGGCTCGATTTCGCCGCCCCCAGCGGCGCGCAGGTCAGCGCCCCGGCTGCCGGCACGGTGATCGACACTGGCGATTATTTCTTCAACGGTAACAGCGTCTTCCTTGATCACGGCCAGGGCCTGATCAGCATCTACATGCACCTGTCGCGCATCGATGTGCAGGTGGGTCAACGCCTTGCCCGCGGCGAACGCCTGGGGGCCGTCGGCGCCACCGGCCGCTCGACCGGGCCGCACCTGCACTGGACGGTCATCCTCAACGATACGCCGGTCGACCCGGAACTGTTTCTTGCCCGCCCCTGAGGGGCGCACTTACATGCCGAGGGAGTTGAGCAGATCGTCGTGGTCGTTGGCCGGCGCCTGCACGGGGGCCGGTTTGGCCTTGGCGGAAGCCGCCTGGGCGATCAGTTCGTCGGGGTCGGCGACTTCCTGGGCATCGAAGTCGAACAGCTTGATGAACTCGGTGCGGTCGATCGCCAGTTCGAGATAGAAGATGTTGTTGCGGCTGGTATAGAAGGTGACCCGACGCGCTTCCGGCTTGTCCAGGTTGGTATCGACGCTGAGCATGACCTGCTTGTTGAGCACCAGCATCTTCGGCTGATTCTGGGTGATGTGCGTCTGCAATTCACGCCCGACCTTGCCGGTGAAATTGCCGACAATCTGGTTCATCAGTTCGCCCATCACGTTGCTGACTTCATCGGCGGTGTGCGAACTGGCCAGCTCCTCCTTCGCCATGCCCATGCTCAGCAAATAGGTCTCGTACAACTCCATCGCTGCCGAGGCGGAAAAATTGATCACGACCAGACCGGAAAAACCGCCGTCGAACAACACGAAACAACCGATATCCGGTTTCAGGCAGGTCTTGGTGATGCGCTGGACCATGCCGGAATAACGGATCTGGCTCTGGGTGGCGACATTGAGGACATCGGTCACCGAGTTGCACAGGCTCATCAGGATGTCTTCGGTGCCAAAGACGACAGGTTTGTCTTGTTCGATCATGATTCGGCAAAGTCTCGGTGAATTAACAATATCCGCATATATAGCACAGTCACGGACGACTTGCCGGCCTTCACCTTGATGCCGCATCATGCGCCGTGCGCGAAATCATCCTGGAACTGCATCGCGAGGCCCCTGCCAAGCCCGCCGAAGGCCAGCCCTGCAATGGCTGCGGGGTTTGCTGCGCACTCGAAACCTGCCCACTCGGCCGCTTGCGCTTCCTGCAGCGGCTCGGCCCGTGCCCGGCGCTGACCTGGTCGGCGGATGCGCAGCGCTATCACTGCGGACTGCTGCTGGCCCCCGGCGCCGACAGCTTGCTCGGCCGACTCTGCGCCCGCTGGATATCGGCCGGCAGCGGCTGCGACTGCAGCGCCGAAATCAGCCCTGAAAACGCCGGGCCCTGAAAGCGTGAAGCCCATGCGTTTCAGGCATGGGCTTCGTTTGCTGCAACCCCAACACACCCGGTCGGGGCAATCGGCATTACGCCGTATGGGGAGTACTACACGGTAATCTCAAGAAATGCTTCCTTTGACAACTGCCATAGAATCTCCTGCAACGCAGCATTGACTGCCACTGCATGTCGGGCTTGCTGCACACTCGACACAACTTCAGCTTACCACTCTGAAAATAAAAAACCAGCCTGTTTTTTTCTCCAGCAAATTCCCTTGCGCCATGTTTGGTCAATCCCGTGCAATCGGCGAGAATAGCAGGATTCGCACCACGCCAACGGGATCATGGACAACCTGATCAAGGACACTGCAACGCTGGAGCTTTTCTGCTGGCTCGACGCAGGCGCCGACCTGCCCGGCTGGGACATCCTCAAGGGCAGCCCCTTCGGCGCCACACTGGCCGCGCCGCAGGGTGGTGCACCGAGCGCCGGCGACCAATTGCTGTCGGTGCAGAATTATTTCGCCGAGTACCACCTCGAATATTTCCGGCAACGGCGCTACAACCATTTCCCCAGCCGCCTGCATGCCCTGCTGCAGTTCGCCACCCGTACCGACGCGATGACCTTCCGCCACAAGCATCCGGATCGCGTCTTCGGCAAGAACCTCTCCTGCTCGCGGACCAAGGGCGCCTACATCTGCTCCTTTCACGATGCCAGCTGGCTCGATTATTTACGCCTGCCGCACAGCCTGTCGCTCGAAACCCTCGACGAAGTCGCCGAGTACTACTGGTCGGGCCGCACCGTCGAGGAAGTCGGCCTGACCTTCATGAACGAACCCTGGCAGGAGCCGCCGGTGATCGAGGCGCTTTACCAAGGTAGCCTCGAACCGGTGTGGGGCCATGAACAATCCGGCTGGCTGCCCGGCTTCAGATAGGAAACCCCATGCGTCGCCTCGTCACCGCCCTGATTATCGTCGCCATCCTCGCCGCCACAGCCTTCTGGCTGAGCCGCCCCAAACCGGTTGCCGTTACCGTCGCCAGCGTCGGCACCGGCACGGTCGAGGCGACGCTGGCGAACACCCGCGCCGGCACGGTCGAGGCCTGCCAGCGCACCAAACTGTCGACCATCGTCGGCGGGCGCATCGAATACCTTGGCGTCAAGGAAGGCGACAAGGTTGACAAGGGCCAATTGCTGCTCAAGCTGTGGAACGACGACCAGCAAGCCAGTTCGACGCTGGCTGCCGCCCAGGTGACGCTGGCGGCAAAGCGCGCCGAGGAAGTCTGCATTGCCGCGACCAACGCCGAAAAGGAAGCCAGCCGGCAAGCCGAGTTGCGCGCCCGCGGCTTCGTCTCGCCCAGCCGCGAGGAAAGCGCCCGCACCGACGCCGAGGTCCGCCGGGCCGCCTGCGCCACGGCGCGCGCCGACATCGCCCAGGCCGAAGCCCGGCTCAAATCAACCCGCGTCGACCAGGGCCGTGTTGCCTTGTACGCGCCCTTTGCCGGCACGGTAGCCAAGATCGTCGGCGAACTGGGCGAATACTCGACGCCATCACCGCCGGGTGTGCCGACGCCGCCGGCAATCGACCTGTTCGACGCCTCCTGCCTCTACGTCAAGGCGCCGATGGACGAAGTCGATGCACCCAAGATCGCGGTCGGACAACCCGTGCGCATTACCCTCGATGCGCTGCCCGGCAAGGTGCTGACCGGGACCGTGCGGCGTGTTGCCCCCTACGTCTCGGCCGTGGAAAAGCAGGCGCGCACCGTCGATATCGAAGTCGATTTCGCCAAGCCGGACGAAGCCGCCGGCCTGCTGGTCGGCTACAGCGCCGATGTCGAGATCATCCTGGCGACCCGGGAAAACGTCCTGCGCATTCCGACCGCGGCGATCCTTGAAGGCGGCAAGGTGCTGCTGCTGGAAGACGGCAAGCTGGTCGAACGCAGCATCAAGGCCGGGCTCGCCAACTGGGAACACACCGAGATCAGCGAAGGCCTGCAGGCCGGCGAACGCATCGTCACCTCGCTCGAACGCAGCGGTGTCGTCGCCGGCGCCAAGGCGACGGAAGAACAAGCGGCTCGCTGAATGGCGCTGATCGAACTGTCCGGCATCGAGCGCCGCTTCCAGCTCGGCGACACCACGGTGCATGCGCTGGCCGGCCTCGACCTGAGCATCTCGGCCGGCGAATACGTCGCCGTGATGGGGCCGTCCGGCTCGGGCAAATCGACGCTGCTCAACCTGCTCGGCCTGCTCGACCGCCCCAATGCCGGCAGCTACCGGCTGGAAGGTCGCGACGTGACGACGCTGAGCGCCGACGAACAGGCGCAGGTGCGCAGCACACGCATCGGTTTCGTCTTCCAGAGTTTTCACCTGGTGCCGCGCCTGACCGCCGCCGAGAACATCGCGCTGCCGATGATGCTGGCCGGCATCGCACGCAGCGAGCGCGACCGCCGGGTCACCGAGGCACTGAGGAACTTCGGCCTGGACCAGCGCGCCGACCACAAGCCGGACCAACTCTCCGGCGGTCAGCGTCAGCGCGTCGCCATCGCCCGGGCGACGATCATGCAGCCGGCGCTGATCCTCGCCGACGAACCGACCGGCAACCTCGACCGGCACACCGGCGAGGAAGTGGTCAATCTGCTCGAAGCCCTGAACGCCAGCGGCGTCACCCTGGTCGTCGTCACCCACGACCCGCAGATGGGCGAACGCGCCCGCCGCCAGCTGGTCATGGAAGACGGGCGCCTCAAGCACGACAGCGCCGCGCATGCGCCTGCCTGACATCCTGCGTTTCGCCCGCGACGCCGCCACCGGCTACCCGGTGCGCACGGCGCTGTCGGTGCTGGCGATGGCCATCGGCGTCGCCGCCGTGGTGCTGCTGACGGCACTCGGCGACGGTGCCCGACGTTACGTCGTCGGCCAGTTCTCGTCGCTCGGCAGCAACCTCGTCATCGTCCTGCCCGGGCGCACCGGCACCGGCGGCTTCAACCCGGCGACGGCGATCACCAATACGCCGCGCGACCTGACCATCGACGACGCCGGTGCCCTCCGCCGCGCGCCGGCCGTACACCGCGTCGCCCCGCTCGCTGTCGGCACCTCGGAAATCAGCGTCGGCGGCCGACTGCGCGAGGTCATGGTCGCCGGCACCACAAGAGAATATTTCGCCATCCGCGATTTCGCGCTCGCCCAGGGCGACGCGCTGCCCGAAGAAGACTGGAACCGCGGCTCGGCCGTCGCCGTGATCGGCGCCACCGTCCGCGCCGAACTGTTCGGCAGCGCCCCGGCGGTCGGCCAACTGGTGCGCATCGGCGACCGCCGCGTGCGCATCGTCGGCGTCCTCAAGTCGACCGGCCAAGGGCTGGGCATGAATACCGACGAACTGGTCATCGTCCCGGTCGCCTTCGCCCAGGCGATGTTCAACAGCAACACGCTGTTCCGCGTACTGGTCGAGGCGCGCAGCCGCGACGCCATTCCGCAGGCGCGCGACCAGACGCTGGCGATCCTGACCCAGCGCCATCGCGGCGAGGAAGATGTCACGGTGATCACCCAGGATGCCGTCCTGGCCACCTTCGACAAGCTGCTCGGCGCGCTGACCCTGGCCGTCGCTGGCATTGCCGCGATCAGCCTGGCGGTGGCCGGCATCCTGGTGATGAACGTGATGCTCGTCGCGGTGACCCAGCGCACCGGCGAAATCGGCCTGCTCAAGGCGCTCGGCGCGCCGGCGCGAACCATCCGCCTGGCCTTCCTGACCGAAGCCGCGATGCTGTCGGCGGTCGGCGCCCTACTCGGCTACCTGCTCGGCCAGCTCGGCGCCTTCGTCCTGCGCCAGATCTTCCCGGTCTTTCCCGCCTACCCGCCCGACTGGGCGGTGATCGCCGGGCTGTCCACCGCCATCGGCACCGGACTGCTGTTCGGCTTCCTGCCAGCGCGTCGCGCCGCCCGGCTCGATCCGGTGCAGGCGCTGATGAAGCACTGAGCATGGATCTCCGCGACGCCATCCGCCTTGCCGCCCGTGCCGTCACCGCGCAGCGGCTGCGCAGCTTCCTGACACTGCTCGGCATCGCCGTCGGCATTGCCTCGGTGATCCTGCTCACCTCGATCGGCGAGGGCATCCATCGCTATGTGCTGGGCGAATTCAGCCAGTTCGGCACCAACGTCGTGACCATCGCCCCGGGCAAGACGAAAACCGGCGGCGCCCCCTCCGGCCTGCCGTCGAGCGCCCGCCCGCTGACGCTGGAGGATGCGCAATCGCTGGCCCGCCTGCCGCATGTCGTCGCGGTGACGCCGAACATCAAGGGCAACGCCGAAATCCAGGGCAATGGGCGCACCCGGCGCACGCTGATCTCCGGCGTCAGCGCCGATTCTGCCGCCGTTTTCCGTCTGGCCGCGCGCAGTGGCCAGTACCTGCCCGCCGACGATGCCGGCAATGCGCGCGCCTTCGTCGTCCTCGGTGCCAAGCTGAAGGAAGAACTGTTCGGCGCCGACAACGCGCTCGGCCAGCGCATCCGCATCGGCGGCCTGCAATTCCGCGTGATCGGCATCATGGAAGCCAAGGGCCAGTTCCTCGGCATCGACCTCGACGATACCGCCTTCATCCCCGCTGCCCGCGCCCAGGAACTGTTCAACCGCGAGGGCATGGACGAAATCAATGTCGCCGTCGCCGAGAACGCCCCGTCGGCGGCGGTCGCCGGCCAGATCCGTCGGCACCTGATCGAACGCCACGGCCGCGAGGACTTCACCATTGTCACCCAGGAAGAGATGCTGAAGACGCTGTCCAACATCCTCAACGTGCTGACCCTGGCCGTCGGCGCGCTCGGCGGCATTTCGCTGCTGGTCGGCGGCGTCGGCATCGTCACCATCATGACCATCGCCGTCACCGAGCGAACTGGTGAAATCGGCCTGCTGGTCGCCCTCGGCGCCCGCCGGCGCACCATCCTCGGGCTGTTTCTCGGCGAAGCCATCGCCCTCTCGGCACTGGGCGGGGCGCTCGGCTTGTTGCTCGGCATCGGCCTGGCGCAACTGATCCACCTGCTGGTGCCAGCGCTGCCGGTGCATACGCCGCTCAGTTTCGTGCTGCTGGCCGAGGGCATTGCCATCGCCATCGGCCTCGCCGCCGGCGTACTGCCGGCCCGGCGCGCGGCCGGACTTGATCCGGTTGAAGCATTACGGACAGAATGACGTGCTAAAGTTCCGGCTCCAGATCAACAAGCCACAACAGGAGCCCAGCAACAATGTCCTACTACATCGACCAGCTCGAACCCGGCATGTCCGCGAGTACTTCCAAGACCGTCACCGAAGCCGACATCATCCTGTTCGCCGGCATCTCGACCGACGTCAATCCGGCCCACCTCGACGAGGAATACTGCAAGGGCACGATGTTCGGCACGCGCATCGCCCATGGCATGCTCTCCGCCGGTTTCATCTCGGCCACGCTGGCCAACAAGCTGCCCGGGCCCGGCACCATCTACCTGTCGCAGACGCTGAAGTTCAAGGCCCCGGTCAAGCCGGGCGACACCGTTACCGCCACGGTCACCGTGCGCGAGGTCAACACCGCGAAGAATCGCGTCGTGCTCGACACCGTATGTACGGTCGCCGGCAAGACCGTGATCGAAGGCGAATGCCTGATGATGCCGCCGGTGCGTCCAGCCGCCTGATTTCTGCCAGCACATGAAAAACGCCGGTCGGGTAACCCCGCCGGCGTTTTTTGCATTTTATTGCGGTCGACCGCAATAATCGGTCAAAAAGCTCAGAACGCTTCGTCGGCACGCAGGAAACGCCACTGCCCCATCGGTAGGTCGCCCAAGCGGATGCGGCCGATGCGCACGCGCTTCAGGCCGACCACCTTGAGGCCGACCAGTTCGCACATGCGGCGGATCTGCCGCTTCTTGCCTTCCTTGAGGATGAAGTGCAGCTGGTCCTCGTTCAACTGCTTGACCCAGGCCGGCTTCAAGGGCTTGCCGTCGAGCTCCAGACCATGGCGCAGCAACTCCAGGCCGCCCTTGATCATCTCGCCGGAGACACGCACCAGGTATTCCTTCTCGGCGTCGCTGTCCTCGCCGATCAGACGCTTGGCGACACGACCGTCGCTGGTCAGCACCAGCAGGCCGGTCGAATCAACGTCGAGCCGGCCGGCCGGGGCCAGGCCGCGCAGCATCCACGGCTTGAACTCGGGCCCGCCCGATTGCGGCACCTGGTTTTCCGCAGTGATCAGCGTCACCGCCGGAATGCAGCCCGGCTCAGGCTGACCGGAAACGTAACCGACCGGCTTGTGCAACAGGATGGTGACCGCTTTGGCTTGATCCTTCTTGGCCTCGGTCGAGACTTCGATGCGCGCATCCGGATCGATCCGCGAACCGAGTTCGCTGACCTGCTCGCCATTGACGAAAACCCAGCCGCGCTCGATCCACAGATCGGCTTCGCGCCGCGAGCACATGCCGCGTTCGGACATCACCTTGGACAGCCGCGTCCCCGTGGGCGGTGGGCCTGAGCGCTCGACGGGCGCTGCCACCTTTTTCACTGGCCGGCCAGCCGGACGCTCAACCGGCGCCGCAGCCGCCATCGGCTTGCGTACCGGCGAACCACCGCGCAAGGGCGTGCGCTTGCCGGGCGCTTCCGAACGCAGACCGGCCTTCACGCCCAGCGTACCGGCCGGCTTGGTTTTCACCTCGGCCTTGACCTCGAGGTCGGCCGCACGCTCATCCGCTGGCCGCTTGTCGACCACCGGGCGTTCCGGCGCTTTGGCCGGCCGTGCTCGCGCCGGTGCGGATTTTTCCGGGACCGGCGGTTCCGCTTTCTCGGCGGCAGGCGCGGCCTTATCGGCCGGCTGGCGCCACTTGGCCCAGGGATCGTCAGCCTGGGTCATTGCAGATCGAGGAGTTCGACCTCGAAGACCAGCGTTGCATTCGGCGGGATGACGCCGCCAGCGCCACGGGCGCCGTAACCGAGGTGAGCCGGGATGGTCAGCTTGCGGGTGCCGCCGATCTTCATGCCCTGGACGCCTTCGTCCCAGCCCTTGATGACATGGCCCTGGCCAAGCGGAAACTGGAAGGGATCGTTGCGATCCTTGCTCGAATCGAACTTGCTGCCGTCGGTCAGCCAGCCGGTGTAGTGCACGGTCACGAAAGCGCCGGCGGCGGCGACAGCGCCGCTGCCTTCAACGGTGTCTTCGTAGATCAGGCCGGAGGCCGTGGTGATTTCAGCCATGAGATGCTCCTTTGCGAAAGGCCGAAATTCTAGCACAAGCCCTTGAAAGGCTTTGACTTTCATGAACTCCTGCGTATAATGCGCGGTTCTTTGTAGCACCCTTTAGATTTATTTTCGGAGTCCAACCCATGTATGCGGTCATAAAAACCGGCGGCAAGCAGTATCGCGTTTCCGCTGGCCAAAAACTCAAAGTAGAACAGATACCGGCAGACGTTGGCGCAGAAGTTACCCTTGACCAGATCCTCATGGTAGGCGAAGGCGAGTCGGTAAAGATCGGCGCCCCCTTCCTTGCTGGCGCCACCGTCAAGTGCACCGTGGTTTCCCACGGCCGCCACGACAAGGTCAAGATCTTCAAGATGCGCCGTCGCAAGCACTACCAGAAGCGTCAGGGCCATCGTCAGAACTATACCGAACTGCGCATCGACACGATCGCTGCCTGAGTTCAGAGAAGGAGCTAGCAAATGGCACACAAAAAAGCAGGCGGCAGTTCGCGTAACGGCCGCGACTCACAGGCACAACGACTCGGCGTCAAGCGCTACGGCGGTCAATTCGTTCTCGCCGGCAACATCATCGTTCGCCAGCGCGGTACCGAATTCCACCCGGGCGAAAACGTCGGCATGGGCAAGGACCACACCCTGTTCGCGCTGAAGGATGGCACCATCCAGTTCGCCATCAAGGGCGAAAAGAAGCGCCGCACGGTCACCATCGTTCCGGCTGCCGAATAATTCGGACCGGCGGAACCCAGAAGCCCTATCCGCCGGATAGGGCTTTTTAATTTTCAGAGGCGGAAAGCATGAAGTTCATTGACGAAGCAAAGATCTACGTTAAAGCCGGTGACGGCGGCAACGGCATCGCCACCTTCCGCCGCGAAAAATACATCCCGATGGGTGGCCCCAACGGCGGCGACGGCGGTCGTGGCGGCAGCGTGTACGTGATCGCCGACCGCAACATCAACACCCTGGTCGATTACCGCTACACCCGCAAGTTCCTCGGCCAGCGCGGCGAGAACGGCGGCAGCGCCGATTGCTACGGCAAGGGCGGCGACGACATCTTCCTGCGCATGCCGGTCGGCACCGTGGTCACCGACCTCAACACCGGCGAAATCCTCGCCGACCTCGACGTGCACGACAAGAAGGTCCTGCTCGCCAAGGGCGGCAAGGGCGGCCTCGGCAATACCCATTTCAAGTCGTCGACCAACCGCGCGCCGCGCCAATGCACCAAGGGCGACCCCGGCGAGGAATTCGAGGTCAGCCTCGAACTGCGCGTACTCGCCGATGTCGGCCTGCTCGGCCTGCCCAACGCCGGCAAGAGCACGCTGATCCGCGCCGTCTCGTCGGCCCGCCCGAAGGTCGCCGACTACCCGTTCACCACGCTGCACCCGAATCTCGGCGTGGTCCGTGTCGGCGCCGAGAAGAGTTTCGTCATGGCCGACGTGCCCGGACTGATCGAAGGGGCCGCCGACGGCGCCGGCCTCGGCATCCGCTTCCTCAAGCACCTGCAGCGCACGCGCATCCTGCTGCACCTGGTCGACATCGCGCCGATCGATCCCGATGCCGACCCGGTCAAGGACGCCAAGGCCATCGTCGGCGAACTGGTCAAGCACGACCCGGCGCTGGCCGACAAGCCGCGCTGGCTGGTCCTCAACAAGCTCGACCTGATTCCCGAGGAAGACCGCGAAAAAGCGGTCAAGGACTTCCTCAAGGCCTACAAGAAGGCGACCAAGTACGATGGCCCGGTGTTCCCGATCACCGCCATCACCGGCGACGGCACCAAGCCGTTGATCTACGCGATCCAGGAAGCCCTCGAACAGATGGCCCGCCCGGAAATCGCCGACGACGACGAAGACACGCCCGCCGAGGAACAATGAGCCGCAGCCGCCTCGCTTCCGCCAAACGCCTGGTCGTCAAGGTTGGCTCGGCGCTCGTCACCAGTAACGGCAACGGCCTCGACCTCGCCGCCATCGACACTTGGGCGCGCCAGATCGCCGCGCTGCGCGAACAAGGACGCGAGGTCATCCTCGTCTCCTCCGGCGCCGTCGCCTGCGGTGTCCAGCGCCTGGGCTGGGGCCGCCGGCCGAAGACCGTGCATGAAAAACAGGCCGCCGCCGCCGTCGGCCAGGCCGGTCTGGTCGAAGTCTACGAGGCCGCGTTCAGCAAGCACGGCCTGCACACCGCGCAGATCCTGCTCACCCACGACGACCTCGCCGACCGCAAGCGCTACCTGAACGCCCGTGCCACCCTGAACACCCTGCTCGGCCTGGGCGTCATCCCGATCATCAACGAAAACGACACGGTGATCACCGACGAGATCAAGTTCGGCGACAACGACACGCTGGGCGCCCTGGTCGCCAACCTGCTCGAAGCCGACACCCTGATCATCCTCACTGATCAGCAGGGCCTGTATACCGCCGACCCGCGCAAGGATCCAGCGGCAACGCTGATCCAGGAAGCCAGCGCCGGCGACCCCGCACTCGAAGCCATGGCCGGCGGCGCCGGCAGCCGCGTCGGCACCGGCGGCATGATCACCAAGGTCATCGCCGCCAAACGCGCGGCACGCAGCGGCGCCGACACCGTGATCGCCAGCGGCCACGAAAACGATCCCATCCTGCGCCTGGCCACCGGCGAGGCACTGGGCACCCTGCTCGTCGCCCAGACGCCGCCCCTGGCCGCCCGCAAGCAATGGTTGGCCGACCACCTGCAACTGGCCGGCCGCCTCGTACTCGACGACGGCGCCGTCAAGGCCCTGAAATCCGGAAAAAGCCTGCTGCCGGTCGGCGTCTCGGCCGTTGACGGCGAATTCGAGCGCGGCGCGGCGGTTGCCTGCATCGCCCCCGACGGCCACGAAATCGCCCGCGGCCTGACCAACTACGGCAGCGGCGAAGCCCGCCTGATCGCCCGCAAGGCGACTCATGAAATCGACGGCATCCTCGGCTACATCGACGAGCCGGAAATGATCCATCGCGACAATCTGATCCTGGTTTGAAATCGGGCTGACAACAAAAAACCACGCCAACATGAGCGTGGTTTTTTTATTGTCCCGTTTCCAGCGCCGAAGCTTTCATGAACCCCAATAGAAAACGGCCACTCCGAAGAGTGACCGTTTCAGTTTTCTAAAACCAGCTAGGCTAGATTAGAAGGAGTGACGCAGACCAACCATGAAGCCGGTGTAGTCACGACCAGCAGCGGCCGGAGCAGCAGCAGCAACCGGGTTGTAGTAGAAGCGATAATCAGCACCAGCGTTGTTCGACAGCTTGCTGTAACGGGCGTGAGCGGTGGTGCGCTTGCTCAGGCTGTAGGTACCGACCAGGGTCCAGATGTTGGCGCTGGAATCAGCAACCGTACCGGCTTCGGTCTTGATCTTGTTGGACTTGGCCCACTCCAGACCAACGGCAGCTTGGCCGAAGGACTGCATGACACCCAGCGAGTAGGCAGCGCGCTTGAAGTAAGCACCAGCCACGTTGGTTTCAGCCTTGGTGTTGTCGTACAGGGCGGTAACCTTGGTGTTGGTCGGGAAGCTGTAGGTAGCAGCCAGACGCCAGACAGCGGCATCAGCTTCAACGTTACCAGCGGTACCAACCGGGGAACCGTTCTGGACCTTGTGGTAGCCAGCGCCGACGTACAGCGGGCCGTCTTCGTACTGACCGGCAACTTGCCACTGACGGGCTTCGCCTTGACCTGCACCGTTCGGGTTCACTTCGCCATTGACGTAAGCAACGGTAGCGTTGAAACCACCGAACTTCGGCGAAACATAGGCCAGGGCATTTTGAGCACGATCATCAGCACCGGTCTTGGTGGTGCCGATAGCGCCGGTGATCGAGTTGACGGTACCGAAACCAGCGGCGCCCGGAAGGATTTCAACCTTGGAACCCATGGCACGCAGCGGGTGCGTCAGGTTACCGGCAACGAAGGTACCGAAACCGCCGGTCAGGCCGATGTAGGTGTCACGACCACCACCCCAACCGCCGTTGGTGTCGGTGTTGATACCAGCTTCGAACTGGAACAGAGCCTTCAGGCCGTTGCCCAGGTCTTCCGTGCCACGGAAGCCGATGTTGGAAGAGTTGTTGTCAAGACGGCCAACATTCTTTTGACCTTGAGCACCAGCGGCGCTGTCATTGGACTTGACCCAGGCCTGGCCCAGATCGACCGTACCGTAAACGGTAACGTTGGACTGCGCGAAGGCAGCGGAAGAAGCCAGAGCGGCAACGGCCAGAGCAATAATCTTCTTTTGCATCAGAAAATCTCCTTAGTGGTTAGTTTTTAGCCGACTCCAAGGAGCCGGCTAAGCTTTACCTCTCGGATCGAGAAGTTGAGAAGCATTGTGCAAGCCCGACTGCCAAGGGGCAAGGCTTAATCCCGGACCTTTCCTGATCAAGCTGACATCTGTTGCATCAATGCAACAAGATCATGCAAAAAGTCTGAAAAACCGAAAAACCGGGGTCAGACCGCGGTTTTACGCAGTTTCGGTTTTACGCGGTTTTCTGACCGAACAAGGTAATACCCACGCGCGCCACATGCGCCAGCAGCTCGGGGTTATCAACCTCGTGTGCCATCACGACATCGATCTTCCAGGGCAGGAGCAGATCATCGAGTCGGGTTTCCAGGCCAAGTCGCCGCCCCGGATTCAGCGTTGGCGCTTCGATGAAGAGATCGATATCCGAACCCGGGCGTTGATTTCCCTTGGCTCGCGAACCGAAGAGTTGCACACGTTCCACTTCCGGATACATAGCCAGCACGCCCACGATGGCTGCCAGCGCATATCCGGGCAACCCGGCGGCGGGCGCTTCGCGGGATTTCATCAGGTCGGCACCCGTTGCTGCATGCTTGTTTGCAGCGCCAGCAACAAGGGGTGATAGCTCGCGATAATCGCATCGGCAATGGTGTTGGCAACCTGCTGGTTGTAGGTATGCGACGACTGATTACGGCTTCGTATCATCGCCATCCAGGCTTCGCCATCGTCGATCAAGCCAGCGGCAAATGCTTCCCGGGTGGCATCGCGCGAACCGGTGATGCCGGAAGTGCCTTGCCAGTAGAAATAGTCCTTGAGAAGATTCCAGGCCAGTTCATGAGTGAACTCGAACGCCTGAATCAACCCCTGCTGCTCCAGGGAAGATAGCGTGCGCTGCCCTGCCAGCTCAACTGCCTCTGAGAGACGGCAGAGCGCCAGCGTGTAGTTGGAAAGACGCTGCACCCAGCGAACATCTGCATCCGATCCAGTCATGACTTCCTCCCAAAACCAATCCGGATGTTATCAGGCAAACAATCTGGCCAGCTCTTCCCCCGGCTCGTCCGCGCGCATGAAAGCCTCGCCCACCAGGAAGGCGTTGACCGCGTGTTCGCGCATCAGGGCGACGTCTTCCGGCTTCAGGATGCCGCTTTCGGTGACCACGATGCGCTCCTGCGGAATCCTTGCCAGCAGGCCGAGGGTGGTGTCGAGGGTGACGTCGAAGCTGCGCAGGTTGCGGTTGTTGATGCCGAGCAGCGGCGTCTGCAACTGCAACGCGGCATCGAGTTCCTCGCCGTTATGGACTTCGACCAGCACCGCCATGCCGTAGTCCATGGCCTGGCGCTCCAGTGCCTGCATTTCCGCCAGACTGAGCGCGGCGGCGATGAGCAGGATGGCGTCGGCGCCCATGGCGCGGGCTTCGGCGACCTGGTAGGCATCGACGATGAAGTCCTTGCGCAGTACCGGCAGGTTGCAGGCGGCGCGGGCGGCCTGCAGGTATTCTGGCGCGCCCTGGAAATACTGGCGGTCGGTCAGCACCGACAGGCAGGCGGCGCCGTGAGCGGCGTAGCTGCGGGCGATGTCGGCCGGGCGGAAGTCGGCACGAATGATCCCCTTGGACGGACTGGCCTTCTTGATTTCGGCGATCACGGCGGGCTGAGCGGCGGCGATTTTGGCGCGGATGGCGCCGACGAAGTCGCGCGGGGCGGCTTGTTGCGCGGCTTCGGCATCAAGTGCGGCGAGCGGCTTGAGCGCCAGACCGGCAGCGATTTCCTCGTGCTTGGTGGCGATGATCTTGTTCAGGATGTCGCTCATGCGGCCCCCAGGCGTTGCGTGGATTCGACGAACTGCGCCAGCTTGGCCCGGGCGGCGCCGCTGGCGATGGCTTCGCGCGCCTTGGCGATGCCGTCGGCGATGCTGTCGGCGACGTTGGCGACGTAGAGCGCAGCGCCGGCATTCAGGCAGACGATTTCGCGGGCAGCACCCGGCTGATTGTCCAGGGCGGCAAGCATCATCGCCTTCGACTCGTCGGCGCTGCCGACGCGCAGGTTACGCAACGACATCATCTGCAGGCCGAAGTCTTCCGGATGCACTTCGTACTCGCGGACTTCACCGTCCTTCAGCTCACCGATCAGCGTCGTCGCGCCGAGCGAGATTTCGTCGAGGTTGTCCTTGCCGTGCACGACCAGCACGCGCTCGGCGCCGAGGCGCTGCATGACGCGCACCTGGATGCCGACCAGGTCGGGGTGGAAGACGCCCATCAGCGTGTTCGGCGCGGCGGCCGGGTTGGTCAGTGGGCCGAGGATGTTGAAGATGGTGCGCACGCCCATTTCGCGGCGCACCGGCGCGACGTGCTTCATCGCACTGTGGTGGTTGGGCGCGAACATGAAGCCGATGCCGCACTGTTCGATGCACTCGGCGACCTTTTCCGGCGCCAGGTTGATGTTGGCGCCGAGCGCTTCGAGCACGTCGGCACTGCCCGAGCTCGACGAGACGCTGCGCCCGCCGTGCTTGGCCACCTTGGCACCGGCCGCGGCGGCGACGAAGATCGAGGTGGTGGAAATGTTGAAGCTGTGCGCGGCGTCACCGCCGGTGCCGACGATATCGACGAAGTGACGGTCGTAGGGCACCTTGACCGGCGTCGCCAGCTCGCGCATGACGCTGGCGGCGGCGGCGATCTCGCCGATGGTTTCCTTCTTGACGCGCAGTCCGGTCAGGATGGCGGCAATCATCACCGGCGAGACTTCGCCGCTCATGATCTGGCGCATCAGCGAGACCATTTCGTCGTGGAAGATTTCGCGATGCTCGATGACGCGCTGGAGGGCGGCTTGCGGGGTCATGGCTGGTGCTCCTCGAGGAAGTTGTTGAGCAGGTCGTGACCGCGCTCGGTCAGGATCGATTCCGGGTGGAACTGGACGCCTTCGACGGCCAGCGTCTTGTGGCGCACACCCATGATCTCGCCGTCCTCGGTCCACGCTGTGATGTCGAGACAATCGGGCAGGCTGGCGCGCTCGATGGCCAGCGAGTGGTAGCGGGTGCAGGTCAGCGGATTGGGCAGATTGCGGAAGACGCCCTCGTTCTTGTGGTGCACCGGCGACACCTTGCCGTGCATCAGCGTTTTGGCGTGCACGATGCGCCCGCCGAAGGCTTCGCCAATCGACTGGTGACCGAGACAGACGCCGAGCAGCGGAATCTTGCCGGCGAATTCCTTGATCGCCGCCAGCGACACGCCGGCCTGCGCCGGGGCGCAGGGGCCGGGGGAAATGACCAGGTAGTCGGGCTTGAGACGTGCGATCTCGGCCAGCGTGATGGCGTCGTTGCGGAAAACTTTCACCTCCTGGCCGAGCTCGCCGAAATACTGGACCAGGTTGTAGGTGAAGCTGTCGTAATTGTCGATCATCAATAACATGGTGCGCCCCTCAATCCATCCGCGTGTTCAGGCCCTGCTCGGCCAGTTCGGCAGCGCGCAGCACGGCGCGCGCCTTGTTCCGGGTTTCTTCCCATTCGGAATGCGGATCGGAGTCGGCGACGATGCCGGCGCCGGCCTGGACGTGCAGCTTGCCGTCCTTGACCACGGCGGTGCGGATGGCAATGGCCAGGTCCATGTCGCCGTTGAAGCCGAGGTAGCCGACTGAACCGGCGTAGATGCCGCGTTTGACCGGTTCCAGTTCGTCGATGATTTCCATCGCCCGCACCTTGGGCGCGCCGGAGACGGTGCCGGCCGGGAAAGTTGCCTTCAGTACGTCGACCGCATCCAGGCCCTTTTCCAGCCGGCCTTCGACGTTGGAGACGATGTGCATCACGTGCGAGTAGCGTTCGATCAGCATGTTTTCGGTCAGTTTGACGCTGCCGATCTTGGCCACCCGGCCACAGTCGTTACGCCCCAGGTCGAGCAACTGGGTGTGCTCGGCGCGCTCTTTTTCGTCGGCCAGCAATTCCACGGCCAGCGCCGCATCCTCTTCCGGCGAGGCGCCGCGCTTGCGCGTGCCGGCGATCGGGCGCACGGTGACGCGGTCGCCTTCGAGGCGGACCAGGATTTCCGGCGAGGCGCCGACGACGTGGTAGTCCTCGAAGTCGAAATAGAACATGTAGGGCGACGGGTTGAGGCTACGCAGTGTCCGGTACAGCGCCAGCGGGCTGGCGTGGAAGGGTTTGGTCATGCGCTGCGACAGCACCACCTGCATGACGTCGCCCTCGGTGATGTAGTCCTTGGCCTTCTTCACCGCCTGCTTGAACGCCGCCTCGCCAAATACCGACACCGCCGGCTCCGAATGCGCCGGCTTTTCGGCGGGAATGGTCACCGGCTGGCGCAGCCTGGCCAGCAATTCCTTGAGCCGGGCGCGCGCCTTCTGGTAGGCGCCGGGGAAACCGGGCTCGGCATAGACGATCAGCGTCAGTTTGCCGGACAGGTTGTCGACGACGGCGATTTCCTCGGACAACAGCAGCTGGATGTCGGGCGTGCCGATTTCATCCGGGCGCTGGGTCTTGGTCAGCTTGGTCTCGATGTAGCGGATCGTGTCGTAGCCGAAGCAGCCGACCAGTCCGCCGAGGAAGCGCGGCAGGCCGGTCGCCTCTGGCGCCCGGAAGCGCTTCATGTAGCTGTCGATGAAGTCGAGCGGGTTGGCGTCGTGTTCGCGCTCGGCGATGCGGTTGCCGGTCAGCACCAGCACCTCGTGGCCCTGGACGACGATGCGCGTCGACGCGGCCAGGCCGATGATGGAATAGCGGCCGAAGCGTTCGCCGCCCTGCACCGATTCGAGCAGGTAAGTGAACGGCCCGTTGGCGAGCTTCAGGTAGATCGACAGCGGCGTGTCGAGATCGGCAAACGTTTCCAGCGTGACGGGAATACGGTTGTAGCCTTGCGCGGCAAGCGCATTGAATTCGGTTTCGGTCATGGGATACCTCGGGTACGACAACGATGACGGGGTGCTGCAACTGGGTGCGCCGACAGACTCGGCGCCAGACGGGCGAGAGATTATGGACGCCAGGGGCGCCAACGAAGCTCGATGATCCAGTTGCGGGAAGCAGTCATTTGTCGTGAGGTGTAGAGAAGTCCCGGCCGGAGGCGACGGGTGGAACGCAGTCTAGCGCATGCGCTTTGCCGCTGTCCACCCGGTAGCGCCTCAGACTTTGGCCAGTTCGCTGCGCAGGGCGGCGATGATCGAGTCGTAACGGTGCGCGTCGCTGTCCTTGCCGGCGCCGTAGACGGCCGAACCGGCGACGAAGGCATCGACGCCGGAACGGGCGATTTCGGCGATGTTGCCGGTGTTCACCCCGCCGTCGATCTCGAGGCGGATGCGCCGGCCGCTGTCGCGTTCGTAGGCATCAAGCTTGGCCCGGGCCTGGCGCGCCTTGGCCAGCGTGCCGGGAATGAACTTCTGGCCGCCGAAACCGGGGTTGACGCTCATCAGCAGGACGACGTCCAGCTTGTCCATGACGTAGTCCATGTAATCGAGCGGCGTCGCCGGGTTGAAGACCAGGCCAGCCTGGCAGCCGGCATCGCGAATCAGCGACAGCGTGCGGTCGATGTGCTCGGAGGCTTCCGGGTGGAAGGTGATGATGTTGGCGCCGGCCTTGGCGAAATCGGGGACGATGCGATCGACCGGCTTGACCATCAGGTGCACGTCGATCGGCGCGTCGGTGCACGGGCGGATCGCTTCGCAGACGAGTGGTCCGATGGTCAGGTTGGGAACATAATGGTTGTCCATCACGTCGAAGTGAATCCAGTCGGCGCCTGAGGCGATGACGTTAGCCACTTCCTCGCCCAGTTTGGCGAAATTGGCGGACAGAATGCTCGGCGCGATGACAAAATCCCTGGCTGACATGATGTATTCCCGAAAACAAGAGGCGAAATTATCCCATGACCGACCCCGACAAGTACCAGATTGAAATCATCCCGACCCCGCAATTCATCCCGGAACAATCGGACCCGGAAGAAAACCGCTACGTCTTCGCCTACACGATATCGATCCGCAACGTCGGCAGCGTGCCGGCGCAGCTGGTGTCGCGGCACTGGATCATCACCGACGCCAACAACCAGGTTCAGGAAGTCCGTGGCCTGGGTGTCATCGGCAAACAACCGCTACTGCAACCGGGCGAGCGTTTCGAGTACACCAGCGGCTCGTCGTTGACCACGCCGGTCGGGACGATGCGCGGCACCTACCAGATGGTCGCCGAGGACGGCACGCACTTCAATGCAGAAATCCCGGAATTTGTTCTAGCCATCCCGCGTGCCCTGCACTGAATGGGACTGCAGCACAGTTACCGGCTGATTGCGCCGTTCTACGACCTGGCCATCGAACGGACGACACGCTCGCCGCGCCAGCGCAGCCTGGCCGCGCTGCCTGCGACACCGGGCCGGATTCTGCTGGCGGGCGTCGGCACCGGCCTCGATCTGCCGCACCTGCCGACACAGCACCGCTACGTCGGCGTCGACCTGACCGGCGCCATGCTCAGACGCAGCCTGCCGCGCGCCCGGCACCTGGATTTCAAGGCGGTACAGGGCGACATGCATTGTCTGCCATTTGCCGATGCCAGTTTCGATGCCGTGATCGCCCACCTGATCCTGGCGGTCGTGCCGCAGCCGGCGCTATGCCTGGCGGAAATTTCACGAGTTCTGAAACCCGGCGGCGAGGCCCTGATCCTCGACAAGTTCCTGCGCCGGCAGCAGAAAGCGCCGTTACGGCGCCTGCTCAACCCCCTGGCGCGGCGCATCGCCACCCGGCTCGACGTGGTTTTCGAGGACCTGCTCGACGGCGAGTCCGGCCTCGCCCTGCGCGAGGACAGCCCGGCCCTCGCCGGCGGCTGGTTCCGACGGATCCGCCTGGTCCGGCGCTGAGTCGTCGCCGAGGGCATCGGCGATCCAGGCCTGGAGCAAGGTCCAGGTAATGGCCAGGACGACCGGGCCGACGAAGATGCCGATCAGGCCGAAGCCGAGCATGCCACCGATGACGCCGGCGAAGATCAGCAGCAGCGGGAGGTCGGCGCCGCGACGAATGAGCGCCGGGCGCAAGAAGTTGTCGAGGCTGCCGACGATCACGCTCCATACGACAAGGAAGATCGCCCAGCCGGTGTCGCCGCTCCAGAACAGCCAGCCTGCGGCCGGCAGCAGGATCAGCACCGGCCCGATCTGGGCGATGCACAGCATCAGCATCAGTGCCGACAGCAAGGCGGCGAACGGCACCCCTGCCACCGCCAGACCCAATCCGCCGAGCACCGTCTGCACCAGCGCGGTCACACCGACGCCGAGCGCCACCCCACGGATCGCCTGACCGGCCAGAATCACCGAGTTTTCGCCGCGCACGCCGGCCAGGCGGCGGCCAAAACGGCGCAGCAGCCGGGCGGCCGGCTCGCCGCCGGAATACATGATGGCGGCGATGGTGACGACCAGCAGGAACTGCACCAGCATGCCGCCCAGACCACCGACCTGAGCGAGCGCCCACTTGCCGGTATCGGCAGCATAGGGCGTGACCTGGGCGATCAGACCATCGGTGCCGCCAGCAGCCAGCTGCGCCCATAGCGCCGCCAGGGGGCCGCCGACCAGCGGCAGTTCGGCCAGCCAGTTCGGCAGCGGCGGCAGGCCGTTGGCGATCAGGTAATCGGCCGCCGCGCCCAGGGCGTCGACATTGCCGGCAATGGTGTCGATCGCCAGCCACAACGGCAAGACCAGCAACAACAGCATGGCCAGCGTCATCAGGGCGATGGCCAGCAGGCGACGGCCACCGAGACGCGCTTCGAGCGCCAGGAAAGCCGGCCAGGTGGCGACGACGATCATCGCTGCCCACACGCCGGCGGCCAGGAAAGGCCGCAGTACCCACAACGACAGTCCGGCCAGCCCGACGACGAAAAATATCGCCAGGGTGTTGCGGGTCAGGTCGCGGTGGATGTCGCGCATCGTTTACGAACGGTAGTCGGCGTTGATCTTGACGTAGTCGTAGGAGAAATCACAGGTGTAAACCTTGGCCGCCGCGTTGCCGCGACCGAGCGCGACACGCACGGTGATCTCGGCCTGCGCCATCACCCGGGCGCCGTCGGCTTCCTGATAGGCGGCGGCACGGCCGCCGTTCTCGGCGACCAGCACATCGTCCAGCCAGACCTTGACGCCATCGACGTCGAGATCGGCAATCCCGGCGTAACCAACGGCGGCAAGGATGCGGCCGAGGTTGGGGTCGGAGGCGAAGAAGGCGGTCTTGACCAGCGGCGAATGACCGATGGCGTAGCCGACCTGGCGGCATTCCTCGATTGTTTTGCCCCCCTCGACGGCAACAGTGATGAACTTGGTCGCGCCTTCGCCGTCGCGGACGATGGCCTGCGCCAGTTCGACCGACACGGCAATGATCGCGGCCTTGACCTCAGCCCAGCCGGCGTCGCTTTCCGCTGCGAAGCTGGCGCCCGACTGGCCGGTGGCGATCATCACGTAGGAGTCGTTGGTCGAGGTATCGCCATCGACGGTGATGCAGTTGAACGAGGCGTCGGCAGCTTCCTTGACCAGCTGGTCGAGCAGCGGCTGGGCGATGCCGGCGTCGGTGGCGAGGAAGCCGAGCATGGTCGCCATGTTCGGCTTGATCATGCCGGCGCCCTTGGAAATGCCGGAAATCGTGACTTTCTTGCCGTTGACCTCAAGCACGCGCGAAGCCGCCTTGGCCACCGTGTCGGTGGTCATGATGCCGTGCGCGGCGGCATGCCAGTTGTCGCCCTTGAGATCGGCGAAGACGGCCGGCAGGCCAGCCTTGATGCGCTCGACCGGCAACGGTTCGAGAATGACGCCGGTGGAGAACGGCAGCACCTGCTCCGCCGCGACGCCGAGCAGTTCGCCGACCGCTTCGCAGGTCTGGCGGGCGGTCTGGCGACCGGGTTCGCCGGTGCCGGCGTTGGCGATGCCGGTGTTGATCACCAGGGCGCGGATTTCCTGACCGCTGGCCAGATGCTGGCGGCACAGCTGGACCGGTGCCGCGCAGAAGCGGTTCTGGGTGAACACCCCGGCCACCGTGCAGCCGGCGTCGAGCGCAACCAGCGTCAGGTCGCGGCGGTTCTTCTTGCGGATTTCGGCTTCAGCGACGCCGAGACGGACGCCGGCCACGGCGAACAGTTGATCGGCGGTCGGGGTAGCGTAGTTGACGGGCATGGTAAGAGCTCCAACAGCATCAAGGCACCGCTTAGGGTGCCTTGAATCGGGGGGTTATCGAATGATCAGGAAAGCTTGCCGTGACACTGTTTGTACTTCTTGCCGGAACCGCAGGGGCAGGGATCGTTGCGCCCGACCTTGGGGCCGTTGTGCTGCGGTTGCGCCGGTTTTTCCTCTTCGTCGGCCAGCGCCTCGTCGTAGCCGGCATGCTGGTACTTGACGTTGCTGACGTCGGCGTGCGGTGCGGTTTCCTCGACATCTTCGGGCGAACGGATCTGCACGGTGAAGACGATGCGGGTGACTTCGCGGCGCACGGCGTCGAGCATGGCCTCGAACAGTTCGAAGGCTTCGCGCTTGTATTCCTGCTTCGGGTTCTTCTGCGCGTAGCCGCGCAGGTGGATGCCCTGACGCAAGTGATCGAGCGCCGCCAGATGTTCGCGCCAGTGCATGTCCAGGCTCTGCAACATGACATTGCGTTCGAACTGATGGAAGTTCTCGGCCCCGACCAGTTCGACCTTGGCCGCATAGGCTTCGTCAGCGCCGCGAATGATGCGCTCGAGGATTTCCTCGTCGGACAGGGTCGGCTCGTCCTTGAACCATTGCGCAACCGGCGCACCGATCTGCATGTCGGCAGCCAGCGCACGTTCCAGGCCTTCCATGTCCCATTGCTCTTCGACCGATTCCTCGGGCACGTAGAGCCGGAAGATTTCACGCAGCACGCTGTGGCGCATGGCGCCGACGGTCTCGGAAATGTCGTCGGTTTCCAGCAGTTCGTTGCGCTGCTGGTAGATGACCTTGCGCTGGTCGTTGGCGACGTCGTCGTATTCGAGCAGTTGCTTGCGAATGTCGAAGTTGCGGGCTTCGACCTTGCGCTGCGCCGATTCCAGCGAACGGGTGACGAGCGGGTGCTCAATCGCCTCGCCTTCCGGCATCTTCAGCTTGTCCATGATGCTGCGCAGACGCTCGCCGGCGAAAATGCGCAGCAGCGGATCGTCCAGGCACAGGTAGAAGCGCGACGAACCGGCATCGCCCTGACGACCGGCGCGACCGCGCAACTGGTTGTCGATGCGGCGCGATTCATGGCGCTCGGAACCGATGATGTGCAGACCGCCGGCGGCCAGCACCGCCTCATGGACCTGCTGCCACTCGGCCTTCATTTCGGCGAGCTTGGCGTCGCGGGCTTCCGCCGTCAGCGATTCGTCGTTGCGCACGGCATCGAGCTGCTTTTCGACATTGCCGCCGAGGACGATGTCGGTACCGCGACCGGCCATGTTGGTGGCGATGGTGATCATGCCCGGACGACCGGCCTGGGCGACGATCTCGGCTTCGCGGGCGTGCTGCTTGGCGTTGAGCACCTGGTGCGACAGCTTTTCCTTGTCGAGCAGGGCCGACAGAAGCTCCGACGACTCGATCGAGGTCGTACCGACCAGCACCGGCTGGCCGCGCTTGGCGCAGTCGCGGATGTCGGCGACGATGGCGGCGTTCTTCTCATCCATGGTCTTGTAGACCAGGTCGTTCATGTCCTTGCGCGACATCGGCCGGTTGGTCGGAATGACCACCGTTTCCAGCGCGTAGATCTGCTGGAATTCGTAGGCTTCGGTATCGGCCGTGCCGGTCATGCCGGCGAGCTTGCCGTACATGCGGAAATAGTTCTGGAAGGTGATCGAGGCCAGCGTCTGGTTCTCGGCCTGGATCTGCACGCCTTCCTTGGCTTCGACTGCCTGGTGCAGGCCGTCCGACCAGCGGCGACCGGCCATCAGGCGACCGGTGAATTCGTCGACGATGATGACTTCGCCGTTTTGCACAACGTAGTGCTGATCCTTGTTGAACAGGGTCAGCGCACGCAGCGCCGCGTTCAGGTGGTGCATCAGCGTGATGTTGGCGGCGTCGTACAGGCTGCTGCCTTCGGCCAGCATGCCGGCCTGGGCCAGCAGGATTTCGGCGCGCTCGTAACCGGATTCGTTGAGGTGCACCTGGTGCGCCTTCTCGTCCACCCAGTAGTCGCCCTCGCCCTTTTCTTCCATCGCCCGCGTCAGTTGCGGGACGATGTCCTTCATGCGCAGATAGAGGTCGGTGTGGTCGTCGGCCTGGCCGGAAATGATCAGCGGCGTCCGCGCCTCGTCGATCAGGATCGAGTCCACTTCGTCGACGATGGCGTAATTCAGGCCGCGCTGGACACGTTGTCCGGCGGCATAGACCATGTTGTCGCGCAGGTAGTCGAAGCCGAATTCGTTGTTGGTGCCGTAGGTGATGTCGGCAGCGTAAGCCGCCTGCTTGGCCTCGTGATCCATCTGCGACAGGTTGATGCCGACCGAGAGCCCGAGGAAACGGTGCAGCCGGCCCATCCATTCCGCATCGCGGCTGGCCAGGTAATCGTTGACCGTGATGACATGCACGCCCTTGCCGGAAATTGCGTTCAGGTAGGACGGTAGCGTGGCGACCAGGGTCTTGCCTTCGCCGGTACGCATTTCGGCAATCTTGCCGTAGTGCAGGACCATGCCGCCGATCAGCTGGACATCGAAATGGCGCATGCCAAGTGCCCGCTTGCTCGCCTCGCGAACCACGGCAAAGGCTTCGGGCAGCAGGTCGTCAAGGGTCTCGCCATCGGCATGGCGCTTTCTGAATTCGTCGGTCTTGGCCTTGAGCTGGGTGTCATCCAGCGCCGCCATCTGCGGCTCGAGCGCATTGATGCGCTTGACGGTCAGGGAATACTGCTTGATCAGCCGATCGTTGCGGCTGCCGAAAATCTTTTTGAGTAGGCCGGATATCATCGCGATGGAATAGGTTTATTGCACAGACGTGAGCAATGGAGCCGGGATTCTAGCATGCCCGACCGAGGTGTCGGGGGCGCTTGCCGGCCATGGCCGGCAAGCCGGGTCAGCGACGTTGCAAGCGGGCGAAGTCCTCGCCCCGCTTGAGGAAGGTGGCCGGATTCTGCGGCACACCGAGCATACGCACTTCGAAATGCAGATGCGGCCCGGTCGACCGACCGGTGGTCCCGACTGCACCAATCTTTTCCCCGCGCCGCACGATCTGCGACTCGACAACATCCATGGCCGACAGGTGAGCGTAGCGGGAAATCAGACCGTCGCCATGATCGACGTCGATCATGTTGCCGAATTCCTGGTGATATGAAGCCGTCAGCACCACGCCGTCGGCGGCAGCCACCACCGGCGTTCCCGTCGGCGCCGAAAAGTCCAGCCCGTCATGACGCGAGCGCAGACCCGAAAACGGATCGTTGCGATAGCCGAAACTCGATCCGAAGACCGCATTCCTGACCGGCAAGGTGGTCGGCATCAGGCGCTCTTCAACGCGCTTTTCCAGCAACTTGAATTCCATGAAGGCAAGATCGTCGGCCTGGCGGTCAACGGCCTTGGCCAGGCGCTCGATTTCCTGCTGCAACTCAGTCGCCGACAACGGCGCCGGCAGGAAAGGCCCACCCTGACCGGGCTTCTCGGCGGCTTCGGCAGCCGGCTTGGACTTGATGCCAGCCAGATCGGAAACGCGATCGCCCAGGGTATCGAGTTGCAGCAGACGCCCCTGCAATTCCCCCAGGCGGGTTGCCATCAGATTGAGGTTGTTGGTAATGTAATCGCGGGTCTGGCGGGTTTCCTGCTGCTGCACGGAAAGCAGGATGTTCTCGACAATCGGCAAACGGAAATGCAGGGAAATAAACGAGAAGAACGCCGACGACAGGAACACCAGGACAAAGAAAACTGCGAGCGCCCCGAGCACGTGCCGGGGCATAATGGTGATCGTACGCGCCGACTTGAGATGGCGTGAAACAACGATAATCTGCACGGATCCTCCTATGTACAAAGCGCCAGCGCATTACCTCGACGCCGATGCCGCAGTTGGCCGGGTCATGGCCCATGCCAGGCTGCTGATGAAGCTCTCCAGCCGATTCGACGAGCTTGCCCCCGGTGCGCTGCGCCATGCTGCGCATGTCGCCAACTACAAGTCGGGGAAAATCGTTATCCACGCCGAAAATGGCGCGGTCGCCGCAAAATTGCGCCAGATGAGCCGGCGACTTTGTGGCGAATTATCTATAGAAGGCGCCGAGTGTAACGACATCGAAGTAAAAGTTCAACCTCGACAATCCTCATATCGATCAACGACTTCCACGAGCAAGCCGATTTCCGGGCGCGCCGCGGACAGTTTACGGGCCGCTGCCGAAGCCATGCCGCCGGGCAAATTGCGCCAGGCAATCGACACATTGTTGCAACGTTCGATCAGAGCGGAATGATTGCCAGGCGCTCGACGAACATCAGCGCGAAGACCAGCAGGGCGAAGACCAGGCCGTAGCGGAACAGGCGCCAGCTGAACGAGAGATAGGCCCGGTTACCGGTGAATACATAGAGCAGGATGCCGGCGCCGACGGCGATGACCAGGATGACCGCGAGCAGGCGCAGCATCCACATGGCGGGATCAGGCGGCCTGGGCCAGCCAGCGGGTGACGCCCAACGGGGCCTGGGCGGATTCGGCGAAGCTGACCAGTTCCCAGGCGTCCTGCTGTTGCAGCAAGGCGCGCGCCAGCTGATTGTTCAGCGCATGGCCGCCCTTGTGCGACGAATACGCGGCGAGCAGCGGATGGCCGAGCAGGTAGAGGTCACCGACGGCGTCGAGAATCTTGTGTTTGACGAACTCGTCGCCATAACGCAATCCGTCCTGGTTGAGAACGCGGAATTCGTCGAGGACGATTGCATTTTCAAGACCACCGCCCAGCGCCAGGCCGTTCTCGCGCAGGTATTCGACTTCCTGCATGAAGCCGAAGGTACGTGCCCGCGACACTTCACGGACATAGGACTGCTCGGCGAAATCAACCACCGCCTGCTGCGCCGACTTGTCGATGGCAGGGTGATTGAAGACGATGGAAAAACTCAGGCGATAGCCGTCATACGGCTCGAAACGCGCCCACTTGTCGCCGTCCTTGACCTCGATCGGCCGGGTGACGCGGATGAATTTCTTGGCGGCATTCTGTTCTTCGATGCCAGCCGACTGGATCAGGAACACGAAGGGCGCCGCCGAGCCGTCAAGAATGGGCACTTCCGGGGCGTCGATGTCGATCCAGGCATTGTCGATGCCGAGGCCACAAAGGGCCGACATCAGGTGTTCGATGGTGCCGACCTTGACCCCGTCGCGCTCCAGGCAGGAACACATGCGGGTGTCGCCGATCAGGACCGCTTGCGCGGGAATATCGACAGGTTCGGGCAGGTCAACGCGACGGAAGACGATACCGGTATCCGGTGCGGCCGGCCGCAAGGTCAGATTGACCTTGACGCCGCCATGCAGACCGACGCCCGAGGCGTGGATCACAGTCTTCAGCGTACGTTGCTTGAGCATTATTGTTTTAAGTCTTTGAATGATTGGGGAAGGCGGCGCATTTTAACACAATGCGCCGCCGCCCTTTTTCAGAGAGAGTTTTTGTTACAGATCAATCGGCCTGCTTTCTCAGGAAAGCCGGGATGTCGTAACGATCAACACCGCTATTGGCCAGCGCTTCGACGGTAACGTTGCGCTTGCGCACGACGGCCGGGACGTCGGCAATCTGGTTGTAGTCGATGGCCGGACCGCTGTTGAAGGCGACGGCATCGTGGGTACCGGTGGCCACCGCTTCGACCATCGGCGTGTTGATGACTTCGAAGGTCTGACGCTTGGCGGCTGCCTGGCCGAGACCGGTGGCGACCACGGTGACACGCAGCGCATCGCCCATCAGTTCGTCGTACACCGCACCGAAGATGATGTGTGCGTCGTCGGCAGCGAAGGCCTTGACGGTGTTCATCACTTCGTTGACTTCCTTCATCTTCAGGTTGCCCTTGGCGGCGGTGATATTCACCAGCACGCCGCGCGCACCGGACAGGTTCACGCCTTCGAGCAGCGGCGAAGCAACCGCCTGTTCGGCGGCGATGCGCGCGCGATCGACGCCGGCAGCGGCAGCCGAACCCATCATCGCGCGACCCATTTCACCCATCACCGTGCGCACGTCTTCGAAGTCGACGTTGACCAGGCCCGGGTAGGTAATGATTTCGGCAATCCCGCCAACGGCGTTGCGGAGCACGTCATCGGCGGCCTTGAAGCAGTCGTCGACATCGGCATCGTCACCCATGACTTCCATCAGCTTGTCGTTGAGGATGACGATCAGCGAATCGACATGCTTGGAAAACTCGATGATGCCGGCTTCGGCCGACTTCATCCGCTTGCCGCCTTCGAAGCTGAACGGCTTGGTCACCACGCCGACGGTCAGGATGCCCATTTCACGGGCGATCTCGGCGACCACCGGCGCGGCGCCGGTACCCGTGCCGCCGCCCATGCCGGCGGTGATGAAGGCCATGTGCGAGCCTTCCAGCGCCGCGCGGATCTCGTCACGGTGCGCATCGGCGGCCATCTTGCCGGCTTCCGGCTTGGCCCCGGCACCGAGGCCGGTCTTGCCCAGCGACAGCTTCGACGATGCAGCATTGCGTGCCAGCGCCTGGGCGTCGGTATTGGCGGCGATGAATTCGACGCCGTTCACCCCTTCACGGATCATGTGCTCGATGGCATTGCCGCCGGCACCGCCCACCCCGAACACCTTGATGATGGTGCCGAGCTCTTCTTCCTTCTCGATGATTTCAAACATGACGACCTCCTCTGAAAAAACTGTTCAATGACAAATCAAAAATTCTTGGAAAACCATTGCTTCATGCTGGAGAAGACATCCTTGATGCCCTGCTTCTCCTGAATCTTCTGCCCCCGCTTGCGCTGCGCCTGCGCTTCCAGCAGCAGGCCGTAGGCCGTCGAGAAGCGCGGGTTCTGGACGACGTCGGACAGGCTGCCGTCGTACTTGGGATTACCCAGGCGCACCGGCATGTGGAAGATTTCCTCGCCCAGTTCGACCATGCCCGGCATGGCGCTGGCGCCGCCGGTGAGGACGATGCCGGACGACAGGACTTCCTCGAAGCCGGCGCGGCGCAGTTCGTGCTGGATCAGCTCGAATAATTCCTCGACCCGCGGCTGGATCACGTCGGCCAGCGCCCGGCGGCTCAACTTGCGGCTGGGCCGGTCGTCGACGCCAGCGACATCGAGGTTTTCCGAAATCTCGGCCAGTTGCGCCAGGGCGCAGCCGTACTTGCACTTGATGTCCTCGGCTTCACGCGTCGGCGTGCGCAAGGCCATGGCGATGTCGTTGGTGATCTGGTCGCCGGCGATGGGAATCACCGAGGTGTGGCGAATCGCGCCCTGCGTCCACACGGCGATGTCGGTGGTACCGCCACCGATGTCGATCAGGCAGACGCCGAGGTCCTTCTCGTCCTCGGACAGCGTCGCATAGCTCGAAGCCAGCGGCTGCAGCACCAGGTCATTGACCTCCAGACCGCAGCGACGCACGCACTTGACGATGTTCTGCGCCGCCGACACGGCGCCGGTGACGATGTGCGTCTTCACTTCCAGGCGCATGCCGCTCATGCCGATCGGCTCGCGGATACCGTCCTGGCCGTCGATGACGAATTCCTGGGTAAGGATGTGCAGGATTTCCTGCTCGGCCGGAATCGGCATCGCCCGCGCCGTCTCGATCACGCGCTCGACATCGGCCTGGGTGACTTCCTTGTCCTTGATCGCCACCATGCCGTTCGAGTTGAAACTCTTGATGTGGCTGCCGGCAATCCCCGTGTACACATGGCTGACCTTGCAGTCGGCCATCAGCTCGACTTCCTGGATGACGCGGCTGATCGTGTGCACCGTTTCCTCGATGTTGACCACGACCCCCTTCTTCAGCCCGCGCGAATCCTGCGAACCCATGCCGATCACGCTCAGCCGTCCTTCGTGGTCGAGATCGGCGACCAGCGCGACGATCTTCGACGTTCCGATATCCAGGCCAACCACCAGATCCTTGTTGTCCCTGCTCATAGTCTTACTTTCCCTTCCCCTCGCCCGCGACCTTCATCGCGAAACCGTTCGGATACCTCAAATCCACGACCGTCGGCAGCACCGGCAAACCGGCCACCATCGACGGATACACCGCCACGAAACGCTCCAGGCGCGGCCCGACCGGCGACTTCGGATGCTCCCGCCCGATTTCCACCCGCATGCCGTTTTCCAGCTTCAACTGCCAGGCCAGACGCGGCGACAGCGACAACTGGACAGCCCGCTCGCCCACCCCGGCCAGCGCCTCGTTGAATGCGGCAAAGCGCTCCAGCACTTCCCGCCCCGTCCCCGGTGGGCCGGACAGCAAGGGCAAGGCGCGCATCTCGCTTTCCGGCAGCAGGGCGGCAAAAACCTCGCCATGGCTGTTCACCATTTCCGCGTAGCCCTCGCCCCAGCGTGCCACCGCCTTGTGCTCCTCGACCGCCACTTCGACCGTCGCCGGCCACACCCGGCGTACCTGCACCCGCCGCACCCAGGGCAGTTGCTCCAGCGCCAGGCGTACCGCTTCGAGATCCAGACTGAAGAAATTGCCACGCAGCGCCGACGGCAAAACCTGCTCCACCTCGCCGCGGCGTACATGCTCCAGCGGCGCCACGAACACCACCTGCTTGACCGGCAACGACGGCACGCGCACCAGCCAGACCGCCCCGGCGGCCAGCAAGGCGGCGGCGGCGACCAGCATCAGCAGGTCGGCCAGCGCGGTCAGCAGTTGGGGTTTGTGCCACATTCATCGTCTCAGTCGTTGGCCGCCAGTTCGAGGACGCGACGCACCAGTGCCGGGTAGTCCATGCCGGCCGCCCGGGCGCCCATCGGCACCAGCGAGTGATCGGTCATGCCCGGCGCGGTGTTCACTTCCAGGAAGTAGTGATTGCCGTCCTCGTCCATCAGAAAATCGACGCGCCCCCAGCCGCGGCCGCCCAACATGCGGAACGCTTCCAGCGCCTGGGCGCGGATCTGCATTTCCTTGGCTTCCGGCAGGCCACAGGGGCACAGGTATTGGGTGTCGTCGCGGTTGTACTTGGCTTCGTAGTCGTACCACTCCGTCGCCGGCTCGATCTTGATGATCGGCAGCACTTCGTCGCCGACGATGCCGACCGTGTATTCGCCGCCCATCACGCCCTTCTCGGCGATCACCAGCGGATCGTGGCGGGCCGCTTCTTCGTAGGCAGCCTTCAGTGCGCCCGGCGTCTTGACCTTGGTCACGCCGATCGACGAACCTTCGCGCGCCGGCTTGACGAACAGCGGCAGGCCGAGTTCTTCCTCGATGTCGGCGAAATCGGAATCGGCTCTGAGCAGTGCGTATTCCGGAATCGGCAGACCGGCGGCCTGCCACATCAGCTTGGTGCGGAACTTGTCCATGGCCAGCGCCGAGGCGAGCACGCCGGAGCCGGTATAGGGGATGTGCATGACTTCGAGCGCGCCCTGGATCGTGCCGTCCTCACCGTGGCGGCCGTGCAGCGCGATGAAGGCGCGGTCATAGCCCTTCAGTGCATCAAGCGGCTGCTCGGCCGGATCGAAGGCGTGGGCATCGATGCCCTGGCCCAGCAGGGCGGCCAGCACGCGCGAACCGCTGTTCAGGGAAACCTCGCGTTCGGCGGAAGTTCCGCCGAAGAGGACTGCGACCTTGCCGAAACCGCTCATTTGCCTTCCACCAGTTTGCCGGGCACCGCACCGATGGAACCGGCACCCATGGTCAGTACCACATCGCCATCGCGGGCGACATCCATGATCGTTTGCGGCATTGCCGCGATATCTTCAACAAATACCGGCTCGACCTTGCCGCCGACGCGCAAGGCGCGCGCCAGCGAACGGCCGTCGGCGGCGACGATGGGCGCTTCGCCGGCGGCGTAGATTTCGGCCAGGCACAAGGCATCGACCGTCGACAACACTTTGACGAAATCCTCGAAGCAGTCGCGGGTGCGCGTGTAGCGGTGCGGCTGGAAGGCCAGCAGCAGGCGGCGACCGGGGAAGGCGCCGCGAGCGGCAGCGAGCGTTGCCGCCATCTCGACCGGGTGGTGGCCGTAATCGTCGACCAGCGTGAAGCTGCCACCGGCCGGCAAGGCGACTTCGCCGTAACGCTGAAAGCGCCGGCCGACGCCCTTGAACTCGGCCAGTGCCTTGACGATGGCCGCGTCTGCGACGCCGACTTCGGTGGCGACGGCAATCGCCGCCAGCGCATTGAGCACGTTGTGCATGCCCGGCGTGTTCAGCGTGATCTCGAGACGCGAGGTCGTGCCATTGACGCGGACGCAGGTGAAGCGCATCTGGCCGCCGTCGGCGACGACGTTCTCGGCGTAGAAATTGGATTCCGGGCTCAGCCCGTAGGTGACGATCTGCTTGGCCACCTGCGGCATGATCGCGCGCACGTTGGCGTCGTCAGCGCAGAGCACGGCGACGCCGTAGAACGGCAGGCGATTCAGGAAATCGACGAAGGCGCCCTTGAGCCGCTCGAAATCGTGGCCGTAGGTCTCCATGTGGTCGGCGTCGATGTTGGTAACCACCGAGATCACCGGCGACAGGAACAGGAAGGATGCATCCGACTCGTCGGCCTCGGCCACCAGGAAATCGCCGCTGCCCAGGCGGGCGTTGGCGCCGGCGGCATTCAGGCGGCCACCGATGACGAAAGTCGGATCGATGCCGCCTTCGGCCAGAATGCTGGTGACCAGGCTGGTCGTCGTCGTCTTGCCGTGGGTGCCGGCGATGGCGATACCGCGCTTCAGACGCATCAGTTCGGCCAGCATCTGGGCGCGCGGGACGACCGGGATGTGCCGGGCACGCGCCGCCATCACTTCCGGGTTGTCTTCCTTGACCGCCGTCGACACGACCACGGCGTCAGCGCCGGCAATGTTCTCTTCGGCGTGGCCGATGGTCACGCGCACGCCCTCGCCTTCGAGGCGGCGCGTCGTCGCGCTGGCGGCGATATCGGAGCCCGTCACCGTGTAGTCGAGGTGGGCAAGCACTTCGGCGATGCCGCTCATGCCCGAACCGCCGACGCCGACGAAGTGGATGTGTTTGACCTTGTGCTTCATTTGGCAATTTCCGTACAGAGATTGACCACGTCCAGCGTGGCCTCCGGCTTGGCCAGGCTGCGGGCCTTTTCCGCCATTTCCTGAAGCTGGCCGCGCGAGTAGTTGCGGATCAGGGCGATGGCTTCCGGCGTCAGTTCGCTTTGTGGCAGCAGGAAGGCGCCGCCGACATTGACCAGGAAACGGGCATTGCCGGTCTGGTGGTCGTCAACCGCATGCGGGAAGGGGACCAGGATGCTGGCCACGCCGACCGCTGCCAGTTCCGCCACAGTCAGCGCCCCGGCCCGGCAGATGACCAGATCGGCCCACTCGTAGGCGCCGGCCATGTCCTCGATGAACGGCACGCAGTGCGCCTGCACCCCGGCCGCCGCGTAGGCCGCCTTGAGCGCGTCGATATGCTTTTCGCCGGCCTGGTGGACGATCTGCGGCAACTGGTCGGCCGCGAGCAGCGACATGCCCTTGGGCACCGCCTCGTTGAGCGCCTGGGCGCCCAGACTGCCGCCGATGATCAGCACACGCAGCGCGCCCTCGCGCTCGGCAAAGCGCTCGGCTGGCGGTTTCACGGCGGCGATTTCCGGACGCACCGGATTGCCCAGCCAGATGCCCTTCTTCAGCACCTCCGGGAAACCGGTGGCGATACGCTCGGCAACACCGGCGAGCACCTTGTTGGCCAGCCCGGCGACCGAATTCTGCTCGTGCAGCACTAGCGGCACGCCCGCGAGCGCCGCCATCATGCCGCCCGGGAAGGTGATGTAGCCGCCCATGCCGAGGACCACATCCGGCCTGACCTGACGGATCGCCTGCCAGCCCTGCCAGAAGCCGCGCAGCAGGTTGACCGGCAGCAGCAGCTTGCGCAGCAGGCCCTTGCCGCGCAGGGCGGAGAACTTGACCCAGACCATCTCGAAACCATGCTGCGGCACCAGACGGGCCTCCATACCCTCGGGATTACCCAGCCAGACGACCCGCCAGCCGGCGTCGCGCATCTTGTGGGCGACGGCCAGCGCCGGGAAGATGTGGCCGCCGGTGCCGCCGGCCATGATCATGATGGTTTTGCTCATAGTTTTCCTCCCCGCATGAGTTGCCTGTTCTCCCAGTCAACCCGAAGCAGGATCGCCAATGCCACGCAGTTGGCGAGGATGCCCGAGCCGCCGAAGCTCATCAGCGGCAGGGTGAGGCCCTTGGTCGGCAGCAGGCCGACGTTGACGCCCATGTTGATGAAGGACTGCACGCCCAGCCAGATGCCGATGCCCATGGCGACCAGCGCCGGGTACAGGCGGTCGAGCTGCACGCACTGACGACCGATGGCGAAGGCGCGCTGGACCAGCACAGCGAACAAGGCGATTACGGTCAGGACGCCGACGAAACCCAGTTCCTCGCCGATCACGGCAAGCAGGAAGTCGGTATGCGCTTCCGGCAGGTAGAACAGTTTCTCGACACTGGCGCCGAGTCCAACGCCGAACAATTCACCGCGACCGAAGGCGATCAGCGAATGCGACAACTGGTAGCCGCGACCGAAGGCATCGGCCCACGGGTCCATGAAGCCGAAGATGCGGTCGCGCCGGTAGGGCGAAACGATGATCATGATCGCGAAGGCGATCAGCAGGCCGACGATCAGCAGCGCGAACATGCGCGCCTTCAGCCCACCGAGGAAGAGGATGCCCATGGCGATCGAAATGATCACGACGAAGGCCCCGAAATCCGGCTCCTTGAGCAGCAGGATGCCGACCAGCGCCATCGCGCCGAACATGGGCAGGAAGGCCTGCTTCAGATCGTGCATGACATTGATCTTGCGGATCGTGTAGTCGGCCGCGTAGAGCACGGCGAACAGCTTCATCAACTCGGACGGCTGCAGGTTGGCGAAGCCGAGCGGCAGCCAGCGGCGGGCACCATTGACGTCCTTGCCGATGCCGGGAATGAGCACGATCGCCAGCAGCACGACGCCGATCATGAACAGCACCGGCGCATATTTCTGCCACACCGTCAGCGGCAACTGGAAGGCGACCGCGCCGGCGACCAGGCCGATGCACAGGAAAATCGTGTGCCGGATCAGGTAATAGGCCGGCTGGTTGTTGGTGAAGCGGCCGGCCTCGGCAATCGCGATTGATGCCGAATAGACCATCACCAGCCCGCCGAGCAGGAGCAGCAGTGCCGACCACAGCAGGGCGTGGTCGATTTCGGCCAGTTGCTGGCGCGGCGAGTCGAGCGCGGACAGCATCATGGCTTCAGCCCTCCGACCGCATCGATGAAGGCTTGCGCGCGGTGCGCGTAGCTGCGGTACATGTCGAGGCTGGCGCAGGCCGGCGACAGCAGCACGCAATCGCCGGATTCGGCGCGGGCGGTCAGCCAGCGCACGGCGGCTTCCATGTCGCCGACGATGCAGGTCGGCACGCCGCAGCCTTCGACGGCCATGCCGATCGCCGCAGCGTCGCGGCCGATCAGCGCGACCGCGCGGCCGTGCTCGGCCAGTGCCGCCTTGAGCGGCGAGAAATCCTGGCCTTTTCCGTCGCCGCCGAGGACGATGGCGACCTTGCGCCCCATGCCCTCGATCGCCGCCAGCGTGGCACCGACGTTGGTGCCCTTGGAATCGTCGACATACAGCACGCCGCCGATCTCGGCGACGGTTTCAACCCGGTGCGGCAGGCCGCGGAATGCCTTCAGCGGTTCGATCAGGCGCTGCGGCACGACACCGACAGCCTCGCACAAGGCCAGCGCGGCCATCGCGTTGGCGGCGTTGTGCAGACCGCTCAGTTGCAGGTCGGCGAGCGCGACCAGCGCCTCGCCGCCGCGCACGATACTGCCGTCGGCCAGTCCGAAATCGGTCCCGCGCGGCGCCGCATTGAGGCCGAAAGTGATCATCTTGCGACCGCAGCGACCGTTGGCCATCGACCAGTCGTCGTCGCGGTTGAGGATCATCGCGCCCTTACCCTGGAAGACGCGCGACTTGGCCGCCGCGTACTCGGCCAGGCTGCCGTTGTAACGATCGAGATGATCTTCCGAGAGGTTGAGCACGGTTGCCGCGGCGGCATTCAGGTGATGCGTGGTTTCCAGCTGGAAGCTCGACAGTTCGACCACCCAGACCGCAGGCAGATTGCCGGCGTCCTGCGCATCCATCAGCGCGTCGAGCGCCGACGGCGAGATGTTGCCGCAAGCGATGGCCGGCACACCGGCGCCATTGAGCAGGTGGGCGGTCAGTGCCGTCGTCGTGGTCTTGCCGTTGCTGCCGGTGATGGCGACGATCTGCGAGCCCGCCACCTGCGCGCGCACGCCGGCAGCGAACAGTTCGATTTCCGAGATCAGCGGCAGGCCGCAGCCGGCTATCGCCGGCGTCGCCTTGGCCACGCCCGGCGACAGGGCGACGACTTCGCAGCCGGCGAAGGTGGCAGCCGAGAAAGCGCCGGCGAGCAGCTCGGCGCCCGGGGCGACGGCCTGCAGCGCATCGACGTTGGGCGGGTTGTCGCGCGAGTCGGCGACCCGGACGCACGCGCCCTGGCGATGCAGCCATTTGGCCATCGCCAGTCCGGACTCACCGAGCCCGATCACCAGAACGCGTTTGCCCTTGAGTTCCATTTAGCGCAGCTTCAAGGTCGCCAGCCCGATCAGGACCAGCATGATGGTGATGATCCAGAAGCGGACGACAACCTGCGTCTCCTTCCAGCCCGTTTGTTCAAAGTGGTGGTGCAGCGGCGCCATGCGCAGTATTCGCCGGCCCTCGCCGAAACGTTTCTTGGTGTACTTGAACCACGACACCTGCAGCATCACCGACAGCGTCTCGACGACGAAGACGCCGCCCATGATCAGCAGCACGATTTCCTGGCGGACGATGACGGCGACGGTACCGAGCGCAGCGCCGAGCGCCAGCGCGCCGACGTCGCCCATGAAGACTTCGGCCGGGTAGGCGTTGAACCACAGGAAACCGAGCCCGGCGCCGGCAATCGCGCCAAGCAGGATGCATAGTTCGCCAGCGCCCGGCACGTAGGGAATCAGCAGGTACTTGGCATACACCGCGTTACCGGTGACATAGGCGAAGATCGCCAGCGCGGCGGCGATCATCACCGTCGGCATGATCGCCAGACCGTCCAGGCCATCGGTCAGGTTGACCGCGTTGCTGGTGCCGACGATGACGAAATAGGTCAGCGTGATGAAGCCGACGATGCCGAGCGGATAGGCAACGCTCTTGAAGAAGGGCACGATCAGTTCGGTCTGCGCCGTCGACGTCGCCGAGAAGGCCAGGAACAGGGCCGCGCCGGCGCCGAGCACCGACTGCCAGAAAAACTTCCAGCGGCTGGCCAGACCGTTCGGATCACGGTAAACGACCTTCTTCCAGTCGTCGTACCAGCCGATGATGCCGAAGCCGAGCGTGACGACCAGCACGGTCCACACATACTTGTTGGACAGGTCGCCCCACAGCAGCGTGGTGATGCCGATGGCGATCAGGATCAGCACGCCGCCCATGGTCGGCGTCCCCGACTTGACCAGATGCGTCTGCGGACCGTCGGTGCGCACCGCCTGACCGATCTTCTTGGCGGCCAGCCAGCGGATCACGCGCGGGCCGGCGGCGAATGAGATGAGCAAGGCGGTCATCGTCGCCAACACGGTACGCAGCGTGATGTAGTTGAAGACATTGAAAAAGCGAATGTCCTGCGCGAGCCATTGGGCTAAGGCCAGAAGCATCAGCGGTCCTCCCCGGAAGCAACGGCCAGCGCGTCGGCCACCCGTTCCATTTTCATGAAGCGCGAGCCCTTGACCAGTACGGTGGTGTCCGGACCCAGTTCCTTGTCGACCGCGCCGATCAGCTTGTCGACATTGCAGAAGTGACGGGCGCCGTCGCCGAAGTTGCGCACGGCCTGCTGGCTGGCGTCGCCGAGCGCGAACAGACGGTCGATGCCCTGGCTCTTGGCGTAGCCGCCGATCTCGTCGTGGTACTGGCCGCTGGCCTCGCCGATTTCGCCCATGTCGCCGAGCACCAGCACCTTGCGGCCGATGGTCGCGGCGAGCACGTCGATACCGGCGCGCACCGAATCCGGATTGGCGTTGTAGGTGTCGTCGAGGATCTGCGCGCCGTTACGGCCCTGGCGCAATTGCAGCCGCCCCTTGACGCCAGCGAAGGCGGCCAGGCCTTCGGCCACCGCCGACAGCGGCAGGCCGGCGGCGAGACAGGCGGCAGCGGCAGCAAGCGCGTTGCAGGCATTGTGGCGACCGGGAATGGCCAGCGTGAATTTGACCTCACCTTCCGCCGCATTCAGCGTCACTGCGGTTTCCAGGCCGTGCTGGCGCACGCTGGCGCGGACGTCGGCCGGCTGGTCGATGCCGAAGCTGCGCACCGGCTGCTCACCGACCTGCTCGCGCCAGAAGCCGGCATAGGCGTCGTCAGCGTTGATCACCGCAACACCGTCGGCCGGCAGGCCGGCAAAGATCGTACCCTTCTCGCGGGCCACCTCGTCAAGGCCGCCCATGCCTTCGAGGTGGGCACGCTGGGCGTTGGTCACCAGCGCCACCGTCGGTGCGCCGATGCGCGTCAGGTAGCCGATCTCGCCGGGATGGTTCATGCCCATCTCGATCACCGCGGCGCGATGCGTGGCGTCGAGACCGAGCAAGGTCAGCGGCAAGCCGATGTCGTTGTTGAAATTTCCGCGCGTGGCCAGCACCGCATCACCGAATGCCGCCTTGAGGACGGCGGCGATCATTTCCTTGGTCGTGGTCTTGCCGTTCGAACCGGTCACCGCGATCACCGGCAGCGAAAACTGACTGCGCCAGGCCGCCGCCAGGCGACCAAGCGCCAGCCGGGTGTCGTCGACAAGCACGGCCGATGCGCCGGCCGGAACACGAGCAGCATCGGCAACGAGCAGCGCGGCGGCGCCCGCAGTCACAGCTGTCTCCAGAAAATCGTGGGCGTCGAAACGCTCGCCACGCAAGGCGATGAACAGTTGACCGGGCGCCACCGCCCGGGTGTCGGTGGAAACGCCGGCGATCCGGCGATCGGCACCGAGCAGACGACCGCCGACGGCAGCGGCGACTTGCGAGAGTTGCCAGGCGATCATGCGGCCACCTCAGTTCCTTGGCGACGCAGGTTCAATGCCGCCTGCGCTTCGGCCATGTCGGAGAATGGCAGGCGCTGACCGCCGACCTCCTGATAGTCCTCATGCCCTTTACCGGCCAGCAGGATCACGTCGGCATCGGCAGCTTCGCCGATGGCGCGGCGGATCGCCTGCGCGCGGTCGGGCTCGACCTCGGCGTGTACCATGCCGCCCAGGATGGCTTCGATGATTTCTGCCGGCGATTCGCTGCGCGGGTTGTCGCTGGTAACCATGACGCGATCAGCACCGGCTTCGGCGACACCACCCATCTGCGGGCGCTTGCCCTTGTCGCGATCGCCACCACAACCGAAAACCACCGCCAGCTTGCCACCGCGCACGTCAGCCAGCGGCCGCAGCGCCCCCAGTGCATTGGCCAGGGCATCTGGCGTGTGCGCGTAATCGACGACCACCAGCGGCTCACCGACACCGCCCAGACGCTCCATGCGCCCCGGCGGCGGCGTCAGCTCGGACAGACGGCGACCGATCTCGGCCGGCATCACGCCGGCGTCGTGCAGCACGGCGGCGCAGGCGAGCAGGTTGGAGACGTTGTAGCGACCGACCAGCGCCGTATCGACCATGGCCCGGCCGTTCGGCAGCACGATCTCGAAACGCTGGCCGAAAGGCGTATCGACAATGTTCTCGGCCCGCACCAGCGCCGGAAAATCGCGACGCGGCGGCTGCGCCGAATAACCGATGGCGCGCATGGCCGTCGTTTCACGCATCAGATGCACGCCGAAATCGTCGTCCAGGTTGATCACTGCGGTACGCAGACGCGGCCACAAAAAGAGCTTTTCCTTGGCGGCGGCATAGGCTTCCATGCTGCCGTGGTAATCGAGGTGATCGCGGGTCAGGTTGGTAAACACCGCGACATCGACACGCAGACCGTTCATCCGCCCTTCCTCGATGCCGATCGAACTCGCTTCAAGCGCGCAGGCTGCGGCCTTGCGGGCGCGGAAATCGGCCAGGTAACGCATCAGCGTCGTCGCTTCCGGGGTGGTGAAACCGGTCGTCGTCAATTCCTCCGGGAAACCCGCACCCAGCGTGCCGATCACCGCGCAGGGACGCGGATAAACTCGACCAAGGCACTGGCTGACCGTGGTCTTGCCATTGGTGCCGGTAATCGCGATCAGCGACATGCCCTCGCTCGGGTGCGCGTAGATCGCGTGCGCCAGCGGACCGGCCAATGGCCGCAGGGCCTCGGCGGCAAAGTTGGGCACCGCCCACGCCGGATTCCAGACGAATTCGCCGCCCGGCTGCCAGACCACGGCCCGCGCCCCGCGCGCCAGCGCGTCGGCGATATAGGCACGACCGTCGGCCAGATCGCCGGGATAGGCCAGGAACACGTCGCCCGGACGCACTTGCCGGCTGTCGTCGGCAATGCCGGTCGGCTCGATGCCGAGACTTTCCAGACGATCGAGAATTTCACGCGGCGTCATCACATCCGCCCCTTGTCTTCATTCAATGCAGCCACCTGGACCGGCGCATCGGGCGCGACGCCGAGCGTACGCAAGGCTCCACCCATCACGCTGGAAAACACCGGACCAGCGATCTGGCCACCGTAGTACTGCCCCGCCGACGGCTCGTCGATCATCACGGCGACCACCAGGCGGGGATTGGAAATCGGCGCGATGCCGACAAACGAGGCGATGTACTTGTTGGCGTACACGCCACCTTCGAGCTTGTGCGCGGTGCCGGTCTTGCCGCCGACCCGGTAGCCCGGCACGGCAGCCTTCAGCGCGGTACCGCCCGGCATCACGACCAGTTCCAGCATGGCCCGCAATTCCCGTGCGGTCTGCGCGGAAAACACCGGCTGACCGCGAACCACCGGCGCATCGACGCGCAGCAACGAGGCCGGCACGATGTCGCCGTCACGCGCAAACACGGTATAAGCGCGCGCCAACTGGATCAGGCTCATCGAAATGCCGTGACCGTAGGACATGGTCGCCTGCTCGATCGGCCGCCAGTTCTTCCACGCCCGCAGACGACCGCCGACCTCGCCCGGGAAACCCAGTTGCGGCGACTTGCCGAAGCCAAGATTGTCGAACATCTCCCACATCGCCTCGGGCGGCATGCTCAGGGCCATCTTGGTGGTGCCGACGTTCGAGGACTTCTGGACGATCTGCGCCACCGTCAATTCCTTGTGCGGATGGATGTCGCTGATCACCGCACGGCCGACGGTGATCCGGCCCGGCGACACATCGACCACGGTGTCGTAGCGGTATTTGCCCTTTTCCAGGCCAAGGGCCACGGTGAACGGCTTCAGCGTCGACCCCGGCTCGAAGGTATCGGTCACCGCGCGGTTGCGCAGTTGCTCGCCGGACAGGCGGGCGCGGTTGTTCGGGTTGTAGGTCGGCCAGTTAACCAGCGCCAGGATCTCGCCGGTGCGGGTATCGAGCACCACGACCCCGCCGCCCTTGGCCTTGCTCTCGGTCACCGTCGCCTTCAGGTGGCTATAGGCCAGATACTGGATCTTGGAATCGATGGCCAGCACGACATCGCTGCCGTCGCGCGGCGGGCGGGTCGCGCCGACATCCTCGATGATGTTGCCGCGCCGGTCGCGAATCACCGTGCGCGCCCCGGCACGGCCCAGCAAGGCTTGCTGGAAGGCCAGTTCGACGCCTTCCAGACCCTTGTCGTCCACGCCGGTAAAGCCGACCAGATGGGCGGTCATCTCGCCGGCCGGATAGAAGCGGCGGTATTCCTTTTCCTGGTGGACGCCGGGCAGCTTGAGCGCCGCGATCTGCTCGGCGACCTGCGGCGGCACTTGGCGTTTGACGAAGACGAAATTCTTTTCCGAAGCCAGGCGCGCATCGAGTTCGCGCGGTTTCAGTTCGACCAGTTCGGCCAACTGGCGCTTCTGCTCGCCACTCATGGTCCGCGCATCGGACGGGATCGCCCAGATCGAGCGCATCGGCGTCGACACCGCGAGCATGTCGCCATTGCGGTCAGTCACCTTGCCGCGCGAAGCGGAAATCTCGATGTCGCGCAGATAGCGGGAATCGCCTTTTTCCTGCAGGAAATCGTTGTTGATCACCTGCAGATAGAAGGCGCGCATCAGCAGCACCAGGAAGGCTGCCATCAGCAGCAGGCCGACCATGCGCGAACGCCAGCCCTGCAGGGCCAGCGCCAGGATCGGGCTTTCCGTGTAGCGATGCCCGCGCTGCGGACGGCGGCGCACGACCATCAGCGCACCTCCCCGACCGGTACTGGCCGCGACACCTGGTGCAGCGGGGGCACCACCATGCGCAGCCGCTCGCGGGCAATCTTCTCGACCCGCGGGTGCGTCGCCCAAGTCGACATCTCGATCTGCAGCTGGCCAAACTCGATATCGAGCTGGCGCACCTTCTCCTGTTCCGCCTCGAGGGCCTGGAACAGCTTGCGACCGCGATGCTGCGAGGTGACCACGGCCAGCGCACAGAACACGACGACGAGCAGGAGAAAGAGATTGAGACGGAACATCAGACCTTCTCCGCGACCCGCATCACCGCGCTACGCGCGCGCGGGTTTGCCGCGACCTCGGCGGCACCCGGCTTGATTGCCTTGCCGATCAGGCGCAGCTTGGGCTGCGGCAACTGGTCGGCGCGCAACGGCAGCCCCTTGGGCAGGGAATCTGCAGTCGACTGGGCTCGCATGAAGTTTTTCACGATGCGGTCTTCGAGCGAATGGAAGGAAATGACGACCAGCCGGCCACCGGGCTTGAGTAGTTCAAGCGCCTGCGGCAGGACTACCTCCAGCTGGCGGAGCTCTTGATTGATATGAATCCGTAGAGCTTGAAAGCTGCGCGTCGCCGGGTCCTGCCCTGGCTCACGGGTGCGCACGGTCTCGCGTACGAGGGCCGCGAACTGAGCTGTTGTGACAATTGGTTGTTCGCCCCGAGCAGCCACAACCTTCTTTGCAATCTGGAAAGCAAACCGTTCTTCGCCATAATTTTTGATGACCTCCGTAATTTCCCTCAATTCGGCCCGCGCCAGCCATTCGGCCGCCGTCTCGCCCTGCGTCGTATCCATACGCATGTCGAGCGGCGCGTCATAGCGGAAGCTGAAGCCACGCTCCCCGTCGTCGATTTGCGGCGACGACACCCCTACGTCCAACAGAATTCCATCGACCGACGCCACGCCGGCCTCGGCCGCCGCCTCGGCCAGTTCGCCGAAGGCCCGGTGCACCAGCTGAAAGCGCCGGTCAGCCACGGCCGCCCCGGCAGCAATCGCCTGCGGATCGCGATCGAGCGCAACCAGACGACCGCCATCGCCAAGCGCCGACAGAATGCGCCGGCTGTGGCCGCCCCGCCCGAAGGTGGCGTCCACGTAAACACCGTCTTGTTTGATTGCCAGGGAATCCACCGCCTCGTCGAGCAGCACCGTGACATGGGCGCCGCCGGAACTCACAGCACAAGGTCCCCGAGACCGGCCGGCAGGTCGCCCGTCAGCGCCTCAGCCGCGAGATCGTTCTGTTGCTGCCAGCCCGTCTCGCTCCAGATTTCGAAATGACTGCCCATACCGACCAGGTACACGGTCTTCTCGAACTGGGCATAAGTGCGCAACTCCGGCGCAATCAGCAGACGACCGGCGGAATCAGGCGCTTCGGTACGAGCATTACCGACCATCACGCGCTTGATCGCTGCCGCCCGCGGATCGAGGCTGGACGCCTTCAGGATCTGGTCGCGGATCGGCTGCCAGGCGGGCGCGGGGTAGAGCAACAGGCAGCGATGCGGGTGCGCGGTCAGTACCAGCGAGCCCTCACCGGCCGCGAGCAGGACGTCACGATGCCTTGCCGGTATGGCAAGCCGTCCTTTCGCATCCAGATTGAGTGCCGCAGCCCCCTCGAACATCCCCGTTTACCCACTTTTCAACACGTTTACCCACTTTAGAACAACAAAGCAGGCGCGTCAATAGAAAAACCGGGAATTTTTTCTTACACAACAATGACTTAGCGGGGTTTCCGGAGAGATTTTTGTAATCAAAAAACCCTTAAAAATCAATACAAGGAAAACACTAGTTAAAGTGAAACATCAGGAGTTTTGCACAGCCGACCGCAACCCGCATGACATGGCGGCCAGAGGTTTTTTGTGGGGAAAAAGAAACGGCATGCGCCGTTCCCGAGGAACGGACACATGCCGCCGATGCGAACCCCGAAGGGTTGAAAAAAACTTACTTCTGCTGCTTCAGCTTCTGCTCCAGCACATTGAGCGGTACCGCACCGGGCACCCGCTCGCCGTCGGCGAAGAACAGGGTCGGCGTACCGGTGATATTCAGACGCCGCGCGTACTCCTGGTTACGCGTGATCGCCGTGGTATCGCAATTATCGCGGCCGCCCGGTGTCTTGCCGTCGAGAATCCAGTCATTCCAGGCCTTGAGGCGATCAGCGGAACACCAGATCTGACGCGACTTCTTCAGCGAATCCTCGGACAGGATGGGCAACAGGAAGGTGTAAATGGTCACGTTCTCGAGTTTCTGCAGATCCTTGGCCAGACGCTTGCAGTAACCACAATTGGGGTCCTCGAAGGTGGCCAGCACGCGCTTGCCGTCGCCCTTGACCTGCTTGATCGCCTGCTCCAGCGGCAGATCGGAGAACTTGATCGCGGTCAGTTGACGCAAACGTTCATCGGTCACATTGCGATTGTTCTTCAGATCGATCAGGTTCATCGCATGCGGCGAACGGATCACATCGCCACCGATCAGCATCGCCGTCACCTTGTCGTCGGTATAGAACAGGTTACCGTCGGCGTAGATCTCGTACAGGCCGAAATAGCCGGAACGGGTGACGCTTTCAACCTTGATTCCCAGCTTGGCTTCCACCGCCTTGCGGATCTCGGCTTCGTTGGCATTGGCCGAGCAGCCGATGGCCAGCAGCGACAAGAGGAAGGCAGACAGGGTTTTGACCAGCATTCGATTCTCCTAAATGGCCCCAAGGGCATAACGGACCAGAAAACTCTTGGCCACGGGCAGACGGTCAGTCAATCCCAGGCCCAGGTTGCGCAAGGGGCGCAGTACCGGCGACCGACTGGCGAACAGCCGGCGCAAAGTGTCGGTTGTCGTCTGCAACAGATGGATTTCCTCGCGCCGGGCGCGCTGATATCCCTGCAGGAAACGCAACTGACCGATATCTTCCCATGGCCCCGCAGCCAGCAAGCGATCAGCCAGCTCGCGGGCATCCTGGAAGCCCAGGTTGATGCCATGGCCGGACAGCGGATGAATTCCGTGCCCGGCGTCGCCGACCAGGGCCAGCCTCGGCGCGACGACTTCCGGCACCCGCATCAGGCGTAACGGGAAAGCTGCCGGCGGCGTGACCAGCTCCAGCGCCCCGAGCACATGACCGCCGGCTTCGGCAACACGCTGCGCGAAAGCCTCGGCAGGCAGGGCACACAAGGCATCCGCCGCTTCGTCCGGGGTAGACCAGACGATGGAAATACGGTTCCCGGGCAGCGGCAGCCAGGCCAGCACGCCGTCGTCCCGGAACCACTGCCAGGCGATGTTCCGGTGATTTTTTTCGGTCGAAAAATTGGCGACCACGCCTTTTTCGCCGTAATGACTATTGATCGCCGACAACCCGGCGCTTTCACGCACCCAGGAGTCGCGACCATCGGCGCCGACGAGCAGCGGCGCGGCAAGAACCTGGCCGTCCTCAAGGCGCAGCAGCGCCGCTTCCTCGCGAAACTCGAGCGCCGCCGGACGCTGCCCGACGAACAGTTGCAGATTGGCCTGGCGCTTGAGGTTCTCCCACAGCTCACAAGCCATCAACGACGACTCGAGGATGGTGCCGAGATCGGGCACCCCGGTCTGGAATGCCGAAAACTCGAGCGAGCCCCCGGCATCGCCGCGTATCTGCATGGCGCTGATCGGCGCCACGCGTGCCGGATCGAGGTGTTTCCAGACGCCGATTCCATCCAGGAATTCGGCATTGGCCGGGCTGATCGCGTAGATGCGCGCATCCCAGCCCTCTGGACGCTGCGGCGGCCGCGTCTCGACCAGGGCAATGCGCAAGCGACTGTTGCGCAAGGCAACGGCGAGGCTGGCACCGGCCAGACCACCGCCGACGATGATCAGATCAAAGTGTTGCATGCCGTACCCGGCCGAGGCGTATTCGCGGCTCAGGCCGCTTCGCCGGCACCACCGCCGGGCTTGCCACCCTGACGCGGACGACGATTGTTCTTGGTCCGCGGACGATGCTTCTTCTGCTGCGCGCCGGCTGCCGGACCGGCATTGCCGCCACCGACGTGGCCACCACCGGGCTTGTTGCCATGCCGCGGCTGGTTGTGACGCGGCTGCCCACCGCCGCCAGACTGCGATTCACCGCCGGAAATGCGGTTCCCCGGGGCCAGCTGGATTTCCAGCTCGATGATTTCGTCCCACACTTCGTCGCTGCGGTCCCGTTCCGGAACCGAAAGCAGTTCGCGGAGCCGGCGACGCATGTCCAGCGGCTGGAATTCCGGCTGCTGCACCTCGACGGGCGGGTTTTCGGTCGACTCGGCCTCAGCCGGCGTGTCTTCGATCTGGATGTCGCTGTTCGGATTGTTCATTGCAAAGTAAAAAGCGGAGTCCGTCGATGACGGCCCCCGCATTGGTTAAAACTGCGATTATTTCTTCTTGGCAGCGCTTTTCTTGGGTGCGACGGCTGCTTTGAATGCCGTCCCTGCCGTGAACTTCGGCACTGTCGTGGCCGGAATCTTCAACGTTGCCCCCGTCTTCGGGTTCTTGCCGGTGCGGGCAGCGCGCGGTGCGGACTTGAAAGTACCGAAACCGACGAGCGTCACCGACTCGCCCTTGGACACGGCCTTGACGACCGCGCCGATGATGGCCGACAGCGCTTTGTCTGCGGCGGCCTTGGTAATACCAGCTTCTTGTGCAGCAACTTCGACCAGCTCGGATTTATTCATCTAAGTGCCTCCTGTTACTTCAATCAAGTTAAGAAAACTGGCCGTTCTAACGGCAGCGGGATAAAAGTAGCACACCTTTTCGGGTTCGTGTTGGCCCTTCTGCCCCTATCCACGCCATTCAGCGGGTTTTTTTGCGTCCCGGACAATCCGCAGTTGCCTTAACGATTGACAAAAATAGCCCTCAACTATGTACCATATTTAAGCAATCAATTGGATCAATAAGGTTTGCCATCCTAATATTGCTTCCGTTGCAAAACCCAACCCACACAGGAGAAACCGAATGTCGCTCATCAACACGCAAGTTCAACCGTTCAAGGCCCAGGCTTTCCACAATGGCAAGTTCATCGAAGTGACCGAAGCCAGCCTGCAGGGCAAGTGGTCCGTCCTGATTTTCATGCCGGCAGCCTTCACCTTCAACTGCCCGACCGAAATCGAAGACGCTGCCAACAACTACGCCGAGTTCCAGAAGGCCGGCGCTGAAGTCTACATCGTCACCACCGATACGCATTTCTCGCACAAGGTCTGGCACGAAACCTCGCCGGCCGTCGGCAAGGCCCAGTTCCCGCTCGTCGGCGACCCGACGCACCAGCTGACCAACGCTTTCGGCGTGCACATCCCGGAAGCCGGCCTGGCCCTGCGCGGCACCTTCGTGATCAACCCGGACGGCGTGATCAAGACCATGGAAGTGCACGACAACGCCATCGCTCGCGATGTTGCCGAAACCCTGCGCAAGCTGAAGGCTGCCCAGTACGTCGCCGCCCACCCGGCTGAAGTCTGCCCGGCCAAGTGGAAGGAAGGCGAGAAGACCCTGGCTCCGTCCCTGGACCTGGTCGGCAAGATCTAAGCCAAGCCCCACGAAAACCCGCCGCGCCTCCGGGCGCGGCGCGGATTTCACCGCAAAGCAGCCACCCGGCTGCTTTCCAGTGCAGTCCATAAAATACGAATCAGGGAGAACACCATGCTCGACGCCGCCATCAAGGGCCAGTTGAAGGCCTACCTCGAACGCCTGCAACGCCCGATCGAGCTGGTCGCCACGCTGGACGACAGCGCCAAGAGCGCCGAAATGCGCGCCCTGCTCAACGACATCCTCGACTGCTCGGCCAAGGTCAGCCTGCGCGAAGACAACGGCAGTCAGCTGTGCCCGTCCTTCGCCGTCGGCATTCCCGGCGAAGCGCCGCGGATCCGCTTCGCCGGCCTGCCGATGGGCCACGAATTCACCTCGCTGGTGCTGGCCCTGCTGCAGACCGGCGGTCATCCGCCCAAGGTCGAGCAGGCGGTCATCGACCAGATCAAGGGCCTGGAAGGCCATTTCAATTTCGAGACCTTCATCTCGCTGTCCTGCCACAACTGCCCGGACGTCGTTCAGGCGCTCAACCTGATGGCCGTGCTCAACCCGAACGTCACCAGCACGATGATCGATGGCGCACTGTTCCAGGACCGGGTCAATGAACTGCAAATCATGGCCGTGCCGACGACCTACCTGAACGGCGAGGAGTTCGGTGCCGGGCGCATGCTGATCGAGGAAATCCTGGCCAAGGTCGATACCGGTGCCGCCGCCCGCGCCGCCGAAGAACTGGCCGCCAAGGCAGCCTTCGACGTGCTCGTCGTCGGTGGTGGTCCGGCTGGTTCGGCCGCGGCCATCTACGCCGCCCGCAAGGGCATCCGCACCGGCGTGCTGGCCGAGCGTTTCGGCGGCCAGGTGATGGATACGCTGGGCATCGAAAACTTCATCTCGGTCAAGGAAACCGAAGGACCGAAGCTGGTCGCCGCGCTGGAGCAGCACGTCAAGGCCTACGAGGTCGACGTGATGAACCTGCAGCGCGCCGCCAAGCTGATCCCGGCGGCCGAAGAAGGCGGTCTGGTCGAAGTGCAACTGGAGAACGGCGCGTCGCTCAAGTCGAAGTCGGTGATCCTGGCCACCGGCGCCCGCTGGCGCGAAATGAACGTGCCCGGCGAGAAGGAATACAAGGCCAAGGGCGTATGCTTCTGCCCGCACTGCGACGGCCCGTTGTTCAAGGGCAAGCGTGTGGCGGTGATCGGCGGCGGCAACTCCGGCGTTGAAGCGGCGATCGATCTGGCCGGCATCGTCGGCCACGTCACCCTGCTCGAATTCGGCGACGCGCTGCGCGCCGACGCCGTATTGCAGAAGAAGCTGTACAGCCTGGCCAACGTCACCGTGATCAAGTCGGCGCAAACCACCGAAGTCACCGGCGACGGCCAGAAGGTCAACGGGCTGGTGTACAAGGATCGCGTCAGCGGTGAGGAAAAGCGCGTCGAACTCGAAGGCATCTTCGTCCAGATCGGCCTGTTGCCGAATACTGACTGGCTGAAGGAGACGGTCGAGTTGTCGAAGTTCGGCGAGATCGTCATCGACGCCAAGGGCCACACCTCGGTCCCCGGCGTATTCGCCGCCGGCGACTGCACGACGGTGCCGTACAAGCAGATCATCATCGCCATGGGCGCTGGCGCGACGGCTTCGCTCAGCGCCTTCGATCACCTGATCCGCAACTGACCGGCTAATCGCCGGAAGCGAACGGCCGACTGAGCAGTCGGCCGTTTTTCATTGCGCGGCGAGCCGCCACAGGGAAGTGATTTCCCGCGCCCGCGCGGCGTGCAGCGGATCGCTACGGTCCTGCGCCTTGCCATGCGTCGGCCGGGTATCGATGCGATCAAGCACGCGCAGGCCGGCCCGACCGATCCAGTGCAGCAAGTCGTCGCGGCTGCGCAGCCCGAGGGGCTCGGCAAGATCCGACATGATCAGCCAACCCTCGCCGCCTGGCGCCAGGTGTGCCGCCAGGCCGTCGAGGAAGCCGCGCAACATGTGCGAATCGGGGTCGTAGACCGCGTATTCGACTGGCGAACTCGGCTGTGCCGGCAGCCACGGCGGATTGCAGACGACCAGCGGCGCCCGGCCATCGGGAAAGAGATCGGCCTCGACAACGCTGACTTTCTCAGCCAGGCCGAGTCTTTCGATGTTTTCCGTGGCGCAGGCCAGCGCCCGCGGCGCCATGTCGGTGGCGACGACATTCAGGCCACGACGGGCAAGCACGGCGGCGAGGACGCCGGAACCGGTGCCGATGTCAAAAGCCAGATCGCAACCCGGCGGCAACGGCGCCTGCGCGACCAGGTCGACGTATTCGCCGCGCACCGGCGAGAAGACGCCGTAATGCGGGTGGATGCTGCCGCCGACGGCGGCCACCGGCACGCCCTTCTTGCGCCATTCATGGGCGCTGATCACCGCCAGCAGTTCGCGTAGCGCAAGCACGCTGTTGCTGCCATCGGGCTTGCCCCAGGCTTCGCGGCAGGCCGGCCGAACGTCCTGGGCACGACGCAGCGGCAGCTTGTAATCGGGGCCAAGCGGCACCAGCAGACGGGCGAGCAAAGCGGCACGCTGCCCCTGGCGCTGGCGGTGCGCGGCAAAACTGCGCTCGTCACCCGCCTTGAAAGCGAAATGGCGGTCGGCGCGGCGAGTCAGTTCCTGTATCAGTCGCCGGCCATTCATCCAGTCGCCGCGCCAGAGCAAGGCACAACCGTCGCGCAGGGCAGCAAACGCCGCATCGGCGGTCAGGCTGTCGTCGACAACTTCCAGCAACTGTGGCGGCGCCAGGCCGGCTTCGGAGCGCCAACGGGCGCGGCGGGTCTGGCCGTTCTCCGGCCATTCGATGAGGGGATTCATGGACAGCATTGTAAGTGGTGGAAAGCCGGCCGATAAGCCGGGTTCTGTTCCCCTCTTGCGAGGTTCGGCAATCATTCCTCTAGGCCTGCCGTCACCGACAGGCTCAAGCAACCTACCCGGAAGCAGCGCGGGCCACGCCTCAGCTTCCCTATTTGGTCTTGCTCCGGATGGGGTTTACCAAGCCGTCCGCCGTTACCGTGGACGCGGTGAGCTCTTACCTCGCCGTTTCACCCTTACCTGTGCCCATGGCGCGGGTTTCCCCGCCCCATTTAAGGACTTTGCCGCCGCAAGCGGCGTCAAAGCCCAGGGGCCATCGGCGGTCTGTTCTCTGTTGCACTTTCCGTTGCCTTCGTCTTGCGACTTATAGCACCCAGCCGTTAGCTGGCATCCTGCCCAATGGAGCCCGGACTTTCCTCCCGACACTTGCGTGTCCAGCGATTGCCTGGCCGACTTTCCGGGGCGGATTATACGCGCCGCAGAGCGTTCAATACGGCAGCAGGCGATAAAGGCGTAATTCTATGCATTGCGGTGGATTGCCGTCGGCCTCGCGCCGGGTTTCCAGGCGGCGCTCCGAATGCGCCAGATCAATGGCAAAGCGGGCGCGGTACAACTGGGTGATCTCGCTGGAGATTTCAGGAAAGCGGTCGTCGGTTTCGCCTTCTTCCGGGTCTTCTGCGGTCAGCAGGAAAACCGGGCAATTTTCCGGCGTCAGCCGGCGCAGGTGTTCGACATAGTCGCAGCGCGCGCTTTCCGGCAGCGCAGTCAGTGCGGCGCGGTCGTAGACGGCGGCGATGGTACCGAGATGTTCTGGCGTTAGCGCAAAAAAATCGCCGCAGTAGATGCGGATGGCGCCGTGCTGCCACAGCGTCAGCGGCCCGAGCGCTGTCTGCGTCGGCGTCAGGCCCAGTTGGCCGAAGAAATCTCTGACGGCAACCGGGCTCAATTCGCAGCCGATCACCTGGTGCCCCTGTTCGGCCAGCCAGACCAGATCGAGACTGCGCCCGCACAGTGGCACGAAAACCGTACCCCCTGGCGGCAGGCCGAGGCTGGACCAGTAATGCGCGAGCAGCGGATTGACTGCCGCCTGGTGAAAAGCCATCCGGCCATCGCGCCAGGATTGCTGCCAGAGTTCGTTGTCGGGGCTGCTCATGGCGGTCCTTGGCGGGAAACCCTGAGACTAACACCGTTTCACGGGTCACCCGACCCGATCAGGCGAAGTCGAGCGGCAGCGCGGTGCGGTCGACCACCTTGCGCAGCACGAAACTGGTGTGCACGCCGGTGACGCCCTGGATGCGGGTGATCTTGTTGAGCAGCAGATCCTGGTAGGCGTCCATGTCGCGAACCACCACCTTCAACTGGTAGTCCGACTGCTGGCCGGTGATCAGCAGGCATTCGAGCACTTCCGGGATTTCACTGATCGCCGCTTCGAGGTTGGCGAAGCGCTCCGGCGTGTGCTGGTCCATCGAGATGCCGATCAGCGCCATCAGCGTCAGGCCGAGCTTCTTTGCGTCGAGCAGGGCGCGGTAGCCGGCGATCAACCCGGCCTCTTCCAGCGTACGCACCCGGCGCAGGCAGGGCGACGGCGACAGGCCGATGCGGTCGGCCAATTCCTGGTTGCTGATCCGCCCATCCTGCTGCAGGACGGCGAGAATTTGCCGGTCGTAACGATCGATCGTTAATTGATTGCCCATGATTTTTGATTCGCGCAATTTTCTGCCAATTTGGTTGCAAATCATGCCACAAAACGCAAGCACCTGCCGGGCGCTTTTGCTTAATATTTCGCCATCGCAACAGTTTTCCGGAGCCGCTCCATGTCGCAGCAGAAATCGTCCAAATACACGTCCTTCCCGCCGGTCGGCCTCATCGACCGCCAGTGGCCGAGCCGTGTCATTGACCAAGCACCAATCTGGATGAGCACCGATCTGCGCGACGGCAACCAGGCCTTGTTCGAGCCGATGAACGCCGACAAGAAGATGCAGATGTTCAAGACGCTCTGCCAGATCGGTTTCAAACAGATCGAGATCGCCTTCCCATCGGCCTCCGAAACCGAGTTCGGCTTCGTCCGCCGGCTCATCGAGGAAAAGCACATTCCCGACGACGTCACCATCGAAGTCCTCACCCAGGCGCGCGAGCACCTCATCCGCCGCACTTTCGAATCATTGAAAGGCGCGAAACAGGCCATCGTGCACGTCTACAACGCGACCTGCCCGACCTTCCGCGACTTCGTCTTCGGCATGAGCAAGGCCGAAGTGGTGAATATGGCGGTCGACGCGGTCAAGTTGATCAAAACGCTCGCCGAGCAGATGCCGGAAACGAAGATCACCCTCGAATACAGCCCGGAATTGTTCACCGCCACCGAACTCGACTTCGCCAAGGAAGTCTGCGACGCGGTCACCGCCGCCTGGGGCGCGACGCCGGACAACAAGGTCATTCTCAACCTCCCGACCACGGTCGAGATCGCCACACCCAACATCTACGCCGACCAGATCGAGTGGATGCACCGCAACCTCGAACGCCGCGACAGCGTGATCATCAGCCTCCACCCGCACAACGACCGCGGCACCGCCGTCGCCGCCGCCGAACTCGGCTTGATGGCCGGCGCCGACCGTGTCGAGGGCTGCCTCTTCGGCAACGGCGAGCGCACCGGCAACGTCGATCTCGTCACCCTCGCGCTCAACATGCACACCCAGGGCGTCGATCCCCTGCTCGACTTCTCCGACATCAACGCCGTCGCCCGCACCTACGAACACTGCACCCAGCTCCCGATCCATCCGCGCCACCCGTACGTCGGGGATCTCGTTTTCACGGCCTTCTCCGGCTCCCACCAGGACGCCATCAAGAAGGGGTTTGCCGCTCAAAAGGCGGATGAGACTTGGTCAGTGCCTTATCTCCCGATCGACCCGGCCGACGTCGGTCGCTCCTACGATTCGGTGATCCGCGTCAACAGCCAGTCGGGCAAGGGCGGCATCGCCTACCTGATGGAGACCGAGCACGGCGTGGTCATGCCGCGCCGCCTCCAGGTCGAGTTCTCCGGCGTCGTCCAGCGGCACACCGACACCCACGGCGGCGAAGTCAGCGCCGACGACATCTGGAATCTCTTCAGCCAGACTTACCTCGACGCCGGCGACAGCATCCGCTACCGCGAACACCATTTGTTCGAGCACGGTCCGCAACAGGGCATCCGCCTCACCGTTGATATCGGCGGCACCACGCACGTGCTCAGCGGCGAAGGCAACGGCCCGATCAATGCCGCCATGCACGCCCTGGCGAGCGCTGGCATCCAGGCCCAGGTACGCAGCTACGAGGAACGCTCGATGGTGCCGATGGGCGAGGATGGCAACGCCCGCGCCTGCGCCTTCATCGAAATGGCCGCCAGCGGCCGCGGCGAATGCTACGGTGCCGGCATCGACGGCAACATCGTCACCGCGTCGATCAAGGCCTTGATCAGCGGCATCAACCGGCTTGGCGTCAGCGCCCTCGACGCCGCCGCCTGAAGCCCCCGGGCGCTTGCCGAGGCTTCGGCAAGCGCCTGAATTACCGGGTTTTTCTTGCCAAAGCCCGGCTCAGCGCGTAAGATACGGCCACTTTACGACGCCACGCTGGCGTCAACGTCATCGTTCTGCTGCGCCAAATGCTGTCCCCCTGCCGCCCTCGCCTAGCGCGATCCCGGTAAGCCGAACCGCCCATTTCTCCGTTGCATAGCGCCGTCCCACCGCCCGTTTCCGTAGCCTGACCCGGCCTGCGCGACGCGCTGCACATTCTGGAATTGCATGGTTCGCATACAGTTTGCGATCGACCTCAACTACGCACTGAACTCCCCCGGCGCCGATTTCGTTTTCAACATCCACGCCGCCCAGACCGCCAGTCAGCACATCGTCAGCGAAGACCTGCAGATCAATCCGCAGCTCATCCCGGCGATCCAGACCGAGCCGCAGACCTGCGCCCGCTTTCTGCGCCTCAACGTCGCCACCGGCCCGCTCCATGTCGCCTACCGGGCCATCCTCGACATTGACCAACACATCGGCAACCCCGACGAAATTCCCGAAACGCCGGTCGACCGCCTGCCACTGTCGGCGCTGACCTACATTTACCCCAGCCGCTACTGCCAGTCGGACCGCCTGGCGACGCTGGCCATGACCGAATTCGGCCACCTGCCCAAGGGCTATCGTCGGGTCGAAGCCATCTGTGCCTGGGTCAATCGCCAGGTTGCCTTCCGCCCCGCCAGCACCAGTTCGACGACGTCGGCGATCGACACGATGGTCGACCGCGTCGGCGTCTGCCGCGACTTCGCCCATCTGATGATCGCCATCTGCCGCGCGCTCAGCATCCCGGCGCGGTTCACCACCGGCATCGACTACGGCGCCGACCCGGCGCTCGGACCGACCGACTTTCACGCCTACGTTGAAGTCTTTCTCGATGGCCACTGGTACATCTTCGACCCGTCGGGCACCGCGATTCCGATGGGTTTCGTGCGTATCGGCACCGGCCGCGATGCCGCCGACGTGTCCTACGCCACCATTTTTGGCAGCGTCAGCTCGCCGCCGCCGCTGATCTCGATCAGCGCCATCACCGAAAACGGACGTCCGTGGGAAATACCGCGCCGCCGCCCCGAAGCCCTATCCACCGATGCCACGGTCGACCGGCAAGCGAAATCCCCAATCAATCTCTGAAGGAGCAGCACACATGGCCAAAGAAGAACTACTCGAAATGATGGGCGTCGTCGAAGACGTCCTGCCCGATGGACGCTTTCGCGTCACGCTGGAAAATGGACACCAGATGATCGCTTACACCGCCGGCAAGATGAAGAAGCACCACATCCGCATCCTGCTCGGCGACAAGGTCAGCCTGGAGCTGTCGCCTTACGATCTGACCAAGGGCCGGATCACCTTCCGTCACCTGGAAACGCGCAGCGGCAGCACGCCGCCCCCGCCGCGCCGCCGTCACTGAGCGACATCACTCGTCCTTGTCGGCCGACGCTTCGGGCGTTTCGGCAGCAAAGACGAGTTCGCCGTTGCGCACGCGGAAAACGCCGCGCAATTCGCCCATGCCCTCTGCCGGTTCCTCGTCCAGCCGGGCCCAGGCGGTACAGGTCTGCGATTCGGTCGCGTACATGCGCTTGCCGACCTTGGCGATGAACGCCCCCGACGGCACCTGCCAGATTTCCACGCGCGTGTTCTCGGTCCCGGCCCCCAGGCTGTGCCGGCGCAGGCAGGCCGGCATGCGCGAGACGACCAGCCAGAGATTGACCTTCTTGTCCCAGAACAGCGGCTGCTCGCGAACCAGCGCCAGGTAATGCTCACGCGTGCCGTCGATGTCCATCGCCGCGCGGTCATCCACACAGGCATTCAGCAGGGGGATGGCCAGCAGCAGGGTGAGCAGGGCACGCAGACGCATGATCTTTTTCCTCAGCGCATTTTCCAGGTCAGCGACTCACCCGCACGCAGCGGGACGATGTCGTCGGTCGAGACATAAGGATAGCTCGCCGGCACCGTCCATGTCTCCTTCATCAAGGTGACGGTGTCGGTATTGCGCGGCAGGCCGTACCAGTCCGGACCGTTGAAGCTGGCAAAAGCTTCCAGCTTGTCGAGCGCCCCGGCATTCTCGAAGGCCTCGGCATACAGTTCGATGGCGGCGTAGGCCGTGTAGCAGCCGGCACAGCCGCAGGCAGCTTCCTTGGCACCCTTGGCGTGCGGCGCCGAATCGGTGCCGAGGAAGAATTTCGGATTGCCGGAAATCGCCGCCGCCACCAGTGCCTCGCGATGCGTCTCGCGCTTGAGTACCGGCAGGCAGTACCAGTGCGGGCGCACGCCGCCCTGGAAGATGGCGTTGCGGTTGTAGAGCAGGTGGTGGGCGGTGATCGTCGCCGCGACGTTGGCCGCGGACGAGGCCACGAATTCGGCGGCGTCCTTGGTGGTGATGTGCTCCATCACCACCTTCAGCTTCGGAAAACGCTGCGTCAGCGGCAACAGCACGGTATCGATGAAGACCTTCTCGCGGTCGAACAGGTCGACCGCCGGATCGGTGACTTCGCCATGCACCAGCAGCGGCAGACCGACGCGCTCCATTTCGGCGAGCGTCGCATCGGCCTTGCGGATGTCGATCAGACCGGCATCGGAATTGGTCGTCGCACCGGCCGGATACAGCTTGACCGCCTTGACGAAACCGGACGCCGCCGCCTTGGCGATTTCCGCCGGCTGCATGTTGTCGGTGAGGTAAAGCGTCATCAGCGGCTCGAAAGCCATGCCGGCCGGCAGTGCGGCCAGGATGCGGTCACGGTAGGCGGCTGCCAACTCGACCGTCGTCACCGGCGGCTTGAGGTTGGGCATGACGATGGCCCGGCCGAACTGGCGGGCGGTATGGGGCAGCACGGCGGCCAGCGCTTCGCCGTCGCGCAGGTGGAGGTGCCAGTCGTCGGGGCGGGTCAGGGTGATTTGCATGAGGTCTCTCGCTTTTTATTTCCCGGATTTTATCAGCCCAAGGCCGCCGCTACCGCGCGAAAACTGGCCAGCCCGGCTTCCAGGTTCTCGATGATCTCGCCGGCCAGTTCATCCGGTTCCGGCAGATTATCGAGGTCGGCCAGGCTCTTGTCCTTCAACCAGAAAATATCGAGGCTGGTCTTGTCGCGGGCAAGAATCTGCTCGTAAGTGAACTTGCGCCAGCGCCCTTCCGGATTGTCCATCTCGTGCCAGGTTTCGCTGCGCTCGTAGCGGTTCAGCGGGTGGTAGCAAGCCACAAAATCCTGCAAATCTTCAAAGCGCAGCGGCTTCTTTTTCAGCGTGTGGTGGATGTTGGTCCGGTAGTCATAGACCCACACTTCCTTCGTCCACGGCTCGGCGCGCGCCGGCTGGTTGTCGAAGAACAGCACGTTGGCCTTGACGCCATTGGCGTAGAAAATCCCGGTCGGCAGGCGCAGGATGGTGTGCAACTCGGTGGTTTCCAGCAACTTCCGGCGGACCGTCTCGCCCGCGCCGCCCTCGAACAAGACGTTGTCCGGCACCACCACGGCGGCACGGCCGGTCGTCTTCAACAGGCTACGGATGTGCTGCACGAAATTGAGCTGCTTGTTCGAGGTCGTCGCCCAGAAATCCTGGCGGTTGTAGGTCAGGTCGTCGCGGTCCAGCTCGCCGTCCTCGTTGGTGAACACCATGCTGCTCTTCTTGCCGAAGGGCGGGTTGGCCAACACGTAGTCGTAGCTCTCCGGCGGCGGCGCGATCAGCGCGTCGTTCGGCGAAATCGGGCTGTCACCGTCGATCTCGCCGATGTTGTGCAGGAACATGTTCATCAGCGCCAGCCGGCGCGTGCCGGCGACGATCTCGTTGCCGAAGAAAGTGTCGTGCTTGAGGAAAGCCCGCTGCTCGCTGTCCATGCCGGGATAGGTATCGACCAGGAAATCGTAGGCAGCGAGGAAGAAACCGCCCGTGCCGCAGGCCGGATCGGCGATGGTCTTGTTCGGCAACGGCCGCACACACTCGACCATCGCCCGGATCAACGGCCGCGGCGTGAAATACTGCCCAGCGCCCGACTTCGTATCCTCGGCGTTGCGCTCCAGCAAGCCTTCGTAGATGTCGCCCTTGACGTCCGCCCCCAGGGTCACCCAATTGGTCTCATCGACCATGTCGATCAGGCGCGACAACTTGGCCGGGTCCTGAATCTTGTTCTGCGCCTTGGTGAAAATCTGCCCGAGCAGCCCCGGCTTGTTGCCCAGCTCGCGCAGCACCGTCACGTAATGCACCTCCAGCGCCGCCCCGCGCACCGCCTTCAGGCTGCTCCAGCCCAGGTTTTCGGGAATGCCGATCTTGCGGTTGTACGGCGGTCGACCGTACTCGTCGGCCATCTTCAGGAAGATCAGGTAAGTCAGCTGTTCGAGGTAATCCCCATAGCCGACCCCGTCGTCGCGCAGCGTGGTACAGAAGCTCCAGACACGGGAGACGATGGTTGCGGTTGCGTTCATCAGAAAAAAACCTTCATGAATCAAGAGTTTTTACGGAGCAAAAACAAGCTAACCAATTGATTTTTTTGCAATCAATACCAAACAGTTGCGTATTCCTGCGCCACAGAATCAAAACACGATCAAGAAACTAAGCCCACCCTGGAACATAGCCTGCTCTCGGATGCTCAGGATCGGCAACCCGGATCAGATTCGCCTCCTGTGCATGTTTGATCACCGCGCTTGCCTGTGCTGCGTTCTTGCTGGCAATTCCCAAGCGAGCGCACAGTGTGGCGTTTTTCATCTTGTCACCGCTCAGGAATTTGAACACCGCGTGGAAGTAACACGCTCGAACGCGCTCGTCAGGCGACATGTCAGCAAACATTCGCGGTCCATACAGAACGACCTGCGTCGCGTGGTTTTCGGCACGGAACCATGGTGCTGGAAGCTGGTGCAATTCGACCAGCTCAATCACCTTGTCCAAACCGCTCCCCTGCTCCTCACAGAAATTCATCCGCCGCATCAAACTGGCCAGCGCCTCGTTGCGTGAACGTGGCGGCAAATCCACCATCCGGTCAGTTTGAACCAGCGGAATCCCCGGATTGCTGATCTCCATCCGGTCGCTGAACAACTCGATCAGCGGCCCCGCCCCGGTAATCGTCATATCCTGGTGAATCATGGCGTTGGCGACAAGCTCACGTATCGCCAACTCGGGAAACATCGAATGCGACTCCCGTAGCGCAGCTCCGATGTGCTCGTTCTTCGGTTGCAGATCATTCAGGTAAGCAACCAGCCCCTCGAAGCCCACCGCATAGCCCTTTTGACCATCATGGCGATGCTTGACCGTCGTCGCCCGTGTCTTGCCTTCGTAGGCCACAAAACGGATCGCCTTGCGGGAAATCCCATCGTCGAACTCCGACAAGCGATTGGCGAACAGAATGGCCCCCAGATTGGTGATATTCCAACGCTCACCCACATCCTTCGCCACCAGCCGATCTGCCACCAACTTCTCGAAAATACCCTGCCGGTTATCCGGCAACGGCTGCTTGGTCAGACGGAAATACTGGCTGTAGTCCAGTAGCGCCAGCACATCGTCGCCCGAAACATACTGGCGTGCGATGCCGCCCTCCCAGCGATAGGGGCGCATGCGATCAATCAGTGCTTGGTAACGCTCGGGGTAATCCGTCAGCTTGGGCGTTGCGCTACCGATCCGGATGTAAGGCGTTCCGTTGAAGCAGACTGGCGCCCCGGTCGCGGCCGGGATCTCCAGCAGAACGACCCTGCCGTCGGGATGGCTGATCTCTCTGAACGTAAAGGCAATGCTGGGCTGCAAACGTTGCGCCAGCCAGAGCTGCAAGGGCTGTTTCCCGATTTTCTCCGACTCGGGGCGAAAGCTCGTACCCATCACCCGATGACTACCATCCTCGATCCCCCACAGCATGAAGGCCGTCTCCCGTCCCACCATACGGGCCGCATTGGATAGCGCGGAACAACGCAAGCCGATCATCTCCGGATCGGCATTGTTCGCCTTGAACTCCAGCCACTCCATTTCGTCGGGCTGGGCACGGAGTTCATTCACAAGATCTATATCACGAGCGCTTTGCATGGATCGTCTTCCGTCTTAAACCCACTGGCCGGCAGTTCGTGCAAATTTTGCACACACTGTGTGCAAAATCTCCAAATTCAGAACCCGGCTCATCGTTGGCTGCTGGCAGAATGGCCACGGCGGGCCGGTTTTTCGGTGCCACGCGCGGCGCGGATGCGTTCGAGCAGGGCGGTGGCGGGTTCGTCGTTTTTGTCCTGTTTGACCAGTTGACCGCAGAAAGCCTTTTTCAGGATGGACTGGCGCAGCGCGTCGGCCTGTTGTAGCGCGGTGGCGAGGGTTTGGTCGAGTTGGTCGGCTTCGGAGAGTTTGGATTCGAGAACCCGAACAATCTGCTCCTGCTCAGTGAGCGAGCAGAGCGGAACAGGAAAACCTTGAATGTCATCAAGCCCCAAACCGGCTTTGACAGCCCCTTTTGTTTGTTTCCCCAAATGGTGCAAGCCGCCACTTTGTGAAGTGACGTAATAGCCAAAGTACTTTGGTGAATAGCCCTTAGTTGGTCTCACAAGAGCAATATGCTGATTCACATACGCTTCGGCCAGACGAGGTGCGATTGCAAACATTCCCAAATAACCAGTGATGGAAAATAAGAAATCACCTTCTTGGACTTTAGTTCTTAACCCTTCGGCGCCCAACGGAGGGCGCACAAACTGAATTTTTTCCGGCGCAAGATCCAAAGCCAAAGAATCGAAATCCAGATTCGTTATTCGCAAAAATAACGCGCCAGAGTCAGAGTAGTAAGGAGCCCACCCCCTTGAGCCGCTGGTGACGAACTCGAACAAATATCCCGACTTGATCCACTCCCATCCCTCCGGCAATTCAGGCAACTCGGCGAGTTCTTCGGGGGTGAGCGGTGGCAGGGGCTTGGGGGGTTTGGGTTTGGGGCCTGCTTGGCCGGCGGTTTGCCAGTCGGCGAGTTGTTGCTGGTAACGGACCTGGCGTTCGCGGGCGATGCGTTGTTGCAGGGCGGCGGCGGTTTCGAGCTGGTCTGCGTGGGCGGCGCGCCAGGCGGCGGTCAACTTGCCTTCGAAGGCATTTTTGAGCAGCGACTGGCGATAGACCTTGAGCTGTTCGCGGGCGGTTTTCAGGCTGGCCACGCCCTGATCGAGTTCGGAAAACAGTTCCTCGATCTTTGCGACGATGCGGTGTTGTTCGGGGAGCGGAGGAATCGGCAGCAACGATTTCGCAAGATGCTGGTAGTGCCGTGCGTAGCCGTTGTTTGGAATCTTGGTAACGAGATAGCGGACAAAATGTTCCAGCAGCTTTGGCAAAATACAGGAGCTCGGCTGAAGAACCTTTACACCGTCGGCACCCGGAGCAAACGCTGTGTTGACCAATTTCACTACGCGAGTGTGGTCCCCAAATACGATGGCTGGCAGCTCGCAATCAACCACCATCGCAGCATCATCGGTGTAACCGCCAACGTAGTCTTGCCCTTGGTCGAAAACGGGAAATTTTCCGTTCGGAAGATAGTTTTTCTGCGGGATTTTCTTGTCCGTAAGGGTGACGTTACGGACGGCCTCGCTGACTGGCAGCAACACCCATGAGGCTGGAAATTCCCCCATCACGCCACCAACGCCTCATTCAGCTCATCCAGCAACGGGTCCATGCCCTCGCCGAACAGTTGCCACATTTTCCCCAGCCCGCCCTGGGCGTCGAAGGGGCTGTAGTCGAGGTCGCTGCGGTCGACGTGGCAGGAGTGGGCAATATGGTCGCGGAGCATGCGTAGCCAGTTCATCTGTTCTTCGTTGAATTTATCGGCGCCGCCGGCGTGGTGCTGCATGATCCAGGTCTGGAAGTTCTTGCGCACAGTGTCGGCGAACGGGGTGATCTTTTCATCCAGCCCGCAGACGCGGCGGATCAGGGCGACCAGCGCGGTCAGTTCCTGTTCGGGCGGGGCGCCATTGTAGCTGTCCAGTTGGCCGTAGGCTTGCCAGATGCGCAGCGGGGCGAGTCTGGGTTTGTCGGCCTTGAGCTTGTCGAGCACCTGGCGCACGAGCTTCAGCGTGACTTCGCGCCGTCGCCAGGGCTGGGCGAAGAAGATGCTCAACGCTTCAATCTCGTCCCGATTCGCGGCCAGCCAGTCGGCGAACTCGCCGGTCAGAGCTTCGGCCTGGGCGGCGCTGTCCTGGCTCCAGCCGGCGTAGGTGACGGTATCCAGGGTGTCGTGGTCGATGGTCTGTTCTTTTTCGCGGCGGATGGTGTCGATCAGTTCGATGAATTCGCCGTTCAGCAGCGCCGCCGCTTCGCCGACCAGTTGCTGCTGGGCTTTGTCGCGCAGCGTGTCGCCGGGGTCGTTGCCGATGGGTAATCCTGCCAGTTCAAGGGCGCGGGCTTCGATCAGGTCGCCGTCGATGGCGTTGAACAGTTTGCTGACCAAGTGACTGAGTTCGACGCCGCCGGCCGCTTCGCGCAGACGGCGCTGGTCGTCGGCATCGAGTTGTTTGTTGAGCCGGGCCAGCCGGCCGGCCAGCGAGGAGACGCTATCGGTGTCGCAGGCGCCCATCAGGATGCCCATGGCGAGGTCTTTGAGCGGCACGCCGGGCTTGGTGATGAGTGGCTGGCTGGCGGTTTTGAGCGATCTGGTGACGCCGATGGCGTCGACGATGACGTAGTGAGTCTTGGCGGTTTTGGCGCTGGGGGTGACCTTCTTGAGGTCGTCCATGTCCAGCGTGCGGGTGCCGCGGCCTTTCATCTGCTCGAAGTAGTTGCGGCTTTTGACGTCGCGCATGAAGAGCAGGCATTCGAGCGGCTTCACATCGGTGCCGGTGGCGATCATGTCGACGGTGACGGCGATGCGCGGGTGGTATTCGTTGCGGAACTGGGCGAGGATGGATTTGGGGTCCTCACCTTCCAGCACGCTGCCGTCGGCGAGCTTTTTGTCCTGCGCGGCGCGGTAGGTGACTTTCTTGCAGAAGGCGTTGCCTTCGCCGAACTCCTCGCGCACGGTCTGGATGATGTCGTCGGCGTGGCTGTCGGTCTTGGCGAAGATCAGGGTCTTGGGCACTTCATCGCGGCCGGGGAAGATGGTCGGCAGATTGTCGCGGAAGGCGCGGACGACAGTGCGGATCTGGTCCGGGTTGACGATGTCGCGGTCGAGTTGTTTGGCGGTGTAGGCGGCGTCTTCGTCCTGCTGTTCCCAACGCTTCTTGCGGGTCAGGCGTTCGCGCTTTTCGACCTGCTGCTGGGCAGCGAGGATGCCGCCTTGCTGGCTGACCTGGGTGTCGATCAGGTAGATTTCGTTGCCGACATTCACCCCGTCGGCGACGGCTTTTTCATGGCTGTAGTCGCTGACCACGTTCTTCTTGAAGAAGCCGTAGGTGCGGTTGTCGGGCGTGGCGGTGAGGCCGATCAGGCTGGCATCGAAGTAGTCGAGCACCTGCTGCCAGAGGTTGTAGATGCTGCGGTGGCATTCGTCGATGAAGATGAAATCGAAGAACTCGGGCGGGATTTTGGCGTTGTAGGCGACGGGCGGCGGGGCTTTCGGCTGCGTCAGCTCGGCCGGGTTGATCTCTTCGGCGGCTTCGTCGAGTTCCTTGTCCTGTAGCAGCGAGTAGAGGCGCTGGATGGTCGATATGCAGACGTCGGCGCCCTTGTCGACGAAGCTGCTCTTCAACCGCTGGACGCTGTAAAGCTCGGTGAATTTGCGGTTATCGTCGATGGGCACGTAGGCCATCATTTCCTGCTCGGCTTGCTCACCGAGGTTTTTGGTATCGACCAGGAAGAGCACGCGTTTGGCGTCAGCGTGCTTGAGCAGGCGGTAGATGCTGGTGATCGCCGTATAAGTTTTGCCGGCGCCGGTGGCCATCTGGATCAGCGCGCGCGGCCGGGCTTCGCGGAAGGATTGCTCCAGATTCGTGATGGCGGTTTCCTGGCAGTCGCGCAGGCGGAGTTCTTTTGCGGGCTGGTGCCCGGGGTTGAGCGGCGGCAGTTCGGCGAGGCGGGCGCGCAGGCTTTTGCCTTCATTCAGCCAGTCGCTCAGGGTTTCCGGGCGGTGGAAACTGAAAATTTCCCGCGAGCGCGGCTTGGGGTCGCGGGCGTCGGTAAAGCGGGTAATGGCGCCGGTAGCTTCGTAAAGAAATGGCAGCGGCGCTTTGTTGTTCACCCACTTCAGTTTGGCTGCCGCATAGCCTTCGGTCTGGCTTTCGTGCACGGTGAGATGCTGGCCTTCTTCCTCACGCTTGGCTTCGATGACGCCGACCGCCTGCTTGTCGATGAAGAGCACGTAGTCGGCGGGGCCGACGTCGGTTTGCCATTCGCGTACGGCAACCCCGCTAGCAGCGCTGAAATTGACCTTGCTCTTCGCCTGAACGACCCAGCCGGCGGCGCGCAGTTGTGCGTCGATACGGTCGCGGGCCTGTTGCTCGGGGTTCTGGTTCTCGGTCATGCGCAAGTGGCGGATTCGGGCAATACCCGCATCATAACCGAGCTCATGGGCTCAATCTGCCGACTTCAGCGCCAGGGCGCGCTCGTACAGCGCATTCTTCGCTTCGCCGCTGATCGCTGCCGCCAGTTTGGCCGCTTGTTTGGTGCCCAGGCCTTCGTCGAGCAGCAGCTTGAGTACGCGCTCACCTTCGCCGCTGGCGGCATCGGCGGGCGCACCGGAAACGATCAGGACGAATTCGCCGCGCTGGCGATTGGGGTCGGCCTTGAACCATTCGAGCGCACCGTTCAGCGGCAGGGCGTCGATGTTTTCAAACAGCTTGGTCAGTTCGCGGGCGACCACCAGCGTGCGTTCGCCAAACACTTCCGCCATCTCGGCGACAGTGTCGAGCACGCGGTGCGGCGCCTCGTAGAAGACCAGTGCGTAGGCATGCCCCGCCAGCGCTTCAAGCGCCTGCCGGCGCTGCCCGGCCTTGCTCGGCAGGAAGCCGTAGAACAGGAAGTGCTCGTCGGTGAGGCCGGCGGCGGACAGCGCAGTGGTCGCCGCGCAGGCGCCGGGCAGCGGCACGACCTGGCAACCGGCAGCACGGACGGCAGCGACGATGCGCGCGCCGGGGTCGGAGATCCCCGGCGTACCAGCGTCGGAAATCAGCGCAACAGCTTCGCCGGCCTGCAGCTTGTCGACGATGCGGGCAGCCGCTTCGTGTTCGTTGTGTTGGTGCGCTGGCAGGGTTCTGGCGCGGGCGCCGAGCTGCTTGAGCAGTGGCGCACTGTGTCGGGTGTCCTCGCAGGCGACCCAGGGCACGGCGCGCAGGACGTCCTCAGCCCGGCGGGTCAGATCGGCGAGGTTCCCCAGCGGCGTCGGCACGACGTACAATGCCGCAATCAATTCATTTGTCATTTTCTGCGATGCGGACAAAAACCAACGATACCACCGTGGCGCGCGGTCGCGAAGCCGAAACACTGGCCGCAGCGTATCTCGAAGGCTGCGGCCTGCGCCTCATCGCGCGTAATTTCCGGGTGCGCGGCGGCGAGATCGACCTGATCATGCGCGACCGCGCAACCCTGGTCTTCGTCGAAGTCCGCCAGCGCAGCCGCAGCGATTTCGGCGGCGCCGGCGCCAGCATCACCGCCGCCAAGCGACGCCGCATCGTGCTCGCCGCCCGCCACTGGCTGGCCTGGCGGGGCGATTGCGCCTGCCGCTTCGACTGCGTGCTGATCGACGGCGAACGTCTGGAATGGCTACGCGATGCGTTTACTGGCGACGCTTAGTCTCGCGCTCTGGCTAACTGTCGCCGAAGCGCAGTCCATCCGCCTGCTGATCCAGGCCTCGCCGCTGGCCGGCAGCCAGTACTATGCGCTCGGCACCTTCTGGTCGCAGATCCGCGTCGGTGACGAACTGGACCTGGTCCGCGAAGCCGACAACCGTCACGATGCCCGCGCCATCCGCGTCGACTGGCAGGGCCACCAGCTTGGCTATCTGCCCCGGGTCCAGAACCGGGCGCTGTCGGCAGCGATGGACAAGGGCGAGCGCCTGCGCGGGCGTGTCGCCAGCCTGACCGAGCATCCCGACCCGTGGCGGCGCGTCATCGTCGAGGTCTACCTCGAGCTGTGATGTAGAATCATGCACTCCCCATCACGAAGACCCCGTTCCATGGATTTGATTGCCCGCGTCGCCCAGCATTTCGAAGACAGCGCCCAGACCAAGCTCAATGCCGTCGATGCGATGTCGGCACCGATTGCCGCCGCCATCGAGACGATGACCGCCTGCCTGCTCAACGGCAGCAAGATCCTGGCTTGCGGCAATGGCGGCTCGGCCGCCGACGCCCAGCATTTCGCCGCTGAACTGGTCGGCCGTTTCGAGGCCGAGCGCCAGGAACTGGCGGCCATCGCCCTGACCACCGACTCGTCCATCCTGACCGCAGTCGGCAACGATTACGGCTTCGCCCACGTCTTTTCCCGCCAGGTCCGCGCCCTCGGCCACGCCGGTGACGTGCTGCTGGCCATCTCGACCTCAGGCAATTCCGGCAACGTCATCGAAGCGATCAAGGCCGCCCACGAACACGACATGCGCATCATCGCGCTGACCGGCAAGGGCGGCGGCGAGATCGGCGAAATGCTGCGCGACGACGACATCCACCTGTGCGTCCCGGCCGACCGCACCGCGCGCATCCAGGAAACGCATCTTCTGATCATCCACTGCCTGTGCGACGGTATCGACGCACTGCTACTTGGAGTCGAATGACATGAAAAACCGCCTCAGCCTTTCCCTGATCGTTCTTGCCCTCGCCATGCCAGCCCTGCAGGGCTGCTTTCCGGCCGTCGTCGCCGGTGCGGCCGTGGGCGTGATGAGCATCCACGATCGCCGCTCGACCGGCACCCAGGCCGACGACGAAACCACCGAATGGCGCGCCCGCGCACGTATTCCCGCGCAATACAAAGAGACATCACGGGTCAATTTCACCTCCTACAACCGTCGGCTGCTGATCACCGGCGAAGTTCCCAACGAGGACGCAAAATCGACCATCGAAGCAGAAGCGCGCAGGATCGAGGGCGTCCGCGAGGTATACAACGAACTGGTGGTTGGCCCGATCTCGACCTTGGGGCAACGCAGCAACGACTCCTTCATCGACTCCAAGGTCAAGGCCCGCCTGGTCGACAGCAACCAGATTTCGGCCAATCACATCAAGGTTGTCACCGAGCGTGGCGCTACCTACCTGATGGGCGTGGTCAACGAGCGTGAGGCCAAGGTGGCGATTTCCGTCGCCCGCACCACGGCCGGCGTGCGCAAGGTGGTCAACATCCTGGAAGTACTGTCGGACGAAGACATTCGCCGCCTCGACGAACAGGCACTCGGCGCCCGCAAGACGGCCCCGCTGACGGCACCAGTCGAAGCCCGCTGATCTGGAGCAATCACCAGCATGAATCTGGAAAAAGTCGTTTTCGGTTTCTTCATCGTCCTCGCGGCGACCCTGAACTTCGGCTTTTTCCTCGGCGACATCGACCGCCCGGAATTGCACCACGTCTATGAACTGGCGGCGGCACTGGTCGTCAGCCTGATCGCCACCGCGCTCAAGTTCGGCGACCGCACGCAGATCGGCGCCATCCACCTGGCCACCAGCCTGGTCGCCGACCTGCAACTGATCGCCGCCGCCGTCACCTGGGGCGTTGCCGTGCATGTCACCGGCGAGGGCATGACCGCCTCGGTCACGTCCAGCGTCGTCTCGCTGTCCGGCGGCGCGCTGTTCGCCAACGTCGTGTCGGTCATCCTGCTGATTGTGGAAACCGTGATGCTGCGCCGCTGACGCGGAGCCAACGGTGGTCAACAGCACCTTCTTCCTGGTCCTGCGGCGCATGCGTGCGCCGATCATCCTGCTGATCGTTCTCTACGCGATCTCGGTCTTCGGCCTGACGCTGGTCCCCGGCGTCGACGGCGACGGCAATCCGGCACCGCCGCTATCCTTCTTCCACGCTTTCTACTTCATCAGCTATACGGCGACGACCATCGGCTTCGGCGAAATCCCGAATGCCTTCTCCGACGCCCAGCGACTGTGGGTCATCGTCTGCATCTACCTATCGGTGGTCGGCTGGTCATACGCGCTGATCACGCTGATCGCGCTGCTCCAGGACAAAGGCTTCCAGAACACGCTGACCACCAGCCGCTTCCAGCGCCGCGTCCGCCGGCTCAAGGAACCCTTCTACCTGGTCTGCGGTTGCGGCGAGACCGGCGGGCTGATCTGCCGCAACTTCGACCGCCTCGGCCAGGCCTTCGTGGTGCTGGAAAAGGACGAACTGCGCGTCGAGGAACTCGACCTGCTCGACTTCAAGACCGACACCCCGGCGCTGGCCGCCGATGCCAGCCTACCCGACAACCTGCTGCTGGCCGGGCTGCAACACCCGAAATGCCGTGGCGTACTGGCCGTCACCAATGACGAACACGCCAACCTGGCGATTGCCATCGCCGTCCACCTGCTCGCGCCCAAGCTGCCGATCATCGCCCGCGCACGCAGCCCGTCGGTGACCGCCAACATGGCGTCGTTCAACACCGACCACATCATCAACCCCTTTGAGCGTTTCGCCGAGCACCTGGCACTGGCGGTCACCGCGCCCGAACGTTTCCGCCTGATCGAGTTGCTGACCAGCCTGCCGGACTCGCCGATCCCGGCCCCGCACCGGCCGCCGCACGGCCACTGGATACTCTGCGGTTACGGCCGCTTCGGCCAGGCCGTCGGCGAGCGCCTGCAGGCTGCCGGTATTCGCCTGAGCATCATTGACCCGACAGCGCCCGGCGGCGACGAACGCATCGTCGGCGACGGCACCGAAGCCAGAACCCTGATCGCCGCCGGTATTGCCGACGCCTCCGGCATCATTGCCGGCAGCGACAACGACGTGAACAACCTGTCGATCGCCGTCACCGCCACCGAACTCAAGCCCGATCTGTTCGTCGTCACGCGCCAGAACCAGGCCGCCAACAGCGCGCTGTTCCAGGCCTACGGCCCGGAATTTGCGATGGTGCCAAGCCACATCGTTGCCCACGAGTGCATCGCCATCCTGACCACCCCGCTGCTCGCCCGTTTCCTCAACGAATTGAGCAAGCGCGACGAAAGCTGGTGCCATGCGCTGGTCGAACGCTTGCAAGGTCTGTGTAACGGCCTGACCCCGACGGTCTGGAGCATCCGCCTGAACGCCTCGGAAGCCCCTGCCGCCCGGCTGTCGTTGATGCGCGGCCGGGCCTTCAACCTGGCCGAAATCCTGCGCGACGACAGCGACCGCAGCCGGCAATTGCCCGTCATTCCGCTACTGGTCGAGCGCAGCGACCGGATTCACCTGCTGCCCGACGACGACTTCGAGCTGGCCGCCGGCGACCAGTTGCTGTTCGCCAGTTCGCTGCCCACCCTCAACCGCCTCAAGCTGACGCTGCAGAACGCCAACGAAATCGACTACGTGCTCGACGGCAAGACCCATTCGGGTAGCTGGCTGTGGGAGAAGATCGAAGCCTGGCTTGCGCCTCAGAAGCCGGCCACCGAAGGTAGCCAGGTCGCCAGGAAAGGCAGCAGCGAGATGGTCAACACCCCGAGGAAAATCGCCAGCGCCGCCGGCAGCACCGACACCGCCACCTCGCGCAGCGACTTGCCGAACATCGCCGACGAGAAGTAGAGGTTCATGCCCGACGGCGGCGTCAGGTAGGCGAGTTCCAGATTGGCCAGGAAGATGATGCCGAAATGCACCGGGTCGATGCCGTAGGCCAGCGCGATCGGCAGCAGCAGTGGCACCAGGACGACGATGGCGGCGTAGATTTCCATCAGCGCACCGGCCAGCAGCAGGAACAGGTTGAGCGCGATCAGGAAGGTCCATTTGTTGGGCAGCACCGACTGCACCCAGTCGATGGCGCGGTCCGGGATGCCGGCATCGACCAGGAAATTGGTCAGCCCCAGCGCCATGCCGAGGATCAGCATGATGCCGCCGATCACCTGCGCGCAATCGACCAGCGCGCGCAGCACGCCGCGAAAATCGATCTCGCGGTGCAGCAGCGATTGGGTCAGCAAGGCATAGGCCGCCGTCAGCGCCGCGCTCTCGGTCGGCGTGGCAAAGCCGCCGACCAGCGAACCCACCGCCACCACCGGCGCCAGGATTTCCCATTTGGCCGCCCAGGCGGCGCGACGGGCGACAGCGAAATCGGGGCGTGATGGCGGTACCGCCGCCCGCTGTTCGCCACGGCGCAGGAAGCCGCCGACGACCAGCAGGAAGAAGATCATCACCAGCGCCGGCAGGATGCCGGCCAGGAACATGGTGTTGATCGGCACGCGGGCGATGATCGCGTACATGATCAGGGGCACCGACGGCGCCAGCAGCACGCCCAGCGCGCTGGCACTGGTCACCAGACCGATGCCGCGGCGCTCCGGGAAACCCGCTTTCATCAGTAGCGGCAGCAACAGGCCGCCGAGCGCCAGGATGGTCACACCGCTGCCGCCGGTCAGCGCGGTGAAGCAGGAGCAGAGTACGGCGGCGGCCAGGGCCGTGCCGAGCACGCCGCCGCCGAACAACGCGGTGAACAGCGCGCCGAGGCGGGCAGCGGCGCCGGTACGGGCAAACACCAGACCAGCGAGAGTGAACAGCGGCAAGGCCGGCAGCGAGGGATTCACCGTGATCTGGTAATGACTGAGCGGCACCGCCGCCAGCGGCTGACCCTCGCTCCAGAACAGGGCCAGCGCCAGCCCGCCGAGCACGGTGAACACCGGCGCGCCGCACAGCAACAGGAGCAGCAGACCGACGGCGAAGGGCCACAGCGCCAACATCTGGCCGTCGTACTGCTGGGCGAACAACCAGCCGATGGCAGGCAGCGCCAGCAGCGCAGCGATCCGCCATGGCAGGCCAGCCTCCAGGCGCCAGCCGAAGCGCGCACCGAGCAGCAGAAAACCCAGCGGCATGGCGAGCATGAACCACCAGCCGGCAATGCCGTGGGCGATGTCGCGCGGCATCTCCATTTCGGCCAGGACAAAGGTCGCGCTGGCCTGCGCCAGCATGCCGCAGAGCACGGCCGAACCGGCCCGGGCGTAACGCCCGGCCCAGCGGCGCAGGCGTTCATCGCGGGCGGCGGCGAAACCGGCGCCAAGCGAAGTCAGGTGGTTGCCGCGCTCAGCGACCAGCGCACCGAACATGGCCAGCACCAGGCCGGCGTGCTGGACGAAGGACGGCGCGTTGGCGATGCCGACGCCGAACAGCGGCCGAAGGACGATCTCGACCAGCGGCATGGCCAGCATCAGCGCCAGCGCGGCGGCCGCGAGAACAGCGTCGAACGACGCCAGACGAGCCAGCGCCTTCATCGCTCAGCGCTTGCCGGCACGGAAATCCTTGAGATGTCCGACGACCTCGTCGAAGGTCGCCGCCGGCACCAGGCGACCGCGAATCTGCGGGTAGAGGCGTTCGGCCAGCGTGTTCCAGGCCTGCATCTGGGCAGCGTCGGGGGCATTCACGGTCAGCCCGCGCTTCTGCATCGCCGCCACCGCCTCGTCGACTTCCTTGCGCGCCTGGGCACGGATTTCGGCACCGGCTTTGGCGCCGGCTTCGCGCACCGCCTGCTGGGTGGCCGGGCTCATCGCGTCCCACGACTTTCTGGTGACGATCAGCGCGCCGACGATGGGCGCCCAGTTGAGGTCGAGCATGTTGCCGGCGGTGTTGTAGATCTGCGTCGCCAGCGCGAAATAGGGCGTGGACGGAACGGCGTCGATCATCCCGGTCTGGATCGCCGGCAGGATGTCGGCGGTTTCCAGCGGCACCGGCGTGTAGCCGAGGCGCTTCATGATTTCCTGCTGCTCGGCCTCGCCGCCCCAGGCGAAGAACTTCATCGACTTGTAATCGTCGGGATGGCGCGCCGGCTTCTTCGAGAAGAAGCGCACCCAGCCGGCGTCGCCCCAGGCGAGCACGACGAAACCCTGATCGAGGAATTTCTTCTCCATCGCCGGGCGCATCTTCTCGCGCACGTAATCGACCTCTTCCCAGCTACGGAACATCAGCGGCATCGCCTGCAAGGCGGCAATCGACGGCTCGATCTCGCGCAGGCCGACCACCGACATCAGCGCTCCCTGCAACTGGCCGATGCGCATGCGCCGCACCATGTCGGTCTCGCCACCCTGGCTGCCGTCGGGATAGACCAGGTAACGACCGCCGCCCTGAGCCTTGCGCCAGGCTTCGCCCAGGCCCATCAACTGGCGGTGGTAGAGCGAATTTTTCGGCGCCAGCGTGCCGATGCGCAGTTGCTGCTCCTGGGCGGAAGCGACAGGCGCCAGCAGCGACAACAGGCTCCCCAGGCAGAGGACGGCAAGCAGTTTCTTCATGATTTCTCCGGGTCAGAACAGGTCGGGCGCCTGTTCGAGCAGCCAGGCCGCACGGCGGCGCATGACTTCGTTTTGCAGCGTCAGCGGGCTGCCGGCCGTGTCGCGCACGGCCAGCGCCTGGCGCAACAGGGTTTCAAAGCTTTCGCGCTGGCCCGCCGGCAGGGCGATGCTCTCCGCCTTGGCGACGAAAACGGCGGCGCTGCCACCAGCCGCCCGCGCGATGGCGGCGTCGAACCAGCGCGCCGCCAGCGCCCGGTCGCCGCCCGGACGCGCCGCTTCCAGCGTCGCCCGCAGGCTGGTCAGGGCGCCGTTACCCCAGTCGGGGTCGGCGGCCTCGGCCACGGCGGCGAGGCGGACGACCAGCGGCAAGTCGGCAACGATTTCAGGATCGTCCTTGGCCAGCGCGATCCAGCTGCCCCAGGCGGCGGCAGCCCAGTAGGCGAGACCGGTATCGCTTGCCGGCAGCGTCACGCTCGCCGACGGATCGGCCAGCGCTACAGCGAAGCCGGGATGGCGAATTTCCAGCGCGCGCAATGCGTGCCGGCTGGCCCGCTGGTAGAGGCCGGCAGCCCGGCGGCGTAAATGGTCGGCAGCGGCCAGGTCGTCGCGCTCGACGCGGTCGGCCTCGAAAGCGACGAAAGCGTAGGCGTATTCGGTCATGCGCGCGGCCAGGCCTTCGGCCAGTGCGGCATGGCCAGGCTGTTGCGCGAGCACGGCTTCGGACAACTTGAGGTAGAAAGGTGCGGCATCGCGCGCCAGTTCGGGGTCGTTTTCCGCCCCCTGGCTTTGCCCGGCAAGCTCGTCGGCCAGGCTGGTGATCACCAGCGCGCGCGGCGAACAGGCGCTCAGGGCAATCGCCGCCAGCAGGCAGAGGCAAGTTAGCGACAGGGAACGGGCGGCGATGATCATCGCGACAGCTTAGCCGGGCGATGTTACGGCGCCGTTACCACTGTAACAATGCGTACCCATTCGGCAATTCGCCGCCGATCCGGGGCACAATGAAGGCCTTGCCTCACCTCCAGCCGCGATGACCCAGATTCTCCCCCTCACCGCCCTGCTCCTCGGTGTCGCCCTGCTGCTGCTCGGCAGCGGCCTGCTCGGCACGCTGCTCGCCGTGCGCGGCGGCATCGAAGGTTTCGACAGCCAGACGCTGGGCAGCATCGGCGCCATGTACTTTGTCGGCTTTCTGGCCGGTACCTATCTCGGGCCGATGATGATCCGCCGCGTCGGCCATGTGCGTGCCTTCGCCTTCTTTACCGCCGCCATCGCCTGCGCCGCCCTGCTCCACGAACTGCTCGCCAACCCCTGGGTGTGGGGGCTGCTGCGCCTGATCACCGGGATGGGCATGGTCGGTCTTTACACGACCATCGAAAGCTGGCTCAACAGCCATGCGGCACCGGCCCAGCGCAACCGCATCTTCGCCACCTACATGGCGGTCAATCTCGGTTCGCTGGCGCTGGCGCAGCAATTGCTGCACTGGAGCGACCCGGCCGGGCACGTGCTGTTCGCGCTGGCGGCGCTGTCGATCTGCGCTGCCGTGATGCCGGTCGCAGCGACGCGGCTGGCTCAGCCGGTGGTCGAGGAAGTTCACGGCATCGCCCTGCGCACGCTCTTCCAGCGCGCGCCGGTCGCCTGTGCCGCCGGCCTGCTCTCCGGTTTCGCCCAGGGCGCCTTCTGGGGCCTGGCGCCAGTCTGGGCCGATACCAGTGGCCTCGGCCACAACGGCGTCGCCTGGTTCATGACCGTCGCCATCATCGGCGGCGCCGCTTTCCAGTGGCCGATCGGCATCGTCACCAACCACCTGGATCGCGGCCACGTGATCAGCATCATCGCGCTGATCGCCGCCGTACTCGCTGGCGGCCTGTTGCTGGCGTCGGCCCACGGCCTGTTCTGGATACTGCTGGCGGTTTTCGCCTACGGCGGTTTTGCCTTCGCCATGTACCCGCTGGCCGTCGCCCGCATGATGGATCGCCTGGAAAAACCGGAAATCATCGCCGGCTGCGCCAGCCTCTTGCTATTGCATGGCGTTGGCGCCAGCATCAGTCCCTTCCTTGCTGGCACATTGATGCATCACTTCGGTCCGGCCGCCCTGCCGGCCTGGTTTGTCGGCACCCAGTGCCTGCTGGCCGGCACCGCCTGGTGGCTATCGGCCAGAGCGCCGGCTGATATCGAACATCAGACCCCGATGACGCCGATGGTGCGCACCACCCCGGCGGTCATCGAGATGCTGGAGCCGGTACCGACTGCGGCGGAGCGCTGAGCGACTCATCACCCGGCAGCAGATGCAGGGTGCGAGTCGGGAAGGCGATTTCGGCGCCGTGCGCGCTGACGATGTCGGCAATCTTGAGCAGCACGTCCTGCTTGATTTCGTGATACGCGATCCAGTTCGTGGTCCGGGTGAAGGTGTAGACCAGGATGTCGACCGACGAAGGTCCGAAAGTATCGAGATTGACGATCATCGTCTGCGTTTGCTCGATTTCCGGATGCGCCCGCAACATGACCTTGATGTCATCCACGATGCGGGCGACAACACCCATGTCATCGTAGCGTACGCCAATGTACTCCTTGATCCGGCGGTGGCTCATGCGCGACGGGTTTTCGACCGCGATCTGGGTGAAAATCGAATTCGGCACGTACAGCGGACGCTTGTCGAAGGTACGGATGCGCGTCAACCGCCAGCCTATGTCCTCGACCGTACCCTCGATCGCCTTGTCCGGCGAACGAATCCAGTCGCCAACGGCAAATGGCCGGTCAAGATAAACCATCAAGCCGCCAAAGAAATTGGCCAGCAGATCCTTCGCCGCAAAACCGACGGCGATGCCGCCGATCCCGCCGAAGGCCAGCACGCCGGAAATCGAGAATCCCAGACTCTGCAGGCCGACCAGCGTGGCCGTGATCAGCACCGATACCCGCAGCAGTTTGCCGATCGCGTCGACGGTCGTCCGGTCGACCGCCTCGCCACGCTCAAGCTGACGCTGCATGATGGCCGCCTGCATGTTGGCGATCAGGCGAACCAGGAACCAGGTCAGACAACCGATGACGCCAATCGTACGCAGCGGACCGACGGCCTCGAACACGGGGGCATCGGCTTCGCTCTGGACGATGCGCGCGGCGAACGCAAGGCCGACAATCCAGGCCAGCAGCGGCAAGGGCCGGCGCGCTGCATTAACCAGCGCCTCATCCCAGGGATTGGCCGTCTGGGCGGTACGGGCGGCCAGTCGGTCAAGCAGGCGGCGGAGCAGGAAATTGCCGACCACGACCACCGAAACCACCAGGAAAACCTGCACGACGAGCGTCAGTGTCGCGTCGCCGCCGGTCAGGCGGCTCAGCCAAGCGTCGAGTTGTTGCATGAACGGGAGACCTTGATACGAAACAGGCGCAGTTTACCTGCGCCGGATGAACGGAAAATGAAGACTCAACTATTGCCTGGTACCGCAGCAACCGCATCAAGGAACTCTCGCCCCCAGCGATCGATGTCGTTGTTACAGACAATCTCGTTCAAACCGCGTAGCCGGGAATCACGCTCGACCGGGTCCATTTCGATGGCCTGGCGCAAGCGCTCGCGCAGGTCGGCCGGATCGTGCGGATTGGTCAACAGGGCGCCGTGCAGTTCGGCGGCGGCACCGGCAAACTCCGACAGCACCAGCACGCCGCGCCCACCGGTCTGCCCCTGAGTGGCGACATATTCCTTGCACACCAGGTTGAGGCCGTCGCGTAGCGGGGTGATCCACATCACGTCGCTTTCCGCATACCAGGCGACCACTTCCTCGAAGGGCAGCGGCCGGAAGAAGAAGCGGATCGGCGACCAGCCGACTTCAGCGTAGTGGCCGTTGACCCGGCCGACCGCCTGTTCGATCTGCACCTGTAGTTCGTCGTAGATGGTCATTTCCTTGGCCGCCGGCACGCAGACCACGACCAGCGAGACTTTCCCGCGCATTTCCGGATTGCGTTCGAGCAGATCGCCGAAAGCCCGGATCTTCTCCAGCGTGCCCTTGGTGTAGTCGAGGCGCTCGACCGACAGGACCAGACGTTTGCCGGCAAATTCGTTACGGATCGCCGCCCGCCGACCCGGTGTCTTCGGATGTTGCAGCGATTGCCGGATACGGCCGAGATCGAGACCGACCGGATGCGCCCCCAGGCCGATCTGCCGGCCATGCACCTCGATCCGCGTGGTCATCGTCTCCAGACCGACGGCGCAGCCATAAGTCAGGTAGCGCGGCGCGCAGGCGCGGCGTTCGAGAATCTGCAGCGAAGCGACACCGGCGGCGACATCGACGAAGTTCTCCGCCTGGCGCGGAATGTGGAATCCGATGTAGTCGCACTGTAGCAGGCTGCCGACGATTTCGCGGCGCCAAGGCAGGACGTTGAAGGCATCGGCCGACGGGAAATAAGTGTGGTGGAAGAAGGCGATCTTCACATCCGGGCGCAGCTCGCGCAGCACCGCCGGCACCATCCACAGGTTGTAGTCATGTAACCAGATGGTCGCGCCCTCGGCCGCTTCCGCGGCGGCGCGCTCGGCGAACTTGCGGTTCACGGCGAGGAAGACCTGCCAGTCTTCCTCACGGAATACGGCGCGCTCCCAGAAGGTATGGAGCGTCGGCCAGAAGGCTTCCTTGGAAAAACGCTTGTAGAAGACGTCGACCTCATCCTTGCTCAAGGCCACCCGCGCCGCCAGCAGCCCCGGGTAGGCTTTGGCGTCAACGGTGGTATGCACCTCGAACGGCGGATCGTTTGCCTCGTCGTGGATACTCCACGCAACCCAGGAACCGCGCCGCCCCGCCCCAAAAAAGGAAAGCAGAGTGGGAATGATGCCGTTCGGTGACTTCGGCCGGCGCTGCACAATCCGCCCGTTGATCCGGTGCTCCTCGTAGGGCAGGCGGTGATAGACCATGACCAGTTCGGCCGGGCCGCGCTCGGCGCTGACCGTCGCCGCGTCGAGATAACCCGGCTGGAGCAGCGAGAAATGGACAATCGCTTCCAGGATGCCACCGCACCCTGGCTCGCTCGCATGCAGCGTCTTTGGCAGATCGGCGGTGGCCGCCAGCAGGGCCGGTTCCGAATCGCCGACGCAGACACCCTGGAAACCGGCTTCGTACATTGCCAGATCGTTGAGCGTGTCACCGGCCACCAGTACCTGATCATCGGCGACGCCAAGCTGGGCGACCAGCGCGCGCAGGCTGCTGCCCTTGTTTACGCCGGCCGGCAACAGGTCGAGATAGCGGCTGGCCGAATAGAGCACTTCGCAATCGAGCGCGCGCGCCACCTCGATCAAGGCGGGAGTCACCGCATCCTGGTGACAGAAATAGGAACAGCGCCGCTGCTGCGGTACTTCCTGACGCTCCAGCTCGGGAAACTGCGCCATCGCCTCGGCCACCGCCCGTTCACCGGGCCAGCGCAGGTCGATATCGGCCTGCAACGGCTGCACCGGCTGCAGCGAAGCGCCTTCGACGATGGTGCCGCCGACATCGCAGATGATGTAGTCGGGTGTCGGCACCAGCGGGTCGGCGAGCAGCGGCATCACCGCCTCCAGCCCGCGCCCGGTGACAAACACCAGCTGGATGTCCTGGCTGCCGGCAATCAGTTGATAAAGGGTCTGGCGGTGTTCCGCCGAACCGCCGAGAAAGGTTCCGTCAAGGTCGGTGGCCAATAGCATTGCGTCACTCCCGGACGCCCCCCGGAGCGGCGAAACCACAGGACATCAACAGCAAAAAAACCGTCGCACCCTGAGGTGCGACACGAACAAATTACATTGATAACCAATGCAATTTGCCGCCGCGTCAAACATTGTAACAAGCCATCTATATGATTCAAAATATAATTTAAACAAAATCCTATTTATACAACGCAAACTTGATTTGAAAATCAACCAATAAACCAAGCAAACAGGAGAACAACATGCTACCCAGCGACCCGGGGTCACTACACAATCTGCTCCAGCAATTCGCCACCCCGCTGCGGATTGCCACCATCTTCACGCTGGCCCTGTTCTTTCAATACCTGATCAACCGCACAGCGCCAAAATTCCGCGAACTGATCGCCAGCCGTCAGGAAAACTTTGAGGGAGCGCAGCGGGTTCGCACGCTATCGCGCGTACTCCGTTACGCCCTGACGGTGATCCTGAGCGTGGTCACCGGTCTACTGATGCTGGGCGAACTCGGCATTTCGGTCGCGCCGCTGCTCGGCGCCGCCGGTGTCGCCGGCATTGCCATCGGTTTCGGCGCGCAGAGCCTGGTCAAGGATTACTTCACCGGCTTCTTCCTGCTGCTGGAAAACCAGATCCGCATTGGCGACGTCATCGAAGCCGGCGGCAAGACCGGCGCCGTCGAGGAATTGACCCTGCGTTACCTGCGCCTGCGCGACTATGGCGGCAACGTCCATTTCGTCCCCAACGGGCAGATCACCGTCGTCACCAATATGTGCCAGGGTTTCGCCCATGCGGTGATCGATCTTGGCGTCGGCTACGGTGAAAATGTGGACCGAGTCATCGCCGTCATGCAGGACATTGGTGACGAATTGAGCAACGACCCGGCGTACGCCAGCAAGATACTGGCGCCGCTGGAGATCGCTGGCGTCGACCAATGGGCTGCTTCGTCCATCGTCATCCGCGGCCGCTTCCGGGTCGCCCCGGGCGAGCAATGGGGGGTGCGCCGCGAATACCTGCGCCGGGCCAAACTGGCTTTCGACCGACTGGGCATCGAGATACCCTTCCCGCACGTCAAGGTGGTCGACGGCGGCAAACCTGCCGTCGCCTGAATCAGGCCGCCAGCATCCGGCGCAGCCCGCGCCACAGGCCGCCCATCAGCGGCAGCTTCATGTACAACTCCTCGCCGGTGTCCCAGTAATCGCGATGGTGGCTGACCTTGCCGGCGGCGTCGAACTTGAGGTGGGAGACGCCGCGCATCAGTTGCGTCTCGCCTTTGCCCCAGAGCCGCACGCGGAAACTGAATTCCCACACCAGCATGGCACCACCGGCATCGCTGACAGTTTCAGTGACGACGAAGCGCGGCTCGCCGACCTGGGTGAACATGTGGCGGAAGATGCGTTCGATGGCCGGCAGGCCGCGCACCTCGTTGAACGGGTCCTTGAACCAGGCGTCGTCGGCGTAGAACTCGGCGAAGCGGCCGACGGTCTCCGGGGTCAGCGTATGGTAGAAGTCGATCAGGGCATCCAGCTTCATGTCAGCCTCCGGTGAAACGACGGATGAGGGGGAAATACCAGCGGTCGGGCAGCAGCGAGAGCAGCTTGAGGACGCGGGTGAAGCGCTTCGGGTAGTGGATTTCGAAAGCGCCGCCGGCCAGGCCATCGAGCGTTGCCTGCGCCGCCGCCTCCGGCGTGAGCAGCGCCGGCATGGCGAAATCGTTCTGCGCCGTCAGGCGGGTGGCGACGAAGCCGGGATTGATCGCCCAGACACCGATGCCGCGCGGCGCCAGGTCGAGGTACAGGCATTCGGCGAAGTGGATCAGCGCCGCCTTGCCCGGACCGTAAGCCAGCGCCTTGGGCAGGCCGCGGTAGCCGGCAACGCTGGCGACGAAGGCGATACCACCGCCCGGGCGCAGTTCGGGCAGGACGGCGGCGCTCAGGCGCAGGGCGCCATTGAAGTTGACCTCAAGCAGACGCTCGGCCGCCGCCAGGTCGAAGTTGTCGGCGCCCATCGGCAGGTAGTCGCCGGCCAGGTAGACGACCAGGTCGATGCCGCCCCACTCGCGGCAAAGCTCGGCGGTGGCGGCAGCCAGGGCAGCGGCGTCGGTGACGTCGCAGGGCAGGCAGCGGGCGCTGGGGATGGCCAGCGCCGCCAGCGCCTCGGCGCGCCGGCCGCTGAGCGCCAGGCGGGCGCCGTGCGCCGCCAGCAACTTCGCCAGCGCAGCACCGATGCCGGTCGAGGCGCCGAGCAGCCAGACCCGCTTGCCCGACCAGTCCTTGATTCGCGGATTACCTGCCATGTCGCGGCTCAACGCTTGGTGAAACTCAGCGTGACTTCGCCGAGGTGGAAACCCCACTTCGACATGCGCGAGCGGTTGAGCATCACCTTGTCGTCGATCAGGAACATCCAGTCGTCGAAATCGACGTGGTACACCTTGCCGTCGACCGGCAGCGCCAGCACGTAGCGCCAGCGCAGCGCATTGCCCGAGACTTCGCCGATGGCCTCGCCGACGACGTCGTCGGCGGTGCCGATGTAGCGGCCGTCGGGCTGCCGGCGCAGCGTCCACACCCGGCGCGAAGTGCTGCCGTCGGACCAGGTGAAATGCTCGTCGAGCACACCGGTATCGCCCTGCCAGCTGGCATCGATGACGACATGGAAGCGCTTCTGCACGGCGCCGTCACGGCCCTGGAACATGCCCCAGGCGTCGAGCTTGCCGGAGAAATACTGTTCGAGGACCAGGCGCGGTTGCTCGGCCCGGTAATGTTCGACGCCGGGCGTGGCGCAGGCGGCCAGACCCAGCGACAACAAGGCAGCAGCCAGTAGTTTCATGATTCGACCTCCAGTGAATTGCGCCAGCGCCACAACAGGATGGCGGCCAGCGCCTTGAACAGCAGCGGCAGCAAGGCATAGGCCAGGATCAGGGCGGTTTGCCCCTGATCGCTGCCCGGCCGGTAATCGAAGACGCCGAGCAGCGGCAGGGCGATGCCGGCGGCCAGCGCCAGATTGAGCTTGGCGAAGAAGTTCCACACCCCGAAACAGGCACCCGAACGCCCCTGGCGCTCGCCAAGGTCGGCCGCCAGCGCCGCCGGCAGGGCCAGGTCGGCGCCTAGCGCCAGCCCCGACGCCACACAGACGACGGCGAACAGCGCGACATCGCCCGGCCCGAGCAGGCCGGCGCAGGCAAAGGCGAGCATGGCCAGACCCATCGCCAGCAACCAGGCGCGCGGCCGGCCGATGCGCGTCGACAGCTTCAGCCACAGTGGCAGCGACGCCGCCCCGGCCAGGAAGTAGGCAGCCAGCAGCGGACCGCTGGCGCTCTCCGCCTGCAGGATGTCGGCGACGAAGAACAGGAATAGCGTCGCCGGAATCGCCGCGGCGAAGCCGTTGCAGATGAAGACCAGCAACAGCCGGCGGAAGGCGGTATCGCGCAGCACCGCGCGCAGTGCCGGCAGCAAGGCGCTGCTGACCGCCACCCGTGGATCACCTTCGCCAACCCGGGCCAGGGTGACGCCGCCGGCAAGCACCAGCAGCACTGGCAGGACCCAGGCCAGACGGGCGATGCCGTCGTTGAGCGCGGCCGCCAGCAGGGCCGGCAGGGCGGCGGCGACGAGCACGCCGAGCAGGCCGAAAGCCTCGCGCGAAGCGACCAGCCGGGTGCGCTCCGGCGCGTCGTTGCCGACCGCCGCACCCCAGGCCTGGTAGGCGACGGTGGCGGCTGAGAAGCCGGCGTAAGTCAGTAGCAGGCTGGCCAGCAGCCACGGCGCAGCGTGCTCTACCGGCGGGTTGAGCAAGGCAACGAAGCCGAGACCAAAAGGCAGCAAGGACAAGGCCACCATGCGCCGACGCGACACCCGGTCGGCCAGCCAGCCCAGCCAGGGATCGATGCCGGCGTCGAGCAGGCGGGCAAGCAGCAGGATGCCGCCGAGCAGACCGAGATCGAGACCGGTGACATTGGCGTAGAAGGCCGGCACATGGACATACAGCGGCAGCGCGGCGAATGCCAGGGGCAGTGCCAGCAGGCCGTAGGCCAGGGTCGGCAGCGGACGCATCTCAGCCCCGGCCGAGCAAGGCGGCGCGCAGGGCCGGGGCGCTGCTGCGCGGATCAAGCCAGATGCCGAAGAAGGCACGGGCGAAGGCCGGATCGCGCACGGCACCGATCAGGGCATCGTTCTGATAGAAATAGGCGCCGTCATCGCGCCACACGCCGAGCAGGTGATCACCATCACGCACGTCGGGGAAAATCCGGCGCATGGCCTGATCCCAGACGGACAACTGCGCCTCGTCGGCAACCAGGCGGCGCATCTCGGTCGTACTGGCGTCGGCGATGGCCAGACCGGAGAGCTTGCGCCGATAATCCAGGCGCAGCGCCAGTGGCGGGCCGTCGGGAACCTCACCGGTCCACAGGGTGGCGTCGTAGACGTGAAAGCCGAAGCGGCGGAAACTGCCCTGACCGCGCGGACGCAAGCCCTGCATCGGGCTGGCAGTGCCGAGCAGCGGCCAGCACAGTGCCGCCAGCCCGGCCAGGAGCAGACTACGCCGGCGCATGGCCGAGCTCGAACTGGACGACATCGATGTTGCCGGCCAGGAAACCGGCCTCGCAATAAGCCAGGTAGAAACGCCACAGGCGACGGAAACGCTCGTCGAAGCCCTGCTGGCGGATGGCCGGCCAGTTGTGCTCAAAGGCCTGGCGCCACTCGGCCAGGGTACGCGCATAGTCGCGACCGAAGGCAAATTCGTCGTTCACCACCAGCCCCTGCCGGGCTGCGGCGGCACGGAAAGCGGTGCGCGAGGGCAGCATGCCGCCGGGGAAAATGTACTGCTGGATGAAGTCCGTTCCCTTGCGGTAGTCGGCGAACAGGTCGTCGGCGATGGTGATGCTCTGGACCACGGCTTTTCCGCCGGGCTTGAGCGCGCCGGCCAGTTTGGCGAAATAGGTCGGCCACCAGCGTTCGCCGACCGCCTCGAACATCTCGATCGAGACGACGTGATCGAAGCGCTCGTTCAGATCGCGGTAATCCTGCAGGCGCAGGTCGGCTTCCGGCACCCGGTTCTGCGCCCAGGCCAGTTGCGCCGGCGACAGCGTCAGCCCGGTGAGCGCCAGTCCGTCGTTGCAGGCCATATGGGCGAAGCCACCCCAGCCGCAGCCGATTTCCAGAATTTGCTGGCCCGGCTGCGCCTGCAGGCGGTCGAGGATGCGCCGGTACTTGGCCCGTTGGGCGCATTCCAGGCTGCCATCGTCGGCGTCGCGGTAAATCGCCGCCGAATAGCTCATCGTGCGGTCCAGCCACAGGCGGTAGAAATCGTTGCCCAGATCGTAGTGGGCGAGGATGTTGCGCCGGCTACCGCTGCGGCTGTTACGGTTGAGCAGATGACGAATTCGGGCCATCAGCAAGGCGCCCCAGGAGCCGTAGACGGCTTTGCGCAACGTCTCCCGGTTGCCGGCCAGCAGCGCCAGCACGCCGCTCAGGTCGGGGCTGTCCCAGTGGCCGTCAAGATAGGCTTCGGCCAGGCCGATGTCGCCACGGGCAAGTACCCGGCTGAACATCGCTTCGTCGTGCACCTGCAGGCTGACGCCGCTGTCGCCGTCGCCGAACAGGGTATTGCTGCCGTCCGCCAGGCGGATTTCGAGCAGGCCACCGCGCAGGCCGGCGAGCAGCTCGAATACGGTGCGGGTGTCGCGGGCCGGCCGGCGGCCGCCGCGCAGGGTCAGGGTTTCGTTCATTTGCTTGTCTCCTGAAGTAGCGGGCCCTTGCTGCCCGGGTTGGCGCCGACGAAGGGCACGCCCTTCAGCCACAATTTGAGCGCCTGCCAGTGAATGCGGAAAATGACGCCGGCCGTGAGCAGCGGCATGCGCAGGAAGTTGCGCAACAGGCTGCCCGCCCGCCAGCCCTGCGGGCGGCCGGAAATCGAGGTGAGCAGCAGGTCGCCGTCGGCGTCGGCGTAGTCGATGCGGGCCACCTGGGTATCCCGGTCAAGGCGGAAACGAAAGAGGTAGCTGCCTTCGACCTCGCAGAACGGCGAGACGTGGAAGATTTTGGCGGCGTGCAGTTCGGCACCGTCGGCCAGCGGCCGGCCGTGGTCGTGCAGCAGGTAGCTGTGATGACCGCCGAAGGTGTTGTTCACTTCGGCGAGGACAGCGATCAGCGCGCCGGCGCGGTCGCGGCAGTACCAGAAGCTGACCGGATTGAAGACGTAACCGAAAACGCGCGGGAAGGTCTGCAGCACGATCTCGCCGTCGTCGGGCAGGCCGTGCTCGCGCAACACCCCTGTGATCCACGGCAGCAGCGGCGAACCGTCGCGCGGACCGTAGTCCGCGCTGCGCAGCGACAGGATGTTGCGGCGGTCGACCGAGAAGATGCCGCAGTCGCACTCGCCCAGTCGGCGCACCGGCAACTGGAGGTAGAACACCGGATAGACGAAGGCGTTCACCGCCGGTCGCAGGCGCCGGTGCATGACGTGGCCGAGGAAGAGTTCGGGCGAGCCGCGCATGATGACCTCAGGCCGTCTCCGTTTCGGCCAGCATTTCGGCGACGCTACCCTGCCAGGGCGCCTGGACGCCGAGCGCATTGGCAACGCGCAAGGCCGACTTGAGGCCGTCCTCGTGGAAGCCGTAGCTGCCCCAGGCGCCGGCCAGCCAGATGCCGTTCTCGCCCTGGACCTCGGGCAGCCTTTCCTGGGCGGCGATGGCGGCGGCGTCGAACACCGGGTGGGCATAATCGAACTCGGCCAGCACTTTGTCCGGCGCCGGCTCGCTGACCGGGTTGAGGGTCACCACCACCGGCGTCGAGAAAGGCAGCGGCTGCAGCTTGTTGATCAGGTAGGAAACGCCGACCGGCTGCTCGCCCGGCGCGCCTTCGCCGGCAAAATAGTTCCACGCCGACCACAGCGAACGCTGGCGCGGCAGCAGGGCCGGATCGGTATGCAGGATGGCCCGGTTCGGCTGGTAGCGGATCGCCGCCAGCACCTCGCGCTGGGCGTCGCTGGCGGTGTAGCCGAGAATGGCCAACGACTGGTCGCTGTGGCAGGCCATCACCACCTGGTCGTAATGGTCGCTGCCGTGCGCATGCGTCACCCTCAGGCCGGCGGCTTCTCGCGTCACGGCGCTGACCGGGCAGGCGACACGGACGTCGGCGAGCTGTTCGGCGAGCTTGCGCACATAGGTCCGGGCGCCGCCGCTGACGGTGCGCCAGGCCGGCCGGTCGAAAATCTGCAGCAGGCCGTGGTTGTTGCAGAAACGGACGAAGGGCCCGAGCGGCATGGCGCGCATCTGGCCGGTCGGACAGGACCAGATGGCGGCCGCCATCGGCAGCAGGTACCAGTCGGCGAATTCGCGCGAATAGCCGCCGGCGTCGAGAAACTCGCCCAGGCTGCGCGAATCGCCGGGATGCGACAACAGCCAGGCGGTGCTCTCGCGGTTGAAGCGCAGGATGTCGCCGAGCATGCGCCAGAAGGCCGGGCGCAGCAGATTGCGCTTCTGGCCGAAGACCGTGGCCAGGTTGCTGCCCGCCCATTCGAGTTCGGGCTTGCGCAGGCTGACCGCGAACGACATCTCGGTCGCCACCGAATCGACCCCGAGCAGGGCAAACATGGCGATCAGGTTGGGATAGGTACGCTCGTTGAAAACCAGGAAACCGGTATCGACCGGATGCGTGAAACCATCCACGGTGACGTCTACGGTATTGGTGTGACCGCCGAGGTAATCACCCGCCTCGAACAGGGTCACGTCGTAGCGGCGCGACAGCAGCCAGGCGCTGGCCAGTCCGGAAATGCCGGCGCCGACGACGGCGATACGCTGACGGTTCATCCTGTCCATGATCGCTCCTCAGGCATTGCTGCCGTGCAGTTCCGCGTAGGCGGAGTGGTTGTGGATCGACTCGAAATTCTCGGAAATCACCCGCCAGGATGCGACCCGCGGTTCCTTCATCAGGCGCAGGGCGATGTCGCGCACCAGGTCCTCGACGAACTTCGGGTTGTCGTAGGCGCGTTCGGTTACCCATTTCTCGTCCGGCCGCTTGAGCAGACCGAACACCTCGCAGGACGCCTCTTCCTCGGCGATGCGCACCAGTTCGTCCAGCGACATCAGGGCGCGTAAATTGACCGACAGGGTGATGTGCGAGCGCTGGTTGTGCGCACCGTAATCGGAAATCTTCTTCGAGCAGGGGCAGAGGCTGGTCACCGGCGCGGTGATTTCCATGCTCAGGGTCGGGTAGCGCCCTTCCTGCTTGTCGACGATGAAAGCCGCGTCGTAGTCGAGCAGGCTCTCGGCGCCGGAAACCGGTGCCGCCTTGCGGATGAACCAGGGGAAACGCATTTCGATGCGGCCACTGCTGGCCTCAAGGCGCATCAACATTTCTTCGAGCATGCGGAACAGGCCGTCCTGGCTGACCACGCCACGCCCGGCTTCGAGCAGCTCGACGAAGCGCGACATATGGGTTCCCTTGACGTCGGCAGCCAGACCGACGGTCATGGCTATGGTCGCCACGGTGGCCAGCACCGAACCATCGGCCGACTGGAACTGGATCGGATAGCGCAAGCCCTTGACGCCGACGTTCTGGATCGCCAGAAAACGGGTATCCGGGCTGGACTGGACATCGGGCAGGAAGATTTTTTCCGGGGCGTTCATGCGTTTTCTCCAAATGGGTCGCAAGGGTGAACAAAAACTGGGGCTAACCGCTATTTTGTCCTGGACAAAAACAAGCTTTGTTCGTAAGATAGTCAGCAAATCGATCAATGTCAACTGTTTGCCTAACATTTGTTCAGGACAAAACAATGAACTCCCCGAATTTCAATATTGCCGCCGTCGAACGCGAAACCGGACTTTCCAAGGATGTCCTGCGCGTCTGGGAACGCCGTTACGGCTTTCCGTCACCGGAACGCGACAGCACCGGCGAACGCCAGTACAGCGCCGAGCAGGTGGACCGCCTGTGCCAGATAAAACGCCTGATGGACCGCGGCCACCGGCCCGGCAAGCTGATTGCGCTACCGACCGAGGAACTCGCCGTCCTCGCCCCGCGCCACGCGAATGTTGCCGGTGAACCGGCGGCGAACGCCGACGCCGACGACCTGGCCGCGCTGATTGAGCTGATCCGCCGCCACGACGCGACCGGCTTCACCCAGGCCATGCAACAGCGCGTAGCCCGCCAGGGCCTGCAGCGTTTTGTCCAGGACACCATTGCCCCGCTGTCCTGGCAGATCGGCCAGGCCTGGGAAAGCGGTCGCATCGAAGTTTTCGAGGAACACCTGTTCACCGAACTGAGCAAGCGCCTGCTGCGCCAAAACATCGCCGCGCTGCCGGCCGGCCGGGGCCATCCCCGCATCCTGCTGACCACGGTGCCCGAGGAACAGCATGTGCTCGGCCTGCTGATGGCCGAGGCCCTGTTCTGCCTCGAAGGCGCGGAATGCATCCCGCTGGGCACGCAGATGCCGCTGATGGAGATCGTCCGCGCCAGCGAGGCGCACGCCGCCGACATCGTTGCCCTGTCCTTCTCCAGCGCCTTCCCCGCACGCCAGGTCGCTCCGTTGCTGCAACAACTGCGTGCCCTGCTGCCCAGCGAAATCTGTCTGTGGGCCGGCGGCGCCGGGGTACAACGGACCGCCGCCATCCCCGGCGTCAGTCTGCTGCTCAGCCTGGACGACGCGCTGCAAGCCCTGCACAGCCGACAGCAAATGGGCGTTTGAAACCCGACATCGTGTCGCATCGCCCACGGAGAAAATCCGACAAATAGACTGCCACAGTCGCCGAATCCCGCACCCGGCAAGGCATTGAATTATCGGTACATTCTTTGCTTATTCATGCTTTCCTAAAAAAATGCGCCCAGCCCGGGCGCATCAAAACGAGGAGGCAATCGGGATGGCGCTTTACAAGGGAATCGAGATCGACCCGTCGCTGAGCGGCTGCGTGCGTCACATGCAGGGGGTCGAGGACTATCGCGAAGTACTCGGCGGCCTGCAGGCGACCTGGGACACGCTCGGCCTGCTCGGCCAGCTGACCGGCGCCGCCACCGAAATGGCCGGCACCCGCGAAGCCTTCCAGCAGCTGACCGGTGACCTGCTCAACCACCTCGGCCGCGAGACCCTGCGCAAATCGGTGGCCGAACTGCGGGCCAAGGCCCAGACCAGCATCGACATCCTGGTCCGCAACCTGTTCGAGCGCACCGCCGACATCGGCTTCCTGTCAGCCGACGACGACATCCGCAATTTCCTGCTCGGCGAAGACGCCAGCCCCGCCCCGCTGCAGACCCGTTTTCGCGAATATGTCGAGAAATACTCGGTCTATGCCGACATTGTCCTGTTCGCCCCCGATGGCCGCATCCGCGCCCGGCTCAACGAACATCCGGGCGAGACTTCCTGCCATCCGCTGATCAGCGAAGCACGATCGACACCGGCCAGTTATGTCGAATATTTCGGCGAGACCGATTTCCTGCCGGCCGGCAAGCAACTGATCTACGCCTACCGGGTCGAGGACGACGGCGGTAACTGCCTCGGCGTGCTGGCGCTTGCCTTCCGGCTCGCCGACGAAATGCAGGGTATTTTTGCCAACCTGCTCGACGACGGCGACCTGAGCCTGCTGGCGACGGTGGACACCAGTGGCGAAGTGGTCGCCAGCTCGTCGCCGATCCAGTTGCCGCCGGGCACCCGCCTCGAACAACGTCTGCTCGACGCCGGAGGCGAAATCATCCGTCTGGCTGGCCGCGAATACCTGGCCTTTGCCCGCCCGGCGCACGCCTACCAGGGCTACCCCGGCCCGGGCTGGCTGGGTCTGGCGCTGATTCCGCTGGAGTTCGCCTTCGAGCGCAATGAAACCAAATTGCTGCAACACATCGACAGCCAGACGCTGGCCAACGTCACCCGTCACCCCAGCCTGTTTTCCGAAGCCTTGCAGACCATCCCGGCCCGCGCCGAGCGCATCCAGGAAGACCTCAACCGCTCGGTCTGGAACGGTTCGGTCCGCCAGGTCGACGCCAGCCAGGGCAATGCCGCTTTCGCCAAAACCCTGCTCTGGGAAATTTCCAATACCGGGCGCAAAACCCAGTCCATCTTCGAGCAATCGATCGGCAACCTGCACCAGACGGTGGTTGCCGCGCTGCTGCAGAACGGCGTGTCGCGGGCGGCGTTTGCCATCGACGTGATGGACCGCAATCTCTACGAGCGCGCCAACGACTGTCGCTGGTGGGCGCTCAACGCCAGCTTCCGCCAAATACTCTCCGAACCCGCGCTGAGCCCGGCGCAGAGTGCACAATGCTCGGAAATACTGCGTTACATCAATGGCTTGTACACCGTGTACACCAACCTCATCCTGTTCAACACGCAGGGCCAGGTGGTTGCCAGTTCGGCCGACGACAGCGAGTCCCTGGTCGGCAGCCGGCTGCACGAGGAATGGGTCGGCCGCTGCCTGGCCATCGACAACTCGCGCGCCTACGTCTTCTCGCATTTCGCGCCGAGCGCGCTTTACGCCAACCGGCCGACCTACATCTACGCCGCTGCCATCCGCGATCCCGGCAACAGCAAGGTGGTCGGCGGCATCGGCATCGTTTTCGACGGCGCCCCGCAGTTTTCCGCGATGCTCCACGATGCCCTGCCCCGCGACGCCAGCGGCCAGATCGTCGACGGGGCCTTCTCGGCCTTCGTCCGCGAGGATGGGCGCGTGATTTCCTGCACCGATCCGCGTTACCCGGCGAACAGCCTGTTCCCGCTCTCCCCGATGCAGCGCAAGCTCGGCCGGGGCGGCCGCTGCGCCGACATCGTCAACATCGACGCGCAGTATTACGCCGTCGGCACCGCCCAATCGGCCGGCTACCGCGAGTACAAGACCAGCGACGGGCAGGTGGACGACATCCTGGCCATTTCGGCCTTCCCGCTCGGCAGCGTCGCTGTCGGTGAGGCCGCCCCCACCCGGAGCAGTCGCAACAGTACCCAGGGCCGCACACGGCGCGTCGGCAACGGCAACGACCTGCTCGAAATCGCCACTTTCTACATCGGCAAGCAATGGCTCGGCATCCCGACCAACGATGTGGTCGAGGCCATCGACACCGAGGAACTGACACCGGTCTTCGGCGGCAAGAGCGACCTGGTCGCTGGCGTCCGCATGTACCGCGGCAACCTGATCTCGGTGCTACACCTCGAACGCCTGCTGACACCCGGCGCCGACATCCCCGAGCGGGCGCGCCAGATCATCGTGGTCCGTACCCATGGCAAGAGCTGCCTCGGCCTGCTGGTCGACGAACTGGGCGAAATTCCCGAAGTGGCCCGCGAGGAAATCCAGCCGGTCAGCCACATGGCAGCCGCCGGAGACACCCTGACCATCGGCGTGGTCGAAGGCATGCGCCGGGCCGGCGACCGTCACGGCATGCTGTCGATCATCGGCGTTGACCGACTCTGTCGGCGCATCGGCTGCCACTGCCCGGAACAGGAACCGGCCCGCCTGGTTGCGCTGCCGGGCGGCTGAGCGGGGGTACAATGCCGGCCTCAGCCGAACATTGTCCGCCATGAACTACTCGTCCCCCGCCTTCGAAAACAAGATCTGCCCGCCCGATGAACTGGCGCAGCGCTGCGCCGAACTGGCCCGGCCGCTGGTATTCACCAACGGCTGCTTCGACATCCTGCACCGCGGCCACGTCACTTACCTGGCGCAGGCCGCAGCCTTGGGAACGAGCATGGTGGTGGCGCTCAATACCGACGCCTCGGTCAAGCGACTGGGTAAAGGCGACGACCGCCCGGTCAATGCGCTGGCCGACCGGCTGGCAGTCATGGCGGCGCTCGAATGCGTCAGCCTGGTCACCTGGTTCGACGAGGACACGCCCTTGCAGCGCATTGTCGACTGTCGTCCCGACATCCTGGTCAAGGGCGGCGACTGGCCGGTGGACAAGATCGTTGGCTGCAACGAAGTACGCGGCTGGGGCGGGACGGTGCATTCCATCCCGTTCATCCATCAGAAATCGACGACGGCGCTGCTCGAGAAGATCCGCCGCCTGTAGCCGGCGTCTTACTGAACGACCTGGCCGCCACGGCCAAGCATGGCGAAGTCGACGTAGGTCGAGCCAGTGCGGTCGCTGGCCGAAAAATCGAGGCTGTAACCGCCGAGATCAAGCTTGCGGATCGCCGCCACCGCCTTGCCGGCTTCGGCTCCGCTGGCGGCCCCCTTGCGCAACGCAGCAACCAGCACCTTGGCGGCGATGAAGCCCTCCATCGAACGGGCGCCGAGGTCGGCGTGCTTGCCCTGCCCCTTCAGCTTGGCATACTCGCGCACCAGCGGCAGTACCGACTTGCTTTCCGGCGGCACCACCTGCGAGAAGGCGAAGCCGCGAGCAACTTCTGGCCCGAGCTTGTCGAGCAGGACTTTCGAATCGATGATGGAAAGACCGTAGATCGTCGCAATACCACCGCGCTCGCGGTACTGACGCACAAATTCGACCGCCGCCAGCGTCGTCGCCCCGAGGAAAATCGACGCCGGATTGGCCTTCAGCATCGACTCGACAGCGCCCTCGACCTGGGTCGTATTGCGCTCGTAACCGGCACGCGCAACCAGTTCGATGCCCCACTTGCCCGCCTCGGCTTCGGCGCCAGCGAGCACGTCGTCACCCAGTGCATCCTTCTGGAAAACCAGACCGACACGCTTCTGGCCGACCTGGCCAAGCTGCTGGAAGAGGCGCGAAATCTCGGCCCGATAACCGGCCTTGACGATGAAAATTGACGGTTTCCCGGTCACCGAGCTGGCGCCGGACACGGCACCGACCAGGGGCGTGCCACTACGCGCCAGCGCGCCGTCACGTACCAGGGCTTCAACGTTATTGGTACCGACACTGCCGATGAAGGCGACCGGCGCCTCGCGCTCCAGACTTTCGCGGACCAGGCGAACCGTGGTTTCGGGATTCTGGCCATCATCGCGGCTGACAAAGCGCAGCTTGGCACCGTTGATACCGCCAGTGGCATTGACGTGATCGAAATAGAGCCGGGCGCCAGCGCCAATGGCGCGGCCGGTGACCCCCTGTGGGCCGCTCAGCGGCGCAACCTGGACCACCAGAAGATCCTTGGCGGCTGCAACCTGAGCACCTGACAGCAGAAAGAATTGTGCAGCGACAAGCCGCACGAGGAAGACGAAGGCACGCATGGAGTTTTCTCGGGCAACTCACCGCGATTGCGGCGAGCTATCCCGATGACGGGAAAAATGACCCGGTAATTATCCACGCCAAGAGTTACCAGCCAATTACGGAAACCACCTAGGACGCCCAGCCATTGCGCGTAGGCTTGAACAGTTTCCCAACGGCGACCGGCAGCAGGCTTATGCGCCCAACGCCTTCTTCAGCGAAGCGACTTCCTCTTCCGATTCCTCGACGATGGAAGCCAGGGTGTCGGCGTCGAACAGGGTGTCGAGCATCGAGGTGTCGACCGGCGCGTCGTAGGCCGGATCGCGCCAGCAGGACGTCCGGTTGGCGATCTTGTTGGCCACGTAGAGGACGTCGGACAAGGTCCGGATGTCCTTGATCTCGCGATCGTTTTCGTGCTCCTGCACGGCCAGCAGTACCGACTCCGGCGAGCCTAGCGCCGACAGCAGGGCATGGCCGATGTTGTCGTGCCAGCCGACCAGCAGGGCGTGCAGTTCGGCCTTGTCGGCGATCAGTTCCGGGAAGCCGGCGGCGCGCGACATCAGGTAGAAGACACCGATGTCGTGCACCAGGCCGGTGAACATCGCCTCGTCGCCGTTGATCTTGGCCATCTTGCGTGCCAGCACCCGGGACAGCGCGGCCACATGCGCGGTGTGTTCCCACAGGCGCTTCGAGATTTCCTCGAACGGCTGCATCTGCTTGGATTTGAGCAACTGCTCCATGGCCACGGCAAACGACACCGTACGCACCGCCTCCATGCCGACCCGGATGATGCCGTTCTTGACGTCGGCGATCTCGCGTCCGGACGGATTGAGCGCCACCGAATTGGCCATGCGGATGATCTTGGTACTCATCAGCGGCTCGGCACCGACCAGCTTGGCCAGCTGGTCGACGTTCAGGTTCGGATCCTTCAGTGCAGTACGCACCTGGAAGGTGATGTCGAGGAAGGTCGGGAAGGTGATCTCGTCGCCAGACAAATCCTTGGCGATGTCTTCGAGAACCTTGAAGGTGATGGCTTTGCTCATGGAGAGGCCTCGTTGCTGGGGCTCAGAACGGGATGTCGTCACCCAGATCGTCGAAGGAGGGTTTCGGCTTGTTCTTCGGCGGCGCCGGGGAGTAATCGGTCGGCTCGTCGTAACCGCCGCCACCGCCCTGCGAAGCCGGCGCGCCCATGCCCTGGCGCGAGCCCAGCATCTGCATTTCGGTACATTCGATTTCGGTGGTGTAACGGTCCTGGCCGTCCTTGTCCTGCCACTTGCGGGTCTTGATGCGGCCTTCCAGATACACCTGCGAGCCCTTGCGCAGGTACTGACCGGCGATTTCGGCAAGCTTGCGGTAGAAGACCACGCGATGCCATTCGGTGATTTCGCGCTTCTCGCCGCTGTTCTTGTCCTTCCAGCTTTCCGTCGTCGCCAGGCGGATGTTGCAAACGGCGTCGCCGCTGGCCGTGTAGCGGGTTTCGGGATCGGCACCGAGATTGCCGACGAGAATCACCTTGTTGACCGAGGCCATGTTCCTGTCTCCTAAGCAGTTTGTCCCGCCGGCGCCGGGCGCCGCTGCGGAAAATTCATCGTACCGGCAACGACCAGCCAGATCAGGGCGAGGACGGTGCAGGCGGAAAACACCGCATTATCACCGAAATGCTGCGCAATGGTGCCCCCGGCTGCTCCGCCGATGAACAGGCCGATCGCCTGAGTGGTGTTGTACACGCCCAGCGCCGCGCCTTTGGCGGCCGGCGGCGCGGTGCGCGAGACCAGCGACGGCAGCGTGGCTTCGAGGATGTTGAAGGCGACGAAGAACAGCAGCAGCCACAGGCCCAGCGCCCACAAGCTGGCACTGAACAGGAACAGGCCGAGCTGGACGCAGGCGGTCAGGGCAATGGCGGCGAGGAAGATCGGCCGCATCTTGTCCTTCTTTTCGGCGGCGATGATCGCCGGCACCATGATCGCGAACGAGGCCAGCACGGCCGGCAGGTAAACCTTCCAGTGTTCCGGGGCGGCCAGGCCACCCCGGCTGAGCAACGCGTGCGGCAGGACGACGAACATCGCCATCTGGATCATGTGCAGCGTGCCGATGCCGAGATTGAGCTTGAGCAGGTCCGGATTGGTCAGCACGGTGCGCAGCGGCAGCTTCTGCTGGCCGACCGGTTTCGCCACCGCCGGCACGGCCTTGAGCAGCAGGACGATGGCCGCCAGCGCCAGCACGCCGGTCAGCGTGAACAACCCGCCCATGCCGACCCAGCCGTAGAGCAGCGGCGCGCCGACCAGCGACAGCGCGAAGACCAGGCCGATCGACGAACCGATCATCGCCATCACCTTGGTCCGGTGTTCCTCACGCGTCAGGTCGGCGGCCAGCGCCGTCACCGCCGCCGAGATCGCGCCCATGCCCTGGAGCACGCGGCCGGCAATCATCCAGTGCATGTCCGGCGCCCAGGCGGCAATGAAGCTGCCCAGGGCGAATATCAGCAGACCGGCGATGATCACCGGCTTGCGCCCGACGCGATCCGAGGCCATGCCGAAGGGAATCTGGAATACCGCCTGGGTCAGGCCGTAGGCGCCGAGCGCCAGACCGACCAGCATCAGGTTTTCGCCGCCGGGCATGGTCGCCGCGTGCACGGAAAACACCGGCAGGATGAGGAACAGGCCGAGCATGCGCAAGGCGAAGATGGAAGCCAGCGAGGCGCCGACACGGCGTTCCTGCGGACTCATGCGATCGGAAGGGGAAGACATCGTTATAGGTGTTGTTGCATCGCAGCGAAGCGGCAATATTAGCAGGTTTGCCGAAGCCACCCCGAGCGGCGGCCGGGTTATAGTTGCGTCTATCGTTTCGTCATTTCCCCGTTTTGAACAAGGAGTGCATATGGCAGACAACAACGACGCCTTCCGTCAGGGCATGGCCGCCGGCCTGGTCGCCCTGAGTCTGGGCACCGCCGGCTGCAGCCACACGATGTCGGCAATTTTCGATGCCCCGGAACCGCCGCCGATGGTCGAGGAAGCAGGCGCACCGGCACCATCCGTCGCCCCGCAGTCAGTGGAAGCGACGCCCGCCGCCCCAGCGCCCGCGCCGGTCGCAGACCCCGCGCCACCGCCCGACAACAGCCTGGCGCTTTTCCTCACCGGCTGGCGTGACGCCTGGGCCGGCCGCGATGTCGCCGCCTACCTGGCGTACTACCACCCCGATTTCAAAGGCAACATGGTCAGCCCGGCGCAGTGGCGCAGCGCCCGCCAACGCATCATCGGCCGCGCCGGCCAGATCGAACTCGAACTCGGCCAGCCGGAAATCCGCCGCGAAGGCGCCGACCGTGCCTGGCTGACCTTTGACCAGCGCTATCGCTCGCAGGCGCTGAGCGACCAGGGAATCAAGCAGTTGCAACTACGTCGGATCGACGGTCGCTGGCTGATCGAGCAGGAAGTCTTCACCCCGCGCCAGCGCTGAGCCCACGGAAGGCTGTACATCCATACAGCCTTCCGTGCAAAACACGCCGCTTTTGCGTATAGTTGCCGCTCCCCAACCCACGCAAAAAAGACGGCGATGGAAACCCTGCGCATCCGCGGCGCCCGCACCCACAATCTCAAGAACATCAACCTCGACCTGCCGCGCGATCAACTGATCGTGATCACCGGCCTGTCCGGTTCCGGCAAGTCCTCGCTGGCGTTCGACACGCTTTACGCCGAGGGCCAGCGGCGCTACGTCGAATCGCTGTCGGCCTACGCCCGGCAGTTCCTGCAGTTGATGGAAAAGCCCGATGTCGACCTGATCGAAGGTTTGAGCCCGGCGATTTCCATCGAGCAGAAGGCGACCAGCCACAACCCGCGCTCGACCGTCGGCACCGTCACCGAGATCCACGACTATCTGCGCCTGCTCTACGCGCGCGCCGGCACGCCCTACTGCCCCGACCACGACAAGCCGCTGGAAGCGCAGACCGTGTCGCAGATGGTCGATCACGTGCTGGCGCTGCCGGCCGAAACCAAGCTGATGATCCTGGCGCCGGTCGTCGCCAACCGTAAAGGCGAACAGCTCGACCTGTTCGCCGAACTGCGCGCCCAGGGCTTTGCCCGCGTGCGCGTCGACGGCACCGTGTACGAACTCGACGCCGTGCCCAAGCTGGCCAAGTCGCAGAAGCACAACGTCGATGTCGTCGTCGACCGCCTGAAGGTGCGCGACGACATGCGCCAGCGCCTGGCCGAATCCTTCGAGACCGCGCTGCGCCACGCCGAGGGCCGGGCCATCGCGCTGGAGATGGATTCCGGCCAGGAACACCTGTTCTCGGCCAAGTTCGCCTGCCCGGTCTGCTCGTACGCGCTGCAGGAACTCGAACCGCGCCTGTTCTCGTTCAACAACCCGATGGGCGCCTGCCCGAAGTGCGACGGCCTCGGCGTCATCCAGTTCTTCGACCCCAAGCGCGTGGTCACGGCGCCGCACCTGTCGCTGGCCGCCGGCGCGATTCGCGGCTGGGACAAGAAGAACCAGTTCTATTTCCAGATCATCGAATCGCTGGCCGAGCACTATGATTTCACGGTCGACACGCCGTTCGAGCAACTTTCCGACGACGTCCGCCAGATCATCCTCTACGGCTCCGGCAGCACCGCCATCAACTTCCGCTACGCCAACGAGAAAGGCACGCGCTTCGACCGCAGCCACAGCTTCGAGGGCATCATCCCCAACCTCGAACGGCGTTACCGGGCGAGCGACTCCAACGCCGTGCGCGAGGAGCTGTCGAAGTACATCAGCAATTCGACCTGCCCGACCTGCAACGGCACCCGCCTGCGCGTCGAGGCCCGCCACGTGCGCGTCGGCGACAAGACGCTGCACGAGATCAGCCGCCTGCCGCTGGGCGAGGCGCGCAACTACTTCAACTGCCTGCAGCTGCCCGGCCATAAAGCGCAGATCGCCGACAAGATCCTCAAGGAAATCACCGCCCGGCTGACTTTCCTGATCGACGTCGGCCTCGATTACCTGTGCCTCGAACGCTCGGCCGAGACGCTGTCCGGCGGCGAGGCGCAGCGCATCCGCCTGGCTTCGCAGATCGGCTCCGGCCTGACCGGCGTCATGTACGTGCTCGACGAGCCGTCGATCGGCCTGCACCAGCGCGACAACGACCGCCTGCTGCAGACGCTGCGCAACCTGCGCGACATGGGCAACACCGTGCTCGTCGTCGAACACGACGAGGACGCCATCCGCACCGCCGACTACGTCATCGACATCGGCCCCGGCGCCGGCGTGCACGGCGGCTCGGTGGTCGCCGAAGGCACGCCGGCGCAGGTCGCCGCCAACCCGGCCTCGCTGACCGGCGCCTACCTGTCCGGTGTACGCGAAATCGCCGTGCCGCAGAAACGCCGGCCGCCAAACCCGGACAAGCAACTGCAGGTGGTCGGCGCCTACGGCCACAACCTGCGCGACGTCACGCTGGAGATTCCCGGCGGGCTGTTCACCTGCATCACCGGCGTCTCCGGCTCGGGCAAATCGACGCTGATCAACGACACGCTCTACGCCGCTGCCGCCAGGCACCTCTACGGTTCGACCACGGAACCCGCGCCGCACAAGGAAATCCTCGGTCTCGACCTGTTCGACAAGGTGATCAACGTCGACCAGTCGCCGATCGGCCGCACGCCGCGCTCCAACCCGGCGACCTACACCGGCCTGCTGACGCCGATCCGCGAACTGTTCTCGCAGGTGCCGGAATCCCGGGCGCGCGGCTACGGCCCGGGCCGCTTCAGCTTCAACGTCAAGGGCGGCCGCTGCGAAGCCTGCCAGGGCGACGGCATGATCAAGGTCGAGATGCACTTCCTGCCCGACATCTACGTGCCCTGCGACGTCTGCCACGGCAAGCGCTACAACCGCGAGACGCTGGAGATCCAGTACAAGGGCAAGAACATCCACGACATCCTCGGCATGACCGTCGAGCAGGCACGCGAATTCTTTGACCCGGTCCCGGTCGTCGCCCGCAAGCTGCAGACCCTGGTCGATGTCGGGCTCTCCTACATCACCCTCGGCCAGGCGGCGACCACGCTGTCCGGCGGCGAGGCGCAGCGGGTCAAGCTGGCGCTCGAACTGTCCAAGCGCGACACCGGCCGCACCCTGTACATCCTCGACGAACCGACCACCGGCCTGCACTTCGCCGACATCGAACTGTTGCTGAAAGTGCTGCACCGCCTGGCCGACCACGGCAACACCATCGTCGTCATCGAGCACAACCTCGACGTGATCAAGACCGCCGACTGGATCGTCGACCTCGGCCCCGAAGGCGGCGGCGGCGGCGGCCGCATCCTGGTCGCCGGCACGCCGGAACAGGTGGCGAAATGCAAAGCCAGCCATACCGGCCGCTTCCTCAAGCCGCTGCTGGAAAAGAAAAAGTGAGCGATTACAGGGAATTCAAGGGCAAGCAGGGTCTCGTCCGGCTGTTCAACGCGCTGGGCTACTCGCGCGACGGCCTGACCGCCGCCTGGAAGAACGAGGCCGCCTTCCGCGAGGAAACCTTGCTCGCCATCGTCGCCATCCCGCTCGCCGTTTTTCTCGGCGAAACCGGCGTCGACCGGGCGCTGATGATCGGCAGCATCCTGCTCATCCTGATCGTCGAAATCCTCAACTCCGGCCTCGAAGCCGTGGTCGACAAGGCCTCGCCGGAAAAGCACGAACTCGCCAAGCGCGCCAAGGACATGGGCAGCGCCGCCGTGCTGCTGTCGCTGGTCAATGCAGCGACAGTCTGGGCCTGCGTGCTGTGGCCTTAACCCTCGGCTGACGCCGCCTCGTCGCTTGGCTCAGCAGCGGCAAGCAGCCGGGCGACGACGAGTTTTGCGTCGGCGTAGATGTCCTGCGGGCCGAAGCGTTTTTCCAACCGCTCGATTCCCCGGCTCAACGACGGCGCCAGCCGAACGCCGATTTCTTCCAGGCTCAAGCCGGAGCGATCCAGCGACAACAACAGATCGCGGGACGAAACGTCCCGAACGCCATTTTCCAGCAGCGCGTAAAAGACACTACGCGAGATGCCGAAATGCGCCGCCACCCGGTTGCCGACGGCATGTCCCGAAGTCGGTCCATATTGCCGCCAGAAGAAGACGATCAAGCCAATCACGGCCACTAGGCCAAGCACACCGGGAAAGTAACCCAAAGTCAGACTCCTTGTGAATCACGCAGATTGGCAATCTGCTGCTGGGGAAAGTATATGTCAGGAGATGCGGCGCGCCTAAGCGGTGGGAGACAGCACCACCAACCGCCCCTGCAGCACGAACCACACCGCCAGCTTGAGCGGCTGCGGCTCGTCGGCGAACAGCGCGGCGTAACGTTCGAGCTGCGGGCGGAAGCTTTCGGCACGGTCAGCGAGTTCTTCCGGCGCGGCGCGCACGGTCTTGTAGTCGACGATCCAGCGCACGCCGTCAGCGATGAATACGCGGTCGATCACGTGCTTGATGGTCAGTTCGCCATCGCGGCTGGTCCATGCCTGTTCGGCGGCGCCGCCGGGATGGTCGGCGAGCAGCCAGCGGCCGGTGGCGGAGGTCAGCGTCGTTTGCAGCGCGCTCAGCGCTTCGTCGGCGCCGGCTTTGGCCTGGCTGGCGTCCAGGCCCTGGGCGCTTAGCCAGCGCTGCCAGCCGTCGACCAATCCGGGCAAACGCTCGGGGGGCCAGGCGGCGAGGCCTTGGCGGACGATCAGTTCGAGGCAGCGATGCACCAGCGTGCCGACTGCTGCTTCCGGCGTGGCGGCGGTTGCGGCGTCGGCCGTGTCGATGCGGTTGGCAGCCGGGCGTGACGGGGGTCGCGCCAGTTCGGCCGGTATCGCCGGCTCGGCCAGGCGCAACAGCGGCGGAACGAAGGTCGAGCCATCCTCGGCCGGGACGATGTCGGCCGGCGCATCGCCGGCCAGCGCTGCGGCGAAAACGGCCTGGCCGACGACCGGCCAGAGCAGGCGCAAGAAGCTGCCGGACGGCGGCTGACGCAGGCCGTCGTCGCTCTTGTCGCTGAGTTCGGCGACGCCAACCAGATGCAGGCGGCGGATCGCCCGGGTGGCGGCGACGTAGAGCAGGCGCTCGGTTTCGTGCGCGGCGCGGGCGTTTTCCAGGCGGCGCAGGGTGTCGTAGACGGTCGGCTCGTCGGCGCGTTCGCCGCGCGCGCGCAGCGGCGCGACCAGCAGGCGCTCGCGGCCGTCGGCGCCGAGCACTTCGTCCCAGAGCAGCAGCGGGCTGTCGTTGTTGCCGGTGTCGCGATGCAGGCCGGGCACGATCACCGTTTCGAACTCCAGCCCCTTGGCCTTGTGGATGGTCATCATCTGCACCGCGTCGCCGAGCGGGTCGGCCGGCGCGTAGAGTTCGCCGACACGCGCGGCGAGCGTCTCGGGGTCAAGGCGGTGGGCGGCGGCAAGCTGTTCGACCAGGGCGAAGAAGGCCTCCACATCGGCCAGCGCCGCCGGCGCTTCCAGGCAGCGCGGGCCGCCGAGCATCAGCCAGACGCCTTCGAGCCAGCGCCGCGGCGGCTGGCGGTCACGCTCGGCCAACGCCAGGCCGACGACCTCGCGCAGATGCTGCAGGCGTTGGCGACCGTCGGCGCTGAGCGCGGCCAGCCGCGCCTCGTCGTTGATCAATTGCCAGACGGTGCGCTGTCGGTCGTTGCCGGCGAGCGCGTGCAGGTCGGCCAGGGTCAGCCCACACCACGGCGCGCGCAGGATCGCCAGCCAGTGCACGCGGTCGGCGCGGTGGCTGAGCGCACGGTAGAGGCTGAGCAGGTCCTGGATGTGCTGGCGCTCGGCCAGGCCTTCAATCTCGACCGCCTGGAAGCGCAGTTCCGGCGACTGACGGCGGATCGCCTCGACCAGGCCGTCGAGGTGGCGGCGGGCGCGCACCAGCACGGCGATGCGGCCCTGCGGGTCGGCCGCCCGGGCGGCGCGGATCAGTTCGAGCGTCAGCGCCGCCTCGGCGGCAGCGCCGTCGCCGCGCTCGAACACCGGGTGCAGGACGACGCCGCTGTCGGCAACCGCCGTCTTGGTCGCCGTCGATTCGGCGTAGCAGACGGCGCCGGCGGCCGGGTCGTCGGCCGGCGGAAAAATCGCCGGGAAGGCGCCATTGACCCAATCGACGATGGCCGGGTGGGAGCGGTTGTTGCGGTACAGGCGCAGGTGTTCGAGGCGCAGGTCGCCGATGCCGCGGGCGCGGACGTTGAGGAAGAGCCCGACGTCGGCCTTGCGGAAACGGTAGATCGACTGCATCGGGTCGCCGACGACGAACAGCGTGCGTCCGTCGTCCGGCGTCCAGCCGCGCATCAGCCGGGCGATCAGGGCGACCTGGCCGGGGCTGGTGTCCTGGAACTCGTCGACCAGCAGGTGACGGATGCGGTAGTCGAGCGCCTGGGCGAGGTCGGTCGGCGCCTCGTCGTCGCCAAGCGCCAGCCCGGCGCGGGCGGCAATCTCGATGAAATCGACTTCGCCGGCTTCCTGGAAGGCCAGCCACAACTGGCCGGCGGCGAGCCGGAGCAGGCGCGAGAAGTCTTCGACGGTCGACCACTCGGCGTCGCTCAGCACCGGTGCCGGCAGCCCGCCGATACCAGCGAGCGCGGCTTCCAGCCCGGGCACGTCGGCCAGTTCGGCGAGCAGGCCGGCCATCGCCGTTTTCTGCTCGGCGAATTCCTTGCCGGCCGGGAAACCGACGTTCTTGTTCAACGCCTTGCGGAAACCGCCGTCGGCGGTCAGCAGCAGGCCGGCCAGCGCGCGCCAGGCGGCGAGGTCGGCACTGTGCGGGCATAAAGGCTGCTGCCAGTCGAGCAGCGGCGCCAGCACTTCCGGCGCGTTGGCGGCGGCGAAGCGGGCCAGCGGCGCCAGCCGCGCCTGCCAGGCGGCGTCGAGCAAGGCGGCGGCGCGCGCCAGCTCGCGCTCGACCAGCGCGGCGAAACCAGCTTCGACCTCGTCGCGCAGGACGCCGCCGTCGACGCGGGCGGCGTGCTGCAGCCACTGGTCACGCCGGCCGAGCATGCTCACCAGCAGGCGTTCGAGACGACCGGCGTCGTTGTCCATGAAGGCCAGCGCTGCGGCGACGACGGCGGCGTCGGGCGTGTCGGCCTCGACCATGGCCAGCGTCCGCCGCGCCGCCGTCGCGTAGTGCGCCTCGGCATCGTCGGTAACCGCCGGCTGAGCGCCGAAGCGGGAGAGGAAAGGCATCTGCCGGGCCAGCCCGGCGCACAGCGCGTCGAGCGTGGTGACGCGCAGCCGGCCGGGATGCGCCAGCAGGTTCCAGCCCAGCTCGCGGTCGCGGGCCAGGACAGCGAGCGCCCACTTGCGCGTTTCAAGCTTGTGCGGCGCCAGCTCGCCGGCGTCGCAGGTGGCCGCTTCGAGGCTGCCGAGGATGCGGTCGCGCATCTCGGTCGCCGCCTTGTTGGTGAAGGTCAGCGCCAGCACTTCTTCCGGTGCGTCGACGATGGCCAGCAGGCGCAGCGTGCGCTGGGTCAGCAGCTCGGTCTTGCCGGCGCCGGCCGGCGCTTCGACGATGAAGGAAGCGAGCTCGAGTGCGCGCCGGCGGGCTGCGGCGTCCTCTTGCAGGCGATCAGCGATCAGGTCGCTGCTCATCTCAGCGCTTTCCCGGCAGCGCCTGCAGCGTCATCTGCGTTTGCGCACGAACGTCGCCGAGCCGGCGCGACCAGGGTTTGCCGGCGCGCAGGGCCGCCGGCAATTCCGGCATCGCCCGGCGGGCCGCAGCGACATCGGCAAAGCGCCCGTAAAGCAGCGCGTACCAACGCTGCCCGTCGCGCTCGAAGGTCAGCAAGGCCAGCTCACGCTGCCAGGGATGACGCCGGGCGACAGCCCGCGTCTCGGTCTGGCTGATCGAGGCAAAAACCTGGATCGTTGCCGCGTCGACGGGTGCAGCCAACCAGGCGGCGGTGGCCGGATCGCCGGCCGGTGGCACCGGCTGAGCCGAGATCCGTTCGGGTTCGGGCGGTGGGTTCACCGGTGCTTCAACGACCGTTGGCGGGGCGCTGACTGCAGCCATTTTCGGTTCTGCCGGCGGCACCTTGAGCTCGGCGGCCGGCGGCGGCGCGTCGGCGACAAACCCCAGCGCAGCCGCCCGCTGGTAGTAACTTGCCGCACTTTCACCGGCTTGCGCCGGAACCAGTTCGGCGGCCAGCAGTTCGGCGAGGTTGAACAGGGCCGCCGGATGATCCTGGCGACCGGCCAGTCGCCACCAGTGGGCCGCGCCGGCGTAATCGGCCTGGAACATGTTGAGGTAGTTGCCCAGGTTGAACTGCGCCTCGGCATGGCCGGCCTCGGCCGCCTTGCGCAGGTATTCGAGTCCGCGCGCATTGTCGGGCGCAACGCCCTCGCCGGCAAAATATCGCAAGGCCATCCGGTAATCCGCGCCCGGGTCGGCGACCACGCTGAGACGCGGCGTCTCGGCCCCGGCGGGCAAAGCCAGCCCCTGCGCCAGCGCGAAAGCCGGCAACAGGCCGACGAAGAAAAACAGGGTGCGGATGATGGCCATCGAAACTCTCCGTGGATTCGGCCGGTATTCTAAAGCCCGTTGGCGCCAGCGGCGCGCTTTTGCATGCCTTTGTCTTTTCTCGGGGAAGCGGGCACGGCGGCAAAACCCGGTGCTACAATCTGCTGCACCGCACCAAACCCTTGCCCCGAGACGGTCATGCACCCGCGCCTGATACTCGCCGAACTGGAAGAACACCCGCTCCGCCAGCGCCTGAACAACGAGTTCCACGCTCGTCCATCGACCGCGCTGAGCGGCGCCGTACTCGTCTCGCACCTGGTCTTCAAGCACGCGGCGACGACCGCCGAGGCGGAACGGGCCAACCTGTCGAAGCTGTGCCAGGGCCACGTCTGCAACTCGATCGACAGCTCTGACTCGCACCTGATGATCGAAACCGGCGCCTTCCGCATGCGCTGGGAGTTGCACACCGAGTTCTCAACCTACACCTTCTATCGCGAACTGACGCCGGGCGAGACGCTGCACCCCGACGTCACCGCCTTCGACGCGGTGCATCCGGAGTGGTTGGGCGGCATCCCGGGCAAGCTGATGGTAGCAACCCATGTCGAGCTGCGATCGACCGCCGAAATCAGCCCGGAATCGGTCCTCGCCGGTCTCTCGCCGAGCGGTCGGGCGCTCGGTGGCGCCCGCGTCGCCGACGACGCGGCCTGGGTGTTCACCGATTTCAAGATCGACAACGGCTTCTCGCGCTTCCTCGTCCTCAACGACGGCATGACTCAGCGCCAGGCCGGCCGCACCGTGCAACGCCTGGTCGAGATCGAGACCTACCGGATGATGGCGCTGCTCGGCCTGCCGGTGGCCAAGGAAGTGGGCGCCTGGCTGTACACCGGCGAGAAGAAGCTGGCCGAGCTGATGGAACGCATCGGCGAGGCCAAGAATCCGGAGGACGAGCGCAGCGTTCTCGCCGCACTGTCGGCGCTGGCTGCCGACGTCGAGAACTCGGTCGCCCGCACCACCTTCCGCTTCGGCGCCTCGCGCGCCTACCACGGGCTGGTCGCGCAACGCATCGAGGAACTGCGCGAGACGCGCATCCCCGGCCTGCCGACGCTCTACGAATTCATGCAGCGCCGCCTGCTGCCGGCGATGAAGACCTGCGAGGCGATCAGCCGCCGTCAGGAAGAACTGTCGGCGCGCGTCGCGCGCAACAGCCAGTTGCTGCGCACCCGTGTGGACATCGAACTCGAGCGCCAGAACCAGGAACTGCTGACCCAGATGAACAGCCGCGCCAAACTGCAGTTGCGCCTGCAGGAAACGGTCGAAGGCCTGTCGGTGGTGGTGCTCACCTACTACGGATCGCAACTGGTGCAGTACCTGGCCAAGGGCAGCAAGGACCTGCACCACCTCAACACCGACGTGATCACCGCCGTTTCGATCCCAGTCATCGCCGGCCTGGTCGCCTGGGGCACCCGGCGCATGCGCCGCAAGCTCGCCGCCGAGGAAACCGGCGGCCACTGAGTCGATTCAGCCCGCCGGTTTGGCTGCTGCCATCGCGGCCGGCAGGTCGGCCAGGGTCAAGGCCACCAAATCCGCATCGACCCGTCCCTGGTCCACCAGTTCCTGCATGAATGCCGCAACTTTTTCCGCCGGCAGGCCGGTGCGATACGGACGGTCCTGGGCCATCGCCTGAAAGATGTCGGCGACGCGCAGTATCCGGGCTTCCAGGCACAGGCGCTCGGCGCTCACCCGGAAGGGGTAACCGTCGCCGCCGGGTGACTCGTGGTGATACGCCGCCCACAGCGCAATCTCGTCAAAGCCGGGAATCGGCTTGAGTATCTGGTAGGTCTCGAAGCTGTGCGCATTCATCACCTTGCGCTCGCGCTCGTCGAGTTTGGCCGGCTTGTCGAGGATTTCGTCCGGCACCCTCAGCTTGCCGATATCGTGCAGCAGACCGGCAATTTCCAGCTGCTCGCAACGCGCCACCGGCAGGTCGCAACGTTCGCCCAGCCAGCGGGCAAGCCGGGCGACACCGAGCGAATGTTCGGCGGTGAACGGGCTCTTGGCGTCGACGATGCGCGAGAAGATGGTCGCCAGTTGTTTCAGCTCACCGATGTTCATCACATGGCGGCGCCCGCGCGTGCGCATGTCGTTGAGGTAGGTCTGGATGCTGCGCGGCTCCAGGTTCAGCCAGAAGGATTCCGAGCGCGACGCTTCAAGGAACAGATCGACCAGTTCAGGCGCGAAAAAACTGCCCGAGCGCGCACTGATTTCACCCCGGATACGCTCGGTATGCATCAACAGGCTGCCGTCAGCGTAATGCGGCGCGGACAGCGCATCGACCCGGTCGACGAGGTAGATCAAGTTGGCCTGCAGGAGCACCTGCCGGTCGTGGTCGCGCTGGACCAGGTCGGCCCAGTGCGTGTGGTGCAGACGAACGGGCTGCGCCATGTCGGCCAGCGGCGCGAAATCACGCAGCAGTTCGTAGCCGGTCAGACAATGCTTCTGCGAGCTCTCCCAGTCGAATTCCTTGACCAGATGACCATGGGTAACCGTAGACGAGACACCGATATCGTGCAGCAGGCCAAGGTCGAAGATGAAACGCGTTTCCTCATCGCTCACCCCCTGGCTACGCAAACACTCGGCGGCCATGATGCCGACGCGCTTGCCGTGCGCCAGATCGTCGATACCGACCAGATCGAGGGCATCGGACAGGGCGTAGATGACGGAACGGAGATCGGCGCCAAGGAGCGCGTGAGGGTGGTGTGTGCTCATGGGAAGATTATGCATCAATCGCTGCCCGGTGCCTTGGCCGCGCCCCTCCCTTATAATTCGCCCTTTGATCTTTCGGGACCACGACCGTGACCGCTCCGCTTTTCGAATCTTCCATCACCAGCCTGCCGCTCCTGTCCAAGGGCAAGGTCCGCGACATCTACGCGGTCGACGCCGACAAGCTGCTGATCGTCACCACCGACCGCCTGTCGGCCTTCGACGTCATCCTGCCGGACCCGATTCCGAAGAAGGGCGAAGTCCTGCAGGCCGTCGCCAATTTCTGGTTCGACAAGCTCGGTCACATCGTTCCCAACCAGCTCACCGGCGTCGATCCGGAATCGGTGGTGGCTGAGAACGAACGCGATCAGGTGCGTGGCCGTGCCGTCGTCGTCAAGCGCCTGAAGCCGCTGCCGATCGAAGCCGTGGTCCGTGGCTACGTGATCGGCTCCGGCTGGAAGGATTACCAGCAGACCGGCGCCATCTGCGGCATCGCGCTGCCGGCCGGCCTGAAGATGGCGCAGAAGCTGCCGCAGCCGATCTTCACGCCGGCAACCAAGGCGGAAGTCGGCGATCACGACGAAAACGTGTCCTTCGATCAAGCTGCCGCCAACTGCGACGCGACGCTCAACGACATGCTCAAGGGTACCGGCAAGACCGGCGCCCAGCTCTGCGCCGAAGCGCGCGACGCGGCCATCCGCCTGTACCAGGAAGCGTCCGACTACGCGGCGACGCGCGGCATCATCATTGCCGACACAAAGTTCGAGTTCGGCATCGACGCCGCCGGCACGCTGCACCTGATCGACGAAGCGCTGACCCCGGATTCGTCGCGTTTCTGGCCGGCCGACCAGTACGCCGAAGGCAGCAACCCGCCGTCCTACGACAAGCAGTACGTCCGCGATTACCTGGAAACGCTGGACTGGGGCAAGGTTGCTCCCGGGCCGAAGCTGCCGGCCGAAGTCGTCGCCCGGACCAGCGCCAAGTACATTGAGGCCTACGAAAAGCTGACCGGTAAAACACTGTAACAAAGCGCCGGGAACCGTTCCCGGCCGCCGCAGTCCGACAGGTGTGTCTGATTCGACCGAGGAGTCCAGCCATGCACACCGTCTTTTCCACCCCTGGCGACAGCGCTGTCGCCATCCGCCGCATTGATGCCCGTGCCCCCAGCCGCTGGCTGGAGGCCGCCTGGCAGGACATCCGGCACAACCCCCTGCCCTCGCTGGCCTACGGCCTGCTGTTCGCGCTCGGCGGCGACCTGATCCTGCTCTCGCTGGTCAGCCATCCACACCTGCTGACTTTCGCCATTTCCGGTTTCTTCCTGGTCGCCCCGCTACTCGCCGGCGGCCTGTACGAACTCAGCCGGGCCCGCGAACAGGGCGAGAAACCGCTGTTCATCGAATCGCTGCGCGCCTTCCGGCGCAACGGCCAGTCGCTGGCGCTGTTCGGCCTGCTGCTGGCGTTGACCGCGCTACTGTGGGAACGCTTCACGGCGATTGCCTTCGCCCTGCTCAGCGGCGGCGGCGCCTTTGCCGGCAGCGCGCTACTCAGTGAAATCCTGATCGGCGGCGAACACCTGGCCTTTGTCGCCACCTGGGCTATCGTCGGTGCCCTGCTCGCCGCCTTCGTCTTTTCGCTGGCCGTCGTCTCGGTACCGATGATCATGGACCGGAACTGCGATCCGGTCACCGCCATGACCACCAGCCTGCGCGCGGTCGCCGCCAACCCCGGCCCGCTGGCACTGTGGGCGGTGTTGATCGTGATCCTGACACTGACCGGCTTCGCCACGCTGCTGTTCGGCCTGATCGTATTGATGCCGATGCTCGGTCATGCGTCGTGGCACGCTTACCGCGAGCTAGTAGAATAGGACGCTGACGCCAATAACCCGGGGCGGCCACGACCGCCCCTTTTTCTTGCCCCCGGACCATCATGACGACCACCAATCCCCTGCTCGATTTCACCGACCTGCCCCGTTTCGACCTGATCCAGCCGGAACACGTCAAACCGGCGATCACGCAATTGCTGGCCGACGGCCGCGCCCTGGTCGAACGCCTGACCGCCGACGGCACACCCGCCACCTGGGCCGACTTCGCCGGGGCCCTGAGCGAAGGCCTGGAAGGTTTCGGCCGCGCCTGGGGTGTCGTCGGCCACCTGCATTCGGTCAACGACGTGCCGGCCTGGCGCGAGGCGTACAACGAGATGCTGCCGGAAGTCTCGCGCTTCTACACCGAACTCGGCCAGAACCTGAAGCTGTTCGACAAGTACCGGGCACTCAAGCAGAGCCCGGAATACGCCACGCTCTCCGCCGAGCGCAAGAAGATCGTCGATAACGAGATCCGCGATTTCCGTCTCGGCGGCGCCGAACTGCCGGAAGACCAGAAACCGCGCTTCCAGGCGATCATGGAAGAGTTGTCGCAGCTTTCCGCCAAATTCTCGGAAAACCTGCTCGACGCGACCAATGCCTTCGCCGAGATCGTCACCGATGAAGCCCTGCTCGCCGGCCTGCCCGACTACGCCAGGGATGCCGCCCGCGAAGCCGCCGAGAAAGCCGGTGTCGAGGGCTGGAAATTCACCCTGCACGCGCCGTCCTACGGCCCGCTGATGCAATACGCCGAAAACCGCGAGCTGCGCGCGCGCATGTACCGCGCCTACGCCACCCGCGCCGCCGAGATCGACAACGGCTACTCGAAGCCGGAATGGGACAACGGCCCGCTGATCAAGCGCATCCTCGAACTTAAGGCCGAGGACGCGGCCATGCTCGGCTTCAACAACTTCGCCGAGGTCTCGCTGTATACCAAGATGGCCGATACGCCGGCGCAGGTGCTCGACTTCCTGCGCGACATGGCGAAGAAAGCCAAGCCCTTCGCCGAGAAGGACATCGCCGAACTGAAGGCCTTCGCCCGCGACGAGTTGGGCCTGGCCGACTTCCAGCCCTGGGACGCCGCCTACGCTTCCGAAAAGCTGATGCAGGCGCGCTACGCCTTCTCCGAACAGGAAGTGAAGCAGTACTTCACCGAACCCAAGGTGATCGCCGGCCTGTTCCAGGTCATCGAAAGTCTGTTCACGGTCAAGGTCAAGGAAGACAAGGCGCCGGTGTGGCACGAGGACGTGCGCTTCTACCGCATCGAGACGCCGGCCGGCGACCTGGTCGGCCAGTTCTACCTGGACCTCTACGCCCGCGAAACCAAGCGCGGCGGCGCCTGGATGGACGAGGCGCGCTCGCGCAAGCGGGCGGGCGGCGGCATCCAGAAGCCGATCGCCTACCTCAACTGCAACTTCGCCCGCCCGGTTGGCGGTAAACCCGCGACCTTCACGCACGACGAAGTCATCACCCTGTTCCACGAAACCGGCCACGGCCTGCATCACCTGCTGGCGCGCGGCGAGGAGCTGGGCGTTTCCGGCATCCACGGCGTCGAGTGGGATGCCGTCGAGCTACCGTCGCAGTTCATGGAAAACTACTGCTGGGAATGGGACGTGCTGCAGGGCATGACCGCCCATGTGGAAACCGGCGAACCGCTGCCGCGCGCGCTCTACGACAAGATGCTGGCAGCGAAGAATTTCCAGAGCGGCATGATGACCGTGCGCCAGATCGAATTCTCGATCTTCGACATGCGCCTGCATTACGAATTCGACCCCAAGGGCGACAAGACGGTGATGGATGTCATCGACGAAGTCCGCCGCGAAGTCGCCGTGCTCATTCCGCCCGAGTGGCACCGTTTCCCGAACAGCTTCTCGCACATCTTCGGCGGCGGCTACGCGGCCGGCTACTACAGCTACAAGTGGGCGGAAGTGCTGTCGGCCGACTGCTACGCGGCCTTCGAGGAGGCGGGCGACCCGTTCGACCCGGTGGTCGGCAAGCGTTTCCTCGAGGAAATCCTGTCGCGCGGCGGCGAACGGCCAGCGCTCGACAACTTCAAGGCTTTCCGCGGCCGCGAGCCCAGCCCCGACGCACTGTTGCGCCATAGCGGTATGATTGCCGCCTAAGTTCGCTCAGGGAGAAAACCATGCAACGACTGCTCGTCCTCTGCCTGGCGCTGTGCTGCGGTCTGGCACAGGCCCAGACCTACCGGTGGACCGATGCCAACGGCCGCACCATCGTCTCCGACACACCGCCGCCCGGCCAGGCACGCAATGTCGCCAAGGCCGGCGGCAAGGCCCAGCCCGATGACGGCCTGCCCTTCGCCACCCGCCTGGCCGCCGAAAAGCACCCGGTGCTGTTGTACACCGCCGCCGAGTGCGTGGCGGAATGCCAGCAGGCGCGCGAACTGCTCAAGACCCGCAACATTCCCTACAGCGAAAAGATGGTGAAGACGCCGGAAGAATTCGACGAATTGAAGCGGCTGATCGGCGACGTCTTCGTGCCGACGATGAAGGTCGGCCGCGAATTCCATCGCGGTTTTTCGCGTACCGCCTACGACAACCTGCTCGACCTCGCCGGCTACCCGAAAGCCGCAGGAGGCAAGCCTTGAAGATCGCTGCCTGGAACGTCAATTCGCTGAAGGTCCGCCTGCCGCATCTGCTCGACTGGCTGGCCGAAGCCACGCCCGACGTCGTCTGCCTGCAGGAGCTGAAGCTCGAGGACCACAACTTCCCGTGCGCCGAAATCGAGGCTGCCGGTTACCACGTCGCCTTCTCCGGGCAGAAGACCTACAACGGCGTCGCCCTGCTGGCACGCTCGCCGATCGCCGATGTCGTCTGCGGCAATCCGCTGTTTCCGGATGAGCAGAAACGCCTGATCTCCGGCACCGTCGATGGCATTCGCGTCGTCTGCGCCTACATGCCCAACGGCCAGGAAGTCGGCTGCGACAAATACGAATACAAGTTGCGCTGGCTCGATGCGCTGGCCGAATGGCTGGACGGTGAACTGCGGCAGTACCCGCAACTGGCGCTGTGCGGCGATTACAACATCGCCCCCGACGACCGCGATGTACACGACCCCAAGCGCTGGCAGGACTGCATCCTGGTCTCCGCGCCGGAACGCGCCGCCTTCCGCCGCCTGCTGGCACTCGGCCTGTCCGACAGCTTCCGCCTGTTCGAGCAGCCGGAAAAGACCTTCTCGTGGTGGGATTACCGCATGCTCGGCTTCCAGAAGAACCTCGGCCTGCGCATCGATCACATCCTGCTCTCCGGCCCGCTCGCCGAGCGGTGCACCGCAGCCGGCGTCGACCGCGGCCCGCGCAAGCGCGAACGACCGTCCGACCATGCCCCGGTGTGGGCAACGCTGAGCTGAAACGATGCCGATCCTGCTTGATCGCGAGCAATTGCTGACGCTCTACCCGGCACTTGCCGGCCTGCCCGAAGCGCGCATCGCACAACTGCTGCAGGCGCCGACCGCGAATCTGCCAGCCGGCACCACGGTGTTCTCCGAAAACCAGCCCTGCGCGGGGTTTCCACTACTGCTGGCAGGCAGCATCAAGGTCGTCAAGCAGGCCGCCAGCGGCCGCGAACTGATGCTCTACCGGGTCGTCCCCGGCGGCTCGTGCATCATTTCCTCATCCTGCCTGCTCGGCCGCAGCGACTATAACGCCCGCGGCATCGCCGAAACACCGTTGTCGCTGCTGCTTCTGCCGGTCGGCGAATTCGCCCGGCTGCTGGTCGACCACGCACCTTTCCGCGATTTCGTCTTCCACCTATTCGCCGAACGCATCGGCGAACTGATGCAACTGGTCGAGGAAGTCGCCTTCGCTCGTCTCGACCAGCGCCTGGCCAAGCTGATCCTGGCCCGCCAGAGCGACACCCTGAACGTCACCCACCAGCAACTGGCCGACGAACTGGGCAGCGTGCGCGAGATCGTCAGCCGACTGCTCAAGGGCTTCGCCGCGCAGGGCCTGGTATCGCTCGGTCGCGAGCACCTGACCGTGACCGACCGCGACGGCCTGAACAAACTTGCCGCTGTGTGACCCAGGTTACATACTGAACGGCGCGCCGCGCTTACATTGGCGTCGTCATTCAATCACTGGAGAACACATCATGAAAAGCAATGTTGGCGGCATCGACAAAATCCTGCGCATCGTGGCCGGCATCGCCCTGATCGCCTGGGCACTCACCGGCGGCCCGGTCTGGGCGTGGATCGGCATCGTCCCCCTGGCCACCGGTCTGATGGGCTGGTGCCCGCTGTATCCGCTGATCGGGTTGAATACCTGCCCGCTGAAGAAGGACTGAGCAGCCTCGCTCCGACAAAAACCCGCTGCGGCGGGTTTTTTTATTGTGCAGGACGACTAGGCCCTGCTTGTCACTGGTTGGACATATTAACTGCGTAGACTGCGGCGAATTCCAGCAACGCTAAGCCCACGGAACGCCGACCTTGGACATACCGACCCACCGCCTGCCCGATTACCGTCCACGTTTCCAGCAGCCAAGCGCTGCGGATCTTTGCGTCCCGACGCCGTCTGTGACCGCTGAAGACAGTAACGAACGGGTCATGGAGATTTTCTCCAAATACCGCGATCTGACCAGTCTACCGGTGACTGACAATGGCAAGCCAATCGGCCTGATCAACCGCGGGATTTTCCTGACGCAGATGAACAAGCCCTTCCACAAAGAGGTATACAGCCGCAAGAGCTCGATCGCCTTCATGGACAAGGAACCCCTGGTGGTTGAAGCCGACATGGACATCGAGACGCTGACCTTCAGGGCAGTGAATTATGGAGAAAAGGCCTTGGGTGACGGCTTCATCATCACCGATAACGGTCGTTTTACAGGCATCGGTCACGGCTTGCAATTAATGCGAGTGGTGGCCGACATGCAGGCTGCCCGCAATCGCCAGATCATGCACAGCATCGAATACGCGAGTGTGATTCAGCGCTCCATGCTGCGCACCTCCCGTGACACCATGCAGCACACGCTGAACGATGCTGATCTGGTGTGGGAACCGCGCGATGTCGTTGGGGGCGACTTCTATTACTTCGTTGCACGACACGATGGCTGGTTCGGCACGGTGGCCGATTGCACTGGCCACGGCGTTCCCGGCGCATTCATGACCTTGATTGCCTCCAGTTGCCTGGGCCAGGCCATTGATCAACATGGACCGACCGACCCGTCGTTATTGCTGTGCAGTGTCAACCGGGGAATCAAGCAGATGCTTGGCCAGGTCAACGGACAGGACGAAACGCCTGAATCCGATGACGGCATGGATGCCGCATGCTTCTGGTACGACGCCAGCACCCGCCAATTGCTGTTCGCCGGGGCAAAAACCAGCCTGTTCGTGCTGCATCCGGGCGCCGATGGCGTGGAGATGGTGGACGGCGACCGAGAATGTGTCGGCTACGTCGACAGCGGCCTGGATTTCACTTGGCAGAAGCGGACGGTGCAGATGCATGCCGGTAGCCTTGTTTTCGTCACCACCGATGGCCTGATCGACCAGATTGGCGGCCCCAAGTCGATCGCTTTCGGCAAGCGCCGCATTCGCGACCTGATTCTGTCCAAACGCGATCGCCCGTGCAACGAAATCAACCGCGCCATGCAGCAGGCACTGAACGACTGGCAGGGCCACAACCATCGCCGTGACGATGTTACCTTTTTCTGCTTCCGGGTACAGGAACCCCAATGAACACGCTCCACCTCGCCAAAGATTTCAGCGCCTCCTTCGAACTTGCATGCCAGCAACGGGTAATTTTCTACTACGTTGGCTACTTCTCGCAGAACGTCGTAGCCGCCATGGCCGATGCCGTCAGACTGCAACTGGAGATGAGCGGGGTAAACAGCTCGACCCGCCGCAAACTGTTTTCGTCTTTCGTCGAGATGGCACAAAACATCATCCATTATTCGGCTGATTCGCTAACCCCAAGCGATCAGGACAATCACGAAATGCGTCACGGCTCAGTGTGCATCTGCGAAAAGGAAGGGCAATACCTGCTGCAATGTGCAAATCCGATTGATGCTGCAGCCGCAGAAGGGCTGCGTGAGCGCCTGCAGTCACTGCGCAGCATGACTCTGGAAGAAATCAAGCAAGCATGCAGAGCGTCGCTGCGTGCCGAGACGCCCGAAGGAAGCAAGGGTGCCGGCCTGGGCTTCCTGACGGTGGCACGCGACTCGAGCGAGCCCCTGGAATTCGATTTCCAACCCTTGGAGGCGCACCCAGGGACGGTAATGTTCAATCTCAAGGCCACTGTCTGAGCACAGATACGACAATAGCGAGAAATTAGAATGGAAACCTTGTATATCGGCGCCACACCGAGCTCCCCGGAAGTGAATTTCGACTTTGCCAAACACCACCTCAGCATACGCGGCGAGTCCTACCCCGAAAATGCCGCCGCCTTTTATGGCGAAATCATCAAGCGCCTGCGTGAATACCTGGGCAATTGCAGCCAGACCCGCATCACCGTCGACATCTCCCTGGCCTACTTCAATAGTTCCAGCACCAAAATGCTGTTCAACATTTTCGAAGCATTCAACAGTGCGGTAACTGCGGGCAATGAGATCGTGCTCAACTGGTACCACGACGAAGAGGACGACACGATCCTTGAATTTGGCCAGGAGTTGCATATCGATTTCCCCCTGATCACCTTCTTTGATCATCCAGAGAAAACCGCCTAGCACGACCATGTCTCAGTCAAATCCGGATCTGTTCGACCAGGAGAACTGCGCCCTGATGTCCGCCCGTGCGGTGTACAACGTTGAAGCTGGCGAGACAGACATCTACCGTACTGCGCTTGGCGAATTGGTCGGCCACTACGATCAACTGCTGCGGCAAACCCGCCGGTTGATCCGCCACAGCGACCGCCAGGAGCTGGAAATGAACCGGCTCAACCATCGACTCGCCGATCTGGCCAGGGAACTGGAATATCGAGCGACTCACGACTCGCTTTCCGGTGCGCTGAACCGCGCAGCCGTCATCGAGCGCGGCGAACGCTTCCTGGCTCGGAACGAGATGGCAATGATCGTGCTCGACATCGACCACTTCAAGCAAGTCAACGATAGGTTCGGCCACCCAGTCGGGGACGCTGTCATCTGCGGAGTGGTCGATTGCCTGCAGCGAACCTTGGAAATCCCCGGCGAAATCGGTCGGGTAGGCGGCGAAGAATTCACGGTGATCCTGCCGCAACAGAATTACCTGCAGGCGCAAGAAATTGCTGAGCGCATGCGCAGCATGATCGCCAACCATGATTTTTCATTGCCCGATGCCAGTCGGATCACTGCCAGCTTCGGCGTCAGCTGGATGCCGGCCGGAGCCGCCTTCGCAACCGCCTACAACGAGGCCGACGCAGCCATGTACGAGGCGAAGCGCAACGGCCGCAACCGGGTAATCCGCGCCGACCACCTTCTTTGCGCTTAGCCGGGCAGGATCACCTGCCAGGAACGGATCAGTTCGTCAGGTAGTTGGCGATGCGCACGTAATCCTCGACCGGCAGGTCTTCCGGGCGCAGCGTCGGGGCGATGTCGAGCGCGGCAAACCCGGCATCGTCGAGGATGCCCTTGAGGTTGTTGCGCAGCATCTTGCGGCGCTGGGCGAAAGCGGCCTGGACCAGCGCCGAAAGACGCTCCGGATCGCGGGCATTGAGCTGTTCCGGCGGTTTTGGAATCAGGCGGACGACCGCCGAATCGACCTTGGGCGGCGGATCGAAGCTCTCCGGCGGCACGTCGATCAGCCATTCCAGCCAGAAGCTGTACTGCAGCATCACCGACAGCCGGCCGTAGTCGGCGCAGCCGGGTTCGGCGACCATGCGCTCGACGACTTCCTTCTGCAGCATGAAGTGCATGTCGCGCACCTGCTGGCCATAGCTGGCAAGGTGGAAGAGCAGCGGCGTCGAGATGTTGTACGGCAGGTTGCCGACCAGGCGCAGGTCGCTGCCGATGCTGGCGAAGTCGAAAGCCAGCGCATCGCCTTCGTGGATGCTCAGGCGCTCGGGTGTATGCTGTTTTTTCAGGCGAGCGATCAGGTCGCGGTCGATCTCGACAACGTGCAGACGGTCGACGCGCTCGAGCAGCGGGATGGTGATGGCGCCAAGACCGGGGCCGATCTCGACGACGGTGTCGGTGCGCGCCGGATTGATCGCCGAAACGATGGCGCCGATGATGCCCTGATCAATCAGGAAATTCTGACCAAACCGCTTACGGGCGACGTGTCCCTTCATGCTTGCTTCCTTGCAGTTGCCCGTTGCGCCATTCTGGCCGCTTCGCTGACCGCGGCGAACAGGCTGCCGGCATCGGCCTGGCCGGTACCGGCGAGGGCCAGTGCGGTGCCGTGATCGACCGAGGTGCGGATGATCGGCAGGCCGAGCGTGACGTTGATGCCGTTGCCGAAGGTGGCGTACTTGAGCGCGGTCAGGCCCTGGTCGTGGTACATCGCCAGCACCGCGTCGCCGCCGGCGAGCACCGGCGGGGTGAACATGGTGTCGGCGGGATGCGGGCCGGAGAGTTGCAGGCCTTCGCCGCGCAGCCGGGCCAGCGCCGGTTCGATGATGTCGATTTCCTCGCGGCCGAGATAACCGCCCTCGCCGGCATGCGGATTCAACCCGGCGACCAGAATGCGCGGTTCGGCGATGCCATACTTGCCGCTCAGATCGGCGTCGACGATGCGCAGCGTGCGTTCCAGCAGTTCGCCGGTAATCGCTGCCGGCACGTCCTTGAGCGGCAGGTGCGTGGTCGCCAGCGCGACGCGCAGCGGGCCGCGTTCGGTATCGCCGGCGAGCATCATCACCACCAGCGGCGTATCGGTCTTGTCGGCCAGGTATTCGGTGTGGCCGGTGAAGGCGACGCCGGCGTCGTTGATCACGCCCTTGTGCACCGGCGCCGTTGCCATCGCGGCGAATTCGCCGGACTGGCAGCCGGCCAGCGCGCGGTCGAGCAGCGCCAGCACGTAAGGCCCGTTGGCGGCATCAAGGATACTGGCTTCGGCCGGCTTGGCGAGCGGCAAATGAATGATGTCGAGCGTGCCGGGCGCGGCCGGAACGGCGGGCAAATAGTCGCGCAGGACGATGTCGAGGCCAAGCATGGCGGCACGCTGAGCGAGCAGCTCGCGGTCGCCGAGAACGACCGGACGCCCTTCGCCGGACCAGCCGGCAAGCTCGAGACAGAGTTCGGGACCGATGCCGGCCGGCTCGCCGCTGGTAACGGCGATCACCGGTGCGGTCATTGCTGCTCCAGGCGGTTTTCGACGTAGGTGCGGTCGCGCAACTGACGCAGCCAGTCCTGGTAGGCATCGTCGAGCTTGCGCTCGCGGATCGCCTGACGGGCGACCGAGCGCTGACGTTCGGCCGAGACATCGCGCTCACGACGTTCGATGACCTGGATCAGGTGCATGCCGAACGGCGACTGGACGACCGGGCTGAGTTCGCCCGGCTTCAGGGCATCCATCGCCCGCTCGAAATCGGGCACGGTGTCGCCCGGATTCAACCAGCCGAGGTCGCCGCCCTTGGCCGCAGAGCCATCCTGCGAGAAAAGCCGCGCCTGCTCGGCGAAATCCATGCCGTTGACGATGCGCTCACGGACGGCTTCGAGGCGGTGACGGGCATCGGCTTCGGACACAACCTCGTTGACCCGGATCAGGACATGACGGGCATTGGTCTGCATGACCGAAGCCGGCGCATTGCCGCCGCGCTTGTCGAGCAGTTTGACGATGTGGAAACCGGCCGATGAGCGCAGCAAGTCGCTGACGCCGCCGGCCTGCAGACGCGCAGCTGCTTCGGCATACAGTTGCGGCAAACGATCCAGCTTCCGCCAGCCGAGCTCCCCGCCTTGCAGAGCATCGGGGGCATCGGAGTAGACTGCCGTCAATTCGGCAAAATTCTCGCCGGCACGCGCCCGGGCCTGCGCCTGTTCGCCACGTTGACGCAACTTGGCTAGTTGCTCCGGCGTCACCGATTCCGGCGCCCGCAACAGGATGTGAGCCAGTCGGTATTCGTCGCCGCCACCACTGGCTGCCTGATTGGCCAGGTAGTTGTCGATTTCGCTGTCCGAAACCACGAGACGGCTCTCTACCTCACGCTCACGCAAGCGCGCCATGATCATCTCGCCGCGGATTTCCTCGCGAAATTCGCTGTAGCCGATGCCGTCCTTTTGCAGTGCGGCACGGAACTGCGCCAAGCTCATGTTGTTGTTGGCCGCAATCCGACCAATTGCCTGATCGAGCTGCACGTCATCGATGCGCAATCCGCTCTCTTTGGCATAGGCAAATTGCGCACTGTCCATGATCATGCGTTCGAGCATCTGCCGTTCGAGAACATCCTGGGGGGGCAGGGGCGTCCCCTGTCGCTCCAGTTGCTTCAGGGCTACGGCCAGGCGTGCCCGCAACTCGTTACGGGTAATGACACCGTCACCAACCACGGCGACGATGTAATCGGCTTCGACCGGCTCCTGGGCCTGAACGGAAGAGGCGAACAGGCTGCACATGAAAACGAACAGGATTGCGAAAGTTTTTTGCATGGGTATCACTGGTTGGATATCAGACTGCGATCATTGGGCAATTCGTTGGTTTTACCATAGCCGGGAATGCTGCGCCGGAGCAAACCGAGGGGATTCGAGCCAATGCTGGTGAAATCCTGCAACTCCAATTGCAGGAAGAAACTGGTATTCGGCGAACCCGAGGTTGCTGCCAGGCGTTGCACGACCCCGCGCACCGCCCAGCAGCCGGCGTTGTATTCCAGGCCGCCGATGGTCTCAAGCGCCTGTTTGTCGCGCAGAGAATAGTTGAAACGGCCTATCCCGTACCACTGAGCGGCAAGCGGCCACTGACCTGCCAGATCGATCTGATCGACCACTGACTTGTTGGTCAGGGGATCCCGGGTATAGCGGTAACTAGCCGAGAGCACCTTGCCGTAGTCCGGCTGGAAGCGAACCCCGGCGGAGAAACGATCGCTGGCATGCTGATCATGGTTGTACTCCCAGGTCCCTTCTGCATAGGTTTTGGGCGCCACCAGACCGCTGACCGAGGCAATCAGGTTGGAAAACTTTTCCGGACGAGAAGTCTCATTTTTCAGGGCAACCCGCTGCCCGGAGAAATAATAGCGCTGGCCAACCATGGCCTTGAAACGCTCGGCCCCCGTGGCCTCATCAATCACCCGGCTGGTCAGGGCGACGGTCAATTGATCGGCGTCGTTGATCCGGTCCTGGCCGCTGTAGCGATTTTCCGAGAAAACCTGGGCAAAATTGAAATCGCTGAGCGCCGTATCGAATTCCGGAATCCGGCTCTGATCCTTGTACGGAATGCGTACGTAGTAAATTCTCGGCTCCAGCGTCTGCAAGTAGGTACGGCCAAACGCCGTACCCTGGCGCTCGAAAACCACCGTCGAATCCAGGGAAAAAATCGGCAGCGTGCGGGAAATCCGCTCCTGCCCACCACCATTCAGCGTCGCGCGGTCGATCGCATAGCTGCTCATGTGCAAGCCCAGCTTCGGCGTCAACTGAAAGGCGGAGCTGACGATCGGCAGGCTGATCTGCGGATAGAGCACCAAACGGTCCCCCCTGTCCTTGTTGGCGACATCGTCGTGCGTGAAGCGCGAGTACTGGCCAAGCATGGTGAAGTCCATGCCCGCCAGGTTCGGACGATAGGCGACCAGATTGAGTTGCGGCTCAAGGAAATAAGGACGCTCGACCGGATTGGATGCATCCGGTTGCAAGGTCTGGTAACGCAACAACTGCAACGAGGTCTGCAGCCAGGGACTGGGTACATAGTTGAGCGCCAGCCGACGCTCCAACTGAACCTGCGAAGTCTGCAACAGGCGCGACGACATGTCCTCCCAGTAAGTATCGTCGGAGACGCCATTCCAGTTGAGCGCAGCCGAAACCGCCTCGCTCAACTGGTGCTGATGGCGGACTGTATAAGCGTAGCGCTGACGACGCGCACTGGTGTCATTACCGATGTATTCAGCACGGATATCGCCGGCAAACGACTCGTCCAGATAGCGCGTCTCGATACCCAGCTGAGTACCACGCTTGCTCATGTAGCGCGGATAGAAAGTCGCATCGTAATTGGGTGCAATGTTCCAATAGATGGGTAAGGCAACATCGAAGCCGGTTTTCGTGGATTGTTTCAGCGAAGGACTGAGCAAACCGGAACGACGTTCACTGCTGATCGGGAACCAGGCTTTCGGCGCATAGAACAGGGGAACGCCCTTGAACCACAGCGAGGCATCGTCGGCACGACCGAAATCGCTATCATAATCAAGATCGAGAACCCCGGCCTTCAGGTACCAATCGGGCGACGACGGCTTGCAGGTGGAAAAGGTCCCCTGATTCAGGCGCATGTGGTTCTCGCCGAGAAAATCGATCCGCTCGGCGACTCCCGAGGCAGAAATCTCCCGCGGCGAAGGGGCGTCGGTCGGCAAGCCATATACGCGTGGGACATTCAGCATCATCGGCGCGCCACTGTTGCCGGCACCAGTCACCGTGACGACCGCCTGCGAGGTATCCTGATAGAACCTGCTGCTGACTTCCTTGCTGACCGAGTAGCGGGCCTTGTCGGCAAAACCCAGCTGTTCGCTCAGCTTCATCTTCAGGTAATCGGCCTCGATCTCGGCCGCTCCCCGAGTCAAACGAACCGCGCCAATCGCTTCGATCTCGTCGTCAGCGTGTTGATACGTCAGCCGATCCGTCTGCAGGGTCATGCCCGACTTGCGCAATTCGACGTTCCCTTCCGCCACCAGACGCTGGTCGGCCGCACCTTCCATCCGGTCGGCAACCAGGAATAGCGGAAGCTCCTCAGCACCGGTGAGCGGCAAGATGCTACCGACGGAAGCCAGCTTGGGTGCTGAACGCTTCCTCTCGCTGCCAACCAGCCTGCGCTCCAGTCTCAGCGGAACGACAACCTCGTCCTGAACAGCTCCGCGCCCCTCCGTTGCCAGAGAGGCAGGGTCTCCCACAGCCGCATGCACCCCCTGCGTGCCGGCAAACAGGCAGCAAACCAGCACGGCGATCGGACGTCGGGAGAAACCTGTCATCGGAGCATTCTGGGCGAGCCGGGACCGGAAAGGCCGATGCCCGGGTGTTAAAATCGCGCCATTTTACAACGAACCGTCCACTACTCGATGTCGCGCGATCAACTTGTTACCGACTGGGTTGCCAGTCGCTTCCCCGAACAGTCCGTTTCCATCACGCCAGCGTCCGCCGACGCCAGCTTCCGCCGCTATTTCCGCCTGACCTGGCCGGACGGCAGCACGCGCATCCTGATGGACGCACCACCCGAAAAAGAAGACTGCAAACCCTTCATCAAGGTCGCCGGCCTGCTCGCCAGGGCCGACCTGGCGGCACCGCGCATCCTCGACCAGGACCTCGACAACGGCTTCCTGGTGCTCACCGACCTCGGCCGCATCGGCTACCTCGACGCGCTCAACGCCGACTTGTCGCTGGCCGACACGCTGATCCGCCCGGTGCTCGACGTGCTCGTCAAATGGCAGCTATCGTCGACCGCCGCGACGCTGCCGCCCTACGACGCAACCCTGCTGCGCCGCGAACTCGACCTCTTCCCCGAATGGTTTGTCGGCCGCCACCTCGGCGTCCAGCTCGACACCAGCGAGTTGCTGATGCTCGACCGGACCTTCAAGTTCCTGATCAATTCGGCGCTCAACCAGCCCAAGGTCTTCGTCCATCGCGACTTCATGCCGCGCAACCTGATGGTCGTCGAAAGCGCGCAGACGCTGACGCCGGGCATCATCGACTTTCAGGACGCAGTCTATGGCCCGATCACCTACGACGTCGTCTCGCTGTTCCGCGACGCCTTCATCTCCTGGGAAGAAGAACAGGAAATCGACTGGGTCGTCCGCTACTGGGAAAAGGCCCGCGCCGCCGGCCTGCCGGTGCGCAACGACTTCGGCGATTTCTGGCGCGACTACGAGCTGATGGGCCTGCAGCGCCACCTCAAGGTGCTCGGCATCTTCTGCCGCCTCAAGTACCGCGACGGCAAGGAAAAATACAGCGAGGACCTGCCGCGCTTCATGAACTACGCGCGCAAGACGGCCAGCCGCTACATCCCGCTCAAGCCGCTGCTCAACCTGCTCGACAAGCTCGAAGGCAACACCGAGCAGATCGGCTACCGCCGCTAGGCCGCGATGAAAGCGATGATCCTCGCCGCCGGCCGCGGCGAACGCATGCGGCCGCTGACCGACCACACGCCGAAGCCGCTGCTTGAAGCCGGCGGCAAGCCGCTGATCGTCTGGCACCTGGAGAAACTGGCCGCCGCCGGTTTCAGCGAGGTCGTCATCAACCACGCCCACCTCGGTGAGAAGATCGAGGCCGTGCTGGGCGACGGATCGAAGTGGGGACTCAGCATCGCCTATTCTCCGGAACCGCCGGGCGCGCTGGAAACCGCCGGCGGCATCGCCCGCGCCTTGCCGCGACTCGGCGACGCGCCCTTCCTGGTGATCAATGGCGACGTCTACTGCGACGTCGATTTCCCAACTTTCGCCGCGCGCGGCTGCCCGCCCGGCGGCGCCCGCCTGCTGCTGGTCGACAACCCCGCCCACCACGGCGGCGGCGACTTCTCGCTGGCCGACGAACGGATCGTTCCCGCCAGCGGTGAGCAAACGCTCACCTACGCCGGCATCGGCGTCTTTTCCCCGGCCATGTTTGACCATGTGCCGGCCAACCAGCCGATGAAGCTGCGCCCGCTGCTCGACGCGGCGATTGCCGCCGGCACGCTGACCGGGGAACATCACGCCGGCCGCTGGGTCGACGTGGGTACGCCACAACGGCTCGCCGAATTGGATGCCGAATTGCGCGCAGCACAGGCAGGTTAAATTCCAATAGCATGGCGCTTTCAACCCCTGGAGGAATGCAGCGATGACCGACTCACCCGTTTCCCGCCAGCACCATGCCAGCTTTGAAGGCCTGCGCCAACTTGACGACGCCGGCAACGAATACTGGCTGGCCCGCAAACTGGCAACAGCACTGGATTATTCGCAATACCGACACTTTCTTCCCGCCATCGAACGCGCTAGGATAGCCTGTGAACAAAGCGGCCAAGCTGTTTCCGACCATTTTGAGGATGTCCTCACAATGGTCGACATCGGCTCGGGGGCAAAACGGCAGATCGAAGACATCCGCCTCTCCCGCTACGCCTGCTACCTGATCGTCCAGAACGGCGACCCCTCGAAGCCGGTCATTGCCAACGGCCAGACTTACTTTGCCATCCAGACCCGCCGCCAGGAACTGGCGAACGACACCGCCTTCGGGCAACTGAGCGAAGACGAGAAGCGGCTCGCCATCCGCAACGAACTCGCACAACACAACAAATACCTTGCTGCCGCTGCCGCCGAGGCCGGCGTCGAAAGTGGCCTCGACTTCGCCGTTTTCCAGGACCACGGCTATCGCGGCCTGTACGGCGGCCTGGGGGCCAAGGCCATCCACGCCCGCAAGGGCTTGAAGAAAAGCCAGAAAATCCTCGACCACATGGGCAGCACCGAACTGGCCGCCAACCTGTTCCGCGCCACGCAAACCGAGGAGAAATTGCGCCGCGACGGGGTCAAAGGCAAGCAGGAGGCGAACCTGACCCACCTCGCCGTCGGCCGAAAAGTGCGCGAGACGATCAAGGAACTCGGCGGTACCATGCCGGAAGACCTGCCGACGCCCGAGCGCAGCATCCGGCAGATCGAACATGCGCAGCAACGAATCGAGAAGAAAGACACCGACTGAATGACTCACGCCCATTACCTCACCCGCCGCCGACGCCTGCTCAAAACCATAAGCGACGGCGTCGCCATCATCCCGACGGCACCGGAGGTCGTGCGCAACCGCGACGCGCACTATCCCTACCGTTTCGACAGCTATTTCTGGTACCTGTCGGGCTTCCCCGAGCCGGAGGCAGTGGTCGTGCTGGTCGGCGGCAATAAACCGAAGTCCATCCTGTTCTGCCGCGACAAGCACGAAGAACGCGAAATCTGGGACGGCTACCGCTATGGTCCGAAAGCCGCGAAAAGCGCCTTCGGCTTCGACGCCGCATACTCGATCGAACAACTGGACAAAAAACTGCCCGAACTGCTGGTCGACCGCGACACGCTGTGGCATGCCGTCGGCCACGACGAGGCCTGGGATGCGCGCATCGCCAGGGCCTTGAACGAAGTCCGCGCCCAGGCCCGCGCCGGCAAGCGCGCGCCGCGCGCGATCCACGACCTGCGCGCCGAACTCGACGCCATGCGCCTGATCAAGGACAAGGCCGAACTGGCCACCATGCAGCGCGCCGCCGACATCGCCAGCGCCGGCCACGCCCGCGCCATGCACGCCTGCCGCCCGGGCATGGCCGAATACGAGCTGGAAGCCGAACTGTCCTACGAATTCCGCAAACGCGGCGCCGACGGCCACGCCTACACACCCATCGTCGCCGGCGGCGCCAACGCCTGCGTGCTGCATTACGTCGAGAACAACAAGCTCTTGAACGACCACACGCTGGTGCTGATCGACGCCGGCTGCGAAGTCGAAGGCTACGCCGCCGACATCACCCGCACTTTCCCGGTCAATGGCCGCTTCACGCCGGCACAGAAGGATGTGTACGAGATCGTGCTGGCCGCCCAGGCCGCCGCCATCGCCGCCACGGCGCCCGGCCGCCACTTCATGGAAGCGCACGACGCCGCCGTGCGCGTGCTGACGCAGGGCCTGGTCGACCTGAAACTGCTGACCGGCAGCGTCGACACCCTGATCGAGAAGGGCGACTTCCGCCGTTTCTACATGCACCGCACCGGCCACTGGCTCGGCCTGGACGTGCACGACGCCGGCGAATACAAGATCGGCAACGACTGGACGACGCTGCAACCGGGCATGACCATCACCGTCGAACCCGGCCTGTACATCCGCCCGGGCGCCGACGTGCCCACCGAACTGGCCGGCATCGGCATCCGCATCGAGGACGACGTGCGCGTCACGACCGACGGCTGCGATGTCTATACGACAGCGCCGAAGACGGTGGCCGAAATCGAGGAAGTGATGCGCCATGACTGAAGCTGTTGAAAACGTCGACATCCTGATCGTCGGCGCCGGCCCGGTCGGCATGACACTGCACCTGGCACTGGCAGCCGGCGGCCAGCAGTCGCTGCTCGTCGACCGGCGCCCACCGGCCGCGCTGCAAGCCGACCCTCGCGCCCTGGCGCTGTCGCACGGCGCCCGCGAACTGCTCGAACAACTCGGCGGCTGGCCGACGCGGGCAGCGACGCCGATCGAGACCATCCACGTCTCGCAGAAAGGCGGCTTCGGCCGCACGCTGATCGACCGCAGCGACTACAAGCTGCCGGCGCTCGGCTACGTCGTCCGCTACCGCGACCTCGCCGCCGCACTGGCCGCCCGGCTGGCCGACGACGCGCGGCTGACCGAGGCGGAAATCATCGACATCACCGCCGACAGCGACGGCGCCACCGTCGCCCTGCGCCACGCCGGCAAGCTGCGCCGTATCCGTTGCCGCCTGCTGGTCCATGCCGAAGGCACGCCGGGCGATGAAGCCGGCGTCACGGTCAGCGACTACGTCCAGCACGCGGTCATCTGCGAAGTCACGCCGACGCCGGGGAATGCCCGCCGCGCCTGGGAACGCTTCACCCCGGACGGCCCGCTGGCGCTGCTGCCGTTGGGCGACGAATACTCGATCGTGTTCACGCTGCCGCCGGCCAAGGCCGACGCCGTCATGGCGCTAGACGACGACGCGTTCGTCGCCGCGCTGAGCGCCCAGTTCGGCCGCAGCATGCGCTTCGCCAAGCCTGGCAAGCGCAGCCGTTTCCCGCTCGCCCTGCGCCTGCGCGACCAGTTGCACCGGGGCCGCGAAGTGTGGATCGGCAACACCGCACAGACCTTGCACCCGGTTTCCGGCCAGGGGTTCAACCTCGGCCTGCGCGACGCCTGGCAACTCGCCGACCAACTCCTTAAAGACGGCGTCGCCGGCATCGACCTTGCTGCCTACGCCGCCAGCCGCCGGCTCGACCGCGAAGGCGGCGCCTTCTTCACCGACAAGGTGGTCAAGGCCTTCTCCAACGACTGCGCGCCGCTCAGACTGGCCCGCGGCCTCGGCCTGCTGGCGCTCGACGTCTTCCCGCCGGCCCGCCATTTCGTTGCCAAACGCATGATCTGGGGCGCCCGCGCTTGGCCTTGATCCAAACCAAGGCGAATGCGCGAAGCCTAAGCTAATGTCGCACCATTCGCCCCCGGTCTGCACCAAATGAAGAAAAGCACCGCCTGGCTCCTCGCCTGCCGCCCGAAGACCCTGACTGTCTCGCTATCGCCAGTGATCGTCGGCACCGCCATCGCTTGGCAGCAGAACGGCCAACTGCTCTGGTTACCATTACTGCTAGCGCTTTTCGGCGCGGCGCTGATCCAGATTGGCACCAACCTGTTCAACGATGTCGGCGATTTCCTGCGCGGCACTGACCAACCAGGCCGCATCGGGCCACCGCGCGCCACCGCCGAAGGCTGGCTGACGCCGGCAGCAGTCCGCACCGGCGCCTTGACCAGCTTCGCCCTGGCTTTCGCCTGCGGCATCTATCTGGCCAGCCACGGCGGCTGGCCCATCGTCGCCATCGGCCTGTGCTCGCTGGCCGCCGGCTGGGCCTATACCGGCGGCCCGAGGCCGATTGCCTACGGACCGCTGGGCGAACTCTTCGTGATCGCCTTCTTCGGCGTGGTCGCCGTCGGCGGCAGCTACTACCTGCAAACCCTGGCGCTGAGCCCGGCGGCGCTGCTGGCCGGCCTTCAACTGGGCCTGCTGGCGGCGGCGGTGATCACCGTCAACAATTACCGCGACCTCGACAGCGATGCCACCAGCGGTAAGCGCACGCTGGCCGTACGCCTCGGCCGGCCGGCGACACGCTGGCTGTACGCCGGCGAACTCCTTTCGCCCTACCTGCTGCTGCTCGGCGGCACCGTCTGGCCACTGCTGTCGCTGCCGCTTGCGCTGTGGCTGATCCGCCGTTTCTGGCGGGAAACGCCGGGCCCAGGCTTCAACGGCTTGCTGGCAGCAACCGCCGGCCTGCAACTGGTGTTCGCATTGCTGTTAACCCTGAGTCTGACGATTTGACTATTTTTTAGGCGCCGGATCAGGTAGAATTCACGGCTTCCCCTGATCTGCCCGGCGCCGCTGTTGCGCCCATTCGTCGCCCATGGAATTTGCCGGTTTTACCTTGCGAAACAACCTCTTCGTTGCACCGATGGCGGGCGTGACCGATCGTCCTTTCCGCCAATTGTGCAAGAAGTTGGGCGCCGGGTTGGCCGTCTCCGAGATGGTCACCTCGAACTCGCTGCTCTACGGCAGCGCCAAGACGCTGCGCCGCGCCAACCACGTCGGCGAAGTGGCGCCGATCTCGGTGCAGATTGCCGGTGCCGACCCCAGGATGATGGCCGAAGCGGCCCGTCACAACGTCGATAACGGCGCTCAGATCATCGACATCAACATGGGCTGCCCGGCCAAGAAGGTCTGCAACGTGATGGCCGGTTCGGCGCTGATGCAGGACGAGGCCCTAGTCGGCCGCATCCTCGACGCCGTCGTCGGCGCCGTCCCGGACACCCCGGTGACGCTGAAATTCCGCACCGGCTGGAACCTGGCCAACCGCAACGCGCCGACCATCGCCCGCATCGCCGAGAGCGCCGGCGTGCGCGCCGTCGCCATCCACGGCCGGACGCGCTGCCAGCAATACACCGGCGAGGCCGAATACGACACCATCGCCATGGTCAAGACGCTGATCCGCATTCCGGTGATCGCCAACGGCGACATCACGACGCCGGAAAAAGCCAAACATGTGCTCGACCACACCGGTGCCGACGGCATCATGATCGGCCGCGCCGCCCAGGGCCGGCCGTGGCTGTTCCGCGAGATCGAACATTATCTGAAGACCGGCGAAAAAATGGCGCCGGCACCGGTTTCCGAGATCCACGCGATCCTGCTTGCGCATCTCGAAGACCTCTACGATTTCTACGGCCTGGACACGGGGGTCAAGGTCGCCAGAAAGCACATCTCCTGGTACACCAAGGGCCTGGTCGGCTCGGCGGCGTTCCGCAAGATGATGAACACGCTGCCGACCGTCGAGGCGCAGCGGGAAGCCGTTGACCAGTTCTTCCAGCAATACGCGGAAGAACACGATCATCTGCAATACGAAGAAAACAAGACACTAGAGGAGGCGTTGGCAGCATGAGCCAACATGACTTGGGGCGGTGCGTGATCAACGCACTGGAGCAGTATTTCCGGGACCTCGACGGCGAAAAGCCGGCGGCAATCTACGACATGGTCCTGAAGAGCGTGGAAAAACCGATGCTGGAACTGGTCCTGGCCAAGGCCGGCACCAACCAGACGCTGGCTGCGGAGATGCTCGGCATCAACCGCAACACGCTGCGCAAGAAGCTTACCGAACATCAACTACTGTAAATCCGGACCACCATGACCATCAAGCAAGCGCTGATTTCCGTCTCCGACAAGACGGGTGTACTCGAATTCGCCCAAGGCCTGGCCGCCCAGGGTGTCAAGTTGCTGTCCACCGGCGGCACCGCCAAGATGCTGCGCGACGCCGGCCTGGCCGTCACCGAAATCGGCGACTACACCGGCTTCCCGGAAATGCTCGACGGCCGCGTCAAGACCCTGCATCCGAAGGTGCACGGCGGCATCCTCGCCCGTCGCGACCTGCCGGAACACCTGGCGACCATCGAAGAACACGGCATCCCGACCATCGACCTGGTCTGCGTGAACCTCTACCCCTTCGCCGCCACCATCGCCAAGACCGGCGTGACGCTGGCCGACGCCATCGAGAACATCGACATCGGCGGTCCGGCCATGGTCCGCTCGTCGGCCAAGAACTACGCCGGCGTCGCCATCGTCACCGATCCGACCGACTACCAGCCGCTGCTCGACGAAATGAAGGCCAACGGCGGCGCCCTGCAACTGGGCACCCGCTTCAACCTGGCCAAGAAGGCGTTCACCCACACCGCCCGCTACGACAGCATGATCGCCAACTGGCTGACCGGCCTCGACGACGGCGCTGAAGCCCAGCCTGAAGCCGCCGCACCGGTGCCGTCACTGTTCCCGGCCAAGCTGCAACTGGCCTTCGACCGCACCGAAATCCTGCGCTACGGCGAGAATTCCCATCAGCAAGCTGCCTTCTACCGCGACACCACGCCGCTGGCCGGCAGCATTGCCGCCTACACCCAACTGCAGGGCAAGGAACTGTCGTACAACAACATCGCCGACTCCGATGCCGCCTGGGAATGCGTCAAGGCCTTCGACGCCCCGGCCTGCGTCATCATCAAGCACGCCAACCCGTGCGGCGTGGCGGTCGACAGCGCCCTGGTGCGCGCCTACGAAAAAGCCTTCCTGACCGATTCGACCTCGGCCTTCGGCGGCATCATCGCCTTCAACGGCGAAGTCGGCATCGACATCGTCAACGCCATGAATGAACGCAAGCACTTCGTCGAAGTGCTGATCGCCCCGTCCTTCACCGCTGAAGCCAAGGCTGCGCTGGCGGCCAAGGCCAACCTGCGCGTGCTGGTGGTACCGCTCGGCCGCGAACTGAACAAACTCGAACTCAAGCGCGTCGGCGGTGGTCTGCTGGTGCAGACGGCCGACGACTTCACCGCCCAGGTCAAGGATCTGAAGGTGGTCACCAAGGTCCAGCCGACCCTGCGCCAGATCGAAGACCTGCTCTTCGCCGAGCGCGTCGCCAAGTTCGTCAAGTCCAACGCCATCGTCTTCTGTGGCGACGGCATGACCCTGGGTGTCGGCGCCGGCCAGATGAGCCGCGTCGATTCGACCAAGATCGCCTGTATCAAGGCGCAGAACGCCGGCCTCGAACTCAAGGGTTCGGTCGTCGCCTCCGACGCCTTCTTCCCGTTCCGTGACGGCCTCGACGTGCTGGCTGAAGCCGGCGCCGTCGCCGTCATCCAGCCGGGCGGCTCGATGCGCGACGAGGAAGTCATCGCCGCCGCCGACGAACACGGCATCGCCATGGTGTTCACGGGTGCGCGTCATTTCAGGCATTAACAAGGAATAAAGCATGAAACTCCTCGTCATCGGTTCCGGCGGTCGTGAACACGCCATGGCCTGGCGCCTGGCCAAGACGCCGGGCCTGCAGAAGGTCTATGTCGCGCCGGGCAACGCCGGCACGGCGCGCGAGCACGAGCTGGAAAACCTGAACCTCACCGACCCGCAGGCGCTCGCCGACTTTGCCGAAGAAAACAAGATCCACCTGACCCTGGTCGGTCCGGAAGCGCCGCTGGCGGCTGGCGTCGTCGACGTCTTCCGCGCCCGCGGCCTGAAGATATTCGGCCCGACCAAGGCAGCGGCGCAGCTCGAATCCTCCAAGGATTTCGCCAAGCGCTTCATGGCTCGCCACAACATCCCGACGGCCGAATTCGAGACCTTCTCCGACGTCGCCGCCGCCCACGCCTACATCGACAAGAAGGGCGCGCCCATCGTCATCAAGGCCGACGGCCTCGCCGCCGGCAAGGGCGTCGTCGTTGCCATGACACTCGAGGAAGCGCACGCCGCCATCGACGACATGCTGTCCGGCAACAAGCTGGGCGATGCCGGTGCCCGCGTCGTCATCGAGGAATTCCTCGATGGCGAGGAAGCCAGCTTCATCGTCATGGTCGACGGCAAGAACGTCCTGCCGCTGGCCTCCAGCCAGGACCACAAGCGCATCTTCGACGGCGACCAGGGCCCGAACACCGGCGGTATGGGCGCCTATTCGCCGGCGCCCTGCGTCACCCCGGAAATCCACGCCAAGGCGATGCGCGAGATCATCCTGCCGACGGTGCGCGGCATGGCGGCCGACGGCATTCCGTTCTCCGGCTTCCTCTACGCCGGCCTGATGATCAGCAAGGACGGCTCGGTCAAGACCCTGGAATTCAACTGCCGCATGGGCGACCCGGAAACCCAGCCGATCCTGATGCGCCTCAAGTCCGACTTCGTCAAACTGCTCGAACACGGCATCGCCGGCACGCTCGACCAGGTCGAGGCCGAATGGGACCGTCGCGTCGCGCTCGGCGTCGTTCTCGCTGCCGCCAACTACCCGGAAACGCCGAAAAAGGGCGACGCCATCATCGGCCTCCCGGCCGGCAACAGCTTTGGCGAAGATGCGCACGTCTTCCACGCCGGCACGGCCGACAAGGACGGCCAGGTGGTCACCGCCGGCGGTCGCGTCCTCTGCGTCACGGCGCTGGGCGAGAACGTCAAGCTGGCGCAGAAGGCGGCCTACGAGGCTGCCGTCCAGATCAGCTGGGACGGCATGCAGTACCGCAAAGACATCGGTTACCGGGCAATCAACCGCTAAGTACGGCCTGAACCCCATGACGACGGGCGGCTCATTCCAGCCAATGAGCCGCCCGTTTTTTTACCCCACGGAGACAAGATGGACACCACCCGCCTCAAGGATTACTTCACCGGCCTGCAGGCCCGCATCGTCGGCGAGCTCGAAGCGTTCGACGGCCAGCCCTTTCGCACCGATTCCTGGGTCCGCCCGGAAGGCGGCGGTGGCATTTCCCGACTGATCGAGGAAGGCGCCTTCTTCGAACGCGGCGGTGTCAATTTCTCGCACGTCACCGGCAAGTCGCTGCCGGCTTCGGCCACCGCCGTGCGCCCGCAACTGGCCGGCCGCGCCTGGGAAGCGATGGGCGTGTCGCTGGTGCTGCACCCGCGCAATCCCTACTGCCCGACGGCGCACATGAACGTGCGCTGCTTCGTCGCCACCAAGGAAGGCGAGGACGATGTCTGGTGGTTCGGCGGCGGCATGGACATGACGCCCTATTACGGCCAGCGCGAGGATGTGCAGCACTTCCACCGCACCTGCCGTGATGCCCTCGCACCCTTCGGCGACGAGGTCTATCCGAAATACAAGACATGGTGCGACGAGTATTTCTTCCTCAAGCACCGCAACGAACCACGCGGTGTCGGCGGCGTCTTTTTCGACGACCTCAACGAGGGCGGTTTCGAACGTTGTTTCAGCCTGACCCAGGCCGTCGGCAATGCCTTCACCCAGGCCTATCTGCCGGTGCTGGCCAAGCGCCGCGACACGCCCTACGGCGAGCGCGAGCGCGACTTCCAGGCCTACCGGCGCGGTCGTTATGTCGAATTCAATCTGGTCTGGGACCGGGGCACGCTGTTCGGCCTGCAATCCGGCGGCCGCACCGAATCCATCCTGATGTCACTACCGCCCATCGTCAAATGGCGCTACGACTGGCAGCCGGAAGCCGGCACGCCCGAGGCCGAACTCTACGCAGTCTTCCTGCAGCCGCAGGACTGGGCGTAAGCCTTACTTCAGCTTGCCCTTGACGACCCGGACGCGCACCGGGTCCTTGATCTCGAGCTTGCCGCCGCCGCCCTGCAGATTGCCGCAGGCGCAGGCGGCCTTGATGTGCGGCACGGAATTGACGATCACCGTGCAATCCAGGCATTCGTAGTAGATATCGCCGCCAGTGGGCAAGGCATCGGGCGCGGGTGCCGGCTCGACAGGGTAAAAGTTGTAGATCTTGCGCATGTCGATATTCAGCACTTCCCACTCCTCCGCGTTTTATTTTTCGCCATTGTCCGGCCGTACCGCGGCGCGGTAATGCCGGTTGGCCTCGTCGACCCGTTCGAGCTGATCGCCCAGACGCGCCAGTTCCAGATGCCCCGCCTGCGTCTCCTCGACCGACAGCGATGCTTCCAGGTAACTCTGCGCCTTGCCCCACAAGCGCTGACGGACGCACATCCGCCCCAGCGCCAGCAATAATCCGGCATGATCCGGGCGCTGCCGCAACCAGGTCTCGCCCCGGGCGATGCGCGACATCTGGTCGCCGCCGCCCAGGCGACCGTAGATGGACACCAGCTCGCTCTGCCAGACTTCCTCGTCGTCCTGGTCGAGCATGCCCTCGATCAATCGTTGCGCCTCGTCATCGGCCGCCGCTGCCGCCAGCCCCTTGGCTGCCGCCAGCACGACCTCGACCCCACGCTCGTCGGCCGGCACCTGGCGCAGATAGGCGATCAGGGCATCGCGATCGTCGCCACAACGCGCCAGATTGGCCAGATGGGCCTTGGTCGCCAAGGGCCGGACCATGTCGGCCGGCAGGGCATCGCGCTTGGCCAGCTGGCGCAGCAATTTCAAGGCGCCATCCCAGTCGCCGCTACCCTGGCGGGCACGCAGTTCCAGACGCAAGGCCGCGATATGCCGGCCCTCGCGCTGCTGCAACCGTTGCAGGACCCGCAGCGCCTCGTGAAAACGCCGCGCTTCGTTGAGCATTTCGGCTTCCAGCATCAGCGTCGCCGATTCGTTGCGCGCATCCTGCTGCTTGGCCTTGTCCAGCCATTCCTGCTGACGCTTCGGCTCACCCAGGCGCTGGGCCGCGCGCGCGGCGATCAGGGCGGCCAGCGCCGGCGCCCGGCCGGCCTCGTAGGCTTCACCGGCACGCTTCAGGGCTTGCCCGAAACGGCCTTCGAACAGGAAACGCACGGCATCCTGGAAAATCTGTCCGGATTTTTCCCGCTGGCGCCGCCGACGATACTCGGCCACCCGCTGGGGCATGCCGAAGGTCAGCGACAAGGCGCGCAACAGCGCGTAGAAGACGACAAAGGCCAGCAGCAAGGCCAGCAACAGGAAATTGAGCGAAACCTCGACCCGCCAGGGCGGCAGCACGATCAGCACATAGCCGTCGTTCATGCTGGCGCCGAGCGCGACCGCCACCGCCAGGGCAAACAGCGCGACGACCCAGAACAATCCTCTCACCGCGCCACCTTTTCTTCACGCAGGGTCAGCAGCGCCTGCTGGCTGGCGCGCAGGTCGGGCAGGTCGATGACGATCTCGGCCGCAGACAGCGCCTTGATCTGCTCGATGGCGGCCTGGACGGCACGGTCCTCGGTCGAGAAATACTTTTCCAGCCAGCTGCCGGCAACGGTCAGCTCGTTGCGGAAGGTCCGCTGCTCGCGGGCAAACAGCGCCAGACGAGCGCTGAGCAGGCGCAGCCTGAGGTTTTCGCGCAGGAAGAAGCCCTGCCCCGGCGCCAGCAGGGCCGGCTCCTCGCGGTCGAAGCGCTGGATGCGGATCATGCTGCGCGTTTCCTGCCACAGGTCGGCGAGTACCAGACGCCACCACGGCAGCGCCGACACTTCGTCGGCCGCCGCTTCGGCTGCGGCTTCCACCGGCCGGCCATGGACGGCAAAGGGAAACTTGTCGATGCCGGCGACGATCTGCTCCAGACGCAGGCTGATGCCCGGCACATCGACCAGCGGCAACTCGTTCAGGCGGGCGATGTCGGCAGCCAGGGCCTTGCGCAGCGGCAGATGGCGGGCCTTGTCGAGCCGGGCCAGTTGCGCATCCGCCGAACGCAGGGCAAGCAGCGCGACCGGCACGTTGCCGGCCAGCTGGATCTGCTGAACGGCCAGCGTCACGGCCTGCTCGATTTCGAGCAACTCGGCCTCCTCGCGGCCCTTGGCCACATCCTGGAACAGGGTCTGGAGCACAGCCTCCTGGTCCCGGGTTTCGGCCAGTCGCTGTTCGACGGCAGCCAGTCGCTCGTCAAGCGCCTTGGCCCGCTGCAACAGTTGCTGATCGATCTGAGCATCGTTGCGCGAGGTGACGGCGGCATCGGCCAGTTGGCGCGAGACACCCTGGCGCAGTTCGTTGATCTGCTGACGCGTTTCGAACCAGTGCCAGGCCAGCAGGCCGGCCAGGACGAGCACCGGCAGCACCCAGACGGCAATGCCCTTGCGCGCCCGGGCGGGAACGACAGGCGGGAGATCCGGATCGGAAACGGGAGAGGAAGGAGTTTCGGCGTTCATGCTGACCAATTATAAGCAAGTAATCCTTCAATCAGGCCGCTGTCAGTGGCTGCGGTCAGGATGATGCGTTGCAAACCGAGCACCTGGGCAGTCTCGGCGATCCGCGCATGCGGAACGAACAGCGGCGTTTCCATCAGACAGGCCCGCCCGGCCTCGTCCAGGCCGGCGACCAGATAATGCAGGGCCTCGCTGCTCGACACCACCAGCGCATCCAGTCGCTGGCCGCGCCAGGCTTCGAGCAGGACGTCAAAGCTGCCGGCCGGCCCGCTACGCCGGTAAGCAGTGATGCAATCGACCTGCGCCCCGCGGGCGCGCAAGGTATCGGCCAGCAGCTCGCGCCCGCCGTCGCCGCGGAAGATGGCGATCCGCTGGCCGGCCATTCTGTCGGCGGCCAGTTCGGGGAGTTCGAGCAGCCCCTCGGAATCGTAACGCGCGGCCGGCACCAGACAGTTTGGTACGCCGGCATCGGCCAGCGCAGCGACGGTCCCCGGACCGACAGCCGCCGCCTGTACACCGGCCGGCCAGGCACGACCGACAAGCAGCACAGGCAAGGCATGGCGGACAGCGTTCGGGCTGACGAAAACCGCCAGCGAATATTCCGCAAGTTGCGCCGCCGCCTGGCTCAAACCGCCAGCATCGTCGGCCGGCGCGATTTCCAGCAGGGGAAATAGCAGGGCATTGCCGCCGGCCGCGGCGATCATCTTGGCCAATGGCGCCGCCTGGGCGCGCGGCCGGGTGACGACGATGGTGCGCCCGGCAAGCGGGCCGGACGGGCCCATGCTTACTTGTGACAGGCCAGTGCCGCCAGGATGGCTTCTGCCCCTTGGGCACGCAGGACATCGGCGAGCTGGCGCCCCAGAGCTTCGTCATCGGCAGGATTGCCACGGACTTCGCCGCTGACCATCTGCGTGCCGTCGACGCTGGCGACGAAGCCGCGCAGCCACAACTGGCCGTTGTCGATGATCGCGTAGCCGCCCAGCGGCACCTGGCAGGAACCACCCAGGGCACGGGACAGGGCGCGCTCGGCCTTGACGCAGTGCGCCGTCTCGGCGTCGTTGAGCGGCGCGACGACGGCGGCCATGGCCGCATCGCCGTCGACCAGTTCGATCCCCAGCGCGCCCTGGCCCGGTGCCGGCAGCGACTGTTCCGGCGTCAGAACGGTCTTGATCCGGTCCTTCAGGCCGAGACGGATCAGGCCGGCGGCGGCCAGGATGATCGCATCGTATTCGCCGGCGTCGAGCTTCTTCAGCCGGGTGTCGAGATTGCCGCGCAGGCTCTTGATCACCAGTTGCGGGTATCTGGCGCGCAGGACGGCCTCGCGGCGCAGGCTGGAAGTACCGACGACGGCACCGGCCGGCAACGCGTCGAGGCCGGCATACTTGTTCGAGACGAAAGCGTCACGCGGATTCTCGCGGGCCGAGATGGCGGCCAGGACGAAGCCTTCCGGCATCACCATGGGCACATCCTTCATCGAATGCACGGCCAGGTGCGCCCGGCCTTCCTGCATCGCCACTTCGAGTTCCTTGATGAACAGCCCCTTGCCGCCGATCTCGGCCAGCGGCCGGTCGAGAATCTGATCGCCCTTGGTGGTCATGCCGAGAATGACAACTTCCGCAGCGGGATTTAAACTCGACAGACGATCCCGGACATGCACCGCCTGCCACATGGCCAGACGGGATTCACGGGAGGCGATGATGATTTTCGACGGAGCAGACATGAGGCAATCCTGGAAGTCTTGGAGCGTGCTGTTTGGGGGGCTGATTCTAGCATGCCTGCCCCTGACCGCCCCCGCCGCGCCCCAGCTTGCCCAGGCCAGCCACCTTGACGCCGAAGCCCGCCAGGCGGCGAAGGCCGGCGGCCCGCTGATCATTCTTTACAGCCGGGCCGACTGCAGCTTCTGCAAGACCATCAAGCGCGACTTCCTCGGCCCGCTGGCGGTCGATCCGCGTTACGCCGGGCGGGTGGTCGTCCGTGAGGTCGCCCAGGACAGCAACGCCGCGCTGACCGACTTCGCCGGGCGCGACACCACGCACGCCCGCTTTGCTGCCGCAGAAAAGATCCGCCTGGTGCCGGTCGTCGCCTTTTACGGGCCGGACGGCCGGCAACTCCACGAACCCATCGTCGGCGCTCGCCTGCCGGACTTCTACCAGAGCTACCTCGAAGCGGCCATCGAACAATCGACCCGGGCACTGCAACGCAAGCCATGAGCGAACAGGACAAGGTGCCGGCACAGCGGCCGGAACATCCGGATTTCTGGTGCAAACGCTTCGCTGAAGGGGTCACTCCCTGGGATGCCGGTTGTGTACCGGCGGATTTCGACGCCTTCGTCAGCCCCCGGCAAACCCCGATGAACACGCTGATTCCAGGTTGCGGCAGCGGCTGGGAAGCCGCCCGATTGGCCGCCGCCGGCTGGCCGGTCACCGCCCTCGATTTCTCGCCGGTCGCCGTCGCCCGGGCCCGCGAGGTACTGGCCGGACACGCCGTCGAACTGGTCTGTGCCGATTTCTTCAGCTACGCCCCGGCCACGCCGCCGACGCTGATCTACGAACGCGCCTTCCTCTGCGCCCTGCCGCGCAAGCTGTGGACGGACTGGGCCGGCAAGGTAGCAGCGCTGCTGCCCTCAGGCGGCCTGCTGGCCGGCTATTTCTTCGTCTGCGAGCAATTGAAGGGCCCACCGTTCGGCATCCAGCCGGAGCAGCTCGACACGCTGCTGCTACCGGCGTTCGAGCGCATCGAAGATCGCCCGGTCGCCGATTCGATCCCGGTCTTCGCCGGCCGCGAACGCTGGCAGGTGTGGCGCCGACGTCAGGACGAACGAGGCGCGGACAGGTAACGCAGCAGCATCGCGTACAGCCGCTCGGGCACGACCGGCTTGGCCATGAAATCGTCCATGCCCGCCGCCAGGCAGCGGGCGCGGTCTTCGGCAAAGGCATTGGCGGTCATCGCCAGGATCGGCACCGCCCGGCACGCCGGCAACTCGCGGATACGCCGGGTCGCCTCGATGCCGTCCATGGTCGGCATCTGCATGTCCATCAGGATCAGGTCGTAGGCGCCATTCGCCGCCATGGTCACCGCCTGTCCGCCATCCTCGGCCTGATCGACCGACAGCCCGGCATCCTCAAGCATCAGCAACGCAATTTCGCGGTTGATCGGCTCATCCTCGACCAGCAGCACGCGACGGCCGGCAAAATCCCGGCGCAGGATTTCTTCCGCGTCGTCGACCGGCAGATCGGCCTGCACCTCGGCAGCCTGGTCGCGTTGCAGGCTGACGGTGAACCAGAACAGGCTGCCGACCCCCGGCGTGCTGCGGGCACCAGCATCGCCGCCCATGAGCACGGCCAGCTTGCGGGTAATCGCCAGCCCCAGGCCGGTGCCGCCGTAATGGCGGGTGATCGAGGCATCGGCCTGCTCGAAGGCTGAAAAGAGTCGGCCCAGCGCTTCTTCGCTGATACCGACGCCAGTATCCTCGACTTCGAAACGCAAGCGCACCGACACCCTGCTGTCGTCCTCGACGATTACCCTGATGGCAACCCTGCCGCGCTCGGTGAACTTGACTGAATTGCTGACGTAATTGAGCAGGGCCTGCTGCACCCGCGTGGCGTCGCCAAGCAGGTTACCGGGTATTTCGGCGACCTCGGCATCGAGCACGAGACCCTTGCTGCGCGCTCGCTCCTGCATCATCGACACCACGTTGGCAACCAATGCCGACACCCGCAGCGGCGCCGAATCCAGCGTAAACCGCCCGGCCTCGATCTTGGACAAATCGAGCACGGCGTTGATGATTTCGAGCAGGTGATCGCTGGCCGCCTCCAGCTTACTCATCTGCCCGAGTTGCTCGTCGTTCAATCCCCCCTTGCGGACCAACCGGGCCATGCCCAGAATGGCATTCATCGGCGTGCGGATTTCATGGCTCATGTTGGCCAGGAACGCACTCTTGGCGACACTGGCGCTTTCCGCCAGTTGCTTGGCTTGCGCCAGTTCGGCCGTGCGCCGTTCGACCAGTTGTTCCAGATGCTCACGGTGCGCCGCGAGTTCGGTTTCGATACGTCGACGCTCGGTCATGTCGCGCAGACTACACTGGATCAGCACCCGGTCATCGAGCTTGATTCGCCCCAATATCACTTCGGCGATGAAGGGCTGGCGGTTGTCGATGCGTCGGTGCATCCATTCAAAGCGCGGATTTTCGCCGGCCAGCGCCAGCGCAGTCACTTCTCTGGCCAACACCAACGATGACTGACCATCAGGCTGATTTTCCGGAGAAAAATCAAGTGGCGTACTGCCCAGCAGAGCACTCTGGTCGCTTGCACCGAACAGCGTCGCCGCGGCCGGATTGCAGTCGACGATCCTCAAACCATCAAGGATCAATACCGTTTCCCCGGTCGACTCGAACAAGGTCCGGAAGCGTGCCTCGGACAGTTGCAAGGCCCGCGTCCGTTCGCTGACACGCTGCTCAAGCTCCTGATTGGCCTGCAGCAAGGCTTGGTCGGCGCGCCGCCAGCGACGACTGAAACGGAAGGCGAGCAGCATGCCGATCAGACTGGGCACCAGCACCATCAACGCCACCAGCTGCATGACCCGATAGACCTGCGGCCCGATGGCCGCATTCAGGGAGGCTTCGCTACGTTCCAGGGTCAACACCCAACCGTGGCGCAAGGCGACGGCGAAGCGCAACCAGGCCTCGCCATCGGCGTCGGCCACCCGGACCATGCCGGGCACCACCGGCGGCAAGGCGTGGGTAATCAGCTCCTGCGCCGTACCATGCCGCGAATCTGCCACTCGCCGGCCCTCACGGTCATACAAGGCCGCCCGCTCGAACGGGCTGATCTTGTCGGCAATCAGCAAGCCGCTCAAGCGTGACAGATGCAGGACGCCGCCCAGATGCAGGATGATCTTCCCATCAGCGTCGAGCACCGGCACGTCGATGGCCACCGCCGGCACGCCGTCAGCACCAACAAAGCCGCCGGACACCACGGCTTCCTTGAATGTCGTTGCCTGCTGGAAATAGGGGCGATCGGCCAGGTTGTACTTGCGCAGCGCCAATTGCACGCTGTAAGGGTGCGAAATGTAGTGATCGCCCTCTGGCGTCAGCACGAACAACACCGAAAAACCACCGGTTTTACGCAGGCTCTCCAGAATTTCGTGTTTTTCAGGATCGAGGTGTTCGGGAATGCCGTTCAAGGCAAGATCGATGGCCTGGCGTTCGGCGAGATGCCGGAATGCCCGGTTGCTGGCGACCAGCTTGAGCATTTGCAAAGGCTGCTCGATCTCCGCGTCCAGCCGTGCTGCCAAGGCATCGACAAAAGCCTGGTTGTCTTCGGCCCAACGCTCGACGGCCCATTCGTGCAGCGAGCCGCGCAGGAAAAAGAGGAGCAATGCCAGCGACAGCAAGGTCGGCAGCAATACCAGGGCAACGATGTGTCGCCGTTCACCCATCCAGCACCTCATCCACAACAAGTCTCCGCGATTATGCCTCGTTGGACAGCGGGAACAAGCGAGGATTTCCCCTAATGGGACGGATCGCTGACGAAACCGATCTTGCTTAGCCCGGAACGCGCGGCAATCGCCATCACCTGCGCCACCTGCTCGTAGGGCACCAGCCGGTCGGCGCGGATATGCAGCTCCGGCGCCACATCCTGGCCGGCGGCGGCGGCGCAGCGCGCCGGCAGCTCGGCCAGCGTCACCGGCTCGCCGTTCCAGAACATCTCGCCGTTCTCGCGCAGGCCAAATTCGATGTGCTCGGGCTTGGTCAGATTGACCGCACTCGACGCCTTGGGCAGGTCGATCTTGACCGCATGCGTGAGCAGCGGCGCGGTGACGATGAAGATGACCAGCAGCACCAGCATCACATCGACCAGCGGAACGACGTTCATCTCGGCTTTCGGCGTGCCATGCGCCTGACCGCGATAGCGGCGGAAATCGCCCCCGGCCATCAGGCGCCCCTGCCCGCCCCGTCGTTGCGGACGGTGAGCAGCACGTAGAGGTCGTGGGCAAAACCTTCCAAACGCGCCAGCCACAGTCTGTTGCGCCGGCTGAAAGCGTTGTAGGCAAGCACCGCCGGAATCGCCACGGCCAGACCGAGCGCGGTCATGATCAGCGCTTCGCCGACCGGTCCGGCGACCTTGTCGAGCGTACCCTGGCCGGACAGACCGATCTGCACCAGCGCGTGATAGATGCCCCAGACGGTGCCGAACAGGCCGATGTAGGGCGCTGCCGAACCGGCCGAAGCAAGCACCGTCAGGCCATGCTCGGCGGCAGCGGCTTCCTGGTCGATGGCGTTGTTCAGCGTGCGCGTAAGGTACTCGGCCAGGCCGCCGGCCGTCTTCAGGCTGTCCTCACCCCGCGCCGCTTCCTCGGCCGCATCGACCGCGTCGAGCGCCAGCCGGGCAAAGGCGTTGTCGATCTTTTCGGCGTGCAGGCGCGCCGCCAGTTCGCTGCGCGAACCGCCCTGCCAGAACCGCTTGAGAAAGGCCTCAGCCTGCCGCTGGGCCAGGAAATTACCCAGCCAACGGGTGACGATCAGGTACCAACTGGCCACCGACATCAGCAGCAACAGGCCGAGCACGACCCGCCCGACGCCATCGAGATGCCCGAGAAAATGGGCGAAGCCCAGACCTTCCACGACGACCGACTGCTCCATGAATCCTATCCTTCAAGTACGAAATTGAAAGGTTGCAAAGCGGTCGCCTCGACCGCCTGACCATTGCGTTGCGCCGGCGTGCACCGCCATTCGCGCACCGCCGCCAGCGCCGCCTCGTCGAGGCGGTTGAAACCGCTGCTTTGATTGACCGTCGCCTTGGCCACCCGCCCCTGGGCATTCAGGGTCACCCGCAACACCACTTTGCCGGTTTCGCCCAGACGCCGCGACATCGGCGGGTAGGCCGGTGACCGCCGCTCGGGACAGACCACCGACAACTCGCCGCCCAAGGCCACCGGCCCGGCCGGCAAGGGCATCGCCGGTGCTGCCGGCGCCGACTCGACCACCGGCACTTCGGGCAGCGGCGGCGCCACCGGCTCGGCCGGACTGAGCACCGGCGCCTGCGCCACCAGTTGCTGTGCCGGCTGTTTGGGTAAAGGCTTCGGTTCAGGCGGCTTCGGCGCCGGTTTGGGCGCCGCCTGCTGCAGAGCCGGCGGCGCGATGAAATTGACCATCAGGGTCACCGCCTCGTCGGGCATCGGCAACAAGCGCTGCGCCATCAGCCACCCGATGACCAGGACGTGCGCGATCAGGACGAAGGCAATCCCCAGCCAGCGGGTGGCGCGGGTCTGTGGCGGAACAACAGGAGATGACCGACGACTCACGATAAGCGGTGGGGATCTTTGAAGACTCGGGATGATACGCAAGAAGCCGGGCGCTGGCACCCGCCCGACGCACGCCTCGACTGCGACAAATCGTCGCAGCCCGGGCCAGGTCACCGTCGACACAGGCGTCGCCAACCGAGCACCACGCCACTGACGCTGACGGCAAAGCCCCCGAGACTACCGACGATCAGCAAGAGGTCCCACAACGGCCGACGCGCCAGCAGAGGCTGCCAGTCCCAGCTATGCAGCAGGGCAAACAGCCAGCGCTTGACCCGACCATGACTGTTCAGGCGCTGCACCACGGCACCGCTGCGTGGATCGAGGTAAAGCCAGGTCTGCGCAGGATCGTCGAACTGCAGGCGCAGCACCGGCAAGGGACGGTTCTGGTGTCCGCCCATGGTGTGCTCTGCCCGGGAATAATAGTGCCAGTCGTAGGCCTGCTGGACGAAGACATCGCTCACCCGGGCATGCGGCAGCATGGCGGCACCCGCCGCCAGCAGACTGGCCTGCTCATGCTCGCGAAACGGTGCGCAGCGTCCGGGCGACAACAGGCGACTACTGCCCCCGGCAGCGCGGGCGAGAATGAAAGATTCGTCGGCCAGCCGCACCCAGCTCAGTTCGCTGGCCGCAAACCCGGCGGCTTCTTCCAGGCAAGCAAGCATGGCAGCGGGACTCATTTCGTTGTCGGCCACTTGCACCACCGGCATGGGCGGACGCGGCCCACCGGCATCGAAGATTTTCCAGGGATTCATCGAAAGCAGGCCACTGGCGATCCAGGTCACGATCAGCCCGCCGAACGCCAGACCCAGCCAGTGGTGCCAACGCGCCCAGGGCGCCCGGTAAGGGCTGTGACTGCCGCTGGCGTAGGGGCGACGGCGCCAGCGCAGGCAGCCGGCCCAGAGGCCGGTCAGCCCGAGCACGGTCGCAGCCAGCGAGGAATAGATGACGATGCCGCTCCACCAGTCGTCGAACCAGCCGCCGCGTAGCGGGTACAACCAGTGCAGCCAGGCGCCGATCCAGTTCCACCGGCGTTCCGTCAACGTTGCATCGCGGACCACTTCGCCGGTGACGCTGGACACATACAGCCGGGTCCGCGCTTCGTCCTGCATGTCCACCCGGTGCAGCGGACGATGCCCGTCCAGCACTCGCGAATGAGTCCAGGCGTCTTCGTCGACCAAGCCCGCATACGTCGCCATGACGGGCATGAAAGCCTGCGCCGACTGCACCGCCAAGGCCGCGTCCGCGAGTGGCCGCAAGGCACCGCTACGGCCATCGATGGCGGCGAAGCGGTTCTTGTCCAGGGTCGCCACGTAGACCGGTGTGCCGGCAATCGAGGTCAGCCGCAAAGTGCGCACCACGCTGCCTGTCGGCAAAGCGGCCAGCGCCTCGCCCGCCGCCAGGCAGCAGGCGCCGCCGTCAAGCACCGGCAGACGTTGCCAGTGTTCCTGCGGCGTCAGTTTCGGATAACCGACGTACATCATGACGACGCCGGACAGGAACCAGAGCGCCATGAACACGCACAACAGGATGCCTAGCCAGCGATGCGCCAGGTAGAGATAGCGCTTCATGCCCGGCTCAGAAACTGGTCATGATCGACAGGTCGACCGTGCGCGGACGCCCCAAGTAAACCATGTTGGTCCCGGAGAAACTTTCGGCATAAATCTTGTCGGTCAGATTCTTGCCGCGCAAGACGATGCGCGTCCGGCGGTCGAACTGGTAACTGGCGTAGGCCCCGAGCAGGGTATAGGCTTCGCCGCTCAGGGTATTTGCCGAATCGGCATAACGCGCTGAGACATGACGCAGATCGCTGCCCAGTTCAAGCTTCGCCAGCGGGCGGTAGGTCAGCCACAGATTGCCGACCCGCTTAGGAACATTGCTCGGCCGGTTGCCGGCCCGCGAGACAGCCACACCGCCAACGGTTTCGTTGAACTCATCATATTGCGCATCGACCAGCGACAGGTTGCCGGCCACCTGCAAGGCAGGAACGATCCGGTAAGCAAGCGCCACTTCGATGCCGCGCGACGACTGCTGACCGACTGGAATTGTCGTTCCCGGATTGCTCGGATCGCTGACTGCGATATTGCGCCGGACGATGTCGTAGTACGCCACTGTGCCGTTACCCCGGCCGTCGGCAAAGGAAAATTTGCTGCCAATTTCCCATTGTTTGCCGGTGGTCAGATCGAAGTCGCGCACCTGGGTGAAGGTGGCGGTGGTCAGGATGCCGGACGGCGGATCGGCGGCCGTACTGTACTGCACATAGACATTGGCATTCGGCGTGACATCCCAGGCGAGCGCAATGCGCCCGGTGGTCGGGGTATAGCGACGAGCGAAAAATGCCGGATTGGTCGCCGTCACCGTGCGGTGGTTGGTCACTTCCAGATCGATGCGGTCATGCCGCAGCCCGGTCAGCAAGGAGAGCGCCGGGGTCAGCAAGGTACGGTTCTCGAGGAAGGCAGCCAGCGTCTTCACCCGGTTGCTGCGATCCGGATTGAAACCCGGCGTCACGCCCGGCAGGCTGAAGAAATTCTCGGTCGTGAAGTCATAGGGATCGACCGTGCCAAACGGCCCGGCGACCGACAACGGGAAACGCGTCTGTTTGTTGATGCTGTAATCGACACCGCCCGCCCAGGTCGTCGGTCGGCCACCCAGGCTATCCTGCCAGGTGAATTCGAAACGGTTGCCGCTCAGGGTCTGGTCGTGGCGCTGCAGCAGCGCATTCGAGCGAATGACGCCGGTGTTGGTGGCATTGAAGGCATAGGTTTCGACATTGCGATAGTCGCGCAAGGCGTCGTAATGGTAGATCGTGTTGCGCAGCTTGAGCCGCTCGCCCGCCTTGTATTCAAGGATCGAGCGCGCCCAACGCACGGTCTGCTCGTAGATGCCGTCGGCCGAGTTGTAATTCTTGAAGCGCGTTCCCTCGTCGATGCTGACACGGCTGCCGACCGGCTTGAGGATGGGCGTCCCCCAGTAGGGAGGATCCACTTTCTCGTTCTGGTATTCCAGCGCCAGGGTATGCGTCAGGGCCGGCGTCAGCCTGGCCAGCCAGGACGCTGCGACTTCACCGGCGTTGCGCTTGCTACCATCGCTCCAGCCATTAACGGCGCTGCGATTGACGTCGAGGCGCAGCGCCTGATTGTCGCCGATCCGGCGATTAGCGCCGACCGCCAACTGACGCGCGTCGAAGCGGCCGTAAGCGGCTTTCAGGTCGGTCAAATCACCCTCGGTACTGGCCAGGCGAGTCACGTAATTGATCGTGCCGCCCACCGCCCCGGCACCATGCAGAAAACCGGAAGCCCCGCCAACGGCCTCGACCCGGTCATAGATCCAGCTATCGACCGCCCGCCCGGCAATGGCGTCGTATTGCACGGTAATACTGTTGAACAACTGGGTCACGCTGGCGCCGCCAAAGCCACGATAGAACACCGCCCCCGGCGACCCCGGCGCCGAAGAAGAAGTGATGCCCGGCACGCTGTTCAGCGCCTCCTTGGTCGACTCAACGCCACGTCGCTCCAGGGTTTCGCGGTCCACCACCGTCACCGAAGCCGGCGTTTCACGAATGCTCAAGCCCAAGCGGCTGCCGGTCTGGTGTTGTCGCCCCAGATCGAGTGGATCGCCGAGTGCACTGTCGGTCACGGTCATCTCATCGAGAACGCTGTCGGCCGCCAGCGAGACCAGCGGAAAAGCCAGCAAGAACGCCAGCGACAAAGGTTTCAGGGCACCACGCCCGATCGATTCATGAATCCGCATCCGTTCCCCCGGAAAGACATCACCGACCAGACCTGCGGCCCACTACCACTGGCTGTCGGAAGGAGGCGGATGGTAGCCAGCCGGCACCCATTGGAGAATGTGACATATCGTCGCACCCCGGACACTGGCGTATCATCGGCCGCTTCGCCCCTGCCCAGCGCACCAGACCAGACAATGAAAACCGACACCCCGCAAACGATTTACCTGAAGGACTACACCCCGCCCGCCTGGCTGGTCGACACGGTCGACCTCGACGTTTCGATCGAAGCCGACGGCACCGTCGTCAGCGCCACGCAGACCTTGCGCCGCAATCCGGCGGTGGCCGACCAGCCGCTGGTCCTGGACGGCGAGGAGCTGGAGACGCTGGCGGTATCGGTCGATGGTCGTGAGCACCCCTACCTCGCCAGCGCCACTTCGCTGACCCTGAACGATCTGCCGGCGTCCTGCACGCTGCGCACCGTGGTGCGCATCCAGCCGGACAACAACACCCGCCTGTCCGGCATGTACCGGTCCAAGGACGGTTATTTCACGCAGTGCGAGGCGCAGGGTTTCCGCCGCATCACCTGGTTCATGGACCGGCCGGACGTGATGTCCACCTATACCGTGACCCTGCACGCCGACCGCGCGACCTTCCCGGTGCTGCTCGCCAACGGCAATCCGGTCGCCAGCGGCGACGAGGCCAATGGTCGCCACTGGGCGACCTGGGCCGACCCCTTCCGCAAACCGGCCTACCTGTTCGCGCTGGTCGCCGGCAAGCTCGACGTGCTGCGCGACACTTTCCGCACCGCCTCCGGGCGCGAGGTTCAACTCGCCATCTACGTCGAACCCGGCAAGCTCGACCAGTGCCCGCACGCGATGGCGGCGCTGAAAAAATCCATGAAGTGGGACGAGGAACGCTTCGGCCTCGAATGCGACCTCGACCACTACATGATCGTCGCCGTCGGCGACTTCAACATGGGCGCGATGGAGAACAAGGGCCTCAACATCTTCAACACGAAGTATGTGCTCGCTCGCCCGGATGTCGCCACCGACGTTGATTTCGAGAACATCGACCGGGTCGTCGCCCACGAGTATTTCCACAACTGGACCGGCAACCGCGTCACCTGCCGCGACTGGTTCCAGCTCTCGTTGAAGGAAGGTTTGACGGTATTCCGCGATCAGGAATTCGGCGCCGACCTGCACAACCGCCAGACTGCCCGCATCCGCGAGGTGCGCGGCCTGCGCGCCGCGCAGTTCCCCGAGGACGCCGGCCCGATGGCGCACCCGATCCGGCCCGAGAGCTTCGTCGAGATCAACAATTTTTACACCGCCACCGTCTATGAAAAGGGCGCCGAGGTCATCCGCATGATCCAGACGCTGATCGGCCGCGATGCCTTCCGCGCCGGCATGGACGAGTATTTTCGCCGCCACGACGGCCAGGCCGTGACCTGCGAGGATTTCGTCGCGGCGATGGCGGCGGCCAGCGGTTTCGACTTCACGCAATTCATGCGCTGGTACCGCCAGCCTGGCACGCCGCGCATTGCCGCCGACGGTTTCTGGGATGCCGACAGCGCCAGCTACACGCTGACCCTGAGCCAGTCCAACCCGCGCGCCAGCGACGACGCGCCCTACCTGATCCCGGTCCGGGTCGCGCTATTTGCTGCCGATGGCCGCTTGCTGCCGGGCAGCGAGCGCCTGCTGCAACTGAGCGCGAGCAGCCAGTCCTTCGTCTTCGAGAACGTTGCCGAAGAGCCGGTGCCGTCGCTATTGCGCGATTTCTCGGCGCCGGTCTACCTCGATTTCGACGATACGCCAGAGCAACTGACCGTACTCCTGGCGCATGAGAGCGACCCGTTCAACGCCTGGGAAGCCGGCCAGCGCCTGGCGACCCGGCTGATCCTGGCCGCCAGCACGGAAATCGCCGCCGGCCGCACACCGGTGTGGCCAGCGAGCTTCGTCGACGCCGCCCGCCAGTTGCTGCAGAGCCATGCCGAACGCGGTGCCGCTTTCGTCGCCGAAGCGCTCACCCTGCCCGGCGAAACGACGCTGGCCGAACTGATCAGCGTGGTCGATCCGGACGCCCTGCACGCCGCCCGCAACAGCCTGAGCCGCCATCTCGCCGAACAGCTCGAAAACGAGTTCGCCGGCCTCTACGCCAGCCTGACCGTCAGCGAAGCCTACACACCGAGCAGCGAACATGCCGGTCGCCGCGCGCTGCGCAACCTGTGCCTGTCCTACCTGGTCGAGTTCGACGGCGAGGCGGTGCGCGAACTGGCGTTCAAGCAGTTCCGGGAAGCCGACAACATGACCGACCAGTTCGCCGCGCTGGCGGCGCTGGCCAACATCAACGCCGCCGACTGCCGCCAGCGCGACAGCGCGCTGGCCGAGTTCTACGCCCGCTGGCAGGATGAAGCGCTGGTCGTCGACAAGTGGCTGCAGGTGCAATCGACCAGCCGCCGGCCGGACACCCTGGCCACGGTGAAGGCGCTGACCGCCCACCCGGCCTTCGACCTCGGCAACCCGAACAAGATCTACGCGCTGATCCGCGCCTTCGGCGCCAACCTGGTCCGCTTCAACGCTGCCGACGGCAGCGGCTACGCTTTCATGGCAGAACAGATTCTGGCGCTGCACGACCGCAACCCGCAGGTCGCCTCGCGGCTGGCGCGCTGCTTCGACCGCTGGAAGAAATTCGACGCCGGCCGGCAAGCGCATGCACAGGCCGCGCTGAGGCGCGTTCGCGACCATCAGGGCTTGTCGCGCGACGTGCTTGAGGTGGTTACCCGGGCACTGGGCTAAGGGATATCCACAAGAAAATTTGCTGGAAATTATTCCCTTGTCGTGATCAAATGCGAACAACATGACTCGCGCCCGGAGACAGCCGACATCGTCGCCGGAAAGAACGCCCGAAGACTCAGGTGACCAAGCGGAGAACAGCAGATGGGAATACTCGACCAGCTCAAGGCATTGTTCGGCCGTCCGGCGATGGTGCCGGCCAGTCAGCCACTGACGGCAGCCCCGGCGCCTGAACGACGGCTACAGCCGCGACTGAACGCCCGCGACGGCACGCGCGTACTGATCATCGACGACTCCAAGACGGTCCTGGCCGTGCTGCGCAAATTCCTGCGCTCGGCCGGCTACGAAACCATCGAATGCCTCGACGCCGAAACCGGCCTGGTCGCCCTACGCGAACAGAAGCCGGAACTGGTCTTCCTCGACATCATGCTGCCGGGCATGAACGGATTTGCCGCCCTGCGTGCCATCCGGCGCGACCCGCAAACCCGTGAGACGCCGGTGATCATGATGAGCGGCAACGAGCAGGCCATGGAGCAGTTTTTCGGCACCCGCATCGGTGCCGACGACTTCATGAAGAAACCCTTCTCGCGACACGAAGTCTTTTTCCATGTCGAACGCCTGCTCGATGAAGACGGCATTCCCCGACGGGCGGCACCGCGCACCGCAGCGCCGCACCTGCAGCCCGAAATCCGCGTCGTCCGGGCCGCCTAGGCCGTCAGTTCGGCACGGGCAGTCGCCCATTGCCGGCGGCTGACCGGCAGTTTTTCGGAAACGCCGCGCAGCAACGCCCAACCATAAGCCTCGGCATCGTCGCCGGCTGCCTTTTCGAACCCTGCCAGCGCCGGGCGCGCGACCAGCACGGCGCGGTGCAGGCGCAGGAAGCGTTCGGGAAACTCTTCCTCAAGGTGGGTCAACGATTCGTCGAGCAGGTATTCGCGCTCAACCGTCCGCGCCGTGACGTATTTCAGGTCGGCCTTGAAGTAGAGGACTTCAGCCACCGGAACCAGCAGCAGGCGCCCGCGCTCGTGGCAGGACAGGTGGGTCCGGCCGCCACCACGCACCACCTGACCGATGCCGGCAAACAGGGCGCTGTCCGGGCGTTGGCCGGCTACCTTCTGCAGCGCTGCCAGCAGCCGCTGGGCACGTACCGGCTTCATCAGGTAATCGACGGCATTGAGGTCGAAGGCCTGGACCGCATAGTTGTCGTATGCCGTGGTGAAGATCACCGCCGGCGGCCTGTCCAGCCGGCCGAGATGCGAGGCCAGTTCGATGCCGTCCATGCCCGGCATGCGGATGTCGCTGAGCACGACGTCAACTGCCGCCTGCTGCAGGAATTCCAAAGCCTGAACACCGTTGGCCGCTTCGCCGGCAACCTCGACCGGGCATTGCCCGGCAATGTCGCCAAGCAGGGTACGCAGACGCTCGCGCGCCGGCGGTTCATCATCGACCAGCAGGATTTTCAGCGGGGTTTGCGTTGGCATGGCAGGACGATACGGACTTCGTAGGAATTGTCGCCGGCTTCGGTTTCCAGGCGGGCTTCGAGATCGTAATACAAGGCAAGGCGTTCGCGGATATTGGCCAGGGCCATGTGGTTGCCGGCAGCATGCGTCGCCTGAGCAACGGTTGGATTGGCGATACGGACATGCAGTTCGTCGCCGCGCCGACGAATCTGCACACTGACCACGCCGCCGGTCGCCGACGGCTCGATGCCGTGATATACCGCGTTTTCCAGCAAGGGCTGCAGCATCAGCGGCGGGATCGGCAACCCCAGGAGGGTCTCGTCGACCTGCCATTCAGCCGACAGACGCTCGCCCAGACGCAGTTGCTCCAGCTCGAGATACTGCCGGCCAAGCGCAACTTCGTCGGCCAGGCTGACCAGTTCCGCCGGATCGCGCATCGCCGCCCGGAACAGGTCGGACAGCGACTCCAGCGCCGCCTCGGCCTGCTGCGGCTGCGCCCGGATCAGCGACAGCACGGCGTTCAGCGAATTGAACAGAAAATGCGGCCGGATGCGGGCATTCAGCGCCGCCAGCCGCGCCTCTGCCTGGGCCGGCGAAAAGGCCCGCGAGCGAAGCTCGAAATAGGCGAGCAGCAAGCCCGTCGTCGCCAGGGTCAGCAGGATGCTGCGGCTGACCGCCCCGTCAACCAGATTCAATGAGGCCGCGTAGGCGTGCATCGCCCCCGCCATGACCGCCGTCAATGCGAGCACGCAGGCCTGCCCGTGACGCAGGCGCAAGCGCCACAGGACGTCGCGCAGCAAGGACAAGATGCCGAGACAAAGCAGCAGCAAGGGCTCGACAATCGACGCCAGATCCATGAATCGCTCGCCCCAGGAGAGCAGGTCCGGCGCCTGAACCAGCGCCCCAAGCGCCGCCAGCACATTGACCCCGAGCAGCACGCGCAGCATGACCCCGAAGTTGCGCCAGTCGGGCAGCGGGTAAGTCGCCGGAAAGTGACGGATACGCTTCAAGGTTTGATCACGCCTCAGCAAAATTGAATCTGGCAGGATTTTACGGCTGCGTGCCAGCGCTCATGCGCCATCCTTGACAAGGATGGCGCCTCAACCTAGACTGCTTCCCCATTTAAATCAAGGCCTTTCCCGTGTCCGCGGACTTACCGCCCAATCGTCCAGCCACTCCCGCCCTTGCAAACGACACGACTGCAGCGACATATTTCTGGCTAGTCCGCATCCTACCACTTGCCATCGCCACGTTGCTCCTGGCCCTTGTTCATGGCAGCGACATGCCGGCCATGATGTCTGCATTCCAGCAATACACGCGAACCCTGCCAGACGCAGTCTGGGCCTCGCTGACGATGCTGGGCCACGGCAGCGTGCTGCTCGCACTCGTCGTACTGGCCTGGAAATACCGGCCCGACTGGATATTAGCCTGCGTCTGTGGCGGTATCGTCACCGGCGCCTTCAGCAACATTCTCAAAAATCTGATCGGCGGCCCCCGACCGGCAGCCGTCATGCCGGCGGACCAACTGCACGTCATCGGATCCCAGTTGCTCAACCACTCCTTTCCTTCAGGACACACTGCCACCGCCTTTCTTTTTGCCGGCATTGTCCTGATGTCTCGCCGCCCGCCGCCGCTGGCAGCTGTGGCAGTCCTGAGCCTGGCCATCCTGACTGGCCTGTCGCGCATCGCCGTTGGGGCACACTGGCCGATCGACACGATCGCTGGCGCCGCTGGCGGCTGGTTCTCGGCTGCCGTCGGCATCGCCTTCGCCAACAGGCTTCGCTGGCTGGACACTGCCCACGCCAGACTGGCAATCGCACTGTTGATCCTCGGTTCGTCCATCAGTCTGTTTTTCATATCAACCGGCTATCCCCTGGCGTTACCTGTGCAGTATTTCTGCGCATGCCTTGGCGTAATCGTCGCAGGTCAATGGGGGCTCAAAGAATGGTCAAGGCTGCGCTGATCCGCCATCTGCTGTCGCTGGCAATTGCCCTGCTGCTGCTGTGGTGGCTGACCCACAGCGACATGGTCGGGGTTGCCCTGAAGCAATTGACGACACTGCCGGCAAGCCTGCTGCTGACCTTGCTGGTCAGCCAGTCGCTGTCCTACCTGTGCCGCGCCGGCCGCTTGTTCAGCCAGTTGCAAGCACGCGTCCCGCTCGGAATCAGCGGTTACATGCGCCTTGTCCTGCTGCACAACCTGAGCATCAACGTCATTCCTTTCCGCGCCGGGGAGTTGTTCCTGCCGGCGGCGCTGAAACGTTACGGCCTGTCGGTACAGGAAGCGATTGCCACACTGTTCTGGCTGCGCATCCAGGATGCATTGGTTCTGGCCGCACTGGCAATCGCCCTCTGGCCGGCCATTCCCATGCCCCTGCGAATAATGGCCGGCATCGGCATGCTCGTCGCCATCTATCTTGGTCACGCCTACCTGCCTAGCTGGCGCCCCGGCAACCCGCGCCTGGCGCGACTGCTGGAGAAAATCCGCCCGGTCATCGATGCCTCCCCGGTCAGTTGGAGCTGGTGCATCGCCAACTGGTGCAGCAAGCTGCTGGGTCTGAGCATCGTCCTCGCCGCACTGGGCGGGTTCGCCCTCAGCGGCGGCGCCGCCGGCGCGCTCGGCGGGGAGCTTTCCGCGCTCTTGCCGATTCAGGGCGTAGCCGGTTTCGGCACCTACGAAGCGGGCGTTGCCTTCCTCGTCAATCTGGCTGAAGGACAGGGGCGACAAGCACTGGCGTCAGCCTTCGCGTTACACTGCCTGACCCTCTCCCTGGCCATCCTGGCCGGGACTTTGGCCTGGATATTCCTGCCCGGACATAAGCAATCGTCCTCACCCCACCCCGAGTCACCGTCATGAACATGCGCCCAACGCCTTCACACAGCCTTTCCATTGTCGTCCCGCTCTACAACGAAGAGGACTGCGTGGCGCCACTGGTTGCCCGCATGCACGAATGCCTGGGCAACTATCAGTATCCCTGGGAGCTGATCCTGGTTGACGACGGTAGCAGCGACCGGACAGTCGATGAAATCCGCAAGGCCGCCGGCATCTGGGGCAACCATGTCCACCTGCTCGAACTGGCACGAAACTTCAAGCAGACCGCGGCCATGCAGGCCGGCATCGATGCCGCTACCGGCGACATCATCGTCACGCTGGACGGGGATTTGCAGAATGATCCGATCGACATCCCGAAGATGGTCGACAAGCTGCTCAACGAAGATCTCGACCTGGTCTCCGGCTGGCGGGAAAAACGTCAGGACGGCTTGTGGCTGCGCAAGATCCCGTCGCGTATCGCCAACCGCCTGATCGGCCGGGTTACCGGCGTCCGCCTGCACGACTACGGCTGCAGCCTCAAGGTATTCCGGGCTGAAGTGGTCAAACGGATTCGCCTGTTCGGTGAAATGCACCGTTTCATTCCCGCCTGGCTGAGCACGGTCACCTCGCCCCGGCGCATCGCCGAAATGCCGGTCAGTCACCATCCGCGCACGCTGGGCCAGTCCAAGTACGGCATTTCCCGGACCTTCCGCGTCATCCTCGACTTGCTGGCAGTCTATTTCTACATGCGCTTCCGTGACCGCCCCGGACACTTCTTCGGCGGCGTCGGCCTGATGCTGTCGACCGCAGGCTCGGCGGTCATCGCCTACCTGTTCATCCTGAAACTGCTGGGCGAAAGCATCGGTACCCGCCCGCTGTTGCTGGTCGGCTTCTTCTCGCTGCTGGTCGGCGCCCAGTGCATCCTGACCGGTGTGCTGGCGGAGACGCTGTCGCGCATCTACTTCGCCAGCGACGCCGGGCGCTCCTACACCCTGCGCCGCTCGACCAAGCAGGAACACTCCCAATGGCACGCCCCCCAGGAGGAAAATAGGTGATCAGCAAGCAGCGTCTGGTCGACGCCCTGCCCATCATCCTGCCCTTCCTGGCGCTGCTTCCCTTTCTCGGCAACAGCCCGCTGTTCGATGTCGACGAAGGCGCCTTTTCCGCCGCCACCCAGGAAATGCTGGCTCGCGGCGATTACCTGTCCACCTGGCTCAATGGCTCGGCACGTTTCGACAAGCCGATCCTGATCTACTGGCTGCAAGCGCTCTCCGTCAGTCTGCTCGGCGCCAACGAATGGGGATTCCGCCTCCCCTCGGCCCTGGCTGCTGTCGGCTGGTGCATCGTCCTGGCGCGCTTTGCGCGTGAACATTTTGGCCGCGACGCCGCGCTCATGACCAGCCTGGTGGTGCTGACCTGCCTTGGCGTCCAGTTGATCGGCCGGGCCGCTACCGCCGACGCCCTGCTCAACCTGCTGCTGGCACTGGCGATGGTCGACCTGTGGCGGCATATCGAAGGCAAATCGCCCTGGGCTGCCCGTCGACTCGCGCTCTGGGTCGCGCTGGGTTTCCTGACCAAGGGCCCGATTGCCTTGCTGGTTCCCGGCGCAACCATGCTGCTGTGGACACTGTTCAGCCGGCAAACCGATGCCCTCGTGCGACTGCTGCGCTCGCCGGCCAACTGGTTGATCTTCCTGGCCGTTGCCTTGCCCTGGTACATCGCGGCCTACGCCATCCATGGCGATGCATTCATCCAGGGTTTCTTCATGCGGCACAACGTCCAGCGCTTCTCGACAACGCTGGAGGGACATAGCGGCAGCCTGTTCTATTACGTGCTGATCGTTCCCCTGCTGATCTTTCCCTGGCTCCCCTGGTTGTGGCAGGCATTGCGCCGGCTGCGCAACGACATCCGGCAACCCTTGCCTCGCTTCCTCTGGCTCTGGTGTGGCTTCGTCGTCGTCTTTTTCTCGCTCTCCGGCACCAAGCTGCCACACTATGCCCTGTATGGCTGCACCCCGCTTTTCGTGCTGCTGGCGGCCCGCCACGCCGATGTCAGCTCGCGCTGGGCGATCCTTCCCGGCCTGCTGCTGCTGGCCTTGTTTGCCGCCCTGCCGAGCATCCTTGGCCAGACCAGCGTCACCGACGGTTTTTACGCAGCCCAGCTCAGCCGGCTGCCTGAATTGCTGACCTGGCATTACGGGCTGTTTGCTGGCCTGCTGCTGTTGTTCGCCCTGCTCACACCGAAGCTCGCCGTCGCCGCTTGGCAGCGGGCCGGCATGGTCGCCCTGGGCAGCAGCCTGTTTCTTTCCGCCGCGCTGGCACCGCTGCTTGGCGAACTCCTGCAGGGACCGATCCGCAATGCCGGCGTGTTCGCCCGCACCTATCAGGAACCCGTCATCCAGTCGCAAACCCACTGGCCGAGCTTCAGCGTCTATCTGGGCCGACCGACCCCGGTACGTAACGCCGAGCCCGGTGAACTTGCCCTGACCCGAACCGATCGACTGCCCCCCGCAGGCGACTACGACACGCTGTACGCCGAAGGTGGCGTTGCCCTGATCCGTATCCATGCCACACCTGTCGCTCAATAAGCCCGGCATGGGCCACCGTCTCTGGCTGTCCGCGCTGCTGCTCGGCGGACTGCTGCTGGCCTGGCGAATCTGGGCGATCCACCTGTCGGGGATCACCCTGTACGTGGACGAAGCCCAGTACTGGGGATGGGCTCAGGCGCTGGACTGGGGCTATTTTTCCAAGCCCCCCGGCGTTGCCGTCCTGATTGCCGCCTCGACCGCCCTGTTCGGCGACGGTGTCATCGGCACCAAGCTGCTGGCCATGGCCTGCTATCCGCTGACCGCCTGGGTGGCCCTGCTGATCGCCCGCGAGGCCTACGATGAACAAACCGCCATTGCCTCAGGCCTGGCCGTCCTGACCCTGCCCATCTACGCCTGGCTGGGGCTGTTCGTATCCACCGATGCGCCGCTGGTGCTGCTCTGGTCAGCCGCCATCCTGCTCTATACCCGTGCCCTGACCCGGGGCGGCACCGGCAATTGGCTGCTGCTCGGCATTGTCTGCGGCCTGGGCCTGCTGACCAAGTACACGATGCTGGCCTGGCTGGGTTCGGCCATGCTGCATCTGCTGATCGTCGAGCGGCGGCGACTTCTGCAGCCCGCCCCCTGGCTGGCAGCCATGCTGGCCTGTGCTTTCCTGCTGCCCAACCTGATCTGGAACGCCGGCCACGACTTCCCCACCCTGCGGCATACGGCCGACATCACCCTGCAAAGGACTGCCGGCGGCTTGCTGCCCTTGCTCACCTTCCTCGGCGCCCAGTGGCTGGCCTTCGGCCCCCTCCTCGGCACCGCCTTTGCTCCCGCCCTGTTACCGCAGCCGGCCAGCGACAATCAACGCCGCTTGCGGGGTATCCTGATCTGCTTTGCCCTGCCGCTATGGCTGGTCGCCGCCGCGCAGGCAGCCGGCGGCAGCGCCAACGCCAACTGGGCCGCACCGGCCTTCGTTCCGGCCAGCATACTCGCCGTCGCCTGGCTGCTCGGGCGCGGCCACCGGCGCTGGCTGTTCATCGCCTTGAGCCTGAATCTGCTGCTTACGGCCACGCTGTACCACTGGCCGACGCTCAGCGCGAGCTTCTTCCCGCAGGTTGCCACGCCCTACAGCCGGGCGCTCGGCTGGGACAAGGTGGGCCAGCAACTGCGACCGATCGCTGCAGCCCATCCGGGAACGCCCTTGCTCGCCGAGGAGCGTACCCTGCTCGCCCATCTGCAGTACGAACTGCGCGACCAACCCCTGCGCGTCGCCAGCTGGAACCCCCAGGGGACACGCAACGACCACTATCAGCTGACTGCCAGCTTCACCCGGGGAGACGCCCTGATCCTGGTCCCGGACAAGGTGCCCGAACACATCGCCAGCCGCTTCGCCGCCACCCGTCATCTGGCCACGCTCGAAGCCGACACCGGCCCCCGCCGGAAACTACATTTCCAGGTCTACCTGCTGCATGACTTCCAGGGTTATTGAATTTCGCCTGCTGACGCTCCTCGCCGGACTGCTGACAGTCGTTTTCCTGGCCTGGCCGGAGATCGACCTGGCCACCAGCGCCCATTTCTATGCCGGGGAAGGTCGCTGGCTGTACACCAATGAAATGAGCTTGCCGGGAATCGCCTACGACTGGACGACCATCCTCGGCCGCCTCCTGATCGCCGGCGTGATCCTGACCCTGCTGGCTGGCAGATGGCTCCGCCGGATCGCCCCCAATGCCCGGCAGACCAGCATCTTCCTGCTGGTCGGCGCCCTGCTCGGCCCCGGCTTGCTGGTGGACGTCGGACTGAAGGGGCAACTCGGACGGGCACGACCGGTGCAGACGGATGTCTTCGGCGGCCAGGCCAGCTTCACGCCGGCTTTTGTGCCAAGCACGCAATGCAGCAGCAACTGCTCCTTCGTCAGCGGCCATGTCGCCACCGCCGCCTTCGTCATGGCCTTCGGCTGGCTGGGCAGCAGGCGCCAGCGACTGGCCTGGCTGGGAGGCAGCCTGCTGACGGCGGGCTACGTCGGCTGGGCACGCATTGCGGTCGGCGGCCACTATCTGTCGGACGCGATCTTTGCCTGGTTCGCGATCTATTTCGCACTGTGGTTCAGCGAGTGGTGCTTGAAACGCCTGGGCGTCCTGCCCCGGGGGACGCCGACCCCCTGACTGAAACTGCCGTATACTTGCCACCTTCTGGCGATTTCCCTGAAAGTCGCCGTCGATCTGCCCCAATCCAGACCCGAATCATGACTTCCAACGCCAATCAATACACCTGGGCCGGCCGCTTCTCCGAGCCAGTCTCCGATCTCGTCAAACGCTACACCGCTTCGGTCGATTTCGACCAGCGCATGTGGCGCCAGGACATCCGCGGTTCGCTGGCGCACGCCCGCATGCTCGCCAAACAGGGCATCATTGCCGCCGCCGACCTGGCCGACATCGAGCGCGGCATGGCCATCGTCACCGAAGAAATCGAATCGGGCAAGTTCGAATGGTCGCTCGACCTCGAAGACGTGCACCTCAATATTGAAAAGCGCCTCACCGCCCTCGTCGGCGACGCCGGCAAGCGCCTGCACACCGGCCGCTCGCGCAACGACCAGGTGGCCACCGACATCCGCCTCTACCTGCGCGACGCCATCGACGACATCCAGCTGCTGCTGAAGGCTTTCCGCGGCGCGCTGGTCGACCTCGCCGAGAAGGAAGCGGCGACGCCGATGCCCGGCTTCACCCACCTGCAGGTCGCCCAGCCGGTGACTTTCGGCCACCACATGCTGGCCTATTTCGAGATGTTCGGCCGCGACAGCGAGCGCTTCGCCGACTGCCGCAAGCGCGTTGCCCGCCTGCCGCTGGGCTCGGCTGCGCTGGCCGGCACCACCTACCCGATCGACCGTGAATTCGTCGCCGAACAACTCGGTTTCGAAGGTGTCTGCGAAAACTCGCTCGACGCTGTCTCGGATCGCGATTTCGCCATCGAATTCACCTCGGCCTGCGCGCTGCTGATGATGCACATCAGCCGCCTGTCGGAAGAACTGGTCATGTGGATGAGCCCGCGCGTCGGTTTCATCCAGATCGCCGACCGTTTCTGCACTGGCTCGTCGATCATGCCGCAGAAGAAGAACCCGGACGTGCCGGAACTGGCGCGTGGCAAGACCGGCCGCGTGTACGGCCAGCTGATGAGCCTGCTGACGCTGATGAAGTCGCAGCCGCTGGCCTACAACAAGGACAACCAGGAAGATAAAGAGCCGCTGTTCGACGCCGTCGACACGGTCACCGACACGCTGCGTATCTTCGCCGACATGGCCGGCGGCATCACGGTGCGCGCCGACAACATGAAGGCCGCGCTGACCCAGGGCTTCGCCACCGCCACCGACCTCGCCGACTATCTGACCAAGAAGGGCCTGCCCTTCCGCGATGCCCACGAAGCCGTCGGCCTGGCGGTCAAGGCCGCCGAGTTCAAGGGCGTCGACCTGCCGCAGCTGACGCTGGAAGAACTGCAGCAGTTCTCGCCGCTGATCGAGAACGACGTCTTCGCCGTACTGACGGTCGAAGGTTCGCTGGCTTCGCGCAACCACATCGGCGGCACCGCGCCGGACCAAGTGCGCGCCGCCGTGACCCGCGCCCGCGCACGTCTGGCCTGAAAAACCTGCGAGGGGAACCAGGCCTCAGGCCTCGCTTTCCCCGCTTTCCTGGCCGGTGGGAAAATCGCAACTGGCAACGCGGATGCTGACCGTGCGGCAGATGTCCATGAAATCCGGGTCGATGACGCGGTAGAAAATGCTGGTCCCGGCGCGCCGCTTGTCGATCACCTCAGCCTCGAACAGGATGCCGAGGTGACGCGAGATGTTCGGCTGGGACAAGCCGATGATGTCCACGATCTCGCCCACCGTGCGCTCCTGATTGCACAGGCTGGAAAGAATCCGTAAGCGCGTCGGATCGGAAAGCAGCCCGAAATACCTGGCCACCCGGTCGAAAACTGCCTGTGTTTCATCCATGAAACGCGTTGTATCCGGTCAATGAAGGCTCAATCATAAATCCTCTTCACGGCGCGCGCCCGGATCGCTGACCGCCCGCACCCTGGCCTCGTTCAGCGCCGGTGCGCACAACTCGATGAAGCGGTAGGCGAAACCGCGCAGGTAATGGCCGCGCCGGATCGCAATATGCGTGGTGTTCAAGGGGAAGAGGTGCTGGCAGTCGATCATCACCAGGCCTTCGTCGCGCTTGGGGTGAAAGGCCATCGAAGCGACGATGCCGATCCCCAGCTCCAGTTCGACATAGGTCTTGATCACGTCCGCATCAAGCGCCGACATGACGACATCCGGCACCAGCCCGGCCTCGGCAAAGACACGGTCGATGCCGGCCCGGCCGGTGAAGCCCTCGTGATAGGTGATCACCGGATACTCGGCAATCGCCTCCAGGCTGGGCCGGGCAGCCGTTAACAACGCGTGCCCGGCCGGCACGACCAGCGCATGGTGCCAGTGATAGAAATCGAAAGCCGCCAGTTCAGGATGCCCGGCGACAGCTTCGGTGGCGATGCCGATGTCGGCTTCACCCTCAAGCAGCAGGTCAACGATTTCCTGCGGGCTGCCCTGGTGCAATTTCAGATGCACGCGCGGAAAAGCCTTCTTGAACTCGGCGATCACCCGCGGCAAGGCGTACCGGGCCTGGGTGTGCGTTGCGGCGACGGTCAGCTGTCCAACGTCCCGCTGGCTGTACTGTTCGGCCAGCGTCTTGATGTTGCGCGCGTCGTGCAGCATGCGCTCGACCAGGACCAGCAGGTCCTTGCCCGGATCGGTCAGACCAAGCAGGCGTTTGCCCTTGCGCACGAACAACTCGACGCCGAGTTCGTCCTCGAGATCCTTGATGTGCTTGGAAACACCCGACTGCGACGTGAATAGCGCGTTGCCGACTTCGGTCAGGTTGAAGTTGCGGCGCACCGTCTCGCGGATGATGCGCAGTTGCTGGAAATTCATGCGGACGCTCCTTCGCGTTCGAATACCTTCAGGCGGGACGGGACCAACCGCACGGCCTGTCCATCCTTGAGCCCAAGTTCGCTGACCCGCTCGCGGGTCAGTTCAACCTCGAAATGCTGGCCACTCGAACCATTGATGCCATCCAGCTCGACCCGGGCGGTGACACCGAAGGCGAGCACACGGTTGATGCGCGCGGCGATGCCGGCGGTCGACGCCGGATCGGTGTCGATATCCAGTTCATGCGGCCGGGCAAAGGCAACCACCTCGGCACCGTGATCGAAATCGTGCGGCTCGTGCGGCAAGGTGTCGTCGCCGACGCGAACGGCTTCGCCTTCGACCCGACCGTGGAAGAAATTGACCGAGCCGAGGAAGCCATAGACGAAGGGCGTCGCCGGGTGGCGATAGACCTCTTCCGGGGTGCCGATCTGCTCGACCTTGCCGTGGTCCATCAACACGACGCGGTCGGCGACTTCGAGCGCCTCTTCCTGGTCGTGGGTGACGAAGATCGAGGTGATGTGCAGTTCGTCGTGCAGCTTGCGCAACCAGCGGCGCAGTTCCTTGCGCACCTTGGCGTCGAGCGCGCCGAACGGCTCGTCGAGCAGCAGCACGCGCGGTTCGACCGCCAGCGCCCGGGCCAGCGCGATGCGCTGACGCTGACCGCCGGACAGTTGCGACGGAAAGCGGTCGGCCAGCCAGTCGAGCTGGACGAGGTTGAGGAGCTCATGCACCTTGTCCTTGATCTTCGCTTCCGACGGCCGCTGGCCGCGCGGTTTCATGCGCATGCCGAAGGCGACGTTGTCGAACACGGTCATGTGCTTGAACAGGGCGTAGTGCTGGAAGACGAAGCCGACCTGGCGCTCCCGGACATGAGTGCTGGAAGCATCGTCGCCGTCGAGCAGGACCTGGCCGGAATCGGCCTGTTCCAGCCCGGCGATGATGCGCAGCAGCGTGGTCTTGCCGCAGCCCGAAGGCCCCAGCAGGGCGACCAGCTCGCCGGTCGGGAAGTCGAGGGTGATGTCGTCCAGCGCGGTGAAAGCGCCGAACTGCTTGTGAATGTTCTTGACCTGGATGCTCATGATGCGGATTCCTGGGTGTCTCGGTAGGAGCGGGCCGCCTGATGCTCGACCCAGTTCTTGATGACCAGCGTGACCAGTGCCAGCAAGGCCAGCAGCGAGGCCACGGCGAAGGCCGCCGAGAACATGTATTCGTTGTAGAGGATTTCGACGTGCAGCGGCAGCGTGTTGGTCTGCCCGCGGATGTGGCCGGAGACGACGCTGACCGCGCCGAACTCGCCCATCGCCCGGGCGTTGGTCAGGATCACGCCGTACATCAGGCCCCACTTGATGTTGGGCAGCGTGACGTACCAGAACACCTGCCAGCCTTTGGCACCGAGAACCACGGCCGCCTCTTCCTCTTCCTTGCCTTGCGCCTGCATCAGCGGGATCAGTTCGCGGGCGATGAAGGGAAAGGTGACGAAGACGCTGGCCAGCACGATGCCCGGCACGGCAAAGATGATCTTGATGTCGTTGTCGATCAGCCAGCTACCGAACCAGCCCTGGGCACCGAAGATCAGCACGAAGACCAGACCGGCGATGACCGGCGAGACCGAGAACGGCAGGTCGATCAGGGTGATCAGGAACTGCTTGCCGCGGAACTCGAACTTGGCGATCGCCCAGGCTGCCGCGACACCGAAGACCAGGTTGAGCGGCACCGAAACGGCCGCCGCCAGCAGGGTCAGCTTGATTGCCGACAAGGCATCCGGATCGACCAGCGCGGTGACGTAGGTTTCCCAGCCTTTACGGAAGGCTTCGACAAACACTGCGATCAACGGCATCAGCAGGAAGACGGTGAAGAAAGTCAGGGCAATGGCCAGGATGGTCCATTTGACCAGCGGTGTTTCGCTGGTCGCTGCCTTGTTCTCGAAGCGGGCAGCGTGATTGCCGCCCAGGTGCATGGTGGTTGCGCCGGCCATTACCGATCCCTCCCGGTGCGTTTGGCGGTCCAGGCCTGCAGGCCATTGATGATCAACAGCAGGATGAAGGAGAAGACGAGCATCACTGAGGCAATGGCCGTCGCCCCCTGGTAGTCGTACTGTTCGAGCTTGGTGATGATCATCAGCGGCGTGATTTCGGAGACGAAAGGCAGATTGCCGGCGATGAAGATGACCGAGCCGTACTCACCGACCGCGCGGGCAAAGGCCAGCGCGAAACCGGTCAGCAGCGCCGGCAGCAGGATCGGGAAGATGACGTGGCGGAAGGTCTGCCAGCGTTGCGCGCCGAGACTGGCGGCGGCTTCTTCGAGTTCGGTGTCGAGGTCTTCCAGGATCGGCTGCACGGTACGCACGACAAACGGCAGGCCGATGAAGACCAGCGCCACCAGCACGCCGAGCGGCGTGAAGGCGACCTTGATGCCGATCTCCTCCAGATACTGGCCGAGCCAGCCGTTCTTGGCATAGAGCGCGGTCAGCGCAATGCCGGCCACGGCGGTCGGCAGCGCGAACGGCAGATCGACCAGGGCATCGACGATCTTCTTGCCGGGAAAGCTGTAACGCACCAGCGCCCACGCCAGCATCAGGCCGAACACCGCGTTGATGGCTGCCGCCAGCAAGGAGGCGCCGAACGACAGCTTGTAGGTGGCGACGACCTGCGGCGCCGTAACCACCTCGACGAAGCGCGCCCAACCCATCCCGAAGGTCTTCAGGAAGACCGCCGACAGCGGGATCAGGATCAGCAGCGACAGGTAGCCCAGCGTGTAACCGAGCGTCAGATTGAAGCCCGGCAACACGCGGAAGGTTCTTGTTGCGGTCATTACTTCCTCGCGACGATCTGGTCATACAGGGCGCCGTCGGCAAAATGCGCCTTCTGCACCGCCGCCCAGCTGCCCAGCTTCTGCGTGAAGGTGACGCTGCTGACAGCCGGGTAGGTGTTGGATTGCGACATGGCAGGACTCCGGAAAGAAACGATGCGGCAGTGTAGGCACGAGGGCTTAGCAGCCAAACTAATAAAAATCGATTTTTATATTCGTTATTCAGCTAAACGAGGCCGCATCGAGCACTTCGCCGACCAGGAAACTGCCCTGGGCCGCCTGCATCGCACGCAGCATCGCCAGACCATCCGGCCAGGGGCCGAAACCGGAATCGACATTGATGTGACCGACCGCCCCCAGGCAGTGCAGCCGGCTGCCCCAGCGGTCGGCCCAGTAGGCGGCGCTGGCAAAGTTCATCCAGGGGTCGTTGGTGCTGGCGACGACCAGGCTCGGACAAGCCAGCCAGGTGTCATAGAGCCAGCGGGCGATGCTGCTTTCGTCGCGCTGACGGAAACCGGCTTCGGCAAAGCGCTCCGGATCGGCCGGCGCCACCAGCAAGGCGCCAGCCACCCGCTCCGGCCGGATCGATGCGGCAATCACACCGGCGAGGCAGCCGAAACTGTGGGCGACCAGCCAGACCGGGCCGTCGGCCCGGTCGATGGCATCGCCGACACGCCCGGCCCAGCGCCCGAGTTGCGGCGCCTGCCAGGCTATGCCTTCGACCCGCCGGGCTTCCGGCAATTGCCGCTCAAGCCAGCTCTGCCAGTGAGCAGGACCGCTGCCGAGATAGCCCGGCAGGATCAGGACGGGCTGTTTCATGATTCAGCGGCCGTAGATCTGGTCGAAGCTGCCGCCGTCGCTGAAATGCTTCTGCTGCGCCGCCTGCCAGCCACCGAGATCGTCGATGCGGATGAAATTGACCTTGGGAAAACGCGCCACATCGCGGGCATCGGCCAGTTCCGGCTTGATCGGACGGTAGTAGTGACGGGCCGCAAGTTTCTGCCCGACCGGCGAATACAGGTATTCGAGGTAAGCCCGAGCGACGGCTTCGGTCCCGCGCTTTCGCGCCACCGCATCGACCACTGCCACCGGCGGCTCGGCCAGGATGGAAATGGAGGGCACGACGATCTCGAACTTGTCCGGACCCAGTTCGTTGATCGACAGGAAGGCCTCGTTCTCCCAGGCCAGCAGCACGTCGCCCAGCCCGCGCTGGACGAAGGTGTTGGTCGCACCGCGGGCGGCCGGATCGAGGACCGGCACATTCTTCAGCAAGCGGCTGACGTAATCGCGTGCCGCCACCTCGCTGCCGCCCTTCTTCAGGGCATAGCCCCAAGCCGCCAGGTAGTTCCAGCGGGCGCCGCCGGAAGTCTTGGGATTGGGCGTGATCACCTGCACACCGGGCTTGACCAGGTCGTCCCAGTCCTTGATCCCCTTGGGGTTGCCCTTACGCACCAGGAAGACAATCGTCGACGCGTAGGGCGAGGCGTTGTGCGGCAGGCGCTTCTGCCAGTCGGCCGGCAGCTTGCCCGATTTTTCGGCAATCGCATCGATGTCGTAGGCCAGCGCCAGTGTCACCACATCGGCGTCGAGCCCGTCGATGACCGACCGCGCCTGCTTGCCGGAGCCACCGTGCGACTGCCTGACGGTGACCGACTGGCCGGTTTTCTCCTTCCAGTAACGCGAAAATTCGGGGTTGAAGGCCTGGTAGAGCTCGCGCGTCGGATCGTAGGAAACATTTAGCAGGCTCAATTCATTGCTCTGGGCAAACGACAGGGGCGCAACGGCAGCCAGGAGCAAGGCCAGCAACTGGCGACGGCTTGATTTGAAGATCATGGTTTTTTCCTCGGTTTGATTGGGGTCGAGGAAATGTACCCAGCGCCGCCGTCGCGACGAAGCGAGAAAAAATGCTGAGCTTATGAAGCGCTGCCAGTTGCCTCGCTGCATATTAGCGACTTAATATATAAGCACACATCAATAACCAAAGGCAGAACAGCATGTACAGCACCATCGTCGACAGCACCCCGCTGATCAAGGTCAGCACCGGCAAGCACGAAACCAGTTTCGCCCTCAACGGCAGCCTGATGAACCCGCTCGAAGGCTTCTACGCCACCCTGGCCGCCTGCGCCGCCGTCTATGCCAAAAAAGCGTGCAAGGAACTCGGCATCTCGGCCGAAGGCATCGCCATCGACTGCAAGCCCTTCGCCGGCCCCAAGGGTCCGCTGACGCTGGCCAAGTTCAAGACCGACGTGCGTTTCCCCGAGCATTTCAACGCCGAGCAGAAGGCCGCCATCCTCGACAGCATCGCTCATTGCGCGGTCAAGGAAGTGGTCATGGACGGCCCGAGCATCGAATTTCTGGTCGCCGAAGTCTGATTCCGGCAAACCTGGAATGACAAAGCCCGCCAATCGGCGGGCTTTGTCATTGGCGAAACGAAAACTCAGGGCTTGGCGATGTCGGCAAGCAGCGGTTGCAGTTCGCCGGACTGGTACATTTCCTTGACGATGTCGCAGCCGCCGATGAATTCGCCCTTGATGTAGAGCTGCGGAATGGTCGGCCAGTTGGCGTATTCCTTGACGCCCTGGCGGATTTCCTCGTCGGCGAGCACGTTGACCGTGACGAAGTCGGTGACGCCGCACAGCTTGAGCACCTGGACGACGGCGGCCGAGAAGCCGCACTGCGGGAAGCGCGCGTCGCCCTTCATGTAGAGGACGACCGGGTTGTTGGTGACGGTTTCGTGGATGCGTTGCTGAACGTCGGACATGCTGGCTCCAGAGGATTACAGTTGGCCGCCGGACACGCGATCGGTGCCGGCAAGGTCGGGATGGGTGAACGCCGCTTTGAACCCGGCGGCGGTCAATAAGTTCCGGCTGGCTTCGCCCTGGTCGTAACCATGTTCGAACAAGAGCCAGCCACCAGGCTTGAGGAAAGCGGGTGCGGCGGCGACGATGCGGCGGATGCAGGCCAGGCCGTTGCCGCCCGGTTCGAGATCGCTCAGGGCCATCTGCGGCTCGAAGGGGAGGCCGTCCCGGCGCAGGTGCGGATCGCCGTCGGCGACGTAGGGCGGGTTGGAGACGATCAGGTCGAAACGCTCGCCGGTCAGCGGCGCGAACCAGTCACCCAGGCGGAAATCGACAGCGGCACCGAGCCGGCCGGCGTTGTTGCGGGCAACGGAAATTGCCCCGGGCGACAGGTCGACCGCAACAATCCCGGTCTGCGGACATTCGAGCGCCAGCGAGATGGCGACGATGCCGGAGCCGGTGCCGAGATCGACGACACGCGCGGTTTTTTGCGTTTTCAGACGGTCGACCGCAAGATCGATCAAGACTTCGGTTTCCGGCCTCGGGATCAGCACCTCGGGCGAAACCTGGAACACCCGGCCGCGGAATTCGGCTTCGCCGACCAGATAGGCCAGCGGTTCGCCGGCGGCGCGCCGCTCGACCCACTCGGCGAACTGCGCATACGCCGGCGCGATCACCGGGGTTTCCGGACGCGCCAGCAGGTCGGCGTGGGTACAGCCGGTGGCGTATTCGAGCAGCAGGCGGGCGTCGAGCCGGTCGATCTTCTGCCGCGCCGCGGCCAGCGCCTCGCCCAGCGTCATTGCTGCTCGGCCAGTTCGGCCAGCAGGTCGGCCTGGTGTTCGGCAGCCAGTGCGCCGAGCAGTTCGTCCATGTCGCCGTCCATGATCGCGGCGATCTTGTACAGCGTCAGGTTGATGCGGTGATCGGTGATCCGCCCCTGCGGGAAGTTGTAGGTGCGGATGCGCTCGGAACGGTCGCCGGAGCCGATCAGGTTCTTGCGCGTGCTGGCGATGTGACTCTGCTGGGCGCGCACCTGCACGTCCTTGATCCGTGCCGCCAGCACCTTCATCGCCGACGCCTTGTTGGCGTGCTGCGAGCGGCCGTCCTGGCATTCGGCAACGATACCGGTCGGGATGTGGGTGATGCGCACCGCCGAGTCGGTCTTGTTGATGTGCTGGCCGCCGGCGCCGGACGCGCGGAAGGTGTCGATGCGCAGGTCGGCCGGGTTGAGGTTGACGTCCTCGACCTCGTCTGCTTCCGGCATGATCGCCACGGTGCAGGCTGAGGTATGGATGCGACCCTGGGTTTCGGTTTCCGGCACGCGCTGGACGCGGTGGCCGCCGGACTCGAACTTCAGGCGCGAATAGGCGCCGTAGCCGGCGATGCGGCAGATGATTTCGCGGTAGCCGCCGAGCTCCGACTCGCTCGCCGACAACACCTCGACCTGCCAGCGCTGGCGCTCGGCGTAGCGCGAATACATGCGGAAGAGGTCGCCGGCGAACAGCGCCGACTCGTCGCCGCCGGTGCCAGCGCGGATTTCCAGCAGCACGCTGCGCTCGTCGTTGGGGTCTTTCGGCAGCAGCAGTTTCTGCAGTTCGACTTCCAGCTCGGGCAGGCGCGCCTTGGCGGCGGCGATTTCTTCTTCGGCAAAATCGCGCATTTCCGGGTCGTCACGCATCGCCTCGGCCTCGGCGAGATCCTGCTCGGCCTGGCGGAAGGCGTTGAAATGAACGATCACCGGTTCGACCTCGGCGCGCTCGCGCGACAGCTTGCGGAACTGCTCCATGTCGCCGGCGGTTTCCGGTGCCGACAGCATGCGGTCGATCTCGTCGAGACGGTCGACCAGCAGATCGAGTTTTTGGCGGATGCTCGGTTTCATTGATGGGGCCGGGCCGGCGAAAGCGCTGGAAAGGGGCGTTATGGTACCCGAGTTCACCATCCCCCGGGAATCGACCGAGATTGCCTTGTCATTCTGCGAGCCGCATAATCACGCATTCCCGAAAAGCGACGCAATGTCCTCCTTCCCAAATTCCATCGTAGCCCTGGCCGCCACCCTCGAACGTGGCTGGCAAAGCTATCGCAGCTCTGGTGAGTTCGACCTTTTCGTCGAATTCACGCTGTCGCTGAACGGCCTGACCGAACAGTTGCATCGTCAGCACCTGCCCGGCCTGGTACGCGCCTGCCAGGAACTGGAAAACACCGCGCTGACCTTCTTCGCCGACCGCGAGATGCACCCCATCCCGCTCGACCAGGCGGTGGCCATCGAGCGCAAGTTGCAGATCATTCTCGGGGAATTGCGCCGCCACGAAACCCCGGCCATCCTGGCCCGACGCACGCTGGACACGGCGGAAGGACAAATCGGCGACTGCTGGAACCAGCCCCGCCGCGTCCTAATCGTTTCCCGGGAAAACCACCCGTGGTCGGCATCGCTGGCCGAACAACTCGGCTTCTTCGGCTTCACCCCGGAAGAAGCGCGCTGGGGCGAGCAACCGGCCAACGACGAACCGCCGCTGGCCATCACCTTCATCCCCGATGTCGAGGGACGTGCCTACCCGCCGGCCGCCATCTCGGCGATCATCGCCCTGCGCACCCGTTTCCCGACCAGCTATTTCTACTGCCTGTCGGTGCCGTCCAACCTGCAGAGCATCGTCCTGCTCCAGCGTGCCGGCGCCGATGCCTGCGTACCGGTCGGCAACAAGGTCAGCGACGTGCTGTCGCGCATCCTCGACCTGGTCGAAATGCACGAACAGGAAATGCACCGGGTGCTCATCGTCGAAGATTCGGCCACCGCCATCGCCCACATCCGCCGCTCGCTGTCGCAGCACGGCATCGACAGCAAGGCGATCAACGACCCGCGACTACTCTTCGAAGTGGCCAACGAATACCGTCCCGACGCCATCCTGATGGACATGTACATGCCCTTCTGCACCGGCGTCGAAGTCACCAGCGCTTTGCGCCAGATTCCCGAATACCAGGCGCTGCCGGTGATCTACCTGTCGAGCGAGAACGACATCGTGCAACAGGTCGAGGCGCTGCGCCTGGGCGGCGACCAGTTCCTGACCAAGCCGGTCAACCCGATCATCCTCGCCTCAGTGGTCAAGACCAAGATCGAGCGCTACCGGGAAATGCTCTATTCCGGCCAGCACGACAGCCTGACCGGCCTGTTCAACCATTCAACCTCGAAGGTCCAGGTCGAGCGCCTGCTGCACGCAGCGCAACCCGACGGGCAACTGGTCGTGGCGATGATCGACATCGACCGCTTCAAGACGATCAACGACAACTACGGGCACCCGGTCGGCGACCAGGTCATCCGCAGTGTCGCCTGGCTGTTGCGCGGCCGTTTGCGCAGCACCGACCTGGTCGGTCGCTATGGCGGAGAGGAATTCATCATTGCCCTGCCCGGCATCGACCCGGCCCAGGCGATCGGACTGATCGAACAGATTCGCGAGGATTTCTCGCAACTGCCGCACGCCCATGCCCACGGCACCCTGCGTGCCACGCTCAGTTGCGGCGTTGCCGCGCTACCGGACTACCTGACCGCCTCGTCGTTGATTGCTGCAGCCGACGACGCTCTGCTCGAAGCCAAGCGCACCGGACGCAACCGCGTTGTCCTCAACCGGGGCAATCCTCAGGGCCAGTAAGGCCCGACGACCTCAGTCGCCGCTGCGCAGGTGGAACAGTCGTTCGACCGCCGCATGCAACTGCACGCGGTCCTCACCGTCGGCCGCATTGAGGGTGCTGGTCGGTGCGTGCAGGAACTTGTTGCTCAAGCGCTGCGCCAGTTGTTCGACCACTTTCTCCGGCGCTTCGCCCTTGCCCAGGGCCTTGAGCGCGTGCTCGACCTCGTGGCGTCGGATCCGGTCAGCCGAGTCGCGCAAGGCGCGGATCACTGGCACCGTGTCCCGCGACTGCAACCAGCCGACGAACTCGCGGACCCGCTGGCCGATGATGTCCTCGGCTTCGACCACGGCAGCCTGCCGCGACTCCATGCCGCTTTCGACAATCTGGGCCAGGTCGTCGACGGTATACAGGAAAACGTCGTCGAGTTCGCCGACTTCCTCCTCGACGTCGCGCGGCACCGCCAGGTCGACGATGAAGATTGGCCGGTGCCGGCGTGCCTTGATCGCCCGTTCGGCCATGCCCAGGCCGATGATCGGCAGCGGACTGGCGGTACAGGAGACGACGATGTCGTGCTGCGGCAGGGCGTCGGCCAGTTCATCGAGCCGGATGGCCTTGCCACCGTAGCGCTCGGCCAGTTCGCGACCGCGTTCGACAGTGCGGTTGGCGATCGTCACCTGTTTCGGCTGTTCGGCGCAGAAATGCGCTGCGCACAATTCAATCATCTCGCCGGCGCCGATGAACAACACCCGCTGCCCGGCAATCGAATCGAAGATGCGTTCGGCCAGATGCACGCCGGCGGCGGCCATGGAAACGATATTGGCGCCGATCGCGGTTGTGCTGCGCACCTCCTTGGCCACCGAAAAGGCGCGCTGGAAGAGCTTGTGCAGTTGCGTGCCCAGCGTCCCGACCTCTTCCGCGGCACGCACCGCATCCTTGACCTGCCCCAGGATCTGCGGCTCGCCGATGACCATGGAGTCCAGTCCGCAGGCAACACGGAACGCATGGCGGATCGCTGCCGGCTGATCGTGTACATAAAGGAAGGGCGACAGTTCGTCATGCGCGACCTGGTGATAGGCCGTCAACCAGTCGATGACCCGCTGCGGCGACTCCGCAGCGCAATAGATCTCGGTCCGGTTGCAGGTGGACAGGATCGCAACCTCGCGCACCACCTGGGCATGTGCCAGCTCGGCCAGGGCATGGTGCAGCTTGTCAGCACCGAAAGCGACGCGCTCGCGGATGGCGAGTGGTGCTGAATGATGGTTGATGCCTAGGGTGAAGATCACTGGAAAACGCCAGGTGCAAATTTCGGTGGGCGATTATATCACTGCCGTGCGGGCGGGTTTTCCGGGGCGGGCCAAAGCAAACTGGTCGGAAAGCGGGAGAGCGGATATCATTCTCGCTTTCCCGGATGCCAGAACACCATGCGTACGCTCCTTGCCCTCCTGCTTGCTTCCCTGCTCAGCGCCTGCGCCACGAGCGACGATCCGTCCCGTACGCGCCAGGTCGCCCAGACCGGCAACCTCAAGGTGCACCCCGGTCTGCTCGGCCAGCCGGTGCCGACTGAGCTTCAGGTCCCACAGACCGTCGCCGCCCGCGAAGTCGAGCAAGCGCCGATGCGCATGGACGAAGAAGGCCTGCGCACGCAACGCAGCATCTATTTCGACCTCGACAAGGCCGACCTCAAAGCCGATTACGACCCGGTCATCAGCGCCCACGCCCGCTACCTGGCGCGTAATCCGAATGCCAAGGTACGCGTCGAAGGCCATGCCGACGAACGCGGCAGCGCCAGTTATAACCAGCGCCTGGGCCTGAATCGCGCGCAGACGGTACGAGCCACCCTGCTCGGCTACGGCGCTGGCAAGCAACAGGTCAGCATCAAGAGTTGGGGTAAAGCAAAACCCAAGCTGCTTGGCCGCAACGAAGAGGCCTGGGCCGAAAACCGCCGCGCCGACATCGTCTACGAATTGGAAAAATAAACGCCTTTCTGGCGCATCAACAACCCGCCCATCCGGCGGGTTTTTTTCGTCAACATCTGGACACATTGCAAAATCAGCATGACGAACAACACGAGCTATTACTAACGTTATATATTGCTGGGCTAAGCATCTCCATCGCCACGCTTCCGGACACAACATGAAAAACAATCAGCCCGTCACCCAGCATGAAGTGCATTTCCCCCGTGACACCTATCTGGTATCACGCACCGACCTCAAGGGCATAATCACCTATGCCAACGACGCCTTCGTCAACATCAGCGGCTTCACCCGCGACGAACTGATCGGCAAGAGCCACAATCTTGTTCGCCACCCGGACATGCCGGAAGCCGCCTTCCAGGATTTGTGGGGCACGGTGAAGAAGGGACTGCCGTGGCGCGGCATGGTCAAGAACCGCTGCAAGAACGGCGATTTCTACTGGGTCGAGGCCTTTGTCGTCCCGCTCAAGAAGAATGGCCAGATCACCGGCTACATGTCGGTACGCACCCCGGCCCCCAGCGCCAAACGCGCCGCCGCCGAAGCCGCCTACGCTGCTGCCGGACAGAAGGGCCGTCTACCGGCCACCGGTCGTAAATCGCTGTCGCTGCGCGCCCGTATCTGGGCAACCATGGCGGCGCTGGTCGTGTTGATGAGCGTGGTCGGCATTGTCGGCCTGACCAGCCTGAAGAGTACCGACGACGAGTTGATCGCCCTGTACAACGAGAACCTGGTCCCGTCCAACATCGTCAACCGGATGATGTTCCTGCTCTCGGACAACCGCTCGCAGATCATGCTCGGCCTGCAACACGACACGTCCAGCCAGTTTGCCAAACTGCACGACCACCCGATCGACCTGCACATCGACAACACCCTGAACAACCGCAAGGAAATCAACGAACTGCTCGACCGACTCAAGGCCATTTCGCTGACCGACAAGGAAAAGGCGCTGCTCGACAAGTTCGGCGAGACCCGCGAACGCTTCTCTCGCGAAGGCATCAACAAGGCCCGCGACCTACTGCGCCAGGGCAACTTCATGGACGCCAATGTCCTGCTGCTGCGCAACATCAACCCGCTCTACGCCGAGATGCAGCGCGATGGCCAGGCGCTGATCCAGGCCATCGCCGATGGCGCCAATGCCCGCTACGAAGCGGCCGACGCACACTACCGCTGGGTGCGCAATCTGAGCATCGGCCTGCTGGTCGCTGCCGTCCTGCTGGCGGTCATTGGCGGCGCCTTCCTGGTCAATGCCATCGTCGGCCCCATCCGCAAGACCATCGACCAATTCGACCGGATCGCCGAGGGCAAACTGACCGACGAGATCGACATCGAAGGCCGCGACGAAACCGGCCTGCTGCTATGCAACCTCGGCGTCATGCAGGGGACCCTGAAAGCCATGCTCGACGAGATCAACGCCGCCTCGCGCGCCATCGACTCGCGCAGCAAACTGCTTGAAACCCAGATGGCCCAGGTTACCTCGCAGTCCGAGCAACAGCAGGCCAGCGTCGAGGGTGTGGCCGCCGCGACCGAGGAATTCAGCCAGTCGGTCCAGGAAGTTGCCGCCAACGCCCAGGACACGGCCAGTGCCGCCCGCGAATCACAAAACCAGGTCAACCAGAGCAACACCAACATCAGCCAGAGCATGGCGGCGACCAACCGGGTGGTCGATGCCGTCAATGCCTCGAACGGCACCATCGATCAGTTGAACCGCTCAATCGCCAAGATCGGTGACATTACCAGCGTCATCGCCGACATCGCCAGCCAGACCAACCTGCTGGCGCTCAACGCGGCCATCGAAGCTGCCCGTGCCGGCGAGCAGGGGCGCGGCTTCGCCGTGGTGGCCGACGAGGTACGCAAACTGGCCGAACGGACAACGACCTCGACCGCCGACATCAATACCACGGTCAGCGAAATCCAGTCGGTCACCGCACAGGCCGTGGCCAGCATGGACGTCGCCTCGCAGGAAGTCGAAACCGGAATCGGCAAGCTGCGCGAGAGCGTTGCTGGTCTGGAAGGCATCACCCAGTCGTCGAGCCAGGTTTCCCTGATGGCCGGGCAGATTTCCGATGCTGCCCGCCAGCAGGGCATTGCCAGCGAAGAGGTCGCCATCAGCATGCAGCAGATCACCGACCTGATCGAGCAGAACACCAACGCCGCCCGCCAGGCCCGCCAGGCTTCGGCCGAATTGCTGCAGACTTCGAAATCGCTGGCCGACCTGATTTCCGGCTTCGAGCTGTACAAACGCTGATCGCCGGTCGACGGCAACGTAGAATGGGGGCTTCAGACCCCCATTTTTTCGTCTGCCGCACCATGCTCGCCCGCCCCTTCATCCTCTTGTTGTCGCTGCTGGCCCTGACCGCCAGCACCCCGACCTTCGCCCAACTCCCGCCGCCGGTTGTCCGTGCCCTGCAGGCGGCGCAGATCCCCTTGGACAAGGTGGCCGTGATCGTCCAGCCGGTCGACAGTGCGACGCCGACCCTCGCACACAATGCGGAAATGGTCATGAACCCGGCGTCGGTGATGAAACTGCTCACCACCTATGCCGCACTCAATCTGCTCGGCCCCGCTCACACCTGGCAAACCACCATCCTCGCCGAGCAGCCGGTCGAACGCGGCACGCTGCCGGGCAACCTGTACCTGAAGGGCAGCGGCGACCCCCGCTTCACCGTCGAACACCTGTGGCTGCTGCTGCGCCAGTTGCGCACCCGCGGCGTCGACCGCATCGCTGGCGACATCGTCCTCGATCGCAGTGTTTTCGCCAGCATGACCTTCGATCCTGCCGCCTTCGACAACAAGCCGTTGCGCGCCTACAACGTCGGCCCCAACGGCCTGCTGATCGATTTCCAGGCCCTGCGCTTCACCCTGCTGACGACGGACGGACAAGCCCGGGCATGGCTGGAATCGCCCAGTGCCGGCCTGATCGTGGACGACCGCCTGCAGACACTGAACGGCCCCTGCCCCGGCGACTGGCGCGACCGCATCGCGCTCGCGCTGATCCCCGACGGCAGCAGCCGTCGCCTGGAAATCCGTGGCAGCTACGCAGTGCAGTGCGGCGAACGCACGGTCAACCTGGCGCCGCTGTCCGCCGACGCCCATGCCAGCGGCCTGATTCTCGCGTTATGGCAGGAACTGGGCGGGCGCATCGACGGCCAGGTTCGCCCCGGTCAGACCCCGGCTACCGCCGTCGCCTTGGTGCGCCACGAATCCGCAGCACTGGGCGAAGTCGTGCGCGACATCAACAAGTACAGCAACAACGTCATGGCCCGCCAACTTTTCCTGACGCTCGGCAACGATGGCGCACCGGCCAGCAACGAGCGGGCGACGCGCCGCATCATTGACTGGCTACGCACGCGTCGCCTGGACTTTCCCGAACTGGTCATCGACAACGGCTCCGGCCTGTCGCGCAGCGAACGGATCAGCGCCGGCAACATGAACCGCCTGCTGCTCGATGCCTGGCGCAGCCCGGTGATGCCGGAATTCATCGCCAGCCTGCCGCTGGCCGGTATCGACGGCACCATGAAGAAACGCCTGAACGGCGACGCGGCCAGCGGCCGGGCGCATATCAAGACGGGCACACTGAACGGCGTACGCACCGCCGCCGGCTATGTGCTCGACGCCAACGGCCGCCGCCACGCCCTGACTTTTTTCATCAACGACCCGCGCGCCCAAGCCGGCGGCGAAGCCATCGACGCCCTGCTCAACTGGCTGGCCGACAGTCGATGACTTGCTGGTCACGGCTCGAAAAGCGACCGTGAATGGGTTAAAGTGAAGCTATTGGTGCGACAGCGGCACAAGAATCGCTGACGCCAAACAGAAGAGAAGGGAGTCTCTCATGCAACGCCGGCAATTTAGCCTGCTCGCCCTCGGGCTGAGCCTGGCGCCGCAGTTATTTGCCAATCCCTCCCGGCAGCGCAAGCATGTTGTCGCCTTCGCCCAGGACACCATGGCCAACGACTGGCGCGCCGCCCAGGTCCGCGACCTGCAGCAGGCTTTCAGCAAACGCCCCGACATCGAGTTCGTCTTCAGTGACGCCGGCGGCGACACCGCCCGCCAGGTCCAGGACATCGAGCAGTTCGCCGCACGCGGCGTCGACATCCTGATCACCAGTCCGCGCGATGCCGACCTGATGCGCGAACCGATCGCCCGCATCCATCGCCGGGGCATTCCGGTCATCCTGCTGTCACGGCGGGTCAATGGCGAGGAATTCACCCATTTCGTCACCGCCGACAACCGCGCCATCGCCCGTCAGGCTGCGCAATACCTGGCCAGGCGACTGAACGGCAAAGGCCGGATACTGGTGTTGCAGCACATCCCGACCTCGACCCCGGGACAACTGCGTACCGAGGGATTCATGGACGAACTGGCCAGACACCCCGGACTGAAGATTGCCGCCGTCAAGCGTGCCGATTCGCAACGCGCACTGGCCATCCAGAAAGTCGAGGAAGCCCTGGCCGAAAACCTGGCCTTCGATGCCATCTACGCCCAGTCCGACAGCATGGCACTCGGCGCCATCATGGCACTGAAGAAGGCGGGACGCGATCCCCGGCAGATTCCGATCACCGGCATCGACTTCATCACCGAGGCGCGCAACGCCATTCGCGCCGGTGACCTCGACGCCAGCTTCACCTACCCGACTTTCGGCCGGGAAGGCGCCGAGGCCGCGCTGAACCTGATCGATGGCGGCCGGCTGGCAACGCGCGAACGTATCGTCGCATCGATTGCTGTCACCCGCGACAACGTGGAGCGGATCGAACCGATATTCTGATCGTGCGCAAGCTGCCCCTGGCCCATCGGCTCCTCCTGCTGTGGTTTGCCGCAACCCTTGCCGTGCTGGTGGTTGCCGGCTTGCTGTTTTCCGTCCTGCGCGGGCAGCAACAATGGGAAGAACAGACGCGCACGATCGACGCCGCCTGGCATCACCTCGACACGGAAACCGAATATCGTGCCCAGGAACTGGCTGGGATGACGCGAACGCTGAGCGAATCGCCCAAGCTGCAGGCTACCCTGCACCTGTTTGACGGCTACTTCGACAGCGAACGCGGCAACCCCGACATCTTCGACTTCCCTGCCCGCGAACTCGCCTTGCTGCTCGGTGAAAGCGGCCGGACCAGCGGCATCGACTGGTTGCTGGTCAGCGGCCGGCACGGTCCGATCGCCGGCTATGCCATGCAGCAGAATCTCTACTGGTCGCAGCGCAGCGAAGGCGAGCCGGTGCTTTTCGCCAGCAAGGCCAGTCTGGCACCGTTCGAACCGATTGCCAGCATTGACCTGGCAGCACCAGCCAACGGCAGCGATAAGGTCCGTTTCGGGCGTTGCCGCACCGCCCCCGGCATCGCGCTGGTCCATGACCTGCCCGTCGTTTCAGCGGCCGGCGAAATCGGCCGGCTGTCGGTCGGCCGCTGCCTGGATCTCGCCTTCATCGAACGCACCGCCGGCGAAACCGGCCTGGCCTTCGCCATCGGCAACGACGAAACGCTGCATTCGGCACTGATGCCGCCCCAGGCATTGATGACCGACAGCGGCAAGGAACGCGAGCTGAACTTGCGCTGGTTTACCGACCTGCACCTCGGCAGGTCCGGAGAACACACCTTCTCCACCGCCACCGCACAACTGGTCGATGGCCCCGCCGTCAGCTTCCGTTTTGTCCGTCCGGCTGACATCGGTGATGCCTCCACGGGTTTGCTGATCGGCGCCGGCTTCGCCAGCCTGGCTGCCGTTTCGCTGCTGGTATTCATCATCGGCCTGATTTTCATGCGCCGGGAAATCATGAATCCACTCGACCGCCTGATGCAGGCCGTCGACTCGGCCCGCAGCGGGCACTTCGTGCCGGTCGACGGCAAGCTGCCGGACAACGAACTGGGGACGCTGGCGCGTGTCCTCAACGAGACCATGACGGCGCTGACCCGTGAGCGCGCGCACCTGCACACGCTGGTCGACACCATCCCCGACCTGATCTGGCTGAAGGATCCGGAAGGCGTGTACCTGGCCTGCAATCCGCGTTTCGAGCAGTTTTTCGGCGCCAAGGAAGAGGAAATCGTCGGCAAGACCGATCACGATTTCGTCGACGCCGAACTCGCCGACTTTTTCCGCGAAAAGGACCTGGCTGCCGTTGCCGCCGATGGACCAAGCACCAACGAGGAATGGCTGCACTTTGCCGGCTGCGACTATCAGGGCTTGTTCCTGACCACCAAGGTGCCGATGCGCCTGGCCGATGGCACCCTGATCGGTATCCTTGGGATTGCCCACGACATCACCGAACTGCGCGCCGCGATGGATGAAATTGCCGGCCACCGCGACCAGCTGGAGATCAAGGTCCGCGAACGCACCGCTCAGCTTGAAGCAGCCATCGAACTGCAGAAGACAACCGAACTGGCATTGCAGGAAGCCAAGGAAGTTGCCGAGGCGGCCAGCCAGGCCAAGAGTAGTTTCCTGGCCAACATGAGCCACGAAATCCGCACCCCGCTCAACGCCATCACCGGCATGGTGCACCTGATCAGCCGCGCCGGTGTCCCGCCCGATCAGCAGGAGCGCCTGCACAAGATCGACCTGGCCGGCCAGCATCTGCTGAACATCATCAATGCCATCCTCGACCTGTCGAAGATCGAAGCCGGCAAGTTCGAGCTCGAGGAAAACGAACTGCAGCCGGGCAGCATCCTCGCCAATGTTTCCTCGATGATGCTCGACAAGGCGCTGGAGAAGGATTTGCGACTGGAGATCGTCAACGCCGTTCCCGGTCTCGTGCTGCGAGGTGACGCCGGCCGCCTGCAGCAGGCATTGCTCAACTTCGCCGCCAATGCCATCAAATTCACCGACCAGGGCAGCGTTACCCTGAAGGTCAGCAGCGAACAGGAGGACGAGCACGGCGTCCTGCTCCGCTTCGAGGTCCGCGATACCGGCATCGGCATCGACCCGGCGGCCCAGGCCCGCCTGTTCTCCGCCTTCGAACAGGCGGACAACACGATTACCCGACGCTTCGGCGGTACCGGCCTGGGCCTGGTCGTGACCCGCAAACTGGCGCTGGCCATGGGCGGCGACACGGGGGTCAGCAGCCAACCCGGGCACGGCAGCACCTTCTGGTTCACCGCCCGACTGAAACACGGCCACGCCAGCATCACCGCACCGAGCCGCCCGAGTATCCAGGGAGAGAGCGCCGAAACATTGCTCGCTCGCGACCATGCTCACTGCCGCCTGCTCCTCGCCGAGGACGAACCGATCAATCGCGAAGTCGCACTGTCGCTGTTCAGCGATGTGAACCTGCAGGTGGATGTCGCCGAAGACGGTCAGCAGGCACTGGAGATGGCAACCCGCGGCAATTACGACCTGATCCTGATGGACATGCAGATGCCGCGTCTCGACGGTCTCGAAGCGACCCGCCGCATCCGCGCGCTACCGGCGCGGCAACACGTACCGATCCTGGCGATGACCGCCAATGCCTTTGCCGAGGACCGTCAGCGCTGCCTCGATGCCGGCATGGACGACTTCATCGCCAAGCCGGTCGATCCCGACATCCTGTTCGGGACGGTGCTCAAGTGGCTGCGCAAGCGCGCCGCCTCACAAGCCGATAGCGTTTGAACTGCCGAGCGCCAGCCAGCCGCGGACAACGCGGTAGGCAACCCAGAAACCGAGCACCAAGATCACGCCGATGGCGATCGGAATACCGATGATGGTGATCAGAAACAGGCCATAGACACCGAGCCACAGCACGGTGAACCAGAAGGTCCGGATCTGCCAGCGAAAATGGCTTTCCAGCCAGGTGCCGCGAACTTCGCTGCGCATCCAGTAGTTGAGGAAGACCGCCAGCAGCGACGGCACCCCGAAGACAAAGCCGCCGGCGATGGTCGCCGACGAGGTGACGCCGACGACGACGGCAATCGCATGCAGGCCGTAGATCAGGTGGGTGACATTGACCAGCGACGGGCGCACGCCGCCGGGGCCGCCAGGGACAGGCTCGTTCATGATTTCTCCTCGGCCAGCAGTTTCTGCAGGAACAGCGCCTGACCAGCCGCCGGGTCGAGCACATAGGGCGCGAAACCGGCGAGCTGGTACGAAGCCATCGCCTGCTGGTTGTTCGACAACACTTCCAGCGTCAGCTTGCAGCAGCCGAGTGCCCGCGCCTTGGTCTCGGCCCAGGCCAGCAGCGCCTGACCGATACCCTGACGGCGGCGGTCGCGGCGCACCACGATATCGTGGATGTTGAGCAGCGGCCGGGCAGCGAAGGTCGAGAAACCGGCGAAGCAATTGATCAGCCCGACCGGCTTGTCGCCAGCCAGCGCCAGTCCGCCGTGATAGACCGGCACACCCTTCAAGCCTGCGACCAGCGTCGCCTTGACCTCGGGCTTGAGGCCCTGACCGCCGCCCATCGGGTCCTGCGCGTAGTGGTCGAGCAGCTCAAGCAAGGCCGCCGCATGGGTGGTGTTGTTCAGATCGAGATCGATGACGGTCAGGCTCATAAGCCCAGTTTCCCCCAGAGATCGTCCACGCGCTGTTTAACCGCAGCGTCCATGACGATGGGCCGCCCCCATTCGCGCTGGGTTTCGCCCGGCCACTTATTGGTCGCGTCGATCCCCATCTTCGAGCCCAGGCCGGCGACCGGGCTGGCGAAGTCGAGGTAGTCGATCGGCGTGTTATCGACCAGGGTCGTATCGCGCACCGCGTCGAAACGCGTGGTCATCGCCCAGATCACTTCCTTCCAGTCGCGGATGTCGATGTCGTCGTCCACGACAACGATGGTCTTGGTGTACATGAACTGGCGCAGGAAAGACCAGATGCCGAACATGATGCGCTTGGCGTGGCCGGGATAGGCCTTCTTGATGCTGACGATGGCCATGCGGTACGAGCAGCCTTCCGGCGGCAGGTAGAAATCGACGATTTCGGTGAACTGCTTCTGCAACAGCGGCACGAACACTTCATTGAGCGCCACGCCCAACACCGCCGGCTCGTCGGGCGGCTTGCCGGTATAGGTGCTGTGGTAGATCGGGTTCTTGCGCATGGTGATGCGGTCGACCGTGAACACCGGAAATTCCGCCTGCTCGTTGTAGTAGCCGGTGTGATCACCGTAGGGGCCTTCGAGCGCCATCTCGCCGGGATGGATATGGCCTTCGAGAACGATCTCGGCGGAAGCGGGCACTTGCAAACTTGAGCCGAGGCATTGCGTCAGCTCGGTCTTGCCGCCGCGCAGCAGGCCGGCGAACTGGTATTCGGAAAGGCTGTCCGGCACCGGCGTCACCGCGCCGAGTATGGTCGCCGGATCGCAGCCGAGGACCACGGCAATCGGGAAAGGCTGGCCGGGGTTGGCCATCTTGAAATCGCGGAAATCGAGCGCACCGCCGCGATGCGCCAGCCAGCGCATGATCAGCTTGTTCGGCCCGAGCACCTGCTGGCGGTAGATGCCGAGGTTCTGGCGGCTCTTGTGCGGGCCTTTGGTGACGACCAGGCCCCAGGTGATCAGGGGCGCGACGTCGCCGGGCCAGCAATGCTGGATCGGCAGCCGCGAGAGGTCGACGTCCTTGCCTTCCCAGACGATCTCCTGGCAGGGCGCGTTCGACACCTTCTTCGGCGCCATGTTGAGCACCTGTTTCAACACCGGCAGCTTGTCCCAGGCATCCTTCAGGCCCTTGGGCGGCTCCGGTTCCTTGAGGTAGGCAAGCAGCTTGCCGACTTCGCGCAGCGCCTGCACCGAATCCTCGCCCATGCCCAGGGCGACGCGCCTGGGCGTGCCGAACAGGTTGGTGAGTACTGGCATCTCGTGACGCCGGCCCTGCGTATGAGCCTTTTCGAAGAGCAGTGCCGGACCGCCGGCGCGCAGCACGCGGTCGCCGATCTCGGTCATCTCCAGGTGGGTATCGACATCGACCGCAATGCGCTTGAGTTCGCCGGTCTTTTCCAGTTGCGACAGGAAGTCGCGCAGGTCGTGGTATTTCATCGGAGCAGGAAGTCCAGGGCGATGCCGGCGAAGATGATGCCGCCGACCCAGTTGTTGTGCAGGAAAGCCTTGAAGCAGGCCATGCGTTCGCGGCCACGAATCCAGGTGTAATGGACGCCCATGACGCCGGCGGCGATGGCCAGGGCGCTGTAGAACGGCCAGCCCAGCGCGTAGGTACTGCCAACCCAGGCGATCAGCGCCAGCGTCACGGCGTAGCAGAGCATGACGGCGGCGACGTCGAAACGACCGAAGGTGATCGCCGAGGTCTTGATGCCGATCTTGAGGTCGTCGTTGCGGTCAACCATGGCGTATTCGGTATCGTAGGCAACCGCCCAGAAGATGTTGGCCAGCAGCAGCCACCAGGCTTCGGCCGGCACGCTGCCCTGATGCGCGGCGTAGGCCATCGGGATGCCGAAGCCGAAGGCGATGCCCAGGTAGGCCTGCGGAATGGCGAGAAAGCGCTTGGTGAAGGGATAGCTGGCAGCCAGGAAGACCGCCGGAATCGACAGCCAGATCACCAACGGAATCCTCAGTACCAGCACCAGCGCGAAAGCCAGCAGGCAGAGGACGGCGAACAGCGCCAGTGCTTCCTTGGTGCTTACCCGACCGGCAGTCAACGGACGTTCCTTGGTCCGTTCGACATGCTTGTCGAAATCGCGGTCAGCGTAGTCGTTGATGACGCAACCGGCCGAACGCATGAGCACGGTGCCGAGCACGAAGACCAGCAGCACGGCCCAGTCCGGACGGCCATCGGCAGACAGCCACAAGGCCCACAGCGTCGGCCACAGCAAGAGCAGGATGCCGATTGGCTTGTCCAATCGCATCAGCTTCTCGTAGAGATCCAGTCTTTCCTTGATCGCGGCCAGGGTCATGCGTCGATTCTACCTTCTGTGTCACGTGCCCGCCGCGCCTGCTGCCAGGCAACGACGGCCTGCCCGGAATGGGCGAGGATGGCCTGGTAACGTTCAGCAGGCAGCGCGTGACGCAAGGCCGCGAACAACTGCTGCGTGCCGTCCTGGGCCATCGCCGAGGCCGCCGCATCGGCGAGCAGCGAAATCTGGATGCTGGCCAGCGCGTCGGCAATCAACCGCCAGCCGAGTTCCGGCATCTGTTCGTTGAGCCCGAGCAGCAGGCTGCCCAGCGGGCGGACCAGGCCTTCGGCCTGCTCGGCCGTTTCACAGGCGGCCATCGCATGCCACAGCGCGAGATGGATGCTGCGGCGCAGTTCGACCTTGAAATCGACGGCGGCGAATTCATTCCCCGTCAGCGCCGCAAACTGTTGCTGAAAGCGCGCATCGGCATTGGCGTCGAGACGCGTGCGCAGACCGCCGATCAGCGCCGTCAGCGCCGGAATCGCTTGGAGCTGGAATGCCTGCGTGTAAGCCAGCCCCCAGGCGTCGAGCCCGTTGATCAACAGGGCCAGACGCAACGCGCGGGCATCGTCGTCGGCGCCGGCCTGGCTCCAGTTGTAGCAGCGCCCGGCCAGTTCGCCGAGGGCGCCGGCTTCGGCGTCACTGTCCGGCGCGACGGCCATGCGGAACACGGCGGCAAAGGCATCCTGCGCCAGGCGCGCGGCCAGTCGCTGGCTGTCGGTATCGGCCAGGGTGGCCAGCGGGTCGGCGGGAATCGGGGAAGCGGTGGCCATCGTCAGCTTTCGGGCAAAGTCCGGGATTTTACCGCCGCGCCGGCTATTTGGCCGCCCCCCGCAAGCTCAGCACGCGTTCGAACAAGGTCGTCGGCGTTGCCGCCGTCGGCGCCAGCGGCGCGCCGACGTGCAAGCTGATCGGCGAAAACATCCCGCGGCGGAACGGCGTTTGCATCGCCGCACCATCGATGCGCGAGAAAAAACTACCCCACAAGCCGGACAGCGCCATCGGCACCACCGGCACCGGATTGGCCGCGAGGATGCGGGCGATACCCGGGCGGAAAGGCTGCAACTCGCCATCACGGGTGATGTTGCCTTCGGGGAAGATGCCGACCAGTTCGCCATTGGCCAGTGCGGTCGACACCTCGGCAAAGGCCTTCTCCGTCAGCGCCGGGTCTTCCTTGGCCGAGGCGATCGGAATCGCCCCGCAGTGGCGGAAGACGAAGCCGAGCAGCGGCGTGCGGAAGATGCGGTGATCCATGACAAAGCGGATCGGCCGCGGTGACGCCCCCATCAGGATCACCGCATCGGCGAAGCTGACGTGGTTGGCGACCAGCACCGCCGGCCCGGCCAGCGGGATGTGTTCGACGCCTTCGCTGCGCAACCGGTACACCGCCTTGACCAGCAGCCAGGCGACGAAGCGCAGCAGAAATTCCGGCACCAGCCCGTAGATGTACACCACGACTGCCGCATTGAGCAGTGCCGCGATGCCAAACAGCGCCGGGATCGACAGTCCGGCGCCGAGCGCCGCCGAGGCCCCGAGGGCGCCGACCACCATGAACAAGGCGTTAAGGATGTTATTGGCGGCAATGATCCGCGCCCGGTGGCTGGCCTCGCTACGCGTCTGCACCAGCGCGTAGAGCGGGACGATGAAGAAGCCGCCGAAGACACCGATCATCAGCAGGTCGAACAGCACCCGCCAGATCGCCGGGATACTGAGCAGCGCCGTCAGTTCATGCGCCGTCGTGCCGACCAGGCCGACCGGCGAGGCACAGTACAGGTCCAGGCCGAACAGCGTCAGGCCAATCGAGCCGAAGGGCACCAGGCCGATTTCGACATGCTTGCCCGACATCCGCTCGCAGAGCAGCGAGCCGACCCCGATACCGACCGTGAAGATGGCCAGCAGCAGCGTCACCGTCGTTTCGCCACCGCCGAGCACGTTCCTCGTGTAGGCCGGGAACTGCGCCAGGAACAAGGCACCGTAGAGCCAGAACCAGGAAATGCCGAGAATCGACAGGAACACGATCCGGTTACCCTTGGCAAAAGCAATGCTGCGCCAGGTTTCGGTCAGCGGATTCCAGTTGACCTTCAGTTCGGGCGCCGGCGGTGGCGCCGCCGGAATGCCCCGGCTGTAAAGGTAACCGAGCACCGCCACGGCCAGCCCGCCAACAGCGATCCACACCGGCTGACTCACCGCCCCCGCCAGCAGCCCGCCGGCCAGCGTGCCGATCAGGATGGAAACGAAGGTGCCGGCCTCGATCAGCGCGTTGCCGCCAACCAGTTCGTCCTCGCGCAGGTGTTGCGGCAGGATCGAATACTTGACCGGGCCGAACAGCGTCGACTGCAGGCCGAGCAGGAATAGCGCGGCGAGCAGCCAGCTCAGGCTGTGCAGCCAGAAACCGGCGGCGGCGACGCCCATGATCAGGATCTCCAGCACCTTGGACAGCCGCGCCAGGCCGGCCTTGTCGTACTTGTCGGCCAGTTGCCCGGCGGTCGCCGAGAACAGGAAGAAAGGCAGGATGAACAGGCCAGCCGCCAGATTGCCGAGCAACTCGACCGGTATCGTTGTCCACTGCACCGCCTGGAAAGTCAGCAGCACAACCAGCGCGTTCTTGTACAGGTTGTCGTTGAAGGCGCCGAGAAACTGCGTGCCGAACAGCGGCCCGAAACGCTTTTCCTTGAGAAGTCCGAATTGTCCGCTCATGCCGCCTCCGCCATCTGTTTCAGCGTCACGTAATCGATCTTGCCGGTGCCGAGCAAAGGCAGTGCGTCGACCAGCTTGATCTTTCTCGGCACCGCCAGTTCCGGCAGGCCGAGCTCGCGCGCCTTGCTGGCCAGCGCCTCACGGTTCAGTGCCGGGTCGGTGGTGAATAGCACCAGCCCCTCGCCCTTGCTTTCGTCCGGCTGGCTGGATGCGGCGTGCTGTTTTTCCGGCGCGCTGGCGACGGCGAGTTTCTCGACCACTTCCAGGCTGACCATCTCGCCGGCGATCTTGGCAAAGCGCCTGACCCGGCCGACGATCTTCACGAAGCCCTCGTCGTCTATGTCGACCACGTCGCCGGTTTCATACCAGCCATCACCGGCTTCCGAAGTCGGCGCTTGCAGCACGCCGGGCTGTTCGGCCTTGAGATAGCCGGCCATGACGTTGGGACCGCGCACGTGCAGGATGCCGCCGTTATCAATGCCCGGCACCGGCACCAGCTTGTGCTCGATGCCCGGCAGCAGGTTGCCGACGGTACCGGTTTTGTAGGCCATCGGCGTGTTGACCGCCAGCACCGGCGCAGTTTCGGTCGCACCGTAACCTTCGAAGATGCGCACGCCGAACTTCTCGAACCATTGGCTGCGCACCGCTTCGGAAAGCTTCTCGGCACCGGCGACAACGTAGCGCAGGCGGTAAAAATCGTAGGGATGGGCGAACTTGGCGTAGTTGCCGAGGAAGGTCGAGGTACCGAAAAGCACGGTGCAGCCACGGTCATAGGCGACTTCCGGGATCACCCGGTAATGCAGCGGCGACGGGTAGAGGAAAAGGTTGGCGCCGGTCAGCACCGGCAGCAACGCGCCGGCGGTCAGACCAAAACTGTGGAAGATCGGCAGCGCGTTCAACACCTTGTCGTCGACCGAGAAATCGATCACCGCACGGATCTGCGCAATATTGGCGAGCAGCGCCCGGTGCGGCAGCACGACGCCCTTGGGCTTGCCCTCCGAACCGGAGGTGAACAACACCACCGCCGCCTCTTCGGGCGACGCCGACAATTCGAAGGCACGCGGAAAATGGATCGCCCACAGCATCAGCCACAGCTTGTCGCCCAAGCTGATGCGGTCGCGGATATCTTCCAGGTACAGCAACTCAACACCACGCAGCCCGGCCAGCTTGTCGGCGAGCTTGGCCTGCTCGACAAAGGCGCGCGAGGTGACCACCGTCTTTACCTCGGCAGCGGTGCAGGCGGCCTGCATGGCGTCAGTACCGGCCGTATAGTTGAGCATGGCCGGCACGCGCTTCCTGGCACTCAAACCGAAAACCAGGCCAACGGTAGGCACCAGATTGGGCAACAGCAAGCCGACCTTCTCGCCAGGCGCCGATACGCGCTCGATCTGTCGGCCCAGCATCAAGGCCATCTTGAGCAGGTCGTTGTACGAATACTCGATCTGCTTCATGTCCTCCAGCAGGCGCCGGCCGCGCCCGTACACCGTGGCCGCATCGCACAGCGCGCCGTACAGCGTTTGCGTGGGACGCGAAGCAAAGATCATTTCCTGCATCAACTTGCGCATCTGCTCGCCCGCCTTGCGCCGGCGTAATTTTGCGGTCGACGCCGCCGGCATCGGGAAATGCGCTTCCGGCAGCACGGTCAGGCGGATTTTCGGAAACAGCACCTTCGGATATTTGCCCGACAGGCGCGAAAAATACGAGCGCGACGCGCCATCGACGCGTACCGGAATCACCGTCGCGCCGGTCTTGGCAGCGACGAAGGCCGGGCCGTCGTAGACCTTCATCAGCGAACCGGTCTGGGTAATCCGCCCCTCCGGGAAGATGACCACCGGCCGGCCGGATTCGATCAGCCGGATGACCTTCTTCATCGCCATCGGGCTGGTCGGATCGACCGCCAGGTAATCCACCTGCGACAGCAGCAGGCGGAAGTACCAGCGCCGAACAACCCCGGTATGGACCACGAAAACCGGATCAACCGGCAGGAACAGGCCGAGCAACAGGCCATCGAGAAAGGATTCGTGATTGGCGACGATCAGCAGCTTGTGCTGCGAAAAATCGCACTGCCGGAACTGCACATCAACGCGGAACAGCAGGCGGGCGACCACCCGCAGGATTGGACGCAAAACGGCACGCATCAGGTGGACTCCCGAACGTAATCAAGAACGTTGGTAAAGGTGGTTTCCAGCGCCTTACGGTCAATCCAGAACCACACCTCCTTGCCGATCTTCTCCGAGGCCAGCACGCCGGACTCATGAAGCACTTTCAGGTGGTGCGACACGGTCGACCGCGCCAGCGTCGACACTTCGGCAATCTGCCCGACATTCAGACGCTCACCCGGCTCGAACAACAGCAGGATGCGCTGACGATGTTCATCGCCCAAGGCAACGAACATCCTGGACATGACGGCCCACTGCGGGGGGATGGTTTGGCTGTAGTCAGATTTCATGTCGACAAGTTTAGTTATATCGATATGATATAGTCAAGCAAAACCACCGAAATTTTTTGTCTTCAACATTACGGCTAAACTGCGCCTTCAAGCGGCCCAGTTGCCACCTCGACCAGGACCAACGCGTGAATTTCTTCTCAACCGACGTCAAGTTTCTTGCCTTACCTTTTGCCCAAGCCAATTACCGCAATGACCTGCGGCGCACGCTCCTGGCGCTGAGTGCCATTGGCGTGCTGACGGTGTTCGTGCTGCTCGGCGGCACCCTGCTGAGCATCCTGCCCAGGCTGCCATCGCTCGACCTGGTCACCGACTATCGCCCGAAAATCCCCTTGCGCATCTATACCGCCGACGGCGCGCTGCTCGGTGAGTTCGGCGAGGAACGCCGGGACTTCACGCCGATTCAGGAAATTCCGCCGGTGTTGAAGGATGCCCTGCTGGCGATCGAGGATGCGCGCTTCTACGAGCACGGCGGGGTCGATTACCGGGGCGTGGCGCGGGCGGTGGCTGCCGGGCTGACCGGCGGCATGCGCCAGGGGGCATCGACGATCACCATGCAGGTGGCGCGCAATTTCTTCCTGACGCCCGAGAAGACGCTGCGCCGCAAACTGACCGAGGTGATGCTCTCCTACCGCATTGAATCGGCCTTGAACAAGGACCAGATCCTTGAGCTCTACATGAACCAGATTTACCTCGGCCAGCGCTCCTACGGCTTTTCCAGCGCCGCCCGCACCTACTTCCGCAAGCGCCTGCCCGAGCTGACGCTGGCTGAGGCGGCGATGCTCGCCGGCATTCCGCAGAACCCGTCCAAACACAACCCGGCGGTCAATCCGGCGCGGGCCAAGGCACGCCAGGAACTGGTGCTCAAGCGCATGCTGCAACTGGAGACGATCACCCAGGCGCAGTTTGACGAGGCCGTCGCCCAACCGCTGGCGGTCAGCCAGCGCATGCAGTTCGAAGCCCAGGCCGACCATGTTGCCGAACTGGTTCGCCAGGAGCTTTATGCACGCTACCAGGGGGCCACCTATACCCAGGGTTTCAACGTTTACACCACGCTCGACAAGGCTGAACAAAACGCTGCCTACGAATCGCTGCGGCGCAACGTGCTGGCTTACGACCAGCGCCACGGCTACCGCGGCCCGGAAGCTTACGTCGAGCTGCCAGCCGACGCCAACGAACGCGAGGAAACCATTGATCAGGCGCTGGCCAAACACCCGGGCAGCGACAAGCTTATCGCCGCCGTCGTCACCGAGGTTTCAGCCAAGCGCATACGCGCCGAACCAGCCTTCGGCGACACCCTGGAGATCACCGGCAATGGCCTGCGCTTCGCCGCCCGCGCCCTGCAGCCGAAAACGCCGCTGGCCGAGCGCATCCGCGTCGGCTCGGTGATCCGCGTCAGCCAGGACGCCAAGGGCCATTGGGCGATCGCCCAGATGCCGGAGGTGGAAGCAGCTTTCGTCGCTCTCGACGCCGAGGACGGCTCCTACCGAGCGCTGGTCGGCGGCTTCGACTTCTACCGCCGGCAGTTCAACCACGTCACCAGCGCCTGGCGTCAGCCAGGGTCGATCATCAAGCCTTTCGTCTATTCAGCGGCGCTGGAAAAGGGCTTCTCGCCGGCCACGCTGATGAACGACGCGCCACTGTCGCTGCCCGGTGGCGCCGACGGCCAGCCATGGGAGCCGCGCAACGACGACGGCTACGACGGCACGCTGACGCTACGCCGGGCGCTCGCCCGCTCCAAGAACGTGGTCGCCGTGCGCCTGCTGCAGGCGATCACGCCGCAGTATGCGCGCGACTATCTGACGCGCTTCGGCTTCGACGCCGCCAAACACCCGGACAACCTGACGCTGACGCTGGGCAGCGGCTCGGTAACGCCCCTGCAGATGGCCCAGGCCTACGCGGTGTTCGCCAACGGGGGCCACCAGGTCAGCCCGCGCCTGATCGAGAAGATCACCGACGCCCGCGGCCAGGTGCTGTGGGAAGCCCCGGCGCCGTCGAAGGAAGACAGGCAACCGGTGATCGATCCGCGCAATGCCTTCATCATCGACAGCATGCTGCGCGAAGTGGTGAGCAGCGGCACCGGCGCCGCTGCCAGCCAGCGCCTGGGGCGCAGCGACCTGGCCGGCAAGACCGGCACTACCAGCGACGCGGTCGACGGCTGGTTCGCCGGCTACGCCGCGAACGTGGTGGCGGTGGCGTGGATGGGTTACGACCAGCCGAAATCGCTCGGTGCCCGCGAATTCGGCGCCACCCTGGCACTACCGATCTGGGCCGACTACATGCGTCAGGCGCTGGCCGGCAAGCCCGCCAGCGAGCGGACGGCGCCGCCGGGCGTTTCCTACGTCGACGGTGACTGGGTGTACGACGAATTCACGGGCGACGCCGGGGTCAAGGCACTGGACGTGGAGATGTCGCCGCTTGATTCCATTTTCGATGCGATACGGAAGATATTTGGGGACTGAGCAAGGCCCCCTGATTTATACCTGGGCGCGCATGCGCTCGGCCCGGGCTTTCGGGCTCGGGTGGGTGGACAGCCATGACGCCCCACCGCCGCCCAGCGCATCGAGTTTCTCCAGCGCCGTCACGCAGGCCGCCGCCGGATAGCGCTGGGACTTCATGAACTGCATCGCCAGATCGTCGGCCTCGTTCTCGTTGGCCTGCGAATGCTGGGCGCGAACGACCTGCTCAAACAGGTCGCCAAGTTGCGATTCGGCAAGCTGCGCGGTCTTGCCGCCGGTCGATGCCACGGCACTGCGCAGGGCGCTGGTGCGCATCGCGGTCTGGATGCGGGACTTGGTGTGACCGGCCTTGACGTGGCCGATTTCGTGACCGATCACGTAGCGGATCTCGTCGTCGGTGAATTTGTCCATCAGCCCGCTGTAGACGCGGATGGTGCCGTTGGCCATGGCAAAGGCGTTCACTTCCGGCGTCAGGTAGGCCTTGATGTCGAGCTTGAGACCGTCGTAGCTGTCCAGCCCCTTGGCCAGTTTGGCGATGCGTTTGCCGTAGGCATCCTTCGGCCCGGCCAGCTTGTTCTTGGCATCGGAATCGGCGGCCATCTGGTCGAAGTAGGACTTGAGGTCGGCGTCGCTGAGCGTCTCCGATTCCATCAGCGTCTTGCCGGCTTCGAGCACCTTGCCGAAATTGAACTGGGCCAGCACCGGATTGACGGCACTGACACCGGACATCAAAGTACCCAACAGCACGAAATCGCGACGTTTCATCAAAGCTCCCGACGGTAAAAACTGGAAAGGCGCGATTATATGCCATCGACACATTTCCAATGCAATGCAGCAGTCGGGCAGCAGGCGCTACAATGCGCGCTTCGCGAAGCTCCCAGATGACCATGCGCCCCTCCCGTTCCGAATTCCTTGACCACGCCGGCGTCCGCCTGCACATCCGTCGCTGGGGTAATCCCGAAGCGCCAACGCTGTTCCTGCTGCACGGCTGGATGGATGTTTCCGCATCCTGGCAGTTCGTCGTCGATGAATTGCAGCAGGACTGGAACATCGTCGCCCCCGACTGGCGCGGTTTTGGCCCGTCGCAATGGCTGGACCGCCCGTACTTCTTCGCCGAGCACATGGGCGACATGCTGGCCATCATCGACCGTTACGCGCCGCAAGGGCAGGTGCGCCTGGCCGGGCACAGCATGGGCGGCATCATCGGCACACTTTACGCCGGGCTGTATCCGGATCGCGTCGAAAAACTGATTTCGCTCGAAGGTTTCGGCATTGCGCCGACCACGCCGGACATGGCGGCCGGCCGTTACCGCCACTGGCTGGGCGAGTTGAAGAATCCGCCGCGCCTGCATGTCTATCCGGATCGGCCGGCTTTCGCCCGGCGCCTGATGAAGACCGACCCCTACCTGACCCCGGCACGCGCCGATTTCCTGTCGCGGCACCTGGCCCGGATCGGCGATGGCACGACCAAGGGCGGCGAGTACCGGCATGGCATCATCTGGAACGGCGACCGCTGGCACAAGGCGATGTCGCCCAACCTGTTCCGCCTCGAAGAGTCGATGGCGATCTGGCGCGACATCACCTGCCCGGTACTCTGGGTCGCCGGTCGCCAGTCGTGGATCGTGCGCGATTTCGCCACCCGCCCCGGCGACTGGGAAGCGCGCCGCGCCTGCTTCGCCGATGTCCGCGAAGCCTGGATCGACCAGGCCGACCACATGCTGCACCACGACCAGCCAGAACAGGTGGCGGTGCTGATCGAGGACTGGTTTACGACTTGAGCAATTCCTCGCGGGCGCCCAGCCAGCGTTGCAGGTGTTTTTCGGCCAGGGCCGGATGCTCGGTGAGCATTTCCTCGGCAATCTGGCGCGCCATCTCGACCAGATCAGCGTCCATTTCGAGATCGGCGTAGCGCAGCAGCGGCACGCCGCTCTGGCGGGCCCCGACGAATTCGCCGGGACCGCGAATCTGCAAGTCCTGGCGGGCAATCTCGAAACCGTCGGTATGCTCGAAGATGATCTTCAGGCGCTGGCGGGCGACCTCGCCGAGCGGCCCGGCGTAGATCAGCACGCAACTCGATTCGTACTGGCCGCGACCGACGCGGCCGCGCAACTGGTGCAGTTGCGAAAGGCCGAAGCGTTCGGCGTGCTCGATGACCATCAGGCTGGCATTCGGCACGTCGACGCCGACCTCGATCACCGTCGTCGCCACCAGCACGTCAATCTCGCCGGCGGCGAAGGCGCTCATCACCGCCTGTTTCTCGTCGGCCTTCAGCCGTCCGTGCACCAAGCCAACGGACAGCCCCGGTAGATCGGTCGAAAGCTGTTCGTAGGTTTCTTCCGCCGTCTGCAACTGCAGGGCTTCCGATTCCTCGATCAGCGGGCATACCCAGTAGGCCTGGCGGCCTTCCTCGACGTGTTTCTTGACGAAGCCGACGACATCCTGGCGCCGGTTGTCGGCGACCAGCCGCGTCTTGATCGGCGTGCGGCCGGGCGGCAGTTCGTCGAGCACGGTGACGTCGAGGTCGGCGTAATAACTCATCGCCAGCGTGCGCGGGATCGGCGTCGCCGACATCATCAGCTGGTGCGGATTACTGCCTTTCTTGCGCAACGCCAAACGCTGGGCGACGCCGAAGCGGTGCTGTTCGTCGACGATGGCCAGGCCCAGCTTGGCGAAGTCGACACCATCCTGGATCAGCGCGTGCGTACCGACCACCAGTTGCGCGTCGGCCGCCGTCGCCGCCAATTGCTCACGCTTGGCCTTTGACTTCAGGCTGCCGGACAGCCAGGCGACGCGCACGCCGAGCGGTTCCAGCCAGTCGCGCAGTTTCAGGTAATGCTGCTCGGCCAGAATTTCGGTCGGCGCCATGAACGCCGCCTGCCAGCCGGCGGAAATCGCCTGGCAGGCGGCCAGCGCAGCGACGATGGTCTTGCCGGCGCCGACATCGCCCTGCAACAGGCGCTGCATCGGGTAAGGCTGAGCAAGGTCGCCGGCAATCTCGGCCATCGCCCGCAACTGCGCGCCGGTCAGACCGAAGGGCAGGCGGTCGAGCAGGCGGGCGCCGAGGTCGTCCTGCGCCACCAGCACCGGTGCGCCCTGCTCACGGCGCGCCAGGTAGGCGCGGCGCAGCGACAGTTGCTGGGCCAGCACCTCGTCAAATTTGACCCGTCGCCAGGCCGGATGATGGCGGGCATGCAGCGTGTCGACATCGGTACCCGGCGGTGGCCGGTGCAGGAAATGGATGCTGCGCGCCAGGCCAGGCAGCTTGAGGCGCTGGCGGATTTCGTCGGGCAGCGTCTCGGACAGGTCACCATCGGCCAGCGCCCGGCCGATCAGCTTCTGTAGCGCTGAACTGGTCAAGCCGGCGGTCGACGGGTAAATCGGCGTCATTTCCGCCGGCAGCGGCTCGCCCTCGGCGATCTTGCGGAAACGCGGATGCACCATCTCCAGCCCGTAGAAGCCGCCGCGCACCTCGCCGAAGACGCGCACCAACGAGCCTTCGCTGAGCGCCGCCTGCTGGTTCGGGTAGAAGCTGAAGAAGCGCAGCGTGATTTCGCCGCTGTCGTCGCAGGCGCGCACGACCATCTGTCGGCGCGGCTTGAACTGGATCTCGTTGTTCAGCACACGCAGTTCGAGCTGCACCGCCTCGCCGCTGAAGGCGCGGGCGATCTCGGTGATGCGCGTTTCGTCCTCGTAACGCAGCGGCAGATGCACCAGCAGATCGGCCTCCGTATGGAGACCGAGCTTGGCCAGCTTTTTCTTCAGCGCATCGGAGGCGCGGATCGGCGCCAGCGACATCCAGCGATCAGCCGAGGAACATCACCGCGTCGGCCTCGACCAGCGCGCCGCGCGGCAATTCCTTGACGCCGACGGCGGCACGCGCCGGGAACGGCTCGCTGAAATAGCGCGCCATCGTTTCGTTGACCTTGGCGAAGTTGCCAAGGTCGGTGAGGAAGACATTGAGCTTGACCACGTCGGCCAGCGAGCCGCCGGCAGCTTCGGCAACGGCCTTGAGATTTTCGAAGACGCGAACGATTTGCGCGTCGATACCGTCTACCATCTGCATGGTCGCCGGATCGAGACCGATCTGCCCGGACAGGTAGACGGTATCGCCGACGCGCACGGCTTGCGAATAGGTGCCGATGGCAGCCGGTGCGTTCGGCGTGGCGATGATGGTCTTGGCCATGTGGAATTCCTTCTGATGATTGGCGAAAGCCGCTATTTTAGACCCGAGCCCCCATGAACCCGCGTATCGAATCCCTGGAAAAAATGATCGACGGCCCGCGTGACGGCGCCCTGCTCCGCTTCTCGTTGGGCAATGAGTACCTGAAGGCGGCGGCGCCGCAACAGGCGGCAAATTGCTTCCGTGCGGCAGTTGAACGCGACCCGCAGTATTCGGCGGCGTGGAAGGCGCTGGGCAAGGCGCTCGCCGAAGCTGGCGATGCGGCCGGCGCCATCGCCGCCTATGAAGCGGGAATCGCCGTTGCCGAGACCAAGGGCGATATCCAGGCCGCCAAGGAAATGAAGGTGTTCGCCAGGCGCCTGCAGAAAGCCGGTTAGCGCCCGCCCTTGGGCGCGATCAGGATCGAGTCGATGCCCAGTTCGCGCAATTTCTCCTGGGCTTCGGCGGCTTCCTTGCGGGTGCGGAAAGGTCCGACCTGAACCCGGGTTTCGATGCTCGATTGAACCCCGCTCAGCGTCAGCTTGGCATGCAGTTCCTCGGCCCGCTGGGCACTGGTGAACACGCCCGCCTGCAGGACAAAACCCGAGAACAAGCGGGGCGCAGCCGGCGTGGTCGGCGTGGACTCGACGACCCGGGCCGACGGCACCGGGGCTTTCGGCACGCTGACCGGCGGCGCAGGCGCAATCGGCGGTGCCGAGGTCATTTCGGGAACGATTTCCGGGCTGGCCGGTGCCACAGGGCGCACCCGCGGCCGTGCCACCGGTGGATTTGCTGGCGCGACCGTGGGCTCAATCGCCGGTTGCGCAGCGACCTCGGGCGGCGGCGGCGCCCCGACCGCAGCCTCAACCGGAACGGCACCCACAGGTGCCGCTTCCTGCACGACCGGCGCCTCATCGGCCACCGGCTCGACCGGTGTCACCGGCTGCGTCACCATCTTCTTGGGCGCGACCGGTACCGGCTCGGTGAACACTCGGACTTCCTGTTCGTCGGCTGGCTGGGACAAATGGTCGAACACCGCCAGCATGCCCAGCAAAACCGCCACCAGGCCACCGGCCATGGCCAGCCGCCGGATCATCTGGTTACGTAGATCAGGGGCTACCGCCGTCTCGTTCGCACTATCACCTGCCGGCTTGTCCGTCATGCTCATTCCTCACTGAACCTGGCTGCGAGCGAGTGCCACCACCAGCTCGGCTTCGGCACGCGCAATGCCGCAGCGTTCGGCAATCGCCGCTGCGTCGTAACCTGCTGCCGCCATCTGTACCGCATCGCCGTAAATCGGTGAAACGGTCTGCGCAGCCCGCAGATGCGCGACTTCCTGCAGCATGTCCTCGCGCAAGGCGGCCAGTTCACCGCGCATCGCATCGACTTCGTCGCGCAACTGGCCCAGTTCGCGCGCCAGACCTTCGGTGACCAGTTCGCTGGCCAGTCGAGCGGACGATGAGGCAAAACTGTCAGCCGACAGGGTATCGCTACGGCGGTCTGGCAACGTCGATTCATCCTCGTTTCCGGCCGCAGCGGGGATTTCCGTTGGCTCGGCTTTCCCCGCAGCAAGGCTGGTGGATGGCGCTGCCGACATGCCTCCCAGCCGACGCATCCGCCACAGAACAACGGCGATATACAGCGCAACCAGAACGATCAGCGCAAGTACGGCCTCGCGCACGCCGATGGTGAGACCGGCGATTTCGAGCGAAGGCAGACTGGCGCCGAACACGACCCCTTAGAACCCGATCGAATACTGGACACCCACGACGTGGGCTGCGCTATCGTACTTCCCGATCACACCTTGCTCGATACTGACATCACGCATGTAGCGATAAGCATAGCCGACATCAAGCAGGCTGCGACCAAAGGTCCACTGCCCGCCCACCGACAGCCACAAGCTACTGCTATCCGGCATGCGCACGGTACGCTTGCTGTCGGTTACCGGCGAACGGTCATAGGCAATACCGAATTTCAACTTTGCCTGATCGTTGTACTTGTAGGCGGCCCCCCAAGCGAGGCGCCAGGCATTGTCAAGATCAAATCCATCGACTCCCTTCCAGCGTGTATGGGACAGGTCTCCCATGGCCTCCCAGCGATCGGAAACCTGTTGCCAGACCGACAGGGTGAACACCGCCGGCGTATCGATATCGCGTCGCGCGGCAACGCCTGAATCAGTTCCCGAAATCGCATGCTCGATCTTCGAACGATAAGCGACCCCGACACGCATGGCCGGCGATAGCGTGAACAACGCACCGACATTCCAGCCCAGCGAGTTGTCGTCGCCCTTGAAATCTTCCCCGGTACGGGTCAGGCGGACGTCCATCGTCTGGTAGTTCAGGCCGGCACCGAGGGAAACCACGTCGCTAACCTTGTAAGCGATGGCCGGATTGACATTAACCGTGGTCAGTTCGGTTTCGATGCCGGACGCACTTCCGGCCCAGCCAGCGTCATAACGCGTATCGAGCAGGTACGGCCGGGAAACACCCAGACCAACGGTTAGAGCCGGCGTGAACTGCCAGGTCAGGTAGGCATTGGGCAAGGCATTGCTTTCGCCGGCATCACCGCCCGAGCTCACACCGGCATTGTTACGGAACTTGTAACGCTCTGACACACCGACCACGCCCATGGAGAAATTGACGCCTTCAAGGCGGCTCATGCCGGCCGGATTGGCAAACAGCGTGGCGGCATTGTCTGCGATGGCTGCCGAGCCTGCGTACGCGACGCCCAGTCCGCTGGCATTCTGCTCAAGCGCCTGGTAACCGGCTGCCGATGCCAGGCCAGACATGGCCAGCAGCATTGCAGCAGGCAGGGTACGCATGGTGGTCTTGTTCATTTCCTGAATCCCCGAAGACATCCGAATTATTTGATCGCGCGATTTTATTCCATTTCCCCGCCATTTTTGCCGGGAACCTCGCGTTTGTTGCCGGATTCGTCAATTGCCACGTAAGTCAGCTCGGCCTGGGTCACCTTGACGGTGATCGGATCGGCATAATTCCGCTCGGCAAAGACCTCGACGCGTACGGTCAACGAGGTCCGGCCCACATGCACGATTTCCGCATAAAAGCTGACGATGTCGCCCACCGACACCGGTTGCCGGAACTGGAATGAATTGACGGAAACGGTGGCCACCCGGCCACGAGCCCGGCGCATGGCGGGAATGGCACCGGCCACATCGACCTGAGCCATGACCCAGCCGCCGAAAACATCACCGTTCTGATTGAGATCAGCCGGCATCGGCACCACGCGCAAGGTGGGCTGACGGTCCGGCAAACAAAGGCTTGGCTTGTTCATGAAAAATCCTTGACGACAGGTCCTGTCGATTCTCCCGGAAATCGCACTTATTTCATATACTCGTCCCCTTCGAGACCCAGGGTAGCCCCCATGCGCCGCGCCACCGCCTTACCCAAACCGCCTGCCGGGCAACCGCTGCAGGAGATCCACGTCTGGCAGACGGTGCGCACGCTCTTCCCCTATCTCTGGCAGTACCGTTTTCGGGTCGTTGCCGCCCTGTTCTGCCTGGTCGCCGCCAAACTGGCTAATGTCGGGGTTCCGCTGGTCTTCAAGGACATGATCGACGGCATGTCGGGCGAGGTACTGGCGCTGCCGGTGATGCTGCTGGCGCTTTACGGCGCACTGCGCTTCTCCAACTCGCTGTTCACCGAATTACGCGAACTGCTGTTTGCCCGCGTTACCCAGCGGGCCATCCGCAAGGTGGCGCTGGAAGTCTTCCAGCACCTGCACGCGCTATCCCTGCGTTTTCACCTGGAACGCCAGACCGGCGGCATTTCCCGTGACCTTGAACGCGGCACGCGCTCGATCTCCAGCCTGATTTCCTACACCCTGTATTCGATCCTGCCGACCCTGATCGAGATCGGGCTGGTACTGATCATCCTCTACGTCCAGTACGACATCGGCTATGTATTGATCACGGCGGCTTCGCTGATCGCCTACATCGTGTTCACGGTCAAGGTCAGCAATTGGCGCATAGCCATCCGGCGCGCCGTCAACGAAAGCGACTCAGCCGCCAACACCAAGGCGGTCGATAGCCTGCTCAATTACGAGACGGTCAAATATTTCAACAACGAAGCCTGGGAAGCGAAGCGCTACGACGAGCAACTGGTCAAGCTCGAAGATGCCAGCACCCGCAGCCAGAGCAGCCTGGCGCTGCTCAATCTCGGCCAGCAGGCAATCATTGCCCTGGGGGTAACGGCCATGATGTGGCGCGCGGCCAACGGCGTGGTCGAAGGGCGGATGAGTATCGGCGATCTGGTCCTGGTCAACGCCTTCCTGATCCAGCTCTACATGCCGCTGAATTTTCTCGGCATCGTCTATCGCGAAATTCGCCAGGCGCTGACCGACATCGAGCGGATGTTCGGGTTGCTCAACGAACACCGCGAGGTTGCCGACGCAGCGGACGCTCACACCTTGCCGGCAGACCGGCAGATGCAGGTCGATTTCGACAGCGTCGGCTTTGCCTACGAAACCAGCCGCCGCATCCTGCACGACGTCAGCTTCACCATCCCGCCGGGGCAGACCTACGCGGTGGTCGGCCATTCGGGCGCCGGCAAGTCCACGCTGTCGCGCCTGCTCTACCGTTTCTACGATGTCAGCAACGGCAGCATCCGGATCAACGGGCACGATCTGCGCAGCGTCACCCAGCACAGCCTGCGCTCGGCCATCGGCATCGTCCCCCAGGACACCGTGCTGTTCAACGACACGATCCTGTACAACATCCGCTACGGCAAGCCGGATGCCGATGACGACGCGGTGTTCGCCGCCGCCCGCGCAGCCAGCCTGCACGATTTCATCGACGGCCTGCCGGACAAGTACCAGACCCGGGTCGGTGAACGCGGGCTGAAACTCTCGGGCGGCGAAAAGCAGCGGGTGGCGATTGCCCGGGCCTTGCTCAAGGACCCGCCGATCCTGATCTTCGATGAAGCCACTTCCGCACTCGACTCCGCGACCGAACGCGCCATACAGCAGCAACTCGAGGTAGCCGCCCGCGGCCGGACCACGCTGATCATCGCCCACCGGCTGTCCACAGTAATGAACGCCGACTGCATCCTGGTCATGGAAGAAGGACGTGTCGTCGAACGCGGCACGCACGCGGCCCTGCTCGCTGCAGCCGGCAAATACGCCGACATGTGGTTCCTGCAACAGCGGGAAATTCAGGAACCGGGCGGCGAAGGCGTGGTAGCATGATTGTGCAGATACGCTACCCGAGCGCATCTCCGATTGACCCTTGCCATGACAATGAATAACGCATTCGAGAAGATGAGCGTGCTGGCGGTTGATGACAACCGCACCAATCTGCACATCCTTCAGGTCTTCCTGAAAAAACTCGGGCACGAGGTCATTCTCGCGGAAAACGGCGAGGAGGCGGTGGCACGCTTCCAGCAACATCATCCCGACCTGGTCTTGCTCGACATCATGATGCCGGTCATGGACGGCTTCGAGGCAGCACGCAGGATCAAGGCCGCCAGCCGGGATAAGTGGGTGCCGATCATCCTGCTATCGGCGCTCAACCGCGATGAAAACCTGGTCGAGGGCCTGGAGGCCGGCGCCGACGATTACCTGACCAAGCCGATCAATTTCGTCGTTCTGGAAGCCAAACTGCGCTCGATGCAACGCTCATTGTCGATGCAGCGAAGCGCCACGGTTACGCTGGAGCGCCTGCTTGCCATCTCCGACAACGTTCCCGACGCCATCATCACCTGCAACGGCAGTGGCGAAATCCTGACGGTCAATCGCGCCACCGAGATCATTTTCGGTCATCCGGCCGCTGAACTCATCCACCGCCAGATTCGCCTGCTGGTTCCCGAACTGCTGTGCGAAACGGCAGCCAATACCACGGCGCGTAACCGCGAACGCGAGGCCACCGGGCATCGTCGCGATGGGCGGGCATTCCCCGTCGAGTATGGGCTCTCGGAAGTCAGCATCGATCACGAACGGATTTTCGTCATCGTCATTCGCGACATCACGCAGCGCAAACTGGCCGAAACCCAATTGCAGCAGAACGCTGCGCTGTTGCAAACCTACTACGACCATAGCCAGAACGAACAGCAACTGGCGTTGCGGTTGATGGAGAAGTTGCTGCATCGGCCGGGCCTGCTCGATTCCCGGCTGCGCTACAAGGTCATCGCGACCGAGAATTTCAGCGGCGACATCGTTGCTGCATCGCATTCGCCCGAGGGCCGTTTCTACGCCTTGCTGGCCGACGCCACCGGCCATGGCCTGCCGGCCGCGATCAGCGTTTTACCCGTGCTGGCCCTGTTCTACCGGATGACCCGCCTGAACCGGACGATTCGTGAACTGGTGATCGAAATCAACCAGCAATTGAAGGAATCGATGCCGATCGGCCGCTTCGTGGCCGCCACCATCGTCTGCCTCGACGAGATCAGCCTGAGCGGTGAAATCTGGATCGGCGGCACGCCGGAAGCCCTGCTGATCGATGCCGACGGCCAGATCTGTGAACGCTTCCCCTCGGAAAATCTGGCGCTCGGCATCATCGACAGCACCCAGATGAACGACCAGCCCCGACGTTTCGAATGGCAGCCGGGCAGCCAGCTGCTGATGTATTCGGATGGCGTTCTCGAAGCCGCCGACGGGCAAGGCCAGCAATTCGGCAGCCAGGGTATCAGCGATGCTGTGCAGGGGACTTCCCGGGCGGAGCGATTCACCGCACTGGAAGATGCGCTGTCCAAGCACCTGGGTCAGAACGCCGCGGGTGACGATGTCTCGCTGATGCTGATCGACTGCCCCTGATTTCTGTCAGCCAAATAGAAAAAGGCCGGTTACCCGGCCTTTTTTCATTGCGTGAGGAGGACGATTACTCGGCCGACTCATCGACTTCAACAGCTTCGGTCGGCTCGGGACGATCGAGCAGTTCGACAAAAGCCATCGGTGCGTTGTCGCCAACGCGGAAGCCGCACTTCAGGATGCGCAGGTAGCCGCCCGGACGGGTGGCGTAGCGCGGACCGATTTCGGCGAACAGCTTGACCACGATCTCACGATCGCGAAGACGGTCAAAGGCCAGACGCTTGTTGGCCAGCGTCGGGTTCTTGCCGAGGGTGATCATCGGTTCGACGACACGACGCAGTTCCTTGGCCTTCGGCAACGTGGTCTTGATGGCCTCGTGACGGAGCAGGGAAACGGTCATGTTGCGCAGCATCGCCAGGCGATGGCTGCTGGTGCGGTTCAGTTTGCGAAGTCCATTGCGGTGACGCATGGTTAATCCTTTCTATGTTCTGCAGGCGTCCCTTGACTGCCCGGATCGGGAAAAGGCTTACGCCTTCTCCAGACCGGCGGGCGGCCAGTTTTCCAGTTTCATGCCGAGCGTGAGACCACGTGCGGCAAGAACTTCCTTGATTTCGTTGAGCGACTTGCGACCCAGGTTCGGGGTCTTGAGCAGCTCGTTTTCGGTGCGCTGGATGAGGTCGCCGATGTAGTAGATATTCTCGGCCTTGAGGCAGTTCGCGGAGCGAACCGTCAGTTCGAGATCATCAACCGGACGGAGCAGTACCGGGTCAACCTGGGCCGGCTTGGAGGCTTCGGCGACCGGCGCCGTGCCTTCCAGATCGGCAAAGACCGACAGTTGCTCGATCAGCACGCGGGCAGCGTAACGGATCGCTTCTTCCGGTTCGACCACACCGTTGGTTTCGATATCGACGATCAGCTTGTCCAGGTCGGTACGCTGCTCGACCCGGGCGTTCTCGACCGAGTAGGCAACGCGACGAACCGGGCTGAACGAGGCATCCAGCACCAATTGGCCGATGGTCTTGGCATCGCCAAGATTACGGACGTTACCCGGAACGTAGCCACGGCCCTTTTCGACCTTGATTTCCATCGCCAGCTTGCCTGCGGTGGACAGGTGGGCAATGACGTGCTCCGGATTGATGATTTCGACGTCGTGCGGCAACTCGATGTCGCCAGCGCGAATCACGCCCTCGCCTTCCTTGGCCAGCTTCAGGGTGACGACCTCGCGGTTGTGCAGCTTGAAGACGACCCCCTTGAGGTTCAGGAGGATGTCGACGACGTCTTCCTGGACGCCGTCGATGGTCGAGTATTCGTGCAGCACACCGTCGATCGACACTTCCGTCGGTGCATAACCCGGCATCGACGACAACAGGATGCGACGCAGGGCGTTGCCGAGGGTGTGACCGAAACCGCGTTCAAACGGCTCCATGACCACCTTGGCTTCGACCGGCGAAACACTCTGTACGTCGATGATGCGGGGCTTAAGAAGTCCACTGCTTTGCATGGGCTAGATTCCTCTGCTTGCGGGTTACTTCGAATAAAGTTCGATGACCAGACCTTCGTTCAGGGTGGCCGGCAGCTCAGAGCGCTGCGGCATGGCCTTGAACGTGCCCTTGCCTTCCTTGACATCGACCGAGATCCATTCCGGGAAGCCACGCGACTCGGCAGCTTCGAGAGCGGCCTTGCAACGCAGCGAGGCACGGGAACGCTCGGTCAGCTGGACGACATCACCCGGCTTGACGAGGTAGGAAGGAATATTCACGCGCTTGCCGTTAACCAGAACGCCGTTGTGACGGACGATCTGACGGGATTCGGTGCGCGAAGCACCAAAGCCCATGCGGTAGGCGACGGAATCCAGGCGGGCTTCCAGCAACTGCAGCAGGTTTTCACCGGTCTGGCCTTTACGGCGCTCAGCTTCGGCAAAGGTGCGACGGAACTGGCCTTCGAGAACGCCATAGACACGACGGATCTTCTGCTTGGCACGCAGGTGGACGCCGTAGTCGGAGAGACGGGCGCCAGACTTCTGGCCATGCTGACCCGGCGCATACGAGCGACGCTCGATGGCACACTTGTCGGTAAAACACTTTTCGCCCTTCAGGAACAGCTTTTCGCCTTCGCGGCGGCACTGACGGCATTTCGGATCGAGATTACGAGCCACTTGTCTTTCTCCTTAGATGCGGCGCTTCTTGGGCGGACGGCAGCCGTTGTGCGGCACCGGCGTCACGTCGGAAATCGCGGTGATCTTCATGCCCAGTGCGTTCAGCGCACGGACAGAGGATTCGCGGCCTGGGCCGGGGCCCTTGATGCGCACTTCCAGATTCTTGACGCCACATTCCTGGGCTACCTTGCCGGCAGCTTCAGCGGCGACCTGAGCAGCGAACGGGGTGGACTTACGCGAACCGCGGAAGCCGGCACCGCCGGAAGTTGCCCACGACAGCGCATTGCCCTGGCGATCGGTAATGGTGATGATGGTGTTGTTGAACGAAGCGTGGATGTGGGCAATGCCCTCGGCAACGTTCTTCTTGACCTTCTTGCGAACTTTGGTAGCAGTCTTAGCCATGTTCTATCCCTATTACTTCTTGCCAGCGATGGCCTTGCGCGGACCCTTGCGGGTACGAGCGTTGGTCTTGGTGCGTTGACCGCGGCAGGGCAGACCCTTGCGGTGACGCAGACCACGGTAGCAACCGAGGTCCATCAGGCGCTTGATGTTCATCGTGACTTCACGACGCAGATCACCTTCAACGGTGAACTTCGCCACTTCATCACGCAGACGGTCCATATCCGTATCGGAAATGTCCTTCATTTTGGTGGTACGACCAACACCGGCCGCGTCACAGATTTGCTGTGCGCGGGTACGGCCGATGCCGTAGATCGCCGTCAGGGCGATGCAGGCATGCTGATGGTTCGGAATGTTTACCCCTGCAATACGGGCCATCGATTCACTCCAATATTTCTAAAATTAACGAATGCCGACTTCGTCAGGCATTAACCCTGGCGCTGTTTGTGACGCGGATCCTTGCAAATGACGCGCACGACGCCCTTGCGACGGATCACCTTGCAATTGCGGCAAACGCGCTTCACTGAAGGTTGCACTTTCATGATTCACTCCTCGTCTGCGAGAGCTTGGAAGCAGCCGTGATTCCTTGCCCTGCGGTTTATTGCGTAGAGAACTTTTACTTTGCCCGGAAAACGATCCGGGCCTTGCTTAAATCGTACGGGGTCAATTGCACCGTGACCTTGTCACCGGGAAGGATGCGGATGTAGTGCATACGCATTTTTCCGGAGATGAAGCCAAGCACAACGTGCCCGTTTTCCAACTTGACCTTGAAAGTTGCATTGGGGAGGTTTTCGATAACCTCGCCCTGCATCTCGATATAGTCTTCTTTTGCCATCGCGCTTACTTGATCATTGGTGATCCCTTGAAGTTTGCTTTCTTCAAGAGACTTTCATATTGCTGGGACATGACGTAGGCCTGAACCTGGGACATGAAATCCATCGTAACGACAACAATGATCAGCAGCGAGGTACCGCCGAAGTAGAACGGCACGTTCCACTTGAGAATCAGGAACTCTGGCAGCAGACACACCAGCGTGATGTAGGCAGCACCGATCAGCGTCAGGCGCATCAGGATCTTGTCGATGTAGCGTGCAGTCTGTTCGCCCGGACGAATACCCGGGACAAAGGCGCCACTCTTCTTCAGGTTGTCGGCGGTTTCCTTGGAATTGAACACCAGGGCCGTATAGAAGAAGCAGAAGAAAATGATCGCTGCTGCGTACAGCATGACGTAGATCGGCTGACCGGGCGACAATACCGCCGCCATGTCCTTCAGCCAGGTCATCGACTCGCTCGAACCGAACCAGCCAGCCAGCGTCGCCGGGAAGAGGATGATCGACGAGGCGAAAATCGGCGGGATGACGCCCGACATGTTCAGCTTGAGCGGCAGGTGCGAGCTCTGACCGCCGTAAATCTTGTTGCCCACCTGGCGCTTGGCGTAATTCACCAGAATCTTGCGCTGACCCCGTTCGACGAAGACGACGAAGGCGGTAACCACGACAACCAGGATACAGATCACGATGGCGGTCAGCGGATGCATGGCACCGGTGCGGACCAGTTCGAGCAGGCCACCGATGGCGCTGGGCAGGCCAGCCGCAATACCGGCGAAGATGATCATCGAGATGCCGTTGCCGATGCCGCGTTCGGTAATCTGCTCACCGAGCCACATCAGGAACATCGTGCCGGTCAGCAAGGTCGACACCGTGGTCAGACGGAACATGAAACCGGGATCGTTGACCAGACCGGGCTGGGCTTCGAGCGCAACGGCAATGCCGATACCCTGGAACAGAGCCAGGACGACGGTACCGTAGCGGGTGTATTGGGTAATCTTGCGCCGACCGGCCTCACCCTCTTTCTTGAGGGCTTCGAGCTGCGGGCTGGCGACACTCATCAGCTGCATGATGATCGACGCCGAAATGTACGGCATGATCCCCAGCGCGAAGATGGTGAAACGCGACAGGGCACCACCGGAGAACATGTTGAACATGCCCAGGATGCCGCCCTGTTGCGAATTGAACAGATCGGCCAGAACGTTGGGGTCGATACCGGGAACCGGAATATGCGCGCCGATGCGATACACAACCAGTGCGCCAAGCAGGAACCAGAGACGACGCTTGAGGTCGCCAAATTTTCCGCCCTTGCCTACGGTATTCGGATTTGCTGCCAACGTTCTGCCCTTTCCGTGTCTTACTCGCCGACCGAGCCGCCAGCGGCTTCGATCGCTGCCTTGGCGCCCTTGGTGGCGCCAATGCCCTTGAGGACGACCTTGCGGGTGATCTCACCCGACAGGATCACCTTGGCGGACAGGGCGTCATTCGGAACGACACCAGCAACCTGCAGGACCAGCAGATCGATTTCCTCGACCGGCAGGGCTTGCAGTTCACCGAGGCGAACTTCGTAATTGCGGGCACGCGTCAGCGAGTTGAAACCGCGCTTCGGCAGGCGGCGTTGCAGGGGCATTTGACCGCCCTCGAAACCGACCTTGTGGAAACCGCCGGAACGGGACTTCTGACCCTTGTGACCACGGCCACAGGTCTTGCCGAGGCCGGAACCGATGCCGCGACCGACGCGCTTGGCGGCCTTCTTGGAGCCTTCAGCCGGCTTGATGGTATTCAGACGCATGGTTTAGCCCTCAACCTTGACGAGATACTGAACCTTCTGGATCATGCCGCGCACAGCCGGCGTATCCAGCAGCTCGGCAGAGCTGTTCAGCTTGCGCAGGCCCAGACCGCGCACGGTGGCGCGATGGTCCTGCTTGGTGCCGATGATGCTCTTGACGAGCGTCACTTTGATTTTCTTGTCGGACATGACTTACCCCAGGATCTGTTCAACCGACTTGCCGCGCTTGGCAGCAATCTCGGCCGGCGTATTCACCTTCATCAGACCGTCGATGGTGGCACGCACGATGTTGTAGGGATTGGTGGAGCCGTGAGCCTTGGCGACGACGTTGGTCACGCCGACGACTTCGAAGACGGCACGCATGGCACCGCCAGCGATGATGCCCGTACCTTCCGGTGCCGGCTGGATCATCACGGTGGTGGCACCATGGCGACCCATCACGGTGTGATGGACGGTACCGTTCTTCAGGCTGACCTTGGCCATCTTGCGACGCGCCTCTTCCATTGCCTTCTGTGCGGCGACCGGGACTTCGCGGGACTTGCCCTTGCCCATGCCGATGCCGCCGTCGCCGTCACCGACGACCGTAAGTGCTGCGAAACCGAGGATGCGACCGCCCTTCACCACTTTGGTGACGCGGTTGACCGCAACCATCTTCTCGCGCATGCCGTCATCACGCTCTTCAGCTTGCTGCGGCTTCTTGTTTCTTTCAGGTTTAGCCATTTTGTAACCTATTCCTTTCGCAGCGATCAGAACTTCAGGCCGGCTTCACGCGCGGCTTCAGCCAGCGCCTGAACACGACCGTGGTACTGGAGGCCGGAGCGATCGAAAGCCACTTGCTCGACACCGGCGGCCTTGGCGCGCTCGGCGATCAGCTTGCCGACAACGGCAGCGGCGGCCTTGTTGCCACCATTCGCGACATCGCCGCGAACGTTCTTGTCCAGCGTGGAAGCCGAAGCCAGGACCTTGCCGCCACACGGCGAGATGACCTGGGCGTAAATGTGGCAGTTCGTACGATTGATACACAAACGTACAGCCTTGAGCTCGGCGATTTTGGCCCGGGTTTTGCGGGCACGACGCAGACGTGCTTCTTTCTTGTTAAACATATGCCACCCTTACTTCTTCTTGGTTTCCTTGATAACCACCACTTCGTCGGCATAACGAACGCCCTTGCCCTTATAGGGCTCCGGCTTGCGATATGCGCGAATTTCGGCGGCAACCTGACCGACCTGCTGCTTGTCCGAACCCTTGATCAGGATTTCGGTCTGCGTCGGACACTCAACCTTCACGCCAGCGGGCATCTTGTGCGCAACCGGATGCGAGAAACCCAGCGACAGGTTCAGCACATCACCCTGAGCCTGGGCACGATAGCCCACGCCGACGAGTTGCAGCTTGCGTTCGAAGCCCTTGGAAACCCCAGTCACCATGTTGTTGATGTTGGCACGCATGGTGCCCCACATGGCGGAGCCGTTGTCAGCGCCGGCCACCTTGGCAACGACGACGCTTTGACCTTCCTGGCTCACCTGGACAGCGGGGTTCGCTGCCGTCTTCAAGGTACCCAGCGGGCCCTTGACGACGATCTGCTCAGCGATGGTGATTTCCACACCGGCCGGCAGAACAATTGGATTCTTACCTACACGAGACATTTGCTTCGCTCCTTATGCCACGATGCAGAGGACTTCGCCCCCGACACGGGAAGCGCGCGCCTTGCGGTCGGTCATCACACCCTTGGGGGTGGAAACGATGGCCACACCCAGACCGTTCATGACACGCGGAATGTCTTCGGCACCCTTGTAGATGCGCAGACCAGGTTTGGACACACGCTCAATGCGCTCGATCACCGGACGACCGGCGTAATACTTCAGCGCAATTTCAAGGCTGGCCTTGCCATCGTCGGACTGACGAACGGCAAATTCCTCGACGTAACCTTCATCCTTGAGCACGGCAGCGATAGCCACCTTGAGCTTGGACGAGGGCATGGACACAGACGCCTTTTCGGCGAGCTGGGCGTTGCGGATGCGGGTCAGCATGTCCGCGATCGGATCGCTCATAGCCATTTCTGTATCTCCTATTACCAGCTGGCCTTGACAACGCCCGGGATCTCGCCATTGAAGGCAAGTTCGCGGACCTTGTGACGGCACAGACCGAATTTACGGAACACGCCACGCGGACGTCCGGTCAGCTGGCAACGATTGCGCAGACGGGACGGGCTGGCATTGCGGGGCAGGGCCTGCATCTTCAGACGAGCTTCATAGCGCTCCTCGTCAGACAGGCTCACGTTGTTGATGATCGCCTCGAGGGCAGCACGCTTCTTCGCATACTGCGCCACCATCTTGCGGCGCTTCTCTTCACGGTTGATCAGAGCAAGTTTTGCCATGATTGCCTCAATTCTTGAACGGGAACTTGAACGCGGCGAGCAGGGCCTTGGCTTCTGCGTCGGTCTTCGCGGTCGTCGTGATGCTGATGTTCATACCACGGAGCGCATCGATCTTGTCGTATTCGATTTCCGGGAAAATGATCTGCTCTTTGACACCCATGTTGTAGTTGCCCTGGCCGTCGAAACCCTTGCCAGCAACACCACGGAAGTCACGAACGCGCGGCAGCGCGATGGTGACCAGGCGGTCGAAGAATTCGTACATGCGCGGACCGCGCAGGGTGACCATGCAGCCGATCGGGTAGCCGTCACGAATCTTGAAACCGGCGATCGAGGTACGAGCCTTGGTGGTAACCGGCTTCTGACCAGCAATCTTCTGCATGTCGCCGACGGCGTTCTCGAGAACCTTCTTGTCGGCAACCGCTTCACCGACACCCATGTTCAGGGTGATCTTGGTGATACGCGGCACTTCCATCGTGGACTTGTAGCCGAACTGCTTGACCAGCTCACCGACGACGGTTTCCTTGTAAAACTGTTGCAAACGCGCCATGACTACCCCTTATGCGTTCACCAGTTCGCCGTTCGACTTGAACACGCGAACCTTGCGACCATCTTCAAGCGACTTGATGCCGACGCGATCGGCCTTCTGAGTCGCCGAATTGAACAGCGCAATATTGGAGATATGGATCGGCATGTCCTTGTCGACGATGCCACCCTGAACACCCTTGATCGGGTTCGGCTTGACGTGCTTCTTGGCGCGATTGACACCTTCGACCAGCACGTGATCGGCATCGATACGAGCCAGCACGGTACCGCGCTTGCCCTTATCCTTACCGGTAATGACGACGACTTCGTCGCCCTTGCGAATCTTTTCCATTGCCCTCTCCTTACAGCACTTCAGGCGCCAGGGACACGATCTTCATGAAGCGCTCGGTACGCAGTTCGCGGGTCACCGGGCCAAAGATGCGCGTGCCGATCGGCTCGAGCTTGTTGTTGAGAAGAACCGCGGCATTGCCATCAAAGCGCACCAGCGAGCCGTCCGGACGACGAACACCCTTGGCGGTACGAACCACCACGGCGTTGTAAACATCACCCTTCTTGACACGACCACGCGGGGCAGCATCCTTGATGCTGACCTTGATGATGTCGCCAATACCGGCGTAACGGCGCTTGGAGCCGCCGAGCACCTTGATACACATAACTGAACGGGCGCCGGTGTTATCGGCGACGTCCAGCGTCGTCTGCATCTGAATCATTTAATTAAACTCCAACTTAATCCGCTGCGCGGTCAGTCTTGGAACCCGTACGGGTCGAACAAATTTGCGTCACGGAGGCGTGACTGCAAAAAAGAAGCCGGATTATACCGGCTTCTTTACTGAATGCGCAAGTACCTGGAAAAAATTACATCAAACGATGATGGCTTTTTCCAGAACGCTGGTTACGGCCCAGGCCTTGGTCTTCGAAACCGGACGGGTTTCGACGATTTCGACCAGGTCGCCCGCCTTGGCAATGCTGCCTTCGTCGTGCGCCGCATACTTCTTGGAACGGACGATAACCTTGCCGTACATCGGGTGCTTGACCTTCCGTTCGACCAGGACGGTCACCGTCTTTTCCATCTTGTCGCTGACGACACGGCCGATCAGCGTACGCTTGATGCTGGTGGTTTCGCTCATTGCTGCACCGCCTTTTCACGGATGAGGGTACGAACGCGAGCGATGTCGCGACGAACCTTGGACATTTGGCTGGTGTTGGACAGCTGCTGCGTGGCGATCTGCATGCGCAGACCAAATTGCGCCTTCAGCAGTTCCAGCAATTCCGTCTTGAGCTCGTCCACGCTCTTGGTTCTCAGTTCACTAGCTTTCATGATTACCCCAGATGACGAGTCACGAAGGTGGTGGCGATCGGCAGCTTGGCAGCGGCGAGGGCAAATGCCTCGCGGGCCAGCGCTTCATTGACACCGTCCATTTCGTACAGGACCTTGCCCGGCTGGATTTCAGCAACCCAGTACTCCGGGTTGCCCTTACCGTTACCCATACGAACTTCCGCCGGCTTCTTGGAAATCGGCTTGTCCGGGAAGATACGGATCCAGATGCGACCACCGCGCTTGATATGGCGGGTCATCGCACGACGGGCGGCTTCGATTTGTCGCGCGGTCAGACGACCACGACCGGTCGCCTTGAGGCCCCACTCACCGAACGACACCTTGGTGCCGCGGGTGGCCAGACCTTCATTGCGTCCCTTGTGCTCCTTGCGGAACTTGCGACGATTAGGTTGCAACATGATTAAGCACCTGCCTTTCTGACGCGCTTGGCCGGCTCGCCAGCACCGTCGGCCTTCTTGACCGTACGGGTGCGGGGCTTGTCGCCCTCAGGCTTGCCCGGCGCACGACGCGGACGACGCTCTTCAGCGCTCGGCTCTTCAGCCACCGGCTGCTCGTTGCGATCGAGCATGTCGCCCTTGTAAACCCAGACCTTGATACCGATGATGCCGTACGTGGTCAGCGCTTCCGAGGTTGCGTAGTCGATGTCGGCGCGCAGGGTGTGCAGGGGCACACGACCTTCGCGATACCATTCGCTACGGGCGATTTCGGCACCGTTCAGACGACCGGCGCTCATCACCTTGATACCCTGGGCACCAAGGCGCATGGCGTTCTGCATCGCACGCTTCATGGCGCGACGGAACATGATGCGCTTTTCGAGCTGCTGGGCGATCGAGTCGGCGATCAGCTGAGCATCGATTTCCGGCTTGCGGATTTCTTCGATCGACACATGGACGGGAACGCCCATGATGCGCTGAAGATCCGTACGCAGGGTTTCGATGTCCTCGCCCTTCTTGCCGATGACCACGCCCGGACGGGCGGAGTACACGGTGACGCGGGCGTTCTTCGCCGGACGCTCGATGGTGACGCGACCCACGGAGGCATGCGCCAGCTTACGCTTCAGGTACTCACGAACCTTGACGTCTTCCTGCAGCATACCGGGGAAGTCCTTGCTGTTGGCGAACCAACGCGAACTCCAGTTCTTGGTGACGGCCAGACGGAAGCCAGTCGGATGAATTTTCTGTCCCATGGCTCTTCCTTAGTTACCAACGGTCAGATAGATGTGGCAGGTCGGCTTGCTGATCCGATTGCCACGACCCTTGGCGCGCGCGGTGAAGCGCTTGAGCACCATGCCTTTTTCGACGTAGATGGTCTTCACCGTCAGTTCGTCGATATCAGCACCATCGTTATGTTCGGCGTTGGCGATGGCCGACTCCAGAACCTTCTTGATGATACCGGCGCCCTTGGTCGGGCTGAAAGCCAGGATGTTGAGAGCCTGACCAACCGGCTTGCCACGCACCAGGTCCGCAACCAGGCGGCCCTTTTGCGCGGAGAGGCGTACGCCCCGCAAACTTGCACGAGTTTCCATGTCAGCTCCTTACTTCTTGGCCTTCTTGCCGGCGGTGTGACCCTTGAACGTCCGGGTCAGCGAGAACTCGCCGAGCTTGTGACCGACCATATTCTCGGTGACGAACACCGGGATATGCTGCTTGCCATTGTGGACCGCAATCGTCAGGCCGATGAACTCGGGGAGGATCGTCGAACGACGCGACCAGGTCTTGATCGGGCGCTTGTCGTTGGTGGCGCGAACTGCTTCGACCTTGTCGATCAGATGCGCATCAACAAACGGGCCCTTTTTGAGAGAACGTCCCATTTCCTACCCCTTAACGCTTATGACGGCGCTGAACGATCATGCTGTTCGTGCGCTTGTTGCTGCGGGTACGGTAACCCTTGGTCGGTTGACCCCACGGGTTAACCGGCACACGGCCTTCACCGGTCTTACCTTCACCACCACCGTGCGGGTGATCGATCGGGTTCATCGCGGTACCACGGACCGTCGGACGAATACCACGCCAACGCTGAGCACCGGCCTTGCCGATCTTGCGCAGGTTGTTTTCTTCGTTACCGACTTCACCGATGGTGGCGCGGCATTCGACGTGAACGCGGCGCACTTCGCCGGAGCGGAGGCGGATCTGGGCGTAGGTGCCTTCACGGGCCAGCAACTGGACCGAGGTACCGGCCGAACGGGCGATTTGCGCGCCCTTGCCCGGCAGCATCTCGACGCAGCAGATGGTCGTACCGACCGGAATGTTCCGGATCGGCAGGGCATTGCCGGACTTGATCGGGGCTTCGGAGCCGCTCATGATCTGCTGACCGACCACCATGCCCTTGTTGGCGATGATGTAACGGCGCTCGCCGTCGGCGTAGCAAACCAGGGCGATGTTGGCGGTACGGTTCGGATCGTATTCCAGACGCTCGACCTTGCCCGGAATACCGTCCTTGGTGCGCTTGAAATCGATGACACGATAAGCCTGCTTGTGGCCGCCACCCTGATGACGCACGGTGATGCGGCCATTGTTGTTGCGGCCGGCGTTCTTCGACTGGCTTTCGACCAGACCGGCAAACGGCTTGCCCTTGTGCAGATTGGCATTGACGACCTGAACCACGGCACGACGGCCGGGGGAAGTCGGCTTGACTTTAACGAGAGCCATCAGGCGTTACCCCCTTCAACGAAGTTGATTTCCTGGCCGGCCTTGAGGCAGACATAGGCCTTCTTCCAACCCTTGCGGCGACCGGTCGCGCCCTTGAAGCGCTTGACCTTGCCCTTGACGTTGGCGACCTGGACAGACTCAACTTCAACCTTGAACAGAAGCTCGACCGCAGCCTTGATCTCCGGCTTGGTTGCATCGGTGGCAACGCGGAAGATCACCTGCTCGTTCTTCTCGGCAACGTAGGTTGCCTTTTCGGAGATTTGCGGTGCCAGCAGCACCTGCATCAGACGTTCCTGGTTCATCCCCACATCTCCTCGAACTTGGCCACGGCGTTCTTGGTGACCAGCACCTTGGCGAAGCGGACCAGCGAAACCGGATCGGTTTCATGGGCTTCGAGCACCAGAACGTTGGGCAGGTTGCGCGACGACAGATACAGGTTCTCGTTCAGTTCGTCGGTGATGACCAGCAGGTTGCCGTCCAGACCCATGTTCTTCAGCTTGGCCGAGAACAGCTTGGTCTTCGGTGCGTCGATCGCGAGATCGTCAACAACGATCAGGCGATCCTGACGGGCCAACTCGGAGAGGATCGCAGCCATACCGGCGCGGAACATCTTCTTGTTAACCTTCTGGGAGTAATTTTGATCCGGGGAGTTCGGGAAAATCCGACCGCCTCCGCGCCACAGCGGCGAACCGTTGGAACCGGAACGGGCACGACCGGTACCCTTCTGGCGCCACGGCTTGGTGGTGGTGTGACGGACTTCGGAGCGATCCTTCTGCTTGCTGTCGCCCGAACGTGCGTTGGCCTGGTAGGCCACGACGATCTGGTGCACCAGCGCCTCATTGAATTCGCGACCGAACAGCACGTCGGAAGCCTGCAGCTTCGCTGCTTCCTGACCTTGTTCGTTGATAACCTTCAGTTCCATGTCGCCCCCTTAAGCCTTGACTGCCGGACGCACGACGACGTCGGAACCCTTGGCACCCGGAACAGCGCCCTTGACCAGAATCAGCTGACGTTCGGCATCAACGCGAACGATCGTCAGACCCTGCATCGTGGACTGCACATCACCCAGGTGACCCGCCATGCGCTTGCCCGGGAAAACACGACCCGGGTCCTGCGCCATACCGATGGAACCCGGCGCGTTGTGCGACACCGAGTTACCGTGGGTGGCACGGTTGGAGCTGAAGTTGTGGCGCTTGATGCCACCCTGGAAACCCTTACCGATCGAGGTACCGGTGACGTCAACCTTCTGCCCTTCAGCGAAGATGGTAACGGCAACCTGGTCACCCGCCTTGAAAGAGGCGAGCTGCTCGGCATCGATACGGAATTCCTTGAGCACATGCCCGGCTTCCACGCCTGCCTTGGCCAGATGGCCAGCCAGGGGCTTGGAAACGCGCGAGGCACGGCGCTGGCCGAAAGAGACTTGAACGGCTGCATAGCCGTCGTTCTCCGGCGTTTTGACTTGGGTCACGCGGTTATTGGACACGTCAAGCACAGTCACCGGGATGGACGCGCCATCCTCAGCAAAAATGCGAGTCATGCCAACCTTGCGACCAACAAGGCCTAGACTCATGGTTATTCTCCTCATCGCCGGCTGCGATTGGCCGGTCGATGTAAAACAACAAATGGGCAGCCGTCACCGGCCACCCCCGAAAACCGCAGATTATAACTGCGGAACTACAATTACTGCAACTTGATTTCGACGTCGACGCCAGCCGGGAGGTCCAGCTTCATCAGCGCATCAACGGTCTTGTCGGTCGGATCGACGATATCCATCAGACGCAGGTGCGTACGGATTTCGAGCTGATCACGGGAAGCCTTGTTGACGTGCGGCGAACGCAGGATGTCGAAACGCTGCTTGCGGGTCGGCAGCGGCACGGGACCACGAACGACGGCGCCGGTGCGCTTGGCGGTCTCGACGATTTCCTGGGCGGATTGATCGATCAGGCGATAGTCGAAGGCCTTCAGGCGGATACGGATTTTCTGGCTTTGCATTTTCTTGGCTTCCAAAAGAACGATGGGGTGACAGGCTTGCCACCCCGGGTTTTCAAAAGAGCAATTACTCGATGATCTTGGCGACGACGCCGGCGCCAACGGTACGACCGCCTTCGCGGATGGCGAAGCGCAGACCTTCTTCCATGGCGATCGGAGCAATCAGCTTGACCGTCATCTGGATGTTGTCACCCGGCATGACCATTTCGACGCCTTCCGGCAGCGAGATCGCGCCGGTCACGTCGGTCGTGCGGAAGTAGAACTGCGGACGGTAGTTGTTGAAGAACGGGGTGTGACGACCACCTTCGTCCTTCGACAGAACATACACTTCGCCAGTGAAGTGGGTGTGCGGGGTGATCGAACCCGGCTTGCACAGCACTTGACCACGCTCGACGTCTTCACGCTTGGTACCACGCAGCAGGGCGCCGATGTTGTCGCCAGCCTGACCTTGGTCGAGCAGCTTGCGGAACATTTCAACACCGGTACAGGTGGTCTTGACCGTCGGACGGATACCGACGATTTCGATTTCTTCGCCGACCTTGACGATGCCGCGCTCGACGCGACCCGTCACAACGGTACCGCGACCCGAGATCGAGAACACGTCTTCGACCGGCATCAGGAACGGCATGTCGACCGCGCGTTCCGGCGTCGGGATGTAGGAATCCAGGGCGTCAGCCAGACGGAAGATCGACGGCTCGCCGATTTCGGACTGGTCGCCTTCGAGGGCCTTCAGGGCCGAACCGTGAATGATCGGGGTGTCGTCGCCCGGGAAGTCGTACTTGGACAGCAGCTCGCGCAGCTCCATTTCGACCAGCTCGAGCAGCTCGGCGTCGTCGACCATGTCGCACTTGTTCATGTACACCAGAACGTACGGCACACCCACCTGGCGAGCCAGCAGGATGTGCTCGCGGGTCTGCGGCATCGGGCCGTCAGCGGCCGAGCAAACCAGGATCGCGCCGTCCATCTGGGCAGCACCGGTAATCATGTTCTTGACGTAGTCGGCGTGGCCCGGGCAGTCAACGTGAGCATAGTGACGGTTGGCGGTTTCGTACTCGACGTGCGCCGTGTTGATCGTGATACCGCGAGCCTTTTCTTCCGGGGCCGCATCGATCTGGTCGTATGCCTTGGCGGCACCGCCGAACTTGGCGGCCAGCACCGTGGTGATTGCTGCCGTCAGCGTGGTCTTGCCGTGGTCAACGTGACCGATGGTGCCAACGTTGACGTGCGGCTTGGTCCGTTCAAATTTTTCCTTAGCCATTATCGGTTCTCCAATAAAGGGTTACTTCTTGTTGATGACCGCTTCAGCGACGTTCTTCGGCGCTTCGACGTAGTGCTTGAATTCCATGGTGTAGGTGGCGCGACCCTGGGACAGCGAACGCAGCGAGGTGGCGTAGCCGAACATTTCGGACAGCGGCACTTCGGCGCGAACTTCCTTGGTACCGCCAGGCAGGTCTTCCATACCCTGAACGATGCCGCGACGCGACGACAGGTCGCCCATGACGTTACCCATGTAGTCTTCCGGGGTCTCGACGACAACCGCCATCATCGGCTCGAGCAACGTCGGGCTGGCCTTCTTCATACCTTCCTTGAAGGCCATAGAAGCCGCCATGCGGAAGGCGTTTTCGTTCGAGTCAACGTCGTGGTAGGAACCGTCGAACAGCGTGAACTTGATGTCCACCACCGGGAAGCCGGCGAGCACGCCGCTACCGATGGCATCCTGCAGGCCCTTGTCGACCGCCGGGATGTATTCGCGCGGAACCACACCACCCTTGATGGCGTCGACGAACTCGTAGCCCTTGCCGGCTTCGTTCGGCTCGATCTTGAGCCAGACGTGACCGAACTGACCGCGACCACCGGATTGCTTGACGAACTTGCCTTCCTGTTCGACAGCCTTCTTGATGCATTCGCGGTAGGCAACCTGCGGCGCACCAACGGCGGCCTCAACGTTGAATTCGCGCTTCATGCGATCGACGATGATGTCGAGGTGCAGTTCGCCCATACCGGAAATGATGGTCTGGCCGGATTCTTCATCGGTACGAACGCGGAAGGACGGATCTTCGGCAGCCAGACGACCCAGGGCGATACCCATCTTTTCCTGGTCAGCCTTGGTCTTCGGCTCGACGGCAACGTGAATCACCGGCTCCGGGAAGACCATGCGCTCGAGGATGATCGGTGCGTCCGGATCACACAGGGTTTCACCGGTGGTAACTTCCTTCAGACCGACGCAAGCGGCGATGTCGCCAGCCAGAACTTCCTTGATTTCTTCGCGGTTGTTGGCATGCATCTGCAGAATACGGCCGATACGCTCCTTCTTGCCCTTGACCGAGTTGTACACGGTCGCACCGGAACTCAGAACGCCCGAGTAAACGCGGATGAAGGTCAGCTGACCAACGAAGGGGTCGGTCATCAGCTTGAAGGCCAGCGCCGAGAACTTCTCGGAATCGTCGGCCTTGCGCGAAACTTCCTGCTCACGCTCGTCCACGCCCTGAACCGGCGGGATATCAACCGGCGACGGCAGCAGCTCGACGACAGCATCAAGCATGCGCTGAACACCCTTGTTCTTGAAAGCGGTACCGCACAGCATCGGCTGGATTTCGCAGGCCAGGGTGCGCATGCGCAGACCCAGCTTGATCTTCTCTTCCGACAGTTCGCCGTTTTCCAGGTATTCGTTCATCAGATCTTCAGAGGCTTCAGCAGCCGCTTCGATCATCTGTTCGCGCCAGGTCTGGGCGGTTTCGACCAGTTCGGCCGGAATGTCACGGTAGTCGAACTTCATGCCCTGGGACGCTTCATCCCAGTAGATGGCCTTCATCTTCATCAGGTCAACCACACCCTCGAAGGTGTCTTCAGCGCCAATCGGAATGACGATCGGCACCGGGCTGGCCTTGAGACGCGTCTTCATCTGGTCGACGACCTTGAAGAAGTTGGCACCGGAACGGTCCATCTTGTTCACGAAGGCCAGACGCGGCACCTTGTACTTGGTCGCCTGACGCCACACGGTTTCCGACTGCGGCTGAACGCCACCGACGGCACAGTAAACCATGCAGGCGCCGTCGAGAACACGCATCGAGCGCTCGACTTCGATGGTGAAGTCAACGTGCCCCGGGGTGTCGATGATGTTGAAGCGATGCTCCGGGAAGGAACTGTCCATGCCCTTCCAGAAACAGGTGGTGGCAGCAGAGGTGATGGTGATGCCACGCTCCTGCTCCTGCTCCATCCAGTCCATGGTGGCGGCACCATCATGCACTTCACCGATCTTGTGGTTAACACCGGTGTAGAACAGGATGCGCTCGGTCGTGGTGGTCTTGCCGGCGTCGATGTGCGCGCTGATACCGATGTTGCGGTAGCGCTCGATAGGGGTTTTACGGGCCACGGTAGATACCTTCGTAGTAAGTGGATTAGAAGCGGAAGTGGGCGAAAGCCTTGTTGGCTTCGGCCATGCGATGCACTTCGTCACGCTTCTTGACAGCGCCGCCGCGGTTTTCCGAGGCTTCCATCATTTCGGCAGCCAGACGCTGACCCATGGACTTTTCCGAGCGCTTGCGGGCAAATTCACGCAACCAGCGCATGGCCAGGGCAGCACGACGAGCCGGACGAACTTCGACAGGCACCTGGTAGTTGGCACCGCCAACGCGACGCGACTTCACTTCGACCATCGGCTTGACGTTGGCCATAGCGGAGCCGAAGACTTCCAGCGGATCCTTGCCGGACTTGGTGGTGATGATATCGAAGGCGCCGTAGACGATACGCTCGGCCACCGACTTCTTGCCGCTTTGCATCACGGCATTGATGAACTTGGAAACTTCGACGCTACCGAACTTCGGGTCCGGGAGAATGTCACGCTTGGGTACTTCACGACGACGGGGCATACTAACCTCACTTGATCACTATTCAGTTGAAAAGCCGGGAAGGGGTTTTCACCCCCCCGGCCCTCTCGGCCACCCAGCAGAGTGGCCACTTACTTAAACCGCCTGATGGATCAGGCAGCCTTCGGACGCTTGGCCCCGTACTTGGAACGGGATTGCTTGCGATCCTTGACGCCCTGGGTATCCAGGGAGCCACGCACGGTGTGGTAACGCACACCGGGCAAATCCTTGACACGACCACCGCGGATCAGGACCACCGAGTGTTCCTGCAGGTTGTGGCCTTCACCGCCGATGTACGAAATGACTTCGAAGCCATTCGTCAGACGAACCTTGCAAACCTTACGCAATGCGGAGTTCGGCTTCTTCGGGGTGGTGGTGTAAACGCGGGTGCAGACGCCACGCTTTTGCGGGCACTTTTCCAGCGCAGGAACCTTGCTCTTGGCCTTTTCGGCGACGCGCGGCTTGCGCACGAGCTGGTTGATGGTCGGCATATCAAACTTCCTTCAACAGCCAGGCCCCGAAAGAGCGGGGCACGACGGCAATTTTGTTATCCATAGCAGAGACAATGATTAGTCCCTGCCGACAAAGACCATAGATTCTATGGTTGATCAACCCCCATGTCAACGAAACACGGGGGTTGGCTTACGACATCAGAGGCCTTGATCCGCCTCTTGTGTTGCATTTTCAACAACAGCGTCCTCGATCGGGCGGTCGGCCGCGATGTCCTCGCCGGCCAGCTGGGCCTTGCGGCTGCGATGGTAGGCAAGACCGGTACCGGCCGGGATGAGACGACCGACGATGACGTTTTCCTTGAGACCACGCAGCTCGTCGCGCTTGCCCATGATTGCGGCTTCGGTGAGAACGCGGGTGGTTTCCTGGAAGGACGCGGCCGAGATGAACGAGTCGGTCGACAGCGAAGCCTTGGTGATACCCAGCAGCATGTGCTCGTAGACCGCCGGCAGCTTGCCTTCGGCCACAACGCGGTCGTTCTCGGCAAACAACTCGGCACGTTCGACCTGTTCCGACTTGATGAACTTGGTATCGCCCGGCTCGACGATGGTCACGCGACGCAGCATCTGACGGACGATCACTTCAATGTGCTTGTCGTTGATCTTCACGCCCTGCAGACGGTAGACGTCCTGGACTTCGTCGGTGATGTAACGGGCCAGCGCTTCGACGCCCTGCAGACGCAGGATGTCGTGCGGATCCGGTTCGCCTTCGACGATCTTCTCGCCCTTGTTGACCACCTGACCGTCGTGCACCAGCACATGCTTGTCCTTGGAGATCAGGAACTCGTGGGCTTCGCCGTCGAGATCGGTGATGACCAGACGCTGCTTGCCCTTGGTGTCCTTGCCGAAGCTGATCGTGCCGGTGACTTCGGCCAGCACCGAAGCATCCTTCGGGGTACGGGCTTCGAACAGTTCAGCCACGCGCGGCAGACCGCCGGTAATGTCGCGGGTCTTGGCCGATTCCTGCGGCATGCGGGCGAGTACGTCGCCGACGCCGACCTGCTGACCATCGACCACCGAGATGATCGAACCCACCTGGAAGGCGATCGACACCGAGTGCTCGCTGCCGTGAATCTTGACTTCCTGACCGGCTTCGTCGAGCAGCTTGACGACCGGGCGGATGCCCTTGGTTGCTGCCTTGCCGCCGCGCTTGTTGTCGATCACGACGAGCGTGGACAGGCCGGTCACATCGTCGATCTGCTTGGCGACGGTAACACCTTCTTCGACATTTTCGAAGCGGACGGTACCGGCGTATTCGGTAATGATCGGGCGGGTATGCGGATCCCAGGTCGCCAGCTTGGCACCGGCCTTGACGGCCTTGCCTTCATCGACCGCCAGCATGGCGCCGTACGGCACCTTGTGGCGTTCGCGCTCACGACCGTGGTCGTCGGTGATCAACACCTCGCCGGAGCGGGAGATGACAACCTTCTCGCCCTTGGCGCTGGTCACGTAACGCATGTTCGAGGTGTAGCGGACGGTACCGGCCGACTTGCCTTCGACCTTGTCGGCGACAGCAGCACGGGAGGCCGCACCACCGACGTGGAAGGTACGCATGGTCAGCTGGGTACCCGGCTCGCCGATCGACTGGGCGGCGATGACGCCGACCGATTCACCGGCGTTGACCATCGTGCCGCGACCGAGGTCACGACCGTAGCACTTGGCGCACAGGCCGTAACGGGTGTCGCAGGTCAGCGGGGTGCGAACCTTGACTTCGTCGATACCGAGCTTGTCGATCAGGTCAACCAGATCCTCGTCGAGCATGGTGCCCGAGAAGATCACGGTTTCCTGGGTTTCCGGGTCGACCAAGTCATCGACCGTGACGCGACCGAGGATGCGCTCGCGCAGCGGCTCGATGACTTCACCGCCTTCGACCAGCGCCTTGACGGCAAAACCGTTCTTGGTGCCGCAGTCGTCTTCGGTGATCACCAGATCCTGGGTCACATCGACCAGACGACGCGTCAGGTAACCGGAGTTGGCGGTCTTCAGCGCGGTGTCGGCCAGACCCTTACGGGCGCCGTGGGTCGAGATGAAGTACTGGAGAACGTTCAGGCCTTCGCGGAAGTTGGTCGTGATCGGCGTCTCGATAATCGAGCCGTCCGGCTTCGCCATCAGGCCGCGCATGCCGGCCAGCTGCCGAATCTGGGCTGCGGAACCGCGAGCACCGGAGTCGGCCATCATGTAGATCGAGTTGAACGAATCCTGCTTGACCTTCTTGCCGTGGCGGTCGATGACTTCCTCGTGACCGAGTTCGTCCATCATCACCTTGGCCACCTGGTCACCGGTACGGCCCCAGATATCGACGACCTTGTTGTAGCGCTCGCCCTGGGTGACCAGACCGTTGGTGTACTGGGTCTCGATTTCCTTAACTTCGGCTTCCGAAGCGGCGATGATCTCGTACTTCTTGGCCGGGACGCGCATGTCGTCGGAGCAGAAGGAAATGCCGCCGCGGGTTGCCAGCGCGTAACCGTTCTGCATCAGTTGGTCGGCGAAGACGACGGTTTCCTTGAGACCGCAACGACGGAAGGACTCGTCGATCAGCTTGGAAATTTCCTTCTTCTTCAGCGCCTTGTCGATCGCCTTGAACGGCAGGCCCTTCGGCAGGATGCGCGAGAGCAGCGCACGGCCGGCGGTGGTTTCGACGCGGACCAGCTTTTCGGTCCATTCGCCGTCGACGGCAGCCGGCTCGTACTGCTTCAGACGCACCGAGATGCGGGCGTGAATGTCGAGCTGACCAGCAGCCATGGCGCGATCGATTTCGGCGATGTCGGCGAAGTACATGCCTTCGCCCTTGGCGTTGATCTTCTCGCGGGTGGCGTAGTACAGACCGAGAACGATATCCTGCGACGGCACGATGATCGGCTGGCCGTTGGCCGGCGACAGCACGTTGTTCGAGGCCAGCATCAGGGTGCGGGCTTCCATCTGGGCTTCCAGCGACAGCGGCACGTGGACGGCCATCTGGTCACCGTCGAAGTCGGCGTTGAAGGCCGCACAGACGAGCGGGTGCAGCTGGATGGCCTTGCCTTCGATCAGGGTCGGTTCAAACGCCTGGATACCCAGACGGTGCAGCGTCGGCGCCCGGTTGAGCATGACCGGATGTTCGCGGATGACGTCTTCGAGCATGTCCCAGACGATCGGTTCCTGGCCTTCGACCATCTTCTTGGCTTGCTTGATAGTCGTTGCGTAGCCGCCGACTTCCAGCTTGTGGAAGATGAAGGGCTTGAACAGTTCCAGCGCCATCAGCTTGGGCAGGCCGCACTGGTGCAGCTTGAGCTGCGGGCCGACCACGATGACCGAACGGCCGGAGTAGTCGACGCGCTTGCCGAGCAGGTTCTGACGGAAACGACCGCCTTTACCCTTGATCATGTCGGCCAGCGACTTCAGCGGACGCTTGTTGGCGCCAGTCATGGCCTTGCCGCGACGACCGTTGTCGAGCAGCGAGTCGACCGATTCCTGCAGCATGCGCTTTTCGTTGCGCACGATGATGTCCGGGGCCTTCAGTTCGAGCAGGCGCTTGAGACGGTTGTTCCGGTTGATGACGCGACGATAGAGGTCGTTCAGGTCGGAGGTCGCGAAACGACCGCCGTCCAGCGGCACCAGCGGACGCAGGTCCGGCGGCAGCACCGGCAGCACTTCGAGGATCATCCAGTCGGGCTTGATGCCGGACTTCTGGAAACCTTCGAGGATCTTCAGGCGCTTGGCGAGCTTCTTGTTCTTGGCTTCCGAACCGGTGACTTCGAGTTCGTTGCGCAGGTTTTCGACTTCGCTGTTGAGTTCGAGGTTGCGCAGCAGCTCACGAATGCCTTCGGCGCCCATCAGTGCCTGGAATTCGTCGCCGTGCTCTTCCATCATCTCCAGATACTGGTCTTCGGTCAGCAGCTGACCGCGTTGCAGGTTGGAGACCATGCCCGGGTCGGTGACGACGAAGGCTTCGAAGTAGAGCACGCGCTCGATGTCGCGCAGGGTCATGTCGAGGACCATGCCCAGACGCGACGGCAGCGACTTCAGGAACCAGATGTGGGCGACCGGCGAAGCCAGTTCGATGTGACCCATGCGGTCGCGACGAACCTTGGCCAGCGTCACTTCGACGCCACACTTCTCGCAGATCACGCCGCGATGCTTGAGGCGCTTGTACTTGCCGCACAGGCACTCGTAATCCTTGATCGGGCCAAAGATCTTGGCGCAGAACAGGCCATCGCGCTCCGGCTTGAAAGTCCGGTAGTTGATGGTTTCGGGCTTCTTGACTTCACCGTAGGACCAGGAACGGATCTTCTCAGGCGAAGCGAGGCCAATGGTAATCGCGTCGAATTCTTCTTCGGCGGTTACCTGCTTGAACAGGTCGAGCAATGCTTTCATCGTTTAACTCCTGAGCCTAATCAGTAACGTTCCAGATCGATGTCGATCGCCAGCGAACGGATTTCCTTGACCAGCACGTTGAAGGATTCCGGCATGCCGGCATCGATCTTGTGCTCGCCCTTGACGATGTTCTCGTACACCTTGGTACGGCCATTCACGTCATCGGACTTGACGGTCAGCATTTCCTGCAGCACGTAGGAAGCGCCATAGGCTTCCAGTGCCCACACTTCCATTTCACCGAAGCGCTGACCACCGAACTGCGCCTTGCCGCCCAGCGGCTGCTGGGTAACCAGGGAGTACGGGCCGGTCGAACGGGCGTGCATCTTGTCGTCGACCAGGTGGTGCAGCTTCAGGTAATGCATGTAGCCGACCGTGACCTGACGCTCGAAGGCATCGCCGGTACGACCGTCGAACAGGGTCATCTGACCCGACGACGGCATGCCGGCCAGGGCCAGCATGGCCTTGATTTCTTCTTCCTTGGCACCGTCGAACACCGGCGTCGCGAACGGCACGCCGCTGGTCAGATTGCCAGCCATTTCCATGATCTCGCCGTCGTTCAGCTCGTCGAGATTTTCCGACTTGCCGCTCGAGTTGTAGATCTGGTCGAGGAAACCACGCACTTCCTTGACCGTGGCTTCACGGCGCAGCATGTCGCCGATCTTGTGGCCGAGGCCCTTGGCCGCGAGGCCGAGGTGGACTTCGAGAATCTGACCGACGTTCATCCGCGACGGCACGCCGAGCGGGTTCAGAACGATGTCGACCGGACGGCCATCGGCCATGTACGGCATGTCTTCAACCGGCAGGATGCGCGAGACGACACCCTTGTTACCGTGACGACCGGCCATCTTGTCGCCAGGCTGCAGGCGACGCTTGACGGCAACATAGACCTTGACCATCTTCTGCACGCCCGGCGGCAGTTCGTCGCCCTGCGTCAGCTTCTTGCGCTTGGCTTCGAAAGCAACGTCGAAGTCCTTGCGGGCCTGCTCCAGACCTTCCTTGACCTGCTCGAGTTGCAGCGCAATCTCGTCGTCGGCCAGGCGGATGTCGAACCAGTGGTGCGGATCCATGCCGTCCAGGTAGGCCTGGTCGATGACCGTGCCCTTGGCCAGCTTCTTCGGACCGCCGTTGGCCTTCTTGCCAACGATCAGGCGACCGACACGGGCGAAAGCGTCGCGCTCGACGATACGCATCTGGTCGGCGAGGTCGAGCTTGTAGTGACGCAGGTGCTCGTCGATGATCGACTGGGCACGCTTGTCGCGCTCGATACCTTCGCGGGTGAACACCTGGACGTCGATGACGGTACCGGCGATGCCGGCCGGCACGCGCAGCGAGGTGTCCTTCACATCGGAGGCCTTCTCACCGAAGATGGCGCGCAGCAGCTTTTCTTCCGGCGTCAGCTGGGTTTCGCCCTTGGGCGTGACCTTGCCGACGAGCACGTCACCGGCGTGGACTTCGGCGCCGATGTACACGATACCGGCGTCGTCCAGACGGGACAGCTGCACTTCGCCGAGCGAGGCGATGTCGCGGGTGATTTCCTCAGGTCCGAGCTTGGTGTCGCGGGCAACGACCGTCAGTTCCTCGATGTGGATCGAGGTGTAGCGGTCTTCGGCAACGACGCGTTCGGAGATCAGGATCGAGTCTTCGAAGTTGTAGCCGTTCCACGGCATGAACGCGATCAGCATGTTCTGGCCGAGGGCGAGTTCGCCCTTGTCGGTGGAGGCACCGTCGGCGACCACGTCGCCCTTGGCGATGACGTCACCGATCTTGACCATCGGACGCTGGTTGATGTTCGTGTTCTGGTTGGAACGCGTGTACTTGACCAGGTTGTAGATGTCGACACCGACTTCACCAGCAACGGTTTCGTTGTCGTTGACGCGGACCACGACGCGGCCAGCATCGACGTAATCGACGACACCGCCACGCAGGGCGACCACGGCCGTACCCGAGTCAACGGCGACGGTGCGCTCGATGCCGGTACCGACCAGCGGCTTTTCCGGACGCAGGCAGGGAACGGCCTGACGTTGCATGTTGGCGCCCATCAGCGCGCGGTTCGCATCGTCATGCTCAAGGAAGGGAATCAGCGAGGCGGCGACGGAAACGATCTGGCCCGGGGCAACGTCCATGTACTGGACGCGCGACGGCTCGGCCAGGATGGTTTCGCCCTTTTCGCGGCAGGTCACCAGGTCGTCAGCCAGCTGACCATTGGCGTCGAGTGCGGCGTTGGCCTGAGCGACAACGTAGTTGCCTTCTTCAATGGCCGACAGGTAGTCGATCTCGTTGGTGACCTTGCTGTCGACGACGCGGCGATAGGCGGTCTCGATGAAACCGTAGCTATTGACGCGGGCGAACAGGGCCAGCGAGTTGATCAGACCGATGTTCGGACCTTCCGGCGTTTCGATCGGGCAGACGCGACCATAGTGGGTCGGGTGCACGTCGCGCACTTCGAAGCCGGCACGTTCGCGCGTCAGACCGCCCGGACCAAGGGCCGAAACACGGCGCTTGTGGGTGATTTCAGACAGCGGGTTGGTCTGGTCCATGAACTGCGACAGCTGGCTGGAGCCGAAGAATTCCTTGATCGCAGCGCTGATCGGCTTGGCATTAATCAGGTCGTGCGGCATCAGGTTGTCGGATTCGGCCTGGCTCAGGCGCTCCTTGACGGCGCGTTCGACGCGGACGAGACCGGCGCGGAACTGGTTCTCGGCCAACTCGCCGACCGAACGCACGCGGCGGTTGCCGAGGTGATCGATATCGTCGATGTCGCCGCGACCGTTGCGCAGGTCGACCAGGATCTTGATCACTTCGACGATGTCGCGCGGCGACAGCGTCAGTTGTTCACGCACTTCGACATTGGCGCCCAGCGGCTTGATCTTGCCGGCCAGGACGTCGGCGTCTTCGCGGGTCAGGTTCTCGCTCAGCGCACGGGAGCCGAACGGCAGGCCGGCAACCAGATCCTGGATCGCCGACAGGGCAAAACCGGAGGCTTCCGCCAGGTTCTTCAGCGCAGCTTCGGCACGCGATGCCAGGCTCTTGATCATGACCTTGTATTCGATCACGTCGTTACGGCCGAGGCGACGGTTGAACTTCATGCGGCCGACGCCCGACAGGTCGTAACGCTCGTCGGAGTAGAACAGGCCGTTGAACAGGATTTCAACCGCTTCTTCCGTCGGCGGCTCGCCCGGACGCATCATGCGGTAGATGGCAACACGGGCTGCCTGACGCGAGGCGGTATCGTCGCCGCGCAGGGTGTTGGAGATGAAGGCACCACGATCGAGGTCATTGGTGTACAGCGTCTCGACGCTGGAGATGCCAGCTTCGCGCAGGCTGGCGAGCAGCGTCTCGGTGATCTCATCGTTGGCGTTGGCGACGACTTCGCCAGTGGCGGTATCGACCATGTTGTGGGCGACGACACGACCGATCAGGAACTCTTCCGGCACGGCGATCTGCTTCAGACCGGCAGCGGAGATGTCACGGATGTGCTTGGCGGTGATCCGCTTGTCCTTGGCGACGATGACCTTGCCATCCGGCGCCACGAAGTCGAAGCGGGCGACTTCGCCGCGCAGACGTTCCGGGACCAAGGCGAATTCGATCTTGTCAGCCGACAGCTTGAACAGGTCGAATTCGAAGAATTCGGCCAGGATCTGCTCCGAGCTCATGCCCAAGGCCTTGAGCAGCGTGGTGACCGGCATCTTGCGGCGACGGTCGACGCGGAAGAACAGCGAGTCCTTCGGGTCGAATTCGAAGTCGAGCCAGGAACCGCGGTAGGGAATCACCCGCGCCGAGAACAGCAGCTTGCCCGAGCTATGTGTCTTGCCGCGGTCGTGCTCGAAGAACACGCCAGGCGAACGATGCAGCTGGGAAACGATGACCCGCTCGGTACCGTTGATGACGAAGGAACCGTTGGTCGTCATCAGGGGGATTTCACCCATGTAGACTTCTTGTTCCTTGACTTCCTTGACCGTATCCGGCGTTTCGCGATCCATCAGGACCAGGCGCACGCGGGCGCGCAGCGAAGCCGCGAAGGTCAGGCCACGCTGCTGGCACTCGACGACGTCGAAGGCCGGCTCACCGAGCGCATAGCTGACGAACTCCAGTCTCGCGTTTCCGGAATGGGAAACGATGGGGAAAATGGAGGTGAACGCAGCTTGCAGCCCTTCGTTCTTGCGCGCCTGAACCGGCACGTCCGCTTGCAGGAAATCCGTGAAGGATTGCAACTGCGTTGCGAGCAGGAAGGGAACCTCGAGTACGCTGGCGCGCTTGGCGAAGCTCTTGCGGATGCGTTTCTTCTCGGTGAAGGAGTAAGTCATGGTAACTCCGTGAGGGTGGAATCAGATGTCGGACCTGAACAAACAGGCAAACGCAAATCCGCTCCCCGGGTCATTGCTGACAGGGAGATCGTGATTTGCGTTTGCCGTCTGGCGAGTACTCAAGTGAATTTCGATCGTTCGGTTGAACCAGAATAAGGGAAAAAGGGCTGGCGACATGCGCCGCCAGCCCACAGGAACCAGATCGATTACTTGATTTCGACCTTGGCGCCAGCGTCTTCCAGTTGCTTCTTGAGCGCTTCTGCGTCGGCCTTGGCGATACCTTCCTTGACCGGCTTCGGCGCGCCGTCAACGAGGTCCTTGGCTTCCTTCAGGCCCAGGCCGGTAACGGCACGGACGACCTTGATGACTTCAACCTTCTTGTCGCCGGCAGCAGCCAGGACAACGGTGAATTCGGTCTGCTCTTCAACAGCAGCGGCAGCACCACCAGCCGGGCCGGCAACGGCGACGGCAGCGGCGGAAACGCCAAACTTCTCTTCGAATGCCTTGACCAGGTCATTCAGTTCCATAACGGTCAGGGAGCCAACGGCTTCCAGGATGTCTTCTTTGCTAATTGCCATTTCAATAAACTCCTAAATCAGTTCGTATGCGGTAAGGATCAAGCGGCGGCGCCTTCGCGCTGCTTGGCCAGGGCGTCGAGGCCACGGACAAAGCCGGCGACCGGAGCCTGCATGACATACAGCAGCTTCGAGAGCAGCTCTTCGCGGCTCGGGACGGACGCGAGCGCCTGCACACCAGCCTTGTCGAGCACCTTGCCGGCATAGGAACCGGCCTTGAGAACCAACTTGTCGTTGGTCTTGGCGAAGTCGTTGAGGACTTTCGCTGCTGCCACCGGGTCGGCGGACACGCTGTAGATCAGCGGGCCAACCATGTGCTCGGCCAGGCCGGCAAACTGCGTGCCTTCCACGGCGCGACGCACCAGGGTGTTCTTCAGCACGCGCAGGTAAACACCGGACTCACGAGCCTTCTTGCGCAGCACGGTGAGGTCACCGACCTCGATGCCACGATATTCGGCGATCGCGATAGTCTCGGCGTTGGCTACTTGTGCCGACACCTCAGCCACGACGGCTTTTTTGTCATTCAGATTGAGACCCACAGGTCTTTCCTCCTTTCAAGTCATAACACGACGGGAAACATTCCCGCCGCCCTTACGGCGACCTGAACCAGAAGCTCGCCATTCTTGCGAATGGCAGAAAATCCGTTTCGGGAACACCGTCTGCGCAGGCTTTCGCGATTAAGCCCTTTACAGGGCGCCTGCGGTCTTTGACGATTCGCAGCCTCTGGCCGGACGGCCGGAAGCTGCGACCCAAAGTTCTTTAAGCAGCCAGCGTAGCCTGATCGACGCGAACGCCCGGGCCCATCGTGGCCGAAACGGCGATCTTGCGCAGGTACTGACCCTTGGAAGCAGCCGGCTTGGCCTTCTGCAGCGCCTCGACCAGTGCCTTCAGGTTGGTTTCCAGGTTCTCGACCGAGAAGGAAGCACGACCGATGGTGGCATGAACGATACCGGCCTTGTCGGTGCGGTACTGAACCTGACCTGCCTTGGCATTCTTGACGGCGGTGGCGACATCCATGGTCACGGTACCGACCTTCGGGTTCGGCATCAGGCCGCGCGGACCGAGGATCTGGCCGAGCTGGCCGACGATGCGCATGGCATCCGGCGTAGCGATGACGATGTCAAAGTTCAGGTTACCGGCCTTGACTTCGGCGGCCAGGTCGTCGAAACCGACGACATCGGCACCGGCAGCCTTGGCGGCTTCAGCCTTGTCGCCCTGGGCGAACACGGCAACGCGAACAGTCTTGCCGGTACCCGCCGGCAGCACGACGGAACCACGAACGACCTGGTCCGACTTGCGTGCATCGACGCCGAGGTTGATGGCAACGTCGATCGACTCGTCAAACTTGGCAGTGGCGGTTTCCTTGGCCAGGTTCAGGGCTTCCTGCAGTGGGTACAGCTTCTGCGGAACAACCTTGGCGGCGAAGGCTTTTTGCTTTTTCGTGAGCTTGGCCATGATTACAGACCCTCCACGGTGATGCCCATCGAACGGGCAGAGCCGGCGATGGTGCGGATAGCGGCTTCCATGTCGGCGGCCGTCAGGTCAGGCATCTTGGTCTTGGCGATCTCTTCGCACTGGGCGCGGGTGATCTTGCCGACCTTGTCGGTGTGCGGCTTGGCCGAACCGGACTTGATACCGGCAGCCTTCTTGATCAGGATCGTTGCCGGCGGCGTCTTCATCACGAAGGTGAAGGACTTGTCGGCAAAAGCGGTGATCACGACAGGAATCGGCAGACCCGGCTCGACGCCTTGCGTCTGAGCGTTGAAGGCCTTACAGAATTCCATGATGTTGAGACCGCGCTGACCCAGCGCCGGGCCGATCGGCGGCGACGGATTCGCCTTGCCTGCCGGCACTTGCAGCTTGATGTAGCCAATAATTTTCTTGGCCATAAGACACTCCTTAAATGAGTTGTAACGCGCGTTCGCCAAAACGACTACTGGCGCTCCTCTTGCCGGACATCAAGGTCGCCGGCATACCTGAAAGCTGTCGCTCAGGACTTCTCGACCTGGGCAAATTCGAGCTCGACCGGCGTCGCGCGACCGAAAATGGTCACCGAGACGCGCAGACGACTCTTTTCGTAATTCACATCTTCGACCGAACCGTGGAAATCGGTGAACGGGCCTTCCTTGACCCGGACCACTTCGCCCACTTCGAACAAGACCTTGGGACGCGGCTTTTCGACGCCTTCCTGCATCTGCTGCATGATCTTGTCGACTTCCTTCTGGGAAATCGGTGCCGGGCGGTTGGCCGTGCCACCGACAAAGCCGGTAACCTTGGGCGTGTTCTTCACCAGGTGCCAGCTATCGTCGTCCATTTCCATTTCGACCAGCACGTAGCCGGGGAAGAACTTGCGTTCGGAAATGGACTTCTGACCACCCTTCATTTCAACCACTTCTTCGACCGGAACGAGAATCTGACCGAATTTTTCCTGCATCCCCAAGCGATTGATGCGCTCCTGAATGGCGCGCATGACACTCTTTTCGAAGCCGGAATAGGCGTGTACGACGTACCAGCGTTTACTCATGATTTCTTCCAGCCCAGGACCAGGTCGTACAGGACCCACTCAAGACTCTTGTCGGTGAGGTAGAGGAAAAGCGCCATCACGACCACGAAGGCGAAAACCATCGCCGTGGTCTGGGTCGTTTCCTTGCGCGTCGGCCAGACGACCTTGCGCGCTTCGATCACCGCCTCGTTGGCAAAGGTGAAGAAGCGCTGACCCGGCTCAGTCTTCCAGGCAACGGCAACCGCCAGCGCCGCCCCGACGAGAACCGCCAGGACGCGCAAAATCATTGCCTGCTCGGAGAGCAGGTAGAAGCCAGCCACGCCAGCTGCCAGAATAACCAGCGCCAGCGAGAACTTGATCTTGTCAGCCATGACGTTCGCGATCTTTAAAGAGAGTGGCAGGGGCGGAGGGAATCGAACCCCCGACCTACGGTTTTGGAAACCGTTGCTCTACCAATTGAGCTACACCCCTGCTGCAGAAACATCAAAGCGCTTCGGGACCCCGAAGCGCTTTGCTTGCAACGATTACCGATTACTCGATGATCTTGGCGACGACGCCGGCGCCAACGGTACGACCGCCTTCGCGGATGGCGAAGCGCAGACCTTCTTCCATGGCGATCGGGGCAATCAGCTTGACCGTCATCTGGATGTTGTCACCCGGCATGACCATTTCAACGCCTTCCGGCAGCGAAATCGCGCCGGTCACGTCGGTCGTGCGGAAGTAGAACTGCGGACGGTAGTTGTTGAAGAACGGGGTGTGACGACCGCCTTCGTCCTTCGACAGAACATACACTTCGCCGGTGAAGTGGGTGTGCGGGGTGATCGAACCCGGCTTGCACAGCACTTGACCACGTTCGACGTCTTCACGCTTGGTACCACGCAGCAGGGCGCCGATGTTGTCGCCAGCCTGACCTTGGTCGAGCAGCTTGCGGAACATTTCAACACCGGTACAGGTGGTCTTGACCGTCGGACGGATACCGACGATTTCGATTTCTTCGCCGACCTTGACGATGCCGCGCTCGACGCGACCCGTCACAACGGTACCGCGACCCGAGATCGAGAACACGTCTTCGACCGGCATCAGGAACGGCATGTCGACCGCGCGTTCCGGCGTCGGGATGTAGGAATCCAGGGCGTCAGCCAGACGGAAGATCGACGGCTCGCCGATTTCGGACTGGTCGCCTTCGAGGGCCTTCAGGGCCGAACCGTGAATGATCGGGGTGTCGTCGCCCGGGAAGTCGTACTTGGACAGCAGCTCGCGCAGCTCCATTTCGACCAGCTCGAGCAGCTCGGCGTCGTCGACCATGTCGCACTTGTTCATGTACACCAGAACGTACGGCACACCCACCTGGCGAGCCAGCAGGATGTGCTCGCGGGTCTGCGGCATCGGGCCGTCAGCGGCCGAGCAAACCAGGATCGCGCCGTCCATCTGGGCAGCACCGGTAATCATGTTCTTGACGTAGTCGGCGTGGCCCGGGCAGTCAACGTGAGCATAGTGACGGTTGGCGGTTTCGTACTCGACGTGCGCCGTGTTGATCGTGATACCGCGAGCCTTTTCTTCCGGGGCCGCATCGATCTGGTCGTATGCCTTGGCGGCACCGCCGAACTTGGCGGCCAGCACCGTGGTGATTGCTGCCGTCAGCGTGGTCTTGCCGTGGTCAACGTGACCGATGGTGCCAACGTTGACGTGCGGCTTGGT